>CANKYI010000001.1 GCA_947488085.1 uncultured Erythrobacter sp.
CCAGCGAAGACGTGCGCGGCGATGTGGCTGTGGGTGATGCAATCGAGTTTACAGTCGAGGCAACCGAAGACGGCAACGCCATTACGGCCATGACTAAGCGGTAGGCCATGTTCCAATTCGGAAAACAGGCGAGGAAAAGGCACTTATGACAGTCATCGCCAGAATGATGGTTTTATGCATTGCGATGTTTACGGCTTTCACAAGTGTGCCTGTTTGGGCGCATGGCGATGAGCAACATGGCACCGCTGCGGTGGCGCAAGAGCCTGTTGCGCAAGCGGTAGGAGATGAGCCAGCTGCCAAGAAAGCGGACGCAGCAGGGGGCGCTATCGAACTTGCTGATAAGGTAGGTTCGCCTCTCGAAACGCTTCGTATGCTGCACCCGGCCACAGTCCACTTCCCGATTGCGCTGCTTTTGTTGGCTGCTGCGGTTGAGGTCTTGCTGATCCTTCGTCCCCACTCCGGTTTGGAACAGACCGTCCGCATCATCCTCTATTTCGCTGCCGCTGGAACAGTGATTGCAGCTCTCTTTGGCTGGATACACACTGGCATGTGGATTGGAGGAGAAGCCTTGATGCAACAGCACAGATGGGTCGGAACGGGACTGGCCGTATTGTCTATTGGTCTTGCGCTACTCGCAGCGAGACCTCCTGACCATGCGCGAAGAACCCTACGTACAGGTCTGTCAATCGCTGCCATCGCTGTGGTCCTGCAAGGGTATTGGGGAGCGGAACTGTCCCACGGGCCAGGGCATCTATCCCAGCAACACTAAGACTTCTTCGAGGCAATCAGAGATGACTCAAATGAAAACAGCAAAACTCTATCGCATGGTGATGCCCGATCATCTTTGTCCGTCAGGCCTGAAGGCCAAGTGGTTGCTTGAGCGCAAAGGCTACAGGGTCGAAGATCATCATCTTACGACGCGTGAAGAAACCGATGCTTTCAAGGACGAGCACAGTGTCAAAACTACACCGCAAGCCTGGATCAGCGACAAGCGCATAGGCGGATAAACTGATCTCGCGGCCCATTTCGGGAATGCGGTCGAGAAGGACGGGGTTACCTATCGACCTGTCGTTGTGCTGTTTGGTATGATGGCTCTTATGGCCTTTGCAGCGGCCTGGCTTGCCAATGGGCAGCCTATCTCAATCCTTTCTGCCGAGTGGTTCGTAAGCTTCTCGATGTGCGGCCTCGCTTATCTCAAGCTGCGCGACGTAGAGAGCTTCTCGACCATGTTCCTGAATTATGACCTGCTCGCAAGACGGTGGGTGCCCTACGGATATATCTACCCTTTCGCCGAGGGGCTTGCCGGAGTCTTGATGACGGCGCAGATTTTGAGTTGGCTATCGATCCCCGTCGCGCTTTTCATCGGCAGTATCGGTGCCGCGAGTGTGTTTAAGGCAGTCTACATCGACAAACGCGACATCAAATGCGCATGTGTCGGCGGAGATAGCAATGTGCCACTGGGCTTTGTCTCGCTAACCGAAAACTTGTTTATGATCGGCATGGCCATTTGGATGTTGTTCAAACCGTACTTCGCTTGACCCTTGGCCTCACATCTTAGCGAGGCATTCAGGTCCATTTCTCAAAATGGTGTGCTCATTTCGGATGTCCGCAAGTGGGTCGTTTGCTGACAGGCAGCTTTGCGTGCACGCGGATCCCAAAGTGGACATTCAGCAATCGGCCCACAAAGCGACGCAATTCTCATCGCGATTGATAATACCCCATCTCGGGTTCGCGGACCAAAAGTGAGCGGATGTGTGACCAATCGCCATTGCGGTTGATTGTGTCGAAATGCTCTTCGTGCAGTGCACGGCTTGCCCAAACCTCCTCGAGGACAAAGACGCGACGTTGGTCGATGTTGCGATGAACGGTTGCCGACTTAAAACCGGGCTCCGATGCCATGGCACCCGCCACCCCGGCCATCATCTCCTCGAATTCCGAGACCCCTTCCTCACTGGCTTCGAACCTGATGATCAGAGTGATTTCCTCCTCCTGATTGATCGGCGCGGAAACGGCAGAACAGGCGGCCAAGGCGGAAAGCATGATGACGGATAGGGCGAGTAAAATTCGGTTCTTCATTTCAATACCTCAGAGTTAGTTGAACGGCGTTCCACAAGGCCCATCAGCCAATCTTGCGACCGATCAGGAGGTCGCCAATGCGGTCCGAACCACCATCGATGATCCCGGCCTCTTTCGGGGCAACTCGCGGATTGCGGTAGGTTCCAAACAGCATGTCGAACCATGGCAGATCGGCATAGTTGTAGCGATGGACGCCGCGCTCGTGGTGCACCGCGTGCATTTCCGGGCGGGCGACGAAATAGCCCAGCCAATGCGGGGTTTTGATGTTCGCGTGGGTGAACATGGCCATGAAGCTGCCGATCAGGTTGATCACCACGCCAGCCTCCGCGCTGATCCCGAACACGCCGACAAGCACCAGGCTTCCGAGCAGCGCCCAGCCTGCCATGTCGATCGGATGGAACCAGTATGCACCCCAGATGTCGACCCGTTCGGCTGAGTGGTGGGTCTGATGGACGAAGCGCCACAAAGTGTCGGATTCGTGCATCGAGCGGTGCCAACCATACATTCCAAGGTTGAACAGCAGATACCCACCAGCAACCTGAGCCCAGATGGGCAGCGAAGACGCATCGAACAGCGTATGCCGCGCCAGCAATCCATCCCAGAGGACAGGCGCCGTAAAGGCGATTGCATAATAGAGAACAAAGCCGATAACCCCTCGGGTCCGCCAAAACGGACGGTCTGGTTGAGGCCTTGCGGGCAAGACGCGGTCGATCACAGCAAAGGTGATGAAAATGGCAACAAGTGCAGCGAAAAACTCGATCACGGTAACTTCCTTCGATCTTTAAATGACCCGCGATTTGTTGCCTGTCCGCTGCGCGCCCGATAGGCTGGCGAGCCGATGATTTGCCGATGAAGGTCCGATGGGTATCGATCTCGCCAAGACAGAAAACTTTGAGCTTGGAACGCTGAGCGTTCAGCCGCGCCTGCTGTCGGTGTCGGTCGAGAGTGAGAATGTCGCGCTGGAGCCGAGAGTTATGCAAGTCCTGGTGCTGCTCGCTTCGAATGCGGGCGATGTCATTGATCGCGATCTGATGATCGAAGAATGCTGGGACGGTGTGATCGTGGGCGATGACGCCATTCAGCGATGCATCGGCCGGTTGCGACGTCTCGCCTCACAGCTTGGCGGTTTCGAGATTCAGACCATTCCGAAGATTGGCTATCGGCTGCTGGGTGACGGCGGAGAAGCCGATGTGCCACGCCATAGGGCAGGTCGCGAAGCAGGCGCTTCTCAGCCGACGATTGGCGTTCAGCCGGCGATCTATACCGGACCGGCGGATCGCGGCGAAGCTCTGGCCCAGCTCCTTAGCAGCGATATCGCTGCGGCCCTTTCGTTGAATCGTGAACACTCCGTACTGGTTCCGGGATCAACGGACACTGCGGAATTTCAAGCTAGCATCGAGCTGCGCGACGATACGATCAAACTTCGCGTGCATTGCAAGCTGACAGAGAGCAAATCGGCCCGAATTGTCTGGAGCGACGCGATTTCGCTGCCGCGCGATCCCATGCTCGAAACGGGAATCCCGGCTGAGGAAGTCGTGGTCGACCTGGCATCCCGTTTCAGCACCATTGTGATCCGCGAGGTCACCGAGACATCGCTGGCTCATGACAAGGCGCAGTCGGCTTGGCAGGCGGTTGTGCGTGCCAACGCGGCCTATCAGCGGATCGACCTTCCCAATCTGGCTCGGGCGATAGAGGAAGCGCGCGCCGCGGTGGCAATGGACCCGCGTTATCCCGCTGCGCACGCTGCTCTCGCAAACGCCCTGGCTGCGCATTACGAGTTGGGAGGAGCGCAGAACGAGGCCGAGGCCGAGGAAGCGCGCAAACATTGCGATATGGCACTGGCGCTCGCGCCAGAGGACGCCAATGTCCTCGCCTGGGTGGCGCAGGCCTTGCTGATGATCACGCGGCCAGCCGAGGGCATGGCCCTCGCTCGCAAGGCTGTCGATCTGGCACCATGGCACCCGATTGCGCACCTCTATCTGGCGCGGCATTACCTGCATCACGGCCAGCCTGAAGAGGCGGAGCGCTCGCTGGATGAGCATGCCCGTGTCGCGCCTTTGTTTCCGTGGAAGTACTTCCCACTGGTGAACCGTGGCGTCGCGAAGTTCATGATGGGTGATCTGGATGCGGCGGAGGCGTTCCTCAAAGAAGCCTCCGAACTCAACCCGATCTACCCATACAGTTGGCTGTCTTTGATGGTTCTTGCGGCCATAAAATCGGACACGGCTCTGATGCGCAGCGCCGCCTCGCGGCTTCGCCGAATCGAGGGGAATGACGATCTGGATTTGCAGCTTGCCCGGCTGGCCCATTCCTATCCCGATCCAACGCAGGCCGCGATGGTGCAAGACGCCTTCAAGATCGCGTGGGACGCTTAGGGGTCGCTCAAGCGGAATGGAGCCATCGCGGTACCCCGCAGGACACGCCGATGGCTCCTCCGCCTGACACCGGAGGGGAGGGTCAGTTTGCCAAGCGGAATTGGATACGCCCAGCCGCCTCGCCACCGCTGACGCCCAGGCTCGCACCAAAGCTCCAACGGTCACTGGCTCGAACCATCACACTGCCGCCAAAGCCGATCTCGTCGCCCACCACGCCAAAGCCGCCGCTGATTGCGTAGCTTTCGGTGCTGTCGAGATAGGCGTCAGGGATTGCTGTCGCGGCGGCCAGACCGTTCTCGACCCGATTGAGCCGGCGGCCTTGCTCGCCAAGAGCAAGGCCGAAGTTCTCCAACCGCAAATCGAAGCTCGCCAATTGCTGAGACTGCGCTGCAATTGCCTGCTCGTTCAGAGCAATCGCCGCCGTGTTCACCGCCAGCTCTTGCTGGTTCGAGGTAACCTGCGCCTGCAACGCTCCCCCATCCGATGCAAGATTGCCTTGGGCGTCGGTTGTTATCACGCCGACGATCTCACCTTGGGCTGCCTGTGATTGCGCCGAAGCGATACCGGCGGCGGTGTAGGTTGTGGCCTGCGTACCAAGCGCCATCTGGTTCTCTCGCGAGGTTTCGGCACTCGCGCCAATGGCGGTCGATCCATCATACGCAGCAGACGCATCCGCTCCCAATGCGAGCGAGCCTTCGCCGCTTGCTTGAGCGTTGTCGCCGAGTGCGGTCGCATTGTTTCCCGATGCGATAGCGCCGGTCCCGGCAGCGGTGCTGTTTGCGCCGGTGCCGTTCAGTTCGGCAACCGCAATGATTTCGCCTTCAAGCGCATCGACACGGCTATCGAGTTGAGCGATGTCGGCGGTGTTCTGATCGACTTGCTCGTTTGTCTCGGCAAGGTCGTTTCCAAGCTCAAAGATCCCGCCCGCATTGTTGTCGACAGCCACAATAACTGCGTCGAGCAACTCCTCGGAAAATCCTCCTCCTGAGCCGACGACGTTCTCCAGCTCGGTCACACGCGCATTCAACCTTCCACCGTCGGATGCCAGGTTTCCATCGGCATCCGTGATGAGGACACCGTCGATCTCGCCTTGAAGAAGCCGTGCGCTGCTCGATGCAATTCCTGAAAATGTGTAGGTTGTCAGACTGTTGCCAAACTTGAATTGACCCACTCTTTCGGTCGAAATTCCTGCGCCGAACGCAGCTGAGTTGAGAAATGTTGCTGTCGAGCCAGACCCGATCGCGATGGCGTTTACACCGCCCGCTCCGGCGTCAGATCCGATAGCAATCGCGTCATCTGCAATCGCGAATGCGCCGTCAGTATCGTCATCCAGCCCGTCGCTGCCGATTGCGATACTGCCAGATGTTTCCGACAGAGTACGTGCACCGATAGAAACGCCACCAATGCCAAGGGCTTGTGCGCGAGATCCAATCGCAGTGCCGCGCTCCGAGTCGGCGATGGCGAAACCACCGACTGCGAGGCTCTCAAACTGACGGGCTTCTGACCGGATACCGACAGCGACGCTTGTAGCACCATCTGATTGAGCTGAGCGGCCTATCGCGATTGACGAAACGCCGCTTGCTTGCGCAGTGAATCCAAGCGCAACAGTGTCGTCATCGCTGGCAATTGCGTTGTCACCAATCGCAGTGGAACCACTACCCGTGGCGAATGCGCCATTCCCGCACTCCAGCCGACCAAAGTTGGCATTGTTGTTGTTGCACTCAGGTGAGAAGTCCTGAATTTGAATGAGGTCGTCAACTGGTTCTTCGATGCTAGGCTGCACCAATTCTGACGTGGTCTCATTCGGCGCGGGATCGCTGCGGTCCTGTGCGTTTGCTGGAAGTGCAGAGCCAAATAGAATGGTGGTCGCTGCGATACTGAGCAGGGATACACCAACTTGATAGTGAATTGACTTTGTCATCTTAAGGTTCCTTTTGAACACGACTTTTGGCCGGGCACTGGCCAACGCTCAGCACCCGTTTGTGTTTGGTTTTGAGTTGAAAGTTTGAGTTCTGGTCGGCGGTATCAGCCGTTGCGGATAATCTGGTTTGCTATCGCTTCGACATGTCGGTGATCCGTGCCGCAACAGCCGCCCAGAACGCGGATATTGGGAAGGCGACCGCAGATTTCGGCATATTGCTTGGCCAGGTCATGCGGATCGCCCGCGTCAAGTTCGGTGGCTTGATCGAGCTCGGCGTGGCTCTTGCAAGATGCGTTGGCGCGAAGGCCGCCGATGCGAGAGGTCCAAAGCTGCCACACATCCAACTGTTCAGCGAAATGGCTGGGATGCGCGCAATTGATCATGAACCACGCCGGTGCGCCGTCGGTCTCGGCATCGACTTGTGAAATAGCCTCACCCAGCCCTTGCCCGGACGGCAAAGTGCCATCAGTTTCAACGGTGAATGAGATGACGCAGGGGATCGCGAGGCTGGCGGCTGCGCGCGCAATGCCGATGGCTTCCTTACTGGTCGTCATCGTCGTTGCAGTGACATAATCAACACCGGCATCAGCAAGCGCCGCGATCTGTTCGAAATGGTAAGCCTGGGCGGCATCGGTGTCGAGCCGTTGGTCGATCCTGTACCCATCGCCGCGCGGTCCCACGCAGCCTGAAATCCGCAGGCTTGCTCCGCCGAACAGGTTGCTGGCGGCGACTTGCTTTACGAGTTCGACCGAGGCCTTGTTCACGCGGCGCAGATCGATTGTGTCATAGCCGAGCTTCTCCCCCCAATCGCTGCTGGCGCGCCAGGTCGGCGTTTCGAAAACGAACCCGCAATCCGCATCCACCGCGATATCGAGAAATTGCTGATAATATCGCCTCAGCGTCTCGCGGCCTTCCAGCGTGTCGAGCAACGGAAACGTCGCGAATTCCGGCAAGTCGAGGCCCGCGTCAAAAACAAGGCTTGTTTCCAACCCGCCATCGGTAAGGAAAAAGCGCGGTCGGCGAGGCAACACCGGATTAGGCTGATGGGTCGGACAAGCGGCCTCGTCGCGATCCTTGGTGGTCGTGATCATCGAATTCTCCTGGTTTCCAAATCAAATCAGCGACCGGGTCTCGATTGCTGTTGATTCAGCCCTAGGATCTTTGATTTTGAGCCGACACGTCGCCGAGCCGATGATTTTCCGATGAAAATGCAATGGGCTTTTGGGGTTGCAAACCAAACGGCAGCTTCTTGAAGTCCACTCCCGATACCGGACAGACCGCATCCGGCCCAATTCCAGCTATCACTGATCGTCTAAATTTGGGTGGGGAGCGGAATGTCGGGTTTTTGAAATGAAGAGCGACGAAGCAGACACTTTCACACTTAGACCGTTATGACTGCAAACGACCCAAAGACGGACATTAAACTCGGCTGGGAATTGGGTTGACCGCTGACTGAATGTTTTAGTCTAAGGTCGCTATTTCGCTTTGCGAAGCGCCGCCCGACAGCAGCAATTGGGGCGGAGCAGTCAGCCTGCATTTCTATCATCGACGGTCCAAGAGAAATGTTGACTACAGGTGTAATCGAACTAGTGCAGAGCTTAGGCTTTTTGGGAGTTCGACGAATTGAAAAAGACTAGTCGTGATGCGTGTGTCACTTTCGCCGTTTTCAGCGGTTTGTTCCTCCTGCAAGGATGTTCGCCTGAAGCGACTGTTGCTTCATCTCAACCAAGTATCAACAATCCATATGCCGGGTTAGAGCGAGAATTTGATGTTCTTGTGACGGAAAATGAAATTGTCACGGCCGGGGCAGCTATAATTACCAACGGGCAGGTAACTTGGATTGGAAACTTTGGTGAGCAAGCCCCCGGGATCATGGCCTCCGAACAGACTTTATACAATGTAGGGTCAATCACCAAAACCGTCGCAGCCGAAACAATACTTCGACTAGTATCTGATGGCACATTATCGCTCGACGCATCTATGTCACCTGTTTGGGTGGATCCAGACCTCGAAGATGACAGCCGGCACGAGCTACTAACCCCCCGTGTCGCACTTACACACACTACGGGCTTTCCCAATTGGCGGTACTTTACCGCGAACGGAAAGCTTGCTTTTAATACCGATCCCGGGACATCATTTACCTATTCAGGTGAAGGGTATGAATATCTGGCAACTTATTCGGAGAAGCTAACAGATCAGAAGTTTGAAGCGCTTGTCCAACAGTACGTTTTCGATCCGATAGGCATTGAGAATGCGTCGTATAGCATCGACAAAGCCTATTTCGATCACATTGCTCAAGCGAAGGCCCCGGATGGATCGTTCCCAGGACATTATTGTTACCCAGACAACGGTTATTGCCGCTCGGAAGGTAGCTCGACCCCTGCAGACGATTTGGTGATTTCAGTCAGCGATTTTGCCTTATTTCTTATCTCGGTGATGAATTCCGACGGGTACGACAAATCCGTAACTGCAGATAGAAATACAGTGCATGTCAAAAAAACAGAGGCGAACAGTACAATCCTTTGCGACAGCACAACATTCGCAGAATGCCCAATTGCCCAAGGCTATGGCCTGGGATGGGAAGTGCTCGACTTTGGAGACCGCAAGATTGTTTCCCATGGAGGCAGTGATTGGCACGAGCTAGCGCTGGCCTATTTCGATACGCAGTCAAAAGACGGCGTCATCATCTTTCTCAACGCCCCTAGCGCAAACGCGTTAAAGGCCATGCCAAAAGCAATTTCATTGCTGGACGCGGACTCGCCAATGGTCGAACTTTACGAGCGTTGGCTTCAACAAGCTGAAGCTGCGGCAGGTTCTAATTAAGAATACACTTTGGCTCCGTCGAATTGAAGCCATTCTTGTCTGGCTTTCTGATCAAGGCCAACTTCTGCTTCCACCCCCAGATTCCGACGTAGCGAGCCAGCGCAAAGCACGCCTGCTTTTGGCAATTAGTGTGCTCGCTTTTTATGACCGACGTTAGGGTCGATAGCTGTCAGGCCGGTTTTGGTTGCTGACCTGCACCGCCTATGAATTCGTGGGCGCAGATGTGGGAGCAGCCTATCTTAGAGTTGGCATATCTCAGCCTTCACAAACGCTTACACTTCAGCACTTGCCACCACCGTCTCCGCCACCCACCCCCAGCACTAGTCTCTGTTTACAGGGCATGCCTGTAAAGCGGCGGTGTCTGCGGGCTTTAACAGGCCAATCCGTACTTAACTCGACTCTAAAGCACCGTCTCTGCAGATATCAGGCGAGCTTTGTCTGGGCAGTCTCTGCGGCAATCGCAATCGGATGAGTTTCCCTGTTTAACAAGGAAGAAACAGGGAAATATGTTCATTTCGTGCCCAAAACAGGCTGAATTGGTCAAATGCAGATGAATCCACGTCAGTAAAAGTACGCGATTACCGAGGGTTAGGTGCTCAGAAATGGGGTTTTCCTGTTACTCGGCATAACAGGGTATATATTTGGTTATAACAGGGTGCGAATTCGAGATAACAGGCCTGTTAATCGCCGGAATAGGCTAATTTGCGCTGGGCCAATTTAGGGCGTTTCGCTGCTCCTTCCAGCATAGCGGAATGTCCATTTTGATGAGTTGCTGGAGGTTCAGCGAGCTTGGTTGCCTGCCTTCAAGAATGCCGCGCTGAATGTCGGGCGCTAAGAATGCGAGTTTGAGCAACATGCGAAGGTAGGCCGCCGAAGGGGAGATCTCGATCAGCGGCATGCCTTTGCGATCACGCCCAAGCAAGGAGTGCGCGCGGCGCAGGGCTGCGATCAGGGTCGGATCTGGACGAATGTCCGGCTTGCCGCTGGCGATAATCAGCCGCTGCGCACCGCGTAGTGGTAGGGTTGCAGGTAGGTGGATCCGGCACAGCTTTGCGGAAGAATGGATGGTCCGTTCGGAGCCACGAAGGCGCTGCGCAATGTCGGCAGCGAGCTTTGCCGGGCAATCCAGCACCAGTCCGCCATCTGCAATTCGAACGGCGTGTATGCGAGCAAGAGGATGCTCTTCGCTCGGCATCCATCGCGCAGCTGTCTCGGAAATTATTGCCTCGATTGCCGGCGCGGGAAGCCGCCGAACAATGGCGTCATCACTCTTGCCAGAACCCCGCTGCAAAGATGCAGAGACATAATAGCGATAGACCCTATTCGAACGTCCGCGCGAAAAGGACGGACTCATAAGCTCGCCATTTGCGTCGAAGAGCTTGCCGGTAAGCGGAGCCTTGGTGACACGGTGCTGGGCGGCAGTGTTGTGACGCCGCGCATTGCCATCGAGCTTGCGCTGCACGCGGTCGAACAACTCAGGGTCAACAATACCATTATGCTCGCCTTCGAAGACCTGATCCTTGTGCACGATCTTGCCAAGGTAGATCCGATTGCGCAGCAGATGGAACAGGGCGCCTCGGCTGAAAGGGGTTCCGCCAGAAGTGCGGCCGGATGAGTAGGTCCGAAGCTTGGAAAAGATGCCTTGGTCAGCAAGTTCTCGCTGAAGGGCATGGACCGAGCCAAGCTCGAGATATTGTGTGTAGATTTGGCGGACTTGGTCAGCCTCAGCTGCGTTTACCTTCAACTTGCGTGATCCGTCGGTCGGTGGATCGTATCCCAGCGGCGGAACTCCGCCCATCCACATTCCCTTGGCTTTAGAAGCGGCGATCTTGTCGCGAATGCGTTCGCCGGTAACCTCGCGCTCGAACTGCGCAAAGGACAGCAGGACGTTGAGCATCAGACGCCCCATGGAATCTTTTGTGTTGAATGACTGAGTGACCGAAACAAAGCTAGTTCCGGCCTGGTCGAAGGTCTCAATGATGCGCGAGAAGTCGGTCAGCGAGCGGGTGAGCCGGTCGATCTTGTAAACCACCACCACATCGATCAGCCCAGCCTCGATATCGCTGAGCAAAGCCTGCAGACCGGGCCGCTCCATGGTGCCGCCGGAGAAACCCCCATCATCATACAGGGTCGGGATTATAGTCCAGCCCTCGCTCGCCTGACTGGTGACATAGGCCTCGCCCGCTGCGCGCTGGGCATCAAGACTGTTGAACGATTGGTCGAGCCCTTCGTCGGAGCTTTTGCGGGTGTAGATCGCGCAGCGGATCGCAGCTTTCCTTTGGGGCTTGGCATCCTTGCTCATGCGGCATCCCTGAGCCCAAAGAACCTTGGCCCGTTCCATCGGCTTCCGGCGATGGCGGTCGCTGCGGAAGAGAGGCTGGGGTAAAGTTCATCCTCCCAGCGGAACCCATCTTCCTCAACCACCACCTTGATCTCTTTGCCCTTCCAGTTGCGGGTTAGTATCGCGCCTACGCCAAGGTCACGTCCGACAGGCTGGGCTGCACCGGTTCGCGCGAGCGTCTTGCGGGTCTCTGCATCAATCCCGCCATACGCGTCGGTCTGCATGCGCCATGCGAGCATCATACGCATGATCGGCTGCGAACGCAGAGTAGGAGGGACGCCGTAGCGCCGCCTCCATGTGTCCCGCAGTTCCTCAAGATCCATCGCTGAAATGTCGCGGATATTTTGCTCGATCTCGTCAATGCTCACGACGAAGCCTCGGCGTTGTAACGGCGGACGCTGTCCACTTTCTGAGACGTGATGGCGAGGCCGCGCTGTTTTAGGGCGCCTGCCATCGCTCCTCGCACGGAGTGCTGCTGCCAGTCTGTGGCTTTCATCATCTCGTCAATGCTTGCGCCATTCGCGCGCAAAAGCAGCTTCTGAAGTGTGTCCAGTTTGCTCGGTTTCGTGTCTTTGGATTTCTTAGCTTCTTTTGCCTTGGTCATGGTTGTTCTCCGGTTGATGCAGACACCAAATTGCCGGCTGCTACCGAGAAAGGCCCGGTCATCCGGGCGTGAGAGACACCAATGCTCGCTAACGCATTGAAGTCCAGTCGAAGTTTAAGCCACAGTTTATCCCCTAACGGTTTGCGAACCTGTCTTCGAATGCCGGTTTGAACATGGTATGTTCATGATATGAGCAAACCCTCTCTTGTGGCGTCTCCCAACGCCTATCGCCCGCTCGTCGTCGACTATAAGCCGACCGGGAGCCTTGTCCCCGACCCCCGCAATGCGCGCACGCATCCCAAGCGGCAGATCGAGCAGATTGTCGCTTCGATCAAAGCGTTCGGGTTTACTAATCCGATCCTCGCTGATCCGGATGGTAACCTCATTGCCGGACATGGCCGATTGCGCGCCGCAAAGGAAATGGGGCTTGCTGATGTCCCGGTTATCGAACTGGCCGGGCTTACTGAACCGCAGAAGAAGGCGCTGCGGCTCGCTGATAACAAGATCGCGCTCAATGCCGGTTGGGACATGGAGATACTTAAGCTTGAGCTGACCGAGCTATCCATGCCTGAGATCGATATTGATCTGGGTCTTACTGGGTTCAGCTCAGGTGAGATCGACGTGGTGCTGGAAGAAAGCGCTGATCCCGATGACGAGGTGATCCCCGAAGTTCCGATCGAACCGCGCGTTCGGACAGGTGACATCTGGCAACTAGGCGAGCATCGGATTGCATGCGGTGATGGCCGCGATACAGACTTTCTGACAAAGCTGGTTGGGGAGGGCGAAACGGTCGACTGCGCGTTTCTGGATCCGCCCTACAACGTGAAGATCAACGGTCACGTGAATGCAGCCGGCCGCCACCGCGAGTTTGCGATGGCTTCAGGCGAAATGAGCGAGAGTGAGTTTCGCAGCTTTCTGTCTGATACGCTCGGTGCCTGCGCTAATGTATCACGCGACGGGGCAGTCCACTTCGTCTGTATGGATTGGCGGCACATGGATGATGTGACCGCATCTGTTACCAATGTGTACGACAAGCTGCTCAACATTTGCGTATGGAACAAGAGCAATGCCGGGATGGGGTCGCTCTATCGCTCGAAGCACGAGATGGTGTTCGTCTACCGCGTTGGAGATGTTCCGCACACCAATGCGGTCGAGCTCGGCAAACATGGGCGCAACCGCACCAATGTCTGGGATTATGCCTCGGTCAACTCGATGAAGGGATCGCGGCGCGAGGACTTAGCGCTGCATCCCACGGTCAAACCGGTGGCAATGGTTGCAGACGCGATCTGCGATGTAACTCGGCAAGGCGAACTGGTGCTCGACATCTTCCTGGGTTCAGGCACCAGCCTGATCGCTGCAGAGCGGGTAGGGCGCGCGTTCAGAGGTCTCGATATAGATCCGAGCTATGTAGACGTGGCGATGACCCGATGGTCACAGATTACTGGCAAGGAACCGCAACTGATCCACCGCTCTGCCGATGAAAACGATGAGCAGGAGAACGCGCGGTGACCCGCGGCGGCGACACCCGTTTCAAGAAAGGTCAGTCGGGCAATCCGGCAGGCCGCCCTAGAAAACGACGCCCCAATGTCTCTGCGTTTGATGTAGTCTTCGACAAGGTTCTGACCGTCAATCAGGGTGGTAAGCCCCGTGAGCTGACGGTCGATGAAGCGCTGCAGCTACAGACCTATCAAGCTGCATTGGGCGGGAATAAGATGGCGATCCGTCAGGTTCTCAAGATGATCGAGAAACGCGAGGCGGCGCTGGTCAGGCGAAACAAGCCCGCCGGCGGAAGGATAACCAAAGAGCAAGAGTATAGCTCTGACAATGCTCGTGAAGCTCTCGTTATCCTCGGTCTCCTTGAACCGGAGCTAAGCCTAAGTGACGATGCAGAACCGCGCATGAAGGTTT
This sequence comes from uncultured Erythrobacter sp., assembly GCA_947488085.1. Classification (GTDB taxonomy): domain Bacteria; phylum Pseudomonadota; class Alphaproteobacteria; order Sphingomonadales; family Sphingomonadaceae; genus Erythrobacter. Next base: position 14,049 of record CANKYI010000001.1, read on the forward strand.
CGACTTGGGCGACTCAAGCTGGCTTGAGCCGGCCTGGGAAGCGCAAACTAACAAGGACAAATGTCAATGACATCAAGTTCTTCACGAACGAGCCTGAAGAGCTGAAATGGCCACGCGGTAGCGAAGTATGAGCCAGCGAAACCGCACAATTCAGACCGATCGCTCACAGCCGGTCGGCTACGGTAAGCCGCCGAGCGCTACTCGGTTCAAAAAGGGCCAATCCGGCAATCCGAAAGGAAGGCCGAAGGGCAAGCGCAACTCAGAGATCCCATACGATCATGTTCTGGCGCAGATGGTAACTGTGCGAGAGGAAGGGCGTGAACGTCGCATCACAGCAGCCGAAGCATTTATCCTTCAGCTCACCCAGAAGGGGCTTGCCGGAGACAGCGCTGCAACGCGCTCTTCTTTAGCTGCCATTGAAACTGCCAGAGCCAAAGTTAGTGAGATAGGCGGGACCGGGATCACTAAGATCGTCATGGTCCCCATGCAAATTGAATGTGTCCTACGGACGCTGGGTCTCGCCACAAAGAAATTCCCAACGGACAAAAAACGGGTGCGCTGGGAGATTAACCCTTGGGCAGTCGAAGCTGCACTGGCCAGACTAGGTGATAGACAACTTACCAAGACCGAGCAGCGTGAAGTGTGGAGCTGCACCCGCATGCGGCACAAAGTGAAGTGGCCTGACTGGTGGACCGTTAGAAAATGAACGGCGGCTTTGCGCCCCAGTTTCTGACGAAGCGACATAAGTTCCTAATCACCGAAAACAGACGTCCTTCTAACCAGAGTTGTTTGCCGATAGCCGCATGATCTCAGAGCAGTACGATCAAGCGCGGTTCAGCGGCACACTCGCAGGATCGTATGCGAAGATTCCCAGTGAGTCCTCATTCTTCATTGGTGTTTGACGGAACATGTCAGGATCGAGTGCCTGCAAGCGCTCACCGCCTACATTGCTCTCTCGCTGAAGCAGCGAAGCGCGCTCGATTCTGGTCGCCACATAGCAATCAAGCGCTTCGTCAATATCGTCGCACTCCCTAAATGCGCGGCCCAGCACAACACCGTCTTCGATTGCGCACGATGCGCCTTGCCCCATATAGGGAAGCATCGGATGTGCGGCATCGCCGAGCAGTACGGTACGACCAGACCGCCAAGTTTCTAGCGGTTCGCGGACAAATAGGCCCCAGCAAAATAGCTCTTCTTCGGGGACCGCTTCGAGGACTTCGCGAACATACGGTGCAAAGCCCTCATATTTGGCAAGCAAATCGCGTTTGTTAGCCTTCACCGCCCACCCTTCATCTGTCCAGCCATCGGCCTTTGACAAAGCAACCACATTCACCAGTTTCCCTAGGCGCACGGGATAGGTAACCACATTGCGACCGAAGGCGAGGTGATTGATGTTGGTGGGTTCAACACTGCGAGAACCGAGTTCTTTCGCCGGGACCAAGCCGCGATAGGCGATGTGCCCGCTAAACTCTGGTGGCTTCGTATCAAACAAGGCTTCACGCACAATAGAACGCAGGCCGTCGGCAGCAATAATCGCATCGAACTCCGCATTCTTGCCATTCATGAAGGTTAGCGTGACCCCGTCGTTCCGTGACTCAACCGCGCTAAGCTCATGCTCCATTTCGCAATTGTCTGCGCCAAATACTTCGATCAGAGCGTTCATCAGATCCGCGCGATGCAATTGCAAGTATGGCGCACCATAAAGCTCGCGCGTGTTGCGGCGATCTATCGGCTGTAGCAGCTCGCCCGTTTCTCCATGGAACAGGCATTGCTCCTCGGGTTCATTTGAACACCGATCCAGAAACTCCCCAAGACCTAGCGATTGCAGGCCCAGCACCGCATTGGGCGACATCGAGATGCCAGCGCCAACTTCGCCAAACTCCGGGGCACGTTCATATATGCCCACTTTGTGTCCGGCTCTTTGCAAGGCGATGCCTGCGGTAAGCCCGCCGATACCGGCACCGACTATTGCAATTTTTGTCAAAGATCAGGAGCTCCCGATTTGAGAAGCGTTTTAAAATGACGCTATCGGCTCGCGATTAGAGGCCGACTAAACGGCTAGTCTGCCGTTACGACTTCCCTCTTAGAAAGTTCGCCAGCGGCTTCTTTGATCTTCATTTTTTTGAAGGTATCGTATTCGTTGATGCCTCCCATCTCACGCTTGGGCCAGCGTGTGGCGAAGCCGCGTGGATAACGGCTGTCATCGTCCTTCCGGCCGTCCTGCGACCAAATTAGAGGGAACAGATCGCCTTCGGGTTTTTCCCCGTCAAGCATCTCATCAAACGAAACCCCAGCCAGGTTCAGACAATCCGGGCGCGGCGCGAAGCGGATATCATCGCCAAACACACGCTGTGAGATCGCAACGCGCCAATCATCCGTCGGATTGCCCGCTGAATAGTGAAGCGCCCAAGGGTGAACGACCAGCATATCCCCTAGGTCCATCTGCCACCTGAGAAAGCGCAAGCCTTCCTCGCTCCGGCGTCGTTCAATGTCTGGATGCGGCACCCGGTCGTCAGGCTTGATCATTTTGCGCGCATTCGGGCTGAACAACCAATAGGGCACATCGTCATGCTGCGTTCCTGCAAGAACTTCGAGGCTGTTTTCTTCAACGATCGGGGTCAGCGGAATCCAGAGCGAGGGCACCATTTTTCCCTCCACAGGAAACGCCATCCTGTCGCAATGCCACAACGTCTTTGCATCAGACTGCGGCGGCTTGGCGAAGAACTCGTCAAAGTAAAAACGGATCTCTTTAGACTGCAGAACCTTGCCTGCCGCCTCCGCAATCGGGCCTTCGAACACCATCTTGCGATATTCTGGGATGCAGCGCGCCATATAGCGGCCTGGAAGCGTCGGCAGCAGGCCGACATCCTTCTTGTCGACGATCACATCGCGTGCAATCGGCAAGAGTGCATCGATCCAGTCCTGATGCAGAACGTTGCGCAAGCAAACCACGCCATCTCGGTTGTAGGTATCGATATCTTCCTGCGTCACATCACGCAGTGGGCTTTTGTTCAGTGACATAGTCGGTTTCCTCAAATGGATACGGTGGCGACTTCCGAAAAATTTATAGAATTCGAGCTGTCAAACAAGCGGTGGTCCTTATTCGTATCCACCGTTTGGATAGCCACAAGGAAATGCAGCGTCTTGTCAGGACGTAACCTTACTGGGGAACATACTAACCCGAGGTTGTGCGCCCAAACCACGAGGAGGAGACCTCCGTGCGAGGCAGTGAAGGGTGCGCGATAGTTTGGCCAAAGGATAACGACAGAAGTCTATCGAGCGAGTTCCTGCAACAGCCCGCGGACTCGAGAAGATACGAGAATGGGATTCACAATGCGCGCGATGCAGATCACGAAGTTCGGGATAGAAAACCTTGCGATTGCGAAATTGGAAAAGCCCAAGGCGGGCCCCGGTCAGGCTTTGGTCGAGTTGAAGGCGGCCTCAGTCAATTTCCGCGATGTGATGGTTCTTAAAAACCAATATGGCCCAACGGTCCAAGTGCCTTTGATCCCATGCTCGGACGGTGTTGGCATTGTCGAAGAGCTCGGGATGGGAACGACCGGTCGTTTTGAAGTTGGCGACCGGGTTTCACCGATATTCTTTCCAAAGTGGTTGGACGGCACCGCATCTTTCGAAAACCGCTCAAAGTCGGGGGGCGGAGAAATCCCTGGGACCTTGCGCGAATTCGGCAGTTACCGTGAGGAAGAGCTCTGCAAGGTAGCGCCGCATTTGACCGATGAGGAGGCGGCCTGCTTCCCATGTGCCGGCGTGACCGCCTGGCGTGCGGTCATGACGGAATCGAGGACTTCATCAGGTGACATCGTCCTGGTCATCGGAACCGGTGGCGTCTCGCTGTTCGCCCTACAATACGCCAAAGCGTTGGGCGCCGAAGTCGTCGTGATTTCTGGAAGTGACGAAAAGCTGGAGAAGGCTAGAGTGCTTGGGGCCGACTACCTCGTCAATTACCGAAAGACACCCAAATGGGGGAACAAAGTCGCTGAAATGACTGAAGGTGGCGTCAATACGGTCGTGGAAACGGGCGGTGCTGGCACGCTGCCTGAATCAATCGATGCTCTCGCCATTGGAGGTCATATCTGCACAATCGGCCACTTCACCGGCATGGATGCGAAGGTGAATATCGGTATGTTGATGTTTAAGAACGCCAACATCCACGGAATAACCGTAGGGAGCCGCGATGACTTTGAGGCGATGATGAGGTTCGTGGAAGATCACAAAATCCGCCCAGTCGTTGATAGCAGCTATGCATTTGAGGACGCGGCAATGGCGATAGACTCGCTGACAAACGGTGATCACTTCGGCAAAATCACAATCAGGATTTAGGGACGTCAGATGGAGATCGAGAAGAACTACGTTCGCATCGCCGATGGTCAAATTCACTATCGCAGTATGGCCGGTGATGGCACTCCGCTCGTCATGTTTCATCGCAATCCATCAAGCTCGCTTTCTTATGAGCGGATGATGAAGTTGATGGCCGGTGAACGCCCAGTCTATTCGTTTGACACGCCGGGTTTCGGGGCATCGTTCGACCCGAAGGGCATGCCGAATATGCTCGATTACCGCGATTGGATGATGAATGCGCTGGATGCTTTGCGCCTAGATCAGGTGCATGTCTTCGCACATCACACCGGCACACATTTCGCGACCGAAATGGCCGCGGCGCATCCTGATCGTATCCTCTCATTGGCTCTCAATGGCATCGCCTATTTTTCGCCGAAGATTCGCAAGAAGATCAAAGATGAGTACGGACAAGAGATTCCTCTTGATCCAGACGGAGGCTATGTATCCGAAATCTGGAAGGGCGTCCGTGAGATGTTCGACGACTACGATTTGAATCTAAATCTACTTCATGCAGAGTTTATTGCAGCGTTGCGCGCGGTGCCAGGGCGCCATCAGTCGCTGATTGCAATGTTAGAGCAGGACTACAAAGCACCCTACGCGAAAGTGAAGTGTCCGATCCTCGCCATGTGCGCCAAGGATGACGTGCTGGAATTCTGTTTCGAGGATGCGATCAAGGCTAATGCCAACGTCAAAGCGGTGAAACTTGGAAGCGCGCGCTTCTTTTCCCCGGAACTCGACACGGCCCGTACCGTCGATGCATTACAAGAATTTATCGCTAGCGTTGAACAGGGTTAGCTCCTGTTCCTTTCTTGGCTGCGGAGTCGCTGAGAAACGGACAACTCACATTCTGCCGGTTGTGCTGGGACGTTACTGATTAGCGGCAACAAAGTCGGCAAGCACAGCGTCAAAGGCAGTTGGGTCGTACCAGAAGCTTAGAGAGCCATTGGTTTCGACCGTTGCCACGCTGCCATTGGCTAAGCTGCCTGCGATACCTGAAACCATATCCACGCTTGGTCCTTCTTGCATGGTGACCACAAACATGACTGGGGTTTGAATCGTCTCAACCAGATCCGAGTTGTCATCAGGCCGATCTCGGAAGGCGTCACGCACATAATGCGGGACCATCATCGATGAGGTGCGGATCATCTCAGCTTCGTCAACGGGCAACGCTTCGCTACGCATCAGGTAATCGCCGAATTCGGATGTCCATTTATCGATGACTGCGATGTTTGGTGATTTGGAGTTCGCTACGCGTTGGCGATATTCAGGAGTATCAGCGGGCTTAGGAAGCGGCGTCAGACCTCCATTGCCCTCAACAATGACTATCCCCGCAATGTCGGTGTCGCCGAAGTGACGGACATAATCCATCGCGAACAAGCCACCATAGGCCCATGCAACAAGTGTTGGCTTCTCAACACCGGAAGCTCTGATCGCCGCATCAATATCCTCGGCAAAAAGTTGCGTATCTTGATATGCTGAAGCGATCCAAGGCTTTGCAGAAGCACCATGACCGCGGATATCGATACTCACGACGCGGTGCGTTTCCAAAAGCTCGCCGTCAAACTGCTTGGCCCAATTGAGCGTGCTGCCCAAGAGGCTATGCAGGAGCACTATAGCCGGACCGTCCGGATTGCCTGCCACTGTCATCGCGATTGGCAAACCACCGCCGCCTTCGATAATGCGCGTTTCTTGATTGATCAGGCCGGTTTCGACAATATGGTCATCCGCAAGCGCACCTGCTGGCGTGATAGCCAATGCAGCGATGAAAAGTGCTTTCGAAAGATATCGCATAATTCAGATCCGATCCGGGTATTTTGCAATGAGAGTACGCTGAAATTCTGGCGGGACATCGTTCAAGGTGCTGACTTTGCGTCCCACTTTCTGCGTCAGCACCTTGGTTGGATCTCCTTCAGGGACATTGGACCATTTATAGCTTGAAGCTGGGAAATAGCCCGAAAACGCGTAGGCTGCATCGGCCGAGGAGGTCGATGGGTCCATCACGTCCGAATATCCTGACGTATAAGTTGCAGTGTCGACTTTTGGTTGATGGGGCCCATCGGTGGTGTCTGGATCATAGTTCACAAAGACGATGTTATCACCCATGCGATAGTGCGGACTGGTCTGTTGGAACACCAAATGACGGCTCGTCTCGTTTGCATCGACAGGAATCCCACTTCCACCGAAAAGGAAGTCTTCGACCGGCAGAGTTTCCCCGACATAAGGGTTCTCGTAGCTGGTTATCGGATCAAAGGTCAGCGGATCGACAGCTGTACGGGTGAAATACGCGCCCAGCGTCGGAATTTCCGATCCCTCCTCAGGAGGATTGAGCCAGATTGTCATTAATTCCAGCTCTGCCATGATTTGATACGGTGATTTACCCACTTCGCACAGCATGTGGCGCGACATATTCCAAAGATAGACGCGCTTACCAGAAAGGTCTGCGTTAACCTTGATTCGCGCGAGAAGCCTATCTCTGTTGTTTTCGAGGTCAAAGTTGCCCGACTTCCCAAACAGCGAATTGGTAGCGCCCGTCATCGGGTGAGCGCTTGCCGCAACAGCGTTCATTGCGAGCGGGGCGGAAAAAACGGCGCCGGTTCCTGCAAGAAACAGGCGACGGTCGAGGGCGCTGGGTTCATGAGCCATGGCGAAGCATCCCTTCCAGACTTCCATCTTTACTGACTGCGAGACCTATTCCCCGCCCCGGCACATCACGGGCCATGCTGTCGGCAAAACCATAATAGTACATGCGCAAATCATCACCTGCCTGGACAAGGTTCGCATAGGACACTCCAGAGCCATCCCATTGGTCGAGCATTGAGGGGTAGAAAAACGGTTCATCTGTCAGATGGCGCCAGTTAAGCGCGTCATCTGACACAGCTGCGCCCATAACTCGCAGCATGGACGAGTAACGGCCATCAAGGCCGCCATAAATCATCAGCCACTTGCCTTCGTCGTTTAGGAAGTTGGGCACGATCTGCCGACTGACCATACCGCGTCGTTCCCAGATCTTCGGACCGTCTTCCCAGCGCAAAGTGCCAAGACTTTCCCAATCGACCAGATCAGTCGATGAGGCGATGCGGCACTCCCAGAACGCGGTGCCCACACGGATGGCGGAGTAGTAGAGAAGGAAGCGGTCGCCATCATGGATGATCGCAGGAAAGGCTGCGTAAATAGCATCGCCAATATCCACCGCTGCGCCCATTGTGCCATTGCCGCGCACACGTTCCCAGTGAATACCATCTTTGCTGCGCGCTATTCCGGGGCGCAGACGATAACCACGCGCTTGATAACTTTCCCAGACCGCGACACTATCCAGCTCAGTTGGCGTAGACGTGTCCCCACCCTGATAAGCCATAATCCATTCATCGCCGTGGCGCATGACCTCGCCTGTACCGACCATTAGCGCATCGAAAGCTTCGGGATCATCGCTTGGAGCGAAAATCGCCCCCTCGGCCAAATGTCCCTCATGCCGGTCCCAATTGATGCCATCACTCGAAGTGGCGAGCCCCACAGATCCCATGCCGAAAGCCGGGGCAATGTCCTCAGGAAAGCGCGTGCTGCGACCGTAATAGTACATCCACCACTGCTGCGCATCTTCGTTCCACAAAACGGACGGCCCACCGATCTTGGCGTCATCAAAGCGTCCCTCAGGGCCAACGTCAAAGATGAAGCCTGGATTTGAGCCTGGCCGGTTTTGTGCAAGTAACCCGCCAGAGAACAAACCGCTCGCAAGGAGACCGCTAGCCCCCAAGGCGCTGAGAGAAAAGGAGCGACGACTTACATCAGGCAACGAAACAGCGATTGACTTACGCATGGTCATAAAACTCAAATCCGATCCGGATATTTCGTGAGAAGTGTACGATTTATGATCTCAGGCATATCGTCCAAATCATGGAGCTTGTTGCCTTTGACGTTCCACAAAATCTGCGTGTCATCAGGTTCAATATGACCGGTCCAGCTGCGCTCCCAAGCGCGCAGAAGCCCTGCAAAGTTGTAATCGACCGGGCGCAACTGGCGGTCCGCCATCATCAAATCGGCATAGTCCATCGTCCAAGTGGAGGTGTCCATACGCGGTTGATGCGGTCCTTCATTTGAGAAGATGCCATCAAGGAACAAACAAATATCATCGCCGAAACGCGCCATCGGCAACCCAGGCCGCGTGGCTGCCTCATCCTCTTCCATAAAGCCTTCGCGGTCCGCGCTCTCGCCGCCGCCCCGCGGATAGAAAATGTAGGATTCGGCAAAGAGCGAATCCTCTACCGTCACGTTGCGATCCAACACGGGGTTGTAGAGCGTCGCAACGGGTTCGTAGGTGCGTGGGTCAAGGATCATGCCAGTATACATCGCCCGTTGAACGATAGAGCCTTGTGGTGCGTCCGGGTATTCTTCGGGATCAGCTTCCTGCAACTGCCACGTCCACATACCAACATGGCCGTAAAGGGCGGCACCGCCCCTGCCCTGAGGGCCCAATAAGCCGCGCGTAATCATGGGAATGTATGTCCGCTCGCCGACCAAATTATTTGTAATCTTCATTGTCGCGATTTGATTGTCGCGAGCGTCGGAGAGATTGAAACCACCCATTTTCGGAGCAACCCAAGGTGTCTTAGACCATTGTTCGGGAGTGAGAACTTTCTTGCGCGGCTGGATTTGCGCCATCGCCGGATTTGGGGCCAATGCGTTCGTCGCGATTGCAGCCATGGCGGCGACGCCGCCTAATTTGAGAACATTTCTTCTGTCCTGCTGCGTACGACTCTCTTCACTCTCCGACATCTAATAGTCCTTTGTATTGTAATGCATTTTCAGTCGCATATGCATTTCGCGCATTTTGACTAGGCACTTTTGCCACCACCCCAGCGCCCCCCATTTTCGCCTAACAAGATCAGCAAGCGCCCCCGTAGGTTGCCGTCCGCTTCTGCATGAGTAGAAACTGCGCTGGGGTGAGGCATGTGAATCAGTCAGGTGCTATCAAAACTCCTGACGAAGCGTGAGACCGAATGTTCTGCCATTGCCGTAGATGATGTTGGTTGACGAGATACCGCACAGGAAGCACGAACCATTTGCCGCTGTGTCTGTGATCGGAGTTAGGCGCGCGATTAGAGAATCGTCCAGAAGATTGTCCACCCATAGCGACACTTCCGTGCGGCCATTGGTCAGGCCAACACGCAGATTGACGAGATCAATCGCTGGCACTTGAGCCAGATTAAGGCTGGTCGCGAACTTATCCCCCTCATGGGAATAGGCGGCACGGATATAGCCATCAAACGAACCTATCAGCTCAGGAACATCGTACCGCGCCGCACCGAAAAACGTGAATTCAGAAGTGTTGGCAATACGGTTTCCGGACACATCTGAATCGCAGGTTATGCCGGTTGGGAACGGAACAGGCGCCGGAGTTACACCGCAACGCGCTTGAATGGCGCCATCGATAAACCCGTCATTGTACGTCGCATCAATATATGTTGCAGCGACTCGAATGTTGAAATTGTCGGTAATATCAAAAGAGGCATCAAGTTCGACGCCCTTCGATGTCGCACCAATACCGTTTACTGTCACGTCACCAGCGGCAAGGCTGGCAGGGGCGGTCGATTGAAGGTTCGTCCAGTCAATATAGAACAGCGCTGCATTGATGATCGCCCGACCGTCAAACAGCTCAGTCTTCACACCAGCTTCGTACGTCCAGTTGGTTTCTGGATTGAAGGTGAAGAACTCATTGCCCTGCACCTGTCCACCATTGATGCCGCCCGATTTCACACCGCGCGCAGCATAGGCATAAAGCAAAGTGCCAGGCACCGGCGTATAATCCACTCCGAACTTACCTGAGGCATAACTGAAGTCAGTCTCGGTGAAGGTCAGCGGGCGGCTCAACACTGGGAAGAAGAAAATGTCCGCCTGGTCGGTGAGCCGCAAATCTTCGCCCGTAATGCGGATCTCGCCAAAGACGTTCAGTTGATCACTAACCGGAATGTTGACCGCACCGTACCACGCATCGGTTTTACGGATTTCACGCTCTTCAACACGCGTAATCGCCTCCAACGTGTCAGGATCAGCGAAAAGCGGGGTCGTCGTGCCAAGCACACCGCCGGTTGTCGTGTTGTAACGAGAATAACCAATGAGCCATTCAAACGGGAGGCCCGGATTTGATGTAAGCCTGATTTCGTATGAGTCCTGCTCACCCACATCGCCTGTTTGATCGGTGAAAAACTGGTCAGTAAAACGACCAAAGAAAGGCCGATTGATAGCATCAGGGTCGCCGACGTTATCGAACAACGAACTGTAGCGAGACTTAGAAGTCGAAACCGTTCCGGTTAGCGTAGCAAAATCAAGGTCAACATCGATGTTGGCATAGGCAAGCTCAAAGAAGCCCTCGTTGCCTCGACCACGGGGATCAAGATTCACGTTATCTTGTGGGACAAATGGGCCAGAATTCACTGTAAAGAATGTGTTGGTTCCGCCCATCCCATCTGGAATGAGATAGCTAGTGCCCGCATTGTTTTCGAGAAAGCTGATGTTTTCCGTCGCAGGATTGTCTTCTTCAATCTCGTTTCGAGCATAAAAGAACTTGAGCGTGACGGGTTCAAATTCAAACAATGCCGACGCACCAAAAGTGATACGCTCATCCCAACCGCCAAGATTTTCGCCGCCGCGAACGTTCGTGATTGTACCATCAAACTCGCTGTACCCGCCGAATGCACGGATGGCTCCAAAGTCACCAATTGGAACATTGACCGAGCCGCGAATTTGATAGCGATCATCGCTGCCCACTTGACCCTCGACCATGCCGTCAAATTCGCCGAGCCTTGCCGGGTTTGTGACATAGTTAATAGCGCCCGCAAAGGTGTCACGACCGTAAAGAGCGCTTTGCGGCCCCTTGTTTACTTCGACACGCGCAAGATCGAGGTTCGCGAACTCCAGAGAAGCGCGATTATTCAGGAACACACCGTCAATGAACACGCCAACATTGGACTGAAGTCCAAGCTGGTCCGTTTGAGCAAGACCTCGGATCGTTACTTCCGATACACCGCCGATTTGGCGGAACTGCAAGCCAGGTGTGAGTTCGGCAATATCTTCAAGCCCGTAAACGTTTGCGTCGCGCAAATCTTCCTGCGTTATCGCTGTTATGGAAATTGGCACTTCTTGAAGGTTTTCTTCACGCTTACGAGCCGTCACGATGATCCCCGGACCGTCGATTGAATCGATGGATGCTTCATCATTCTCTGTGTCGCTCTGCGCATTCACTGCGGTGAATGGCACAACACTAAATGCACCGAGAGCCGCTCCGGTTAATAAGATTTTCGTACCGCGCATGAAAACTCCCCTTCCAAAAAACACCTTTTGATGATCGTTTCCTCACAATCGCGACCCGAAATTGAAACAATGCGTCGCAGTGGAATCCACCTAGCGGAATCGCAAGACAGCGAGCGCATGGCCAATTCATAATTCAATTAATAATATCAGAGGGTTAGCGTAACAACATCCCAGACGCGGCTTTGAATGCAAACACCTCGATCCGTTCCCAAACCCCGGCAGGAAAAAACGGGTCCGCTTCGATGAAAGCCCGCGCATCATCTTCACTTGAGGCCTGTATGATGACCAAAGACCCACTCAAAGCTCCGGATAACGGCCCGGCGAGAACAAGCTGTTCCTTGTGCGCCTGAAAGTGGGACAAATGCCCTTCGCGATGCGCCGCCCTTTCGGCTTCGCTTTTGGGCCGATCATAGGCAACGATTGCAAAAAGCTGCTCTCTCATGAGTCAAACACCCTTCGCCCTAGCCAATCGCTTTACATAAGAAGCGAAAGAGTTTGCGGGTCGACCCAGAATGCATTCCAGAATTGTTGAATTTGAGCGGAACCCATGCGCATCATAATGGGTGTTCATCAATTCCATTTGCTCAATACGGTCATCGCTTGCCCCTGCGGCCCGTGCTTTTTCCTTCATCGCCTCGATAGGAACGGCCTCAGCTTTTACAGAACGGCCAATGACTTGGGAAATAATCTGAGCCATGTCCTGCTGGTTCAGCGCCTCTGGCCCAGCGAATTCATACGTGCCAAAATTGTAACGAGCCGAACCTGCTACCACTGCGCACGCTTCTGCAAGGTCGATCAGATCAACCACATTAAACCTTTGGTTCACATCAAAAGGCATGGCGTGGACGCCATCATTCACAACCCGCTGCCATAACGGCTCAAGGTGCTGCATATATCGCGATGGCTGCAAGATAGTATGAGTTAGACCAGAGTCGATCAATCTCTCTTCTGCATCCAGTTTCAAGCGATGATGACGGATGATGCGTGCAAGCGGATGCATCACCGAGTAATAGATGAAGTGATCAACGCGTGCTTTCTTGGCCTCTCCGATCAACGCAGTGGTTGTCTCCAATTCCCCTGCATGCATGGGTGGCCCAATATGCAGAACCTTTTCCGCCCCTTTCATTGCATCGGCAAACGTATCGAATTGTTCGAGATTGCCGATCGCGTATTCATTGGCACCCAGCTCAAGCAGTTCCTCGGCCTGAGCTTCATCTCTGATGAAAACTCGGACTGGAATTTTCGCAAAAGCCAGCTTTTCCAAAATAGCTCGACCAGTTCGCCCATTTGCGCCTGTTAGAAGTAGCGGACCGCTCATGCTGCCGCCCTCCGCGTTTCACATTTTATCTCATAACTCTGCCTCAAAGATTGGATCATCGAGGATTCGAGCAAATATTGATCCTGAGCTTCTTGCGACGTGGCCAAACGACGAAACCTGTTACGACGTTCCGTCTGCACACTGTCATCCTTGGCTTCCATAATGCGCTTGTTATCTTGAGTGCGCTCTTGAATGAACGCGATGCAAATACCGCGGCGCTGCGCATCATAGAGGTCAAGGTTGTGATCCAAGTCACCTGCGTGATGAATGATCTCGACCAGTTTTTCGCCGAGATTGAAGGCGTCATGGATGCCGCCGTTCATACCCATTCCACCAAGTGGATTGTTCACATGGGCTGCATCACCAGCCAAGAGAACACGGTCGCCTACACGATATGTTTCCGCCACGCGCTGATGAACACGGTACAAAGTCCGGTGATGGATGTCATAAGGACCATCTTTTGGATGCAAGCGCTGTAGGCGATCCTGAATAAACTCATCGCTCAAAAGTTCCTCTTCCGACGCGTTCTCATCTGTTGGAAACTGAACTCGCCATAGATCAACTGTTTTAAGCAGGACGCACCATTCGTCGGGATCGGACACATAATTCACCCAGCGCAAACCGTCGAAAACGCGTTCGAACTGAAATTTAGTCGAAACAACCAAGAAACGCTCAGGATAGGTAAGACCCTCAAACTGCGTAGCTGAAGCATGGCGTATTCTGCTGTTTGCGCCGTCCGTGCCGATCATGAAAGAGCCTTCGATGACAGTCTCTTCGCCATTTTCCAAAACGAGCGCATTGACCCCTAAGCCGGTCTCTTTGAAACCGAGCACCTGACTGCCCATACGAACGTCGGCATGGTCATATTCCGCCATCATCTCAGCGGCGGTTCGGACCAACTTATACTGCTCACACTGCAATCTGTACGGGTGGTCCGTATCGCCCTTGAGCCTTGCCAGATTGAAGTCTACGCATTCTCCACTTTCGCGTTCGCGATACTGGAATTCCCGCACGATCAGACCTTGCGGCAACAGCTTTTCCGTAAGATCTAATTCGTCGAGCATGTCGAGGGTCGGCGGATGAAAGGTCGATGCGCGCAGGTCGATGGGAAATTCTTCACGCCCCTCCAACAACGTGACCGGCACGCCTCTCCGCGCAAGATATAGCGCTAAGGTCGCGCCCACTGGGCCACCCCCAGCAATCAACACAGGCTTGCAATCTGCGATTTGCAGACCTGAACGCACGTCAATTTTCAGCACTGGTTATCTCCGACCTTTTTGAAACTAACGCGAAGAAACTAATTGCGACGGCCCGCTATCACAGCAGATTGATTATTTGAGTTCGACAGGTGGATTTGACGCGCTATTGGAGTTCGCCGGATTAGTAAGTCTAACCACGAAAAGCAGGTTTGGTATTTCAAAAGCACACTGGCCAAACGCGCGGATAATGTTGTTTTCGAGAGGGGCTTAAGTTTGAATAGCAGCAACGGATTGATCAAAGGCATTCCCATTCGCGCAGTCAGCAGGGCAATTAGCGTGCTTCAAATCGTCAATCGATTTGGCAATGCAAATATAATGGAGATCAAGCAGGAATGCGGTTTGCCCTATGCAACGGTCCACCGGATCGTGGGGACGTTGTTGCACGAAGGGCTTATCGAATGTGACAACATTCAGAAGCGTTATCGTCCGACTGAACTTGTTTGGTCATTGGGGATGGGTTTTCAGCAAGAAGACAGGCTAGTCGCCCGATCGCGGAGTATTTTGGCGGACCTTACTTCCCAATTCCTTTGGCCCGTGGCGCTCTCTGTCAGAATTGGCAACCGGATGGTTATCAAGGATTCGACCCACACTCAGACAACGCAGACATTCATCAACTATTATCCTGGATATAGCTTGCCGCTTTTAAGTTGTGGTGCCGGACGCACCTACGTTGCGTTTTGTTCTGAGGAAGAGCGACAGATCATTTTCAATTCAGCTCGGTCATCGGATGATGAGAATGAACGATTTGCGCTCCAGATTGTTGAAAGCGAGGAATTTCTTCAGGATATCAGGCATCGCGGCTATGCCACTCATGCGCGATTGCAGCACAATCAAACCCCCGGAAAAACATCATCAATTGCCGTGCCCGTTGTTGTTGATGGTGAACTACGCTCTTGTCTTGCAATCATATATTTCGACGTTGCCATGAGCGACGAGCAAGCAGCGGAAAAGTATGTTCCCGCTCTTAAGAAAGCAGCTCGGCAAATGGCTGAGGCAGCATCTGAGTAAGGTAAACCATGGCTCCATTGTGGAAAGAGGGAAGTGCTGAACGACCGCTCTCAGCCGAGTGCTCGCCGAAAGCAGACAGTCGCCTGCCGGCCCATTTCAAGCCACGGTCTCATGACAGATTGTGGTAGGTGGAAGCGGACATCTATGCGCTTCAAATAGGGTTAACTGCACCGGGTAGTCGCGGTCTTTGGTATCCAAGGGCGATTTGCCGACATCGGGCAAATAAGCATATGCGTCCATACATTCAGAGAGATAGGCTGCACCTTGGACTTGCGCGGAAGGATAGCGATACAATCGCGAAAGGAGCGGTGCTGTTCCGATGTTAAGCTCGACTTTTTCGACTATCACCCTGAAATTCAGCTAGGTGCAACTACTGCCAATCTGCCGCGAATTCGTCTTCGTTAGCGATTGGGTCAAATGCTCTCACTACGCTAATTCCCGAACGCTGCACTATATTTGGCAACGTCCAAATCAATCTCAAATGCCAATTGACATAATTCGGCCAAGATCAGGGAGGATGAGATAATATTCGAGTTAAGAAATCGACTCTAATCTGCTCGAATTTCACGGAAGGGGGAAGCCGTGCCAAATATTAGAGTGATGAACTGGAATATTGAGTCACTAAGCAGCAAAAAGATCCAATATGATGGATTTCTGCTAGCTGTCGCACGGACGGTGGTCGCGGCGAATGTCGATGTCCTTGTGATCGTTGAATTGCGGAAGGTAAATCCTGACGTAATTTTGCAGCAATTGTCCAACCAATTGAATCAATTGAATCCAGGCGGTGGTAACAATTGGCGCGGATACTTCTATTCTCATGATACGGCTACTGAACGATATGGCCTGCTCATACGCGACCTCGATCTGGTGAGACCCGTTGGTCTGCTGGACCAAAATATCGGAACAGAAGAAACTCCGATAACGGATTTGCTGGAACACCAACTTGATGTGCTTCCCCAAGACTGGCCGGCCCCACCCAATCCGGCGTATATACCGACGCGCCAAATTCTGCCCTTGATCGATTTGTTTGTGACAGATCCGCTGGCGCGGCGATCGAAAAAGAAGCAGAAGTTTGCCGGTAAGCGGCATCCTTGCCTCATCCTGCTAAAGGTTCACACTCCAACCGACTACTTCGTGCCAATCGTCGCCTGCCATTACGGTGCAACGCGCAAAGGAAACAATGCGCTTGCACAATTTCAAGTCGATTTGCTTAAAGAACTGCACATAGCAGAGCTGTACTCTTTCTATGATGAGAAAAATGGTCAAACCGCAGCAGACGCGTACAGCAGATACCTCAACATAGGCGGCCAAGCTGTCCGTGTTCAGGAGCTTGCCTTCCTTGGCGACTTCAACATGGATTTCATGGACAATCAGGCCGGGAGGCATGGATCAATAGCTGCTCGCAATCGCTCGGCTTACAATACCATCACCCCGACCGAACAATTCGGCGGTTCAACCACACCAGCGGCCGTCGCCCCGCCAGTTGTGGCAGGCAACCCCGACATCAATCCAGTTGCTGCGCCCGAAAAGCGGAACATCCCCGTTCAGACTTTGCGAGCGGCAGTCACGGCACAAGGAACCATTCTAAAGAAATTGTCTGAGACAATAGACAATTGTGATCGACCGTACTGGTGCCTGCGCGGGGCCGCCTTTGACAATTTCTTTTATGGAGGGACGCAGCTTAGTCAGACCGCGATTGCCGACCTGCAGCCACCGAACGCAGTGTCGGAAGCAGGCGAGGTCATTAACATGCCGAACAACATTGTTCGCGGCGAGCCGAGATACTTGGAAGACTTCAATATCGTACCGATGGTTTGGGACTATGTGACCAACAACAACGGTGTGAAGGGCACCGAAACTGCATTCGGCCTTCTTTTTGGGTTCAAACCCACCGCGTCGGACAAGCTCGTAGGCGCAAGGTTAGTCAGCGATCACTTGCCCGTTGTTGTGCAGTTTCCCTGCCCATGAATATTGATCAAGTTAAAGCAGCCGTTCGCAGCGGGCTATCTGATGGAAGGTTCTCGATCTCGGGATCTGCTTTGCAGTCACCCGACATCACCACCTTGCTCGTTGGACACTTTGGCAGCGACACGCTCGAATTATCAAGCGCAGCGATCAGTTCTGAAGATGCCACGTCGATCACCATATCTGGCACACTTTCAGGAAATTTGCTTGGTCAGGCCTCGCTCACTGCGAATGCCACCTTTATCGCGCCAGCAGATGCTGCTCAGATTGAGCTAAAGCTGACCGGACTTACTCAGGATTGGCATATCTCAACGTCATTCCCGGTTATCAGCGAAAGTTCGGTTGATGCCTTCGACTACGCCAATCCGGTCCTTTGGCTAAGGTCGGATCCAAGCAGCTATACCGATTTGGCGACAAACGCGAATTCGGCATTGTCCTATATCAAAGGATTGAATCTGGAGGCAGAATTGAAGCCAAAGGACCCCGGATTGTTTCCAGGGTATGATTGGCTGGTTTCGCAAACACCTGTGCTGGGCAAGGGAGACATCTCTTACGTACGCTCTGGCGAACAACTGTTGCCGTCAATGGCGATAAATGGCGCCGCACAAACCACTGTCAGCTTCGCGGGATATACACTCAAGCCGCAACTTTCTTTAGCTTCAGAGATCTTGTCCATGGGAAAGGACAAGGATCATCACGCGGTATTCCCCAGTGTCAATCTTTTGGCTTCCGACGAGAAGAACCTAGATAGCGGAGAAGTGACGCTTCACCTTGCTGCTCAGCTTATGCCGACCAGTCCGACGATACGGTTTAGGGGTGCAGGGCAGAACAGCTCAATATCAGTCAGCGAGCTGGGTTCTCTGCTCGATGGACAGTCTGTTCTTGACTTAATTCCAAACGGCCACGGCTTTCCCGAGCCAGCCGGTCTGGTGCTTAGCAACCTAGCCCTGACGATAGGGGCGGCCGATAGAAGTCCACAATTGCTTTGGGTTTCTGTCGCATATCCGGCAAGCGCGGCTTGGTCAGCCTTTGACAATTTGCTTGTCTTCAAAGGTCTGGAACTCGACTTCTTTGTCGCATTTGATGCCAAGATACCAATGTCCGGGGAATTGCGCGCGATAGCGGAGTTTTCCGGCGGATCGCTTGCTGCAACGATCGGGATTCCAGGCCTTAGCTTTTACTGCGAGTTGGAAGACGATACGACAATCGATCTAAAGGCAATCACAGACCACTTCGTTGGCAACACCATCGGTATGGCGAAGATGGAGGCCACTGAGCTGAGCGTCTATGGTGACTTGGCGGCCAAGCGATTGCAATTCACAGCGAGCGTTGAAGGCACTTGGGGTGTCGAAACCGGAGCCAAGCCGCTCAATTTCGGTTCACTCACAACCTATATCGACTCTTCTCCGAGTGGCCTTGTGGCGGAAGTTTCCGCACTTCTGACGATCGACAATTGGGGTTTTTACGGAGTAGCGGCCTATTTCGGCGAGGAAGAAGGCTGGAATTTCCAGTTTGGGACGCAGGTAACCGTGGATGCGCCCGTTTCAGAACTGTTGAGTTCAGCTGGGGAACAGTTTGACGTCGGTTTTGCGCCGAACACGCCGCCCCTCCTTTTGGCCAGTCTGTTTCTCGAATTTGAGAGCAAGTCACACGATTTCTTGTTCGGAGGTACGGCAGGTCTGGCTGTTGGCAGGCACAATCTTGAGTTCGACATTGGCGTTAGCCGGAGCACCAAAACTGGCGAGCCAATAAAGCGATTTGAGGGCACGCTATGGATCGATGATGTCGCTCTTTATGCAAACTTCGCAACGGGTGATCAAAAGAATACGATCAGCTTGAAGGCGCGCTCAGGCCCACCGACAGTCACCCAGCTGGTGAGTTTGATCAGCCAGCCCTTTGCCGATAATTTGCCGGGCCCGATTGAGGGATTGACCTCCAACATAACGATCAATCTCTTCGAAGTTACGGTCAGTCCGCAAAGCGCGCTGCATATCCAGGTCTCGGCGGTAGAGCGCAGTGCGAGCTGGGTGCTTCTCGATGGATCGACGCAGCATATGCCACGCATTGAACTTGTTCAGCTGGGCGTGGATGCGCAATGGACCAGTGGAAAGCCAGCCGCTGGCTCTATCACCGGAGCGATGGTGTTTGGTTCTGGCGATTCCAAACGCGAAATTGCGCTCAAGGCAGCCATGCTCGATTCTTGGTCCTCTTTTGTTGTAACCAAATCGGGAGCTCCAACCAAACTGCCCACTTTGGGCGAGTTTGTTGACATATTGTCGCCCAATTGGTCATCGGCCCTCCCCAAAGGCATGGCGAGCCTTGGCGAAAGCACGACGCTCGACAAATTTGATCTGACAATTGCCCCTGGCGCCTCTGCCTTGGAAATCCTGGTGCGCAGTTCGGGTTGGGGCGGCATCCAACCCATCGCAGGGTTTGAAGCGCTCCGCTTCAAAGATTTCTCGTGCGATCTGAAATGGTCAGCTGGGCTCAGCCAGCCGAGCGGCGTGCTTGCCTGCACGGGTTGGGTCATTTGCGCAGACACACAACTGACCTTGAGCTTCCCCAGACCGGTCCTGACGGGGCGACTGCTCACATCCCAGTGCAAGGTCAATCTGACTAAGATTTGTCAGTATATCATTGGGCCAAGCGCCGAACTTCCTGACTTCCTGCCAGAATTCACATTGCCAGATCTCGCAATTGAACTCGATCCGGAAAAACAGATCTACGAACTCAAGGCAACAATTCAGGAGATTTCGCTTGGCGTTGCCGGAACTCTCAAAGATGCGAGCCTCGTTGCAAGATGGGCAGCTCCCGGTCCGACAGGGCAAGTGTGTCTTGAAGGGATTTGGCAGTCGAAACTGCTGGGTGATGTAAAGGGCTCGTTTTGTTACCCTTTCAAGGAGTTCAAGCCAGAAGGCGGAAA
Source organism: uncultured Erythrobacter sp. (assembly GCA_947488085.1). Classification (GTDB taxonomy): domain Bacteria; phylum Pseudomonadota; class Alphaproteobacteria; order Sphingomonadales; family Sphingomonadaceae; genus Erythrobacter. The sequence goes on from CANKYI010000001.1 coordinate 34,186, forward strand.
ACCTCTTCCTATCCCAATTCCCGCTGACCCGCCGCCGCCTGGAGGCCCGCCGCCACCTTTGGATGCGGTAGAATCATTGCTCGCCTCCTTGTTGGCCGCTGGGGCGACGCTTGCTGGAGCATTTCTCGCCGTCAAACTCTCTGGAGCTTCGGCATTGAACGCTGCGATTGCTGGTCTTGCGAACGGCAAAACGCTCGACATCGAAATGGTCGACATGAAGCAGGCAGGTTATTTCAGTGGTCCTGTTGATGCCGCCGAAGTCAGCGCCGAGGCGTACCAGCATCAAAATGGCGGAAATTTGCCTCAGCCAACCTTGATGGCGCGGTCGTTGAATGCTGCCTATTCGCCATCAAAGGCTACGATGCGCGAGGCGCTCGAGGCTGTATATGGACCGTTTCCGCCCGGTCCCACTGGTCCGACAGGCCCAGCGGGGACCGTGGCTGGCGCTGCCGGTGCCACGGGAGCGCAAGGCGGGGCTGGACCAACTGGCGCAAAAGGCACAACCGGAGTTGCTGGCCCAGGGGGAGGAACTGGTGCCCATGGGCCGACAGGATCAAGCGGGCCTACGGGCCCAACTGGCATGAATGGCGTCGAGGGCGGCACAGGCGCAACCGGTCCCACTGGTAAGCACGGACCAACAGGGACCACCGGACCAACCGGTCCTACAGGACCGATCGGTGAGACTGGCGCAACAGGTCCGGCAGGGCGGCACGGTTCCACGGGACATAAAGGGGCAACAGGGGCGACGGGCCCAACGGGTCCAGCAGGTATCAGCGGCACGCCCGCGACACCTGCTGAAGTCCTTGGTGCAGTCACCAAAAACTTGGAAACAGAGTTTGGTCGATCCCTGCTTCAAAATATTTTGGGTCAACTCAGTGATTAGATAATTTTCGCGAAAGGAAGCGTACGATGTCGACAGGAAGTGAACTGCCCCCTGGTCCCACAGGGGCTCGGGGCCCAACCGGCCCTGCAGGACCAACGGGCGCAAAAGGAACGACAGGCCCAACCGGACCAATGGGGGCAACCGGTGCAAAAGGAGCGACCGGTCCAACAGGTATTGCTGGTCATACCGGCATAGCCGGGCTGACTGGTTCGACGGGTCCAACCGGGGCGCAAGGGGCAACGGGTCCTTCGGGTTCAACCGGCCCAACGGGTATTTCTGGTCCAACCGGAACTATTGGCTGGACAGGTGCAACGGGACCAACGGGCACGACCGGACATACGGGTACGACCGGCCCCACTGGCCCGACCGGTTCATCAGGCCAAGCAGGCGCGACGGGCCCAACGGGCGCGCGTGGCCCCACCGGTCCAACGGCTAGCACTGAACAGGTTATGCAATCCTTGATTTCGGCGCTGGAGAGCGGACAGGGCGGACCTTTGGTTTCCAAGATCAAGCAATTGCTTCGAGGAGCCACGGGGCCGACTGGACCCGCCGGTCCCGCGGGCTGATTGCACCCGGTTGGAACACAAATGACCGTGTCCCGCTCCTTGCCCAAAATCAGTTGTCTCCTAGTGACAAAGGATCGACTTGTTTGCGTCAAACAGGCCATCGATTGCTATGTCGCGCAGGATTATCCCAACCGCGAACTGGTAATCGTGAGCGAGGGCGATCCATTCTATCGCGATGCAATCGCGCGATACATCAAGGGGTTGGATCGCGAAGACATTCGTCTGGTTTACGCGGGTAATGATCCCAATACTCTGGGGCGGGCACGCAACCTCGCGATGGATGAGGCTACAGGTGACCTTCTTTGCCAGTGGGATGACGATGATTTGTACGCGCCAAAGCGGCTGAGCACACAGGCCGATGAGCTCATAGCTCGAAAAGCGGATGCATCATGCTTCACTGATCAACTGCAGCTCTTTGTCGAGGCGCGAGAACTGTATTGGGTTGACTGGAAACAACCATATCTCGCGCCAATTCACCAACTCATACCTGGTACACTCATGATGCATAGGGATGTGAATGCGCGCTATCCAGAAGTTGGTGAATGCGCAGTACGGGGTGAAGATTCCCATTTTCTTGAGCAGATCGCGACCACCGGCAGTATCGCGCCACTTTCTGGGGCGGGATATCTCTACGTCTACACCTATCACGGCGTGAACACATTTGACGAAAACCATCACCGCGAAATTCAACGTGACTATGCCGTCGATGCGACTTTCTGGGAGGAAAACATTCTGCATGTGACCTCTCTTCCGAACCTGTTCAACCTTCCGCGTCCTTTGAAAATCATGGCCAGCTCGGGGGCCAGTGTTGCCACATTTTGAATGACATTGAATTCGACCAAAACCTGCCTGGAAGAGGACAAGCTCTCTTAAGATGTCCATATCTGAAAAATCGATCTGCCTCGCGATGATCGTGAAGAATGAGAGTGCGGTGATCGCCCGCGCGCTCAAATCTGTGCTGCCAATAATTGACACATGGGTAATCTGCGACACTGGCTCGGATGATGGAACGCAACAGCTGGTGCAAGATATCCTCAGCGACATCCCCGGCCGGCTGGAAGAAGTGCCCTGGGTCAATTTTGGTCACAATCGCACTCAGATGATGCAGTTCGCCAAGGGCGCGGCTGATTATGTTCTCATGATTGACGCTGACATGGTTGCGAATTTCAGTGCCGAGTTTGACAAGGTGCTCCAGGCCGATTCCTACCTTCTCCAATATGAGGGCGGTGTCGATTATTGGCAGCCAATGCTGTTTAGCAATGAGCACAATTGGGAGTTCGTCGGCAGCACGCACGAATTTGCCTACGCCGAGACAGCCACAACTTCGGAAAAACTTCGGTCGCTAACGCTCACGCATCTTGCAGATGGCGAAAACCGCAAGGAGAAAGTCACCCGTGATATCGCCTTGCTCGTTCAGGCGCTAAAGGATGATCCCGAAGATGCTCGCGCGATGTTCTATCTGGCACAAACCTACTTTGATGCAGAAGAATTTGGACAAGCCCAAACCTGGTACCGCAATCGGATTGTCACTGGAGGGTGGGATGAAGAAGTCTGGTACTGCAAGTTCCGGCTAGCGGTCATCGCCGAAATTCAAGCCCAGCCATGGGCTTTGGTGATGGGCGCCTATCTGGAAGCATTCAGCTTCAGGCCAAACCGTCTGGAAGCGATCTATCCTGTTGTAAGAAAACTCCGATTGGAGGGCGATTATGCACTTGGGTATCTGCTGTCTAGGTCGATCGAAGTTTTTGAATATCCGGATGATTTACTCTTCATCGACAGGAGCATTTACGACTTCAAACTGAAATTCGAATTCGCAATCTGCGCGTTTTATGTCGGCAATCATGACGAAGCGATCAAAGCTTACAATCAGCTATTGGAATTCGGTGGTCTGCCCGCATCCTATTTCGAGTCCTGTCTTGCCAATCGAAAATTCAGCCTTGATGCGGTTCGCCGCATTCCTGCGCTAACTCACGAACCCAAGGAAAATCGCATTGCGGTCATTGTCCCATTCTTCAATGCGGGAAACTATTTGGACAACTGCGTGTCCAGCCTGCTTCAGCAAGACCATGAGAATTTCGAAGTGATTTTTGTTGATGACGCTTCAACAGACGGCGCTCCAGATTGCATTCCCCTTGATGACAAAAGGTTCCGGCTGTTGCGGCGCGAACAGCGGGTAGGAGGTGCGAAGAATCTCCACTGGGCGCTGACCCAAATCGAAGATCCAATGACCATTGCGGTGTTTCTGGATGGCGATGATTGGTTCGCATGCAATGACGCGCTTTCGCACATCAACACGTGCTACAACGAAAATGACTGCTGGGTACTGTACGGCCAATTCCGATACACTGACGGTTCCTATGGCATGTGCAAGCCATATGCCTCGGCTCAGCAGTTCGAGAATGCGCGACAGGTCTGGTATTCTTCTGCACCGCGCAGTTTTCGCCTAGAACTGTATAAAGAAGCGCTGCGGCAGGACCCCGAATGCCTGTTCATGAAGGATAGCAACGGTGATTGGTTTACGGCCGCTATGGATATGGCGTTGATGTATCCCATTCTTGAGATCGCAGGATTTGAAAATACCTATTACAATGACCGCGTGCTCTACATCTACAACACTCAAAATCCCCTCAATGTGCACAAGGAACGTAGGAAAGAAGAACTGAGCGCTAATCTAGAGATTATCAATAAACCGCGCTTCGCGCAGCGCCATAGCCTCCTTGACTAAGGTAGGCTGAGAAAGTCACTTGAATGGCCACGAGCCCGCGAATGGTCTCTAGCCACGCCACCATGTCCCGACCCAATGGTGGATCGCCAAACTTTCTTCAGGAGCTTGCGCTCTTAAATCTGCAGTGATCCCGTCTTCGTGGGCTCTCCAGCATTGGAATTTGTCGAATGGATTGATGATTGAGGGCTTGAGCAGTCGCAGCGTCGACTGAACTTGCGGATGCGCTTCATAGAGGTCGGTCAAAAGAAATGGGCCAGTGGCGTACAGGGGATCTTCCTGATCTTTTCGTTTGACCAGTTCCGCAATCAGAGTTTCCCAGAAAGGGTCGCCTTGTGGTGCGACCATAAAGGCGTTGGAAACAATACGCTCTTTGTCATAGATATCGCAATGCGTTCGGGGTTCTGTCGCCATCGCGATAGTTGAGCGCAGCTCCCCAACCAAACCTTCAAACGAGGCCAAAGGTTCAATATCGAGATCAACATAGATCCCACCGAAATGATGCAGCCACAGATATCTAGCCGCATCGACCCTCTTGATCGCGCTATCGTACCCGTCAAACACGTCCAAGAACCAACTGTAGTACTGTGAGACAAAGTTCCGCGTGGAATAATCGGTCCATAATCGAACGTCCCAGCCAGGGTGAAGATCGAGCAATCGCGAGCGAAACGGAACAAGCTGGTCAGGCAGGTCTTCGTCGACCCAGGTTTGATGGATGATCTTTGGAATGGGCATTGGATTAGCTAGGCCTTTTGCAACGATTGCCAGAGCCAAGTTTTCTTGGAAAATAGGAGTCCATTGTGCTCACCTTTTCACGATTGTGTGACGCGGGAGAAGCCTTGTGTGCGCGGCAACCAACAATTGCCATTCTAATGTGCATAGGTGCGAGCGCTAGTAAGCGAGCGAATAAAAGTTTCATTCCAAGCATATCGGCGCCGCGACAGTCTTGCATCAAGTCAAGCGCCCTTGCATTCCGAATGTGAAATCGGATCAGATTGACCTGATCGAAGAACTTGGAAACGTCAATTGACCGAGCTCTTTGCGTAGATTTAGAAACAAGGCAGCTGGTGTGGTCTGGGATCGGGGCCAGGTTCAGCAAGGCGCTACGACCTCACGTTCCTTGACCTGTTGAAGAGTTTTATCAAACTCAACAATATTCAGTCGATTGTCGATTTTGGTTGCGGCGATTGGCAAATGTTGGGGAAGTTCGACTTTGGCGCAGTGCGCTAAATCGTGTTCGATTGTGTGATTGAGAAAAACACGTGGAAGTATGCGCGGCAGGATATCGACTTTCGAATGATTGGTGAACTTGAGGAACTGGAAGGCTTAGGTGACCTCTTCTTGGTCACAGATTTGCTTCAGCACCTGACGAATGCATAAGCGATGGAAATTCTGGACTTCACAATCGCCCTCTTCCGCTGGATTTTTGCTGCGAACGATGCTCCCGTAAGAAAAATTGACATGAATGAAGACATTCATGAGGGCGGGTTTCGGCCACTGGATCTTGCGAAGTGGCCCTTTAACCGGCCCGTTGCTACGATTCATCAGTATCGCACTAAAACTACGCGTGCCTGGCAGCTTAACTCATGGAAAAATGCTCTACTGGGGCGGCATTTTCCATCGGGCGTCAAACTTGTCCAACTGGAGATTGGATCAACTTTGGACGGGAAGAGTTCCCAAAACTCAGCCGCGTTTCAAGCGACAACTGCTGCTATCCGTAAAGGCCGCAAATGGGTCGGAAGCAGAACAGCCGCTTGCAGCGCTTAAATCGAACAAGCGGCCAGTCAGCTATCAAACTTGTGCACAAACCTCTGAGAGGCTGTTTATGGGGGGGAAGCGGACTGCCCGATGCGAGCAGCCGTTTATCCGATGCTGATCGCTACGAAATTACGCCCCTCCGCTTTCTAAGAGTTCGGCGGGTTTGGATTTCGTGTCGACGATAAAGTGTATTGTTTTTGTAATACACCACTGCCACTGTGAACGAATGTGCAATGCAAAGGTTCTATCATGTCTGGCCAAGAACCGTCACACGGCCCTTCTGCCTCAGTGGCCATTTATGCCCCACCATCAGCCACGGATCTTAGGAAAAGTGGTCAGGTTGATCAGGCCGTTGGCCAGTTTTTCGCAGCGACGCCAATCTGGACACTGTACAGCCTGAAGGCTGCTCAATACTCAACTCCAAAGGGGATTTGAAATATGACTTTGCCCCGCCTCCTCGCCACAATGGTACCGTTTTTCCTCTTGGGCGCTTGCGAGGATCACGCCTCAACGCCTCCCGATCTGGAGATCGAAGCGCTTTCGAGCGGTAACGGCCAAGCCATAATTGATCACTTCGACACCCGACTTCGCTCGTTGGTCCAAGAAGAGGATCTGCCGTCTCTAGCCGCCGCAATCGTTCGCTCCGACGGCACGGTCGCTTACTTTTCCTTCGGTACGCTTGAGCGAGGAAATGATACGCCGATTACGCAGGATACACTGTTCCAGATCGCGTCGCTGTCGAAATTGCTGACAGGTGTCATCACAAACAGTTCGATTCGATCCCAAGCGATTGACCCTGACGCGCCTGTCACGAAATATCTCGGACCGATCCTGGACTCACAGACCAACGCCAGCCTTTACCGCATAACCACAAGGCAATTGCTACATCACAGCGCAGGCGTCGCGAATGAGGACTGCGCGCTCTATGCCAAGCGCCAAGACGGCGAGCCCTGGCTCGATGGGTATTCGCGCGCTGAATTGGTTGCCGATTTGAATAGGCTCTCTCTGCCAGAAACTGGGTCTTCAAACGTTGACTATTCCAGTTGCGGTTATGCGATTGTTGGGCTGATTGATGAAGTTGTGTCTGATCGGCCATTCGCTGCTTTGCTGAAAGACCGCGTAACCGCGAATTACGATATGCCAGATACCACGGTTGCCCTTGATGCCAATCAGCGAACCCGTTTAGCGACGCCTTATCGCAAGGATGACAGACGCGTCCAAACGCAAGCATCGATTATGGGCATGGGGACGCCTGGAAGCGCGATTTATTCTACGGTCCGGGATCTGGCGAGCTTACAAGCCGCACAACTCACAGCCTATATTGATTACGCGGCGAATGGGACAGATTCTGATTTGATCCTATCCAAGCAGACTGGGGAAGGCCAACGAGAAGGTACTCGTTTCGGGACTGGTGTCATCGAGTTCGATCACGAAGAAGGAACCATTCTTTTGCACGATGGCGACGCGGATGGTTACGCATCTTTGTACGCCCTTGCTCCTCAGCAGAACGTCGGAGTGGTGATGCTAACAGGCAGCGGCGGAGACTACTTCGTTGATGCCGGGATCGAACTCTTGGCTCTGCTAATGGCCAGCGAAAACGCAGCACAGGGTAGCAAATAGGGCGAGACGGATTCTAAAGAATTCTCGTAGTGGGAAATACGGCATTGTCAGAGCAAATGCACCTGATTGACGGCTGAGGCACTTGGGATAGGGCGGTGCGATGCCCAGACCTCGCAAATCCGCCAGTCCGTTTCGCTATTTCAACTCGTCGCCCGAGATTATCCGCCTGGTCGTGATGATGTACGTCCGGTTCCCACTTTCGCTGCGGAACGTTGAGGACCTGCTTGCAGAGCGAGGGATTGATATTTGCCACGAGACGGTTCGGCTGTGGTGGAACCGGTTCGGCCCACTGTTCGCTGCCGATGTGCAGCGTCAGCGGGTGAGTAGAATGCGCGGTTTCAGGCAGTGGAAGTGGCACCTCGATGAGGTGCACGTGAAGGTCAACGGAGAGCTACATTACCTGTGGCGCGCGGTGAACCAAGAGGGCGAGATCCTCGCGAGCTACGTGACGAAGACGCGCCACAAGAAGGCAGCGCTGCGGTTCATGAAGAAGGCGCTGAAACGGCACGGCTCCCCCAATGAGATCACCACCGATGGTCTCACCTCGTACAAAGCTGCGATGCGAGAGCTTGGTAACACCGGCAAACAGGAGGTGGGGCGCTGGGCGAACAACCGGGCCGAAAACAGCCATCTTCCGTTCCGACGAAGAGAGCGGGCGATGATGAGGTTCCGACAGATGAAATCGCTACAGAAGTTCGCTTCCGTCCATGCCAACGTCCACAACCACTTCAACTCCCAACGTCACCTAGTCGATCGCGAAACTTACAAGACCTCCCGCTTAGCTGCCTTGGCTGAGTGGTAAAACCTTACGGCTTGAGAACCAAGTGGGGAAGGGGGGCTCGCGCTGGTCAGAGACATGTTGCGATTAGACTGACAGCACCGCCATTTCTCCCTGAAAAATATGGATAAACAATGATTTTCCTGGGCTGTTACCTAAATGGCTCCCTGAAAATCTCATCACTGCTCTTCCTGTGCCTTTGGTACATTATGAACATGAGTTTGTGGGTTAGAACTCAACTGTCTGCTTGTGACTTCGAACACACCGAAAACGGTCATTCAGTTCACGACCCAGTTGCGGACGCGAGGGCGATGGTCGGCCAGGCCCGAACCTTGCATCCACTTTTTGCTAGCCGCTTAGCTTAGCTCGCCCAAACGCCCTGCACGATAGTCTGCTTCAATTTCTGCAATCTCAGCCTCGGTGTTCATCACAAAAGGGCCGCGGTGGACAAAGGGTTCTGCGATCGGTTCACCCGTCACGATCACTGCATGGCTCTCAGCGCGAGCGCGCAAAGTCAGAGTTACTGGACTTTGTTTAGCGCCAATCGCCATGGCTTCACCTGTGGGGAGTGTCACAGGCTGATTGCCAACAGTCACTTCGACTTGCTCATCGACTGCAAGTATCCATTGGGAATGACCCGGAGCAGCTTCATGCTCAAAATGGCCGCCTGCCTCGATTTTTGCATCGAGGATCGTCAGAGATAACGCGGGAGAGACTGCCCCGCGAACTCCGTTACTCTCACCCAACACAAGGCGTGCTTTTGCGCCATTGCATTCAATCACGGGCATTTCTTTCGCTTTGACGTGGAGCGCTTCGGGATCGTTGTATTTCATTTGCGCAGGCAGGTTCACAAACATCTGAAGCCCATGAGCCAACGCGCCGTGTGACGGCTTTTCATCGTGCACCGCTCCGCTTCCGGCTTTGAGCCAATAGAGATCACCGGCTTCGAGATTGATGTCGTTGCCGAGAGAATCCCTGTTATTGAAAATCCCGCAGCTGTCTTCGAACAGCACCGTAACTGCGGACATGCCTGCATGCGGGTGAGCGCCAAAGGTGGGTTCGCCCATCAAGTAATGATCGACCATGACCAGCGGGTCCATCATGCCGTCAAACATCGCGTGCTTGAAGCTGATGGCCTTAAAGCCTGTTCCGATCGAAATATGTTGACCTGAAATTGGGCTAGAGTGGCGGCTTTGAGCCTCGTCCGGGGTATCAGTTTCGATTTCCAATAGAGCTGATTGGGTCATGTTGTTTTCTCCGATTGATGTCTTGCAATCAGGAGTAGGGCAAAGGGTTGGAGGCCTATTGCCGGACGCCGCCACAGTTTTACCAATTCGCGCCAACCAGCGATGTGTCAGCACTCTTGCACCCGCCTTTAATCCTCGATGCCGAGGTAGCGGAACGTCTGGCCCAGCGTATTGAAGGCGCCATGGGCAAAGATCAGCGGCATAATATTGCGCCTTCCGAACCACAGGTAGAAAACGCCGAATGCAAAGCCCCCAGCACCAGTGACAAGCGCGCCATGCCACCCTTGATAGTACGCATGGCGATAACCGAAGAACGCCGATGAGATGATCAAGGCGACAATATCTGAACGAAGTCCGCCGCCAAGAGCTTCACTCGTGTGGTTGATAACGAATGCGCGGAACAGCAGCTCTTCGAAGAACGAACCGTGCGTCCATACAAGCACCATGATTAGCAAATAGGCTGGCAGATTGCCTTCGATATGGGAGAAACGATCGCTGGTCCCAATGTCCTCGAAGAAGAGATCAGCGACCACAACCATAAGCTGGGTGCAGACTAGGAAGAAGGCCATTGAGATGAGCGTCAGCGCAAGCGTCTTGGGCCAGCTTTCCGGCCAGCAAAGGCCAAGGTCGCTCCAACCCGATCCCCTGCGGCGCAACAGGATGGTACCCACGACCATCGCACTCAAAGTTGAGGCCGGACCTGCATAAAGCTGAGAGATCGGGAGCAGTGACTGCTTAACGATGACTAGCACTGAGACAACCATAATGAGGTCGCGCAGAGCGGTGAACCGGATATAACTCGCGGGTGAGTGACTTGATGCTCCACCGTGTGCCTGAGACATCGGATTAGTCTGCCTTTTTCAGACGTGATGCCGCACGTGCTCGTCGCCAAATGGCAAAGCCTGCGCCAATGAAGATCAATATGGTTCCGCCTGCGAAGGCTATGAGAGCCATGGGCAGTCGCGATGCAAAGGTGAGAGTGTCAACATTACCTGTCTTCCAGAACACCCACTCGCCTGCCAGCTGTGTTGCAAGCATCGGATTGCCGGTTGAAAGGATGACAATCCCATCGCCAGTCGCCGGATCAAGCCGCGCTGAGGTGCTAATAGCCGGTTCGTTGCTGCCATCATGACCGATTATGAAGTCTCCGGAATTATTGGGCGCATAGAGCATTGTGCCGAGACCCCAAATGTCAGCGCCCATATCGGACGCATGGGGTGTGCGGATGAGCGCCAAGGTGTCTTGTGATAGCACCGGGTTCGCCGCATCCGGGGCCTGCGCTGCGACAAACTTTGCGAGATCCTCAGAGGTTGTAAAAAGAGACGTTGCAGCAAGTGCAGTGTACCAGCCGAATGGCTCAGTCGAGCCTGCGGGTCCGAAGTTCTCAGCCAGTCCAAGCTCGATCGCCTCGTCATGGTCAAAGGAGGTTCTCTCCATACCCAACGGGGCAAAAATACGCTCCTGCATATAGGCTCGAAATGGTTTGCCAGAGACCTCTTCGATCAGCAGCTGCAATATAGTGTATCCACCGCCTGAATAGGCAAAGCCTGAACCTGGTTCATTGCCCAGAATCGTCCGACCATCCTTGCCTGGCGAAGCGTCTGCGGCCTGCGTCAGTGATGCTTCAAGGGTCTGACGGGTTTGTGCTGTCGCAAATCCATCATAACCAAGACCGTCGGTCAGGCCTGCCGTGTGGCTCAGCAACCGCCGCACTGTGACACCCGAGGCATCGAACTCTGAAGTCGGCAATTGCCAGCGTGTGAGATAGTTTGAAACCGGGGCATCAAGGTCCACTTGCCCCTCTTCGACAAGCGCCATCACGCCCCATGCGGTGACCCATTTGCCCAGAGATGCGACTTGGAAAACGCTTTGGGCGTTCACCTCTTCACCTTTTGACAGATGAAAGTCTGCCACCGGCGCTCCGCCCTCAACCAGGATGAAGCTGATATTGCCTTGATTGTCTTGCTCGGCAACTTCCTTCGCTGCCAATTCAAACCCGGACAGTTCTCCCTTCTTCGCAATGGCACTCTTTCCCCAACCTTGGTCCAGGGCGGCAAAAACCAAGCTGCCCCAAACCACGATCGCTAGAATTGTGGAGGCGCCTAAAGCTGCATATCGCATGATTACACCTGTCCGCTTGTGATGAGTGTGATGGCGGCGATGATGTAGAGTCCGGCGGTAAGTACACTGCCTAAAGAACGGAAGTGATTTAGCCGGGTCCACTTCGCACCATATTCCATCCAGTAGTTCTGCGCTTCGAAACTGGTATGATCGACACTATCGAGCCTGTTGTTCATCGGCACATTGCCAAACATCGTCATCAGAAAGACGCTGGGGACGTAGACCAAGGCCGCTAGAACCAGTGTGACCAGCGCTGCACCTTCAAACGCCGCTATGCTGTAGAGCGCAAAGAGCACTGAAAAGACCGCTATAGAGAGGATGCCAGCTACAAACTGGGTCTTGATCACATCGCGATTAATGTGTTGCATCGCCTCAATGCCACTTGCTGGTTCGGCCTTGAGCAGAGCGGACATGACGAACTCTGAGAATGCAGAGAACACGCCTCCGATAACAGCGCTCCATAGCGCGAGGAGGAGGCAGAAAAAGAGGGGCCATTCATAGGTCATGCTGCTACCCTCCATGCACCGGTTGCAGCCACATTACGGGCGTAGTCTGCGAAGTCCTTGGGAGCACGGCCAAGCGCTCGGTCAATGCCATCAGTCAGATGTGCATTGCGACCATCGAGGACGGTCGAGAACAGATAGTCGAGCATCCACACGACATCATTGGGCGCGCCAGAATTGCTAAGCCCTTCGATAAAGGCATCATGCGGCACGTCGACAAAGGCGATTTCGCGGTCAGTCGCAGCAGACAGGTCTGCTGCAATATCGGCCATCGTCATCAAGCGTGGGCCAGTGACCTCATAAATCTCACCATCGTGCCCATCTTCACTAAGCGCAGCGACCGCGACATCGGCGATGTCATCGACATCGACAAAGGGCTCGGGCGTGTCGCCTGCCGGCAGTGTAATTGCTCCGCCAAGTACCATGTCAATGAAAGCGCCTTCGGAGAAATTCTGGCTGAACCAGCTTGCACGCACAACCGTCCATTCAAGACCGCTGTCAGCGACGATCTGTTCGCAAGCCTGCGCTTCCTCCTCGCCGCGACCAGACAGAATAACGAGGCGTTTTACACCGTTTAACTTGGCGCGCCAGACCAGAGCGCTGATCGCATCCTTTGCCCCCGGCATTGCCAGATCGGGTGAGTAAGTGATGTAGATGTTCGAGACGCCATCGAGCGCAGCATCCCAGCCCGCTTCGTTGTTCCAGTCGAACGAAGGGAGGGACGAACGCGATCCGATGCGTACGCCTTGACCCTTTTGGAGCAGACGATCAGCAACTCTTTTGCCGGTCTTTCCGGTTGCACCGATCACCAGAGTGATCGGGACGTTGTCGATTTGAGAGGTCATATGCTTGTTCCTGTTTGTTGGAGGCAAGCATGGAATAAGTCAGGAGCGGCAGCTTCTCTTGCCTTAGCACGACAAGGTTTGTGCAGATGGCGTCATCAGTTTGACGTAGCGCCGACGCGATATGAGCGAGGCGTTTCACCGGCCCAGCGCTTGAACGCACGCGTGAAGCCGCTCTGCTCTGCAAAGCCGGTGAGAAAGGCAACCTCCGCGAGGCTGTAGTTCGTTTCGCGCAATAGCTGTTGCGAGAGCTCTCTGCGCGCCTGATCCACAAGACTTTGGAACGACTTGTCCTGAGCAGAAAGCCTTCGCTGCAAAGTGCGCGCGCTCATCCCAAGCGATCCTGCGACGGCTGAAAGCGTTGGCACGCCTTCGCTCAGCATTTTGGCAACAGCCAGACGCACCCGCTTATCGAGGCTTTCTGGCTCGGCTTGCTTAGCAAGCTCTGCCTCAAGATGTTGGTCAAAGAATTGAGCGATAGTCTCATCACCCAGCTTGTTGGGCACATCGAGGCTTGCCCCGCTTACCAACAATCCATCTCGCCCTGAGTTAAAATAAACAGGGCAGTTAAAGTGCCTCTCATAAACAGCGGGATCACCGCGCGCGCCGTGCTTGAAGAAGACACCTAGCTGTTGAAAGGGCTGGGAGGCGACCTCCCGGCATATGGTCATGACCGAGGACATGCTGGCTTCGTTTGAAAGAAGCATACCCGGCCCAGCATTCCCCGACTTATCCAGACTGAAGAACCAACCTTCATTACCTTGTTCAAGGCTGTAGGTCTCCGCGTTGCCAAGGACATGGCCATAGCGCGCCGATCTCGCAAACGAACCGCGCAGGTCTGGCGCAGATTTCCATGCAAGACCGAACGCGCCATACTCATCACTCTTCATCGTGGCGCCGATGCGGAGCGGCAAAGTCAATCCATCAGGATCGCGTTGCGCCAGGATTGCAAAGAAATCATAAAACTGATCCGCAGCCACCATCAGTTTGGGGTCTATTGTCCCGTCGGCTGGAACACCCATGCCCTCGAGCAGATCGCATGTTTCAACACCTCCTCCAACATGGGAGAGAACCTTGTGAACATACAGCGATGTAATCTGGCTCATTGTATGCCCCATTAGTCTGGGGGCAATTTATCAACTGCGCCAATGACCGCAAGCTAGGCATCAAGCCGAAGGTGAACCGCGGTGAATATCAGATAGGTGGCGGCGGCGCGCGCAACTACCTTGTGCGAATTGATGGAAGAGGATTGAGGCACCGGCCGAGCCTAGCTCTCTTTTGCCTCGCTTGGAGAAGTGACCGGAATGTCCGCTTTCACCCCAGAAGCTGCCGTAAACTAAGCCAAATGCAGCGACTGCTTTCGGACATGTGAATTTCATCTCCCTATGTCCGAAACTGGGGCGCAAAGCGGACGCTGTGCTTGGGCGTTGAAGCTCGCGGCGCTTGCTTTCGTATACGATCATGGGGCGCCTCGTGTAGCGATCAACGGTTGCCTTTTGTGTCCACAATCAATCCGCATGATTGGTGACCAGTTGTTCGTCGCCGACGCGAGCGAGCAGGCAGAACAGCAATCCAATCACGCTGGTCGCGCTCATAAACAGATAGGTTGCAGAATAGCCGCCCATCTCGATCACAAAGCCGGAATTTGCCGAGTAGATGGAGCGCGCGAAATTGGCGCTGGCCATAAACAATGCGAACTGTGTTGCGGCGACCGCTGGGTTGCAAATGCGCATCGCCCAAGTGATCAAAGTGATCGTGCCGGAAAGCGCCAGAGCATAGATTGCCCCGTCATAGATCATAAATGCGGTGTCGCCTTGCCAGCTTGGCAAACTCAGACCTGCGGCAGTGGAAAGGATCGCCACGGCTGCCACTTGTACGAGCACCGCTCTGGAAAGGCCGAGCCACAGCACAAGTGGGACTGGCAGTATTAAAGCTGCACCAGCAGCAATCAGATTGAGCGCGCCTCGTAAATTGGAATAGGCTTCGCTGCTCCATCCTAAATGTTGCACTGCCAAAGTAGGGGAAACAGAGTCCGCGAATGCAAAGGGCGCTTGGACAAACGCAAGACCTGCGAGGAATAGCAGTACATGGCGATTGAATAGGGACCGGCCCACGCGGCTAATGATCGGCCAGAACGCATCCTGTTGACGCTCTAGACATTCGGGCGACGGGGTCCCTGTGGACCAGGGCATAAGGCGTTCGCCGGGCCGTTCGCGAAAGATGCCAACAAAAACGCTCGCCACTCCGACAAGGCTCGCCAAAACCAACGCGGTTGTCGTGACATCGCCCGACATCAGCAAGCTGCCGGCGATCACGCTGCTTATCGCGATGCCCGCCGATTGGCTTGCAAACATAACACTGTTGATGGCGGTGCGTTCGCTATTGGGAACAATGTCCACCGCCAAACCATCGACCGCCACATCGTTGAACGCGGCGCAAAGGTTCAAAACGAAACACAAGCCCGAGAGCAGCGCGATATCGCTGGCCGTCGGCGCAAGCGCCGCCATGACCAACAAAGTGGCCATCATCAGGCCTTGTGCCGCGAGGATCCAGCTCCGCCTGCGCCCCATTGGCTTGAAGGTGAAACGATCCATCAGCAACCCGTTGAAGAGCTTTGCTGACCAAGGTAGCAGCGCAAAGGCGACAAAGGCCCCAATTTCCACCGGCGTGGCACCTTGCGCTGCGAGCCAAGCGGTCAGCGCCACCGTCGTCAATCCAACAGGCACGCCTTGCAGGAAATAGAGCACCATTATCGTCGCAAAGCGGGCTGGCTTGCTTGTCGTAAGTGCCGGAATATTTTCTATTCGCACAGGCGTCGCCGCCGCAGCCACTGACTGAGTCATGGGATCTCTCGCTTGTTGCTGAAAAGCCCGGCGGACACTCGGGACTGGTGAGTATCCGCCGGACTTAAGGACACCGCAGAATTAGCGCGGTGTGTACTCTTGAAGTAGCATGCTGCCTTGCACTGTCCGATATTCGGCGCGATTGCCGCTTTCTGCGATCAGTTGTTCCTGACTGCGGCTGCGTTCATCCCATGCCGCGTAGGCAGCTGTGCGCCGTGCTTGCTCCGCCGCATCTGGCAGGCTGGTGAATGTCGTCATCAGATAGATATGCGGCTCACCATCGCGCGGGTTGATGTTGACCATGATTTTGTAGTCGCTGATCCACCCTTGGGATTTCGCGAATTCTTGCGCCGTAACCCATTGATCGGCGAGATGCTGAGCATACTTAAACTCACCGCCATCACTCACAAAAATGCCGGACACGTCAGTATAATCACCCGGCGCCAGCGGAAAGTCTTGAGCCATTGCAGGTGCTGCGAAAGGCAATGTCACGGCCAAAGCGGCAGCAGTCATCAGAGTTTTGAAGGTTTTCATTGGTTTCCCCATTCGTATTGTCGCAATTGGTGACTGTGCCAAAAGGCACAGGTCCCAATCAGGTGTGGTGCGACCCACGTGAGGAGCAGGCAAAGCGCTGCCATTGCCCGGTGAACATGCGTTCACAAGGCCCTCATAAAACGGCTATTTTTGTATTTCCCCGCTGCAACATGAATGCCTTGCCGTTGCCCTGATCGTCAACGGGTCAGAGCGTCAAAAAAACGTCAATTCATCGGTGTTCAGGCCAACTGGGCGCCAATCGAGCGACACTCAGGACAGGCGAGGGTCCGATGGGATGAGGTCGGGCCAACCAAATCGGTTCCAAGCCTCGACCATGCCAGTCTTCTCGGCAAACGCCATAAAGTCCGGATGTCGGATCGTTCGATTGATTGGATCAATATCAATCCAAAGGGTCATCAGACCGAACATATTGGCTGGGTGGATGCATTTTGAATATATCTTCATTGCCAAATCGGCATGGCCCATCCAGATCGCGGGAAAGACGATCGAGGAATCGTATGGGTCTTGCATGGTGGCATGAAGACCGTGAAGCAATTGACTGTAGGCGGCGTGATCGGCTTCTTCGCCGCTGTAGATTCCTCGTGATGCCAATCTGAAATAGCCATCGCGAGCTGTTTCATCCATGGGCGCAACGCCGGGCGGTCGCATAAAGATCGTGTCGAGATAGAAGCGGCTATCATAGTGGCTCTTTATCGCCGCTTCGCGGTCACCCATCGCCAACTGCACAATCGCAAGGAATATGCCTGGCGCGCCCATGTCCACGGTCCTTTGGCCAACTCTGCGTGCCTTTTCTAGCTCACCCAAACCAAGGTAGGCGGCCGTGAGCATCACCAAATTGCGCCAATAAATCGGGTCCCGGTCCACAGCCTCTTCGATATAGGGCAATGCCTCTTTAGTTTTTCCCAGATAAAGCAGGCAGGAACCAAGCCGCGAGGCGACATCCGAATTGTTGGGGTCGCGGGCATAGGCCTCCAGCGCCAACTCAAGTCCGTGCGCCGGATTGAACTGGGTCCATGCATGAACACCCATCACCGAAAAAGCGTGACCTTGGCCCGGGTCCAGAGCAATGGCTTTTTCGGCACAAGCTGCGCCTTCGGCTGATTGCTCGATCCGCCGAAGACTGGGTGTGATTGCGGCGGTCATGATGTGCGCATCGGCCAAAGCGGTCCAGCATTCTGCGAATTCCGGATCAATCTCGAGTGCCTTCTCCAGCAGTTCGATGCCGCGTGCCAGTGCCCCGTCGATTCCGATCTTTTGTCTAAGGGCGCTTCCCTGCAAGTAAAGCGCATAGGCTTCGCGGTCGGCGGTCATCCTGCGCGTGGGCGCCGATGTAATTGATTTTCCCAGCGCTTTACCGATCGAAGCGATGACGTTCGAACCGATTACTTTACGCCCCTCGAAGAACTCGGAGACGGATCCAGTGACCACATCCGACCACATTTCTGTACCCGATGTCCCTTCGATAAGAGCGACCCGCACTTCCAACTTGTCGGCTCTTCGCCGTACGCTCCCTTCGACCAAGTGAGAGGCGCCCAGTGCAGCCGCCATTTGGGGCACCGTCCCGCCTTCTTCCGTGACTTTTGCGATCGACGTTCGACCAACCAAAGCTATCCCTGCAACGCTGCTGAGCCGGGAGGACAATTCATCGATCACGCCGTCGGCCAGGAACAATCCGTCTACGAGATTCTCGTCCTCGCCAAACGGGAGCACAGCGATGACGGTTTGTGTCGGCGCGTGCGTGGCAGCTTTAAGCATCGGAAAGCGTGCCTTCGACGCCTCTAACAAACGCTCTTGCACGCCTGCGTGAGCGCGATCCATCGCAGCCGCCAATGCCGATTTGATCCGCGTATCAATATGTTCCCGACGCGCGGCAAGCCAAGCGTCGAACGCTGGGTTGAGTGAAACCCCTTGCAGCAGCATCAGATTGCCAATCGCAAGCACGTGCTCGATCCCTTGGTCCCACTCGCCTTCGCTCAGCGCCGTCTCAAGGTCAGTAAGGTCGCTGCTCAGCTTGTCCGTTCCGAGCGAGACTTCGTGTCGGGCGATGGTGAGTGCGCCAATCCCATGGTCGTCCAAATGTTTGCGCAGATCGAGCAGACATTGCCGCAAGCTCGCCTTGGCCTGTGCAGGAAAACGATCATGCCATAATAACCGGGTCAGGGCGTCACGGTCTATCGAATGGTCTGGTTGTAAAAACAGGATCGCCAACACCAAAGCCGCACGGCGGTTTTTGAGTTCGACGGCGACGCCTGCATAGGTTTGCACCCGGAATTCACCGAACAAAGACCCTGTCAGCTCAGCATACGCCGGAGCCCTTGTGCTTTTGTGATCCAATAAGTCAGCCCCCGAGCATTTTCATACCGGTCACATATGCGTTTGCAAGTAGATTTGGGGGCGAAGGAGAGACCGTGAAGAGGCGATGTCCAAGATGCGGACCTTGCTTTTTTTATGGCGACGCGATGACATCAGACCCTCTTAGACGATCAGGTTTACGACATCCGCGATAACATCAGATCCTTCGCGGCAAGGGTAAGACTTTCGTCCGCGACTGAGCTGTGAGCGGAAGGGCAGCTTTCCCGGGCAATTGCTAGAACCAGACATTTGCGCAAACGACCAAGTGAAGGCATGTCCGATTTGGTCTGCGCGCAGCAGAAGCGGACAACTTCCACAATTGCCCGAACGCCTATCGACATTGAGGGCGCCGAAAAATACACCTCTGCAGCAAGATAGAGGGGCGGGGAGGTTTAATGAGTCTCGATAGAGATCGTGCGGAGGAGACTGGTTTGGGCCGTTGGAAAGCCAAGCTGGCTCTGTTCCTACCAGGCCTGTTTTTGCTGGGCTTCAACATTGGTACTGGCAGTGTGACCACGATGGCGACAGCAGGCGCGAATTACGGGATGAGCCTGCTTTGGACGGTGCTTGTTTCATGTGTCGCAACCTACCTTATGATCGCCACCTATGGTCGCTACACTTTAGTCACTGGCGAAACCGCGCTGGAAGCCTTCCGCAAACACATCCACCCCGCTGTTGGTATGTTCTTCATTATCGCGCTTGGGGTAGGGGTTTGTGCCAGCTTGATGGGCGTGATGGGGATCGTCGCTGAAGTCAGTTACGAATGGTCAAAGACGCTCATTCCAGGTGGGATTGACCCGCTCTATTGGGCGATGATCTTTTGCGCTGTCGCCTACTTCATTTTCTGGAGTGGACGCACGCAGATATTTGAGCGCATTCTCGCAGTGGTCGTTGCGATTATGGCGAGCAGTTTCGTGCTCAATTTCTTCATTCTGATGCCTCCAGTTGGGGAAATGGCAAAAGGACTGGTGCCGTCTGTCCCTGAGACCTCAGCCAGTGAGACAGGACCTTTGTTACTGATTGCATCAATGGTTGGGACCACGATCTTCTCTGGCCTGTTCATTATGCGCACGACGCTGGTGAAGGAGGCGGGCTGGGACATTACGCATGATAAACAGCAACGTCGCGACGCCGCGTTTGCAGCTGTCATGATGTTCATCATCAGTGCGTCGATTATGGCCACCGCGGCTGGGAGCCTTTACGCAGAAGGTATCGGTTTGGACCGTGTCTCCCAAATGGTCGGTTTGCTTGAGCCACTCGCCGGTCCGCTCGCCGTGTCGATTTTTGCCATCGGCATTATTGCGGCGGGCGTATCGTCACAGTTTCCCAATCTCATCATGATCCCATGGTTGCTATGTGATTATCGTTCGAGCCCTCGCGATATGACCTTGTGGAAGTATCGCCTGTTTGTTGGCGTGATCTCCCTGCTGGGTTTGGTCGTGCCGCTATTCGATGCGCGGCCACTTTTCGTATTGATCCTCTCACAAGCCTTCAACGTAGTGCTGCTACCGGTCACGGTCGCTTGCATCATGTATCTCGGTAGCCGTGCGGATTTGATGGGCGAGCATCGCAATTCGTTTTGGACCAATCTGGGTCTGGGTGGGTTGTTTTTGTTCTCGCTGGTAACGGGCTACATGGCCTTCCAAGGTCTTAGAGGTATGCTCTAAGCGAGCGGAAAGGGGCTGAGAATATGCGCGAGTCTTGGCGATGGTTTGGCCCGAATGATCCAGTAAGTCTGGCCGAAATCCGCCAGACCGGCGCGACTGATATCGTAAGCGCCCTGCATGACATTCCTATTGGCGAGGCTTGGCCAAGAGAGCGTATTTCACAGCACCGCGCGTTGATCGAAGCGGGCAATGTCGATGGTTCAGAGCTGCATTGGACGGTGGTCGAAAGCATTCCCGTCCATGACAGCATCAAACTCGCCGAGGCTGGGCATGAAGCCTATGTCGATGCTTGGATCCAAAGCATGCGAAATCTCGCAGCGGAGGGTATCAGGACCATCTGTTACAACTTTATGCCCGTGATCGATTGGACACGCACCGATCTGCGCTATCAGCTGCCTAACGGCGTTTACGCACTGCGTTTCGATCAAGATCGCTTCGCTGCCTTTGACTTGTTCATTTTGCAGCGTGAAGGAGCCAAAGACGATTACACCTCAGGGGAGATAGCGCGCGCTAAAACTGTCTTCGATGCGATGTCAAAGGACGACATTGATGCGCTGACCCAGACCATAATTGCAGGGCTTCCGGGCAAAATGACCGATGCCTATTCGCTCAGTGACTTTCGCACAGCTTTGGCACGGTATGCACATATTGATCACGGCGCGTTGCGTGGCAATCTGGTCGCATTTCTTGAGCGAGTGTTACCAGTGGCGGAAGAGCTCGACATGCGTTTAGCGATCCATCCTGACGATCCACCTTGGGATATGTTCGGCCTGCCGCGAGTGATTTGCACGCCTGCCGATCTCGACAAGCTGTTTGCCAGCGCGCCGAGTGCATCCAACGGGATCACGCTGTGCGTTGGAACTTTTGGCAGTCGACCAGACAATGACTTGCCGCAAATGGCGCATGATTATCGCGAACACATTCACTTTGCGCATTTGCGCGGTGTGAGCCGCGATCCGGCCGAACCTCGCACGTTTATCGAAGCGAACCACCTGGACAGCGACATCGACATGATTGAGGTGATCCGCAATCTGCTCGAAAACGAGCAGGCAACGCAGCGTGAAATATTCGTTCGGCCCGATCACGGCCATTTGATGCTGAGCGACATCAGTAAAACCACCAACCCCGGCTACTCTGCGATTGGTCGGATGAAAGGTCTCGCTGAAATTCGTGGTGTCATTCGCGCTCTTTCAACGAATAACTAACGCCACGTGGCTCTGATTTAGGGCTCACAATCTGACTCATGTTTCAAGCCAACGCGCTATTCAGGTCTTGAGCTTAAGCACCATCTGAAAATGATCGCAAACACGGAGTGTGCCAGACGGAAATCCGATCTCATTTGTAACCTTTTCGCGCCTTGCGACGTAGAACCGGTAGCAACAGAGGGGCATCCCATGAAACTTCGCGATCTTGAATATGTTACAGCGGTTGACCGCTATCGCAATTTTGGGCGAGCGGCAGAGGCGTGCCATGTGAGCCAACCTTCGCTTTCTGCGCAGGTCAAAAAGCTGGAAGAGCAGCTTGGCGTTGAGCTTTTCGCGCGCACCAATAACGGCGTTCTGACAACAGATGCTGGCGCGCGTATCGTTGAAACCGCGCGCTGCATGCTTCGTTCAGCGCAGCGCATCACCGATACAGCCGCAGAATATCACGATCCGATAGCGGCGCCCCTTCGCATTGGTTTGTTCCCAAGCTTAGCTCCATTTGTGCTTCCGTATCTTTCGCGCAACATTCGCGGGCTCGCCCCCGATCTTACGACGATCTTTCGTGAGCAACCCACGGAAACCCTTTGGAATGAGATTGAATACCGGAGGATCGATGTCGCCATGATGAGCGGCCCTGTTGACCGCGCTGGTTACCGCTTCACACCCGTTTTTGTCGAACCCCTGTTGTTGATGGTGTCATCCGACCATAAGTTCGCGAGCACAGATCGGATTTCGGTCTGCGATGTACCGGTGGAAGAGCTCATTCTACCCTCAGAAGAGCATTGCTTGCGTACCGATACTTTGTCCCTTTGTGATGCAAAGAATGTCGGGATCGATGTGCCTGATCAAACCGTTGCGACGAATTTTCTGACCATGTCGCATTATGTTGATGAAGGTTATGGTTCGGCGCTTGTTCCGATGCTGGCACGGCCATTCTTGGAATGCGCAAATCCGAATATGCATTTTGTGGAAATTGATGATCCATCCTTCAGTCGCGAGATCGGGTTTGTGTCGCGGATCGGGTGCCCGCGCGAACACATTCTGATGGCATTGTGCGATCAGATCAGAGCAAACCCGCCCACGCAAAAGGCACCGGCGATGACCGCCTAATTCGCCGCAAAATTCACGCATCAAATCCAAGCGTCGATGGCCTGCATTTGCGGGCTGTCGATGCTTTGTTTGTTCTTTTTATATTCAAGTAAATCAGATACTTATGTGATAGTTTTTGCCTATGGGACCTATTGAAACCTTGTATTATACAAGGCTCAATTGCGGTCATATCTGCTTGCCATGGAAGGCAGGTTGACCGACCCCTCTGGCTTGCCTTCCAACCGTTTTAACAATGGAAAAGGCAGCACAATGAAAACTCATAACACCCGCAGGCAGGCTTTGAATGCCGGACGCTTGCTTCTTACGTCTTCAACCCTCGCATTGTTCGCAACCGGAGCCGCGCATGCGCAGCAGGTCATCAATGATGGTGACAATGCAACGGTCACTTCAGCAGCGGACGCGGAGACCATTTCCGCAGCCGCAGGCGTGACCAGCACCGTCGACGGCGCACCAGTTGTGGTTGTCGCTAACAATGACGTGACCGTTGATAATGCGGGCACGCTCGCGACAACTGGCGTCACTCAAACCGTTCAAGTGAACCAAGGCACAACCGGCGCGATCATCAACAATGCAGCGACCGGTCGCCTCGAAGCAGACTCGCGCGTCGTCAACTTTGACGGCACCGATGCGACACTCAACAATGATGGCGTCATTCTGGGCACTGGCAGCCAGCGCAATGGCGCCGTTTACGGCAACCGTACGTCCAACAATATCACCATCAACAACTCCGCGACCGGCTCAATCGATGCAGGCGTTGAAGGCGCTGGTATCGCTATCGAAGTTGGCGGCGGCGGGGCGCCTCGTGGCGGCGCAATCACCAATGCTGGCACTATTCAAGGCCGCGGCCAGGCATCGCCAATGGGCGGAACGGCAGGCGACGGTATCCGTTTCTTCGGACCAGGTCTCGCGCCTGAATACGTCTATGAAGGCGACATCACGAATTCTGGCATCATCAATTCAGAATCCACCCAAGGCACCGTTGCAGGCATCCGTTTCGCCAATCGCATCGGGTTTCAGGGCACCCTGACCAACGAAGCGACCGGAGTGATCTCTGGCGCGCAAAATGGCCTCTATTTTGGCAATGACGCTGACCACACGGGCGGCATCGTCGACAATGCGGGAACCATCTCATCAGACAGCCGCGCGCTGAACATTGATGGGCTGGGCCTTGTCGTGAACAATTCCGGCTCCATCATCGGCACCGGCAATCAGCGCAACGGCACCGTCTATGCGGACAGCACCGCGCAAGACTTCGAACTCAACAACCTTGAAGACGGCGTGATTGACGCTGGCATGGGCAATGAAGGCGCAGGCTTCTCCGTTGAACTGAGCGAAGAAGGCAACGACTTCGACATCACCAATGCAGGCACGATCCAAGGTCGCGGCCAAGCAGGCGCAGGCGCGCCGACAGCAGGCGATGGCCTTCGTTTTGAGCGCACCCGCGTTGGCGGCATGCTCGACGGGTCAACCACTGGCCTGTTCACCGGCACGACCACCAACTCAGGCACAATCGCCTCTGAAAGCGCACAAGGCACAACTGCAGGTATCCGCTTCGTGAATGGTGTGAGCTTCCAAGGCACACTGACCAATGAAGAAGGCGGCGTCATTTCTGGCGTTCAGAACGGCCTCTATTTCGGCAACCCTGTTCCAGCGGGCGGCGCTGACCACACTGGCGGCGTTGTGAACAATGCTGGCGTGATCTCCTCTGATAGCCGCGCGCTCAACATCGACGGGCTTGGCCTTGTCGTGAACAACCTTGAAACAGGCGAAATTATCGGCACTGGCAACCAGCGCAACGGCACTGTCTATGCAGATGGAACCGCTGACAACTTCACATTCGACAATGCAGGCACGGTTGATGCGGGCATGGGCAATACCGGCTCTGGCTTTGGCGCAGAGATCGGCGGCGCTGCTGACGGTGCAAACACCTTTGACCTCGTCAATTCCGGCACCATTCAGGGCCGAGGCCAAGCATCCGCCGCTGACAACGCAGCCGGAGACGGCGTACGCATCGGCAATGTTGGCAATATCGGCGTGTTTGACGGCACGATCACCAACTCGGGTTTGATCAACTCTGAAAGCGCGCAAGGGACAACGGCAGGTGTTCGTTTTGTCAACGGCATCAGCTTCCAAGGCACGCTGACCAACGAGGCAGGCGGCGTCATTTCTGGCGTTCAAAACGGTCTGTATTTTGGCAACCCTGTAATGGGTGAAGGCGCTGATCACACAGGCGGCATTGTGAACAACCTCGGCACGATCTCATCAGACAGCCGCGCGCTGAACATTGATGGCACTGGCCTTGTGGTGAACAACCTCGCCGATGCCCGCATTCTCGGTACGGATACCCAGCGCAATGGCACCGTCTATGCCGACAGCACGGCTCAAGATTTCGTCTTGAACAATGCTGGCGGAATTGACGCTGTGTTCGAAGGCGCTGGTTTCTCCGCTGAATTGAGCGAAGAAGGCAACAACTTCACTATCAACGTTGAAGAAAGCGGCTTTATCAATGGTCGTGGCCAGGCAGCTGCCGGAGCCGCGAGTGCTGGCGATGGCCTGCGCTTTGAACGCACCCGTGTTGGCGGAATGCTGGACGGCTCGACCACTGGCCTGTTCACAGGCACGATCAACAATGCTGGTCAAATTACGTCAGAAAGCACGCAGGGAACCACGGCGGCTATCCGGTTTGTGAACGGTGTTTCCTTCCAGGGCACGCTGAACAATGAAGCGGGAGCAGTCATCGCTGGCGTTCAAAACGGTTTGTATTTTGGCAATGCTACGCCAGTTGGCGGCGCGGATCACACTGGCGGCGTTGTGAACAATGCCGGTGTCATCCAGTCTGATAGCCGTGCGCTCAACATTGATGGCACAGGTCTGGTTATTAACAACGCTGGCCAAATCGTCGGCACGGGCAATCAGCGCAATGGTACTGTCTATGCTGACTCAACTGCTCAAAACTTTGAGTTGAACAACCAGGCAGGCGGCGCAATCGACGCTGGCGAGGGCAATGAGGGCGCAGGCTTCTCAGTTGAGCTTGCTGGTGCAGCCGACGAAGGCAACACCTTCAACATCACCAATGCTGGTACGATCCAAGGCCGCGGAAACGCTGCCGCTGGTCTGGCCGCGGCTGGTGACGGCCTGCGCTTTGAACGCACCCGCAATATGGGCGCGCTTGACGGCACATCGGACGGCCTGTTCATCGGTAACATCACCAACTCGGGCATTATCGACAGTGAAGCCGCCAACGGCACCGCTGCTGGTATCCGTTTCGTCAACGGCGTGAGCTTCCAGGGTGTTCTCGATAACTCGGGCACGATCTCTGGCATCCAGAACGGCCTGTATTTCGGTAACCCAACGCCTGCTGGCGGCGGTGACTTCACTCAAGCCATCGTCAACAACTCTGGCGTGATCAGCTCTGGCAGCCGCGCTCTCAACATCGATGGCAACGGGCTGACAGTGAACAACTCCGGCCAGATCATCGGCACGGGCAATCAGCGCAATGGTACTGTCTATGCTGACAGCACCGCTCAAAACTTTGAGCTGAACAACCTTGAAGGCGGTTTGATTGACGCAGGTGAAGGCAACCAAGGTGCTGGTTTCGCTGCTGAGCTGGCTTCGGCAGCTGACGGTGGCAACACCTTCAACATCACCAATTCTGGCACGATCCAAGGCCGCGGTACTGCTGCTGCTGGAGTACCAGGAGCAGGCGATGGCCTCCGCTTTGAACGCACTCGCAATATGGGCGCGCTTGATGGCACTTCAGATGGCCTGTTCATCGGCAACATCACCAACTCAGGTGTAATCGACAGCGAAGGCGATAGCGGCACAACCGCCGGTATTCGCTTCGTCAACGGCGTGAGCTTCCAAGGTGTGGTCGATAACTCAGGCACGATCTCTGGTGTTCAAAACGGCCTGTATTTCGGTAACCCAACGCCTGCTGGCGGCGGTGACTTTACTCAAGCCATCGTCAACAACTCTGGCACCATTTCGTCGGGCAGCCGCGCGCTGAACATTGATGGCAATGGTCTGACGGTGAACAACTCCGGCACGATCATTGGCACCGGTGCACAGCGTAACGGTACAGTCTATGCCGATGGCACTGCGAACAACTTCACCCTGAACAACACAGGTGTGGTTGATGCTGGTGTCGCCGGATCGGCTGTCTCTCTTCAGCTTGGTACAATGGATGGTGACACACGCAGCTTCACAATCGTCAATGACGGCACTTTTGCTGGACGCGGCGAAGCGCAAGCTTCGGGTGCATCAGCTGGTCTTCGCCTCTTCAATGGCGCAGGCGCTGGCACCACCGTAACCGTCACCAACGACATCGTGAACAATGGCACGATCTCTGCGGAAACCGGCGCGGCTGTGTCGATTGAGAATGTCGCCTTTGCCGGCACATTCATCAACGCTGGCAACATTTCTGGTCCAATTGCAGTGGATGCCTCAACCGCATTGTCTGCTCTGAACTTTGTCCAGAACGGCGGCGAGCTGAACGGCAATTTTGTCGGATCGGCCTTTGCTGACACGCTCAGCATCGGTGCAGGCGACTTTGCATTGACCGGCGATGTCCTGAACTCGGTCGCAGTATCGACCGATGCAGCCAGCGTTGTGAAGGTTGATGGCCAACGCTCCATTGAAGGTAGCCTCACTGCAAACGGCACGCTCTCTTTCGACCTTGGCGTGGATGCGCTGGCGGTTGATGGCGACACAGTGCTCGGCGCTGGCAGCGAGGTGAACATCGCCACGACGCAGGTTGGCCTTGCGGACATTGGCAGCACCGTTGACGTGCTGACCGAAACCGGAACCTTCACCAATAACGGCACCACCGTAAATGTGCTCGATGACGATTTCCTGGTCGACTACACCGTCAACCTTGGATCGGTATCGGTCACGATTGATGCGGCTGATCTTGGCGCGGTTTCTGCCGACGGCAACATCAACAGCTTCGGCAGTGCGATCACAACTGCGACGGCGAATAACCGTCTTCCAGCTGATGTGTTCGCGGCGTTAAACTCGGCCACGTCTGCGACCGAGTTTGAAGCGGCATCTTTGGCTCTGCTTCCAGCTATCAATGACGGTGTGACCCGCGAGATTTACGAGACCCAGCGTTTCGCAAGCTCGCTTGTCCAAAACCGTCTGGCTGGCGAAGAAACCGGATTGTGGGGTCAAGCCTTCTACCGGACCGCAGACCGTGACGCATCCAGCCTCAGCCAAACGGGCTACGATGCTGACGCAATCGGTTTCACGCTCGGCCTTGATGCGAAGCTGGGTGAGAACACCACAGTCGGTGCACTTTTCAACTACTCGGATATCGATGTCGATGCCGATGGGTTGGCCGGGGCGTCAAGCGAGATCAACGCTTTCCAATTGGGCGGCTATGCTGGCTTTGATTTGGGCAGTGCCTTTGTGAATGCTGAGCTGGGCTATTCGATCAACTCGGTCGACAACAGCCGCACGGCTTTGGGTTCACTGATCACTGGTGAAAGCGATGTTGATGGTGTCTATGCCAGCATCAATGCCGGATACGACATTGAGACCTCTGGCGTGGTGATCACTCCAAATGGCGGCCTGCGTTATGCAGAGCTGTCACGCGACACCTTCACTGAAACCGGTGGTCTTGACCTGACCTTGGACAGCGAAAGCGCCGAGTTCTTCGAAGCGCGTGTTGGCCTCAAGGTCGCAGGCAAAGGTGACGCCGGCATCATCCCCTACGCAAGCGTTGACTATGCTTACGACCTGAGCAGCGATCCACTGGCGATCGGCGCGTCTTTTAATGGCGGTGCTGATACGTTCCAACTGGTTACTGATGAGGCTTCGGCATCGCGTTTCGATATCGGTGCCGGTGTGGACTTTGTGAACGAAGGCGGCCTGTCCATCGGGGCAGAATACCGCGGACGCTTCGCATCGGATTATCAGTCCCACTCTGGCGGCGTTCGCATCCGCTTTGAGTTCTAAAAACCGAACTGACCTGGGCTGCCGGGTCAATTGGGGGAGCCAGTCGGTGCCACGTGCATCGGCTGGCTTTTTCATTTGTGCGGGATGGGTGCGCCGCGCAGAACTACAATCCTAGGCAGCCGAAGCGATCTCTCGTTCAGCCTTGTTGATGGCGTCGCGCACCAACAGGCGCGGCGTTTGCCGAAAACCACGCAGAGACCACTGCACCTGTGGCGAGTTACAAACCCAGTTCGTGGGGCTTGCACGACATGCTTGGTAATGTCTGGGAATGGACAGACGATTGCCTTCATCGAGATGGCAACAATGTCCCGACGGATGGCCGCGCTTGGTTAGAAGAAGGTGGCGGTGAATGCGATCGTCGTGTGCCACAAGGCGGAAGCTGGGTGTCCGGCACAGATTGGGTCAGAGCTGCCGCACAGGCGGGAGATCTGGCGATCCATCACAGCCAGCTTCTGGGTTTTCGCGTCGGATTGACGGTCGAATAGCAGGCATCTCGTCCTTACCGTTCTGCAATTCTAAGACGCCGCGCCGTGGCCGTGCTTTCAACCGGTTTGGCGCTTGGCTTCGATCACATCTTCTGACGATGATGTGGCCGTGCGGCCTTCAAGTCGCTCCAATTCCTCCAAAATCCATGGCGTCACATCGCGGTTCGCGTTGCGGCCAATGAACAAGTCCATGTGGCCATAATCGGGAACGATCCACTGGCTATATAGCGATTTGCCATTGTGCTCTGACAACCAGACGCGCGTGCGCTGTCCGCTTTCGGGATAGAATATCTGGTTGGTGGCTCCCGATAGGAAGCTGATGGGCAGAGCCAAACGACGGGCCGCGTCATCATCGGTGTAGATCGACTTGCCATCTGCATCCACGGCCAGACCTTTGTGCATGATCTCCCCCAACTGCTTGAACGGGGAAAGCGACACGCGGCTGAACATGCTGCCAAGCGCCAGATGCGTGTCATGGCCCAGTTGGCGATGGTCCCAGCTGGGGCCGAACACGCCAAACACGCGGCGGCAGGTCGGGTTCTTACACTCTTGTCCTTCGGGGACCGGTATTTGATACGCGACCGCGTCAATCTCACTATCGTTTTCGGTGCCTTGGCTGACGAAATCGAAATGCCCATCGAGCAGCGAAATCTCTCCCAACATGCCTGCGACGCCGAGGTCCGCTTTCATGTAATTGAGCCAATTGGTGACCGGATGGAGGGTAAGCTGCGAGCTGATAAGCGACCGAACATGCGTAACATGGCCAGCGCCAATGCCCATCAAAAGGCTCATTGAACCGACGCAATGCGCGATGGCTTGCACGCTATCGGCTCCGGTCACACCGCGAATTTTCGCAACAGCGGCTGGCCAGTCGCAACGAGCGATATCATCAATGCAGAATTCGGGTGGGTTCTCGGTATCGTTGCCGGAATCCGCACTGGCGCGATAGTCGAACAGCCACACATCATACCCCTGTGCGACAAGGCTTTCAGTGAGGTTCTCATCGACCGTGGGCGTGGCGAAACTGGATGCGCGAACGGAGAAGCCGGGGGCGAGTACGAGCGGTCCACGCGGTCCGCCGCGATACCGGGTGAGGGCGATATTCACGCCGTCACCTGTGGGCACGACGTGGCGCTCTGGCGAGGGAAGGTGCATTGTGCGCGGGGACAGCAATGCCGCATCCTTCGCCGCAAAATCATTCAACGTTGCGAGCATTCCGCCATAGGCGCGGAACACTGTCATCGCGAAAAAGCCGGCATATTTGGCCACGAAATAGGTCTCAATGGCTTTGCGAGCTTTGGGGATGAGGTTGATGATATGGCCGACTAGCGTGTCCGCGTCGTGCACGGTGATGGTGGTCAATTGGCGCATGAATTCATCAATGCCGAGCTTTAAGACACCGCGTCCGATCAGGTCGCCATCAGCATCGTCGCCGTGGCGCAATGTGACGAATAGTGTCGTGAGATCGGTCCATGGATCGGACTTGGCTTTTCCTTGGCCGCGCTGCTCCAAAGTCTTGAAACCGTGGAAGTGGATTGGGCCGTCTGGACCTTCGAGCACCATGTCATACAGCATGGTCCAGCTTTCGGCTTTGTCCGGGTTGGCAACCAACAGGCGGAAAGTGCCTTCGCGCACGGGCATGGGTTCCGCTGAAATCGCGCTGACGAGAACTTCGCCGGTTATGCGGGATCGGTGTTGGGGGTCATCGATCATGTGATGGAGGTTGTCGGTCGCAACGGTCAGCTTGAAACTGCAAGCGTTGTCTTCTGACTGCCCCCAAGCCGCGCCGTTGACATAGTCGTCACGAATACGCTCAACATGGCCGCAGGGGCGGTGATGGCACCCGGTGGCGCTGATATGGCCCGCCATGGTTTCAGTGAAATCCAATCCGGGGCTCATGGCTTCGGGGTGGTCTTTGACCAATTGGCGGATCGCGGTCTTGCCTTCTTCGACAGCGCCGTTTTTGAAATGCTCAGCGGCGTCTGTGACGGCGTCGGCGATGGGGCCGATGGCATGACCGCCGACCCATTTTGCGATGCTCAGCTTAAGGTGCTCGTGATGCGGGATCTCATGCGGTTCCTGCACCGCGTCCTCTTCCTCATCCGCTGGTATCTCTTTGGGCAATGGTGTTTCTTGACCGAGCGTGTAGTCGATGGCCCAACCTTCGCGCTGTGCGAGCTTTTCGACGGCCCGCTCAGCAACGGCGGTGATTGTCAGCAATGGATTGACGCCCACTGCACCCGGGATCGCAGCACCATCACAGACATAGAGCCCCGGATGAACGTCCGTACCCTTTGTGCCTGCAAAAACGCGGCAGGTGTCGTCGACAACGCCTGTTTCGGCATCATCGCCCATGCCGCAGCCGCCGATTGGGTGAACTGTAATCAGCTTACGTCCCATCGGCTCAGACCACAGCGGATCGGAGAAATATTGCGCTTCGATTGCCTCTGCTGCCTCGCGCATTTTATCATCGTCGCGGCGGAATGTTCGCTGTTCGCCAGCTTTGGACCAATGGATCGAAATCCGGTCTTCTTCCAAAGCGAGGCGGCCACCGGAATCATCAACGCTCATAACCAGATAAGTCTGAGTGCGCGCCATCGGTCCTTTATAGGCCCATTCGGCAATGCTTCCCGGGTCGGTCTGAACGGCTTCGCCCATGGCCTTGGCGTCCAGCAGCCGCGGTTTAACTTGGTCGAGGCCAAAGCGGGTGAACCCGTCTGCCAACGCTTCGCCAAAGAAGAATGCCGGGCCTAATGCTCCTGCGAGAATGCCGGGCGCAACGCCCTCTTGGATCACCAACCCCTTGGCCGGATCGTCGGCATCGCGCATGTCGATGATGCCTGTGATGCAGGGGCCGGGATAGGCTTCTTGGGCGACATCCGATGTGCCCGCGCCCATGGCGTAAATCGGGCTGGCGGTGACGTCGTCGCCGTGTTTTTGGGACCTGAAGTAACTGTCATAGGCAAAGCCGAGAGCATCACCATTGCCGGAAAAACTGGTGCCTAATTGGTCAGAAAGGGGCAGGCCCTTTTCGCGCGATCTCAGCAGAATCTCGGTCGATCCCAGCGCGCCCGCGCCCAAAACAACATGGTCGGCGGTGATGCTGACTGAAGCCTTCGATGCGTCATCACCGTTATGCTCTGCATGGACGCGCCAGACATTTCCGTCACGCTCAATCCAAAGGACTTTGGCCCGTGTGAATATCTCCGCGCCGTGATTGGCTGCGTCGGGAAGATAGTTCATGAGCGTCGTGTTTTTCGCCCCAACATTGCAGCCGGAAACGCAGTCGCCGCAATTCGTGCAGGCCGGTTGTGGCACGCCAAACTTATTGGTCTTATCATCAAAATTGACGTTGATTGGCGTCTTGTAGAACCGCTTACCCATCGCGCCGGCGGAATGCTCCAGCGCATCCAGTTTACCCAGATTGGGGTGTGTATCGGGATAAGCATTTGGCGAGAGCATTTCGCGCGCTCGCTCGTAATACGGATCAATCGCATGCGGATCATCGCGGAATGCGGCAGGCCAGTGCTCATGCGCAAGGAGGCGTTTGTCCAGCTCCAGCGCCACATTCGCATTGATCAACGAGGTACCGCCAAGACCGCATCCGACAAGCGCATATTGATCATCATTCACATGCACTTCGAACATCGCATCCGGCGATCCGATCCGTCCGCCTTTGACGTTGAATTGCATCGCACCTTGCGCATCTGCAATCTTGTTCGGGTATTCGCCCGGAAGCATTTCTTTGCCGCGTTCCAAAATGCACACATCTTGCCCTGCGCGCGCCAATCGCGATGCGGCGACACCTGCGCCATAGCCGGAACCGATCACCAATACGGTGTAGTGCGATTTCGCAGCGTCGAGGCTGCGTGCAATGCGTTTTTGTTGAGTCATTCTGCTGCCTCCCGCAGCTGTGTGTTCGAGCGGTCAAGCATCTCGCGGACGCGTTTGTCGGCCTCATCCAGAATACGACCGTGGACCACGCGTGAGAAATCGGCCCAATGGCCAGATGCGCGTTGCACGGCTTCGGCCGTCTCATCGACGAGC
The DNA here is from genome assembly GCA_947488085.1 of uncultured Erythrobacter sp. Classification (GTDB taxonomy): domain Bacteria; phylum Pseudomonadota; class Alphaproteobacteria; order Sphingomonadales; family Sphingomonadaceae; genus Erythrobacter. The sequence goes on from CANKYI010000001.1 coordinate 67,445, forward strand.
CGGTTCGAACGGCCGCTGCCCTCGACGCGAACTGGCGCCATTTTGCCGTCAGTGGGATCATTGAAAAGCCGCAAGGAGGCGACCTCCAATTCATCAGAGACCAGCATCGCGGCGCATCCTTGTACCGGCATCAAAGTCGGCTCATCCAAAACCCAGCCGCCCGTGTTGAACACACCGACAGGGACGTCGAATCCATCGACAAGCAGTTCATCCTGAAACGGTTTGTGGGTGTGCCCGAATATGAAGGAAACTTCGCGCGGCAGGTCTGCCAGCTCTTGCCGCATTTGATGCGCGACCGGAGTGCTAAGATACCAGCCGATATCCTCAATCTCGTCCTCGCCTAGGACATGGCCATAGCCATCGCGTTGGCGCTCCGCCGCGCGACCCGCTGTCAGATCAACACCAGCGCGGATAAGATTGTCGAGCGTGACGCCGTATTTGAGCGGCATTTTTGGATTGATACCCAGATTAGAATGCAGCCCGCCGGTTATCCGCCGCGCGATGCTCTCGGCAAAATCATGACTTGCGCCAGCGCTCAACATCACTTGATAAAGTGAGCCGATGCCACTGCCGACTTCGCCTGCGCTGCCCAAGTCGGACCAGAGAAAATCGATCCATGGACCGTTCTCTTGCTCCAATTGTCGCATAGTGTCGGGACGCGCCTCACCATCGCCAAGGAAGGCGCGCATATTTGATAGCGCGCGGTACATTCCATCGAGGTAATGCCCGTGATGCATGATCACGGCGCGGCCGGTTTCGCCGTTTGAAATGCCCCAGTTTGGATAAGCAATTTTGACTGATGCATCGCTCAGATGCGGGCGGTGGGCCAACAGCGATTCCATCAGACGGCAACGATGCGACGGTGTGCCAAAGATGCTGGTCACAGCCTCCAGATCGCCGGGAATTTCACCGTTCTCCAGCGCCGATAGAAAGCCGTTATCTTGTGCAATACGCCACAAATGGTGGTCGTGATTGCCTGCGACATAGATGATCTCTCGGTCGAACAGGTCAGCCCCATCGGCAGGGTAAAAAGCATCCAGCAATTGCAGAAAGCTCTTTGAAACATCGCCAAAGGGCGACAGGCCTAGATCCAGTGCATCGCCCAGCAAAACGAGCTGAGGCTTTTTCTGATCACCCGAACTTTGCTCTAGCGTTTCACGTAGGCTATTGGCGAAGGCAGCTAGCACTTCGGACGGACCTTCGGCGATCTCGCCGCTGCGATGCACATGGGTAAGCAAGCTGTCGCGTGCACCGAGGTGCAGGTCGGACAAGACGACGTGGGCAATGCTCATGATTGGTTCTCCAGGCAGGCGTAGAATGCATCGCGGACCATTTTTTCCCGCGGATCATCCCATTTTCCTGTGCCAAGTTTGTTGGTAATCCAGGCGTAGGAGACGCCGTCTTCAGGATCGCAAAATGCCAGCGAGCCGCCTACGGCAAAGCTGCCAAAGGCGCTGTTCGTGCGGGCATATTCCCACTCGCTGAACGGTTTTTCAAAGCCGTAGGAATAATACATGTTTGCGGTCAGAACCTGGTCTTTCAGCCCCTTTCGCGGGACCGGATGACCTTTCGCAAGGACCTCCATGACCTCTGGCGTGATGCCCAGCTTTTGCCCGCCTTCGGCAAAAGCTTGATACAATGTCGCCAATCCGCGCGCTGACGCCATGCCGCCAGCTGCACCTTGCCCGATGCGCCAAAATGCCTCGCAATCAAGCGCGCCTGGACCGGCCAGAACAAGCGGGTTGTTGAGCGTGCGGAAGGCCAGTGTTCCTGGCAGACACATCTCAAATGTGAGTCGCCATGGCATTGTGGTGTGGTGGATGAAGAGGTCTTGCATCCCAAATCCCTCAATCCGTGCGATACGGCTGCGGTCGAAAGTCTCCGGTAAGCCAACGAACACATCTGCACCCAGTGGGTCGGCAATTTCGTCGGCAAAGAATTGAGGCAAGCGCCGGCCGATAGGATCGCGGCGATGGATAAGCTCGCTGACAATCCAGCCAAGCGTGTAGGCGTGGTTCCCCGAATGGTCGCCCGGCGTCCAATTGGGTTTCTGGCGCGCTATGGCTGCGCAAATTGCCGCTTCATCGCCGATATTCTCTAGGGTGAGCTTGTAGTCGATGGCCGCTAGTCCAGCCTGCTCTGACAGCGCCTCGCCGACAGTGATAGCTGCTTTGCCATGAGCGCCGAATTCGGGCCAGATATCCGCGACCGGCTCATCATAAGAGAAGAGCCCGCGCGAAACAGCAACTGCGCCTGCCATTCCCGTCAGGCCTTTGGTTAGCGAATAGACCAATGCGATGTCATCGCCAGCCCAGGTGTTTTCGCGCGAAGGCTCTTTCCATCCGCCATGCAAATCCACCAGTGTTTCACCGCGATGCATGATTGAGCATGCGGCCCCTAGTGCCTCGCCTGACAAGATTGATGCCTGAAACGCGTGCGCGACCGGCTCAAATCCCTTAGCAACAAAGCCACCTGTCCATGGCTTCGTGGTTTCGCTTTGCGAACGCTCTTGTGAAGAAGAAGAACGGCTCCATGGCTGCATCTTTGTGACCCCTGTATGCGCTTCGACGAAAGATATTGCGCTCGAGGGATACGAGTTAGTCAAAAATGGTTAATAGCCGGTTAGGTGTACGTGATTTCACCGATAATTGCAGTGCACTAGATCATATCTTCTTGAATTTGACTTGATGAGTTTGTCTGTGATTTGATTTATACTTGGCTTCTTTATCCTGCCAATAACGATATCGTGAAATTCACTGGAAATATCATATGGTTAAGGGGCTACTGGGGGAGCTCTGCGATTTGGCCGGGATACGAAATCAAACGGAACTGTTGAAAAATCTGCAAATCGTGTGCGCTTCCTAAAGACGAACTTAACTATATCGACCTAACCCGTTCGGAACGGGAGCTTTACGTTTCGATGCAAACGCAAATACTTGGATTACTGACACCTCTCATGGCGCTGCTTTTCGCGGCGACATTCGCTGTGTTCTGGCGGGCAGGGCGTATGAAGCGTCACGTGCTAGGCTTTGCGATCGGCTATGTCCTGTTCGCATCAGGGTTTCTCGCTACCCATTTCCTTCCCGGCGAGGCATTCTACGTCTTTCACACGACACAGGCGCTCTACAGCTTGGGCATGATGGTCTATCTGGTATCGTTGTGCGAACGCGCCGGACAGAAAATGCATCTCGGCAGCCTGTTCGGCGTATATGTCATCAGCGCAGGCGTATTGGCTCTCGCAGTGAACCTTACCGATGATGTCGGCCCGCGGTTGATTATCGTTAATATGGGTTACGGTGTGATGTGCGCCATGGGCCTAACAACGCTCCTTATGGCGCGGCGCCGGAGCGTGATCGATATCGCCATAATCGTGGTGGTGGCAATTCAAACGATAGATTTTGTCGTCAGGCCAAACCTCACTTTGATGTTTGAAAAGTCGATTCCGGCTGAGCTCTATCGAGAGTCGGTCTATTATTCCCTGATCGGGCTCGTGCTCGGAGTGAAATCTGTGATGGGCGCCATGGTTTTGATTGGTGCGACTATCATCGAGTTCACCACGAACTTGCGCGAAAGCAGCGAACGCGACCCGCTAACTGGGCTTCGCAATCGCGGCTCGTTTGAGCAATCCATGCGCAGCCTCTTGCCACAAGCGCAAACAGAGGGGCGACCGCTCAGCCTTGTCGTGGCCGATATTGACCACTTCAAACAGGTCAATGACATTTGGGGGCATCAAGCAGGAGACCAAGCGCTCTCCGGATTTGGGCAGACCATCGCGCGCATGATCCGCGGATGCGATACCGCAGGCCGGATCGGAGGCGAGGAATTCTGTATCGCGGTCTGGAACTGCGAAAACGCGCCCGCTGCACGATTGGCGGATCGGATCAGGCTGGCCTTCGCCGATCTTCAGCATTCCGACCTCAACGATGATGTCCGGCTGACAGCCAGTTTTGGCGTGGCAACGGCGCGCGAGGGTGAGACCTATGAGCAGCTTTTCGCAAGGGCTGATGCGTCTCTCTACGAGGCCAAATCCAATGGTCGAAATCGTGTCCAGAACGCCGAAGATAGGCGTCAGGAAGGTTCGACACCTGCAGTCAATGGCGAGCTGGTTGAGCTAAAGCGCGCCGGTGCCGAAGGGTAATTGACTGCATGGGTTAGGGTGACTGGATGCAGGCCTAATGTGCAGCCACCCATGCCCTAAGCTAACACCATTTCCCTTTAGATCTGAAAGCGTGGAGCTTGCGCCAACTTAGAAGCTGGCACCGAGCTCCACTCCAAACCGTCGCAATGTGCCGGGTGAGATGAACGATCCACCGAACTCAATCGCCGGAATGACTTCGTTCAAATACCTTTCGTTGGTCAGGTTATCGACAAAAGCCGTGACCGTCACCTCGCCGATCTCAACCCCGGCGCGCACGTTCAAGATGGCAAACGTATCACGTTCCGTGATCGAGTAATCCGCGTCCCCAACGAAAGCTGGCAGCGCCAAAGCTGATCCGGGGAGCAAGCCGCTGAATAGTGTTGGGCTCGTATTCTCCTGAACTGTGTGGAACCACGTTGGACCAGTGATACGATAGTCCGCACGGGCGACAAAGTTCATGCTGTCCGTCACGGGTAGATCAAGCTGTGTGCCGATATTGACCGTGTAGTCCGATGTGTAAGGCGACTCATTGCCAACGGTGACTGGGCGCGATGAATTGGCTTTGATCTCACTCTCAGTCACATTGACCGCACCAAAGATATCCCAGCCATCGAGCAGTTCGACGTTGAGATTGAACTCGGCGCCGTAAACCTCAACCTCATCAATGTTCGAAACGACGCGCAGCAGGCCGAAACCGCCGACGAAGAACTCGAAGAACTGCATGTCATCGATATCGGTATAGTATCCCGCAAGATCAAAGGTGATGCGGTTATCCCACAACGTGCCTTTGACACCGGCTTCGAAGGCGCTCGATGTTTCTTTGTCGAACACATCGTTGATCAACACATTGGTACCTATGAACTGGTTGAATGATTGATCCACCAGCGCAGATGAACCCTGATTGTTGAACCCGCCCGACTTAAATCCGATGCCCCAATTGGCGTAGACATTGATGTCATCAGTTAGCGAGTAGCGCAGCGAGATTTTCGGCTGCAGTTGCGAGAATGTCTCCGACTGATCGGGGATCGGTCCCATGCCTTGACCCGGATTGATCGGGCTGCCGGTGAAGGGATCAGTGGCAATCGGCACTAGGCTGGAGACGCTGCGGTCTTCAATATCATACCGCAATGCCAGGCTGAGGCTGAGTGCCTCGCTGGCTTCCCATTCCGCCGAGCCGAATGCCGCATAGACATCGGTCGAGAAATCATCGTTATACAGCAGCGTTGTCGGGTTGTCTGACCCGGCTGGATTGAACAGTTCGCGGCTGACACCATTGCCCAGATCCGCTCCCAAGCTGACGCCGGTTTCGCGATCAATGTGGAGGTAGTATGCGCCCAGCTGCCATTGGATCGGGCCACCTGTGTCAGATGCGAGCCGGACCTCTGCGCTGAAGTCCGATTGTTGCCGGATTTGGAGCTGAGTCCCATCGCAGGTCGTCGGGCTGTACGGGCCAAAGGTTGACCCATTCGCCGGGTCGAAAATGAAGGGAACAGGCGAAGTGCCGATGTTTCCCGGAGGGTTCACTGGGAACCCGGTCAGTTGAGCCGTCGTCGCAAAGCATGAATTGGATCCAGCGACAGAATCCGGCGTTGCACCCGGGAATGTGAAGCGGGCAAAATCTGCCGAGGTGCCATCCGCGGTCAGCAATTGATCGACATCGCTGTAAAGCGCCCATGCGGTCAGGACGAGCGATTCAAATTCATGTTCAACCTTGGCTGACACTTCGAACGTTTGCTGTTCATTGATCGGGCGGATGTTTGAGTAGAAATTGAATGGATGATCGTTGACATCCTCAAAGAAAGCCGGGTTCGCCGCAGCAAAATTGGGCAGGTGGAACGCCGCGTTGAAATTAATCGAAGCCCCTGAAAGGTCGGCATAACGTGCCTTTACATCCAGCTCGGTGGCGTCACCGATTTGCGTAACGAACCGCCCATCAATCGACCAGGTCTCTTGATCGTCGATTGTGTTCGAGTTGAGGAAATCGTTGCGGTAAAAACCATCGGTGGTCGAGTAATTGCCTGAGAGCACAAGGCCGGAATTCTCGCCCACCGGGATGGAGATATAGCCATTGGCTGCGTAGGTTTCGTCTTCGGCGATGCTTACCTGCACCCCGCCTTCGAGAAACCCGCTTGGTTTCAGGGTCTGAATGACAATGGCACCGGCAGCAGCATTGCGTCCGTATAAAGCGCCCTGCGGACCTTTCAGGATTTCAACCTGTCGCAAGGTACCTTGGTCTTGGTTCAATTGGGCGGTGTTGGTTTTGAGGATGCCGTCCACCACCAGCGCGACCGAACTTTCCGCATCGCGCGCACCGTTAATGCCGCGAATATTGATCTGTGTGTCGCCCGCCTCTGCGGTGCCGGACACGATGGTAACGCCTGCGGTTAGCTGCACAAATTCATCGGCCCGCTCAATGCCAGCGCGTTCAAGAGTTTCGGCGGACAAAACCGTTACCGAAGCCGGCACCTCAGCCAGCGTCTCATTCTGCCTGCGCGCCGTCACGATAATGGCGTTATCGTCCTCCTCGGCCTGTGCACCCGCAGACGAAGGGTTCGACTGAGCCAATGCAGGGGTCGCTAAAAGCGGAAAAATCGCGGCTGAAGTTGACAGCAGGACCTTGATTGAACGGTTTGTCATGATTTTCCCCATTTTTTCGATTTTTTCGCAGCGTGGTTAAACGTTGGTTGCCTCGTGATCGCCTTATTGTATACAAAATGGATCAGTCAAGCTTCACAGGTAAATCATGTCGAGAGCATCCGACATTGCGTATGAAACTATTCGCGAGATGATCGTCTCGGGCGAACTGTTGCCCGGTGATCCGCTGGGTGAAGAGGCTCTCGCTGAGAAGTGCGGCGTATCGCGCACCCCTGTTCGTGACGCGATGCGGCGGCTGGAGGGTGAGCTACTGATCCGCCGCAGTGAATCGCAGCGGAGCTTTGTTGCGGACTGGTCGCTTGATGACATAGGCGATGCATTCGAATTGCGCGCTATGCTGGAAGGCTTGGCGGCGCAGCGGGCTGCGTCTCGCATCAGCCCAGCAGATATTCGCAAGCTCGAAGCTTATAATAAGCGCATCGGTGAGGCGAATGCGAGCACGCCTGCGGACGTTGACGTCTTCCTCGAAGAAAACCGTAAGTTCCACACCTTGATCCTTGATGTCGCGGGATCGGCGCGGCTCAAGACTTTGCTCCAAACCTTGATTGAGCAGCCTATCATTTGGCGCACGGCTCACCACTACAGCCCGCATGAACTCCTCCGGTCCTATCAGGAGCATGATGAATTGATCGCAGCATTTAAGCGCGGCGATCCGGCTTGGGCTGAGGCAATAATGTCAGGCCATATCCGCCGCGCATTCCATGCCTATTCCGATGCACATCACGGGCTCGCGATTTTGGATGCTGAGCGATCCAAAAAGAGGGCGTGAGATTGGAAATGTATACAAAATCCATCGAGATGCTCGAAGTAAGCCCCCGCGATGGCCTACAAAACGAAAAGCAGCCTGTGTCGATTGAGGACAAGTTGCGTCTGATTGAGCGAGCGATTGATGCTGGCGCTCGCCGAATCGAGGTTACGAGCTTTGTCAATCCTAAAGCCGTTCCGCAGATGGCTGATGCCGCTGATGTTTGCGCAGGGCTGCCCCACCGCGATGACGTCACTTACATTGGTTTGGTAATGAATGCGCGCGGGGCTGAGAGGGCGATTGCGACCGGGCGGATCGATCAATTGGGCGCGGTCGCAGTCAGTACCGATACGTTTGCAATGCGTAACCAGGGGCAGACCAGCGATGGCTCTGTCGAAGCATCTCGCACAATAATTGCTCTCGCAAACGAAGCGGGTCTATCTGCGCAAGCCACCATTGCGGCAAGTTTTGGCTGTCCATTCGAAGGCGAAGTTGCGGAAGAACGCGTGGTGCATATGGCGCGTGAAATCGCCAAAGCGGGTCCGGTCGAAATTGCTCTGGCTGATACGATTGGTGTCGGTAATCCGGCCCATGTCGCAAGCCTAGTAGCCAAGGTGAAAGAGGCGGTCGATCCGCTGCCGGTACGGGTGCATTTTCATAATACGCGCGGCACCGGCCTTGCCAATGTCTGGACCGCAATCGAAGCGGGAGCGTCCACCATTGATGCCTCGATTGGTGGCCTTGGTGGTTGCCCGTTCGCGCCCGGTGCGGCTGGCAATGTCGCCACCGAAGACGTCGTGTACATGCTTGAACGGGCAGGGATCGATACCGGGCTGTCTCTCGAAGAATTGATCGAAACGAACACCTGGCTTGCTCAGGTGATGGATAAATCTCTGCCCGCAATGGTGGGCAAAGCAGGCGGGTTTCCCGTTCCTGCTGATGAAACGGAAAGGACTGTGGCCTGATGGGGTATCGTTTGGGAGTTGACGTTGGGGGGACCTTCACGGACCTTTTGCTGTTCAACGCAGAGACCGGTCAGTTTTGGCGTCACAAAACGCCCTCTACGCCGCATGATAGCTCGGAAGGTATCCTGAACGGGGTTGAGGCCATCACCAAAGAGGCTGGCGTTGCCGCAGAAGAGATCGAGTACTTCCTCCACGGTACAACGGTCGCAACCAATGCTGTGCTCGAAGGGAAGGGCGCAAAGGTCGGCCTGATTGTGACGGAGGGGTACCGCGATATCATGCAGATAGCGCGCAGCTTTGTTCCCGGAGGCCTCGCCGCCTGGATCATTTGGCCCAAACCACAACCACTCGCTCATCTCGAAGATACGGTTGAGGCGCCGGAACGAATGGGCGCCGATGGTAAGGAAGTAACGCCGCTCAACGAAGACGCGCTGCGCGTGCAGATGAGGAAGTTGAAAAACAACGGTGTTGAGGCGCTGACAGTTAGCCTGATCAATGCCTATGTGAATGGTGCGCACGAAGTGCGGATCGGTGAGATTGCCGCTGAAGAATTGCCCGGTATTCCGGTCTCGCTTAGCCATGAAGTGCTTCCCGAAATGCAGGAATATGAGCGCACATTGTCGACCGTGGCCAACGCTGCGGTTCGTCCAGTGGTCAGCAAATATGTCTCGAATTTGCGCAGGCAACTCGAAGATAGAGGCCTAAAGGGTAAGCTCTCGCTGCTGCGCAGTGATGGCGGCCTGATGAGCAGCGAAAAGGCCGAAGAGCATCCGGTCAATATCCTGATGTCTGGTCCAGCGGGCGGCGTAACTGGCGCTCTTTGGGTCGGTAGGAATGCAGGTCTATCCAACATTTTGACACTGGATGTCGGTGGCACCTCGACTGACGTTGCTTTGATCGAAGGTTTGGAGGCTCGCCGCATTCGGACCACCGAGGTTGGGCATCTATCTGTCCGTGCATCGGCGCTTGATGTGAAGACCGTGGGGGCAGGCGGTGGTTCGATCGCTCACGTGCCAGAGCTGACCGGAGCATTGCGCGTGGGGCCGGAGAGCGCTGGCGCGGTTCCCGGACCTGTAGCGTATGGCAAAGGCGGCAAATTGCCCACCGTGACGGATGCCAACGTTGTGCTGGGCTATTTGCCCGAGGATTTGCTCGGCGGTAGCTTCCAACTCGACAGGGAAGGCGCGAAGAAATCCGTTCAAACGATAGCGGACGCGCTTGGGGTTGGATTGATGGAAGCAGCGCGCGGCATCATCGATATCGTGAATGAGAATATGTTCGGCGCACTGCGTATGATCAGTGTCCAGCAAGGCTATGACCCGCGAGAGTTTGCACTGATGGGATTTGGCGGCGCAGGGCCACTCCATGTCAACGCGGTGGCGAAGCTGATGAGCAGCTGGCCTGCTGTCTCTCCTGTATCACCGGGCGTTCTATGCGCATTGGGTGATGCGACAACCCGTATGCGGACAGAGACCGCACGCAGTTTTTCTAGACTGGCTCGCGATACGTCGGTGGCCGACCTCACTGCCACGCTCGACGAAATGGCGGCGCAAACTCGCGGCGAGTTGCTTGCCGATGGAGTGCCGGAAGAGGAATTGATCAGCGCGTTTGAAGTGGACGTGCGTTACGCCGGACAAGCGTTCGAAGTGCCTTTGACGATCGATAAGGCTGTGCTGGATGCAGACGGTATCGAAGGGATACTTGCCCGATTTGATGAAGAGCACCGGCGGCTGTTTACCTTCAACATGGACACACCGCATGAGATCGTGAACCTTCGCGCCGTAGCGATGGGCGAGGCACCGGCTTTGCCGGCCGCTGAACTGCCAAAGGGCAATGGCGACCCTGTCGCCGCCAAGATACGCGATCACAAATTGTGGATGGACGGCGCTGAGCGCGACGCGGTGATCTATGACCGCAGCAAACTGCGACAGGGGGATATCATTCCCGGTCCTGCCATCATCACCGAAATGGATTCAACCACTCTGGTTGAGAATGGCTGCACCGCCAGCGTGGATGCTGTTGGCAATATCCTTATCAACCCTGAAGCGGAGGGCTGAGCGATGCCTGCACAAATCATCGAAACCAATTCCACCCCATTCGAGCCTATCGAGATTGATCCGGTCACCCTCGATATTATCGAGAATGCTTTGCGCAATGCCCGCATCGAAATGGATGCGACGCTCGTGCGAACAGCCATGTCGCCCGGTATTCGTGAACAGGGTGATGCTTTTCCTCTGATCGCAGATCCTGCGGGTAAAATGATCGTAGGCCAGTTTGGAAGCTTCATTGACGGCTTTCTGAAGGGGTTCGATGGAACCCTAGAGGACGGCGATATGATCTTCCTGTCCGACCCTTATTCCTGCGACGGCGCGGTCAGCCACTCCAACGATTGGCTGGTGCTGTTGCCGGTGTTCAAGGATGGCCGCCTGATCGCTTTCACCGCTATGTTCGGACATCAATCCGACATCGGCGGTAGCGTGCCCGGGTCCATGCCAATCGGTGCGAGTTCGATCTTTGAAGAGGGTGTCCGCATCCCGCCGGTCAAGATTTGGAAAAAGGGCGAATATAATGACGACCTGATGAAGCTCGTCATGCATCAAACGCGCAAACCGGATTGGTGTCAGGCTGATCTCAATGCGCTGATTGCTTCCTGCCGCGTCGCCTCAAAGCGGGTTGTTGAAATGGCAGAACGTTTTGGCGATGACGTCTATATTTCTGCTACGCAGGAATTGTTGGCCCGCAACCACCGCGCGATGAAAACACTGCTTTCCCAAGCGGTGGGTGAAAACCCGGTCAGCTTTGAAGATTATCTGTGCGATGATGGCAAAGGCTTTGGTCCGTATAAGATCAAATGCACCATGTGGCGCGAGGGTGAGAGGGTCATTCTCGATTTTGATGGAACCGACCCGCAGAGCGTCGCTTCGATCAATTTTCTGCTGAATGAGAATATGTTCAAGATGTTCTTTGGCATCTACATGATCATGGTTTTCGACCCGCAAATCCTCTTCAACGATGGCTTTTACGATCTAATCGAAGTTCGCATTCCCGAAGGGTCACTACTCAAACCAAAATTCCCCGCCGCTTTGTCAGGTCGCACCCATGCGCTGGGCCGGATTTTCGATATTCTCGGCGGACTTTTGGGGCAAGGCACACCAGAGTTTCTCAACGCAGCTGGTTTCAGCTCAAGCCCGCATCTGTTTTATTCCGGGTGGGACAATCGCGCGCCAAGCGAAGGCGAATGGTTTCAGCTGTTCCAGATCGGCTTTGGCGGCATACCGGGCAGGCCTTTGGGCGATGGGCCTGACGGACACTCGCTTTGGCCGGGTTTTACCAACGTTCCGAACGAGTTTCTTGAACGTTATTTCCCAATGCGAATTGAACGGTACGCAACCGAACCCGACAGTGGCGGCGCGGGTCTGCACCGAGGCGGGAATGGCATACATATGACGTACCGTTTCTTAGCTGATGGGAACATTGCAATCCATGATGACCGTTGGTTTGTGCCGCCATGGGGGGTCAATGGCGGGCAACCCGGGATGCGCGCGAAAAAGGTTCTCGAACGCGCCGATGGCACCACTGAAATCGTTGGCAACAAGATCGAAGATGTGCCGGTGCGTGAAGGTGATTTGCTGCACTTCATCACATGGGGCGGCGGCGGATGGGGGGATCCGCTGGAGCGAGATCCAGCCCTTGTCGGGCTCGAAATTCGTCAAGGACTTGTGACGCCAGAAGGGGCAAAAGCCTATGGTGTGATCGCCGATGAGAACGGCACGGTCGATGAGGCGCAAACGGACGCTTTGCGCACAGAAATGAAGTCATCGCGCGGCGAACTGCCTTTGTTCGATTACGGTCCATCAATTGAGGTTCTGCGAGCGAATTGCGCAGAAGAAACGGGTCTGCCCGCTCCTGTCCAGCCCGTTTGGCGCAACACCAATGTTCGAGAGGCAGCGGAATGAGCGGTCCTCTAGACACTGGTGCTCTGACGGGATTGCGAGTGATTGAGATGGGGCAGCTCTTGGCTGGCCCGTTTTGCGGGCAATTGCTGGGCGATATGGGTGCCGACGTCATCAAGGTTGAGCCACCTGGCAAAGGCGATCCGATGCGCGATTGGGGGCAGGGCGACGAGAAAGTTCAATGGGAAGTGATCGCCCGCAATAAGCGCTCAGTCACGTGCAATTTGCGGGTGCCAGAAGGGCAGGAGATAGCTCGTCAGTTGATCAAAAGCGCCGATGTGTTGGTCGAAAACTTTAAACCCGGCACACTAGAGAAGTGGGGTCTGTCCCCGGATGATTTGCTGCGCGACAATCCCGGCCTAATCGTTGCGCGCATGTCTGGATATGGTCAAACTGGTCCATACTCGACCCGTGCAGGGTTCGGCGGCATTGGTGAGGCGATGGGCGGCTGGCGCTACATTGTCGGCGACCCGGACCGCCCACCGGCACGCATGGGAGTGTCGATTGGCGACACGTTGTGTGCGACCTATGGCTGTATGGGCGTTCTTGCGGCTCTGCATCACCGCGACAAAACCGGTGAGGGGCAAGTGATCGACACGGCTCTTTACGAGGCTGTCCTGCAAGTCATGGAGGGCTTGGTGCCTGAATATGATCGCAGCGGCTTCATCCGTGAGCGGTCCGGCTCCATCTTACCCGGCATCGCCCCGTCCAATGTCTATAGCTGCAAAGATGGTCCATTCATGATTGGCGGCAATGGCGATGCTATCTTTGCGCGGTTGGCAAAGGCAATGGGACGGCTAGAGCTTGCCGAGGATGACCGCTACGCGACCCACCTCGCACGGGGAGCCAATCAGACTGAGCTCGACAACATGATCAATGCATGGACTGCTACATTGACGATTGAAGAAGTCGATGCGCTGATGATCGAACATTCAATCCCCGCTGGGCGGGTCTATACGGCCAAGGACATGCTGGATGATCCGCATTTCCAAGCGCGCGAGGCCATCATCGAGGTTGAAACGCAGCAGCGCGGAAAGCTCAAGATGCAGAACACTTTCCCGCGCTTTTCCAAGACTAATTCTGGCATTCGCCGTGCAGCTCCAGCCTATCCGGGCCAGCACAATGCAGAGGTTTTTGGCTCGGTACTGGGCTGGGATGAGCAGACGCTTGCGGAGAATGTGGAGCAGGGTTTCTTGTAAACCTGCTTTCGCGGAGTGTTTTTTGCTCTCTCGCCGTTTCAAACTTGCGACGCTGCGCAAAGGCGGGGCTATTAATCTTGCCTGCTAAGGGAAAGAAAAGCTGGCTTAGCGATGAGTGCACACCCCGATAGGCCAGCTGCCCCTTTTCAATTACGGATTGACACCGCGTCGTGCCTCCTCCAAATTTGTCCGGACAAATTAAGTGAGCGGACGCTTTGTCGTATTGGACGGCAATGCCAATCTTGTACTGCTATCCAAAGGCGCTCACTCCCGGAATTCGAATAGGGCAATAAGGGGGATGATGTGCCAGCTTATATGATCGTCACAGCAAATATCTCGGACCGAGAGCAATTTATCTCCGGATACGGTGCCAAGGCGGCGCAATTGGTGGAGAAGTTTGGGGGGCGATACATATTACGAGGACCAGGTGCAGAGTTACTCGAAGGTGACTTTGGAGCCGGGGCGTCCATGGTTATCTCTGAATGGCCTGACAAAGAGGCGGTTAAGCGGTTCTGGAACAGCCCCGAATACACAGAAGCGAAGAAGCTGCGCGAAGGCATTGCCGAATGCCAAGTGCTTTTGATCGAAGCCCCAAGCATCGCTGAGGCGCTCAATGGTTGATATCATTAAGCGCACGACATTGATCGTTCGGGATGCGGAAAAGTCGGCGCATTGGTTTGAGACTGTGTTGGGTATGACGCGCTGGATGGATGTTCCGTTCACGCTGTCTGGCGATCAGCTCGCAACGGGCAAGAAGGGCGATCAAACTCGCCTCGTCATCATGAAAGCAGAGCATGATGTGATCGGCATGATTGGACTGCTCGAATGGGTCAATCCAAAGCGCGAAGATATACCTACAGAACAGCCTACCGAAATTGCTTTTGGGACGCCGATATTTGTTGTGGCCGCACAGGATTGTCGCGCCGCTGTGGAACGCGCCCGAGGATTGGGATCGCGCATTCATGCGGAGCCCAATGATTGGTCCGTCACCGGTGCAGATGGCAAAGTAAAGGACATGGTTGGCGCAAGCTTCTGGGATTTGGACGGCCACTTCTTTGAAGTGAATCAGGTCGTCCGGACCCATGATTGATGAGCCAGTCTGAGGCTCTTTGCGCGTTTGCAGTGACGCCTAGTTGGTCCGTCGACGATGACGCAAATCATCAATGCCGCGTGCTTTGGCAAAGCTCTATTAGGGCGCGAATGTTCGCATCCAATGCTACAGTGTCAGTAGCAAACCAGAGGAATGGTCATGAGTGAGAAACCTCCTGTGCGTTTTCAGCGCGGCAATTTTGTAGTGGCGGACATGGACCGCGCTTTGACCTTTTACGAAGGTGTGCTGGGGTTCGAGGTGGCATTTCGCCTAGGCGACAATCCAGATAGCTATTCGCGTCCCGTTTTTGACATTCCCGAACAAGCCACGCTCGGCTTTGTCACCCTGAGCCTTCCGGGACAGGCGCGTGTTATGGCGCTTACGGAGATTGCTGATGTGGAACTTGCACCCGTTCCGCATCCGCGCCGCGGTGCGATAGTGCTAGAGGTGCAGGATCCCGATGCGGTGATGGCGGGCGCTGGCGCGCTTGGACTACATGTCTATGAAGAGGAGGTGTTGAAGACCCATGACGGCCGGATAGGGCGCGAAATTGGGATTGTTGATTTCGACGATAACCTGGTCGTGATCTATAAAATTCCAGATATTGGCGAATGAGCGATATCCAAACACAAATGTGTGCCAACACCGTTGAGGTCGGTGTGTGAGACGGAGGCCAACGGAATACCATGCTGGCGATCTCTTTGGCGAGCTTTACCAGCCAGAGGTCAAACCTGCTCATAAGCGCTTAAGCGATTACCTGCCCGGACTTGCAGCGTGTGGGACAGTGGCTTTGGCTGCGGCTTGGCTCTCGGAACACTATGGGTTCCCGATCATATTGCTGGGATTGCTGATCGGTATGGCTTTGAGCTTCCTGGCCGACGTTGAACGGACGGCCCCGGGACTCGATTTCTCGTCGCGCACCGTTCTGCAATGCGGAATTGTGTTGCTTGGCTTGCAGGTCACATTCGCTGAGATTGCGAGCCTTGGATGGTTGGCTTTCGTCGGCTTGTTGATTGTCATGGCGGTGAGCTTTGCGGCGGCGTTGTTGGCTGCAAAGGCGGTTGGCGAGCAGTACGAAACAGGTTTGCTGGCTGGCGGGGCAACCGCGATTTGTGGCGCGTCAGCGGCGCTCGCAATTTATGGTGTGATGGGAGATAAACGGATCGATCAGGCCCGTTTTTCTGTCACTTTGGTCGGCATCGCACTGGCTAGTGCGATAGCAATGTCTGCCTACCCCGCAATCGCTCAAATGGCGGGTTTTGATGACGGTCAAGCCGGGTTTCTTATCGGTGCTGCCGTCCACGACGCCGGTCAAGCGATAGGGGGAGCTTACAGTTACAGTGATAGCGCGGGCGTCAACGCCACGGTGGTCAAACTGTCGCGCGTCGCGATGTTGGCTCCTTTGGTGGCGATCGTTGCTTGGTGGTTTGCGCGGAAGGAACAACCCGGTTCTGGTAAAAAAGTCGGCTTTGCACTGCCATGGTTTATCCCGGCTTTCTTTGTGCTGGTGGTGGCGAACAGCTTCGTGACTTTGCCACCAGAAGCGCGTGACGCCGCTTTGACAGTTTCGAAAGCTTGCTTGTTATTGGCGGTAACCGCCACGGCGATGAGATCGCGGCTGGAGCTCTTGCTGGAGGCAGGATGGCGGACTTTGGTCCCGGTGTTTGCTGCGACTTTGGTTTCTTTCCTCGCTGCCTTTGCAATCACATTGGGGCTCTCATGAAAATACATTGATCGCGCCACTAGTCGCAAGATCGCCAACAAACTCCAATCCATACCGTTCAATTACAGTGGAACCTTTGTTCTTATGTTTGAAAACCTATCCTCCCCACAGCTCGATGAACTTTACCAAACAGCCATGGCGTTCAGAGCAGACTCACGCGAGGGCAAGATTGATTTGGGGGTAGGCGTCTATCGCGATGAAAACGGAGCGTCACCCGTTATGCGCTGCGTGAGGGAGGCCGAAGAAAGGCTTGCACAGATCAACGATTCCAAGGCTTATTTGCCTTTAGCCGGAGAGCCAGGTTTTCTCGGTGCAATGACAGATTTGCTTTTTGGCAAGGCACAACCATCGCAAGTCGTTGCGGTTCAATGTGTGGGCGGCACTGGAGGCATTCGGCTGGCTCTTGAAGTTGCACAGGCGGCCAATCCCAGTGTGACGGCCCATATTGGATTACCAAGTTGGCCAAATCATCAAGGGATTTGTGACAGGTTGGGAATATCTATTGCGCCCTATAATTATTTGAACAGTGATCAGGGTGATGCAAGTCTGACCAATGCACATGCCGCGATTGATGGCGCGAAAGCCGGCGATGTCTTCATCTTTCACGGACCCTGTCACAATCCCACAGGCATGGACTTGCCCAGCGACCAAGTGTTGGAGTTGATTGATCACGCAGCGGAGAAGGGTGTCATCGCGCTGATCGATGCGGCCTATTATGGGCTAGGTAATGATCTTGATGACGATCTGAACTTGCTTCGCGCAATGGTGGACCGGTCGCGCGAGTGTTTCCTGATTATGTCGGGGTCAAAGGCATTCGGTCTTTATCGTGACCGTATCGGTATCCTGTTTGCAAAAGGAGCGGATGCTGATGCCGCCGCGAGAGTTCAAGCAAATGCGCAGGTTTTGGCGCGCGTGAATTATTCGGCTCCAGCGGCGCATGGCGCTCAGGTGATTGGCACTATCCTGACCGATGACGTCTTGCGGCAATATTGGCGTGAGGAACTCGATACGATGAGAACGCGCCTCTCGCAGCTTCGCGCGCATATCAAATCAATCAGCGACGAACACGCGGCGCTACATGCGATTTGGAACACAAAGGGTGTTTTTGCGATGCTACCGATGGATCAATCCATGACGGACAAACTCGCAAGAGATTATGCAATTTATATGCCCTCAACCGGCAGGATCAATCTCGCGGGTCTGTCCACGTCGACTGCATATACATTCGTCAGTGCAGTCAATGATTTGGTGCCGAACTGAATTGGTTTCAAAGATTGCTGTTGGAGGTTTGATTGTCTGAGTTCGACAAAGCAGCCAAGACTTCGCGTCGCACATTTCTCGCAGCTTCTGGCGGAGTGGGATTAGCGACCGCCATTGGTGCAGTGGCGGAAGCAAACGCTCGCTGACCAGCGGTTGCGACCCCGGCAACAGATGCGTCGGATCGAGCGGTGCTAAGCGACCGACCAATCAATATCGAGACACCCGCGCACCTGCTAGATGATCGTATCACGCCTGCTGATCGTATGTTTGTGCGCAATAATGGGCAGCCCCCCAATGCTTCTCAAATTGACCCAGACCATTGGTCACTCGCTATCGATGGTTTGGTTGATACGCCGCTGGACCTGACACTTGCGCAGCTCAAAGAGCGCTTTGAAACGGTCACGTTGCAGCTTCAGCTTGAATGCGCGGGCAATGGCCGCGCCTATTTCTTACCCGGCGCGTCGGGTAATCAATGGACCTTTGGGGCAATCGGTTGCCCTGAATGGACAGGAGTGCGGCTCGCTGATGTGTTGGAGGCGGCGGGCGTGAAGCAGAGTTCGATCTACACCGCCCATTATGGTGCGGATAGTCATTTGAGCGGCGATCCCGAAAAGCAGTCGATTTCGCGCGGCGTTCCCATTGCGAAAGCGCTCGACCCGAACAACCTGATCGCGTGGGCGATGAACGGGGAGCCTATGCCGCTCGACAATGGCCATCCACTGCGTCTTGTTGTGCCAGGCTGGCCGGGTTCGTGCTCGCAGAAGTGGCTGACGCGAATTTCGCTGTTGGACACGGTGCATGATGGGGCAAAGATGACGGGGTAGTCTTATCGAATGCCCACCTATCCTGTCACACCGGGGACCACGGTCGCCGATGAGGATATGCAGATCATCGAGACGCTGCCGGTAAATCTCTGATCACAGTCCCGGAAACTGGCGCTCGAGTCGAACCTCGCAGCGCATTTGAGGTGCGCGGTCATGCCTGGGCGGGGGATCGCGTGGTGAGCGCAATGCATGTCTCAATCGATCATCGCCGAACGTGGCAGGAGGCGGGACTTGATGGTCCAGTCAACCGATATGCTTGGCAACACTGGCGAGCGGATATCACTTTGCCACAAGCTGGATATTTTGAAGTGTGGGCGCGGGCAACCGATAGTGAAGAGGAGATGCAACCAGCAATTGCGCCGGGTCAGTTATCGGATTATGCTCTGCATAGACCCCATATTTCATCGACCAAGGCAGCTTATCGCGCAGATTGTCGGGGAAGGGACTGAGCGAATGCTGCTCCCATTCATCAACTTGGATGTCCTGCCTTTTGATATTGAGCATTGTGGTCACAGGGTCGGCCTGAGTACGCGGCCGCTGGGGGCCCTTCTCTACGCCAAACCGATCCATCGCACCGAGAATACGGCCATAGCCTGATCCGATCCCCCTGCCGCCAGCTTACGGCGTGCCGGGGACTTCGCCCATTGTGTAGAGACGTCCGCCAACACGATCTTTGCCCTCCATAAGTATGACGCTGTGACCAAGTTCTTCGAGCAGGAGCGCGGCGTTTAGTCCTGAAAGACCTGCACCGATGACGATCACATCGGCTTTGTCGATTCTGATGCCGCCTGATGGTGATGAGCTGCTTTCTTGATCGCTGCATCCGCCAAGGCCGAGAGCTAAGCCGCCCATGGCAGCTGCAGTGCCGCCGATGACGGTTCTACTGTTAAACTCTGCCATTTCGCTCATCCAGTTCGGTTAAGGTGTCTCGACAAGAATAACCTGAACGTCAGCGGCTCCCTCGCGAAGCTTCTTTACTTCTGCGTATTCGTCAGAATTCCAGAACGCTTCTGCCTCTTTGCGGCTTGGCCATTTGGAGCAGGCAACCGAGGAATAGCCTTCCAGCGTGCCTTCGAGCAATGTCGCCCCGGGGGCGATGAAGAGATATTCGCCGCCAAACTTGGCCACCAGTTTCGCCGCTTCTTGGCCATAGCCCGCGACGAATTTTTCACGGTGCCCTCATTGCAGATCCAATTGTGATTTGTCTTTATCACCGGCAGCCCAAATACAGTGCTATAGCAACAATAGGGAGGTTGGATGCGGATGGCCGTGCGGTGTGACTATATTGATTGGGAATTTGGCCAGTTGCATGCACGCCAGTGGGGCTTGCAGCACGCGGGATCGCTGCCAATTTTTTGCCTACCTCCGTCACCTTTTTCCGGCATCGCGTACAATTCGCTCGCTCCGTTATTAGCTGAAGAGCATCATGTAATCGCGATAGACTATCCCGGTTTCGGCGGATCGACTGCGATGCCTAACCAGCCAAGCATGGCCGACTGCTCTAAGGCTGCAATAGGTCTTGCGGATGCGTTAGCCCCTAACCGTCCGCTTAGATTGCTTGGCTTTCATACCGGCACTGTCGTCGCTGCGGACATGGCGCTCAGATACCCTGAGCGGATCGATCATCTGCTTCTTATTGACGTCCCGTTTTTCGATGCCGCGACTCGCCAGTCGGAATTCGATGCAAAGCCTGAGGTTTTCCCAATCACCAGTGACCTCGAATCCCTTGAACAGGCTTGGCAATTCAATGTTGCGCGACGCGTGGGCGTGGTTGCGTTGCCGCGCGCATTCGAGAACTTTGTTGATATGATTTCATCAGGAGAAGGGCGCAATGCGGCTTTCCGCGCCTCGTTTCAATATGACTGCTTTGAGGCTTTCCCGCATATCGCATGCCCGGCAACGTGCATTGCAACAGCTGCGATGCTGACCGCCGAAACTGAGGCTGCGGCACGTGCCATTCCGGGATCGGATCTTATCAGCCTGCCTGAGATACCGACAGCCGTGCTCGATGCAGGCGCTGAAAGGTTAGCCGAAGTGATCTTGGAGCGTCTGAGATCGCAATAGTCGCACAATTACGAACGTTGCAGACAAGCGCGTCAGCTTATAGCGATTGACATCAGCAGGCTGGCCGGGCAGATTTGTCCGGACAACTTATTCAAGGTGACGCATGGCTTCCGATCTCCCCCCACCATACACCGCGTTAACGCGCCACGCGATGATGCCTCAGGCATCCCATGATGAGGCGGCTCGGTTCAACTTTCTGACCCACTTCAACCGCTACCTTTCCGGCACGGTAGGGTCGGCCAATAAGAATGCGTATGAAAAGCGCGTACTGCCTAAGTTTCGCGCTGAGCATGGCCGTGATCCAGAGCACCGCTATGAAATCCGCGATGCGATGAACAAAGACCCGTGGCACCAAATGTGGTCAGCCCTGAAGCGCAACTCGATGGAGATGCGCCAGCACAATGGTCGCCAGATTGTCTTGCGTCAGATGGACGAGTTGATGGCAAAGGCAGATCATCACAATGAGCAATCCAACCAACTTGAGTTGGACCCGTCGGTTGAACAGCCGCACTATCAAACAGCTGTCGATATTCATTGTCAGCCCGGCGGCTATCACACGGAAGAATTGCCTGGTGATGTGACGATGGGAGCGAACTACGACGTTGGTCTGTTCGCGACAACGGGCGGCGCATTGGGTGGCTTGAACGATGGCGGCGGCCAGGCCGTTGTTGAATGGGCCAAACGCGAACACCCCAATTGGCAGCCCAAACGGGTGCTCGATATCGGTGCGACCGTGGGACACAATGCGGTGCCAATTGCTCAGGCATATCCGGATGCAGAAGTGATCGCGATTGATACTGCGGGCGCTAGCCTACGCTATGGCGCAGCGCGAGCGGCGGCGATGGGTGTGACCAACATCAAGTTCATTCAGGCGTCGGGTGAGGATCTTTCGCGCTGGACCGATGGGCACTTCGATTGGGTGCAGACGACGATGTTTCTGCATGAATTGTCATCAAAGGCGATGCCCAAATTGCTGACAGAGGCGAACCGGGTGCTCGCGCCCGGCGGCCTCATTTTCCATATCGAACAGCCCCAATATTCAGATGAAATGCCTTTGTTTGAACAGTTTATGCGCGATTGGGATGCGTTCAACAACAATGAGCCGTTCTGGACTGCGATGCATGCTCAGGACTTAAAGCAAGTGATGGCCGATGCTGGATTTGCTCGTGATAATCAATTCACCGTCGGCGTGAGGGCGGTTGTTGATCCTGAGATTTTCCCGCCATCTCCCGACGAGGCCGAAGAGGATTTTGGCCGGGCTGCTGTCTGGAATGCCTATGGCGCATGGAAACCTGCTGAACAGTCGGTGGCGGCATGAGCGAGGAGCTGGACTGGGTCGCCCTTTCAGGCAAACGCGCCAAGGGTAAGCGGCCGGATTACTTCGAAGACCCGGCGCTCGATCGCTTGTATTCGACCGTGTTTGCCTTGGTTGCAGAAGTTTCCGCACTACGCGATCGGCAAGATACGGTTGAACGACTGCTCGATGTCAATGGCACCGTGTCGCGGGAAGATATCGAGAGTTATGCACCCACTCGTGAAGCGGGCGAAGAGCGCGGCCTTGCGACGCGAGCTTATGTCGCGCGGGTCATGCGAGGCTTTCAACAAGCAGCCGAAGCGATTGAAAGCGATGACCAACCCATTGGGGAGATCGCTGAGCGCCTTAAACGCGAATAGGCAGACGCTGGCCCAACTCCCCCGTTCCGAGCCTGCCTCAGCCAGTTCAGAATGGCTTGGGCAGAGCGGTGGTGCTTTTCATCTCCTCCATTGAAAAGCTTGCCGTGACATCTGTGATATCAGGCACCCGGCGGATAAGCTGCTGATATATGCGATCATAGCCCGCAATATCGGGCACCCTCAGCTTGAGCATGTAGTCGATTTCGCCAGCCATCCTGTGGCATTCGCTAATCTCATCGATAGCCGCGATTGCTGCGTTAAACGCAGCGAGCCATTCGGGATCGTGACGGCGTGTATGGATGGCGACGAACACAGTAATCGGCGCGCGCACTTTTCCCGGATCAAGCAGGACCACGCGGCGCGCAATAACGCCATCTTCCTCCATCCGTTTTATCCGTCGCCAGCATGGGTTGGCTGACAGTCCGACCCTGTCCGCAATCGCTTGCACTGACAGGGACGCGTCATCCTGCAAAATAGTAAGAATATCCCAGTCTTTGGAATCAAGTTCTATAATGTCGCTCATTTCGATATATTTATCCCAAAACTCACGAATTTCCCAGGATATTTGGGATTTTATTGCACCGTGTCGGTGTTATCTTGCTCTGAAACTGATGATCCTCACCGAAAAGGAAGTCGAATGCCCATTCACCGGCTAGCCGAAGTCTTCACGAAACACCCGGAATCCATTGGCGAAACCTATAGTCAGCATCTGGTGCACGCGACCGGATTTGGGGTTCGCATGGTGCTGGGCGGGTTGGCCTGCATTCTGCATGGCCTGTTCCCGTTTCTGTTCGTCAAAACCGGCAGCAAACAGATCGAGACCTTGCATGGTCGCATGGTCGTGAGCCGCAGTTCGCTGCCTGAACCGCTAGACTTTGTGATCTGAGTTAGAGGCGCAGTTCCGCCGCGCCGCTACTCGCTCTCACCCACACTGCCTGCTGCGATCATCGTATCGATAGCCGCGCTGTCATAGCCCAACTGATCCAAGACCGCCCGCGCATCTTCTCCGGGGTTTGGGAGGGTCTGCGGGCTGCCTATGCGCTTGCCGCCCATCTCCAGTGGGATCGTCGGCAATTGCACCTTTGTGCCATTGTCCAGGGTCACATCCTCAAGCCCGCCTTCGTTCAGGTGCGGGTCGTCGAACAGGTCTTGCGGACGGCCAATGGGCGCAAAGGGCAGGCCGCTTCCGTCCAGCTTGCCGATCACTTCGGCGCTGGTCATTCCGCTGACCATTACGCGCACGACGGGCATGATCTGATCGCGCGCTTTCACGCGCGCATTGTTCTCGCGCAAGGCCTCGTTCGCCCATAGCTCATCGAGCGCAAACAGCTTGCAGAACTTCGCCCACAGAGCGTCTGTGACCACCCCGATGAACACCGGCTCATCCTTCGTTTCAAACACATCATAGATCGCCCATGCCGACACGCGCGCGGGCATGGGGGCCGCGGGAGCGCCAGTGACGGCGTATTGCGCCATGTGTTGGCCCACCAGATAGGTGGTGGTCTCGAACAGGCTGGCCGTGACCTTCTGCCCCTTGCCGGTGCGGTGCCGCTCTTCCAGAGCCGCCAGCACGCCGATCACACCGAACATGCCGCCGGTCACGTCTATGACACTTGCGCCTGCTCGCAATGGCTTACCCGGAGGTCCGGTCATGTAAGCCAGCCCACCCATCATTTGCGCCACTTCATCAAGCGCGGTGCGGTTCTCATAGGGTCCGGGCAGGAAGCCTTTTTCACTGCAATAGATCAGCCCCGGATTGCTTTGCGAGCAGCTTTCATAGTCGAGGCCGAGACGGTCCAAGGCGCCGGGCCTGAAGTTCTCAACCAGTATGTCGGCCTTTGCGATAAGGTCTTTGGCGACTGTGATACCTGCATCACTTTTGAGGTCCAAGCAGATTGATTGCTTGCCGCGATTGTACATCGGGAAGTAGCCTGCGCCCGACCCGATCAACCGGCGTGTTCGGTCACCGCCAATCGGCTCCACCCGGACCACTTGAGCACCTAAGCCAGCGAGGATGTGTCCCACTGTCGGACCCATCACCATATGCGTGAATTCGACGACGGTGATCCCTTTGAGCGGTTGCGGGCCAGGGCTGTTGTCTTGCGCGTTCATGCCGCTGTCCTTTGGTCGTAGTCCAGCATCGGCCCGGCATCGGGTGTGAAGCCATAGAGCGGTTCTCCGGGCAGGGCCTCCTCGACAATGGAACGCACTTTCAACAGCGCTTCAAGGTCGATCCCGGTCTTCAGTCCCATTGAGTTGAGCATCAGTACCAAGTCCTCTGTCACCAGATTGCCGCTTGCGCCGGGTGCGAAGGGGCAACCGCCCAATCCGCCTAATGAAGCATCGAAGGTCGTGATCCCTTCCTCCAATCCCGCGACCACATTTGCGAGGCCCAGACCGCGCGTGTTGTGCAGGTGCAGGGTGGTCAGCATGTCATCACCAACCGCGGTCTTCACCTTACGGGTAAGGCGACGGACCTGTGCGGGGTCGGCATAGCCTGTGGTGTCAGAGAGGCTGAACTCCTGTGCTCCAGCTTTGGCGGCTTGCTCGGCGAGGCGGACAACCTGATCCTCGCTCACTGCGCCTTCCATGGTGCAGCCAAACGCGGTGGACAGGCCTACCGCCAGATGCACGCCGTGCTCCTTGGCGATGCTTGCAGCAGCAGCGATCTCTTCAAGCATGGCAGGGTGATCCTTGCGCACGTTCTTGACCGAGTGTGTCTCGCTCATTGAGAACGGGATGCTCATGCCGTCTACGCCCGCTTTCGCGGCGTTCATCGCGCCTTTCGCATTGGGGACGAGCGCGACGACGTTGAGCCCAGCGATGCCCTTTGCAAAGCTCACCAGTTCCGCAGTGTCCGCCATTTGCGGTAACAGCTTGGGTGGCACGAAGCTGCCAACCTCGATCTCTTTGACGCCAGCAGCTGCTTCCGCGGCGATCCAGCGCTGCTTCGCCTCCAACGGCATCACCCGGTCAATGGATTGCAAGCCATCGCGCGGGCCGACTTCGGAGATGAGGATATCGGTCATTTCGGGTTCCTGGTGTTACGCGGTGAAGGCGCGCTTTCGAAAATAGTCATTGGGATACAAGGCATTGAAGATCCGAGGTTTTCCGGAAAATCGTGCAGGTTAAGTGTCAACTTAGCTTTTCCCGTATTTGCAGGTCCATTGGCAGGCATAATTGTGGGCGCAAATGGTGGCAGTAGGAAAGTCATTTCAACCCGCCTTCGCCAGATAGACCCAAGGCCGCGCCGCGCGATCTGCCATCGTCCACGACCCAATGGCGCGGTCCTGCTCCATAGTCAGGTCGATTGCATCCAAGCCTTTCATCAACATCTGCTTGGCCTCGGCATCGATATCAAAGGCGTGGCTTGCACCGCCGCCAATCACACTTTGCGCGGAAAGGTCGATGGTGACGGGCCCCGGAGCAATCCCGTCAATCACATCACGCGGCAGAGTGATGGGCAAGATGCCATTGCGAATGCAATTGCCATGAAAAATCGGTGCGAAACTCTCGGCGATAATCGCCTTGATGCCCCATTCCGCCAATGCCCAAACTGCGTGCTCCCGGCTCGATCCACAGCCAAAATTGGCACCGCTCAACAAGATAGTGGCGCTGCGAAAAGCGGGCTGGTTCAGCACGAATTGCGGGTTTTCAATCCGCGCATCGGCATCGTCATAGCGCCATGGCGCAAACATCCCATCGGCCAAACCATCGCGCCCTGTGCTGCGCATTTCGCGGCTGGGAATGATCGTATCGGTGTCGATATTGTCGCGCATCAAAGGGGCTGCGGCGCTGGTCAGAGTGTTGGGGAAGGGGGTCATGACACGCCCGCCTTGTCTGCCATCGCGTCACGCGGATCAGTAATTGCGCCCACAATTGCGCTGGCGGCGACGGTTTCGGGCGATGCGATATGGGTGCGAATGCCCGGCCCCTGGCGACCCTCAAAATTGCGGTTGGTGCTGCTGATCGTGCGGCTGCCGGGTGCAAAGCCCTCTCCGCCAGCATAAAAGCAAAGCGAGCACCCGCTCATCCGCCACTCGAACCCGGCAGCGGTAAAGATATCGTGCAGACCCTCTGCCTCTGCCTGACGTTTCACGCTCAGCGATCCCGGCACAACCAAAGCGGTCTTTATCGAAGGGGCAATCCGCTTGCCCCTCAATATGCGGGCGGCGCGGCGCAAGTCAGAGATGCGGCTGTTGGTGCAGCTGCCGATGAATGCGACATCAATCGGCGTGCCTGCAATCGCGGTGCCCGCATTAAGGCCGATATATTCATGCGCTTGCGCTGGACCTTGCGGAATTGTGCCAGTTACAGCGATGGTCTGTTCAGGACTGGTGCCCCAGCTGACCATGGGGGCAATAGCGCTCGCATCGATGGTGATCTCTTCGTCGAAGACGGCATCAGTATCGCTGATCAGATCAGCCCATGCGGGATCGTCGAACTTTGTCGGGGCATAAGTGCGTCCGGATAGAAACTCATAGGTCTTGGCATCTGGCGCAATCATGCCGGTCATCGCGCTGAATTCGGTGGCCATGTTGCACAAGGTCATCCGCGCTTCCATGTCGAGCGCGCTCACGGCTTCGCCCGCAAATTCGACCACATGCCCCGCGCCGCCGCCCGCGCCGTGTGCCGCGATCAGGGTTAGGATCATGTCTTTCGCGGTCACGCCCTCACTCAGTTTCCCGTCAAAGCGCACCTGCATTGTCTTGGGCTTTTCCAGTCTCAGAGTGCCGGTAACCATGGCATGCTCTGCCTCGGACGATCCAATGCCCCATGCGAGCGCGCCAAAGGCCCCTTGCGTGCAAGTGTGGCTGTCAGGGGCAACCAATGTGAGACCGGGGAGCACGATCCCTTGTTCAGGGGAGATGACGTGGACGATGCCCTGATCCCGGTCGTTAACATCGAACAAAGTGATACCGGCATCGCGGCATGCGGCGCGGGTTTCAGTGATGAAGCCAGTTCCGCCTTGCATCAACGTGCCATCACCGCGCCCCGGACGGGTGTCGACAATATGGTCCATCACCGCAAAGACGCGGGCAGGGTCGCGGACCTTGCGGCCCATTTCGGCCATTCGCTTTAGAGCAGCAGCGCCAGTGCGTTCATGCAGAAAGACACGATCGACCGCGATAAGGGTAGCGCCGCCGGGCGTCGGTGCCACGGCGTGCATTTCCCAGATTTTGTCAAACAGTGTCTTTGCCATTTCCGTGTAAGCACGGCTCAGCGGTTAGCCGCCAGCGCTGAGCTGACCTCCGAATTCAACTTCGGTGCCATTTTTCGCGGCGGCCTGCATCTCAGCATCAATTGCGCGCCAGTCTTTGGTCACAAACTTCTCCTGAATGGCAGTGCGTGTTTCCAATTGGCCGTTGCGGATCCAGTGCCATGTGCGGCACCGGTTTTGCCCGTCATCGGAAATCTGGATTTGCTCATAGAGGTAGAGCGATGGATCGCCAGTGCGCTGCCAATAAAGCATCATTGTGCGGTTATATTCATCCAGCGGAACTTCGGCGGCCCAGCCTTGGATCAGGTCGTTGTCCCACCAGATGCGGCCATCACGATATTCAGCTGGAAAATCGCGGATTTCGGTCTTTCCATCGGCCCATTTGTAATGGTTCGTCTGATGATAGGGGACGTCACCTGTGTCAGGCATTCTGCACAAAAGCCGCGATTGGTGCTCGTCGATCTTCTCATTGTTAAAGTTGAAATAGGTGTAGACGCCGTCCCACACCCCTTCGTGTCGGGCGAGCAGTGGCATTTCTTTGGCAATATCGATCACGATTGATCTCCCAATGTCGTGAGTAGGTTGTGATAGGTTTTGGCGGCATCGGCTGCGCGGATACGGGCATGCGCGCGCGCGGCGATGGCGGCAGGTGTGATGGCGGTCGGATCAACGGCAATCGCGTTGGCGGCGGCGGCGCAATACCAGGGCTCAAAGAACGCCTCAGCGCGCGCGGCGCTCCATGCGCGCAGCAGATGCGCGCCGTGTCGGTCTGGTGTAAGGTCGGGATAAAGTTCATCCGAATCACCAGCGGGCGCGGCGGGCCAATCAATCGCTTCAATGCCAAGCGCGGCTGCGGCGGAACGAATGGCTGCCTCAGGCACCGCAAAGGCGCTGGAATGACCATGGCCGGGTGCATCGATGGCCATTGTCCCCGGCTCAGGCTGTGCCATCTCAGCGGCTGGCGCGTGCAGTGTCAGAGAAGCAGCCGTGCGATCTCCACGCCAGTGAATCAGGCCACCATCAATCGCTAACCAGCCCTCATCGGCATCCTCCGCCAGCTCAGGGCAGGGCGCTTTGTCTGCATGCTCTTGCAGGAAAGCGAGGCTGGTGTCGTGGTGATCTTGCGGGGTCGTGACCCGGTGCGCCTGCCAGTTTGCCGGCATCTCGCCGAGCCGGTCGATATGCGATTGCAGCGGGTCGCCATCATAAGCAGTGATCAGGCATGGCGGGACCGGCGCATCGCTCGCCGGAATATCGCGCGGTGCGCTGAGAACTGCGCCATAGCCCGCGCGGTAATTATTGCCCGCATCCAGCATTTCGCTGACCGCCTGATTGACTTTGGAAAGATCCGCATGAGCAACGCTCAACCGTGCCTCATCGCGAATGTCGAACCATGGGAAGAACCAGCTTTGCTCTAAGATGCGGTTCCAAAGCCAGGTAAGGTGCTCGCCATAATCGGAAGGGTGCCATTCGGGCAGATAGCGGCTGCCGAACAGGTCGCGCTCTGCCTGTGTCCAGATTGCATAGCCGCCAATGGCAAGCGTTGAGAACAATTGTGGATGCCGTTTAACCGCAGTGACCAGAATGATACCGCCGGAATGAAAGCCATAGGCGGCACAGCTTTGCACCCCAAGCGCGCCCAAAAAATCGCGCAAGGCATCAGCGTAGTCGTTGATATCGGGTCCACTGGGCAGCGCGTCTGATTGACCAAAACCGGGAGTGTCTGGCGCAATGCAGGTGAAATGCGGCGCCCATTGCTGCATCAACGCGGTGTATTCCGCGCTCGACCGCGGGCTTTGATGCACCATCAACAGCATCGGCCCACTGCCGCACCGGCGGTAATGCACGCGTCTGCCAGTTTCAGGCAGCGTCAGGATATGGCGAGTGATCTGTGTCAAAAGTTGTCCGGACAAATTTTCCTCGACAAGCCTCTAGGCCTGTTTAATACCGTCTGTCAAAGAGGAATCGAAAGGCGGCTAAATGAGTGATCTGATTGGTACCAAGATGGTGGCGGATGGCAAAACTGCCCGGCAAATTTTCGAAGAGGTGATGGCCAATCCCGCTCGCAAGAAGTTCGGCTTTGGCGAAAGGCTCGCGATTGTGAATGTCGATGTTCAGCAAAGCTATACGCGCACTGACATGTTCAAGACCGCTTATGAAACTGATCCTCGCCAGATCGAATATATCAACACGATCAGCCAGTTGGCGCGCGACAATGGGATGCCTGTCATTTGGAGCCGCGTTGCCTATAAAGACGATGCAGCCGACGCAGGGGTGTGGGGTACGCGCACTGACACCGAAGACAGCCTTCAAAACATCAAATATGACAGCGAGCGCCACCAATTTGACCCGCGCTGTGACATTCACGCAGACGATCTGCAATTCACCAAGCGGATGCCTAGCGTGTTCTTCGAAACACCGCTGCCCAGCTATCTGACCTTTCATAAAGTGGACACCGTCGTGGTCACAGGCGGTTCAACCAGCGGATGCGTGCGCGCAACGGCGGTCGATGCGCTGAGCCACGGCTATCGCACCATTGTGCCGATAGAGACGTGTGCGGATAAGCATGAGAGCTATCACTTCGCCAATCTCACCGACCTTCAGCTGAAATATGCTGATGTTGAGCCGGTGCAGACTGTGATCGACTGGCTAAGGGCACGATAGGCCATGCAAGAGAACGCGCCTGATCCGCAGCTTTACGATTATCACCCCTACAATGCGCGGCCCAAAATCACTTGGCCTGAGGGTAAGACTTGCGCGGTGTGGGTCGCACCCAATCTTGAATATTACGAGATTGATCCGCCGATCCATCCCAAGCGCAATCCATGGCCGCATCCCGCACCATCAGTGGTCGGCTATTCGCACCGAGACCATTCCAACCGGGTCAGCCATTGGCGCATGGCCGAGGTGATGAGCAAACACGGCTTTCCCGGATCGGTCAGCCTGTCGGTCGCCTTGTGCCAGCACCATCCCGAAGTGGTCCAAGATGGCGTTGATCGCGGCTGGGAGTTCTTTAGCCACGGCATCTACAACACCCGCTACTCCTACGACATGACTGAAGCTCAAGAGCGCGCGATTATCGAGGATTCCATCGCGACAGTTCAGGCGGCAACGGGTCAGCGTATTCGCGGCTGGCTTGCCCCCGCTTTGACTCACACGCCGCGCACACTGGACCTGTTGGCGGAGTATGGTTTTGACTACACCTGCGACCTTTATCACGATGATCAGGTGCAGGATGTGAAGGTCGCCAAAAACGGCCTCGCATCAATCCCTTACAGCCTAGAGGTCAACGACCATTACGGCTTTTTCGTCTACAACATGTCAGGCCGTGAATATGCCGATACTCTGGTGCGGCAATATGAGCGATTGGCGAAAGAGGGCGAGAAATCGGGCACTGTCATGTGCATCCCGCTGCATGCCTATTTGATCGGTCAGCCGCATCGGATTGGCCCGTTTGAAGAGGCCTTGGAGCACATCGCCAAAGATGGCCGTGCATGGATTGCGCGCGCAGGTGACATTGTCGATGCATGGAGGGCGCAACAATGAGCACTCTTCCAGAAAGCTACACCGAATATCCAAAGCGCCGCGAAGGGTATGATCACGACCTGTATAAATGGTCGAACATTCACACCCGCCCCCCGGTGCGTTGGCCCGGCGACACATCGGTTGCGGCATGGCTTTGCGTCAGCCTCGAATGGTTTCCGATTGTGCCCGGCGGCGCGTTCAAAGCGCCCGGCCATATGGTCACCCCCTATCCCGATTATCGCCACTACACCGCACGCGATTACGGCAACCGGGTTGGCGTCTGGCGGTTCTTGGAGGCGTTTGAAAAAGCGGGTGTAAAGGCCAGTTTTGCCACCAATGCTGCCATCGCTGAACGCTATCCCGAATTGATCGAAGCGCTCGCGGCGGACGGGCATGAGATCATCGCCCATTCAACCGATATGAACGGCACAATCGATGCGACTTTGGGTGAGGATGCAGAGCGCGCTCTGATCAAAGACAGCATGGACAGGATGGAGGCGGCGACCGGTGTCCGTCCGCGCGGTTGGCATTCCATTGCGCGCCAGCAGAGCTTTCACACGCTCGATTTGCTGAAGGAACATGGGCTGACTTATTGTTGTGACTGGGTGAATGACGAACTGCCGTATCGGATGAATAACGGCCTCATCAATCTGCCGCTCAATCACGAATTGTCGGACCGTCAAATCATCACTGTGCAGCAAAAGAGCGCGGATAGCTGGGGTGAGAGTATGCGCGATGCGTTTGACTGGTTGGCTCACGAAGCGGCGGCGCAAAAGAGTGCGCGGCTGCTGCCGATCCACCTCACACCCTATATTATGGGCCTGCCCTATCGCATTGGAGCACTGGAAGAATTGCTGCGCGATCTCAGCGCGCGCGATGAGGCTTGGTTTGCGACCGGTAGCGAAATTGTCGGCGCATGGGAGGATCAGCAATGAAGGCTGCCAACCCGCGCACAGGCGAACTCGACTACGAATTTCCGGTCAGTTCACGCGAAGATATCGCATCGGAGGCCGCGCGTTTGCGGACAGCGCAAGTCGATTGGGAGGCAATGGGGCCAGCGGCGCGGGCGGCGGTTCTGAGCAAGTTTGCAGATGCCGTCGAAGTGCATGCTCCGGTGATTGCTGAGGCGCTAACCATCGATACGGCTCGCATCGCTGTCGCATGGATCGAAGTCGATGGATTGGTGCGAAACCTGCGCAAATGGGCGGCTCGCGGGCCAGACCTGTTTGCGGGTCTGCCGAGCGAGCCTGAACCTTCGGCGGCGCCGGGATTTGATATCGTGCCGCGCTTTGACGCCTATCCCCTATTTGGGGCGATTGCGCCTTGGAACTTTCCCGTGATCCTCAGTCATATTGACGCTGTGCCGGCTTTGATGGCTGGCTGTGCCGCCCTGGTGAAACCATCGGAGGTTACACCGCGCTTTGTCGAACCGATGCGTGCGGTTTTGGCTCAGGTGCCCGAATTGCCGCTCGCTTATGTGATGGGCGGACCGGAAGTGGGGCAGGCGTTGATCGAAGAGGTCGACTATGCCTGCTTCACCGGATCGACGGGCACGGGGCGCAAGGTTGCAGAGGCAGCCGCGCGGCAATTGATCCCGGCCAATCTGGAGCTGGGCGGTAAGGATCCGATGATCATCACCGCCAATGCTGATCCCGAATGGGCCGCCAGCATCGCGCTGCGCAGTTCCATCGTTGCGACCGGCCAAGCGTGCCAATCGATTGAGCGGATTTGTGTCGCGCGCGCCATTGCAGAGCCGTTCCTTGATGCCTTGGTCAAAGAGGCCAAGGCCGTCGAAATCACCTATCCAGACCCGCAATCGGGACATATCGGCCCCTTTATCTTCCCACCGCAAGGGGCGAAAGTTCAGGCGCAAATTGACGATGCAGTGGCAAAGGGTGCGCGCGTGCTAAGTGGCGGCACGGTCGAGCAATTGGGCGGTGGTACCTATCTACGCCCCACCATTATCGCTGACGTGACCGATGCAATGGTGGTCATGAATGAAGAGACGTTTGGCCCCGTTCTGCCGGTTACGATCTTTGACGAGATCGATGATGCAGTGAACCAAGCCAATGATAGCGAATACGGCCTTTCCGCCGCAGTGCTGGCCGGATCGCTCGAAGAGGCGGCACAGGTTGGCACTCGGCTTCAGGCGGGCGCTATCTCGCTGCAAGACGGAGCGCTGACCAGTATGGTGAGCGATGCGACAAATGAATCGCGCAAATCCTCTGGCCTCGGGCCAAGCCGCATGGGAGACAGCGGAATGCTACGTTTCCTTCGCCGTCAGTCGCTGATCCGTCAGACCGCCAATGCCTTACCCATCGCCGCTTATGCTGAGGGTCAACGCTAAGTGAGTAACCGCGCTGAATTGGAGGCAGCAATGCCCGCGATGCTGCTGCATGAGGGGTGGTGGGACGGTCATTATCGCGACTTTGATTTGCAGGGCGAACTGCTCGATGAGAGGCGCGTCAAAACCCATTGCGAGTTCCCCGATACGGGCGAATGGCACTATGTGCAGCACAATTGGATCGAATGGGCCGATGGGCGCAAGGCGCTCTATGAATTCGGGGGCAAGGTCGAAGGCGACCGGATGATTTGGCAGACGGATCGTTTCTCCGGATATGGCTGGCAAACGCATGAACACACGATCATGTTGCGGTTGGACAGGCTCGATGTGCCGGGCGCGTGCTATATCGAGATGATCAATCTGATGCCCGGCGCAAGCACCCGTGCGCGGACGTGGCAATGGCTCAAAGATCACGAGCCATGGAAACGCACATTGTGTGACGAACACAAGACTGACGGAATGGGAATACAAGAATGAGCATGCTGGTACTCGCATTTGCTGCGCAAGGATTGCCTCCGGCTACATTGCCCCCTCCGCCGCAATCCACCTGCGATCAACCGGTTTATATGGTCGTGGCGGGCGAGACAAAAGATCGTGAGCGCATGGTCGAATACGCTCAGGCGATTGCAGCGAGCGAGGTTTATGAGCGGCTGGGCGGATATTACATCAACACTCCGCGCCGCATCGCGACATTCGAAGGTGATGTAGAGCCAGCATTCGTGACGCTAATCGTGCGCTTCCCGTGCCTCGCCAATGCACAGGCGTTCTGGAACAGCCGCGTCTATCAGGAGGAAATCCTGCCGATCCGCCAGAACCCCAGTGCAGGCGACTACTCAGTCACCGTTTATCCAGAGGCCCCGCTGCGTAGTGACATGGTCGGCAAAGTCGGCGAAGCGCAATATCGCACGGATTTCTCGGATCACGGCGTTGAACAGACGGATGCGCCAGCCCCGTAATCGAAGCGTCTAACGGTTCAGCTCAACAAGTTCATACCGGTTCATCATATACCCGTCGATTGATCCATAGACGAGCACCGCATCGTCATCGGCGGAGACCCACATGTCAAAGTCGGGATGGCGCGTACCACCCATGCCATCATCGCTTTCATCGACATAGCGATAGCGGCGGCATTGGAAGGTCCCGGCCTCGACCGTTTTCTCTTCCTCACCGACATATTCCATTACCATTTCAAGCTCGGCAATTTGCGGCGGGGTTGCGCCGCGATGGTCGGGTGAGGGGAGGAAGAACCGCAATTTGCGTTTATGCGGCCCCTTGCTCCGGTCCATCAGGCGCGTGGTGAAGCCATCACCTGCAATCGGATGCGTGCCGAAAGCATCAAATTCGCCAGCCGGGCAGGTCTGCGAATTGCGCCCGATTGTGGGGCCATAACTTTCGCATGTGATCGTGTCGGCATCGCGGTCGTACCGCATCCATCCCGAACCCAGAAACTCATCGCCCAATGTTAAGTGCACCAGCAGATTATGCGGTTTGCGATCCGGACCAATATGGCAGGTGATATTGCGCAGAACTGTGGGATCGGGGTCTTCGATCTCACATTGCGCGGTCATAATCACAGAGCCATCAGCGTGGTGCGAAAAGTTGAACCACTCACGCCCGCGCTCCTTGCCCTCCATCCCCGGCTTTGCCGATGTGTAGCGGATTTTGCCACGGACATTGCGGTGCTGCATCAGATCAATCCTGCTCTAAATTAAACCGGCAGCGTCCAATCGATCAATCACATCGCCTTGCGTTCGTTTGAAATAGTCGCGATCCGGGATCACCGCTGCACCATCTTGCATCATCCCACCAGGGCCGTGAAACGGTGCCGCTGCCGCTGCGAAGGCCTCGGCAAACAATGCGGGCCGTTGGCGCGCGAGGTAATTGGTCATGGCAGGGGTGCGGCGCGCCTCTCGCAAAGCGCGAAGGTCGACACTGGCAAAGGCCGTGAAGGTTTCGCCATCGCCTGATTGCGCGATTACGCGGCCTTTCCAATCGACCACCTGACTGTTTCCTTCTGCGCTCGATAAAGGCATTGTCGTGCCCGAAATTCCGGCGGTGTTGGCAGAGACGACATAGGCAAGATTTTCAAACGCGCGCGCCTGTTTGGCGATGTCTTTGTTGGTTGCCATGGGTGATCCCACTTCGGAGGATGAGTGGCAGAACACTTCCGCCCCTCGCAAAGCCAGTGCACGCGCGATTTCGGGATAGAGGATTTCCTCAGACGCAATCGCGGCGAGATTACCAATCTCGGTCTTGGCGACAGGGAACACACCCTCCAACCCATATTTGTCGAGATAGGCGTCCCACACATCATGCGGACTGGGCGCAAACATTGACAGCAATCTGCGATAGCGCAGCACAACATCGCCCGATGGCGCGACGATAAAGCTGGTCTGAAAATAGAAATCGGGAAACGCCTCATCGACCTCATAGGCATTGCCGGACACGAACATGCCCAGCCGCTGTGCCACACCGCCTAACGCCTCATATTCCGGGCCATCCGCCGCCCAGCCGACACGCGCGGCGAAATCCGGGATTGAGATGCGTCCGGGATAGGACGTGAAGAGATATTCCGGCAGCACGACGAGCTTCACCGGCTTTCCCGCATATTGCGCGACAAAGATTGAGCTGGTGCGGATTTGCCCTTCGATCGCGGCAATATGTTCGATCATCGCAGCACGAGCAGCGGCGGCATCGGGCAATTGCTCCAATGATCGCGCGGTTAGCTGCATCGCCATCGCTGAATAGGTTGCCCCATGGTCAGTGGTGTCAGTCACGTCATTTCCTTCATTTGCAGCCAACGGGGTGTGCGAAGCGGCTATCCCGCTTATCCCCGCGCACAATCCAGCAGCCATAGCGCGCCTGCGGTCGAGCTCTAGTGTCATCTATCGGCTCGATCCCTAGCCCGCACTACAAGCCAAGCGAGCCGGGGTTCATCAAACCGCGCGGGTCCAGCTCTGCCTTCGCCGCTTTCAACAAAGCGTCGGCGCGCGGCTCCAGGCTCTCACGATATTTGTATGTCCGCCCGATCTGGAAATGCGCTGCATCGTGCTCAAAGAAGATCTGAACGATCGCTTTTTTGAGGCTCTGCGTTAGCGCCCATGCATCTTCGTTATGTTTGTGCTTGGTCAGCTTTTTGAGATGCGGTTTTTCAATCGTATCGTCGATTACCGGATTGCTGGCATCGGGCCAATAAAGGCATGGTTCGATGACCATGCCCGCTCCGCCGACGGCTGCGATCAAAGTGCCGTAATGCACGCCAAGCCGGTCCATCTCTTCTGCATGCTTAGCAAACAATGCATCGAACGCGGCAAAGCACTCTGCTGAACGGCTATGTGAGACAAGGCCGTGGATCGGTGCCCAGCGTTCGCCATCAGGGCCAAGGATTGAATTGAGCGGCCCAAAGGGGTTGGCGCGGATGATTTTGGGAATGGTGTTTTCAACCTCGCGCCCGCCATGCATCGTAACGATCTCGCGCGCGATGCTGATGTCGGCATCGGCTGCTGCTTGGATGCGCCCTTCGGCGAGGACATGCAGCGAGAAGTTGGCGTCTTTCAAGAAATCTCGGCCAGCCGCAACGACCTTTGCTCCTTCTTTCAGCGCGTTGAGAACGCCGCCCCCGACCTTGGCCTGTTTCTTCATCATGCCAACCAACTGTTTGGCATCGCTGGTCAAGCTGTCGCGCTTCATCCTGATCGCGTTGAGATAGGGGTCAAAGCCAAAGCACTCGGTCGCAATACCGCGCCGTTCAATTTCGCTGGAGGCCGCAAACCAACCGGCGGCATCGTCAAAGGCAAAGCTGGCATAGCCATGAAAATCAGCTTCGTGGATGAGCTTGAGCGTGACCGTCGCCTTGATCCCCAATGCCCCTGTGTCGCCAAGGAACAACCCGGTCAGATCGGGACCATAGGGGCGAGTGTGTTTCTTACCGGTGGACAGCAAAGTGCCATCGGCCAAAACCACTTCCAGCGCGGTGCAGCTTTGCACAGCAGAGCCGTGACGGGTCGTGCCCCAGAAAATGCCGTTCTGGCTCATCCCGCCGCCAATGGTCGCCTTTAGCCCCGAAAGCGTGCCCCACATCGGCGTGATCAAACCGTGGTGTGCTAGCCGCTCACGCAAAGCGGCCCAGGTGCAACCAGCCTCTACCGTCACGGTCATGTTGATATCATCGACTTCGATCACGCGGTTCATCTGCGCCAGATCGAACAGCACCGCACCCGGCGTGTCCTGCGTATAACCACCAGTGTAGCTCATTCCCCCGCCGCGCGGCGCAACCGGATGACCTGCATCGGTTGCCGCTTTGACTGCGGCAGCGAGCTGATGTTTGTCAGACGGGCGAACCACCGCGGCAAGGTCAGCACCACGCCCATAAATGTCATGCGCGTAGAAATCCAAGCTGACCTCATCGGTCAGCACTTCGGAGCCTGATGCGATCAAGCTATCGGTGAGAGTGGTTTCGGCGAGCGTTGCCATCAGGCTGTCTCCGGTTGCGGATCAAATGCGGGGGCGGGTGTGTCGTTTTCGTCTTCGGGCAGGTTTCCGGGATATTTGCCTAAGAATAACAGCAACGCCCCGCCAATAATGAAGGCGAAAATTGCCACTTCGAGGATGGCATCATAACTGCCTGTTGTGTCGCGGACATAGGCATAGATGACCGGCGACGCTGCACTGAACAGGCCAAACGGCATGTACAGCATGCCGTAGATTTTGCCGTAATTGGCCATCCCAAAATATCGGCCCGTCAGATAGGCGATGAGGTCGCTCTCTGCACCGGCTGCAAAACCAAGCAGGAAACCGGCAAGCGCGGCCATTGTGAAAGTCACATCGCCGCTTAATAAGATTACGCAAGAGACCGCTGGTAGGCACAGCAACGGGAATGCGACGAAACCCTGCCAAAACCGGTCGAGCAATGCGCCCGTCGCAAGCCGCCCCGTCAGGATACCAATTCCCAAAACGCCCATCACACTGGCGGCTGTCTGCTGATCCAAACCGCGGTCACTCAGCATGCTTGGCATATTGATAAACGCACCACCAAAAGCGGTCGCGACCATGGCGATGGAGAGCCAGATCAACCAAAAGCGGTAATCGCGCAAAGCTGCCCCCAGCGAAACACCGGTTAGCTTTCCGCTGGCGCTTTCAATGGCTTTGGGCCGTTCATCGGCGCGTGGTTCGCGGAACAGCAAATAGGCAATGGGCAATGCGACAATCAGCGGCAACGTAGCCACAATCGCGAACATGGCGCGCCACCCTTGCGTTTCGATTGCCCACACGGCTAATTTCGGCACCACAATCGCTGCCAGACTTGTGCCAAGCAGCAAGATACCAAGCGCCAATCCGCGATGTTTAAAGAACCACAGGTTGATCGCCCGGCTCCAAGTGACAGGCGTGGAGCCGATGCCCACGAGGCCGACCAGCACCCATAAAGCGTAATAGACGTATAGCGGCGCGCTGGCTGCGGCTGTTGGCGTCAGGCTGATCGCGGCAAAAGAAAGCCCGAAGGCGGCCAATGACCAAAGGGCCACGCGGCGCACACCGTGTTTGTCGGCCAAAGAGCCAAAGAATGGCGCTAGCAGGCTAGCAATTACCCCGAAAATGGTGATCGGAAACAGGATCTGCGTCCGCGTCCAATTGAACTCAGCGATCAGCGGTTCGACCGTGAAACCGATGACATTAAAAGGGATCGGCGAAGCGCCGCACGCGACGCCCAACACGCCTGCGAGAAGGACTGTCCACGCTTTTGAGAATTCGCCGGCTTCTTTGATGTTCGGGGTTTCAGTCGCTGACACCATAAAACTCCGTCAAATTTCCATCGGGGTCACGCACGGCAAAAGCATCCACTGTGCCAATCCCATCAATCACAACATCCTTTGCTTCGTAAGCAAAGGCAATGCCCTTAGCCTCCAACATCGCACGATAGGCGACCAGATCGCGCACTGGATAGCGCACTGAGATGATACCAAGATTGGGCAAAGAGGCGCGGGCTGAATGATCGCGGCCTGTAAATCCGGTGATCTGCATCACTTCGACGCGGCCTGTTTCGCCCGGCAGTGCCGGTTGCAGAGCAGCGGCAGCGCGGACGATGTTGGGCGTGAAGTTAAATGGGATGCTGAGGTTCGATAATGCGGGTTCTTCCGGCTCACGATCGCTGTCAAACAGAACGCCAAAGCCCAGCGTATCGTGGTAAAAGTCGCGAGCAATTGGACGGTCGCGCACCATGCGCATTGCGTTGAAGCCTTGGCTGATCCGGCCCACGGGAAACGCGGTGAAATCCGGCGTGATCCGTTCATAGGCCGCCACGTGAATGCCATGCGGTCCGGTCAGCACCACATTGCGCAGATCCGATGTCCCGAATTGAAACCGGATCGGGGGACTTTCGGCCCACCAGCCAAGCTCTATCGCTTGGTCGTAAAGATCAGGCACATTGTCGCTGCGCACCATAATCGAATAGATGCCGCCTGTGTCCCAAGGGCGCGCAGCGGGGCGGATGGGCTCTCGTTCGATCCCGGTGAGGCGAACGAAGCGGATGCATCCTGTATCCGCCTCTGGCGCACACCAGCGCTCGAAAGTTCCGGCAGCCTCATCGGGCAATTGCCAGTAGCTCATCTCGCTCGGAGCAATCGCGCCTGATTGAACCAGCCGCCACTCACCTACATACCGAAACAAAGCCGTCGCTGGCTCAAATTCCGCAACGCTGACCACGCTCTCCGTCCACGGTTCAACTCCGTGGTCACCGGCGGGCTGAGCTGCCAACGCCGATGCTAGGAAAAGGCCGACCCCTGCAAGCAGAGACCGGCCCGTGGAGAGAAGTGGATGGCTCACGTCAATTAAAGTTGAAGCCGAAATCAACGCCGAAAGTCAGCGGCGGTGCAGCGAAGACCTGACTTTGCGATCCGCCAGCGAATGTATTGGCGCGGAAATATTCGCGGTCAGTCAAGTTCTTGCCCCACAATGTGACCGTCCAGCGATCATTCTCTGAGCGATATCCGATCCGCGCATCAAGACGCAGACCCGGCTCCTGTTCGGTTCCCGGCACATTGGCGACAAGGCCGAATGTATCGTCTTCATAGGCGGCATCTCCGCCGAAGAAGATCTCGCCGCTGCCAACGGCCAATTCATAGTTGAAACCGACCAGCGCTTTGATCTCAGGCGCGTTTTTGAGGTCGAGGCCCAATGCGCAATCGATGATCGCCTGTTCAAACTCTGGAGTGGCAGGGGTGGCTCCGATGGTTCCACAGGCAAGGCCCGCAGTGGTAGTGGTGCTACCTGACAGAAGGCCGGCCTGCGCAAAGTTCAGCGACTGATATTCCGCATCAAGCCAACTGGCATTGCCGTAAATGGTCAAACCATCGACCGGGTTCACGCTGCCTTCGACCTCAACGCCCTGAATCCGCGCTTCGCCCGCATTGATCCGGGTGAAGCCGCCTGTTGGCAGAGTGCCGCTGATCTGGAGGTTTTGATAATCGTTGTAGAAATAGGTCGCGTTAAGTGTGACGCGGCCATCAGCAAATTGCGTCCTTACACCAGCTTCGATGCTGTCGAGTTCTTCCTCTTCAACACCTAGGAAACAGGCGACCGGGCTAAAGCAATCAGGCGAAAAGCCGGGCGATTTGAAGCCCGTTGAATAGGATGCATAGACCAGAATGTCGTCAGTGAAGGAATAATCCGCTTTGGCCGTCCACGTGATATTATCGGTGTCAGCTGAGCCCGTTATGTTGGACCCAAACCCAGCAAGCGGCCCGCCAGCATTGCCGCGGAATTCGCGGTCTTCGGTCGTCCAGCGCAATCCGCCAGTTAGAGCCAGAGCGTCGGTGACGTCGAATGTCCCTTGAGCGAACAGCGAGAAGCTTTCTGTCTCAACATCATTTTCAAACGGGAAGACGAAAACGTAATCCAGATTGACCGTTTCGCTGTAATAGAACGCGCCGGCAGTGAAGTTGAACGGCCCGGCAAAATCGGTGTTGAACAGGAGTTCCTGACTGAACTGATCCTGTTCGGTTTGCTGGAAGAACGGGAAGCTGATGAAGCTCGACAGATCGTCTTGCAGTGCCCGCAGCGCGGTGATCGATGTGACAGAGAAATTGTCATATTCGCCGGTCAGCTGGATCGAGGCACCGAATGCTTCGACGTCACTGTTGAAATTCGTCACACAGCCGATGGGCTGAAAATTGACGGGCGTTGCAGCAGAGCATGTGACACCGGCTGCGGGTTCGATAGTGAAGATGTCTTGGTCAACATCTGTCGTTATCGCAGGATTGGTGCTGCCAGCGGCAAGCGAGCTTGGTGTCGGATCGCTGTTGTCGGCTGTGTAATCGAAGATGACAAGCGCGCTCCAATTGTCATCCAATTCGCCATACAAGCTGCCGCGAATGGCAAAGACTTCTTCGCCGCCAACTTCGGTTCCCGCTTGTGCTGCGAAATCGCCATTGGGGTTGAGGGTGTGATAGCCGTCACGCTCGCGATAAAGGCCCGAGAAGCGCACAGAAAGACTGTCAGCCAAGCTTATATTGGCTGAACCTTTGGCTTCGATCCGATCGAAATTGCCATATCCCAGACTGCCAGTGAAAGTCGTTTCGCCCAATTGCGGACGAACTGAGGTGACCTTGATCGCGCCGCCATTGGTGTTGCGGCCATACAATGTGCCTTGCGGCCCACGCAGCACTTCGACCTGTTCGATATCGACCAAGTCGACCAGCGATCCGACTGTGCGACCCAGATAGACATTGTCGATATAGATGCCGACAGCAGGGTCGATTGCGCCGCGCGATTCATCCTCGCCGACGCCACGAAAGAAGATGCGCGCCGATGACGCTGTGCCGGTTCCAGTGGTGATGACGACGCCGGGAACTTGCGCTTGCAGATCGTTTGTGTCGGTGATCTGCCGCGCCTGAAGCTGCTCTGCGCCCAGCGCGGTTACGGCTGCGGGGACATCTTGCAGGTTTTGTTCGCGCCGCTGCGCTGTGACGATAATTGCGTTGCCATCCTCCTGCTGTTGCGCAGTGGTATCATCAATCGATTCCTGCGCAGAAGCATTGGATGCAGCGCTCAAAGCGATTGCGGAAGTGGCGAACATAAAGGCGTATTTAACCGTACGAGTCTTCAGCATGTATAGTCCTTCCGTCACTTGGACAGGTTTGCTTTTTCGGCATGGCCGGCGTGATGAGGCTAAATTTGTCCGGACAAATTCCTAGCTTGTCAAGCGGTTTTGATATATTTGTCCGGACAATTCGTTCGGTGTTGTTCCAAAACCTCATCGGTTGCGGTAACTTTAGTACTCTTGGGAGATGTTCGTGGACTTGATCATTCAGCCATACGCCGTGTTGGTGTATGCGCACCTCTTGCTATTTGTGCTTTGGTTGGGCGCTGATGTCGGTGTGTTTCTGCTGGGGCAGCATTTCCGTAAGCGCGATCAATACACGCTGGAACAACGGATCGCGTTGCTGAAATTACTGGTTCTGGTCGATATGACACCGCGCAGCGCGTGGGCATTGATGGTGCCACTTTCACTTAGCGTGGTTGATGTTGGCAATTGGTGGGATGTGCCCAGCGTGATGCTTTGGGGGGCATGGGCGGTCGGGCTGTTCTGGCTATGGCTGGTTTGGGATTCGCATTGGCATGATCAAACACCGCGTGCGGCGCGCAACCGCGCTGTTGAGGGTTGGCTGCGCTGGATCGTCGGCGGGTTTTACCTTTGGCTCGGTGCTCAAAGCCTTTGGCTGGACGCGCCTCTATCGGCCGATTGGTTGGCTTGGAAAGCGCTTCTATTCGGCTTTATCTTTGTGGCTGCCATCATGATCGATTTCAGCTTCAAGCCTGTCGGTGCGCAACTTACTGCCGTGCTGGAGCAAGGGTCAAGTGATGAGACAGAGATCCCCCTGCTTAAGACGATGAACCGCACTCGGATTTGGGTGTGGATTGTCTATCTTCTCCTGCTGGCAACAGCCTTTTTGGGCAACGCAAAACCGTTGCCTTAGGACAACAAGCCGTCCGGATATTTGCAATCTGATGCCTCCGTCGAAAAATTTGTCTGGACAAATTTTGAGATACAGCTGATCTATATATGTGGATCGAAAGTTGCCGCATCGGGAGTTCGGCAACACAATGGGAGGCAACAATGAACAACCTTATTCGTGGCGCGCTTTTGACGGCCAGCATGATGACACCTGCGGGACTTTTGGCTCAAGATGTTGCGACTAGCGTGGATGAAGAGGCTTCTGCACCGGAGAATGAAAACGTCATTATCGTGACGGCGCGCAAGACTGAAGAGAGCATTCAGGATGTTCCGATCGCGGTCTCTGCGTTCACTGGCGAAGACCTCTTTGAGCAGGGCATAACCGATATTGAGCAATTGTCCCGCCGCACGCCGGGCTTTGTGTTTGACACGCCTTTTGGTCGCCAGTTTGATCGCCCGATCATTCGTGGGCAGGCGAACATTCTGGGCGATTCCGGCGTTTCGGTGTTTGTCGATAACGTCAATGTTACGCAGTCCATCCGCAGCTTGAACTTTGGCGATATCGACAGCATCGAAATCATCAAAGGACCGCAATCCGCACTGTTTGGACGCAACACCTATTCCGGCGCGATCAACATCACGACCCGCCAACCGACAAATGATTTCGGCGGCGAATTGAGTGTCGAAATCGGCGAGGATGACTTGTATCAAGTCCTCGGCAATGTTCGCGGACCTATCATTGATGACCGGGTCTTTTTCTCGATTGCGGCGCGGTACTACGACTTTAAGAGTGAATTTGACCGGCCCGGCAATATCAACCCATCCTTAGGCAACGAGTCTTCATTCAGCATCGGCGGCACTCTGGAAATTCGCCCTGTCGATGGCTGGACCTCGAAAATTCGCGTGGCATATAACGAGGATGATGACGGCCACTTCCCAATTGGATT
Organism: uncultured Erythrobacter sp.; assembly: GCA_947488085.1. GTDB lineage: Bacteria > Pseudomonadota > Alphaproteobacteria > Sphingomonadales > Sphingomonadaceae > Erythrobacter. The sequence goes on from CANKYI010000001.1 coordinate 111,721, forward strand.
GTTTGGCTTCCAAAACCTCAATGTGAATGTGCCGGGCGGCACTGACTTGGGCGGCGTCCAGCCGTTCTTCCAAGGCGTTGTGCCATCGTTGGTACCTAACCCGAGCGGGTCACCACAGATTTCCGATACGCTGGGCGCTGGCGGCGGGATTGAGCGTGAGGAATTCTTCTTCTCGCTCAACAACGAGTTTGAGTTGGACGGCTACACGCTGGTTTCCACATTGGGTTACACCCGTGAGGAATTTCGCGACGAGTTGGATAGCGATGGACAGCCTGGGTCATTCGGCACCGCATCGGTTGCTGCGCCATTTCCTGCGCCATTCATTTTCCCAGGTGCAACTGGCGTGGTCTTGCTGCCTTTTGATTTCACCACCACCGATGATGACCGGCAGACCACCTATGTGGCCGAAATCCGGTTGGATTCCCCCGCAGATATGCCTTTTCGTTGGCGCGTAGGCGGCTATTATTTCCGCAACAATCAGCGCGATGAAAGTCTGCTTGGCGCCTTTACACCTGAGCGTCAGGCCGCGGTTGAGGCGTCGGGTCAGGCGACCATTGCTCAGATCGCAGCGGCATTGGGTGTGCCAGCATTCACGGTCATCAATCTGGGTGGCGGCTTCGATATTGGCCCGATTGATCCCGAAGAAACGACGATCGAAAACTTCTCGGTTTTCGGATCGGCCACATATGATTTGACTGACCGTTTGACCGCAACAGCAGAACTGCGCTGGGCGGAAGAGACGCGGCGTCTGCGTGTGTTCGATTTCGACACTGGCGGTTTGACCAGTCTCGCGGATGGCTCTGCTTTTGATGTTGAGGCGCAGTTTGACGCGATCACGCCGCGGTTCATTCTGGATTTCGAAGCGACCCGCGACAATTTGATCTATGCCAGCGCCGCGCGCGGCACCAAGCCGGGCGGATTTAACGGTGCGCAAGGCTTTGAGTTCGGCTTCGGTACGTTTGATGAAGAATCGGTTTGGCAGTTTGAATTGGGGTCGAAAAATGCCTTCCTCAACAACAACCTCATCTTCAACGTCGCTGCGTTCTATTCGAGCCTTCAAGACTATCAGCTGACCGAAAACCTTGCCGCACTGGGCGCGGCTAGCACCACGGGATCAGTCACCGCGAACCTTGGCGATGTCGACATTTACGGGATTGAGATCGACACGGTATGGACCCCTGCATCGCTTCCCGGTGTGACCATTGGCGGCAGTTATGCGTGGACGGATACCGAATTCAGTTCCGGCACAGAGGCGACCCAAGGTGCGGTGTTCGGCGATCCTGATCTGACCGGGCAGAGTCTGCCGCGTCAGGCCCGTCATCAAGCTGCGTTCTATGCTGACTACGAAACCGCGCTAAGCGATGATTTTGGCGCGGTCTTCTCGCTCAATGGTAACTACCTCTCGAGCCGCTTCGCACAGGTTCAAAACCTTGCCGAATCCGGTGAAGCGTTCGAGCTCGATGCTCGCGTAACGTTCAAATATGGCGAAAATCTCAGCCTTACTATTTATGGCAAGAACTTGACCGATGAGAACGCGCCGCTGGGTGTGCTGCGCTTTATTGATCCGACGGGTGGCAATGGCAGCTTTGTTGTGAATGGCACGAATATCGCCAATGGCTTTACGCTCAGCTCAGCTGGTCAATCGCGAGGCTTTCAAATCAACAACCGTTTGGGTCGTCGGTTTGGCGCTATCGCGCGGCTCAAATTCTGATCCAGACTTTACTGTTGGACGCACTGGGGCGGGGGCTGGGGCTTCCGCCCCTTTTTTGTGGACGACTGTGCAACGAATGTACTTTTAGCTGAGTTCCAGCACGCGATGGGCGGCGGTCTCTCCGCTTTCGAGCGCGCCTTCCATCCCGCTGGAGCTTTGCGCCAGATGCTCACCTGCAAAATTCAGGCGATTGCCCTGCCAGTTGGTCGCGGCGGCAAGGTCACGGGCCATGCCGGTTCCAATGTGATGATAAATGCCGCGCGCTGAGCTGGATTTCTGCCAGCTGAAATGGCGCAACACTCTTAGTTTCCCGCGCGCAGAGGGGCGCATTGTCTCGATCTTGTTGATGATAGTGCGGTCCGCGTCTTCGCGAGGCATCCGGTCGAGCAGATCAGCCCCAGCGCCTGTTGTCCAAAGTTTGAGCATGGGCGGCGCGGTTTGGTCTCCATCGCCAAGCACAAAGACGCGCCCAATCAGCGGATCATCGCTCCACAATGTGTCCGGCAATCCATCCTCGCGCCAAAACGCACTGCGAGCTTCGATATAGGCGAAGCTGGCGCGGGTGTAGGGCAGACCGGCGACCATGCGCGCGATTGCGGACGTAAGCCTTGCGGACATTGCGATGTGCCGCAGTGCGGAAAAGGGAATCGTACAAATGCAGTGCTTTGCGCGAATGGTATGATCGGTCAGGTGGATGGTTACGCCGTCATCCTCTTCCATGATGGCCGTGACCCGTTCGCCCAATCGCGGTGCTTCGCGCAATTCTGCAGCCATCGCTTCCGGCAACCTCTGTGAGCCGCCTGTAATGGTAGAAACCGGCCCTGCTCCGGCGCGGAAATTCGCGACGGATCGAGCTAGATGAACTCGCGAAAGTCCGGCGAGCGAATTGCCGTTTAGATTGGCTTCTATCAATCGCATTTCTTCACCGCTTGCGCCGGCTTGCAACAGCATCTGGTGCAGGGAAATGTCGTGTTCGATTGAGGTGTTTAGCCAGTCCGATGTGTTTTCAAACCGCGGCAATGGGCTTAGATATGCGCGCAACAATGATGCTGGTTCAACGTCACGTTTATCATCGGGTAAAGTGTTGGCCGCGCTGGCCTGCCACCCTTCGCTGGCCACAGATTGTCCATTAATGTGGTACAAATTGCCGGGCACTTGAACGCGACCAGCACCTGCCCCCTCACCCGTATCGCGTGCGATTCCCAGCCGGTCGGCAATGGTGTGGAGCCGCTGATAGCGCGCGCCGACTTGGATGCCGCCTGCCTCAGGTGCACCAGGGAGATCATCCAGCGTGTGAAGGCGCCCGCCGATCCTACGCTCCGCCTCAATCGTGACAGTGCGCAATCCTGCCTGTTCAAGAATATGCGCCGCGTTAAGCCCCGCCAAACCAGCGCCGATGATTGCGACATCGGCCTGCGTTGAACCCCATGCGGCGCGCGGTGCGGCCCCTGCCAACAGCGCCGCACCGCCTCCAGCGAGGAAAGAGCGGCGTGTTGGCATCATAGCATCTGTTCTTGCGCTTATTCTTCGGACGCTGTCTCGGGACCTTCGGCACTCTCGGCGCGTGCGGCATCCGTCAAAAGCTTGAACTTGGTCCAAGTCGTCTCGTTCCGACGCATGTCATCCATGGGCGGCGCTTCTTCATAGATCGGGTAGTTTTCTCGGATTTCATCTTTGAGCACATCGGGCAATGCTTCAAAGCCACCCGGTAGTTTACGGCCCATTGCGTTGAACACCATTTGGCCCGGACGCCCGCCCATTTCCATCCATGGTGCCCAGGGTGAAATGCGAACCCAGCTGATCATTGGATAGGCCGTCGGCAGGCTAGAATCATAAAGCTCGTCTTTGAGCGCCGCGAAATCGAAGATCTCCATCGCGTGATATTGGTTGCCGACATTTGCCTGATAGTCGCCGCCAAGTGGATTAGTGTAGAACAAAGGCACTTCGAACGGGATAAAAACAAACGGACCATCTTCGCGCAACGTGGACATGGAAAATGGTGTTCCGTCTGCACCTCTTGGGAAGTTGGGGCGGCCATTCACTGGGTCATTGTGGATTTGCATGACCGAAACCGTCTCGCCAGTATATGGGTTCTCCCATTCATCGACGACCTCACCGGTTTCCGGATCCAGCATGAGCATCACTTCACGGCTGATTAAGCGCCAGCCGGTGCCACGCTCTGGGTCAGTTACTTCGACACAGCGGCGAATGTTCATACCTTCGCCGCGGAACAACAATTTATCGCGAACGCCGGGTGATCGGCCATAGATATTGCCAGACCAGTGATATACGGCTGGCTCTTCGGCTGAGACGCCGCATTGCAATCTCTTGGAAATCTCGAGCGCATCTTCTGGAACATTGGGGTCGAGGGTCTGCGCAGAGGCCGTTCCAGTCATCGCTGCAACGCTGGCGAGCAGGCTGGATGCAATCAAAAGTGGCTTTGTGAAGTTCATAAATACCCTCCTGGATCGTGCCCGCTGACAAAATTTGTCCGGACAAATTGTCATTTCGTCCTTGACTTTAGATTTGTCCGGACAAATTGTGAAGAGAGAACTTCAAAATTATCAAATTCGACAATAAGGACGCACCGATTCTCGTGACAACAGCCTCTTGCCTCTTGTTTGTGCCCGGTTCACGCAGTGACCGCTTTGCCAAAGCGAAAGCGGGCGGCGCCGATCTAACGGTCATCGATCTGGAAGATGCGGTTGCAGCCGAGGATAAGGTGAGTGCGCGCAATGATGCGCTCGCACAAATTGCCGCAGACCGAGCTGGTTGGGCGATACGTATCAACGCAGTGACAACCGCAGCCGGAGTGCGCGATCTCGCAATTCTAAGCGAGCACGACACATTGCCAGAAACTTTGCTGGTCCCGATGGTTGAGGCCTCGGCAGAGATCGATGTCGTTGTCGGTGCCTTGGGCGATGCGTGTCCGGAGTTAATCCCCCTGATTGAAACGCCAAAAGGCCTGCGTCATGCGCTAGAGATTGCAAAACACGAACATGTCACGGCCATGATGTTTGGCGGCGGAGACTTTTCTGGTGAGCTGGGCGTAGAGCTGGCTTGGGAGCCACTTTTAACAGCTAGGCAACAGTTCATTCTTGCCTGTGCCGAAGCGGGCAAGCCTGCCATCGATGTGCCTTTTATCAAGCTTGATGATGAGGTTGGCCTCGCCGATGAATGCGCGCGTGCTCAGGCTATCGGTTTTGTCGGCAAAGCCGCCATTCACCCGCGGCAATTGCCCGCAATCAAGCAAGCTTTTGCGCCAAGCGAAGCTGAAGTCGAAGAGGCGCGCGAGGCGCTTGCCGCATATGAAGCAGGCGGGGAGCGCGCAATCCGGTTTAATGGTCGCATGTTAGAGGCGCCATTTATCAAAAAATATCGCGCGATCATTGCGCGGCACAAGGAGTTGACCAATGCGTGATGGCGTAATCGAAGTTTCCCCAGGCCGTTTTCGAGAAGTGCAAGGCCGCTATTTCGAAGACTTCGTGGAAGGTCACGTTTATGAGCACCGCCCCGGACGCACCATTACGGATGCGGACAATGTGTGGTTCACTCTGCTCACCATGAACACCCACCCTGCGCATTTCGACTATGAGTTGTCTAAGGACACTGAGTTTGGAAAGCCTTTGGTGGTCAGCCCTTTCACTATTGCGCTGATGACCGGCATGAGCGTCTCTGACACCAGCGGCAAAGCGATCGCCAATCTGGGCTGGGACGAAGTGCGTATGACCAAACCGCTTTTTGTTGGCGATACGATCTATTGCGAAAGCGAAGTTCTGGAAAAGCGCGAAAGCAAGAGTCGCCCTGAACAAGGCATCGTGACCTTTAAAACCGTCGGCAAGAACCAGCACGGCGAAGTCGTCAGCCATTACAAGCGCACTGTGCTTGTGTGGAAGCGCGGCTTTGGTGGTCTCGACGACTAGAAATCTCCCCTAAAGGAATCAATCATGGCAACTGCCGCAAATCTTGAAGATCAGATCCGCACCATCGATCCTGCTGAAGAACGCGCCTTTATGGATGCGATCGACCGCTGGATGGAGCGCGAAGTTATCCCTGTGATCCAGCATCACGACCACAATGATTTGTGGCCGGAAAAGCTGGTTGATCAAATGGCTGAGATGGGTTTGTTTGGCGCGACTATCGGTCAGGAATATGGCGGTCTTGGCCTGCCAGCGACGACCTATGCTAAAATTGTGATGCGCATTTCCAGCCACTGGATGGCGATCACTGGCATCTTCAATTCGCACCTCATCATGGCAGCAGCAGTTGAGCGGTTCGGCACGCCAGAACAGAAAATGAAATGGCTGCCAAAGTTTGCAAGCGGTGAAATCCGTGGGGGGCTCGCTTTGACAGAGCCGAATGCGGGCACCGATCTTCAGGCGATCCGAACTGTCGCGGTGAAAGATGGCGATGATTATGTGATCAACGGCACCAAAACTTGGATTTCAAATGCATTGAATGGCCAGTGTTTTGCGATGCTGGTGAAGACCGATCCCAACGCCGATCCGCGATATAAGGGCATGAGCTTGTTTATCGCTGACAAGCGTGATGGCCTGACCACCGGCAAGAAATTCGACAAGCTTGGCTATAAGGCCATCGACAGCGCTGAGCTGATCATGGAAGATTACCGCATCCCGGCTGATCAATTGATCGGCGGCGTAGAGGGGCAGGGTTTCTTCCAAGCGACAGGCGGTCTCGAACTGGGCCGGATCAATGTTGCGGCGCGCGGGGTTGGCCTTGCGGAAGGCTCACTGCGTCTTGCTACTGAATACGCGCAGCAACGCGAAACGATGGGCAAACCTATTGCTCAACATCAGGCAATTCAGCTGAAGCTGGGCGAGATGGTGACGCGGGCGCGTGCGGCGCGCCTGCTGACGCTTGACGCATCGGAAGCTTATGATTCTGGTGAGCGCTGCGATTTCGAAGCTGGCATGGCCAAATATTTCGCATCCGAGGCAGCTGTTGAGAACAGCCAAGAGGCCATGCGCGTCTTTGGCGGATATTCCTATTCGAAGGAATATGACATTGAACGATATTACCGCGACAGCATGTTGATGTGCATTGGTGAGGGGACCAACGAAATGCAGCGAATGATAATCGCCAAACAGCACCTTAGAGCCAACCCGGTCTGATCGCGGGTATGAGCGAGGCACTCCCACTTGCGGGCTTCCGGATAATCAGCGCTGAGCAATATGGCGCTGGTCCCTATGGTACGATGCATCTTGCGCAATTGGGTGCGGAGGTGATCAAGATTGAACCTCCGCGTAAGAACGGTAAAGGTGGTGGGGACACTGCGCGCGCTGTGGGGCCGCATTTCCTGCGAGAGGCGGAAAGCTTGTATTTTCAGGCGTTCAATCTCAACAAGAAGTCGCTCACTCTCGATCTTCGCACGCCTGAGGGCCAGAAGATTTTCCGCGATCTGGCAGCGAACAGCCATGCTGTGGCCAACAATATGCGCGGCGATCTGCCGGATAAGCTTGGCCTGACCTATGACGCATTGAAGGATGTGAACCCGGCGCTCGTCTGTGCGCATCTATCCGCCTATGGTCGTGACAATGAACGCGCCAAATGGCCCGGCTATGACTACCTGATGCAGGCCGAGGCAGGGTATTGCGCCGTTACCGGGGAACCCGGCGGTGAGCCTCAGCGAATGGGCCTGTCGATGGTCGATTTTATGACCGGCACGATCTTTACGATTGGGTTGTTGTCTGCACTGCTCGACGCACAGCGCAGCGGTAAGGGGCGCGACATTGATACCGATCTGCTTTCTGCGGCAGTCCATCAAACGAGCTATCCCGCGCTTTGGTATATGAATGAGCAGGATGAAACTGGGCGCACACCGCGCAGCGCGCATCCCTCCGCTACGCCAAGCCAGATGTTCAAAGCAGCGGATGGCTATATGTTCATCATGTGCCAATTGCCCAAGTTCTGGGACATTTTGGTCGATAAAATGGGCAGAGACGATCTGCGGGATGACCCCCGTTTTGCCAGCAATGCTGATCGGCTCGCGAACCGCGCTGATCTGACTGAGCTGCTCGATGCCGAAATCGCGCAAAAGCCGATGGCGCATTGGCAGGATTTGCTCGCTGGCTTTGTGCCTGTGGCCCCGGTCTACGAACTGGGCGCTGCGCTGGATAATCCTTGGCTGGAGACGACCGGCATGCGCGACAGCATCGATCACCCTGACCGCGACAATATTCAAATCCTTGCCAGCCCGATTAAAGTGGATGGCAAGCGGCCACCCAATCGCGCCGCCCCATTGTTGGGTGCAGATAATGACGGTATCTTGAGTGATCTCGGATATAGCGAAGATGCGATTGCCCGGCTGCGTGATGGCGGTATCATCTAAGTCATTATGGGAAAGCTCTCTGGTATAAATGTCGTTGATCTGACGCAGTTTCTGCCGGGCCCGATGATGACGGTCATGATGGCCGATCACGGTGCAAACGTCATCAAAGTGGAACCGCAAGCTGGTGATCCGGCGCGTGTGATGGAACCGCGCGCGCCCTATGGTGAGAGTGATCAATCGGTATGGTTTGCCAATCTCAATCGCGGCAAAGACAGCGTTGTACTCGACCTGAAAAGTGAAAGCGGCAAAGCAGCATTGATCGAATTGTGCCGCACAGCTGACGTGTTTGTCGAAGGGTTCCGGCCTGGTGTGATGAAGCGTTTGGGTTTTGACTATGACGCAGTGAAAGCGATCAAACCGGACATCATCTATTGCTCAATTTCTGCCTTCGGGCAGGAGGGTGCGCTCGCCCATCACCCCGCGCATGATATGGCAGTTCAAGCGCTTGCAGGGTTTCTTGCGGTTAATGATGGCCCTGATGGAGCGCCGGTTGTCCCCGGTGCACCCAGCGCCGACATGGCGGCGGGACTGACGGCATTATCGGCAGTCCTCATGGCTCTGGTCGGGCGCACGACCAGCGGAGAGGGCGCTTATATCGATTGCGCCATGTTTGACAGCTTGTTGCCATGGTGTGCGCACACCGCTGGCACCGCAATCGCGGGCGGGCCAAGCCCTGTATCCTCCAGCCAAAGATCACTTGGAGGTGCGGGGTTCTATCAGGTCTACGAGACCAAAGACGCCACGCACGTCGCATTGGGTGGGCGTGAAATGAAGTTTGCGACCAACCTGCTCACCGCTTTGGGGCGTGAGGATTTGATCGAACACGCGGCACGCGAAGCGGGCGAGCAGGACGAGCTGATCGCCTTTCTGCGAGCAACATTCCGCACCAAATCGCGCGATGAATGGGTCACTTGGTTCGCAGATAAAGACGTCGCGTTCTCACCAGTGCTGGATTTTCGTGAAGCATTGGATGAACCGCATATCGCCGAGCGCGGCCTCTTGATCGAAGGGGCTGGTGGAGCGAACCACATCGCCTCTCCCATCCGGTTTAATGGCGAAGTGCCGCAGCCTGGCAATGTCCCATCCCTTGGCGCAGGTGTGGACGGAAAATGATCCGATCAGTTGTCCAGGTCGATATGCATCGCGTAAGCGAAGCGATCACCGGGATGGTGGCTGACAGAGATTTCGTAAACTTTGCCAGCGGGATCGAGATAGCAGCGCACGATCCGCAGGACAGCATCACCTTTTTTGATCTTAAGGTCTTTCGCCGTCTGCGTATCTGCGGAGATCGCCTGAATATCTTGCGTTACGCGGCCGATTGTCACCCCGGCGAGCCGCTCAATTTGACTGAACAAAGTGCCAGCCTCCAAGTCGAGTCTGTCAACCGCATCGCTCAAGACTTCATGGAAATAAGCATCCGTCACAGCGATCGGCGGTGCGCCTGCCGTCTGCCTGCGGATGCCGCGAAAACAACGCCAGTTACCATGCGTGTCTTCGCCGATTTGCTCTGCCACATTCTTAGGCAGATTGCCGCAATTCACCTCCGCATAACTGACCTCGCTGCCCCGCGCATATTGCAGCAGCTCACCAACATTCGACAGCGGTTGATGCAACGCGCCGCCGCGCGCCGAGGCGGGTTGAACGACCGTGCCCGAACCCCGCTTACGCGCGATCAGGCCTTCCAATTGCAACCGTTTCAACGCTTCGCGAATGGTGAAACGGCTGACGTCGTATTGCCTGCACAAAGCGGTTTCGGTCGGAAATTGCTGACCATCGGCATAGCGCCCAGCCAGAATCGCCTCGCGCAACTCACCTGCAACCTGCATGTAGCGCGGCGTTTTGCTCTTCGATGGCACGGCGACGTCAGCCAATCTCAACTCCCAATTGCAACCAGTCGGCGGAGCGGTGCTTTATGAGCGAACCGCTTCTCACGAAACTTGGACGAAGGTTAGCGCGCATTGTGCCCGATGGCGAGAAAAAGCGCGCACGTTTGCACTTGCTTGATTGGCTTGCCTGCGTGGCGGGGGCTCGCAATGGCGCGGCGGCACGGGTTGGGCGAAAGATATCGAAGGCAGGTTGGGAGCAAGCGACCTATCCCGGCAATGCGTTAGAGATGGACGATGTGCATCGCACCGCATTGCTGCATCCCGGGCCGGTCATCTGGCCAGCTGCGATGAGCATAGCTGATGCGGATATGGATGCCCGTCTGCAAGCGGCTGTGCGCGGCTATGAAGCGATGATTGCGGTGGGCGCGGCTTTTGATGCGCATCACTACGCACATTGGCACCCGACCGCGACAGCAGGAGTGTTTGGCGCTAGCGCGGCTGTCGGTTCGTTGCTGGAATTTTCGCCACTGCAATACACCCACGCAATGGCCAATGCAGGCTCGGTTGCAGGCGGCCTTTGGCATATGCGCCACGATAATGTGCTGACTAAGCAATGGCATGTCTATCACGCAGTGCGCACTGGGCGCGATGCGGCGTTGCATGTGGAATGCGGTGCCAATGGACCAGCTGCGATCTTGGAAGGGTCACAGGGGGTGTTTGAAGCAATGGCGCGCGCGCCATCTGGTCTGGCTGGTGACGCTGATAGTTGGTTGATGGGTGGGGTTAGCCTTAAGCCCTTCGCCGCCTGTCGCCATGCGCATCCGGCCATCGATGCAGCGCTGCAATTGCGCGATGATGGTAAGTTGCAAGCGCCTTTTCGGGTTGAGACTTTCGCTGATGCGCTGGCATTTTGCGACCGGCCCAATCCGAAGACTGAGACTGAGGCGAAGTTCTCATTGCAGCATGCGGTGGCTGTCATTGCCGATGGCCGTCCCGCTAACCCTGAGGACTTCACACCCGATGCGATTGCGGCTTTGGCTGATTTGAGAGCACAGGTGTCTGTTGCAGAAGATCCGGCGATTACCGCGCGTTATCCCGCCCATTTTGGCGCGCGAGTAAACGGGCTGGAGATTGTCGACACTTTGGGCGATCCCGAACGCCCGGTTGGCGAAGAACAGATTACCGAGAAAATGCACATTTTGGCTCAGTGGGGTGGGCTGACCAAGGCTCAGGCCGATACCGCGATTGACCTCGCGCTACACTCAGATGAGGCAGCTGAGATTGATGGAATGTTGGAGGAGTGGCTGGCATGAGCGCGACGCCCGACAACACTGCTGCTTTGCTGCAATTCGCAGGGGCTGCGCATGTCCTGCCTGACACGGTGCGAGCCGATGCGATCCGCCTGCTGGGTGATACTCTGACCATTGGCGCGGCGGCTGCTGATGCGCCCGGCGAAGCTCACATACTGCAAACCGCGCGGCTGTTTGGCAGCGGTGACGAGGCGCGCTTGATCGGCACATCCGAGCGTTTACCCGCGCCCTCTGCCGCCTTTGTGAATGGCTACCGTGTGCATTGCCTTGAATGGGACGCAGTGCATGAACCCGCCGTCGTACATGCGATGAGTGTGGTCACGGCAGCTTTGGGTGCGGCCATCGACCGTCGCGGCAATTGCGATCCGGAAGAGGCGCTTGTCGCGCTTGCAATCGGGGTCGATATTGCGTCTGGCCTTGGCCTCAGCGTTGATAGCGCCATGCGGTTTTTCCGCCCTGCCGTATGCGGTGTGATGGGCGCAGCTGTTGCGGTTGCACGGATCGATGGCGCACCGCTGGATGATGCATTGGGCCTCGCTTATTCAAGCGCCGCCGGGACTATGCAAGCCCATGTTGAAGGCAGCGAAACTCTGCCGTTCCAAATCGCCAACGCTGCCCGTGCGGCCGTTACAGCGAGTGATTTGGCAAAGGCTGGTTTTGGCGGACCGCACAATTCGCTGGAAGGACCGTTCGGCTTTTACAAGCTTTTCGAAGACGGTGATTTCGCTCGCTACACCAAGGATCTCGGCCAAGTCTGGCGCATTTCTGAAGTCAGCGTGAAACCGTTCCCATCGGGCCGCGCAAGCCATGCGGCTTTGGGTAAACTGGCTGAGCTGGCACTTGACCCGGATGCAGTGCAGAGCATCGAACTCGCTTGTCCCCCTTTGATCCGGCGGCTGGTTGATCGTGCCTATTCGCCCAGCATGACTTCTGCATGGGCACGGCTGTGCATGCCGTATCTCACCGCTTTGATGTTGGTCGATGGAAAGATTGATCCGCGGCGGTTTACGCCAAAGGATATCGGCGAGCCCAAGCTTGCTGATATTGCAGCGAAAGTGCGCCTGACCGATGACGGTACAACAGACGGCAACGCGCTTTTCCCGCAAGCTCTGACCATCACCTTCACAGATGGTACGCGCAAAACGCATCCGGTTGAGCACACGCTGGGCAGTCCGCAAAACCCGCTTTCCGAAACACAAGCGGCGGCCAAATACGGCCTTGCCCGGGACCTTTCACACGCTGATGCCGATACGCGCATCTTCGATGATCCTCTTGACTATTTCACGGACCCGAAATGACATTCCCAACCTATTTTGAAGCGCTCGATCACAAACAGATGCTGGCCGATTATCCCGTCGGGGAGGAATTCGTGTCGCGCTACAAATCCATGAGCCGTGATGAGCTTTTCGCTATTCAGGATGCGCAGTTCAAAAAGCTCATGAAGCGCGGGTGGGAAATCCCCTTTTATCAGCGTCATTGGGGCGCACAGGGGATTGAACCGGGCGATATTCGGGGGTTAGCGGATATTGCGAAGCTTCCGGTTTACGACAAAACCGACCTAATGGCTTCGATAGCGGATTACGGTCCTTATGGCGATTTTCACGGGATGGGACCGGCTGCAACGCGCCCACCCACCGTATTTCACACGACAAGCGGCACGACCGGCAAGCCGCAAGTGTTGATGTTTGGTCCAAAGGGGCGCGAAGTCGGCAACTTGTTGGTGGGACGGATGTATCGCTGGATGGGCTTGCACAGCGATGATGTGGTCCACTCTGTCTATGGTCACGGCATGATCAATGGCGGGCATTACATCCGCGAGGCCGTCACCAAATTTACCAATTCTGTGTTCCTCTCCGCTGGGACAGGAATTGAAACACGCAGCGTCAACCAAGTCCAATTGATGGCTGATTTTGGCGTTACAGCGATCGTTGGCTTCGTCGATTATGTCCGCAAACTCGCAGGCACGGCAGAGGAGCTGGGCCTATTCGACAAGATCGATATTAAGATGGTCATCGGCCATTTGGGCACCGAAGATCGCCAAGCAACAGAGGATGCCTGGCACGGGGCGAAAGCCTATGACTGGTATGGCGTCGGTGACACTGGCTCAATCGCAGGCGAGGGGCCTGACCGCGACGGCATGTATGTTTGGGAAGACGCACAATATCTCGAATTGCTCGATATCGATAATGGCGCGCCTGTCGCCCATGGCGATACCGGCGATATGGTCGTGACCTGCCTATACAAAGACGACATCGCGCCCTGCATTCGCTTTAACACGCATGACATCACACATGAATTGGATGGACGCGGAGAGATCGCTTTCAAACGGATCGCGGGGTTCCGCGGACGCAGCGACAATATGGTGAAGCTGCGCGGGATCAATGTGTTCCCCCATGCGATTGGCGCGATCATCGAAAACCGTCCTGATTTGACCGGCGAATATGTCTGCCACCTTTCGCGAGATGCGAGCCAGCGCGATGCAATGCGTGTGACGCTGGAAAGCAATGGCGGCACGGACGCGGCAGCTTTGTCTGAGACATTGAAACAAGGGCTTGGCGTTGAGGTTGACGTCAACCTTGTCGGTCCCGGCGAAACGGCAAGCGTGACAGAGATCGATAAACGCCAAAAGCCGCTGCGCCTGATTGACGAGCGCGGGGTGTAGATGCGCTATGCCTGATCCGACCCTGATTGACCGCTACAACGCCTTTCTATTCCGCGATGACGCGGCGGTTGGCAGCGATGGCCCGCTGGCCGGGATTGCTGTGGGCGTGAAAGCGAATATCGCGGTCAAAGGCATGCCTTTTCACGCGGGAATTGGTGCATGGGCAGATCGCATTGCGGACGCCGATGCGGAGGTCGTCGAACGCATGCGAGCGGCAGGTGCCGCCATCACCGGCATCCTCAACATGGAAGAGGGCGCGCTCGGCTCAAAAACCGACAACCCGTATTTCGGTGCGACAATAAACCCGCATCGCGATGGCTATTCCCCCGGCGGTTCGTCCGGTGGTAGCGGGGCTGCGGTGGCGGCTGGCCTGTGCGATGTTGCACTTGGCACTGATACGATGGGATCGGTGCGCATCCCGGCGGCGCATTGCGGTGTTTACGGCTTTAAGCCGGCGACAGACCGGGTGAGCCAGCAGGGCTTGATCGCCGCCGATGCGACGTTGGATGCAATTGGGCCACTGGCGCGCGATCTCGATGTGCTGGATCGTGTCTCGCGTATCGTCGGCGACTTTGGTGAGGATGACTTATCCGGTGAAGGGGTGAGACTGTCCGATCATGGCGTCGATGTACACCCGGCGGTTAAGCGGCAATTTGACGCAGCTCTCAATGCTATTGGAAACCCGCCAACTGTAAAGACGCGTCGCCTCCTTTCGCGTGTCCGTTTTGCAGGCTTTATTGGAGTGTCGAGGAGAATGGCCAGCGATCTTCATGGGGTCGAGACATCTGCCAAACTTGCGAAATTGCTCACCTATGGCCCGCGCCGATCCGTTGAGGATTGGGCAGACGACCAAGCTATTCTGACTGAGACACGCGAATGGATGCTGGATTTGGTGAAGGAACACGGCTTCCTGATCCTGCCCACTGTGCCCAATCCGCCGTTCCCACACAGTGACGCTGAGCCTGCTGCGCAGGCGGATTTCACATGCCTTGCCAATATGGCGGGATTGCCTGCGATCAGCATACCTGCTGGCTGGACCGATGACGGTTTGCCCATCGGCGTGCAGATTGTTGGCGCGGCGGGCGCGGAGGCGGGTCTGTTCCGCGTAGCCCATAAACTTGATACCAAACTCGGCGCCTATCGCGCCCCACATCCATAAGGGAGACGACCCATGCGCATTATCGTACCGTTCAACTTGAAACCCGGCACAGACGTCGCCGAATATGAAGAATGGGCCAAGACAAAGGATGTGCCGACGGCCAGCGCGCTGGGATCGGTTAACAGCTTTACCGTGCACAAAGCGACCGGCCTGTTCGGCGACCCTGACACGCCGCCGCCCTATGCGTATTTCGAGATTATCGACATCACTAACATGGACGACTTTATCGCGGATGTGTCGAATGAGACTTTCCAAGCGGCTGCCGCTCCCTTTCAGGACTATGCCGACGCGCCGCAATTTATCCTGACGCAGGACCTGTAAGGTGCCTAAATTCGCTGGCAAAACCATCGTCGTCACAGGCTCTGGCAAGAAAAAGGGGTTAGGGCAGGGCATCTTACAAGCCTTTGCCGATGAAGGCGCAAATTGTGTCGTCTCTGACCTCACCATCGATGATGAAGCCGAAGCGGTTGCCGATGAGCTGCGCAGTCGCGGGGCTAAGGTCGCGACGATTGCTTGCGATGTTTCAAATGCAGAGCAATGTCAGAACCTGATCGCCAAAACGGCAAAGTATTTCGGCAATATCGATGTGTTTGTGAACAATGCCGGGATTGGCTTTTTGATGAAGCCATTGCTCGAAGTGGATACTGCAAAAGAATGGGATCAAGTCATATCCGTCAACCTGTCAGGCGCCTTTTACTGCACTCAGGCAGCGGCGCGTCACATGGTCGAAATCGGGAAAGGCGGACGGATCATCAACATCGCCAGTCAAGCGGCGAAAACGGGCTTTCCGCATCTGCCAGCCTATGTCTCTTCAAAGCACGGCATGGTCGGCCTGACACGGGCCAGCGCGGTTGAGTTGGGCGGACACGGCATAACTGTTAATGCAGTGTGCCCGAACCATGTGACCACAGGACTGGGCGCACAACAGAACGCCTATTTCTCCAAGCTTTTGGGATTTGATACGGTCGAAGCGTATCTGGAAAACATGGCAACCAAAAACCCGATGGGGCGGCCCGGTCTGCCTAGCGACACTGCCGCAGCATGCCTGTGGTTGGCCAGCGATGATGCTTTTTATGTGACGGGCGAGGCGCTCAATGTCTCTGGTGGGGAGGAGATGCACTGATGTCTCTTACAGAAGAACGGATCGATTGGCCGAATGGGGCCAAGATGGCGCTGAGCGTTGTCGTCAATGTCGAAGAGGGCAGCGAGATGACTATCGCGCGCGGCGATCGCGGGATGGAGCCGGTCGATGAACTAGGCGTGTTTGTAAAATCGAAAATCCGCAATTACTCCAATGAAAGCAATTACCTTTACGGCATCAAGGCCGGTGCACCGCGCATTATTAAGCTGCTCAAACGGTATGACATTATGGCGAGTTGGACGGTTGCCGCGCTTAGCCTTGAGAACCATCCCGAGATTGCCGAAGCTCTGGTTGAACTGGGTCATGAACCGGTCAGCCATGGCTATCGCTGGGTCCACCAGTTCAAGATGGATGAGGATCAAGAACGCGAATTTATCCGTAAAGCTGTGGCGAGTATCGAGGCAACGTGCGGCGTGCGCCCCTATGGCTGGCTTTCGCGTTACCTGCTTACTGACAACACGCGCAGGCTATTATCCGAAGAGGGCTTTACCTATCACATGGACGATTATTCGGGCGATGTACCCTTCTGGGATCGCGAGAGTGTGCCGGGCAAACCGATGTGCATCGTGCCCTATCAACTCGACAGTAACGACATGAAGATGTGGACCGATCCCGCGCTGACGCCGCATCAATGGCTCGACTATGCGAAGGCGAATTTTGATCAGGTCTATGTCGAGGGTCAGGAGGGCAATCCCAAGATGATGAGTCTTGGCCTCCATTTACGCATCATCGGTCGGCCCGGGCGGATTTGGGCGCTCGAAGAATTCTTCAAACATGTCCGCGCGCATGATGGCGTTTGGGTAACGACACGCAAAGCGATTGCGGATCACTTCATGGCGGAGAATCCGGCTTGACCCTCAGACTGGAGATGGATGGAAACGTCGCGCATTTGCTCATCGACCGGGCAGACAAACGCAACGCATTCAATATGGAGATGTGGCAAACAATGCCCGCTCTGTTGGACCAAGCGGAGCGCAACACTGAGGCGCGGGTGCTGGTTCTGCGCGCGGCCGATGGCCGGGCCTTTTGCGCAGGAGCCGATATCAAAGAGCTGCTGGCGAATAAGGATGACGCGCGCTGGCGCAGTGAAAATCAGGCCGCGATCAACACCGTTCAGCACAAGCTGACAAGGTTGAATATGCCGACCATTGCGTGGGTCGAAGGGGACTGTGTTGGTGGAGGCTGCGGCCTCGCATTAGCCTGTGACATGCGCGTGGCGACGGGCGCTGCTCGGTTCGGAATCACGCCCGCGAAGTTAGGGCTGGTCTACCCACTGCATGATGTAAAGCTGTTGGTTGATCTGATTGGACCGGGGCAAGCGCGGCGGATGCTCTATACCGGCGTCCTGCATGATGCGGATGAGGCCGAGCGCATAGGCTTGATCGAACAGATCGCCGACAGTCCAGACGACGCGATCGCACAATTGCTGTCAGCAAGCCCGCATTCGATCCGCCAAAGCAAGCGGATGATCCGCTTCGTTCTAGACGGGCAAAGTGCCGAAAGTGAGGAAACCGCGCAGATGTTTGCGGATGCTTTCACCATGCCAGATTTTGCCGAAGGGACGAGAGCATTCGTCGATAAGCGCAAGCCGGAGTTTGGCGAATGAGCATTGCGCATGGCACCATCTTAGGCGGCCTATCAACAGCGCCCAATCTCGAGGCAGCGCTGCGCGGCTATCGCGATTGTTTGGGGCTGGAGCTGGTTGACCACGATGTGCTTTCCGATGATTTGGCAGGCAGCTGGGGCTGTCCTGGCAATGCGGGATCACCCTATGCCGTGCTGCGTCCAACAAGCGGCGAGCCATGCTGGTTCCGCTTGGTCGAACAGGCCGATCACGCGGATTTCAAACCCACGCGCACATATGGCTGGGCCGCGTTTGAATGCACGGTGGAGGATGTCTGGCACTGGCCGGATGTCGTCGAAAATGCAGGCTTTCAAATCGTTGGCCCGCCCAAAAAGCTTGAGAACATAGAGCCCGCTTTCATCCCGATGCAGGTTTTGGGCACAGGACGCGAGATGGTCTATTTGAACCAGGTTTTGAACGATATGCCGGGCACAGATTTGCCGCGAGCAGGATCGGCTGTCGACCGGATTTTTATCGTTGTGTTGGCGACGCCTGATCGCGATGCCAGTGTCACTTGGTACGCGGATCGACTGGGGCTGACGCGCGGTGCGGATTACACTTTGCCCTATTCCATGATCAACAATGCGTTCGGTCAGCCAGCTGATACGCAGACGACGATTACTATGCTTCAACACGCACGGATGCCGATCGTTGAGGTCGATGACTATCCAGTCGAAGCGACAGTGCGAGCACGCCATGAGGGCATGTTACCGCCGGGCAATGCGCTGGTGACATTGGCTGTGAAAGACATTGATGCATGCGATGTCGACTGGATCAGGCCGCCTGCGCCTCTTAGTGGCGCTCTGTATGAAGGGCGTCGAGCAGCGACTGCTATCGGTGCGGGTGGTGAATTAGTTGAATGCGTGGAGGTGGGATCGTGACGCTATTCGCAGCCTATTGCCACGACGCAGAGGGCGCCCCCGTTTTGCGTGAACAGTTGCTCACCGCTCATCTTGATCACGTCGAGGCGCATCTTTGTGATTATGCGGTCGCAGGCCCTTTGAAACAGGGCGAGGAAACCATCGGCTCACTTCTCGTGATCAAAGCCACCGACGAAGCCGAAGCGCGCGCCAAATTCGAAGCTGACCCTTACTTTGCGGCGGGTGTGTGGGAGTCAGTCAGCTTTTCAGAGTTTCGCGGTGTCGCTGGCGATTGGGTAGGTGGAGCCGCTTGGAAAGCCTAGTCTATTCGCGTTTGTGCCGACCCGGTTCCCACCGATCGGCTGAGTAGATCGATGATGCAAAGTTCAACGGTGCGCCCTCTAGCTGCGTCGCGAGCGTATCGTTCCAGCGATTGAGAAAACCGAACAGGCTGATTACGCCCATGATCTCCATGATCTGTTGGCGCGAAAAGTGCTGCTCCAGCTCGTGAAAGTGCGCATCTGTAGCTGCATTGGGCTGCGTTCCTGATGCTTGCGCGAGGTTGAGTGCAGCACGCTCAGCATCGTCGAACAAAGGGTTGGATTGATACTCCCAAACGCTGGCGATCTTTTGTTCGTCGCCGCCCGCCATCTTGGCCGCGCCATGGGCTGTGTGAGCCTGACAATATCGACATCCCGCCGCACCACTTGTGATCGTCGCGATCATCCGTTTCAGCACAGGATCAAGCGCACCCGGCTTGTAGATCACGGCGACCAATTGCTCCATTGCGCTCAGCAATTCGGGCCAATGCGCCATGGTCAAAACGTCATTGGGAGCGAAACCCATAATCTCTTGTGCGTATTCAAGGCTCTTGCGGGTCTGTTCAGGCAAATCCTCGATTGCGACTGGCGTAATCCTGCTCATGGGATCAGCACGGTTGAACCCGTCGTCTTCCCGGATTGCAGGTCGCTATGCGCTTTCGCTGCCTCTGTCAGTGCGTAAGTTTGGCCAATATTCGCTTTCAGTGCGCCATCCGCAAACATTTGCCAGACCCGAGCGGCACCCGCTTCCCGTTCAGCTGGCTCATCATAATAGTGGAACAGCATTGGGCGCGTGTTGAACAATGAGCCTTTCAGCGCGAGCACACCGACATCCACTTCGCCAACCGGTGCATCAGCATTGCCATAATTGATGATCAGCCCGCGTTTGCCCGTCGCATCCAGCGATGTTTCCCAAGTTGACCGGCCTATCCCGTCAAATGTGACCCGCACACCTTCGCCGCCTGTGATTTCGCGCGTGCGCGCGGCGGTGTCTTCTTCTTTGTAGTAAATTATGTGATGCGCGCCTGCATTGCGGGCCGCCTCGGCCTTGGCGTCGCTGGAGACGGTGCCAATCACTTCCGCGCCGATATGCTTTAGCCATTGCACCATCAACAGGCCGGTTGCGCCTGCTGCGGCATGGACCAGAACAGGCCAGCCCGCCTCAACCTTGGCGCAGCGTTCCACAAACGCTTCGACTGTGCAGGCCTTTAGGATGACGGCTGCGGCGGTTTGATCGTCAATGCTATCGGGCAAGCGGAACAGGTTCTCTGCGCCGATATTGCGATGCGTCGCGTAAGCTCCAAGCGATGGTCCGAATGTCGCGACCCTGTCCCCTATGGCAAAGCCTTCGACACTATCGCCGACCGCGACAATAGTGCCCGCTGCCTCTAGTCCCATCGGGCTGGGCAAAGGGGCCGGGTAAATGCCGCGGCGGTGATAGGTGTCGATATAGTTCAACCCGACGGCGCCATGTTGAATGGTCACTTCACCCGGGCCAGGGGCGGGCAAATCCTCTGTGATCCACTCGATGACTTCGGGGCCACCGGTCTGACGGAAAATTGCGCGAGTGGTCTGCATTGTCATTCCTCTATTGGGCTACAGCTGGCTTGAACCCAGCGCAAATTGACCCCGATCAAAGTCGCATCAGGCGATGCCCAGCTATAGATTTCGGCGAGGACTGGGTCTTGCTTGTGGATGTATAGGACCAGTGCGGGCTTGTTTGGGCTACCCTCTGCCCAGGTTACATTGCGAATGCGAACCGTGACATCGGGCGCGGTGCCGCTACCGGGGACGAGAATGCGTCCTCCCTGGTCAAATGTCATAAGGCCCGAAGCGTAGCTCCAATCCTCGCTACCATCGGCTGCTGGGGTGTCTCTTTTGACAGAGACCCAACAGCTTACAGGGCTAGCGAGGCGTATTTCGCTTGCGCCAATCTGCCAATCCCCCTCATTGTTGCGCGATAGGTCTGGGATAGCTGCATCAGACCATTCGCTTTGCGCATCGCCGAATGCATCGATCCGTCGCCATTTTCCATCGTCGGCAATTTCGAGCGCGAGCCATTCAACCGGCTCCCGCCCTTCTTCCTCGGCAAAGTATTCGTCTTCGGTGTTCGTCCAGATGCCCGGTTCGGGAAGAACATGAGCCGCAAGCGCCGTCGGTGCACAAATTAAGGCGAGGGCGATCGGGAGTCGGGATATCTGCATGCATGGCTGTTTACATGCACATGTGACAATTGGGAAGATATGTCCGGACAAATTTTGAATGGCTGGTTGAAGTTTGAGTCCGTTCAAAGGTCGACGGGCCCCGAAGCGCCGCTCACTGTTTTGACAGATAGGTCAACAATTGCCGTCCTGGTACAAAGAAGTATCCTCCGCCCAACATCGTAACGAATTGCGGCATCTGTTTCAGCATCACTGGCCCGCGTCCAGTAGGGATTGTGAAGCCCGATTGGTTTGAGACGTCCGTAACCGCCAACGGGTCGACTTCGGCATTGAGACCGTGGAATTTTGAGTTTTGCATCCATGTTTGCTGGATAAACTCAAATTGCCGTTCAAGATCGGCATTCAAGCACATGAACATGATTCCGGGATTGTCTTCGGGTTCGTCCGGCTGATAGCCTCGGCCGACACGCAGGATGCGGTGGCGGTTGGAGATATCGATTTGATCGCTGGAGCCTGGAGACAGGCTGTCACGCGGATTGGTTCGACGGATATGCGCGCCAAATGGGCATTTCAGGCCCTGAGGGTCCTCAACGCCGTAAACAAAATCATTGTCGATCCTAAAATCTGAACTTTTTCCCAGCCGCTTTCTACGGTCGCTTTCCGAAATATAGGGGTAGCGAGCGATCGAAGATCCGTCCTTCCACCGGCCAATCATCTTGGCGCCGACAAACTCTTTCATATCTGCCGTTACGGGAATGTCGGGAAACGCATCAGAGAGGCGCTCGCCTTCCTCTGCGCAGTATTGGTCAAAGCCTTGCACGTCCTGTTCAAGCTGTCGGATGACCAGAAACGAACCGTTATTGGCGAAAAGCCGAGGGTTATCAGCTTCACTTTGAGCAGAGCCTTGTACCTCACCGCCCGTCGGCAGCAGCATATTGGGATCATGGCGCGCCTGCATCATGGGGCTGGGCGGCATGTTCCCGCGATTGTCGGGATAGCCTAGCACCAGTTCACCCGGCTCAATCAAATGCAGCGGATCGGGATATTTATGGCCGCGATACGTCCCACGCATTGCCGGCTGCGAAACGCCATCAACAAACCCAAACGGCTCTTTGTTTTCCCGCAAGCTGGACCCGGCGGGTGCCAGATCAATACGCCGCGAAATCGTCGCACTGGCTCGCTCGCAGCCTTGCGAAATGACCTCGTCCAACAGATCGATCGCGGAGACGACTTCACCTTTGGCATCGTGAGCATCGCCATAGATCAACAGCGCCAAGTCATTGCCATCTCGGCCCCAACGCCAATGCTGCGCTGCATTGTTCCCCAAATCGCCAAGGATCCGGTCGCGTCCAGCGCCGTTCATCCCTTCGCGAAAGGCGGATGGAAATGTGCTAAGTGCATCGTCGGGAAGCCCCAGCTTGGCAAGTCCTGCGGCGCTGGTGGCGAATGTAATCAGGGCAGGCTCCAGATAAAACCGACCATCACCAAACGCGATGAACGGCATCAACTCATCGAGCAATTCGCGGTTCTTCGCTGCGTCATCAGCAAGCTCGATAAGCATCAACCGGCCTTCGGGTTTGAATCCCATTCCGCCAAACAACAAGCTCTGCATCTGGCTGGTTTCAAGCTTGTCTTGCGGCCTTGATTGCGATCCAAATTGCTCCAACCACTCGCTCGCCTCTTCACACCCACTTGCAGTGGCGAGTCCGGATCGAACGCGGTGATTGGCACGGATATTGGCGGTGGAAAGGCCGGGATAGGCGCAATACCAAAACGGGGTAGAGATCATGCTGTGCCGGGCATAGCGTTTGAACGGTTCAGCCTGTGTCGCGCCGCCCTGAATTAGATTTTTCGACCGCGGGAAACCAATGGCGTTGGACCAAACCGCAGTCAGCCCCTCATGCGCTTTGGTGATGAAGTCTTCGAGATAGCTTTCCCAGCTTCCCCCGTAATTGGAGAAGAAGATGAAATCGCGTGTGCCCGGTATCGTGATCCAGCGCGCGAAATGGATTGTCCCGATATCGCCCAGAAAGCCGGGGCGTGCGCGTAGAGCGGTTAAATTGGCGACGACAAAGAATGCGAGCCGCGTCGTCATTTTGCGTAGCCATCCAGGCTTTCGCACGGTGTGCGACATCATGTGATTTTGCACATGTCCATGGGCATTCTCATTAGCCAGAATAGGCCGCAAATCATCGTCGAGTATCGTTTTGTCCGACACCCAGTCGGACTCCTCTTGCCGCCGCAATTTCGCATAGATCGCGCCGAAGATGATTGCGCTGAACAATATGATCAAACCCACAGTGCCAAGGGTAAAGCCCAAGATTTGACCGATAGTGCGGACCCACTCAGCAAAGCCCCATTGTGCAAACGGAGCAAAACCGCTCCACACCCATTGTTCCGGCCAGTTGAGCAAGGTGGAGAACAGCAGCGTTATCAATGCAATTGGCCAAGCGAAATGACGTAGGAACGGGCCAGCGAGCGCGCCGATTATCGAAAATGTGCTGGGCGGTTTCTTAGAGTTCGACGGGAGCGTAGGTGGGTTCGTTAATGCCCATTCAAACTCCGACCCTTGCAAGCTTGATCGCACTGCCTCCAATCGTTCCTGGCTGGACCCAATAGCCTGATCATTGAGCAGTCCCCGGACGTGGTCGGTCAATCTGTGCTCTTCGAGAATGGTTTCCACACTCAAACCAGGCGTACCACTAAAGGCGAGGCCAGGCGCATCAAACATGCCGTAACCGATCTTTATCTGATGCTGTTGCCAATAGGCGGCGATGTCGGTCGTGGAGCTGAAACCGTCGGCTTTGGCGAAGATGTCTCTAAACATTGCTCCGGTGCGCGCGGCGAGTTCGTTGATGGCGGCAATGTCCTCTCCATCAGCGGAAAATTCGAGGATCAAATAGCCTGTATCACCCGCGCTTGCCGCGACCGCGTGAAGGCTTGCAAAGTGTAGGAAAGGCGCGGCATCGACTGGCGATATTGCGGCGTTGAACGTGTGCGAGGCCGGATTGCCGAGCGTTTGACTGATCAACTCGCGTGCATCTTCAACAGCGTCGATTGCGACGGGCGCCACGATTGTGACCATTGCATGCCGGGTCATTGCATTGTCTCCGCGTCAATTCTCACAGGCAGGATGCTGGGGAACGATGCTGCATATTGCAACTTTCCTAATCGCACAGCGCCCCCGTCAAGCAATTGCCGCAAGATAGGATTGCTGAATTGCAGCTGCGGGGATTGGATGGATTCGCCCAACGAGTTGGGCACCTACGCAACATCCCGTTGTTCCGCCGAAAGCTGCGTTTGATGATGTCCGATTATTCTGCCTGAAAAGGAGCCGACATGATCACGCCCCAAGAAATTCGCATACTCAGTGTCAGTCCGGACATTCCGGGTTTGCTACCAGTGATGAGCATTTGTCCGGAGTGGACGGCATGAGTGCGCCTGGCCATTCCACAGCTCTCCTCGCTGAAATCTCGCAAATCCTGAAAGATATGGCGGAAAGCTCGGAAGACTTGGGAGCCGATCTCAGCGCCAATCCGCAGGTCCTCGACAATCACATGGTGCAGTTGCAGCGGATCGATCTGTTTGCTCAAACGCTGTCTCACTTGGCGAATATATTGGCCGCCGAGCACCCGGATCTGGCTGTGGGTGAGGTGCGCTTAGACCAACTGCGCCACCAATTGGCCGCAGCGAATGTGGCAGCGGCTGCCTAACTTTCCTGCTCGAACACTAACTCACCCAAATTTTCCAGCCAATCGCGCCAGATTTGCGCTAGGGCTTGGCGAATGGAGCAGGAACGCCCGTCAGACTTAAAGGACTTGCACGTCTATGACGCGCCGCCGGCCGGGGCGGCCGATGATTGGAGCGTCCCACAAGGCTGGACCGAATTTAGCGATGCTGACCATGCGCGCTGGAATGATCTGGTTGCTCGGCAATCGCAATCGCTGATCGGGCATGCCTGCGATGCGTTTATGGATGGGCTGAACGCGCTGCATTTGGGTGAAGACGGCATCCCGGAATTTGAGACGTTCAATCCGCGATTTTGTGCGCAAACCGGGTGGCAGGCGGTCGCTGTTCCCGGCGTAATCCCCAACGACGTTTTCTTCCGTCATTTGGCCGAGCGCCGGTTCCCAGTAGCCAATTTTCTGCGCCGACACGGCTCGCTGGACTACAATGACGAACCGGACATGTTTCACGATGTCTTCGGCCATTTACCCATGTTCATGGACCGCACATTCGGCGACTTTTTGGCTGCTTATGGCAGAGCAGGCCTGCGAGCAGAGGGGCTGGGTGTCTCTGAACTGCTCGGCCACCTGTACCTGCATACGGTTGAGTTTGGCCTGATCCGCGAAGGCCCCTCGATCCGCGCCTATGGAGCAGGTTTGTTGTCGAGCTATGCCGAAACGGTCCATGCACGCACCAGCCCAAAAGCCCGGCGTTTGGAGTTTGATCTGGCCCGGATGATGCGTACCCAATACCTCTTTGACAAATTTCAACCGACCTATTTCGTGATTGAGAGTTTTGCCGCGCTGCTCGAAGAGATGGAGACAACCAGTCTTTCCAAAGTCTATGAAACGTTGCGCGATCAGCCCTCTCTTGCACCGGGTGAGAGCCATTCCGATGACCGAATTGTTCCGATTGACGATCTATGAGTGACAAGCCTGATCCTGACAAATCGACTATCCGCCGCTCAATCGAAGACGGGGTGGAAACCTTTGAGGCGACCATCGAAGGTGAGACCATCCAATGGGATAGCGGCCTAACCTACAGCCGCCATTTACAGACAGAGCAATTGTTGAATAGCCAGACGCCGGTATCGGACAAGCCGGACGAGATGCTGTTCATTATCATGCATCAGACCATGGAATTGTGGATCAAGCTGATGCTGCACGAAACACGTGTGGCAATGGCGGATATCAGCGCAGACCGTCTCGAAAGGGCTGGCAAGACGATGGATCGGATCGCCACAATCATGCGGCATATGATTCATTCATGGGAAGTGCTTGCGACGCTCAGCCCGCATGATTTCCTGACTTTTCGAGGGTTTTTGCGCAAAGCATCGGGTTTTCAATCGCACCAATATCGCGAGCTGGAGTTTCTGCTGGGGCTAAAGCGGCCTGACCTGATCCTTGTCCATGACGGCAATGAGGCGGCGAAGGCGCGATTGACAGAAACGCTCAACGCGCCCTCGCTCTATGACGAGGTTCTGCAAGCGCTCGCAAGGGCCGGAGCGGATATCCCGCAGAACAAAATTGAGCGAGATTGGTCGGAGCCTTACGAGCCCGATGACGCCGTGGAGCAGGCTTGGCAGGCAATCTACACTGATCCGGACCAACACTGGCCGCTTTATGCGCTGGGTGAAAAGGTGACGGCGCTCGAATATTACTTTCAGGAATGGCGGTTCAAACACATGAAGACTGTGGCGCGAGTGATCGGGCACAAGCATGGGACAGGCGGGTCATCTGGGGTCAACTACCTGGTGAAGGCGCTCGACCTGGATTTCTTCCCAGAGCTTTGGAGCATGCGCACGCACATGTCGGCAAAGCGTGAAGGTGGCGATTACAACGAATGCCCCGTGCAATGAGTAGCGCTGTGATTTGGGACATCTCTCAGCGTATCCATGAAGACACTCCGTTATGGCCCGGAGAGCCACCGATCAGCGTCACTCGCACAGCATCCATCAGTTCGGATTGCCCCGTAAATATCGGTGCGATGTCGCTGCCACTGCACACGGGTACGCATGCTGATGCGCCGCTTCACTATGCTGACAATGCGCCATCATCCGCGCAGTGCGACCTTGAGCCCTATATCGGACCTTGTGTGCTGATTGATTGCCGCGATGCGGGTGAGCGCGTTGAGATTGCCGATTGCGATTGGGATGCGATTAACGGGCACAGCCGCGTGATCATGCGGACCTATGCGCGTTTTCCGCATGATCATTGGGACAGTGAATTTGCCGCCATTGCGCCGGAAGTGATTGCCCGCTTGGGATCGATGGGGGTGCGCTTGATCGGAGTTGATGCACCCTCGCTTGACCCGCAAACATCAAAGACGATGGATGCCCATCACGAGGTTTTGGCCGCCGATATGCGTATTCTTGAAGGACTGGTGCTCGATGATGTGCCGGTCGGCGAATATGAGCTGGTCGCGTTGCCTTTGAAGATCGCAGGTGCTGATGCCAGCCCGGTGCGCGCAATTTTGCGGGAGATGACATGATGCGCGATCTGGCTGCACATGCTGGTGAATTGGACGCCGCTGATCCGTTGGCGGGGTTCCGGGACCGCTTTTCAATCCGTGAGGGGTTGATCTATCTCGATGGCAATTCGCTTGGCTGCTTGCCAAAGGCCACTGCAGGACGGATGCAGCAAGTCATTGGTGAGCAGTGGGGCGAAGGGCTGATCACATCATGGCTCGATGCGGATTGGTCCACCATGCCGCAACGCGTTGGCGACAAGATCGCGCAGTTGATCGGCGCAAATGAGGGCGAGGTGATTGCCGCCGATTCTACGTCGGTTAACATTTTCAAGGCGCTGACAGCCGCCATTTCATTGCGTCCGGGCAGGGGCGAGATCCTGACCGAGACAACCAATTTCCCCACTGATGCATACATGATGCAGGGGATTGAGACGTTTTCCGGCGGTCGGATCAAAGCGCGGGCAGTTCCGCCGGACGATCTGCTCGATGCGGTTGATGAGAACACCGCCGCAGTGCTGCTCACCCATGTGCATTACAAATCTGCAAAAGCGCGCGACCTCGCTGAAACGACCCGCCGCATTCAGCAATCGGGTGCGCTTGTCATTTGGGATTTGAGCCACAGCACAGGTGCTTTAGAATTGGACCTCAACGCAGCCAATGCCGATTTCGCTGTGGGTTGCGGCTACAAATTCCTCAATGGCGGACCGGGCGCGCCAGCGTTCCTGTTTGCGGCGCAGCGCAATCACAATGCGGAGCCTGTGCTGTCGGGATGGTTTGGCCATGCAAAGCCCTTTGCATTCGAAGAGGACTATCAGCCCGCTGGCGGCGTCGACCGTTTCCTTTGCGGCACGCCCTATGTCTTGGGACTGGCTGCGCTGGAAGTCGGTGTTGACCTGATGCTGGAAGTGGACATTCGCCACGTGCGCACGAAGTCTAACGCATTGGGGGACCTGCTGATCGAAGCGATGGAGCCGCTTTGTTCTGAGTTCGGCTTTGAATTGGCCGGTCCCGCCAATTCGGCAGAGCGCGGAAGCCACATCGGATATGCGCACGAAAACGCCTATGCGATGGTTCAGGCATTGCGAGAAAAGGACGTAATCGCGGACTTTCGCACGCCCGAGATTATCCGCTTTGGTCTGACACCGCTTTATCTGCGCCACAGCGACATTCTGGATGCGGTTGAGCGATTGACCAAGGTGTGTCGCACGCGCAGCTGGAACAAGCCCGAATATCGCACCGTGGCGGCGGTCACTTGAAGGAAGCAATGACTGATCAACATGCAATGGCGCTGCCCTCGCTGACAAGCTTGATCGAGCATGGGCCTGTCGCGCTGTTTCTCGATTTTGATGGGACCTTGGTGGAGCTGGCAGCTGCACCTGATGCAATTTTGGTACGCGATGGATTGGGCGATGCTCTTACCGCACTTTCGCGGCGTTTGGGCGGAAGGATCGCACTGGTCAGTGGGCGCTCGATTGCCGATCTTGAGAGATATCTCGGGCCCTTGCCGATTGCGATGGCGGGTTCGCACGGAGCGGCAATCCGGGCGGCAGACGGATCACCCCTGGGAAAACCCGCTCAGGGGGTTAGCGATGCGGTGCGCGAAGCCTTGCGGAGGTTTGCGCGGGATGAAGGGGTGAGCCTCGAAGAAAAGGCACATGGTGCCGCTCTCCATTTCCGCAACGCGCCTGAGCGAGAGGCGGACGCCCATGCTTTTGCTAGTGCGCTTGCCAACGAACACGACCTTGCCACCAAGCGTGGCAAATGCGTGGTCGAACTGGTCGAACACGGCATCGATAAGGGGCGCGCAGTCGATACCTTTTTGGATCAAGCGCCATTTCAAGGCGCGATCCCATACTTCATCGGCGATGATGTCACCGACGAAGATGGATTTGCCGCTTGCCAGCGTCACGGTGGAAAGGGCATTCTGGTTGGTGAGAGGCATCACACCAAGGCCGCACACACACTCGCAGAAGTGGATGCGGTCCATAAATGGCTGGAGCTGACATTTTGAACAAGACTGATCCGGGCGTGCCCAATCTTGAATTGTGGCCGATTGGCAATTGCCAGGTTTCCGGGCTGATCGACACTTCGGGCGCATTGGTTTGGGGTTGTGTGCCCCGGGTCGATGGTGATCCCGTTTTCTGCTCACTGCTCAATGGCACATCGCAAGATGCAGGCGTTTGGCGGTTTGAGCTGGAGGGGCAGATTAGAGCCTCTCAGCACTATATTCGCAACACTCCGATCCTTGTCACTCGGCTTGAGGCAGAGGATGGGGCTGCGGTTGAAATCCACGACTTTGCGCCGCGTTTTGAACGCTCTGGGCGCATGTATCGCCCGGTTGCCTTTTCTCGGATTGTGCGACCCGTGGCGGGAACTCCACGCCTGAAAGTGGTGCTGCGACCAATGAAGAATTACGGCGCGCAGCTTGCCGATACTTCTCACGGGACCAATCATATCCGCTATCTGGTCGGACCACAGGCTCTGCGCCTCTCCACCGATGCGCCGGTCGGTTATATCCTTGAAAATCGCAGCTATCGGATTGAAAGTGATCAGCACTTCTTCCTTGGCCCAGATGAACCATTTGTTGGCAATGTCCGCTCCGAGGTGCGCCGGATGGAGGCCCAAACCGCGAAGTATTGGACGCATTGGACGCGCGGCTTGCACATTCCGTTTGAGTGGCAGGACGAAGTTATTCGATGCGCCATTGCTCTTAAACTGTGCCAGCACGAAGAGACCGGCGCGATTGTCGCCGCGCTGACCACTTCGATCCCTGAGGCTGCTCATTCAGAGCGCAATTGGGATTACCGATACTGCTGGATCAGAGACAGTTACTACACCGTCCAAGCGCTCAATCGATTGGGTGCGCTGGATGTGTTGGAGAAGTATCTCGCATACCTTCGCAACATCGTAGACGGAGCTAAGGGCGGTCAGATACAGCCGCTCTATTCGGTGATGGGCGAAAGCGAGCTGGACGAAGTGACTGCAGCGCATCTCGCGGGATACCGCGAAATGGGTCCAGTGCGGCGAGGAAATGCGGCCTACAAACAGATACAGCATGATTGTTATGGCCAGATTGTGCTGCCCACAACGCAGAGTTTTATCGATACGCGGTTGCTGAGAATTGCTGACACGCATGACTTCGAAAGCCTTGAACAGGTTGGTGAAATGGCGTGGGCGATGCACGATCAACCCGATGCCGGATTGTGGGAGTTCCGCACTCGGCAAGAGGTGCACACTTACTCTGCCGTGATGTGCTGGGCGGCGTGTGACCGGCTCGCAAATGTTGCTGCGCATATTGGCCGGGATGATCGAGCAAAACTGTGGCGTGAAAGGGCCGATGCGATCCACGCCAAGGTGGAGAAGGCGGCTTGGGTTGAGAATGGCGAAGAGGGCGGCCATTACGGCGCGAGCTTTGAGAGCGACTATCTCGATGCCAGCCTGCTCCAAATGGTCGAATTGCGGTTTATCTCGCCGGAAAATCCGCGTTTTCAGTCCACATTTGCGGCAATTGAGAAGGAATTGCGGCGCGGCGATCACATGCTGCGCTATGCGGCCAAGGATGACTTTGGCGCGCCAGAGACAGCCTTTAATGTGTGCACATTCTGGTTGATCGAGGCCCTGCATCTGGCGGGCCGCGATGACGAGGCGCGCACTCTGTTTGAAACCATGTTAAGCCATACAACCCAATCAGGGATGCTTAGCGAAGATCTCGATTATGAGACAGGCGAGCTTTGGGGCAACTTTCCGCAGACCTATTCGTTAGTGGGTGTGATCAACTGCGCTGGGCTGTTGTCGAAATCATGGAGTGATGTGCGATAGGACGCCTTGTAGTTATCTCAAACCGTGTCGCTGTGCCAAAGGCACGCGGCGCTGCTGGGGCCCAAGGCGGGCTTGCCGGTGCACTCAATTCTGCATTGAAAGATCGCGGGGGCGTTTGGTTTGGCTGGTCAGGTCAGGAAAGCGAGGACCGCACCGGCAACATCAACATGCAGCGCGCTGATGGCGTCACCACGGCGACCATCGACCTGTCCGCGCGCGACATTGACGAATATTACAATGGCTATGCAAACTCGACGCTGTGGCCGCTGTTCCATTACCGGCTCGACCTCACTGAATATGAGCGGGAGACGGGGAAGGGGTATGAGCGGGTCAACGAACGCTTTGCTGAGTGCGTCCAGCCGCTGATCGAAGAAGATGATCTGGTCTGGGTGCATGATTACCATCTGCTTCCACTGGGCGACCGGCTGCGCAGGCGCGGCCTAAAAAACCGCATCGGGTTCTTCTTGCACATACCGTGGCCACCCACGCGTCTGTTCGTGTCGCTGCCGTATCATGAGCGGCTGGTGCGGACGATGCTCGACTATGATCTCGTCGGTTTTCAGAATAACGAGTGGCTCGAAAGCTTCTTGCATTATTGCCGTAAGGAATTGGGCGCGCAAGTGGATGAGGCAACCGGTATCATCCGTTTTGAGGGGCGTTCAGTCCGTGCAAAAGCATACCCAATCGGCATCGACTGGGACCATTTTCAGGGTCAAGGCAAAACGCCAGAAGCCGATCAAGCCGCTCAACGTCTGGTGAATTCCACGCGTGAGCGAACTGCGATGATCGGAGTGGATCGGCTCGATTATTCCAAAGGTCTACCAGAACGGATCGATGGGATCGGGCGCTTTTTCGATCAGCATCCCGAACGTGTGCGCGACCTCGTCTATATCCAGATCGCTCCGCCAAGCCGTGAAGATGTCGAAAGCTATCAACAAATTCGTGCTTTGCTAGAACAGAAGACCGGGCAGATAAATGGCGCACGTAGCGAGGTTGATCTGGTCCCTATCCGTTATGTGAACAGGGGCTATTCCCATGCCGAACTCTATGGGTTCTTCCATGCTTCAAAGATCGGCTTAGTGACGCCGCTGCGCGATGGGATGAACTTGGTCGCAAAGGAATATGTAGCGGCCCAAGATCCCGATGATCCTGGTGTCTTGATCCTTTCGCGATTTGCAGGGGCTGCGCAGCAATTGGGCTGTGATGAAAAGGGAGCGGTGTTGGTCAATCCATACAGTCCCGATGATCTGTCTCATGCGATCTTGAAGGCGCTCGATATGCCATTGGCGGAGCGTAAGGGCCGTTATGAGGCGATGATTGCGACCATTCGCCACGATAACGTTCAAGCGTGGACAGAAGAGTTTTGCGCCGATCTTGCAGATGGTGCAGGGACATAGGCGTCCGATTGGGATTAGGCTGAGGCTAACATGCCGTTATGCCTGCGCAGATCTTCCTCTGACACCGGCATCCCCACCAGGTAACCCTGCACGAGGTCAATTCCTGTGCGCTTCGCGGCGAG
Source organism: uncultured Erythrobacter sp. (assembly GCA_947488085.1). Lineage (GTDB taxonomy): Bacteria > Pseudomonadota > Alphaproteobacteria > Sphingomonadales > Sphingomonadaceae > Erythrobacter. The sequence goes on from CANKYI010000001.1 coordinate 144,378, forward strand.
TAAACCCAATTGATCCTCGACCCCTTCGAGCAGGCACTCCACCTCCAGCGTTTGCGCAATACCGGCCAGTGAACGCAGGATTTTCTCAGTCACAGGATCATCGAGATCATCGAGAAATGACCGGTCAATCTTCAGTTTCGTGATCGGCAATTCGCGCAGATAGTTGAAGTTTGAATAGCCCGTCCCAAAGTCATCGATCGCGATTGCGTGCCCGCGATCTGCAAAGCGTTGGATGTTATAGGCTGCCTTTGCGGTGTCATCGAACATCGACGATTCCGTAACCTCAAACTCCAACAGCGATGGGTCGATGTCATTAGTCTCCAGCAAGTCGAGAATTTCGCTCACGGTCTGGTCGCAATTCAAATCCGATGCAGACAGGTTGACGGCTAACGGGATCGGACTGTCCCAACTTTTCAGCAATTGCGTGGCTTGCCTCACGACCGTGATGGAAATCTCTGAAACCAATCCTGCTTCTTCAGCCACCTTGATGAATTCAGTAGGCGCAATTTTGCCGATCGTTGGGCTGTTCCAACGGGCCAGCGCTTCTGCGCGAACAATAGTTTGAGTGCGCAGGTCAAATTGCGGTTGGAAAACTAGCGTTATCTCTTTCTCGAAATTCGCTCTGCGCAGGGCGTGCTCGACCCGCGAATGCTCCGCAAACGCCTTGGCGTGCTCATCATTGAATGCGATCACTCGATTTTTGCCGCTTCGTTTTGCATGCAAAAGCGCGAAATCGGCGTTCTTCATCAACCCGGCTTCTTCGTGCCCATTGCCGATCTGACAAAATCCCAGTGAGCCAGATATGTTGACCAGGCGACCCTCGATCAAATAGGTTTTCGATAGTCGCGAAAGCAGTTTTTGTGCCCAAACCTCGAGTTGGTCTTCGGGCATATCATAGGTAATTAGCAAAGCGAATTCGTCACCACCAATACGGCTGACATCGGCCAACTCTCCGCAATATGATTGTAGACGTGACCCCACTGCCTTCAACAGTTCATCGCCCATTGAATGGCCGTAGCTGTCATTCACATTCTTGAAGCCATCAAGGTCAAATAGGCCGACCCAGCCATGATCCTGCTTGCTGTTTTGGGCACTAAAGGCTTCGAAAAAAGCACGGCGATTAGGCAAGCCGGTCAGAGTGTCTGTCAGAGAGCGTTGCTTAAGGATGCGCGCGGCTGAAATTTCTTCGGTGAGCTTCGTCTCAACCAGCTCCTTGGCGTCCCCTGCGGCAACTTTGGCGGCAATCGCTGAACCGATTGCTTTGCGCAAAGAATGTGAAATCATCGTCGCGCTGAGCGCAGCGGCGAAGGCGATGAAACCATGGACTACAGCTTGACCACTTTCCAATCCGCTGGATGCCCACATAAGGCAAAACAATGTGGCACCGATACAAACAACGGCTTGCTTGATTGAGAGGCTGGCAAGAGCAAAAACCAACGCTGCTATGACAAAATAGGTCAGCTTCGCTTCAGCAAATTCAAGCTGAAGAGACACAACTATGTTGACCAGAACAATCCCATTAACACAAAGGCTTGCACGAGATAGTGTAGTGAAGTCCTGAGTTTGTCCGATGCGTAAAAATGCATATGTAATCAGGAAAGATGATACGGATGAAAGGACGAAATACGACCAAAAGGTATGCGCCTCGGCAAACCAAATATGGGAGATCGCCATGACCCCGTAATACGCCGCTGAGACTGAAAAGTAGCCGCGCAGGATCGGGTAATATGCTGACGCAATCGCGGTCTTGTCATCATTCATATCAGACCGTTTACCCCAAGGTTCGGGCGAACCCGTGTTCCTTAACTTTTACCCTGCGGTAGAATATACGTATGACGTGTTAAGTTTTGGTAATTGCGGCCTTTTGTCGCAGATGGGGCGGTCTTTTCGTATCAGGCGGAGCACCCCGGCGGCGCTTGGATAAGGCCAAAGCCAAACACAGGGTCACGCCCGTTTGCGCCCAAATCTCTTGCACCGTCCGATAGTTTGCGCCGGACCTCGGCAGGGCGACGGACATTGCGCATCGCTGGATCGGCAGCGATTCTGGCAGTCACAAAGGGGGCTGCGAACGATGTGCCAGAGACATAGGTTCTGCGCGCTGGCATGCGGATGGCAACATCGACACCGGGAGCGCTGAAATCGATGCGTGAGCCGCGCACCGCATTGCGATAGACCCTTTGCTCAGCATCAATCGCGGTAACCGCGATGGTTGATTGGAAGGCAGCCGGGTAGCGCACAGTTTGCCGCGGCCCATCATTGCCGGCGGGCGCTACGACCACGACGCCTGCGCGTCCCGCATTCGCAAAAGCGCGGTCGAGTATCTTGTTGTAGGGCCCCGCCATCGAAACATTCACAAGCCGCACATCCTGGCCAATCATCCAGTTCAACCCGCGCAGCATGCTATCGACGCTCGCAACATCTCCAAGACCGGCGGTCGGCGAGACAATATCGGCGTGATAGATCCGGGGTGATCGGAGCATTCCGGGAGAGCGAAGCAAAGTTACGATCTGTGTGCCATGTAATGCTCGTTCATTGACCGAACTGCGTGAAAAGTCAGCAGAGACGACTGACAATCGGGCAGGCCCCACCAGCTTGGAATCGAGCACCCCAATCGGCAGATGCGCTGCGCAACCGGGTTGAGGCCAACGGAGCATGCCGGTCGCGTATTCGCGCGATGATGACGTTTGTGGAGCCGCCTGCTGCGGCGCGTAAGCGTGATTGACGCCTGCTGTGACGCCGGGTTCCAGTCCTTCCAGTTCGCGAATAGCTGACGCGCCGTCCTGATCGCTGGGGATTTTTACCGTCAGCATGGTCAGACCCAAACCCTCCAGCGTGTCGCGCTCCAACACCGCATATCCCAGCGGTCTCGCCTTTTGCATCAGGCTGCGCGCTTCGCTGGGTGAAGGTGTCACCACGACAAGCTCTGTGTCATCGACGACATAATCCCGGTCAGCAATAATCTCCGCATCCATCGGCGGGTTGAGCCGCGCGGCCTGGCACGCCGTAAGGCTTATGCTGAGAGCAAGCAGGGCGAAGAGTGATCGTTTGGGCATAGGGTCAATCCAGCTCAGTGGTGCCATTCTATCGTACAGACGCCAAGAAAGGTTCAGAATTGGCGAGAGGCCGTCAGCCAAAAGCGGGTTGTGTCCTCTGCAAAGCCGTCCGCATTGTAGTGGGCCGCTTCGATTGAAAACCGTGTGGAGACCACAGTGGTGGCAATCTGTGCGCTCCATTCATCGCCATATTTTCCAATGCCATTAGCCGCCTCATAGCGGTTATATTGCAAACTGATCAGGCTTGCGCGGGCGGGGCCAATCGATCCAATCCGCCAGCTTGCTCGCCCTTCGAAATCGCGAATGCCGTCGGGCGGAGTGACCAGGAAGATGTCTGCTGGTCCCTGAAATTTGTGCAGAGTGGCGAGCGGTGTTTGGAAAGCTGTCCCGTCATCACTTCCCAGTTCCTCAAATTTGGCCGCCAGTGTGAAGTCACTGAGATTGGCACTCAACGATGCACGCACAAATTCCGGTGAGGCGCCCATGCTGCTTTGACGAGCGTAACCGGCTTCCCAAAATAGCCCAAGATGACCTGAAAATGTTCGGCCACGCACCACAACACCGCTTGTTTTGGAAAGAATTTGCGTCGCGACCCGATCATCGAGATCAAGATCGTAATGGTACAAAGTGACTTGACCGATAGGCAACGCAACGGCGGCGTTGATGTAGAAACTGTCGCTGTCGAACACGCCGTTCGGCTGTTCAGGCCCCAGAATTCGGCCAACGCGCCAGATATATCCTGCCCGCAATGTGATCCCCGCCGGCGCCTGAAACGCTGTGGTCACCGCATCATAGGTCTGTTGGTTTTGGCGAAAATCAACTGTGCCGATAAACCGCTCATCATCAAGCGAGATCCGCTGGCGTCCAGCAGTCAGGCTAAGATTATCGGTGGGTGCAAACTCGATTTGAAGACGGTTCAACTCCAGCACTTCTTCGTCCGAGATACCGGGACGAGGCGATGCAGAGACAAATCCGTTCAACCGGTTGGGCAAAACGGAAATGATCGCCTCAGCCTCTGCCAATACACTGATCATGGGACGTGGATTGATTTCGATAGAGGGGCGAATGCGCAGAGTTAAAGCTTCGCCGTTCTGCGCAAAGCCATCACTATCGGCGGTTTCATATCGCAGCCGCGCATCTGTGCGAAACAGGATATCCAAATCCTCACTCACGGATACCGCACGTCCATCGCGGTCTTGAGCATGCGCCGATGATGCGGCACATACGAGCGCCAGCGCGGCGTAAGAGAGGCCAGCTTTGCTAAAAATCTGCACTATGATTGAACCAAATGCGCTGTACCGACGATCAATTCCTGATAGCGCCGAATTGAGCATGATGGAACTGATGCGAATATGACGACAAAGACCGAATTTACGCCCGAGCAGATCCAGGCATTCGTGACCGGCACGTTGGATGCAGGTACGCCCGCGCAGATAGAGGCTGCCGCGAAAGCCGATCCGGAGCTGGCCGCTGAGCTGGCGATCTGGCGATCCGCTCGCACGGTTCAGTCGGATATGGTCGCAGAGGCTGGCTCCAGTGAATTTGGCTGGGCGCGGATTGAGAAAGCGATCAATGCTGGCGAAAATCAAAGCAGCGCGAATGATAATGACACCAAACCATTCTGGTCGCGTGCATTCATCGCCCCATGGCAGGCCGCCGCCGCGGTGGCGCTTGCCATAGTTGGTTGGCAGGTGGCGGTTGTTCCGGTCTTGGCACCGGGTGGCGTTGAGGATGATGCCGCCTATGTGTTGGCTGGCGATGAAACGGATCAAAAATTCGCCTTTCGGGTCGCGTTCACCGACAATGCTAGCGCACCCGACATCGCGGCCATTTTGCGCAATGTCGATGCTCGAATTATCGATGGACCCTCTGCGGTAGGCTTCTACACGATTGCATTTGATGATCCAGAGGCGATGGAAGCGGCGCGTCAAAGGCTCAGCACAGATGCGGATGATGTTGTCGCAGAATTGACTGACCTATAGAGCGTCAGCGGCTGACCGCTTCATTGTGACAAGCAATGCATCAAAAGCTTCTTTGCGTGGAAGATACGGCTTTTGACTGTCCCTTCATTCACACCTTCAATCTCGGCTATCTCGCGATAGGGTAACCCTTCGAAGAACGCGAGACTGACCACATTGCGGTGTGTTGCAGACAGTTTTTCAACACATTCGCGAACGCGACTTGTGTCCTCGCTAACCAATGCGACTTGTTCAGGATTTGGGTCGAGATCAGGAATAGTGGGATCGGGATCACGCAAAACCTCACGGCGGCTTTTGCGTAACCGATCAATCGCCTTGTTGCGTCCGATTGTGTACAGCCACGCGCGCAAGGACAGGTTCTCACGAAAACTCGCGGCCCGCTCCCATGCGCTTATAAAGGTCTCATGGACGATGTCGGCCGCCTCGACACGGTCGCCCAATGTCTGTCCCACAAAAGCGGTGAGGCCAGCGGCGTGGCGATCATAGAGGATGCGTAAAGCGGCCTGATCTGCGTTTTTGACGCGGGCCATCAATTCCTCATCTGTCAAAGTGTCGAGTGTCTCTGGCATGTGCCGAGCCGTGCGCCTCTGCTTTTTCTATTGACGCTCACTTCACTACACTTGGACGCAATGTGCAATCTCTGACTGAGCAAGGGTGCGATGGGAGGTCGACTTTGAGCGTCGCGGGCAGATGAACGTTGTTGACGTTCGTTTCGCGCTGATCTGCACATTTGTAACGAATTGAGAGAAAAGAATGAACCGGGAGCAGGGTTCCTTCGATAGTGTTTAGTAGCAAGTCGATGGGGCGCGTTTAGAGCCGCCGAAAAAGGTAAAGGAAATCCGCTATGACCGAACAATCCAAAAGCCCTGCTTTCACTCGCTATCACGCCTTAGGTGTGTTGTTCGCCACGACGTTGATCGCTGCGCCTTTGGCCGTTGCATCGGCAGCGGGCGGCGGTGGTGGTGGAGGCGGAGGTGGCGGAAGCGCCCCCAGCGCGAGCGCACAGCGCTATGATCCAGCGGAGGAATATCGCAGCGGTATTACAGCGTTGGATGCAGGCAATTACGACGCCGCCATTCGTCATTTCAAACGCGTAACACGCGTTGCGCGCCGCAATGCCGATGCGCAATATTTGCTGGGTATTTCGCATTTGCGATCTGGCGATCCCCGCCGCGCCCGCCGTCCGCTTGAGGCAGCGACCCGCAATGCGCCTGAGATGATTATCGCTCACCGGGATCTTGCGATCACTTACACACAGCTTGAGCGCGATGATGACGCGCGTGAAGTTCTCGACCAGTTGAACGTGCGCAGCGCTGCGTGCGGCGCAAATTGCGCAGAAAAATCGATACTGGATGAGGCCATTGCTGCCGTCGAAGGCGCATTGGCCGGCAACGCGCAAGCTATGATCGGCGTCGATACCGCGCGATTGGCCAATGCTTCCAGTGCCGATGCGCTGTATTATCAGGCGGTTGGTCTGATTAATGAAGGCGAATATGCAGCGGCCTTGATGCGTTTGGACGAAGCAGCTTTGGCCTTTGGCCCGCATCCCGATATCCTGACTTATCAAGGGTTCGCGAACCGCAAATTGTCTCAATTCCATGTCGCAGAGGCGTATTACAATCGCGCTCTGACTATTGCTCCTCATCACTTGGGTGCATTGGAATATTATGGCGAGCTAAAAGTGGAGCGTGGTGATCTCGACGGTGCACGCGCACATCTCGCAAAGCTTGAGGAGCTGTGCAGCTTTGGCTGTTATGAGGCGGAGGAACTGCGGACGTGGATCGACAATTCCGAAACCTGATCTTGCTCTGCTCAGCGTTCGCTTGTTTCACAGCAAGCGCGCTGGCGCAGTCTTCGGTTGATCTGAGGGAGGCCAGCTGGCTTGCCTCAGACCACCGCATATTCGCGCTAACGCATGAGCCGGTCATGGATCGTGAGCGGATTTTGGCGACGGCTGCATCGACCCCGTTTGCATCGGAGTATACCAGCCTCGAGGCGTTTAGAGGCGATCTAGAGCTGGGTGAACACCTATTCAAAACGCCGCTTTTACTGGGCGGACAAGCGGCGAAGGCGGGCCTCTCGTGCAATTCGTGCCACGTCAACGGACGCAGCAATCCTGCGTTCCAATTCCCGGCTATTTCTGGCGAAGCGGGTACGGCGGATACGACCCACAGTTTCTTTAGCAAAACACTGGGCAACGGTGAGTTTGATCCGGTCCCGATCCCTGATCTGACGCAACCGGGCAAAGTGTCGCATGATCTGGAAACTCGCGATCTTGAGAAGTTTCTTGGCACAATTGTGGTTGAAGAGTTTGGCGGCGAACAGCCTGCGCCAGGCGTAATTGAAGCGCTATCGTCATATGTGCGGGCGCTGCGCGTATCAGGACAATCCCCAGATGTTGAATTCCGTAGACGGTCCATCGCGCGTGATCTGGCTGATGCGAAAGCGATGGCGGGACACGCCCTGTCGCAGTTGGATGAAGAAGGCTCGGCTCTACCAATTCTGCTTCTCGCAGGATCAAGGGATCGACTGGCGATCATACACGAACGTTTGATTGCAGGTGAACATGATACGCACCGCGCGTGGTTGACTGAGCGATCGCGCGAAATGGGAGCGATCCAGGCAATGCTGCGTAGGGATGCTAGCCCAAGAGGCGAAGCGATGCGTGTCCTTTCACAAGCTCTTTCAGGCTGGGATGAAGTGCCCGACTTTGAAATAATCGAGCGCTCAACCTATTATTCCGAAAATATTCTTACTGCGCGAAATGAGCCTTAGCGCATTTCCTCACAAACAAGTCCATCGACCGATGCGGATGTTTTTAAAGCCATAGAGGGGGTTCTCACATTGCTGCATAATTCTCAAAATGGAACCACTGGCGAAGTGAATGTCAAAGTCCAAACGGTGGGGGATTTCTCTCTACAATTCGGGGCTGAGGTGGTCGAACTCCCGTCATCACTAAAAACACGCGCGCTTTTGGCTTTTCTACTGCTTTCAGGCGGCAGGCACAGCAGGCAAAGCTTGTGCGAATTCCTCTGGGATTCTGTTGATGACCCCCTGGCCGGATTGCGCTGGTCGCTTTCCAAACTGCGCCCTTTGGTCAATCGCGGCGATGTCGAACGATTGATGTCTGATCGCAAGGCCGTTTGGATTGAGGGTGACGACATTCGGATAGATCGCGATGCCTTTGCGCAGCACGCCGATCAGAGTGAACTTAACGAAGCGGACGCGGAAAAGGCCTGGCAATCGGCTGCCGGGACGCTTTTGGAAGATTGTGAATTGCCCAATGTTCCCCAGTTCATGGTCTGGCTGGAAGGGCAGCGCAATGAGTTGAATGCTGCGCGTTCGCAACTCGCAAGCCGCTGTGCGATGGACAATCAATTCACGTGGCAAGCCCGCTCTATTTGGACAGAACGCTGGCTGGCTCTCAATCCTTTTTCGCGCAACGCAGCAGTCATGGCGGTGAGGGCCAAACACAATATCGCAGGCAAAGCGGCTGCTATGGAGTTAATCGATGAATTGCAGCGCATGTATCGCGAGGCAGACATTGAGCCGCCGCCGTTCGAGAACGATCTGGCTGCTGATGTTTCATCGGTCGATATGCCGCAAAGTCAGGAGATCCGCTTTACCGAAGGCAAAGATGGAATATGTATCGCCTGGGCCAGTGTGGGAGATGCCAGCAATCCGCCTCTGGTTAAGGCTGCCAATTGGCTGAATCATCTTGAGTTGGATTGGGAGTCCCCAATCTGGAGCCCTCTGTTTCGTGAAATGTCACGAACGCATCGCGTGCTGCGCTATGATGAACGAGGCTGCGGTTTGTCGGACTGGAATGTGGGTGAAATTACATTCAACGACTTTGTCGAAGATCTTGAACAAGTTGTTGAGGCAAGTGGTCTCGAACGGTTCCCGTTGATGGGGATCAGTCAAGGTGCAGCGGTGTCGATTGAATACGCCGCGCGCCATCCAGAACGGGTATCCAAACTTATTCTGTTTGGGGCCTATGATTGCGGATGGCGGCACACAGCTGACGAGCAAGAAACCCGCCAGCGCGAGGCCGTTATGGTCTTAACCGAAACCGGTTGGGGCAGCGACAATCCGGCCTATCGCCACATGTTCTCACACACCTTTATGCCAGAGGCTAATGCTGAGGAATTGGACTGGTTTGATGAATTTCAGCGTCAGACAACTTCACCCGAAAATGCGGTCGGTTTTCTCAAGGCTTTTTCTCACCTCGATGTGAGGGATCGTTTAGCGCAAATTCAATGTCCGACACTGGTCGTTCACTCGCGCGGTGATATGCGGATTCCGTTTGCAACGGGCCGTTCAATTGCGGCGCGAATCCCCGATGCGCAGTTTGCCGGATTGGACAGTTCGAACCACCTTTTGCTCGGGCGGGAAAAGGCATCGGATGATTTTGTGAACTTGGTCCGGAATTTCCTCGCAAAATAGCGCTTTTTCGCAAATTTCAACGCTTTTGGGGTTGAATTACAACGGTCCCTACAACGCTCACTCCAACGCTCACCTGCCACAACCTTCTTGTCGAACAGAGGCGCATTCCGCGCTTATGCAAGGAGGGTCAAACCATGCAGACGACTAATGAGGCCGCAAAGGCCACTGCGAAGTCGAATACCAAAACCGAAGCAATTGCGAGCAGGCCGACTGATGCGCCAAAGGCGGTGCCGGATCAGCAAAAGGTCGCCGCAAGTCAGGCGAGCGCGCAAACCGGCAAAGCGGAATATTCGCTGTCAGGCGGGATAATCGGGCGGCTTGCGCAAATGCGCGCCTCGCTTGCCTTCACATCGTATCAGTCGGGCTTTCTCTATATGCTCGGCGGCAATGCGCAGGGTAAGGCGCAGTTGCACCAATCGGGTATGCCTAAGCCGATGGGCCTTGGTGCCGATGGTGAAGGTGGGTTGGTTCTCACTGCAGGCGCGCAGATCATGCGTTTCGCCAATGTCTTGGAGCCCGATCAGCGCATCAATCAAACCTATGACGCGTGCTTCATGCCGCGCGTTAATCATCTGACCGGGCGGTTGGACGCACATGATGTGGGGGTTGCGAAAGATGGCGAGTTGGTCTTCGTCAACACCCGCTACAATTGCCTTGCAAAACCATCGACCCGGCACTCGTTTGAAGTTGTCTGGAAGCCTGATTTTATCAGCGATATCGTCGATGAGGATCGTTGCCATTTGAATGGTATGGCAATGCGCGATGGCGCGCCCGCTTATGTGACGGCGGTTTCACGCTCTGACACGATTGATGGTTGGCGTGACCGGCGCGGCGATGGCGGCGTCGTGATCGATGTCGCAAAGAACAAAGTGGTTTGCGAAGGCCTTTCAATGCCGCATTCCCCGCGCTGGCATAATGGCAAATTATGGGTGCTTAATTCGGGCACGGGAGAGCTTGGCACGGTCGAGTTGCCCAAAGGCAAGTCGAAGATGGGCAAGTTTAAACCCGTCGCGTTTTGCCCCGGCTTTGTCCGCGGTCTGACATTCCATGACAAGTTCGCCTTCGTCGGCCTTTCGCGCCCGCGTTACAAGCGCTTCGAAGGCTTAGCGCTCGATCAGCGGCTCAAGGATGCTGATAGCGAGCCGTGGTGCGGCGTGCAGGTGATCGACACCGAAACCGGTGTTTGCGTCGACTGGTTCCGCATCGATGGAGAGATCGGCGAGCTTTACGATGTTGAGTTGGTCCACGGCTTTCGCTGTCCAATGACCGTCTCACCGACATCGCCCGATGCGGCGTCACTCATCACATTCAATCCCATTCAGGAGCGATAGCGGACCGGACAAATCCGGTCGCTATCGCCCAGTCCCGCCCCGGCGCTCTGTCCCCCCGACAGCGCCGGGGCACCACGCGAATAGCTACATAAAAACAAGACTATACTTGAGGGTAAACATGGCAAACCAAGATCAAACGCAGAGTAGTGATGTCCAGTTGAACGCGATCGCACGCGGCGCTGAGAACTTTCTGCGTTGGAGCAGTTCCGCAATGCTTCGCGGTGGCCGGGTAACCAAGTTTAAGGGGGTTTCCGCGAGCTACTCCCCTGAGCTTGGCCTGGTCTCCTGCGGTGCAGAGCGGGGCCTAGTAGCAGGCGGGGTGTCAGCCACCTTGACCCTCGGCATGGTACGCCGTCTGCTGCGTTGGACCGCTGCGCCCGTGGCTTTGCTGGCAGCGGGTTCGCCCGCTTTTGCGCAGGCGCAGGACGAGTGTGTTGAGGTAACGCCCGATAATTTTGTCTGCGAAGACAATGGCGATCCGGCAACGGTGACCCAAGATCTCGGCGTCTTGGAGCAAGACGTGAACGTGCTTCTTCAAGATGGGTTCGAGGTCGACACCTCGGGCGGTACTGGTGACGGTATCAATATCTCTGAAGCCTATGATGTGTCGATTTCACAAGAAAGCGGGACAAGCACGATTACCGGAGACGACGACGGAATTAGCGTCACCGGCAGCTATGGCAGCATCGACATTACCACGGGCGGCGACGTCACAGGCGTAAACGGTGACGGTATTCGCGCTGATAACAACGCAGCCGATGGCATCGATGACTTTATCACGATCGACAGCCGAGCAGGCACGGTCCGCGGGAGGCAAGATGGGATCAATGCATCCAATTTCGGCGGAGGCGATTTGTCGATCACAACAGCCGATGTCTACGGCGAGCGCGGTGACGGCATTAATGTAAGCAACGCAGCTGGTTCTGGCGATATTGATATCGACACCACCGCTGGCACGGTGTTCGGTCAATACGGCGGCATCGTCACTCAAAACCAAGGCGATGGCGCGACCACGATCATCACTGCTGATGTCGACACAGGTTACGGCGAAGGCGGCATCCTCGACGGGATCAATGCAGTAAATGGCACAAGTGCAACCGATCTGACGATTGACAGCAGCGCGGGGACGGTGACGGGCCAAAACCGGGGCATTTTCGTGCGAAACAATGGCACGGGCGATACCACAATCACCACCGGCGATGTCGATGGCGAGTCCGGCGATGGCATTAATGTCCGAAGCGAGTCTGCGGCGGGCGACCTAACAATTGACAGCAGCGCAGGGCGTGTGAGGGGCCAAAACCGCGGCATTTTGGCACGCAACAATGGCACAGGCGACACCACCATCAGCACAGCCGATGTTTCCGGCCTCAACGGAACTGGGATCGACGTTGAAACACAGCGCGATGGCGGCGACCTCTTGATTGACAGCACAGCCGGGAATGTTTCGGGACAACAAGCTGGAATAGATGTGTCTCATCGCGGTGAGAACGCGACAATCCGGACTGGGAATGTCTACTCTGCTGGCGGCACGGGTGTTGAATTCATCTCGGGTATCATCGTGGGTGCAGTTTCGCTTGATACAAGCGGGGGAAGGATCGTCGGGCAGACTGATGGCATTAATCTCTATTCCGGAACACGTGTCGGCGCTTCGATTGTCACAGGCGATGTAGAGGGCACTGATGGCAACGGGATCGATGCGGAGCTTCGCGGTGAGGCTGGTACGGGAGCTGACCTGACGATCAACAGCAGCGCGGGCAGCGTAACGGGCGGGACCAACGGGATTTTGGCCTCGCATGAAGGCTCAGGTGTTCTTTCTATCACCACGGCCGATGTGACTGGCCTTAGCGCAAGCGGGATTGATGCGACCAGCTTTACCGAAGGGCTTACCATCGACAGCGCGGCTGGCACCGTTTCCGGAAACAGTGATGGTATCTCGGCGTTTAATCGTCGCGATGGCGTGTTGTCTATCACCACGGCTGACGTCACTGGAGCGACTGGCGATGGCATCAATGCCAGCAACGAAGACGACGCCACTGATATCATCATCGACAGCAGCGCAGGCGCTGTGCTTGGTGATGATAATGGGATTTTTGCGCGCAACAATGGCACGGGCGACACCGCCATCACGACTGCCGATGTCGATGGCGAAGACGGCAACGGCATTGACGTACAGAACGCAGCTCGCACCGGCAATTTGTCTGTCGATAGCAGCGCGGGCACCGTCAATGGCGATCAGAGCGGCATTCGCGCGGAAAAGCTCGGTGTAGGCAGCGTATTGATCGTGACGGCTGACGTCGTTGGCAATTTCGGCGACGGCATCGACGTCTACAGAGGAGAAGGCGGTTCAGGTGCGCTTTCCATCGATACTAGTGCCGGCACGGTGGGCGCCACCGGCGGTGATGGTATTGGTATCGAGAATGTCACAGCAAATAGTGTTTCGATTACCACGGCAGACGTAAACGCTGTCGCGAGCGGCTCAGGCGAAGGTGGAGATGGAATAAACCTCAATCAAGACTTCAGGGAGGCGGAGACTGTTGCCGTCGCAACCACGGGCGGGACAATCACTGGCTCCAATTACGGGATCAACGTTCTCAGTCGTGGTCATGACCTGCTTTCAATCACGACAGGTGACGTGGCCGGCGGCCGTGATGGCATTCGGGTTTCTGCCGAAGGGCCAGAAGCTGGGGATATCGATATCGACACCACAGCCGGAACTGTGACGTCGCAGAACTCCAGCGGCATATTTGTGAGCAACAACGGCTCAGGTGATCTGACAATCACAACTGCAGATGTAAGCGGTCGTCAGATCAATCCTATTGGTGGCGGCTACGGAATATTTGCTGATAGCACCGGGGGCAGCATTACCATCAATAGTGTTGGTGGCGATGTGTCAGGCGCAGATGATGGCATCTTTGCCCGAGTTGATGGTAGCGGCGGTATTTCGATCACTACCGCGAATGTAATCGCTACAGGCTTCTCGGGTATCAACGCGCAGCTAAGCAACACCGATGGCGATGCAGTTATCGACACCAGCGCGGGCGCTGTAACCGGCGATGATGACGCGATTGTTGTTAGGAACGATGGCTCAGGCGATACCTTGATCATCACGGGCGATGTGACAGGCATAACCAGCGATGGCATCAATGTCTCTAACGGTACCACCGCAGGTAATCTCACCATCGATAGCAGCGCCGGTACGGTCACCGGTGATTCCAATGGGATCTTCGTGCGCAACGAGGGCTCGGGCGCGGTCTCTATCACCACAGCAGACGTGTCAGGCTATAGCGCAGGTATTGCAGGAGATAATTACGGAACCGACTTCGTTATCGATAGCAGCGCGGGCGATGTTGCAGGCGATGAATTCGGCCTCGAAATCGACAACTTTGGGTCGGGCATTACCTCAATCACTACGGCCAATGTCACTGGCGGGACTGATGCGGGTATCGGGGTGCGCCACGATGCCGCCGATCTCATCATCAACACCGCCGCAGGCTCAGTTACTGGCGGCACGGCCGGCATTTCTGCGCGTAACCGAGGCAGCGGCAATACGGTCATCACCACGGGTGATGTCGATGGCGAAGACGGCAGCGGGGTCGAAGTCGATGCTGGGGCTTCTTCCGGCGATGTGGTGATCGATACGAGCGCTGGCGAAGTCAACGCTTTCCAATTCGGCATCGATGTCGATCAGTACGGGTCAGGCGATATCACTGTCACCACCGCAGATGTTACCACCGAGGCCAATACCGGCATCCGCATTAGCGGCGCTGGCGGCAACATCGCCATCAACACCACGGCAGGTACCGTGGACGGTTCGCAAGGCGGCATCACCGTATTCAACAACGGTGCAGCCGGGAATATCTCCGTCACCACAGCGGATGTCGTGAGTACCTCTTTCGATACAGATGCGGTCTACGTGTCGCAAAGAGGAGGTGATGTCTCGGTCGATACGAGCGCGGGCGAAGTGTCGGGCGCGGCTGGCGGTGTCGAGGTGCGCAATCGCGGCACCGGCGATACGACTATCACCACCGGCGCGGTGAACAGCAGTCGCGGATATGGCGTCGAGGGAGTGAACTCGGCAGGCTCGGGCGACCTGACGATCGACACCAGCGCGGGCGCTGTCGTCGGAAGGTTTGGCGGAATCAGTGCCTCCAATCAGGGGACGGGAAACACCTCGATCACGACCGCCGATGTTGATGGGTATGGCGAGCTTGGCGTTGGGATTGATGCGCGAAACGGGCGTAGCGCGAGCGATCTAACTATCGATAGTTCCGCAGGCTCGGTAATAGGACAGGATGAGGGTATCGACGCTCTCAACCAGGGCAGCGGCATAGTAAGTGTGGTGACAGGCAATGTCACTGGCCAGGATGGCGATGGTGTTAAGGTTGGCGGCAATGCCAATGTGAGCGCAATCCTGGTGGACACCAGCGCCGGCGCGGTCAGCGGCGCGCAATATGGCGTCAATGTCGATAACAATGGCTATGGAGCCGCCACCGTCATTACCGGCGATGTCTATGCTGCAAATCGCGACGGAATCGATGTTTCCGATGACGGAGAAAACGGCGCTGGCCTTGATGGCACAGACATCACCATCGACAGCTCGGCCGGTTCGGTAACGGGCGGCGAAAAAGGGATTCATGCACGCAATTTCGATACCGGCGATCTGACGATCATTACGGGCGATGTCACCGGGCTTTCCAACGAAGGTATCGATGCTTCTAACGCCAGTGATAAAGGCGATCTCAATATCGACACCACCGCCGGTGCTGTCACGGGCCAAGAAAACGGCATCCAGGCGCGCAACTTTAGCACTGGCGACACCACCATCACCACCGGCGATGTCAGCTCCTATGGTGAGAGCGGCGATGCCATTGAAGCGGTGAATGAGGGCGAAAACCTTGTCATCGATACAACGGCAGGTCGCGTTTACACCTATGACGCCACAGCTATCCGCGCGACCAATAACGGCACGGGCATCACCAGCATCACGACAGGCGAGGTCTATTCTCAAACAGGCGGCACCGCGATCCGCGTCAGCCACTCGGGCAGCGACGTCACGGTCAACACCACCGCTGGTTCGGTCACTGCTGGCGGGCGAAATTCAGCCGGTATCGTTGTCACGAATTCTGGCAGTGGTAACACCATCATCACCACCGGCGATGTATCGGGTGGCTACATTGATCGCCCTGAGCCTGGCTTCGCTCAAGGGATCTATGCCACAAATCAGGCAACCTCTGGCGACCTTACCATCGACAGTACCTCAGGCGATGTGGTGGGTGAAAGCGAAGGCATCCGGGCTACGAATAACAGCGCGGGCAATACGATCATCCGCACCGGCAATGTGAGCGGCAATCGGATCGGCATCATTGCTATCAACACCAATGCCGATGCGATCTCAGGCGACCTCACAATCGACAGCTCTGCTGGCTCTGTGGCTGGCAGCTATCGGGGGATCTCGGTCGATCATTACGGTACCGGAGACATCTCGGTCATTACAGCTGATGTGTCAGCCACGGACGGTGACGCCGTCAATGTTAACGACAATGGCGAGGAAGGCGCTGGCGTTGACGTCGCCATCGACAGCACTCAGGGGACCGTCACGGGTGGTCGCAATGGCATCTATGCTGCGAACTCCGGCACTGGCGACCTTTCGATCACAACCGCGGATGTCATAGGGACGGCTGGCGTGGGCATTGACGCGCGCAATGTCGACTCCGCTACAGGCGATCTCACCATCGACAGCAGCGCAGGCGCTGTCACAGGCAACAGCAACGGCATCGACGCGCGTAACGATGGCACGGGCGATACCACCATCACTACGGCAGGTGTTACCGCCAATGGCGGCATTGCCATCAGAGTGGACAATGGCGCAAACACAGATGGCGTCTCAGTCGATACGACAGCTGGCGATATCTATTCCAGAGGCGCTCTCTCATCTGCTATCGTGGTTAGCCATCAAGGCACTGGCGATATAGACATCACCACAGCGGACGTGTTCGGTTCAGGTGGCGGCGTCCAAGCGAGCAATGCGACAGGTTCTGGCGATATCTCCATCGATACCACCGCGGGGGCCGTCGATGGCGGGTTCTATGGGATCAGCGCGTTCAACACCGGCGTTGGCAGGGTGATGATTACGACCGCGAATGTCTCAGCGTACTCCAACGTAGGCATCGCCGCGACCAACGACAGTGCCACTTCCACAGACATTGTCATTGATAGCTCGGCAGGCTCGGTCACGAGTGGCGGCGACGGTATTAACGTCAACAATAGCGGCACAGGCTACACGCGGATTACAACCGCGGGCGTTACCGGGAACAATTCAACCGGCGATGGGATCTCCGTCAATAACGGCACATTGACGACCGACATCATCATTGATTCCACCGCAGGCAGTATCATCGGTGGGTCGACCGGCATCTCTGCGACCACCACTGGTTCTGGCGATATCTCGATCACAACGGCGGATGCAACGGGTGGATATCTCTACGGTATTCTAGCAGAGAATGGCCCGTCGAGTGGCGCTGTCACTGTCGATAGCAGCGGGGGCACTGTGACAGGCAACCGCACTGGCGTGTTGGTCCGAACCCTTGGCGACGGAGAGGTTTCGATCACAACTGCTGATGTGGTGGGCGAAGGCAGTTTTGGGATCGCCGCATTCAGATCTGTGGGTGAAGGCAATCTTCTTATCGACAGCATTGCAGGGGTAGTCACGGGCTCCGACAGCGGCATCATTGTGCGCAATCCAGGTGGGGGCAATGCCTCAATCATCACTGCCAATGTGATTGGACAGTACGGGGATGGTATTGATCTAACTGATGAAGGCGAACTGGGTTCTGACGGTGGTGATGTCACCATTGATAGCACACTAGGCACTGTCACCGGCGGTGAGAATGGTATCGTAGCCAGCAATTTCGGAACGGGCGATCTCTCGATTACGACTGCTGACGTGAACGGTGAAAGCGGAGTTGGCATTCGCGCAGAGAACGCGGTTGGAACAGACATGCTCACAGTCAATTCCAGCGCAGGCGCGGTCAGTGCTGAGGATGATGGCCTTTTCATTCGCAATGAGGGTTCGGGCGACACACTGATAATCACTGGCGATGTAACCAGTGCCTCCGCAGCAGCTATTGATGTGATCGGCGGCTCTAACGCGGGTGCTCTTACGATTGACACGACAGGTGGTGCTCTTGTCTCCGCTCAGAGCGGAATTGACGCGCGCAATGAGAGCGGTGGAGACGTCTCCATTAGGACGGGCGATATCACCACGACTGACCCAATTCGATCCTTCGGTGTTGAAGTGCGCCAGTATCCGGATAATCCAGGTGGAGAGGTCCTGGTCGATACCACCGCCGGGACGCTCAACACGGCCTCTTTTGGTGTTTTTGTCGGCAACAGGAGCGCAGGCGCTGGGGCGAATACGGTTCTGACTGGCGATATCACCGCAGGAAACAACGCTATATCGGTGTTCTTTGGTGGTGACGACAATCACCTAATCGATAGCACAGCTGGTGAGCTTATCGGCGGGCGCTTTGGCATCTACGTCAACAATGACCGCGGCACCGGCGATCTCACCATCACCACGGCGGATACGACCGGTGAGACACTCGATGGCATCCGGGCGCTTCATGAAGGGGCTGATCTGGTCATCGACTCCGTTGCAGGTGCGGTTTCTGGCGATGACAATGGCGTTTTTGCCCGCCACACCGGGACAGGTGCTATCGTCATCACGACTGCGAATGTTACCGGGCTTACCGAAGATGGCGTCAATATGGTTACAGGCGCGGACACGGGCACGTTGGTTATCGATACCAGCGCAGGCGCTGTCGTCGGCGGCAGTCGCGGCATCTATGCCAACCATGGCGGTACAGAGGATCTGACCATCACGGTAGGCAATGTGACGGGGCAGGGCGCAGAGGGCATTCTGGCCTCCACGTCGCAAGACACTGCAAACATCCTGATCCAAGGCGGCGAAGGCATTGCTAGCAATGTGATCGGCGCAACAACCGGTATTGCGGCATCGACAGAGGGTGCGGACATCACTGTCACGGCGTTGGATAGCGTCACCGGTCAAGACGGTGATGGTCTGAACCTGGTCTCGAACGGTGGTGATATCACCGTCACCGATATTGGCACCATTGCTGGCCTCAACGGCAACGGCATTTTTGCCGACAGCGTTGCGGGCAATATATCGATCCAAGATGTCGGTCTTGTCGGCGGGATCACTGCTATCGGCGGTATCGGCATTGCAGCCTATGCAAGCGATGGCGGCACGATCAATATCGGCACTTCGGGCGGTATTGGCACTGTCCTTGGCGAGACATATGGCGCCAATGGTGAGACAGATGGGGATACAGGCAACATCAACATCGATGTCAGCGCTTTCCCAGTCACGGGCGCGATTGGCATCAATGCCGTCAATTCGGGAGACGACAGCACCAATGTAACCAGTGCCGACGTAACCGGCACAGCGGGCGAAGGAATTAACGCTTCAACCGTTGGTACGGATGTGGTTGTGAACTCTGTCGCAGGGACCGTCACGGGCCTTACCGATGGGATCACCGCTGCGAATATGGGCAGCGGCAGCACCACTATCATCACCGCAGCCGTCACCGGCACAGTGGATGACGGGATCGACGCCTATAATGGGAACGACACTACCGACCTGACAATTGACAGCACCTCAGGCGCTGTCACCGGCGGCGACGATGGCGTCTACGCAGTCAATAATGGTTCAGGGACCACCACCGTCACTACGGCTGATGTGACGGGCACGGCTGGCAATGGCATCGATGTCATCGGACGCGGGTCAGACCTTCTTGTCGACACGACTGCTGGCACCGTCACAGGCGGCCAAGATGGCATCGATGCAGCCAATATCGGAACTGGTACGACCACCATCACGACAGCCGATGTAACCGGACAAAACGGCGCAGGCATTCGCGTTGGTACAGGCTCTGATGCTGGTGATATTGTTGTTAATAGCAGTGCGGGCTCTGTCAGCGGCTCAACCCAAGGTATTCAGCTCAACAATTTCGGTACTGGGAATGCTACGCTTGTCACGGCCAATGTAACTGGGGCGTCGGGTGATGGCATTTCCATCAACGATGATGGCGAAGGCGGCATTTATGGTGCCGATATGACCGTCGACACCACCGCCGGGGCGGTCACTGGCAATTCCCGCGGTATCTCTGCGGACAATCGCGGCACCGGTGACCTGACGATCACAACCGCTGATGTAAGCGGCACAACGGGTAATGGCATTGTTGCGCGCAACCAAGCCGGCACTGGCGATCTGACCATCGACACTTTGGCAGGAACGGTATCCGGCGGCGACGATGGCATTGATGCACGCAATGAAGGCACTGGCGCGCTAGCGATCACAACTGGTGACGTAACGGGCGCGGGAAATGTCGGCATCGCGGCGCTTAACAGCGCAGCTGGCACTGATGTCACCATCGATAGCTCAGCAGGAGCAGTCGCTGGCGCATCGAATGGTGTGATCGCCCAAAACTATGGAACTGGCTCCACATTTGTCACCACGGCAGATGTGTCCACCCAAAATGGAGGCTCTTCTGAAGGAGGCGGCATCGGCATTTTCGCCACCACCGGCTCTGACGGACAAGACCTGATCGTGGACAGCACAGCTGGCTCAGTGAACAGCGCTGAAACCGGCATCTATGCCCGCGGAAGTGGCACAGGCGAAACTTCGATCATGGCCGCAGATATTGTCAGCGAAGGCGGCAATGGTGTCTTCACCCGTGCCTATGGGACAGATCTTACGATCAACAGCACGGCTGGCTCTGTCATCGGCGCAAGAAGTGGGATCGTGGCCACCAATCAAGGGTCCGGTGCGCTGTCCATCGTGACTGCGAATGTTACTGGCGACGAGAATAATGGCATTTCGGGCACTAATGAAGGGACCGACCTTACTATTGATAGCCGCGCGGGCACGGTTTCGGGCGAAACTACCGGCATTAACGGCAACAATAGCGGTTCTGGCGCGCTCACAATTGTGTCCGCTGATGTGGATGGCGGTACGGATGGCATTTTGGCATTCAGTTCCGGCACCGATCTCACGATCGATAGCACCGCTGGCACGGTCGTTGGTGATCGCGGGATTTTCGGTCAAAATGCAGGTACCGGCGCGCTCTCAATCACGACGGGCGATGTGACGGCCGATGGTGATACCGGCATCGCGGCAGTCAATGCCGGGACCGATTTGGTTGTCGATAGCACTGCGGGTAGCATCGCAAGCTCCGGCGTCGGGACATATGTAACCGGGGTCTATGCGAGAAACTCTGGCACCGGCAGCACAGTCATCACCACGGCAGATATTTCCAGCACCAATGGATTTGGAATTGATGCGGTTAACAGTGAAGCGGGCTCCGATCTCACGATCGATAGCACTGCGGGATCGCTTACTGTCGGCAATGACGGCATCGCTGCCACCAATCGTGGCACGGGTGCATTGTCGATCATCACTGGCAGCATTTTGAGTTCCGATGGAACCGGGATCGCTGCGACCAATCAGGGTGGCGGACTTGCGATCAATACGCTTGCAGGCACGGTCCAAGGCGCGGTTGCAGGGATCACCGCGAGCAATGATGGCAGCGATGCTTTGAGTATTGTCACTGCGAACGTGATCGGAACCGCCGGCGATGGCATTTATGCGACTTCCTCGGATGCCGCGATGACCATCGACACAACTGGCGGCGCGGTCATGGGTGCCGATGATGGCATCGATGCGCGCAATTACGGCGCCGGCGATCTGACGATTGTCAGCGCCAATGTTGAAGGCAGCGGCGATGCCGGGATCAAAGCGATCAACACAGGCGGTGCAACCAGCATCGATAGCAGCGCTGGCACCGTAATCGGCACCAATGCAGGTATCTTCGCCGATCAGCACAATGATGCGGCGTTGACGCTTTTCGTGAACGAAGTGACGGGTGCCACCGGTGTTGACACGCAGGCCATGAATGGTCTGACAGAGATCACCTTGGCTTCCACCGCAATTGTGATGAGCACGCAGGGCGCGGCCGTCGATGCCGTTTCAACCGGCGGTGACGTCGTTGTGCAGGGCTCTTCGGGTACTGTTACCGGTGCGAGTGACGGCATATTCGTTCGTTCTGGCGGCGGCGACATCGCGATTGCCACAATCGATCTGGTCGAAGGTCTTGCCGGAAGTGGGCTGAACCTTGCTTCAGCTGGCGGCGATATTGATGTAACTGGGGTTGATGCGATTGTCGGCGCAGCTGGCAGCGGTATTCTTGCCGTGGCAGCCTCTGGCAATATCGACATTGCTGACAATGGCGACATTACGGGAACGGTTGCGGCCATCACTGCAAGCACAACAGGCGGCGGCGATATCGATATCACCGTCTCTGGCACGACCATAGGCGATGCCTTTGGTGTCGATGTCTCGACCGAGGGTGAAGCGGTTCGTTTGACGAACAGCGGAACGCTGCAAGGCGGCACATTCGCAGTCATTGCGAGCGGCGCTCAAACCGGCGCAATCACTCTGCGTAACGATGGCACAGTCGCGCAGGCGATCAGTTTTGGTGCAGCCGATGACCGCTTCGATAACCGGGATGTGTTCTCGGCCAATGGTGTCAGTGATTTCGGCGACGGCGTTGATGAACTGGTCAATTCCGGTGCGGTCAGCGTTTTTGGAGCGGCTGAATTCCAGCGGCTGGAGCAGTTCAACCATAGCGGCATGATTACCCTTGTTGATGGTGTGGCTGGTGGCTCGCTGACAACTTCGGGCGACTTTGTCGGCAATGGCGGAACGCTTGCGCTCGATGTCGATTTCGCTTCCAGTAGCGCCGATGTTCTAACAATCGGCGGTGCTGCAACCGGCACCACGCAGATTGTAGTCAATCCGCTGGATCTGAGCGCAACCTTCGCCGACGATTTGGTCCTGGTAAATGCGGGAGTGGGCACCGAGGCAGGCGCTTTTGTTATCGCCGCTGATGGCGCAGCAGCTTCGCCATTCCTAGCGTTCGAGCTTGCGTTTGATGCGGCCAACAATGACTTCCTATTTGGCATCGCACTTGAACCCAAGGCATTCGAGGCCACCAAATTGGGCGAAGGCGCACAAGCCTTGTGGTATCGCAGCGCTGATGCGTGGAGCGATCATCGTTCCAACGCACGCTCCGATACCAAAGACAATCATGCACCAGCATGGGCCGTCCTGTATGGCGCAGAAAGCGAGCGGGATGAGAACTTCGCTGACCCAACCGGACTTGCGACCGGCGGCGTCGTGCTTGACTACACTCAAGACTTCTACGGCATTCAGACCGGGCTTGAGACGTGGGTGAGTGACGGGCTGGTACTGGGTGTGACAGGCGGCTATCTCAACTCAAGCCTCAACTTGGAAGAGAGCGGCGCTAGCGCAACCTTCGATGTGCTGAATATTGGCGCTTCGATCTCGTTCGCATCCAATGGCTTCTTCGGTGAAGCGCTTATCAAGTATGACGATATCTCCGGCGAAGTCAGCGATCCGCTAGTCGGCGGCTTTAACGGTGAACTTGATGGTTCTGCCTTTGGTGGTCGTGCCGAGTTCGGATACCGCACGCCGGGCGAGGGCTTTTATGCAGAGCCCAAAGTGAGCCTTGAATATCAGCGCACTGATCTCGACTCACTGGTGATTTCGGGCCAGCGGTTCGATTTCGAAGAGTTCGATGGATTGCGTGCAGGCGCCGGTGTCCGGCTTGGGACAAGCTCTGACTTTGGCGCAAACTCACGCCTTGGTTTGTATCTCGATGCGAGCATTCTGCATGAGTTTGAAGGGGATGGCCTCACCCGCTTCTCCTCAGCTCTCGATGATATCGCGTTCACCAATGAGGGCCTCGACACCTATGGCCGCGTCGAAGCGGGCGTCACCCTCGATGGCGACGGGCCGGTGTCTGGTTTCTTCAAAGCAGAGACTGATATCGGTTCTGAATTCAGCAGTTTCGGAGGAAGCGTAGGCGTTCGGATCCGGTTCTGATGTTACAGCGTGATCTGTACGCAGAACCAGGTGCGCAGGGGGTGGTCGGGGTAGTGGCCGATCCATCCCCTGCAATGCCTGATGAATTTTTGGCTGGGCCGGGCCAGGGCGGTCTGGTTTCTGCCATAATTCCGGCATTCAATCGCGAAGCATTGGTTGTCGACGCGCTCAATTCGCTGGCTGCGCAGACATATTCTCAAATCCAGATCATTGTTGTCGATGACGGATCGACTGACGCGACCGCTCAAGTCGTCAAGGACTGGTCGAGCGCTCACCCAGATCAATCGGTGGAGCTGATCCGCCAATCCAATGGAGGGGCAAGCGCCGCGCGCAATGCAGGCCTCAGAAAAGCGCAAGGCGAGTACGTCTACTTCCTTGATTCAGACGATGTCGCAGAGCCGTTTGCAATCGCATTTCTGCATGATGCATTGAGCAACGCGCCTGATAAACCATTCGCACTGGGTCGGGTGTGCAACGCCGATATCCAAGGCAATATCCTCCAAGAGGACTACTCAGGTATCACTCACATGCGGCGCGATGATCTGTTGCGAAATCATTGGTTGCTGTTTGCTGCGCTCTACCGCCGCAGCGCAGTGCGAGCGTCGGGACCGTTCAACGAGACGCTCAAAATGGGCGAAGATACGGAATTCAATTGGCGGGTGATTGTTCTGAACGGTGTGGGCGTCTTAGGTGACAAAGTGCTCGGTCAGAGGCGTCATCATAATTACGGCCATCTCTATCTCAACAGTGGTGCAGCCTATAAGATGCAAGGCAGCATCATGATGCATCAAGCATTGGGCGACTGGTTTGCCGAACATCCACAGTACTATAGACGGATGTCGCCGCGCGGTCTGGTGATGACACACAATTACTACCATCGTGAGGGGTTACATGAGGGCGCGCAATTGTGGTCGCAGGTAACACGGTTGTTCGATCACCTGTCTCCGGATACCCCCCGACTGAATGCTCTGCTTCGCCTGTGCACGCGTCGCAGGTTCCGCCCGGTCTATTGGTTTGGATATCGTGCCTATCGCAAATCGCGCAGATTGCTTAGGCCCGTCAAACGCTTCGTAAGTCGGTAGTCTATCGTGATTACGGAGATTGGACAGCTCGGCACATGCCTAACTCGTGCACAAAGGCGCGAAAGCGCATTCTTGCTTGTGCTGGCGGTGTTTGCTGGTGGCGCTGAATTCGTCACGATCGGTGCTTTGGTCCCGTTCATGTCGCTTCTCTTGGTCCCTGAGAAATCATCTATCGACAGCCCGCTCGAGTTCACAGTCATTTGGCTGCCACCGGGCGATGAAGGGCTATTCGTGTTCGCAGCTCTGATAGCCAGTTTTGCGGTCGTGTCTGCTGCGATCCGTCTAACCCTGATCTGGCGGTCAGAACGGCTTTGTGCGCGCGTTGGTCGCGGTCTGGCGCAGGGGATATATTTGCGAGTAATGCGCGAAGATATCGCCAGTTTTGATGAGCGCAATTCAAGCGATGTTCTGGCTGGTATCGAAAAGGTACAAGGCGTCGTCCACGGATTTGTAAAACCATTGTTGGTTGCTGCAACCCATGCGATCATTGCCCTTTGCTTGTTCGCATTGCTGGTGGTGATTGCGCCCGTACTGACACTCGGGCTTGGTGTCGCACTTGGCCTGATTTACACCGTTATTAGCATGCTAAGCGTTCCCTATATACGGAGCCATTCGACCGACATGTCGCTGGGCTGGGATGCCCGTATGCGGACCCTGCGCGAAAGCTTGGGAGCCAAGCGTGAAGTGATGTTGTCACGCAGTTTTGAACAATTTGAAAGGCTGTTCACTGATGCCGATTGGCGGTTCCGGATCGCTTTCGCCAACAATCAAGCCTTCGCGCAAAGCCCGCGTGCAATCTTCCAGCCCTGCGTGATTATTGCCATTCTTTGTGCTGCGAGCGTCGCTGTCTGGATGGGCGCAGAATTGAGCTTAGTGGTTCCGGTATTGGCAGGGGTAGGGCTGGCCACGCAGCGGCTTTTACCATTGGCGCAGGCGATCTGGAACGGGATTGTCCAAGCTACGGGAAATCGCGAAGTTGTGCGTGACGTCATCGTGTTACACTCCGCGCCGCTCTCCGAAGACACCGTTTGCTTGTCAGAGCAAGTGGGCCTTGCATCACAATTGGAGTGCTGCGATCTCGATTTTGCTTATGAAGACGGCACTCGTGTGCTCGAAGCGGTCAATTTCACCATTGAGCGTGGTCAATGGATAGGCATCTCTGGTCCCTCGGGTGCAGGCAAAAGCACGTTGCTCGACCTGCTAATTGGGTTCCGCGAACCGATTAATGGCGCTGTTGAGGTTGATGGCGCATCGTTGGAAGGTGAGCGATTGATGGGCTGGCAGCAGACAGTCGGCTATGTTCGCGAGGCCAGTTTTCTGCTGGATGGCACGATCGCTGACAATATCTGTTTTGGCGTCGTGGAAGCGGATCGCTGCGAGACGCGTTTGCAAACCGTACTGACCATCGCTGGGTTGAGCGATCTCATCGCATCCTTGGAAAACGGCATTGCATCGGAGATAGGTGAGGCAGGCGTTAAGCTGTCCGCCGGACAACGCCAGCGTATTGCGATAGCGCGCGCGCTCTATCGTGAACCGTCTGTGCTGATTTTGGACGAGGCGACCAATGCGATGGACCTTGCTCTCGAAGAGGCTATTTTCGTAGCGATTGGCGAGCGTTTCCCTGACCTCACACTGATTATGGTAAGCCATAGGACACAGAGTTTGGCGCGCTGCGATCGATATTTCGAAGTGCGCGCACTTAGCGTGGTCGAGACGCAGAGCCCGTTAACTCAGGATGATCATGTCGTGCCGCTTAACCGCTAAAGCGGCCCGTCTTAAAATGACTGCTCGACACGAATGTTGAGCAAGGGTGCATCGCTATCGCTGTCAAAGCGCGGTCCAGACAACGGCACAGCCACTTCCAAATCAAGATCCAGATCGCGAGTGATATCAAGTCGCATACCGCCGCCTGCCGACGCCAAGGACCCGTCTCCAAATCCATCTTGCAGGTTGGAGACAACGCCGCCGTCGGCGAATATGTAGACCTGCGCCCGGGGCAGCCAGAACCCTTTGCCGCGCCAATCATAGCGCAGCTCGCCGTACCCCATGATGCCTTGATCGCCGGATCGTTCATTGAAGTTGTAGCCGCGCAGGAATGATGTCCCGCCAAGGGCGATATCCTCAGTGGCGAGCAACGGATCGGTTGCCAACTGACCGCGGCCGCCCAGCGACAAAGTCAGATTTTCGCTGAGCGCACGGTCCCAAGCAAACCAACCAAACAGACTGGTGAAATTGGCAGATGCGTCGTCGCGGGTGGCCAAGGGATCGCCGAGTTTCGTTGCGGAGAAAATACTGAGACCGCGTGAAACTGTTACACGACCTCGGTAGTTCCCGCCTGCTAGGCGCCCGCGCGAATAGAGGCCCGCACTGATCACCGGAACGCGATCGCGGCGCACTAGCTCGCCTGCTCGGTCTTGTTGCAGGTCGCTGACTTCGAATTCGCCGACCACCCACACGCTCATGTCACGTCGGCGGAGCAAGGGATATTGGGCATTGATGCCAGCTCGCCAAAACCGCCCATTGATGTCGCGATCGGCAAGGAACGCGCCCGGCTCCGTGGCTGAGAAGGACAGATGCGTGCCCAGCTCCAACCCGCTCGGATCGACGACGATACGGTATGAGGCGCTTGCAAATTGCAGTTCTTCGGGTTGCAGCGGGGTCGTGCCCAAAGTCACATCCAACTCATCGGCTGAATCAAGTACGCCGTTGAGGTCAACTCTAATCCGCGCGCGCACCGGACCCACCGGGTCAGAACCATTGTTGCGCAGTTCGACCGCCGCATAAGCATGCGAGCGGCGTGTGCGGACGATCAGGACGCCTGTATCGCCCTCTTTTTCGTAACGGCTATCCAGAATGCGCACGCCAGAAATATCATCGGCGAGCAAGATTCGCCGTTCCAACTCGCTCTGCGTTACGGGTTTTCCATTAACCAGCGGCGTTAGTTGACGGCGGATGGCTGGCTCATCAGCCCCTTCGACCCGGATGAGGTCAACTTTCCCTTCATCCAACTCAACCCGCAATATCCCCAGACCAAGGCTTTGCTGAGGGATGGTGGCGGTTGCGAAGACAAAACCTGCGTCTCGCGCGCGCTGAGCAATTGCGTCTGCCAGCGAAGAGAGGTCGCCTTGTAACAGGGCTCGGGAGGTGTAACTTTCGATCAGATCAACGAAGTCGCTGTCTGGCAAAACTGTGTTGCCATTGATCAAAATAGAACTGATTACAAAGGTTTGCTCGCTCGATGCTGTGGGTGGTGCGGCGCGTCTGACGGCTTGTGCGATCCGCACTGGGCTATCGGCCTCGTGAAGAAATTCATTGCTGGCCTCAATGTATGCGTCTTGCTCTTCTTCGGGAATCACACGGTCGGCTTCGGACTGCGCAGCTACCGGGGCGGCGACACCCAGACAGATGGCAGGCAGAACAAGGCGCAAAGAGGGGCCAAATGTTGCCGCAACGAACTTCATACGCGGCTCCTAAGGATCAAACCCCTAATTTTTTCTCAAAAACCAATTTGTTAACCGTCTTCGATTACGACGTGGTGAGGTGCTCCAGCTATCGCGAAGGCTCGGAGAACCAGAAAAATGAAACTTACGACGCGTGCCATTCTTCCTCTTACACTGCTGCTTTCGAGCACCAGTGCCTTTGCGCAATCGGGCCCTTGGACGGTAAGTGAGACGCGCGGTGATGTTGTCATTCGTACAGCGGATGGCGAGCAACCCGCGCGGCGTGGAGTTCGGATCGCCGCGGGTCAACAAGTTGTGACCGGGCGTAGCGGCAACGCGACCATCGTGCGCGGTCGCGAATTCGTCACAGTCCGCCCGAACACGCGTATCACCATCGCACCTCCACAACGTGAGCGCGGTGTGGTTCAGATCATTCAGGATTTCGGTAGCGCGCTGTTCAACATTGGCCGTCAGCCTGATCCGCATTTCGGTGTCGATACGCCGTATCTCGCCGCTGTTGTGAAAGGCACGACCTTCTCTATCACGGTGTCCGAAGAGGGCGCCTCAATGCAGGTAACCGAAGGCGCGGTTGAAGCATCCACCAACGATGGTGGCGCGCGCGATCTGGTGGTTCCGGGTGAGATTGCGATTATCGCTGCAGAAGACGTCTATCGCCTCAATATCGAAGGCGACATGTCGCGCCAGATTGATTCGCCACAGCGCGGCGTAACGACGCCCGCGCCAGCGGTCACTCCAGCGGCTAGCGTATCGCCCACAACACCATCGAAGACCCCGGCATCTCCGGTTTTGGCACGTGCAGTGGCACCGGGTCTTTCCGGCAATACAGCGTCGGTCAGTGCAAATGCTCGCGTGCAACCCGCTGTGATCAATGTCGCAGTAGGCAGCTCGTCAGCTGATCTGGACACTTTGACCAATGGTTTGGTGTCCGGTGAAATTGGAGCCGCATCCGACCGGATTATAGCGGTTGTTGGGTCGGCCGAAACTGAAGAAAACACGGCTGCTGAAAGCAGTGCTGTTGTTTCAACAGATCAAGCGAGTGCCGACCAGAGCGGTGTTGAAGAGGCGGGATCTGAAGAAGCGAATTCGGACGCAACTGAATCGGATGGTTCAGGCACTGATGACACAGGTTCGAGCACTGAAAGCTCAGATGATGACGCAGCAGACGGTGATGGGTCTGACCAAGCCGATTCTGGCGAAGGTGAGAATGACGGCTCGAGCGATGGCGGTGGCGACGATACATCAGACGACGGCGGGCTCAACTACGGCGGAGATCAACCGGACGGCACATGCAGCGGTGTCCCCAATTGCGCAAGTGGTCCTAACCCTAACTCAGTTGGGGGCGAGGATGACCCGAATGAGGGTGTAGAGGATCCTGTTACAGTCGGCGATTCTGGATCTAATGATGACGGCAATAATGGCAACGGCAATGACGAAGACCGCGACGACGACAGCAATCCCGGTAACGGGCGAGGCAATGGCAATGGCGGCGGTAACGAACAGGACGATGACGGTTCGAACAATGACGGACCAGACATTGATGATGGCGGATGCGTAGTCGAAGCACTTGGCCTTTGCGTCGGCAGTGCATCAGTCGAAACTGATGACGTCGATCTTGACGATAGCCGTGGCCGAGGTGACGATGGCGATCGCCGTCGTGGCCGCGGTCGTGATCGCGGCGGCGATGATGATGATCGACGCGGAAACGGCAATGGACGTGGCGGTGATGACGATGACGATGACGATCGTCGTGGAAACGGAAATGGTCGCGGCAATAACGGCGACGACCGGGGCAACGATGGCAACGATAGCCATGGCGGTGATGACGATGGCGAAGACGATAGCAACCCGGGTGGCGGCAATGGTCGAGGCAATGGAAACGGGGGCGACAATGGTCGCGGCAATGGACGCGGCGGCGGCATGTGATTCAACCAGCAGCCATATTCCAAGATCATCCTAAGCGCGGGTCGCTCCATTAATGTGGGCGACCCGAAATCTATTCGTCCAATGGGCGATTGTTATTGCAAGTGTATGCCTCACCA
Organism: uncultured Erythrobacter sp.; assembly: GCA_947488085.1. Classification (GTDB taxonomy): domain Bacteria; phylum Pseudomonadota; class Alphaproteobacteria; order Sphingomonadales; family Sphingomonadaceae; genus Erythrobacter. Next base: position 174,754 of record CANKYI010000001.1, read on the forward strand.
TCGTTGCTACGCAGATGCTATGGCTAAGGCCGGCTGAGCAATCGCTGCAGACTTTCGTTTCGCAAATTGTCACACGCGACGCGTCGCAACAGGTTCACATTGTCGAAGTCGATGCTGCCAGCATCTCTGACGCTCAGCAATGGCCATGGCCGCGCGAATATCATGCGCAGCTCATCGACCAATTGGACGCCGCTGGTGCCCGCTCCATTGTGTTTGATATTGATTTTTCATCGCACTCAACTCCGCAAAGTGATGCGGCCCTCGCAGACGCGATTGCTAGGTCCAATGCGGCTGTTGTTATGCCAACATTCACTCAGCAAGCGACAAGCCAATCGAACCGTCGATTGGATGCTTTACCGATCCCGGCATTGCGTGAGAATACAAGTCTCGCTTCCGCGTCGGTGCTGCCTGACCGCGATGCGCTTGTGCGCCGGATGGTTTTTGGAACTGTTACCGATGGTGTCGCAAGGCCATCAATGTCTGCACAAATCGCCGGATCATCGGGCGCGGCGGAAAGCTCGTTTCTGATTGATTTCAGTATCGTGCCTGCATCCATCCCGACGCACAGTTTTGTTGACGTGCAATCGGGCAATTTCGACCCAAATGAACTGGCTGGCAAAGATATTCTGGTTGGCGCAACTGCAGTCGAATTGGGCGATCGATACGGGGTTCCAGCCTATGGTGTCATCCCCGGCGTAACGATTCAAGCGCTGGCCTCAGAGACCCTCATCGCCGGTGCTTTGTACGAGATTGGCTGGTTCCCACTGCTAGTCGTTGCGGTTTTGATTTCGTGGCTGTTGGTCCGTTTGCGCTCACATGCAAAGGTCATGGCCATCATGTCAGGCTCAATCGTGGTTTTCATGGTTGTTCAGGCTGTTGGCTATCACGGCGCGCGCACTGTGTTTGCCGTGGTGCCCGCCATCGCTGTTTTGATTCTTACAGGCTCCGCGCAAATGCTCAGGATCGCCCGGGTTCAGCTTAAAGAGAAAACTCTGCGCGACGGCGAAACGCAGCTGCCGAACGCTTATGCCTTTGCAAAGTCCAGTCTCGCAGGAGAACAATTTGTCGCGGTCGGCTATATCCATGACTTCGACGCAATTCAGGCCGTGCTGGGCAAACAAGAGATCCGCAAATTCTTTGAACGCGTGGTCGAACGAGTTGAAGTCAAAGGGCAGGTCAGCGAAATTTATCGCAGTGATACGCGTATGATCGCATGGAAGCACACCGGTGACTACAAGGCTCTAACCGATGCGTTCGAAACACTGGCGGAAGATTTCAAGAAGCCGCTGGAGGTGACGGGGAAGCGGGTTGATGTCGGACTTTCCTTTGGTTTCGCATCAGGGTCAGATCTCGCGGCTGCATCCCGCGCGGCAAGTCAGGCCGTAAAAGACGGCAATCTTTGGCACGCGCATGAAGACGCAGAGGCGGCGATTGTCGAGGCGCGCGTATCGCTAATGGGTGAGTTGGACGAAGCGATCGAAGCGGATCAACTGACTGTGCTTTATCAACCCAAACTGCGCCTTTCGAGCAACCGTATCGAAAGTGTTGAGGCTCTGGTCCGCTGGGAGCATCCGGTGAGAGGGTATCTGCGGCCTGACCTGTTTATCCCATTGGCCGAGGAGACCAATCGCATCGAGGCGCTCACTCTGTTCGTCCTGAGCCAAACGGTTCGAGACGTGCAGATATGGGTCGACAGCGAAATCGACATCTCTGCAGCCGTCAACATCTCAGCCAATCTCATCAGTTCCGAACGGTTTGTTCGCAAAGCTGAACAGATATTGCGCGATAATGCTGCGATCAAAGAGCGCATCGTTTTCGAAGTTACGGAATCCGCCACAATGCGCGATCCTGAGGTTGCGGCCGCCAATTTGCGACGTTTCCGTGAGCTAGGCGTGCTGATTTCGATGGATGATTACGGCACCGGTCAATCCACGCTGAGCTATATCCAAATGCTCCCATTGAGCGAGATCAAGATCGACCGGGCTTTCGTCCAAAATGCCCATATTAAGCGCGGCGATGCCTTGTTGGTTCGCTCCACTATTCAGCTTGCTCACTCGCTTGGGCTGCGGGTTGTTGGTGAAGGGGTTGAGGAGGAAAAGTGCCTCGACTTCCTGCGTGAGGCAGGTTGCGACTATGCGCAGGGCTACCATGTTGCCAAGCCGATGAGCCTCAGCGACCTGACCCCGATGCTGGCGAAGCAAGTTTCTGAGAAAATTCACGCATAAGGGCGCAATTCAGCTTCCGCTTACGTTAAGCTCGTGCCACAGAGGGGATCAACAATTTGACCTCCGGGAGAGCAATCCGATGAATCTTGAATTCACGCCCGAAGAAGTGGCGTTCCGTGAAGAAGTGCGCACTTTTATCGAAGCGAATTACCCCAAACATTTGGGCGATACAGGTCTGCGAGAAGACCTTGAACCTGAGGATTTTGTCGCTTGGCATAAAGTGCTTGGCGAAAAAGGATGGTCTACGCCTGCTTGGCCGACTGAATATGGCGGTACCGGCTGGACACCGACCCAACGCTATATCTGGTCGGAGGAAAACGCGCGGGTCAACGCGCTTATGCCGCTGCCATTTGGCGTGTCGATGGTCGGTCCAGTGATCTATACTTTCGGCAATGAAGAGCAGAAAGCGCAGCATCTGCCCGGTATTCGTGACGGCAGTGTTTGGTGGTGTCAGGGATATTCGGAACCCGGCGCAGGTTCCGACCTTGCCTCGCTAAAGACGACAGCAGTCCGCGATGGCGATCATTATGTGATCAACGGGCAGAAAACCTGGACCACTTTGGCTCAGCACGCCGATTGGGGATTCTTCCTCTGCCGCACCGATCCCGATGCGCCAAAGCCGCAACAAGGCATCAGCTTTATCCTTGTCGATATGAAATCACCCGGCGTCGAAGTGCGTCCGATCAAGCTGATTGACGGTGGATATGAGGTCAATGAGACATGGCTGACCGATGTGCGTGTGCCGGTTGAGAACCTCGTTGGCGTTGAGAATCAGGGTTGGACCTATGCGAAGTTCCTGCTCGCGCACGAACGCAGCGGGATTGCTGGCGTCGCTCGGTCAAAGCGCGGTGTTGAGAAGCTGCGTGAGATCGCAGGGTCCGAAGTGATCGATGGCGAACCATTGATGAGCGATTTCGATTTTGCGCGCAAAGTGAGCCAGCTTGAGATTGATCTGGCCGCGCTCGAAATCACAGAACTGCGCACTCTCGCCGGTGAGCAAGCAGGCAAGGGGCCGGGTCCGGAAAGCTCAATCCTCAAGATCAAAGGCACTGAGATCCAACAGCGTCTGACTGAGCTGACTTTGGAGGCGGTGGGCAGCTATGGCACCCCGCTCTATGGCAGCATTGCCGACACTGGTTCGAACCAATATCCGGTTGGTCCTGACTATGCTCAACATGCAGCCTCAACCTATTTCAACATGCGCAAGACATCGATCTATGGCGGATCGAACGAGATTCAGCGCAACATCATCACGAAAATGATCCTCGGCCTGTAAGAGCGCGAGAGACACCGGAGACAATACGTGGATTTCAACTTCACCGAAGAACAAGACATGGTGCGCGACGGCCTGACACGGCTGGTGCGTGAACAATATGATTGGGATACCCGCCGCGGCGTGATCGACAGCGAGGCCGGATGGCGCCCTGAAGTTTGGGCGCAACTGGCGGAGCTTGGCATTTTGGGCATGCCGTTTAGCGAAGATGACGGCGGATTTGGCGGCGGCGCAGTGGATGCGATGGTCGTCATGGAAGAGTTTGGCAAAGGCTTGGTGGTCGAACCTTTCGTGCCCACTGTTGTTTGCGCAGGCGGCTTTCTGAAACACGCCGGCACGCCAGCTCAAAAAGAAGAGCATATTGGCGGTATCGTCGATGGCAGCCGGATTTTCGCCTTCGCCTATGCCGAACCGCGCGGGCGCTATGACTATGCCGACCTGCAAACGACCGCGAAAAAAGATGGTTCAGGCTACATACTGAACGGTCACAAAGCGGTTGTGATCGGTGCGCCATGGGCAAGCCATTTGATCGTCACCGCGCGCACTTCGGGTGAGCGGCGCGATCATGACGGTATCTCAGTCTTTGTCGTCGAAAAGTCTGCCGATGGCGTGGTCACCCGCGACTATCCAACAGTCGATGGGCGTCATGCGTCTGAGGTTTACTTTGAAAATGTCGCAATTGGTGCAGAGGCTTTGATCGGAGAGGAAGGCAAAGCACTCCCGCTGATCGAACAAGTTACCGATGAAGCGATTGCTGCGCAGTGTGCAGAAATCTGCGGCGTGATGAAGGTCGCACACGCGATGACCGTCGAATATTCGCGTCAGCGCAAACAGTTCGGGGTGCCAATCGGATCGTTCCAAGTTCTGCAACACCGCATGGTCGATATGTACACCGAGTATGAGCAATCGGTTTCGATGACATATCTCGCGACACTGAACCTCGATTCCGATGAAAAGAAACGCAAGCTCGCCGTATCAGCGGCTAAGGTTCGTATCGGTCAAGCCGCGCATTTGATTGGACAGGAAGCGATCCAAATCCATGGCGGCATGGGCATGACCGACGAATTGGCAATCGGCAGCTATTTCAAGCGGCTGACGATCTTCGATTCCGAGTTCGGCAATGTCGACCACCACATGAAGCGGCACATGTCATTGACTTAAAGTGATAACTGGCGCGCGGTGGTAAGCTTTTATTTGACAGCTTGCGCCGCGCGTCATGCCCTTCCGGTAAGTCTCTCTCGCCAATAGCTTGTGAAGAAAATTCCATCCGGATCACGCGCCTTACGCAGTGTCATGAAGTCCTCAAACCGGGGCAGATTGGCTTTGTAATGCGCCGCCCAATCGGCAAAGTCATAGCGCGGAATGAACTTGCCCCAATGCAGGCGAAACGGGATTTGGTTGTCGCGTAACACTTCCCAATATTGGTCGAGAAAGCCCTCATCGGTGTTTGGCACGCCCTTATTATCGCGATACCAATAGACGTCGATCCGGACCGTCCCATCCTTATATTCGTCGGTGCCGTCGGTGTAACCGGGATGCATCCAGCCGCTTGTAGGCGGGCCGCCATAAACCTCGGTTGAGAAGTATCCGGTGGCTGCATAGCCCTTTTCCTCGAACCGCTGCTGGTACAAGTTCATGACCTCCTCAGCGCGGCTAATCGGCACCCAAATCTCTGTAAATTCGGTGCCGAGCAGGTCATCACTGACCGTGTTGTCCATGCACAGGGATCGCCAATACCAATCTTGGAAACGGGTCTCGTTACCCCGCTTAGTCATCGGGTTGAAGGCGGGTAAGAGTTTTGGAAAAGCGAGCCGGACCAGCCCTGAGAGGAATGCCAGTACGATGCCAAGCATCCAGACCACAATGCCGGTCACACAGCCGAGCAAATAGGTGAAGAAGCGCGCCAATTCGCCCTTCTTGCTTTCAGTAAGCGCAAAGGCGAGGCCTTCGAGATATGCGCCGACCTTTTGCCAGATCAGCTTTATGATGCGACCCGGATTGGAGTTACCAAAGAGCACGAACACCAGCGCGCCCAACAGCATCTCGGTTTGCCCACCATAGGTCTTCGGAAATGACTCATAAGGCACCAGGTCGTCGTTCGACGCGGGCACTCGGTCCGCTCGCCATGTCTGTATGCGCTCGACCCCACGTTGCGGCCACCATACGATCCGAGTATATGGCGCATCGGTTAGATATTTCTGGAGGCTGGGTTGGTCCGCGCTTCCAGGCCCGAAGAAATCCATCGGAGCCTCAGGTCCACCCGTCGGCGTGATGATCTCTGTGCCTTTGATATTGTACATAGGCACCAATTGCAGGCGGATTTTGGTGACTATGCCAAGCAAGCCCATCGAAGTGCCCATCGCATCAAAATGCGGATGGCTTTGATCAATCCACTCCGCATTTCCAGACCCATCCACCACACGATAAGCGATGGCATTGTCCCAAGCATATCGGGTTGATCCGCCCGCTGACCCGGTCGCGGTGAACCCTCCAAGTGTTTGATGCGTGATGCCGCCAAGCGTATTGACCGCCCAGCCTTTCTCGAAAATCTGATGCAGGAAGCTGTTCTCAAGCGTGGACACGCCAAATGGGTCTTGCGGATCCCAGCCAAGATTGATCCCCGGTTCCCCTTCGATCACGCCATTGGTTTCATCAATCCACTCAAGGGCGCGCATCTTGTCAAAGGCAATGTTCACTTCTCCGGGCGGAGGGGATTGTTGCAATGTGCGATTAGGGGGAGAACCATCGACAGGGTCGGAATAGATGCTCCACGCGACCGAATGAGTCGCTCCCCGACCTCTGACTTGGAGCTTTTCAGCGCGAGCATAATTGATCAGTTCGATAATCTCGGCTTCGCTGCTCGGATGATAGAACCCGTCTGCTGCGATGGGAATCGGTGCGGTCGACATATGATTGCTGTGCCCCTCTACTTACATTTGTATCATGACAAGAGGTGGGGCAGTGCGAAAGAACCCTTGCCGTTTTCCTATGGGAAAGTTGTCTTGCTGCTGAGGCAAATCCGCATCGGTTGCTAAAAAATCGGAGAATTCAAGGTTGCAACTCCCGCGCAAGCTTGTGACAAGGGTGCCGGATCGGTTGCAATTTTAGAGTCGAGAGCGAAACGTTCTGACTTGACGGGACTATACAAGCCTTGGGCTTAGCTGACCGCTAATCCATTGCTTATTCGCTGTTTACAGCTCTGAGACGTGCAAGAGATGCAAGACTTGCGAAGTCTCAGAAAAAGAGCAAAGTTGTGGCATCTCGTGGGGGGCATAGAGATGACGGTATCAGAGCCGAATTGGAGTTCTTTCGCTCCATTGAACCGGATCGGCGCCGGGTTTTTCCGCATATTTGCGGTAATCGGGCTGATCGCGGTGTATCCGGCGGCAATCGCATATGGAAATGGTGGCTTTGAAGGTGTGGCAAGCTGTGCTGGCTCGACCTGTCATGGCCGGGCCGAGGGTAACGGCGCGGTTGTTCGCCAAGATGAGATTGCCACTTGGCAGGAGCCGTCCTCGGTTAGTGGTGCGCATAGCCGCGCTTATTCGGTGCTTGCTGGACGTCGGGGCCAGCAAATCGCCAGCAGCCTTGGCCTAGGTCCTGCAACACAAGCGACGGAGTGCCTCGGATGCCATGCAACCTTCGCGCCCAGCGCGCAGCGCGGTCCACGCTTTCAGCTCACTGATGGGGTTGGCTGCGAAAGTTGTCATGGTGCAGCAGAAGGCTGGTTGGCCAGCCACTATGCACGCCCGGCAACCCATACGTCGAATGTTGCCGATGGATTGACTCCGCTCGAAAATCCGCAGGTCCGCGCAAATGTCTGTCTCGATTGCCATTATGGCTCGGAAAAAACAGGGCAGTTTGTTTCGCACGACATGATGGCGGCGGGGCATCCACGTGTGTCGTTTGAACTCGATCTATTCAGCGCGTTGCAACAACATCACGACATCGATGATGACTACACTGCGCGCAAACGCCGCCCCAATGCGGTGCGGTTCTGGGCGGTGGGTCAGGCAGAAGCGGTCCGCCGGGCGACAAGCCTCTATGCTCAACCAAAATTCGGGATGGAAGGCGCATTTCCGCAGCTTTATTTCTTTGATTGCCACTCATGCCATCGGCAAATTCAGGACTCGGATAATCGTCGGCTTACATTTGAAACCAATCCCGGTCGTCCTATTCCTTTCGGCAATCCGCCATTCAATGATGAGAACATCATTATGTTGTCAGCAGTCGCTGGGGCCTTGGTTCCCGGCCAGGCCGAAGCATTCCGCGATGCCAGCCGCGATTTCCATCGCAGCATGGGCAGCGGCAATGCCCGTCAGTCTGCGCAGCAACTCGCGCAGCGCGCACGGGCGCTTTCCAACGCGCTAAGCCAGCGTGCCTATATTGATGCCGATGCATTCCGCGTGATTGAGATTATCGGCGGGCGGGCAACGCGTCCACGCTTCACGGATTATTCCGGTGCGGTCCAATCGGTTATGGCAATCGATACATTGCTCAATGGTCTTGTCACCGATGGCCGGGTCACTCCCGGCGCGGCGGCGGGAATTCGGGCGAATATCAACCGCGCTTATGCGGCTGTGGAAGAGCCCAATGGCTTTAAGCCTGCTGATTTCCGCACCGCTCTGGCATCGGCCACCACAGCCATTCGCAGGTTACGCTAATCATGGTCCGGGGGTGGAAATCTCTCGTCGGAGCGCCATTATTGGTGCTGGCAGCCTGTGGTGGCGGGGATTCTGCGCCCGCGGGTGGAGGCACCGGTAATTCGCCGCCTCCATCACCACCACCGCCACCTCCGCCAACGGGACAGTTGTTCTCAGTTCCTGCTACAGAGAGCCTTTCTGCAGCCGAAGTCCAAACCGTCATCGCACAAGCGGCCGCTCAAGCGAGTGCGCAGGGTGATGCGGCGACGATTGCGGTGGTCGACCGGGTCGGTAATGTGCTGGCCGTGTTCGCAATGCCAGGTGCTCGCGCCACGGTGGACATCCCTAGCGCGCCCAACGGTCAGAACGTCGATATTCAGGGACTCGATGTCCCCGCGGCCGCCTCTGCAATCGCTAAGGCTGTTACCGGCGCTTATCTTTCGAGTGGAGGCAATGCCTTCTCAACTCGCGTTGCTTCTCAGATTGTGCAGGAGCACTTCCCGCCATCGCCGACGGCTGTCGGATTGGAAAGTGGCCCGCTATTTGGTGTGCAGTTCAGCCAGCTTCCGTGTTCAGATCTTTCCTCACGGATGGACGATGGCATGATTGGCCCGCAACGTTCTCCGCTTGGCCTGTCGGCGGATGCGGGCGGTTTCCCGCTTTATAAGAATGGCGTGATGGTCGGCGGTGTGGGCGTTGCGGCTGACGGCGAATATGGCTTTGACCCCAACATCCTTGATGTGGATGTTGATGTCGACGAGTCGATCGCACTGGCTGGCACGGTGGGTTTTGAGGCGCCGGTTGAAATTCGCGCAGATCGTATCTCAGCAGACGGAACAACACTGCGTTTTACCGATGCGACTTACAATTCATTGAGCAATGTTGCTGGAGCGACCTTTGCGGGCACGGCAGGATCGCTCGTTACGGTGCGTGGTTACACCAACGGTGTGGTTCGCGCAGGGACGGCATACGGAACCGAGGCTTCTGGGATCCGTGCCTCAACGCCCGCTGAGTTCACCAACCGCGACGCGTTTGTTTTGACTGACGGTGCAGGGAATAACCGTTTCCCATTGCGCGGCGGAACAGATGGTGCGGATGTTGACACGCCTATCACTCAGGGTGAGGCAGCTGCCATCCTCGAAGAGGCATTCGTGGTTATGAGCCGCGCACGCGCTCAGATCCGTCGTCCGCTTGATAGCCGGGCGCAGGTGACGATCAGCCTGGTTGATACGCGCGGGCGCATTTTAGGAATCGTGCGATCACCCGATGCGCCGATTTTCGGCACTGATGTGAGTCTGCAAAAAGCGCGCACCGCGAACTTCTTCTCTGCGTCTTTTGCCGCAAATGAGCTGCTGGCGGCACAAGGCGAAGTGCCCGAATATGTGGGACGCGTTCGCAATTTCCTTGGTGATCAAAGCGCGCTCACAGGTGCGTTTGCATTTGCAGATCGGTCCGGTGGCAATCTGGCGCGGCCTTACTTCCCTGATGGCGAAGTCGGCACAGCCAACGGCCCTTTGTCGCGGCCGATTGAACAGTTCAACCCGTTCTCAACCGGGCTGCAATCGGCATTGGTACTGGGCAATCTGGCGGAGCATTTGGGCTTTGTAACCGGTGCTGCGGCCAGTGATACCAATCGCGGCTGTTCGACTTTGCCCAATATTGCGGGGCAGGGCACGCGGCTGGACAATGGTATTCAGATTTTCCCCGGTTCAGTGCCCGTCTATCGCGGTAACGAATTGGTCGGCGGTATCGGCGTATCAGGTGACGGGATTGATCAGGATGACATGATCAGTTTCCTAGGCCTGCATAATGCGGGTGTGCGCACAGGCACGGTCAACAATGCGCCCAACGAAATCCGTGCGGACCGCATTGTGGTTGCCGTGGGCAATCGACAAGTGCGGCTGCGCTACATCAACTGTCCGTTTGCGCCATTCCTCGATGATCCTACGCAGAATGTGTGTGAGGGATTGTGATCATGGCGATGTCTCTGATCCCATTGATTGCCTTGTCGCAGCCCGTCGCCGATCCGGGTCTGGTCGATGGCCATCAAGAGCCACCAGCATCTACATCTGCAACAACACGCGAAGCACCCGAAGCACCGGCTCAAGAAACTGTCGAGCAAAACCAAAGCGTTGAGCCAGACGGTTTGAACACCTCAGCGCGCACAGAAACCGACCCGATTGACGCTCAAATCATCGATGGACGCGAGCGGCCCGGTTTCAACACAACTTTGCCCGAGGCGATTGAGCAGGAAAATGAGGGCGCGATCCGCGCTCCTCCACCGCAAGCATTCTCGCCTGATCAGGTTCCGATCCCGGATCGTTGGCGCCTGATCGAAGGGTTGGGCATTGTTGAGGAAGATCTGCTCGATCCCTATAATCAGAACACATACAAAGGTGATCGACCGATCAATCGGGACAAGGTTCCGTGGTTGCCCATAACAGGCGACGATTGGTTCTTCGTTGCCAACCTGATCAGCGATACGGTTTATGAACCGCGCACATTCCCAATTCCTGTCGGCATTCAAACGACCGAAGATCCCGACCGCCTCGATGTGTTTGGCGATGATTTCTCGACCGTTCTGTCGCAGACTTTCATTGCGGGTTTTGCGCTCTTAAAGGGCAGCACTGCCTATAAGCCGCCAAGCATCGAGTACCGGCTGACCTTCGCCTACAACGTCAATTATGTCGACGTGCCTGAGCGGCGGGTGCTGTTTGTGGAGCCATCCAAAGGCAGCGACCGGCTAGACCACTTCCTTGGCGTGCAAGAAGCCTTCGTCGATTACCACTTTACCGAATACGATAATGACCGGTTCGATTTCATATCTATCCGGGCAGGTATCCAACCATTTCAGGCCGACTTCCGCGGCTTTCTGTTCAATGATCAGCAGCTCGGCGTGCGACTGTTTGGCAACCGAGACAACAACCGCTTCCAATTCAATCTCGCCGCGTTCTGGCGGCTTGAAAAGGACACCAATAGCGGCCTGAATTCCGTAGTGCAGAGCCCGCGCGATGATTTTGTCTTCATCGCCAATGTCTACCGTCAGGATTTCTTGATCCCGGCTCTGACCAGCCAATTGACATTCGCCTATAACCGCAATCGCGAAGGCGACGATATCGAGATTGACGATAACGGCTTTCCTGTGCGCCCGGCATTACTCGGCGATATTCGTGGGCGTGATTATGACGTGTTTTACCTCGGTTATAATGTTGATGGACGTGTTGGTCGGATCAATGTGACGGGTAGCGCTTATTGGGCCTTGGGTGAGGATCGCAATAACTTCTTCACGGGTGAACCTGCTGATATCAATGCACAATTTGCTGCAGTTGAACTGAGCTATGATCGGGACTGGATGCGTTTTCGCCTGTCAGGCGCGTATCAAAGCGGTGATAGTGACCCGTTTGATGACAAAGAAACCGGCTTTGACGCGATCTTTGAAAATCCCGTCTTTGCCGGCGCCGATACGTCATATTGGATCCGTCAAACAATCCCGTTTGCAGGCGGCGGTCGTGCGGTTGCAGTGAATGGCCGCAACGGCATTTTGAACAACCTGCGCTCTTCGAAAGAGCAAGGCCAGTCGAACTTTAACAATCCCGGTCTGTGGCTGGTCGGTGTCGGAGCGGATTTTGACCTGACGCCGGAGATCCGCGTGACGGCAAACGCCAATCATCTGTGGTTTGAAGACACAACAACGTTGGAAAATCTGCGGATCGAAGGGTCGATTCCAGACGAGATCGGCTATGATCTGTCGCTTTCTGCCATTTGGCGACCAAAGGCGAACCAGAACATCGTTTTCCGCCTTTCGGGCGCAACTCTAATTTCGGGCGACGGGTTTCGCGACCTGTTCGACAATCTCGGCAACCAGGATGAGTATTACTCCATCCTTGCAAATGTGACGTTGACATACTGATGCCAGGAAAACCCATCTCGACCCGTTTCCATCTCTCGTTTGCGCATGGGCTATTGGCGCTCGCCGCGTTGATCCTTGGTGTGTCCATGTTCCAGTCCGAAACGCAGGCTGCGGATAAAGAGACACCCACCTATCGCGATTACTCACTTGTCATCGCGCCGCCTGCACCTGCGCGCCAGTCACAGGCGCAGATGGATGCGAAGTCAGAGGGTTGCTACACTTGCCACCTGCAAACCGACGCGCCGACTATGCACACGACGCCAGCGGTGCGGTTGGGCTGCACCGATTGTCATGGCGGCAATGCGAGCGTGCGCGGCAATTCTGACCTGCCGCAAGATCATCCCGAATATGTCGCAGCGCGTGACAGCGCGCACGTCCTGCCGAAATATCCTGACAGCTGGCATTTCCCCTCTTCCGCCAATCCGGAGCGGTCCTACTCGCTGCTCAATCAGGAATCGCCAGAGTTCGTTAAGTTTGTGAACCCATCCGACTATCGCGTTGTGCGCGAGGCATGCGGTTCGTGCCATATCCAATCAATCGAAGCGGCTGAACGTTCAATTATGGCGACCGGCGCGATGCTGTGGGGTGGGGCGACTTACAATAATGGCATTTTGCCATTCAAAAACTACATGCTCGGCGAGGCTTACACGCGCAGCGGCGATCCGGCCACGATCAGCGGTATTGCCAATGTCATCTCTTCGCCCGGTGACGGTGAAGATGGTGAATTGTCCGATGAACAACGCGCGCGTGGGGTTCTTTCAGAGCTTTATCCGTTGCCCACATGGCACGTGATCCCGCCTGCCGATGTGTTCCGTGTTTTTGAACGCGGTGGTCGCACAATCTTGTCGCAATTCCCAGAAATTGGCCTGCCAAACCCGACTGGCATTATTCAGCGTTTGGAGGAGCCCGGTCGGCCCGATCTCAAACAGTCAAACCGCGGCCCTGGCACTGGTCTGCGTGTAGCGATCCCTGCGCTGAACATTCACAAGACGCGTCTGAATGATCCCTTCACTTGGTTCATGGGGACCAATGATCAGCCGGGTGATTATCGCCATTCGGGCTGCGCAAGTTGCCATGTGGTTTATGCCAATGATCGCGAGCCACGCCATAGCTTGGTCTATGCCCAATATGGTCGCGATGGGCAGACGATTACGGTTGACCCGACAATCAACAGCCAGATGCAAGAAGAGCATGGTTACGATTCCCACGGAGGGGACGAGAGCCATTCAACCGACGGCGCTGGTGGGCATGGCGGTCTGCGTCAGCCGGGCGAAAGCTATGACGATCACAATGGCGATGGCCATGGCGAAGCGCCGGTGCGCGAGTCTGGCCACCCGTTGCAGCATGTCTTCACACGCTCAATCCCGACCTCGCAATGCATGTCGTGCCACATGCACCAGCCCAACATCTTCCTGAATTCTTATCTCGGCTACACGATGTGGGATTACGAATCCGACGCGCCGCTGCAATGGCCCGGACCTGAGAACACGACGCCGCGCCCAGAGGGTATGAGCGACGAGGAATATGAAGAGTTCTATCGCACACAGCGTTTCCCGACCGCAGAGGAAGTCCGCGCGATACTCGATCGCAATCCAGAGGCTGCAGCTGCTCGCGGGCTTTGGGGTGACCTCGACTTCCTCCGAAACGTCTATGACTTGAACGAAGTCGCTGAGCACACTCAGTTTGCCGATTATCACGGCCATGGCTGGAACTTCCGCGCGATTTTCAAACGCGACCGCGACGGCAATATGCTGGATGCGGAAGGAGAGATCCTTCGTCCTTCGCAAGAGGGTGACACGCCCGAAGAGGCAGAGCGCCATGATGAACGTTGGCGGCAACGCTGGCGCCGCGATGGTGAAGGGCAATTTGTGGAACCCGGCACCAATCCTGGTGAAGCGGTGCACATGATGAGCATCCACGCCGAGGTTGGTATGCAATGTGTTGATTGCCATTTTGAGCAAGACACGCATGGCAACGGCTTGATCTATGGCGAAGTCGCCAATGCGATCGAGATCGGTTGTAAGGATTGTCACGGCACTGCCGATGATTACCCGACCTTGCGCACCAGTGGCCCTGCCGCTCCGCCAGAGGGGCACAACCTAGCATTGCTGCGCAACCCCGATGGCCAGCGTCGGTTCGAATGGATTGAGAATGAGGAGGGCCGCCGCGTCTTGATGCAGCGGTCGCTCGTCGATCCTGAGTTGGAGTGGGAAGTCAGCTTGGTCCGAGACAGCGTCGATCCAGCGACACCAGAATTCAACGCGAAGGCAGCGCGCTCTAAGCTGATGAGCCGCTATGGTGCAGAAACCGGACGGTTCGAATTCGGCACCGGCATCGAAGTGGGCGAACGCGCGCACCAAGATGAAGAGATGGCGTGCTTCACCTGCCACCTGTCTTGGACGACTTCGTGCGGTGGGTGTCACTTGCCGATTGAGGCCAATTGGAAGACCAAGTCACACCGTTATGAAGGCGGATCGACCCGGAACTTTGCGAGTTACAATCCCCAGGTAGCGCGTGATCAGATGTTCCAACTGGGCGTGCATCAGACAACCAAGGGCAATCAGACCGCTCCGGTTCGTTCGTCTTCGGCGCTGGTCCTGTCATCGACCAATATCAACCGCGAACGCATCTATGTGCAACAGCCGCCGATCAGCGCGATTGGCTTCTCTTCGCAAGCTTTCGCTCCGCATTTCCCGCACACTGTGCGGATGACAGAGACGAAGACCTGCACTGACTGCCACCTCTCCGAAGAGGAAGACAACAACGCGATCATGGCGCAGTTGTTGTTGCTCGGCACGAACTATGTGAACTTTGTCGGGATGCACGCCTTTACCGGGCTGGAAGGTGGCCTGACCGCTGTACGCGTGACCGAATATGACGAGCCGCAAGCCGTGATTGGCTCCTATCTGCACCGCTATTCGACACCGGATTATTACCAGATGCATGTTGAGGATAATGGCCGCGAGTTGAAAAACTGGGTGCGTGGTCAGGCGTTTGACGAAGACATTTCGGGTGAAACGAAACCGTTCGAAGAGTTTGTCAATGTCCATGAAGGCACGCCTGATCGGGTGGGCTGCCTCCAAATGCGCGGTGAATATTTGTTCGTTGCAGAGGGCAGTGGAGGCTTTCGCGCCTACGACATTGCCTCGATTGCAAACAAAGGTGTGTCAGAGCGGATCATCACTGCGCCGTTTTCACCACTGGGCCATGATACGCATGTGGATACGGAAAACGCGACTTGCATGGCCTTGCCGACAACTCAGCCAATTGCGCCTGATCGCAACACGCCGCAAATGCGTGAGGTCAATCAGGAGCAAGCGTTCCTGCCGATCTACAACTACGCGGCTGTTACAGATGCGGTTGAAGGTCTGATAATGGTTGATGTGAACACGCTTGCTGATGGTGAGTTCCGCAACAACTTCTTCGACCGTCTCGAGTACTCAGATGGCACGGATGCGTGGAACCCTGATGGCGTTTTGAACGGGGCTAATCACATCCATCTGGCCGGTGAGATTGCCTATATCACAGCGGATCGCGGGCTGGTTGTGGTTGATCTTTCCGATCCCAAGGCTCCTCAAGTGGCTGCCGTGCGTGAATTGCCGGGTGCGAAAGCGAGTGCGATCCAGTTCCGTTACCTGTGGGTTAGCGATGCCGATGGCGTGAAGCTGTTCGATGTCACCGATCTGCGCAATCCGATTGCGGTGCCAGAGGCGACATTCCCGATGGCTGACGCGCGCCGCATCTATGTCGCGCGCACCTATGCCTATGTCGCGGCGAAGGGGGATGGGTTGATGATCCTCGATGTGAAGAATCCACGCGCGCCCAGATTGCAGCAGCAAGTGACGCTTGATGGAACTTTGAACGATGCCGAGGATGTGATCGTCGCATCGACCAATGCGTCGCTGTTTGCCTATGTTGCCGATGGTCGCAATGGGATGAAGGTATTGCAACTGACGAGCCCGGACAGTCAGCGCAACTTCTATGGTTTCAGCCCTGCGCCTGTGCCCGAATTGATCGCGTTCGCCGAAACGCCATCGCCCGCAATTGCGCTTTCCAAAGGCCTTGACCGTGACCGTGCGGTTGATGAAACCGGCGGACAGATGGCGGTGTTCGGACGCCTTGGCTCACGGCCCTTTACGCGTGAGGAAATGGAGCGCTTGTTTATGACCCGCTCTGGCATTCCTTGGCGCGTCACTGACACCGTCAATATGGATCGTTGGGTAGGGCGTGAAGCAGGGCCGCTGCGGCGCAATGCTGATATGGACGACGGTCCAGAAGACGTAGAGCTAGGCGGCGACTAAGCCTTCAACGGTATTGGGGCAGGGCTCAATGTGCCCGCCCCAATCCGACGGCGTATCAGAGACTTTTGTAGTGGAACGAACGGTCGAGAGACCGATGCTTGCGTCTACTCGCGTTCTGCAAACAGGCCCTTCATCATCGGTTTGAGGTGATCCTCAAATCGCGCCAGTGTCTGCCAATGGCCAACCGGCTGAAAGTGTGAGACCAGCGATCCATTGCGCCATAGATGCAAGCTGTAAAACGGCGGTTCAGCTGCCACAATTGGCCGCTGATCCGCGATATCGGTATCCATTGGACGCAGGTCCAAAGACACTGCCGGGGCGACGGCAGGGGTGACGCTTAGGGGAATACCTTCAACGACCGTGTGCAAGGGACGATGCAAGTGACCCGCCTGTATGGACACAATCTGCTTGTGCCCAGCAACGGTCTCGTGAAACCGCTTAAACCATGCCTCATTGGGGCGAGGATCCATCCACTCGATGCCCGCTACAACCGGCGGGTGGTGCATGAAGATGATTGTGGGTGTGTCAGGATGCGCGGCCAGCTCACGCGCCAACCAAGCGGCGCGGGTCTCACAAAAGGCACCGCCATGGCGACCCGGTTCGAATGAATCGACGCACAGAATGCGAAGGCCATCCGCGCCATCATCACATGGAATTGCGAATTGCGCAAAGCCATCGGCGGTGGGGCACTCAGGAAACGCTTTGAGCATTTCATCGCGGCTGTCGTGGTTGCCTGGGATCACATGGACGGGAAAGGCGCAATCGGCGACTAGGTCGCGGATCCGTTTGTAGCATTCCGGTTGTCCGCCATCGGTCAAATCGCCCGATAGGATTAGCATATCGGGCTGTACCGGCTGGCTGAGCAGGTGGCCAAGAACATTGCGAAAGCGGACGAAGTTGAACTCGTTCTCTCCGGCTTCGGGTTCAAAACCGACGTGCGTGTCAGTGATTTGTGCGATCAGGACGCCGCGCTCGTCAGGCCCCATGGTCAGCGTCGCAAACTGCTAAGGATCGCAGCCACATTGTCCATCCCACCGCCGGGCTGATCGGGATGGTCTTCTGGCCGCCAAGGCATCGTTGGCGTGTGATAGCCATGGCACATAGCGCAGCTTGAAGGCAGAATCTCTTCGGTTTTCATCGCGCTTTCACCTTGGTGACAATCGCGGCAACTGTCGAGGTCCGGGATCAGCAGGTCTGTTGCTTCGCTTGATGTATCGGTCGCGTGGCAATCGGTGCATTCGGCGACATCATCACCATGCGCTTCGTGTGTGAAGTGACCTTGCATCAGGAAGCGGTCGGGAAGGTTCACGGGGATCAGGTCACGCCTGCCACCCGTGCTCGTCGGGATGTGACATTCGCCGCACACACCAGTTGGCTCAAGCGCGCGATTGATGGCGATATAGGCGCTCATCGGGCGGCCAAAGTTTGAATAATAGCGCCCACCGCGTGCGAATTGTCCGGGGCGGTTGCGCCCTTCGACGCGTGGTCGGCTAGGGCCGCGGTTCATTGTGGCAAGATCAGCCATCAGATCATCGACATCGCCATGACGCAGTGAGCGGAAGTTTGGACCGGCACGGTCAAAGACAAGACTGTGACAGGCCTCGCAAGCAGGCTCCATTTCAACGGGCGCAAAATCGCCATATTGCGATGGTCGTCCACCGTCTTCGGCCACTTTCACGATGAGTGCTTCATCGCTCCATTCCGAATGGCAATCGCCGCATTCTAGCGGCGCGCCATATTGATCAAGACTGATCGCCATCCGCGCAACGCCCCCATTCTCGGAAACATGGGTGTCATGCGGGAAGATCAGACCGCTGCGTTCCACGACTGTGTCATCAAGTGAGACGCGCTTTGGCTCCTCATCAAAGTGGGCAGTGTAGAATTGCGGGCGGAATTGCGGGTGCTTCTTGCCGAAGTCAGATGCATTGCCAAACGACACATCGGTCAAACGCGCATCGAGTTCATTGTGGCAGTCGGAACAGAATTGTTCGTCTGATGCTTCGAGTTTGACCGGGCCTTCGTGTTCGGAATGGCACGAGACACAGCCGAGCGGCCCCTCTTTACCCAGAGTTTCGGCAATTGACCATTGGATCGCATCGCCTTGGCTCAAGGCTGGCATACCGTCTTTCAGTCGCGGCATCGCCGCATGATCGCCCAATTCTTCGTGACAGGTGAGGCAAGTTTCATCTTGCACAGAAACGAATGGCGTGACGTGACATGCTTCGCAATTGTCTTCCAGATCATGGTGTCCCATGCTGAGCTCACCGGAGCTCCAGCTGGCATCGAACAGCACCTGTCCTTCGCCAATATTCTCAGGGTCATTTTCCACCGGATCACGAGTGAGGTGGGTGAAAATTGGCACGGTCAACAAAAGCACCAGAATGGCAAGTGACAGAACCCAGGCCATCGAACGCTTGCTCGGCAGAGCGCTGGCGAGCGCGAACCCCTGCAAGGCGTCGCTCGCGCCTTCGTCCTTCTCAACCTGTTTGATGACAATCTGAACTGGGCCATCGGCATCGCGCGATATTGCCAACCGCGATGATCCCAGAGAGATTTCTGCGCCAATATTCGGATCAATCTCGGCGTTCTTTTCAGTCCGCCCGTCAATATCAAAGCCAAGGCCGCCAATCGCCTCTGCGCCCAGCACCCCACCGCCTGCATCTTTCAAACGGACATGGTGCTGCTCAACTGCAAGATCAGGCAGATGGATGTCGTTTTCGGATGCGCGACCAATTGTAACCTCGCTCTGGTCGACCGTGCGGTCGCGCACGATCTCTCGTCCGGAGGAGGTGAAGTCTATGGTGCGGATCAGGAATGCCATGGCGCCAGTCTTACCAATAGTAGAACACGCTCACGACATGCGCGAGCAGAGCGGCGAGCAAAGCAATTGTCGCCGGGATATGGATGAACAGCCACACTTCGAGGAGCGCCCGAATGCGAAGATGGCGGCGAATTTGACCGAGTTGATCGGAGCGTTTGGTGAGCAATGTGCGAACGCGTTCTTCTGGCCCGTCGCTGGCTCCGAGTCCCTCTGGAATGCTGCGAAGCGCTTTCTTGGTCTTGCAGAGCGGATAGGCCCCCGTCAGCCGCGCAAATGCTCCACCATAAAACACGTCTTGACCAAGGGCGGCGATCACCAGATCGGATTGTTGGCGGTCCAGTGGCTGTGCCGCGCTTTCCAATTGACGATCCAGCGCGGTCAATGCTTCGAGCATTTGCGCGCGCGTCATTTCGTTGCGGTTTGACGAAAGTGGTCCGGGCAAAGTCGCATAGACAATAACGCCGTAAATGCCGGTGACGATTACGATCACCATTAGGAAATAGGCAAGCCAGTGGACGTTCCAACTGATCGCATGAAACCCAGTATGCAGTGTGCCTACCACTATGACCGCAAGCCCAAGATATACATGCGCCGATGTCCATGCCTTCAGGCTCCATGCTCCGGTCGTGATCTTGCGTTTGCGCACACCAAGGAGCGATAGCCATACGATCAGCAACAGACCGATTGTGCCCAGAGTGTAGCCATACCAACTGCCGCCGTTCGGGCGCGGGTCTTGGTCGATCATCGCATAGCCCACGCCAGCAACGATGCAGAGCAGTAGCGCGATCCAGAGATAACGAAATTTCTTGTGCTTTAAAAAGCTGACATGGTCGGCATTGCGCCGCCGCTCATCCGCTTTGAAGCGAGTGTTTTTCTGAACGGTCGCCATTATTCGACGTCCTCGGTCAGCTTGGTAAAGGTCAGGAATTTGTCAGGCGATACCCGGATCGCAGCCCCCGTTGGGCATGCGCGTACGCAGGCTGGTCCGCCGTCGATGCCAGAGCACATGTCGCATTTGATCGCTTGTTTGGGCTGTTCGGGATCGCCGTTCTTCTTGCGCCACGCATAGGATGCCTCACCCGGTCCGGGACCGGAACCAAAGAAGAGCCATGAAAGCAGGCCCGGTTTCTTCGGCGGTTTAGGGTCCATCCGGATCACGCCGTATGGGCAATTGCGCTGGCAATTGCCGCAACCGATGCAAGTGTCATCGATGACGACCTCACCATCCGGCCCACGCTTAATCGCGTTGGGCGGACAATCGGCCATGCAATGCGGGTGTTCGCAATGACGGCAAGATGTGGGAACGTGCAGATGCGCATAAGTGCGCCCGGCTTCACGATCGAGCCGCGAGAGACCCTCATGCGCATCTGCGCAGGCTTTCTCGCAATTGTCGCAGCCAATGCACAGTTTCTCATCGATCAACAGGACATCGGTAGCCTCGCCAAGCCCTTCATCGACCAGGAATTGTGCGGTCTCTGAATAGAGATCGACGACGCCAGAAAATTCGTCTTTGCGGCTCTCGATAAAGGCGTTGGTCTTGCGCCGCCCGTCCATTTCCTTGAGCGCTTTTTGACGCAAGGCCGGGTTGCGATCCAGCAGCTCGACGAACTTATCGCCGGGCAGGCGGATGGCCTCGGATTTGATCGCGGCCTTCACCGTTGCTGTGCGCATTGATCCATCAATCGCTGCCATCTCACCGACATAGCTGCCTGCGGGGAGGTAGGAGAGGAATACAGGGCGGTCGCCGATTGCCTTTTCGACGATCATTGAACCGCGCCGGATGATGTAGACTTCTTTGTCGTCGTCGCCCTCTTGAATCAGGACTTGCCCCGCGCGCACATCCATCACTTCGGATGCATCGACCAACGGCGCGATATCTTGCGGGGTAAGGCCGGAGCCAAACATTTGCAGCAATTGGCGCTCAACCGCGATCCGGTTCACCGCTTCGGCGGCTTCAGGCGATGTTGCGATCAGTTTCAGCGCAGCGTTGCGCGCCAACTCAATCGCGACCACCGGTTCTGCAGCGCGAATAGTGGAGCCGCGGCGACGACCGGAAATCAGGCCAACTTCGCCAAAGATAGAGCCTTGCTCGATCGGTACGGTGACCGATGGATCATTGGGATTGATCTCAACCGCAACTGACCCTTGTGCGATAGTGAAAAGCGATGAACCCGGCTCATTCCGGCGAAAAATCGTGTCGCCTGCTTCATAGGAATGCACTGTCGAATCGAGCATCAATTCGCGCAATTGCAGTGATGAGAGGCCTTGGAACACCGATACATTGCCGCCGAACACATCGAGCCAGTGCTCAACCGAGTGATTGCCGGGCAGGTTCGCAAACTTCTCCTGCAAGATAGGCTCATCCGCCGGTTTGAGATCGGAGTTGCCATTAAGGAATTCGATCACGTCATAGCCCTGATTCATACAGTGCTTGATCAAAGGATAGCCCGCCAAGGCGCCGATCACGTGGATGCCGGGCGTGGTGGTTTCAAATGCAGGTGTCAGTTTGGGAAACGCGCTGCGTTCCTCACTGGTAAACTCAATCCCCATCGATTCGACGAATTTGCGCGGTGGTTGCGAGCCTGTGCGCGCTATGATCCGGTCGCATTTGATCGTCTCTTCGCCGTCGCGCGTTTCCAGAACCAGTTCGCCGTCTTTAACAGCGGCTGGGCTGGTCTCGCGCCGGACATCGATCCGTCCGTCTTTCTCTGCTTCTTCGAGCAAGGACACGTTGGCGGCTTTCGCGCGAGCAAAACTGTCGCGGCGGTTGAGAATGGTGACGACATTGCGCTGTGCATCATCTGCGGCAAGGCCCAATGCGTTTTCAATCCCGGCATCACCCGATCCGACCACTGTGATGTGCTCGTCAAAATACTCGCCCGGATCATCCAACTGATATTGGATCATCTCGTGTTCTGCGCCCGGACAGCGCAGCATATTGGGATTACCCTGTGTGCCAATGCCGATTACGATCGTCTCGGCCCTGATCACTTCACCGCTTTTGGTGGTGATCGCAAAGTCGCCTTTTTGGCCTTCGACCTTTGTGACTTCAGAGTTCAGCTTGACGTTGATCTTTTGCTCGGCGCTTTGCTCATCCCAAGTGCCAAGGATCACTTCGCGCTTACCCGCGTCGAAATCCAGATCGCTGCGCAATACCAGATTTGAGGGCGTCGCCATGACGTGCTTGCCCTTTTGGTATTTGTAGATGGTGTCTGAAAGATGATCGGTTTTTTCGATCAATACATGAGACAAGCCAAGCGCGGCCGCATGGCCTGCAGCACTCAAACCGGCAGGGCCGGAACCAACGATGGCGACTTTATACAAGTCCGACAATCTACCCCCCCCCCTTTGGATAGATTTCACACACCATCACCATAAGCAAAGTGTGTCTTAATGCCAGAGAGAATTGCCGTTTTCTGCACTGCTTGCTAGTGCAAAGTGCATGGGGACAGATGCAAATAATTCGATTCAGGGCGAAACCGAGAGCAAATCGGGCTCTAAAGCCGGTTGGTTATTACTGGGAGCAGCAGCGGTTCTTGCCGCAGGCTCCATAGGTTATAACGTTTACGGCGGCAGCGACGGGGCAACCGAGACGGTAGCCGACGCCGATGCGCCTCCATCGATTGATGAACTGCGCGAGGCGGCAGAAAATTCCAGCGATGATGCCGCACCTTGGAGCGAATTGGCTTTTGCGCATTACGAGCGCGGCGAATTTCCCGAAGCGATTGAAGCCTATGAACGCGCGGTTGCCATTGATGATGGCGAGGCGGTGCTGTGGTCGGCACTGGGCGAAGCGCGGGTTTACGCCAGCGAGCGCGACCCGCTTCCTCCCGGAGCGTTGGAGGCGTTTGAAAAAGCGCTTGAGCTCGACCCGAATGATCCGCGCGCCCGGTACTTTATGGCGGTGAAGCAGGATCTTGAAGAAGATCATGACGGAGCGATCGCCTCGTGGCTGGCGCTATTGGCCGATTCGCCTCCGGGTGCGCCATGGGAAGGTGATCTGGTTCGCACGATTCAACAGGTCGGCGCGATCAATGATATTGATGTCGAAGACCGTTTGGCCACCGTCATTGAGGCTCGTGCGCCTGAAGTCGTGATCCCCGGTTCGGGCGAAGCTGCAGGTACAGCGGCATCGTCAAACCTTCGCGGTCCAACGCAACAACAGGTCGCCGAAGCCAGCCGGATGGCTCCCGGTGAACAACGCACCATGGCCGAAGGGATGGTTGCGAGCCTTGAAGAGCGGTTGACCAATGAACCGCAAAATCTCGATGGATGGGTTATGTTAATGCGCAGCCGGGTGACTTTGGGTGAACCGGATAAGGCGAAAGCGGCTTTGACTGCGGCGATTGCTGCCAATCCGGGTGAAGAAGATGAACTGCGCCGGCTCGCAGGGGAATTGGGCATCTCCTGAACGCGCTTCATACAAACCAACAAAAAGGGGCACCTCAGTTGAGGCGCCCCTTTTGTTTCAGTAAAAGCGAAAAGTTTTACACGACGCCGAATGCCAGCATCGCGTCAGCGACTTTCTTAAAGCCTGCGATATTCGCACCTTTAACATAGTCGACATAGCCATCGCCTTGGTCGCCATACTCGGTGCACTTTTCGTGGATGCCTGCCATCAGATCGGTCAGCATGTCGCCCAGACGTTCCTGATTCCAGCTGATGCGCTCTGAGTTCTGGCTCATTTCCAGACCCGAAACCGCGACGCCCCCAGCATTGGCGGCTTTGCCTGGACCATACATGATCTTGGCATCGTGGAAGACTTTCACGCCTTCCAAAGTGGTTGGCATATTCGCGCCTTCGGAAACGCCTTTACAACCATTGCTGACAAGCGATTTCGCTTCGTCTTCGTTCAGCTCGTTCTGCGTTGCGCATGGCAATGCGAGGTCACAGGCGACATCCCAAGGGCGTTTGCCTTCGTGATATGTCGCGCCAGAAAACTCATCGGCATACTCACTGATCCGTCCGCGCTTTACGGTTTTGAGTTCTTTCACCCAGTCGATTTTTTCCTGAGTGATGCCGTCAGGATCATGGATGAAACCGCCGGAATCGGACAGGGTTAGAACCTTGCCGCCAAGCTGATTGATCTTCTCTGCTGCATGGGTTGCCACATTGCCTGAACCAGAGATCACAGCACTGTGACCTTCTACATCCATGCCTTGATGCTTGAGCATATTGCGCAGGAAATACACCGCACCATAGCCGGTCGCCTCGGGCCGCATTTGCGATCCGCCATATTCCTGACCTTTGCCGGTTAGAACACCTTCCCAGCGATTGGTAAGGCGCTTGTATTGACCGAACATATAGCCAATTTCGCGTCCGCCAACGCCGATATCGCCGGCCGGCACATCGGTGTTGGGGCCAATATGGCGATAGAGTTCTGACATAAAGCTTTGGCAGAAACGCATGACTTCAGCGTCGGATTTCCCGCGCGGGTTGAAGTTTGCGCCACCTTTACCGCCGCCCATAGGCAGACCGGTCAGCGAGTTTTTGAAGGTCTGCTCAAAGGCGAGGAACTTCAGAACGCTTTCAGTCACACTCGGGTGGAACCGGATGCCGCCTTTATAAGGGCCAATGGCGTTGTTGTTTTGAACCCGCCAGCCGCGTTGGACGCGGATGTTGTGATTGTCGTCTTCCCAGCATACGCGGAATGAAACGATACGGTCAGGTTCAGCCATCCGACGCAGGATTTGCGCTTCATGGTATTGGACTTTGTCCTCCATGAATTCGTAAATGTCCTGAGCCACTTCGTGAACGGCTTGGATAAATTCGGTTTGTCCTGGATTGCGCTTTTTTACGCCCGCCATGAATGTGTCTAGATCTACATGATCGGAAACGGCCATTGTCTTTCCCCCCATAGGAAACTCTCAAAAGAACAGCGCGACCCACATATTTTTATGCTCTGGTACGACCTCTATTCCCGCAAAGTGCATCGTGTGCAAGCGATGACTGCGATGTGTGCCAAAGTTGTCGGATTACAACAATTTTGCTCCGTTCGGTACGGATTGGTCAGGGGCGGCGAGCACAATTGCCCCATCTGTATCAGCAAAACCCAGCACCAAAACCTGCGACATGAATGGTCCGATTTGGCGCGGAGGGAAGTTGACAACCGCCATCACGGTGCGTCCAATCAGGCTCTCTGGCGAATAGTGATCGGTGATCTGCGCGGAGCTTTTCTTCACGCCAATATCTGCGCCAAAATCCACCTGTAGCTTGATCGCGGGCTTGCGTGCTTCGGGAAATGGATCGGCTGCGATTACGGTGCCAGCGCGGATATCGACCGCCATAAAGTCGTCAAAGGTGATTGTTGTCATACACGCAGTCTTACCCAGAAAGCAGCGCGAGGACCATTGGCCCTTTTCATTCGGCGGGCTCTAGGATAAATTGCTAAGTGCAACCGAATGATGATCCGCAGCTTACATCCATAGGGACAATTCAATGGCCAATTTCATTCTGAACGGGGAGTCGATCACCGTCGATGCTGATCCCGCAATGCCGATCTTGTGGGTTGTGCGTGAAAAACTGGGGCTGTCGGGTACGAAGTTCGGATGCGGGATCGCGCAATGTGGAGCCTGTACCGTGCATCTGGACGGTCAACCTGTGCGCAGTTGCTCAACCGCTGTGTCTCAAGCAGAGGGCCGCGAAGTCACGACAATCGAGGGTATTGCCGGGCCGGAGGGTGAGCTGACCAAAGTGCAGCAAGCTTGGGTCAGCGAGCAGGTGCCCCAATGCGGATACTGTCAGTCGGGCCAGATTATGAGCGCAACGGCTCTGTTGCGTGACAATCCTTCGCCCAGCGATGCCGATATTGATGCGGCCATGTCAGGCAATATTTGCCGCTGCGGAACCTACACCCGCATTCGCCGCGCGATTAAAGTCGCTTCGGGACAGGTCGAACCGCGATCCGAAGATTTGGGCGAGGAGGCATAGGTCATGAACGATATGTCACCTGAAAAAACCGAGAAATCGAAACTGGGCAAGTGGAGCCGACGCGGCTTTATCGGTGCTGGTGTGCTCGCAGGCGGAGGCTTGCTGATCGGGATCGGTGTGCGTCCCGGCAATCCGATTTCCAGCCTCGCGCCAAAGGTTGCTGGCGGCGCCGGTGAACAGCTGGTCAACAGCTGGGTCAAGATCGACACCAACAATATCATCACCGCTATCGTCCCGCATTGCGAGATGGGGCAGGGCGCGCATTCGGTTTTGGGCCAAATGCTAGCCGATGAGTTGGATGCAGACTGGGCGAATGTCCGCGTCATGCAAGCGCCAGCCGATGGCAGCTATGTTGTGACAGACACCGCGCGCATGTTCTTGGCTCCTTTCACTCTGAATGCGGCTGACTGGATTGAGCCGACTTGGAATGGTCTGTTTACGCAAATGGCACGCATGGCTGATGCGATGATCACAGGCGGGTCATCCTCCATCCGCACGACGGGGCAATTCTCCATGCGGGTCGCCGGCGCATCTGCGCGTAAGATGTTGATTGGGGCGGCGGCGGAAAGCTGGGGCGTGCCAGCCGATGAAATCGTCACCCGCGACAGCATGATGAGCCATGAAGCATCGGGCAATTCTGCGCCTTATTCTGAGTTCGCGACGGCTGCTGCCGAACAGCCAATGGATCAGACGCCGACGTTGAAAACGCGCGATCAATACCGGCTGATGGGCCGCAGCAAGGCTCGCACGGATATCCCTGCCAAAATTAATGGGACAGCTGAGTTTGGGATCGATGCTGCGCCGGAGGGCCTCGACCTGTCCTATGCCGCAGTGGTCCGCCCCCCGGTTCCAGGCACCGAGGCGATCAGCATGGATGCAAGCCGTGCGCAAGGCATGAGCGGTGTCCTACAAATCCTCAATATGGGCAATTTTGTCGCTGTGGTGGCCGATAGCTATTGGCAAGCACAGCAGGCAGTGAACACGATTGCGATTGAGTGGAGTCAGTCGGAAAGCCCAGTCAAAACGATGGACGATCAGTTCGCTGTCTTTGCCGCAGCTCTTGATGAAGCAGGCGAAACTGGGGGCAGCGAAGTCGCTGCGCGTGGTGATGCGCAATCTGCATTTGGTGAGGCCGCGAGAACGATTTCAGCTGAATATCACGCACCCTATCTCGCCCATGCTCCAATGGAGCCCCTTAACTGCACCGCGCATGTGGCAGATGGCAAATGCGACATCTGGACCAGCACTCAGGTGCCCCTGATGGCGCGCAGCGAAGTGGCTTCAACCATTGGTTTGAGCACGGATGATGTCGTCATCCATCACCCCTATTTAGGTGGCGCGTTCGGACGTCGGCTTGGCGCAGAATATGTCGCCATGGCCGCGCGTGTGGCTCAGACGACAGGCTATCCGGTCAAACTGATTTGGAGCCGGGAAGAGGACACGCAAAAGGCGCTGTATCGTTGTGCCGATATGTCGCGATTGCGTGCGGGTCTGGATGAGAGCGGGGCGTTGATCGCTTATGACAGCGTCTTTACCCAACGCCATGACCCTGCTGAAGCCAGCGTTCCTGCGATGTATGATATTGCGAACACGTCGGTGCGTGCTGCGGAAGCGGAGTTGCATTTGCCGTTTCAAGCATGGCGGTCGGTTGATCATTCGCAACAGGGCTTTTTCGTCGAGAGCTTTATCGACGAAGCCGCGCATGCAGCCGATCAAGACCCGCTCGATTACCGCCTTGCCATGCTCACCAACGCACCGCGTCATAAGGCAGTGCTGGAGAAGGTCGCCGAGATCAGCAGCTGGCGTGAGCCGGCGGCTGACGGCAGAGCCAAAGGCGTCGCGATTGTCGAGAGTTTCGGAACGATTGTCGCCGAAGTGATCGAAGTCGATATGAGCTCTGGCAAGCCGGTGATGACCGACATCTGGGCAGTATGTGATGCCGGATATGTGATGAATCCCGACGGCTTCCGCAATCAGATCGAAGGCGGCATTGTTTTCGGCCTGACCGCAGCGATGTATGGCGAATTGGAGCTCAAAGACGGCGCAATCGTCCAAAGCAACTTCCACGACTACCAAATGCTGCGCATCAATGAAGTGCCCAATATCGAAGTCGCGTTGATCAACAGCGGCGATGTCCCGATTGGCGGTGCGGGAGAACCCGGATTGCCGCCCGCAGCGCCTGCATTGGCTAACGCAATCTTTGCCGCAACCGGTACGCGCGTTCGTGAATTGCCGATTGCTAAGCAGTTCGTCTAAGGACCCGTCCATGCACAACAAAGCGTTTCTTACAGCCGGTCTGTTGACCGTGATGGTCACCGCATGCGGATCGACAGAACAGCCCGCAGTCATTGAACAAATCGTCGTACGTGAGCCCGGTGCAGCCGCAGCCGCTCCAGCTGTTGCGGAACAGGCGATGGACCTTGTTGCGGTAGGCGAAGACGCATTTCAGATGTGCACTGGGTGCCATGTGAATGAAGCGGGGGCATCCTCAACGGCCGGGCCCAACCTACATGGCGTATTTGGCCGGGTAGCAGGCAGTCTCGAAGGTTACCCTTACTCCGATGCGCTAGCCGCGTCGGAAATGACATGGGATGATGCCACTCTTGACCGCTATCTTGCTGACCCAACTGGCACTGTGCCCGGCACCGACATGATGGCGGGAACCGTCCGCGATGCTGAAACGCGCGCGGCCATAATCGCCTATCTCGCCAACGCCAGCGAATAGAGCGCAGCCCTAAGTACGAAAGTGGACAGCGCAGCCGTCTTCGAATTTCTAATGTCCAAGCAGGCGGCGGGACAAAGCTGTGTGCTTGTCACTGTTGCTGCCGTCGAAGGGTCCTCCATGCGCGATCCCGGCACGATCATGGGTGTGGCTCACGATGGCAGTTTTGCAGGGTCTCTATCAGGTGGCTGCATCGAGAACGCGGTGGTGAAGGAGGCGCTGGACGCTTTGCAAACAGGGGCATCGCGCATGGTCCGATTTGGCGCGGGATCGCCCTATCTCGATATCCGACTGCCATGTGGCGGCGGATTGGACATCTGCTTCACGCCGTTAAACGGGCAGAAATTTGCGCAATCCTGCCAGCAAATGGTCGCAGAACGCCGCCCCTTTGCGATCGAATTGGGAGACGGTTTTGCAAAGTGCCACCCGGCCTGGGCGCGCGTGCAGTTCTCGCTCAATAAAGGCGCGGGCACGTTTGGCTATTGGCCAAAACCACGTCTTCAAATCATCGGTCACGGAGCTTCGGTAGGGGCGCTTGCCAATCAGGCGATTGGTATGGGTTGCGATGTCGCAGTGCTCTCGCCCGACGCCCAAGTCGGATCCGCACTGGAGGGAAGCTCCGCCCGCTTTCAAATCCTAATCCGCGCTGATCAATCAGACCTGCTTGAGAGCGATCCGTGGACGGCGACGATTTTCCTTTTCCATGATCACGACTGGGAAATTGACCTGATGGTGCGCGCACTTGAGATGCCGCATTTCTACCTCGGCGCGATGGGCGGTCGTAAAGCGCATACATGGCGTGGTGAAGCTTTGCGAGCGCGCGGCGTCAGCGATGCTCAGATCAGGACTATTTGCGCACCCATTGGCCTGTTCCATTCCTCACGCGATCCGCACACACTAGCTCTCTCAACCTTGGCTGAAGTGATACAGACCTACCAACAAATCGACTTCGAGGCGGCTCTTGGCTGATGCCATGCGATTGGGAGTAGCGCTGCTTGCGGCGGGTTCTTCGCGGCGTTTCGGCGAAGGTGACAAGCTGGTAGCACCGTTTCGCGGCAAGCGGTTGGGCGAACACGCCGCAAATGCCATTCCAAAAGGTCGGTTTGAAGGTGCGTGGATCATTGCGCAGCAAGATGACCATCCGTGCGAAGATGAATGGCGCAGGCTCGCGTTTACACCCATCCTCAACCCGCAGGCGAAACGGGGAATGGGAACATCGGTCGCATTGGCGGCTCAGCTCGCAAGTGAGGCTGGGCTGGATGCGTTGCTGATCGCGCTTGCCGACATGCCGCTGGTGCCAACTGCGCATTTCGAGGCGCTCGCCGCTGCGGCGACTTCGCGCGACAGCATTGCCGTCTCTTCCAACGGCGTTCGCATGCCACCTGCTATCTTTGGACGCGAGCACTTTGCTAAACTCGCCGCACTCAATGGTGACAGGGGCGCCCGCGACATTCTCGCTCAAGGTGAGGTCATCGCGTGCCCGTCCGGATGGTTGATCGATATCGACACGCCAGAGGCGCGTCAAAAATATGGACAGGGATCGGTGAGCGCACCTAAAGCCTTGCCAAAGGGAGATATGAAATGAGCGACTTTGTCAGTCGGCCCAAGCCTGCGCATGACACCCACTGCACGGCGGATCAATATGCGGCGCTCTATGAACGTTCAATCTCTGATCCCGATGGCTTTTGGTTGGAGCAGTCGGAGCGCCTTGATTGGATCGCGCAACCTACCAAAGGAGGCGATTGGTCCTATGATCCCGTCGACATTCAATGGTTCGCTGATGGCACACTGAATCTGTGCCACAATGCGGTGGATCGCCACGTAGCGGCCCATGGCGATAAGCCTGCGGTCATCTTTGAACCCGACGACCCCGCCAGCTCAGCTCGTACTCTGACCTATCGCGAGTTGCAGGGCGAAGTGGTGCAGATGGCAAACGCGCTCAAAGCGATGGGTGTGACTAAGGGTGAGCGGGTCACAATCTACATGCCCAACATCGTCGAAGGCGCGAGCGCAATGCTCGCTTGCGCGCGGATTGGAGCGATCCATTCGGTGGTCTTTGGCGGCTTTTCCCCTGAGGCGCTCGCCGGACGGATTGTCGATTGCGAAAGCCGTTTTGTTGTGACCGCGAATGAAGGCTTGCGCGGGACCAAAAGCGTGCCTCTCAAGGCCAATGTCGATGCCGCTCTCGCACGCGATGGCGTCGCGGTTGATGGGGTCCTGGTGGTCAAGCACACCGGGCTTGAGGTTCCAATGGTCGAGGGACGCGATCACTGGTTTCACGAAGTTCGATCCGATGCGGATTGCCCGTGCGAACCGATGAATGCGGAAGATCCGCTCTTCATTCTCTATACCAGCGGATCGACCGGAAAGCCGAAAGGCGTGCTGCACACAACCGGTGGTTATGGCGTGTGGACCGCAACCACATTCCACTACATCTTCGATTATCAACCCGGCGAAGTGTTCTGGTGCACCGCCGATATCGGCTGGGTCACAGGGCACAGTTACCTGGTTTACGGCCCGCTGTTCAACGGCGCGACAAGCGTCATGTTTGAAGGTGTGCCCAATTACCCAGACTTTGGCCGGTTCTGGGATGTGGTGGACAAGCACAAGGTCAATATCCTTTACACCGCACCCACCGCCATCCGTGCTTTGATGCGCGAAGGCGATGCGTTTGTGACGAGCCGCGACCGTTCTTCATTGCGTCTTTTGGGCAGTGTGGGTGAGCCGATCAATCCCGAAGCGTGGCGCTGGTATCACGATATTGTGGGCGAGGGCCGCTCACCCATAGTGGACACATGGTGGCAAACCGAAACTGGCGGCGTGATGATCACCACAATGCCTGGTGCGCATAATATGAAGCCGGGTAGCGCAGGGTTGCCGATGTTCGGCATTCGTCCGCAATTGGTCGATAATGAGGGCGCAATTTTGGATGGCGCGACTGACGGCAATTTGTGCATCACACATAGCTGGCCGGGGCAGGCGCGCAGTGTCTATGGCGACCATGAGAGGTTTGTGCAGACCTATTTCAGCACTTACTCCGGCAAATATTTCACTGGCGACGGATGCCGCCGCGATGGCGATGGGTATTACTGGATCACTGGGCGCGTGGACGATGTGATCAACGTCTCTGGACACCGGATGGGCACCGCTGAAGTTGAAAGCGCATTGGTCTTGCACCCGCTCGTCGCAGAGGCCGCCGTGGTAGGATATCCGCATGATATCAAAGGGCAGGGCATCTATTGTTATGTCACGCTGAATGTCGGCGCAGAAGGTTCGGACGCGCTCTATCAAGAGCTTCGGGCGCATGTTCGCAAAGAGATTGGTCCCATTGCGACGCCTGACCAAATCCAGTTTACGGACGGCTTGCCTAAGACACGGTCGGGCAAGATCATGCGCCGTATCTTACGCAAAGTGGCTGAGAATGATTATGGATCGCTGGGCGACACTTCGACTCTAGCCGACCCGTCTTTGGTCGATCGGCTGATTGAGGGTCGCCAGGGCGGCTAACCTATTCCAGCCCAAGTTCGGCAAGGTTCATGGTCGCCGCGCTGTAACTCGCAGAGGCCAGTCTGCCGGTCAGGTCTGCGCGGATTTGGCGGATTTGTGCATCGGCGGCGCTTTCTTCGCGTAGGTTTACTAGGAAGAAATCGCCTGCGCCAAGGGAGAAACGGCGGCGTTCGGCAGCGACCATCGCCGTCGCCTGCTCAACCTCATCATGTGCCAAGTCGGCCAACTGCAATGCGGCGTTGAGGTTGGTGAGAATATTGTCGAGCTCAACCTCAATCCGGTCAGCGATCCGCCTCTCGCGCAGCTCAATTTCGCGCAATTCCGCCTCTGCGCGTTGCAATCGCCCGCGTGCTTCGCGCCGCTGTAGAGGCACGGTGAAAGTCACACCGACCGTTGTGTCTGTCGAATCAAAAGTCGATCCGCCATCGCCAATCGGGCCGAAATCGCGGCTCAACTCTACATTGAGGTCCAGTTGCGGTTGCAGATCATTGCGGCGCAGTTCGACCTTGTTCTGCGCGCGCTCAAGCGCAAGGCGAAAGTTTTGAAGTTCAGGTCGGTTCTCCAGAACATCGCTCCGCTGCATCTCCATTAGCGCTTGCATATCGGGTAGCGGGGTGAGGTCAGTTACCTCCGGCAATTGCTGGCGTGTAGGGGCAATCATGCGCCCGCTTGCATCGCGCAGATAATAGCTCAGTGAAATGGCGGTTGTCTGAAAATTGCGCTGCGCCTCTGCCAGCAAGGTCCGGCGGCGGATAACGTTCTGCTCGTTTTCAGTGAGTGCAATGCGCGCGGTTGCTCCCTCGCGCACTTGACGGGCAATGCCGATAGAGCGCGCCTCTGCGATTTCGAGCAGTTCTTCATAGACACGAATTTCACTGCCTGCCGCGACCCAGCGCCAATAGGCTTTGAGCGCTTCGTGTTGAACATTCAGTTGAACCAACAACACGTCCAGACCCGCTTGGCCGGCTGCTAAGCGCGTATCTTCGACTGCGAACCGGCGTTCATCGATCCGGCGATTGCGCAGCAGGGACAAAAGCCCACCCACTTTGAACTCGCCCAGTTGATTGGTGTTGTAGATATTCTCGTAGATTGGAAAGCGACCGTCAGATAGGCGATAGCTGCCGTAAACCTCCGCGCCCATCGCGGCGAGCGGTTGGCTCGCGCCAACTTCGGCATAGCCGCCCGAAAACGTGCCAGTGACGCGGTCATAGGCTTCGCCTTTGAGGATCAGATCGAAAGCACCGTCTGCGGACAGCTGGTCAGAACGTGCAGCCGCCTCTCGTTCAAAGCTCTCAAGGATGCTGGGAAATGTGAGCGAGGAGCTGCGCAGCACTGCGTCTGGCTTCAGCGTGCCGGTCGTAAGCGCTTCGACCAAAGGGTCTTCGTTCGGTTCAATATTCTGGGCTGTCACATGCGTGGCAGGACCGGCAGCCAGCATAGCGAGCGCAAGGGCGGTGGCGACCAAACGCATGATTATGCGCCTTGACCGGATGAGCCCGCGCTATTGGGCGTGCCAGAATTGGCAGGAACTTCGGGTGGGAAATTGTTGAGCTGCCGCCAAAGCTCATATCCAACCGGCACCGTCTCAAGCAGGATCCAAGATCGCACCACCGTTCCAAACCGGGCAAAGCGATCCTCCGGCCATTTCTGTTCTGCATCGGGGTCTTCGGCAATTAGTACGCGAAAACGGCCATCAGGCTGTGCGACTTGGTCGACGGTCGTAACAACAGCGGGGAAAGTGCCGACTGCTACCGAAGGCCAGCCGCTAAATTGCACAGCGGGCCAGCCTTCAAACTCGACGCGCGCTTTCTCACCGGCCTGCACCAAAGCCACATCGCGCCCGTCTACAAACACTTCAATCACACGTTGGTGAACCTCTGGCACAAAGGTCGCGAGCACTTGCCCTGAACTCACAATGGTCGCGCTATCGCCGGCATTGATGCTCTGGATGAAGCCGTCACGCGGCGCGACGATCAATTGTTCGGATTGGCGGGCAAGGTTGGTTTCTGTCCGTGCAAGGTTGGCTTGCGCTTCGGCCACCCGGCCGCGCATTTCCTCAACCCGGATTTGCGCTTGCTCATAGTCGCGCCGCGCAGACAGCCCAGCTTCAAACAATTCACGCATCCGGCGAAGGTCAATTTCAGCCGTCGATTGGGCGTTGCGCGCCGCTTGAAGCTGGATTTCAACTTGTGTGCGTTCGGCCTCCAAACGCTGAACCAAATTGGGATCGACATCGGTAATGCGCGCAATCGGATCGCCTTTGTTTACCCGGCTGCCATCGCGCACAAACCACTCTTCGATCCGGCCCGATACCAGCGCGTTGATTTCCTGCTGACGCTCATCGGGATTGACGGTTGTCACCACTCCGCGTCCGCCAATGGTTTGCACCCACGGGACGGTGATCAGGAAAACGATTGCAGCGATAATTGCGATCATCACGATCACGAACACTGTGCGGAAAACGCGCGGCGTCTTCACGCTGGCAAGCGCGGTGAAATGCGCCATGTCTTGTTGAAGCTGTGCCATAACTATTCCCCCACCGCACTGACACTGTCGGGGGCAAGCAGGCTTGGGGATGCAGGTCCGTGCGGCGGCTTGCCATTCGCGGCCACATAGAATTCCTCGAAATTGTCATAGAAGCGCTGTTGGTCCGCTTCGAGATAGAGGAATTTGTCAAAGCCCAGATCAATCCGGCGGTTTGAGAAATAGATCACTGTGGAATAGGCCTGCGTGCGCAATTCCTTGATCGCGCGGGCCAGATTGTCGTCATCGACCATGTCGAACAAACGACTAAGCACCAGAACACGCGGCTTTTCGAGAAGCGCATTGGCGAGCTTCAATTGTTGCAGTTCAACCGATGACAATGGCCAACCGCTGGTCGCAAGAGGCGTGTCCAGACCCTTGTCAAAGCTGGAGATCGTGTCAATCAGGCCAACCGTCTCAAGCGCGCCCACCATGCGCTTGCTGGCCGTATCAGGGCACGACAATTCAAGATATTCGCGGATCGTCATGCCGACAAAGGTCGGACGTTCAAGGACATGCACATCCTTGCGCAGATTGTAGGTCTCAATATCCTGTAAATCGATCCCACCAATCGTGAGAAAGCCCGATTGGGGACGTTCATGCATTTTCAGCAGATTGGTAAAGAGCCGTTGCACGCCGTGATCGCTGGCAGCTGCCATCACTATACTGCCGCTGGGAATATCGAGGTTGAATTGCGCATCCCCATGCCGCGCCTTTCCACTAGCACGCTGGAAAACCAGAGTGTGATCATCGCCTGTGATCGGGTTCTCGCCGCTCGGCTCCTCTTGCTCAACATCATAGAACAAGGTGATCTCTTCAATTGCTGCGCAAAGGTCGTAGAAGTAGGTCAGATAGGTTCCAAGCTGTGCGACCCCGAAAAAGGCCACGGACAAAACCAGCTCAGCTGCGACCAACTGGCCTAGACCCAATTGCCCCTGAATAACTAGCCAACCGCCAAGACCCAGCAAAGCGGCGCTGGCCCCGGCGTAGAGCAGCAGAAAGGCGATGGTTTGCGAAAAGTGCTGGCGGAAATGGCGCTTTCGCTCATTCAAATATTGGTGCGTAAACTCATCCGTCCGGTCGAGCGCATAGTCCACACGCCGCTGTGACTTAAAGAAGCCGTTGGACCCGCCGATTGTTTCAAGCCAGCCGGCGGTGTTGTGCTTTGCATGGGAGAGATCGATCCCCGTTCGCACCGCACGCGCGCCCCATACCAGCCAAATCACCCAGATGAGCGCCGACATCACGAGCGTGAAGACAAGGAAAAGCGGGTGGTACAGCGACACCAGAACAAACCCGACCGCAACCTGAAGAACGATTGAGAACCCGCCGATAAACAGCACCGGCAGCGCTTTTTGCACGTTGATCACGTCGAAATAGCGGTTGAACAACGCACTCGATTTGTTGTCGCCGAAAAACGGGTCTTGAGCATAGACCGAAATCAGCGAAATCTCTGCAACCATGCGGGCGTAAAATCGCCGGGCAAACAGCTCCATCAAATGGATGCGCAAAGCGTAAAGCAGGCCGAAAATGACGAGCAATCCGAACAATGTCAGAGACAACATCACCAATGGCGCAGCGAGCGCGGTATTCGCCACGGTGTTGACCAGCATCTGCACGGAAATCGGCGTTGCCAATGACAATAGGCTGATGCCAATGCCATAGACGATGGCCAGCCAATAAAAGCTGCCTTCGGGCTTTAGAATCTCGTAAAAGCGACGAAAGAACGTCACCATCGATAGGCGCGATCCATAGGTCGGGTTATCAATTGCCATGATTGCCGTATCGTCCAATTCAGCATCAAAAAACGTCGCCTTCAGGGCCAAACCGGCATCCCGAAACCGATTCACCAAGCAAACTTGCGCTCGCTGCAACAGTCCTCAAACGCGCAATCCATCGCTGAGTTCCAGTGGATGCAAGATTGGCAGCGGTTTTGCGCGTGATAATGTGGACTTGCGCGGCAAGATCACCGAAGGCGCTGAACATGACAAATGAGCGCGAGCATCTGGTGTTGATCGGCGCGGGCCATGCGCATGTCGCGGTGCTGGCCGATTGGATCGAACGCGGGCTTCCCTGCGCGCGCGCCACATTACTCACCCCGCATTCGCACCTGCGATATTCAGGCACAGTGCCCGGCTGGATTGCTGGCCAATATGCCCGCGATACAGGGACGGTGGATGTTGCCAGTCTGGCAAAGCGTGCGGGCGTGCAGTGGGTGCAAGGGATGTGTGCTCGGATTGACTCAGAGGCGAAGCGGATCGAGATGGTCGATGGGGCTACAATCGAGTTTGATTATGCCTCGATTGATACAGGCGGCGTAGGGCGCGCGGGCCGCATCTTGGGCAATGATCCGCGCTTGATCGATATTCGTCCGATTGACGCCTTTGTTGAACAGATGGCTCAGATGAACTTACCCCCGAGGATCGCGATTGTGGGTGGCGGGGCCGGGGGCGTGGAGTTGGCGTTTGCTCTGCGCAACACAAGCGGGACGGACACGGTTACGCTGGTCTCAGGTGCAGATGGATTGCTGCCGGATTTTGCAGGTGCTGTTCGCAATCGGGTTCGTAGGGCGTTGAAAGTCCAGGCGATCAGGCTTGTGGAGTGTGATGCGCGGATTCAAGGTGGTGTTCTATCCGCTGGTGACCAATTGTTAGAGCCGGTCGATCTGATCATCGCCGCGTTGGGCAGCGCCGCACCGGATTGGCCACGAGGAAGTGGGCTGGCCTGCGATGAAGCCGGCTTTGTCGCTGTTGACCGGCATCAACGATCAACTTCGCATGCTCATATCTTTGCAGTGGGCGATGTTGCGTCACGGCAGGACCTTGTTGTCCCGCATTCGGGCGTTCACGCGGTCCATTCAGGACCGATCCTCGCTGCAAATTTGCGTGCAGTCATGGCAGGCGTTGAACCCTCGGCCAGTTACACGCCGCGCCCGACCAATCTCTATTTGATCTCCACCGGAGACGGCAGCGCGATTGGCAGCTACGGACCGTTCAGCGCGCAAGGCCGTTGGGTCGCAAAGCTCAAGCATTGGATCGACAAACGCTGGCTTTCCCAATACGCGGACCTTGCAAAAGACGTGTAACCGGCTCGCTAGTGATCGCGAACCGGGCGCAAAGGGGTTTTCATGAAGAAGCTTGTTATTATTGCCGGATTGGCTGCGCTGATCATTGCGTATTTCGTCTTCGATCTGGGAACGTATCTCACGCTCGATGGAATTAAGCAGGTCGCCGACGACGTTGGCGCATTTTATGACCGCAATCCGGCACTGGTGATCGGCGCGTTCTTCCTGATCTATGTTGCGGTAACCGCGGCATCTTTACCTGGTGCAGCAATCATGACCTTGGCAGCAGGCGCGCTGTTTGGCCTGGTGACGGGCACCATTGTCGTCTCATTCGCATCGACGATCGGTGCGACCTTGGCCTTCCTCGCGTCACGCTATGTTCTGCGTGATACGATTGAGGCGCGTTTTGGCGACCGGCTAAAGGCGATCAACGCTGGGCTGGAGCGGGACGGGGCATTCTACCTTTTCACGATCCGCATGATCCCGTTGATCCCGTTTTTCGTGGTCAACCTTGTCATGGGGCTAAGCCGGATCAAAACGTGGACCTATGCTTGGGTTAGCCAGGTCGGCATGTTGCTTGCGACAATTGTGTTTGTGAATGCGGGCACACAATTGGCTCAGATTGAGAGCACGTCAGGGCTGCTTTCCCCTGCTTTGATCGGCAGCTTTGTTCTTCTCGCTATCGTTCCGTGGATTGCCAAGGGGATCATCGGACTGATCAAACGGCGCAAGGTCTATGCAGGCTTTACCCGCCCCAAAAGCTATGACCGCAATATGATCGTCATCGGTGCTGGATCTGCGGGTTTGGTCTCCTCTCTGATCGCGGCGACGGTAAAGGCTAAGGTTACTCTTGTTGAAGCCAATGCGATGGGCGGCGATTGCCTCAACACGGGCTGCGTCCCGTCCAAAGCTTTGATCAAAAGCGCGAAGGTCGCAGCCACGATGCGCCATGCTGATCGCTATGGCATCACGCCGGTAGAGCCAGAGATTCCGTTCCGCGAAACGATTGCTCGGGTGATGGATATCATCAAAGCGATTGAGCCGCATGACAGTGTTGAGCGGTACGAAGGCTTGGGCGTCGATGTGCTTCAAGGCTATGCCAAGATCATTGATCCATGGACGGTTGAGATTGCGCTGAACGAAGGCGGCACGCAGCGACTGACCGCGCGTAGCATTGTGATCGCCAGCGGCGCAGAGCCGGTCGTGCCCCCAATCGAGGGGATCGAGACCTCCGGCTACCTCACCAGCGAAACACTGTGGGAAGCCTTTGGCGAAATGGATCAAGCGCCCGCACGGGTCGCGGTTTTGGGCGGCGGACCGATTGGGTGCGAATTGTCGCAAGCGCTCGCTCGGTTGGGATCGCAGGTTACGCAGGTGGAAATGGCGGACCGGGTTTTGGGCCGCGAGGACGAAGAAGTGTCCGAGCTTGCCCATAAAGTGCTTGAGCAATCCGGCGTGAATGTGCTCACCGGCCACCGCGCGGTTCGGGTCGGAGATGGCGTGCTGTATGCGGATAAGGACGGCAGCGAGGTTGCCGTCCCTTATGACGCTCTCATCATAGCAGTGGGTCGCAAGGCGCGGCTGAAAGGCTTCGGTCTGGAGGATATCGGCGTCGATACCGAACGCACAGTTGTCACTGACGAATTTCTTGCCACCAAATTTCCAAACATCTTTGCCGCGGGCGACGTGGCGGGGCCTTACCAATTCACTCACACCGCCAGCCATCAGGCATGGTTCGCCAGCGTCAATGCACTGTTCGGCCAGTTTAAGAAGTTCAAAGCCGATTACAGCGTCATCCCAGCGGTCACCTTCCTCGATCCCGAAGTCGCCCGCGTTGGACTGAACGAAACGGAAGCGCGCGAGCAAGGTATCGAGTTCGATGTAACCACATACGGCCTCGACGATCTTGACCGTGCGATTACCGAAAGCGAGACAACAGGCTTCGTCAAAGTGCTGACCAAGCCGGGCAAAGACACCATCCTAGGTGCGACGATTGTGGGCAGCCATGCGGGCGAATTGCTGGCCGAATATGTGCTGGCGATGAAGCACAAATTGGGCCTTAACAAGATCCTCGGCACGATCCATTCCTACCCCACCATGGCAGAAGCCAATAAGTTTGCGGCAGGCAATTGGAAGAAGGCGAACAAGCCCGAAGGCCTGCTTCGCTGGGTTGAGAAATACCACGATTGGCGTCGGGGATAGAGCTTGGAGCTTTTCGACCAGTTTCGCGGGATCATCGGGATCGCCGTTCTGCTCATGATCGCATGGGCGATGAGCGAGGATCGCGGTGGCAGACCCGGCGCACGCTGGATCCTTGGCGCGCTCGCAATGCAAGGCCTTTTGGCGCTGCTCATAGTGCGGGTGCCGTTTATCTGGGATGCGATGAAGGCGGCGAATGATGGCGTGCGCGCTATCGAGCAAGCGACACTGGCCGGATCGTCTTACATGTTCGGCTATCTCGGCGGGGCACCTGTGCCATTTGAAGTTGCAGAAGGCGCCGACCCCCCGCTCATCATAGCCTTTCAGATATTGCCGCTCGTCATTGTCTTTTCCGCGCTTGCGGCCTTGCTGTGGCATTGGGGCATATTGCGCATGGCGGTGCGGGGCCTCTCCTTCGTTTTGCAGCGGACTCTGGGCGTAAGCGGCGTTGTCGGCCTATCGGGCGGCGCCAATCTGTTTCTGGGCGTTGTTGAAAGCCCACTGGTCGTCCGAGCTTACTTCGCCAAGATGAGCCGGGCAGAGCTGTTTCAGGTGATGACGCTGACCATGGCAAGCATCAGCGGCGCAGTGCTGGTTCTGTATGCCAGCACATTGCAGGGCGTCTTGGGCGAAGGCGCAACCGGGCATTTGATCTCGGCCTCGCTGGTATCGCTCCCTGCCGCTTTGTTAATCGCAAAATTGATGGTGCCGGATCACGGCAGCGGCGAGGGGGCAAAAACCGCCATATCCGATGACGATGAACCCAGCCTCGCCTTCGCCTCCAGCATCGATGCGATTGTCAAAGGCACGATGGACGGGATGCAATTGTTCCTGAGTGTGATCGCGATCATCATCGTGGTGTTTGCGTTGGTGGCTTTGGGCGATCAAATCCTCGGCCTGTTCCCCGAAGTGTGGGGTGAGCCGCTGACTTTGAAACGGATTTTCGGATGGATATTTGCGCCCTTCATGTGGTTGCTGGGTGTCCCATGGGCCGAAGCACAAACCGCGGGCAGTTTGATGGGCACCAAAGCTATCCTCAATGAATATGTTGCCTTTCTAGAGCTGTCCGCATTGCCCGATGGCAGCCTGTCACCGCGCGGATTGTTGATCGTCACCTATGCCCTGTGCGGTTTTGCCAATCTCGCCAGCATTGGCTTGCTCGTCTCCACCATCGGCACCCTTTGCCCTGAACGCCGGGCGGAGGCGGCGGGGCTGGGCATTAAGAGCTGGATTGCTGGCAATATCGCCACGGCGATGACGGGCGCGTGGATTGGACTTGTTACCTTTGGTGGGTAGAACGCAGCGTGCTTGATGCAAAACTTCGCCCTCTGATCGATCCGCCGTTGAACCGCGCAGGCCGCGCAATAGCGGGCGTCGGTGTCACGGCAAATATGCTGACTTTCACAGGGCTCGTGATTGGGTTTGGCGGAGCGGTGGCGATTGCGTTTGGCCATTTCTGGCTGGGGCTGGCTCTGATTATCGCTAACCGGTTGCTCGATGGGTTGGACGGTGCGGTTGCGCGGGCCAGCGCGCCGACCGATCTCGGAGGATATTTCGACATTGTCGCCGACTTTGCGTTTTACGTATCAGTGCCGCTCGGATTTGGCGTCATGGCGTCTGCAAACACTTTGCCCGCGCTCGTTTTGGTGGCAAGTTTTGTGCTCACCGGGGTAAGCTTCCTCGCCTTTGCTGTGATCGCTGCGCAGCGCGGCGATATGACAGATGCGCATGGGAAAAAGAGCTTTTTCTACTCAACCGGATTGGCAGAGGGCACAGAGACCATCGTGGTCTTTATCGCCATGTGCCTGTTCCCGGAATGGTTCGGCGTGATCGCCTACGCGTATGCCGGTCTATGCGTTTTGACAGTGTTTCAACGGAGCGCGCTGGCCGTGTCGATGTTTCGATAAATCTTAACGCTGACCGATTTGTTGTGCGACCAATTCGCGCAATTCGGCAATGCGATCTGCATTCGCGCCAAGGTCGCTTCTGCCAACGCGGCTGACGGATCGGAAGTCAATCTCTGCATCGCCGACCCGAGCGACCACATCGTCTTTAAAGCCATACCAGAAAGTCTCAGCGACGCCTTCGACCCGGCCCGCTTCAACGTCCGATGTGATGTTGCTGAAACCCATATTGCCCATGGCCGCCGCAACCGCTGCTACTGCATCGGCTTTGCTCGCGCCGCCCAAGGGAAGGGGGGAAAGGTTGGCATAGGTGTCGTTGATGATCTGAGCGTGGCTCTTGATCGCCAATTCAGGGGCGACGCCCGAATACATTTCCGTCTCGCCCAATGGGGTCTGATAATCGTTCAGCGCATTGGCCTCTGATCCTGTCCGTGCAGCCATTGTTGCAGCGGAAAAGGCAGGCGGATTGGCGGTATCGGTCGCGACATCATGGATTGGGTTCGCCTCAGCAGTACCAGCCGCCGAAGCGCCAAGGCCGGCAAACCCAGCCGGAACCAGCAGGCCAAGGGCGGCCAAGCCCATCGCCAGCTTGCTGCGCGGTTTTTTGATAATGGCGATGATGAGCGAGACCAGAGCAAGCACCGCCGTAATCCCGACCAGCCACGTGCCACCGGTGCCCGTCAAAGTACCCAGGCCAGTTGGCCAACCCCACAAACCAAATTTGGTGCCGAGCGCGGCGATCATAAAATACACTGGCAAGAATACGGTCAGCGCAAGTACGAGTTTGGTGTGCCATTGAAGTTTGTTCATGTCGCTCTCTTTAGCCGCGAGGATGCATTACGCAAATCTTTCAAATCGCATCATGCCAATGTGATTTTGGCGAAGCGCTGAAAAAAGGCGCAAAATATTGAAACCCTTCGCAACTTCGTGCGTTTTGGCCTAGAGATCACCTATCGTTAGGGATGCGATTGTGAGATCGGCTTTGGCTTTCGAAGTCAGATCAATAACTTAAGGTCCAGAAACGACGCGGTCGGGTCTGCCAAGAATAGTAGAGGGAAGTATATCATTATGCGTAAGATAATTCTGAGCACTGTTGCATTGACCAGCCTCGTCGCACTTTCGGCATGCGGCGAAAGCCCTGCTTCACAAAACGCAGCAGCCGAAGAAGAGACCGCAGCAGCTGAAGCGCCTGTCGCAGAAGAGCCCGCAGAACCAGTAGCGGAAGTGGCTTTTGCCGACCTGACCGGCGACGCTGCTGCTGGCGAAACCGTTTTCGTTCAATGCAAAACCTGCCACCTGCTTGAAGAAGGCAAGAACGGCGTTGGCCCATCGCTCTATAACGTAATCGGCCGTGCAGCGGGTTCGATTGAAGGCTTTAACTACTCCGACGCGAATGCGGGTAGCGGCATCACTTGGACGCCAGAGATCATGTTTGAATATCTCGAAGCACCGCGTGAATATCTGCCTGGCACACGCATGGCTTACCCAGGTCTGAAAGACGCACAGGATCGCGCCGATTTGATTGCTTATCTGCAAACCAACGGCGAATAAGCCAATACCATCGGTAAGATGAAACAATGCCCCGCAGTCCGGAAAGAGATTTTTGGCCTGCGGGGCAAATTGTTTTGAAACTGGCTCTATGCGATCAATAACCCCGATCAGTGCGCGGATCTATTCGGCTTTAGCGGTAGCGAGTATGCTCGCTCTGTCCGCATGCGAACGACCGATCAGCGAACCTTTGGAGGCTCCGCAGGCGACGCCTGATGCGAGCTTTGCCGAACCCGAAGTTGAGCCGACGGGTAAAGTTATCGAAATCCGGATGTACACGATCGACCCAGAGGATTCGAGCCAGCAACACGTGTTCAAACCGCGTTTGGTGACCGCTCAGATTGGCGACACAATTCGCTTCATCCCAACCGAACGCAGCCACCAATCCTCATCCATTGCGGCGATGCTGCCTGATGTGGCGCGCGGATGGGAAGGGGAAGTGAATGACGAAGTGTCCTATGTCCTGCCAGCGGCGGGCATATACGGATTTCAATGTGTACCGCATTACGCCGCCGGAATGGTTGGTGTTGTGATCGTCGAAGGCGAGGGCAAAACCGACAATCTCGAAACCGCGAGACAAGCTGGGCATCCGGGCCTTGGCGTGCCCGAATTCGTGGCGATATTCGCAGAGGCGGAAGCGCGCGGAATGCTTGATCCCACACCAGTCGAAGACGATGCTACGCCTTAATTTGAAGGGTGATCCGGCTTAAAGGCAATCCAGCCTAACTATGATCAGGCAGCGCTCGCCATGCGTGCCAATTCACATTGTGACCAAATCTCACTCAAGGCATTGATAAGCCTATCAATATCGCCTTCGTCATGGACAGGTGACGGGGTCAAGCGCAACCGCTCTGTCCCAACCGGAACTGTAGGATAATTGATCGGCTGTACATAGATGCCATGATTGTCCATCAACCAGTCGCTGATCATTTTGCACTTCTTTGCGTCCCCAACCATCACCGGGATAATGTGGCTGGGATTGGCGAGATGGGGAATGCCCATAATGTCCAATTTGCGCCGGACTTGATCAACCCGTTCGCGCTGCAATTCTCGCTCTTCATCGCTGGTTTTTAGATGCTTGATACTGGCCGCTGCACCGGCTGCAACAGCAGGTGGCAAGGCAGTTGAAAAGATGAAGCCACTGGCAAAACTGCGAACAAAATCAACGAGATTGCGGCTGGCTGCAATATAGCCACCCATAACACCGAACGCCTTACCAAGCGTCCCTTCGATAACGGTGATGCGATCCATCAAACCTTCGCGTTCGGCAATCCCCCCGCCGCGTGGTCCGTAAAGTCCTACCGCATGTACTTCATCAATATAGCTAATCGCACCGTGTTTCTCGCAGACGTCCAATATCTCTGCGATCGGAGCGAT
Organism: uncultured Erythrobacter sp.; assembly: GCA_947488085.1. Lineage (GTDB taxonomy): Bacteria > Pseudomonadota > Alphaproteobacteria > Sphingomonadales > Sphingomonadaceae > Erythrobacter. Next base: position 219,701 of record CANKYI010000001.1, read on the forward strand.
ATCACCGTCCATGGAATACACGCTCTCAAACGCCACCAGTTTTGGCACTTCGGGACCGAATTGCGACAGCATCAGATCGAGGTCTTGAGGATCGTTGTGCTTCCAGATTTTGTAAGGCGCGCGGCTGTGGCGGATCCCTTCGATCATGGAGGCGTGGTTGAGCGCATCGGAGAACACGACGCAGCCCGGAATCTTACTGGCCAAAGTGCCAAGACCCGCCCAGTTCGAGACATAGCCGCTGGTGAACAACAGCGCGCTTTCCTTGCCATGCAGATCCGCGAGTTCCGCTTCCAGCTCGACATGGTAGTGATTGGTGCCCGAGATATTGCGCGTGCCCCCTGCGCCTGCACCGCATTCATCAAGGGTGGAGTGCATCGCATCGAGCACCGCCGGATGCTGACCCATGCCGAGATAATCATTCGAGCACCACACCGTCACAGCCTGCGTTTCCTCGCCGATAAACCGCGTTGCATGCGGGAATTTGCCGCGATGCCGCTTAATATCGGTGAAGACGCGGTAACGCCCATCCTCGCGCACTGTGTCGAGCTCGCTTGCGAAATAGGTTTCAAAGTCCATGGGTGTTGCCCCCGTTTCCATATTCTTGTCTTCCATAATCAATTCGACCCCCCGGCCCGCGCAGGTTTTGACACACCGCGCCTTGGTAAAGCCCAGCCCCACAGCATTCCATCACGAAATGGTAGCGCCAGAAACAGATGTTCAATTGCACCGAGCAGACAAAGCGCGGTCAAAAGGCTCGCGCCCACCATTTCAGCACTTCCCGTAGGAGCGGCAATGGCGAGCGACGCAAACCAGCCTGCCAGTGCGAAAATCGCAGCGATAGACACGACCAGCAGCACCGTCATCCGGTTGCGGCCAAAATAGCTCTTCAGATAATCCAGATGCGCTGGAAGCATTTCGGTGGTCGTGTTGGGCACGCCGACAAACAAGTTGATCTTGGACGAAAGCCTGAGGCCGAACATCAAGACAAACACCGTCGCGCCGATCTGATTGGGGGCGCCCCAAGACAGTGAGATGAGCATGAGCGCCGTCAACGCCAGCGCAATCTCGTGATGAATGACGGTGGCGCTGGCATTGGTGAAGCGCTCAAACCCACGGGCACCGGGTGGGCAAGCCTCTCTGCGCGGGCCAGCGGCGGCGCCTGTAAGGAAGCCAATTTCATGCCATCCCCACACCATTAACGCACCTGCAAAGCTGACATAAACCGCGATCAAACTGGCCGATTGTGAAGCAAAGAGTATTGCGATCAGCCCAGCGATGCCGACCACTCCACCGATCGCAACGCTGCGCCGGAAAGTCGCGCGCTCACGGTTGTCCGCCCAGGCGATCAGCCCGGTTGCCATAAACCAGATGGCTACCGTTACGATAAACGGGACAATATGACCGCTCCAGCTTACCATGCAGGCTGAAGCCGGATTGTCTCAGGGAGCGTGTTCGACTTGGTGCGGTGGAAATACATCCTCGCGAAATTATAGCCGGCACCGGCCATCCCGCTCACCCGTTTTGCAAAGCCGCCAATACCGCCTTGCTCTTTGCCATCTTCGATCCGCAAAGCTGCTAAACGTAGTGCTGCCATGCGGGCGCGGAAGGCTGGATCATCAATATCCAACTCTACTGGGAAAACCTGACGCGCGATCTGATTGGTGATTTCAAACACCTGATAATCATATTCGGTCGGGTCCACGCCCAGCGCCTTGTGAAACACCGGCCGCGCATGATCGCGGACATACATCGTGGCATAAACCGATAGAAGGAAGAACCGCACCCAGAGCTTGTTGCGTCCCTCCAGCAACTGCGGATCGGCTCGCATCAGCATGGCAAATGCTTCACCGTGGCGGAACTCATCATTGCACCATTCCTCGAACCAATCGAAGATCGGGTGGAATTTCTTGTCTGGGTTCGCCTGTAGATGGCGGAAGATCGTGATGTACCGCGCATATCCAATCTTTTCCGACAGATAGACCGCGTACCAGATGAATTTCGGCTTGAAGAAAGTGTACTTCTTCGTCTTCGTCAAAAAGCCGAGATCAACGCCAATCCCTGCATCTTTGAGGCTCTCATTAATAAAGCCAGCATGGCGGCTTTCATCGCGGGCGAGCAATTTGAACAGCTGCTTTACATCGGGATTTTTGGTGCGCTTGGCGATCTCAGCATAGAGCACACAGCCGGAAAACTCCGACGTCATTGAGCTGACGAGAAAGTCCGTGAACTCCTTGCGAAGTTCCGGCTCAAGTCCCTCAATAATGCCTGCGAAATCATCTTTGTGGCGGAAGTGTTTTTTGTTCGGATCACCGACCATATCCGCGATCAGTTGGTCCCATTCTTCGCGGACCAATGACACATCAATCGCGTCCAGTGCGTCGTAATCGGTGGTGTAGAAGCGGGGTGTCAGAACGGTGTCTTGTGTAGCCAGCGCCATTGCCTCTTCGCTGGTCATCATAGCGTCTGCTTTGGCGGCCTGAATATTCGAATGTGCGTTCATTTGATCCTCCCGGCGTTGAAGCTAACCTCATACAATTCCGCAAAGTCGAAATAGGCGGCGAGACGCGTGAGCGTGCGTGCCACTGGTCCTGCGCGTGTCACTGTCGCGGTGCGTTCAAACACTTCGCGCGATCCGAAAGGGATGGAGATTGGATCGCCGTGGACGCACACTTTGTCCCCCGGCTCCATCTCAACATCGTCTGCTAATTCTACATGAGCGTGAAAGTGATCGGAGCTTTGCTCAACCGTGATGGTGCAAGGCGTATCGAACTGCCTTGCGCGCACGTCTGACCTTTTGGCCGATCCCTGGGCCATAGTCGTCATTGTGATGTGTCCTTGTTCAACATATCGGCAAACACCGCGCGATTATCCGCTCCAAATGAAGCGAGTTCTACGGTGCTGTCGGTGGTAGTGTCACGCAATGTGAGCGCGCCCGTGTCCCATTCGATCAACTCAAATGGAACCGCGCGTCCGATCCCTCTGATCCGGCGCTGATGCACAAAACTGCGCATGGTGGAACGCACAAAGCCGCCGGTACCGGGGCCGTAACTCGCAATCTCCTCGCCAGAGAAAGCATCTTCAACCCGCACCGTACCGTCCGCTTCATCGAAGAATGCTAGCGAGCGTGTGGCGACCGACATTGTGCCAGCATCCGCACGCGCTTCGGCCGGGACGGACTGCCGGTCAAAGAGGCCAAAGCTTACCGCGCTGGTCAAAGCGAGGACTGATGCGATGAGGGCGCCCATCATCATCAACGGCACGCGGTGGACGGTGATCTCGTCCTCTTCATATTCGCGAACAATCATGCTGGCGCTCCCGTCAGTGCAGCGTCGGGAGGAGTGGCTGTGCCCCGCGTTTGCGCTGCGCTGCGTTCAATCGCCACATGAGCAGCGCAAGCATCAGCCAACAAAGCGGCGACTTTCCGCGCTTCTGGCACAGCGCGCAGCATCGGCTGCGGCCGGTTCAGGTGCCAGGGGCGAGCGTGAGGCCACAGTAGCATATAACCGAGCAACCGCTCACCGCTCAGCTCAAGAGCGATATCGCCATGATCCTTGCCGCGCGCCTTTAAATTGGCGGAGGTCACATGCTTCAGCGGCACATTGATGCGCGTCTCAATCGCCATTCCAATACGCATGATCAGGCGTGTATCAGTGAGGATATACATCGTCGTTCGCACGCTCAGCCATGCCAGCGCATGCAAAATACCAACCGCGGCAACCCCCAATACTGCGCAAACAATCGCGGTGTTCACATTGCCCATGATAACTGAGACAGCGATCAGGATTGCGAAGTAAATCCCCACGCTGCGTGTGTGAAAGGCGGTGCGTGATAGGTGCGACAGGTCTGGTCGCCCTTTCCACAGCACCTTCTCATCCGCTGCCGGTGTGCCCATTGGATCGCCATGAGCGGTTGGACCCGCCTCTTGCGCCTGCGTTGCTGATTTATGTTCGATGTGATCCCCCATCATCTTACATCCAAGGTTCTGAGCGTTCAGGCGTCGCGTACATATAACCGCCGCCATAGTAGGCCATGATCTTATCCTCTTCGAGGCGAGTGATCTGACCCGGTGTGGCAACCGCCGGTGTGGCGTCGAACTGATCTGAGCGGATGGCGTCAATGTCGATCAAAGCGGTTTGATCGTCCACCAGCGGAGTAATTCCGCCGAGGAAACCTTTGCCCTGAACCGCAGCAACACCCATCGGAGCGAGCACTTTCTTGCCCGACCCAGTCGTCACTTCGAGATAGCGGATGATATGCTCCGCTTGGTCAACCCAGACATCGCTGACTGTGCCGGCAAGCTTCTTATCCGCGCCGTAGACGGGCAAGCCGACAGGATCATCGTCCATCGGGGCGATTTCAATCTCGTGGCTGTCACCGATTGGCACGATGCGTGGGCGCCCATCGAATGTGAGGTCGGGATAGTCGGCACGGTTCGCATAGGCTGCAGGACCCACGCCATCAGCCATCGCATCGCCGGTTGGGACATAGGGAGCGCCTGCAGCACCAAATGACTGCTTTGCTGCGATATTGAAGTCATCGCGTGCAACGTCCTCTGGTACATAGGTTCCGCGACCATGCGGCAATTTGAAGGTCTTCTTCGCGCCATCGGAGAGGGGCGTGCCACCCAAGATTGCGCCGTTCTGTTCATTCTCAAGCGGATAGCCTTCGCGGCGGCTTTCGCGGTTTAAGTAGAACACCAGCCCGATGAAGAAGACGAAGAACAAGATGAACGCCAATTCGGCGACATCGAATGTCCCGGCAATATAGGCGGTCCCGATCAGATGGGTGGCAGTCATGGTACTTTCCTCTCATAGGATTGAGGGCATTGGCGGATGCCCCCAGCGTGTATGCGCGCGATCCCCTTACGCACGGTCATGTCGGAAATTCGCGCAGGCCAAACGGTTGGTCCGCGCTCTCCCCGGTGTCATTTGAGTTGCGGCGAGCGTGCCCGACAAGCGGCCCGATCGCGGCTAGAGCTGCAAGCAGCAGCACGATTTCGATTAAGTAGACTGACGTGTAACCGGTCGCTCTCGTCGCACCGATTATCATGGTCGAAGCCGTTGGATCGGCGTTGACGGCAAAGGCCGCGATCACATCGCGCAACACTCCGCCAAGGGCGATACCAGCGCCAGCGCAAGTTGCTTGAACCGCACCCCATGCACCCAGTGCCAGACCAGCGGTCTCGCTTTTTGCCAGGTTCATAGCTTCGATCAAAGTTCCGACCGAAAACAGTCCAAGCCCAAGGCCAATTAGACCTGCGCCGACATACAACATGGTGGGCGATGAAAAGGCGGGCGCGAACACGACCAACAAGAACGCGTTGACGCCGGTCACAAGACCCAATCCAGCGATGCGAAGCGGATCACCACCTCGCGAAAGCGAGCGACCTGACAGCATGAACCCGACCAACGCGCCAAACGCCCAAGCACCCGTCAAAGCAGTTGTTGCCCCGACGGATAGGCCAAGGATTTCGCCGCCGAACGGTTCAAGCAACGCATCCTGCATCGCAAAGGCTGCTGCGCCAATTCCGATGGCGATCAACAGCCGCGCATTGCGGCCATCGCGTACAAAGCCGTTCCACAATTCGCTAAAGGATGGCGCATCCGGGTCCGCTTTTGTCCGGTTCGGCGCGCGCGCTTCCTGTTTCCATAGAGCCGTGAGGTTGAGCACCATAGTCAGGACAGCTGCACCCTGGATCACTTGGACCAGGCGTGTGGGTGAGAATTCGATCAAAAGCCCGCCAATGACGAAGGCGGAAATCATCATGCCAACCAACAACATGACATAGAGCAGTGCAACGGCGCGGGGCCGCTTGTTCTCCGGTGCAAGGTCAGTCGCCAGCGCAAGTCCTGCGGTCTGCGTCACATGAAACCCGGTCCCGGTCAGTAGAAACGCAACTGCCGCCGCGACCATGCCAATCGCAAAGTTCTCAGGCCGGGTAAGGTGCAATAGCGCAAATGGCATAATCGCCAGTCCGCCAAACTGCATCAGCGTGCCAAACCAGATATAGGGCACGCGCCTCCAGCCCAGCGCGGAGATATGCCGATCAGAACGATGCCCGATCAAAGCGCGAAACGGTGCGATCAACAAGGGCACGGCGATCAGCAGCGCGACTACCCAAGTCGGCGTACCCAGCTCAACCACCATCACCCGGTTGAGAGTGCCAGACAACAGCACCATTGCCATGCCAACGCTCACCTGAAACATCGACAGGCGCAACAAACGCCCCAGCGGCAGCTCATGGCTGGCCGCATCTGCAAAAGGCAGAAAGGCCATAGCGGCCTTGCTGATCTTTACAGGTGGGGGTTTGGTTTGACTCATCCGCGCCTCACCAATTCGAGCGCTTGGCTGGTGTAAAACCCGCTTGAAACGCGCTCAGTGCGGCCGATCTTCCAATCGGACAATGCGCCAAGGCGCGCGCGCAGTTCTGTCTCAGAAACAGGCACAATCGCCGGCGAACGGTCGCTCTTCGGAAAGACCTTGCCCACCGAATGCATTGCGCCCAGCAGCTTTGTGTGCGGAGCAAATGTGAACAGGATGGAACGCGATGTGCGCTGAGCCAATTCAGCGACGGCATCGACCAGATCCTCTGGCGAATAATGGATCAACGAATCCATCGCCACGACGTGTTCAAAGTTGCCGAATGCGGGGTCGAGCATATCACCTGAGTGCCACCGGATGCGGCCATGTCCGATAAAACCGGGTGCACGTTCGCGCGCGACCTCCACCAATCCGCCTGCCACATCTACACCGGTAACCTCTGCACCGCGACACGCCGCAGCGACCGCCAGAGCTCCCGTGCCGCAACCTGCATCGAGAACTTTGGTACGGCGCAAATCGCGCGGTAGCCAACTGACCAATGTGTTGCGCATTTCCTCGCGACCGGCGCGAACCGTGGCGCGAATGCCGCTGACTTTGGTGTCAGAGGTGAGGTCGATCCATGCTTGCTTTGCGGTGCTGTCGAAATAGGTCGCCAGCGCTTCGCGGCGTGCCATGTATGGCGTTTCAGAAGCGTGTGTAGCCATCACTCAAACCCCAGAAAATCAAAGATATCGCGGTCTTTCATCGGCTGAGCTGTCGACGGCTCGACACCGGCCCACAACATCGCGGCGAGCCGCAAATATTCGTCCTGCGCTTGCTGAACCTCAGGGCTGTCCTCCATCTCAAACAGAGTGCATTTCTTGAGGCGTGAACGCCGGATCGCATCGACATCGCGGAAATGTGCGAGCCGTTCCATCCCGATCTGATCACAGAACCGATCAATCTCATCCGTTTCGCGCGACCGATTCGCGATGACGCCTGCGAGCCGCACATCGTAGTTCTTAGACTTGGCAGCGATGGCAGCAACGATCCGGTTCATCGCAAAGATGCTGTCAAAATCATTGGCCGCGACGACCACTGCGCGCTCCGCATGTTGTAGTGGCGCAGCAAACCCGCCGCACACCACATCGCCCAACACATCGAAAATCACGACATCTGTGTCTTCGAGCAAATGGTGTTGCTTCAACAGCTTAACTGTCTGCCCAACCACATAGCCACCGCAGCCAGTGCCCGCAGGAGGCCCGCCAGCCTCCACACACATCACGCCGTTATAGCCTTCGAACATATAATCGTCGGGCCGCAACTCTTCGGAGTGGAATTCCACCGTCTCCAGCACATCGATAACCGTCGGCATCAGCTTTTTGGTCAGCGTGAAAGTGCTGTCGTGTTTTGGATCGCACCCGATTTGCAGGACACGGTGCCCAAGCTTCGAAAACGCTGCGGACAGGTTCGACGAAGTGGTCGATTTACCGATCCCACCTTTGCCATAGACCGCGAACACTTTCGCGCCCTTGATCTGATCGCTCGGGTCCAGCCCGACCTGAACTGATCCCTCGCCATCTGGCTTGCTAAAAGCGGAATTGGGTGTTTGCAGGTTCATGATATCGGATCCCTCAAAATCATTCGGCAACAAAGACGCCTTCTAGGCGGTCTTCGAGTTCGTCATTGGCGTCGCGTAAGGCGGCAAGTGTTGCGTCATCTGGCTCCCAAAGGTTGCGGTCACATGCTTCGAGCAAGCGCCCAGCAACCCGAGCGGATGCTTTCGGATTGAGCTCCGCCAAACGGCGGCGCATTTCGTCGTCGAGCACAAATGTCTCGGAGATTTTCTGATAGACCCACGGAGCCACTTCGCCTGTGGTCGCCGACCAACCCAACGTGTTGGTGACGTGCTGTTCGATATTGCGGACGCCTTCGAAACCGTGATCGAGCATGCCCTCAAACCATTTAGGGTTTAACGTCCGGGTGCGTGTTTCCAAGTCGATCTGTTCGGCCAATGTGCGCACTTTGGTAGCTCCGCGCGTCGCATCGAGGATATAGACCGGGGCCTCTTCGCCTTTGGCCCGCGCGATGGAGCGGCTGACCCCGCCAAGTCCGTCGACATATTGGTCAAGGTCGGTGATCCCGACCTCGATGCTTTCAAGGTTTTGATAGGTGAACTCGACCTGGCCCAACGCGCTGGTCAGCAATTCACGCTGGCGCACGGGCGTGCCTTTGACGCCGTATGCAAAGCCCTTGTTGATCTCAAACGCATTGGCGAGCTCATCGGGATCCGCCCAAACGCCGCCATCGATCATCTGGTTCACATTCGCCCCATATGCGCCTTCTTGATTGGAGAAGACGCGCAAGGCGGCGGTCTCCAGATCAATGCCGTGTGTGTCGGCATGAGTGAGGCTGTGTTTGCGCACGAAATTGGCTTTAAGCGGCTCGTCTGCTTGGGCTGCGAGCAATGCCGCTTCGGCCAGCATGCGGGTTTGGAGGGGCAGTAAGTCCCGGAAGATCCCCGACAGCGTCATCACCACATCAATGCGCGGGCGGCCCAGCTCTTCGAGCGGGATCAGTTCAGCGCCGCACAACCGACCATAGGAATCGCGGCGGGGCCGTGCCCCCATGAGCGTCAAAGCCTGTGCAATCTGCACACCTTCAGACTTCATATTATCCGTGCCCCACAGCACCATCGCGATGCTCTCAGGGATATCGTTACCTTGTGCGACATGGCGTTCAATCAGGCGGTCCGCCTGATCGCGGCCCTGTTTGCAGGCATAGGCGCTGGGCAGCAGGAACGGGTCAAAGCCGTGGATATTGCGCCCCGTGGGCAGAACTTCCGGATTGGCAACCACATCGCCGCCGGGCGCAGGCTGAACATAGCCACCATCCAGTGCATGGATCACGGCGTCCAATTCGTCGCTTGAATCGAGCTTGGCGGCATAGTCCTCGCGCTCGCCATTCTCCGATGCCTCTAGCATCGCATCGAGCATATCTTCGCGGGCATCGCCTGTGGGATTGCGGCCCAGGACGTGCAGGCCATGCGGGATTAGCGTCTCTTCCAGCTCATAGAGCCGCCCGGAAAGTTCGCCAATATCGCCACATTCAATGTCCAGCGCATCGCATTGATCAGCGATGATCTGCGCCAGTTCGGCGCGCTCTTCGGTATGGTCAGCATCGCCGGTCATGCGCCAGCGTTCAACGCTTGCTTTGAGTTCGGTCAGACCCTTGTAGAGGCCAGCCTGCGCCAGCGGCGGCGTTAGGTAGCTCACCAGAGTCGCCGATGAACGACGCTTGGCCAACATCCCTTCGGACGGGTTGTTGGCTGCATAAAGGTAATAGTTGGGCAGATCGCCAATCAACCGCTCTGGCCAGCAATCGCCGGTCATGCCGGCTTGTTTGCCTGGCATAAATTCCAGTGCGCCGTGAGTGCCGAAATGCAGCACCGAATGCGCGCCGAAGTCCTCGCGGATATAGCGGTAGAATGCGCTGAAGGCGTGAGTGGGTGCAAAATTGCCTTCGAACAGCAATCGCATGGGATCGCCTTCATAGCCAAAGGCGGGCTGAACCCCGACAAACACATTGCCGAACTGAGCGCCCAGCACATGGATATGACCACCATCACTTTGCGCTTTGCCAGGGGCAGGGCCCCATTGCGCTTCGATCTCGGCCAAGTGGGTTTCGCGCCGCACATGTTCGTCTGCTGGCACACGGTGAGCAACATTGGCGTCCGCGCCAAACCGCTCTGCGTTGCCTTTGAGGAGTGTGTCGCGCAGCGCATCCACGCTTGTCGGAACTTCAACGGTGTAGCCTTCCGCGGCGAGCCGAGCGAGCGTTGCATGGAGCGATTCAAACACCGCCAGAAACGCGGCGCTGCCAGTTGCACCTGCATTGGGTGGAAAGTTGAAAATCACTACTGCCAGCTTGCGTGCAGCGCGTTCCGCCCGGCGCAGTTCAATCATTTTGCTGACACGCGCAGCCAAAGCATCGGCGCGCTCGCTGTCGCAAACCATTCTGCGAACCGGCCCGCTGCCCTCGGAAGAGCGTCCGCCAAAGACGCTGGGCGCAATCGCTCCGTCCAGTTCGGGCAGGGCGACCATCATGGTGGCTTCGAGCGGAAGCAGTCCCTGATCACGCGCGCGCCATTCTTCGATCGATTGGAACTCAATCGCATGGGCGGCGATATAGGGCACGTTGAGATCGCCGAGAACTTCGCGAGCAGCCTCGGAATCGTTGTATGCGGGGCCACCAACCAGCGAGAAACCGGTGAGGTTCACGACCGCATCGACCATCACTTCGTCGCGATGCACGAAGTACTTCTCAATCGCGGGACGGGCATCAAGCCCGCTGGCAAACACCGGCACAACTTTCATGCCTGCTGCTTCAAAAGCCGCAATCGCGCCATCATAATGCCCGCTGTCTTGGCCGAGTAAATAGGAGCGCAACAGGATCAGACCGACTGTTCCGTTTTTACCGCCTTGATTGGCCTTGCCGCTGCGGGGAAGGGCGCGCAGACTGTCCGAAATCCGCTGTTTTGCGCGCGGGTGGTAGACGCCCGTTTCAGGATATTCGAGCGGTGCCTCTGCCTCTGTCTCACCGCGCCGTGCTTCACGTTCGCCCGCCGCGTAGCGATCAATCAGAGAGCGGACCATGGCGGTCACATTCTCATCCGACCCCGCCAGCCAATATTGCATGGTGAGGAAGTAGGCACGCACATCTTGCGCGGTGCCAGGGATGAACTTGAGGATTTTGGGCAGACGCCGCAGCATCTTCATCTGGCCCGCGCCTGAACTGGCCGAACCGGATTTCTTCGACCCGCGCAATTTCTTGAGCAGGGCAAGCGGACCCTTAGCCGGAGCATCCATCCGATATCCGCCCATGCGGGTCAGCTTCACGACTTCACCTGCCGACATCAGGCAGACCATCGCATCACATTCTTCGCGCCGTTCCTCCAGCGTAGGCAGGATCGCGCGGACGTGATCATCTAGAAACAGCATCGTCGCAATGACGATGTCAGCTTCACCAATTGCCGCCTTTGCTGAATCAAGCGTGGTGGTGTCGCGGTCCCAATCCGATGCCGCATGCAGCGACAGTGAAATGCCATCGCGCGAAAGCGTGGTGTCAGCGCGCTCAACTGCGCCTTTCAGGTGGTTATCGAGCGTAATGATGGCGACGCGGACTGGCGCGTCTGTGGTAATGGCAGAAGAGTTTGCCTTACCGTGCATAATGCGCCTTTGCGTCATACAGCGTGTCGAGATCGATCTGAGCGCGTCCCTGATCAATCGCAAATGCTTCTGTGTTGCGCCGCGCTTTTCCGCGAACAAAGAATGGAATTTTCTTCAGCTCGCGCTCTGCTTCGCTGGTCCATAAATTCGCATCGTTTGCAGGCTCTGCAATGTCCTCTGGCACAGCGACAGTGGCGACCTGAGCTTTTGCCGGTTGCTGTGGAGAATGCGCGGCGTGATGTGATGCGCCAGCTTCGTCGGAGAACTCAAAATCCTCGCGGAACATGGTGAGCAGATGCTCCTCCAGCCCCATGACAAGTGGATGAACCCAGCTGTCAAAGATCACATTGGCGCCTTCAAACCCCATTTGCGGCGAATGGCGCGCGGGAAAGTCCTGCACATGGACCGGCGATGAGATAACCGCGCATGGCATCCCCAAACGCTTGGCAATGTGGCGCTCCATTTGTGTGCCCAGCACCATTTCAGGCGCGGCTTCGATGATCGCTTCTTCGACCGCCAAATGATCGTCTGTGATCAATGGCTCGACCCCGTACAATTTGGCGGCCTCGCGCACTTCACGGGCAAATTCGCGGTTGTAACAACCCAGCCCGCAAACCTCGAAGCCCAGCTCATCGCGGGCGATCCGCGCGGCGGCGACCGCATGGGTCGCATCGCCGAAAATAAAGACGCGCTTGCCAGTGAGATAGGTCGAATCGACCGAACGGCTCCACCAAGGCATCCGTGATTGGTTGTCGCCGAGGGCAGGCGTGGGATCTGCACCTGCTACCTCGGCGACGTCGGAAATAAACGCACGTGTGGCGCTTACACCGATAGGGATGGTCCGGATCGTCGGCTGTTTGAACGTGCGTTCAAGCCAACGAGCGGCCTCATCTGCGATTTCTGGATAAAGGACGATGTTGAAATCCGCCGCGCCAATGCGCGCGATGTCGGATGGACGCGCATCAAGCGGCGCGACCAGATTGATTTCAACGTCAAGTGTTTCAATGATCTTGCGAATTTCGACCAAATCATCGCGGTGGCGAAAGCCCAATGCGGTAGGGCCAAGGATATTGGCGCGAGCTTTTCTGCCCTCTCGCGGTTCGCGGGTGACGTTCTTGTCAGCCAAATGCCGCACGACCTGATAAAATGTTTCTGCTGCGCCCCAGTTTTCTTTGCGCTGATAGCTGGGCAGCTCCAGCGGGATTGCGGGGCAGGGCAGGTCCATCGCTTCGATCAAACCGCCCGGATCATCTTGGATCAGCTCGGCTGTGCACGATGCTCCGACAATCATGGCCTCGGGCTTGAACCGCTCCGCCGCCTCGGTCGCTGCATCTTGGAACAATTGCGCGGTGTCTTTGCCAAGGTCGCGCGCTTCGAATGTGGTGTAGGTGACAGGCGGACGTTTGCCGCGCCGCTCAATCATGGTGAAGAGCAGGTCGGCGTAAGTGTCGCCTTGCGGTGCGTGGAGGACATAATGGAGCCCCTCCATCGCAGTCGCAATCCGCATTGCGCCAACATGGGGCGGGCCTTCATAAGTCCAGACAGACAATTGCATCGCCTATACCTCCAGCACGTCGCGCCGCCGCAGCGGGCGCGCAAAGAGTTCGGCGAGATCGCCAGCTTGGTCAAAGCCGTGGATCGGTGAGAAGACGAGTTCGATCGCCCATTTGGTTGAGAAGCCTTCGGATTCGAGCGGGTTCGCAAGGCCGAGGCCGCAAACTGTCAGATCGGGCTTATCCGCGCGCACTCGGTCGAGCTGGCGGTCAACATGCTGCCCCTCGCTGATGCGCGCCGATGGCGGGATCAGGTCGAGTTCTTGTGCGCAATGCGCGCGGTGCAAATAGGGCGTGCCCACTTCAACGGGCTCCATGCCAAGCTCTGTTGCAAGGAACCGTGCCAAGGGTATCTCAAGCTGCGAGTCTGGCAGGAAGCTGATGCGCTTTCCTTCGAGCGCGCCGCGTGCGTGTCCGATGGCGCGCTTGGCCCGCTCGCGGCCCGGTGCGACGACTGCGTTAAAGTGCGCCTCGTCAATGCCGAATTCGGCGGCGGCGGCGTGGAGCCAGCCGGTTGTGCCTTCTGCGCCGAATGGGAACAGGGCATCAATGCGCTTTGCACCGCGCCCTTCGAGCGCCATCGCCGTATCGGCCAAAAATGGCTGTGCGAGCAAATAGCATGTGTTGGGCCCAACAGGGGGCAGATTGCGAGCATCGCGCGCGGGCAGAACGCCAACATTATCAATGCCCAGCTGATCAAACAGCCGCAGGAATTGATCCTCAACAATATCAGGCAGCGCGCCAACGATTAGCAGTTGCTTGGGCGCATCCGCGCTTTCAGCTGGCATGACGGGCACGAGCGCGGTGACGCAGGCATCCTCGCCTTGGGTAAAGGTCGTCTCAATCCCGCTGCCCGAATAGTTCAGGATGCGAACATTGGGCATATGCTGCGCCCCGAGGCGTTCGGCCGCTTTGGCTAGGTCAAGCTTGATTACCTCAGACGGGCATGAACCAACGAGAAACAAAGTTTTGATGTCAGGCCGGCGGTCGAGCAGCCGAGTGACCACCCGGTCAAGCTCGTCCTGCGCATCAACCATACCGGCCAGATCGCGCTCTTCCATGATCGCGGTGGCAAAGCGCGGCTCTGCAAAAATCATCACGCCCGCCGCCGATTGCAGCAAGTGCGCGCAGGTGCGCGATCCAACCACAAGGAAGAAGGCGTCCTGCATCTTGCGGTGAAGCCAGACGATGCCGGTCAGCCCGCAGAACACTTCGCGCTGTCCGCGTTCGCGCAGGACCGGGCGCGCCTCTTGCGCGCTGTCTGGTTGTGAGCAACCGGGAAGGGTGACAGGCGCGTTCATGCCGCAACCGCCTGAGGCGCGGAGCCTTGCAGCCGCGCCACGCGCAGTTTCCAAAGGAACTGACCCGCATTGATCATATAGGTCGCATAAGCGGCCAGCGCGACCAGCATACGTTGCTCAACCGTGCCAATCGCAAACAGCAGCATCACCAGATACGCCGTGTGCAATGCCAGAACGAGCATTGAGAAAACGTCTTCCCAAAAGAACGCAGGCGCAAAGAGCCAGCGCCCAAACACGACCTTTTCCCAGATCGAGCCGGTGATCATGATGGTGTAAAGCACCAGAGTTTTGACCACGATGGATACATCGGCGGCAAACGCGCCTTCGCCTGTCATCAGAGTCCGGATCACCAAACCAAGACTGATGAGAAAAACAACGAACTGTAAGGGAGCAAGGACACCTTGAACGACAGTCCAGCGCGACTCATCCCGACGGCGTCGCTCTTCTGGAGAGTAGAGCGCCCCTGTTGTCCCATTGTTTGTCCGTGCTTGTGACCCTTGGGGGGCAAGCACGGCTGGGATTGAACTGTCCTGCCGACTCGTCTGCAAGTCCTCACCTTTGCTTTCAGATGAGATGGTTACGCCTATGCAACGCTAGGTGTCAAATATATTAGACGTAAATAAAAATGGACAGATGATATCCATCATTTCGGTGAAGTTTGCGTAGGCCCCGCGGATAGTGTAATCATACACTTGCTGGCGATTTTATGAGTCGGAATGCATTCGACCTCGTCGGCCTCGACGCGATCCGCGCCATTTTCGGAGACTATCAGCCGGGAAACGGGAGGGGTCTGTAAATGGCGACTGTACGGGGTTCCGGAATGATTGGCGCAGGCTCGGCCGCGCTCCGCAAAGTAATGGTCAATCCGCTCGCTCGGTTACGATCCTCTTCCGACAACACCACGTCACGTGAACCTGATGGATCGCTCAATGCGATTATTGAAAGCGAGATCATTCCCAAGCTGTTGATGGCGCACGCCGTTGAGGCATCGGGCAAGGTTAATGGTGGCAAGCGCCAGTCGACCGAAATCTCTGCACGTGATGCGCATCGGTTCGCCTCAATGCCTTTAGAGTTAGAAGCGGCAGGCCTGATGGAAGAGATCGATGGATTTCTTGCCGACGGTGTTACGGTCGAGGCCGTCTATCTCGATCTGCTCGCTCCGGCTGCGCGCAAGCTTGGCGATATGTGGTGCGAGGATGAGTGCGACTTTATCGAGGTCACAATGGGCCTTTGGCGGTTGCAGGAAGTGATGCGCGAGATCGGCGCTCGCACGCCGGTTGACCGGGTGTCGCCTGTTTCTGATGCACCACGCGCTCTGTTTGCACCGATGCCAGGCGACCAGCACAGTTTTGGCGCGTTGATGATTGATGAGATTTTTACGCGCGCTGGATGGAATAGCACCGCTTTACCGCGCGCATTGCGTAAAGAACTGCTTGATACAGTTTCCCGGGAACCGTTTGATGTCCTCGGATTGACCCTGACCCGCGATTGCCCTAGCTCGGCTGTTGCAAATTTTATAACAGCCACGCGTAAAGTGTCCGCTAATCCTCACCTCTCAATTCTAATCGGTGGTCACATGATCAACCAAAATCCAGCATTTGTTGCCGAAGTGGGAGCCGATGGGACCGGCGCCGACGCTCGTGCTGCGCTCGACGTAGCAGAGCGATTGGTCCAGTCCGCCCCGGTGCGTGCGCATATGCTGCGTTAGGGTGCCCCGCAAATGCTAACCCGAAAACACTCCATCGAAGGTAAACACCCCTTCGGCAAAGCGGCCGAGCTGTTTGATTCGCTCGATGCGGATGCCGCGATGAAGCTGGCTATGGTGGCTGGCGATATCACGCTGGTGCTCGATGATATGG
This sequence comes from uncultured Erythrobacter sp., assembly GCA_947488085.1. Classification (GTDB taxonomy): domain Bacteria; phylum Pseudomonadota; class Alphaproteobacteria; order Sphingomonadales; family Sphingomonadaceae; genus Erythrobacter. The sequence continues at coordinate 235,942 of CANKYI010000001.1, forward strand.
GCACGATCCTTGATACGGCATTTGACCCCAATGAATTCCCCGGCTTTGAAGGATGGGAGGGGACGAACTGGATCGAAACCGTGACCGTTGAGAGCCGCCCGAAAGTCATGGAAATGCTCGCAGCCGCCCGTCGCGGAGAGGTTCAACATTGGCGTCAAGTCAATCACCCGACCCGCGATGGTGATGTGCCGATCCGGTATGCCGTGCTCAGCGTGAATGGCGGCGAACACCGCATAGCCTTTGGGCGTGACCTGCGCGAAGCGGGGAAGATGCAGCAGCGCTTGCTGCAGGTTCAGCAATCATTGGAGCGTGACTATCTGCGCATGCGCCAGCTGGACGCGCGATACCGTATGCTGTTCGACAATTCGGGCGAAGCGGTTCTGATCCTCGAAGCATCCACCCTGCGCATCCGCGAAGGCAACATTGCTGCACACACGATTTTGGGTGCACGCCAAGGCAGTTTGCCCGGTAAAAAGCTACCTGCACTAGTCGACAAATCATCGCGTGATGCGTTGCAGTCATTGGTCGGCGCAGCGCTGGCCTCTGATACAGCGGCCCCGATGGAGCTAACCATTTCGAAGGGTTCGCGGGGCGTTTTGGCCTCTGCCACCGGCTTCTCTCAGGATCGCGGACAGTTTATTCTGCTGCGTCTTTCGGAGGCGCATTCTGCCGAGGCACAGCCGGTTTCACCCGTGCTAGAATTGGTCGATCACATGCCAGACGCCTTTGTCGTGGCTGACGCCAATCTTGATGTGGTGAGCGCAAATACGGCCTTTGTTGAAATGGTTGAGGCTCCCAGCCTTGATCCGTTGCGTGGTCGCCCGCTGTCCAGTTGGATTGGGCGTCCGGGCATCGATATGGAATTGATTGAGGGCCAGATCGACCAACATGGCGCGGCTCGCAACGTCAGCACAGTCTTGCGGGTTGGCGATGAAGTTGAGGGCGAAGCGATTGAGCTGTCTGCTGTGCGTACGGATGGCGAGAATGCTCTTTATGCCTTTGTCATTCGTCCGATTGGCCGACGGCTGCGCGATTTGCCGCCTGGTTCGCAGGATCTTCCGCGCTCCGTTGAACAATTGACGGACCTTGTCGGACGTATGTCACTGAAGGAAATCGTGCGTGAGAGCACCGATTTGATTGAGCGTCTATGTATTGAGGCTGCGCTGCAATACACGTCTGACAATCGTGCCTCTGCGGCGGAGATTTTGGGACTCTCTCGGCAGAGCCTCTATTCCAAACTGCATCGCCACGGATTGGGTAATCTGGATAGCGAGCCGGATTGATCCGCCTTTGATGCGTTTTGCGCACAACACTCCAATAAAACCTGCAACCAAATGCGAATTGGACAACTGACACATCAAAGTGTCAATTTAAATTGACGCACGCGACTGTCAGGCATAGCCTCCACCTATGGAGCGCTCAGCCGTCTCGACTCGCAATGTGCCATTTCCGGCAGCGCGCGACGTTGTCCAACTTCTCAAACCCATCACCTGGTTCCCGCCGATGTGGGCCTTTATGTGCGGCGCCGTTTCGTCTGGTGCAGGGCTAGAGGGGCGTTGGCTGTTTGTAGCGGGAGGCGTGATGTTGGCCGGCCCGCTCGTTTGCGGGACGAGCCAGGCGGTAAACGACTGGTTTGACCGCCATGTTGATGCCATCAATGAACCTGATCGCCCAATCCCATCTGGTCGCATCGCCGGACGCTGGGGCCTCTACATTGCCCTTATCGCAAGCGCGCTTTCGGCATTAGTGGCATGGAGCCTTGGCCCAATTGTGTTTGTCGCTGGGCTTGTCGGCCTCGCGCTTGCTTGGGGCTACAGCGCACCGCCGTTCCGCTTTAAGACCAGCGGTTGGACCGGTCCGGCGGTGGTTGGCCTGACCTATGAAGGGTTGAGCTGGTTCACTGGAGCTGCCGTTTTATTGGGCGCGATGCCGTCCACTGAAAATCTGATCGTGTTGGTGCTCTACAGTGTTGGCGCGCACGGGATCATGACACTCAATGATTTCAAGGCGGTCGAGGGTGACCGCGCAACCGGCCTCAAATCCCTGCCCGTTGTGCTGGGCGTAAAACGCGCGGCAATGCTCGCTTGCGCCGTCATGGCACTGGCGCAGGTCGTGGTCATCGGGATGCTGGCGCTGTATGGTTTGACTGTATCCGCAATGGTGGTCGGCGCAGTTTTGCTGGCGCAGTTTGCGGCCATGCCGCGCTTGCTGAGCGATCCTGCTAAGTATGCGCCGTGGTATAACGGTGTCGGAGTGACGCTGTATGTCCTTGGCATGTTGGCGGCGGCTTTGGGGCTGGGGGGCTATATTTGATGGCTCCGCGCGATCTCCCATCGGTACAGGGCCTTGGCTGGTTTTCGGTGATCCGCATCGGATTGGTGCAGGCATCGATTGGCGGCATGGTGATGCTGACCACGACCGTGCTTAACCGCTTGATGGTGGTCGAGTATTCGCTCGCCGCGGCGATCCCCGCCGGATTGGTTGGGTGGCATTATGCGGTGCAATTGTGCCGTCCTCTCTGGGGCCACGGTTCAGACCAAGGATCGGTCAAAGGCGGCGGGCGCACCATGTGGATCATGGGCGGACTAATTGTGCTCGCCATTGGCGCGTTGATGGCGGTCCAGATGACCGTGATGACGTCGGACAATTTCGCCGTTGGTCTGATACTGGGCGTGGTGGCTTATGCCCTGATCGGCGTGGGTGTGGGCGCAGCAGGCACATCGGCACTGGCGCTGCTTGCATCGGGTGTCGCGCCAGAGCGGCGAGCTGCAGCAGCGGCGGTCACCTGGATCATGATGATCGCGGGGATTGTGGTCAGCGCGATTATAGTCAGCCAGCTAATCGACCCGTTCTCGGTTGAGCGCTTGGTGTGGGTCTCATCTGGCTTGCTGGCAATTTGTCTGATCGTAGCGGGCCTCGCCGTCTTCGGTTTGGAACCGCGCGACGCGATGCAGTTCGCTGAAACCGCAAAAAGTGATCCACCGCCTGATTTCCGCGCAGCGATCAAAGAGATTTTTGAAGAGCCTGCCGCGCGCCGGTTCACTTTGTTCATCTTCGCCTCGATGATGGCGTTCAATATGCAAGACCTGATCTTGGAGCCCTTTGCCGGCATCGTTTTTGGCATGACGCCAGGAGAGTCCACCGGGCTTGGCGGAATGCAAAGTGGCGGGGTGCTTATCGGCATGATCCTCGCTGGGATTGGCGGCAGCGCATTTGCAGGGCGCATGCCGGTCGAGTTGCGGCATTGGATCGTGTTCGGCTGTCTTGGCTCTGCGCTTGCTCTTACGGGGCTGGCTGTTGGAGCGGTCACCGGGCCGGGTTGGCCGGTCCATGCTAATGTGATGGTGCTGGGCTTTTGCAACGGATTGTTCGCCGTCGCCGCGATTGGGGCGATGATGGGACTGGCCGGATCGGGAGCGAAAACCCGTGAAGGTGTGCGCATGGGCGTGTGGGGCGCGGCTCAAGCCATTGCATTTGGCCTTGGCGGATTTCTGGGCGCGGCGGGACGCGATGTGGCGCTTTACGTGCTTGGCGATCAGGGCCGCGCATTTCAGTTTGTATTCGCCATTGAGGCGGCTTTGTTTGTGGTCGCTGCGTGGCTTGCCGTTCGCGCAACGGCCAAGGGGCTTACCCCGGTGCAGGCCCCCGTGCGCGAAGTTCGAGAGAGGGAAGCGGAGGTGTTTGCATGACACAGGAAATCTATGACGCAGTCGTCATTGGCGGGGGGCCTGCGGGCGCCACGGCCGCTACAGAGCTGGCGTTGGCGGGCCATTCGGTCCTGTTGATGGAGCGTGGTGGCCGGATCAAACCGTGCGGCGGGGCAGTCCCTCCGCGAATGCTCGAAGACTTCGACATCCCACAAAGCTTGCTGGTTGCCCGTGCGCGCTCTGCTCGCATGATCGCGCCATCTGGCAGAGCGGTTGATATGCCTGTCGGTGAGATTGGTTATGTCGGCATGGTCGACCGTGAAGAGTTTGACGAATGGCTACGAGTGAGAGCCTGTGACAGCGGAGCTGAACGGCTCTGCGCAACCTTTGATAAGGTGGAGCGCGACGAACATCCGCACCCGCGCGTGACATTCCGCCGTGAACGTGGCGGTCCCATCGAGAGCGTGCGTGCACGCTGCATTGTTGGCGCCGACGGTGCGCGCTCAGCCGTCGCTAAACAATGCCTGCCCAATGCGGAGCGGGTGAAATGCGTCTTTGCCTATCACGAGATCATCAAATCACCTGCGAATGATAGCGAGGTTTTTGAAAGCGGGGCCTATGACGCCAATCGCTGCGATGTGTTTTATCAAGGCAAATTGTCGCCTGACTTTTATGCGTGGGTCTTCCCCCATGGTGACACGGCCAGCATCGGTGTGGGTAGTGCGAATAAGGGGTTTTCCCTGCGTGGTGCCGTCTCCGAAATGCGCTCTGAGTTGGATTTGACCCGCTGTGAAACGGTCCGCCGCGAAGGTGCTCCGATCCCATTGAAACCGCTCAAACGCTGGGACAATGGTGCTGATGTGATCGTCGCGGGTGATGCCGCTGGCATTGTTGCGCCAGCATCCGGTGAAGGGATTTATTACGCCATGGTCGGGGGGCAAGTTAGCGCTCAGGCCGCCAGCCAGTTCCTCAAAACGGGTCAGGCCAAGGCACTGAAGACGGCGCGTTCAAAGTTTATGAAAGAGCATGGCCGGGTGTTCTGGATATTGGGTATCATGCAATATTTCTGGTATTCGTCAGACAAACGGCGCGAACGCTTCGTCGATATGTGCGATGACAAGGACGTACAGCAGCTGACCTGGCAAGCTTATATGAACAAGAAGCTAGTCCGCTCCAAACCCATGGCGCATGTGAAGATATTCTTGAAAGACACAGCCCACCTGCTTGGCCTGAGACCGGCGAGCAGTTAGCATCCCGCATATGAGCATGAGCAAAACGTGGATATTGCCAGCCATTGTCGCCGCGATCGCGGCGGGGATAGTGGCCGTATTGGGCGCGACGATCACTGATCTTGGGCCGTGGTATCAATCACTCGAAAAACCCAGTTGGAACCCGCCAGATTGGCTGTTCCCGATTGGATGGACTTTGATCTATGCGCTGAACACGGCCGCCGTCGTATCCGCATGGCGCGCGGCACCAACACCCAAAGTGTCGGACACAATCATTGGTCTGTTTGCGCTCAATGCGTTTCTCAACATCACGTGGAGCATGATCTTCTTCCGCATCCAGCGGCCTGATTGGGCGTTTATCGAAGTGCTGCTTTTGTGGCTCTCGATCCTGTCGCTGATTATCTATTGCGGACGACATTCAAAGACCTCAGCGGCATTGTTCATGCCCTATCTGATCTGGGTCACCTTTGCCGGTGCGCTCAATTGGGCGGTGGTAGATTTGAACGGGCCGTTTGGCTGATTTCGATATGGATGCAATCGCGCAGTTTTTTGCGAGTGGACACGGAGCCGATGTAGTTCTTGTGGTGCTGGCGCTGGAGGCTGTGTGGCTGAAAATGCGCGGCTGGAGCTTGCGCGAGACTGTCGGACTGTTGGGGCCGGCTGTGTTTATCGTGCTCGCTTTGCGCGCAGCTCTGGTCGATGCGGGCTGGTGGTGGATTGCTGGATTGCTGGCACTGTCATTGCCGCTGCACCTGATGGACCTTCGCGCCCGATTGTCCGCCGCAGCGAAGGGCCGCGTTTAAGCCCATTGCGCCGGATCAAGCGCCAAGAGCTCTGATAGCTGCTGATAAAGAGCGGGCTCTTCATCGCGCAACGACCGAGACTTTTCAAAGAACGTCACGATCGCTTCGGCCAAAAACTCTTCGTGGTTGGTCGCACCATAGGGATCAATCAGTGTGCGTTGCCCTCTTTCAACCCGAGCGAAATGCTCATTGGATGCATCCAGCATGGCTTTTTCCCAGCCCTCATAAGTCTGCCCCTTGCGCAAGATTGGGATGCCATTGGTGTGCCCGGTCAAACTATCCAGCTGGTGTGCAAATTCGTGGATGACGACATTGTGTCCATCTTCGTCGTTGAGACCGCCTTGCAACGCATGATCCCATGACAAAACAACGGGTCCTCTGGCCCAGCTTTCACCAAGCGTTGTGTGATTGTTTTCGTGGACGATATAGCCGTCGTGATCGTTTCGATGAGTGCGGAATGCCGATGGGTAGATTAGCACGTTTCTGAGCGTGTCGTACCAAACGGGGCTGTTGACGACCAACAGACAAGCCTGGGCAGCAATGGAAAGTCTCATCTCCTCGCCAACCTCAAGGCCGTTCTGACCACGAAAGGCAATCTGATCGAGGAACAGGTTGATCTTCCCCTCCAGCTTAGGCCGCAATTCTCGAGGCAGACGGCGCGTGATCGGCACCAATTCTTCAACCACGATCCGTTGATGAGCGGTGAGCGGTGTGGCCAAAAGCTGCTCGCGCCTCTGCCGCTTCGCTCTTTTGCGATGCCAGAAAAACCCGACAATGAGCAGCGCTGCAACGAGAAGGAGATAAAAGGTCATTACTCAGAAATAGGATTGGTCTTACCTACTTGGTAGGCCCTGACATCGCTTCCACATACAAAAGGCCCGGCCACACATCGCTGTGGGCCGGGCCTCATGAACCTATGGCTAGGTGGTTGGGTTGGTTACATCGGGGCGTAGTAATGCTCCTGCGCCCACAGATACCAATTGTCGACCACGGTGCCTGACAACAGGATGCCGATGCCGCCGGTTAGCGTCGTCAGCACTGCGAACCACCATGCCCAACGGTGGATTGATTCCATCGTAGCGTTAAAGCCCATGGTCCAGCGCCAGAAGAGAGCGCCCCGTTCCGAGGCTGTCCCGCGGTCTGTGATCTGCTCGATCTCACGCTCACCGCCATAGCGGCCAAGTGCCAGGATCGTTGCCCCGTGCATGGCGAACAGCACCGCTGAGCCATAGAGGAACGCAATCGAAAGCGCGTGGAATGGATTGTAGAACAGGTTCCCATGAATGAGCGAGAAGTTGTTCGTCCAATCCAAGTGGCTGAAGATTCCGTAAGGCACCGCCTCAGACCAGCTGCCGATCAGAGCAGGGCGGATAAAGCCCAGCACGAGGAACAGCCAGATGGCCGACGCGAAAGCCCAAGGGATGTGCATCCCCATGCCAAGCGCTTTGGCTCGCATATAGGTGCGAACCCACCAGCACAGAACCGAGATCGTGAGGAACGCACCGGTTAGAATAAACCAGCCGCCCTCATTCAAAGGCACCATAAACTGAAAGCCATATTCCGGACCCGGAGGGTTCAGCGAAAGCCAGAACAGCTCACGCATAAAGACTTGCGGGCTCCATCCGGCCTGCGCCCAGAAATTCAGCCCGATGATCATGAATGCCGCCAACCCAAAGGTCAGTGAAATCACGCCCAACCAGCCGAGATAAAGCGGGCCCAATTGTGCCTGCCCGATCTTACCAGCCCAATAGCTGTATCCGGTCGCATTGATCCGGCCTTCGCTGCCATCGGTAAGCGGAACGCCTGCCTCCGGCTCAGCTTTGACTTGGATCTGGGTGAAGATGTTTTGATAAGTAGCCATATCAATTATGCTCCTGCCGACCAGATTGGAATCTTGCGCCAGAAATCCCAGAACTCGACCCAGCTGCCTGTCATCAGAGTGCCAGAGATCACGATGCAAACCGCACTCCAGAACGCTGCGCTCAGTGCAAGGAAAAGTCCAACGCGGTGAATGCCCAGCGTGCCGACCGAATATCCGATAAAGTCACGGAAATACGTGTCTTCATATTCAGGCGTCTTGACGTCAGTGTCATCCGAGGGATTGACCGCCGACAAGACCAGGCCGCCATGCAATGCAAGCGCGAGACAGTTCGTAAAGAAGAACGTGATCGCGAGCATATGGACCGGGTTGTAGTGGAAGTTCACATACGCATATCCGGTGTTCGACACCCAATCGAGGTGCGACCAGATGCCATAGGGAAACGCATTCCCCCACGCGCCCATCCAGAACGGACGGATCACATTCAAAGTGATGAAAGCAAAAACCGCGACGCTAAAGGCGATGGGAACATGATAGCTCATGCCCAGCTTGCGCGAGATTTCTGCTTGCCTTCCCACCCAAGACAGGAACGCGACGCACGCGCAGGCCGTGATGACCTGGTGATAGCCGCCCTGGTTTAAGGGCATGAAAGCGAGTCCGGCCTCGATCGGCGGTGGTTGGATGTCGATCAGCCAGGGGTTAAGGGTCGGACCCTGAAGCGCGGCGGCAAAGATCAGCATTGTGCCCAAGAGGGCGCTGACTGCCACTAATACTCCAAAGAACCCGACATAAAACGGCCCGACCCAAAAGTCGAAAAGGTCGCCGCCGATTATTGTGCCACCGCGCACGCGGTATTTCCGCTCGAAACTAAGGAGCGCCATAGGTCCATCCTTCCCACCTCAAGGGTGGGCGTTTTCGTTTCACAGTTAAAATGTGTGGGAGGCAGGCAGGCGAAGTTGACGCTTCATAACCTGCCTCCTCACGGATTTACGCTATTTACTTAGCCAGCTGGCGTGATGCCACCGAGCCAGTTGTACTTCTCCGTGCTGAGCAGGATGAAGTGGATAGTGAATGCCAGAACAGCCAGGCCCACATGGAGCGCGACGAGTGTCCGACGAACATCGAAATGATGCCAAATCTTATACATATTCAGTTCCTTATGCTGAAAGGTGGATTGCCATTGTGAACTACGACGAGGCGCAGTTCAGGCAATGACCAAAGGTCGCTGGTTCAAACGAACCAAGGCTTCCACCAATACATCAGCGCATGCGCGACGAGCGCAATACCGACATAGAGGGTGAAGGTGCCCATGAACGCGCCATGGATTTCCTTTGCCTCATCATCGGTCAGATACGTCCCCACTGAGGGGCGATCAGGATCGGCCATTGTAGTATCTCCGTACAGTTACATTGGAGCGAGAACCGGATGGTCCCCGACGGTATCCGCGCGTGATCCCCCACGCGAAATGCGGATGCCTGTTACTGTCAGGCAAAATGCATGGCCCCATCCTCGGGCTGCTGATGGTGAGAGCGATCATAGCGCCTCCCCTTCAAGCAACGCCTCAGCGAGACAATCTGCGGAAACTGTTGTTGCGCCCGTACGGCGCGCATGACGCTCTGCGGCGTCGCGCAGCCGTTTGGCGGCGGAAATTCGAACCAGAACGGGCTGCGCTTCGATCAGCTCATCGAGCCGGGTTTTTGCGTCAGTGTTCCAGCTAACCTCTTGTTCAGTGCGAGCAGGAGTTGCCGGGGCTTTATCCATATCGCTCCCCAGCGGGAGGATGTGGAACAGCGCGTCGAACAACGCATTACAAACCTCTTGGACGAGGTATGTCGCGCCCGAATATCCCATAAAGGGTGTGCCAGTGTGGCGACGAATGGCCGCACCGGGGAAGCTGGCGGGAATGAATGTCCCACTCGGACCAAATCCAGTGGGGCATTCGGCCATATACATCCGCTCATTATAGCTGCCGAACAGCACCATTGGCGGGTTGGCGTGGATCGCGGCACGCACTTCGCCATTGTCGGGTTTCACCCCGGCTTCGCGCGAATAGGCAAAGGCGCAAGGCAGGCCCATGTCCTCTTCTAAGAAGTGGCGGATCCCGCGAGCATAGGTGTCGTTGGCGACAATCCCGAAATTAGCGGTGCCAAAGAAGTCTTGAGTGACTGAGCGCCACAGATCCCACAATGGTTTAATCGTCGTGTGCTTTTCGCGCTCAATAAATGGTTCTGGATCCAGCCCCAGTTCCTCGCCTAATGCGCGTAGGAATTTGGTGGTGGAGGTGAGGCCAACGGGTGCTTGGAAATAAGGGCGCTCCAGTGTCTCACAAAGGTTGCGGCCAAATTCCCGGTACATGCAGACATTGGCTTCCGCTGTGCCCAATTGGCGAATATCAGCAAGATGGCAGCCCAGCGGGAAGACCACGCCAACTTCGGCGCCGATCCCTTCGACCAGACGTCGAATTTCGGCGAGGTCGGATGGCATGTTGAACATGCCATAGCTTGGCCCGATAATGTTGACGCGGGGCTTCTCACCTTCTTTGCGAGCCTTTGGCTTAGGTGATTTCTTTGGCCCAAATTCGGTCCAGAGCCAGGTCAGCGCTCGGTCTGCGCTCTCCCACTGATCCTCATCAATGGTTCGCGGCAGGAAGCGCTTTATATTTGTGCCCTCAGGCGTGACCCCACCCCCGATCATTTCTGCAATAGAGCCGGTGACAACCACTGCGGGCAATTCGGGGTCGAGTGTTTGCCACGCGCGTTTCATCGCGCCTTCGGTGCCGGTTTTGCCCAGCTCTTCCTCGCCAAGACCCGTCACAACAATCGGCAATTCATGCGGGGGCAGGGCGTCTGTGTAGTGCAGAACGGAAGTGACTGGCAGGTTTTCACAACCCACCGGCCCATCGATGATGACTTGCAGGCCCTTCACCGCCGTAAAGACGTAAGTCGCGCCCCAATATCCGCCTGCGCGATCATGATCGAGAATCAAACTCATGTGCCCACCGCCTCAGCCGCCTTGCGCGCTGCTTCGTTGAGAGCTGCGTATTTCTTGCGGAATTTCGGACGGTCGACAGGTGTGTCTTCCCACACGCCCGCAGTGTGCTCTGCGCCAACGCCTTCGAAGAAGTCGCGCATTTTGTCGAAGCGTGCCTTGTTTCCCATCGCCGCATTGATAACTGTCGCGAGACTGCCAGCGCCCGCTGGCCCCATCAACGGACGGGCGGAGATCAGATTGGTGAAGTAGAGCGCCGGGATCGCTTTGGCTTTGGCGTGTTGGACCACCGGAGTGGTGCCCACAGCCAGATCGGGACCAAATTCCTCAACCGCTGCGATGTCCTCTTCAAGGCTCGCACGGAAATTGACACGAACGCCGCGTGCTTCAAGCCATTCGCGGTCTGCATCCGACCACTGTGTTTTCGGGCAGGCGCTGCCGACATAAGGGACATCCGCGCCGCTCTCGATAAGCAGCCGCGCAACCAGCAGTTCTGAACCTTCATAGCCCGAAACTGTGATCCGTCCGTTGATCGGGGCCGATGCCAGCGCACCTTTGACCGCGCCGATCATAGTGTTCTTGACGCCATCGACTTTGCTTTGAGCCAGTCCCATCGCATTGCCAAGACTGTCGAGCCAAGCCGCAGTGCCATCCGCACCCACAGGCGCAGAGCCAATCACAGGACGCCCAGCCGTTTCAAATTCTCGAATACTGGCCGTGTAGAACGGGTGGATAGCGGCGGCGACGCTGCAATCGAGAGCAGCGTAAAGTTCGCGCCATTCCCTGGTCGGCACAACCGGACCCGCTGCGAGACCAAGCGGTTCAAGCATTTGCCCTATAACCACTGGGTCCGCCGGGAACATTTCGCCCAGCAGTGCGACGGTTGGTTTGTCAGAGCGCTCTTTGGGAGCAGCCACCGGGCCTTCTGCCACTTCCTCGCGAGCATATTTCAGCATCGCGCCAGCGAGTACGTCTTTCGCCTCTGCATGTGTTGGAATGCCAAAGCCGGGGACATCGATGCCGATAATCCGCACGCCGTTGATCTGTTTCTTGAGCAGTCGGAGCGGCACGCCGCTTGCAGTGGGGACGCATAGATTTGTGACGACAATAGCGTCATAGTTCTCAGGATCAGCGATGCCTTCGACCGCTTCCTTGATATCTTCAAACAGCTTACCAGTGACAAGTGTTTCGGAAGAGAAGGGCACATAGCCCACCGTCCGCCGCGCACCGTAGAAATGTGATGTAAAGGTCAGCCCGTAAACACAGCAGGCGCTGCCAGACAGAACGGTTGCTGTCCGCTTCATTCGAAGGCCAACGCGCAACGATCCAAATGCGGGGCACATGCTTTGGGGTTGATCATGCGGGCCAACAGGATAATCGGCCGCGTATTGATCGAGGATATCGCTTTTGCCTGCCGAGCGGGCCGCTTCCTGCATGGTGGCGTTGCTCGAGCATGCGCCACCGGTGTCAGCGCCAACTGCGGCAATGGAACCACCCGCATCAAGATCGATCCGGTCAGGAGAGCGTTCCGCGTTAGAGGCGTTGAAATCGGTCATCAGATTTCGTCGTAAACCACTTCAAGAGACGGTTTTTCTTCGAATACGCCGCCGCGCATGTCAGCTTGCGTTGCGGGCACCAGTTGGATGTCGCCGCCGGTTTCCTCAGGTGAAAACAGATTAAGCAAGCCATCTTGGTCAAGTGGGGTCGGTTGCTTTGGCGGCGCTTCGGCCACGTTCACGGCGAGCGTTTCAAAGAGGCTCGCCCATTCCCCACCAGGCGTACCGACGATTTGATAGTTTGCAGATTTGCGTCGGATATCTTCGTTCGCAGGGATTGCGGTCAGCACCGGAATATCGACCGCATCAGCGAAGGCCTGCGCTTCGCCAGTTCCGTCATCCTTATTGATGATCATACCGGCCACACCGACATTGCCGCCCATTTTGCGGAAATATTCGACAGCATGGCAGACATTGTTGGCGACATAGAGCGATTGGAGATCGTTCGATCCGACCACGATCACTTTTTGGCACATGTCGCGCGCAATCGGCAGGCCGAACCCGCCGCACACCACGTCGCCTAGGAAATCGAGCAGGACATAGTCGAAGCCCCAATCGTGAAAGCCGAGTTTTTCGAGCAGCTCAAAACCGTGGATGATACCGCGTCCACCGCAACCGCGGCCGACCTCAGGTCCGCCCAGTTCCATCGCAAACACGCCATCGCGTTGGAAGCATACGTCTTCGATTGTAACCTCTTCGCCTGCGAGCTTCTTTTTTGAAGAGGTTTCGATGATCGTGGGGCAGCTTTTCCCGCCAAACAACAAGCTGGTCGTGTCGGACTTCGGATCACAACCGATCAGCAGAACACGTTTGCCCTGTTGCGCCATCATGTAGCTGAGATTGGAGAGCGCGAAGCTTTTGCCTGAACCGCCTTTGCCATAAATTGCGATGACTTGAGTTTCGCTCTTTACTTCACCAGTGTGAACCGGATCGGGCTCTTGGCTGGCCTCTTCGCGCAGAGCATCTGTTTGGATATCTAACATCGTCATGCTGCGTTGCTCCAGTCGAGTACCATTTTCAGGCAGTTTGGATCGGTGAAGGCCTGCGGATAAGCGTCGAGCGCCTGATCTGCGGGACGGCGATCCGTGATGAGGTTGGCGAGGTTGAGCTTACGCTCCTCGATCAGCGCGCGCGTGGCGGCCATATCGGCTGGCTGCCATTCGGCCGCGATGCGCAGGCGCGCCTCTTTCATGAAAGCTGGCGGGAAAGCAAAATTGATGCGACTGGCGTAAAAGCCTGCAAGCGTGATCTCTCCACCTTTGGCGAGACGCCCGATCAGTGCATCGAAAATATCGGCATCCCCGCTCGCATCATAGATAGAGGTGTAGTCACGGCGATTATCTGCGTCGGGTGATGTGACGGTATAGTCTTGCGCACCAGAGTGTCGTGCTTCGTTGGTTTCCCAGACAGTTGGGGCAGGTGCGCCCATGGCGATGGAAATCCGCGCGAGCAGGCGGCCAAGCACACCGTGTCCGATGATAAGGTCAGGCGCGCTGCCGCCTTTGATTGCGTGAAGCGCCGTTGCGGCGAGTGCACAAAGCACTCCATCTGCTCCAAGAGCTTCTGGCACAGGCAGAGCCCGGGCTGATGGCACAACAAGTTGGCGTGCTGTGCCGCCGAACAATCCGCGCGCTTCGCTGTAACAATTGGCGCCGGGCACAAAAACCCACTCGCCGACGCGACCAGTGGCGTCCGCACCCGCTTCGATAATCCGTCCAACGGATTCGTAACCCGGCACCAATGGATAGCCCATGCCGGGGAAGTCAGGCATCTGCCCGCTCCAAAGCAATTTTTCGGTTCCTGAGCTGATACCGCTCCAAGCGATCTCGACGAGCACATCGCCCGTCCCGACCGGATTTAGCTCAAGCGAGCGGAGCGCCAAACGCTCCGGTCCCTCAAGAATCACGGCCAGTGTGTTCATTATCGCCTCAGCTTCCCCTTGGCTGCCGTTGATCCCTCACGACTCGCGCAGTGCCTAAATAAATAGACTCTCTCACCCATTTGCTACGCCTTACATATTGAAGTGTCAAATAAAGCAGACACTTTAATTGTCAGGCCTTTGCGACAACGATGCTGGCGTTGACTGGTTGCGGGGTTGCGATGGAGCGAATGCTGGAAAAGCCCGCTGCGCGCAGCATTTCGGTGATCTCGGCGCTGCTGCGCGCGCGACCAGAGCCCATGGCCCACAAATACATGCCGAAAAATGCCTCACCCATCCCCTCTGCGCCGGGGACGCGGGCCATGGGTTCGGCGATCAAAAGGCGACCACCGGGCGCAAGGCTAGTGCGGATATTAGCGAGCAATTTTGAGGCCGGTTCATCGTTATGGTCATGCAGGATGCGCACCAACGAGATGATGTCATACCCTGTGGGGATGGGGTCATCAAAGAAGTTGCCGGGATGCGCGCTGACTCGGTCCGCGCCCACGGCGTTGGCGAGCACTTGTGCGCCGGTCTCCACCACTTCGGGCAAGTCGAACAGGCCGAGATGCAGGCTGGAATTCGCCTGCCCCATCCGTGTCAGAAATGCCCCATGTCCACCGCCGACATCGAGCAGTTTCGCGCCTGTGGGAAAGCGGAAACTTGCAAGCACCTGATCTGCGACAAAGTGTTGAGAAGCCGCCATCAATTCGGAATATTCTCGGGTTTCTTCGCCCGATTTCGCCGCTCCATGCAACGCGCCAGCATAAGACCAGTAGCGCGACAGGTCGGTTGGCTCTTTGCGGTCCTGCCGCAGCAAAGTCATCGGATCGGCAAGGTCGCGATAAAGCAACCGGTGATGCCGGACCATTGCCTGCGCACCCTTGTCCGCGGCCAGCACTGCGCCCTGTTCCCCCAACATCCAACAATCGGCCTCAGGCGCTTCGGTGAGCTTCAGTGCTCGTCCAGCGCGGAGCAGTGTCAACGCGGCATCCCAGCTGAGGTCCAACTCATCCGCAATCTCCGCAGTTTCGAACGGACCATGGGTCAAGAGATCGAGCAGGCCGCTTTCCACGCTTGCACGCAAAATCTGTGTGTAAGTGAAGCCCGCAACCAGATCGAAGGCGGCACTCGCACGACTGCGCGCGATTAGATTGATCAGCGGAAGCTTTGCCGCCCAATACTGAAAGCGAGGATTGGCAAACACGGCATTGCGCCGCGCGATCCAGCGCGCTTTTAGCGATAGAGGTCGCGATCCCACTACCAGAATTTCGTTATTTGACACATCATATGTCCAAAGTGTTGGACAGATGCTATGCATGCGTCAATGATAATATCGTCGACTCGGCCCCCTGTCCCAAATCATAGGGCACGGCCGATCGCGCGACTGAACGCACTGGGGGAGAACGATGGGCGGCACTGTCGTCGTAATCGGAGCGGGAATGGGCGGGCTCGCCAGCGCAGCCCAACTCGCCGCGCGTGGTTACGATGTTACCGTCGTCGAAAAAGAGGCCGAAGTCGGCGGGAAAGCCCGCCGTGTCATGGTCGATGGACACCCCGTCGATGCCGGCCCCACGGTCTTCACAATGCGCGACGTGTTCGATGGAATTTTCCAGTCCTGCGGCACTCGGTTAGAGGATCACGTCCGCCTGCGCCGCGCCGAGGTAATCGCGCGCCACGCCTGGGATGAACGTGAAACGCTCGACCTGTTTGCTGATCCTGTGCGCAGCGAAGAGGCGGTCGGCGATTTTGCTGGGACAGACGCGGCTAAGGGGTATCGCGAGTTTCGCCACGCGACCCGGCGCATGTATGACATCCTGAACGAACCGATGATGCGCGGCGACAATGTCAGCACACCATTGCCGCTATTGTGGCGCATCGGATTGTGGCGGTTTGATGCTTTTGCGGCGATTCGCCCACACCAGAATATGTGGAAGGCGCTGGGCGGTTTCTTCCCTGATCCGCGCCTGCGGCAATTGTTTGGCCGCTATGCCACCTATTGCGGATCATCCCCCTTTGCCGCGCCTGCGACATTGATGCTGATTGCGCATGTCGAGGCGACCGGCGTGTGGTTGATCGATGGCGGTATCCATGCCTTGGCACAGGCTTTGCGCAAGGTTTCCGAGGCCAAAGGCGTGCGTTTCCGCATGCAAGAGACAGTGGCCGAAGTGCTGGTTGAACGTGGGCATGGCGCAAAGGGCGTACGGTTAGCCACTGGTGAGCGGATCGCTGCTGATGCGGTGATTTGCAACGCTGATCCCGGAGCGATTGCTTCTGGAAAATTTGGCGGTCAGGCGAGCCGTGCGGTGCGTCCTCTTGCTCCTGAAAAGCGCTCGCTATCCGCGATGGTCTGGTTCGCACATGCTGAAACGAGCGGGTTCGACCTATCGCATCACAACGTCTTTTTCTCACCCAATTACAGTCGTGAGTTTGACCAGATTGCCAGTGGTCAGACGCCCACCGAGCCGTCTGTCTATGTCTGCGCGCAAGATCGCGGCGGACATCGCATCGGGGCAGAATCCATCAGCAATGGTCGCCGCGAGCGTATCCAGATCATCGTCAATGCACCCGCCAATGGCGACACACATTCCTACCCATCCGAGGAGACCGAGCAATGCACAGTCCAGATGAAAGCAACGCTGGAGCGATGCAGCCTGAGGCTCGAGGATCCCATGCCTCACTCTCTGGCAAGCCCGGCGGATTGGGAAAAGCTGTTCCCAGCCACAGGCGGCGCCCTTTATGGCAGAGCGTCGCACGGCTCGGCGGCCTCATTCCTGAGACAAGGTCCACGCACGCGCATACCGGGCCTTTACTGCGCGGGCGGGGCGACGCATCCCTCAGCCGGGGTCCCGATGGCCGCCTTGTCCGGACTGCTCGCAGCGAAGAAGGTCGACGCGGACCTCGCTTTGACGAGGCGGTCCCACCGGGTGGCTATACCTGGTGGTATATCGACGCGATCAGCGCGGACGGGCGCCACGGGCTGACCATTATTGCGTTTTTGGGCAGCGTATTCTCGCCCTATTACAAAGCCAGTGGACGCGGCGATCCGATCGATCACAGCTCTTTGAATGTTGCTTTGTACGGTCCCAATCATCGCTGGGTTATGACCGAACGGCCCAGCGGCGATGTGGCCCGTGATGCGCACAATTTGGTGATCGGGTCCAGCCAGATGCGCTGGAATGGCGATGCGCTGGAGATTGATATTGAGGAGCGGGATAAGCGGCTCTTTAACCCGTTCCGACGGCGCGTTTGTGGTAAAGTGCGAGTGTTTCCAGAGGCGCTGAACCCAACCAGCTTTGCGCTGGATCCTGCACAAAACCATATATGGCACTGTATGGCCCCGCGTGCCCGTATCGAAGTTGAGATGGAAAAGCCCGGCCTGTCATGGAGCGGGCAAGGGTATTTCGACCACAATCGTGGTTCTGAGCCGTTGGAGACAGGCTTTAACACCTGGCATTGGTCGCGCGCGCATATGAAGGAAGGCGCGGTGGTTTGTTACGAGGGCGAACGCGGCGATGGCTCGCTTTTCGCCAGCGCCATTCGGTTTGACCGTGATGGAATACCCGCCGAAGTGCCCTTGCCCGCAATGGCCGGATTGCCGAACAGCAAATGGCAGGTGGGACGGCGCACACGCTCCGAAATCGGCGTCGCAGAGGTGCGGCGAACATGGGAGGACACGCCGTTTTACGCGCGTTCCGAACTGGCATCGCGCCTGTATGGTGAAGATGTTGTCGCGGTTCAGGAGAGCCTGGACATGCGGCGGTTTGCATCGCCCCTCGTGCAGTTTATGCTGCCATTTCGGATGCCGCGCGGACCCGCCTAGGCTTCTTCGTCAGCCTTCTTGGCTTCTGCTTCCTTGGCGGCTTTTGCTTCGCGGCTTTGGCGCAGCTCGCGACGCATTTTTGACCATTGCCAAATGCCAAGGCCCATTGCGATGCCATAGAAAAACACCAGCTCTATCCATGCAATATTGCCCATGTCTGGCTCCTCTTATCAGGCCTCAGATAGCAGATGTTGCGCGGCGAATTCCGTGACGAGTTTCGCCGCGTGATCGGGCGCTTCTTCATGCGCAAGGTGGCCCAATTCTGGCAGACTTTCCAGCCGCGATGTTGGTAGCCATGCATGCGCCTCTTTCGCCCAATCAAGCGGGATTGCTGCGTCCTTATCGGAATGGAGCAACAGCACCGGATTGACGATTTCGTGCATGCGGGTGCGCAAGGTCGGTAAATCCCAATTCGCCATCATCGCCAATGCACCTTTGGTGTGACCCGCATTGCGCAAGAGGATTGAATAACAGGCGAGCCCTTCAGCATCGATCCGCGAGTGCGTGGAGCGATAGATAAACCGCTCCGCCTCACTGCCAAAGCCCGCCGCCGCGCTGAATATGCGCGGGACCAGCGGGTTGACGAAAAGCAGCTTTGCGAGAGCCGGGAACACTTGCGCAGCCGGTCCGGGAAAGGGGCGCAGAGCAGCGTTGAGGCCGATGACTGGCCCTGTGAATCCGTGATCCAGAGCCAATTGCAGTGCCAAAGCGGCACCGGCTGAATGCCCGACAATCACATCGGGGACGAATTCGGTCTCCGCCAACAAATGCGCAATCGCACTGGCCATTTGGGGAAGCGACATGTCGGTTGGTGGGTGGCCGGTGGTGAATGCGTGTCGCGGCAAATCGGGGGCAAGCACATCGAAGTCACGCGCCAAGAGCGGCATCACACCGCGCCAGCTATGGACAGATGCTCCGGTGCCGTGGAGCAAAAGGAGGCGTGGTTTGCCCGCACTTCCCATGCGTTGAATGTGCCAAGTTGCACCGCCCACGGGCACAAATGCGCTGGTATCACGGTGCGGCCAGATACGCCCTTCGCGAGCCCAGTTCAGCGCGCTGCTCATGCGGTAACCTTCGCCGCATCAACGGCCGAAATCGCTTTGTGCAAGGCCTTCGCATCGGCGCGCGGTAAAGCTAGGTAACGCGCGGCCATTGCTGCGGCCAATTCGGGTCCCTCGCGACCCGGCCGTGCGGAAATATCGACCACAAGGGCGTCGAGACCAGCGCGCGCAATCGCCTTCGCTGCCGCTTCCGCATCTTCGCCCGCTTGCTTGCGACTCGGCTGCCCGTCGGCATCAATATTCGCGCGGCCATCGGTCAGCACCACAAGGCTCGGCGTGCGACCACGCGCCGCGACCGCATCCGCAGCCTCGCGCGCGGCGTTTAATCCCATGGCGAGCGGCGTGCCGCCTCCACCGGGAAGTTCTGCCAAAGCGCGGCGGGCGCGAGTGAGCGAGCGTGTGGGGGGCAGCAGCATCTCCGCAGTGTTGCCGCGAAATGCTATCAGTGCGACCTCGCTGCGGGTCACATAGGCCTGTGCCAGCATCAATTCGACTGCGCCCTTCGCTTCCGCCAGCCGAGCCGCCGCTGCCGATCCGGAGGCATCGACGGCAAAGATCGTGACACGCGCAGCCTTTTCCTCAAACCGGCGAACGCGCAGATCATCTTTGCGCACGATGATCGGAGCGTCCGAACCGCTCTCGCGCCGCCGCACACTCTGCCACGGAACCGCCGCGCGCAATGTATCTATCAACGCCAGCCGGGCACCCCCACGCGGCATGCCGGGACGCGCACCAAGTGGCTTTCCACGAAGGCCTGATTTGCGCTTTTGCCCGGACCCTGCACCGCCGCGTTTGGGCGCGTTGCCTTTGACCAATTGTGCGAGCAAATCCGCAGGGATCGATGCTGTGACAGCCTCTACCATCAAATCCTCCAGCGTCTGATCGCGGTCCTTATCCTCGCTATCCGAAGGTGTGTCGCTGGGATCGGGGGGAGGGGGTGGTTGATCCTCGGGTGGTTCAGGTTCAGCAGGCGGCAATTGCGTTGCGAGCGGAGCCAGCACGAGCTTCGCCGCTGCCTCCAGATCGCCACGCTCGGCAACATCGCGCTGATTCAAGACCGCGTGCGCACGCGCCGCTTCGCCTGCAAATAGGAGCGGCCGCAGAGAGGCAACACCCAAGGCTGACGCAGTGCCGGCCAGTGCTTTAAGCGCATTGTCTTCCAGCCCTGCCACCATGCTAAGATCACCAGCAGCCACAATCGCAACATCGCCCCATTCGCGTGATCCGGTGAGGTCACACTGAAACGCTGCACGCTCCCGCAGCGAGGCAGGCGGTGCATCTTCGACTTCCCGCGAGTCATCGAGCAGCACCAGCGCCACTTGGCAGTCGTCCAATGCCTGTGCGAGCCGCCCAGCCACGCTCTCATCCAGCCGCTCTGCCATCGGCACAATCAACACGCCGCCAGCGGCCTCTGCCAAAATCCCGGTCGTCGCAATCGGCTTTCCCGCAGCGAGGCTCGCCGCGATGTCGATCCCGCCGAGCAGCCGCTCATCATCGACATGGCCGGGCAATCGGCGGCAAGGCAGAGCATCACCTATCGCACTCACCAACGCATCGCGCGCAGGTGTTACGCCACGCAGCACAATCGCGCCAAAACTCAAAGGAGCGAGACTGAAAAGTCGGGCAGCGAGCAGCGCATCGTGTGCGGGGTCCGCAACACTAGCGGGATCGCCGCCGGGGTTCACCCGAACAGCTCTTCCACTGCGCGAGTGATGCGCACAGTCGATCCTGTTTCATCCAGCACATCGCGCCGTAAACGATGGCGCAGGGCCGATGGCGCAACCGCAATCAAATGCTCTCGCCGCACCGCTTTCGCCCCCTTCAACGCTGCTAGCGCTCGCGCCGCGCGCATCAAAGTCAACTCCCCGCGAAGGCCATCCGCACCCACTGTCATGCACAAATGCGCCGCATCGGTAAGCACATCATCGCCCGTTTCCAGCTTCGCGAGCTTTGTCTTGCCACGTGCAATCTGTCGCAGGATTTTGGCATCTTCGCCTTCCCATTCTGCTGCAAAAGCATCGGGATCACGTTCATTCGCAGCGACCAACCGCATGATTTCGACGCGGGTATCGATGTCTTGCGGAGTGCGAACCTCGACCGACAATCCGAACCGGTCGAGCAATTGCGGGCGCAATTCGCCTTCTTCGGGATTGCCTGACCCGATCAGCACGAATTTTGCGCGGTGGCGGACCGATAGTCCCTCACGTTCGACAACATTTTCGCCCGATGCGGCCACGTCCAACAACAGGTCGACCAAATGGTCTTCGAGCAGGTTGATCTCATCAATGTAAAGAAACCCGCGATGCGCTTTGGCCAGCAGGCCGGGCTCAAACGCTTTTTCACCTGATCGCAAGGCACGCTCCAAATCGAGCGAGCCAATCACCCGGTCCTCTGTTGCGCCCAAGGGTAGATCAACAAACGGGACGGGGCGTTTGCGGACTCGGCCCGATTGGCACGGATCAGGGCATGTTCCGCCTTGGTCACCTTCACAGCCATAGCGGCAATCCTCGACCGCGCTGATCGGTGGAAGAAGGCTCGCTAGCGCCCGTGCGGCGGTGCTTTTGCCCGTGCCGCGATCGCCGAATACCATCACACCGCCCAATGACGGGTCGACGGCGGCGATCAACAGCGCTTGTTTCATCTCGTCTTGCCCGACGATGGCGGAGAATGGGAAACGTGCCATAGATTGCATCTTGTGGACGCTTCGCGCGCATTCGACAAGCGTCGCGGACAGGAGAAGTGACAATTTTGCCTGACACTTAGGTGCCAGGCGCTCGTATCAGGATTTGCCCAGTCGGTTGAGCAACAAGACCGGCAACAGCCCAGCGGCCAGCAATATCAGCGCGGGGATCGATGCCTCAACCAGCCGCTCATCACTGGCCAAACGGTAAGTGCGGGTCGCCAGTGTTTCCAAATTAAACGGGCGCAGGATTAATGTGGCAGGCAATTCGCGGACCGTGTCGATGAACACCAGAGCAGCAGCAGCAGCGAGGCTGGGGCTGAGAAGCGGCACATAGATGCGAGCGAGAACCCGCGCAGGCTTCGCGCCAAGTGAGCGAGCGGCGGCATCGAGGGAAGGTGGGATTTTTGACAGCCCGCCATCGACTGAATTGAAAGCCACGGTGAGGAATCGAACGGACAGCGCATAGATCAAAACGGCGCTGGTGCCGGTTAGGATCAATCCGCCCGTATATCCGAATGTGTCGCGCGCAAACCGGCTGAGCCCGACATCAAGCGCGCCTAAGGGAGCCAACAAGCCGACTGCCAGCAACGCTCCCGGTAGCGCATAGCCCAAAGTTGAGACTCTTATCGCACCGCTAGCAATGCGCGACGTTGATCGCGCCTTTGCAAAGCCCAGCAAGAGTGCGGCCAAAAGGCACGTCATCGCGGTCGCCAGACCAAGCCAGAAGCTACCACCTGCATAGCTCCACAAATCGCCAATCGCCGCGATGGCCGGATCGCTGACGGCCATTCCCGCAAGGTGCAAAGCAGGCACGGCAAAGCCGAGCAGTACGGGCAAGGTGCAAGCGATCATGGCAAGCACCCGCCCAAGCGGGGTGAGCTGGATCAGGGGTTCAGACCCGGTGCGCTGTGACAATCCGTCTTTGGATGCGCTACGCCCCGAACGCGTTCGCGCTTCCCATACGATCAAAGCGATGACGAAAAGCAGCATGATGGCCGCGAGTTTGAGCGCTGCTTGTTTGTCGCCCATGGACAGCCAACTGCGGAAGATACCGGTGCTGAATGTGGGAATGGCGAAATATTGTGCGACCCCGAAATCGGCGAGCACTTCCATCAGAACCAGCGCCAATCCTCCGGCGATGGCTGGACGAGCGGCTGGCAAGGCAACGTGCCAGAATGCGCTGAGTGGTGCTGCGCCCAGCGAACGCGCGGCGTTAAATTGAGCAAAGCTTTGAGCGGCAAAGGCAGCGCGGGCAAGCAGGTAGACATAGGGATAGAGGACAATGCCCAAAACGAAGGCACCACCGGGTAGTGACCGGATTTGCGGGAAGTCATAATCGCTGACGCCCCACCCGGTGAGGCTACGCAATCCGCTTTGCACAGGGCCGGTGAAATCGAGCAGGTCGGCATAGATATAGGCTGCGATATAGGCTGGGACTGCAAGCGGCAGAACCAGTGCCCAACTGAGCAATGTGCGCCCCGGAAAACGCGTCGCTGTCACTAGCCACGCACAGCCTGTGCCCACAATTGCGGCAAGCGATCCGGCCATCACCATAAGCAGCAAAGTGTTGCCTATATAATCGGCAAGCACCGTTCGAGCGAGGTGCGCAAGCGCTTCCATTCCCCCGTTAGGCGCAGTGACAAGGATCGCTGCAATCGGCAGTGCTGCCACAAAAGCGAGCAGCAATGCCGCGATGCTCCAGCGGTCGGGCATTTCCGCCTTTGGCCCCCCTTTTACCCCGGCAATACTTGCGTGCGCGTCGTTCGTTTGCGTAAGGCGGCTCATCGGCACTCCCGCCGAAGCTCTGCGCGCAGGACAATGATGTGAGCCTCGAATTTCGTCATATTGCTCATGCTTATGGAGAAGTGGCGGCGCTACACGATATTGCGTTCACTGCACCGACCGGTGAGATTACATGTCTGCTTGGATCGTCAGGCTGCGGGAAGTCAACCTTGCTGAACTTAGCCGCTGGTCTTTTACCTGTGCAACAGGGCAGCATTCTGGTCGATGGCGAGCTTATGGCCGAAGCCGGGGTGAACCCACCGCCAGAAGCGCGCCCGGTTGGGTTGGTGTTTCAGGATGGTGCGCTGTTTCCGCATATGACTATTGCGGCCAATATTGGCTTCGGGCTTGCTCCGGCTGAGCGAGGACTGGTCGGTGGCTGGCTGCAACAGGTTGGGCTGACTGGGCTGGGCGAACGCTATCCGCATGAACTTTCCGGCGGTCAGCAACAGCGCGCGGCTCTTGCGCGTGCGATGGCACCGGGGCCGGGCGTGTTGTTGATGGATGAACCCTTTGCCAGCGTCGATATCGTCCTGCGCCGCCGCCTGCGCCGCGATTGCCGGATGCTGCTGCGTGAGCGCGGTGCGACGACGGTGCTGGTGACGCATGATCCTGAAGAGGCTCTGGATATTGGTGACAGGATCGCGGTGATGGAGGCCGGGCGGATTGTGCAATTCGGTACGCCCGAGGATCTGCATGAGCGACCTGTTGCTGCGTCTGTCGGAGCGATTTTCAGAGGTGCACAAGTGATCAAGGGCGCGCGCGAGGGCGATGCTCTGCGCACCGCATTTGGCCTGTGGCCTGCGACATCGTTAGCGGATGATGCGCCTGATACCGATGAAC
Organism: uncultured Erythrobacter sp.; assembly: GCA_947488085.1. Classification (GTDB taxonomy): domain Bacteria; phylum Pseudomonadota; class Alphaproteobacteria; order Sphingomonadales; family Sphingomonadaceae; genus Erythrobacter. The sequence goes on from CANKYI010000001.1 coordinate 260,094, forward strand.
TGGACCTGCTGATCTATGCCGAACAGGTTGCTTGTGTGCCTGATGTTAAGGGGCTGAGCGTGCGCGATGTGCACTCGATTGGCAGTGTAACGCGCGTCTTGCTCGTCAATGATGCGGGAGAGGAGATCACAGCGCAAACCACAGTGCCGGTGGATCGCGACGCGCGCTATGTTCCGGTGCCGCAATCGGGAAGCGCCCGCGCATTCGCCCGCATATAGGGCTTGCAATTGTAAACCCACTATTGCAACGCATTCGCAACAACTTGGAAGGTTTCCCAATGAAGCGAATGATTCTCGCCGCAGCCTGTGCACTTGCTGCCGCTGCTTGCTCTCCAACTGATGAGGCGAGTGTCGATGGCGCGAGCGCAGCCGGTGAAGCGGGCGAAGTGAATATCTATTCCTCACGCCATTACGACACCGACCTTGCGCTGTATGAAGACTTTACCGAGCAAACCGGGATCACCGTCAATCGCATCGAAGCTGATGCCGATGCTTTGATCGAACGGATTGCGAGCGAGGGGGAGTTTTCGCCAGCTGATCTGTTGATCACTGTGGATGCGGGCCGGCTGTGGCGCGCAGAGGAAGCGGGGATTTTGTCTGCTGTTGAGTCTGACGTACTCACCGAACGCCTGCCAGATCATTTGCGCCACCCCAATGGCCTCTGGTTCGGACTTTCCACCCGAGCGCGCGTCATCATTTACAACAAAGCGAAGGGCAACCCGAGGGAGCTTTCGTCTTACGAAGACCTTGCCAATCCGGTTTTTAACGACGCAATTTGCATCCGCTCATCATCGAACATCTACAACATTTCGTTGTTATCAAGCATTATCGCCAATCGCGGCACTGAGGCGGCAGAGGAATGGGCAAACGGTGTGGTCGCCAATTTCGCACGCGATCCGCAGGGCAATGACACCGCTCAGATTGAAAGTGTGGCCAATGGCGAATGCTGGATCGCGGTGGTGAACTCATACTATCTTGCGCGGTTTGCAGGTGGTGAGCGTGATGAGCGCGCGATCTTTGACAGGCTTGGCGTGATATTCCCCGACCAGAAAGGGACAGGCACCCATATCAATGTGAGCGGTGCGGGCGTCACCATCAACGCGCCCAATCGCGACAATGCCGTGCGCTTTCTCGAATATCTCACATCTGAAAGCGCTCAGCGTTATTTTGCCGATGGCAACAACGAATATCCTGCTGTCAGCGGGCTTGAAGCGAACTCTGCGGTTGAACAATTGGGTGAGTTTACACCTGACACGTTGAACGCTGCCGAGATTGGCCGCAATCAGCGCCAAGCGGTGGAAATATTCGACCGCGCAGGTTGGAATTGAGCATAAGGGGGCGGGCAAGCATCAAAGCCGCGCTTTGCCCCCTTAACACTAAACTACCTTGAAGCGGGCACGCGGAAAGTCCATTTGCGCGGCCAATCACCAATCCTAAGGCCACCGTTTTGACTGACTCTGCAACAGCAACCTCGATCCCCCAACCGCCCATCCCGGCGCGCGACGCCTTTAATGAAAGCGGCGCGATTTCTGTTGAGACGATCACCAGCGTCCAGCAATGGAATGATGATCTGTTCAGTCTCAAGATGACGCGGCCGGCAAGCTTTCGGTTCCGCTCCGGCGAATTCATCATGATTGGCCTGCCGAAAGAGGACGGCAAACCGCTCTTGCGCGCCTATTCGATGGCTTCGCCCAGTTATGACGAAGAGCTCGAATTTCTCTCTATTATTGTGCAGGATGGCCCGCTGACATCGCGACTGCAACATATCAAAGTGGGCGATCCAATTTACCTCGGCAAAAAGCCAACGGGCACACTGGTCACTGATGCATTGCTGCCAGGAAAGCGCCTGATCATGCTGTCGACCGGCACTGGCCTTGCGCCATTTATGAGCCTTGTCCGTGACCCAGAAGTCTATGGCATGTTTGATGAGATCATGGTGGTGCATTCCGTGCGCCGCGTTGCTGATCTGGCCTATCGTGATTTGCTGGAAAGCAAACTGGAAGGAGATCCGCTGCTCGAGGATGAAGACCGCGCGCGCATGATTTACGTGCCGACTGTCACGCGGGAGGATTTCCACACGACCGATCGCATTCAAACTCTCATCGATGATGGTCGTTTGTTTAAAGACAGCAAGGGACCAAATCACCTGGACCCTGAAACAGACCGCATCATGATGTGCGGAAGTATGGCAATGATCAAAGATCACGCGGCTGATCTGGAGGCACGCGGCTTTGAAGAAGGCGCGAATAACAAGCCTGGCCAGTTCGTGATTGAGCGCGCTTTTGTTGGATAAGGGCGTCTAAGCAACGTGTTCTAGCGCTCAATTCATACTGAGTTCACTGAATTTGCTCGAGCTTGTTGAAATGATCGGGCACAGAACTCTACAAAAAATGATCGGTGCGTGGGCAATTGCCGCAGCCGTCATCGTTCCCACCGCCTCATCGGCGCAGTTCGTTCCGGGAACGCGAAGTGCTGGCCAGACAAGTTATCACCTCGTTCAATTATCAATGAGCAGTGGGGACGCGGCTGCCCAAGAATTTGCATCCAAAACACAGGCAATTGAGTCCTGCGGAGACGCCATGGACGTCGCTCAGGAGCTTGACGCCGATATCCGTAGAAACCGGTTCGTTCAGGCTTCGCAATTGCCGGATCAAATCCGCGCAATGCTGGAAGAATTGCCAACCGGGCAAGCCAGTGAAGTGTTCGGCGCCGATGGCGAGACACTGCGCGTTTTGGTGATTTGCAATCGCCTCTAAGAGTGTTTGCCGACGCGCACGTCTGATGTCATCTCACTTTACATTCGCTGCCGAATGCCGTGAATTGCGACCTCATATAAATTATCAGGCCGCACCTTATGACCAATACAGATCCGATTGATTTTACCGGCAAACGCGTTGTGGTCATTGGCGGATCGAGCGGGATCGGCAATGGTATTGCGCAAGGGTTCCGTGCGCGCGGTGCTGCCGTCACGGTTACCGGGACACGGCCCGATGCTGGAGACTATCTCGAAGCAGAAGACAGCGATTTTACCGGGCTGAATTATGCGCACCTCAATGTGACTGATCGCGCAGCGGCGGATGCATTGGCGGAGCAAATCGGACCGATCGATGTGCTGGTACAAAGCCAAGGCGTCGTGCGTTACAAGCGGCAGGAATTTGCTCGCGAGGGCTGGGACGCCGTAGTCGATGTCAATCTCAATTCGGTGATGGATTGCGCGCGCGCGTTTCACGCCGGATTGGCTGAGCGCGGTGGGACAATGACAGTCGTGTCCTCTGTCGCAGCGTTCAAATCGACGATGGGAACGCCTGCCTATGCTGCATCCAAAGCGGGCGCGGCCAGCCTAGTTAAAAGTCTCGGTGAAGCATGGGCGAGGGACGGCATTCGGGTGAACGGTATTGCGCCGGGTCTTGTCCCGACGAAACTGACCGCAGTGACGACCGATCATCCTGAACGGCTGGAGGCGACATTGCGCGCGATCCCGATGCGCCGTGTCGGCACGCCAGAGGATATGGCAGGCGCGGCGCTGTTCTTAGCTTCGTCTCTATCCGCCTATATGACCGGGCAGACATTGGTCGTCGATGGCGGTTTGACGCTTTCTTGAGCGCGATTGAAGTTCGCGTCATTGCGTCGTTTTCCTAATCCCCTGCGCATTGTTATACAGGTGGAGATGACCCGTTTTTCGCACTCAGTCCCACCAAACCGCGACACGTTGTTTGCACCAGTGTGGGGCGGTGAGCAGCGCAAATTCTGGAAGTTGACACTTAGTGCGCAGGCCAATGCGAATTTGCGCAGGCATTCTGGATGGTTGGCTGGAGTTGTGCTTTTTCGAAAAGACCCCTTTACGAGGTCCATATCCCTCGCGAACGCTCAGACCCTCAAAGGAGCAATCCCATCATGAAGTTCATCCGTCTTGGCAATTCCGGCCTGTCCGTATCGCGTCTGTGCCTCGGCTGTATGAGCTATGGCGACACGACAAAGGGATGGCATGGAGACTGGCTCTTGGGTGAGGAGGAAAGCCGCCCGTTCTTCCGTCAGGCGCTGGAGGCTGGGATCAACTTCTACGATACCGCCAATGGCTATTCAGGCGGCACATCGGAGGAGATCACTGGCAAGCTGCTGAATGAGATGGCAAACCGTGATGAGGTGGTCGTGGCGACCAAAGCCTTCATACCATGGCGCAACGCTCCAAACACTGGCGGCCTATCGCGCAAGAGCCTGATGCAGGCGGTTGATGACAGCCTGAGGCGGCTGGGCATGGACTATATCGACCTCTTCCAGATCCACCGCTGGGATGACCACACTCCAATCGAGGAGACAATGGAAGCGCTGCACGACATCGTGAAGGCAGGCAAAGCGCGCTATATCGGTGCATCCTCCATGTATGCATGGCAGTTCGCAAAGGCGCAGGAGACGGCGCGCGCAAACGGCTGGACCCGCTTCATCTCGATGCAGAACCAGCTCAATCTGCTCTACCGCGAGGAAGAGCGCGAGATGCTCCCACTATGCGAAGCCGAAGGGGTGGGTGTGATTCCATGGAGCCCACTCGCGCGCGGACGGTTGGCGCGGCCTGTGGGAGAGGAGACAGTGCGCAGCCAGACCGACGGCGTGGGAAAGATGCTCTACAAGGATGCTGATGAGGCAGACCGGGCGGTGATCGACGCACTCGAAGGCGTGGCGAAGGCGCGCGGGGCTGAGATGGCGAGCGTGGCGCTGGCATGGCATTATACCAGGTCAGCGGTCGCAGCGCCCATCATTGGCGCGACTAAGCCGCACCATATCGAGGCGGCAGTGGCCGCGCTCGACATCACGCTGAGCGAAGAAGAGGTCGCTGCCATCGAAGGACCATACCGCCCCAAATGGCCCACCGGCATGGGCATGGCGATGCCCACGATGGATCAAGTGACAGTTCGATAAAGGGTGCGGTAAAGGCGGATCAGAAGTTGGCAGTGACCCCAAACGAGAAGGAGGTGCCGACATCGAATGTGTTAAACTCGATCCGGTTCTCGCCCAGTTCCTGGAACTCGAAGTTGTCGCGTCCAAAGATGTTGCGAACCTCCAGCTTCAATTCCATCGGAACACCCAGATCGATCTCAGTTCGGCCCACGATATCGACGCTTAAACCGGGGTCTTCGAGGAAGTCCGGCTGAGCGCCGGCGCGCTGTGTCACACGCTCACTGGCATAGTTGAACAGGACGGTGAGCTGCTGGGTCTTCTCGGTGTCCTCAATGCCGAACGAGATATTGGCGATGTGATCGGATTGACCCACCAAAGGCGCGCCATCGTCAAAGATCTGGCTGGATAGCTGACCCAGGTTGCCCGGCACTGGCGAGATATCAGCATCGCCAACCGACAGCTCTGATTGGGTGTAGGTGTAGTTGGCGATGAGCAGCAGCTGCTTGGTCTCAAAGAAGGTGCCGCCCAAACCATACAGATCAATGCCGTAAACCGCGTCGAACTCTAAGCCGTAAAGCTCAGCTGCGGGCGCGTTGGCAAAGCTTGTGAAGACTTGACCTGATGCAACGTTGAAGGTGCTCTCAATCGGGTTATCGATCTCCTTGTAGAAGCCTGCGATACTGATCCGATTGGTACCGCCAAGGTAGTGTTCAGCGCGCACTTCGGCGTTGATCAACTCGCTATCTTGGAGCAGCGGATTGCCTTGGAAAAGGCGGTTGGATGACGGGTCGAAATAGCGTTGCTCGACCAACTCGCGGAATTGCGGTCGGGCGATGGTCTTCGATGCCGATGCGCGGAACTGCACATCATCAATCGGCTCCCACGTGATGGTGGCGCCGGGCAAGAAGTAGTCATTGGCAATAGCGGTCGGAGTCGCTCCAGCAACGGGAACATTGAACACTGTCTGATCCAGCGCAACGTCCTGCGATGCGTCCTCATAACGCACACCCGCCTCAAGTGTCAGGTTGCCCGTCGGCAACCAACGGACGAGACCGTAGACGCCATGGATATCGAGAGCTGCGTCAAATGCTGGGAATGGTGTCGCTTCAGTCAGAGTAACGTTGAAGTTGTCCAAAGCGAGCTGGTCGATGATGTCAGCCGGCTGTCTAAGGCCCAGCGCAATCGCCACCGTCTCGTTGAAGGTTCCAACATCGGGGTTGGTGTTGTCAGGCGAAATGAATGGGCGGAACTCGCGGCTTTCGGAGCGGCGTTCGGTGTCCGAATAGGCATAGCCGATGGTTGCTTCGAATGTGTCGGTGATCTCGTATCCAAGGTCGATACCGCCGAACAGCAACTCTTCTTGCAGATCATCGAATGCGACGGTCGAAATGCCGGCATCGGAAAGCTGGTTGAAATAGGCGACAAACTGATCGCCAAACTCGTTCCCAGTCAGGTTAGTGCGGGTGTAGCTGACCGTGGTGTTGAACGGGGCTTCACGATCCGTGCGGGCATAGCCACCGCGGAAATCAACGCTCAGCCGATCAAAATCGAGCTCTGCCACGAGCTGCGTATCGAGCAATTGACGCTCGAAAAACGCGGTTTGCTGAGTGATGAAGTCAAAGCCGGTTTCACCCGGAAAGATATCGAATCCTTCGGACAGGCGCGCAGTTTTCAAGGTGTCGCGGATGTAGAGGTTAGTCCAACGAATGGTGTGCGGCCCCAGATCAAGGCCAAAGCTAAGCAACCCATTCACAAGGACGCTTTCATCGGTGATGAACGTCTCATCCTGTTGAAACACTTCTGACAAATCGCTGCTGCCGCGCTGGCTCAAGACGGTGCGATTGCGCAGGCTGTTTTTGAGCGATGCGGTGGCGATGATGCCGAGGAAAGTCTCTTCGCCCAGTTCAAGCGAGACGCCGCCCGTGATCGAACCAGAAAGGTTGGGGCGCTGCGAATTCTCTTGCTGCAAAGTCGCAAGGTTGCTCGGGAACAATTGTCCAGCAATCCCTTCGGCAGTGGCAATATCAATCGCGCCAATCCGCTCTCCGCTGTCGAAGAATGCCTGAAGGTTAGAGGGCACATCGCGGGTACCAGTGTCGAAGCCGAACTCGTCCAAGCTTGAACCTGCATAGGTCAGCCCGTTTTGGAAAGTCGTTTCAGTATCGCCGCTGGTACTGAAACTTACCGAAAGGAAATCCTCAACCGGCACAGCCTTAGTGGTGAGGTTGATGACACCGCCGCCAAATTCGCCAGGATAGTTTGCTGAATAGGTCTTTTGAACCAGCGATGAGGCGACCACATTGGTTGGGAAAATATCGAGTGGAACGACACGGCTAAGCGGCTCAGGGCTCGGTAAGGGCAATCCGTTGAGCAGTGCGAGCGAATAGCGATCGCCAAGACCACGAACAAAGACGCGGCCATCACCGACCAGCGCCAACCCGGTGACTCGGCCAAGCGCGCCCGCAATATCGCCTTCGCCGGTGCGCGCGATATCTTCATCGGATAGGACGTTGAGAACCTGCGATGAGGAACGCTCTGGATTGCGGTTGCGCCGCCCGGTCACGATGATGCCTGAACCACCTGGAACGGAAACTTCAGGCTCGTTGAACTCTTCGTCTTCTTCGATCTCTTGCGCATCTTGCGCCGGTTCTTGCTCTTCCGCCGCGTCAGTAGATTGCGCGTAAAGAACCGATGGGAATGTGAGCGATGTTGTAAGAAGCAGAAGCCCTGCCAGACGTTTGCCGGTCGACATAATGCTAGACCCCCTCATGATTAGGTCTTGAAAAACAAATCGAGCCGTTGCGGCTCTCCAGAATGAACGAAGGGAGGCGAACGCATCAACACGCTGCCTCCCCCTATCCAAAACGGTCGATTAACTTACGGGCAGCGATGTGCAGGCCCCGGTCGCGCTACCAAAATCCATGATCGTTGAATTGCAGGTCCAGTCGCCGAAATTCGCCGATATGTCCGCTTCAACTGCACCGATTGTCGTCGACGCGTCGAAGAAGGAAGAGCGTGCGGTCGCATCAAAAGCGGTTACGCCATTCTCACTCGCACCGTTCACAATGGTGTTGGTCAGTGTGAGCGTGAACATCAAATTGTTGTTTGTGCCCGCATCGACAACCGCTTGAACGGCAGCATCTGATGGGCCGCTCGAACCGCGAACCGGACGGTCGACGCCGTCGCATACCACTGAATCGATACCGATAATCGCGTCGAGCGTGATCTGCTCGTCAATCCGGATGCAGACATCTGCGGCCGTATCGACGTCAATGACTCCATTGGTGAGGCCAAGCGCCGGACCGCCGCGTGCGCGGACTGCCTGACTGGACGCCGAAGAACGCTGAACGAAGGTGAAGTCGGTGACTTGCACCCGGCTTTGCGGGAGAGCGTTGCCAGGCGTGCCATCACCCAGATCATCGGGAGAATCGAGTTCAATAATGCTGTCGCCGGTTGTTGTGCGTTGAACGACAACGACCGATTGCAAATTGCCCTGAACACCCGAATCCGCATCAATGGAATCGTCTGAAGAACCGATCACGGCAAGGTTGCGCACGTTCACCGTGCCACCAAAGAACTCAACGCCATCATCTGAGCTGTTGAATGACAGTAAATTGTTGATCGTGGTGCCCGAGCCCACGCCGCCAGTCGTCAGGGATTGCAATTCGTTAGACTGCTGCAATTCAAAGCCGGAATAGCGGATTTGATTGAACGTGAAGGAACCAGAGCTGTCCGCATCATTGTTGCCGCCAAACGGTGTTGCGATGGTGGTGCCTTCGAGCTGTTGTTCGCATTGCGGGTTTGCGGTTGGAGCAGCGGCGGTATTGAACACCTGTGTCGAGCAGTCGGAAACAGGTGCCCTGCCAAGTAACACAACACCACCCCATTGCGCATCGCTGCTATCGCTGGAAACGCCCAGCACATTGTCACGGCTGGTCCAGATGATCGGGTTTGTCGCCGTACCATTGGCTTCAATTGTGTTGCCGCGATTGACGAGGAAAAACGATTCAGCCTGAGCAAACAGGATCACGCCCGGTTCGATCGAAACGGTCACATCGGTGCCAGTGCTCGAAAAGCCTTGGTCCGAGCCGACATCCACTCGGCCTGAAATTTCGTAAAGCAGCCCGTTGATGAAAGGCAGGTTGTCGTCCGCAGTAAATCGCGCTGGCAATTGGCACACGCGATATTCGCCGGTCGGGCCGCTAATCGTGCCTGCATCGGTGAGGCCACCGGGTGTTGCGATGGTCGGGCAACCCGCAGCCGGAGTGACCATACCTTGCGTTGGTGTCGCCGTTGGCGATGGGCTCGGCGACGGTGACGGGTTAATGACGATGTCACCGGATGTGCCGGGCGAGACGATCTCGTCTGCGCCACAGCCAGCAAGAGCAAAAATGCTGGCACCGAGGATGAGATTGCGTTGGATGTTTTTCACAGCGAGCGGTCCCCTAAAAACCGAGAATCGATAGATGCGCGATTGTGTTCGCAAGCGCTGCGCTAGGGACTGTGTGTGACAGAATTTCTTCTAAATGGCGGTTTTTGAGACAGGGCTGTCACATGACCAAAAAAAGATGGATTTGGTCAAAATTTCTTTCTTGGAGCTCACCGAATGAAGGTGATCGCATCACCACAAAGCTCTGAAAAGCAGCAATTATTGTGTTTCTAGCGTCATCTATATGACAATGTTTCATTTATATTGCATTTTGATGAAACATGCGTCACATTGCTCACCTGAGAAAAGGAGATGTGAGCATGGCTCTCTCAAATATGAAACCATTTGGACTCGCATTGGCGCTGGTATCGAGCGCGGCGATCGCTCAACCTGCAATGGCACAAGGCCAAAGCTCTGATGATGAGTCTTTGGCGGCACAAACTCTCTCGGATGGTGAAAGCGTCCGAGCAATTGCGATGCTGAAAACCGCGCTTGAGCAAGAGCCGAATGATCCTGCTTTGCTGATCAATCTCGGCATTGCGTATGCGCAGTCCGGAAACGATGCAGAGGCTCGTGCGAGCTTTGAGGCTGCTTTCGCAAATCAGGACATGATGGAGCTGGAGACGGCCAACGGTCAGGAGACCGATTCGCGTCGTTTGGCCCGCCGTGCGCTTGGGATGCTGGAGCGGGGTGAATTCCGCCAAAATGCGCGCGAGACACGCCAATTCACCTTGCGCGAGTGAGTGGGTCGGCACGATTTTAGCGTCCCGTAGTTCTCAACTTGCTAGCCAATCGGCCTGACGTCACAAAGGCGGGGCTGTCACCTGCGTGTCATTTACGTTAGACAAAAGGGAGTTTCTGGAGGGCCCGGAATGATTCTCGCTCGTGCGAGCACCTTTTTGATTGCCGTATCGCTGGCGTTGGTTGGTGCCAATGCCAAAGCTGATGTGATGGAAATCAACCAAGACGGCGCCCATTGGGTGGCCGGCGGTAATGGTGTGCCCATTGGCTCCAATCTCGAGGTGAGGCCGATCCAAGACGCGCAAATCGATCTGAGCGCTCTGATCATTCCAGACACGATCATTGGCAACACCGCCGCTCATGCCTCGGGCATTCCGCCTCGTTATGCGGCGAAAGTTCAAGAATTATCAGAGCGCTTCGACCTAAGCCCCAGCTTGATTGAAGCGCTGGTGTGGCAAGAAAGTCGCTGGCGTGAAAACGCTGTGTCGCATGCAGGGGCAAGGGGTCTTGCGCAACTGATGCCAGGCACGGCTCGCTATCTGGGCGTAAACCCCGATGATCCGATGCAAAACCTTGAAGGCGGCGCACGTTATTTGCGCGAACAGCTCGACCGGTTCGATGGTGATCTTGAGAAGGCGCTAGCCGCTTATAACGCTGGGCCTGGCCGCGTAATACGCGCTGGCGGCATTCCAAATATACGCGAAACGCGGCACTATGTTGCTGCGATCATGGGACGGCTAGCCAGCCATTCGCGTCCCGGCGCTCGATAGCGCGACAATAGCACTTCCGATTAGAGGATTATGGAACACACAATGACGCCGCTTTATCGCCTTTACCTCCGCATCACCGCAGTACTTGCGGCTTTGTTGATGCCAGTGGCTGCGCAGGCTCAAAACGATCCGCAAGGGGCAGGGCCGATCACCAATGCGGTAACCTGGATGCAGGGCATTTTGCTTGGCCCCATTGCGACAAGCCTTGCTGTGATGGCTGTGGCAGCGGTTGGCTTTATGATGCTGACGGGCCGCATGAATTGGCGCTTTGGCGCAACGGTTATCATTGGTGTGTTCATCATCTTTGGCGCCCCGGTGATTGTTGCCGGTATCGCGAACACCGCGTGAAATTTGAGAGCATAGGCCAATGACCGACCTCACCCGCCATCCTGTCCACCGCACTTTGACGCGGCCGCAGATGTTTCTGGGGGTGACGATGAATTTCTTCGTGATCAACATGATGGTGACGACAATCGCGTTCTTGTTGCTCAAGAGCTACTGGATCGTGCCAGTGCCGATTGTGATGCACACGATCGGCTACTTCGTATCTTTGCGAGAGCCGCGGATTTTTGACCTTTGGATCACCAAAGTTTCAAAATGCCCGCGCGTGCCCAATTTCAAACGCTGGGGCTGCAACAGCTACGCGCCCTAGAACAAGTGCTTTGGCCTCATAAGGAGGGCCGGATATGGCAAAATGGATCGGACCTGCTGCGTGGAGCGCCAAAGAAGCGCGCGTCGGCGACCGCCTGCCGTATGAGCGGCTGATTGATGAGAACACGGTGTTGCTGCGCGATGGATCGGTGATGAGCGCGATCCAAGTACCAGGCCTGTTGTTTGAGACAGAGGCTACTGATGCGCTGAATGCCCATGCCGCGACCCGCGAAGTTGTTCTAAGGTCTACTCTCGATGCGCGCTTTGTGCTGTACCATCACGTCATCCGTAGGCGCGTTGAAGTTGAGCTTGATGCCGAGTTCCCCGACCCACTTTCGCGTCATATTGATGCGCGATGGAAAGAACGGCTGGCGGGCGGCTCGCTCTTCATCAATGACCAGTTCGTCACCCTTATCCGGCGCCCTGCGCGTGGCAAAACTGGCCTGCCAGAACGGATGGCCAAGTTCTTCTCTCGCCAAACCAGCGATGAGATGGAGGCTGATCCAAAGGATATTCGCAACCTGAAAGCGGCGATCACTGGGCTGGTTGCGTCGCTGTCTTCATACGGTGCAGCGGTGCTGGGCGATTACGATGCGCCCGGTGGTGGAGGCGGCACCAATTCCGAGATGCTGGAGCTGCTCTCTGCGCTCTACAATGGCGAAATGCGCCCCGTGCGTCGGCCGGCCCCCGATACCGATATCGGTCATATGCTGCCCTATCGCCGCACGAGTTTTGGCCTTGATGCGATGGAGTTGCGGGGCAGCGGCAATCCTGACTTTTCCGCGATTTTGGGTCTGAAGGATTATCCCGAAGCGACATCACCTGGCCTGCTCGATGGCTTGCTGCGGCTTCCCTACGAGATGGTCGTCACCGAAAGTTACGCGCCCAATGAGCGCACGACGGCGCGCGAGCGCATCGATCTGGCGCTGCGCCGGTCGCGTTCGGTTGATGAAGAAGCTGCGGCAGAGCGTGCCGACATGATGGCCGCGCGTGATGCACTGGGCAATGGCGGGGTCGGCTTTGGCGATCACCATTTGACCGTGCTTGTGCGCGACCGCTCGCTTGATCGGCTTGATGATGCAACGGCGGCTTGTTCTGCGGCGTTGGCTGATACCGGCGCGATTGCGGTGCGCGAGGACACCAATTTGGAGCCGTCATTCTGGGGTCAATTCCCCGGCAATGAAGACTATATTGTCCGCCGTGCGCTCATCTCGTCCGCCAATATGGCGAGCTTTGGCAGCTTCCACGGATTTGCGCTGGGATCGGCTGGCGGCAATCATTGGGGCGATGCGGTGACGCTGTTGGAGACAACCAGCGCGACCCCGTTCTTCTTCAATTTCCACCATGGTGATCTTGGGAATTTCTCCGTCATCGGCCCGTCCGGTTCGGGTAAGACGGTGGTGATGAACTTCCTCGCTGCACAAGCGCAAAAGTTCAAACCGCGCACAATCCTGTTTGATAAGGATCGCGGCGCAGAGCTGTTTATTCGTGGGATTGGCGGGACTTATGATCGCATCAATCCCGGTGAGCCGACAGGATTCAATCCGCTATCCTTGGCCGATACGCCATCAAACAAAGCGTTCTTGCGCGATTGGCTGGGAGTGCTGCTGAAGGCGGATGGCCCCGAAGAATTCTCGCTGATCAGCGCGGCGGTAGACGCAGCTTACGCCAATGACGCCAGCCTGCGTCGCCTGCGGCATTTTAAGGAATTGCTGGCTGGTGCGCGTCGCCCGGAACCCGGTGACCTTGCTGACCGTCTCGGTGCATGGATTGGCAGCGCTGGCGGTGAAGATGGTGAACACGCTTGGCTGTTTGACAATGAGAGCGATGCGCTTGATCTCGATCAGCGTGTGCTCGGTTTCGACATGACCCAGCTGCTCGAAAACCCGCGCCTGCGCACGCCAACCATGATGTACCTCTTCCACCGAATTGATGAGCGGTTGGATGGTGAGCCGACCATGATCTTGATTGATGAAGGGTGGAAGGCGCTGGACGACGAGGTTTTTGCTGCGCGTATCCGCGATTGGCTCAAGACCTTGCGCAAGCGAAACGCGCTGGTCGGTTTTGCGACACAAAGCGCGCGCGATGCTTTGGAAAGCCGAATTTCGACCGCACTCGTTGAGCAGACCGCGACGATGATATTCATGCCCAACTCGCGCGCTCGGCCAGAGGATTATTGCGATGGCTTTGGCCTGACTGAGCACGAATTGGCGCTGATTCGAACACTGCCCGCGCATTCACGCTGTTTCCTTGTGCGCCAACCTGACGCGAGCGTTGTCGTGCGGCTTGATCTTTCGGGCGCGCCTGAGGTGCTTACGATCCTCTCAGGGCGAGAGTCATCAGTGCGCAGACTCGACCTGCTGCGAGAAGCTGTGGGCGATGATCCAAGCGCTTGGTATCCGGCGCTCACTAACCGCGCATGGCCTGATGGTCCAACCGATGTTGACGAAGACGGCGTCCCTGTTTGGCAGGCGGCTGAATGACGACAACTTGCGACCTTGCATCCCAAGATATGGGCACTGGCGTCGCAGCAGCGCTAACCGCAGTCGACTGCATCGCGAGCGATGTAAGCGAGCAGGCGTATAGCCGTCTGTTCGGAGCGGACGGACAGTTGGCGATTGTGCTGACGGTGCTGCTCACATTGTATGTCGCGTTCTTTGGCATCTCATTGATGCTGGGCCGGTCAAACCTGTCGATCCGCACCTTGATCCCGCGCATGATGACCATCGGGTTGGTGCTGACATTTGTGACGAGTTTTGTCGCGTATCAGAACTTTTTCTACAACATCTTCGTGCTCGGACCTGATTGGCTCGCTGGCACGCTGACAGGCTCGCAAGGTTCGGCAACCGCAACTTTCGCGACTAAGCTCGATATCGTGTTCCTTGCCGTCCAAGAGGCGAGCACAGGGCAAGAGAATATCGACTTGTTCTCACCGCCCGGCATGATGTGGGCAGGGGCGATGTTGCTGCTGCTGGGCACCGTCGGATTGCTGGTGACTGCGCGGATAGGGCTTGCATTGCTGCTCGCAGTGGGGCCGATTTTTGTGGTTTTAGCGCTGTTTAATGGGACGCGTGGGCTGTTTGTTGGCTGGCTCAAAGGGTTGGTCATGCTTGCGCTTGCACCGATATTTGCGGTGGTAGGCGGGTCGATCATGCTTGAGATGGCCGTGCCGATCCTCGCAGCGCTGGTCGCGGTTCCCGGACAAATCGATCAACAAGCCGCGATGGCGTTTTTCGTGGTGGGCTTCGTGCATGTCCTGTTGATGTTGATGGTTCTGAAAGTCGCCTCAAACATGGTCGGCGGATGGACAGTTTTTGGCCTCGCGACCCCTGACAAGAGCGATGACCGCCCAATCAACACCGCACAGACACCGCCCGCTGCCTTGCCACCTCTAGCCGTGTCCGACCGTGCCGCTCGCACTGCACCGCCTGCCGCGGCAGTTGCTGCGGTGGGGCAACGCCGCATCGAAGTTGCTGTGCCCACCGCTCAGGCCGCCAATGATACAGGCCCGTCATACGGGCCAAGCGTCGTTCGTGAGACAAAAGTCTACACAACCGCTTCAGGCGGCGCTCAGGCTGGTGCTGTAGGGTCGGCAACATCGCGTACACACGGGATCGGCAACCGCTTCCGTTCGGCCAGCACAAGTGGCGCGGCTGTAAAGAAATCGGAGAATACCAAATGAACCGCGCCGAAAAGCTTCGGCTCCCCGTGATGGGGCTTGCGCTCGCTTTGACCAGCTTGGGTGCTGTGTCTGCCACCGCACAAGATGTCCCTGCGCCGATTGAGATTGCGCCTGCCAATGATCCGCGGCTTGTAACAATGGTCTTTGACGAGAGCCAAGTTTACACCGTGCGCGGCAAAACTCGGGTGCAAACCACAATCAAATTCGCGCCCGACGAAGCGATCCAGAATGTAGCGGTTGGCGACAGCAATGCTTGGCAGATCCAGCCCAATCAGGCGCAATCAATCCTGTTTGTCAAACCGCTGGAGACAAATGCGCGCACAAATATGACAGTTGTGACGAGCGAGCGGACCTATCTGTTCGACCTCGTCGCATCACCGCGCAATCGGCCTTTATACGTGCTGCAATTCCGCTATCCTGAACTCGAAGCGGCTCAGGCTGCTGCAGCGCTTGCGGCAGCAGAAGAGGAAGCGCGAGCGGAAGCGGACATTGGTGAGCCGAACGCAGTTGAGCTCGCCGCAGCCAATGACCCCTACGCGGTGGCAGACCCCGCATTGCTCAATTTCGATTGGGAGGGTGATGGTGAGAGCGACCTGTTACCCGCGCGCGCATATGATGATGGCGAAGCGGTGTTTTTGACGTGGCCAGCTGGCTCTACGATCCCCGCTATCCTGATCACAAATGCCGATGGTGATGAGGGGCCGGTCAACTTCACCGTTCGCGGCGAAACCATTGTGCTCGATATGGTTCCGGCGCAAATTATTCTGCGATCTGGCGGCGACAGCGCCACTTTGACAAACACCAATCCTGCCCCCGCGCGACGCGCAAGCGCTGCCTCACAAGGGGTATCGGGATCATGATTACCACGACAGATACAGCTGATCGGGAGATGAAATAATGCGTCTTGCCATGCGTCTTCCGCCCAAAAAGGGCGATAACGGAACAGCCGGTGATGGTGATCCGCGTGATGAAGAATCCGCAGAGGTCATCGACCTGGCAAGCCGCAACGGCTTCTCGCCCGTCGCAGAACGAAAGTCCAAGACGGAGGGCTTAGGTCTTGCTGCAGGGGTTGCGATAGTCGGACTGCTTGGCGCAGTGAGCTTTTGGGCGATGAATGCGTCGCAGCAGAATGAGCAGGCTCAAACGGTCGGAAGCACGGCTCAACCAGCGCAGGCGGCAGCTCCAGTGGTCCAACCCACACCGCAAACCGCGCCGCCACCTGCACCCGTACTGCAGCGTCCCGATCCTGCACCTGCACCCATCCTCGCCAATGCTCCCGGAGCTGCGCTTGGTCCGGCAGTCAATCCGTATGCAAGTCCGACCATGATCTATGATGCGAGCCGAGCCGCGCAATCCGCTGCGGCACAGCAGGCAGCCACAACCGGATCGGCAGGCGCAAGCACTGCGGGAAGCGGAGTGTCCGGCGCAGCAGGAACGGCCGCGGCCTTCGCAAGTCGCGTGGGCGGCGTTGGCGGCGCGACAGCTCAGGCGGTCGCTATGACCAATCCGACGACGACCGTCACCAAGGGAACCATGATCCCGGCTGTGCTGGAAACGGCGATCAACACCGATGTGCCTGGCTATGTCCGCGCGGTTGTCAGCCAAGATGTGCGAAGCTTCGATGGAACGCGGGTCTTGATCCCGCGCTCTTCGCGGTTGATCGGTCAGTATCAATCTGGCGTCCAACAGGGTCAGAAACGGGCTTATGTGATTTGGACTGATCTGATCCGCCCCGATGGTGCGACCATTCAGATTTCGTCGCCCGCTGTGGGTTTTGATGGAACCACTGGCCTTGCCGGGGACGTCGACACCCATTTCTTTAGCCGGTTTGGGTCAGCCATGTTGCTGTCTGTCGTCGGCGGCCTCGGTGCGATTGCATCCGGCGGAGCCTCTGTGGTTATCGGCGGAGCAGGTCAGAGTGCTGCCAGCACCGCCCTGCAACAAGACGGCCAACGCAGCCCCACAATCCGGGTGCGCATGGGCGAACCAATCCGCGTCTTCACTGCGCGCAACCTCGATTTCAGCACCGTCAGCGAATAGTCGAAGCTCGCATAGTCATGACCGCCGATATCCACTCTCTCTCTGCTGCGCCGGACGTTACCGGTGGCGATGCTTCTAGCGAAGAGGCAGACTTCGCTTCAATTGCAGGTGAACGCAGCGTCTATCTCGACGCCTATCTCGCTCCGTTCAAACGGTGGCTCGACCGTGATACGGTGACTGAGATCATGGTCAACGAGCCCGGAGAGGTATGGGTCGAAGATGCCTTGGATCCTGGTATCAAGAAGATCATCACGCCAGAAATTGACGACCGCCTCGTCCAGCGTCTGGCCGAGCAAGTCGCGCGGGTCAGCCATCAGGGAATCAACCGCGAACACCCGCTGTTGGGCGCAACCTTGCCCGATGGTGCGCGGATCCAATTTTGTGGGCCGCCTGCGAGCCGTAAGCACTGGGTCATGGCGATCCGCCGTCATCGCCGCTTGGACTTGCCGCTCGATGCCTATGACACTGGTCCGCTGGAAGGTGAGGTTCCGGTCCAATTGCCCGATCCGCAATTGCAGCCGATCGCCTATCTGCGCGCAGCAATTCAGCATCGCCGCACGATCTTGATATCTGGCGGTACCAGCACAGGTAAGACGACGTTCCTCAACGCGATGTTGGGGGAAATACCACAACAGGAGCGCGTGGTTCTGGTCGAGGACACGCCAGAGTTGAAATTTCCCGGAGAGAATTCGGTCGGTCTAGTGGCAGTGAAAGGCGAGCTAGGAGAGGCAAAGGTTACACCCAACGAACTGTTGCAAGCGGCATTGCGATTGCGACCCGACCGGATCGTCTTAGGTGAGCTTCGAGGGAGCGAAAGCGTCTCCTTTCTGCGCGCAATCAATACTGGCCATCCGGGAAGTTTTTCGACAATCCACGCCAATTCTCTGAAAGGTGCGTTGGAGCAATTGTCGTTGATGGTCATGCAAACAGGGATCGGCCTGTCGCGCTCTGACACGATTGCCTACGCAGCCAGCGTTATTGATGTGTTTGTGCAGTTGGGCCGCGATGCCGATGGTAAGCGCGGGATTACTGCGATCGCGGATAGCAAATCCTTGATTTGAAAAGCAGCGTAGACTGCGCGCACTCAGCAAAAATCGACTTTCTTATGACAAGGACGCTCTCGTGATTTACACGTGGCGGCCAGACGCGCATGAGCAATGCTGAATTTGGCTAAGGGATCTCGGCGGGAGAGTAATGAGTAGCGTAACATCTAGCGAACCGATGGCAGATGACAGCCCGCGGGTTTCTGCCGCGACCCCTCCATCTGCTCCAAAGGCAAATGTTGCGTCAGGTGGTGAAGCCTATTTCAATCGCGAACTCTCATGGCTTGCCTTTAACGAACGGGTGCTCGCAGAGGCGTCAAATGGGAAATATCCGCTACTCGAACGGCTACGGTTCCTGTCGATCTCGGGTAGCAATCTTGATGAGTTCATGATGATCCGCGTTGCCGGTCTGGTGGGACAGGCACAGCGCGGTATCGACAAACCATCGATTGACGGACGGACGCCGACACAGCAACTTTCGGCAGTTCGTGAGAAGCTGGCTGAGCTTTCCGCACGGCAACAGGATATATGGCGTGAACTGGGTCATTCGCTGGCGCAATGCGATATCCATATTGCCGATGAGCAGCGGATAAAACCGACAGCGCATGAATGGCTTGAGGCGTTCTTCCTGGAAGAAATCCTGCCCGTCATCACGCCGCAAGCACTCGATCCGGCACACCCATTTCCCTTCGTTCACAATGAAGGGATGGGACTGCTGTTCACTCTAACACGCGATGCGGATAGTGAGCAGATCATAGAGATGATCCTCATACCCCGCGCGCTGCCGCGTTTTGTTCGGGTGCCCAATGAACATGCGGGCGACATTGGCGGCAGAGGTGAGGCGATCTACATCTCGATTGCTAGCCTTGTTCAGCGATATGCAAAGCAGCTCTTTCCCGGTTTCACGATAGAAGGTGACGGCCTTTTCCGCGTGTTGCGCGACAGCGATATTGAGATTGAGGAAGAGGCCGAAGATCTCGTGCGCACTTTCCGCAGCGCGATCCAGCGCCGCCGCCGTGGCCAGGTGATCCAATTGGAGTTGGAGGAGGATTTCGATCCCCAAGCAGAGGCGATACTGCTCGAACAATTGGGTGTCCACGAAGCCGCTGTGATCAAAACCGACGGAATGATCGGCATTGATGGCCTCTCTGAAATCGCTGGAGAAGACCGCCCCGATCTCAAATTCGATGCCTATTCACCGCGCTATCCCGAGCGAGTGCGTGAGCATGATGGGGATCTGTTTTCGGCGATCCGCGAAAAAGACATAGTCATCCACCACCCTTATGAGAGTTTCGAAGTGGTGGTGGATTTTATCCGACAAGCGGCCGCTGACCCAGATGTGGTAGCGATCAAGCAGACGCTTTACCGCGCAGGCTCGCAATCCGCCGTCATCAACGCTTTGATCGAAGCAGCGGAAGCTGGAATCAGCGTTACCGCGGTGGTGGAGTTGAAAGCGCGCTTTGACGAGGAGCAAAACCTGAAATGGGCGACCAAGTTGGAGCGGGCAGGGGTGCAGGTCATCTACGGCTTTACCGATTGGAAAACTCACGCAAAGGTAGCGATGGTTGTGCGGCGCGAGGATGATGGCTTTCGCACTTATTGCCACTTTGGCACCGGCAATTATCACCCTGTTACAGCCAAGATTTACACCGATATGAGCTTCTTCACTGCCAACCCCCAGCTGGGACGCGATGCTGCGAAGATGATGAATTTCGTAACCGGCTATGTCGAGCCATCTGGGTTGGAACAGATTGCGATCGCACCGCTTAACTTGCGCGAAGAAGTGTATGGGCGGATTGATAACGAGATTGCCAATGCTCAACGCGGGAAACCTGCGGGCATTTGGATGAAGTGCAATCAGATCAGCGATAGCGGCATTATTGACCGGCTGTATGCTGCAAGCAATGCAGGTGTGACTGTTGAGTTGGTTGTTCGCGGAATTTGCTGTTTGCGGCCGGGTGTTCCGGGGCTGAGCGAGAATATTCGAGTGAAATCCATCGTTGGTCGGTTCCTGGAACACAGCCGCATCTATGCTTTTGCCAATGGCGAACCGATGCCAAGCCCAAAGGCTGCGGTGTTTATCTCTTCGGCTGATTTGATGGGGCGCAACCTTGATCGCAGGGTGGAGTCACTTATCCCGATCCTGAATCGCACTGTCCATGATCAGATTTTGCAACAGGTCTTGCTCGCCAATATGCTCGACACTGAGCAAAGCTGGTGGCTCCATGCGGATGGTACATATTCGCGGGTTGAGACCGATGGAAAGCCGTTTAACTGTCATCGCTATTTCATGACTAACCCGTCACTATCAGGGCGCGGCGGTGCGCTGGAAGCGGGTGCGGTGCCCAAATTGTCGCTGCGCAAGGGTCGCTCTGGATGAATTTGAAACGCAAACGGCAAGACCGCGATGGAGTCTTCGCAGGCAACACGCCTGAACGAGCAATCATCGATATCGGCTCAAACACCGTTCGCATGGTCATTTATGGCGGGTCGATGCGCGCGCCTACTGTGCTGTTGAATGAGAAAGTTACCGCCAAGCTAGGGCGCGATATCGCGAGCACAGGGGCTTTGGCGGATGAAGCAGTGGCGCTGGCAATGCGAGGGCTTGAACGCTTTGCTTTGCTGCTCGCCGATTTGGGTATCGATGATGTGGAGACGGTCGCCACAGCTGCGGTGCGCGAGGCGAATAATGGTTCCGATTTCGTGACCCAATGCGAAGCACTTGGCTTTGCACCACGCATATTGACAGGTGAAGAAGAAGCGATCTTGAGCGCCAACGGAGTGGCCGGGGCCTTTCCGGGGGCTTGTGGGACTGTCGCTGATTTAGGCGGGGGCAGTCTTGAATTGGTTGCCATCGACAATGGTGATGCGTCCGATGCGGTGACATTGCCATTGGGCGCGTTGCGGCTCCCGGAATATCGAAGCGACAGTGGCAAACGCACCGATACGGGTATGCGAAAGGCGCTCGAAAAGGTCATTCGCAAAGGCGGTTGGGGCAATTCAGCGCAAGCGGATATGGAGCCGCGGCCACTCTATCTGGTGGGCGGAACATGGCGCGCGATGGCCGTGCTTGCGATGCAGATACGGGGGCATCCCTTATCTGACCCGCACGGTTTTGAACTGGGGCCAAAGGATGCTCAAAAACTCACTGAGTTGCTGGTCGATGAAACACCAGAGAGCTTGAAAACGCGCGAGCGCATCTCGAGCATGCGTGCGGAAATGCTACCGGATGCCGGCGTGTTGCTCCTAGCCTTGTTATCGCAACTCTCACCAAGTCGTGTGATTTTTTCGTCCTGGGGCCTGCGCGAAGGATTGTTGTTCGATCACCTGCCATCGCATGGAAAAGCTCAGGACCCGTTGCTTGCCGGTGTTTCTGTATTTGCGACGCAGCGCGGTGCGCCACCCACGCTGGCCACACGGATTGCAGGTTGGACCGTCGACGCTGCCCCTACGCGCAAACATGGTAGCGAGCGCTTACGTCTGGCGGCCACGACGTTAGCTCTAGCCTCAATGCAGATCGAGCCCAACATTCGACTACCCCAAGCGATTGACTGGGCAATGCACAAACGCTGGATCGCGGTAGACGGCAAACAGCGGGCGATGATGGCGGCCGCAATTGCGGCCAATGGCAACGCGCTTGACTTGCCCAGCGATGTGCAAGCTTTGGCAAGCGAAGAGGCGTTGGAAGAGGCGATTTGCTGGGGCCTTGCAGTGCGGCTCGCACGGAGGCTTGGCGCACGATCGCGGCGGTCTTTGCAGGTCAGCCGGTTGTTCGTGCGCGATGGCACGTTGGTGCTAAGATTGGCGAGTAGCCACGGCGCTTTGTTCGGTATACCGACCGAAAAGGATATGAAGCTATTGGCGGGACGACTGGACCTCGAATGGGCGGTCGAAATCGTGTCTGACGATGATCTTCACCAGCGCGAACAGGATTAAGACGCGGTCTATTTTCCCGAAAAAGGCGAAAAATCGGTCGAAACATCGAATAAGTCGACGCCTTCGGACTTCTTCAGTTTCCCAACCACGGCGTAGGTAACGGGCGTTAGTGCAGCCTCCCAAACAACTTTCAAGAGCCAGTTGGTGACGATCACTGTCAGGACGTCTTGGGTCTCCCAAATGCCCAGAAACGCGATGGGGTAGAAGATCAGGCTGTCCACGCCTTGTCCGAAAATGGTCGATCCGATTGTGCGGGACCAAAGCGCCTTGCCCTTGGTCCAGATCTTCATTTTGGCCAAGATGTATGAATTGACGAACTCACCCGCCCAAAACGCGGTGATCGAAGCAAGGACGATCCTCCACGTGCTGCCAAACACCTGCTCATAGGCTTCCTGACCATCCCAAGAATCGGCGGGCGGCATGGCGACCACAACAAAGCTCATAAAGGCCATGAATATGAGCGCTGCAAAACCGGTCCAGATCACCCGGCGCGCCCGAGCATAGCCGTACACTTCGGTTAGAACGTCACCGATGACATAGCTAACCGGGAAAAACAGAATGCCTGCACCGAACGTGTATCCGGCCAATGTCGACAGCTTGGCTGCACCAATAATGTTAGAGAGCAGCAGGATCGCGACAAACGCCGCCATGACATATTCGTAATACCGAAATGTCTGCGGCGGATGGCTCGTTGCTGCGATCCCGTCATCAGGATCGGTGTCAAAAGCGGCGGCAGGATCAGGCTTTTCCATCACTTCGCCACTAGCGCGATTTGAAAGCCTAGCAAAGCGCGCTATTGGCGGTTCCGACGCGCCCTTAGCTCAGCTGGATAGAGCACGGGACTTCTAATCCTGAGGCCGCAGGTTCGAATCCTGCAGGGCGCGCCATTTTTTCTCATCCCCGCGCGACAGTCTCCAACAATTCCGCTGTGATTGGGTAGCCCGCATCCTCCATAATCGTGAGCATCGGCTGACCGCTGCTCGCGTCGACTTTGGGGACGATAGTCTTAACGGGAATTGCCTTCGCCTGCGCTTGGGCTTCCTCGAAACTGGCAAACATAGCCAGCCGTTCAAGGTTTCGCCGGGTTGGGAAAATTAGCTTGATCTCGCCAGTGTCAGCCGCATCCAGTGCGCCTTGTGCGCTGGTCCAAAAAAGACGGGTATTTTCCGAATTATCTGATGAAATCTCAACTTTCCCGGTCCCGAGATTGGCCAGATAGAAGCGCGTATCATAGACGCGTGGAATCTTCTCGTTCTTGGGATACCAGCGCGCGAATGGTGTGATTTGGTTGAGGTCAAGTGTCCATCCAAACCGCTCCAACACCGGAGCAAGTTCGTTCTTCGCTTCCAGCATCGCCCGCGCTTCGTCTGCGTTGGCTGCGTTAATGTCGCCGGTGAGGCCTAGGGCGAGACCGGTTTCTTCCAAGGTCTCGCGGACAGCGGCAATCTGATGTGCGACCTCATCGAGGGGGTCTACGGTGTTGCCATCGGCGCAAATAGCCTCTGCAAGATCAAAGTCGGCTGCGTCGACCCGTCCGCCCGGAAACACTGCCATGCCGCCTGCAAAGGCCATGTTCCGCGATCTCACAGTCATCAAAATCTGCGGGGCGCCGTCATCGGGGCAATTGCGATAGATGATGATGGTTGCAGCCGGGATGGATTGCGGCGTTGACTGTTCGGAAGGGGTGGATTCGGTGCTCATGGTCTCTGTGATGGCGGGCCTTGATAGACTTGCCAAGTCGTAGGGGCCAAGATCCGACAAAGTCTGTCGGTATATCTTACATTTCCTACTACGGTTAATGCAGGGAAACCATCTAACTATCTGTATTCGATAGCGATCACATTTTTGGCACGTTGGGTGCATAGTATACGTCGAAGCAAGTGGTCTTCGATATGAGGTGGGCCTTTTTTGGTCTCTGGGTCCCACCTCCCCGTGCAAAAAAAGCCGCCTCGCTTGGTACAGCGAGGCGGCTCTTTTTTTTGGTTTGCGGATCTACCGACGGGCGGGTGGGAAAGACGTTTCTTAGCTCTCGACCTTCGCGACGCCAGAATCGTCCATCAATTGCTTAAGCTCGCCCGCTTCAAACATTTCCATCATAATGTCGCTGCCGCCGACAAATTCGCCCTTCACATAAAGCTGAGGGATTGTCGGCCAATCTGAGTAGGTTTTGATGCCCTGACGGATTTCCATGTCCTGAAGCACGTCGACGCTTTCATATTGAACGCCGCAATGATCGAGGATCGCGACCGCGCGGCTGGAAAAGCCGCATTGCGGAAAGAGCGGGGTGCCTTTCATGAACAGGACAACATCGTTGTCGCCAACCAGAGTGGAAATGCGTGAGTTCGTATCAGCCATGTTTGGGGCCTTTGATAGTCGAGTGATTGGGTTGCAAGATTTGCTATATGTTACGTGGGGACCACGGTCGTGACTTGCAAGGCATGCAGTTCGCCGCCCATTTTATCGCCGAGCGCGGCATAGACCATTTTGTGCTGTTGCACCCGGTTCTTGCCCACAAATTGTGGTGCTGTGACGGTTGCAGCCCAATGATCATTGTCGCCGGCCAGATCGGTCAGCTCAATTGTTGCTCCGGGTAGGGCGGCGAGGATCGCAGCTTCGATATCAGGTCCGGCCATTGGCATCGGATCAGCTCTCGCTCATCAATTGGCGCTTGGCCTCGACTGTCATTTCCTCAAGTTTTGTGCGGATGTCCGCCTCACTGACATTGCTTTCAGCAGCAGTGAGATCACCCAAAAGTTTGCGGATGACATCTTCATCGCCAGCTTCTTCAAAATCGGCCTGCACAACCGCTTTCTTGTAAGCGTCGGTCTCTTCCTCTGTGAGGTTCATGACGCCAGCAGCCCATTCGCCCAGCAAGCGGTTGCGGCGTGCCGCGACTTTGAAGGCGGTTTCTTCGTCCATGGCGAACTTGGCTTCTTCGCCGCGTTGACGGTCAGTGAAATCGGTCATTGGTAATCCCTTTAGGCGAAATTTCGCTTTGAAATAGAGCGCTGCGCCGACTCCGGCAAGCGCAACTTAGCGATCACATCGTGACGACAAGCTTGCCGACTGCTTCGCGATTTTCCAGCTTGGCAATTGCATCGCCTGCGCGTTCCAACGAGAAGGTTTCGGAGACCAGCGGATCAATCTTACCCTCCTGCATCAGTGAGAACAGCTCTTGCACCTGCGCGACGAATTTTGCCGGTTCGCGCGCTGTGAAGGCACCCCAAAACACACCGCAAATATCGCAGCTTTTCAGCAAAGTGAGATTGAGCGGCATTTTGGCGATGCCAGCAGGGAAGCCAACCACAAGAAAGCGGCCTTCCCATGCGATGGAGCGCAATGCGGGTTCGGAATATTGACCACCGACAATATCATAAACGATGTTTGCACCTGTTGGGCCACATGCCGCTTTGAAGGCTCCAGCCAACTCCTTGGAGGCAGCCTTGTCCATCTCCTCGCGTGGGTAAATTACCACTTCGTCTGCGCCAGCTTTGCGAGCGACTTCGCCTTTCGCTTCGCTAGAGACAGCAGCAACAACGCGCGCGCCGAATGCCTTTGCGAGTTCAACAGCTGACAAGCCAACGCCGCCCGCTGCGCCAAGGATCAGCACAACATCGCCCGGTTTGATGTGGCCGCGATCTTTTAGCCCGTGGATCGTGGTGCCGTATGTCATCAACAAAGAGGCTGCTTTTTCAAACGACACATCGCCTGGCACAGGGAACATTCGGCCTGCAGGCACAATCGCCTTTTCGCGCAAGCCCCCATTGCCAATACCAGCCATCACCCGGTCACCGACTTTGTAATCATCAACGCCTTCGCCCACCGCTTCGACCACGCCGGCCAATTCGCCGCCGGGTGAATAGGGGCGTTCTGGTTTGAACTGATACAGGTCGCGGATCATCAGCGTGTCGGGATAGTTGATCGCGCATGCCTTTACCGCAACCAGCACTTCGCCTTTGCCCGGAATCGGTGTTTCAACGTCATCCAATGTGAGCGTCTCGGGGCCGCCGACTTCGTGGGTCTGGATGGCTTTCATGGCGAATTCTCTCCCTTAAATATTCGTTCCGGCTGCGACCCAGTCTTGGGCAGCAGCGCGGCGATTTTCGTATGTTCCGATGGCTTCTTGCCGTTCCAGTGTCAGAGCAACTTCGTCAAGCCCGCCGATCAAGCATTGTTTGCGAAATGGATCGATCTCGAATGCGAAACGGTCCTGAAACGGGGTTGTCACCGTCTGCGTTTCAAGGTCGACATCGATGTTGTGACCGTCGCGCGCGACCTCCATCAAACGATCAACGGCTTCCTGTGGCAAAACAATCGGAAGGATGCCGTTTTTCACCGCGTTGCCAGAGAAAATGTCGGAATAGCTTGGCGCAATCACCGCGCGGATGCCCATGTCCAATATCGCCCATGCGGCGTGCTCCCGGCTCGACCCGCAGCCAAAATTGTCGCCCGCGATCAGGATTGGCGCATCGGCATAAGCGGGATCATCGAAGACATTGCCCGGCTCTGCACGGATCGTTTCAAAAGCCCCTTTGCCGAGACCTTCGCGGGTGATGGTTTTTAGCCACTTGGAAGAGATGATGATGTCAGTGTCGATGTTTTTCGCACCAAACGGGATGGCGCGGCCTGCGACCCTAGAGATTGCGTCCATGGTGGTGGGTTATCCTTTAGTCGGTTTCTGGCGGTTCGCCTGATGGCGGCGTGTCCGATTGACCTGCGCCAATTGCGCTATCCTCGGGCTTTTTCCGGAAGCGTTTGCCAGCATAGAGCAGCGCGGCTGCCACAGCCGCAGACCCGATAGTCGCCGCAGCACCGATGGCAGCGTTGCGGCCAGTGTTGGACTTGGCTTTTTCTTCGGGGGTGTCTTTGGGGGTTTTGTCAGTCATATTCTTCTCTTGCGGAGTGATTGCGGGGTTTGCAAGTTTGCTGAGGTCAAAGGAACACTTCGTGGCCTATTTTGCCGACAGGGCGTCTGTGTTTAGGTTCGGTTTCGCCGAACCAATTGCGACCATCCAGAGTGCGTGCTTCGATTCCTTCTAGTTCGTTCGGTTCAAATAGACGCATATTGACGCCCATCCGATCTCCATCGAAATTTTCGGTCAGAATCCAATGGGTGGTTGTACCGCAGTCTGCACAAAACTGAATTTCAACCGCTGGTTCCGGATAATCCTTGCGCCGATAGCCTGTGGTGGATCCTTCGATGCTCACCTCTGGTGACGTGAAGTAGCCCCAGGCTCCGCCAGATTTTAGGCACAATGAGCAATCGCACAAATTGATGTATTCAGGAGCAGATTTGATCGCGACCGCGACACGGCCACAATGGCAGTGACCGATCATCAATTGAGTTCGCGCACATCGGTCAAACGCCCTGTCACAGCCGCCGCCGCCGCCATGGCTGGTGATAACAGGTGTGTGCGTGCACCGGGTCCCTGACGACCTACAAAATTTCGGTTGGAGGTTGACGCACAGCGTTCATTGGCCGGAATTTTGTCGGGGTTCATGCCCAGACAGGCCGAACATCCGGGCTCGCGCCATTCAAACCCCGCATCGAGAAATATGCGGTCGAGCCCCTCTTCTTCAGCCTGTCGTTTGACGAGGCCGGAGCCGGGGACAACGATAGCCCAGCGAACATTGTCTGCCTTGCTACGACCTTTCAGGACGGCGGCGGCTGCGCGCAGGTCTTCGATGCGGCTGTTGGTGCAACTGCCGATAAAGATGTTCTCGACCGCCACGTCTTTCATCGCGGTGCCGGGCGTGAGGCCCATATAGTCAAGGCTCTTAGCAGCGGCCTCGCGTTTGCCCTCATCGGCAAAGCTCTCTGGCGCAGGTACATGGCCGCTGATGGGCACAACATCTTCGGGGCTGGTTCCCCAAGTGACGGTCGGTGCGATAGTGGCTGCGTCGATCACGACGCTGGTGTCGAATTCAGCACCCGGATCGGTGTGCAGCGTCTTCCAATAGGCGAGGGCGCGATCCCATGCCTCACCTTTTGGCGCCATAGGGCGACCTTTGAGATAGGCAAAGGTGGTTTCATCCGGCGCGATCAGTCCCGCGCGCGCGCCCGCTTCGATGCTCATATTGCACACGGTGAGGCGCTGTTCGACGCTCATCTGCTCAAACACAGCGCCGCGATATTCGATCACGTGGCCGGTGCCGCCCGCTGCTCCAATCTCTCCGATAATATGGAGGATAAGATCTTTCGCAGTCACGCCAGGGCCGGGCAAGCCTTCAACACGCACTTCCATCGCCTTTGAGCGTTGAAGCAGCAATGTCTGTGTCGCGAGCACGTGCTCAACTTCACTTGTACCGATCCCGAATGCGAGCGCACCCAGACCTCCGTGACACGCTGTGTGCGAATCGCCGCAGACGATTGTCGTGCCCGGCAAAGAGAAGCCCTGTTCCGGGCCGACAACGTGGACAATACCCTGTTCCGCATCGGCATCCCCTATGTAGCGGATGCCGAATTCGGGTGCATTCATCTCCAATGCGGCCAGCTGAGCTGCGCTTTGAGGGTCATCGATAGGGATCTTGCCGCCTGTTGCATTGCGCCGCGCAGTTGTCGGCAGATTGTGATCAGGCACCGCCAAAGTCAGCTCTGGACGGCGCACTGTACGGCCAGAAAGGCGCAATGCTTCAAAGGCTTGAGGGCTTGTTACCTCATGCACCAGATGGCGGTCGATGTAGACAAGCGCGGTCCCATCATCGCGGGTTTCGACGACATGATCGTCCCAGATTTTCTCGTAAAGTGTGCGCGGACGGCTGGCCATTGTGGTCTCTTTCAAAGTGTTGATCATGCGATTAGCGGCAGCGATGCCACAGTGGCAAGATACTGATCCATTCTCCACCTATTGGTCATGGATTTGTAACCCGACCTGCGCTAACTAACATTTATGTCAGCAACGCCCTTCAGCCATCCCATTATCGTTTCACCCGAAGACATCGATTTCATGGGGCACGTCAACAATGCGCGCTATTTGAATTGGGTGCAGGATGCGGTGCTGGCGCATTGGAACAAGATTGCGCCTGCTGAAGATGTGGCGAGCAAGGCGTGGGTCGCGCTTAAACATGAGATCACCTATCGCAAACCCGCTTTCCTTGAAGATGACGTGATCGCGCAGACTGTGCTGGAACGGTATAACGGCGCGCGCGCATTCTACCGCACGGTTATCCGGCGGGGAGAGGACGTGCTGGCGGAGGTGCAATCGAGCTGGTGCTGTATCGATGTTGAGACTTTACGCCCGGCGCGCATCGGTGAGCATTTGCGTGAGTTCTTCTTCACAGATAGCGATTAAGGCCCTGCGATCCGTATGCCAACTCGCTTTGCGTCTAGAGATTGGCACTCTATACGCACCTACATGACGACTTCGAGCGTATCTCCAACTATGACAGAACGCAGCTTCACGCTTCCGGACCGCACAATGCAGAGCGTGATCGGACTTAGCTTGGCGGCATTGGTCGCTGGCGGCTGGTTGGCGATCCACGCATATGCGGTGTTCGTGTTTGAGCTGAGCTGGAGCAATTGGCCCATCGCAGTGGGTATGGCGCTGGTTCAATGCTGGTTGTCGGTGGGTGTGTTTATCATTTGCCACGATGCGATGCACGGCACGCTGACCCCGGGCAATCAGCGGTTGAGCGCTGGGATCGCGACAGTGCTCTTGTTCTTCTATGCCGGGTTCCAGTGGCGCATACTGCGCGATGCCCATCATACGCATCACAAGCTGTCCGGCCGTGCTGGTGATCCTGACTTTGACGAGCACAATCCATCGCATTTCCTCAAGTGGTACGGAACGTTCTTCAAACGCTATTTCGGCTGGCAATCGCTGTTGTTCGTGCATGCAGTAGTGGGCGTTTACTGGTTGGTGCTGGACATCCCGATGCTCCAGATCGTGCTGCTTTATGGAGCGCCTGCGCTGCTATCCTCGTTTCAACTGTTCTACTTTGGAACCTATCGCCCGCATCACCATGCGGCAGATGCGACCTTTGCTGATAGCCACAATGCGCGCTCTGAAGCGTTTGGCACCTTAGTTAGCCTCGCCACATGCTTTCACTTCGGCTATCATCTGGAGCATCACAGACGTCCCGATGTCCCCTGGTGGGCCTTACCCCGCGCCCGCGCAGCTGGGGTTGCCACAGATGGCGTTGCGGACCGTAGCGGAGAGGAGTGTGCCGCATGACATGGCTGGAGTGCATTGCCGTTACGCTGGCGGCGCTGATCGGCATGGAGTTGTTCGCATGGGTAGCACATAAGTACATCATGCATGGATGGGGCTGGGGCTGGCACCGCGACCATCACGAACCACACGACAACACCTTTGAGCGCAACGATCTGTTCGCGGTCGTGTTCGGCACGATCAACGCGGCTATGTACATCCTCGGGTCGCTCTATTGGGAGATGCTGTGGTGGGCGGCATTGGGCGTCAATCTCTACGGCGTGGTCTATGCCATCATCCACGATGGTTTAGTGCACCAACGCTTCTTTCGCTTCGTTCCCAAGAGCGGCTACGCCAAGCGACTGGTTCAAGCGCATAAGCTCCACCATGCGACAATTGGCAAGGAAGGCGGTGTCAGCTTTGGCTTTGTCTTCGCACGCGACCCGGTCAAGCTTAAGGCGGAGCTGCGCGAGCAGGCCCGATCAGGATCTGCCAAAGTGCGCGAGAGCGCTAGCGCGTAACGGGTAACGGCGCGGGGACGTTGGGGGTTTCGTGACAACTGAGTGCAGCGACCTGACGGGCCGTTGGGACGGCACGTTTGGCTATCCTGATGTGCCAGAAGCTGGGCCGATCACGCCCTTTCTTGCCCAAGTCACTGATCAAGGTGGCGTTATCAATGGCACCGTAATGGAACCCAATGAGTGGCACCCCGGCACTGCCCATTCCGTCATCATGGGTCAGCGCATCGGGCGCGCGGTCCACTTCGCCAAGGACTATCAAGGGGCAGGGGAGGAGTATCACGAGACGGTTCTCTATTACGGCACTCTGAGCACTGACGGCCAGACGATCACGGGCGAATGGCAAATCGGCCATTGGCGTGGCCCGTTTGAGATGACCCGCGAGCTGTCCGTCGAACCGCAGGCCGTCGAGGCGCTCGAAGCGGCTGTGTAGACGCGGGTGCGTTTGCGCAGTGTGGACCACGTAAGGGGGCTCTTTGCAAATAATAGCCAAGCTGAGAAATCGCGAAAAAATCGCTATTCCCTAAAGCCTTACGCGTTGCCAAGGCCCAAACGCTGCGATTTAAGTGTCAACTTTCAAATTGGCTGAAATCAAGCGCAGCCATCGCCCGATAGGTGCACGCAATTCTCGGTGCGTGGATAAACGAATTTCAAAGAGCCATCCGCTTGATAGCGCCCAGTCTTTCAGTAGGAAAATCTGCGTGGTCCCGATGGTCACTTGGGCTGGCGCCATGGTTGTCCCCTCTACCGGCACAGCTGCGGATTGATCCATTTGTATCATCGGCCTAAACCGCGCGCTTCCGACGCAACTCTCGCAAGAAAAGGCTCAAAAATGGTGCAAGCCAGTGATCTGAACGGTCTTTGGACTGGGCAATTCAGCTATTTCGCTTCCGAGGACCTTGGGCAATGGCCGTTCAAGGCACGACTTGTCGGCAAAGAGGGCCGTCTCAGTGGCCTCGTAATTGAACCGCATGTCCATGGTAACGGCGAAGTGAAAGCCGATCTTGAGGGGACGATTGAGGGATCAAAGGTCAGCTTCGTCAAACGCTATCAAAGCACATCGAATGATTACACTCGACCGGTCAGCTACGAAGGGCAAGTCAGTGAGGATGGTAAAACTATCGCTGGCACCTGGACCCATTCCGATAGCAGCGGTCCGTTTGAAATGACGTTTGGCAAATAAGAACCGCAAGGCTCTGCTGCGCCTTACTCCGCCCGCGTTACGATCCAGCCGCCGACTACAATTGTCACACCGACCGATATCCACACCCATGGGAAGCCCAAAGTTGCCCATGTGAAGGCGATGCCAGCGAACAACGTCACCAACGCACCCACCTTTGCTCGGCGCGAGATAGCTTTGCGCTCACGCCAATCGGCGATTTGCGGACCCCATGTGGGATGATCGAGGATTTTTTGCTCCCATTCGGGATTGCTGCGCGCAAAGCAGAACACCGCCAGCAATAGGAACGGGACGGTCGGCAGCAATGGCAAGACTGCGCCAATCGCGCCAAGCCCAACGCACAGCATGCCAGCGGCGAAATAGAGCCGCCGCATCAGAGCTCAGGCCGCTGCTAATCTGGCGGCGTGCTCTTTCACCAATGCGATCATATTGGGCACGCCCTGTGTCCGGTTGCTCGACAATTGGCTTTTAAGGTCAAACGGATCGAGCGCAGCGGTGACATCCATTTCGGCTACTTCGCGGGCTGGGCGGTCCTGCACTGCGGCAATGACCAATGCGACAATCCCCTTTGTGATGGCCGCGTTGCTATCTGCTAGAAAGTGGAGCTTATCTGTGTCTTCGGTTGGATAGACCCAAACCGATGCTGAACATCCGCGCACCAATGTTGCATCGGTTTTCAACGCGGCTGGCATCTCGTCCAATTCGCGTCCTAACTCGATCAATAAGCGATACCGCTCATCGCCTTCGAGAAAGTCGTATTCTTCCAAAATGTCATCGAGGCTTCGCATGGTGCGCGATGTAGGGGGCGCACCGTGAAAGGGGAAGGGGAAAGCTGGAAGCGATTGCCTTAAAGCTCAACGCCGTTGGCAATCGCTTCCAGTTTCTTGATCCGCTCTTTCATATCGGCAAGCTCAATCCGCGCGGCACCAACGCCCGCTCCGCCCTCAATCTCAACCTGAGGGCCAACATGTTGCAGCCGCTCAAGTTCCTGACGTTTGAGTTCGAGCCAACCTTGCCACGCGCGCAGTGCAACAAAGGCGACAATACACATTCCAAAAAAGCACGTAGAGGCAATTACAAGAGTGGGAGACATCATCATTGGCTCTGCTCCTGATCAGGTGTTGAGACAGTGGGTTTGGGAAGTGGTTTGGTGATGGCGGGTTCAGATGGTCCCCGCAGCGCCTCGATCTCGGCCGCAATCCGGGCACGTTCGCGGGCATCCATGGTGTTTTCATTGGTGGCAATGCGTTCCAGCACATGCAGCCGTTCGCGCAATTGCTCGATTTCGCGGCGCGTCTCGTCCAACTCCGCACGTTCGGCAAGGCCGTCCTTGCCCGCGAAGGACTCGTTGCCATCCACATCCGAGACAATCCCGGCGCGCGCCTTTGCAATCTGGACAATTCCCCAGATCACGATGGCCACGATTGCAACGATTGCCCAACCACCCATTATGCGTTTCCTTCATCCTTGCGGTTTTCCAAAGCGCGTTCTCTCAGCGCATCGATTTCCGACCCGAGGCCATAGCCGCTATCGGTCACGATCCGCTCTACATTAGCCAGCCGATCTTTGACTGAGCCAAGCTCTGCGCGCAGTTCCGCATTTTCCTGTGTCAGCAACGCAACGCGTTGCTTTGCTCCATTATCTGTCGACGGCTTCAGCGCCTGACCCCACGCCCCATCGAGGGGATAGCCATGCTGGATGCGCAGGCGGGTGTTGTAGACCCAGCCAAAGATCGCCGCTCCGCCAAGGGCGAGCCCGCCGGCGATGATCCAAGGCAAATGTGGGGCAAGAGTGGCAGCGGTGTCGACGCTCATGCTTGCGGTTCCTTTTTGCCCAGATTGAGCGGGGTGCCGCTATCGGTTTTGGGAGCGGGCACATCGCGCAACGCTTCGATTTCGTCTGACAGCGAATAGCCGCGATCAGTGACAATCCGTTCAAGCACAACCATGCGATCCTGCATGGTATCAAGCTTATCATTCAGCTCCTTGTTCTCTGCTTTCAGCCGAGTGGTTTCCGCGGTGTCGACGGTGCGCTCGGTCTTGCCGCCCCATTCGTTTTCGAGGGCGTATCCATGCTTTGCGCGGATCCAGTTGTTAACGAGCCACCCGATGGTCGAAACGACAACGATCACTGCGACAAGGGACATTGTATCGCCATCCATTACACTTGCTCCTTATTTCCGATATTGAGTGGGATACCGGCTCCTGCGTCTTCGACATCTTTGGTGTCACGCAGAGCTTCGATCTGGGTCGCAACGTCGTATCCGCGGTCAGTGACAATGCGTTCAAGCACTTGGACGCGGTCTTCGAGCCGTTGCACTTTGCTGGCGTATTGCGCCGCTTTTTCGGCGGTTTGTTCAGCTGTGGTGTTCACCTGCATCTCAGCCATCTTTTGCTGATGCTTGGTCCACACTCCCAACATTCCGATGCTGCAACCAAATACGATCGCGATCACCGGGATCATTACTCCGATTACTTCTACGTCCATGAGTTCCCCCCTCTGTCTGGGTGTTCGCGCTTCAGCGCAGTTGTTCGATTTCGGCGGTCAGGCGCGGATTGTTGCTGACATAATATGTCTCAACATCCGCCAGCCGCCGGTCGATATCACGGAACCGTGCACGGATTTCGCGGGCTGTGCGGGTTGGGCTTTGCCGGACGCCCTGCCAATATTGCTCTTCCTGTTTGTCGACATAGAGCTGATCGGGCTTTTTGTTCAGGATGAAACCTGCTGCGAAATAGGCGATAGCGGGCCAACCAAACGCGATGGTCATGGCGACCGTGCCAATCCGCAGCCAGACCGCATTGACGCCGGTGTAAGAGGCAATCCCGGCGCAAACGCCCATGACCTTGCCGTTGTGCTTGTCACGATAAAGGGTTGTGCGAAGGCTGCTCATGGCCGGGCTCCTTTTTTCTCGGCGAGCAATTGTTCCAGCTCACGCAATTGTTGATTATCAGCATCCTGGTCGGCCTGAAGGCGTTTGACCGGGTTAAAAGTGGGATCGTCTGTGGCGACCAAGCGCTCGACCGTATCCATCCGTTCATCAAGGCGCTTTGCGAGGTTATAAAGTTCCTCCAGCAGCACTTCATCATCATTCGTGATCACAGCGGACGTTTTCCACTTGGTCACATAATGCAGGATCAACCACGGCAGGCCGACAAACAGGATCAGGAGTATAAAGACGACTTCATCTGGCACAGCTTATTCTCCTTTAGCTTTGTCGGAAGCGCCGGCTTTGCCGAGCGCCTTTTTCATTTCAGCAAGTTCATCATCAATCGCATCGGCCCCTTCGAGCGCAGCGATTTCGTCTGAGAGGGACGGTGTGCCTTGTTCGGCAATGTTCAATGCATCGGCGCGCCCTTCCGCGTAATCGACGCGGCGCTCCATCTGGTCGAACCGCGATAGAGCTTCATCAGTGCGCTCAGTGCTCATCAGAGTGCGCAGTTTGACGCGGTTCTCTGCACTTTCGAGGCGGGCCGCGATTTGTGTCTGGCGGCTGCGCGCTTCACGCAGGCGGTTTTGCAGCTTTTGGATATCGACTTCATAGGCACGCAAAGCATCATCCAGCACCGAAATCTCAGCGCGCAATTGCTCGCCCATTCCGCTTGCCTTCTTCTTTTCAACCAAAGCGGCGCGGGCCAGATCTTCGCGATCTTTCGACAGCGCCAATTGCGCTTTCTCGCCCCAGTCAGCTTCAAGCCGGTCAAGCTTCACGACATGGCGATGCATCTCTTTTTGGTCGGCAATGGTGCGCGCGGCGCTGGCGCGGACTTCGACCAATGTTTCCTCCATTTCGAGGATGATCATGCGGATCATCTTCGAAGGATCATCAGCATTGTCGAGTAGGTCGTTGAAATTGGCAGCGATAATATCTCTGGTGCGGCTAAAAATGCCCATAAAGGCTACTCCGTCTAGGAATGGATTAGTGCTGGTTTTGTGCGAGTCTTCGTTGTCACCGGTTCTGCTCAGACCTTGCGTCGGAGTGGGGCTGCGGCGCAAGGCCTCGATTTCGGCATCGAGGCGGGACAGCGCGCGCCCATTAGCTTTAGAACCAGCAGACGGGTGGGCCGGAGCACTGCTATCTGACGATGTACGCTCCGGGGAAAGCGCGTCGTCTGAGGTGGCAGTCGCAACTGGAGCGGTGCGCTCCGGCCCGAGGGGAAGATCATCTCGCTTGGTCACGGTGTCGGCTTACGCCAACTCCACCAGCATGGCGGGTTGACCAGCAGGCTGCGCCAGACTTGCATCATGTGCGGCCAGGTTCATCTGCGAGGTCAGGGCAATCATCGCAGTCATTGCGGCGATGCTAGCGAGCGAGGCTTGGCCAAGCTTG
Organism: uncultured Erythrobacter sp.; assembly: GCA_947488085.1. Classification (GTDB taxonomy): domain Bacteria; phylum Pseudomonadota; class Alphaproteobacteria; order Sphingomonadales; family Sphingomonadaceae; genus Erythrobacter. The sequence continues at coordinate 296,456 of CANKYI010000001.1, forward strand.
GTGCCGAAGAAAGAACGATTGTACATATTGGGTCTCCCGATTGAGTGACTGAAAGTGTTGCCAACTACTCTGCAACCAGTGTGCCAAACCGAAAAAATCCCGGAAATCCGCCGTTCTTCGATGCTGCCCACATGAAGGTAATGGTTTCTATTGCCAAACATTGGGATTTTTCACTATAGGTTGGGCGTGGCCGCGATATAGGAGGGAAGGCTGGAGCGGGAAAACCAATTTATCGGCCAGTCTGGGGCATTCCTTGATGCGGTGGAGCGCGCCAGTCGCGCCGCTCCCATGAGCCGCCCAGTGCTCGTCATTGGCGAGCGCGGCACCGGCAAGGAATTGATCGCCGAGCGCCTTCATCGCCTGTCCAGCCGCTGGGGAGAGCCGCTGGTGACGATGAACTGCGCCGCACTTCCCGAAACATTGATCGAGGCCGAATTGTTCGGTCACGAAGCGGGCGCTTTCACAGGCGCTACCAAAGCGCGCGCGGGAAGGTTTGAAGAAGCCGACCAAGGCACATTGTTTCTCGACGAATTGGGCACTTTGTCGATGGGCGCACAAGAGCGCCTGTTGCGGGCGGTTGAATATGGTGAGGTCACTCGGATCGGATCATCGCGCCCTGTGCGCGTTGATGTGCGCATTGTTGCGGCGACCAATGATGATCTGCCCGCGCTTGCAGCATCAGGAGAATTCCGCGCCGACTTGCTTGACCGGCTCAGCTTTGAAGTGATCACTCTGCCACCATTGCGGGTGCGTGATGGGGATGTCGGCGTTCTCGCGGAATATTTCGCACGCCGTATGGCAGCGGAGTTGGACTGGCATGGATGGCCCGGATTTGCACCGCATGTGATGACCAGCATGGAAAACTATGCATGGCCCGGCAATGTGCGCGAATTGCGCAATGTGGTGGAGCGCGCGGTCTATCGCTGGGATGATCCAGAGAGCCCGATTGCGCATGTGCAATTTGACCCGTTTGATAGCCCATGGAAACCGGCAACCCCCTCTCATCGCAAGCCTGCAAGTGCCGCACCAGCTGGAGCGCCAGCGGGTTCGGAGGATGGCGCGCCGATGGCTGCCCCCACCATCGATTTTGAAGCGGTTGATGATCTGCGCGCCGCAGTTGAGGGCCACGAGCGCGCCATTGTTGAGCACGCTTTGGGCAAACACCGGTGGAATCAGAGGCAGACGGCGAAAGCTCTTGGCCTAAGCTATGATCAGCTGCGTCATGCGATTAAAAAGCATGGTCTGATGGAAGAGGCCGAGTAGCCAGTGTTTGCAAACGACCGCTCGCAACTGGCGATCGTTTTCTGACAACCCTTGGTGAGACCTTCTGCAGCGTCCAATCTGTTTTAGGTAGCGACGGGACGCCGGCTCTTGCGCCTTGACAAACTCCAATGATTCGATATTTCTAGAATTATGGAAATAAAGAATTCACAGCTTCCTCATGCCGTATCCGCTCTTTCTGCGCTTGCGCAGGAACATCGTTTGCAGGTGTTCCGTGAATTGGTTCAGGCTGGCAATGGGGGCCTTCCCGCAGGGGTCATTGCAGAGCGGCTTTGCGTGCCACGCAGCTCGCTTTCGTTTCACCTTACGCATTTGAAAGCGGCTGGACTGATCAGCGAACAGCGTAAAGGCCGCTCAATCATCTACTCGGCCAATTATGCCGAGATGCGCGCGCTGATCGCCTATCTGCTCACCAATTGCTGTGAGGGTGACACTATCGACCCGCAATTGATCGACCAACTCGATCATTCTGCATAGGAACAGGAGAGTTATGATGAAGCGATTTCACCTCAATTTGCGCGTCTCGGATCTTGCCAAATCGACCCAGTTCTACACCGAATTGTTGGGAGCCGAACCAAGTGTCGACGAGGCTGACTATAAGAAATGGATGCTCGATGACCCTTTCATAAACCTCTCAATAGAGCCGGAATGCGGTGAGGTTGGCATTGCTCATGTTGGATTGCAGGCGAGTAATGAGGCTGATCTTGATCAAATTCGTGGCCGTATCGCCTCCGCTAATGCTCCTGCATTTCATGAGGGTGAGACTGAGTGCTGTTATGCCCATTCGTATAAGAGTTGGACACGCGATCCCGATGGGATTGTTTGGGAGGCCTTTTTCACGGATGGCCATCGCCGCGATTATGGGGCCATGCCTGACCTACCGAATGCGATGCCGATCAAATAGGGTCGACTAGATAACGGCTGTCCTGAAACGCTAAACCCGATTTTTAGAATTCTGCTTTAGCGTCGCATCCCTGCCGAAGTTGGGGAGCGCAGAATGCAGGCCTTTCGTGATCTTATGCAAAGTGTATTTGGCCCGATTATAAATGGAGCCAGATTCTTGATGCTGTTGTGGTTCGGCGGGATCATGCTGTTTGGGTTTGTGGCGACCTATTGGACGCATAGTGATGGGATGTTTGGTCAAACGTCTGATGCGTTCGAAGAGCGGCAGGAACGTCGGACGGCTGCTGAGCAAGCAGAAGACCAACGCAAATCGCGCGATGCCCGCCAGCGTGTGATGAATGAACACGGTTGGGGCAATGACGCTGCCCGCACATCCACCTCAACATTGCCGCAATCGAGCAGCAGTTCTGACCGCCGCCGCATTCTGCGCGAGGAGCGCGAAGCCCGTGAGGCGGGTTGGGGCAATTGAGTAAGAGATAATCAGGCGAGACCGCTGCCATCAGTAGCGGTCATCAATGACAGAGCTTCAACCGCTTGTTTACCTTAGCGCTGTAAAGCTCTGTATCTTCGCAATGATTGCAAAAATCCCGGTGATGAGGGTAGTCGGAAATGGAAGTCGTCAAAACGGTATTAATGGGTTGTGGCGCATTGGCCATTCTGACGATGGTTGGTTGTGTCGGTGTCGTTGGTGTTGGCAGCTATGCCGTCGATCAATCCTTGCGCGACGATGATGGCAATCACGTTCTGCTGGACAGGGCGGAACCGAAGGGCGGTTCGCATCGTCCCCAATCCGCCGATTATGGCGCTGATCCTTTCTCCGACTACGAGGACCCGGACACCGGCTATGATAGCGGTGATTCCAAAGATGGCTGGGGCAATGGCGCGCGGTAAGTGACACCATGGGTACAACCATGACCGACAACAAAATGGAACAACGAGAGATTGAGCAGGGACGCCGTACTGCCCCGCGAATGGACTTGAGCCTGCCCGGCAAATTTCTGGCAGTGCATGCCAACCACCCTTGCATCATAACCAGCCTATCGCGCACCGGATTGATGATGGCGATCGAGGAGCCGCTCGAAATCGGCGATCAGGGGTATTTGCGATGCGGCCCAATTGATCACTTTATGATCGTTACGCGCAAAGAGGCAGGGCAAAACGCTCTGGAATTCGATATCCCGGTGAGCGACCATTTCGTCTTTGGTATTCGCCAATTTCAAGAACAACTTGAAGAGCAGGAACAGGTCGAGTTAGCCGAGACGATAAAAGCCTGGGCGCAAGGCGAAAGTTCAACTCACTGGTGACGTATGCGAATGGATTACTCGCGTGAGCTAAACTGCTTGAGCGCTTCTTCTCTGGCCGTTTCGCGTTTCTCTCGCGCAGTTGGATTGCCAGAAGCGAGCTCGGTTTGATTGCCCCAGCCATTGTTCTGACGATTGTTCTGCCGACCCGATGGATGGGTCTCATTGATCTGGCCCACAGAAAGATTGGTGGATTCTGATATCGGCTTTTCAGCTGTTTCGTACTCCGACCGGTCATAGGGATTAAGGTCGGAACACGCGCCCAATGCGATAAGCAATGACAATGCGGTGATAGCTTTGGTCTTCACAGTCTTTCCCCTGACAATCTGCTACGTGATCTAAGGCGATGACATTAAACACAGGTAAAGCGTCTGGTGTGGTGCGACAGCCCTTGCCAAATGTTACCTGCGCGCCTAACTGCACATCAATCCCAACATCGGTGAGACTTTGAAGGGGCTGGCGCCATACGGGGCCGGCAACGATCAGTCTTGTCATATTGTTACGGTACTAGGAGCTTTGTGAGCGATATTGCGCGCCTGAATGAACTGATTGAGCCTGAGGTGAAAACACTCGGGTTTGAACTGGTGCGCGTCGCAATCATGCCATCCGAAGCGGGCGATGGCGCCAACGCTTTGCAGATTATGGCCGAAGATCCCGCCACCGGACAGCTGGTGATCGAACAATGCGCGGCTTTGTCGCGCGCGGTCTCTGCGATGATGGATGCGCGTGAGGAAGCGGGTGAATTGCTGATCGAGGGCGCGTATCACCTGGAGGTTTCATCTCCCGGTATCGACCGCCCTTTGACGCGAGAGAAAGACTTCACAATCTGGGCCGGGCATCTGGCGCGGATCGTAATGGTCAAGGGATACGAGGAGAAGCGCGTTTATAAAGGCGAGCTTTCCGGGATCAGCGATGGTATGGTGACTATCGTTGATAACAAGACGGGTGAGGCAAGGGTTCCCCGCGATCAGATACACAGCGCTAAACTCGTCCTTACAGACGCGTTGATCGCTGCGACACAGCCGCTTGACACAAGCGGTGCCGACCAGATTGAAGAAGAAACAGAAGAGAAGGCAGACGACTGATGGCCAGTGCCATTTCCGCCAATAAGGCAGAATTGCTCGCAATTGCGAAATCCGTTGCATCGGAAAAGATGATCGATGAATCGATTGTTATCGAAGCGATGGAAGAAGCGATCCAGAAAAGTGCGCGCAACCGCTATGGTGCGGAAAACGACATCCGCGCAAAGCTGGACCCGGTCAGCGGCGATCTAACGCTGTGGCGCGTTGTCGAAGTTGTGGAAGAGGTTGAAGATTACTTCAAACAGGTCGACCTGAAAGCGGCGGCAAAGCTGCAAGAGGGCGCAGCGGTTGGTGACTTTATCGTCGACCCGCTGCCTCCTGTTGATCTGGGCCGTATCGATGCGCAATCGGCAAAGCAGGTGATCTTTCAAAAGGTCCGTGATGCAGAGCGTGAGCGTCAGTTCGAAGAATTCAAAGACCGCGCCAATGAAGTTATCACTGGCGTCATTAAATCGGTCGAATTCGGCCATGTGATCGTCAATCTTGGCCGCGCAGAAGGCGTCATTCGCCGCGATCAACAAATCCCGCGCGAGGCCGCCCGTGTGGGTGAGCGTGTGCGCGCGCTCATCACCAAGGTTGAGCGCAACAATCGCGGTCCGCAAATCTTCCTGTCACGCGGCGCGCCTGATTTCATGCGCAAACTGTTCGCACAAGAAGTGCCAGAGATTTACGACGGCATCATCGAGATTAAAGCCGCTGCACGCGATCCGGGCAGTCGGGCAAAAATCGGCGTGATCAGCCATGACAGTTCCATCGACCCTGTCGGTGCCTGTGTTGGTATGAAGGGTAGCCGCGTTCAGGCCGTCGTTCAGGAATTGCAGGGCGAGAAGATCGACATCATCCCGTGGTCCGAAGACATCGCGACATTCGTCGTCAACGCGTTGCAGCCTGCAACGGTCGCTCGCGTTGTTTTGGATGAGGACGAAGGGCGTATCGAAGTCGTTGTGCCTGACGATCAGCTTTCGCTTGCGATTGGTCGCCGGGGTCAGAATGTGCGTCTCGCCAGTCAGCTGACCGGTCACCAGATCGACATTATGACTGAGGAAGAGGCCAGCGAAAAACGCTCGAAAGAGTTCGCTGAACGCTCCAAGATGTTCGAAGAAGAACTGGACGTTGACGAAACGCTGTCACAGCTGCTCGTTGCTGAAGGTTTCGCGATGCTCGAAGAGGTCGCCTATGTCGATGTCTCCGAACTGGCCGGTATTGAAGGGTTCGATGAGGAACTGGGCGAAGAGCTGCAAAGCCGCGCCACAGAAGCGATTGAGCGTCAGGAAGAAGCGCATCGCACCACCCGTCGCGAGCTGGGCGTTGAAGATGACCTTGCCACTATGCCGCACCTTAATGAGGCGATGCTGGTGACTTTGGGCAAAGGCGGCATTAAGACGCTCGACGATCTCGCTGATCTTGCGACAGACGAATTGATTGCGAAAAAACGCGAAGCACCGCGTCGTCGGCCAAGTGCCGATGGCCCGCCAATGAAACGTCCACCTCAGCGTGAACAGGACAAAGGCGGTATTCTTGGCGAATACGGCCTGTCCGAAGAGCAAGGCAATGAGATCATCATGGCCGCGCGTGCGCATTGGTTCGAAGACGAGGAGCCTGCTGCTCCTGTTGCCGAGCCTGACACTCAGGAGGCCGCTGATGCGGACTCCACACAATGAGAGCGTAAGTTCCGCCATCGCTGACCCCGCCCAAACCCGGCAGGCTGACAAAGCTTCCGGGAGCGAGCGCCGCTGTGTTTTGTCCGGTGAGAGCTATCCGCGTGAAGAGCTGATCCGGTTGGCCGTATCGCCCACCGGCGAAGTCTTGCCCGATCCCGGAGCAAAGGCACCGGGGCGCGGGGCGTGGATTGCGCCGAACCGTGGGGCGCTTGAAACTGCTATCGCAGATGGCCATCTCAAACGGGCGTTGATGCGCGCATTTAAAGGCGGGCCTGAAGGAATTGCGCTTTCCTACTCTGATCAATTACCGCAACAGGTCGCTGATGCGCTGACCCGCACGGTGTTGGACCGGCTGGGGTTGGAGCTGCGCGGGGGCAACATTGTGCTGGGCTCTGCGCGGATTGAAGAGCAGGCGCGCACTGGCCGAATTGCTTTGTTGCTGCATGCCAGTGACAGCAGCGAAGACGGGCGCAAGAAGCTGGATCAGGCATGGCGCGTTGGCACCGATGCCGAAGGGTCAGGAATGCGTGGAACCGTCTTGCCACTGGACCGCGATGCGCTGTCTGTGGCATTGGGCCGCGAAAATGTCGTCCATTTGGGCGTTTCAGGTGTGAATGACGGGCGCAGGGCCAATCCGGCTGCGACCGCATCAGGCCGGGTGGGGCAGGCAATCATCCGTCTGTCGCGTTTTTTAGGGAGTGATCCTCCCCATTAACCGGCCCTAACGAACCAAATTTGCGTGCCGGGGGAGCCCCTATGGCGCGGCGACAAAGAGATTATTTGAAGGACTAACGAGCTAGATGAGCGACGAACCAGAAAAACGCACCCGTAAACCGCTGGGCCTTAAACGTCCGGTCGATGCTGGCGAGGTCAAGCAGACCTTTAGCCACGGCCGTACCAACAAGGTCGCGGTTGAGGTAAAGCGCCGCCGCAAGCTCTTGAAACCGGGCGAAACGCCCGCGCCTGAGCCTACGCCGGAACCCGCACCAGCACCGGCGCCGGAACCTGCACCTGTTGCCAAAAAGGCAGAGCCCAAGAAGGCTGCGCCCAAAACGCCCGCTGGCGAAACTGCACAGGAGCGTGTGAAACGCCTTCAGCTCGAAGCGGAAGAAGAACGCCTGCGGCTAGCCGAAGAAGGCCGCAAGCGCGATGATGAGCGTGCGAAGAAAGAGGCCGAAGAGGCCAAGCGCCGCGAAGAAGACAATCGCAAAGCCAAGGAAGACGCTGAAAAGCAAGCGGCTGAAGATGCCAAGGCGGCTGCTGAAGAAGCTGTTGCGGAGCAAGCTCAACCAGAAACGCCAGCAGAAGAAGAGCCTGCCGCTAAAGGCAGCCCGACGCCTGCTGCACGCAAGTTTACGCCAATTGCCCGGCCAGAGCCAAAGCGTCCGGAAAAGAAGAAGAAGAAAGACGACAAGCCAGCCCAAACCGATAGCGGCAAGGATAAGCGCCGTTCAGGCAAGCTGACTGTATCCAAAGCGTTGAACGAGGATGAGGGTCGCCGTGCGCGCAGTCTCGCCGCGTTGAAGCGCGCGCGTGAAAAAGAGCGCCGGATGCAAGGCGGTGGCTCCTCTAAACCGCGTGAAAAGCAGGTTCGTGACGTTATCGTGCCTGAAGCGATCACCGTTGGCGAATTGGCCAAACGGATGGGCGAGAAAGGCGCAGACCTCGTCAAAGAGCTGTTCAATCTCGATATGATGGTCACCGTCAATCAGACGATCGATGCTGACACCGCTGAACTGCTCGTCGAACAATTCGGTCACAATATCCAACGTGTGTCCGAAGCTGACATCGATATCCAAACTGAAGAGGATGTTGATCCGCCAGAGACGCTGAAAGAGCGCCCACCGGTTGTCACGATCATGGGCCATGTCGATCACGGGAAAACCTCGCTGCTTGATGCATTGCGCGGTGCCAATGTGACCAAGGGTGAGGCCGGCGGCATCACTCAGCATATCGGCAGCTATCAGATCACAGCGAAGAACAAGCAGGTCATCACATTCCTCGATACGCCCGGCCACGCCGCGTTTACCGAGATGCGCCAACGCGGTGCGAATGTGACTGACATTGTTGTTCTGGTGGTTGCCGCCGATGATGGGATCATGCCGCAGACGATTGAGGCGATCAATCACACCAAAGCGGCTGGCGTTCCGATGATCGTTGCGATCAACAAGATGGATAAGCCTGAAGCTGATCCGAACAACATTCGCAGCCGCTTGCTCGAACACGAAGTGATCGTTGAGGCGATGTCGGGCGAAGTCCAGGATGTCGAAGTATCGGCAACCAAGAAAACTGGCCTTGATGAGTTGATCGAAGCGATTTCGCTACAGGCGGAATTGCTTGAGTTGAAAGCGCGTCCTGATCGCGATGCGGATGCAACCGTGATCGAAGCTCAGCTTGATAAGGGCCGCGGCCCGGTTGCGACGGTTCTGGTCACGCGCGGCACGCTTAAACGCGGCGATACATTCGTTGTCGGCACCGAGAGTGGCCGTGTGCGCGCAATCGTCAATGATGCTGGCAAGCAGATCAAGGAAGCTGGACCTTCCATGCCTGTCGAAGTCCTTGGCCTGGGCGGTGTACCATCCGCTGGCGATCAGCTCTCCGTTGTCGAAAACGAACAACGCGCCCGCGAAGTCGCCTCCTACCGTCAGGAAAAAGCGACTGAGCAACGCACTGCGCTGGCTCCGACAAGCTTCGATACGATGTTCAACAACTTGGCCTCAAACGTCATCGAATGGCCTGTTTTGGTCAAAGCCGACGTGCAAGGTTCGGTCGAGGCAATCGTTACGGCGCTGCACAACATCTCAACCGATGATATCAAAGTCCGCGTTCTGCATGCAGGCGTTGGTGCGATCACGGAAAGCGACGTGACATTGGCGGCCGCCTCTGGTGCGCCGATCATTGGTTTCGGTGTGCGTCCCAATGCCAAAGCCCGCGAGCTGGTTAAGCGCGATAATGTGCGCATGATGTATTATGATGTGATTTATCACCTGACCGAAGAAGTCGCGAAGGAAATGGCCGGAGAGCTGGGTCCAGAGCGTATCGAAACGGTCGTTGGCCGTGCCGAAGTCAAAGAGGTCTTCAAATCGGGCAAGAAAGACAAGGCCGCTGGCCTGCTCGTCATCGAAGGCGTCATTCGCAAAGGGCTGCACGCACGTCTCACCCGCGAGGATGTTATCGTATCCGCCACTACCATCGCTTCGTTGCGGCGGTTCAAGGATGACGTCGACGAGGTCCGTTCGGGTCTCGAATGCGGCGTGGTTCTGGAAGATACGAATGACATCAAACCGGGCGACAGCCTCGAAGTGTTTGAGGTTGAAGAACGCGAACGGACGATCGAGGTCGGATAACGGCGGCTAGCGATGGCGCTCTCACCCTACTTCCCGGAAGACCACAGTGACTCGCCGCATAGCTCGTTGCTCGAAAGCGAGTTTGTCGATTGGGATGAGGAGACACTGACCGCGACAATGCGTTTCACGGTGCGCCGTGAGATGACCACATGGCGCGGGGGTGTGCAGGGCGGATTGGTCGCGGGCTATCTGGATGATGTGATGGGCTATGCCTATGTCGCGTCCACTAAGGGAGTGGCCGCGCCGCTCAATCTGGAGCTTTCCATGAGCCTGATCCGCCTGATCCCTGAAGGGCCGTTAATCGGCAAAGGGCGCGTGGTGAAAGCGGGTCGCAAGGTCATCTTTCTCGAAGCGGAATTGCTGTCCGAGGACGGAAAGCTCATGGCGCGCGCAACATCCACCGCACTCCCCACACCGCGTCCCACTGCGACAGAGACGGGAATGGGCTGATGGCCAGAGAGACGGCGCGCTACTTGGCGCTGCTTGGCAGCATCAACGTTGGCGGCAATCGGGTGAAGATGGTCGACGTCAAATCCGCCTTTGCCGCATCAGGCTTTGGCGAGGTGACTACCGTTGCGGCGAGTGGGAATGTCATCCTTGATTATGACGGCGATCCCACGACCCTCGAGGTTCAAATTGAGGCTTTGTTGGAGCGCGAGTTCAGCTTTAAATCCTGCGTCATGGTGCGCACCGCCGATGAGGTGCGCGCAGCGATTGATGAAAATCCGTTCCACGGGACTGAGCCTCATCATGGGTCAGACAAGATGGTGCATTCGATCTTTCTCAGCCAGCAGCCCGAGAAAACCAGCGTCGATGCTGTGATTGAAGAGCATCGTTCGAAAGGCAGTGAGCGGCTCGCATTGGGTGACCGGGTGTTGTTTCTTGACTATGTCCACGGTGTGGGTGTGTCGGATCTTTCGAACAAGTTTCTCGAATGCAGGCTTGGGTGTAAAGGCACGGCGCGCAATATGAACTCGCTCAAGAACATCCTGAGCAAAATGGAACAGAGCTGATGGCAAGAAACGCCGATCACACAACAGAACAGCAATCGGTCCGCGTCCTGAAAGTGGGGGAGCGGGTGCGGCATATCCTGTCCGAATTGCTCGCGCGGCAAGAGGTCCATGATGATGTTGTCAGCGCTTCCAACATTGCTGTGACAGAAGTGCGCATGTCGCCCGATCTGCGCGGCGCGACCGCTTATGTGAAGCCGTTGATGGATGCAGGCGAAGACGATGTGGTCAACGCGCTGCGCCAGAACACCGCGTTTTTGCAGCGCGAGGTTGCCAAAAGGCTTGGCCTGAAATTCGCGCCTAAGCTGAAGTTTCGCAAGGACGAAAGCTTTGCCGAAGCGGACCGTATCGAAGAGCTGCTGCGTGACCCAAAGGTTGCACGCGATCTAAGCGATGATCTGGAAGAGGGCGCTTAAGCCTTACCGCGGCACCATGCGTGCGCGCAGCTGAATATCGACCTTGTTGCCCACGATCAGCTGATAGCTGCGCATGCCGTATTGGCGGCGGTCGATTTCCATCTCACCGGTAAAAGAAACGGGGCGGCCGGTTGATCGGCTGGGGTCGCTTTCAAAGGTCACGCTCAACGTTTCGTTTCGGGTCACACCGCGGGCAGTGAGTTCACCTGTGACAGTGCCGCGTGTGGGGGATGTGAGATTAATCGAGCGCCCTACGAAGCGGATCGTGGGATAGCGCTCAACCCAGAAAAACCGCTCCCCGCGAAGACGGTTGAGCGTGGTTTCGTCTGGCGCCTCGAGCGCGGTTGCATCGAATGTCACATCAATCACTGCGCGTTCAGGCGCACCCGGGACGATGGTCACCGCGCCCTGCATCCGGGGGAAGCGCGCGGTTTTGCTCGACAGGCCAAAGAAGGGGACACGCGCCGAGACATTGCTGGCGCTCGCATCAAGCCGATAATTGAGCGGCGCACCCGATTGCGCACCAACGCCCGCTGGCATTGTCAGCGCGAGTAACGAAAGGGCGATCAGGCGAAACAGTCTCAACATTCGGCTCTCCTTCCCCCAATGCTTGGTTTACGCGGCGCAGGGGTGATTTGTTTCACCCTTTACGCCGCGATCGGTTCAGCGGTTCAATCTAAGCGGCCAGATGCCGCTCTCAGCCGCCTGCACCTGGGCCCGCACCGGGAAGCGAGTAACCCACCGGAGCATCAGGGCCGAGCGGGATGCCAAGATAGAACCAGAGCACGATCAGCACCGTGCCCGAAATCAGCAACCAGATTGAATATGGTAGCATGATCGCGGTCAGACTGCCCAATCCAAAACTTGGCTGCCAACGCTGCGCAAAGACCAGAATCAGCGGGAAATAGACCATCAGCGGAGTGATGATGTTGGTCGCGCTGTCACCGACCCGATACGCGGCGGTCGCGCCCTCTGGACTAATCCCTAGCAGCATCAGCATTGGCACAAGGATCGGTGCAAGCAATGCCCATTTCGCGCTGGCAGATCCCACAAACAGGTTCAGCAAGCCCGCAAACAGCACCATCAAACCGAGCACGAGTGGCAATGGCAATCCGGTCGACTCAATCGCTGCTGCGCCGTGGACCGCTGAGATCAAACCAAGGTTCGACCAATTGAACATCGCCACGAAATGCGCGGCGGCAAAGGCAAGGACGAGGTAATAGCCCATATCCTTCATACTTTCGGCCATCATATTGACCAGATCGCGGTGGGTCTTAATCGAGCCACTTGCGCGGCCATAGGCCCAACCTGTCAGCAAAAAGAGCAGGAAGAACCCGCCAACCAGCGATTGGTAAAGCGGGCGCAGCTGGCTGTGGATGGAGCAATCCGACGCCGGAATGCCATCACACGCGGCTTCATTCACAAGCGGTGTGCCGGGGCCAAAGACCATCAGCAACCACAAGCCAACGACGAACAAAGCGGCAAGGCCGGCTGCGCGCAGACCTTTGCCTGCCGCTGCGCTATCGTCAGCGGTGGGGTCCGGGCTGCTACCATCTGCACCAGCGGACGCACCGCCGGTCCATGGGCCCAGACGCGGCTCAATCACTTTGTCCGTCACGTACCAAATGATCGGCAGGAACAGCACGGTCATCGCCGCGATAAAGTACCAGTTACCCGCAAGATTAGCAGTCCATGTTGGATCAAGCGCCGATGCAGCCACCGCTTCTTCGGTGATGCCGAACAACAACGCATCGAGTTGTCCCGGCGAAATATTGGCCGAAAACCCGCCTGATACGCCTGCAAAGGCGGCAGCGATCCCAGCCATTGGATGGCGACCAGCGGCGGCGAACAATATCCCGGCGAGCGGGATCAGCACGACATAGCCTGCATCCGCCGCGTGGTTCCCGATCATTGCGACCAAGGCCACGACGGGGGTGAGTAAGGCTTTGGGCGCGCTCTTCACTGCGCTCGCCATGCCTGCGGCGAAAAAGCCCGAACGCTCAGCAACGCCCGCGCCCAGCATGACCACCAAGACATAACCGAGTGGGTGGAAGTGTGTGAAAGTCTTAGGCATTTCAACCCAGAGCCGCTGAATGTTCTCTGCCGCCAGCAGGCTGACCGCTACGATCTGTTCAGGGCCGCCAGTGGCCTCATCAAGGCTGGTCGGGTGCAAAGCAGAAACCCCGGCCATTTCTGCAATCACCGATATGACGATAAGAGCGATGATGAGGTAGAAGAACAGAAAGACGGGATCGGGCAATCGGTTGCCGCTGCGTTCAACCCAGCCAAGAAAGCCGGTCATGCCTTGCGGTTGTTGTGCCTCTGGTGCGGCAGATGCCATGCGTGATCCCCGTATGATCGAATTCGTAAAGCGAAGGGGCTAGCATTGCGGATCGCCCCTGTCACAGGGATTAACTGAGCGATTAATCAACAGGGCATTCTGGCGCGCGGCAAAGCTGGCCGTTAAGCTGATCCCATGGCCAAGCTCTATTTCTACTATGCCAGCATGAATGCGGGTAAATCTTCCTCGCTCTTGCAAGCCGACTTCAATTATCGTGAGCGCGGCATGGCGACGATGGTTTGGACCGCTGAGCTGGATACGCGGTCTGATGGTATGGTCAGCAGCCGGATTGGGCTGGAGGCGGACGCGCATTTGTATCGGCCTGAGACCGCTCTGCACGTCGATATTGCAGCCGCTCACAACAATGCCCCGCTCGATTGCGTCTTGGTGGACGAGGCGCAGTTCCTGACAGAAGAGCAAGTGTGGCAGCTGGCGTCGGTAGCGGATGAACTCGGTATTCCGGTGCTTTGCTATGGTCTGCGCACAGACTTTCTGGGCAAATTGTTCCCCGGTTCGGCGGCATTGCTGGGCATTGCGGATGCCTTGGTGGAGTTGAAAGCGGTGTGCCATTGCGGGCGTAAGGCAACGATGAACCTGCGCGTCGGTGAAGACGGTGCGGCTGCCAAGGATGGCGAGCAAACAGAGATCGGCGGCAACGACCGCTACCTTGCTTTGTGCCGCAAACATTTCTCGCAGGCGCTCAATGGCTGATCTGTCAGCCATATTGGAACGGGGCGATGTTCGCCTCGAACCGTTTGAGGAGCGGCACCTTGAGCCGTTTCGCGCGGCCTGCGCTCTCGATCAGGAGGTCTGGCAGATTTACCCCGTTAATCTGGGCGGGGATGGGTTTGACGCATCGATCGCAATGTTCCTTGGCTCGCCTGAATGGACCAATTTTGCAGTGATCGATCGGCGCAGTGGGAAACTGGTCGGCATGACCAATTACATCCGCCCCAATATGTTTGGTGTGGTTGAAATAGGCGGAACCTATATCGAACCCAGCGTGCGCGGCGGTGCGTTCAATCGGGCGATGAAGGAGCTGATGATTGAGCATGCCTTTGCCAATCGTTTTGAAAAGGTCGAATTCCGTGTCGACACTCGCAATGCGCGCTCCATGGCTGCGGTTGAGAAGCTGGGCGCGGTGCGGGAGGGGACCATTCGACAGGATATGGTCACGTGGACCGGGTATCGCCGCGACACGGCCCTGTTTGGCTTGCTGAAGTCAGAATGGCAGGGGTGATGCTGGCTTAACGCGCCTGCGATCCCTATCTCATACCCCATGTCCGATACGCTCACTATGGCCGCTCTGCTGATCCCGGCATTGATTATCGCAATTGTCTTTCACGAGGTTGGCCATGGATATGCGGCCAAAGCGTTGGGCGATGACACGGCCAGCGATTTGGGACGATTGACCCTGAACCCGATCAAGCATGTCGATCCGATTGGTACATTGCTGGTGCCCGGCGGATTGTTGCTGATGGGAGCGCCTGCGTTCGGTTGGGCAAAGCCGGTGCCGGTGAACCGCGCTCGGCTCGATAACCCGCGCTTTGGCATGATGGCAGTCGCAGCGGCGGGGCCAGCGGTCAATTTCGTGCTCGCTCTGATCGGTACACTATTACTGGGTGTGCTTGGTTCGGGTGAGGGCGCGATTGTTGGTGCAACCGGGCTGGTTCTGGTTGCGGATGCGAGTGGGACTGTGTTGCCGTTAGAGAATGCGCTGCTCTATTTTGTGCTGATCAACCTGTTCATCGGTTTGTTCAATCTGCTTCCGATCCCGCCATTTGACGGGTCGCACATTGTCGGCGGATTGCTGCCGGGCAAGTTGCGGTTCCACTGGTATCGGCTGCAACGTTGGGGGATGCTGCTGATATTGGGCGTGATTGGTTATAGCTGGATCTTCGGGACCGGCTGGTTGGCGGTCACTGTTTTACCGCTGGTTGAGTGGGCGATGACGACGTTGTTTGGCCTCGTCGATTACAATCCGGGCTTCTTCTAAACAGCGGCCTCGAACCACTGATCGATGCGTGCCTGTTCATCCGGGGACAGATGCAGGTAGAGCTTTGAACGGCGCTTCAACACGTCCTCACCCGTGGTCGCAAATTCTTGGGCTGCGAGATATTCCAGCTCCCGTGCATAGACGTCGCCGCCCATATGCGCTCCCAGATCATTGGTGCCCTGCGCATCGCCCAAAAGCTGCGCCATCCGGGTCCCATATGCGCGTGCCAGCCGTAGGACCGTCTCTGGTGCTAACCACGAGTAAGCCTCGCATTGTTGATCCACAAAGGCATCAAAGCGCACTGGATCAATATCGCCGCCCGGGAGATCGGCATTGGCAGTCCAGCTGTCACTCTGAACACCAAGCTTTTCAAGCGCATGTTCGGCAAGCTTGCGATAGGTTGTCAGTTTGCCGCCAAAGATCGACAGCAGCTTTGGCCCGGTTTCATCCAGCTCAAATTGGTAGTCGCGCGTCACCGTCGAATTGGACGCAGCGTTGTTTTCATACAGTGGACGCACCCCGGCATAGCTCGCCACGGCACCCTCTGGTGCGATGTCCGTCGCCAGATATTCATTGGCCGCGTCGCAGATATAAGCGGCTTCCTCTGCGCTGATATCGATGCCTGCCGGATCGCCTTTGAACAATTGGTCAGTGGTGCCGACCAAAGTAAAATCGCGCTCATAGGGAATAGCAAAGATGATCCGGTCATCCTTGTTTTGAAAGATATAAGAGCGATCGTGATCGAACAATTTTCGGAAGATCAGATGGCTGCCTTTGACCAGGCGCAGGTTCTGATGCTGCTCACCTGGCAAGGCTCGGCCCAGCACGCGGTCGACCCATGGACCGGCGGCATTGACGACGGTTTTGGCAGAGATGGTCTGCTCACCGCTCGCACTCTTCAGCGTCGCGTTCCAATGGTCACCCGCTCGCTCCAGTCCCGTGCATTCGGTGCGCGTTCGGATATCCGCGCCGCGCTCCTTGGCATCCATGCAATTGAGCACGACCAACCGTGCATCCTCGACCCAGCAATCGGAATACTCAAAACCGCGCGTCAGCCTTTGCTGCAACACATCGCCATGCGGCGGGGTGCGCAAATCGACATCGCGAGTAGGGGGCAGCAATTTGCGACCGCCCAGATTGTCATAAAGGAACAATCCCAGCCGCAGCATCCATTTGGGCCGCAACCCCGCATCATGCGGCAACACAAACCGCATCGGCCAGATAATATGCGGCGCGATGTTCAACAGCCGCTCTCGCTCAATTAAGCTCTCTCGCACCAGCCGGAACTCATAATGCTCCAGGTAGCGCAGACCCCCATGCACCAGCTTGGTTGAGGAAGATGACGTGTGACTGGCCAGATCGTCCTTTTCCACTAGGCAAACCGACAGTCCGCGCCCAGCGGCATCGCGCGCGATGCCGGCACCATTGATGCCGCCGCCAATGATCAGAAGGTCAAACATGCGCTCCATTTGACGCAGTCATTGTGGTTTGACCAGAGTCAACCACGCATGATTGCCAAAAAATCCAAAGCCTTGTCTGAATATGGGGGATACGACTCTGATTACAGAACCAAATCATACATGTGAGGCCATTTCAGAAGGGTTGGGCGCTGGTATCGGGCCAGCAGGCGCAACAGGGCTTGAGGCTTATGTGTTGAACAACTAGCGCAGCCCCATGAGCAAGCCAAAACCAGCTACCAACGGATGGATCATCCTCGATAAGCCGCGCGGACTGGGTTCGACGCAGGGCGTTTCGGCGGTGAAGCGCAACCTGCGGGAAGGCGGTTATCTCAAAACCAAGGTCGGTCATGGCGGGACGCTTGATCCCTTGGCTGAGGGCGTGCTGCCGATTGCTTTGGGAGAGGCGACGAAGCTGGCCGGGCGGATGCTGGACGCTAGCAAGATCTATGAGTTCACGATCAAATTTGGTGAAGAGACCGACACGCTCGATACCGAAGGGGCGGTGATCGATACCAGCAATGTCCGGCCCACGCGCGCCGATGTGCAAGCGATCCTGGCCGAGTTCACCGGTGCAATCGAGCAGGTGCCACCAGCCTATTCCGCGCTGAAAGTGGATGGCAAGCGTGCCTATGACCTAGCGCGGGCAGGGGAGGCGGTTGAGCTCAAGACGAGGGCGGTCACGGTCCACGCGCTAACCATCACCGGCAACTCTGATAGCGCCCCCGATAACGGCGCATCGGTGACCCTCACCGCCCATGTTTCCAAAGGCACATATATCCGCAGTCTCGCCCGTGATATTGCACGCGCACTTGGCACATGCGGTCACGTCACCTATTTAAGGCGCACGAAGGCTGGCCCATTCACGCAATCCCAAGCGATTTCGCTGGACAAATTGAATGAAGTCTCTAGTGGCGCGCCATTGAAAGACCTCCTCCTGCCGTTAGAGGCGGGGCTGGACGACATCCCGGCCCTTCACCTTGATCAGACAGACGCGCAGGCGGTCCAACAGGGCCGGGTCTTGTCTGATATGCCCCAACCATCCGGGCTCTATTGTGCGATGCTGGACGATGTTCCAGTGGCGCTCATTCAGATTTCGGATGGGACGACCAAGGTTGTCAGGGGTTTTAACCTACTGTCCGATGTCGCTGAGTAGAAAGAACAAACATGTCGGTAACACCCGAAGAAAAAGCCAAAATCATCAAAGATAATGCCCAAGCCGAAGGCGATACGGGCAGCCCTGAAGTTCAGGTCGCGATCCTCACACAGCGTATCCGCAACCTCACCGATCACTTCAAAGGCAACCATAAAGACAACCATTCGCGCCGCGGCCTCCTGATGATGGTCAATAAGCGTCGCAACCTGCTCGCCTATCTGAAAAAGAAAGACGTCGAGCGGTATAACGCGCTGATCCAGAAGCTGGGTCTTCGTAAGTAAGAGTTTCGGGAAAGGCGGCTCATACGGGCCGCCTTTTTCGCATTGGGCAAGGTGACATTCGGTCGCTTGCCTAGGGGGAAGATGAAATCCTCGCACCGGACCGGGACGGTATACCCGGACAATGTAGGCCCCGCCGCGCAATATGGCGCCATGCGGGTTCAAAAGGAAAATCAATGTTCGACACGAAAACTGTATCGCTGGAGTGGGGCGGGAAAACCCTCACTTTGGAAACTGGCCGTATTGCCCGTCAAGCTGATGGCGCTGTTCTGGCTACCTATGGCGAAACCGTGGTGCTGTGCGCCGTGACCGCCGCTAAATCTGTGAAGGAAGGCCAGGATTTCTTCCCGCTGACCGTTCACTATCAGGAAAAATTCTCATCAGCTGGCCGGATCCCGGGTGGCTTTTTCAAGCGTGAAGGGCGCGCGACAGAAAAAGAGACGCTGACATCGCGTCTAATCGACCGCCCATGCCGTCCGCTGTTTCCCGAAGGTTTCTACAACGAAATCAACGTGATCTGCCAAGTCCTTTCCTATGACGGTGAGACTGAACCAGATATCCTTGCGATGATTGCTGCTTCTGCTGCTCTTACGATCAGCGGCTTGCCATTCATGGGCCCGATCGGCGCGGCGCGCGTTGGTTTCAACAATGAAGGCGAATACGTCCTCAACCCGACCGTCGCAGACGCATTGGGTGATGAAGGCAATCTCGACTTGGTTGTTGCTGCGACACAAGACGCGGTGATGATGGTCGAGTCCGAAGCGAAAGAACTGACCGAAGAGCAAATGCTCGGCGCGGTGATGTTCGCCCACGAAGAAAGCCGCAAGGTTATCGGCGCGATCATCGAACTGGCTGAACAAGCTGCGAAAGAGCCATGGGAAATCCCAGCGGCTGCAGACAATTCGGACATGAAAGACAAGCTGCGCGCTCTGGTCGGTGAAGACATCGCTGCTGCTTACAAGCTGACTGATAAATCTGCGCGTTCTGACGCGCTGAACGTTGCCCGTGCGAAGGCGAAAGAGGCCTTTGCAGAGGAAGATGGTCAGACGCAAATGACGGCTGGCAAAGTCGTGAAGAAGCTCGAATCTGAGATCGTTCGCGGCGCTATCCTAAAAGATGGTCAGCGCATCGATGGTCGCAAGACTGACGAGGTTCGTTCAATCGAAGCGATGGTGGGCTTGCTCCCGCGCACGCACGGTTCGGCTCTGTTCACGCGCGGCGAAACGCAGGCGATCTGCACGACCACGCTTGGTACGAAAGACGCCGAGCAGATGATTGATGGGCTGGAAGGCCTCTCATACAACAACTTCATGCTGCACTATAACTTCCCACCCTATTCGGTTGGTGAAGTGGGACGCTTTGGCTTTACCAGCCGCCGCGAAACCGGCCATGGTAAGCTTGCCTATCGCGCGCTCCATCCTGTGCTGCCGACGGTTGAGGATTTCCCTTACACCATCCGCGTTCTGTCAGACATCACCGAGTCCAACGGTTCGTCTTCGATGGCGACCGTCTGTGGCGGCTCGCTTTCGATGATGGATGCAGGCGTTCCGCTGAAGCGTCCGGTTTCGGGTATTGCGATGGGTCTGATCCTTGAAGGCGACGACTTTACCGTTCTGTCCGATATTCTGGGTGACGAAGATCACTTGGGCGACATGGACTTTAAGGTGGCAGGTTCTGAGGAAGGTATCACCAGCCTTCAGATGGACATCAAGGTTGCCGGCATTACGCAGGAAATCATGACACAGGCGCTTGAGCAGGCGAAAGCTGGCCGCGCGCACATCCTGGGCAAGATGACCGAAGCGCTTAGCTCTTCACGTGGTGAAGTCAGCAAGCACGCGCCTCGCATCGAAACCATGCAGATCGACAAATCGAAGATCCGCGACATCATCGGCACGGGTGGCAAGGTCATCCGTGAGATCGTCGCTGAAACCGGCGCGAAGGTCGACATCGACGATGAAGGCACGATCAAGATCAGCTCTTCAAACGCTGATGAGATCGCAGCTGCTAAGGCATGGATCGAAGGCATCGTTGAAGAGGCCGAAGTCGGCAAGATCTACAACGGCAAGGTCGTCAACATCGTCGACTTCGGCGCATTCGTGAACTTCATGGGCGGCAAGGACGGTCTCGTCCATGTGTCGGAAATGAAGAACGAGCGCGTTGAGAAGGTCACCGACGTTGTTTCCGAAGGCCAAGAAGTGAAGGTCAAGGTTCTCGAAATCGACAATCGCGGCAAAGTCCGTCTGTCGATGCGTGTCGTTGATCAGGAAACTGGCGAAGAGCTTGAAGACACACGCCCACCACGGGAAAACAAGCCGCGCGGTGATCGCGGTGATCGTCGTCCACGTGGCGGCGGCGGTGGTCGCGGTCGCGGTGGTGATCGCGGTGGTCGCGGCGGCCGTGATGGCGGCGGCGATAATGGCGGTGGGGGCAATGATGGTCCCGCAGCAATGCCGGACTTCCTCAAGGACTAATCAGTCCCGACTGAAACAAATGACCCGCTCGGAGCAATTCCGGGCGGGTTTTTGTTTGCCCGGCCTGCCAAAAATCCCCTAACCCACTGGTATGCTAAAACGCGAATTGATCGATACTGCCGACATTGAAGGCGGCGAAACGCTTGAACTCTATTCCCACGGGCGCGATTTCATGATCGTGCTGGGCCGCAATGAGTTGATGAGCACCCGTATGCGCTTTTCCGAAGAGCAGCTCGCGGACCTGACTTTGGAGCGTTTGGAAGCAGATGCACCGCGCATCTTGATCGGCGGTTATGGCATGGGTTTCACTCTGCGTGCAGCGCTTGCCAAAATGGGTGAGGGGGGCGAGGCTGTCGTGGCCGAGATTTCGCCTAAGATTGTTGAATGGGCGAAGGGAGCGATGGCTGATTTGACCGGTGAGTGCTTGTCCGATCCCCGGCTGGACCTCAAAATCTGCAATGTCGCGGCGCTGATCGACGACGCGAATGACGGGACTTGCGGGAAATTCGACGCGATTCTGCTCGACGTCGACAATGGCCCCGATGGTATGGTCCGGGCCGACAACAACCGCATTTACTCCAGCACTGGCCTTGGCAAAGCGCGCGATGCATTGAAGCTTGGTGGGATCGTCTCGGTCTGGTCTGCCGCTCCCGATCATGGCTTTCGCCGCCGGATGAAAGAGGCAGGCTTTGACGTTGAAGAACGCAGTGTCCGTTCACGCCCAAACAACAAAGGCGCGCATCACACGATCTGGTTTGGCCGCAAGGTGCGTTGAGGCTTGCCGGACAGCTTGCAAGGAATGCAAGTTGATAAAACACATACGAAACGCTGGCTCTATCTAGCTGCGACAGCTCAAAATGCACAAAACCCCGCCGGGTTGGGCGGGGTCATAGGGCAACATGTCGGATTCGGTTTTCAAAGAGCGATTGGCAGGCGTTATAGCGCCGGTCGCGCGGGTAGGAAAACGGGGCTTATGTTGGGTTTGCAAGCGGACAATTACTTCTCGCAATAGCCCTTTAGCCCGTCCCCAAACAACGTTTTCCAGCCACCCTCTGCGCTACCTGCTGAGCTTTCCGTGACATTGCCGAACAATGCATCCGAAACAATCAGCGCTCCGCCCTCATCGCGATCTTCGACTGCGAGCTTTAGCATGGAGGTGGTCGGACCGCCCCAGTCGGGTGCCATGTGGCCGACCAAATAGAGCAGTTTACCAGGCGAAACCATCTGTACTCGGTACCATTCGAGGGAGCTGCCATCTGCCCCGATTTCGATCAACTGACCTCCAGTTTCCGCGCTCAAGGAGACCTTCGAGCCTTCACCCAACGCGCGAAAATCACTCATCCACCAATCATCAATTTGATCAATCATTAATGACCAGATGTCGGAAGCGCTGCGCTGAATCGGTACTTCAAACTGATATTTTACGATCTTCGAATCGGTGACGTCGTTCATGGTTCGGTTCCTTGTTCAGCGATTTGCTTGAGTTTCGCAGCGGACGATTTCACCCCGTCAATATGTCTGACTACCCAGCTGTTGCAGACGGTCTTGATGGGGTCCGGGTTTAGATGGTTCCAGCGCGTTCGGCCTTCTCGACGCACATGGATGATATCTCCCTCGGTCAGAATTTCGATGTGCTTGAGGACGCCAGTGCGTCCGATATCGTCAAACAAGTCGACCAACTCACCCGTTTGTTTGGGGCCGGTTGCCAATGCCTCAACGATCAGGCGTCGCCTCCCGTCGCTAAGGGCCTTCCAGATCAGGTCATCTTGAGCAAATTGATATGTCACCATTTGGTGACATATGGAGTTCAGTCAGCCTTGTCAATTGCGTCCCCGCTTTGGGGACCGACTCCGCCCCAACAGCAGGGTCGCGTATCACGTGATCTGGTTCGCGAGGAAGTGAGTGTCACAAGGGCAGGAGCTGGGGGTGAAAGCGGACGCTCGAGTTTGCCTAAATGGCGAGCGACATCTGACGTCGTGCAGCTTGAAGATCAGGTCCGTGATCACCATCTAGTAACAATCGAGAGTACGTTTTTAATGCGCCCCTCGACTGAGAGACAATTGCGCTCCCGCATTAGGGAGATCGCGAGTTGAGCCTCAACAGACTTCTTTATGACCACCAGATCGCTTTGATGAATGCTGCGACGGCAGAATCTCGGCCTGCGCCGAACGGCTGCGTCGATCATCATGAGAACTTGATTCACGAAGCTCGACAAAAACTCGGCGTCGCCCAGTACCCTTTCGCAAAGATCAGGGCCGCTGGCTCACTGTCTTATCACCCAACTTCAGACTGAGGAATCTCACATGATAGCTGCTATCGAAGAACGCACTGCATATGGTCGCGGTCAAGGCGTCTTTGCCTTAGGATCATTCAGCAAAGGCGACATTCTCTATGTCGGCGTGCTTGATGAGAGGCCGATAACCAATCACTCGCATGCCTCGCAAATCAGCAAGACCAGCTTTGGATTTCACAAGGGATTGAGTTCCAAGTTCAACCATTCGTGCGATCCGAATTGCGGCATCGTGCTCAACGATTCCGGCGGCCATAATATTGTCGCGATGTGTAATATCGCTGCCGAAGACGAAGCTACATATGACTACGCGATGCGCAACTACCGGGTTGAACATTTCGCCGGCTCGTGCGGATGTGGGCAAGCGAATTGTCGCGGGTCGATTACCGGTTGGAAAGACCTGCCTCAGCAACGCAAGCATGACTACGCGGGGTTCGTCGCGCCCTACCTGATCGAGATGGACGTCGAGCTTTCGCAGCTCGAAAGGATGGATACATGACGATCCCTGACAAGTTCCTTCCGCGCTGCCACCCCCACATGCTGGGTGAGGATGGCGATATAGACACTTCTCAATGTGAGGCGCTGACGCAAGACATGGCTGAGCTTCGGGAGATGGGCATTATTCTCACCCTGGTGGGAAGCTATGCGGTTGGTGCCTATCGATACACCAATCTCAGCGATGCGCTTGCACAAGCACGCAATAATCAACCACAACTACAAAAAACCCCCGCCGGCTAGCGACGGGGGGTAAAGTTGGAGATCAAAAGGCAACTGGCCCCAGAATCCCTCGGGTCGCGTCGTTGCAGATGCAACCTGCATTTCAAGAGCCGGGAGCGGTTAAACCCCCGGCCCTGATTGGTCGGTGTCAGCCCTGCTGGTGCTGCAGGTTCACGGCATGCTTTTTGCCGCCGTCGACTTCGCTGGTTTCGTAGCTGAAGCGCTGATCGACCTTGGGGACCTGACCTTCCTGTTGAAGGCTTGCCTTCTCAAAGCGGAGCACATCGCCACCCTTTTCCGGGGTGATTGAGCCAGTGCCAACGCTGCTGTCGTAATTCTTGATCTTGCCGTAATGCGTCATGTGTCATTCCTTCGAACGAGTGTGCAGCGCGCCAGAATAGACCCGGCTGCGACTATGAGGCGGAACTGAAGGAAAGGGCTTCCAACTGTGGAAGCGGTGACCGTCGATTGCGACTGGTAGCTGTTATGTAGATGGCTATGGCGGCCTGAGATTACAACCGCATTATGAAACACTGTTTGCGAGTCGCGGCGATGTCCACGAATGGGGCGAAAGCGGTCCTTTCCTGACTTTAATTCTCAAAAGTCGTAGATCAGCGTTACCCGGCTCAACGTATCGGTTTGCACCGCGCCCAATGGCGGGTCGGTGTCGTGCTCAACTGTGTAGGAGAGGCTTGCCGACAGGCCGCCGCCTAAACCTGCGCTGAGGCCTGTGGTGCTGGCATAGGTGCTGTTGCCGGATTGGACGAAGGCGGATAGGTCTTGTGTCAGTTTAAGGTTCTCTGCGATCTGCCAGTCGAAGTCGACCGCGCCCAAACCGGCAAGCGAGCTGTCGGATGCGCCGTTCACAAATTCGGTCTGGCGATAGGCAGGGCCTGCCTTGACCGACAATTGCATGTCGTCGTTTTCGATGACGCGATAGCCAATGCCGCCGGAGCCGGAATAGCGCGCGGAAAAGCCCTGAAAGACGTCGCGCTCATATTGGGCAAGACCGAATAGAAACAGCCGCTCATTGAGGTTGTAATTCGCCTCATAGGCAGCGAGGAATTGCTCTCGCGTTGTCACGCCATTGGTGCGCTGGAAGTCGGCAAGCCCTGTGAGCTTGTGCCGCCAGTCAATGCCCAAACGCTCCAATGTCAGTCCAGCTGTGACGCCCGTGTTGGAGGAATTGCCGGTGCTGCGAAACGCGCCCAATTGCCCTTGGCCGGTCCAATTTTCGAACAGGCCTGCGCTGCGGATTTCCTCTTCCTTGGCGGCCTCTTCTGCTTGCGCTGCGGCGAGCTGAGTGGCTTCTACGCGGGCGCGGTAGTCGCGCATAATCGCGTTGAGTTCTGCGGAATTACCCGGGAAGGTTTCGTCGGCCAGGTCAATGATGACGGCCATCGCCTCAATATCGTCGGCCTCCTGCGCCTTCTCGATCATCGCGCGCACTGGGGCAGGCAATTCGGCGTTTGCGGCGGTGGGCAGAATGGCAAGCAGGCTGGCCGCAAAAGCGGCGTTAAGTGTCGTCAATTTAGTCAAAGTCAGCTCCCGACTGTTCGCGGCTCATGCAGGCAATCACGTTGGGCGAAGGATAGGCCCATCATGCGCGAGTTATCGTAAAAGGTTGTAGCGTGGGAATGGCTCAGGCTTTCACACGGACTGCTCCCAAAAAGTCTCGCTTGCCCACCGGCGCGCCCAGCATCCGCAAAATGTCATAAGCTGTTCCTGCGTGAAAATAGAAGTTGGGTTGCGAAAAGCTGAGCAGGAAATTTTCAACCGTGAAATCCATCCGCGATCCCTTGAATTCAAACCGCATATCGCGACCAATCCAGCTTTCCATTTCGGCCTCATCAAGAGCCACCATCGTGGCCGTCGCATCGGTCAGCTTGGTGCGCAAATCGGCAAAACTCGCAGGCGGTGGGTTGAGGTCCGGACTGTAAACGCCCGCATGCACGCCCGCGATTGAACCGGCCGTGTGCTCGGCAATACACTTCACCTGATAGGTGAAAGGGAGCATATCTTCGATCAGCTGTGCGCCGATGACATCTTCGTGGCCGCATCCTTGTTCGGCGCACCACTTCTCGGCTTTGTTGATCAGATGCTGACCTGTGCCGAGCATTTGAAGGGCACTGGGTACATAAGCTGCGTGAAGGCTAAGCGGCATAGTTCGCTCCTGTATCAATTGGTTTTGCAAGAATTGGTGGTCATTGAAAAAGACCCGCCGGTTTCACGCAGCGGGTCTTTGAATGTCTCATATGTCTTAGCGAATGGCTTATCGGACCCTAGGCCCGCCAAACGGCAGAGGTGGAGGGGGTCTGCGCGCACCGCGAGGCAACTGTGCCTGATAGGCCCGGCCGCAATGTTCAACGCAATAGGGGAAGCCCGGATTGACCGGCGTTCCGCAGAAATGGAAATCGGGTTCGCCCGGATGCCCCATGGGCCAGCGGCAAACCTTGTCTGACAGGTCGAGCAAGCTGGTCTTGTCTGCAATCTCGGGGCTGGGCTTGGCCGGAACCAAGCGGCGCGGCGGAGCAGGGGGGATCGGTGCTTGCTGATCGCCGGGACCCTGACGCAAGAAGCCTCCGGGGCCAACCGACACGATCTTAGGCAGATCAGGCGTCGGGTTCGGTACAGGTTGCGAATTGGCATCCGGGCCGCTTTTCGCAGGCGCGTCGCCCGATTTGGCAGTCACAGGTTTGGCCGCAGGCTTTGCCGCCGCTTTCGCCGCGACCGGTGCTGCGGGCTTTTTACTCGCAGCCGGTTTGGGCGCAGCTTTTTTCGCTGCCTTCTTCTTGTCGTTGGCTTTCACAGGCGAAGGGCGCGATTTCAGGCCAAGGCGGTGCGCCTTGCCGATCACGGCGTTGCGGCTAACCCCGCCTAGCTCTTCTGCGATCTGGCTAGCGGTTGATCCGCCTTCCCACATTTTCTGGAGCGTAGCGATCCGCTCATCAGTCCAACTCATAAAGGTCCCGTTCTTTTAAATCGTCATTCCAGGCAATTCGTCATTCTCGGCTGATCAACGCCAGAATCATCATGCCCTACATAGGCAGCTTGTCACAATGTGCCAGAGGCCTTAACCGCCTCATCCATGTCAGACGAGCTTTCCGCAAAATCAGCTTCCACCAAGAGCACCCGGTTTCCCCCGCGTGGCCAACCGGTGATCACCGGGGTCAACCGCATCGGGATGCTTGCCCTCTATATGAAGGAAGTGCGCCGTTTTCTCAAGGTCCAGACGCAGACGATTTGGGCGCCGGCGGTCACAACCTTGCTCTTTCTCATTATCTTCACTGTCGCATTGGGGCGAGGCGGGCGCGAAGTGTTGGGTGTACCCTTCGCCAGTTTCGTTGCTCCGGGCCTGATTGTCATGGGGATGATGCAAAATGCCTTTGCCAATTCGTCCTTCTCGCTGCTGTCTGGAAAGATACAGGGTACGATCATCGATCTGTTGATGCCGCCGCTGTCACCGGGTGAACTGATGGGCGGTATTGTGGCCGCGGCTGTCACCCGCGCGGTTGCGGTTGGCTGCACAGTTGGCCTCGCCATGGCGCTGTGGCCGGGTGTGTCGCTGGGCATGGAGCATATCTGGGCGGTGTTATGGTTCGGATTGATGGGCGCTGTGCTGCTCGCTTTGCTAGGCCTTGCAACGTCGATTTGGGCTGAGAAATTCGATCACAACGCGGCAATCACCAATTTCGTAATTGCCCCTTTGTCCCTGTTATCAGGTACATTCTACGTCATCGACAATCTGTCACCCGCATTCCAAGCGGTGAGCCGTGCCAATCCGTTTTTCTATGTGATTTCGGGCTTCCGCTATGGCTTCTTGGGCGAAAGCGACATTGGCACGCATGGCGATGTGGTTATCGCAGCCGTGGGGCTGTTGGTGCTCAATCTGGCAATAGCGCTGGGCGTTTTCGCGGTGCTGCGGACTGGATGGAAGCTGAAAAGCTAACGCCTTAGTGCGTTAAAGACCGTCGCATCCGATAGCGACCGTCTTTGAATTGCTCGAACAATTGCGGGACAGTCGGGTGATCGACCGGGCCACCATCAATGTCAGAGATCAAATTGCCTTGACTGACATAGGCGACATAGCTCGATTCCTCATTCTCCGCGAGGAGGTGATAGAACGGCTGATCGCGTGGCGGGCGGATTTCTTCGGGGATGGACTCGTACCATTCTTCGCTGTTGGCAAAGACCGGGTCGATATCAAACACCACACCGCGAAAATCGAAATGCTTGTGGCGCACGACATCTCCGATGCCATAGCGGCTTCGGGTTTGGCGCGGAGCGTTAATGGTGCGTCCGGCCTGACTGGAAAAGAAGTTCGCGCGTTCCATGAAGCGAAATATGGACCCTCATTTGCGCAAAACAAGCGATGCGGGCGTCAGCACGCTGAGATATGCCCGCATTTTGTGACCGGATAAGCCTTGGCAAGGGCATGGCGCTGCGCTAACGGGCGCGCTTCTTGTCTCGGATACGCAGCAAGAAAGACGGAGAGTTGCCGGAGTGGTCGAACGGGGCAGTCTCGAAAACTGTTGAGCCCTTAGGGGTTCCGAGGGTTCGAATCCCTCACTCTCCTCCATCTTCCCTTTGAAGAGATACACCTTTCAGTCGGATAGTGCCGGGTTCGAAGGTCACTGTTCTGGCCGCAGAGTATCGATGATCTGCGCATCGACCCAAAATATATCTATGTCGGAATATGGATTGTCATCCGTTGTGCCTACAACCCTTACGAAGAACAGATACTTTCCATCTGGCGTAACCTTTGGACCGGCTTCGTAAGCATCGGTGTTTATTGCCGGGCCCATGTTGATGGCTGCGCCCCACGATCCATCTTGTTGTCGAAAGCTGATATACAAATCGACATTGCCAAAACCGCTGTCTCTTGTGCCGTCCCACATGATGTAGGATTCATCGGGAGCGATGAACGGATGAGCATTTCGGGTGCCGCTGTTGATTTCACTGCCAAACGGCTTTGGCGCATCGCGCACCCCATCAATCAGCCGTGAATATCGAAGAAGGCCGTCATCGTTCTCACCTCTTTCATCGATCACATACATACCCTGCGATGAAGCAGACAGGCTCATGATATTTATGTGTTCGAAATCTGGTCCAAGGCTCTTGGTCTCCGACCATCCATCGTCAGTGCGCTCCTTATATTGTTGGCCGAAATGCATCGTTCTGTCGTCCGGCGCGAAGTATCTGTAGTATGGCTCGGCATCTTCCCCGACCATCACGGTCTTAGTCCAAAGACCATTTTCTTGTGTGAAGACAATCGTCTCGAGCTGTCCATCCTGTTCGCCTTCTCTCACGAAATAGAACTCATTCATGTCGCGCGAAAAGACACCGCCATCTTCAAAGGCATCTGTTGTGACAAGTCCCGGTGCAAAGGGGATCGGGGTCAGTCCGGGAGGAGACTGCCCTAGATAGGGACCCTGCAGTGTGGAGGTTTCAGTCTCATTTTGGTCGGTGCACCCGGTGGCGAAGGAAGCAATCACAAGGGCAATTGATGACGTGAGAATTTTCACCGCGTTCCTCCACAATATCGGGCTGCACGGAGTTGTTCAGAGCCGATCTGACACAAAGCTATTCAAAAGGCAGAGCAGCACAAAGGGTCGCCGACCAACCACTGCACGCATTCGATTAACTTCAACTCATTGACCAACACAACGTCGTGCGATCCTTGGAATACACGCGCGCTTACACGTCAATTACCGAGGTTCGCGAAGTCTATCATCGCGTGTCGCCTCAGCAGCAAACGCTCGCAGTTACGACGTTGGTTGCACACACAAGGATCCGGATAGAGTTAGCGCATTTTCGGATTGTATTTCAGACCGGAGCGGAGGTTTCGCGACCTGTTCAAATCGAAACGGCTTCTCATCCCCGGACGAACCTTGGTCGAGAGTGTCGATGGCATTTCGACACCCAGGACGCCTTTGACTTCGAGCGAGTGCTTAAGGTCCTTTTGCGCCACCGTTCCCACAATTGCGTTCTTACCAACCGATTCCTGAGAGACGCCCGCTTTGCCCAATGCATCGGCGATAACATCGGCATCACCAAAGGCCGGCAAGCGATAGATCAAGGTGACCTTATCGTCAGGCTCGCTTAGCCGCAGCCACCTCTCGAGGTCGGCTGGCACACCGCTGCGGCGTGCGTTCTTCGTGGAAAATTTCTTGGCCATTGTGCTCTTCCGCTAGGCTAGATTTCTTTCAAGATAAGAAATCAGCGCTTCGGCATCAAGCTTCCCATAGCCGAAGTTCCTGTTCCACACCCCGCCAGTCTGCGCATCGCGCCGAGCAGTCACGCGCAGCATCTTCTTGATTTCTTCTGGCGTAAGGTTGGGTTCCATCTGGAGCATGAGCGCGATCATGCCAGTGACAAACGGTGTCGCCATCGATGTTCCCTGGATCGAGACGTATTTGTCGCCTTCGAACCGGCGATTTGCAAAGCGCGCATTATTCGCCATCTCACTATTGCTGGAAAGTGCTGCACCAATGAACTCTCCAGGGGCGCAGATATCGGGTTTTTGCGCGCCGTTGCGGGTCGGTCCGCGACTGGAAAAGGACGACAGCGCGCCAGCTGTCACGCCCGACTGTTCAGCGCCATCACGGAGGAACGATTCACGCGACACGAAAGAGCCAACCGCGATTGCTCGCTCCTCGGTCGCTGGCATACCTACGGAGTGCGAGCGCGTGCCGGCGGTCATGAAGATATTGCGCGCCAAGTTGGGGTTGTCAGTTAGACCCCAGGCATGGATCGATCCATCGGTGATGTCGTCGCCATGGATGCGCAAGATCCACCGTCGCCCCCGCTGGCTGCTGGCGACCGCAAGGATGAAGTTGAAGTCGCGATTGATCGGGTCTTGTCGCAAGTCAGCCCGGAACGCCCCCGCATCGGTTTCTTGAACTTCGCCGTTGGGCACAGTCACGTCGCCATTGTGGTCGACAATCTCGAACGAGACCTCGTCACCGCGTGGCACCCAGACGTTCAATCGCTGAAGCGCGTCTCTTATTGTGAAAGGAATTTCGATTGTTTCGCCCTGACCCACCTTCGCCCCGAAATGGATGCGGTCGCTACCTTCGTTTCCGGCGGCAACTACGATGATCCGTCCTGGACCGCTCTCCTGTGCGATGACATTCTCGATCGCGCTGGTTCCGTCATGCGGTCCCCAATGCCCACCGAGCGAAAGATTGATTACCGCAGGCCTGTCGCCTGCGATCTCGAATATCCGGCGGATGCCATTGATGATATGCGTGTCAAACAAGCCATCAGAGCGAACACCAACCAGCGTCGCATTGGTCGCAACTCCGCGATAGTCCGTGTTTGCCGATGCTGCGCCATTGCCTGCCGCGATTGAGGCGCAATGCGTGCCGTGTCCATTCGGATCACCTTGCGGCATGTCGCCCGGATTTTGTCTCGCCATGTCAATCTGGGCCTGGCTGAACTCTTCGTGCACATGCCGATCACTCGCTTCATCGTAATGCGAGTGGATAAACATCTCGAGGCGCGATTTGTCGTCTTTGATGAAATCGGGATGGCTCCAATCGATTCCGGTGTCGATCACACCCACAACCACGCCGGTCCCATTAAGATCGGCACGGATGTCGAGTGCAGCATCAAGCAGTGTCGCATCACCGCGCGCGTCGATTAAGTTCGCCTGCAGCTTTACCGCCTCTTCGGCGCGCCGGATTTCGTCCACCGCTTCCAGATCGCCGAGCCTGTTATGCGGCACTTCGGCGACGACCACTTCGCGCCCAACCGAGGTGATCTCAGCGCCGAGATCAGAGATCGCCGTGGCAACCTGATCTTCGGTGCCGGGAGCCACCACCAGTTTGAGCGAAACCATGTTGGACAAGTCGAACGCTGTCGTCCGCATCTGACGGTGTTCTGCGGGATCGAGAGAGAGTGACTTCGTATCGCCTTTCTCAAGCGGGACGACGATGTCGAGATGACTATTGCCTTCCGAAATCAACAATTGTTCACTAGAGTTCTCGACATTCAACTCATAAAGTCCGCTATCGAGCTTCGACATGCGCGTTTCCATGGCCTTCCCCAATAATACCAAGTCGCAAAAATACATTATCCAACGATAATTTGAAAGTGGCTATTTAATCGGGGAATCTATTGAATGGCACAAACGAATGTGAGATCTAACTAGGGGTGAGTATGATCAATATTTGTAATAAACTAATCAGGATGAATGTTTAACAGTTTCAAATTTTTAAGGGGGGAGGGGTA
This sequence comes from uncultured Erythrobacter sp., assembly GCA_947488085.1. Lineage (GTDB taxonomy): Bacteria > Pseudomonadota > Alphaproteobacteria > Sphingomonadales > Sphingomonadaceae > Erythrobacter. The sequence goes on from CANKYI010000001.1 coordinate 328,398, forward strand.
GATGCCAATATCCAAAGAAGCGCAATTGTTGATCGACTTTGTGCGGAGGCATGAAGGCACGAGGTTGCTGTCAACTCACGCCGATGTCGTCGAATTCAGCGGCGTCCTATTCAATGTCGACGGGAGCAGTGACGATCCTGAGATCGACGGGCACAACTGGCGCAGCCTGTTGCGCGATCGTGGGATCGACGGCGAATGTTACGTCACCAATATCCAACCTCTGAGACAGACATCGCATCCCAAATTTTCGGTCGGCGGACATATGACCGTAAATCAAGATGGGAGCGTTCCGGTCGGTGGCGAGTGTTATTTGATGCCGCTTTGCTCATGGCACAACAATAAAGCGCGCGACGGAATGGCCTTTGAACATACCGAGACGAGGATGCTGAAGCTGTTCGGTTATATGGAGCAGGAACCGCACGCTACCTTCTCCGCGCGCATGGCTAGCGATGAGGAATTTGCGCTCGTCCCACTGACCGATAGGGGTGGCGCAGGCTTGCTTTCCCCGCCGCAGTTGGGGAACCAGCCAGCAGCGATGCTCGACCAAATCGCAGGTCAGGATGGATCGGAATTCTTCGTGCTTTTGCGACAGTGTGAGGAAGACGGGCAGACCTTTTATCGAATTGACGATGCAAAGCTTCCTGCGGCGGACACTGGCGGAGGGTAGCTGCTTCTCGCTTATCCGAAAGGACGATCAGACCGAACGCGTCAATGCTGTTCTGGCCCCGGAACTGCTTATCCATGTCCAAGCTTCAAGGAATAACGATCTGGCGAATGGCCTCTCCGCTGGCGAGCTTGTCAAACATTGCATTGATATCGGCAAGCTTACCGGTCCCGCTCAGCAGGCGTTCCACAGGCAACCTGCCCGCGCGCCACAGGGCGATGTAGCGGGGAATATCGCGCGCTGGGATCGATGATCCCATATAGCTGCCCATCAGGGTTTTACCGTCCCCGACGAGCGAGACAGCTGGAATAGAAAGCATATCCGCTGGATTCGGCAGGCCGACGGTTACGATCCGCCCGCCGCGCCGTGCCGCCGCATAGGCTTCAGCCAGCACATCCGCTTTGCCGACGGTTTCGACAACCAGATCGGGCTTGTCGCCCAATGCGGCGATGATTTCAGCTTCATCCGTATCGGGCGCAAAGGCCGCCGCTGCGCCCAGCTCAATGGCAAGCGCGCGCTTTTCAGGCATGGGGTCGATTGCGACCACTGGGTTAGCGCCGCCAGCCAGCGCGCCCATCAAGGCAGCGAGGCCAACTCCGCCCAGGCCATAGACGAGCACCGCTTCGCCTGACTTGAGCTGTCCCGTATTCAGCACAGCGCCCACACCGGTTAGCACGGCGCAGCCGAACAGAGCGGCGATCTCAACCGGGATATCGCTGTCGACCTTCACTGCAGAGCGCCGGTCGACGACTGCATGGCTGGCAAAGGCTGATGCGCCAAGGTGATGGTTTACCTCGTGATCATGCTCGCAAATGCGCCGCTCACCGCTCAGCAAGGTGCCAGCGCCATTCGCCGCGGCACCGTGGCCACACATATAGCCTTCGCCAGAGAGGCATTGCTTGCAATGACCGCAGCTCGGCATGAAAGAGAGGACGACGCGGTCTCCGGCAGTAAATTGTCCGGCGGCGTTGGAACCTGCCTCGATCACTGTGCCAACTGCTTCGTGACCAATCGCCATGGGCATGGGCCGCGGGCGATTGCCATCGATCACGGACAAGTCGCTGTGGCACAGTCCGGCTGCCTCGATCTTGAGCAGCAATTCATCGGCACCCGGTGCCTCCAGCTCAATTTCGGCGATGCGCAACGGCGCTGTTTGCGCATAGGGCCCCTCGTGGCCGATACTGTCCAAAATTGCCGCTGTTGCTTTCATCACCGCACCCTGTCCCATGCCCATTGGCTCAAAAATCTCGCCGCTCGCTCTGTGATGGGCGCGGATAAGTCAACCAAGCGCGCGAAAAGTTGTCGCATGGCGGTTGCGGGCATGTGTTGAAATGGGGACGCAAGCCGTGTCGCGTTACTCTAAGCTCGCTACCGCGCTCTTCATCGCGGCCAAGTCTGCGTTGCTCAAATAGCGCCCCTTTCTGATCACCGCTTCGATCTTGGCAGTGTTGCGGATATCCTCCAGCGGGTTGTCCGCACTCGGCTCATGCTCGGCAAACCCGCTCGTGCGATCTCGCCAGGCCGCGGCGATTTCCTGCGGCATCGACGCAAAGCTCTGCTGCCAATTGTCTTGGCCAAATATCTAGAGAGCTAAGAATTTGTGCAATAGCCCGAGCACCAGCCAATAACCGACATGCGAATATCGCGCTCCTCAACCCTTTGAATTCCCGGTCGCTGCTGCGAACGCGATGGCAGCGCAGACCATAAGACAAGCCATATCCATTGAAGAGCGAAACGCAGCCATGCCCCAAATCGAAGACGTAATTCTGGCACCAGCCAATGGGGCATATTTCTACGATGACCAAGCGGCCATCCGCGCTGGCGTGGACCATGATGGCTTTGCTTATTCAGGGGCTCCGATGACGGAAGGATTTTCGCAAATCCGAATGCCATCGAGTGCACTTAGCGTGGGACTGTGCCTGAGCGATGGCGCTGTTGTGTGGGGTGATATGGTAAGCGTCCAATATTCGGGTGCAGCAGGCCGCGACCCGCTGTTCAATCAGGAGAAAATCGCGCAGATTTGCCGCGACACCGTGATCCCCAAGGTGATTGGCCGCGACTGCGCGGATGTGGCGGACAATTGCGCTGTATGCTTTGAGGCAGATGGCGATACGCATATTCCGATGGCGATCCGATATGGGTTCAGCCAAGCGCTTCTAGGTGCGGCGGCTTACGCCCAAAAATGCACGATCACAGAAGTCGTGTGCGATATTTTTGATCAGCCACTGCCAGCAGCGCGTATCCCGATTTTCTCCCAAAGCGGCGATGAGCGAAAGCTCAATGTCGACAAGATGATCCTCAAACAGGTCGATGTTCTGCCCCATGGGTTGATTAACTCACGCGAGAAGTTTGGGTCAGGTGGAGAGACGTTTCTCGACTATATCCGCTGGGTCGCAGCGCGCATCGGTGAGCTGGGTCAGCCGGGTTATAAGCCGGTTTTGCACTTTGATCTCTATGGCTGGATTGGCCTTGGTCACAGCCGTGATCCGATTGAGGTTGCCGCCTTTATGGCCAAATGCGCTGATGCGGTTCCGGGTTTTGAGCTGCTGATTGAAAGCCCTGTCGATTACGGTGATCGCGCAGAGCAAATCGACAAATATGCAGCCCTTGTCGCGCAGCTTGATCGGCTGGGAACGACGGCAAGGGTTGTCGCAGACGAGCATTGTAACAACCTGGATGACGTGCGCGATTTTTGCGACGCGCGGGCGGCGCATATTATTCAGGTGAAGACGCCCGATGTCGGCAGTCTGCTCGATACAGCGCGCGCGCTCGCTTATGCAAAGGAACGGGGTATCGGCGCCTATTCTGGTGGGACCAGTGCCGAGACGGATCTCTCGGCTCGTATCTGCGTGCATGTCGCGTTGGCGATGCAGGCGAGTATGATGTTGGCTAAGCCGGGGATGGGCGTCGATGAGGGTGTTTGCATCGTGGGCAATGAACAGAACCGGGCGCTGGCGCAACTCCAACATAAGCTAAGCAAACAGGCCCATTAATCGGCTGCAATTGACCGTCCATCGACCGATTGAAAGCGCGCTATTGTATCTGTGATCCAGACGTTCTATCCGCATAGTGGTTAGATTTCGGAGGTGCAGATGGAACGGGGCGTACCAGTCAGAGCGATTAGCCGAGGGTTCTCTGTCTTGTCGGCTATAAGCCGCGATGGCCCGATCACTCTCATGGGAGTTTCGCGCAGTGCCGAAGTTCCCTATGCGACTGCCTGTCGGATCGTCCAAACGCTTCTTCACGAGGGGCTGATAGAGCGAGAGCCAGGGCGCAAGCGCTACCGTGTGACCGCCTTGGTTCAATCGCTGGCCACGGGTTTCCAGACAGAAGATTTGCTGGCTGCAGAAGCCCGCCCGCACTTGGAGCAATTGTGCCGCGATGTCGGCTGGCCAATCTCAATCGCCACCCGTGTTGGCACGCGGATGATGGTGCGCGAATCCACGCACAAGATGACCTCGCTCACCTTCACCAATTACTATCCCGGTTTCACACTACCGATTGCAGAATGTGCGACCGGCAAAGCGTATTTGGCGAATTGCGATGCGGAGGAGCGCGCGATGGTGCAGGACGCGTTGGAAGCCACCGACAACGAGTCTGCGCAAACAGGCCTGCTGTTGTTGTCAGACGGGGTGGCGCTGCAGAATATTCGCGAAGCTGGCTATGCCTTGCAGGCGCGCAATCTTTATAATTTTGAACCTGGCAAAACCTCTTCCTTGGCAGTGCCCCTAAGGGATATGGAAGGCCGGCTGATCGGGTCGATGGCGCTCATTTATTTTGCATCGGCAATCAAACCGAACGAGGCGATCGAGAAATTCTTGGGCGCGATGCAGAGCACCGCCAAGAGCATCAGCCAAAGCGTCGGCATGGGCGAGCTTCACTAAAGATTATGAGCCAAGTCACTCGTTAGTTTTGGGCTACGGCTTTCGCAGCATGCTCGCCTGCGAGGCGGCCTAAAGTCGTCGCCGTCATCAGACCATTGCCTGCCAGATATCCATCCGCGCCCGGACCAGAAATTCCGCGCGCCGCACCGCCGCCAGCATAGAGATTGGGGAACGGGGATCGGTCTGCGCGCAGCACGCGGGCATGTTCGTCAACTTCCAACCCGCCCTGAGTGTGGAACAATGCGCCTGTGACTTTCACTGCGTAGAACGGCGCTGCCAGCTTTGCTTTCCCGGCAAAGCTGCGGCCAAATTCATCTTTGTTCCCGCTGTCGATCAACGCCCGTGTTTGCTCGACCGTTTTCACCAATCCGACTGCACCCACTCCAGCTTTTTCAGCCAGTTCTTCAAGGCTGTCCGCTATGATCAAGCATCCCGCCGATATGGCCTGTTGATAGTCGTCAAACTGCTCCATGACCTTGTGCCGGGCCTTGTCATAGATGCTCCACGCGACATGGCCTTCTTGATGCAGGACTTCGACAGCTTGCTCCGAATATCCAGAGGCTTCGTTGGCGAAGCGTTTTCCGGCGCGGTTCACCTGAATGCCGCCTTGTGCAATCAGCGGCCACAGGATCGGAATGCCATACCCGGCAGCGAGACCGGCATGCCCCTGATAGGCAGAGAGGTCAGCCATCGCCGCGCCCAATTCGCGGCCCCACGCGATGGCATGGCCCTTGTTCCCCGGATGACCATGAAAGGTCGCATGCTCAAGTTCTGGGATGAGTTCGGAAACCATGTCCTGATTGCCCGCAAAGCCGCAACAGGCGAGGATAACCGCTTCGCATCCGATGGTATCTTCCGATCCATCCGGGCGCGTGCAGCCGACCGCGATCACCTGATCATCTTTGTTGACGTATAGCTTATCGACGGTGCTCTCTGTGAAGATATCCACCCCTGCATCTTCGCAGGCTGAGGACAAAGCGCCCATCAATTCGCCGCCAGAGCGGCTGGGCATACCATGCATACGGCGCACGGAATGGCCGGGATAGGTGAACCCGTCGACCAGGCTGAGAGCGAGTTTGTGTTTGCCCGCCAACCAGTCGATTGTTTGCGCGGATTCTTTGGCGAGATGCGCGACGAGATCTGTGTCGACCTGTCCCTTAGTCTTGCCGACAATATCACTTGCGAAGAGTTCGGGCGTGTCCTCGACGCCTTCTGCTTGCTGGATTGCACTGCCCGCTGCCGGGATCAGGCCGGTCGACATGGATGTTGTACCCAATGGCTGACGATCGCGTTCAACAACCAACGCATCGCTCCCGACATCGCGCACCGCCAAGGCTGCGCACAGCCCTGTACCGCCACCGCCAACAATCACGACGGGAATGTCCACGATCGTCTCTACCGTCTGTGTGCGGATGATTTCGATTGCGCTCATGGAATGTCAGGCTCCGAAAGTAAGGACCGGTTTGATCGCGCGCTTGGTGTGCATGGCTTCGAAAGCATCTGCGATCTGTTCGAATGGGAATGTCTCAATGAGGCGGTCAAACGGCATGTGACCATCCTCAAAGTGTTTGATGAGTTGCGGCAAAAATTTGTCCGGCACGGAATCCCCCTCAATCACGCCGACGATCTTGGTGGTGAGAAACAGGATGCCGCCGGGATGCTTGATGGGTTCGTCAAATTCGCCGGGCAATGTGAGTGTGCCCAATGTCCCGCCCGGTCGCAACGCATGGAGGGATTGCTCAAAAGTGTGCTGTGTACCCGCCGCATCGAGCACCGCTGCTGCGCCGCCCGATGTGATTTCCTTGATCGCGCCAGAGAGGTCTTCTGCCGCGCCATCCAATGTATGCGTCGCGCCATATTCGCGCGCCAGTTTGAGGCGATTATCCTCCAGATCGACACCGATGATTGGATCACAACCGATGATCTTTGCAGCCATCATTGCAGCCAATCCGACCGTTCCACAGCCAATGATCACAATGGGTTGCTCGGCTTTGATATCAAGCTGGTTGAACACTGCACCCGCGCCCGTTTGAATGCCGCAACCCAATGGTGCAGCGTTCACAAAGCTCAGGCCGTCCGGGATTTTCACGATGTTTCGTTCCGTCACCAGTGCATGCGATGCAAAGCAGCTTTGCTGGAAAAAGGCCCCTCCGACCACGCTGCCATCGGGCCGGGTCAGGGCAGGGCGGTCGCAGGCTCGCTGGCTCTCGATGTTAAGCGCGATACCGTCCATGCAATAGGCAGGCCGTCCGGCTGAACAAACGGAGCAAGACCCACAAAAACCGAATGTTGCGACGACTCTGTCGCCAATGGAAAAGCCGGTGACACTATCGCCCATTTCGACAATGGTGCCTGCGCCCTCGTGCCCGAATACGCGCGGTTCCTGGGACCATTGAGCAATACCGAGATCGGTGTGGCAGATGCCAGCGGCTGCAACCTCAATCACCAGTTCATCGGAGGCAGGATCATCGAGTTGCAACGTCTCGATGCGCGGTGGCGCACCGTTGCCTTCGCAGACTGCAGCTTTGATAGCCCGCGGCATTACGGTGCTCCGTGACGCTTCTGAAATGCCACAACATCATCCATGCCAAGCAGCCGTGACATTTCGGCAAAATCGAACATGCCGTCTTCGGCTGTGTTGGGATCGCCAGCAGCAAGATTTTCGTAAAACTGCAAGGCAGCTTGTGCGGCGCTGAGTGGCGCACCGGCTGGATAGATCACCATCGCGACCCCCAATTCCTCGTATTGGGCAGGCGAGAGGATAGGTGTGACACCCCCATGTGCAGCGTTGAGCAACAATGGCTTGTCCAGCGCGCTCGCAGCTTTCGCGATTTCTTCCTCCGATTGGGGTGCTTCCAAAAACAGAATGTCTGCGCCTGCCGCCGAATAAGCATGGAGCCTGTCGATCGCCGCATCGAGCCCTTCGGTTCTGCGCGCATCCGTGCGTGCAATAACCAGCATATCGCCATCACCGCGTGCCTCTGCCGCCACGCGAACGCGGCGAACCATCTCATCAGCTTCAACAGATTGCGCGCGCCCGACATGGCCGCATATTTTGGGAAAGCCCTGATCCTCGATCTGCATCGCAGCAATACCGGCACGTTGATAGGCGCGCACTGCGCGGTCCAGATTGGTGAGGCTTCCAAAACCTGTGTCGGCATCGGCAATTACGGGGATGCCGGCCTTTTCGGCGAACCGCCCAAAAATCGAAAGGAAGTCGCTCGCACCGGCGATACCGACATCCGGTTCACCCAGCGCCGATGCAGTCCCCCAATAGCCCGAGGCATAGGCAGCTTTGAAGCCTGCGCGTTTCGCCATCAGCAGACTCATATGATCATAGATGCCCGGCGCAGCAACAATCTCGCCCGATGCGAGCATGCTGCGCAAGCCACTGGTCTTTTCCAGATTGGTGCTCATGGGTTAAGGCCTTGCTCCAATGCGGGATCAAATGGGATATCCGAACCGTTAGTATCCGTCATGCGGATGAATGAGCAAACACTCTGGAATTTGCTTCGGGCTCCGGCCACGCAGAAGGCAAGAAACGAGGAAAGATCGCAATGGAAGAACAGCTTCGCGAAAATGAAGTGCCAGTTGACCTCGGCGAGGAAGTCGGGGGACGCGGCCGGATTTACTTCGACAACGTCGTCACTGACAACATCCTCGACGCATTGCTTGAGCTGTCAGCGGCGGTCTGGACCAGTAATGATCGCGTTATGGTGTTAGAGAAAATTCTTGAGGACAAGGGCATCCCAGTGTCCGAAGCCATCGAAGCGCACATGCCAGATGACGCAGAGATCGCGCGCAGAGCCGAAGCACGCGATGCGTTCGTTGATCAGATTTTCGGCGCCTTCCTACGCCGCCCAACGCATAGCATTAGCCAAGCGGCTGATACGGAACAGGAGTGATTTGATGGACCGCGGTACTATCGGCGTTTTGCCACGCCCAACCACTTTGGCTGATGAGAGCTACCTTGAATTCGTCACGTCGTTCCGGAAATTCGCCATTCAGCGCGGATTTCCGGTGATGGCGGCCAATGGCGAGGCGGCGCTGAACGCTGCGTTAGAAGAAGGTGACGTTGCCAAGCCATCGGACAATGGTGAGGTGCCGCTCAATGAAGTAAAGCGGGTGTTCAAACAGGTGCCATTCACGCCGACTTGGCAGCGCTTCGTTCGTTCACAACAAGAGATGATGTGGCGCGGCACGCGCAAATCGTTTCTGCGCAAATCCGATCAGCTGCTGAAAGATATGGAAGCGGCAGAGCAATCGAACCCGGACAATATCCACTACGATCCGACATTCGAGCCGCCCCCATACACACGCTGCGAAATTCACTGTCAGCCAGGCGGCTACACCGACGACCCACTGGGCGGACCTGTCTTTCACTACGGCACGAAGATCTTTTACGAAGGCTTCAACGATCAGGACGAGCTGCATATCGAGCTCGCGGAAAAAACGACTAGGCCTGCTGATGGTAAGATTGAGAATATTCTCGATATTGGTTGTTCCATTGGTCAGGCGACGACCGTCCTGAAGGACCTCTATCCCGATGCAGAGGTTTGGGGGCTGGATGTTGGCCTGCCGTTGATCCGCTATGCGCATATGCGGGCGACGCAGCGCGGCAAGGATGTGCATTTCAAACAGGCTTTGGCCGAGGATAGCGGCTTTGCCGATGGTCAGTTTGACATGGTCTTGTCCTATATTCTCTTCCACGAAGTACCAGTGAAGAAGATGAAGGAAATCCTCGCAGAGACCTTCCGTGTTCTGCGTCCAGGCGGCGTATTCTCGATCTACGAGTTCCCCAACAATAACGACCAAATTCAGATGCCGGCTGGCTATCGCTTCATGATCGACAATGACAGCCGCGACAATTGTGAGCCTTATTCGCCCGCCTTCGTCGCTTCGGATTTTAAAGGTGTTCTTGAGGAAACAGGCTTCGTGCTCGAAGAGGGTCCCGCTGTGTCCAATGAGTTCCTGCAGTCGATTATTGCACGCAAGCCCGAGGCCTAAGCTAGGCAATCATTGAATTAGCGGCGTTGTGGCCGGATCATAGGCGAAGATGCCCAAAGCGTCTTCGTCCTTGATTGGCGTGTCGCGGAACATGTCTGGGTCAATCGCTTGTAGGCGCTCACCGCCCAAATTGCTTTCGCGTTGAAGTGTTGATGCTCGCTCAATACGGGTCGCGACATAACAATCCAGAGCCGCGTCAATATCGTCGCATGCTGCAAATGCTCGGCCCAGAACAACACCATCCTCAATCGCGCAAGATGCGCCTTGGCCCATATAGGGCAGCATGGGGTGCGCCGCATCGCCAAGCAAAACGGTGCGGCCTGCGCGCCATTTCTCTAATGGTTCGCGGATGAACAGGCCCCAGCAGAACAGCTCCTCTTCTGACACCTGTTCCAGCACTTCACGAACATAGGGCGCAAACCCGTCATATTTGGCGATCAATTGCGCTTTGTCTGCTTTAACCGACCATCCTTCATCAGCCCAACCATCGGCTTTGGACAGGGCCACGACATTGACCAGTTCTCCCTTTCGAACGGGATAGGTGACAATGTTTCGGCCAAATGCGAGGTGGTTGATGTTGAGCGCTTCGGCGGATCGCGGCGAAAGCTGCTCTGCGGGGATCAGCCCGCGATAGGCGATATGGCCGCTAAATTCCGGTGGCTTCGTATCGAACAGCGCGTCGCGGACAACCGAGCGCAGACCGTCGGCAGCGATAACAGCATCCGCTTCGATAGTGGCTCCATTGGCGAAGCTAAGCATGACCCCGTCATCGCGTGATGCGATGCTCTCAAGGCTGTGCTCCATAGCGCAATTCTCTACCCCGAACGCATCAATAAGCGCGTTGAGCAGATCGGCGCGGTGCAGTTGAAGATAGGGTGCGCCATACCGTTCTCGCGTTCCGCGCCGGTCAATCGGTTGCAGCAATTCTCCGGTAGAGCCATGGCAAAGCTGCTGTTCAAGCGGTTCGTTTGAGCTGCTGTCCAAGAACTCACCAAGGCCCAGCGACCTTAGCCCATGCACGGCATTGGGGGAAATGGAGATGCCTGCGCCGACTTCGCCAAAGGCAGGCGCTTGTTCATAGATACAGACGTCAAACCCGGCCTTGCGCAAGGCAATTCCCGCAGTCAGCCCGCCTATGCCAGCTCCGATAATCGCAATGCGTGTCACAGGCCGAGCACTCCAGGATTGATAATATTGTTGGGGTCAAGCTGTCGCTTGAGGTCTTTGAGCAGGCTTGCAGAGCTTGCTTCTTTGGCACTCATGCAGGGGTAGAGGCGGCCGATTTGAAAATGGCTGCTGCCGTGCTGTCGCATCAAATCGACCATGGCTGCAATGATCTCTTTGACCAATTCGCGGGCCTCTGGATTGGCCGGATATTGTGGCAATTTCCCCTCAAGGTAGTCGGGCGTCATCCGCGTGTGATAGCGATATCGCTCATCCGGCCAGTAAAAGACGGGTTCGTAAAGCAATCCCGCTCCAGCGATGGATGCGAAGAACTCTGCGATTGTGACATCAGCTGCCGCCATGCGCTCTGCAAAGCTCGCCTTGAGTGCGATGTAATCACGGTGGAATTCGGCGAGCGCTGGTGTCGGAAAGATGCCGTGGATGGGCAGCATTCGCCGGCCATCTGGGTGCGTGACCGGAAGGCTCGGAAATGGATCGGCTCGCGTCATCAGCGGCACAGTGTTGACGATTTCGTCGCCGCCTTTGGCAAAGCCACGGATCGCTTTGACCTTGCTGCCAAGGTCGGCCTTGTCCCGCGCTTCAATCACGAAATGCGCGGTATAATGCGCCTTTTCAAGAAAGCGTCTCCCGCCCAGCGCGACGTTTGCCATGCGGCCCACTGCGGCAAAGGGGTTTCCGGCTGAAGCGCCAATTTTAAACATCGCTTTCACATCGGAAAGCATATCGGGCTGACCCGCATTTTGCCGTGCAACCTCTGCGTCCATCGCGATCATTTCGCTGGCAAGCCTGCGCACCGTGACTTCGTGAAACATGCGGGCCATGGCGTTGAAATCGTCGAAGGCAAATGACAGGCCGGAAACGACTTCGGGCCGCGGCTCGGTCTCCAGGGTGACCGCCGTTTTAATGCCCATGCCCCCTGCATCATTGGCGAAAATCCCGGTGAAGTCGGGGCCATAATTGCGATTGTGAGGTGAAGTCCCTTTGTTCCCATCAGAGCCCGTGCGCAGCACTTCGCCGGTGCCGGTCACAATCTCAAAACTCTTAACCGCATTAGCAGAGGCACCTGCATGACCTGATCCAAAGGTCACCGATCCTTGACTGAGTGAACCGCCCAGAGTGGCCGTGCCACCCGACATTGGACCCCAGAACCGGGCGCGCAGGCCGTGCTTGGCCAATGCTGCATCGAGCTTTGCCCATGTGCAACCCGCGCCGGCTGTTACATGGCCGGATGCTTGGTCGATCTCTTCGATCTGGTCCAACCCGCTAGTATCAAGCAGGATCGCACGCGTCCCGCGCGGCTGAAACGCATCGCTATAAGACATGCCACCGCCACGCGGGAAAATCGCGATATTTTGCGCGCGGCAATGCTCGACCAGCTTGGCAACCGCGATGGTCGTCTCTGGCCTGACAACCGCAATCGGGATCTCACCGCGTGAAAACAAATCCTCGCTGTAGAAACTCAGGCTGGGCTCATCGGTCAGGACCGCATGCGAGCCGCAAATGCCTTCCAAAGCCGCAATGGCTTGATTGTTCTGGGTCTGACTTTGCGTTTCGAGCGTTTCCATCAGCATCACCTCTCAAAAAGCGACACCGCCAACGAGGGGTGCCAAGCCGCTTATCCGATGGTCGGACATTAAAATGACATCTAGTGCTCACCGAACAGCAAAATCATAGGGGACGCAAATGGCGACAATTGCACTGACCCAGCCTGATCAAGGGCGCTATTCCAATGCACGGGCATGGTTTGCGGTCGTGATCCTCTCGCTGGCGGGCATTGTCAGCTATATCGACAGGCAGATTATCAATCTGATGGTTGAGCCAATCAAGCTCGATCTCGGCGTGTCCGATTTACAGATCAGCCTGTTGCAGGGTTTCTCCTTTGCCTTGTTCTACGCAATTTTGGCGATCCCGTTGGCGTGGATTGCTGATCGTCACAATCGCAAATGGGTGATCCTGTTCGGCCTAATCTGTTGGTCAGGCGCGACATTTGCCAGCGGATTGGCGACAGTTTTTGCGGTTTTGTTTGCGGCACGAATGTTGATCGGAGTGGGCGAGGCGACCCTTTCTCCCGCCGGTTTTTCGATGATCAGCGATTATTTCACAAAAGAGAAATTACCCGGCCCGATCAGCGTTTTCACTGGTTCAGGCTTTATTGGTTCAGGCTTGGCTCTGTTGCTGGGCGGCTATGCCTATTCGACATTTGAACAAATGGGGCCGACACAGCTGCCATTCGGTACGTTTCAGCCATGGCAAATGACCTTCATGGCGGTCGCCATGCTCAGCATTCCGGTCTTTTTCCTGCTATTGCTGGTGAAGGAGCCTGTCCGCCGCGAAGGTAACACGGTCATCGCTACCGATGATGCACCGCCAGCCTTCGAAGTTATCTCTTTTCTGAAAGAGCATGCGAAGGTCTTTTTCCCTCTCTTCTTTGGCTTTTCCTGCTTTGCAGGCGCGCAATATGGCATCGGCGCATGGGCACCGACGTACTTCATTCGCGTGCACGAATGGACGCAATTGGAAGTGGGGCAATACTTTGGTCCGGTTGTAATGGTTGCTGGCTTAGTCGGCGTCGTGGCTGGCGGGTTCGCGGCGGAAAAACTGCTCGCGCGCGGGATGCAGGATGCGACGCTCAAAGTGCCAATGGTGGCCATCCTCGCGGCGCTGCCATTCGCAATCGCTTTCCCGCTGGTGGAATCGCCTTTTGCGGCACTCGGATTATTGGCGCTGGTGATTTTTCTCGGCACAATTCCTTTCGGTGCAGGCGTTTCGACCTTCCCGTTGATCACGCCAAACAGGATGCGCGCGCAGGTTCTCGCATTCTATCTGCTGGTCGCAAACCTGCTTGGATATTCGGCTGGGCCAATTTTCATCGCATGGCTGACAGACAAAGTGTTTGCCGATCCGAGCGCAATCAACCTCTCACTCGCCATCGCCCCGCCGCTTACCATGGTGGTTGGACTGTTCCTTATTTTCATCGCGTTGAAGCCGCATCGGCAAATGGCGCAAGCAATTTCTCACGGAGACTAATCTAATGGCTTTGATCGATGTTTTACCCGACGCCTCGTCCTTTGTTGCAAAGGATAAAAAGCTGCTGATTGGTGGCGATTGGTCGGCTGCTGGTAGCGATGGTGTGATCGACATTATCAACCCATCAGACGGTGCACGACTTGGCGGGATTGCTGATGCAAGCGAAGCCGATGTGAACCGCGCCGTCGCCGCTGCGCGCAAGGCGTTTGACGAGGGACCGTGGCCGACAATGAAGCCGGGTGAGCGTGCGGCGATGATCCATGCTCTCGCTGACAAAATGGCAGCTCATCACGAAGAGCTTGCGCAGCTTGAAACGCTGGATACGGGCAAGCCGATCAACTCGTCACGCGGAGAAGTTTTCGCAGCCATCGGCGCGATCCGGTATTATGCGGGCTGGGCGGACAAGATCACCGGCACCACGCACAACATCAATATGCCCGGTGATCACCACGTCTACACTTTGAAAGAGCCAGTGGGCGTCGCCGCGCTGGTCGTGCCGTGGAACTACCCCATCGTGATGGCGGCTATGAAGCTTGGCCCATGTTTGGCTGCGGGTTGCACTGCTGTGCTCAAACCTGCTGAAGACACATCGCTCACCGCCCTTCGCCTTGGGGAGTTGTTCCTTGAAGCAGGCCTGCCAGAAGGTGTGCTGAACATCGTCACAGGCTATGGCGCGACGGCGGGCAATGCGTTGATCCATCATAAGGGCTTGGACAAGATCGCATTCACCGGCTCGACCGTCACTGGTAAGATCATCGCTCATGCGGCGGCTGAGGGGTTGAAGAAAGTCAGCCTAGAGCTAGGCGGCAAATCGCCCAATATCATCATGCCTGATGCCAATCTGGAGGCTGCTATTCCGGCCTCTGCCATGAGCATTTTCTGGAACACAGGCCAAACTTGCACCGCCGCCTCGCGTCTTTATGTCCATGAAGACATCAAGGATGAAGTGATCGCAGGCATTGCCGAAGTCGGCAAATCGCTCAAACTGGGCGCAGGCCTCGACGACGAGACGCAGATCGGCCCTATCGTCTCTGAAAAGCAGTTCGATAAGGTTCAGGACTACATCGAACTTGGAGCGAGCGAAGGCGCGGAGATCGCTTCTGGTGGTAAGCGTCATGGCAATAGCGGCTTCTTTATCGAGCCGACCGTTATCGCCAACACGACCAACGATATGCGCGTGGTTCGCGAAGAGATATTCGGACCTGTTCTGGTCGCTCAGACCTTTAAGACCGAAGACGAAGCCATCGCGCTGGCCAATGACAGCGATTACGGGCTGGCTGGCTCTGTTTGGACCGGCGACGTGTCGACCGCGCACCGCATGGCGCGGCGTATCCGTTCGGGCATTATTGGTATTAACAATGCCTCGGGCGCAGATTGGGATGTGCCACTGGGTGGGTACAAGCAATCGGGTGTGGGACGTGAAAATGGCCGCGATGGGCTTGAGCTGTATCTTCAGACGAAGTCGGTGTTCACGACGCTATGATCGAGACGAAAACCCTAAAAGTGGATGTTGGCGATGCCGAGATCCATACCGAGATAACCGGTAGTGGGCCTGACCTGCTACTGGTTGCCGGGCTGGGTGGGCGTGGGGCGTTTTGGCACAAGCAGGTGCAGGATTTCGCTGAGCACTTCCGCGTCATCACCTTCGATCATCGCGGTTGTGGTGACAGCACACCGGATAAAGTCGTCTATGGCGCTGAACATATGGCCAAAGATGTGTTGGCGATGATGGATGCGATGGGCATCGAAAGCGCCGCATTGGTCGGCCATTCAACCGGCGGCGCGATTGGTCAGCATATTGCGGTTGGATCACCGGAGCGGCTCAGCAAACTCGTGCTGTCATGCAGCTGGGCAGGGCCGGACACCTATCTGACAGAACTGTTTCGCACACGGCGCGAAGTCCTGATCAGCTGTGGTCCGCTCGCATATCTGACGATGGGCACATATCTGGCGATGCCACCACGCGCCTTGCAGGAACAGATGAGCGATGCCCGCCAGTTCATGGAAGAGCGGCTGGCTGCCTTTCCCGGATTGGAGGTTGAGCTATCGCGGATCAACGCGGTCTACACCCATGATCTGCGCAGTGAGCTTCACAAGATCAAAGTGCCCACATTCTGCATTGGTGCCGAGGATGATGGGGTAACACCGCCCGGCTTCACCGAAGAGATGGGTGATTTGATTGACGGTGCGCATACGCATCTGCTCGCCAGTGGTGGGCACTTTTGCCCCATCGCTGCGACCGCTGAATACAATCCGCGTGTTCTTGAATTTCTAACCGCCTGAGGAAATCGCCATGTCAGTTCACCCACCTGTGGGGCATATCACCAAAGGTAAGTCCGTCATTGTAGGTCCGGATGAGGGGCGCTCACTATGGCAGCCAATGCCTTCGCGCGGCTATGTTGATGTCAATCTGACGCCCGACAACATGCCCTATGATACGTGGTCCAGCGGCACTCAATTGCTTCCGCCCGGATGCATGGTGCGCGAGCACGGGCATCGGCAAAATCATGAACTTGTGTTCGTTTATGAAGGCGAGGGTGAAGTCGACATCGACGGTGAAGTGACCAAGTTCACCGCCGGCACGACCATCCTGTTTGCGCGCAATTGCACACATTGGATTAAGAATACCGGGACCAAGGATATGAAAATGTTCTGGGTCTTCTTCCCGCCGGGGCTGGAGGATTGGTTCTATGCCATCGGAAAAGAACGCGAACCGGGCGAACCTATGCCCGAACCGTTCGATCGCCCTGAAAATGTTCAGGATGTGATGAACAAAATGCGCTTTCTACCCCCTCGAAATACGGATTAAATCATGCGGATCATCTCTCAATCCGAAGTCGAACGGCTTATGCCGGTTGGTGCCTGTGTCGATGTGATGCGCACTGCCATGATCGCCACCTCGGCGGGTGATGTGAACTTGCCGATCCGCCAGTTTATGCCGGTTCCGGGCGCAGCGGGGAAGATGGCGATCATGCCCGGTTCGCTGGGAACCGCGGGCAAGAGCGATGATGCGTGTTTTGGTATTAAGCTGGTGTGCAAATACGAACGTCCGCTGATTGACGGAAAGCCTGACCCGCTGGGCACCCATGTCGGGATGGTCATGCTGTTTGACAGCATCAAAGGCGTGCCGCTGGCGATGATAGAAGGTTCTTCGCTCACCGCTATCCGAACCTCAGCGGCAAGCGCGCTAGCCACACAATTGATGGCGCGCGAAGATTCAACGCGCTTGGCGATTATTGGCAATGGAGAGCAGGCCGCGCGGCATGTCGATGCAATGATGGCGGTGCGCCCTATCGATCACATTAATGTCTGGGGCCGCGACCCTGACCGGGCAAGGGCGTTTGCCGCGTCTATCGCAGAGCGAACCGGACGAACAACGACAGCGCAAGCTACTCCCGATGATGCAGTGGCTAATGCTGATATCATTTGCACCACTACCTCTGCCAAAGAGCCGATCCTGACGGGCGCTGCGCTCAAACCGGGTCAGCATATCAATCTGGTAGGCGCAGCCATACCGACGAGTGCAGAAGTGGACAGCGAAGCTGTGAAGCGCAGCCGCTTTGTCGTCGATTATCGGCCCGCTGCGATGGCGGCCGCAGGAGAACTGCTCAACGCGATTGAAGCAGGAGAGGTCACACAAACGCATATCGCTGCCGAGATTGGCGAGATTGCCAATGGTGCAATCGAAGGCCGCACCAGCGCCGATGAGATCACCATGTACAAATCGCTTGGCGTTGCGGCGCAGGATTTAGCTTCTGCTCAGGCAATATGGGCGGCTGCTGAGAGAGAAGGGTCCGGGTTGGAGGTCGATCTGCTTAGCTGATGGACCTTCCCCGACAGGCGGGTAGATAAGTCCAATAACGACGCAACCGCAAAAGCGCAGTTTAGGAACACGCATGATGTTGAGGAACTTCCAGACGCTCATCCGGGATCAGCGCTACTCGCTAGCGGGAGCAGGCATGCTCACTCTGACACTTGCCGGATGCATGTCGGGAGCGGCAGTTGAGCCTTCCTCAGTTCTATCAACATCTACCCCAGGCACGGTTTATGCGGCCGAAGACGAAGCGCGCTACATGCAGCGTTTCAATCGCTTGGCCGAAGGGGGGAGCGGCGGCGCGGGGCTGGGTGCATACGACACGTTGGAGCCCGTAAGTGGTTCGGAGAATGTTGAGCCTCTGGTTAACCGCGCCGCCGCTACACTCTCTCAATCGACGCTTGATAAGGCGCGCGAATACGCATCTGAACGCAACAGTTCCGCTTTGCTCATCTGGCGCGATGGCGAGTTGGAGAAGGAAGCCTATTTTGGCGATTTTGAGCGGGATAGCCTGCTCGTCTCCAAATCTCTGGCAAAGCCGATTACAGCCATTTTGATCGGTCGAGCTTTGCAGCAGGGACACATCCAATCCCTCGATCAACCGGTTTCCGATTTCATCACCGAATGGCGCGATGATCCCGAACGCAGCAAAATCCTCATTCGGCATCTGCTCGACATGCGCACTGGGTTCAAACCTCAAGGGTTTGCGCCTGATCCCACCGATGTTTTGAACCGGGCCTATCTGCATCCTCGGCATGATGAGGTGATCATCAATGACTACCCGCTGACCCATGAGCCGGGCACGCGCTATGAATACGCCAATGCGACCTCGGAAATGGTCGCACCTCTTTTAGAGCGCGCAACCGGCATGCGGTATGGCGATTACCTAGCCGAGGCGCTGCTTGAGCCGCTTGGTGCTGAGGGTGGCCAGATATGGGTCAATCGCCCCGGAGGCACCGCGCATTCGGGGTGCTGTGTGCTTTTGCCGGCGCAAACCTATCTCCGTTTCGGCGCGCTGTTGTTGCAGGATGGCTTGTGGGAAGGGCAGCGGCTCTTGCCTGAGGGGTATGTCGCCGAAATGCGCGAAGGGACCGCAGAGAATCCCTATTACGGGCTGGGCGTCTGGTTGCCGCATAACTACATCGAACGACGCGGTTTTGCTCATCCGTCGGTACCCTATGGCAAGGTTCTGCATTCAGAGCCTTATGTGGACAAAGATCTCTTCCTGTTCGACGGGAACGGCAACCAAGTTGTCTATGTTATCCCATCAGCGAATATGGTGGTTTTGAGAATGGGTGGTCGCCCGCCGGAAGATGCAGAATGGGACAATTCGTTTCTTCCCAACCTCCTGATTGGCGATGCCTTTGCGGGATCACCTGAATCAATGCCGGAGCCACAACCGAGATGAACGCTTCTATCGCAACCGATGCTGCTCCCTCAAAAGGCTCGTCCCAAGGGCAATTGCCCTTTGGCCTGAAGTTCGGCTGGTCGACCGGTGCTTTTGGCGTTGCTCTGCTGATGAACGGGATTGCAGGGGTGATCCTGCTGTTTGCGGTCAGTATTCTTGGGATCGATCCGTGGCTTGCCGGGGCGGTGATTACTGTCAGCAAGTTGTTCGATGTGGTCACCGATCCGATCGTTGGCATGTGGAGCGACCGGCACCATTCAACGAAGGGACGGCGTCGGCCATTCCTGCCTTGGGGTGCGCTATTGAGCGCAGCCAGTTTCGCTGCGGTTTTTACGGCACCGCAATTCGACAATCAGTATATCACTGCGCTCTATTTGTTTGTCGCGCTGTGCGTCTATGCATTCGGTTACACGCTCTACAATATCCCCTATCTCTCCATGCCTGCTGAGATGACTGACAGCTATCATGAGCGCTCGTCGATCCATGCGTTTCGCATGGTGTTCATCGCGCTTGGCGGGATGGTGGCCGGGGCCGGGGTGAAGTTCCTACTCGATTACCTTGGCACGAACGAGTCGAGCAGTTGGGCCACCGTCGGCGTAATTGGCGGGGTGATGATCTTCATCTCGATGATGGCCGCTTACTTCACGACCGCGAAGGCCCGTTTTACGGCTCCTGAGGAAGCGAGTGAGAAGAACAAATTTGAGCAATTGAGCGAGGAATTCGGCGCAGTTGTTGGCAACGGGCATTTTCTGCGCCTGATCGGGGTAAAGTTTTCGCAATTGATGGGCGTGCAGACGATGGGCGCAGCGATGGCCTATTTCTTCGTGCAATATCTCATGCGTGACTTCACTGCGCTCGGCACGTTCTTTGTGGTCGTATCGATCTCCACAATCGTGTTCTCGCCTGTGCTGGTGGCTTTCTCAAAGCGCTACGGAAAGAAGGCGGCCTATTACGTAGCGGCGGCCGTCAACATTCTCTACGCGCTCAGCTGGTCGCTTGCGGGACCAGACGAGCCAATGTGGTCGATCCTAATGCGCGCCGCAGTGGTCGGCATCGCCTTTGGCGGTAATGTGATCATGGCGATGAGCATGCTCACAGACATCATCAACGAAGACGCCAATCGCACGGGCGTGCGCCGCGAAGGCGCCTTCACGGCGCTCTACAGCTTTGTCGAGAAACTGACCGGGGCGATTGGCCCGCTGATCGTCGGCATTGCACTCAGCTGGGTGGGTTTCAACAAGGACTTGCCGTTGGATGCGCCGCAGGGAGACGGTGTGAACACTGCTCTGCTGCTGGCCGTTTCGTGGCTGCCTGCTGTGTTCTACGTGATCGGCGTGGTGCTGCTCTCAGGCTACAAATTGACCGAAGAAGACCTAACTCCTCAAACTAAGAATGAAACGTGAAGAGCAACGCATGATGAAACAGGCCCTTGATAATCCGAACCTTCGCCAGCGCGGCCGCGCCTCGGTGGAGTTTATGGTCCAAATGCTGATGGCTTCGGGCAGTCTGCGCGATGCGGTGAATGCCGATATTGAGGCAGCGGTGCCAGATGTCGATGCGCTTCCCGACGACCTCGATGAGCGGCAGGCTCATATGGATGAGGCTCTTTCAGGCAGCGCAGCCTTTGCGACGCAACAGCTGGTTGGCGATTGGCATGGCCGTAACCATGGCAAGGTCGCGGCTGCGGCGTTCGAGGAAATCAAAGGCGATCTCAAGCCCGTGTTTGAGCGCACTGGTAAAGGACCCGCCACTTTGGAAGTGGACCCTGATTTTGTCGCGCCCGATTATTGGGACGGGGTCGATTTTCATCGCACAACCGGGGGCTGGGACCGCCATCCCAAACAGGGCTTTATCCATGGTGAGTTGATCCATCGCAAAATGGTCGCGCGCTTCTTTCCCGGCGGGATTTTTCAGCAGCGCCGCAATGTCGCCGCGATGGCGCCAAAGGGTCACTACGATAAGATCCTCGATATGGGATGCTCGAGCGGGCACTTCACGGTTGCGCTTCAGGAAACCTATCCGGATGCGAAAGTGTATGGTGTTGAGCTGGCGGCGCAGATGCTGGACCACGCATGGCGCACTGCCAATGACAATGGCTGGGACTGGCAGCTGTTCCAGCGCTCTGCCGAAGAGACCGGTTTTGAAGCGGACAGCTTTGACCTCGTGAGCAGCTATATTCTGCTGCACGAATTGCCAGAGCACGCGATCAAGAACGTGTTTGCCGAGGCATTCCGTGTCTGCAAGCCGGGGGGTGACATGATCATGTCGGACGTCACCCGCTATGCTGATCTCGACAAGCTGTCGGCTTGGAAGGCGGACCGCGGCGCATCCTATGGCGGAGAGCCGCATTGGCGCGCATCGGCCAGCCTTGATTTGGCCGAGATCGCGCGCGCAGCGGGCTTTGTCGATGTGAAGGCAGAGGGCATGTACCCGCATGTTGTGCAAGGCCGCAAACCGTGAGCGGGAAAGACCCAAAGGACTTTAACCTTCCTCAGGCCGATTTTCTAAAGCCTGAGCAGATCGACAATGTCGGCCGCGCGCTCATCTCTTTGATGCGCGAGGTTGCGGTTCTGAGTGACCGTGTTCTGGTGCTGGAAGAATTGTTGGAGCGAGGTGAAAACGTTACGCATGATGCGGTCGATTCATTCGTCCCGGATGAGGCATTCACTCACCGCTCGCAGGCCGCGATGCAGCAAGTCGTAGACGGCGTCCTGACCGCCTTGCGGGGCGGCGAAGCGTAAATGATCCCGGATCATTTTGCCTAAAGTCATGAGGTTGAGAGGAAAAAATCGATTTCTGATTCTTCCGATATTGCTCGCCCTAGGCGCTTGCTCAATCAATCCGGCTGATGGGGTTAGCAGTGGTAGTGGACTTGCTGTTTCACCAAGCTGCGCAAGTCAACTTGCAGGTCCGTATGCGCTGATCGAAGCTACGATCACCACTGATACCGGCCGAGAAATTCCGGTGACCGTGCTTCATCCTGAGAACTCGGGAACATATCCGCTCATTGCCTTTTCGCACGGGGCATTTGCTGCACCTGATCGCTATCTCAAAATGCTCGGCCCATTGGCGGCGGCGGGACATGTTGTGGTCGCGCCAATGCACATTGATAGCGAAGAGTTTGGGCGTGCAGAGCCTGCCGGTCCGGATGAGGTTTGGCGCACACGCAATGAGGATATGAGGCTGGCGCTTGGCGAGCTCACCGCAATTGAGGGAAGCCTCGCGCAAAATGGCATTGCCTTGGACCGCACCAAGGTAATCGCAATGGGGCACAGCTACGGTGCGCTGATGGCTCAACTTGCCGGAGGCGCGCGGGCGATTGAGGGTGATGGCAGCACCCCTGACCGGCGCGACCCGGCAGTGGACGCGGTGGTTGTTTGGTCGCCGCCGGGTGTTTTGCCGGGGCGAATGACACCGGAAAGTTGGAGCACACTTGCTACTCCCTCGTTTACTATCACTGGGACCGCCGATGTCTTGCCCGGTTTCATAGACAACTGGGAAGACCATAAAGCGAGCTTTGAATATGCGCCTGTGGGCACCGCAGAACTGTGGGTGGGACAGGGCGTGGATCACTATTTTGGCGGAATGTTTGGGCGCGAAAAACCCGCGGATGAAGCGTCAAATGAGCTGTTTCAGCTCGCGTTAGAACGAACGCTCGCATTCATGCAGAGGAAAACTGCTGCCCGAGCGGTATGTCTTCCGCAAAAGCTATCCGATGGAGAGGTTTATGAAACCCGTTAGATGGTCAAGAGCCGTTTTGGCGACATTTGCGGTTGGGTTTCCCCTGGCGGCCTGTGCACCGGTTGTGGACATTGCCGGGCCCAGCGCAACACATGCCGGATTTGCGCCACTCCTCTTTGCTGATAGTCCGACGACATTGGAGGACATGTCCTCGGCGACCACGCTTCAAACTGAGGAATACCGCCCTCAACGTGTCCTGCCCGCTTGTAGTCCTCGCACGTTGCCTGTGTCGGAACCAACACCGAGAATGCGGGATGCTCTGGCTGAAGCACAAGCCTATTCGGATGAGCAGCAGGGCTTTGGCTTAGTCGTTCTAAAGGATGGAGCGGTGATCCATCGCGGCTTTGACCCCGGTGTTACCGGAGCGACCAAGACGGTCTCTGCCTCCATGATGAAATCGGTCGTCGCCGTTCTGATTGGTATTGCGATCGATCGCGGCTTTATCGGATCAGTTGACGACCCTGCGGAATTCTACTTACCGGAATGGCGCGGACAGCCTCGCGGTAAGATCACTTTGCGCCAATTGCTCACCATGTCGAGCGGTCTGGAGCCAGTCGAGTTCGCTGATCTTTTGTTTGCGCCGGATGCCAATAAGGTCGCGTTAGATGCGACACTGACAGGTGAGCCTGATGCGCGGTTCTACTACTCCAACAGCACAAGTCAGGTTCTGGGCACGATCCTTGATCGGCAGGTGAAGTATTACGGGTACGAGGGCTTTGCTAAATTCCTGCATCGCGATTTTTGGTGCCCATTGGGCAATGGTGAGGCACTGCTTTGGACCGATGAGACCGGCATGCCGCGCACTTATGCCGGGCTGCATGCAGGTTTGGAGGATTGGGCGCGGATTGGCGAATTGATCCGCAATTCAGGCAGGGTCGGTGATCAGCAAATCGTCTCATCCGACTGGATTGCCGCCATGACGCAGGCCTCACCAAGCAACTCGCAATATGGGTTTCATGTCTGGCGGGCAGGGGATTGGACGGCACGCCGCTCCTATAATCCCGACAATCCCATAGGCATTCCGCATGCGGAGCCATTCGCCGCCGACGACGTGATATTCTTCGACGGCTTCGGCGGTCAGCGAGTGTATATTGTCCCTTCCAAGGGACTAACGATTGCCCGAGTGGGATTGGTCAATTTGGAATATGACGACGCGATTGTGCCGAACTTGCTTATCCGGGCGGCTGAGTGATCACGCTCGGTTGAAGAACGCTTTCTTGGTTTCTTCGGTTGGGTTGCCGACCTTCATATCGTCCTTGAGGATCGCCATGCCGCGCTGAACGCCGGGGCGGGCTTCTACTCGGTCGATCCATGCCGCAACATTGGGGAAATTGGCGATATCGACGCCGTGCAATTCTTGCTGGCGGCTATCCATCCACGGGTAGGTGGCCATATCGACAATGCCAAAGTCACGGCCCGGAGCGATCCAATCACGCTTTGCTAGCTGACGGTCGACCAGCCCGTAAAGTCGCTGAACTTCGCCGGAATAGCGATTGATCGCGTACGGCACTTGCTCGTCGGCATAGCCGCGAAAGTGCCCGCATTGCCCGAACATCGGGCCGATATTGGCGCATTGGAAAAACAGCCATTGGCGAATGTTCGACTGCTCTATCGGATCGTCTGACCAGAACTTGCCGGTCTTCTCGCACAGGTAAAGCAGGATCGCCCCGCTTTCGAACACCGTGTGCGCCGCGCCGCCCGGTCCATCATGGTCAACAATCGCAGGTACGCGGTTGTTCGGGCTGATCGCGAGGAAGTCCTCTGCGTGCTGCTCGCCCTTGAGGATATTGATCGACTTGACCGTGTAATCGAGCCCGAATTCTTCCAGCGCGATTGAGATTTTGTGCCCATTGGGCGTCGGCCAGAAATAGAAATCGATCATGCCTTGTTCGCCTTTTGCAGCGCGAGCACTTCGGCAACGGATGCCTGAAGCCTCGCCGCGCTGGTGCCTCCGGTGAAATCTTTGTTGTAATGCGATTGCACCGAGGGCCGCTGGACAGCCTCGTCGTACCAATCGGACAGCGCTGGACGGCCATCACGCCAATCGAAATTGGGGTAGATCGGGTCTTTCGCTTCGTAGAATTCCGCGCGGAAGCCGAGATAGCTGATTGCATGCAGCATCGCCGCGTGCCCGATGTCAAACCGGTCCCAGCCTTTTGCGGCGTCTGCATCAAACCAGTCGAGCGCGCGGATAAACTTGGGCCACATGCGCTCGAACACGAACATGTTCCATTGCTCAGGTTCCTGCCATTGCTCCGCGACCATTTGCACGGTGCCTTCAAACACAGTGTCTGCCGTCGCAAGGCGGGTGACTGCATCCCAGCGCGCCGGGCCAGCCTCGGGATACATCCGGTTCGCCTTTGAGTGTGCATCGAGATATTCGCAAACCGCCTGACTGCCAAAGATCACTTGGCCCGTATCGGTCGCGAGCGTTGGCACTTTGCTTAGAGGGTTGATCGCCTCGATCGAGTACGCCTCGCCCTGATCTTCGCCATCTAGGTTCTTGAACGGGAAGGTCGCGATAAAGTCGATATCATCCCACAATCCGCATTCATGCGCGGTCACCAAAACCTTGTGAATGAACGTGTGAAACGGCGAATAGAACAGCTTCATGGAGGGTGTCTCACTTTGCGCGTTAGAGGCTAAGGTCTGGCTCAATGCGCGCCGACTTTTTCGTGGTCGGGCGATTTGTCTTTGGCTGACAATTCGCCTGCGTCTTCCTTCATCTTCATTTTCTTGAAGGTGTCGTATTCGTTGACCCCGCCCATATCCCGCTTTTGCCAGCGGGTTGCAAAACCGCGTGGGTAGCGGCTGTCATCGTCCTTACGGCCATCCTCTGACCAGAGCAGCGGGAACAGGTCGCCCTCGGGCTTTTCGCCGTCGAGCATTTCGTCAAAGCTGACGCCTGCTATGTTGAGGCAATCGGGGCGCGGGGCCCAGCGAATGTCATCGCCAAACACGCGCTGAGACACAGCGACGCGCCAATCATCGGTCGGATTGCCGGCGGAATAATGCAGGACCCATGGGTTCACCACCAGGATATCGCCCGGATCCATTTCCCATTGCAGAAAGCGCAGACCTTCTTCGCCGCGGCGGCTCTCAATTTCCGGGTGCGGCACGCGGTCATCAGGCTTGATCATTTTGCGCGCATTCGGGCTGAACAGCCAATAGGGCACATCATCATGCTGCGTTCCGGCGAGCACTTCGAGGCAGTTTTCTTTCACAATCGGGGTCAGCGGGATCCACAGGGATGGGACCATCTTGCCCTCAACCGGGAACGCCATCCGGTCGCAATGCCACAGCGTCGCCGCATCCGACTGCGGCGGTTTGGCGAAGAATTCATCGAAGAAGAACCGAATCTCCTTCGATTGCATCACTTTGCCAGCGGCCTCTGCAATTGGGCCTTCGAACACCATCTTGCGGTATTCCGGGATGCAGCGCGCCATATAACGGCCCGGGATCGTCGGCAGCAGGCCAACGTCTTTCTTATCGACGATGACATCGCGCGCGACCGGCAACAGCATGTCAATCCAGTCCTGATGCAGCACCTTTCGGAGGCATACCGCACCATCACGATTATAGGTGTCGATGTCTTCCTGCGTAATGTCGCGCAGCGGGCTTGTGTTTAAAGGCATAGTCGCGTTCCTGTTTGGTTGATGCATGGATATGCGATCCTCAAACCACGCATAAGTTCACCAACTCTTCGTAACCGCCGGTTGGATAATCCAAACTGCACTTACCGCAGTGCGGACAGATGATCCAATCGCCAGAGCTGCCTGGCACATCACTTCTATTGTCCGCCTGCTGATTTTAGCGGAGTGTAAAATGCGGGAATACAGAACGAAAATCGTCGTGGCCGGCGCAGGGCCCGTTGGTAGCGTTGCTGCGTATCTGCTTGCCGAGCAAGGGATCGATGTCCTGCTGCTTGAAGAGCACGAAGACTGTGCCCTCGATTTACGGGCGTCGACTTTTCATCCGCCGACCTTGGAGATGCTGGACGATTTTGGCATTACCGAAAAGCTGATCGAGATGGGGCTGAAAGCTCCAGTCTATCACTTCCGCGAACGCCAAACCGGTGAAGTCATCGACTTTGACATGTCAGAGATCGCTGACCGCACGCGTTTCCCATTCAGGGTCCAATGCGAACAATATCATCTGTCGCGTATGCTGTCTGATGCGGTCGATGGTGCGGCCAACGCGGAGGTGTTGTTCAATCACCGCGTGATCGGCTTTAATCAAGACAGCGCCGGGGTTGAGGTCTTTGCCGAAACTCCACATGACGTGGTTAAGATCAATGCAGACTTCCTGATTGGGGCGGACGGCTCAAACAGTATGGTCAGAAAGTGGCTCGATACGGGCTTTGACGGGTTCACTTACCCCGAAAAATTCCTTTGTTTCACAACTACAGAGCCATTGGAAGATCATCTGCCGAACCTGTGCCATGTGAACTATGTTTCTGACCCCGAAGAATGGATGGTCCTTTTGCGAGTGCCGTCACTCTGGCGGGTGCTCGTGCCAGCGAAAGAGCATCAGTCGGATGCAGAATTGCTGGCGGACGCGAAGAAAAACGATGTGTTTGATCGCTTGGTCGGATCCGGCGACAGGGTCACGACCGCTCATCGCACCATTTACCGGGTGCACCAACGAGTTGCGAAAACATTCCGCAAAGGGCGTGTGTCAGTGATCGGCGATGCCGCTCATCTCAACAATCCCATCGGTGGTTTTGGAATGAATAGCGGCATCCATGATGCCTTTAATCTGTGTGAGAAGCTGGTTGGCATCTACAAAAATGGCCGCGATACTGACACCGAGCTAAGCCGGTTTGATCGCCAGCGGCGTACGACCACGCATGACTTTATTCAGGCGCAAACGATCAAGAATATGGAATACCTCTCCGCAGGTCAGGCCGAAGTGCATGCGAAACGCAAGCAGGCTATGTTGGAAACGCAGCAGGACCCGATCAAACGGCGTCAGTTCCTGATCAGGCAATCTATGATTGAATGTCTGGAAGAGGAGCGCGAAGTCGCCTGATGCCGATAAAGCCGCGTCCAAATCCTGATGCCCAGGGCTCTCGCAGGCTGTTTGGCGTTTTGGGGCCATCGACCAATACGATCGTGCAGCCGGACTTTGACGATTTGCGTGTGCCGGGTGTGACCAACCATTACAGCCGGATTGTGGTCGAGGACGCTCAGGCGATCTCGGACGAGACCTTTATGGCGGGCACGCTGGAAATTTCGCGCAACACCTTTGAGGCGGTGCGCGGCGTGCTCACCTGCAATCCCGATTATCTCGTGATGGGCATGTCTGCCGTAACATTTTACGGCGGCGCCGAGGGCGCGCAGCAATGGCGCGACAATATCGAAAGCGAAGCGGGCCTAAAGCTCTGCACCGGATCGCAATCGCTGATTGAGGCGTTCAAGGCCTATGGCGGCAACATAAAAAAGATCGCGGTCCTCTCGCCATATTTCCCGTCGGCCAATGCGCATGTCGCCCATTTTATGAGCGATCACGGGATTGATGTGGTGCGAGATACTTGCCTACGCTGCCCCAGCTGGACCGCGATTGCGCAAGTGCCAACCGAGACGCTTCGCGATGAGCTAAAGGCGCTGGATGGCGATGATATTGATGCTTTGGTGCAGGTTGGGACTAACCTGTCGATGACTCGACTAGCGGCGGCCGCAGAAATGTATCTTGGCAAGCCGGTGATTGCGATCAACACCGCGACGTACTGGAATGCACTGCGCCAGAACAATATCACCGATAAAGTGTATGGCTTTGGCCGGTTGATGGAAGAATTTTAGGATAATCCCAGGGGTAATCGATGTTCCAATATGACTACGTCCCGCTGCCACAGCGCAAGCCACTGCGTTGGCCGGGTGGCGCGAAGGTCGCGCTGATGATGACCATCAATCTGGAAACATGGGATCTGGTGAAGGACACGGATCAGCCCTATTATGCGGGCGGCCCGGCTTTGTTGCCCAATGCCTTGGCCGGGCGCATTCCTGACTACCCGAACTACAGCTGGCGCGAATATGGGCAACGCGTGGGCGTGTGGCGGATGTTCGACATGTTTGACGAGGTAGGCGTGAAGCCAGCCTGCACCGTCAACGCCGTCACTTTTGAACGGCGCAAGGCAATGGCCGATGCCTGCCTTGAGCGCGGTGGGGAACTGATCGCGCACAATTATGAGCAAGGCGAATTGCTGACCGATTTTCACGACGACATCGATGCAGAGCGCGATATCATCCGCCGCTCGGTCGCGATGTATGAAGAGCATACTGGCCGCAAACCGAAGGTTTGGCTTTCCTCCTCACTGCGCGGAACGCTCAACACGCCGACTATCCTCGTTGAGGAAGGGTTCAAGGCATATTGCGACATCATGAATGATGATCAGCCCTATATGATCCGCACTGATGCGGGGCCGATTGTCGCGACGCCATATTCCAATGTCATCAACGACTTCACCATCCTGACGCGCAACAATCGCACCACAGATGAGTACCGCGATCTGCTGATTGAGGAGCTGAGCGTGCTCCAGAAGGAAGGCGAGAAAACCGGCCGGATCATGAATGTCGGCCTGCACCCGCATGTCTCTGGCCGCGCCTATACGATCCGTGCGCTTCGCGAGTTTATCGAATATGCGAAGGGTCTGGACGGTGTGTGGTGGGCAACGCGCGAGGAAATCGCGGATTGGTACGCCGAAAACCACGAAGATCACATTCCCGGCCAGCTGACGCAAAGTTGATCCGCGGATGCGCGCGATCGAAAAAGCCTATGCCGCGATAGTTGAGGGGCAGGTCCATCTGCACCGCTCCGCCGGGGGTCAAAGCGGTGGCTTGCCGCTGGTCATGCTCCACGCGTCCCCGTCTTCTTCGATGTCACTATTGCCGCTGATCCAAGAGGTGGATGAACGCCGCGAGCTGATAGCCTTTGACACGCCCTGCAATGGTCAATCTTGTGCACCTGACGCTGACGATCCGGAGATTGGTGAGTTTGCCGATATGCTGGACCGGGCGTGCGATGCGCTCGGCCTTAGTGAGATCGCGCTCTATGGTACGCACACCGGCGCGCATATTGCGACCGCTTGGGCGCTGGCGCGGCCTGATCGTGTGAAAGCGCTCGCGCTGGACGGGGTTGCGCTGCTCGATGCGGAGCTTCGCCAGGAGATGCTGGCTGAATATGCGCCGCCCAAACAGCCCGACGACAGCGGCAGCCAGTTCCATTGGGCGTGGCAATATATCCGCGATCAGATGATCTTCTTTCCGCATTATCGCAAGGATGCCGCGCACCGCCGTGAGGGCGGGGTGTTCGATGCCCGCCTGCTGCATGAGCTGGTGCTCGATGTGCTCAATAATCTTGAGAGCTATCACATGCCCTACCGCGCCGTGTTTCGGCACGAAGTGCGCGCTGATCTGAAGCGGTTGGCGCTGCCGACATTGGTGCTACGCGATGGGGGCGGGCCGCTCGACCCGGCAGCGGGAGAGCTGTCGACCCTGATCGCTCATGCCCAGCTGGTCAGCGATTGCGCCGAGCCTGCGGCCAAGGCGGCGGCGATAGAGGCCTTTTTGTCGGAGTTTGAAAATGAGTGAAGCCGTCTATCTCGTCGCCGGTGCCAGCTCTGGCATGGGGCGCGCGGCCGCATTGCACCTTGGCAAAATGGGTGGGCGCGTGGTTGTTGCCGCGCGGCGCAAAGCGGCCTGCGCGCAGGTTGCGGATCAGATCAATGCTGACGGCGGATCAGCTTTCGTGCAGCAATTCGATGGCACCGACCCGCAAAGCGTGGCGAACCTGGTCAAGTGGATTCGCGAGGAATTCGGTCGGCTCGACGGCGCGTTCAACAACCTTGGCGATACGGTCGGCGAGGGGCCTTTGCACGAGATGACGCAGGACCGCTGGCGCGCGAGCCTGGCGGTCAATCTCGATTCCGTCTTTCACTTGATGCGCGCGGAAATCCCGCTGATGCTCGAAAATGGCGGCGGGGCAATCGTCAACAACAGTTCCACCGGGGGCCTTCGCGGCACTCGCGGGCTATCGGACTATTCTGCGGCGAAATGGGGGCTGATCGGCCTGACCAAATCGGCCGCGATCGAATATGCGGCTCAGGGCCTTAGGATCAATGCGATCGCGCCGGGCATCACCGAAACCGAGAAATTCAAAGAGTTTCAGCAGAACATGCCTGAGCTGTTTGAAACGCTTAAGACAGAAATCCCCATCGACCGGTTTGGTGCGATGGAGGAAATCGCTGAGACCGTTGGCTGGTTGATGAACAAGGCGCCCGGCTATCTCAACGGGACGGTGATCCCAATTGATGGCGCGCGCACTGCCTAGTGGATCGCGCAGACCGTCTTTAGCTCGAGATAGTTTTCAAGCGCCGCTTGCCCGCTGTCACGGCCCCAGCCTGATTGCTTCATCCCGCCAATCGGCAGCGATGCGTCATACATGGCGTGGCCATTGATCCAGACGGTCCCTGCACGAATGGCATTAGCAAAACGCAGTCCGTTGGAGAGCGACTCCGTCCAAACCCCGGAGGCAAGGCCATATTCGCTGTCATTCGCAGCGTTGATGACTTCATCAGGATCATCAAAGGCACTCGCGACCAGAACGGGTCCGAATATTTCCTCACGCACAATGCTCATGTCCGGCGTCACGTCCGTCAAAACGGTAGGCGTCACAAATGTTCCGTTCGGTCCGGCAATATCGCCGCCACACAGGATGCTGGCACCGTCGCGCTTGCCGCTATCGATAAATTCGCCGACTTTGCTGCTGTGTTCGCGTGAGACGAGTGGACCCATCTGAGTGGATTGGTCGAGGCCATGACCCAGCTTGATGCTTCGTGCGATCTCAGCAATTCCTTGTGTGACCCGGTCGAAGACTGATCTGTGACAATAGAGCCGCGACCCTGCGATGCAGACCTGGCCACCATTGAAAAAGATCGCGTTTGCTGCGCCTTGGATTGCTGCATCGATATCAGCGTCGTCCATCACGATCACGGGTGATTTTCCGCCCAGCTCCAGCGTCACTTTCTTCAAATTGCCTTTTGCCGCGTCAAGTATCCGGCGTCCGGTTGCGGTCGATCCGGTGAAGGCAATCTTGTCGACGCCTGAATGCTCCGCGAGTGCCTGTCCGGCCTCTGCACCGTAGCCGCAGACCAGATTGATGACGCCATCTGGAAGGCCCGCTTCAGCCATTAATTCCACTAGACGAACTGCGGTAAGCGATGTGTTCTCAGCAGGCTTGAGCACCACGGTGCATCCTGCGGCCAAAGCAGGTGCCAGTTTCATCGCCGTAAGGACCAACGGTGAGTTCCACGGCACAATCGCGCCGACAACGCCAACCGGCTCTTTTTGCGTGTAGGCGAAAACCTCTTTGCCCTCAGGCTGGTAGCTGATTGAGGTCGGGATTGTTGACCCTTCGATCTTTGTCGCAAGGCCTGAAAAATAGCGGAACTGTCCGACCGCGCCGGGGATCTCGGCCCAGCGCCCTACATAAAGAGCCTTGCCTTGATCGAGCGTTTCCAACTCCGCAAGCTCATCAATGTTCTCTTCGATCAAGTCAGCGATACGCCAAAGAATCTTGGCGCGCTCCATCGGTACCATCTTTGACCACCGGCCATCATCAAACGCCTCTCGGGCCGCAGCGACAGCTGTATCAATATCCGCGGAGTTGGAGCGTTGCAGCGAACCGATGCATTCGCCTGTGGCCGGGTCGAGCGTTTCGAAAGTGTTTCCTGAAACGCTTGGGCACCATGCTCCGTTGATAAAATTGTGATGCTCGCGTCGGTCGATGAAAGCTTGTGCGTGAGGGCTTGGGCTCGGTAGGTCAAAAGCAAGATCGGTCATTGCGAGTCTGGTTCCCTTGTGCGCGTCTTTTCGTGTCAGCCTAGATAAGGAGCAGCAATTTTAATGCGCGATCTTTCTGAACGATTTTCACCGAAGCGTGGATAGCCAGAAGTTTGAAAAGCATTTTACGGAGCTGTTTACCCGCCAATCGGATAAACGATGAAAGCATCTACGACTGGCTTGCGCGCTGAGTCAGTCAGATTGCGGGAATCACAACTGTTGGGGAGTTCTTCCGCATGTCCAAGCCTTCATTTCAATCTCGCGCTGTACGCAAAGCGCTGTCGACATCTGGCCTTTGCGCCGTTCTTATGGCTGCTGCGGCTACCCCGGCATTCGCACAGGACAGCGAAGGGGCTGAAGCCAACGAAACGCCAGAGGGCAATGTTATCATTGTTACTGCGCGGAGCAGAGCAGAGGACATCCAAGATGTCCCGCTCGCCATCACCGCTTTCACAGAAGAAGACATTGAGCGCCGCGCCATCCAAGATCTTGACGATGTCGCCCGTTTTACGCCGGGCTTGAGTTTCGAAGATTTCTCTGGTGGTTTCGCTCAACCGGTCATTCGCGGGCAAGCGACGACGCGTGTTACTGCTCTGGAATCGAACGTCTCCACATTTTTTGACGGCGTTTACATCCCGCGCTCTTGGGCCGTGGATGTCGGCACCGCGAGTTTGCAACGGGTTGAGGTTGTGAAAGGCCCGCAAAGCGCGCGCTATGGTCGCAACGCGTTCTCCGGTGCGATCAACTATGTTCCGCGCAAAGCCTCGATTGAAGACGGCATCTCGGGCGAGATCGAAGGTACGGTGGGCATTGATGAGCGCTACGACGCCAGTGTCTTCCTGAACTTCTCAGTCAATGATTATTTCGCACTGGCCGGTTCTTACGGCTATTCAAGCTATGACGGTTCATGGGAAAACTCGCATCCCTTTGCGGACCTCGACATTCCCGGCCCAGGCACAGAAGGCAATATTGGCGGTTGGGAAAACCAGTCACTGTCGGTCTCTGCTGTAGTAGAGTTGTCGCCATCTGTTTCGATCGACGCGTCGTACAACTTCTTTGACTTGCGCAACGAAGCACGTGCATCACGCTATATCGGTGACAGTGTCGGCGGCATCCTTGATCCCGGTTCTATCAGTGCGACCGACAATGGTCTTCGTCCGATCACAAATTGCGGTGCGGATCGTTTTGGCGCGTTCAGCCCGCTGATCTGCGGCGAATTTCCGGAGCCGGGTGAAACGGCGATTGTGGACCCGCGCAGTTTTGCAACCGATGCGGAGACTGGCATTTTCCGCGCGTCGATCAACGCAGACGTTACTGACAATCTCCAGTTCAACTACACATTCGCGAACATCAATGGCGATGTGAACATTGGTACAAGCGGAGAGCCCGATCCGATCAATTGCGGGACATTGGTCGGCCCGCCGGCTTTCGCAGCACTGTGCAACTTTCAGCAAACGCCGGTTGGCGACATCGATTATGACACGCACGAAGCGCGCCTGACATTCGATAACGGTATGATCCGCGCAGCTGTCGGTGGGTTCTTGTCTGACGGTTTGGACCGCAATCGCTTTGCCAGCCTGAACATTGCGCCGATCACGGATGCTGACAATGTCGCTCCTGTGATCGGGACGCCTGTTCCTAACTTCAACTTCAACCCTGGTCCGTTCAACATCCTGCTGGCCAATGAGGAAACCGAAACTGAGGTCGTTTCGGTGTTTGGTGAACTCTATTGGACGTCTGGCGATGGCCGACTGACGATTGGTGCAGAGGGCCGTTATTCTGAAACAGAAATCACCGCGATCGACAATCGCCGTGACGTAACGCTCAATGAGACTTTCAAAGAGTTCACGCCTCGCTTCACCGTCGATTATGAGCTGAACCCGGATGTGTTGCTGTTCGGTTCGGTCGCGCGCGGTGCAAAAGCTGGTGGCTTTAATGTGACCGCAGGGCAGGTCGAAGACACGGTTTTCGATCCTGAGGAAAACTGGACTTATGAGCTGGGCGTAAAGAGCACACTGATGAACGGCGATCTCGTGTTCAACGCGTCGATCTTCTACACCGACTGGTCAGATATTCAGATCAACGCGGCAGATGAGGATCCCAACGATCCGGACAACCCCAACGTGCCATCGATCACGCTGAACTTGGGCAATGCCGAAGTGTACGGCATCGAACTTGCCACCCGTTATCAGGCGACTGACAACCTGAGCTTTGATGCCACATTCTCGCACAGTGATGGCACATATGCCGATGGTACTTTCGATAGCCGTTTCAGCCGCGGTGTCCCCGGCGTAACTGCGCCTTGCGACAATGTCGTTTGCAGTACGGATGGTGATATTGGCGGCAACGAGATTGAGCGCGCGGCTCCAACACAGGCAGCGGTGGGCGTTCAATGGGATGGCGAATTTGGTGATGGCAATGGATATTACATCCGCACCGATGCCAGCTGGCAAAGTGATTTCTTCGCTGACAGCGGCAACCTCTCGATCATTCCAAGTCGGTTTCTCGTCAACGGAAGCGCAGGCGTGAACTTCGATGATTTCTCTGTCCGTGTGTGGGTCCGCAACTTGCTGGATAAACGCTATGTCTCGAACGCATTTGTTGTCTTGCTGCCATTCGGTAACACCTACGGCACGTTCTTCGGTGATCGTCGTTCAGCTGGCGTGACCGCGTCGGTTGAATTCTAAGCGATCGAACATCTCGTCGATGGATACGCGCAATATGCTGGTGTCCATTGGCAACCTGTGAATAGGTTATGTCGGGAGGGGTGAACAGCTCCTCCCGATTGTTTTGGACTAAGCGGATGAACCCGATGCGCTACGAAGATGCTTACCAACGCAGCATTCAAGACCCTGACGCCTTTTGGCTCGACGCTGCACAAATGCTCGATTGGGACAAGGCGCCGACAGAGGGGCTGGGCACGGATGGGAGCAGCTGGTTCCCAGGCGGCGAGTTAAACCTCTGCCACAATGCGGTGGACCGCCATGTTGAGGCGGGGCGCCGGGCAGATACGGCGTTAATCTATGAAAGCCCCGTGACCGGCACGAACCGGACTTACAGCTTTGGCGAGTTGCAAGCTGAAGTCGCTCAGACAGCGGGCATGTTAGTGGCGCAAGGTGCACAGATCGGTGACCGCGTCATCATATATATGCCGATGATCCCTCAGGCTGTGTTCGCGATGCTCGCTTGCGCGCGATTGGGTCTGGTGCACTCGGTGGTGTTTGGCGGATTCTCGGCGGCAGAACTGGCAAAGCGTATTGATGATTGCGAACCAGCGCTTGTCCTCACCGCTTCATGCGGGATCGAGGGGCAGAAGGTCATTCCTTATAAACCGCTCGTCGACGGCGCGCTCTCATTGGCCTCGGCCAAGGTTGAAAGCGTGCTGGTATGGCAACGCGAGCAATGCACAGCGGAGCTGACCGCGCCGCGTGATAAAGACTGGCAGACACAGCTTGAGGCTGCAGCACGAGCTTCATGCGTTTCGGTAGCATCGGCTCATCCGCTCTACATTCTCTACACTTCCGGGACGACAGGCGTACCCAAGGGCGTCGTGCGAGAGACCGCGGGATACGGGGTCGCTCTCGCGTGGAGCATGCCCAACATTTACGGCGTGGAGCCGGGTGAGACCTATTGGGCCGCGTCCGACATTGGCTGGGTCGTTGGGCACAGTTACATCGTCTATGGCCCGCTGTTGAATGGCAACGCGACCGTCCTTTTCGAAGGGAAACCCGTGGGCACGCCGGATGCAGGCATATTCTGGCGGATCATTGCCAAGCATCAAGTCTCAATCCTGTTCACAGCGCCGACCGCCATTCGCGCAATCCGGGGCGCTGATCCTGCTGGCGAATATTTGGCTCAGGCTAAGCCTGATACGTTGCGCGCGCTCTTTCTTGCAGGCGAGCGGGCGGATCCAGATACGGTTGAGTGGGTCGGTGATCAGCTTGATCGGCCAGTGATTGATCATTGGTGGCAGACGGAGCTGGGTTGGCCAGCGCTTGCGACCTGTATTGGCCTGGGTTCTGATCCTGCACCGACTGGCTCAGCAGGCTATCCGGTACCTGGCTTTGCATTTGAAGTACTCGATGAAAAAGGCGAACCCGTAGCCGCCGATGTGACAGGCAATTTGGCGATTGCAAAGCCGCTGCCTCCGGGAAGTTTTCGCAGTCTTTGGCAGAACGAGGCTGGCTTTCTTGGCTATTTCAGCGCTTTTGAGGGGCACTATGCCACAGGTGATGCCGGCGTCATGGGAGCAGACGGCGCATACCGCGTGATGGGGCGCACGGACGATATCATCAACGTCGCCGGGCACCGCCTCTCAACCGGTCAAATCGAAGAGGTCGTTGCCTCTTGTCCCAGCGTTGTGGAATGCGCAGTGATCGGCGGGACAGATGATTTGAAGGGCGAAGTGCCAGTTGTGTTCTTTGTCGGTTCGCGGGGAAAGGAGCACGAGGCTGTCATGGCCGCAGAAGTGGTCAGCGCAGTGCGCGAACAGATCAGCCCAATCGCCGCACCGCGTGATGTCTTTTGCGTGGCCGCTTTGCCAAAAACGCGCTCAGGCAAGATCTTGCGCAATCTGCTGCGAGCAATCGTAAATGGCGGCGAAATTGTGGTCCCCCAAACAATCGAAGACCCGCAAACTGTTGACGTCATTATCGCAAAAGTTGCTGCTTCATAGGCCCTTTAGGTGCGCGATGATTTCTGCCTCGCTCACCACGTCCGCATACTTCGCTTCCATATCGAACAGGTTCGCTTCGTGCGGGCCATGATGTCTGTCGCCGACAGCATCGCGCACGACCGTGGTGATGAAGCCATTCGACATGGCATCAACGCAGGATGCACGAATGCATCCACTTGTGGTGAGCCCTGTCAAAATCACATTGTCAACGCCCAGACTGGTCAAGGTTGCCGCGAGTGACGTGCCGAAGAATGCGCTGGGATATTGTTTCGACAATATCAATTCGTTGTCTTGGGGCTCAAGCCTTTTGGGCCACGCACCCATAGGACTGCCTTTCAGGAAATAGCGCAGCGGTTTTGCCTTTTCATAAAAGCGCCCGCCATCCATCGCCGATGGGTGATAGACCACATTGGTCAGAATGACGGGTATGCCTGCCTCATGCGCCGCCGCGCGCACTCGTAGTGCTGATGCAAGCGTATTATCCACATCGGCATAAAGGTCGCATTCAGGGTCAAAATACCCTTCAACAAAGTCGACCAAGATAAGAGCGGGCTTGCGGCCATATCCAGCCTTTTGGCCATACGCTTTGGCGTAGTTTTCATCGAGATTACTCATGGCAAACCCTTACCGCCTTTGCGTGTGTTCTGTCCGCGTTGGAGCTTTTTACCCGCCACGTGGTGGGTGAGCAATGGGTGCCGAGATGAAGGCGCTGTTCCGGCGATTGCGGTGTTAGTCTGTGTCGTTTCCATCGGCGATCGGAACCCATACTGCAAAGCTGGTGCCTTTACCGGGCATTGAGCGCGCTTCGAACTTCAGGCCGTGCTGATCACACAGGTTTTTAACGATAGCGAGGCCCAGCCCGCTGCCCTGACTATCTTGGCCGCGCACCCCTTCGTCCATGGCCTTTTCCAAATCATCGGCGGACATTCCGCGCCCATCATCGTGCACTTCGAAACTGATATGATCCCCGCGCCGTCTGCATCCGATCCGGATGTTGGAGGCATCAGAATGGGCAATCGCATTGACCACAAGATTGCTGGCAATACGCATCAAAGCGACCGGGTTGCAGGTCACGATCTGAGAGCATGAAACAAGCTTTAGCGTGATCCCTTTGGCATTCGCGTCCTCGACAAACATGCGGAACGTGTTTTCCAACAGGATCTGGATCGGGAAGGTCTCCTCCTCGCTTGTGTTCTGCTCAAGGTTTTCAGGAGCCCGCCCCTCGGCCTCCTTTGCACTGTCCCTGCGGGCAATTCCCTCGATCAAGGATAAAGCTGCGTTCAAGCGGCTCTCCTCCTCTTCGCTCGGGTGCAGCCTTTGACCGATAGCAGTGCGCAATGCACCAAGCGGTTGCATCAAGTCGTGCCCGATGGCTGCAATTTCGCGCTTGGAATCCTCAATATCGCGGCGTGCGCGATCAAACCTCAACCGGCTATTTTGCAGATCACGCGACAGTCTCAGCGATTCCTTGGTCGACGCCAATTGTTGGCGCAACGCCAAGTCGCGGTCGTGTTGGAGAGCGAACACTTTGAGCACAATGGCGATGGCGAACAGAGCGCTTTCGGTAAGGAAGGCAGTGTGGATCAGATCAAGGCTGAAGTGCCTATCGGTGGAGCCGCCGACCAATTTATTGATCTGGTCAAATATGCCCGCTGCAAAAATGACGAATGCGCCAAGGAGGACCGGGATCGACCCGCGCTGACCTTGTTTTGCGGCGCGCAACGCTATGCTGACCTGAACAATGAGCGCGCAAATGACTAGGATTTGCGCGAATATTCGGGCCGGCGTGCCCACGCCCATGACAATCGGCACAAGGTTGATCAAAGAGATGACTGCAATGCAGTTCATCGCCAGATTGCTTTTGGGAAAGAACTGTTTCGCTTGGAAAAATTCCTTGCAAAACAGCATCGTGAAAATCAACCCGAACTGAAGGCCGAAATCTTCCGCAAATGGCAGAAACGCGCCCGTTGGGATCACTTGCACGGTCCCTTCGGAAAGGCCAAGTTGTGCGAAACCGATCACCCCGTATACGGCATAGGCGAGCGACAATCGCCAACCAATCACGCTGCCCATCAACAAAGCCATGACGATGATTGCGACCCAAACCCCATTCATCAGCCAGAGCATTGCATTGCGGTCGGCAAGCCATATTCCGAAAGCTGTGGGCGAGGCGAATGCAATCGGCGATTGCGAACTGAAGCGGTGCTCTTGGCTGATCAACACATCGACCTGCTCACCAGGCGCGAGCGTGATTGCCCCTGATACAAACGGGCTGACCGTCTTGGGCGGGCATGCGCGGGCATTGCATTCAAAGATCAAAGCGGCCGACCCATCTGCGCCAGAGCGGTATGCTGACATATCAATCGTGCCCAATGGGCGGCCAGAATTGACCATCCAATCGCCGGTCACCTCTGCTGGGTTGCGCACACGAAAGTGAAACCAGACCCGCGGTTCCCCCGGTTGGACGGCATCAAAGCCAAGGTTTTGGGTGGCCACCGGCGTAAACTCGTCGAGCCGCGTAAACAGATCCCCGGCTTCCAAAGCGTTGGAATAGTCAAGGAAATAGCTTGCCTGACCGCGCGCCGGTTCAATTAGGAAATCACCCCCGCCAAGCTCGATCACGGGGATTGCATTCGACTGCGCCGCCAAACCGTGTTGCCCAATCAAACCGGTGCCAGCAATGATCAGCACCATTGCCGCGAAGGCG
This sequence comes from uncultured Erythrobacter sp., assembly GCA_947488085.1. Taxonomy (GTDB): domain Bacteria; phylum Pseudomonadota; class Alphaproteobacteria; order Sphingomonadales; family Sphingomonadaceae; genus Erythrobacter. Next base: position 368,349 of record CANKYI010000001.1, read on the forward strand.
CGCCTTAGCCCGGTCAAGAAAATCAGATCGCGACGTTCGATCATCAGCCGGGCTTACAATGCATGGCATAGCAACAAAATGGGGTAACGGACCCATTCGGGTTCACAGCTGGCGAAACTCATCCAGCAATCCTTCGCGCATAGCGTAGATCATAAGACCTGAGACGGAGCGCACATCGAGTTTAGCCATCAAACTGCCGCGATGTTTTTCAACCGTCTTCACGCTAATATGCAGCCGCTCAGCGATTTCGGGATTGGTGTTGCCCTTCGTGATCATCGAGAGAACCTCGCGCTCGCGCGCGGTCAATGGCTGTCTTTGTGTGGCGTTTTCCAAGATCTTGGCCGCTTCGACAGAAATGAAGCGGGCACCAGCAAGGATAGCCTCCAGCCCCTGGCGCAATTCGGCCGCGTTGGTGCTTTTTAAAAACAGCCCTTCGACCCCCGCATCGACCCAGCTGGCAAGCAATTGCGGTGAGGTAAAACCAGTCAGAACCGCGACCTTCACATCAGGCAGCCAACGCTTCACCTCAGCGTAAACCTCAATCCCGCGAGCATAAGGCATGGCCGCGTCGAGGATGATGAGGTCGGGCTTTAACTGTTTGGCGCGGCCAATGGCTTCCACACCATCGCCAGCCTCACCAACGACGCTCCAGCCTTCGACCTCGTTCAATTGCTCACGCACACCTTGTCTGACGATTTCGTGATCATCGCAAATCAGGATGCGGGTTTCGGGCAAGCCATGCTCCACTCTGGATAGCGTCGTAATATCAGCGTTTAGCATAGGTTTATACGCGGACCAGCGTCCACTATTACAGATGATCTTTGCGCATGTTTCGCACATCGCCTGAGAGGATGTCCGCCGGGTCGAGCCAAAGTCGACGTGCGATGCCCACGGACAATATCACGCATCAATATGGGGTATTCACCCGATAGCGCGGCATCGCAGCCCGCCATAAACCCGGTCCCAATGTTGGTGGCGTGCAGCCATCATTGTTAGTTGGGGGTTATTACATGTCACAGGCAATTCAGGCCGATCATCTTCACGCGCAAGCTCGGGTCAATGGTGGTTCGAGGCGGCGTTTGCGAGCCGAATTGTTCACCCGTACGTCGCATGTAACACGCTCTGTCTTGGGCGCAGCGGCACTGGCGACAGTGCCGCTTTTAACCCTCGTCGCACCAGAAATCGCTTATGCGCAATCAAGCGAAATGAGCGCCAGCATTGGTGGCACTGTGCAAGATCCCGCGACCGGTGAGAGCCTGACCATCATCGCGGCATTTGAAGGCGCGGTTCTATCCGAAGACCACCGCCTGATCCTTACCAATCCACGCATTGGTGCGATGGTGCCTGACCCCGATGATGCGTCGCAATTCGTTGAAGTGACTGCGGTGACGAGTGACCCTACAACCGGCCTCACTGACACCGTTACCCTTGCGGATGGACGAACAATCGACGTCGCGCGCGATGTTTCGGATCAGATTGTGCGCGATGCGACACCTGATAGCGGGTCTAGCCTGAGTGCTAATCCTCTCGTCGAACCAAATGCCAATCGCAACGTTGTCTCGCTCACTCGCAATGGCAGCGACGGCGGCGATGGTGAAGATGCCAGCATTCTCAATTTGAATACGCCCTCAGCTGGTGAGATGGGCGTTTCGAGGTCGCCTGGAAGCAGCCTTTCGTCAGCCGATGTGACGGCGGACGGGGGTGTCTTTGGCATTCCGCCTGTTGTGATCAATTTCCGGAATTCCGGCCTCAGCCTCTACGCCAATGGCGGCGACGGCGGGAATGGCGGGGACGGGGGCAGCTTCCTCGGCTTTACCAGCGCGGGCCGTAATGGTGGCGCTGGCGCAGTTGGACCTTCCTTCACTTTCACCAATTCGGGCAACGTCTCGGTTTCCGAAAACGGCTTGTTCGGCATGATCGTATCCAGTCGCGGCGGCGATGGTGGCCGCGGCGGTGATGGCGCATTCGGCTTTACCTCAAACGCGGGCGATGGCGGCAGAGCGGGGTCTGGCGGCAATGTGACCGGGATCAACGCGGCAAGCGGCAACATCACCACTTATGGCCGGTCGGGGCACGGCATTTACGTGCGCAGCCGTGCAGGAACCGGCGGTTCAGGCGGTGATGCGGACACTGCGTTTGATTCCGAGGCAGGCGATGCCGGACGCGGTGCCAATGGCGGCTCAGCACGCGCTACCAATAGCGGCGCAGTCTTCACATTCGGAGACAATGCGCATGGTGTGCTGGGCCAGTCTATTGGCGGCTCCGGCGGCGGCGGCGGCGATGCAAACGGGCTGGTGTCCTTTGCAGGGTCAGCGAGTGCAGGCGGTAATGGCGGTTTCGTTGAGCTGGACAATCGCGGCCTGATCGTCACCGAGGGCGTAAATGCCGCGGGCTTGCTGGCACAGAGCATTGGCGGCGGTGGTGGCGATTCCGGAAACTCCGGCGGCTTTGTCGCAGTCGGAGCCTCAGGCGGTGCAGGCAGCAATGGCGGAACCGTATCCACGTTCAACCTTAGCGGGTCTGTCCTTACCGGCGGTGACCGTGCGCATGGTGTTCTGGCACAGAGCATTGGCGGCGGTGGCGGTTCAGGCGGAACGGCTGGCGGTACGGTAGCAATCGGTTCCAGAGGCGCTGGCGGAGGCACTGGCGGCAATGTCACTTTCCAGAACGGTGCAGGCGGGCTGATCTCAACCGCAGGCAATGCGGCGCATGGCGTTTTGGCACAATCGCTTGGTGGTGGCGGTGGAACCGGCGGATCAGCGGGCGGCTTGGTCTCTATTGGCGGCAGCGGTGGCAGCGGTGGTCAAGCCGGGACTGTGGGCGTGTTCAACAACGCAACCATCCTGACCAGTGGTGACACCTCGCGCGCAATTTTGGCGCAATCAATCGGTGGCGGTGGCGGCGATGGCGCGAGCGCCGGCGGCTTTGTTGCTGTGGGTGGTAGCGGTTCTGGTTCAGGCAATGGTGGCCGCGTTTCCGTCTCTATTGGGACAGAGGGGTTAGTCCTGACGACGGGAACAGGCTCCGATGGCGTAATCGCGCAAAGCATTGGCGGCGGCGGCGGTAATGGTGCGTCGGCGGGCGGATTTGTCGCTGTAGGTGGCACCGGTGCCCGGGCGGGCAGTGGCGGCATTGTCAATGCCAGCAACTCTGGCCGGATCGGCACCGAAGGCGCGTTCTCACGCGGCATTCTGGCTCAGAGCATCGGCGGCGGCGGCGGTTCAGGCGGCGGCGCAGGTGCGTTTATCAGTATTGGCGGCGGATCATCACGTGCCGGTTCTGGCAGCACGGTTGGCATCACCAATCGAGGCGCTGTCACAACAGCAGGCGTGTTCTCGAATGCGCTGCATGGCCAAAGCATTGGCGGCGGTGGGGGCACTGGCGGTTCCGCTGGTGGCTCGCTCGTTGTGATCGGCGGCAGCGGTAGCGGCGGGGGTAGCGCGGGTGCAGTCAACATCACCAATAGCGGCTCGGCTGAAACCGCTGGCGATTTCTCCAACGGCATCTTTGCGCAAAGCGTCGGCGGCGGCGGTGGTGATGGCGGACAGGCAGCCTCGGGTGCGGCATTCCTTGGTGTTGCCGTGGGAGGCCAAGGCAGCACAGGCGGCAATGGCGGCGTGGTGACTGTTACTGGCGAGGCGCAAAGTGAGACGATTGACGGCGTTGACCGTGATCTGCTGCCTCTGGTTCGCACAATGGGCGATTTCTCAACCGGTATCCTTGCTCAGAGTGTCGGCGGCGGCGGCGGCAATGGCGGCGCGTCCTATCAAGGAACCGTGGGCGCGTTCGCGGCGGTTTCAGTTGCGATTGGCGGCACTTCGGGGCGTGGTGGCGCGGGCGGAACAGTCAATGTTTTGGGTGATCATATCATCCTGACCGACGGCAGTTTCTCGCATGGCATTCTGGCGCAAAGTGTCGGCGGCGGCGGCGGCAATGGTGGCAGCGCAATCTCCGCATCCGCATCGGCGGGCGCAGGCATTTCTGGCTCTGTCGCAGTGGCAGTGGGCGGATCGGGCGGCTCTGGTGGAGCAGGTGGCACAGTCAACCTAAACTCCGGCGGCTTTACCGGCACGTCTGGTGATTTTGCGCATGGCTTGCTGGCACAAAGTGTCGGCGGGGGCGGCGGCAATGGCGGCTTCTCCATCGCGGCAACCGCGGCGGCGAGCGACAGTTTCGCCGTAAGCATTCCGGTTGGCGTCGGCGGCTCCGGCGGCAGCGGAGGCAGAGGCGGCGAGGTGAATGTCGATTACGCTGGTGACCTGCTCACCGAAGGCAATTTCTCCCATGCATTGCTTACTCAAAGCGTTGGCGGCGGCGGCGGCAATGGCGGCTTTAACGTTAGCGGCGGAGTAACCGCTTCTGGCGCAGTCAATGGCAGTATTGCAGTTGGCGTGGGCGGTATTGGCGGCAATGGTGGAGCAGGTGGTCTCGCCGATAGCCAGATCACTGGCAATGTCACCACGAGCGGAGATTTCGCGACTGCACTGGTCACCCAATCGGTCGGCGGAAGCGGAGGCACAGGCGGCCTTAATGTCAGCGGTACAATTGCCATTGGCGGTGGCGGTGCTGGCGGGATTGCGGTCGGTGTTGGCGGCGGCGGAGGAGGCGGCGGCGCAGGTGGCACAGCACGCAGTGCACTGACCGGCGATCTTCTTACCACAGGCAATTTCGCAGGCGGTATCTTGACGCAAAGTGTCGGCGGTGGCGGAGGCAATGGCGGGCTTAATGTCTCGGGCACAATCTCGGCTGCGGGTTCTTTTGGCCTGGGCATCAGCGTCGGCGTTGGCGGAGCTGGCGGCGGGGGCGGCGCGGGCGGCTCAGTCACCGCGTCCTCTGACGGATCGCTGGAGACGACCGGCGATAGCGCGGCGGCATTCCTCGCGCAGTCTCTTGGCGGCGGCGGCGGCAATGGCGCGATCAACGTGTCGGGAGGCATTGCGGCATCCGGCACTGGAGCGGGCACCATCAATGTCGGCGTTGGTGGCGGGGGCGGCACTGCGGGATCAGGTGGCAGCGTAACTGCCAATGTGAGCGGCACGACCATGACCAGCGGAGAAAACTCCGAAGCGATCATCGCACAAAGCCTTGGCGGAAGCGGTGGTAACGGCGCGGTCAATGTGAGCGCCGGAGTGCTTCTCACATCAATCGGCGGCAATATCGGTGTCGGTATTGGCGGCAGCGGTGGCGGCGGCGGTTCGGGTGGCAGCGCCGCTCTAACGATTGCAGGCGACACGCAAACCAGCGGCACGGATTCAACCGCCGTTCTGGTCCAAAGCTTAGGCGGAGGCGGCGGCAATGGCGGCCTTAATGTCGCAGCGGGATTGACCCTTTCAACCGGTATTTCGGGTACCTTGGGTGTCGGCATTGGCGGCAAAGGCGGCGGCGGCGGTTCCGGGGGCAGTGCGACCCTCGACCTTACCGGAATGGTGATCACACAAGGTGATCAATCGACCGGCGTTATTGCGCAATCGCTTGGTGGTGGAGGCGGCAATGGTGCGATCAATGTCACTGGAGCACTCTCCGGATCAACCGCAGGCACAGGCACTCTTAGCGTCGGAGTGGGCGGCTTTGGCGGATCGGGTGGAGCAGGCGGCGCGGTCACTGCCACTATCGATGGCCTTGTCCAGACATCGGGCCTGCAATCCATGGGCGCATTGGTGCAAAGCCTTGGCGGCGGAGGCGGCAATGGCGGACTCAACGTGTCCGGGAGCGTCGCTCTTTCCAGCGCAACTGCAATCGCACCCAGCGTCGGTATTGGCGGCTTTGGCGGAGCGGGTGGCAATGGTTCGACCGCGACCCTGACCCGGATTGGCGACACTATGACCAGCGGCGCATCGTCGAACGCGATCACGGTGCAAAGCATCGGCGGCGGCGGTGGCAATGGCGGCACCAATATCGCAGGTGGCCTATCCTTTGGCGGCGCAGGTTCCTATTCCGGCGCAGTCGGTATTGGCGGCTTTGGCGCGAGCGCTGGCAACGGCGGAGCTGTCTCCGCAGACATCACCGGCAGCGCGGTTGCGACTGGATTTTTGACTGACACAGACGCGTTTGATTTTGGTGCTCTGGGCCAGCTTTTAAACCTCAGCATTGGTGGTTCGCATGGCGTCTTTGCGCAAAGCGTTGGCGGCTCCGGTGGCTCCGGCGGGATCAACATTTCGGGCGGCATTGCGCTTACCGGCGCGAGCGGAAAGACGCTCTCGGTAGGGATTGGCGGATTCGGTGCGGGCGGCGGCAATGGCGGCGCGGTTGACCTGATTGCACGCGGTGATCTGTTTGCAGGGATTGGCGATGGCATGGCGGCGGTGTCCGCGCAAAGCGTCGGCGGTGGCGGCGGTGATGGCGGCCTGAATATATCTGGCGGTATCGCAATGAACGGCACTTTGACCGTTGGCATTGGCGGCTTTGGCGCATCGGGCGGCGCAGGCGGTGATGTCACCGCCAATGTAGAAGGCGACATGACGGCCTCTGGTATCTCAGCGGCGGGTCTGCACGCGCAAAGCGTTGGTGGCGGAGGCGGCAATGGCGGCGTCAATATTTCCGGCGGTATCGGGCTTAGTGGCGCAACCAGCTTCCCAACCCTTGCATTTGGCCTTGGCGGAACAGGCGGCGATGGCAGCGCAGGCGGCGCAGTGGATGCAACACAATCAGGCATGATCGTGGTGTCTGGTGCAGGCAGCACCGGCGTCGATGCACAAAGTGTCGGTGGGGGAGGCGGCAATGGCGGTCTCAACATCGCAGCAGCGGTCGGCGCATCGCGCAGCTTTAATCTCGGCATTGGTGTCGGAGGAAGCGGCGGCGCAGGATCAACCGGCGGCGCGGTTAGCGTTACCAGCGACGGTGCGATTTCGGTCGATGCCGTCGAAGATGCGATGTCTATCGCGAGCGGCGATGGACGCGGCATTTCGGCACAATCCATCGGCGGTGGCGGCGGCAATGCTGGCTTTAACGTCGCAGGGGTAGGGACCAATCGCGGCGCGCCAGTAACACTGGGCATTGGCGGCAGCGGCGGTGATGGCGGCGCAGCGGGCGCTGTGGATGTGACCCGCGGCGCCTCAGAACGGGGCCTGATCACCGTATCAGGCGACGATGGCATCGGTTTGTTTGCACAAAGCATCGGCGGCGGTGGCGGCAATGCGGGCGGCAATCTGCTGCTTTCGGGCAGTTTGCGCGCGCGCTTTGACGTGCAGCTGGCAATTGGCGGAGCAGGTGGTTCAGGTGCCAATGGTGGCTCGGTTATCGTCAATCAAACCGGCGATATTGCGGTAACCGGCGATGATAGCCGGGCAATTATGGCCCAAAGCATCGGCGGCGGTGGCGGTAACGCAGCGGTAAACATCAACGCCTCTTTGGTCGGTGATCGTCAGGTTAGCGCTGGTGAACAGGCCGGTACAAAAGTGCTGGATGTGCAAATCGGTGGCGGTACCGGCGCAGGCAGCGATGCAGGCGTTGTAACAGTGACACATGACGGCATCTTGACCACAACAGGTTCGCGCTCTGTCGCAGTTCTGGCGCAAAGCATTGGCGGCGGCGGCGGCAACGCGGCGGCTAACTATTCTCAGAATATCAACGACGCAGGCCAGCTTTCGGTCGCAATTGGCCGGATCGGCGGCACAGGCGGTCTGGGCGGTGCGGTGAGCGTTGATACAGCAGGCGTCATCTCCACCGAAGGCGATAGTGCGCATGCGGTGCACGCACAAAGCATTGGCGGTGGGGGTGGCAATTCCGAAACCACAGCAGTCAGCCTAGAAGGCGATCGTTCGTCTCAATCAGGCAGCAATCAGGAAAGCGCGACACAGAGCTTCAACCTTGAATTTGCGCTCGGCCTTGAAGGCGGCACCGGTGCGTCTGCTGGCATTGTGCGTGTTGACAATGCGGCCATGGTTCAGACCTTGGGTACTGGTGCGCACGGTCTCTATGCACAAAGCATCGGTGGAGGCGGCGGCAATGGCGGCGCGGCGATTATCGATCGCTTCTCCGAAATCCCTTCGCCCATCCCCAGCGACGACGAAGCCGAAGGCGAATATTCGCTTAGCGTGCAGATCGGCGGCGCGGGCGGCTCTGGATCGTTCGGCGAAGCGGTCAATGTCACCAATTCGGGCACGGTGCTGACCTTTGGCGACACGTCTAACGCCATCCGCGCGATGTCGGTTGGCGGCGGCGGCGGCGATGCTGGCGCGGCGTTTAATGTCGACACGCCGGGCAGAGGCGATAGCGTCTCGCTCGGCTTTACCCTCGGCGGCACCGGCGGTCCGGGCTCTGATGGGGGATTGGTCGATGTCATCAATCTTGGCGTCTTGCAGACCAGCGGCGCGAATTCAGCGGCGATCTTTGCACAAAGCATCGGCGGCGGTGGCGGCAATGCGGGACTTGCTGGCAATTTCTCCTTCTTGCGGCCAGGCGGTGAGAACACCGCGACGGTGATCGGTTTGAACATCGGCGGTGAAGGCGGCACAGGCGGCGCTGGCGGTGATGTGAGCGTCACCAACGGATCAGTTGAAGATAGCTCAGCCAGCATCCTGACCACAGGTGAGTTCTCACACGGCATTCATGCACAAAGCATCGGCGGCGGAGGCGGCAATGGCGGCTCAACGCTGTCCATCAACGGCGCGAACAGCTCCAGCGCGTATCAATTGGCGGTCAATATTGGCGGGCTTGGCGGATCGGGCGGCATTGGCGGTGATGTGACCGTGGCCAATTTTGGGTCTATCGAGACGCGCGGCGCTGAGGCAAATGGCATCTTTGCGCAAAGCATCGGCGGCGGCGGTGGCAATGGCGGATTGAGTCTTGCGCTCGGCAACCTTTACGCCAGCCGAATTGCGCCTCGTCAGGCGCTGATCGCGATTGGCGGCGGTGGCGGTGAGGGCAATGACGCAGGCGAAGTGGTCGTCACAAATAGCGGTACTATCGTCACCTCTGGCGAGAATGCGAACGGCATCCTTGCACAGTCGCTAGGCGGAGGCGGTGGCAATATGAGCGTCGGCTTAGGCATCACATTCGACCCGCGCGTGAATGTTGCGACCAATCTGCTCGCCAATGGCATCGGCTTCTTGCTCGGCGCTGATCCGGGAGAGGGCGGCCAAGGCGGCACTGTTACAATCAACCAGCTGGGAGATGTCACCGTTTCGGGCGATGGCGCGCGCGGCGTTGTTGGTGAAAGCATCAATGGCGGCGGCGGCGGTCTGTCGATCGACCTCAACGGCATTGCCGGGTTCTTGTCTGGTGAGTTGCTGCCTGGTGCGCTCGAGATAGAGCCGATCAGCGGCCTGCCCGAACTCACTCTGTTTGGCGGAGCAGCGGGACAAGGCGATGCGAATGCTGAGCTGGTAACGCTCAATCTGGTCGGCAATGTGCGTGTTCTTGGTGACAATGGCGCAGGTTTGTTCCAGCAATCCATTGGCGGCGGTGGCGGTCAATTCGACCTGTCAGCCAATTTCTCACAAATGGACGACCCCATGGCGGTTGCGCTGCCTGTGCGATCTGGTTTGGGCGGAAGCGATAGCACCAATGTGAATGGCGGCGACGTTGTCAGCAACCAAACGGGCGATGCGATCACGCAAGGTGTGAACACACCGGCTGTGTTCCTACAATCTGTCGGCGGCGGCGGTGGGCGCTCTGTGCTGAATTTCACTGGCCAAGTGGATCAGATCGGCGCGATTGACCTGATGCTGGGCGGGACTAATCAAGCCAACGCAGCGGGCGGTAATATCAGCCACAATCATCAAGGCATGATTGCCACCCTTGGCGCAGATTCCATCGGCCTTTTGGCGCAAAGCATTGGTGGCGGCGGCGGTTTGACGCAGTTCTCTTTTGCTGCACCTGAATTGCCAACGGATGAGCCAGCCATGGGAGTGCAATCCTTGAGCGCGGTGGGTGATATGCCTGGCGCAACAACAACGCTGGGCGCATTGGGCGGCACTGGACTGGATGGCGGTGATGTCACCATCTTTCAAACCGGCGACACCATCACATCAAGTGATAATGCTCCGGCGCTCTTGGTTCAGTCTATTGGCGGCGGCGGCGGACAAATTTCCGCGCAGGGCATGCATGTCGAAGAAGTGGTGCTGGGTGCATCTGGCGGTGCAACAGGCAGCGGCGGTGAAGTCAGTTTGAGCGTTGACGGGATGATTGCGACGCAAGGCAACAATTCTGACGCGATAATCTTGCAATCTATCGGCGGCGGGGGCGGAACCGTCCTTGGCACCAATGATGACACTGTTCTCACTCTGTCAGGCGACAATAGCGGCTTTGGTGGCGCATTGGATTTGACGCTAAACGGAGACATCATTGTCGAAGGAATCGGTGGGCGTGCCATCGTCGCGCAATCGATTGGCGGCGGCGGCGGCCTGGTTGGTAACACCTTTGCCGGGACTGCTGGCGGCAATGGCGTCGGCGGCGCGATTGATATTCTGCTCAACGGCAACGTCAGCGTCACCTCACCCGGTGAAACAGCGATCTTGGCACAAAGCCTTGGTGATGACGGGGGTGGTGACATCACCGTTGAATTGACCGAAGGGAATGCGATTGTTGTTGGCGAAGGTGGCGTGGCTCTGGCCTTTGACGGCGGTGCGCAAAACACCTTCATCAATCGCGGGATGATCATGTCGCCAGACGGGCTCGATGCGCTTTTGATTACCGGCACCAATGGAAATGACCGGATCGAAAACTTCAGCATGCTGCTCGGCAATGTAGCGCTGGGCAGCGGCATCAACGCCCTCAACAACAACGCCGATGCGATTGCGCTCACAGGAAACAGCATTGACCTTGGCGGTGCGGGCAGCACCTTCACCAATGCGGGCACACTCGCAGCGGGCGGAACGGATAGCATCGTCCAAACCGCTCTGAATGGCGGCTTCAGCCAAACGGAGACCGGGATCAGCTTCTTCGAGGTCAACTTGGCCGATGACACGCATGATGCGATCAACGCGACGGAGGCAATCATGCTGGGTGGCCGCGTTGATGTACGCTTGCTCGACAGGTCAGATTTCACGCCGGGCATGAAAGCATTCCAAATCCTCACTGGCGATGCCGGTGCGGACATTTCCAATGTTGATCTGCGGGCGGATAGCTCTGTCGTCTTCAACCTTTTGGGGATTGAGACGAGCGGAACTGCGGTTGAACTGCGCTATGACATGACCTTTGCTCCGGTAGAGGCCGTGGGCAATCAGGGTGACTTCGGCGAATATCTCAACCGGGTGCAGACAGCAGGCGTCCCTGCTGATTTGGCAATGACCTTTGACCAATTGATCGCGGTTCAGGACGCGGCGGAATACACCGATTTGCTGACCCAGCTTGGCGGCAGTTTCTATGCTCAACAGGATGCGCTGACATTCGGCCTCTCACAAGGTTTCGGCAGCGAGATCGTCAATTGCGGGAATACCGGATTTGCCAATACTGGTGATGAATTGACATCATGCGTGTGGGTGCAAGGTGATCTGGCAGATGCAACATTGGACCCTGTTGCGGGCTCACCGGGTAGCACATCCGACATCCTCTCATTCTCAGGCGGCGCGCACTACAATGTCTCTGATAATGTGACGCTGGCGGTGGGTATCGGATATGACGATATCGACATGCTCGGCTTTGACAGCCAGTGGAGCGCCAATGGCTCGGTCGTGCATGCAGGAATTGGTGCAGCCTATCATTTGGGCGCGACGCGGATCGGTGCCTATGCGACATTCTCTCAGGCAAGTTATGACACAGCGCGCATGCTGCCGGGCTTTGGCCAATCGGCAACCGGATCCCGTGATGTAACCGCTTTCGGCGCACAGCTGACTGTGTCGCATCAACTGGATCTGGGTGGTCTCGAAGTGCTGCCCCAACTGAGCGGCGGTTTCACCACTCTGAGCGGCGGCGACACGGTCGAGATGGGCGCAGAGCGTAACAATCTGAGCCTAGAACAAAGCAGCGGCACTTATGGATGGGTCATGCCGGAATTGCGGGTTGGCTATACGACCAGCGTGTCGGAAAACTGGAGCCTGCGGCCCTTTGTCGGTGCATCATGGCGCTATCACCTATCGAATCCGACTGTGACGGCTGCTGGGCGGTTCGCGGTGGACACGACCGGCGTTGCTCCGTTCATGGCGACCGCTCCATTGGATCGCAGTCATATTGCGGGCGAGGTCGGGTTTGAGCTGTTCAATTCGGGCGGTGTGCGTGCGGCGGTTTCCTATCGCTTGCAGCAATCAACGAACCGCGACAGCAACGGCGCGCAAGTGAGCCTGGTGGTACCATTCTGATTGGCAGTAGGGGGTGTGATGGAGAGGCAGTTCGCTGAGCGCGATTGCGGCAATTTCCCCACACCTCCTTTGCGCACCGCGCCACCTGCGTGCCATAAAACGATTCCCTAGTATAATTGTCATACCAATTAAAAATACCAATAATCGAGCGAGCGGAGTTGATTTCCCCAAAGATCAACTTACCAAAGTGCTCGGCCGCTAGCGGGCAATGGGGAAGAATCGGGATGCACAGCCACACTATTGCCGCTTTGGCGTTAAGCACGTCCATGCTGTTGGCCGGATGTGGGGGCGGGGGAAGCTCTGCACCGCCACCGGTGTCTAGTCCCGCTCCTTCGCCGTCTCCCAGCCCGACGCCGTCGCCCACACCAACCTCATCGACATCCTGCAGCGGGCTTGATTTTCTCGACATCTCTCAGGCCAGCGCCAACCAAACGGCAGGCGCGGGCTTTGCGGCGTCGAATGCAATTGATGACGATCTGGGCTCTGGCTCGCTATGGAGCACATCTGTGGTTCCAGCCGCATTGACGCTCGATCTGGGTGAGTCGCATTTGATCAAAGAGGTCGGGATTGCGTGGCACTTGGGCGATCAGCGTACATCCAATTTCTCGCTCGAAGTTTCTGATGACGGCACAACCTTCACCGCGCTGCAATCGAGCACTCAGTCCGCCGGCGGCACTTTAAGTTTTGAGCGGTATGACGTGACCGATACTCCTGCTCGGTTTGTGCGCATCACGGGCAATTCCACATCGGATGGCGGCAATTTTGCAATTGCTGAAGCCGCTTTGTTCGGGTGCAGTTTTGGCACACAGACGGCTGTCACTGTTCAGCCCTTTGATACCAGCGTGTTCGGTTTAGACCCCAATGCAACACCTGGCGCCAATTTCGATTTGTTGAGCTGGGCGCTGGATACGCCTGCGACCGATCCGAGCGATGGCTTCGCCCAACGCACGCAGGACCGCGATCTGGCGGCGTTTCAGGATGAGTTTTTCTTTACTGCTAATGATGGGGGTATGGTTTTCCGATCAACGATTGATGGGGCAACAACTTCGGCAAATTCCAGCTTCACCCGCTCCGAACTGCGAGAGATGCTGCGCCAGGGCGACAGATCGATCAGCACGCAGGGCGTGAACCGCAACAATTGGCTGCTTGGCTATCAGCCCGATCCGGGTGTGCAGGTCGGCGGAAGGGGAGGGTTGCTCACAGGCACTCTTGCGATCAACAATGTCACATCGAGCGGCACTGACTTTCATATTGGGCGCATGGTCTTTGGACAAATTCACGCATCCAGTGATGAGCCAATCCGTCTCTATTATCGCAAATATCCAGAAAACGACCGTGGCTATGTCTATTTTGCGCATGAAATCCGCGGCGGGGACGACATCTACTACATGGTTGTTGGCCCGCAATTCGATGATCGCGATAGGCAACCAGAGGATCGAAATGACCCGTTAAATGGCATCGCGCTCAATGAAGTGTTCTCATACGAGATCAGCAATGTCGGTGCGCGTATCGATGTGATCATCCGGCGCGGCGACCGCGACGGTGAAATCATCGGCCACAACTTTGTCGACATGGCCGCAGAAAACAGCGGCTATGACACAGTGGATGAGTGGAATTACTTCAAGGCTGGTACATACACGCAAAACAATACGGGTGATCCAACCGACTTTGACCAGACCACATTCTACCGGCTGGAAAACACGCATAATTAGGCACCTAGTGAAGAACGAGGGCCGGTCTGGCCGCATTTGTTAGGCCAAATATGCTGCCAATTGCGGTGATAGGTATGAAGAATTGGGTTGAATTGGCCTAACCAAACTGCATAACTGATCGCGGGACACCGCCGAACGAGGCGGGTGAACAGGTTTAAAACTCACAGGGCGCGACAAAAAACGACCTGGTTTTGGGGGAAGATGGATGGTTAAGACGACAGCGGCGCCAGCTGGCATTTCGGCTATGGGCGCGAGTATCTCTGGCATGTGCGCAAAGGCTCGCGCGAATTCGCGTCCTTCCCTTTTTAGTTCACGGTTGTTTTTGGGTGCTTCGATCTCGAGCATCGCCATGGCTGGTCTAGCCGCCACACCTGCTCACGCGCAAATCGTTATCACGGACAACACTCCGGTTGATAACCCCGGTGGTCAAACCGTCACATCGGCAGAGGGTGTGACGCAAACGGTCGATAGCGGCGACAATATCGAACTTGAAAACAACACCAATGACGACACTGTTATCACTCTGGGCGGTACGCACATCAACAATGATGGCGATGACGAAGATGTCGTGATTTTCGTCGACAACTCTGAAGACGACGTCGTCATCAACGTTCTGAGTACGGGTGTTCTGCAAGGCCTGGATGGCGTTATCTTTTATGAGGGCGACGGCGCCATCATAACCAATGATGGCCTAATCGCAGGTACGGGTGAAGCGACAGAGGCGGTCGTCTATTTCGATCGTGATGCGGATGGCGCGGTCAACAGCCTTACCAATAACGGAACAATCACTAGCGTAGGGGGCGCGACCGTCGGCGTTGATGTTCTGCTCGGCACTGACCCCTCTTCAGGCACAGTTGGAGATGAAGAAGGCATCGCGCGTTTCACGCTGGTCAACACTGGCACGATTTCGAATACTGGTACTGACAGTGATGCTGACGCAATCCATTTCAACGGCGACCCAGGCAACACTGGCGGCGAAGACCGCGGCTGTATTGAAGGTGACCGCGTCAACTGTGTCATCGAGGTCGACCTCACAAACAGTGGTACAATCTCAGCCAGCAACGCAAACACATCGAACGCCGCGATCCGGTCGGAGAGCGACGCCGTTCTCCGTGGAACGATTGTCAATGAAGCCGGCGGTATGATCACCGGCGCCACCAATGCCATCCGCATCAATGGTGCACACGCCGACCACTCGGTTACAATCAGCAACGCGGGCACAATCAACGGTCAGGCCGAGGCTGGCATTCTGATTGGCGGCACTGGCGTCACGGTCGCCAACCAAGCGGGCGGTACCATAAGCGGCGATGATGAAGGCATCCGCATCGACGGCGATTCAATCTCCGTTCGCATACTGGGCGGATCTGATGTCGCAGTAGACACGGTTCCTGCAAACACATCTATCACCAATGCTGGCACGATTAGCGGCACTGCAGACGGCATCCTGACCGCCAGCGATACGCTTGGCGCGACAATCACAAACAACGCGACTGGTACAATCTCGGGCAATGAGGGGATAGACCTCGCAACCGGCGGAACGGTCATCAACAACGGCACTATTACTGGCGCAGATGGCGATGCGATCAATATTGAGGGCACCCAAGACGCGACAGTGACTTTGGGCGCGGACAGCACAACCAGCGGCACCGATGATGCGGTTCAATTTGCGGGTACGGGCACCAACACCCTCACCGTGAATTCGGGCGCTTTGATCACCGGTGACCTGCAAGGCAGCACCGAGGCGGGCGCTACCAATGTTCTCAACCTAACCGGCATGGGAACGGGCCTTAACAATATCAGAGCGTTCGATTTTGGTGCAGTCAATGTCGATGGCGGCGTGTTCGCGCTTTCATCCTTTGCCACCAACATCGGAACGATTGCACTTAATTCGGGCACTTTGCTGGTCAATGCAGGCGCGACAGGCGCGATCACAGTTGGCAATGGTGGTATCTTGGGAGGCAATGGCTCCGGCGGTGCGACCATAGTCGCCGATGGCGGGACCATTAATCCCGGCAATCTGGGTGCTGCAGACCAATTGCGGTTGGATGCCTTGACGCTTTCAGAAGGCTCAATCCTCGCATTCGACCTTGGTAATCCAGCTGATGCAAGCAGCAGCGACCGCCTTGTCGTTGTCGGCGATGTTACGCTTGACGGCACGTTGAACGTAACCGACGCAGGCGAGTTCGGCCTCGGCGTTTATACTCTCATCACATATGGCGGCGGGCTGACTGATAATGGCCTTGAAGTGGGCGCGGTGCCTGATGGCTTTGAAGTTGCGCAAGGCGAAGTGCAAACATCGGTTGCTGGACAGGTCAACTTCGTTGTTACCTCGCTGACCACAGTATCCGAAGATGCAATTCTATTCTTCGACGGCGCAAACATTGTCGCTGATGGTGTGATTGACGGCGGGACAGGAACTTGGAGCCTGACGGGCAACAATTGGACCAATGCCGCGGGCGATGTGAACTCGCTCTGGAATAGTCAATTTGCGGTTTTCTCTGGCACAGCAGGCACGGTCACAATTGAAGGGGATATTGAGGCGATCGGGCTGCAATTCCTGACCGATGGGTATGTGATCGATGCGGGGATGGGCACGCTTGCGCTGACCGAAGCGGTTAGCAATGTGCGCGTTGGCGACGACATCACCGCTACAATCGCTGCGCCATTGGTTGGCGATGGCGGGATCAACAAAGTCGAAGGTGGCACTTTGATCCTGACCGGCGACAACACTTACACTGGCGACACCACGGTGGCTGGCGGCACATTGATGCTGGATGGCAGCTTGGTTAGCGACACCACTGTTTCGGCTGGCGCTACTTTGGCCGGTACTGGGACGAGCACTGGTTCTGTTACGGCAGGGGCAGGGGGCACAGTGGCTCCGGGCACAGATGGCACAGTTGGCACTCTGACGGTGGGTGATTTGGCGTTGAGCGAGAACTCGATCCTCGCTTTCGATCTGGGTGCGCCTGATACGGATGGTTCAAGCGACCGCATTCAGGTAAACGGCGATCTCACGTTGGATGGCCTATTGAACGCCACCGACATTGGGGACTTTGGCCTCGGTGTTTATCGCCTCATTGATTACACCGGGACGCTGACCGATGCCGGTTTGATCGTGAACATCCTGCCGGAAGGTTTTGCAACCGAGCAGGGGTCAATTCAGGTCACTGTCGATGGCCAAGTCAATCTGATTATCGACCGCGCCATCCCCGGCATTCAGTTCTTCGACGGCTCTGATACAATGGGTGACGGCACGATTGATGGCGGCAGCGGCAGCTGGAACCTGACAGACACCAATTGGACCGATGCAAACGGTGAATTCAATGCCGGCTGGAACGACAATTTCGCGGTGTTTGGCGGCGGCGCTGGCGGCACTGTAACGGTTGACGACGCGATCACCTTTACCGGTATTCAGTTCATCACCGATGGCTACACTATCGGAGCCGGGACCGGGGCACTGACGATCAGCGAGGATGCAACGGCATTCCGCGTTGACGAAGGCGTCACGGCAACCATCTCTGCGCCGATTGATGGCGATGGCGGCTTGAACAAGTTGGATGCGGGCACTTTGGTTCTTAACGGTGATCACACTTACACAGGTGATACCGTGGTCGATGGCGGTTTGCTCGAAGTGAACGGCAGCATCACGTCTGCTGTGACCGTCAATGCAGGCGCTCTGCTCGGCGGGACAGGGACAACGGGCGGCTTGACTGTCGCTGGCACGCTTGCCCCGGGCAACAGCATCGGCACGCTCAATGTCACTGGCGATCTGACCTTTGATCCAACGTCAGTTTTGGAGGTCGAAGTTGATCCAAGCGGTGCAAGCGATCTGGTCGCAGCAACCGGCGATGTGACGATTGATGGCGGCACAGTCAGCGTGCTGACCGGTGGTGCCACTGCGTTTGGCTTTGTTACCGACTACACAATTGTAACCGCTGGTGGCGAAGTGGATGGCACATTCGATGACGTCATGACGGACCTTGCGTTCCTGACGCCATTGCTCAGCTACACCGACAATTCGGTTCTGCTGTCGCTGCGTCGCAACGATGTCGATTTTGCAAGCGTTGGCGAAACGCCCAACCAGATCGCGACCGGCGCTGCGATCCAGAGCCAAGGCAATGGTGAGCTTGGCAATATCATCGTCAACCTCGATGCCGCCACCGCACGCGATGCCTTCGATCAACTTTCAGGCGAAGTGCATCCAAGCGCGCGTACTGTGATGGCCGAAGACAACCGTTTGGTTCGCAACGCAGTGCTTGATCAACTGACCTTCACCCCTGGCGGCAGCCTGTGGGGCGAAGCTTGGGGTTATACCGGCGATAGCGATGGCGACAGCAACGCTGCTGGCATCGACCGCGATGGCTTTGGACTTGTAGTCGGCGCAGATGTCGGCCTTGGCGAGGGCGCCAGCATTGGTGTTGCGGTCAACTATTCAGAGAGCGACTTCGATTTGGATGAGCGCGCTGGTTCTGGCACTGCCAATTTGGGCATGGGTACGGTCGAGACGATCGGCGTTCTTGCCTATCTCGGCGTCGATCTTGGCGGATTGCGTATTCGCACAGGCGGCGGTTTCGGTGAGAGCGAGGTGAGCACCAACCGCTCTGTTGCGTTCGCAGGCTTCACCGATACGCTGGTCGCGAACTATGATGGCTCGGTCCTCTTTGGCTTCTTTGAAGCGGGTGTGCCCCTTGATTTGGGCAGCGGTCATGTTGAGCCTTATCTCGGCTTCACCTTTGTTGAAGCAGAGACCCGCGACGTTCGTGAGACGGGCGCAGGCGCGGCATTGCGGATTGCAGAGGACATCACCAATGCGAGCACCGGGGTCGCCGGGATCCGCTTTGCGACATCGGACGAAGGTACATTCCAACTACGCGGAAATGCTGGGTATCAATTGGGCATTGGCGATCTTGAATCGACCGCCAGCGCTACCTTGGCCAGCGGCAACGCGTTCACCATCGCAGGCGCACCGCAATCGCGCCACTCCGGTTTCTTGCAAGCCGAAGCCAGCCTCAAAATCTCTGACAACAGCTCAATCGGGTTGGCTTATGACGGGATCTATGGCGGCGCATCGCAAGACCATGCCGGAACAGTGCGGATCACGATTGGGTTCTAATCTGCGATAGGACTCATACAAAAGGGGCCTCATCTCTGCGGAGATGAGGCCCCTTTTTCGTTACCCTCTATGAGGTTTGCGAATTTACTCTTCAGGCGGAGTTGAAGCGGTAACCACCAGCCGCGAAAAGGTCGCTTGAGCGTAGTTTCCAGCGGCCTTATCAACCGCCCAATCGCCGGTACCGGGGCAGCCCGCATACCATTGAGATTCGCCAGAACGCGTGCTGCACTGGTTGTAAACGCCCGCTTTGAAATACAGCGTGTCGCCGCCATAAGCGTAAGGATTGTCCAGCGCATCAGCGCCTCGCACAAGACTGCGCGTCTGGCGGATTGTTCCCAGACGTTCATTCGAGAACGTTAGATACATCGTGTTGCGATGCACATTGATTGTGTAGCTAAACTCTTCACCCAGAGCGATGCCGTTTTCCCCGGGATCTTCCATATTGTCCCATGTGTTCCCAAAAACTCCGACCGCTAAATCGGTGCGGTTGGGGTCATCGCGGGGAAGGTTGCGTTCGTAGGTCCAGAACACCGATCCCGTCTCATGGCCGGGGAATTTCTTGTAGTAGATTTTGATCGGTTCATTGCCGTATCCAAATCCGCTGCGGGTGTTGTCATATTTGGTGGCGTGGATTTGACCCACGACCGCCGAATAGGACGGGCGCTTGGTAGGATCGCCTGCATTGATCGAGACGTGATCGACCCGCAATGTGGCCTCCATGCGGCCACCGATAGAGGCGAACATATCCGAACTGCGGCGCGCCTCGACCGCGAAATTGTTCCCTGGGTCGTGTGTGCCAATCCGCGTGTTGGTCCCGCGCAGCATCTGGCGCAGCTCGCTGCGTGTGTTGGTGGTGTTGGCGGTGGTCACAGCCTTGTTCGGCGATGCAAAAACCATGTGGCCATTATCATCAAGGTAAAAGAAATCGGAGTGTGCGTAGTCCTGTATCGCGCGCACGTCGATTTCGTCGGGCTTGCCGTCGCGGTTGTCGTCAGTGGGGAGTGTGATCTTCCATTGGCTTAAGTCAAATACCGAGCCGGGAGCACGCGCTTCATCATTGCTGGCGATAACTGCCATTGGAGCGCTCAGCGCAATAAGCCCCCCCAGAGCGAGGTTCCGCTTGCTGAAAATTCTACCAATCATGTGCACCCTTTTACTCTCCAATACCGAAAAAACGAGCATGCCAGTTTATGGACGAATGCAATCTGAACGGCAAATTTTTCTGGTGGATTCGCTCGGGGGCATCCGTCACTGCTATGGGCGGCGTTCAGCCGTACCCATCGATCAAGGAATTGCGTGAAATGAAGACCAGAGCTGCCGTTGCTTTTGAACCCAAAAAGCCGCTCGAGATTGTCGAACTCGACCTCGAAGGGCCGCGTGCTGGCGAAGTGCTGGTTGAGATTATGGCGACCGGCATTTGCCACACCGATGCCTACACGCTGGACGGGTTGGATAGTGAAGGGCTGTTCCCCAGTGTGCTGGGCCATGAAGGAGCCGGCATTGTGCGCGAAGTTGGGGCTGGGGTGACATCGCTCGTTCCGGGCGATCATGTGATTCCGCTCTACACACCAGAATGTCGCCAGTGCAAAATGTGCCTGAGTGGAAAGACCAATTTGTGCGGCGCTATTCGCGCGACACAGGGGCAGGGTTTGATGCCTGATGGGACGTCCCGCTTTAGTTATAAGGGAGAGACGATCTACCACTATATGGGTTGCTCCACTTTCTCCAACTTCACTGTCCTACCCGAAATCGCGCTGGCAAAAATCCGCACAGATGCTCCGTTTGAAAGCGCCTGTTACGTTGGCTGCGGGGTCACCACCGGAGTTGGCGCGGTGACCAACACCGCGAAAGTGCAACCGGGTGACAACGTGGTCGTCTTCGGACTTGGGGGGATTGGGCTCAACGTGATCCAAGGCGCGCGCATGGCAGGCGCAGACCGGATCGTTGGCGTCGATATCAACCCATCGAAGCGCGAATGGGGCGAAAAGTTCGGCATGACCGACTTCGTCAATCCAAAGGAAACAGCGGACGTCGTTGCGCATTTGGTTGAGCTGTTGGATGGCGGCGCGGACTACTCATTCGATTGCACCGGCAACACCGAAGTTATGCGGCAAGCGCTTGAATGTTGCCACAAAGGGTGGGGCACTTCGATTATCATCGGCGTTGCCGAAGCTGGAAAAGAGATCGCTACGCGACCGTTTCAATTGGTAACGGGGCGCAATTGGCGCGGCACGGCGTTTGGAGGGGCCAAGGGTCGCACTGATGTGCCAAAGATCGTCGATTGGTACATGAACGGCAAGATCGCGATTGACCCGATGATTACGCACAAATTGACGCTGGAGGAGATCAATAAGGGCTTTGATCTGATGCATTCTGGCGAGAGCATCCGTTCGGTGGTGGTCTTCTAGGCGGCCAATTCTATCGAACAGTTAGCCTGATCAAATTGCGGGCATCATTGCGCCGGTAGGTGATGTCCTCTCCCCATGTTCGCACAATGGCGAGGCCAACGCCGCCGCCGGTTTCCGGGTCTGGTCCTGCAAATTGCGTGGTGTCCGTTGGGTCGAATGGCGGACCGTCATCCTCAAGTTCAACGATAACGGCATCGCCTGTGTCATCCAGCGAAAGCCAAAGGGACACGTCACTCGACGCGCCGCCATAACGTAAACAATTGGATACTAGCTCTTCAATAATGATCGATGCCTTGACACAGGCGCTCTCATCAAGGCAGCTTTGCGGGAGGAATTTGCGGGCGAACTCAAGCGCCTCCACAATCGTGGAGCGCGGATCGCGACCGCTGGCTACAAATGCCGAAAATCGTCTGCTTCGGTCCATAATTGTATGCTAACACAAACTCCTAGGGGGAGGACACATGCGAAACGTAAAGCTTCTTATCGCAGCATTGGCGGCCTTTTTGGTCGCGCAACCGGCACTCGCAGATATTGGTCGTATCAAGAATGTGACAAGCGGTGTCCAGATAATCCGCGATGGCCGCACAATTACTGCGCGCCCTGGTCTTCCGCTTGAAGTGGGCGACCAGATCCGCACTGGCAACCGTGCGCGGGTTGGGATCACCCTTTCGGACGATTCTCGCATGGCGTTGGGCCCGAACAGCCGCATCACCCTTTCCGAGTACGAATACAATCGCCGCCGCCAAACGGGGCGGTCAGTAACAACTGTCAATCGTGGTCGTTTGGGTGTCACATCAGGCAACATCACGCGTAGCGGCAGAGACCGGATGCGAGTGCGGACACCAACATCAACCTTGGGCGTGCGCGGCACCACATTTGTCGTTGAGGTGAGAGGATGATGCGTCGCGGTTTTGCGCTCGCTGTCACTCTTGGTGCCTCTACCGTGCTCGCCGGTTGCGTTCAGGGCGATCGCGTGACGCTCATGACTCACTCCGACGGTGGCGAAGTTGGCGAAGTTGCCGTGATTGATGAGGAGACTGAGCAGGATTTGGCCGTTCTCAACCGAGCCAACCAACAGGCAAAGTTGACTGGGCGCGCGCCGCGTGTTCGCGATTTGGATGGCGTTAATCCCGAATATCAGGAGCTGATCAACAGCCTGCCTGTCGCATCCGATTCGGCCGCTCTGCCCGGCTTTAGCACCGGCGTTGGCGGACTGACTGAGGCGCATAGAGCCGCAATTCTTGGCCATATGTGTAAGGTGGCATGGCAAGGGGGATGCACTCAATTCTATCCAGCCAAATGCGGCAATCCGGGCGCCGATCAAGACGCGGATTGCCCACCGGCGCGTCCCGGTTATCAGGTGCTCGTGCGCGGCTTTACCGATTCCGAGGGAGACGAGGCACTCAATTCGCGCCTGTCACAAGAGCGCGCCGAAGCAGTAGCTGCCTATATGCGCGAGCAGGGCTACGAAGTGGCGGCAGAAGATGTGCTGGGCATGGGGGAATTTTCCGCCAGGCGTGCCAATGGAGACGAGGTGCCTGACCCTGACTATCGCCGGGTCGATGTCGTTATCCGCTAATCTGCGGAACCGAGATATCGTAAAGCGAAGATCGTAAGATCATCCGTCGGATCATTCGCACCTTCGAAAGCTGCGATCTTATCGGCGAGATGCGTTGCCCGCTCCTGCGCAGTCGCATCGCCTGCTGAACGAAGCGCGTCAACGACACCCGTCATTCCGAACAGGGCATTGTCATTATTCGCTGCCTCGGTCGCGCCGTCGCTGATAATGACCAAGGTCTCGCCCGCGGCCAGCTCAACCGGTTCGGCTTTGTAGGGGAAATCGATCACGCATAGCGGCGGTCCGCCTTTCATCGCGATCGTGTCAACCGAGCCGTCTTTGCGCAAAATCATTGGGTTTTCATGCCCCGCATTGATCATCTGCACTGCGCCTGTCGAACAGTCGATTGTGCCCACCAACATCGTGAGGCCCATCTCATCATCGGCTTCATCCATCAGGTCAAAATTGAGCGCGGCGAGAGCGGTATCAAGCCCATCTCCGGCACGTGCCAAATTGCTTTTCGATAGCGTTTTTGAAAGCGCCATAAACAGCGCGGCGGGCACCCCTTTGCCAGTCACGTCCGCGACCAAGAACAAGAGCAGGTTCTCGCTGATTTTGACCGCATCGAAAAAGTCACCGCCAACCGATTTAGCAGGACGCAGGATGCGGCCAATCTCGGTCCTGTGATCAAGCCGCGAGAGGGTTTTCTCACCCGGCACCATACTCATCTGGATGCGGCGCGCGGCCTCCAATTCGCCCTTTTGTTCAGAGGCCGCGACGCGTTCTTCGACCAATTCCATCGCCAATCGAATGCGCTCTGAGCGTGCGATGGCGTATCGGGTTACAATCACCGCGATTGCCGCGCATATCCCCACCATTAATGGGCGCGCTGGATCAAACAGCAGATTGGCCTGCGTGTAAGCTATCCATGATGCAAATGGCAGCGTGATCGCAAAGGCAAAAGCAGGCCATAACAGCCATGTGCGCCACGCAAATGCAGCCAGAAAGACCAGAGCGAGCAAACACAGCGCCGCAACAATCTCCACTACCGCGATCCAATCCGGGCGGTCGAGCCATGCGCCATCTAGAATTGCGTCGACGGCCATCGCTTGGAGAAGCACGCCGTCAACTTCGCTTTGCAAAGGTGTGGCGACGATGTCGTATGTGCCGGTCGCGCCGACGCCGACAATGACCGTTTTTCCCTGGAAAACTTCGGGAGACAGTTCGCCGTTGAAGACCTGAAGCGCGGAATATTGTGGGACGTTGGTGTTGCGCGCCATCTTAAAACGCATTTGCGCGTTGTTATCCGTGGGTAATACCCTGTCGCCCATCGTCAGCTCACGGCCATTCCAGGAGAGCTCCTCTTCGCCTGATGCAATCCTAGCGAGTTCCAACGCAAAACCCGGTGCCACATTGTCACCCACCTGCATCGACAACGGCACACGGCGAAGGATCCCGTCATCATCCGGCTGGCCATTGACCATACCCTGACCAAACGCGGCGAGGTCCAATTTATCAATGCTGTAAAGCAAGCGATTGGCTTTCAGCGTGCCCTCTGGCGGTGTCCCTGCGACCGTGTAAGAAAAGACCGCATTTTCCGCAGCGACCCCTCCTGTTTCAATAGCGGTTCTTGCCATGACAACCGGCCTTGTTCCGATCACATCGGCAAAGACATCATCCATATTCGGAAGAGCGAGGATCCGCTCTCGCATCTGCGCGTCGAGTTCGTCTTCAAGGTAAACCTCGACGAATTCTTCCGGGCCTACCGGGTCAGGTTCAACGAAATAGATATCGATGCCAATCGCGGCGGGTTCGGACCGGCCAATCAACTCGATCAATTGCGCCATTTGATATCTGGGCCAAGGCCAAACACGCGTTTCCGCGACGCTTTCATCGTCGATCATAACGACCACGACATTGTCATCCGACATCTCAAGCGGGGAGGCGCGCTGCCAAGTGTCGAAAACTGTGTGGCGACCAAAATCGCCCGCGATCAGGCTCAGCGCTGCTCCGATGATCCCGCCGATCAAAACCGCGCGGATGATCAAGGTGCGTGCGCGGCGGGATCTAACGGTGTCAGAGCTGGACACAATATCCGTCATACGAACACAAGACTTCCAAATCGCGCCCGTTGCGGGTCAGCTCTTCATAGCGGATCGTCTCGCCATGCATCCGCTGAATATCGGCATCGCTATAGGTCGGCTCGTGGTGGAACAGCGCCAGCCGCTTGGCTCGCGCACTGTGGCACAGATCAACCGCGACGATGTTGGAGGAATGCCCCCAATCCTCTTTCATGGAAACACTGTCAGCGAGCGAATACATCGTGTCGGCAATCACCAAATCAGCGTCCGACATGAAATCGACCATTGCGCGCTCGGCATCCATATTGTCGATCTTATACTCGGCGTCTGTCGAATATATCGCCACGCGTCCTTCGCTGTCTTTGAAGCGGTAGCCATAGCTCGCATGGCTGTGCTCTTGTTCAATTAGCGAGACCGTTAGCTCACCGATTTGATATTCTTTGCCAGTCTCAAGCGTGCGAAACTCAATGTCCGCTTTCAGCCAGTGAAAAGGCACCGGGAATGAGATTTCCTCTTGCTGACGGCGCAGCGCCTCTTCGGCGTCTGAGTGGCCAGCATGGATGATGACTTTGGCCCCTTCGACAAAGGCGGGCACAAAGAACGGGAACCCCATGATGTGGTCCCAATGCAGATGCGACAGGAAGAAGTGCCATTCTTTCGGGCGATCACCATCGGCCAGACGGCGCAGCGTATCCAGCCCATATTCGCGTAGGCCCGAACCCATATCGCAAACAACAAACGCGCCTTCGCCCACGTCGACTTCGACACAGCTAGTTGCGCCGCCATACCCCTGACCTACGGCGAAATCGAGTTCGTCGCGCGCAAATGCAAGTGCTTGTTCTTTATCGGAAAATGTCTTTCCATTGGCATGGAGAAGCGCGTCGGCGACCTTATCGGTGATGGTCGAGGCGTGAGGAGCCACGGGCAGCGAGCCGCGTGTCCCCCAAAACCGGATCTGCATACTTCCCCCCCAGGATAATCAGCCGCAAAATGTCAGTGTCCGAGTGCTTCCTCGACCGTGTCGGCAACGCGGAATACCATATCATAGCGACTTATGGCGAGAATTTCGCGCATTGTCTCATTCGGGCTCGCCAGAACAATCGTTGTGCCGGAATCTTGGCTGGCGCGCTGTGCCAATGTCAGCGCCCGCAGGCCGCGCGATGACATGTAGTCAACCTTTGCTAGATCAATGATCGCGGTTGCTGGACCAGCTGCCATCGCGTCCAACAAATGTTCTTTGAAAGCATCCGCGGTGGATTCGTCGATCCGCCCGCTGGGTGCGAGCAAGGTCGCGCCTGCGCGCTCCTCACTGTTCCAATCCAATGCACTGCCCGTCATGGAATGGGCATAGCGCGCATTAACCCGATTGCCAAATGCTCTTGGCTTACTCTCATAAGCGCCAAGGACTGGCGATATTGCGACCAGATGTTGCACAGTTCCTCCTGCATCAGTTTGCGACACGCGACATTCGAGCAGTGAATTGTGAATTTTTCCCTAGTTTTCGGGCATTTTAGAGGGTTTCCCTGAGTGGTCTGTTAGGGGGCCAAGCGGTAAAGCTGTGTGATTGTGATGGTTTATATGATTTACACGGAGTTACCGGCCTACGCTCTTGTTTTAGCTATCGAACCCGGTATCACCCTGCAAAACACGGGATCGCACGAAGCCGGGGGCAAACTATGCGGCAAAGCCGCAGGGTCTGGGGTCGTAATTCACTACAATGATTTGGAGCTGACGGGCGCGTTATGTGCTGGCTGAGGCTCATGCCGGGGGCGGTCTTGTATATCTGTAATCTATCGTCGAGCTCTGTCCGGGCGGGTCCGGACCATACCAGCCTTGTGACTGGCGCAACTGCGACGTCCGCATTTGTGCTTTGCGCCGCGATGGCTTTTCCAGTGCATTCGGCTCATGCGCAAAATGTCGGGCAGGCTCCACCGCAACTGACACCGCCAACGCGTGGTCAACTAACGCCGCCAGAACAAGTGCGCGACAATCGCGGCGTCACGCTCACCATTGATGGAGATCTGGAGCGCGCGCCCTGCGTGCTCGACCGTGAAGACTATGCTGACATCCGCTTGACGCTCAGTGATGTTGAGTTTGCTGGGTTGGATCGAGTGCCGGGCCTATCGCTGGATGCCGCAGCAGACGGGTATCTGGACCGGGAACTGCCGTTAGCTGTGTTGTGTGACATTCGCGCGGGAGCCAATGCGATTTTGCGTAGCCAAGGCTATCTCGCGACGGTCGAAATACCTGAACAGAATTTGAGCGACGGGATTGCCGATTTCGGCGTGGTCTTTGGACGGCTGACTGGTTTGCGAGTGCGCGGCGATGCTGGCCCGTCAGAGGGTGTGGTTGCGGGTTATCTGGAAAAACTGACGCAGCAACCTGTTTTCAACACCAAGGATGCTGAGCGATATCTGTTGCTCGCCGATGATCTGCCGGGCGTCGACGTTCGCCTCTCGCTGCGTCCAGCAGCGGGGGGGGCACCTGGGGATTTAACCGGAGAGATCGCCGTCGTTCGCAATCGCGGCGCCATTGACCTGAATGTACAGAATTTCGGCTCTGACACGATTGGCCGATTTGGCGGATTGCTGCGGGTGGAGGCATATGACCTCACCGGGCTTGGTGATCGCACGTCGATTGCCTTGTTCAGCACGCTAGAGTTCACCGAACAGCAAACAGTGCAAATCGGACACGACTTTGCGGTTGGCTCTGATGGGCTGCGGCTTGGCGGGCAATTGACCTATAGTGAGACCAGTCCAGACCTGAACTTGCCGGGGGTCGACCTTCAGTCTGAGACGGTATTGGCCAGCGTTCAGGCCAGCTATCCGCTCAAGCGGTCGCGCCAATCGAGCATCTTTGCGAATCTTGGCTTTGATCTGGTGGATCAGGATGTTGAGTTTAATGCGGTCCCTATCTCAAGCGACCGTGTGCGCACATTGTTTGCGCGGGTCAGCGGCGATTGGACCGATGAGCGCAGCGTTCAGCGTCTCGATGGCTACACGCCTTACGAACCCAAATTCCGCGCCCGCTATGGTTTCGAGGCGCGCCAAGGGGTTGATGCGTTTTCAACCAGTCCCGATTGCCGCGTCAACCCGATCAGCTGCTTTGTCGGCGGCAGTCCGCCGCCTAGCCGGATTGAAGCGGACCCGACGCCGTTTCTGTTGCGTTACGACGCTGGGGTCGAGTTTCGACCAGACCCGGCGATCACATTCTCGCTTGAGGCATCTGCGCAGGTTTCCAGCAAGCCTCTGCCCGCCTTTGAAGAATTTGCCGCGGGCAGTTTCTCAATCGGTCGCGGCTTTGATCCCGGCGCGGTGCTGGGCGATAGCGGTTTCGCAACCTCGTTTGAGGTCCGCTATGGCTCAATGGCGCCCGCAGATCCGGAAGCGATAGCGGTGCAGCCTTACGTTTTCACCGACTTTGCGCGGACTTGGAACGAAGACCCCAGCCGCCGCCCGCTCAACCCTGATCGCTTGTGGTCAGCAGGTGGCGGCTTGCGCGCCGTATGGGGCTCCAAATTGCAGGCCGATACGTTTCTCGCCGTCCCATTGCAGCGGCCCGATCTGGCGCAGCAATTGGGTGATGTGCGTGTGATGGTCTCTGTGACCGCCCGACTTTTTCCGTGGAGATATTAAGTGGCTGCTATGAACTCAAATCGTTCGAAATTGCTGCTTGGCTGCGGATGTTCCGCAATGGCAATTGGCCTGATTGCGACGCCAGAGCGTGCGAGCGCGCAAGCAATTCAAGCGACCGAGACTATTGTGAGCGGCGATGTGCTTCGCGAGCCACAAGGCCCCGGCCAAGACAGGATTGAGGTGAATAGCGCGACCGCAGTCTTGGAATGGACGCCAGATGAAGACGGCGCAGGCAACGCACTCGACTTCCTTCCTGTCGGCTCGACAGTGACATTCGCCGGCGGGCCAAGCGTTTCGGATTTCGCTCTCCTCAACATCATCCTTCCGGCTACCAATGGCAATGTAACGGTGTTTGACGGCACAGTTATCTCGCAACTGATCGACCCCATGACCGGGGCAGCGAGTCCCGGAGGCACAGTCGTTTTCTATTCGCCGTCAGGTATTTTCGTTGGCGATAATGCTGTGTTCGACGTCGGCAATTTGATCCTCACCACTCTGGAGCCGGATCTGGCCAGTTTTGATGCATTTGCGACGGCGGGAGGCACTCTGATCCAAGGGGGCACGCCAACCACAGCAACGATAGCCATCAATCCCGGTGCTCAGATCACTGCGAGCGCAGAGAACTCTTACTTCGCAGTGACCGCCGCAGAAATCAGCATGCTTGGCACTGCCGACATCAATGGCAGTCATGCCTATGTGGCGGGTGAGGCAGTGAATCTCACGGTATCCAATGGGCTATTTGATATTGAGATCCCGGTCGGGACGTCCGCTGCAAATGCCATCACTCTAGACGGGAATGTCGGCGGTCCATCGAGCACCGGGGTGGGCGACAACCATCTGATCTACGCGGTCGCCGCTGCGCAAAATGATCCGATTTCCATGATCTTCAGCGGCAATCTCGGTTTCGACCCTGCGGCCAGCGCGGGCATTGTGAATGGTGAGATTATCCTGTCCGCAAATTACGAGGTCAACGGGCGCGATGTTGATGGCGGCTCAATCACCGATGGCGACGCCGCATTGTTCGATGCCGACAGCGCGTTGACCGACACGCCGGGCAGCATTTTCCTCGAAGATTTCACCTCCACCAGCAGCATTCTGGCCGTTGCCAACGAGGAGGTGCAGGTCACCGCCTTTAACGGTCCAAGCTCTATCGACGGAAACTTGATAGCGGTTGGCCGCAATTTTGCAGAATTGACCGCTAGCAACAACCAAACATTCGGCATTACGGGCGACGTCTTTGTCTCTGCTGATGATTTTGGACGGGTCGACACTAGCGTTCCTCCTGCTGAATTCGATGCCGTCGCGGGGACAGCATTCATCGATGCGTTTGATGGCGGCATCCTGAATATTGGTGGGAATGCTCTGGTCAGCGCCCGTGCTGTGGCCGGTGTCGATACTGACACGTTGGAGGCTGGTTCGGCGACGGGCGGCTCCGCTACGGTTGCATCAACCGGAGGGCAACTCACCATCACTGGTGACGTTTCAGTCGAAGCCAATGCCAGTGAAGCGCAAATCGCCGAAGACTATCTGTTCGGCAATGTCTTTACCGGCGGCACGGCTCAGATATTCGCAATCCAAGGCGGCTCTGTTGTTATAGGCGGCAATGTTTTTGCCAACGCCTTTGCCCGAGGAACGACGGGATCGGATGTGAATCCATCGACAAGTTCCGATGCATTCGGTGGCTTGGTCGCCGTGCAAACTCAAAATGGCAGCGGCATCATTATTGGCGCTGACACTTTTCTTGATGCAAGTGCGATTGCGGGCAGGTCAAACGATACAGCGGCAGGCGGGCTGGCGGATGCAGGCGAGATATTCGTCACGCTTGGCGCCGATGGCTTGATCGATCTCCAAGGCAATTTGACACTGTTGGCCAATGGCGAAGGCGGGGAGAATGTTGGCGGCCTTGGCGGTGACGGGCTGGGCGGAGCGGCGCGCGTTACTGTCTTTAACGGCGGCACCGTTTCGATAGGCGGATCGTATTTTGCCGAAGCGAATGGATTTGGTGGTCGCGGCATTGGCGGTGGCAATGGTCTTGGCGGGATCGCAGGAGCTCAGGCCGGAACCGGGTTGATCGATATTCAGGCCGATGCCACGGCCAATGCGATTGGCAGCGGCGCCAGTGCCTCGATCGGTGTCGGCGGCGATGGCGGCGATGGGACGGGGGGAAACGCCTTTCTTCAGGCGTCCGGCACGCTCACCACAATCGGTACGCTCTCAATCGGCGGTAATGCAAGCGTAGCGGCCACAGGAGGCGGCGGTAATGGCGGTAACGGTGATGTCGTCACAGCAGCGGGCAATGGCGGCACTGCGACAGGCGGACAGTTCAGCACCGCTAACCAAGCAGATCCGACATTCAACAACGGCGCATTTGTTCTGGGCGGCGGGGACAATGGCGTTCTTACCGTCGTTGGCAGCACTCAGGCCAATGCTGGCGCCGATGGCGGCCGTGGCGGTGATAGCGGCGTGGTCCAAAATGGCGGTGATGGCGGCGATGGCTTTGGTGGGCTTGTCCAAGTGGGCCAGGCTTTGTTCGGCGGCGATGGTTCCGTTGGTCTTGGCACTGCAACATTTGGCGAAGTAACAATTGGCGCCAGTGGCGACGGCGGTGCCGGCGGGACTGGCATAGTAGATGGGAATGGCGGCAACGGTACAGGGGGGCGCAACGTCTTCGCAGGCGTGGCCGGCACCGTTACCGCAGATGCCGTCAATCTCCGGGTGGATGCCGACCGTGGTCGGGGCTTTGTAGGCGGCGATCTCGTAGCCGGACAAGTCGAAGTTCGGGCGACCACAGGTGCGAATGTGACAGTCGCAAGCTTAGATGTCGATGCGACCAGCTCTGGAGGTTTTGCCACTACAGCGGGATCTGCGACTGGTGGCGATGTTCTGCTAGAAGCCGATGACGCCGATTTGACGGTCAACGGCAACATCGCCATCAGAAGCAACGCAACGGGCGGCGGCAGTACAGCTGGGCCCGGCGGCGATGTAACCGGCGGTAATATCGAGCTTCTGGTCCTCGGCGATCTCGGCTCACTCAACGTGACTGGCGGATTGTTAATTGAGGCCAATGCGGATGCTAACATTAGCACCAGCGCGCTTGCAGGGACATTAGCGACCGGCGGCAGTTCCTCCATCGAGATTGATGGCGCAGGCACAATCGACATCGCTTTCAACACAACTGTGTCGGTCAATGCCATTGGCGGGAACAACAATGGCACAGGCGCAGGCGGCGATGGACAAGCAGGCAGCTCTGATCTGGTGGTCAGCAATGACGGGGCTTTGCGTCTGGGGACAGGTTATGCCGTAAATGCAAACGGTTTTGGTGGCACCGGCGTTGGCGGGGGGAATGGAACAGGCGGCATGATTGCCGTTGCGGTTGAAGCCGGCCTGATCGAGATTAATGCCCCCATTAGTCAGTTGACGGCCAATGGAACCGGGGGAGCCTCGACGTCTCTGGTCGGTTTTGGTGGCGATGGCGGTGATGGGACCGGTGGCGCCGTAACAATATTGGCGCAAGGAACCGAAGTTGAGACAGGTACGATAACGTCACCGGGTGTGTTGGTGACTTTAGCTCAGGGTCTTGGTGGCGCAGGCGGTCAAGGCGATGGTAGCACAATCTCAGCGGGTCGCGGCGGCGCTGGCACAGGCGGCACAATGGAGTTTTTTGCCGGCGCTAATAATGGTGCATTGAGTGTCGGATCAGTCGCCTTTCTCAATGCCGATGGAACCGGCGGTCTGGGTGGCTCTGGCGATCTGGGTCAGGCTGGCGGTGATGGCGGTGTTGGACAAGGTGGCATGGTCAGTGCCGGTGTAAGGCTGACTGGACCCGATACAGTCACCAACAATGGCACTGTCAACGTGGATGGATTGACGTTGAGTGCAACCGGAGCCGGTGGGTCAGGCGGAACTGGCGGATCGACTTTTGACTCCCAAGGCAATGGCGGCGCGGGCACCGGAGGAAGCGCTCTGCTGGAAGTAGCTTTGGGCAGTTTCGCCGCAGGCTCTTCTGATATTGGTATCGCTGCGAACGGTATCGGTGGGACCGGCGCGCTGGGCGGCAACGGCGTCGGCGGTACGCAATCCAGCATATCCACCAGCAATGGTGGCTCGACGACAGCGAATGACGTGATTGTAAACGCATTGGGCACAGGCGGTGATGGTTTGTCCGGTGCCGCTGGCAATGGCACAGGCGGGACCGCATTTATTGATTTCAGCGATGGCACGACCGACATTGATGGCTCTGTAACCGTCAATGCCAGCGGTTTGGGCGGAATCTCGTCAAGCGCTGATGGCGCATCGGGTACTGGCGGTATCGCCAGTGTCTCAATCCGCGACCCTCTCGCAGGCACCGGTTCGATAACGGGCAACACCTCGGTTCTCGCTAATGGCACAGGCGGCGATACGGATAATGGCTTTACCGCTGGTGCTGGCATAGGCGGTGAAGCCTTTGTCGAAGCTCAATCGGGCGGCACAATTACGCTGGGTTCGGCACAGATCATTGCAAGCGGCCTTGGTGGCACAGGCAGTGATGCTGTCGGCGGCGCGGGTCTTGGTGGGATTGCGGACATTGCCAGCCTTGATGCTGGAAGCGCCATCACCATCATCAACAGCACGCCATTCAATCCGGCTCTCGATGGCCGTTTGTCGCAAGGCAACTCGATGTTGGGTGCCAATGGCGTTGGGGGCGATAGCACTGGCGGGTCGGGAATTGGCGGCACTGGCACAGGCGGCGAAGTTCTAATCTCGGCGACGAATGGCGGGGCAATCGCACTACCCGCTGACCCTGCCAATGATGCGAACATGGCTGGGTTCGTGCGCATTATTGCGCGCGGCAATGGCGGAGGCTCATCGGTCGATGGCGGCGCTGGCGGTCTTGGGATTGGCGGCACTGGCCTGTTTGAAGCGGATAATGGGACGATTTCAACCGGCGCGACGATCTACTCGGTTTTCAGTCTTGGTGGCGCAAGTCTCGACCCTGCGGCCAATGTCGATGGCGGCGATGCGGAAGGTGGCTCACGCAATGTAAGCGTCAGCAATGGCGGAGTGATCACAGCCGAATTTGCAGGCGGGATCAGCGGCGGTTTTGGCGGCGCAGGATCAGGAACCGGTATTGGCGGTACCGGGTTTGGCGGGTCTCAGATGATCT
Organism: uncultured Erythrobacter sp.; assembly: GCA_947488085.1. Taxonomy (GTDB): domain Bacteria; phylum Pseudomonadota; class Alphaproteobacteria; order Sphingomonadales; family Sphingomonadaceae; genus Erythrobacter. The sequence goes on from CANKYI010000001.1 coordinate 402,235, forward strand.
CTGTCGACAATGCCACTTTGAACCTCATCGGCACCTCAATCTTCGTTGATCAGCCTTTTGGTGGAACCGGCTTCGTTGGGGGTGATGCGGTTGGCGGAACGGTTGATTTTATCGTTTCCAATGGAACGGTCACGATTTCGCCCAATGCGGCTGGTGAGGCAGTGCTATCAATTGGTGGCGCGGCCTTTGGCGGCGAGGGCGTCGATCAGGGTGGCGATGCAACCGGTGAGACGGTCAATGTCTCTTTCGATAACTCGACGCTTACGGGCGGGCCTCTTAGCGTAGGCGCAGAAGCGGTCGGCGGCGCGGCAACAGGCGGCACTGGCATCGGCGGCAATGCGGTGGGAGGCGAGGCGACGTTCCTCGCCGACAACACCGAGGTTGATCTGACTGGCGCAAACTCTGTCTCGACAAACGCAACAGGCGGGTTCGCTGAAACCGGAGGAAACGCGACGGCAGGCACTGCGAGCTTTACGGTCAGCAATGACGTTCTGACCATCAACTCCGATGGATCAACGCTCGGCAGCCTCGAGGTTTCGAGCAATGCAATTGGCGGCGACGGCTTCTCGCCTGTGGGCGGCGCTGTTGGCGGATCATCCACCTTCCAAAGCGATAACAATATCGTCAGCGCAGATGTGATAACCGTCTCGGCAACGGCCAACGCGCGATCGACGACTTCGGGTGCGATTTCTGGCACAGCCAGTGGTGGAGATGCTCAGGCCCGCTTTAATGGCGGGACTGATCTTTCAGTTGGAAACCTCGTGATTGCTGGTGACGCTATCAGCGGCCTTGATGGATCGGCAGACGGCGGAACTGCGCTTTTGAGTATCGGTGCAATGGCCGGGACCGGAGGCACACCAGAAGGCAACATCGCTGAACTGAATATCAGCGCCAATGCAACCGGCGCGTCAGCTGGAGCAAACACCAGTGGAACGTTCCGGATTGAGGCGCTTGAAGGGCGTTTCACGTTTGATGATGTAGCTGCCGCTGCATTGGGCGATCAGGCGCAGGCCGGCGAAATGGGCACATCCAGCATCGTCGCCGATGGCGGTGATGTCTTGGTCAATGACACGCTGTTGGTCGATCTGATCGCTGATCTAACCGTTGAGAACAGACAGGGCAGCATTCTGGGTAGCTTTGATGCCGCCAGTCCAACTGCGGATATCGACATCAGTTCGGAAGGGGCAATCACTTTCACCGGAGACGATGACACCTTTGTTGGCGTTCGCGGTGCATCAATTGACATGACATCGCGCGATCTCGTGATTGAAGATGGCGCACGCCTTGGGGCCCAAGTCGTCAATCTTGTCTCTTTGAACACAGACGATCCTGCGGTTCTCGGAGGTACGGGCGCGCCCGGCAGTGTTGTCGCAGGGGAGGGCTACACCGCGACCGAGGAGGAATTGAACCGTATCAATGTCAACTTCTTCTCTTTCACCCAATCTGAAGTCGTGGGCGCGGGGGCAAATGACCCCGACATTATTGTGCGCGACCTCAATTTCTCCGGCGCATTCGGCAGCGGCGTTCAATCCGCAATTGTTACCGCTGATGGTGCAGACAGCATCATCCGGGCTGACGGGACCTTAGTGATCATTGATGCAGGGCCAGTTGACACCTTGTCTGTGCGAGCAGGAGACCGGATCGAAGTGGTGACGCCAACCTCTGGCATCGGGGTCGTCGATCCCGATGATAATCCCACCGGTCTTGTCTCCTTGACCGCTGACAATATCTGGATCGGTGATGCTGACCTGATCGCGCAGCTTCAGGCGGACCCCAATTTTGTAGGACGCGATGATCAATTGTCTGTCACTGCTGCTGGCAGCGAGGAACCGCTTGGCTTCTTGCGTGGCGGATCGGTTGAGCTTTCCGTGAGCACATCGCTCCTAGTGCGCAACACCGGCACTGCAACCGAGCAAGCCGGTATCTTGGTCGGTGATGGTGGCCTCTCGATCTTTAACAGCGATCCGATGAGCGGCGTCGAACTGGATGTGTTCGCCTATGGCGCGCGCAGACAAACCGATGGCACGTTCGTTACTGGCGAGGCGTTTTTTGGCGAGGTGAATTTCAACAATGGTGGTGGGACTGGCTCCACCACATACTCAGCCACCGCAGAGTTGAATGATTGCGTGATCAACACCAGCGAATGCGAGGTTGTGACCACAATTATCGAGCCGGAGCCTGAACCTGAACCGGGATTGCCTGAGGCGGTTATCGAAGAGGCCGCTGTGATTAACAATCCTACGGTTGTTGAAGCCGCGATTTCAACCACGCAGCCGGTGACCGCGACCGAACAGGAAAGCAATGATGAGTTCGGCATGGATTTCCCCGGCCTCGTCGAAGAATCCGAGATTGAGGAAGACACCGACGTTGAAGACCCCGTGGCAAGCGGCGGTGACAGCTCGCTCTATGGGCAAGCTGGCAACGGCACTGTCCGCGTGGAAGGCAATTAAGATGGCGAAGAATTGGACACGCACACTTCTGTCGATCTGCACCGTGACGACCGTTGGAGCCGCCGTGATGTGGGCCGTTCCCAATACCGCTCAAGAGGTTCAGGGCCGCTCGATTAGTTTGCGCGACACATTCCCTGTTGGCTCCAATGGTTTGTGCGAAGCGCAGATTCAGTCACCCGAGGCAGGTGCCGGATTGTTTGATCGCAAGTACAACATCCTTTGCCGCGATGCAGCCGCATCTATCGGCACGATGTGGATCGTGCGAGGACGGATTGGAGATGAAGCGGCAGCACGGTTTGTCGGACCCGGCGCATCCTGCACCCCTAGCGAGAGCGGTGCGGTGCCGGCGGGCCTTTCCGAAGGGCAGCGTCTGATTTGCACGCGGGAGGGAAGCGAGATCCGCACGGAATTGCTCGTGGGAGAGGTGGGCAATCGTACATATGCTGCATCGGGTCTGTCCGCTTACAAAACTGCGCTGGAGTTGGGCGTCGCATCGCTTGCCACCGATAGGCTTGTGGCGGGCACCGTCGATATTCCGCTTACTCAAACCACCGACAGCCTCGCCTTTATCCGCCAACAAGCTGACTCCATCACCGCGGATCAGGCTCTGGTTGAGGCCTATCGCCGCGCTAATCAGGGTGAGTTTGCAGAAGCCGCAGAATTCTTCGCCGCATCGGCTGAAACGCTGACTGGCAATAGCGAGATTGAGGCGCGCTTGAACGAAGGTCTGCTGCAATCCAACCTCGGCAATTTTGGAGAGGCTGCACGCCGGTTCGAACAGACCCGTGCAGGCGCCGCAACAAGCCCGGTTCTGGCCCGATTGCAGCGAAACTACGAAGCGATTGATGCGCTCAATCGCGGTGAGCCGGGGCAGGCAATCACGATCCTTGGCGCTCCGCTTGCGACGGAATTTGGTGACAGCAATGCGCTGCGGAACCTGATGATTGGCCCTGCCATGGCGCGGCGGCTGGCAGCGGAAAGTGAAACCACTGCTACTACAGGCTTATCGATGAGTTTGACGCCGTTGGAGCGCGCTCAATTGCTGGACGGTCAGGCCGATTACCTGCGAGCAACGGCGCTGCGGTTAGGCGGTGATAACAGCGCGGCTGAAACCAGTCTTATGCGGGCCAACACCACGTTGGCAGAAGTTCGCAGCGGACGAATTGTCTCGATCATCTGGTTGCGGGCACAGGTTCTAGGAGAGCTTGCAGAATTATCAGAGGCATCGGGCCAATCGGGAGAGGCCGAGCGCCTGCATCAGCAAGGGATCACTCTGCTAGAGGGTACATATCCCGACACGCCTGCCCTCTACAGTGCGCAGGCGCAGCTCGCCGGATTCTATGCGCGCGATGGACGAAAAGGTGATGCGATTGCCCTCTATCGTAACATCGTTGCCGAGGCTGAAGGTCGTCCTGCGCCGACTTTGCGCAGCTATATGGCGAACTACTTCGCTTTATTGCTGGCCGACGGAGCAAGCGCTGAGGCAGCGGGAGATATTTTCTCTGCCAGCCAATTGCTGCTGCGTCCGGGTCTTGCGCAAACTCAGGCAGTTATGGCGCGTGAACTGTCAGGAGGCAGTGACGAGGCATCTTTGCTTTTTCGACGGAGCGTCAATCTTGGCCGTTCTATCCAGCGGATGCGAGCCTCTGTTTTACAGATCGAGGGCGAGGCTCTCATCAACCCATTGGCAGAAACTCTGTTGGTCGAACGGCAATCACGGTTGGAGGCACTTCTCGAACAACAGGCCGAAGTTCTTCAAAAACTCGCCGAGTATCCGCGTTTCCGCGCCGTTTCTGGCGGCGCGATTGATCTGGCGGGTATGCAATCGATCCTGCGCGATGATGAGGCATACGCCAAAATGGTCGCCCTCGATGGTGAAGTTTACATGGTCTATATCACGAATGGCGAAGCGTTGGCTTACACGGTCGATGCGTCTCCGGATGAACTGGAGGAAATTGTCCTGCGCATTCGTGAGAGTATCGCCATTGCTGAAGGTGGTCAGGTACTGACATTCCCGTTCGATCTGGCCACGTCACGCGATCTATATCAGCGGTTGTTTGGCCCCGTCGCCGACCGTTTGGCGACCCGGGAACACATCGTGTTTGAACCCGATGGTGCGATGCTCAAATTGCCCATCAATCTGTTGGTCACTGATGATAATAGCGTTGAGCGATATCAGGAGCAGCTCGCTTTGCCTGATGGTGACGACTACGATTTCCGAGAGGTTGCATGGCTGGGTCGGACGGCGAAAATCAGCACTTCGGTCGCGCCAACCGCGTTTCGCGATGTGCGTGCCGCACCTCCTAGCGCAGCCGGTAAGGCATATCTTGGGTTGGGCGAGAACACTCCGATTGGTGATGGGCCCGTTGGCACATCTTCAACCCGGTCGGCATTAGCAGGCGGTGAAAATTGCCTTTGGTCGGACTCGATCTGGTCAAGCCCGATCAAGTCAGATGAATTGTTCGATGCAGCGGCTCGGCTGGGCTCGGAGCAATCCGCGGCTACGGCCGTTCTCACAAAGGATGGCTTTACCGACACCGCGATCAAAGGGCGCGAGGATTTGAGCGATTATCGTATCCTGCACTTCGCGACCCATGGCCTTGTCACCGCACCACAGCCCGGATGCCCGCCACGCCCTGCGTTGCTGACATCATTCGGGGAGGGTAGCTCTGATGGTTTGCTCAGTTTCGCGGAGATTTTCGCGCTGCGTATCGATGCTGATCTCGTAATTCTGTCTGCTTGTGACACTGCGGGGAGCGCCACTGTTGGGGCAACATTGGAGGCCGGTATTACATCAGGCGGTGATTTTGCGCTTGATGGATTGGTTCGGGCGTTTGTTGGGGCAGGCGGTCGCACTGTCCTTGCCAGTCATTGGCCAGTCCCGGACGATTTTGATGCAACGAAACGCTTGATCGGAGGTTTGTTCGACGAATCTGACAGCGAGACCGCCGATGCATTGCGACGCTCGCAAATTGACTTGATGGACGATGCAGAGACGTCGCACCCGTTTTATTGGTCGGCATTTGCGATTGTCGGTGACGGATCTGTAAAGATCACGCGATAGGCTGCTAGCTCCGATCATGGGTATATTGCATTCAAGCTGCAGTGGTGTGGCTTGCACATCGACAATAGGTCGGCTTTTGTGAGCCATGCGGGGGGAACGCTATGACCGATGAAGAGAGCAGAAAGAAGAAGCGCAATAGCGTGATCGAGCGCGGATGGCGCAGCGTTCGCGAAGCGGGCAAGGTCCAGCTGGTAGCGACCTGTCTGCTGATCCTTGTCGCCGTCTTCTTTGCGAGGTTCAGCTGGGTGTTGCCGGGCGATGAGGATGCTCCAACCCCGCTGACAAATGCTGCTGAGCTTGCGCTGTACGATATGCGCGCATGGCTCGCCGCTGATCTGGTAGAGCAGGATGATCGCATTGTACTGGTGGTGTACGATGATGAGGCGCTCATCAATCTCGAGAAGCGATCGCCATTGCCACGTGACGCGCTGGCGGAGGCGTTGCGCAATCTGGACCAAATGGGGCCAAAGGCAATTGGGATTGATATCCTGTTTGATCAACCTCAGGCCGAAGACCTTGAACTGGTCGAAACGCTGCAGACCATGCAGACACCGACATCGGTCGCCTATGCCAATGTCGCCACCAATCAGAACGATATCGGTTACGCGCAGCAGCTTTTCCTAGAAGACTTCATGGCTGCGCTCGAGGGAAGCAATTCGCGGCCTGCAAGCATTCGGTTGAGCGAGGAGTACGGCGGCACGCGCGTCTGGCCATCGATTGAGGAAGGTCTACCCCCGCTACTGGGCCGTTCGATGCTGGCCGATGCCGGCGGCCCGTATGAGAGGTTTGAAGGCTATACCGGTGCGATCGAGTATCGACGCGCATTGAAGGAAGGCCAGAACAACGGCGAAGAGCTGCCCGAGGATCAAAGGGCAGATGTTGAAGAGCCACTGTTCCAGACGCTTTCGATTGAGCTTTTTCTCAACCTTGATCCAGCAGTTGCCGAATTCGTCGCCCCTCAGATTGAGGGAAAATATGTCCTGATCGGTGGCGATATCCTTGATTATGACCGGGTTGAGACACCCTTCACATCGTGGACCGGATTTGAGCCTTCGGGTTTGTCCGTTCACGGCGAAATCATCGCGCAAATGCTGGATGGCAAAGTCATGCCTGCAATGCCGAGCTGGGCTTTGTGGATGATGGCTGTCCTAGTGGTGGCGACAGCTGCCCTTACCGCACTACTCGAATGGCCCGCTCGCCGTTTAGCCCCGCTCTTGCTTGGCCTTGCAGCACTGTTCGTTGGTATCCCGTTTGTGCTCCATTTTCAGGAGGTCGATACATACGGATTGCCCGCAGTCGGTTGGCTTGTTGGATGGATCATTGCATTCACTGCGGTGACTTCTGCGGCGCGCTCCGCCGGGGCTGCCCAGCGCAGTTTTGCGCAAGGGGCGCTGGGGAAATACATCCCAGCGGACATCGCCAAACAAATCATTGATGAGCCTGAATTGCTGTCCCTAGGCGGCGAAAATCGCGAGATTTACGTGCTTTTCAGCGATCTTGAGGGCTTTACAAAGATGAGCCACGCGATTGCGCCAGAGATGGTAGCAAAGCTGCTTAATCGGTATTTGGAGATGCTCAGCCAAGTTGTGCTCGACCATGGCGGCGTGATCGACAAATTCGTGGGCGATGCGGTGGTGGCATTTTGGGGCGCGCCGATTGCGCGACCTGACGATGCGGAGCGTGCTGCCAATGCGGGTTACGCGATGTGGAAAGCGGGCGAGGATTTCCGCGCAGAGGTCGCTGCGATGGATCCCGACTTGCCTAAGATCGGCAAAACCCGCGTCGGATTGCATTACGGTGAGGCCGTCATTGGCAATTTCGGCGGCGATACGCGCATCCAATACACCGCTCTTGGAGATAGCATGAACACCGCAGCGCGGTTGGAAGCGGCGAATAAACCTTTGCAATCCTCAGTCTCTGCAAGCCGTGAGTTCATAGAAAAATCGAACCCAGATTGGTGGGTGCCAATGGGTCGAATCGTGCTGAGGGGACGGGCGCAACCCGTTGATATCTATCAGCCAATGCCCGGATTACCGCCCGAAGACAGGCAGAAGTTGATCGAAGCCGCTCAGCTTAGCGAAAGCAAGCATGACGTAGCGATACAATTAGTTGACGCAGTTGCTGCTATGCATCCGCAGGATAGCGCGTTGCGTAATTATTGTGATCGTATTCGAAATTTGGATGAGGGGGGAGCTTATGTTCTCGGATAAAATGAAAGCCCGTATCGGGGCGATTGCGCTGGCAGGCGCAGCACTTGCAATCACACCAGCGGCGGCTTCGGCGGGCGTTGTGGTGAAGTCTTCAGGGCCATCGGCTGGAACCTATCCAGTTGGACGACAGGTCGCTGATTCTGCAAGCATCACTCTGCGAAGCGGCGACCGCATTACAATTCTCACCGACAGTGGGACACGCGTCATGTCCGGTCCCGGCACGTTTCGTGTTGGCGAGGGCGCGACCCGCACCCGCGCCCGCTTCTCCAACCTAACACGCCGCAACGCGTCGCGCCGGGTTCGCACCGGGGCCGTGCGAGGCGCCTCCGACGGCGTCGCACGCAGCCCTAATCTCTGGTTTGTTAACGTAGCGGCTGCAGGCAACATCTGCCTTTATGACATCGAGCGCATCCGCCTGTGGCGTCCTGAGGCCAGCGATGCACAAACAGTGACAATCACGGATCAGGCAAGCCAGGCTTCGCTCGCTGTCCCATTCGTTGAGACAGAAGCAGTCCGCGCGCTTGATCCCGATGGTCTGGCTGTCAGCAACGGCGGTAATTATACAATTACGACACCCGGTTCTGAAGGGGCGGAGCCCAGCACTGTCAGTGTGAAATTCGTCTCTCTCTCCGAGGAGTATGAGACACCAGATGCTCTGGCTCAGGCACTGATTGCAAATGGCTGCACCACACAATTGGGTCTGCTGGCCGATACGCTTGAAGCATCCGTTCCACGGTAAAAGCAGGCTCCGCATTATGCGGGCTTGAATTGAACGACAGAGCGCGCACATTTGGTGACGATGGATGCGCGCTCTTCTTCTTTGTCGACTGATGACCGGATCAAGGTCTGGTTCGACGGGGCGTGTCCGCTTTGTCTGCGCGAAATCAATGTGATGAAGCGACTCGACAAAGCAGGCGCGATAAACTTCGTCGACGTATCAATCGGTGCCGACCACTCTTGCCCGCTGGACACATCACAGCTCTTGGCGCGATTCCACGCTGAAGAGGATGGCAAGGTGCTTTCGGGTGCCGCCGCATTTGCAGCAATGTGGCGCGCCATTCCGCTACTGCGACCCTTGGGTCTGATTGCGCGCAATCGCTTTGTTCTGGCGATTTTAGAGCGGCTCTATTTACTGTTCTTGCGAATACGTCCGTCATTGCAGAAATTGTTCCGCTAGAGCGCGAAAACACTTGCCGCACGCAGTCAGTTCGGCTCTCTTCGTGTCAGAGAGAAATGCGAGAGAGGAGCCGTGCGATGAGCAATTTCGGCGGGATGCAGAACGAGATTTACAATGCCGGTCTGCAAGGGATTTTGCCCGATTACCCGGTCGATTTCGCAACCCTTGAGGCGCGCGCTCATGAAGCTCTGGGCCCAATGTTGACCAATTATGTCGCGGGCGGTTGCGGTGATGAGCATACGCAGAACAGCAATGCGGGCGCGTTTCAGCATTGGGGCATGGTGCCGCGCATGATGGTCGACTGTTCCGAGCGCGACCTGTCGATCGATCTGTTTGGCATGAAACTTCCGACGCCCCTCTTCATGGCTCCAATTGGCCTGAATGGCGAAGCAACACAGGACTGCCACGGCGATATGGCGGCGGCAAAGGCATCCGCGGCGACCGGCGTGCCGTTTTGCGTATCGACACTGTCCAACGATCCGATGGAGGATGTGTTTGAGGCGACCGGCGACACGCCTGCATTCTTTCAGCTTTACACCCCACGCAATCGCGAGCTGTCGCAAAGCTTGATCAAGCGTGCTGAGAAATCGGGTGCAAAGGCGATTGTTGTCACGTTGGATACCTGGCTGACGGGATGGCGGCCGCGTGACCTGAATGCGTCAAACTTCCCACAATTGCGTGGTAAGGTGATGCAGAACTACTTCTCTGACCCCGTCTTTCGCGGGATGTTAGACAAGACGCCTGAGGAAGACCCCAAAGCGGCGATTTTCCTGTTCGCTGCGATCTTTGGTCAGGTGCTAACCTTTGAAGATATCGCCTGGTTCAAATCGGTCACTGACCTGCCCATCGTACTCAAGGGCATCTGCCATCCGGATGACGCGCGCCGCGCGCTCGACCATGGTGCGGATGCAATCTATTGCTCAAATCATGGCGGGCGTCAGGCCAATGGTGGCATCGCAACCATCGACTTGCTCGAAGATGTTGTGAAAGCGAGCGGTGATGCGCCGGTCCTATTTGACAGCGGCATTCGATCAGGCACCGATGCAGTCAAGGCACTGGCGTTGGGGGCGGCGGCGGTTGGTGTTGGGAGACCTTATACATACGGCCTTGCGATTGGCGGAGCAGAAGGAGCGGCTTGGGTGCTGCGCTCTATTTTGGCTGAGGCAGACTTGCTGATGGCGGTGAATGGCTACCCTTCGCTTGCTGACGTGCGAGAAGCAGGCGCACAGCGGACGGCGTAAGAATTAGTCGGTATTGCGATATATCATTATGCGAGAGGCTGTGTTTGCAGCCTCGCAGATGTATGAAACTGTAAAAATGCCTCCCAATCGGTAAGTTTCGACTCAGTTTTCCCCAGATTAGATGTTAACTTACTCGTGATAATAATCCGACGAATCGGGGACGCAATCAATGGAAAGACCGACAATCATTTCGTCTGGCCCAGACGCCATGGGCCGTACAGTATGCTTTGGAAACGAAAGCTCGCGCCGCGCGCGTTACGGCCGGATTCGTCCGATGCCGCGCAAGACGTCACTTATCAGCAGGCTTACCCGGCTGATTTCGAACGGCTGAAATTGCTCTCAGGGCGCCGATTTGGCGACTGATACCAGTTTTGTCTCGGTATAGCCTAAATACCCTTCGACACCACTTTCCGAACCAAAGCCGCTATCCCCAGTCCCGCCAAACGGGGTCTCGGGCGATCCGACGGCAAAGTGGTTGATCGCCACCATCCCAGCTCGCAACGATCCACCAAGATAGTGGCTTTCATCAAGATCGGCGGTGAAAGCATAGGCAGCCAGTCCATAGCGCAGCGAATTGGCAATTTGCACAGCATCGGCAATGTCATCATAGGGAACGATCCCCGCGACCGGACCAAAGGGTTCTTCGCGCATCAACCGGCTATCAGGTGATGGATTGGCGATGACGGTGGGTTGGAAAAAGAAGCCTGAGGGGCTTTCGACACGTGCGCCGCCGCTGACAATTTCACCATTTGTGCCGCCCATGGCTCCCATCAATTCTTCCATTGCCGCAACCCGGCCAGCATGGGCGAGGGGACCCATGGTCACGCTCTCATCCGCGCTCGCATCGCCAACTTTGAGGTCTTTAGAGCGCGCCGCAAACTCGGCGACAAAGCGGTCATAAATCCCGCGTGCGACCAGAAAGCGTGTTGGGGAAACGCAGACTTGTCCGGCGTTGCGAAACTTTGTGCCGACGCACGCAGCAATAGTGCGCTCAAAGTCCGCGCTTTCGCCAATGACAACTGGCGCATGACCGCCCAGTTCCGCGGTGAAGCGCTTCAGGCCCTGCGCAGCGAGCGCGCCCAGCTGTTTGCCCACTGCTGTTGACCCGGTGAAGCTGACTTTGCGTGTCGCAGGTGCAGTAATCAGGTGCTCCGATATCATCGCGGGATCGCCATAGACGCAATTGATTGCGCCGGCTGGCACACCTGCATCAACAAAACACCGGACCAGCGCCTGCGCCGAGGCTGGTGTTGTCTCAGCGGGCTTCAGGATGCACGAACACCCGGCGGCCAGCGCGCCTGCAAGCTTTTTGGCAGGCAGGTTGATTGGGAAGTTCCAGGGAGTGAACAGCATCGCGGGGCCAATCGGCTCCTGCGTCACGCGTTGCTCTAACAAATGACTCCCGCGCACTGGCACCAATCGTCCACCTTGGCGCTTTGCTTCTTCACCTAGAAACTCGATTAAGTCGGCAGATCCGGTGGTCTCTCCCAGCGCCTGAGCGTGGGGCTTCCCTTCCTCAAGCGTTACGATCCGGGCGATGTCGGGTGCGCGTTCTCGGACCAGCTCGGCGGCGCGTTTTATGATGCGGTGACGCTCTGCTCCCGGTGTTGCAGCCCATTTGGGAAAGGCTTCCTCAGCCGCTGCGAGCGCCGCGTCGAGCTGCTCGGTGGAGGCTTTGGGACATGTGCCCAGCGCTTGCTCAGTCGCAGGATTGATAACCGGCATTGTGCCCGCACCACCATCGGCAATCCACTCTCCACCGATCAACATCTCGACTTGGGGATAGGTGGTCATGGTGTGCTCCTGCTGAGTTCGGTGTCGCATACCTCCCTCACAAAGGCGCTGCTCAATTGCAATAGTATTCGTTGCGATTGAAACTTTCTTACGTTTGGCTTACCATTTGCCCACCCCATTCCCCAGGAGAGAATCATGCTCGTCGGTGTCCTTAAGGAAATCAAGAACCACGAATACCGCGTCGGCCTCACGCCAGAAGCCGCCCGCGAATATGTCGCGAAAGGTCATTCTGTGATCGTCGAGGCCGGTGCAGGGCTGGGGATTAGCAAGACTGATGACGACTACCGCGCAATTGGCGCTGAAATCGTTGATACGGCTGAGGAGGTCTTTGCCCGCGCCGAAATGGTCGTGAAGGTCAAAGAACCGCAGCCGCGTGAATGGGCACAGCTTCGCGAAGGGCAGATATTGTTCACTTATCTCCACTTGGCTCCCGATCCGGACCAGGCGCGGGGACTTATGGAAAGCGGCGTCTCAGCAGTTGCCTATGAAACAGTGACTGCTCCTGATGGCTCTCTGCCCCTGCTTGCTCCCATGAGCGAGGTCGCAGGGCGCCTATCGATAGAGGCCAGCGCGCATTCGAGCCACAAGGTGAACGGCGGGCGCGGCATATTGATGGGCGGAGTGCCTGGAGTGCTGCCTGCAAAGGTCGTAGTGATCGGCGGCGGTGTCGTGGGCACACAGGCTGCGCGCATGGCGGTGGGACTGGGCGCAAATGTCGAAATCCTCGACCGCTCTCTTCCGCGCATTCGCGAGCTGGACGATATGTTCCAAGGCCGTGCCACAACCCGATACTCCAATGCGGGCACAATCGAGCATGCAATCACCGAGGCAGATGTAGTGATCGGCGCGGTGTTGATCCCCGGTGCGAGCGCGCCGCGATTGGTGACCCGCGATATGCTGGGCCTGATGAAGCATCGCGCTGTTCTGGTCGATGTTGCGATCGACCAGGGCGGGTGCTTTGAAACCTCCAAACCGACGACTCATGCCGAGCCAACCTATCTGGTCGATGACATCATCCATTATTGCGTTGCCAATATGCCGGGCGCGGTGCCGCATACGTCCAGCTATGCTTTGAACAATGCGACTTTGCCGTTTGGTCTCGCTTTGGCGAATAAAGGGATTGCCGCGTGCGAGGATGATCCGCATCTGGCGCTGGGGCTGAATGTGCATCAGGGTAAGATTGTAAATTCTGCAGTGGCGGAGAGTCTTGGCTTCTGAATGTTGCATGGAACCGAACACTTAGTGTGTGCGTTTCGCGGGTAACTTGCAGGGCCAATCGCTATATTGAGCCTACTCAAACAGAGGTGCTCAAAATGGAACATTTCGACGCTCGTCCGCTGGTCCGCCAAGTCAATTTTGACGCTGACCTTACTGCTCACGTGCCTCCACAAACACTGAGTGATCGGGTCGCTTTCGCGTTCGTCAAACTGCTGCGTTTCTTCGCGGATGCGTTCTTTTCTAAACGCTATGGCCACCGCGCAGTCGTGCTTGAGACAGTCGCCGCAGTTCCCGGAATGGTCGGCGGATTGTGGCAGCACCTCACTGCTTTGCGGAAAATGCGCGATGACGAAGGCTGGATCCGCATGCTGCTGGATGAGGCGGAGAATGAGCGGATGCATCTGATGACATTTATCGAGATCGCACAGCCGAACCGGTTTGAGCGCGCGCTGATTATCGCGGTGCAGTTGGTGTTCTACAACTTCTACTTCTTCCTCTATTTGCTCGCTCCGCGCACCGCACACCGTGTGGTTGGCTATTTCGAGGAGGAAGCGGTGATTAGCTACACTGCCTATCTTGCTGAAGTTGATGCTGGGCGGCACGCAAACATTCCGGCGCCTCAGATTGCCATTGATTACTGGCAGCTTCCGCGCACGGCCACACTGCGCGATGTGATCATCGCTGTGCGTGCTGATGAGGCTGAGCACCGCGATGTGAATCATTCCATCGTCGATGCGCTTGATGCAAAGAGCGCTCGCGGAGATGGTGAGCGCGTATCCTGAGGGGGATTGATGTCGATTGATATGCCTTCCAAGGTCAGTTTGACCGACAAGTTCGATGCATTCAGTGACCATTGGGCACCGCGCATTGCGGCGCGCTACAATGGCAATGAAGTGCGTTTGGCGAAGGCTTCAGGCGATTTTCAGTGGCACAGTCACCCGGACAGTGACGAGCTTTTCCTCGTCATAGACGGTGAGCTGCATATGGAGTTTCGCACACACACTGAGGTCATTGGAGCAGGCGAACTGATCGTCGTTCCGAAAGGCACCGAGCACTTCCCAAGGGTTCCCAATGGCGAGGTCAAGATGATCATCATTGACCCCGCTGACACGCCCAACACTGGTGATGCGGCGACTGCTACCAAAGCGATAGAGGTCTAAGCTAGACTCCCACAACCGCCTGTTCGATTGCGCCAAAGATCGAGTGATTGTCGCCATCGCGCATCTCGATCTTCACCGTGTCACCGGGCGCCATGAAGCGTGTCTTGGCCTCACCATCGCGGATCGTCTCGATCATGCGGATCTCTGCGATGCAGCTATAGCCAGCGCCGCCATCAGCAACCGGTTTGCCGGGGCCACCATCGGCGCCTTTGTTCGAAACTGTGCCTGATCCAATGATCGTGCCAGCGCCCAGTGCGCGCGTCTTGGCGGCGTGAGCCACGAGTTGAGCCATTGAGAAGGTCGCATCAACGCCCGCCTGTGCGCGCCCAAACGGCTCTCCGTTATAGTCCACCATTAGCGGCAGGTGGACCAAAGCATCCCGCCACGCATCGCCCAACTCATCGGGCGTCACTGCTACCGGTGAGAACGCGCTTGATGGCTTTGATTGGAAGAAGCCGAAGCCCTTGGCCAACTCGCCCGGGATCAGCCCCCGCAACGACACATCGTTCACCAGCATGATCAGCTTGATATGCGCGCCCGCATCCGCTGCGTTTACACCCATGGGCACATCGTCGGTAATGACCGCAATCTCGCCCTCCATATCGCATCCCCATGCCGTATCGCCCAGTGGGATGTCGGCGCGTGGGGGCAGGAACGTGTCGCTGCCGCCCTGATACATCAATGGATCGCTGTAGAAGCTCTCTGGCACCTTTGCGCCGCGGGCCTGCCGGACCAGTTCGACATGGTTGATATAGGCGCTGCCGTCGGTCCATTGGTACGCACGCGGCAAGGGCGAGTGTGCCTGGCGCTCGTGAAACCGCTCACACGGGACCGTTTCATGCTCCACATCGCGGGCCAGCACTTCCAACTCAGGCGCAATCCGTTCCCAATTGTCCAGCGCCGCTTGCATTGTTGGCGCGATGTAGCCTGCCGCACAGCAGCGTGTGAGGTCCTTGGAGACGGCGACGAGCTTACCGTCGCGGGTGCCGTCATTCAGTGTGGCTAGCTTCATGTTAGGCGTTCTCCGGGCTGTCAGTTTGGTTATCAGGATGGGCACGCTGGAAGGCAGGCAGCGCAAGACACGCTGCCTCTATCCGAGTGATGCGCGGATGTAGGGTCAGGTCGTAGTGGAACCGGCGCGCGTTGTAGACTTGCGGTATCAACACGCATTCAAACACGCCCGGCGCATCGAACAGGAAGCTGCCTGTGCCCAACTGCTTCAACCGTGCTTCTACCGGGTCCAACGTGCGTTTGAGCCAATGGCGATACCAGTGGTCGATCACACGCTGCGAATGGCCCAGCGGGTCTTTGAGGTACTTGAGCACTTGCAGGTTCAATGGCGCATGCAGCTCTGTTGCAATCGCATAGCTCAACTCGCGCGCTGTGTAGCGGTCTTCGATGTCCGCCGGCATCAACGGAGCGTCTGGATAGGCTTCGTCGAGCCACTCTATCAGGGCCATCGATTGCGCGCGGTCGCGGCCATCGGCCTCTAACATCGGGACCGAACCGAATGGGTTGCGAGCGGTGAAGGTGTCACTCTTTTGCTCACCATCGCGCAGGTTCACTGGCAGGTTCTCAAAGGCAATGCCTTTCAGCTGCAATGCGATGCGCAAGCGGTAGCTGGTTGAACTGCGGTAGTAGCCGTGGAGCTTCATGTGATGGTCTCCAGTGTGAGACATGGACCGCATGTTACACGCTCTTGTAGGGAAAATGTCGCCCTATCCGCATACGCTGAAACATGTGCAGTTGAGACAGAAGTTTCGATCATCACAGCATCTCCATACCGCGCAAGACGCGTGTAGGACAGCGGTCCATGGTCGCGAACTCCCCGCTCAACCAAAGGCCGCAATCCCCGTAACCGCTCGGCCCAAAATCAACGCATGGATATCGGCTGTGCCTTCATAGGTGTTCACCGTTTCAAGGTTCGCAGCATGGCGGATCACTTGATATTCCTCGGATATGCCATTGCCGCCATGCATGTCGCGCGCTTCGCGAGCGATCTGCAATGCCTTGCCCACATTGTTGCGCTTGACGACAGAGATCATGTCCGGGCTGAACCGCCCTTCATCCATCAGCTGACCCACGCGCAAGGACGCCTGCAGGCCTAACGCAATGTCGGTCAGCATATCTGCGAGCTTTTTCTGATACAGCTGTGTCGCAGCCAATGGCCGTCCGAACTGTTGCCGGTCCAGACCATATTGGCGCGCAGCATGCATACAGAATTCTGCGGCACCCAATGCGCCCCAACTGATCCCGTAACGTGCGCGGTTGAGACAGCCAAACGGACCCTTCAACCCTTGAACATTAGGCAACAAGGCATCGGCGGGCAATTTTACCTCATCCATCATGATCATGCCGGTGGTCGATGCACGCAACGACAATTTGCCTTCGATCTTTGGCGCAGACAGGCCCGTCATCCCTTTTTCCAAAACAAAGCCGCGAATGCCGCCGCCATGCTCCTCTGACTTTGCCCAAACGACAAAGACATCGGCAAAAGGAGAGTTGGAAATCCATGTCTTTGAGCCAGAGATGACATAGCCATCGCCGTCACGCTTCGCATAGGTTTTCATGCCCGCCGGATCGGAACCGGCATCTGGTTCGGTAAGGCCGAAACAGCCGATCAATTCGCCGCTGGACAAACCGGGTAGATATTTGCGCCGCTGCTCTTCCGAGCCATAGGTATAGATGGGATGCATCACGAGGCTGGATTGAACACTCGCCATAGAACGGTATCCGCTATCGACCCGTTCAATCTCGCGCGCGATCAGGCCATAAGAGACATAGGAGGCATCGGCACCGCCATATTCGGACGGAATGGTTGCGCCCAACAGGCCCGCTTGACCCATCAGTGGGAAGAGCTCTGGCGCGCTGACTTCTTCGCGATACGCTTCGATTACGCGCGGTTGCAGCTGGCTTTGCGCAAAGCCATGCGCGGCCTCGCGGATCATCCGTTCATCTTCGCTCAACTGACTGTCGAGATCGAAAGGGTCTTCCCAATTGAACGGGACTAGTCCTGCATTGGCGAGGTCGGCAGAGGCGGGGGCGTGCACTGGTTGCTCCTGAAACGTGTTTGCTTTTGCCGCTTTCGCAGGCTTGGGCAAACGCCGCAAGGACAGTGTCAGCTTTAGTCTTTCGCGGCCTCACACTCGTCCAACACATCGTTGACAGCTTTCAGCATATCAGCGGGCGGACACGGTTTCAGCAAGGTGACCGCAGTGGGGAAATGCGCTTTCACTTCCTCGCGGCTGTGGCGGCCAGAATGGAAAATGATCGGCACATTTTCCTCTGCCAACTTACGGGCCAGCGGAAAGACATTTCCATCGTCAAGCGAGATATCGAGGATCGCGAGTGCGGGCTTTTCCTTTTGAAACGCGAGCATCGCAGATGAGATACCGGCATGCGGCCCTTCGACCTCGAAACCTGCCTCTTCAACCGTGTCGCAAAGGTCAAAAGCAATGACCATTTCATCTTCTGCGACGAGCACTTTTCTCGCGTCTTTGCTGCTCACGACTCGTTCCTCACCGTCCATGACAATTACATTGCGCCATGTAACACAGTTTTGACACTCACGTGTCGAGAAACTTAACTATCTTGGCCGAATCTATCAGAAAAGCCAGTCTCATCGCCTGCGCTGAGTAGTTTGGCTTGCTCAACCCATTGGTCGCGGGTGATGCGTCCGGCAAAGCGGCCAAGAGTGGCGTCAATGCGTTCCACATCGGTGTCGCTCCAGGCTGCGATCTGGTCGAACCG
This sequence comes from uncultured Erythrobacter sp., assembly GCA_947488085.1. GTDB lineage: Bacteria > Pseudomonadota > Alphaproteobacteria > Sphingomonadales > Sphingomonadaceae > Erythrobacter. The sequence continues at coordinate 420,299 of CANKYI010000001.1, forward strand.
GGTGATCCCCTGTTCAGTGAGCATGGCAACGAGCTTGGGGCCGAGCCCTTTGATCTTGCGCAGATCGTCTGCCTCAGCGGTCGGCGCGGGCGCTGCTTCAGGTGGAGCGGGCGGAGGAGGCGTTGGAGCCGGTTCTGCAATAGGCTCAGGTTCTGCAATAGGCTCAGGTTCTGCAATTGGGGCAGGCGGAACTGTTGGGGCCTGCACGGCATTGGGCGCGTCGATCAGCGCCTGATTGCGTGCCGCAGGGGCCGCTCCTTCCTCGAGAACATCCTTCGCACCGCCTTCATCATCGATCACCCGCGCAGTGCGATTGGCGCGCAAGAACAGCCAAATCAAGAGTGCCAGGACGGCGATGCCGATGCCAATCAAGAGCATGAGTTGGTTTTGATCGAGTGCCATAAAAAGCCTTGCAAATTGAAAAGACGCCCGAGCCTCTAGCAGGCCCGAGCGTCTTTTCAAAAGCACTCGATTATGGGTTTAGCGAGACTTATCCGCCAGTGCGTGTTTCAGCGCGTGAAGGCGGTTGCATACCGGCAGCAAGCGCGTTCAGCTCAAGGAATTCCTGACGCCAGAAATTGGTCTGACTTCCGGCAAGGTTGCCAATGTCATCATGGGTGTAGCCCATCATCAGCTCATCCCCGCGCAGCAATTGCCCAAATGCGGCAACCGATGCGGCAAAGGCAAAGTCGCCTTGCGGATTGCTGGCATTCATAAAGGATTGACCCATCACAACCCGCTCAATCAGGCGTGAGGTGTCGCCATCCGGCAGTTTGTAACGCAGCTTCACGTGAGCGGCCTCAGTCATCCGACGCATGGCTTCGGTCGATGGAGCATCCTCATACCGGCGCTGTGAGATCCAGCCTTGAGTGCCTGCGGGGACGACTTCGTAAATCGCCGTCACCTGATGTCCGGCACCAATGTCGCCTGCATCAACCGCATCGTTGTTGAAGTCCTCTTCGCGCAAAGCCCGGTTTTCGTAACCGACCAAGCGGTATTGGCTGATAACAGCGGGGTTGAATTCAACCTGGATTTTGACGTCCTTGGCAATGGTGAACAAGGTCGCGCCCATCTCATCACCCAACACCTTTTTCGCTTCCAAGGCGCTGTCGATATAGGCGTAATTGCCATTACCGTGATTGGCGATCTGCTCCATCATCGCTTCGTTATAATTGCCCTGACCAAAGCCGAGCGTGGTGAGCGTAATCCCCCGGTCGCGGTTGGTTTCGATCATTTCAACCAGAGCATCCTGATCCGACACGCCGACATTGAAATCACCGTCAGTGGCAAGGATCACGCGGTTCACGCCGCCTTCGATGAAATTGTCTTCGGCAATGTTGTAGGCGAGTTGAATGCCAGCGCCGCCAGCGGTCGATCCGCCTGCACGCAGCTCATTCAAAGCGCGGCGAATGGCACGGGTGTCGTTGGTTGGCTCCAAAACAAGGCCAGCGGCACCAGCATAAACGACGATTGAAACCTTATCCTGCTCGCTCAATTCGCCTGCCAGACCCGATAGAGCCGAGCGCACCAATGGAAGCTTGTCCGGGCTGCCCATGGAGCCCGATACATCCATCAGGAACACCAGGTTCGCAGGGGGGCGCTCGTCGCGCTCAATATCATAGCCGCGCAGGCCAATGCGCATTAGATATGTGTTTTCGTTCCACGGACTGCGCGCGACATCGGTGTTGACGGTGAAGGGTGTTTCGCGGCTGGCTGGCGCGTCGTAATCATAGCGGAAATAGTTGATCATCTCCTCGGTCCGAACGGCAGCAGAGGGGGGCATCTGCCCCTGGTTAAGGAACCGGCGGGTGTTCGAATAGGCGCCCGTATCCACGTCGACGCTAAATGTGCTGACGGGATCGGCACTGGTCAGTTTGACTGGTGAGACTTCCTCACCATCATATTGCTCGCGGCCCGGGTCAGACGGAACGTAGACCGGCGGGACGATGTAGCCGGGCCGAGAGGTTCCGCGCACCGCGCCAGTGCGATTTCGAAAAGTCTGAGGGTTGGCGATCCGCGACCCGGTGACGACCACAGAATCTGCCTCAGCCATCACTGGCGCTGCTTGCGGCGGTGGAGGTGGTGGCGGTGGAGGAGGCGGTGGCGGCGCAACCGCGACATCACCAGGCGCTTTGTTACTGGTCGCCAAATTGCCCGCTTGATCAGCACAGCCTGCAATGACCAAACCCAGTGCAAAGACACCCGTTATCTTCAATCCACGCATTTGAAGTCCCCTTATTGACCCTGTGACCAAAACTCACGTCATGCGCGTGAATTGCGGCTGAACACCGTTGTAAGGGTCGTGAAATGCATTTTTGGAACAGTGGCTTAATGCGAAAATTTAAGGATCAATACGATCCGACAACCAATCCATTGCACAGCACTTCATGTGTGTTCACATCGATCATATGACCGCCTGAGCACTCGCTATCGCCCCAGCTCGACTCGCCGCTTAATATACGCAAAAGAGCGACCGAACCGATCGTTACTATACTGCCAATCAGCATTGCGTCTCGCTCGGCTCCCGTCATTGGACGGCTGCGTTGCTGACCTCTCATCCGGGCTATGCTCGCTTGCACGTCGGCCTCCAATTCGGCGAAGGTTTTTTCAGGCGGCAATCGCGCCAGATAGACGCCTGCGATTTCTGATCCGCCGCGATAAGCCAGCCGATACATCTGGCGAGGCTGACTAACCAATCGTGTGTTGAGAACCTGATTGGCGCGGCCCCATTGGAACATGATGCGCGGATTGTTTTGATCGGCTTGAAACGCGCGGGCGCAATAGAGATAGGCGCTGAGTGCATCGATATCGCTATCGCGGGCAACGCCGTCGACCCCATCGGGTTTAAGCGGGTCAAGCGGATGGGATGCATATTGGTCGCAGGCGGTGATGAGCTGCTCACCGCTTAACGCTTGATAGGCGGGGTCGCTGTATTCGCTGACCGGGGGGTATTGTGCTGCCGCCGGGGCTGCGCTCGCAAAGCCGAAAGTTAGCAAAGTCGCAGCAGCAATTCGTCCTACAATCGCAATGCCCACAACCTTTGCCCCTAGCTAGCCAGTCTTTGTCGCTTCACTTGTATCATCTTTGGCCGCAGGCACCACATTTTTGCGGAACAGCACTTTGTCTTCCTCGCCAAAACCGCGTTTCCAAATCACCCACAGATAGACTGCGAGGATGGCCGGGCCTCCGAACACGATCTCCATCCATTCCGGCAGGAAAGTGGCAGCATAACCAACCACCACAGCCGGTGCCGCGGCATAGACAAGTGCCCAACGCCAATTGGAAACGGGTGCTTTCAACAAGGTTTTGAGAACGATCGATTTGACCAGGCTCGATACGCCCAGCGCCACAAACAATGCTGTCGCAGCGCCAGCGGCTTGAAATCCTTCGCCGTAATTGAGGTGTTGCGCGAGCAAGATGAAACCGACCGTCAGCGCGGCTTGCAAGGTGATCACGCCGACAGAGATCAACAGGTTCCGTTTGCGCGCAATATAGACCAGCACCCCTTCGGAAACGACCGCCATCGATGCGATCACTTCGGCGGCGAGCAATATCGCAAGCGCACCTGTGCCGCCGACAATCGCTGGCCCGCCCAATCCCATGACCGCCTCTCCCGGAATGGCGAGCATTAGGGCGATCCCAAACTGGAGTGCGATGATCCAAAATCCGACTTGTCGCACTTGGGCGGCGATGGCTTCCATGTTGCCGATTTTCAGGTTCTTGGTGATGACCGGAGAGAGGATAGGTTCGAAACTGGTTTTCAGTTTTTGAGGCAGGCTCACGACTTCCTTGGCGAACCAATAAATCCCGACTGTGCCTGCCGATGTGAATTGTCCAAGCAAGAACACATCGAGCAATCGCGTGCCGCGTTCGATCACGTCAGCGCCGATTAGTGGCAGGGCGCGCGCCGTCATTTTGCCGAGGTAGCGCGGGCGGGGACGCCAGCCTTTGGGCAAGCCATAGGTTTTGAGAAATGACCAAAGTGCGGTGAACAAAGCAGCGTATATCGACGCAAGGAAGGCTAGCGAAATACCACCTGCGGCAAGGGCTGGTACGAAGAACAAGCCCGCGACGAGGATTGATTTGGTCCACGGTTCCACCACGGCACGGGCACGCACAGTGGTTGCAATATCATAGCGATAAGCCTGCGCTGCGAGCAAAATTTCCGTCAGCGCAAAGGCCGGGATCGCAGCGATCATCCACATGTCAAATTCGCTGTTCGTGCCGCTTGGAAAGATGATCACCGGAAAGGCAACCAACACAGCGCAAGCGATAAGCGAAAAGACGAGCGATGTGAGCAACCCATCAAAGACCAGGTTTGCAGGCGATGCCTCATGATCCTCCGCACCATCTGTCAGACGCTGCGCAAGCCCACGTTTTTCGCCCAATGCGCAGATAAGCGCAAAGATTTCTATGACGACAAAGGCGGCCGCAAAACGGCCCATTTCATCGACGCCGTAAAAACGAAATCCGACAAACAGAAACGGGATGCCGCCCAGCAATCGCAGGATAAAGCCTAGCGTGTTGGTGCGGCCCCCTTTTGCAAGGGTCGCCATATCATCACCGCCCTTATCGGGTCGCAGTGGTGGCGCATCAGGAGGAGTGGCTGCGTTGCTCATCAACCGCCGGTTTGTTCAGCCTTTAACGGTCGGGCCAGCAATTCGGCGACCACTTTGCGTGGGGAGTCTCCGCCAAGGATGGTGTTCACCGCAGTAACAATCGGCATGGCGAGCCCGCGTTTATCAGCCAGTTCTGCGAGCACCGGCGCAGTGTGCGCACCTTCGGCCACAGTGGTCCGGTCGGACATTAATTCGGCTGCGCTTGCACCTTCGCCCAATGCTTTACCGAGAGAGAAATTGCGGCTGGAAGTGGAGGAGCAGGTGAGCACCAGATCGCCAAGACCGCACAGTCCGCTGAGTGTCTCTGCACGCGCTCCCAATGCCTCACCAAAGCGCAACATCTCGGCATATCCGCGTGCGATAAGAGCCGCGCGAGCATTCTGACCCAGCGCCAATCCCTCAACCACGCCGCACGCAATCGCGAGGACATTCTTGATCGATCCGCCAACTTCGGCGCCGGTCACATCGTCGGAATAATAGGGCCGGAATGCTGGCCGGGCGATGGCGGGCGAAAGGCGTTCCCATTGATCGCGGCCGCCTTCGCAGGCCAGTGTAACAGCTGTAGGCAGGCCGCTTGCGACTTCATGCGCGAATGTGGGGCCCGATAGGACTGCAACAGCGCTGCCGGGGGAAGCGGCGCGGGCGACATCGTTCATTAAGCGTCCGGTGCCGGCTTCAATACCCTTAGAGCAAAGCACAAGGTCACGTGGTGGCGTTTCAAGGCCTTGCAAAACCTTACCCAAAACCTGAGCCGGGGTGACGACCAGTGCGGTCTCGATCTGCGTAAATTCGCCTAGGTTGCCGGTGGCGCGGATATTGGGCGACAGCTCAGCGCTGGGCAGAAATTGCGAGTTGCGGTGGTTGGTGTTGATTACCTCGACCACGTCGGGTTCGAAAGCCCAAAGAACCACTTCGCGGCCATCGCTGGCAAGCATCTGAGCTAGTGCTGTGCCCCAAGCTCCCGCGCCAATCACGCCGACTGTTTCAGGTGTGCTCATGCTTTCACTCCGGCTCCGCGCACGGCCTCTGCTTCTGGGTCAAGCGGCCAACGCGGGCGCGCTTTCAGGTCCAGCGGGTCGCCCGCAAAATCGGGGTCAACCGCCAACCGCTCGCATCCTGCCCATGCGATCATCGCGGCATTGTCTGTGCACAGTGCAAGAGGCGGCGCGGTGAAGCGCATATTGTGCTTCTCAGCCAGCGTCTCCAACGCCCCGCGGACAGTCTGGTTCGCTGCGACGCCTCCGGCGACCACCAATGCGGGGAAGGGGCCTGCAGTGTTGAGCGCCATCTCCAATCGATCAATCAGGCAATCGACGGCTGCCTGTTGAAAGCTCGCGGCGATATCGGCGGGTTTGTGCAGCCCGCTATCAGCGGCGCGAAGAACTGCGCTTTTCAATCCAGCAAAGGAGAAATGTGGTTCCTTCGATCCCTTGAGCGGGCGAGGGAGAGGGACGGCGCTTGCATCCCCTTCTGTCGCCAGCCGCTCAACCGCAGGGCCACCGGGATAACCCAGACCCAAAATCTTGGCAGTCTTGTCAAAGGCCTCACCCAAAGCATCGTCAATCGTGGTCGCAAGGCGTTGATATTGTCCCACACCTTCGACCGACAGGATCTGGCAATGCCCGCCCGATACCAAGAGCAAGAGATAGGGAAATTCGAGCGATGCATCCGCCAGCCGGGGCGATAATGCATGCCCTTCGAGGTGATTGATCGCCAGCAAAGGTTTGTCCGCTGCCATCGCCAGCGCCTTACCACTGACCAGCCCGACCATCACGCCGCCGATCAATCCGGGCCCAGCGGTCGCCGCAATCGCATCGACATCAGCCAGACTCAGTCCCGCATCATCCATGACCGCCTCTAACATCGGCGCAAGCCGCTCTGCATGGGCGCGTGCCGCGATCTCTGGGACGACGCCGCCATACGGCGCGTGCTCTTCCTCTTGGCTCGCAATCCGCTGTGCAAAAATCGTACGATCCTGCCGCACCAGCGCAACTGCGGTTTCATCACAACTGGACTCGATCCCGAGAATGAGACGTCTTTCAAGGCTGTGTGATACCGAAACCATCGCGCTTCCATCTAGTCTCTGTGCGGGCTAGAGCAAGCTCACCTATGAATGATGCACCCGAAACTCACCCGAAATTTCGTCTCGGAACTCGCAATTCCCCGCTTGCCATGGCGCAAGCAGTGGAAACGCGGGAGCGCCTGTGTGCTGCTCACGGTTGGGCGTTGGAGGAGGTCGAGTTGGTCCCGGTGCTGGCGAGCGGTGACAAAGTGCTGGACCGACCATTGGCAGAGATTGGCGGCAAAGCGCTGTGGACCAAGGAGCTGGATGCGTGGCTGGGTGAGGGGCGGATTGATGCGGCGGTGCATTCGGCCAAGGATGTCGAGACTATTCGCCCTGATGCGTTCCATTTCGCCGCGCATTTGCCGCGCGCAGATCGCCGTGATGCGCTCGTGGGGGCAGACAGTATTGCCGCCATTCCGCAGGGTGCGACGGTGGGCACTTCGGCACCGCGCCGGGCTGCGCAATTGCTCAATCTACGCCCCGATTGCAAAGTTGTGACTTTTCGCGGGAATGTTGCGACGCGGCTGGGTAAGTTGGAAGCGGGTGAGGCCGATGTGACGTTTCTGGCCGCGGCTGGTTTAGAGCGGTTGGGGCAAAGCGAAGTTGGCGCTCCGCTGGATCAGAATGATTGGGTGCCTGCTGCTGCTCAAGGAGTGATTGCGCTGGAATGCCGCGTCGATGATGCGAATGCCACCGCAGTGCTGGCTGCGATTGATGATGTGGCCGCGCGTGTTGAATTGGAGGCGGAGCGGGCATTGCTCGCGCATTTGGGTGGTACTTGCCATTCTCCGATTGCCGTCCTGTGTGAGCCTTCTGACGATGCCCTCACCATGCGTGCAGTTTTGTTCAGTCCTGATGGCTCCGACCGGGTCGAAGGGACCGTTTCGTTCTCCGCTGGTGACCATGCACCGATTGCGGCGTTGGCTGCTGACTTGCTGTCCCGTGCCGCGCCAGAGACAGCCGAGCATTTCGGCGGTGCGTGAGGCGCGCGCTTGAGCGGTTTTGTCCTGATCGTGCGGCCACAGCCGGGCCTTGCTGCAACCCTTGGCGCGGCTAAGGCGATGGATCTGAATGCGATTGGTTACCCTCTGTTCGACATTGCATCATGCGTTTGGGAATGTCCTGATCCTGCGCAATTTGACGCGCTCTTAATTGGCAGCGCCAACGTCATCCGCCATGGCGGCGCGGCGTTGGAAACGTTGAAAGACAAACCGGTCTACGCAGTCGGGGAGACCACTGCACAGGTCGCCCGTGATGCCGGGTTTACCGTCGCCGTCACGGGTACTGGCGGGTTGCAAAATGTGCTGGATAGGATGGATGCACCCATGCGGCTCTTGCGCCTATCCGGTGCCGAACATGTCCCGCTTTCGCCGCCAGCGGGGGTTAATATCCACAATGTCATCACCTATAAAACGATACCGCTGGAATTGCCTGAACCCTTGCGTGCGCTGCATGATCTGGGCCTTACGGTGATGTTACATTCGGCCGCGGCGGCGGAACAATTTGCGCGCGAAAGCAGGCGTTTGGCGCTGCAACGCAGCCGCATTACATTGGTCGTGATCGGGCCAAGAGTGGCGGCGGCGGTAGGCAAAGGTTGGCGCGCAGTTCACGTTTCGAGCGCGCCCAATGACCGGGCAATGCTGGAAATGGTCAAAAACGTGTGCATATAGGCATATAAGTTAAGCCGCGTGGGAAACATTCCTGTAGCGGGTCGCAAGATACGGACGTTCAATGGAATCCAGATATGGCAGCCGCAAAAAGCCAACCTCTAACCGGGGCTTCATGGCGGCTGCATTGGCCTCTTTTCTCGCTGGCGGTGCCTTGGTCGGCTATGTTGTTTGGTACAATGTCGTCGATGATGATGACGCTGCACAAGTGGCTGTGGCCGAAGATCCGCCCGCTCTCCCTGATGCGCCAGCGATAGAGGGTGAGGCTTCAGCCACACCCGAAGACGGGGTCACCGCTTCGCCAAGCCCTCTGGCTGATGCCGTAGCCGCATTAGAAGAAGGCGATGCCGAGGGTGCCGCTGAAGCGGTCACGCGCGTTGTTGACCAACAGGGCGGCATTGACCAACGCTTGGCAGCGGCGGAACAACGCCTCGCGCGGCTCGATTTGCAAGCGCAGGCCGCAGCCGGCAACGCCGCACGTGCCGAAGGCCTGCTAATCGCATTTGCTACTCGTCGCGCAGTCGAACGCGGGGCAGAGTTGGGCTATCTGGCGGATCAATTACGGTTGAGATTTTCGGACCAGTGGCCAAATGCGGTAAACAACATCATCACCTTTGCGCGCGACCCGATCCGGATCGACAATTTGACTGCGCGGCTTGATGGGCTTGGCCCGCAACTGGTGCAGCGCAATGAGGGTATGAGCTGGGGCCGGGTGCAACGCGAGCTTGGCGAACTCTTCGTTGTGCGGCGCGAAAGCACGCCTTCACCTCAGCCAGAGCGGCGGTTGGAACGGGCGCGGATTGCTTTGAGTCAGGGGCGCTATCAAAACGCGATTGACGAGATCGCCGGAATGCCGGGCGCTGCCGAGGCGGAAAGCTGGATCGCGGATGCAGAACGGTATCGCGACGCAATGGCGGCGCTTGAAGTGATCGAAACCGCTGCTGTTCTCGACCAAAGCGGATTGCGCGATGGCGTTGGCAATGTGGTGGGGCAACCGAGCCCTCTCGAAGAACCCGAAGATTAAGCCTGCAAAAGCTCTGGCAAGTCGCCTGAGACACCGCGGGCTTCATCCATAAAGAACCCTTTGAGCATCGGTGTGCGTTGCACCGCTGTCATGCCGAGCCGTCGCACAGCACTCGCTGTCTTGCCGGGGACACCGAACAGACGTGTTAATCCATCGGTGGCGAGTGCGACCATAAAGCTGTCCAATCCGCGCCAGTTTTCATAGCGTTTCAGCAATTGCGCATCGCCCGGGTCCAGCCCGATCCGTGCGCCATCGCGCAACACTTCGACCAGCGCGCCGACATCGCGAATGCCAAGGTTCAAACCCTGTCCTGCAATCGGGTGGATGCCATGCGCAGCATCACCGATCAGCGCGAGCCGTTCATCGGTAATCTTGGCCGTGTGGTGAAAGCCTAGTGGCCAGCTTGAACGCATGCCGACGCTGGTGATTTCGCCCAGATGATCGCCCATACGCTTTTGCACTTCCGCCATAAATGCGCGGTCGCCCAGCTTGGTGACGGCCTTGCCGTCTTCCTCTGATACAGTCCAAACGAGCGAAGAACGATGCGTCCCATCCGCGTCATCGTTCAAAGGCAGCAGGGCAAATGGCCCAGCAGGATAGAAGATTTCCCAGGCCACATTGTTATGCGGTTTCGAATGGGTCAGCCCGGCGATCACAGCGCGGTGTTTGTAATCCCATTTGGCCAAACTGATCCCGGCACCATCGCGGGTCGGCGATTGGCGGCCCTCGGCTGCGACCATCAACCGGCCTTTCAGCTTGCGCCCATCGGCCAGAACTGCGGCAACGCCATATTCGCTACGCTGGCGTTCGATGATCTCGGCTTTGGAAGCCCAATTGATCAGTGGCTCATCCGCCGCCGCTTCGAACAGAGCGAGGCGTAGGCGGCGATTGGGGAACATGCGGCCCAATGTGCCTTCGTCAGCAGCAGGCGTGAAATCGAGCCTGCCGGGGCGGTTCTGATCGGTCACCGCAATGCTGGCGATATCGCATGCGAAAGGCTCCAACCCATCGGCAATCCCGATGTTTGAGAACAGATGCCAACTGGCCGTGGAGATCGCAGTGGCGCGGTCGTCAAAGCCTTCTTTGGTCAATTCGGCGGGGTCTGCGCGGTCGATTACATGGCTGCTCATCCCCTGTTTCGCCGCCGCTAGCGCTAGGGTCATGCCCACCAATCCTCCGCCAAGGATCAACAGATCGCGTGTTTCGCCATCAGCCTTTGAAACGTCGCCTTGAGCCATTTGTGTTCGAACCTTCAACCAGTCTTTGCGCAGCGCATCTTGGCCCGCTAGAGCGCTCCTACCGTGATCGAGAGACAAGAGGCAAGATTGTTCGCTGCATCCCGTTTTGCACCTGCTGCATGGGTGGCCTTTGCGCTTGCGCTGCTGGTGACGCTTTCACTCGCGATGCCTGCCCATGCGCGGGAGCGCGAGGCCCGCTATGGCGATGACAACATCGCGGTCGAATTGTTCGCCGATGGCATGCCGCGGGCTGGCGAAGAATGGATGCTGGCCCTGCAATTCACGCCCAGCGCGCCTGAATGGCATGGCTATTGGTCGAACCCTGGTGATGCGGGTCTGGGCATGGTGGTGGAGCTTGATCTGCCTGAGGGCTGGGTCGCGGGAGACGCTTTGTATCCAGTTCCCCAGACTTTGCTGATCTCAGGTTTGATGAACCACATTTACGAAGGGCAATATTCCGTCCTGATCCCCGTCTCTGTTCCCAATGATGCGGTTATTGATGGTCTGCCGCAGGTCACTGGATTTGCCGAATACCTCGCATGCACCGACCAGATTTGTGTGCCGCAGGATTCGGTTTTGAGCGCAGGGCAGGGCGGCGATTTTGCGCGCTGGCGGGCTGAGATTGCACCCGCTTTGGATGCAGGCGCATCGTTTGAGTTGAACAGCACCAATTTGCGCCTCTCCATTCCTTTGCCTGCGTCAGTCGATCTTGCCGCGCCGCATGTCTTCATCGCCAATGAGCGACTGGTGGACTACGCCGCAGTTCAAACATTTCGGCGCGATGGTGATGCGCTGATCGTCGAAATTCCGCTTAGCGAATATCGCGCCGATGACCCAAGCGCCATTGGCGGCATGCTGTCCTTTGGTGAGAATGCAGGTGTCGAGTTCGGCGCCATTCCCGGCGAAGTGCCAACCGGTGGGACAATGATCGCAGGACCAGTGGGCATTGAAACACCGCCGCTTTGGACCCTGATATTTGGCGCGCTCATTGGCGGATTGATCCTCAACATCATGCCCTGCGTCTTTCCTATACTCAGCCTCAAAGCCATGGCTCTGGTGCGCGCAGGCGGCAGCGAGGGCGAAGCACGGGTTGAAGGCGTTGCCTACACCACAGGAGTCGTGCTCGCCTGCATTGCGCTGGGCGGGATTATGCTCGCATTGCGCGCGGCGGGCGAGCAGGTCGGATGGGCGTTTCAGCTGCAAAGCCCTAGCGTCGTTATCGTGCTGATGGTGCTTGCCGCCGCAATCACCGCAAACTTTGCCGGACTGTTTGAGCTGCCCAGCATCGATACTGGCTATGGCGTGCGCAAAGGTGCTGGTGGAGCATTCGCGACAGGCCTCCTCGCCGCAGTCGCCGCAACGCCATGCACCGGACCGTTCATGGCAGCCGCCTTGGGAGCGGCTTTGCTCCTACCGGTGCCGCAAGCTTTGTTGTTGTTCGCAATGTTGGGGCTGGGGTTGGCTCTGCCATTCCTCGCGCTTGGTTTTGTGCCAGCTCTGCGGCGGATGCTGCCCAAGCCCGGCGCATGGATGGAGCGGTTTCGCCGGATTATGGCGATCCCAATGGGCCTCACCACGCTGGCGCTGATCTGGCTGATGGTTCAATTGGGCGGACGCGGCTTTGCGATGTTTGCGCTGGTCATGCTGTTCGGAATTTTGCTTGCATTCGCAGTGGTCGGACGGTTGCAGCGCGCGGGCAAAATGGCGTGGCCTGCCTTTGGCTTGGTCGCGGCGCCTTTCCTCATCTTCGGCGCATTTTCGCTTCCTTACAGCTATCAGCCCGGCGGCGATAAATCCGCTCGGGAAAGCTTGCTTACCCCGCAGGAATTTAGCCGCGATGCCTTGGCCGATGCACGCGCCTCCGGTCAGCCGGTCTTTGTCTGGTTCACCGCCGATTGGTGTGTCACTTGCAAGGTCAATGAAAGCGTCGCGATTGAGCGCGAGGTGACTGCCAATGCATTCGAGGAGGCAGGCGTCATCGCAATTGTTGGCGATTGGACTATCCGCGATGAAGAGATCACCGGCTTCCTGACCGAGCAAGGCGCAGCCGGAGTGCCGCTTTACCTATGGTATGAACCGGGTGAAGAGCCCGAACAAATGCCGCAAGTGCTGACGTCAGACATGCTGGCTGAGCGCGCTTCAAGGGCTCGGTGAGGACTCCGTCTCAGGGTTTTCCTCGTTTGCGTCTTCTTCGACATCCGCTTCTTCGACATCCGTCTCTTCGGCCGGAGTGAGAACCAGCGGCTCACCCGTGCGGCACGCCTCGATTAATTCGCCAGGTATCGTGCTGGGATTGACCGTCACCATGCCTGCTCCCGGCACCGTCACGGTTAGCTGACGCGGCCCGGTGAGTGGCTCCCACTGAGTGGCAGCGGCTTGCAAATCGCCTTGCCAGAAATCGCGCCCGCCAACATCGCGCGCATCGACCGCAATCCGCCCGATATGCCCATTACCAACCAGCGCGAGCAGCGCGCCCGCACCTTCATCAGCGGGGGAGAGCCGAGTGATTTGAAGCGAAGGCAGCTCGCCTGTATCCTCAATACATTCCAACGCAATCAGAGCAGGCTCTCCCGGAACACCATAGATGATCCGCCGCTCCGCCTGAGGCGAAAGCGCCCACACAGCGCCTTCTGTCTCAGGTGAAGGCAGGGGATCGGAAGCAAAGCTTGGCGCAGCCGCCGGCATATCGCGCGCGAGATCCGCATCAGTCGGCGGCGGCTTGCACGCGGCGAGCAGACTGAACAGTGCGATGCCTAAAAGACTGGCACTTTGCCCGTTTCGCCTATGGGGTGAGGTCGACAGCGAAGATGCTTCCTTCATCATCAAGCATATAGATCGGATTTGCGTTTCCGACATCAAAATCGCCATCATCCATCGAAACAATTGGGCGATTGCCAAGACCCGCCGTGCGGAAATCAAGGTTCCGATTTTCGACCGGTTCGCCGTTGGCGTTTGGTGTACCGAGGGTGAAGATATTGCCCAGACTATCGCTCACAACAAGCAGGCCGAACCAGCCTTGCCCTTGCAGGCTATCCGATCCTGCGACCCACGGACCGGGTCCACCCTGAACCCGCTCTTGTGTCGCAACCGGGGTGATTCGTTCGCCGGTCAATGTGCCTGTGAAAGAACCTTGTGCGATCCCATCAAATCCAGGCCATTCGAAGTTTGCATTGGATTGACTGATCGCGAAATCAGCAGTGTTGAATTCGTTGAAGAGTTCGCCGCGATCAATCACAGAGCTAGCAGCGAGGTTGGTGCTCGAAAACAGGCGCGGATCTCTTAGCCCAATCCCCACCGTCGACGGGGTAACACTGAAGGACGCCTGATCGGTGGGATCACCGCTCCCAATCATCATCAAAAGATTGCCGCGAATGTCATTTCGGTCCTGCGCAAGTGATGGCATGCCGCCATCGCTGATCGCGATAAGCGGATTGTTACCGCGCAGACCGAGAGATGCGGACACAGCGCCGCCGGGTTGAACAAGCCAAAGAATGCGGGAATCCCCAGTGAGCGCGTTCACATAATGCAGCACCAGTATTGTACTCGAAGTTCGAGTGAGAACGAAAAAATTATTGTCTCGAAAGTCCAGTCCGTCGACGGCGATACCCAAAAGTTCGGTGTCTGAAGCGCCAGTTACCCCGCTCAGAGCCGAGCTTATGATTGCACCAGTGCTTGCATTGATCCGGAAAACCCGGCCATCCCGCATCACTGCCAGCAATTCATTCGTTTCATCGACGTAGTGAATGACACCAGACCCGAATCCACCTGCGCCGTTGCCCAAATTGCTAACAAGGCGAGTGACCGTCAGCCCTTCGAGTGAATTCGTGACTTCGACCCGAACAGTTTGCGTAACAGAGGCGGTTCCGTCGCTTACAGTGACGTCGACTTCGTAGATGTTGTCGCCATCGGCATCGCGCGGTGTTTCAAAGCTGGGGGCGTTCTCAAACGCGAGCGCACCCTCTTGAGCGTTGAAGATAAACAGTCCGCCATCTTTGGTGCCGGATATTCCGAAGGTCAACGCATCTCCATCCGCGTCGCTGGCGGCCAATTGCACGATTGTTTCAGGTGCAGCCAGAATGAATTGTTCTTCAAAATTGAACGAAGTGCCAGACGTAAAGGTTGGCGCAGAATTGGTAGGAACGCCTCCGCCACCTCCGCCCGCGGTGCCGCCACCCGAATTGCTGCCAGATCCACCGCTGCCGCATGCCGCAAGCAAGAATAACGGTGCAATTGTTGCAGTAAGTCGAGTGATTTTCATGAAGCGCCCCTAGAGATTAGTAAGCGCAACTCACACCTCTGGACTATACAAAGTCAAGAGTTCACCAGACACTCTTTCACTGAAATTTGGCTTTACGGTTTTCCGCCCATAAACTTTGTGCGCTTCTTGCCATAGCGGGTCTTGCGTGTGCCGGGTCTGCCTGCGTCTGAGCGGCCCACTTTGGGCGCTTTCTTCTCCTGATCGGGTAGGCCCAGCTCGTCATTTTCCAAGCGCCGGATTTCATCGCGCAATCGGCCGGCTTCCTCAAATTCGAGGTTCGCTGCGGCATCGCGCATACGTTTTTCGAGGTCTTCGATATAGCTGCGCAGATTGTGGCCAACCATGTTGTTGACCTCTTCATCGCCAGTATCGACCGTGACCCCGTCTTGAGATGCGGTGTGCGCAACAATATCGGCAATATCGCGCTTGATTGTCGTGGGCGTGATCCCGTGTTCTTTGTTGTATGCTTCCTGCTTTTCGCGGCGGCGATCAGTTTCGGCCATGGCGCGTTCCATACTGCCGGTGATGCGGTCAGCATAAAGGATGACGCGTCCATCGACGTTGCGCGCCGCGCGGCCGATGGTTTGAACCAGTGAGGTTTCGGAGCGCAAGAAACCTTCCTTGTCCGCATCCAGAATGCACACCAGCCCGCATTCGGGAATGTCGAGGCCTTCACGCAGTAAGTTGATCCCGACGAGCACATCATAAACGCCCATGCGCAAATCGCGGATCAGTTCAATCCGCTCCAGCGTTTCAACATCCGAATGCATGTAGCGTACGCGCACGCCAGCCTCGTGCATAAATTCGGTGAGGTCTTCGGCCATTCGCTTGGTCAGAGTGGTGACGAGCGTGCGATAGCCTTTCTGGGCGACGGCTTTGCATTCCTCGATGCAGTCCTGGACCTGATCTTCGACCGGGCGGATTTCGACGGGTGGATCGATCAAGCCGGTGGGGCGGATGACTTGTTCGGCAAACACGCCGCCGGTTTGCTCCATCTCCCAATTGCCAGGCGTTGCGCTGACGGCAAAAGTTTGCGGGCGCATCGCGTCCCATTCGTTAAAGCGAAGTGGGCGGTTGTCGATGCATGATGGCAGGCGAAAGCCGTGCTCTGCCAGAGTAATTTTGCGGCGGTGATCCCCTTTCGACATTGCGCCGATTTGGGGCACAGTTTGGTGGCTTTCATCCACAAATAGCAGCGCATTTTCGGGCAAATACTCAAACAGAGTGGGCGGCGGTTCGCCCGGCAAACGTCCCGATAGAAAACGGGAGTAATTCTCAATCCCTGCGCAGCTGCCGGTCGCGGCGATCATCTCAAGGTCGAATTGCGTGCGTTGTTCAAGCCGTTGACGTTCAAGAAGCTTGCCCTCGTCTTCCAACTCTTTGAGCCGGTGAGCGAGCTCAAATCTTATCGCCTCTGCCGCCTGTTTCATGGTCGGCCCCGGGGTCACATAATGCGAGTTTGCATAGACCCGCACCGTGTCGAGCGAGGCGCCCTTCTTGCCGGTCAACGGATCAAATTCAGCAATCTCTTCAATTTCATCGCCAAAAAAGCTGATCCGCCACGCCATGTCTTCATAATGCGAGGGGTACAATTCCAGATTGTCGCCCCGCACCCGAAAACACCCGCGCGCAAAGGCGGTGTCATTGCGCTTGTATTGCAGCGCGACGAGCTTTCGGATCAGCTCGCGTTGATCGACCTGCGCTTCTTTTTTGATGTCGAAGATCATCGCCGAATATGTCTCGACCGAACCGATGCCATAAAGGCAGGAGACCGAGGCCACGATGATGACATCGTCGCGTTCAAGCAGTGACCGGGTGGCCGAATGGCGCATCCGGTCAATCGCTTCGTTCACGCTCGACTCTTTTTCAATATAAGTGTCAGAGCGCGGGACATAGGCCTCTGGCTGGTAATAGTCGTAATAGCTGACGAAATACTCGACAGCATTGTTGGGAAAGAAGCTTTTGAACTCGCCATACAATTGTGCAGCGAGGATCTTGTTCGGAGCAAGGATCAGAGCAGGGCGCTGCAAGGTTTCGATCACCTTGGCCATCGTAAACGTCTTACCCGACCCTGTTACACCCAAGAGTGTTTGCGTCTTGTCATCCGCCTCAGCGCCAGCGACGAGCTCAGCAATCGCGGTGGGTTGATCACCAGCGGGTTCATAGTCGGAGACTAATTCAAACCGCTTGCCCGGTTGGGATTTTTCAGGGCGTTCGGGGCGGTGCGGGGTGAATTCGTCGCCCGTTTCAGGCTCTTGGAGCCCGCGCCTAATGATGAGTTCTGACATGAGAAGAGATATGAGCGAGCAAGGCTCGGTTGTGAAGTAGCAGTTACACCTCTAGTTTGTTTGAAAGAACAAAGTGTCGCATCGAATCGATCACAATGTTTGGGGGATAGAGACAATGCGAGTTTTGATTTTGGGTGCAGCGGCCGCGATTGTCGCTGTGGCAGGGGCAGGCGTTGCGACCGGCGACCTTTCTGCTCAGGTCATTGAGGACGAGATGCGTCCGATGAGTGGCCATTATCGGGCCAGCATATCGCTTGTCTCCGCAGAGATTCCCGACGCGCCGCCTCAGATGGCAGATATGATGGGGCAACTCATGAACCGCGATTTTGACTACTGCCTGTCGCCTCAGGATATTGAGGAAGGCTATCGATCGATGATGAACCGGTCGCAGCAGGGCGATTGTTCATATCAGCGTTTTCGCGCCGTTGATGGTGAGATTGATGCAGAGATGGTCTGCAATGTCGATGGGCGGCAGATGAACATGTCGATGCAGGGTACGGGATCGCCAACTTCGTCAGATGTGACAATGATGATGTCCGGCGATTTCGGTGTCGGCCCAGGCTCGCTAACCATGCGTGTGGTTCAGCAACGCACGGGTGATTGCTGACAACATTTGCAGCGCTGTGGCGCTGAAGTTTAAGAGATTCTTCTGAAAGGGGATTACAATGAGGAACACTATTTTGGCCGGTGTGGCCGCAATCTCGCTTTCCGCATGTGGCGGCGGCGCTGTTGACGCAGATGCCGACGGTGATGGCGAAGTAACGCAAGCCGAAGCGGAAGCTGCGGCTGAGCAGGTTAGCGATCAGGTTAAGCCGCAGCCGGGTAAATACTCGGCGACTATGTCCTTTGTCAGCGCCGACATTCCTAATGCTCCGCCAGAAATGCTTGAGATGATGGGCAGCGCGATGGGCAACACCTACGAGTTTTGCATGACGCAGGAAATGGCCGATCAAGGCTATGGCGAAGCAATGAAGGAAAATCAGGACGACAGCTGCAAAATTTCCAAACTCACCATGGATGGTGGCGAGATGGATATGGCGATGAGCTGTGAAGAAGAGGGCATGGGCGAAGTCACGATTGCGATGACGGGCACAGTCACTCCGACATCGTCTGACCTGACCATGGTCAGCGAAGGCACCTTTGGCCCAATGGGTGAAGGCAAGGTCGAAATGAACATCAAGCAGGAACGCATCGGCGATTGTGCCGAAGGCGAATAAACCTTCCATCCAGCGTGATAAAGAAGGGCGGGGAAGGGCAGACCTTTACCCGCCCTTTTTTGCCCACGCGATCAGTGATAGCCGATACGCGCACACGCCTTCATCTCGGATTCACCGGGAGCCGCTATTATTGAGTTTCTATGGCGTCGAACGAATCCATCCTTGATGCATCCAAAGCGGCTCTCGCTGAAAGCGAGTTGGCGCGCAGGATCGAATTGGTTCGCGGCGATTATTCCGACCAAGAAAAGGGTAAGCCTGACCTCTTGCACTTCTTGACCGAGCTGGATGTTGTGCTGGAACCGGCACGGCGTCCGTTTCGGCGGTTGGACGTGCCAAAGGCTACACGGCCACAGACGATCATCCTGATGCCTGGATTTGCCACTGGCCCCACCCGCATGCGCTATATGGCGCGGCGGTTGGAAGAGGCCGGACATCGCACTAAGCGCTGGGGCTTGGGCCGAAATTGGGGCGTGGCTGAGGCGTCGATGGAGCAGCTTGAGAAGCGTCTGATCGAGGTGAGCGAGAAATATGGCGAGCCGGTTGCGCTGGTCGGGTGGAGCCTTGGTGGGCTCTATTGTCGCGAGCTGGCAAAACGGCATCCCGAACTGATCTCAAAAGTGATTACCTTGGGTTCGCCTTTTTCAGGGTCGCCGCGCGCCAACAATGTGTGGCGCATCTATCAGGCGATTGCCGGGCACCCGGTCGATCAACCACCGATGGAAGTTGATATTTCGGCCAAACCACCGGTTGAAACTGTGGCTTTCTGGAGTCCGGGCGATGGCGCTATTGCTCCGCGCTGTGCCGCAGGCCAGCCGGGTGAGCGCGACCGTGCTGTGGCGCTTCGCTGTTCACATGCAGGCTTTACCTATTCGCCAGAGGCAATTTTGGCGATCCTTGAGGAACTTGATCGCGCGTGAGGCTTTCCTTTTGTGTGCGCCACACTACGGTGGTGCGATAATCGCAAGGGGAGCGTGACGGTCTATGGGAAACCCATCCCAAAACTTTGACGAAATGCACTCTCCTGACGGCGAGGTTCGTCCCGCCTATGATGATTACTGCCAATGGTATGGTGAGCAGGAACCCCAAGCGCTCAACCGCAAAAACTCCGAAGCCGATGAGAGCTTTCGCCGCACTGGCATCACATTCAACGTCTATGGTGAGGATGAGGCGGAAGAACGCCTGATCCCGTTCGACATGGTGCCGCGCATCATTACCGCGGGCGAATGGAGGCGTTTGACGCGCGGGATTGAGCAGCGGGTAAGAGCGCTCAACGCGTTCCTCTACGACCTCTATCATCGCCAAGAGATCATCCGCGCAGGGCGCCTGCCAGAGCGTCTGTTCCGCAACAATGTCGCGTGGCTGCCGAACATGGTTGGTATGACGCCGCCGGGTGGGATCTACACGCATATTGTGGGGATCGATTTGGTTCGCACCGGCCCGGATGAGTGGTTCGTGTTGGAAGACAATGCGCGCACGCCTTCGGGTGTCTCCTACATGCTGGAGAACCGCGAGACGATGATGGCGATGTTCCCTGACCTGTTCAGCCGGGTCGCGGTCGAAAGCGTCTCAAACTATCCGCGCCGCCTTGCCCGGTCACTGGCCGCGAGTGCACCGCCAAAATTCGATGCGAGCGGTGGGCGAAAGCCAACTGTCGCAGTGCTGACGCCGGGCATCTACAATTCCGCTTATTTCGAACACGCATTCCTCGCTGATCAAATGGGCGCTGAATTGGTCGAAGGCAGCGACCTGCGGGTCGTGAATGGTCGGGTGCAGATGCGCACGACGCGCGGTTTTGAGCCTGTCGATGTGCTCTATCGCCGGGTCGATGATGATTACCTCGATCCCATGACGTTCGAACCTGACAGCGTGCTGGGCGTACCCGGCATTATGGATGTTTATCGTTCAGGCGGGATCACGATCGCCAACGCTCCGGGAACGGGCATTTGCGATGATAAAGCGATCTATTCCTTCATGCCGGAAATCGTCGAGTTTTATACCGGCGAAAAACCGCTGCTGCCCAATGTTCAGACGTGGCGTTGCGCTGATGATGACAGTTTAGCCTACGTGCTCGACAATCTGGAAGAGCTGGTGGTGAAAGAGGTCCACGGGTCTGGCGGATACGGCATGCTGATCGGTCCGACCGCGACCAAGAAAGATATTCGCGAATTCCGCGCCAAGCTTGAGGCGAACCCGGAAAACTACATCGCACAGCCCACTCTATCGCTGTCCACCTGTCCGATCTTCTCGCGCAAAGGATTTACCCCGCGCCATGTCGATCTGCGCCCATTCGTATTGGTATCGCCTGATGGGATCGATATCACGCCGGGCGGGCTGACGCGGGTAGCGCTCAAAAAAGGTTCGCTGGTGGTCAATTCCTCACAAGGCGGGGGGACCAAGGATACTTGGGTGTTGAAAGACTGATGTTAGGACGCACCGCCAATGCCATGTTCTGGATGTTTCGCTATCTTGAGCGTGCAGAGAACACCGCGCGCCTGCTTGATGCAGGGCTAAGACTTGCGCTGACCCGCGATGTGCAAACCGCGCAAGAGGAATGGCGCTCCGTCATCTCAACGCTGGGCATGAAGCAGGCATATGAGGCGGTGCACGACAATTATGAAGGGCAAGCGGTCTGGAACTTCGTCCTGCGCGATACTTCCAACCCGGCCAATGTGCGCGCGATGTTTGGCGCGGTCAGAAGCAACGCCCGAATGGCGCGGACCAATATTTCGAGTGAGGTTTGGGAAGCGGTCAATGAAAACTGGATGGTGCTCGATAAACAGCTGACCCGACCGGTTAGCCAGTCGGGGCTGGTCAATGTCATCGCGCGACTTCGCCGCACAGGAACACAAGTTCATGGCGCGTTGGATGGTTCTGTTCTGCGCAATGAAGGGTTTCACTTTGCCCGTGCTGGCACTTTTGTCGAACGCGCTGAAAGCACTGCGCGCATTCTCGACATGAAATATTACCTGCTGCTCCCTTCGCTATCCTATGTCGGGTCAAGCCTCGACACCGGGCAGTGGGAACAGATGCTGCGCTCCGTGGCTGGCGGCAGCGCCTACACATGGCTCAACGCGGGACAAATCAGCGCGCGCGGAGTGGCAGAATTCTTGGTGCTTGATGAGCGTTTCCCGCGCAGTCTTGCATTTTGCCGTGGTGCCTTGCGCGATAACCTGGCTGCATTGGCACGGATGCATGGGCAAGAGGGCAGCTGCAACGCTTTGATGCGTGAAGCAGATATGCACATTAACGAAATGACGGTTGAGAAGATTTTCGACCAAGGCCTGCACCAATTCCTCACCGACTTTATGGCGCGCAACGGCGCTATCGCGCACGCAATCGGCGAAGATTACAGGTTCTTGGCGTGAGGAGCAGGGCATGAAACTCTCGATCCGGCACACGACCCGCTACTCGTTTTCAGAGCCTGTTGTGCACGCGCTCCAACGGCTGCGCCTGACACCCAAAGAGACGCAGGGACAGCAAATCCTGAATTGGGAAATGCATTATGAGAACGCCCAGCAGGAGCTGGAATATGACGATCAGAACTTCAACACGGTCAACCTGATCGCGGTCGAACCGGGCGCGAGTGAAGTGACCGTGACGTGCAAAGGTATGGTCGAGACGCAGGACAATGCCGGTGTGATCGGCAGCCATGCGGGGCATCTACCCTTGTGGAGCTTTTTGGGGCAGACGAAGCTGACCAAACCAGGCCCTAAATTGCGCGCGTTGATCCGCGATGTGCCCGGACCCGAAGAGGGCGCAAGGCTCGATTATCTCCACGCTCTGTCGGCGCGCATCCGCGAAGACGTGCTCTACCAGACCGGCACAACCGGAGTGACCACGACAGCAGAGGAAGCTGTCATAGCGGGCAGTGGCGTATGCCAGGATCACGCGCATATCTTTATTGGTGCAGCGCGGGCCGCGGATATCCCGGCGCGATATGTCAGCGGTTATCTGATGATGAATGACCGGATCGAACAAGAGGCAACCCATGCCTGGACCGAGGCGCATATTGATGGGCTGGGCTGGGTCGGGTTCGACATCTCCAACGGGATCAGTCCCGATCCGAGATATGTCCGGGTCGCAACAGGTCGTGACTATCGTGATGCAGCGCCCGTTACCGGGATCAGCTTCGGATCGACCGAACAGATATTGACCGTCGATGTCGCGGTAGAGCAACAGCGCGACCAGATCAGCCAATAGACGCTTACCAAGTCACATCACTTGGACTAAGGATGCGCGCCTGATCTTCGGAGAATTTGCGAAATGACATATTGCGTTGGCATGGTGCTGGATAAGGGCCTTGTCCTGATGAGCGACACCCGCACCAATTCGGGCGTCGACAACATATCGGTGTTTCGCAAGATGTTCAGCTGGCAGGTGCCCGGTGAGCGCATGATCGCGGTAATGACAGCGGGCAATCTCGCCACCACACAGGCGGTGGTTAGTCAGTTGGAAGAGCGTACCAAACAACCTGATGAGCGCGAGACGACGCTGCTAAACGGCCCCACTATGTTCAGCGTGGTGAGCGAGATCGGCAAATTGCTGCGCGCGACAATCGACAAGCAGCAGAAAGCGAATGGCGATAAGGGTAAGGGGCGCTTTACCGCATCGATCATCGTTGCAGGTCAGATTGCGGGCATGGAACCGCGTCTGTTCATGATCTATCCCGAAGGCAACTTTATCGAGGCGAGCTGGGACACACCTTTCTTTCAGATCGGAGAGACCAAATATGGTCGCCCAATCATCATACGCGGATATGACCGCGATATGAGCTTCGAAGATGCGGTGAAGCTTTTGATGGTGTCTTTTGACTCGACCCTGAAGGCGAACTTGTCCGTTGGCCTCCCGCTCGATCTGTTGGTGATTGGCAAAGATGACTTTGCCCCAACCCATGAGCATCGCGTGACGCAGGACGACCCGTACTTTGCGCAGATATCGGACAATTGGGGCGCTGCACTGAAATCGGCCTTCCATTCGCTGCCCGATTATACTTTTGAGTCGGGCGCAAACGCCGATTCGAAGTAGGTCAAAGCGCGTTAGCGGCCGTTAAGTTACGGCGCGCATGCGATTTAAAGGTTCGTTTTGGACCTGAGTTATCGAGGGAATCCTGAGGGTTGATGCCTCAGTAGACCCACCATTGGTCCATATCGGGTTAAGTCCGACGTGTGTTCGGTTCGCAGTGCGCGCACCACAATTGCCATGACACGCAAAGCCTCACTCCACTTCATCGATTCCAACAGCCGCCAACGTGCGGAGCTGGCTCGTGTCGGGTTCACGCTCGGCCACCACTCCGAAGTGTATGGCGACCTGTCCGAGTTGTCTGTCCACCCGCCGCGCGAAGGTATCATCATCGCCCGCGACACACCGGAGGAAGGTGGGGTCTCAATGATCTTGGACCGCCTCAGCCGGCTTGGCATTTGGTTGCCGTTGATCGCGGTCGATAATGATCCACGACCGGGTCGGATCGTTGACGCGATTAAGGCAGGGGCGCTGGATTACCTGTCACTCCCGCTCGATCCTGATCGGTTCGAACGATGCCTGACGCGGATCGCGAAGGAGGCAGAAGTCTTCGGTGCTGCCCGCCGCCGCATGATCGAAGCTCGTGACCGTATCGGCAGTCTATCAGCTCGCGAACGCGAAGTTCTCGAATGGCTTGCCGAAGGAAGCAGCAACAAGGTTATCGCCCGCGAATTGGAAATCAGTCCGCGTACAGTGGAAATTCACCGCGCGAACATGATGCACAAATTGGGCGCACGTCATGCCGCAGAAGCGGTCCGGCTGAAACTCGAAGCCAAATTGGAACCCCAAATCACGGTCTAATTGCATTGGCTGGGTCCCACTGGTTGGAGCGGCTTGGTCAAAGATAGCAGAATGCCTTCTGACCCCCTCCGACTGGGACTTCCCTCTGATCCCTTTCGGTGCCGACGCGGCCCCAGAACCCCTTTTGGGTTTTGGGGCCGCGTTTCATTTGGGAAAGAGTAGCGGATCGCCAGTAAAGGCGGATCAGCGACAGAAGCTGGAGCCAGTGCCTTCCAGGTGGAAGTGGTCAGCATGCGCGCGGTTGTATTCCGGGCCAAGAACGGTGCCAAAGCGTTTGCAGGCGCTGCTATGCACAACTCGCAAGAATTCGCGCTCTGCTGCGGTGCCGCCGTCCCAATCCTCTGTAAGGGTGATCCGGCGACCATCTTCCAAGACAAAGCCGGAAACATCAATCGCCTCGGCGCGCGAATGGGCCGAGCGTCGGTTAGAGCCTGCAACATTGCGGCAAGCATAGCTGCCCATGGTCTCAATCCGGGCAAGCGGGCTGCCCAATATCTGACGCGCGGCACGGTCAACGCCAAAGCGAGCCCAATTTCCAAACTCGCTGGCGACCTGGCATTGAACCGGACCAATATTGCTGATCCCGAACTGCGAATTGTCGCCGCCTAGCGCGGACAGTTGAACGGTTCCCAACTTGTTGCATCCGGGCGCAGCGTATGTGTCCGGCAGCGGATTAAAGCTCGCGCCCGTTGCGCTGAGGTTGGACAGGCACGCGGCGTCCTCTGGACGCGGTGCAACGCTTTGCGGAGCTGACGCGACGCGTCCCGGATTGTTGCGCGTATAGGTGCCACTTTGGTTTGTTGCAGGATTGCCGCTCGCGGTTCGACCGCCATCGCTCGACGGGATCACAGACCCGCATCCCGCCAAAGCGAGAGCTGCAATTGCAGGCACAAGGCCGCGGAGAGATACGTGATATTTCATACCTAAGGATATCTACGCGATTAAAGTTAACGCAGCAGGAAGGATCAACGTTAACCAAACCCTACCACGCCCATACGTGTTAACCCGTGCATAATTGGCGGTAATGGGTGGGAATGTCGTTAAGGGATGCTGTCCTCGACCTGTTCCCACAATTCGATTTTCACGCCATTGGGGTCAAGGATCCACGCAAATTTGCCATATCCCTCATCCACACTGTCCAGCACCTCGACCCCTTTGCCCGTCAACTGTTCCACAAAGCCATCAAGGTCATGGACGCGCAGATTGATCATAAATCCGCCTTTGCCCGGCTTGATATATTGATCATCTTTGAATTGGCTGATCAGCGAATAGGGATGCTTCATCGGCTCTTCAGCCCAAGGAAGCTGAGGCCCGTAATCCCCATCCAATCCCAGTGTTTCGCGATACCACGCCCGTGTCGCATCGGTATCGGCCACCACATAAAATACACCGCCTAATCCAGTAACGCGCGGCGCTGATTTCTCACTCATCATCGCTCTCCCACTAAGCGCGCATCATGACGGATGGCGCGCGGGTGGGGAAGGGTAAACTGCGCGAGTGAGAACGGCCTTCTCAAAACTGTGTGGTGAAGCGGATCACGCTCTCGGGCAGCGCGTCGAGCAATGCAATCTCGATCACTTTATCAAACCCGGTAACCACCATCAGACCCACCACCAACAGCGCCGCGCCAAACAGTGGCTTCCCGTATTTGGCGAGGCTTCCCAGCGTTCTGCGCTTGTCGCCCAACGCCTTGCGAGAGCCATAGGCGAAGGCGAGGATGGATGTCGCAACGCCGATGCCAAAGATCAGGAAGATCACAAAGCTCGCGATCAGGTTCTCCCCAACGCTTGCAGCCGCAATCGCTACACCCAATGTCGGGCCGACACACGGTGCCCAAACCACACCGAGCAACAGGCCAATAGCAAATTGACCATGCCAGCCTTCACCGCTCACCTTCTCCAGGCGTTGATTGCCAAAGTTAGCAATCGGAGCAGCGGCAACCGATAGCGCAGCCTGCGCCTGCGGCACCAACAGCACCACGCCAGCCACTACCAGCAACACGCCTGCGAACAGCCGCACCATCCGCTCATCAATGCCCAGCGAGTACCCGAACGCAATGACGGTAAAACCAAACAGAGTGAAGCTGACCACCAGGCCACCCGCCAGTGCCAGCGGGCCATAGCGGCTCTTGCCCAGTGCCGATGCGACCAGGATTGGCACTAGCGGCAGGACGCAGGGGTTCAGGATAGTGACCAACCCTGCGACGAAGGAGAGGAGAGCGCTGCCCAGCATCAGTATGCCCCGTGTCTGCTCAATCGCGCCTTACAGCGCGCCGAGGACAACAGCGCGCAAACGTGCACGATTGGTCTGAGCGATAGAGCGCGCGACTTCGCTGGTGCCGTTGAAGACCAGAACGGTGGACTGACGCGGTACGCGATGAGTGCGCAGAAACGCCTTTTCCTCGTCAAAGTTGACCTTCACAAACAGCACATCATCGCTTTGCTGCTGCTGGCGAAGCTCTTCAAGGATCGGGGCTTGCGCGCGGCACGTTGGGCACCAATCGGCATAGATGTCGACAACGATCGTCTTGCCTTTGTTCTGCGCCATAGTGAACTCAGCCGCGTCATAGGTCTGCCACCCGGCAGAGCTGCTTTGCGCACTCAACTGCATCGCGCCAACGACGAGTGCGCCGATTGCGGCGATAAGGACGAAAAGACGGGTCATAGGTTCGCTCCAAAGGGCATGATCGGCGTTATTACCGACCTTTCACGATGGAGTTCGCGCAACGCACGAGTTTGGTTACAGGCGATTTGGTATTGTTAGCCAATCACTGGCTTGCGTTTCTAAGACACAATGACCTGGGGCATATCAAGAGCCAGACTGTCACGGTGTTTGCAACCAGTAAAACTCGAAACGCTCCAGGCCGCTCGCAAAATACTGCTGGTGCGCCAGATATTCGCTCGATTGCTGCACCTGGGCAAAGCCGTCTGTACTGTCCCATTCGACAAAGGTCAGCTGGCTCGGCGCTGTGGGTGGGGATGCATGCGATTCCATCGAAGGGCCACGCATTTTGTAGATGAAGCGTCCGCCAGAACGGGTCACGGCATCCTCGATCCCCGACAGATAGCGGTCATAGTCCGCAGGGTTCTCTTCGTTGCGCCACGCAACCACGACGGTGTAATTCTTGGCCGGGTCAAATGAGAGCGACAGGTCCTCCTCCAATTCGATGCTGAACACCTTTAACTCGCTACATGCATTGGGCCGATTTGCCTTGATCGCAGGCCATTCGGGGTGTGCGGCAAAGGCATCGGCGGACGCCTGATCCGGCCAAGAAAAGAAAGAGAAAACCTCCGGATCAAAATCGCTGACGACCTTTTGCCGGACATTCAATTGGCCCAGCCTTTGAAAGCCAAAGCTGGAGGCGATTGGGAATGCGGTTTGGCCATAGGTTCGCGCAGCTGGTCCACCCCCTTCGCGCAGCTCGGAAGCGATCACTTGCAGCACTTGCCCCGCACGCATCTCGACCGAGAAACCGGGTGCGGCAGGCACAGTCGCTACGGGGGTCTCCTCGCGCTCACCGGCATGGGAGGCACCGGTCAGGGCGAGGCTGAATGCGAATACACCGCCCAAAAGGGTGGAGGTGAGGACGGTGGCTTTATAGCGAGACTTCATAGCGAGTTCCGATTGTATTTGGTTGATGAGCGCACCAATAACCCCGGAAATCCCATTGTTGTTGGCTAGAATTTTCACAATAGTGGTGCATAATCGTTCCAAGGCTGGAGGTGCGGATGGACGATTGGGATGATTACCGGTTGATTTTGGCACTCGCGCGCTCCGGCACTCTGCGAGCGGCGGCAGGTGAGCTGGGATTGACGCACACGACTGTATCGCGGCGACTTTCCTCCCTCCAAGATGCGCGCGGGCAGCTGTTTGAGAAGACCCCAGATGGCTATGGCTCCACCGCTTTGGGCCGCGCTTTGATTGATATTGCGGAGCAGATGGAGGGCTTGTCGCTAACCGGTGAGCGACACCAACGCGCTTTGGATGATACGCTTTCGGGGACGATTACGTTGTCTTTGCCAGAGGCGATTGCGCAATATTTGCTGCTCGATGATTTGCTCGAATTTGCCGAATTACACCCCCGGATCGATTTACGAGTGGAGACGAGTTACCGCTTTGTCGATCTTGACCGGTCGGAGGCGGACGTGGTCGTTCGCGGCGCACAGGAACCGCCAGACCACCTTGTAGGACGGCGCCTCTTTCCCAATTGCGTCACCTATTATGGCAATCGCGATTACCTCGCAGCTACACCGCGCGATCAGCTGCGCTGGATAGCGCCTAGTCCAGAGGCGCGCACGCCGGGATGGCTGGACAAATCGCCTTTTCCCGATGCGCCCATTGCGATTGTTATCGACGATATCACCGCGCGGCATCGCGCCTTGGTAAAGGGATTGGGCCTAAGTCGAGGGGCGTGTTTTATGGCCGACCCAGAGGAGGTGTTGACCCGTTTGGACGCGCGCGCGCCCGATCCGATACAGGATATCTGGGTGCTGACCCATCCCGATCTCAGGAACACACGGCGCATTCGCCTGTTGATGGATTTCATCGGACAGGCAATGGTTTCGAAAAAAGCGCTGGTTCTGGGTGAGCTAGGAAGCCTCCGCTAGGGGCGTATTGGCCAACTCAGGTCCTCAACCCTCTTTCTTTTTGCGGTTCGCTTTCTTGCGCTCATGCGGGCACAGCAGCGTTTTGCGCAGGCGGATTGACTGCGGGGTTACTTCGACCATTTCGTCGGTGTCGATATAGGCGATGGACTGTTCAAGGCTCATCCGGCGCGGCGGGGTCAGGCGGATGGCGTCATCCTTACCTGTTGAACGTACGTTGGAGAGTTGCTTTGCCTTCATCGGGTTGACTTCCAAATCATCGGGCTTCGAGTTTTCGCCGATGATCATGCCCTCATACACTTTCATGGATGCGCCAACGAACATCTCGCCGCGTTCCTCCAGCATGTTGAGCGCATAGGCGTTGCTCTCGCCGTCGCCATTGGAGATCAGCACGCCGTTGCTGCGGCCATCAATGGGGCCTTTGTATGGGGCGTATTTCTCAAACAGACGGTTCATAATGCCGGTGCCGCGCGTGTCGGACAGGAATTCGCCGTGATATCCGATCAGCCCGCGCGATGGGGCAGAGAAGGTGATGCGAGTCTTGCCAAGACCAGAAGGGCGCATTTCAACTAAGTCGGCTTTGCGCTTCTGCATTTTCTCAACGACGGTGCCGGAATGTTCGTCATCCACATCGATAACGACGGTTTCAAACGGTTCTTGGCGCTTGCCATCTTCCTCGCGGAAGAGGACGACCGGGCGGCTGATGCCTAGCTCAAAACCTTCGCGGCGCATGGTTTCGATCAGAACGCCCAATTGCAGTTCGCCGCGGCCAGCGACTTCAAACGCGTCTTTGTCGTCGGCCTCGGTGATGCGGATTGCGACGTTGGTTTCGGCCTCACGCAAAAGGCGGTCGCGGATCATGCGGCTGGTGACTTTGCTACCTTCGCGCCCGGCCAGTGGTGAGTCATTGACCGAAAAGCGCATGGCGAGCGTAGGCGGATCAATAGGCTGTGCAGCGATAGGCTCTGATACAGAAGGATCGCAGATCGTGTTGGAAACGGTTGCCTTTTCCAGACCGGCCAGCGCGATGATGTCACCTGCCTGCGCGGTTTCAACCGGAACGCGGTCAAGGCCATCAAAGCTCATCAATTTGGTCGCGCGACCCACTTCGACAACATTGCCATCCATGTCGATGGCGTGGATTGGGTCGTTGACGTTGACAGTGCCCGATTGCACGCGGCCTGTCAGAACACGGCCCATGAAATTGTCGCGGTCAAGCAATGTGGCGAGGAAGCTGAACTTGCCCTCGGTGTCGAGACCTGGTGCAGGGACGTGGGAGGTGATGAGTTCGAACAGGGGTCCCAATGTGCCATCGCGCGCAGTCTCATCATCGCTGGCATAGCCATCGCGGCCTGATGCCCAAAGAGATGGGAAATCGAGCTGTTCGTCATTGGCATCCAGCGATGCGAACAGGTCAAACACTTCGTCGAGCACTTCTTGTGGGCGGCCATCGGGCCGGTCGATCTTATTGACGACGACGATGGGTTTGAGGCCAAGGGCCAGCGCTTTGCCCGTTACAAATTTAGTTTGTGGCATGGCCCCTTCGGCACTGTCGACCAGCAGGATGACGCCGTCGACCATAGATAGGATGCGCTCCACCTCTGCACCAAAGTCGGCGTGGCCGGGCGTATCGACGATGTTGATACGCGTGGTCTCGCCATTAGCACCTTCCCATTCGACGCTGGTGCATTTCGCAAGAATGGTAATCCCGCGTTCTTTTTCCAGATCACCCGAATCCATCGCGCGCTCTTCGACCCGTTGGTTCTCTCGAAAGGTGCCCGATTGGCGGAAAAGCTGGTCAACCAGAGTGGTCTTTCCGTGGTCAACGTGCGCGATAATGGCGATATTCCGCAAGGAAGAAGGCGCTTTGGACATTTTTCTCAAATTCTCATCATGGCCGGCCTGCATCATGAGTGGGGCCGGGGGGTTATCTATGGTGTCGTGCGCCGAGTGCGCGCGAGGAAAGCAAGTGGAGCGCATCTGCACCATGCGAGTGGACGCTACGGAAAGCTCCGCGAGCGGCCAGCGCGTGTTGCAATGCACCATTTTGGCAAGTTCGCTGCGCCGCCTAGCGCAGCGTGGCCAAGGCGGCAAGTAAAGACGCAAGCAAGCCCGGTCACAACGCGCATCAGTGTGTGACTCAGTTGCAACATTGCCTCTCTCAACCACGCATTTGTGCGGGTTGGCAGCTTGTCGTGTTTACAACATACGCCTAACACAAACGCCAATCGTTGCCTTTCATGGATGCATCTGGGGATGCGCATAGGTCCAGAAAGGCGGTCGAGACTATTGAGGAGAGGACATCCCATGCGTTCAATTGTTTCCGGCACTGCCGGGTCGTATCGTTTTACCCTGCTGGCAGGTGCTGCCGCTTTTGCCGTTAGCGCGCCCAGTGTCGCTTTCGCTCAGGATGCAGACGAACCCGCGCTGCCAGAGGTGCCAGAAGCCAGCAATCAGATCATCGTGACCGCGTCCAAGCGTGAGCAAACACTGCAAGAGACGCCGATCTCGGTTTCGGTGACCAGCGGTGAGACGCTTGAAAACGCGCAAATCCGCGACGTGCTAGACCTGCAAACAGTGACCCCGTCATTGCGGGTTAGCCAACTTCAAACATCATCTGCATCGACATTCATCATTCGCGGTTTCGGTAACGGCGATAACAACTTTGGTATTGAGCCATCGGTTGGCGTCTTCATCGATGGCGTATTCCGTTCACGCTCTGCCGCGGCGTTGGGCGATCTTCCCAATGTTCAACGCATCGAGGTCCTGAACGGCCCACAATCCACTCTGTTCGGTAAGAACGCATCGGCAGGCGTTATCTCGGTTGTGACCCGTGAGCCTCAGTTTGAATTCGGCGGCAGTGTTGAGGCCGTCTATGGCAATTTCAACACAGTCGTTTTGAAAGCGGACGTCACCGGCCCGATCACAGACAACATCGCATTTTCGCTTGATGGTAACTATCAGCGCCGCGACGGTTACTCGACCATCGTCAACCTAGATGAAGAGCAGAACAACCGCGACCGTTACTCGGTCCGTGGTCAGCTTTTGATCGAGCCAACACCGGATTTCAAAATCCGCGCGATTGTCGACTATTCAGAAATTGACGAGGTTTGCTGCCAGGTTGGCACGCTTGTCTCTGGTCCAGTTTCTGGCGCGATTAATGCGGTCGGCGGCCAGATCGGCAGCGCTGACACTTTCTTCAACCGCGAAGCGTTCTTGAACTTTGTGCCAACCAACCAGGTCGAAAACTACGGCGCTTCGGTCCAAATGGATTATCAGGCGGGCCCGATCTCGTTCACATCGATCACGGCCTATCGCGAACTGCGCAACTTCTTCCTGTCGGACATCGATTACACCAGCGCTTCGCTGGCGACCGAAACCCGCGATCAGGCGGTGGATACCTTCACTCAGGAATTCCGGATCACGTCTGATTTTGACGGTCCGATCAACTTCCTGCTTGGTGGTTACTATTTTGACGAGTCAATCTCGCAAGACAGCGCCATCCAAAACGGTGCCGACATCCGCGACGTTTTCGAACTGCTCGCTGGCGGCAACCCAGCAGACGTTCTGTCCGGTGCTCCAAGCGTGTTTAACGGTGTAGAAGCGGGCCTTGGCCTCGCTCAGGAAAGCATCTTCCTCACTCCGCTACTGTCGGATGAGCAATTCTCCATGGAGAACACGTCTTATTCGATCTTTGGTACGGTTGATTTTGAGCCGGTAGACGGCCTCGTCTTCACTGCTGGCTTCAACTACACTGACGACAGCAAGGATTTTGCACTGCAACAGCAGAGCTTCGATCCTCTTGGTCAGGTGAACCTGGTGGATGCGTTCATTACTCTCGCAACGGCGGGCGGCGTGACCACCCGCGATCAATTCCAAGCATTGCCACAGGCAAACCAGGATGCGCTTATCGGTTTGGCTACGACGCCTTGCCCTCCGGGCGTGACTGCTGGCTGTAACCCATTCTTTGCGTTGCAAGGCTTCCAGTTCCAGCCGCCATTCCTGACCATTCCAAACGCTGTCGAAGATGGCCGTACGAGTGATGACGAACTGACATATCTGTTGCGCGTAGCGTATCAGGTGTCGAACGAAGTCAATGTCTATGCCAGCTACGCAACTGGGTTTAAGGCAAGTTCGGTGAACCTGTCGCGCGACAGCCGTCCTTCGGGCACCGACTTTATTGCAGGACCCGGTGGTTCGACTTTTGCTGCGCCATCATCGCCAATTCTTGATGCAGGCTTGGCCATTCCAAACCTT
This sequence comes from uncultured Erythrobacter sp., assembly GCA_947488085.1. Lineage (GTDB taxonomy): Bacteria > Pseudomonadota > Alphaproteobacteria > Sphingomonadales > Sphingomonadaceae > Erythrobacter. Next base: position 453,356 of record CANKYI010000001.1, read on the forward strand.
GCTTCGGGCACGCGTTTCGCTGGTCCGGAAGAGGCGGAAGTCTACGAAATCGGTTTGAAAGCGCAGTGGGAAGGCTTTGGCTTTAACCTCGCTTTGTTTGACCAAACGATTGACGGTTTCCAAAGCCTCGCCTTCACCGGCACCGGCTTTGCTCTGCAAAATGCGGGTAGTCAGTCGGTTACCGGTATGGAGTTCGATGCAACCGTTGTCCCAACCGATGGTTTGGTTCTGACATTCGCGCTGACTTACCTTGATCCGCTGTTTGACGATTTCCCTGGCAGTGTTCTGGGCGATCTCACTGGTGTGCGTCCGGGCGGTATCCCAGAAATCGCAATCGCGACCAGCGCAACTTACACGCATGAATGGGACAGCGGTACGCAGCTTATCACGCGCATCGATTACAACCATGAAAGCAACACGCCGATCAATAACGGCCTGCCAGAATTCAATGCGAATCTCGGCAACACGCTGATTTTCGATCGTGAAGTGAACCTTGTGAACACATCGGTCACTCTGCGTTTGAACAATGGCCTCGAAGTGGGTGCGTTTGCGCGTAACCTTCTCGACGATCAATTCATCAGCACGGTGTTTGATGGCGTTGCGCAATCGGGCACGGTCTCGGGCTACCCGAACCAGCCACGCACTTATGGCGGCGTTGTTCGCTTCAAATTCTGATCACACTTTCTGATCAATCCTGAAAAAAAGGGGGCCTCGCCAGAAATGGCGAGGCCCCCTTTTTTACTTCCCATTGTGGAACGTCTGCGCCTCTTACCAACTTTGCGATTGCGTGAGTGGGGGCGAATGTGCACGTTGGTGTCAACACATCGGCGGTGCGCGCATAGTCGCGCACCTTTGGGATTGGCCGATGGTTCGTTGAGGGGACAATCATGAAAGTTGATATTGGCCGAGTGTTTTCCAACACTTGGGAAATGATCAAGCAGCGTTTTTGGCTGCTTTTGGGGATGTGGGCGGTCTATCTCGGCATCCAGATCGTGTTTGGAATGGTCTTTGGCGGCATTCTTGGCGGATCAATGTTCGCATTGGGTGCCGGTGCTGGTGGCCTTGACGATCCCGCGATGTTGGGCGGCCTTGGCATTGGCGTCATCTTGCTGATGATCATTTTCTACTTTGCCTACATCGTGTTGATGGTGGCACAGCAATGTTCGATGACGGCACTCGCAACGCCGATGTTCAAATTGCCATTTGGCGAAGCGATTAAAGTCGGTGCCAAAGGCGGGTTGACCTTTCTGGGCATTATTCTGGCGTTCCTTGTCGCCTATCTCGGATTCATTATCGTTGCTGCGATCATCGGCGGAATTGCGTCTTTGCTGGGCGAAATTGTCGGAGGAATTCTGGGCGTAATCATGCTTTTGGCCTTTGTGCCTGCGCTGATTTTTGTCGCAATGCGGCTTTCGGTTCTGGTGCCAGTGGTGGCGGTCGACCGCGTGTTCAATCCGATCACTGCAATCCAGAAGACCTGGGCAATGACCAAAGGCAATGTGCTGGCGATCTTTGTGATCTATGTCGTTGTCGGCGTGCTCGCGATGGTTCTGGTCTTCCTGCCGTTTGGTATGATCTTCGGCTCCATGGCAGCGATTGGGTCAGGCGGCGACGGAGCCGGCGCTGTTGCAGCGATCTTTGGTTCGCTGTTCCTCTTCTTCCCGTTGTTCCTGGTCTATTCGATTGTGGCGATCACAATCGTTGCCTGCTTGCACAGCGAGTTGAGCGATACCGGCACACAGAGCGTCGAAGACACGTTCGGCTGATCGCTTTGAGCCTCAAAGCTCTCTGAGCGCTTGGGCGGGTTTTGCACGCAATAGCGGCAATGACCCGCCCAGTGCGAAGGCGAGCACCATGACAAGGCCAAGGCCGAGAACGCCTAAGACAACGCCCCAATCTGGCAACCAGTCAAATTCGAAGAGCTGCGTGATAATCACCCAGCCAAGGCTCGATCCTAAGGCGAGGGCCACCAGTGCCAGTGCGCCTGCGATCAGGCCATATTCCGCCAATTGCAGACCAAGGATTTGCCGCCGGCTCGCACCCAGCACTCGCAGGACTACGGTGTCATAAGTCCGCGCCGCGCGCGCCGCAGCAATCGCGCCCATCAACACCGCAAGGCCTGCCAGCACTGCGACTGCTGCGGCGGCGAGAGTGGCGAGGCCGACTTGCTCGAGCAATTCGCGTGCCTGCACCAGCACTTCACCAACTTCGACGACCGAGCTGGATGGGAATTCTTGCACCATCGCGCGCAGCAAGTCACCGCGTGCGGCCATATCGGCATCCTCGGACAAGTCGATTGTGGCCGACAATTTGTGCGGCGCATCGGAAATCGCATTGCGGGAAAAGACGAGCGTGAAGTTAAAGCCCATCGTCTCCCAATCGATCTCACGCAAATTGGCGATCCGCACATCGCGCTGAGCACCCAATATGCCGATGGTCAGCATATCGCCCACTTCCAACCCTGCGGCCTCGGCAAATTGCGCATCGATGGAGACAAGTGGCTCGCCATCATGTGTTTCGCTCCACCATTCGCCTTCGACGATCCGGCTGCCTTCGGGCGCGGTGTCGGCATAGGTGATGCCGCGCTCCCCGCGCAGGGCCCATGCGCCGTCGGGGATCTCTTCAAGATCGGCGGTGCGCTGCATATTACCTTCGGGACCGAATGCGAGGATCGCGCCGCGCAAAGTGGGGACAGTGCGCAATTGCGCATCGGGGAAGGGGGCTTTGACCAGCTCAGTAAAGCGCGCTTCGCCCTCTGGCGGGACGTCTATGACGAAGTAGTCCGGCGCCTCTTGCGGGACGCGCGTCTGGATATTGCCGTCAATCGCGCTTTGGATAGCGGCGAGCAGGACGAACGCTGCAAGGCCAAAGCCAAGCGCGGTCACCAGCGCCGATGTGGGCGCTCCCGGGCGATAGATATTGGACAGGGCCGAGCGCATGAGAGGATTGGCCGGGCGGGGCAGTTTGCGCGCCACATATTGTAGGCCAAGGCCAAGCGCGGTGAGCAAGATCAACGCACCGCCTGCTCCGAGCAGGAACCCGCCTGCCAAAAGCGGCTGAGCCGTGGTCAGGATTGCCAGAGCACAGATCGCCAGCAGCCCGATGCCAGTGGCCATCAAAGCGCGTTTGTCGCGGGCCAGCGGCACAATCCGGCTGCGCATCAAAGCCATGGCCGGGAAACTGCGCGCTCGCAACAATGGCGCAGCGGCAAATGCAAATGCGACCAGCAAGCCATAAGCGCCTGCCAACATCAACGGAGCAGGCTCAATCACAAAGCCGCTTTCGACCGGCAACAGCCCTTCCAAAGCCGCTCCCAGCAGCGGCGTCACCAACACGCCTGTCGCCAAGCCGAGCGCACTACCTGCAATCGCCGCAACGGCGATTTGCAGCGCGTAGATCCGCACAATGTCGCGCGACGATGCGCCGAGCACTTTGAGCGTCGCGATGCTGGCGCGGCGTTGGTCGAGATAGGAGGACACCCCGCCCGCAATACCGATCCCGGCAATAACCAGCGCGGCCAGGCCGACCAGCGTCAAAAAGTCGCTCATCTGGCGCACAAACCTATCGGCGCCGGGGGACGCGCGGTCACGCGTGCGGAAGTCGAACCCGGCATCGGGGAAAGCTTCGGTTAGCGCCTCTTCGACCCCCTCAGGATCAGCGGCGGTATCGTCGAAAGCGATGCGATATTTGCTTTGGAACAACGATCCGGGCTGGAGCAAACCCGCTTGGTCCGGGACGCTCTTGGCAACCAAAACGGTTGGACCAAGCTGAAACCCTTCGGATAAGCGGTCGGGTTCATTGGCGATCACGCCTGCTGCTCTCAGTTCCATCGTGCCCATGCGGAATGTATCGCCAACTGCGATGTCGAGCCGGTCCAGCGCCCCTTGAGCGAGATAGGCGTCATTCGCGCTGGGTGCGCCCGGCTCGCTACCATCGTAGAGAGTGAATGTGCCAAAGAGCGGCCATCTGTCGTCAATCGCTTTGAGTTCAACGGGAGCAGCGGCATTATCGGTGCTGGCCATCGCTTGCATCCGGTACCCGCCCGAAAGCGTGCCGTATTCGCCAAGCGCAGTCAGTTCATCTTCGCTGAGGTCGCGTTGCCAAACCTCGACCTCTAAGTCTCCGCCGAGCAATTCCTGACCCGATGATTGCAACTCGCGCTCAATCGAGGCGGTCAGCGTGCCAATCGCGGCCAAAGCAGCAGTGCCAAGGAATATGCACACCAACAACAATCGCAGCCCGCGAAATCGCGCATTGAGATCACGCCGGGCAATCTGCCACGCTGCGCCCCAGGACAGACCGCTCTGCGAGCTCATTCGGCCGCATCCTTTGCAGCAGTGTCTGAGCGCGTGTCAGAGACAACCACGCCATCTGCCATGGTCAGCACGCGCTCGCATTGCGCGGCGAGCTTTGGATCATGGGTGATGATGAGCAAGGTCGCGCCGGTCTCCGCGCGCCGGGCAAAGAGCAATTCGACGATTTCCTCGCCTGTGCTCACATCCAGATTGCCGGTTGGCTCATCGGCAAAGATCAGTTGCGGGCGTGGCGCAGTTGCGCGGGCGATAGCGACGCGTTGTTGTTCTCCGCCGGACAGTTGAGATGGATAGTGGCTCATACGATGGCCAAGGCCCACTGCCGCCAGTTCAGTCATTGCACGATCTGTCGCGCCTTCGCTGCCCGCAAGCTCCATCGGCGTGGCGACATTCTCCGCCGCCGTCATGGTGGGCAGGAGGTGGAACGCCTGAAGCACAATCCCGATGCGACCCCGGCGCGCTGCCGCCAACCCGTCTTCGTCGAGCTGCGCAAAATTCTCACCCGCAACGGTCAAATCCCCGCCGCTTGCGCGCTCCAACCCTGACAGCACCGCCATCAGCGAGCTTTTGCCAGAACCAGACGGCCCAAGCAGCGCGACGACTTCACCATGCGCAATATCGAGGTCGATCCCGCGCAGGATGTCAACCGGGGCATCTTTGCTCCCGAGCGTTAGGGTGAGATTACGGGCGGAAACCGCAAATGCGGATGAGGATGTAGGGTTTGTCACAGACACCAGATGGGATAGGGATGGGTTTCAAACAAGAGACTAATGAGAAGACCTGACGATGCCCATCAACTCTTTGTCGAAAACTGTATCAGCAGCTGTGTGTTTTGCCGCTGTCTTGGCTCTGTCCGCTTGCGGGGCCGAGAACGCCGATGACGCGCCCAGTTCCGCACGCGCTGGACCCGAAACCGGCGCAATTGCCGATAGTGAGCTGGCGATCCCGGTTATGGGTGAACAGATTGATATCATCGCGTTTGGGGATAGTCTTTTTGCAGGATACGGTCTGGAAGACATGGCGGATTCCTATCCGTCAAAGCTGGAAGCGGCTCTGCGCGCGCGCGGTATCAACGCGGCCATAGTCAATGCGGGCGTGTCCGGCGATACGAGCGCTGCGGGCCTAAGCCGTTTGGCATTCACATTGGATGCGCAGGAGCAGACCCCTGATTTCTTCATTCTGGAACTTGGCGGCAATGATCTGCTGCGCGGGCTTTCCCCGGAAGAGACGCGCGCAAACTTTAGCGCGATGCTGACAATCCTGCGCGACCGCGACATTCCGGTTTTGCTGATGGGAATGCGCGCGCCACCCAATTATGGACCGGAATATCAGGCAGAGTTTGATGCTCTCTATGGCGAGTTAGCAGCCGAGTTCGATACTGCGTTGATCGGGTTTTGGATGGAAGATATCTACGAGGATGCCTCGCTGTTCCAATCCGATCGCATTCATCCAACCGCAGAGGGGATAGAAGCTCTGGTGGCGTCGACCTTGGATGAGGTTGCGGCGGCTCTGCCTCAGAGCGATGAGGCTGACGCGGAAAGCTAAATCCGCTCCAGTGTCCCGCCGCTGACCCGCCAAATTGCCGCTTCGCCTTGTATATCGGCGAAGGGGGCGAGTTCGGTCCCTGTCATCCACACTTGTGCGCCGCCGCCACGCAAACGGCGGAACAGTTCTGTTCGGCGCACCGGATCAAGATGCGCGGCGACTTCATCCAAGAGCAGCACGCTAGGCCGCCCCGATGCGGCCAACACACCGTGAGCCAGCGTGATTGCGATCAGCATCGCCTTTTGCTCGCCGGTGGAACAGGAGGCGGCGGGTTGACCGCTGCTGGCCATCACAACTTCCAACTCATCGCGATGCGGCCCCACTAATGCACGTCCGGCACCCCGGTCGCGCGGACGGGCGCGGGCTAGCTCCGCGAGCAATTCTGCCGCATCCATCGGACCACCGGGGCGATAGGTGAGGGTGGGCCGGGCAAAGGGCTCAGGCGGCAGTGCGGACAATTCATCCGCCAACATCGCAATCAGCCGCGATCGGGTTTTCGCAACCGCACCGCCATGTTGTGCCACCTGCGCTTCAATCGCATCGAGCCACCGCGCATCACCGCGCTCCTCTAACAGCCGGTTGCGTTCGCGCAGCGCGGTCTCCAACTGGCTGACCGCTTTTGCGTGCCCCGGTTCAATCGCCAGCGCCATCCGATCGATAAAGCGCCGTCGCGCACCCGCGCTATCAGTGAACAGGCCGTCCATGGCTGGAGTGAGCCACGACACCGCATGCCATTCCGATAAAGCGCTGGCGCTCGCATCAGCGCCATTGATACGCACCAGACGCCGGGTAGGGCGCTCTGATTGGGTATAGGTGCCGATCCGTGCAGAGGTCTGACCCTGTTCGATCAGGCTTGCTCCAATCGCAAAAGCGCCCGGCGGCGCATCAGTGGAGGTGCGAAGGGCCACATCGCCAAGCGATGCCCGGCGCAGGCCTCGCCCTGGGCTAAGCAGAGAAATGGCTTCGAGCACATTGGTCTTACCCGCGCCATTCTCACCCACCAACAGATTGAAATGCGCAGTGTCCGCCAGCTGTGAGGCAGCGTGATTGCGGAAGTTTTCAAGGGTGATTTTCGCCAGCGCCATAGGTGCAGGCGTGGTTAGCATGGGGGCGAAGAAACGCCAGTCAGGCCAATCGGAAAGCTGCGTGAAACCGTCAATCCCAACACATGGTGAAAATTCCCAATCTTTCGGTTTGATGAACAGGAGGTAAACTCGTGTATCTTGCAAAAAGCCCGGAATTCTGCCGTTTTTCAAGTTTGGCACGGCTCCTGCAGAGTAGTCCGTGTCCTCAGGATGAACTTGAGGAAACAGACAAAACCAAAACTGGAGACTTAAAAATGACCGCCACTGACACAGCAAACCGTTTCGCAGCCGCAGCTTTCGCACTCGTCGTTTCAGCCGCAATGTTCGCTTACGCAATCGTCCCAGCCAGCCCAACGCTCGCTTAATTCAAACCTACTCAAGCCCCAAAGGAACCTGTCATCATGTTTACCACCGAAACCGCAACTCGCCTGACTTCAGCCGCTTTCTCGCTCGTCGTCTCAGCCGCTTTCTTTGCTTACGCAATCATCCCCGCCAGCCCAACCACCATGGTCTGATCCTCACAAACCCACATTCAACAAAAGGACCCGTCACAATGTATTCTTTCTTCGAACTTTCCAGCACTGCAAGCGCGCGGCTTTCCGCAGCGACTGGCGCGCTGATCGTCACCGCGATCATGATGGCCACTGCAATCGTGCCTGCAACCCCTGCTGCTAGCTTCACTATGGGAGCCCTGGCATGAGCAAGTTGACCCGTAAAAATGGCGGAGCGCCGCAAAACGGATTTCGCCTTGATAAGCATGACGGCAAAGTCTTCGGTGTTTGCTCAGGCCTTGCAAATTGGTCGGGTGTTGATGCGCTGATCTGGCGGCTCGGATTTGTTGGCTGCACGCTGCTTGGCCTGGGAATGCCAGTCCTGATTTATCTTGCGATTGCTTTGATCGCCGATTGAACGGCACAGCACAAAACAAGCCGACCCGGTTTTCACCGTCGGCTGTGCCTACGAATAATTGAGAAAACCGGGAGGGGCCACCAAATGGCCCCTCTCTTTTTGTTCCGCAGCGCATCCGCGCCGCGATATCCTCGCTCACGCGACCTGACGGTTGCATCGCTGCGGGCGGGCGGTCGCCCTTGCGGCCCTGCGGACCGATAACCCGCATTTCTCTCACATCGCGCTGATGCCGCCATCCAGTTTCAGCTCGGCACCCGTCATAAAGCGGCTTTCATCGCTTGCCAGATATACCACCGCATTGGCGATATCGTTGGGTTCGCCTACGAATTTAAGGGGGATTTGCCGTGCCAGCTTTTCCAAAAGCACGTCTTTGTCCAACTGAGCCGAACGGGCGGTGCCATCGAGGATCGGCGTGTCAACGAAGGTAGGGTGCACCGAATTGCAGCGGATCTGCATATTCTTCTTCGCACAGTGCAGAGCAATGGATTTGGACAACATCCAGACGCTGGCCTTGGACGCATTGTAAGCAGGCATTGTGTCGCTCGCGATAAGGCCTGCAATGCTGGAGATGTTGATAATCGATCCCGGCGCATGTTCGCGCATCAAAGGCAACGCCTTTTGACAGCCGTGAAATATCGAATCCACATTGATCGAGAAACAGCGCTGCCAATCGCCAAAGTCGCAATCCTCGATATTGCCCGGTACGCCGATCCCGGCATTGTTCACCAGCACATTCAGCCCGCCCATATTCTCGCGAGCCGCATCGACTGCGGCTTCCCAGCTTTGCGGATTAGTGACGTCATGACGCACCGAAAACGCAGTGCCTGCACCCATTTCGGCGTTGATGATCTCGGCTGTTTTCGCGGCCCCTTCGCCATTGATATCGGTTGCGAGGACCCGCGCGCCTTCCTGTGCCAAGCGGATGCAGTGTGCACGGCCCAACCCTTGGGCACCGCCGGTTACGAGTGCGAGTTTGCTTTCGCAGCGTTTAGTCATGTCTGATCCTCTCCAAGGTAATTCATAAATAGCGCGATGCGCACATCAACGGCATGGCCTGCTGCACGCCAATCGGCGACGAAATCAGGCACTTGTGACAGCGCAACGCGGTGAATATTGATATTTTCGCTTTCTGTGCCGCCGCCGGGACCAACCTTGGTCAGGCCCGTCGCACGCAGCAAAGTGAAGCTTTCAGAGACCATGCCGGGGGAAGAATAGAACTCGCCCAATTCTTCCAGATGACCTGCGCGATAACCGGTCTCTTCCTCTAACTCGCGCGCGGCGGCATCAATCGCAGCCTCACCCTCTGCCCCTTCATCATCACCAACCAGTCCGGCGGTGACCTCCAGGCAAAAGCGGCCCATCGGCACGCGATATTGGCTCACGAAAATGGCGTAGCGGGTGCCGTTTGTGTCTTCGTCAATCGCAATGATAGCGGCAGCTCGGATGCCCCGGGCGCGCGCAGCATATTCCCAGCGACCCCGCCGTTTGGCAGCGATAAACTTGCCCTGCCACATCAACTCTTCGGGTTTATCCGCATCAGAATCGCGGATCAGTTCGATATCATTCATGGAGGAGGGGCTTAGACCTCGATCAAGCGGTCGGGAAGCTCGTTTTCATCTTCATCACCGCGCGGGAAATGCTGCGAAAGCACAAAGCCAACATCGCGAACGCCGGCGGCCATCCCTTCTGCGATCCGGCCTTGCTTTATCTCTTTGAGCATATCGACCATTGCCTCGCCCCAGACCTCTGCTTCGACCTTCTCAGCGATGGGTCGGTCAGCCACGATTTCGGCGCGGTGTTCAGACATGGAAAGGTAAATCAGAATACCAGTGCGACCATGGGTGCGGGCTTCTGCGCCAACCTTGAAATGTTTGACCGCTTGATTGTGACATCGCGCCGTTTTGACGGGCGCTGGGATTAATGCAAAGCGCAACGGATCCCACTGCAAGATGGCCCAAGTGGCGGCAAAGGCGATCAGGCCAAGGCCAATGGTCATGCTGGCCAATTCTCCCGTTGTCCATTCGTGGCTCCAACCGCCAATCAGCGAATCCCACAGGTTGAGGAACGGGACAGGAACCACTGCAAAGATGCTCATTGCTGTGAATGAGAGGGCAGCAGCCCAAACCATCACGACATCGGAATATCCGTCAGAGCGGTCCGCCAGAACGGTTAGAATCTCGCCTGAAGTGGTAAGCTCTGCTTTGCCAACTGCGTCAGAGACAATCTTGTGCTGTTCATCGTTCAGATAGGACATCGACTACCACCCCCCTGAGGCGCCACCGCCTCCGAATGAGCCACCACCGCCGGAGAAACCGCCACCTCCGGACCAGCCGCCGCCTCCGCCACCGCCGCCTGACACGGCACCGCGAACGACAGCACTGCCGATCTCCCAAAGAATGATATCGCGCGCTGTACGACCCCATCCATCGTCATCATCATCCCAATCATCATCGTCATCGTCATCGTCACGCCGTTTGCCCCACGGACCTTTCTTGCGCCTGCGATATTTGCGCCTGCGGCTTCCACCTCTGATAATGGGCAGGACAAAAAAGAAGAACATGAAGCCCAGCCATATCAGCGCTCCGACAGGAAAGCCGCCGTCGCTGCTGCGGCTTTCGGCGGCTTGCTGTGCGATCTGTGATGCTTGTTCAGGGGGCAACTGCAATTGGGTGATGATCGCATCTGTTCCTGCCACAATCCCGCCAGGCATATCGCCATCGCGAAAACGTGGCGTGATGTCATCGCGAATGATGATCGAAGAAAGCGCATCAGTGAGGTATGGCTCAAGCCCATAACCAACCTCAATACGAACCCTGCGCTCGTTCGGCGCGATCAGCAGGAGCACGCCATCATTGCGCTCCGCATCGCCCAGCTCCCATGCGCGGCCCAATTGATAGCCGTAATCGCTGATCTCGTAGTCTTGCAGGCTAGGGACCGTAGCCACGACCAATTGGCGCTGAGTGCTTGTCTCGAACGCCTCTAGCTTGGTGGTCAGTTCTGCCTCGACATTGTCAGGAATAATATTGGCTTCGTCGACCACACGCCCGGTCAATGTCGGGAATTCCGGCTGCGCTGCTAGCGGTGCTGCGAGAAGCGCAAACAGTGCAGTCAATAGGAGCGCGATGCGTCTCATGCCGCTTCCTTCAAACCGGTGGGTGTGACTTCGCGGATAAGGCTGTCGACGCCCTGCTCAATCCCGATCTCAAAGTTTCCGGTTTGAAAATGGATGAGCATGTCTTTGTCTACAATCATTTGAGCTTCGTCATCGGTGACCACGGTTTCCAGTCCCAGACCCACAGCAATACGGACTTGCCGTTCATTGGGAGCAACGAGCAGCACCAATCCATCATCGCGATCTGCGTCTCCTATTCCCCAATCGTTCGCCAGATCAGCGGTGTATTCGGCGATCTCCCGCCCTTGCAGGTCTTTTGCTGTGACGACCACCAATTGCACCAGCGTTTCCTCTTCCAGCTGCACGAGCTTTCGCCCCAATTCATCCTCAAACCCAGGCGACAAGATCCCCGCTTGATCAACAACCCTGCCGGTCAATTGTGGCGTCGCCTCATTAGCAGCATCAAAGGATTCAGGAACCGGTCCCGCTTCTGCGGCGCAGCTCGCAAGGAGCAGCGCCGCTGTGCCAGCAATGAGAGCGCGAACCACTTTGATCTGGATCAGGAGATATCGATCACTTGGGCTTCTTCTGCGCCCTCGGTTGCTGCTTCATATGGCACAATTGGTTCGGCACCGTGGATGATGTTCGCTCCTATTGTGTCGGGGAAGGTGCGGATCGTAGTGTTATAAACTCGCACCGCTTCATTGTAGTCTTTGATCGCGATACGAATGCGATTTTCAGCGCCTTCGACCTGCGCTTGAGCGGTCTCGATATTGCGCGTGAATTGCGGGTTGGGGTTTGACTCCACTGTTGCAAACAAGCGCGAAAGACCGCTGCCGAGGGCATTCTGCGCCTCAGCATGCTGCGCCATCTTATCGGGATCGCTCAAATCCGCATCGGAGATTTGAACTGACCCTGCCTTTGCGCGCGCTTCTGCGACGCCGACAAAGATGTTTTCCTCACCCTGACGTGCGCCTTTGACCAGCGCTTCGATGTTCGGCAAAAGATTAGCGCGCGATTGGAAAGCTGCCTCGACATCGGCCCACTTTGCCTTGGCCTCTTCTTCGGCGGTCGGCACAGAGTTTATCCCGCAAGCAGCCAAAGTGAGCGATACAGCGGCGATCACGATGCCGCGTCCAAGATTGCGCAAATTCATAATTGTCCCTCCAACCGTCGCGCCTTCGAAACGCGCGACCTGTAAAATCCTGTATTGTGGATATAGCACACCTTCTCGCCCTTTCAAGCGCGCGCCAAGGTTGGTAAGGGTCACACAACCTGTGGTAATCGCAGGGAACGGGAACGAAAACGGGGATCACAATGCTTACAGAATTCAAGGACTTCATTGCCAAGGGCAATGTCATGGAACTGGCCGTCGCGGTCATTATCGCAGGCGCTTTTGCCGTCATCGTTGCGTCGCTTACCAACGACATGATTATGCCGATCGTTGGCATGATCTTTGGTGATGTCGACTTCAGCAGCAAGTACACCGTCCTTTCGGGCGCTGAATTGGTTGAACCGGGCATGAGCCTTGAAGCTGCACGCGAAGCCGGTGCCAATGTGCTGGCATGGGGCGCATTCGTGACCTCGATTATCAACTTTGTGATCCTGGCCTTCATCATCTTCATGCTGGTCCGCTATGCGACCAAGATCCAGCAACGTTATGAAAAGCCTGCTGAAGAAGAAGCGCCAGCCGGTCCTACGGATAATGAGCTGCTGACCGAAATTCGGGACGCGCTTAAGAAGTAAATTGCTGAACCAATTGCGAAACACCCGCTCTGCACTTGGTGCAGGGCGGGTTTTTTGTTTTGGGCGCGCTCACTTCCAATTAAGCTTCAAAACGCTATATAGGGTTTGCCGGGCAACCGGATATGGCGATAAATTGCAGCGTGCAATAGGCACAACGGACCCGGGGGCAGTACCCGGCGTCTCCACCATAAACCTCTGTTTAGTTGGGGGTTTTTGGCGGGGGCGAACTAGGATCGACGTGGGCTGAAAAGCGTTGTTTTTGCCCGGGCTGAAAACCCCGTAAAACTGTTCATTTTTATAAGTGCAAACGATAACGAAGCACTCGCAATCGCTGCGTAATCTGACGGCCTAACGGCCTGATCTTACAAAGCTTAAGCGCGGTTGGACCGACCGGGCAACAGAACGGATTCCGGGGCTCCGGGGGTAGCTAGCAACAGAAACCCCCATCTACACTCGGAGATTTTTTGAACACGATTGCTGCCATTCGCTGATCCACGTTGGGATCGGCTGAAATTTAACAAAACCGCCCGGCTCGACAGGCTTGAGGCTCGGTTTTGCGTGTCTAATATCTCTAGGAATTTGAAATCATGACTTCATCTTCAATTCGCCCGCTAGTGCGCGGCGATCTCGATCGGGTTGGCCATTTGGTCGACTCAAACAACATGTTTCCCTCCGAAATCTTAAAAGCATGACGGCACCCTATTTTCAGGGCGAAGTCAGCTCACATCGTTGGATTGTTTTCGATGTCAAAGGCGTAGAGGGGGTCGGGTATTACGTTCCAGAACAGCTTACTGAGGGCACTTGGAACCTCTTGCTGATTGCAGTGTCCCCCGATCAGCATGGCAAAGGCATCGGCACTAAACTGATGCGTTATGTCGAAGAGGAACTGGCGCAGGAAGGTGTGCGCATCTTGTTGGTTGAAACATCGGGCGTGCCGGAGTCTGAGCGGACCTGCGGGTTCTACGATATGCTTGGCTATGATCGGGAGGCGCTGATCCGCGATTATTACGCCAAGGGTGATGACAAGGTCATCTTTAGAAAAGAGCTTTGAATGAAATGAAAGTTCGGCGGGTCGGATGAAACTCCGGCCCGTTTTCTACTTTGCGTTAGCCAACTCAGCTCGCAATTCCGCCAATTCCTTCTTCGCTTTCAGCGAGTCTAAAATTGCCGCGCCGGCCAAAAACACCGCGCCTGTTGTTGCGAGGAACAACAGTTGCCCGCCAATGCCTGGATATTCTTGCAGATAGGATGAACCGCGCGATGTTGCTCCCAACGCAAGGGCATAAATGATCACGAATGCTTCAAAGCGATTCTTGATCACAAACAGCCGACCGATTTTGCGCAACATGTTCTCTCCAAAGGTTAATCCTTGTAAGAGCAAGCGCCGTGCCAACATCGGGTCGGCGCGGGTTGCAATGGTTAACCTGAAGACAAGTGTAAGCGCATCCGACGTATCGGCGCAAACGCGTTAACCCAATTCTTCGAGGGATAATGCGGTAAGCAGTGCCGCGCGCGCGGCGGTCACTTGAGCGGCCAGTGCAGGGTTTGCCTGAGAGCCGGAGATATCGCTTGGATCGATCTGTTCGGGCCACGTTTCGGAGATTATTTTTTCGATGAGGTCTGCTTTGCTTGCGTCGAGCAAAAAGCGCGGGTCGACAGTCGCCGGGTCACATACGACGCGCAGGCGCAGGCAAGCGGGACCGCCGCCATTGGCCATGCTTTGGCGAACATCGACCGGGATCACTTCGCGGATGGGGCCGTTCGACGCCATCAACCCTTCGCAATAGGACCAGACGGACGCGCTCTCACGGCATTCTTCCGGCACGATCAAAGCCATCGAGCCGTCGGGCAGGGTCAGTAATTGCGCGTTGAACAGATAGGTCCGAATTGCCTCAGCCATTGTCACTGCGGCGCTGGGCACTTCGACCACCTCCAGTGCGGGGAAGGCGGCGCGAATAGCATCGTAGGCGCCCGATTGATCGGCAAACGCTTCTGCATGAGTGAAAAGCACGCGCTCATTTGCGACGGAGACGACGTCGTTATGGAACGCGCCAGCTTCGATTGCGGCGGGGTTTTGCTCCACAAAAACGCATCGCGCGGGGTCAAGCCCATGTGCACGGGCCACCAAGCGGCTTGCCTGTTCGTGTTGGCGCGCGGGGAATGCGCCGCCGGGTCTGCCATAGACAAACACTTCGACGCCCGAGCTGCCGTGCCCATCACAAAGGCGCATATGATTGGCTGCACCCTCATCGCCAAAGGTTGGCGGGACCGCGCCGTGGACGGTGAAATGGTCACGATTGCCAAAGGCGAGGTCGAGCTGACGCTTTGTATCGGGCCATTCCTGTGCGCGGTGGAGCATGGTCACCAGGTTCGCCGGGCTCAAGTGACATTTGCCATCGGCGGTGTCAGGCGCAGGCGAGACGGTCGCTGCATTAGCCGTCCACATACTCGACGCTGACCAAGGGGCAGCGCGCAATTGCGGCGCTTCGCTGCCATCAAGGGCAAGCGCGTCCGTCAATGCGAGGTTGGGGCGGGGCAGGGGCACAAAGAAACCCTGCACGCCCAAACGCGCCAGATTCCCACGCATCTTGGCCACGCCTTGCAGAGCGGCGGCGCGAGGATAAGAGGGATCACCCTTGTGACTGGCGCTTGCAATATTGCCCAGCGATAGGCCGGCATAATTGTGGCTTGGGCCAACGATCCCGTCGTAATTGATTTCAGCTAGAGCTGTTCCTGCTTGAAACATAGGCTGTCTTTAGACTTGTGAAGGCATCTGTAAACTACATGCAGCAACGCTATGGATTTACGCACAACTGCCTGCACAGCGCTTTCGAAGCGGATGATGAGCGCGCCCGATGATCGGATGGCGGGCAAAGACAGCTATGCCGATTGGCGTGATCAATCCTTGGTCGCCAGCTGGCGGCATTTCTCCGATAGCGAGTTGGACGGCAAAGACGTGCTCGATTTCGGGTGCGGTGAGGGCCAGTTGGCGATGCTGTTCGCGTCAAAGAAGCTGGCGCGTTCCATCACAGGAGTTGATATCGACACTGCCGCTTTGGCGCGCGCTAAGACGGCCTTGGCGAAGTTTCCTGAATTCGCCGACACATTGCACTTCGTCGAGGGCAATGTGAACGGCTTGCCCGTGGCGGATGAGAGCATTGATTTGATCACGGCTTTCGACTGCATGGAGCATGTGATGGAGCCGGGCGCGATTTTGCAGGATTGGGCGCGGGTCCTTCGCCCCGGTGGCCGTGCGCTGCTCGAGTGGTTTCCATTCAAGGGACCTTGGGGACCGCATATGGAGGCGTTGATCCCGTTGCCCTGGGCGCATCTGGTCTTTGGCGAGAAGGCGATGTTCCGCACCGCTGCGACGATTTATGATGATCCCGATTTTGTACCGCGCCATTGGGATTTGGATGCCGAGGGTCACAAAAAGCCGAACAAGTGGACCCGGTGGGAGAGCTTCGCCGAGCAGGCCTATGTCAACGGTTTGGACATTGCGACATTCCGCACACTGGTCGCTGATGCGGGACTGACGATTGATCGCATGGACCGATCAGGGTTTGGCGGGGACAGTAAAGGCGCGAAGAAGCTAGTTGGCGACATGCTCATGCAGCTGCCGGTGCTGGGCGAATACGCGACCAGTTATGCGGTTATCGCGCTGGAAAAGCCCAAGGCGTAAAACCTAGCGCGCGACGCTCCATACCGTGTCGCCTGTACTCACTTCCAGCGTATCGGCGGTCACTGCATCAATTTGAGTTCCCCCGTCTGCATCGACCACGCGGGCACCATAACAGGCCCGGAACGTATCGAGACGCCCTGTGGCGATAATTGCGCGTTCGCCTTCGGAGAGTGACGCGTTGGTGAGTTTCCCTTTGGCCGCATTTTTGACGCTGGTCACATCGTCCGTGCGCGCGACCATGCTTGGGCCACCGTCGAAGATGTCAACATAGCCTTCATAGCGGAAACCCTCATTCTCCAGCATCCGCATTGCAGCCCGGCCAGTGGGGTGGGGTACGCCGATAACGCTACGGGCATCCTCGGACAGCATCGATTTGTAGACGGGGTGCTTGGGCATCAGATCGGCGATAAACTGGTTACCGTTGATCGCGTTGAAGTAATCCGCCTCCTGAAAACTCATGCCGAAGAACCGGCCAGCAACTCCGTCCCAAAACGGCGATCCACCGCGCTCATCAATAATACCGCGCAGCTCAGCCAGAATACGGTCGGCAAAGCGAGCGCGGTGCATGGCGATAAAGAGGTACCGGCTGCGCGCCAGCAAAAGACCATGCCCGCCAGCGCGTTCGTTAGGGTGCAGGAACAATCCGCCAACCTCACTGGAGCCTTCGAGATCGGTGACAAGGCTGAGCATTTCGGCGCGCACTGTGCGGTCAAGCTGCTGGCTGTATTGGGTTTGTGTGTTGAGGCGGTAGGAGTAAAACGGCCATTGCTGACCCACCATCGTCATCAACTGACACGTGCCGCGCACTGCGCCTGTTTCCATATTCTCCAGCACCAGCACGAATTGCTCGTCGGCCAGCGCGTCTTCGGTGTTGGTAAGCGCTTCGCATGCACGCTCCAACTTGCCGCCCAATGCTTTGCGATCAGGCGGTAGATTGGTGAAACCACCACCGGTGAGCTTGGCCATCTCATAGAGGTGCTCAAGGTCAGATATACGCGCGGCGCGCAGGCGAAATGTCATGTAATAGCTCCTTCAGCGATGCGCTGAATAACGCGCGCAGACAGCGCAGCGCGCTCTGTCAGACTGGCAGTGATTAAGAATTCGTCAGATGAGTGGATGGACCCGCCGCGCACGCCCATCGTGTCGACAACCGGCACCCCGCAGGCCGCGATATTGTTACCATCGCACACGCCGCCAGTGGACTTCCACGCGATGTGCTGGCCCAATTCTTCGCCGCATTCTTTGACCAGATCGAACAAAGTTTGAGCTTTTTCGTCGACCGGTTTTGGCGGGCGCGTAACGCCGCCATGGCGGTGTGCCGAGACTTCGTGATCGCTTTCAACGCTACGCAGTAAAGTGTTGAGGTCGCTGTCAAAGCCTTCCATGGCAGCCGTGCTCTTGGGACGAATGTTAAAGCGTAAGAGAGCGTGATCAGGCACCACATTATTGGGTCCGCCACCTTCGAGTTTGGCCGGGTTAATGGTGATGTCCTCGCGTTCCATCGCCTTCAGGCGAAGGATCAAATCCGCTGCGGCAACCAGAGCATTGCGCCCCTCGTGCGGGTTGCGCCCGGCATGGGCTGATTTGCCCGTCAGCGTGATTGAATAATTGCCCGTTCCACCGCGCGCATGGGCGAGCGTTCCATCGGGCAATGCGGCCGGTTCATAGGTTAACGCCGCAAGCTTCCCGCGCGCCATCTCAGCAATCAAATCCGAACTGGCGAGTGAGCCTGTCTCTTCATCCGAGTTCAGCAACACGTCATAACCCAATGACCCGGCGCTTGCCGTCTGCTCAAACGCCATCAGAGCATGCAGCATTACCGCGATGCCGCCCTTCATATCCGCAACGCCTGGCCCGTTTAGAACGCCATCTTCGAGCCAAGTCTGCTCCTGAAACGGATGATCGACCGGGAACACCGTGTCCATATGGCCGGTCAGCAGGATGCGGCGATTGGCGGTAGGGCGCACGCGCAACACCAGATGTTTGCCATGCTCCTTTGCAAATTCACGGCCATCGGCGGCAATCGCTGTAACTGGTGCCGGGTCGATTTGCTCCACTGTTCCGGGTAGCGCGCCGAACGCCTGTGCCAAAACATCCGCCAACTTTGAAAGGCCATCCACATTTGCGGTGCCAGTGTTGATCGCGCACCATGTCTGGACCTGATCCAGCATGGCCCCTGCGTCAAACAGGGCGTCAAATTGTGTTTGGAGATTTGTTTTCATTGCCGACCACTCCTAGCGGGCGAATTGGCGGTGTCCAACCCGTTGCAATCGCGCGCGCCATCGGCAATAGGCATGGGCGTCCTCCTCCCCGGGCCTTGATCACACTTCAAGTCATGAGGACCCTTAATGACCAACATGATACCCCGCGCCGGATTGTCCGTGGATGAGCGGCTGGCCACTTTGCTTGAGACACAGGTTCTCACACCTCTTGGCCGGGATCTCGACGCATTTTGGCAGGGTTTTGCCGCGTTGCTCGCTGAATATGCGCCGCGCAATGCTGCTTTGTTGCATACACGCGAAGACCTGCAAGCGCAGATCGATGCGTGGCATACAGAGCGCCGGGGCAAACCGCATGACGCGGCCGCATATCAAAGCTTCTTGAAAGAGATCGGCTATCTCGTGCCGGAACCGGGCGATTTTCAGGTCGGCACTCAGAATGTGGACCCTGAGATTGCGACGATGGCCGGGCCGCAATTGGTTGTGCCGATCCTGAATGCGCGCTTCCTACTGAATGCGGCGAACGCGCGCTGGGGCAGTTTGTATGATGCGTTTTACGGGACCGATGCCTTGGACGCTGCGCCTGCCAAACCCGGCGGCTATGACACTGTTCGCGGTGATGCAGTGATTGCGCGTGGGCGGGCGTTTCTGGATGATGCGCTGCCGCTGGTCGATCAAAGCTGGGCCGATTTGGTCGATGAAAATGACGGTAAGCTTCAGGACGAGAGCCAATATGTCGGCAAGACCGATAAAGGCCTGCTGTTCATCAACAACGGCCTGCATATCGAAGTTGTCTTTGACCGCGAAACCCCCGTTGGCCAGAGCGACAAAGCGGGCATTGCCGATATTATGGTCGAGGCGGCGCTCACCACCATTGCCGATTGCGAAGACTCGGTTGCGGCGGTCGATGCCGAGGATAAGCACATCGCCTACACCAATTGGCTCGGCGTGATCCGGGGCGATTTGGAGGAGAGCTTTGACAAAGGCGGGCGCACTCTCACGCGCCGGTTAAACGGCAACAAAGCCTATACGGACCGGGATGGAAATGCGCGGGCGTTATCCGGGCGCAGCCTGATGTTTGTGCGCAATGTCGGCCATTTGATGACCAACCCCGCGATCCGACTGCCCGATGGCAGCGAAGTGCCAGAAGGCATCATGGATGCGGTCTTCACCAGCGCAATCAGCTCTCTTGATGTGAATGGTCACGCCAAATACGGCAATTCAAAACACGGCAGCATCTACATCGTGAAGCCCAAGATGCATGGCCCCGAAGAATGCGCTTTCACCAACGACTTGTTCGATGCCGTGGAGGATTTGCTGGGTCTGGCGCGGCACACCATCAAAGTTGGCGTGATGGACGAGGAACGCCGCACCTCAGCTAACCTCGCTGCTTGCATCCACGCGGTGCGCGGGCGGATCGCCTTTATCAACACGGGCTTCCTCGACCGCACGGGCGATGAAATTCACACCTCGATGCAGGCCGGTCCGATGATGCGCAAAGGCGCGATGAAGGGTTCGGATTGGCTCGGCGCCTATGAAGCGCGCAATGTTGCGATTGGCCTTGCGCATGGGCTTTCGGGTAAGGCCCAGATCGGCAAAGGCATGTGGGCAGCGCCTGATCTCATGGGTCAAATGATGGTCGAGAAAATCGGCCATCTGCGCGCCGGGGCGAACACCGCTTGGGTGCCATCACCGACCGCTGCGACTTTGCACGCGCTGCATTATCACGCCGAAAATGTGTTCGCGATCCAGAGTGATTTGCCCGCCCCCGCAGGGTTGGACGCGCTTTTGAACATTCCTCTCGCCACTGACACCAATTGGCCAGAGGACGAGCTGCGCGATGAGCTGGATAACAACGCGCAAGGCTTGCTTGGTTATGTCGTTCGCTGGATTGATGCGGGCGTGGGGTGCTCCAAAGTTCCAGACATCAACGATGTTGGCTTGATGGAAGACCGCGCCACTCTGCGCATTTCATCGCAGCATATCGCCAATTGGCTGCTCCACGGCATTGTGACCAAGGATCAGGTGATGGACAGCCTCACCCGCATGGCAGCCAAGGTCGATGCACAAAATGCAGGCGATCCCACTTATGTTCCGCTGATGGGCAATGAAAACGGCGCGGCGTTCAGCGCCGCACGCGATTTGATTTTCAAAGGCGTCAAACAACCAAGTGGTTATACCGAACCGCTGCTGCATGAATGGCGATTGCGCAAGAAAGCGGGCTAGGGCAACTTAACCGCCTATATGACGACATGGCGCCATTCTTTGGTTGTTTTCTTCGGCTTTTTTGCCCTCGCCAGCGGCTCACTTGCCGGTGTTAGCGATGTCGAGCGCGCGCCCAACGAAACCGGGCCCAGTTCTGCAGGTGCGTTCAATCGCTGGCTCTTTACAAGCCACCCGCACAATATGGGGCTAAAGGCCCAATTTTATGCCTCCTTTCAGAAGTACCTTGAAGACGAAGGCGTGGCGGGCGTTGTGCCCACGTGGCAATTGTGGCGCGTCGATGCCCATTATGCGCGCCGCTGCGGGACCGAGTACTTCACAAGGCCACCGATGGAGCGCTGGCGCGAAATCATTCCAACCTTGCAGCTGCTGCGTGATGAGGTGATCCCAGTGACGGGCCCGGTCGAAGTGGTCTCTGGCTACCGGTCGGCTGAGATCAATGAGTGCGTCAATGGTGCCTCGCGTAGCAAACATTTGAGCTTTGCCGCGCTCGATTTAGTCGCGGTGCAAATGACCGACCGCGAGGTGTTGTTCAAAGACTTATGTGCATTGCAGGCGAGGGTAGGTGATCAACGCGCTATGGGGCTTGGTGCATATTACGATCCTGCTGACCCAGAGCGCGGGGCCAAAGGTCGGTTCCATATCGATGCTGCCGGATTTCGCACATGGGGCTTTGACTACTCACGCAGCAGCAATCCTTGCCCGCAAATTGGCAGAGCGACCCAATAACAGCCTGGTGCGCTTAACTCACTAAGCGCCCACGCTTACGACCCATCTGAATATTGCCCGTGTTCGCGACTGGGCCGGACCGTCTAATTTGATCACCGGCAATATCTGCCAGTGCGGCATCGCCGATGCAGCGCTCAAATTCGATCCCGCATGCGGTCTCATTAGACCAGATGACTGTGCAATAGACCTCTTCTTTGCCCATGATCAGCATGCCGGAGACGCCTTGCCCAGGTGGGGATTCGGTTTCGAGCTTTGCCCCTTGGTCCGAAATATTGGCCATGTGGCATTGCCGATCACCACTTGCGGTTCGAAATGTGACGGGGATTGCGACCATTAAACGCGCAGACCGCCTTTGGTCTGTGCTCACGCTCTGTTGGCGTGTTTCTAGAAAGCTCATATTGGCTCTTACTTTAATGCCCGGATGGTAAGCCCGGTGGCGGTCTCATGCTGACCAGTTAAAGCGCCATTTCGTGCCAAGAGGTTCGCAAATACGCTTACTCCAAATTAACCAAGCGAGCGAAGTGTTCTGGCCAATTCTGTGAACTCGGAAATGCTCACCGTCTCTGCGCGGCGGGTGGGGTCAATGCCGACTTCGTCCAGCGCATCCAATGCACCCTGCACGCCCTTTAAACTCTGCCGCAGCATTTTGCGGCGTTGGCCAAAGGCTGCCTCAGCAATGCGCTCCAACACTCGCGCTGATACCCCTTCAGGAGCTTTGGCTGGAGTCACATGCACCACCGCGCTCATAACTTTTGGGGGCGGGGTAAACGCGCTGCGGTGAACCTTCATCGCGAGTTTCGCCTCGCTACGCCATTGGGTGAGCACGGCCAGGCGGCCATAGGCGCCGGTCCCAGGTTTCGAGACAATCCGCTCTGCAACCTCGCGCTGAAACATGAGGGTGAGAGACAGCCATTGGCGCGGCCATTCATCGCCGCTCAGCCATTTGACGAACAATGCGGTGCCGACATTATAAGGCAGGTTGGAGAGGACATGAAACGGCTCGCCACGCATGATTTCGGCATGGTCGAGCTTCATCGCGTCGCCTTCAATGACGGTCAGCTGTCCGGGAAATGCCTCGCTCAACTCCGCAAGCGCAGGCAGGCATCGGCTGTCCATCTCTATGGCTGTCACCTGAGCGCCTGCGCGCAAGGCTGCACGGGTCAAGCCGCCGGGCCCGGGGCCAATTTCCAGCACATTTGCGCCACTCAGATCGCCCGGCAAGGCGGCAATCCGGTCCAGCAATTGTTCGTCCAGCAGGAAGTTCTGGCCTAGCGCCTTTGACGCAGACAGACCGTGACGCGCGATGGTTTCGCGGATCGGCGGCAGATCAGGCACGGTTTTTAGCACATTGGCAAGCCATGCGGATAGCGGCGATCATTGCGCTCGGGCTGGCCTTTCCTGTCCCTGCAATATTGAACGCGGTGCCGTGATCGGGCGATGTACGGATAATTGGCAGGCCAAGAGTGACATTGACCCCTTGATCAAACTCCAGTGCTTTGATCGGGATCAGAGCTTGATCGTGATACATGCACAACGCCGCATCATAAGTGCTGCGCATCATCGGTGTGAACAAAGCGTCGCCGGGGACAGGGCCGGTCACATCCAGCCCGCTTGCGCGCAGTGCTGTGATCGCCGGTTCGATCACGCGTCCTTCTTCATTGCCGAACTGCCCGTTCTCGCCCGAATGCGGGTTGAGCCCGGCTATCGCGAGGCGTGGGGAGGGGATGCCGAAATCGCGCTTCAATCCGGCGGCAACGATCTGCGCTTTGTGCTGAATCAATTCCGTCGAAAGTAGCGTTGGCACATTGGCGAGGGCGACATGCACGGTGATTGGGACGGTGCGCAAAGTTGGCCCCGCCAGCATCATCACCGCATCCTCCGGCGCCATTCCGCACACCGCTGCGAGAAACTCCGTCTGACCCGGATATTCAAAACCAACCTTGCCGAGCTGAGCCTTGCTAACCGGAGCAGTCGTTAGCGCCGAAGCCTGTCCCAGCAGCACACAGCGTGTCGCCTCCGCCAGCGAATGCAGCGCGAGTGCTGCACCATCTTCATCAGGACGACCGGGCCTATAAAGCGCATCTGACCCGGCTAAGACTGGTAGACCGGTTGCAAAGGCATCTGCCGCCTCATCCGGCGCACCAATCGAACTGATCGCAACATCTTTACCAAGCGCATCCGCCGCGGCGCGCAACACATCTGCCCCGCCGACCACGAAGAATGGCTGTCTGCTCGATTTCAGCTGAGGATAGCTATCAAGAATGACCTCGGGGCCAATTCCCGCCGGATCGCCCAGCGCGATTGCCAGCGGGAGATCAGCCAAGATGCGCGCTCAATTGTATTGGATAAAGGCGTCGTTGCGCAGGTCGCGCAAGTAACGTTGAGCGCGTTTGTTAATGCGCTCCTCCTCAATCCCGCTCATCACAGTCTGGAACGTCGGTGCGCCCGTATCCTCGGGATCATCACGCCCACACAGCATCAGAACGCGCACACCGTCCTGAGGACTGCCAAAGGGCGGAGTGGTTTGGCCAACTTGCAGATTGAGCAGAATGTTTTGAAGCTGCTCGGGCAATTGACGTGCCTGAATCTGGTCGTTTGCAACAACGTTCGCACCCAGCGCTTCGCGTGCACTATCGGCCGCGGAGCAGGAGTTTAGATTTTGTACAAAATTCCCAAATTCCTCGATCCGGGCATTGGCATCCGCCTCGCTCATCCCTTCGGGAAAAGAGATCGAGATCTGGCGCAGGCTCAGCACGGCGTCCCGTGGGTCAGCGCCGAGCACTTGCTGGCGGTCGATCAAATAGATGATGGTGAAACCGCCCGGTATCTCCAATGGGCCGACCAACTGGCCAGGCTCCATTTGGCGCACAGCATCCGCCATGGCCGGGGGCAAAGTTTCCAGCCGCAAAAAGCCGGTATCGCCGCCAACGACCGCGGTTGAGGCTTCGGAATATTGCCGCGCATAGGCCACGAAGCTGCCGCCTGCTTCCATCTGCTGCATAATCTGTTGCATGTTCTGGAGCACAGTTGCACGGTTTTCAGCGGTGGCGTTCATATAGATTTCGCCCAGCCGATATTCGACTGTCCCCCGCGATGCTTCGAGCCGCGCAAGCACATCGGTAACTTCTTCTGCAGACACATTGATGAACGGGGTGATATTCCGGCGCAGCAGGTTTTCCCACGCCAATTCACCTTCGATCTGGCGTTTCAGCGCGGTTGGTGATGATCCGATGGAACCGAGGTAAACGTCCATCTGTTCCGGGTTTTGGCCAAAATTTTGTGTTGCAAGCTGCTGGTAGGTTTGTTCAACCTGCGCGCGCTCGGCACCGATTTCCTGCGCTTGTGCCGCTTGAATTTTCAGCGTTTCATCGATCAAGTTGCGCAACACTTGCACCCGCAGACGCTGAAGCTCTTCGTCCGACACTTCGACTTCGGACGCATTGGTAACCAGTGATACGCGCTGATCGATATCAGTGCCTGTGATGACATAGCCATTGACCACAGCGGTGGCGCTGCGCTCATTCGGGTTGTCGGTGCCGAAAATTGTGAAGTTCTCAGGCAGCCCAAAGGGGTTGTTTGCCGTTGGCACGGCGGCGGTTTGCGCAGTGGCTGTGGTCATGGCCAAAGCAGCGAGTCCGCCAGTCAGCAATGTTCCAAAAACTTTAGAAAATACGTTCAAAGTCACGTGTCCAATCCCGAACTGTTCATATTCCTGGCCAAGCGAATGCCCCTGATATCGCTTGGTTTGGCCATTCTGCCGTTATCCAGCAGGCAATGGCCATATTCCCCGGTAACCACGCCAATGTGCCAAACTGGCTTAACGCAGCATGAGTGTGTGATTGGCCCCTTAACCGGTTTTTGTATCCCTGCCAACGCGTCGGAGCCGCTTATCCGTGGTCAGAATGCGGCAGGCAAAGGGTCTATCGGAAGCCCAAATTGCGCAAGGCGACAAAGAACTGGAACGAGTTGCCGCGCTCTGCATCGCCCGCACCAATAAAGTCGCGACGCCATGTTGCGCCAAATTCGATGCAGTCATCGGTATACGCAACGCCCAACCGAGTGCGGATCGGCTCAAAGCCATCAGGTGCGAAGACCGGGTCCTCTTCGGCGCTGGTCAGGTTGACGACCGCAGAGCCAAATACCGACCAATGCCGCCCGATGGTAAAGCGTCCCGCCAGCCGCATTTCCTCGCGATCCTGCAAATCCTCGACCGTTTGAATGTTCCGGTCGAGACGCAGGTAACCCACTTCCAGGTAATTGCGCTGTGATCCGATGGTCGCGTCAATTTCATTACGGCGGATGGCGAGATTGTCTTTGTCGATGCGGAAACGGTGCGTGAAGGAGAGATTGTTGCGAAAGCGCACTTCAGTGCGGCCAACAATGTCCGACACACGTTCAGACAATCCAGTGCCGTCAGGGAAAATCTCGCGCTCTGTCGAGAAGCGATAGGATTGACCGATATTGGATTTGACGCGCCAGCCCGGCTTGGTCAGCTCCCAATCGATCCCCCAAGTGACGCGCGTACCATCTTCGACCCTGTCGTATCCGGGGAAACGGTTGAGCGCGAAGAGGTTGGAATCCTCCAAGTCAATTGCACGCGCGTCCTCATTAGGAACCGCGAGATTTCGGATCGGAGGACTGGCGACAATCTGCACGCGTGGTTTGAGCACCTGCGTGCCGCCAAAGGCTTCGCCAACAAAAGGCCATTCAATGTCGATCGCTGCTGTCGCAACACCGCGCGCAGTCCACCCTTCATTCCCACGATAGACCTGTGTCAGCGTCGCCAGAGTGTTTTGCGTGTTGTAAACATCGCCGCGCACTAAGCCGGTCACCGTAACCACCTGACCAAGATCAGTTAGCCGTCGCATATCCCAACGCGCACCGGCAAACGCTCGCTGCGTATCCTGACCATCATTGCGGATCAGGCTGAGCGTATTGACCTGCAATTGCACTTGCCCGCCCGCAATCGGGTCCTCAAGAATACGGCGATAATCGAACGCTGGCACAGCAACCGGAATTTGCCCCTGCTCAGCATTGATCCGCAGGGTTTGCGTCGCCCAACCGGCAAGGCTGAGATACGAATTGTCATCAATCCGCTCCAGATTGATGGTGGAGCGCAAACGGTCATCGCGGCTGAGATCATAGCGGCGCAGGAATGTGCGATCGCTGGCCAAACGAACCGATCCCGTCAGGCTCCATTCGGGCGAGAAGAGGAATTTGCCATTGGCGAACAGATAGCCGCGCGGGTCGCTTTCGGTGGTGGGTGTGCCGCCAAAATTGGAAACCCGGCTGCTGGAGGTCGCATAGCCGGTGATCTGATAGGCACCCTTTTCGGTCAGGTGTCGCCATTGACCGCGAACGAGAGGGGCGACTTCGGTGAATACCGATGCGCCCAGAGTCAGGTCCTGATTATCGGCAACGCGCAGATAATAATCGGCAGAAAGTTCCAGCCCGTTGACCTGATCCAGTCTGAGGTCAGGGACCAAAAATCCGCTTTCCGCGCGCCCATCAGTGCGGATCGCGAGACCGGGAAGGGGAAGCAAGCGTGTGCCGAACAATTCCAACATCGCGCCATCGAAACTGACCCGTGCCTCGTCCTCATCATAGGTCACTTGATCAGCAGTGATTCGCCACGTCGGGTCTTTTGCGCAGCCTTCCTCATCGCTGACTGCGCAGGCTGAGTAAGCGGCATTGGTGAGAACTACGTCTCCGTCCTCATTGCGCTCAGCCGAACGCGCAGCAAGCCTCCCGCCCTGACGCAAGGCAAGAAGTAAGTCCTCCATCGCGCCGGTTTCGAATGCATCGGTTAGCTCAACGCGCTCAGTGAAAATCTGATTGCCGCGATCATCGACTAAGCGGACATTACCGCGCGCAACAATTGCTCCGCTATTACGGTCCCATTCCACTTCGTCAGCGCGCACAGAGGCGTCTTCATTGCGCAAGATAACTGCGCCACGTGCAAAAACACGCCCGTTTTCATCATCATAGGTAACCGCGTCGGCCTCGAATTCGATCCGTTGTGGCCCTTCGTGAGCGCTTGTATCAACCGGTTCAACAGCTTCGGCCACACTGACCGCGACATCGACACTATTGCTCGTAACCTCTTGAGCAGAAGCAGGAATTGCCCAGCCAAAGCCAGCAATTACCGCCGCGCCCAATGCGAGGCGGCTAGACATAGTGTGTGATAGGTTGAGCCAGCTCACGTGTGCGGCGACCCTGCAAACTCCCGACATGGCTTGCCTATTG
The DNA here is from genome assembly GCA_947488085.1 of uncultured Erythrobacter sp. Lineage (GTDB taxonomy): Bacteria > Pseudomonadota > Alphaproteobacteria > Sphingomonadales > Sphingomonadaceae > Erythrobacter. Next base: position 481,165 of record CANKYI010000001.1, read on the forward strand.
CACCGCTCGCGCTTAATCGCAAACGCATTCCCGAAGGCGCAAGTCTGACCACGATCAAGTGTGCAAACGCGTGGGTCCAAGCGCCTCAACAACCGACACAATTCGCGTCGGTCTTCATTTCGGAGTGAGCATGCAAATCCAATTCATTGATACCGCGCCCAGCACCGTCCGCCTTACCGCGCGGATCGTTAATCAGGGTGATGGGCTGGGCGACCTTGATTCTGCACTGGTCGACGGCGCGCCCGCTGCTCGGTTTAAAGGCAGCGCGGGGCAGGTTTTTGAGGGGTTTGCAATGGATGCAGGCGCGCTCAAACGGATTGCAATTGCAGGAGCAGGTGAGCCCGACGCTACGAACCGGCGCTTGAATGTGGAGCGTGCAGGAGCGGCGCTAACGGCGAAATACCTACGGTCTGGCGAAGGAGAGCTAGTGCTTGATCTAGGGCGCGCAGATCTTTCGGGCGAAGAGGCTGCCTCGGCGCTGCTCGGCGTAGAGTTGCGCAGTTGGAGTTATGATCAATACCGCACCAAATTGGCGGTGGATAAACAAGTCTCTTTGAAAACAGTGCATGTGATCGGTGCACCTGCTGGCACGCAAGAGGCGTGGGAAGTGCAATCCGCACTGGCGAAAGGGGTCGCGTTCACCAAGCAACTCGTCACTCTGCCGCCCAACATGCTGTATCCCGAGAGCTTTGTTGCTCTGTGTGAGGAAGCGTTCGCGGGCACTGGCGCTGAACTAACCTTGTTGGATGATGCGGCGATGGAAGAGCTGGGCATGGGAGCGCTTTTGGGCGTCGGGCAGGGTTCAGAACGCCCCTCTCGTTTGCTCGCGATCCGCTGGAATGGCGGCAAAGACGGCGACAAGCCAAGCGCATTTGTGGGCAAGGGTGTGACCTTTGATACGGGCGGCATCTCCTTGAAGCCGCCTCCCGGCATGGAAGATATGAAGTGGGACATGGGCGGTGCAGGCGCGGTGGCAGGCGCAATGCTCGCATTGGTCAGCCGCAAAGCGAAAGCCAACATTGTCGGCGTGGTTGGCTTGGTTGAAAACATGCCCGACGGCAAAGCGATGCGTCCTGGCGATGTTGTCACCACGATGAGTGGCCAGACGGTCGAAGTGCTGAACACTGACGCGGAGGGCCGCTTGGTCCTGTGCGATGCGCTGCATTGGACACAGGAGCAATTTGACCCCGCGCGGATCGTCGATTTCGCGACACTAACCGGCGCGATGATCATTGCGCTGGGCAACGAACATGCGGGCGTGTTCTCCAATGACGATACGCTGGCTGATCAATTGCTCGATGCTGGTAAGGCCACCGGCGATAAGCTGTGGCGCCTGCCGATTGGTCCTGCCTATGACAAGTTGATTGATAGCCCGATTGCTGACATCAAAAATGTTGGCCCACGTCCGGCTGGCTCGATCACGGCCGCGCAATTCCTGCACCGCTTTATCAAAAACGGCACCCCATGGGCGCATTGCGATATTGCAGGCACGGTTTGGTCGGACAAGCCGGGCCATAGCTGGGACAAGGGTGCAACGGGTTACGGGGTGCGCCTGATCAACGATTTCGTCGCCGACAATCTGGAGTAACTCCGCATGCCCAAGATGCGGAAGAAATCCGATCTTCCGTCGAAGACGTGTTTGGCTTGCGGGCTTCCTTTCACTTGGCGAAAGAAGTGGGAGCGCGATTGGGACAATGTCCGCTATTGCTCTGATAGGTGCAAACGGAGCAAGAAGGCGGCGCAATGAAGGTCGATTTCTGGCAGCTTTCCCGCGATCCGGTTGAAACGGTGGTCGCTCTGATCGCTCAGCGCGTGCTGGGTGAGGGCGAGCGTCTGTTGGTGGTGAGTAAGAACGCAGAACAGCGAGAATTGATATCCCGCGCGCTTTGGAAGGCGGGTCCGGAGAGCTTTCTCGCCAATGGAGAGGCTGATGCGCCCGGAGCGGTAAAGCAACCGATCCTGTTGAGTGCCGAAACCGGGGCGGCAAACACGGCCAGCCACGTCATTTTTGCAGACGGCGAATATCGCGACCCTACCGGTTTTGCGCGCGCATTCCTGTTGTTTGACGAAGAGACGGTGCAGGCCGCTCGGGACACTTGGAAATCGCTGGATCAGGGCGATGGACTGGAACGCGCATTCTTTCGCCAAGACGGCGGCAAATGGGTGAAGGTCGCCTGACCACTTGCTAGCGCCTGCGCAATCGGCGACATTCGAGGCGACGAAACAGGGACAATTATCATGCGAATTACCGCTCTTGCGATCGCCGCAACTCTAGCGCTGGCCGCTTGCGGATCTGATCAATCAGAGACACCCGCAAGTGCCGATGCCGACGGTAGCGAATCCTCCATCGACACTGAAAGCGGAGAGGCGAACTTCACTCTCGACACTCCCGAAGGCGAGGCAACCTTGCGCGCAGGCCCCGATGTCGAAGTCGACTTGATCGATGGCTTTACGCTCGTCGAGGGGGCTGAAGTTGTCAGCAACACGGTCGTTGACACCGCCGCTGGCAAAGGCGCGATTTTGACGTTCAAATCGGACAAGAGCCCCGAAGAAATCGCAGAGCATTATCGCGCTCAGGCTCAGGCCGCAGGGATTGATATTCAGATTGAAACCGCGATCAATGGCGGCAAAATGCTGGGCGGAGAAAGCGCAAGCGGCACCACATTTTCCATCACGGCCTATCCTGCGGATGATGCAACTTTGGGCCAATTGACGATTGGCAGCGGGGTTTAGCTGACCAAAGGCTTGTGCTCGCGCTCAGCGGAGGCTAAGCGCGCGCCCAATTCAAGCCATCACTAACCCCTGCGCCGCTTTCACATCGAAGGCACGGAAAGGCGCATAGCTATCCAAGGAAATCATCATGGCGGTTACCCGCACTTTTTCGATCATCAAACCCGACGCAACGCGTCGCAACCTGACCGGCGCTGTCACAGCCATGCTCGAAGGCGCTGGCCTGCGCGTTGTCGCGTCCAAGCGTATTCACATGACCAAAGAGCAGGCTGAAGGTTTTTACGCCGTGCACTCAGAGCGTCCGTTCTTTGGCGAACTGACTGAGTTCATGATGAGCGAACCGGTTGTTGTGCAAGTTCTCGAAGGCGAAGACGCTGTAACCCGCAACCGTGACATCATGGGCGCAACCAACCCAGCAGATGCCGCCCCGGGCACGATCCGCAAGGAACACGCTCTGTCGATTGGTGAAAACACCGTCCACGGTTCGGACAGCGAAGAGAATGCGAAGATCGAAATAGACTTCTTCTTTTCCGCAGACGAAATCGTCGGATAATTCCGGCGATCATCGCAATAGAGAGGGCGTCCTTTGGGGCGCCCTTTTTTATGGTTTTTTGGAGAAACGGTCGAGCTGCGCCGAATGGGCATGGTGGTGGCCATCCATACTGCCTGCCATCTGTTTGCGCATCGCCGTTAGCGCTGCGTCGGTTAGGTCGAGGCCCAGTTCATCATAGGTGTGGTGAATTTCGCGTTCCCAGTCCTCGCCAAGCGCATCAAAGTGCAAATGCGCGACAGCTCCGTTCCATTGGCCGAGGGCGCGCTCCATCCTTTCTTCGCGTAAAGCCAGTTTGTGCCGCCACAGCGCCTCTATCCGCGCCAGATCACAAGTGTCCGATTGGATCGCCATCTGGTTGGCGGCCAGCGAAACGGCACTGCGCAACACCGCGTCCAGATCACGATTGGCCACCACCAAGCGCGCGTCGGGGAACTGGGCGAGCAGCGTGGCGAGATCCTCTGCAAAGGCTGGGACTTTGAGTATGCGAGGAAGCGCTGCATTGCCGCGATGTGCGGCGTCGGTGCGAAAGACGCGGGCAAATTCGCGGTAAATGGGGGCGGGATCGCGGGTCTCGCTGAAGGCGGAATAGCTCGGGATATGCCACTGCGATTCGTAAATCGAATGGTTCAGCGCACCCGCAATCCACGCCAGCTCCTCCTCAACCTCGCCCGGAGCCATCGGGTGGATCGCCTTCAACCACGGATTGAGCACGCCCAACATCGCCAGCTCCACAGTGCTTTTGACGCGGCCAAGTCCCAGCGATGAAGGCACCGGATGATAGGCATCGCAATATCGCGTGTGCGAATGCGCGGGGTCACTCGCGAGCAATTTGTGAATACGCGTCGTTCCGCTGCGCATATGACCGATCACGATAATTGGCGGGGCGAGGGGCGTTCTGAGCAGTTCAGGCCGCTCATTCCAAAGCTTGCCGAATGCGAGCCTGTTTTTGACCACGCGCAACAATTGCCCATAGGCCATCGCACGGCCCAGCGCGTTGAGATCAGCTTCCTTGATCGCTGCTGCGCAAAGCCGCTCCAATCGCTCGCGAAAATCGGCAACATCTTCGGCGCTGCGACCGCCCGTTTCGGCAGTCTTCGCATCATCGCCATAGGGTTTCGCCGCAAGCTCCCACAAAGCATCCGCGCCAAGCTCTGGCTCAGGTAGCCACCCCTTCGCCCATGCGTGGGTGAGGAAGCTATTCGCCCGATCCGCCCATTTCCCGCGCGCCAAAGGATGCTCGCGGACAGGAGCGCCCATCAGAACATGTCCGCTGCGTCTTGCAGTTTGGTGAGGCGCGAAGGGGCGACGCTGCGCCATGACCGCTTCAGCCAATCGGCGACATGTTCCCAATCGACAGCTGGGCGGTTGAGGATCAGACCAACCCAACCGCTCGCGCCGTAGTAGGCGGGCTTAAAATAGGTGTCTGGCTGGGTCTCAACGAGGTTGAGCAGTTCGTCCATGCTGCTCGTTTTGACCAGCAAAGCGATATGTTCGCTGCCGTGGTGCAATTGGCTGAAATGCGCGAAGAACTTGCCCGATTTCTCTGATCCGACACGGAAGCCGGGGGAGCCGTGGCTCTCGCGCTCATGCGTTTCGGGCAGGGCGAGGGCGAGTTCGCGCACTTTGGCATAGAGGTAGTCAGGATCGGAGCCGCGTGAGACATAATCGGTGACCGCGCGCGGATAGAGCTGGTGCTCCGCCAATTTGACCCGCTCTGCCAAAGTCGCGGGCGTTTCATTCGGGGCAATCGTGACCCTCGCCTGAGCCAGCACTTCGCCTGCATCCAGTTCCGGCGTAACGATATGCACACTCGCCCCGGCATGGCTATCGCCCGCTTCAATCGCGCGGTAATGGGTGTCGAGGCCCTTATATTTGGGAAGCAGGGACGGGTGAATGTTGAGAATTCGACCTTCCCACCGGCGGACAAACTCGTCCGAGAGAATGCGCATATAGCCCGCCAGCACCAGATATTCCGCGCCCGCATCAACGGCTGCCGCCTCCATAGCGGCGTCCTGCTCGGCGCGAGTTTTGCCTTTGTGCGAATGGACGAAGGTGGGAATGCCCTCAAGCTCCGCCAGCCTCAAGCCGCCTGCATCGGCCTTGTTACTCGCGACCAAAGCAATTTCAAACGGCGCATTGGCAAGGCGGCTGGCATAGAGCAGGGCGGCCATATTGGTGCCTTCGCCAGAGATAAAGACCGCTATCTTAGCCAAGATGCGTGGCGTCCCAATCGCTCGTCGCGGACCATGTGCCTTGGCTGCCGCGCACGGTGCAGCCGCGATCACCGGCTCGCACTTCGCCGATGGTTACGACCTCTTCGCCTGCCTCGGTAAGTCGCGCGAGAACCGAATCCACATCGCCCGGCTTCACCGCAAGCACCATGCCCACCCCGCAATTGAATGTGCGCGCCATTTCTGCCGGTTCAATCGCGCCCTGCGCTTGCAAGAACGCCATCAACCGGGGTTGTCCCCACAGATCAGCATCGACCAACCCGTGAGCGCCCGCTGGCAGGATGCGCGGTATATTCTCCAGCAACCCGCCGCCGGTAATATGCGCGAGACCGTTCACTAGCCCCTCTCGAATAATCGGCAACAGGCTCGCGACATAAATACGCGTCGGCTCAATCAAGGCATCGATGAGCAATCGGTCCGCATCAAACAAAGCCGGGCGGTTCAGTTTCCACCCTTTATCCTCAGCCAATCGGCGCACCAGTGAATAGCCATTGGAGTGCACCCCAGAACTGGCCAGCCCCAGCAGCACATCGCCCGGCGCAACACGCTCGCCTGTCAATTGCTCGCCACGCTCAACAGCGCCAACGCAAAACCCAGCCAAGTCATAATCGCCCGCCGCGTACATGCCCGGCATTTCCGCCGTCTCGCCCCCGATCAGCGCGCAGCCCGCTTGTTTACAGCCATCCGCAATCCCCGCGACAACGCGCTCTGCAATACCGTTTTCCAGCTTGCCGGTAGCGAAATAATCGAGGAAGAACAAAGGCTCAGCGCCCTGAACGATCAAATCGTTGACGCACATCGCGACCAGATCGATGCCGACGCTGTCATGCCGATCATGTTCAATCGCGAGTTTCAGTTTCGTGCCCACGCCATCATTGGCCGCGACCAGCAACGGGTCAGTGTATCCGGCCGCCTTTGGGTCAAAGAAACCACCGAATCCCCCCAACTCACTGGTCGCGCCAGGACGCGCTGTGGCCTTGGCAAGAGGCGCAATGGCTTTGACCAAGGCATTGCCTGCTTCGATGGAAACGCCGGCTTGGGCGTAGGTGTAGGGAGAATTTTTGCCGTCCATGACACAGGGCTTTACCCTTTCGGGCTTGGAATTCCATGATGGTTTGGGCAAAGGACGACAAGATTTCCCCGATGAGTTCGGTTTTGCCCCTTTCTGGCCCTTCACTGCGTGCCTCTAACCCTCAGATTGCGGGTGTGTTTGGCCGTTTGCGTCTTCGGTGGGTCATGGCGGCTGTTCTGGCGTTGGCGCTGTTGAGCGGTGGATACGCACTGGTTTTGGCACAAGTTTCCGGTGATCGCGGGATCGCGCCGACCGCATCCAGCTCAGATATTGAGATCACTGGCATCGAGGTGGACGTCCGCGCAGACAGCGCGTTGGAGGCCCGCAATGATGCTTGGCGAGAGGCACAGCGCAAAGCCTGGAGAGAGGCGGGTGGCCCTGCGATTTCCGACGGGCAGCTGTCAGGCATGGTCTCTGCGATTGTGATTGAGCGCGAGCGCGTCGGTCCTAAACGTTATGTGGCGACACTGGGCGTTACCTTTGATCGCCAGCGTGCCGGGCGCTTCCTTGGCGGGAGCAGCCGAGCGCGCGCTTCTGCGCCGATGTTGGTGATCCCGGTTATCGTTAGTGCGGGCACTTACACTGCATTTGAAGTCCGCAATCCGTGGCAGCGCGCATGGGCTGCGTTCAATCCGGGAACCAGCCGGATGGACTATGTCCGCCCATCGGGAGCAGGGGGCGATTCGCTGCTGCTCAATTTCGGACAGGCCGGCCGTCGCAGCCGGGCATGGTGGCGCAGCACTCTCGACCAATATGGCGCAGCAGACGTTTTGGTGCCGATTGTGCGGTTGGAGCATCAATTTCCCGGCGGCCCTGTTACCGGAACTTTCACCGCGCGTTATGGCCCGGATAGCAAAGTGTTGGAAACGTTCGCGCTAGAAGGGGACGGCCCTGATGCTCTCAATACGATGCTAGCCCAAGCGGTTGTGCGGATGGACGAGATTTACGAAGGCGCGCTGGTCGATGGCAAGTTGCAGCCTGATCCCACATTGCGCTTTAACGGAGCGGGTCAGGCTGATCCTGCGATTGCGCGTCTGGTTGAAATTGGTCGCGCCATTCGTGCCCGCGAGCGCGCGGCGGCGGCCGCAGAAGCAGCGCCCAGCGCGACAACCACGACGACTGCGCCAACCGCTCAGCCAACACCCTCCGCAGCGGTCGTTCGCAGCTTTGCCGTCCAGTTCGCAACTCCTGACGCAATGACATTCGACGCAACCCTGTCGGCCATGCGCCAAGTGCCCGGTGTGCGCGGTGTAGCCGTTACCAGCACTGCTATGGGCGGAACTTCTGTCATGAGTGTCAGTTTTGGCGGTGAGCTATCAGGTCTCGCCGCAGCACTGCGCCAACGCGGATTCTCGGTGAATGAGGGTGCAAACGCGCTCGCCATCAGCCGCTGAGCCACGGGGGCACTCGTGACCGTTAGCCAGCGTCCTCCTTCACAGATTGCTCTGCCACTCGACGCGACGCGCGCGGGCAAGGCGCAGCGCATCGTGATCGGCAACGCCAATGCTGATGTAATTGACGCTTTGCAGGCACCTGAGAAGTGGCCATTCCATACTGCTGTTCTGACCGGACCAAAGCGGTCGGGCAAAACGTTAATTGGCCAATGGGCGATCGCTCAGGGCATTGCGGTTATTGATGGCGTGGATCAGCTGGACGAGGCCGATGTGTTTCACCGTTGGAATGCGGTGCAAGAGGGCGGGCCCGAGGCTGGTACGCCGCTTCTGCTTATTGCGGATTCGACCCCGTGGGAGATCACACTACCCGACCTCAATTCGCGTGTCGGCGGATCGTTGCAGCTGGCGATTGGCGATCCCGATGATGCAATGGCTGGCGCATTGATTGCCGCCTACGCCGAGGCCCGGTCATTGTCTTTGGCACAGGGGGCGGCGGATTATCTGGTTCCTCGCACACGCCGCAGTTTTGCGGCTCTGGAATCACTGATCGTGACGATTGATCGCATCAGCCTTGAACGCGCAGCGCCGGCCACCATGTCGGTGTGGAGGGCGGCATTGGAAGCTTTGCATGGGCCAGAGCAACAAAAACTGCTGTAGGTTGGAATTGCAATTTCGACCGTTTGGTGGGAGAATCTGAGCATGTTCGAGAAGCTCACCAGCTATCTGGATTCCATCAAGGAACGCGATCCAGCGCCTCGCTCGCGCTGGGAGATCATGCTGTATCCTGGCGTATGGGCGGTTGGCTTTCACAAAATCGCCCATTGGTTGTTTGATGCAAAGCTCTACTTCCTCGCGCGGTTTGTGAACCATTTTAGCCGGTTATTGACCGCAATAGATATCCATCCCGGTGCAACGATCGGTCGCAATTTCTTTATCGATCATGGTTTTACTGTGATCGGAGAGACGGCGGAGATCGGCGATAATGTCACGATCTATCAATGCGTCACTTTGGGCGGGACCAATCCCACCAATGGCGTGGCAGGCAAGCGTCACCCAACTCTTTGCGACAATGTGATCATTGGATCGGGCGCTCAGGTGATTGGACCGATCACGGTTGGTGAACGCGCGCGGATCGGTGCCAACGCTGTGGTGACCGATGAAGTGCCTGCGGGCGCAACCATGATCGGCTTCAAAGCGCGTTCGACGCTGGTCCCCGCCGAAGAATGGATCAAAGACTTCATCCCCTATGGCACGCCCTTCAGCTCGAATTGCGAAGATGACGAAGGCAATCAGATTGATTGCATTGAAAAGCTTGAAGGTGAACTTGCCGCGCTCAAGGCGGAAGTTGCGGCGATGAAGGAGGGGCAGGGCCTTCCCGCTCAAGCCTCGCTTGACCTATCTAAGAAAAGCGGAACTGACGACTGATGAGCGCAGGTCATATTGTCGCATTTCCTGGCCAGAATGTGGCGGGCCAGGTGGGCTTTGACCGCGAAGAAGTGCAACGCATCCTAGACCTTTATGGCCGCATGGTCGCCGCTGGAGAATGGCGCGATTATGCGATGGATTTTGACCGCAATGCCGCGAGCTTTGCCGCGTTTCGCCGCGCTGCCGAGCGCCCAAACATGCGCGTCGAAAAGCGCCCTTCGCTGCGTCAGAAACAGGGAATGTACACTCTGTTCGGCGAACATGGCCAAGTGTTGAAACGTGGGCACGACCTTGCCAACGTGCTGGCCCCGATGGAGCGCCGCCTGGTTAAAGCGGTCGAGGATTAAGCGGGGCTGGCCGATACAGGCAGAGGCATGTCCTCTGTCGCTGGCAACTTGTCTTGCAAACCGTTCGGCAATGCGCTCACCACAACACGCCGGATGGGTTGCCAGAACGCTGACAGACTGAGCAATGCAGACCCAATCAGCAAAGCGGTTAGCGCAAAATTCAACTCCACCGCGCCGAATTCGCGGAATAGGAATGTGAGCGCAAACAGCACATAGATCAGCGCAGACACAAGCAGCGCGCGCCTATCAATCGCCAGCGCAACAAAGCCAAATGCGACGTAGACGGCCAACACGCCGACAGCCGCGCCGATGCCCAGATTGTCGCCCTCTGTCACACCCAAGAGTGCAAAGATTGGATGCGCGATCATCGGGGCCGCGAGCAGATGGAGCCAAAATGCGACATCGCTGCGCCGAGTGATCCGTTCGCGGTCCGAAATGTCCCACCGCATGGCGAAGCTCCAAACCGCAAGGCCAGCGACAAAGATCAGGCCAAACAGGATGTTTTCATCAAACTCCCGAGGGTCAAAGGCGGCGAGGATCAGCGCGATAAAGGTTGCGGCGACCGCCGCTGAACCGGCCGCGACTGTGATCGGCACCATGAAACGGCGCCAGTGAAAGTATGCGGCGCCAGCGGCAACCAATGCGGAGGCCGAGACCATGATCGCACCGATGCGGTCGTTACCATCGGCTATGACGGCCATTCCCAGCCCAAAACATGCGGAGAAGATGCCGCCGACAAAGGCAAGGAGCAGCAAAATAGAAGGCAGTGCCATTCGGCGTTTGCGCGTGAAAAACTCTGCAAGAGGCCATGCGGCAGCCGCAACCAAAAGTCCCGGTAAGCAGAGTTGCAAAGCTTCATAGCGATGCCATGCAGCTTCGTAATCCTCTGCCCCTGCAGCAGTGTTAATTGGTTCGGCCAAGAGGTATGGGTTCGGTGCAATCACACCGGCAATCGCCTGACCAATCGCACCCACCGCAACCAGCAAGATGATGACGCCGATTGCGACAAAGATATCGTTGAAGCTGTTGATCAGCCGAAAGTTTTCCTCTGATCCGCGCGGTAATTCGCGCACTTTGGTCATGTGAGCGCGGAACCCTGCTGCGGCTTCGGCGCTCATTGCACCTGCGGCAACGGCGGAATTGATATCGTCTTCGGAATACATGGCATAGCCCTCTTCAAGAACGATCAGGCTATGCGAGGTGTGTTACTGTGTCAATACGCCAATGTTGGATCCAAAAAAGCGGGCAACGCGTCTGCGCTGCCCGCTTTCAATGCGGCTAATCGCCTTAGTTTGGTTACCCGCGTGCGCTGTCAGGGCCAGTGCCGGTGACTTTTTGCATCGCGGTGAGGATCGCGCCTGACTGCTCGCTACCCGATTGTGGGGCTTTGAGGTTGGTGAAGGAGTTGATGTCTTCCCAACGTGCGGCAAAACCTTCGACGGTGCGCTCACCATCGGGCAGCCATACGGCGTCGTTCATCACGGTCCATGCGCTGTGGAAACCGCCAGCACCCGCGCCAACGATCGCGTTGGTCGGTGCATCTTCGCTGACGAGGAAAAGCGCAGCAGGAACCACGTTTTCAGGCGAGAACAGCTTGAACGCTTCTTCGGGGAAGAGGTCCTCTGTCATGCGCGTGCCAGCCACTGGTGACAAAGAGTTGCAGCGAATGTTGTACTTCGCGCCTTCGAGCTGCAGCGTTTTGGTGAGGCCAGCGAGACCCAGTTTCGCCGCTCCGTAATTCGCTTGGCCGAAATTGCCGAACAGGCCGGTTGACGATGCAGTCATCAGAACGCGGCCATAGGCTTGCTCACGGAACAAGTCCCAGCATGCTTTGGTCACAAATGCCGAACCGGTCAGGTGTACTTTGAGCACGAACTCAAAATCGTCCGGTGTCATTTTGTGGAATGTCTTGTCGCGCAAAACGCCGGCATTGTTGATGAGGATATGGACGCCGCCCCATTTTTGCTTGGCGTCGGCAACCATCTTTTCCATCTGGTCATACTCGGTGACAGAGCCGCCGTTTGAAATGGCTTCGCCGCCCGCTTTTTCGATCTCTTCGACGACTTGCAAAGCCATGTCGGAATGGCCGGTACCATCGCGTGATCCGCCAAGGTCGTTGACGACAACCTTCGCGCCGCGTGCTGCCAATTCCATTGCATAGGCGCGGCCCAAACCGCCGCCTGCACCAGTGACGATGGCGACCTTATCTTTGAAGTCGATGCTCATGGGGTGTTACCTTTCCGTGTCGAAGTTTTCTTATGGTTCGTAAGGGTGCACCCGCTTTACGGGCACGTAAACTTATGTGAGCGCTGGGTGGCACTTTGTCTGCTGCATTGCAACAGGGGTTTCACCAAGACTGCGATGCCGTAACGGCACTTAGCCGTATTACAGCGCTTCTAAGGCGGGAATGAGACCGTCAAGCGAATCAATTACCGCGTCTGCGCCCAATTCGTGTGGTGGGAGGTCGCAATAGCCATAGGCGGCTGCGATGACAGGCACACCGGCACCGCGTGCTGCCTTTACATCATAAGTGCTGTCTCCGACAAAGGCGAAGGTCCCGCCGCCGCAGACTTTCTGAGCCTCGATTACCGGTTCAGGATGCGGTTTGGAGAGGTACTTGCCATCTGCACCTTTGCCCATGGAATCACCGCCGATGACCCCTTCGAATGGGGTGATGAAATCGAGCTGGGTCAGGATTGAACGGGCGAATCCTTCGAATTTGTTGGTGACCACAATGACCTTCACCCCGCGTGCCGCCAGATCGGATACGACTTCGCGAGCATGGGGGTAGGGCGCGGAATAGACCGCGTTGTGATCGGCATAGTAGGCCAGCATCGCCTTATACAGCGCGCGGAAATCATCCTGGGCCATACCGCCTTGGGCATCGACCGCCTGGGACAACATTATCTTCGCCCCGCCACCGATTAGGTCTTTGGACGATCCCACCGGCACTGGGTTAAATCCGCCAAGTTTCAACGCATGGTTTACCGCAGCGCCCAAATCGCGAAAGGTATCGAGCAAGGTGCCATCGAGGTCGAAACCGACCGCATCAAAGGGGAAATCTGCCATGTGCATGGTCGTGGCGCGCTAGACTTCATTCTGCAAGCAATTGCTGGCAAGGGGCATTGGTCCTATTGGAGTGACCATGACTGATTTCGCCGCCATAATCCTTGCCGCGGGCAAGGGCACTCGCATGAAGAGCGACCTGCACAAGGTGCTCCACCCGATTGCTGGGAAGCCAATGCTGGAACACTTGCTCGACAGCTTTGGCGAGCTAGAGCCTGAGCGCATGGTGGTGGTGGTCGGCGACCGGCGCGAGCAGGTCGATGCGGCTTTATCAGGTCGCGATGTCACAACTGCTCTCCAAGACCCGCAGCATGGCACCGCACATGCTGCGTTGCAGGCACGTGAGGCATTGAGTGGCTTCTCGGGCAATATTCTCGTGACATTCGGCGATGTCCCAATGGTGAGGGCCGATACGGTACGCGGGCTGATCAATGCACTCGATGCAGGGGCCAAAGTCGCTGTGCTCGGTTCTCGACCCGCAGACCCGCTCGCCTATGGTCGGATCATTGCGGATGAAGATGGCACTGTTTCCAAAATGGTTGAGTTTAAAGATGCCAGCGATGAGGAGCGTGCGGTCAATCTGTGTAATTCCGGCCTGATTGTTGCGCATTCGGACGACATGTGGCCGCTTCTGGATGCGATCGACAATGATAACGCCCAAGGGGAGTATTACCTTCCCGATGTCGCCACGGGAGCTATTGCTCGCGGCGATCGGGTTGTGGTTGTTGAATGTGAGGCTGATGAGGTCGCGGGGATCAACAGCCGTGCTGAGCTTGCCGATGCCGAACAACGCTGGCAGGCCGCTCGCCGATTGGAGGCGATGGCAGACGGAGCAACGTTGAAAGCGCCAGACACCGTTTTCTTTAGCCATGACACAGTGCTGGGACGGGATGTGACCATCGATCCGCATGTGATCTTTGGTCCCGGAGTGCGCGTTGCTAACGGCGTACATATCAAGGCGTACACCCATCTAGAGGGCGCTGACCTTGCGACCTGTGTCCAAGTCGGACCCTTTGCTCGCCTGCGCCCCGGAGCGGTCCTGGAAGAGGGCAGCTTCGTCGGCAATTTCGTCGAGATGAAGAAGGCGACGCTCGGCCCCGGTGCAAAGGCCAGTCATCTCTCTTACATCGGTGATGCCACGGTCGGCGCGAACGCCAATATCGGCGCGGGTACGATTACCTGCAATTATGACGGCTACTTCAAGTACCAGACCGTCATCGGAGAGCGCGCCTTTATCGGCTCCAACTCAGCGCTGGTCGCACCCGTCACTATAGGTGCAGACGCGATTGTAGCAGCAGGTTCGACCGTGACCCGCGACGTCGGCGCAGGCGATCTTCGCATGGTGCGCGCCGAGCAGAGCGTAAAGCCGGGCTGGGCAGACAAATTCCACGATGCGATGAAGCGCAAGAAAGCGGCAGCCAAAAAGGGTTGAAGATTTGCGCTTCGATCTGGGAATAATTGTGTTTCAAGACCATCGCTTGCCGGCGCGTTAAAGCAATGTTTACCATAACAGCCATAGTCGATGCCTATGAACGCTGCGGTCAACATGGAAATCTCGTCGGGCGAAGGTGAGCTGGCTGATCTGGTCAAGGACGTCCGGCGAAACGCCGAACGCGTTAATGCAGCATCCCGTCAGCGCGCGGGATTTGTCGCCGAATTGATAGAGCGCTCTCGTTCTATCAGCGGAGAAATTGCTGATCTGCGACGTCAATCCTATAGCTCGCAAGACAAATTGAGCGTGACCGCCGATGCGGCTGAAAGCATCATCGAGGAAGTGCAGAGCATCGTCGATCTCATGGACCGATCCGTGCAAGGGATCAGCGCATTTCACGAAAAGGTCTTGGCGTTCAAAACTCGGTTTGAAGAGGTCAATGCGGTCTCCAATGCGATTGTTGAGGTAGCTGACCGCACCAAAATTCTGTCAATCAACGCCATGATCGAAGCCGCGCGAGCTGGCGAGCACGGGCGCGGGTTTCAGGTCGTCGCCAATGAAGTGCGAGAATTGGCCACATCGACCGGCTCGTCGGCAGAACTCATCTCTACCCATCTCAGCCAACTGCTCAGCGATTCCATCGAGATGTCGAAGGAATGCGCAGAACTGCATCGGCTTGCGACTGAAGGCAATAATCGCGGTCAGGCCAATCTTGAGGGGCTGAAAGCGATCCATGTCGAAGTCCTCAACTCTGCCTCGGACGCGAATGGAGCGAGCCAGTCGACAGGCGAGCAAATCGAGATGTTTGCTGATCTCGTTTCTGGAATGGAACGGCTGCAACAAGACACGGAAGAGGCGATTGCGGGCTCTGCTCGCAATATTGAGATCACCACAACGCTCGAACAACGTATAGCGGGATTGCCGACACAAAACCGGGTTTAGAACTGCGTCCGGGAACCAATGCATCGCGTAATTGCTAGTAAGTCACAGCAATATGAAAGCGAGCACAATGACAATCGGTAAATGGATGATCGCGGGTCTGGGCATTGCCGCTGTCGCTGGCACAGTTGGCTATGCGCAGCGCGGTTCAGAAGAACCTGCATATTCGATTGTTCTTGAACAAGACGACTTTGAACTGCGCGAATATGAACCAATGATCGTTGCTGAGGTCACCCATTCTGGGGATCGCCGCCGCGCCAGCGGGCAGAGCTTTCGCCGTCTTGCCGCTTATATTTTTGCGCAGGACCGCCCTGCTGGTGGTGAGCGGATCGCGATGACCGCGCCCGTGATCCAAAGTAAGATCGATCAGGATCAACCTATTTCGATGACTGCACCTGTCTTTACAAAGGAAACAGATGAAGACGAGTGGCGTATGCGCTTCGTCATGCCCGCGCGCTTCACGATGGCGACTTTGCCCAAACCCCCACCGGATATCACCATCACACAGCTGCCTGCTAGGCGAGTGGCCTCAGTTCGGTTTAGCGGGGTCGCCCGCAATGCCGATCTTGTGATCATGGAAGCCATGCTGACCGACTGGGTAGAGGCGCAGAACCTCACGCCTGTGGGCGGAGTTGAATATGCGTTCTACGACGCGCCGATGGTTCCAGGGCCGCTGCGCCGCAATGAAGTTTTGATCGAAGTCGCCGCCGAGTAGGGGGCTCGGGGGGCTTTGGGGCGCTACCCGGCGGCGAACCTCTTTGCGTCAGTTCAGGCGTCTTCCAACTGACCTGACTTTGCTGCCGGGACGCTATAATCACGCTCCCATTCCTCAAATTCGCTGCGGCTCAACAGATAGCGTGAGCGCGCTTCGTGAAAGCTGATTGCGCGGTCATGCACAGCGCGAACCACATCCGCTTTGCGCGAAGCTGACCAATGCACTTTGTGACTTTTTGGAAGGCCATAACGCTTGATTGCGTCGGCGATCGAAACATTGCGGGGGTATGCCATTTTCGTCTCCTTCGTTTCCCTGTCGAAGCGAAGATCACGCCGGCACACTTACTCAGAGCCTGCCAAAGATGGTTAACACGCGATTGATGACACTCCCCGTGGCACCGCTGCGGTGAACCGAGTTAAAACTGTCGGAGCGTTTTACACTGACCACTTGGTAGGGCGAGAACGGGCGGTGTGCCATCAGACATAACCGCCCGTTTTCAAATCTATTCGTCCATCAATTGCTGCATCAGATAGACATATTGCAGCGCCTGAATCTTAGCGCGCTGCTCATTATCGACGCCGCCCGAATGACCGCCAACGGTGTCTTCGAAATAGTAATAGTCGTGACCCTGTTCCTTGAACCGCGCGGCCCCTTTGCGTGCATGCGCAGGGTGGGTGCGATCATCGGCAGTTGATGCCCATAGGAATGGGGTGGGGTAGTCCACGCCTTCCTGAATCATCTGATAAGGCGAATATCCATCGATCCATGCACGTTGTTCGGGGATGCGCGGATCGCCATATTCGCCGATCCATGACGCGCCCCGACCGATGAGGTGAAAACGCAGCATGTCGAACAGCGGGATTTGCACAATGGCCGCGCCAAACAGTTCGGGTCGCTGCGTGATGGCGGTGCCAACCAGCAATCCGCCTTGGCTGCCCCCTTGGATGCCGAGATGGGAGGGACTGGTGTATCCGCGTGTGGTCAGGTCCTCAGCCACAGCGATAAAATCGTCCCACGTCCGCTGTTTGTTTTCGCGGATTGCAGTTTGATGCCAGCCGGGACCAAACTCACCCCCGCCGCGCAAATTGGCGAGCACATAGGCGCCCCCACGCTCCAACCACAGCTTACCGGTGGAGCCCATATATCCCGGCAGGCGCGGGACCTGAAAGCCGCCATAGCCGCTCATTAGGACCGCTGTTGAGCCGTCCATCTCCATGCCTTCAGGCTTGACGATGAAATAGGGGATGGCGGTTCCATCCGCGCTGATCGCTTCGTGCTGTTCGACGTCTAAGCCCGTTGCATCAAAACGTGCGGGCGAGGTTTTGAGCACCTCGGGTGCGTCGTTGCCATCCGCATAATACAATGTGGTCGGCTCAAGGAAGCTGGTGACTGTGTACATGATCTGCTCGCTATCATCCGAGGATGCAGCGATGCCGACAGTGGAATTGCCGGGCAGATCGACCTCTTCGTTGACCCATGCGCCATCGGCAAAGTTGAAGCGCAGCACCTTGCCCACGACATTATCAAGCAGGCCAACATACAATCCGCCCGCCGTGATTGCCCCGCCGCGTTTGGTCTGGCGGTCTTGAGGCGCCCATACCAGCGTCTTGGCCGCGCCATTGGGGTCCGCTTTCCATTCCTCCAGATCCGCCGCAACAAGGCTGTCTGCGGGGAAAGTCTGGCCGTCCACTTCCCAATCAACATCGGTTGAGAACAAGACATGCCCGTCAACAATACCATAGGGGCTGGCCTTTTTGGGCAGGTCTAGGACCAGCCATTCGCCATCCTTTTCAATCCCATATTCGCGCTCGTGGAATGAGAGGCCGCGGTAGCTGATGCGGGCATGGATCACATCGTCGCTGTCGCGCATCAGATATGCCCCGGCAGAGACGTCGGTGGATGCCCCGCGAAACAATTCTGGCGCATCGGCCAGATCGGTCCCACGTTTCCAGACGCGGGTGGTAAAGGGGTAGTCGCTGTCGGTCACGGTCCCATTGCCAAAGTCGCGTCCGACCAGCAGTGTGTCCTCGTCCAGCCAGCTAACGCCGCCTTGGCTTTTCTCAGGCAGTTCAAACCCGCCTTCGATGAATTCACCCGTCGCCATGTCGAATTCGCGCATGATGGTCGCATCCTCGCCGCCATCGGACAGCGCGATCATGCAGCGGTTCATAGCGGTCGGCAGGCAGGATGAGCCCTTATAAACCCACTCCATCCCATCAGCCGCCGCCAGCGCATCGATGTCCAGAACCGTCTCCCATTCGGGATCGTCGGTCTTGTAACTTTCCAGCGTGGTGCGCCGAACGAGCCCTTTCGGATTGTCCTTGTCCTGCCAGAAATTGTACAGGCCATCCGGGCGGAAACTGACAAAGGGAATGCGGTCTTCGCTGTCAAAAATAGCGAGCGCTTCGCCTTTGAGCGTCTCGAACCGGGGGTCTGCCTCAAGCACGCCCAGAGTGCGCGTGTTCTCCGCATCAACCCATGCCAGCGCTTCGTCGCTGCGTGCTTCTTCAAGCCAGATATAGGGGTCTTGTTCAGGACCGGGGATCGGAGCCTCAGCAGACTCCTCTGCGTGTCCATCGGCGGTTGCGGTGGTTGCAGCACCAATGGTCATTGCGGCCGCCAATGCGCCGGAAATTGCGAGTTTTGAGACAAGATTCAAGTATCCTCTCCTTTAACGGGGTCTGAGTGTGATTGTGCCGGGTCCTAGAGTGGATGGGAAGAGCAGAATGACCGTCATCCAAATATGTGTTTGGAAGATTTCGGCTCAGAATCGAGAGGTGGGTGCGATCACACGCGCGAACGAAAAAGGGCGACCCGAAGGCCGCCCTCTCAAATATGGTTGATGTAGAGCGCGTTACGCTTCCACATGCTCAGCCAGCACGGTCAAACCATTTTCGCCGACCTCGGCAAAACCGCCGCGCACTTCAATAGTTTCTGGCTCCGCGCCTTCGGTTTTGTACACCTGAACAGCCCCGTCGCGAATGGTAGACATGAAAGGCGCGTGGCCTTCCAGCACACCGAATTCGCCTTCGGAACCCGGGACTACGACCATATGGACGTCTTCGGAACGGACCTGTTTGGCCGGTGTTACAAGTTCAAAATGAAGGGGCATGGCTCATTTTCCGTTGTTGGTGTGACGCTACCTACAAAGTCAGCATCGTTATCTCGTCTAAAAAAATATCCGTATCGGATATGCAGTTCTGTTCGCGGCTCCTGTGCTGATCGGTAACACAAATCCGCATACATTCGGTGAGCAAAGAAACTGTCCACCAGCGGCCAATCGGCCAAAAACTCATCCTCGTCGATCGCTTCGCGCAGCTCAGCCCAAAACTCTCTGTCTCCAAAGGCTGAGAACTGGCATTGCGGCGATCCTACAGTGGCTTCGATCTTGAAGAAATTGTGCGTACCAACCTGAAAGTGTCGCTTACTTCCTTCGTCATCCATGTCGGGAGTTAGGACAACGAGGCCTTTTTCTCCCAAACCAGAGCGCTCAACAAACTCCTGCGCGCTTCCCGTCCAATATTGATCGTCGTTTACCCATTCAGAACAGGCTCCAACCGCAATATCGAAGAGCGGCTGAGCCTCATTTATTGGCTGCGTTGCCAACAATAAGAGCTCAGCCCCAAACATCGATATGCCTTACGCGTCTTCAGCCAGTTCAGCGGCTTTCTTCACCACATCTTCGATGCCGCCAACCATGTAGAAGGCTTGCTCTGGCAGGTGGTCGTATTCGCCTTCCACAACCGCCTTAAAGCTTTTCACAGTGTCTTCGAGCTGGACGAAGATGCCGTTGATGCCGGTGAAGACCTCAGCCACGTGGAATGGTTGTGAGAGGAACTTCTGGATCTTACGCGCACGGGCAACGGTCAGCTTGTCTTCTTCCGAAAGCTCATCCATGCCGAGAATAGCGATGATGTCTTGCAGCGACTTGTACTTCTGCAAAGTCTCTTGAACCTTACGAGCGGTCTCATAGTGCTCTTGACCAACAACGCGCGGTTCGAGAACGCGCGACGTTGAATCGAGCGGGTCAACCGCAGGATAAATGCCAAGCTCCGAAATCGCGCGGTTCAGCGTGGTCGTTGCGTCAAGGTGAGCAAACGATGTCGCTGGCGCAGGGTCGGTAAGGTCATCTGCGGGAACGTAGATGGCTTGCACGGAGGTGATCGAACCCTTGGTTGTCGATGTAATACGCTCTTGCAGGTTACCCATGTCGGTCGACAGAGTTGGCTGATAGCCCACCGCCGAAGGAATACGGCCAAGCAGCGCGGACACTTCCGAGCCAGCCTGGGTAAAGCGGAAGATGTTGTCGACGAAGAATAGAACGTCCTGACCTTCTTCATCGCGGAAATATTCCGCCATGGTGAGGCCCGAGAGAGCAACACGAGCACGCGCGCCGGGAGGCTCGTTCATTTGACCAAAGACGAGAGCCACTTTTGAACCCTCCGGCGTTGCAACGCCGTTCTCGTCTTTCTTGATCACCTCTGCGTCGAGGAATTCGTGGTAGAGATCGTTCCCTTCGCGGGTCCGCTCACCAACGCCTGCGAACACAGACACGCCGCCGTGTCCCTTTGCGATGTTGTTGATGAGTTCCTGAATAAGAACAGTTTTACCCACGCCAGCGCCGCCGAACAGGCCGATCTTGCCGCCCTTTGCATAAGGCGCGAGAAGGTCGATAACCTTAATGCCGGTCACCAAAATAGCCGCTTCGGTCGACTGGTCGATGAAGGGAGGCGCCTCTGCGTGGATTGGCATGGACTTATCCGCGCCAACCGGGCCAAGCTCGTCAATCGGCTCACCCACGACGTTCATGATGCGGCCCAAAGTCTTGGGACCAACAGGAACGCTGATCTGAGCGCCCGTTGCGATCACTTCTGCGCCGCGGACAAGGCCTTCGGTCGCGTCCATCGCGATGGTGCGCACGGTGTTCTCACCGAGGTGCTGAGCCACTTCGAGGACGAGCGTCTTGCCGTCATTCTTAGTCTCCAGCGCGGAGAGAATTGCGGGCAGTTCGCCTTCGAACTGCACATCGACAACGGCGCCGATGACCTGAGCGATCACGCCATTGGTGGTCTGGTTTAATACTGCGGTAGCCATGGTTCTTCCTTAGCCTTGCTTTAGAGCGCTTCTGCGCCAGCGATGATTTCAATAAGTTCGGTGGTGATCGCTGCCTGACGGCGGCGGTTGTATTGGATGGTCAGCGCGTTGATCAAATCGCCCGCATTGCGCGTGGCGTTGTCCATTGCCGTCATCGAAGCGCCATGTTCGGATGCTTCGCGTTCCAGCAGAGCGCCGAAGATTTGCGTTTTAACATAACGTGGCAGCAGTTCTTCAAGGATTTCCTCTTCGCCCGGCTCATACTCAACAACCGCGCCCGCATCGTCCGCAACCTCAGGGGAGGGGACAGGGATCAGTTGGTTGACAGTAGGGATCTGAGCCAGTGCCGATTGAAAAGTCGGGTAGACCAGATGGGCAATATCGAATTTGCCATCGTCAAACATCGCAATCAGCTCAGCAGCAATCGCATCGGCCTCTTCAAAACCGGGGGTCTTAACTGTCGACGTATCAAACCCGCCGCCGATCTGGCTGGCAAAATCACGTTTTAGCGGTGCGCGACCCTTTTTGCCGACCAGGTAAAACTCAACCGTCTTACCAGCCGCGATCAGCTCATTTGCCTTCACGCGCGCCGCTTTGACGAGGTTGGAGTTCAAGCCACCACACAGGCCTTTATCGGTGTTCACGACAACCAACAGGTGACGCTGATCCGATCCGGTTCCAGCCAGAAGCTTTGGAGCGCTATCGCCCGACACTTTACCAGCAAGCGAAGCCATCACTGTGCCAAGACGCTCGGCATAGGGACGACCCGCCTCGGCGGCAGCTTGCGCGCGGCGAAGCTTTGCCGCAGCGACCATCTGTTTGGCCTTGGTGATCTTCTGGGTGGATTTAACCGACCCGATCCGATCCTTGAGTTCCTTAAGTGATGGCACTTTGTGTTACCTTTTAAGCGAACTGTTTGGCGAAAGTTTCGAGTGCTGCGACGGTACGGTCTTTCACATCACCTTCGAATTTCTTCGAAGAGCGAATATCGTCCAGAATGCCGCCATGCTCGCTACGGAAATATGCGAGCATTTGCTCTTCATATTCGCCCACGCGTTCCACAGCCACGTCATCAACATAGCCGTTGGTACCTGCGAAAATCGACACGGTCTGCTCTTCGAATGGCATGGGTGAGAACTGCGCTTGTTTCAGCAGCTCGACCAAACGCGCACCGCGATTGAGCAATTTCTGTGTCGATGCGTCCAAGTCCGAACCGAACTGAGCAAAGGCTGCCATCTCGCGATATTGCGCAAGGTCAAGCTTCATCGAGCCCGAAACCTTCTTCATCGCCTTTGTCTGAGCGGCACCGCCAACGCGGCTAACCGAAAGGCCCACGTTAATCGCGGGACGGATGCCCTGATAAAACAGGTCGGTTTCGAGGAAGATCTGACCATCGGTAATCGAAATCACGTTAGTCGGAATATAGGCCGACACGTCGCCCGCTTGCGTTTCAATGATAGGCAGCGCGGTCAGTGAGCCGCCGCCTTCCGATGCGTTCATCTTCGCTGCACGCTCAAGCAAGCGCGAGTGGAGATAGAAAACGTCGCCCGGATAGGCTTCACGGCCCGGAGGACGACGCAGCAACAGCGACATTTGACGGTAAGCAACCGCTTGCTTGGAAAGATCATCATACACAATCACGGCGTGCATGCCGTTATCGCGGAAGAACTCACCCATCGCACAGCCAGTGTAAGGCGCGAGATATTGCAACGGAGCAGGCTCAGAAGCGGTCGCGGCGATCACAATGGAATATTCCATCGCGCCGTTCTCTTCGAGCTGCTTCACAATCTGAGCAACAGTCGAACGCTTCTGACCAACGGCAACGTAGACGCAGTAGAGCTTCTTGCCTTCGTCATCGCCAGCATTGACGGTTTTCTGATTGATGAAAGTGTCGATGGCGACAGCGGTTTTACCGGTCTGACGGTCACCGATGATCAATTCGCGCTGACCACGACCAACAGGGACCAGAGCGTCAACGGCTTTGAGGCCAGTTTGGACAGGCTCGCTAACCGACTCGCGCGGGATAATGCCGGGCGCTTTGACTTCGACGCGCTGACGCTTTGTGTCTGTGATCGGGCCTTTGCCATCGATCGGGTTGCCAAGTGCGTCAACCACGCGGCCCAGCAGGCCCTTGCCAACCGGAACGTCCACAATGGTCTCGGTCCGCTTGACTGTGTCGCCTTCTTTAATCTCGGCATCCGAGCCGAAGATCACGACGCCGACATTGTCCGCTTCAAGGTTCAAAGCCATGCCCTGAACACCGTTGGCAAATTCAACCATTTCACCAGCTTGAACCTGGTCGAGGCCGTGAATACGGGCGATCCCGTCACCAACCGAAAGCACTGTGCCGACTTCGCTGACTTGTGCCTGAGTGCCAAAATTGGCGATCTGGTCTTTGATGACCTTGGAGATTTCTGCTGCGCGGATTTCCATGAGTGTAGTCCTTTAAGCCTTCATGGCCTGGGAGAGCGAGTTGAGACGGGTGCGGATCGAAGCGTCAATGCGCTCTGATCCAATAGTGACGACAAGCCCGCCCAAAAGGTCGGGATCAACGTCAGCGGTAAGCATAACTGTGCGCCCCTGACGGGCGGTCAGTTTGGTTTTCAGCGTGGCGATCTGATCATCGCTAAGTGGATGTGCGCTGGTAACAGTCGCGGTCACTTCGCCGCGTTGAGCAGCGGCAATAGCTTTGAATGCGGCGATCATATCTGGCAATTTGGCGAGACGACGATTGCCCGCGAGCACACCCAGAAAGCTGGTTGTCAATGGCGCAAGCGACAGATGATCCGCAATCGCGGCAACTGCGCTTGCTTGATCTGTCCGCGACAATTGCGGGTTGGTCGTCGCGGCGCGCAGATCATCGGAAGCGCTCAGCGCCTCACCCAGAGACTCGAGATCCTTTTCGACAGCGGTGACGCTGCCATTTTCGCTGGCTAGCTCAAATAAAGCCGAGGCATAACGCCCAGCAAGGCTAGCCTGAATACCGGCGGAAATATCCACGCGCTTTGGTCCTTTTGGAAAGGCATGAGAATAATGTTGCACCTACCGCGGGTCAGATGCGTGAGGGGCACCATCGCTGTAAGCTGGCGCGCGCCTAGCAATTCGTTTTTGATTCCGCAAGCCAACTGGGTGGAAGAGTTGGATTTGTCTGCATCCAAGAGCGCTTTTCGATGAAACATGATCACATTTGCACTTGCTTTCCCTAACGGAATGCGCAAAAAGACTTACCGGACGGTAAGCAAGCAGTGGGATCACGAATCATGCAACTCTCTCCAATGGCTCCAAAATGCGGCGTCGAAGTATCTGGAATCACTCTCGCATCATGCAGCGATGCTGAGATGGAGGATGTGAAGCGCGCGATCTATGAGCACGGCGTCGCTGTGTTCCGCGATCAGGAATTCTCGCCCGAAGACCACATCAAGTTCGGTCGTCGGTGGGGCGGGATCGACGTGAACAACTATTTTCCGTTGCAAGAAGACTTCAACGAAATCGCAGTGGTCAAGAAAGAGCCTGACCAACAAACCAATATTGGCGGCGCATGGCACACCGATCACTCCTATGATCAGATCCCGGCCATGGGTTCAGTTTTGGTAGCGCGCGAGCTGCCGCCGAAGGGCGGAGATACAATGTGGGCGCATATGGGTGCTGCTTATGATGCTCTGTCGGATGAGTTGAAAGCACGGATTGCAGGGTTGGAAGCGTTCCACACCGCTGATCACGTTTACAAAGAGGGTGGCCTTTATGCGCAGACCGACATGGGTGATCATTTGCGCGGACAGAACCTGAAAACAGGTGCGGTGCATCCGGTGGTAATCCGTCACCCACAAACAGGGCGCAAGCTGCTTTATGTAAATAGCGGCTTCACGATCAATTTTGTCGGTCAAACGCGTGAAGAAAGCATGCCGCTCTTGCAAGAATTGCTCGACGCAGCGCTGACTGATGACAACCAGTGCCGCCTGCAATGGAGGCCGGGTACAGTCGCGATCTGGGATAACCGTACCAGCTGGCACAATGCGATGAACGATTACGCAGGCCATCGCCGCGAGATGCATCGCATCACTTTGTCTGGTGAGGCGCTGGCGGCTTAGTAGTCTCGAGGCAAATCACGCCTATTGCTCGCCGCCAATCACGCCCTCGCGTTTGGTTTCGCAATTGTAGACCAGCCGCTCATTCGGGCGATCGGGTAACAGTGCCAGCAGCGCTGATTGCTGTTCGCCAAGGGTGATTTGCGCATTGCTAACACCGCATGCGGGTGGATCGTAGGTGCGACGAGCGGCGCGGGCCTCTTCCATATCGGCGCGGCTCAGCAAATATCGGTCCGTTCGGAAAGTTCGCGTTTCGGGATCATAGACGTTCACGGAAACCGCGGCTTCGGTGTCTGGTACGAACACGCGCGTCCATTCGCCGGTGACCATGCCATATTGCGTTCGCTCATTCACGCATCCATCAGCGGCCCAATCGAACTCCACATCATCGGTGCGCGCGCCGGTTATGCGACTGCGTTCTGGCACCAGAGTGCAGATGAGTGTCCCATCTCCTGCGAGGTCGCTGCCCGGATCGTCGCCAGTACCGCTATTGCCTTCGCCCTCGCCTAGGATCGCTGCGACGCGTTCTTCCAGTTCGCTAAAGCCGGGGCGTGTTACCCACACCAACACTGTGCCGATCAAAGCTGCTCCCGCAATGCCTGCTGCGAAAATCGCGCGGTTGCTGTTCTCTGGCTTGTCAGCCAGCCCGCTGCGCAATTGTGCCGCCGCGTAGCCTGCACCAATCCCGACAAGCAGAAGCACCATCGCAATCGCCATCGCGTTCTCGCGGGCATCCATAATCTCGATCTGCGCCTGAAGACGGGCCTTGTCCCGTGCCTCGCTCAACTCCGCCTCACGCGCCTCCAGCCGCATTTGCGCCTCGTCCCGCTGAGCCTCAAACCGAGCGCGTTCGGCTGCGTTTAACTCTTCGATAGAACGGCAGGGCAGGGCGTTGACTGCTGGTTCCATCCCGTTTTCGCGCAGGAACGGCAGAAGTTCGCGAAGGGAAACCGCGAAATAGAACTCCGCATCCGATCCGTCCGAATCCGCGCCGAAGGAATTCACCCCCAATACTCGGCCACAACCGTCCAGCAGCGGTCCACCGGAATTTCCGCGCGCAATAGGAGCGGTGTGAAGGATCGTATCGAACTGGCGGCTTGGCCGTTCACCGGACAAAAATCCGCGGCTTTTCACTGGGGGTTGGGCACGGAATATGTCGCTGATTTCCAGACCCTGCGCCAGATCGACATTCATCGGGTAACCGACCGCCGATACCTCTCCCATATTGCGGTTGACCCCGCCCGCCAAAGTCAAAGGCGGCAATCGCAGCGCGCCATCATTGATTTCGAGCAGCGCCAGATCGTTGCTGGGGCTGACCGCGACGGGCGTTGCAAATCCGCCTGCATCTCCTTCGCTCGGCACAATGCCAATCCGCAATGTGTCATCGAGCAATGCCTCGCGGATGACGTGGGCATTGGTCACGATGCGCGTGGGAGAGACCGCAAAGCCGCTGCCATGGGTGACAGGGACGACTTCTTCCCCGCTCGAATCGATCAAGACAACGCGCACGACCCCGCGCGCGGCGGCATCGACATCGCCCGCATCGGCGGCTGCGGGTGAAGGGGCGAGGGCAAGCGCAATGATTGCTGCAAGAAAAGCAGTAAGACGGCAGTACATATCAAACGGCTATAGCGCCTTTTGCGAGCTTGCCCACACATCCAAGTGCCATTGAGCGCAAGAATTGGGAGGCGCAGTGCTGCATCCTATGGCAAAACTCTGGCTCAAGTGGAGGACAGTTATGGCCAGATTGATTGAAACTATCGCAATTTCCAGCAGCGCAGACTTGGTCTGGAAAGCGGTCAGCGATGCTGGCTCGCTCGATCAGATGGTGCCGCAACTGGTCGCAGCGTGCGATTACGATGCCGATCACGCGATCCGCACTGTTACCTTTCAAGATGGCTCTTCGCTAATCGAGCCGATCATTGCCAATCACGATACACGCCGCGAGTTGGTGTGGACCGCTCAAGGTGGGAGCTGGACGCATCACAACGCGACCGTCACTGTCACTGCGGCGCCCGACAATGGCTGCACCGTCCAATGGGTCGCCGATGTTTTGCCCCATTCGGAGGCAGCCACGGTTGAAGGAATCATGCGCGCAGGACTTGCAGCGATGAAAGAAACGCTGGAGGCGAACGGCGATGCTTGATCCCGCGAGCCTTTCCGACGACCAACGCTGGCAGATCGCGCTGGCGAAAGACCGGCGCTATGATGGCGCATTCGTGACCGGCGTGCATTCAACCGGCATCTATTGCCGCCCATCCTGCCCGGCGCGCGCTCCGCATCGCAAAAATGTGCGGTTCTATGCGAATGGCGATGCGGCAGAGGCGGCTGGACTGCGCGCCTGTAAACGCTGTTCGCCCAACACCCAAAGCGCAGAGGAAGCCTGCGTGCTTGCCGCAATCGCTGCGATCCGGGAGCAAGGGTCCCAGTCGCTCGACCAACTCAGCGAGCTTACCGGATATTCACCCACCCATTTTCAACGGTTGTTTAAGCGCACCGTCGGCCTGTCACCTGCCGCATTCGCACGGGCATTGCGCGAAGAACGGGTGAAAGATGCGCTTGCCGATGGGGCAAGCGTCACCGATGCGTTGTATCAAGCGGGCTATTCGGCGCCCTCGCGGTTCTACAATGACACAAAGGACAAACTCGGCATGCAAGCAAGTGATTGGCGTGATGGCGGGGCGGGCAGGCAAGTGCATTGGCGTGTGATCGCGACCTCATTGGGTGACATGCTGGTCGCGGCGAGCGATAAAGGCGTGTGCTGCCTCTCTTTCAATGAGGGTGAGGAGCATTTGCGTGCCCGCTTTCCCAAGGCCGATATCGTCGAAGCGAACGATGACTTCGCCGCTCTGTTCGACCAAGTTGTCGCTGCGGTTGAAGAACCCTTAAGCGACGCCTCTGCGATCCCGCTCGATGTGAAAGGCACCGCGTTTCAACAACGCTGCTGGCAGGCATTGCGCAAAATCCCAGCAGGCGAAACGCGCTCCTATGGCGAGCAAGCGGCAATGCTGGGCAATCCCAAAGCAAGCCGTGCAGTCGGCAGCGCCAATGGAGCAAACAACATCGCCGTTCTGATCCCATGCCACCGGGTGATCCCTGCCAGTGGCGGGGTGGGCGGCTATGCCTATGGGCCAGAGATCAAAGCGGAATTGTTGCGGCGCGAGGGCGCTGGAGAGAAGGAATTGTTCTGATGACACGTACTGAATTTGCCGAACTGCACCGCGCCGGGGCTCCGCTGGTGCTCTACAATATCTGGGACGCGGGCAGCGCAAAGGCAGTGGCCAAAGCTGGTGCGAAAGTCAGCGCGACGGGCAGCAACGCGCTTGCCGGAGCATTGGGGTATGACGACGGAGAAAGCTTACCGTTTGCAGAATTGCTGAATGCCGTGAGACAGATCGCGGGCGTCTCCGATCTTCCGCTCACGGTCGATTTTGAGGCGGGTTATGCAGATGGCTTGAGCGACCTTGCCAGCAATGCCAAAGCGCTGAAAGGCGCAGGAGCAATTGGCTGCAACCTGGAGGATCGATTAATCCACAAAGCTGGATTGCGCGATGCCAGCGAACAGGCGGAACGGATCGTAGCAGTCGAAGCGGCGGGCCTATTCGTCAATGCGCGTACCGACACATTTCTTGCCCCACTAATGGCAGGCGAAAACCCCAATCGGGAGGAACTGGTCGATGCCGCTATCGCTCGTGGTCATGTCTATGCCGAGGCGGGGGCGGGGAGCTTTTTCATCCCGGCGCTCACCGATTCAGACATGATCGCGAAGATCTGCGCTGCGGTTCCGATACCGGTCAATGTAATGCGTCGCCCTGGCATGGTCAGTAACGCCGATCTCGCTAAGCTGGGAGTTGCCCGGATCAGCTATGGTCCGGGACCGTGGAACGACGCAATGGCAGGCGTCGAGGCTGCGGCCAAAGAGGCCTTTGCTCTTTAATCCAATTTTGGCGGAAAGCCCGGCTCTGCTTTCGCAATCGCACGTTGATAGGCATCGCGAGCGCCGATGCGCTGCAAATACGCTTTCAGGTTTGGCATATGATCGATGCTCATATCGTTGAACGCGCGCGCCGTGGTGAGCGAGAAACCGAGCATGATGTCGGCCGTCGTCATGGCCGATCCGCCAAAGTAGTCGGCCTCGCCCAAGCGGCGTTCAATCGCGGCCCATGCATTCGTCACCCGCTTCATCAAAGGCGGCGGCATTTCCGCGCCCACCGCATTCACCGCAATGCTCATCATGCCGTTGGTCATCAACGTCGCATTGGCAAAGTGGTACCAATAAAGGTGATCGGCAAAGTCGGGGTGATCGGGACCCGGGATAAGGTCAGTGTCGGGCGCATATTTGCCCACAATGTAGTCCATAATTGCACCGCTTTCGCCCAGCAGGGTGTCGCCGTCTTGGATAAGAGGCGCGATCTCCATCGGGTGCAGCGCCTTTAGCTCTGCTGGCGCAAGCCGCGTTTCAGGGTCGCGGTCGTAGAGTTTTAGGTCGTAGTCGAGCCCCAGCTCCTCACACAGCCAGACGATGCGTTCGGATTGCGAAATGCGCAGATGGTGGATGGTCATCATGGGGTTAGGCTCCTTAATTTGTCTCTTTCGCCCACCCTTTGCTGGCAGGCGTCAGAGAGTCGAGAAAATTGTCTGCATGATCCAGATAATCGCGCTTTTTCTCATCGCCCATCCGGTCCCATGTCGCATAGATGCGGCTGATCCGATGGTTCTTGGAAAGGGTGTCGCGGTGGCGGTCAATAAAATGCCAATAGAGCGGACCAAATGGGCAAGCGCCTTCGCCCGATTTCTTGGACGGGGAATAGGCGCATTCCCTACAATAATCGGACATTTTGTTGATGTAATTCCCGCTCGCCGCATAGGGTTTTGTGGCGAGCTTTCCGCCGTCTGCGTAAAGGATCATGCCCGCAACATTGGGCAGTTCCACCCATTCATAGGCATCGGCATAAACCGCCAGATACCAGTCCTGCACATCGCGCGGATTGATCCCTGCGATCAGGCAGAAATTGCCGAGCACCATAAGGCGTTGAATATGGTGGGCATGGGCGTTGTTATGGGTGGAGCGGATGGAGTCCGCGAGGCACCGCAAATCGGTCTCTCCTGTCCAAAAAAACTCGGGCAGGGGCACGTTTGCCTCCATCGCATTCGCATCGGCAAGGCCGGGCATAAACAGCCAGTAAAACCCGCGCACATATTCGCGCCAGCCGATAATCTGGCGGATGAATCCCTCGACCGAATTGATCGGTGCATGGCCGTCTTTATAGGCCTTCTCTGCGCGCTGGCACAGGTCAAGCGGGTCCAGCAATCCGCAATTGATGCTGGTGGAGAGCATGGAGTGGTAGAGGTCGTCTGACCCATGCACCATGGCGTCTTGATAGGGGCCAAATTTCTCGATCCGCTGAGCAAAGAAAGCATCGGCGGCCTTTTGCGCCTCGGCCGAGGTGACGGGCCAAGCGAATTCTTCGATATTGCCGAAGTGGTCGGAGAAGCGCTCCTCGACCAGTGCGATCACTTCGCTCGTTATCTCGTCCGGCGCGAACTTGGGGACGGGCGGGACATTCATATCACCCTTTGGCGGTTCGCGATTATCCTTGTCGTAATTCCAATCGCCCCCTTCCGGCTTGTCGCCGTCCATGAGCAGGCCGGTCTTGCGGCGCATCTCGCGGTAAAAATGCTCCATGGTCAGGGCCTTGCGACCCTCTGCCCAATCGTTGAATTCACTGTGCGAGCAGATAAAGCGGTCATCGGGGAGCAGTTCGATGGCGCAGGCAAATTTGTCGGGCCATTCCTCAATTGCTTGCTGGACGCGCCATTCGCTGGCCTCCGTCACATGGATCGCGCGCGGATCACGGCGTTCGATGGCGCGCGCAAGCTCGCCGGTGAAGCTGCCTGAATTGCCCTCATCATCCAATTTTACGTATTCGACGTCCCACCCTGCATCGCACAATTCTGCGGCGAAATGACGCATTGCGGAGAATATCAACGCGATCTTTTGCTTGTGATGTTTGACATAAGTGGCCTCGTCCCAAACCTCCATCATCAGAATGACGGTGTCATCTTTGGATCGCCCTCTGATCGAGGAGATATTGCGGCTGAGTTGATCGCCGAGGATGGGGACTAGGATCGGTTGTGAAGGCATAATCGCACAATGATCGCGGCGCGAATTGGTGCCCTAAACAAAGCTATAGGGGTCAATATCGACACCCACTCGCACACCGGGCGGGAAGCTTTGGCGGCTAACCCAATCGCGCAACGTGTCCTGCAAATTGGCGCTGCGCCGGGCGTTGACTAGGAAACGATAGCGGTACCTGTTGCGCAGCAAAGCGAGCGGTGCAGGCGCGGGGCCGAGGATGTAGAGATCGTCTTGATGCGGGCGTGTATCGCCCAGCCGGTTAGCGGCCTCGCGCGCTTCGCGGTCGTCTTCGGATGACAGGATAATCGCGGCCCACCGGCCAAATGGCGGGGCACCTGCATCTTTGCGGGCGTCCGTTTCGGCGGCGTAGAATGCATCGCGGTCGCCATTCGCAAGCGCCTCGATCACTGCGGCGTCTGGGTGGCGGGTTTGCAGCAAAACCTCGCCCGGCTTTGCGCCTCGCCCAGCGCGTCCGGCGACCTGAGCGACTTGCTGATATGTGCGCTCAGCCGCGCGCAAATCGCCGCCTTCCAAGCCTAGATCCGCATCCACTACGCCGACCAATGTAAGGTCGGGAAAGTGAAATCCCTTAGTCACCAATTGCGTGCCCACGATCACGTCAATGGCTTTGGCTTCGGCCTTAGCGATGAATTCTGCCGCGCGTTCGGGCGATCCCAAAGTGTCGCTTGTCGCAACGGCCACGCGGGCTTCAGGGAACAGCTCGGCAACCTCGTCCGCGATCCGCTCAACACCGGGGCCGCAAGCGACAAGGCAGTCGGCTTCTCCGCAATCAGGGCACTTGTCGGGCGGTTTTGTTTCCAGCCCGCAATGATGGCAGGCAAGGCGCGCAGACAGCCGATGTTCAACCAGCCATGCGCTGCAATTGGGACATTGGAACCGATGCCCGCAATTGCGGCACAGCGTTAGCGGAGCATAGCCTCGGCGATTGAGGAACAGCAACGATTGCTCGCCCGCTTCCAAACGCGCTTCCAGCCCCTCAATCAAAGGCGCGGACAGCCAGCGCCCATTAGCAGGTTTCTCAATTGTCAGATCGACCAACTTGATCGTGGGCAATTGCGCGCCGCCAAAACGGCTGGGCAGCACCAGCTTTGTGTATGTCCCGCTATTGGCCATATGCAGACTTTCCAACGCCGGTGTCGCGCTGGCGAGCACCACAGGCAGCGCTTCAAACCGGGCGCGCATGACCGAGACATCGCGAGCGTTGTAACGCACGCCTTCATCCTGCTTAAAGCTGATCTCATGCGCCTCATCCACCACGATCAGGCCGAGGTTCGCATAGGGTAGGAACAACGCAGAGCGCGCGCCCACAATCACTTGAGCGCTACCATTGGCAATCGCCCGCCATGCGCGTCTGCGCTCAGTGGATTTAAGCGAGGAATGCCATTGCACAGGCGGTGTGCCAAAGCGGCTTTCAAACCGGGTGAGGAAATTTTCGGTCAGCGCGATTTCAGGTAGCAGGACGAGCACTTGGCGACCCATGCGGATCGCTTCGGCAACGGGTTCGAAATAGGTTTCCGTCTTGCCGGACCCGGTGACCCCATCGAGAAGGAAGGGTTCGAACTTGCGCGCCTCAACCGCGCTGACAAGGGTCTTGGCGACGCTCATCTGATCAGGCGAAAGCGCGGGTTGATTGTAATCGGGATCAGCAGGGGGATAGGGGCGGTCGATGGCGACGCTCACCGCCTCAATCAAACCAGCGCCCACCATTCCGCGCAGCACCCCTTCGGACACTTCGGAAGCCGCGGCGAGTTCGCGGATTGTCCCTTGTTCACCGCTCAATCGCTCTATCGCCTGTTTTCGCTGAGCCGTCAGTCGACCTTCGGGTTCGCCTTCGGCCAAACGGTATTCGGTCATGGTGGTCGGCCCGCCCAGTGCTCCCCCACTGGCCAGCACCATGCGCGCCACACTGGCCAAATGCGCGCAATAATAGTCGGCGGTCCATTCGATCAGACGGCGCAAGGGTTGCGAGAGCGGAGGCACGGCCACCACTTCGCGCAGAGCACGCAATTTGCTCGCATCTACTGTAGCGCCGGGCAGTCGCCCTTCGTCCCAAACAATCCCTGTGACGGTGCGCGGCCCCAAAGGTGCAATCACCACACTGCCTGGCTCGACCTCCATTCCTTCGGCGACCTTGTAATCAAGGGGCCCAAGCGCTGCATTGAGGACAAGAAGGCGGACGCGGTTCATCTTCAGGTGACATAGAGCGCGAAAGGCTGAATAACCACAAGCGGCGAGAGCAAATTGGGAGAAATTTCACATGACCGGACCAACCAGCGCATCGATTGCAACACTGTTTGACCGCCGAATGATGTTGCGCGGAGCAGGTGTGGGGGCTTTGGCGCTCGTATTGCCCGCCTGTGCGAGCCTCCCCGGCCTCAGCATGACTGAGGTGATCCGGCGTTTGCTGTTACAGGCGAGTGAGAACGCCTTTGCCCGCCTGACCGCGCCGAACGGATATTGGGATCAACAGGTAGGGCAGTTGGGCCTTGCCCAATTACTAGGCGGGCGCGGCGATCTTTTAACGCGGGTACTCAGCTCGTCACTGTTCAAAGATCGGTTGGAGGATGCTTTTGCCGATATCGCCATCGCGGGATCAAACCGTGCAGCGCCGATTGTGACGGAAGCCGTCGGCGTGATCGGGCTGGCCAATGCGATTGAGCTGGTGCGCGGTGGCCCTAAAGCAGCGACCACGGCCTTGCGTGGCGAGCTGGGCGGACGATTGATCGAAGAGATGGTGCCGGAGTTGGGTGATGCAATCCGCATCGCATCCGATCCGCTGGTCGCAGAACTGATCGATGCTGCAACTGGCACTGATGCGAGCGCGATTATTCAAGGGCTGGCCGGCAATATCGACGATGCGATCTGGAATGAGATCGGCATTGAAGAGGCGGCCATCCGCGCCAATCCGGGGTCGACCAATGATCCGCTGTTGATCGGAGTGTTCGGCGCAGGGTCGCGCTCGTAAGCATTAGAATCGAGCGGAAATTCCGACATTGGCGATGTGATCGGACCGGTCCTCCCCATCGCGGAAAACATGTTGATTGAGGTAGCCGGGCGTCACCGAAATTCCATCGGCAATTGGCAAAGACACGCCTGCAAAATTGCGCCAAACTGCGACGCCGCCTCGGTTGAAACGTGTTTCGTTCACGCCAATAAATGGCTCTGTGTAAAGCACCAGAGACGCGCTTTCACTGATCGGCGTGCGCAATTGCACTTGGTTGCGATAACGCAGGCCCGTTTCGCCATCCTCTTCGAAAAAGCGTTGCTCAAAACGGTTGCGCGATGTGACGCGCAGCCCATTGGCATTCTTGAACAAAACGAAGGTTGCCTCTTGATAGATGCGGTGTTCGTTGACTTCGACCGGGCCAATTGGATCGGTCAGGATGTAGGCATAGCCTCCACCGACGGTAACGTTTTCGTTGATCCGATATCCAATGAGTGACCGCAGCAGCAATTGGCCCAAACGATCCGCATCATTGGTAAACCGCTCTTGTGCCTCACCGCGCACGAACCACTCGCCCTCGTCATCCAAATCAATTGCAATCACCTGAGCGGCCCAGATGTTGAAATCATCTTCGGTCGCAGAAGCAGGCGAGGCGATGAGAGCTGCACAAAATGTAACAAGTGCAGCGAGCAACGGGCGGACAAACATGATTTTTGAGACCTTCTCTCGGAGGGTGATGTGACAGCTTGAGCTTAACCCGCATGCAGCGCTGCGGTTCCCTACTCAAAAATGCTGGGTCTTGTGCGCCCGCGCGGACTGGCTTCGGCTAAGGGGCTGTGCCATCCCCATCTGCAACGAATCGATGGTCCCTGCCGGAGACTGTCGGACTCAAAGGAGAGCCGCGCGCCATGAAATTCTTCGTCGACACCGCAGAGATTGATGACATCAAAAACCTCGCCAGCACTGGCCTCCTGGATGGGGTTACGACCAATCCGTCACTGATCCACAAATCGGGCCGCGACTTTATGGAAGTGACTAAGGAAATCTGCGGCATCGTCGATGGTCCGGTCAGCGCAGAAGTCGTCGCGCTGGATCACGAAACCATGATGCGCGAGGCCGAAGTGCTGCGCAAAATTGCGGATAATGTTTGCATCAAAGTCCCGCTGACGGTCGACGGGTTGAAGACCTGCAAAGCGCTGACCGGCGATGGCACGATGGTCAACGTGACGCTTTGCTTCTCTGCCAATCAGGCATTGCTTGCGGCGAAAGCGGGTGCGACCTTCATATCGCCATTCGTGGGCCGCCATGATGACAATGGGTTCGACGGGATGGACCTGATCGAAGACATCCGCCTGATCTACGACAACTATCTGTACGATACCGAAATCCTTGTCGCCAGCATCCGCCACACGACCCATATCCTTGAAAGTGCAAAGATCGGCGCCGATGTTATCACGGCCCCGCCCAAAGTTATCCTAGGCCTGTTCAAACACGTCCTGACCGACAAGGGGATTGAGGCATTTATGGCCGATTGGGAAAAGACTGGCCAAAGCATCGTCTAAGGCCCATTTCGCACTGCAATGGCTGAAGAATCTCCTCTCGATACGTTTAAACAGGCGCTGACCGGCGCGGCGCGTGCGATTGCCAAGGACGCCGAGGTTGAGGTCGCTTGGAGCGCCGATGTGCCTGGCGCTTCGGGCAACCGTTTCCGCGTGCCATTGCCCGCGCGCGATCTGCCCGCGGATCAGGTGACCGAGGCGCGCGGATTTGCGGATAGCTTTGCGCTAAAATTGCGCCACCACGATGCAGGGCTGCACGCAGTGGGCGCTCCGCCAGAGCCAGTGGCGCGGGCATGCTATGATGCGATTGAGCAAGTGCGCTATGAGGCGCTCGGCTCGAACCGGTTTGACGGGATCAAAGCGAACCTTGATGCGGCGACCGAATTGCGCACCGCCAGCGATGGGATTGTTCGTGCGCAAAACTCATCCGAAGTGCCGCTGCAAACTGCGCTGTCTTTGATGCTGCGAGAACAGCTGACCGGAGAGGCGATCCCGGCCAAAGCGGAGGCTGGCGTTGATCTGGTGCGCGACTTTGTCGAAGAGAAGGTCGGCAA
Organism: uncultured Erythrobacter sp.; assembly: GCA_947488085.1. Classification (GTDB taxonomy): domain Bacteria; phylum Pseudomonadota; class Alphaproteobacteria; order Sphingomonadales; family Sphingomonadaceae; genus Erythrobacter. Next base: position 517,465 of record CANKYI010000001.1, read on the forward strand.
GGATTTCAGCGCGCTCGGTGACATTGTCAGCGACCAAGAGGCGTTTCAGAAGCTCGCACTCGATATGCTGCGCGAACTCGACCTGACCCGGCCCACCGAAAACCCTGACCAGACCGAAAACGACGATTCCGAAGAGGATGAGGGCGAAGACGACGATCAGGCTGGCGATGAGCAACAAGAAGGCGATGCCGACCCGCAAAGCACCGAAGCCGCTGGCGAAATGGCCGAAGGAGACGGCGAAGGTGAGGCCGATAGCGAGCTGTCCGCTGACGATGAGATGCAGGACGGCGAACCGGGCGAAGAAGGCGATGCCTCCAACGCACCCGTCCGTCCGAACCGTCCGCAAACCGACATCCCCGATGGGTTAGATTACAAGGCGTTCACTGAACGGTTTGACGAAGAAATCGAAGCGCCCGAACTGTGCGATGCCGAGGAATTAGAGCGTCTGCGCGCCTATCTCGACAGTCAGCTGACAGGGCTGCAAGGCGTGGTCACACGGCTCGCCAATCGCCTGCAACGCCGATTAATGGCACAGCAAAACCGCAGTTGGGATTTCGATCAGGAAGAGGGTGTTCTGGATGCCGCGCGCCTGTCCCGCGTTATTGTCTCGCCGGGCACCGCGCTGACTTATAAAGTCGAACGCGATATCGATTTTAAAGACACGATCGTCACGCTTCTCATCGACAATTCCGGCTCCATGCGGGGTCGCCCGATCAGCATCGCCGCGATCAGTGCCGACATCCTTGCGCGCACATTGGAGCGTTGCGGTGTCAAAACCGAGATTCTCGGCTTCACCACCCGTGCATGGAAAGGTGGCCAATCGCGCGAGGCATGGCTGGCCGATGGAAAGCCGCAAGGGCCGGGCCGGCTCAACGATCTACGTCACATCATCTACAAGCAAGCGGACGAGCCATGGCGGCGCGCGCGGCGCAACCTAGGACTGATGATGCGCGAGGGCCTGCTAAAGGAAAACATCGACGGTGAGGCGCTGCTATGGGCGCATTCCCGCCTGATCCACCGTCCCGAAGAACGCCGCATCCTGATGGTAATCAGCGACGGTGCGCCTGTGGATGATAGCACTTTGTCGGTGAACTCCGCCGGATACTTGGAAGCGCATTTGCGCGGCGTGATCGACTGGATTGAGAAAGTCTCGCCCGTGCAATTGGTCGCTATCGGGATCGGGCACGACGTGACCCGTTATTACAGGCGCGCTGTGACGATCATGGATGTCGAACAATTGGGCGGCACGATCATGGAGCAGCTCGCGGAACTGTTCGAGGATGAGAAGGGTGGAGCAGGAGCGCGACGTCGGTGAGATACTGGTCCGCCGCAATTGCAGCGCTCGTAATCGGGTTTGCATATTGGCTCACCGCAAATAAATGGCTCGAGGTTTCAGAACCTTGGGATTCCGCATTTTTTCTCCCGGTCTATTGCGGGGCTATTGTACTAAGCCTCGTTCTCGGACTTATCGTTGGTGGCCGAAGTTGGTTGTTGGGAGCGATCATTGTCTGTGCGATGCTTCCGGTAATGCTTTTGCAATCTGGTAGCGGGCCGCTGTTGGCAATCGGCATCATCTTTCTCGTAGTTCTCGCCGTCCCCGCTGCACTCGCAAGCATGGTCGGCGGCTATCTGCGTGGTAGAATTTCAAGCGCTTAAGGTTAACTTGTGGCGGTTCCTGACTACCGCGCGCAGAACGTCAGTCTTGGTCCATCCCAACATGCCCGGTCATTGGCGCTGCGGCGAACCTTGGTGCGCTGCACCGCTCCATCAGGGTAGTGGACTTCAAGATACCCTGCGCCCGGAGTGACGACGTCAAGGTCGATGCGTGCGACACCTTCGAAATAGTTTCCGTCCATCGCGAAAGTGGTGAAGTCGCCGTCCTGTCCAGCAACAAAGCGGCATGAGCCGTCATATTCATGCACCGAGTTCCAGAAATAGCAGCCAACGATCCGTCCACGTGATGCCGAAGGGGGAGGAGCTTGAGACGGGACCGGCGTTGGTTCAGTCTCAGGCTCAGGTATTTCCTCCTGCGCAGGTTCGCTCGGCTCGGGTGTCGGGGACTCTATCGCGGGAACCGTAGCGCCTCTATCGCCACTCCCTCCACCCATTTGTCCCATCACAAATGCGCCCACACCAACTAGAGCAAGCAAGGCAATGCCAATGCCGACAAATAGCGGCCATTTCAATGGCTCGGCAGCGACGATTGGCTCTGGTGCGTGTGAGGTTTCTGGAGCGGGCGGTGGTGGGGGCGTGGTTGCCGCCATCGCAATGCTCGCTCCAGGCTCAGCGCCTTTGCGCGCGCCACATAGTTCGGACAGGCTTGCTTTCACCTTGCGCCAGCCTGTGTGATCATCCTCACCCTGCCAGTCACCGATATCGGCAAACTGGATCTGGTTGAAAGGCAGTGGCGGCATAATGTCGCCCAGTGCGGTCTGGATCAGCTTCCTTTGATTGCGCGCCATGTCCGCTTCGGCTCGAACCCATTCGCTTTTCGCAGCGGTTGGGGACCACACGACAACAGCGGCCTTCGCAGAGGCGACCTTTTCCTCAATCACCTCGCCATAGCTTTTGTGCGGGGGCAGTTCGGCATCCCACCAAACTTCGTACCCCTCGGCCTCAATTTTTTGGGCAAGGCGTCGGACGGCGGCTTCGTCATGCCGCGAATAGGATAGGAATACATCGACCATCAAAGTGCCCCCTTTGAATTCAGGCTCAATTGATACTGCGCCGCCACGCGCTTGCAAGCTTGCTCTCACGCGCTGGGCTGGCTAGCACCCGTCGGTATGAACGTAACCGAAGCTGTGACCAGCCGCCGATCTGTCCGCCAATTCCTTGATAAGCCAGTAGAGCTTAAAACTTTGCGCAGCGTGTTAGATAAAGCCCGCTGGGCCGCATCTGGCTGCAATTATCAGCCATGGGAAGCCGCCGTGATGACTGGTGCTCCGCTGGCTGAGTTGCAAGCGAAACTCACCACCACACCGCCTAATAAAGCGGAGTATGATTGGACCGCTCCGGGTGAGGAAGACATGTACAAACAGCGTCTTAATGGTGTGTCTAAAGGTATGTTTGGCGCGATGGGCATCGCCCGCGATGATGGTGAGGGTCGGATGAAGGCGATGATGCGCAACGCCACCAGCTTTGATGCACCCGCTGTCCTGTTCGTTTACTTCCCGCGCCTAATGAAAGAGCCGCAATGGTCGGATACCGGCATGTGGCTGCAAACGGTTGCATTGCTGCTGCGCGAAGAGGGCCTCGATAGCTGTTTTCAGGAATACATGGCGCTCTATGCCAGCCTGATCCGTGATGCGCTCGGCCTCGATCATGAACGCTATATGCTGTTTTGCGGTATGGCGATTGGTTATCGTGATCCCGACGCGCCGCTCAACACATTTGAGCGTGAGCGCGTGCCTTTGGATGACCATGTGAGCTTTCACGGCTGGGAATAGAACAGGTGGCCTGACCCGCCTCTTTCCCCATTAGTCTCCCACAAAGCGATTATCCCAATCGGGGACAGATACAAGATTCTGTCCAATCCATACTATTTGCTCGGCCCCTGCAGGTTTAGAACCATATCCGTGCAATGGCGGTGGAAACACCTCCAAAAGGGAGCAAAAGCTCCTGTATGAGGAACATACCATTAGGTCAGGGGGGCCGCCTGTGGGACGGATAACTTTAGCGATTTCAGCGGCGTTTGCGGTTTCGGCCGTGTGCCTGACATCGGCATCTGCGCAATCCGGGTCAGTGCTGACCCGAGACAGTTTTCCCATTGGTGATGCCGAAGGGATTCTGTGTCAGGTGCAAGATCGCAGCACCTCCAACCCAGCCAAACGATCGATATTTGACCGCCGCTGGGCTGTTATCTGTCGCGATAATCCGCAGCCCATTGCTGAGGTCTTCGCTTTTCAAAGCTTCGATGCAGCCGCGCGCGATGCCGTGCGCGAATTGAGACGTTTCCGGGTACAATGCTCTGGTGCAGGGGGCGGGGTAACTGGTCCCGTTGCCGGCTCGCAAAAGCAGAATTGCAACGTAGCTGATAGCGAGCTTGCATGGAGTCAGATCACTACCAAATCCGGCGATTTAACCTATTATGCCGAAGGGTTCAGCGCTTATGACGATGCGACTGTTCTGGCGCTGCGCTCGGTGCTCGACAATGCCATCGCAGATGGCACAATTGATGTCGCATCCACATCTGTTTCCGATCCGCTTTCCTTCGCGCGCGTGCAGGCCGAAACGCTCAAACCTCAGCAAGCGTTGGCGGAGGGGTATCGTCGCAATTTGGCAGGTGAATATGCGGAAGCTGCGGCCTATTTCGAAACGCTGCAACAGCGGCTCGAAGATGAAGATGAGGACTCGATCAATCCCGGCGAATTCTTCGTCAATCGTGCTTTGCAAAAGAGCAATCTAGGCGAATTCAGTATCGCCAACCGCTTGTTTGAGCAGGCCAATACCTTCGGAAGCGATGATCCAATTACCGCGCGCCTGTTGCGCAATTTTGAGGCAATCCATCTACTCAATCAGGGGTTTGATGAAGCAGCGATTGAGCGGCTTTCTCAGGCGCTTCCCGATTCAGCATTGGGTGCAGAAACCATCGATGGTGGGCTGTCGATCACGCAGCCAATCTCGGAACGGCTCAACCGAGAACAAGCCTCCGGCTTTCTGTTTGGAGTGGTTGATGAGTTGAGCCTCACGGTTGAGGAACGCGCCAAAATTATCGACGCGCAGGCGTTGCAAATTCGTGGCACTGCGCGGCGGTTGAGCGGCGACCTTGACGGCTCACGCGCCGATCTGGTTAGCGCGTATTCGCAGGCTATCGAAGTGCGCGATGGCCGCGTTACTTCGATTACGCGGCTGCGTAGTCAGGTGCTCGCCGATTTGGCACTGATCGCGGAAAGTCGCGGCAATACCGCTGACGCAGAAAGCTATCTGCGCAACGGGCTGGCGCTAGTTCAGGCGCAATATCCCGAACGCCGCGCAGTCAGCGCGCTTGAGGCGCGGCTCGCCGCATTCCTTTTGCGTCAAGGGCGTGAAGGCGATGCGATGGCGCTGTATAACAAGGTCATCGAGCGCGCGGTCGGGAAACGCAATGCGATCACCGGCTTCGCAAATCAGCTAAATCCCTATTACGAGCTGCTCGCTGGCAAAGTCAGCAGCGACCCCAAAGCGGCGGAAGACTTTTTCCGCGCGGCACAAGTGTTGATCCGTCCCGGCGTTGCCGAAACGCAGGCATTGCTTGCGCGTCAGCTCAGCGCGAATTCTGACGAGGCGTCGCGTCTGTTCCGCCAGTCAATCGATCTGGGCCGCGATATTGAACGCTCGCGCATCCGCTTCGAAGCGCTCGGCAATGGCGAACAAAACGCTGCGACACGTCAGCAGATGGAAGAGCTTTCGTCACAAATCGCAGTGCTGGAACGTGCGCAATTGAGCACTCAGGTGCAGTTGAATGCTTACCCGCAATATCGCGTCGTATCGCCATCCTCGCTCGAACTCAGCGAGTTCCGCGCTGTTTTGCGCCCTGGCGAAGTCTATGCTCGCCTCGCTGTGATCAGCGACGATGTCTACATGTTCTACACCGACCAAAACACCGCCAAAGCGTATAAAGTCGACATCACGACTGACGATTTAAGCGAGCAGGTCGACATTATTCGTGAGACGATTTCGGTGTTTGATGGCGGGCAATATGTGACCTTCCCATTCGACATCGCATCCGCGCGTGGACTTTACAAAACCCTGTTCGATCCAATCGCGAGTGAGATTGCGGCGGCGGAACATGTGATCTTTGAACCCGATGGCGCAATGCTGCGTTTGCCGGTTGATCTGTTGGTAGCAGATGATGCCTCGGTAACATTGTATGAACAACGCGTCGCACAGCCCAATGGCGATGAATACGATTTCACTGGCGTCAATTGGCTGGGCAAAGGCCGCATGGTCAGCACAGCTGTCTCTGCCGAGGCCTTCGTTCAATCGCGCAAGACTGAGCTGTCGGCGGCGTCAAAGCAATATCTGGGACTGGGTGAAAACAGCCCGATTGGTGCGGCCTACCCGGCCTCGTACACCGCCGGAGCCAATCCGGGCGATGAGGATTGCTATTGGCCGGTTGGTCAGTGGAATGATCCGATCAGCTCTTCGGAATTGGTCACTGCATCATCCCTGATCGGAGCTAACCGTTCGCAGGTTCTGACCGGCGGCGCGTTCACCGATGATGGGATTAAGGCAAAGGCGGATCTCGATGATTTCCGCGTGCTGCATTTCGCAACGCATGGTCTGGTCACACCGCCCAATCCAAACTGCCCATCAAAGCCCGCTTTGGTCACATCGTTTGGTAATAGCACCGGCTCTGATGGCTTGCTCAGCTTTGAAGAGATTTTCGAGCTGGATATCGATGCTGATCTGGTGATCCTGTCGGCATGCGACACAGCGGGCGCGGCCAGTGTTGAGGCAACGCGCGCGGCGGGTCTGTCCAGCGGTGGCGGCAGCGAACTCGAAGGCCTGGTCCGCGCCTTTATCGGAGCGGGCGGGCGCGCGGTCATGGCGAGCCATTGGCCTGCGCCTGATGACTTTGATGCGACAGAGCGATTGATGTCGGAGATGTTCCGGCTCGGTGAGAGTCAGATGATCGGCAATGCGCTGGGTCAATCGCGCGAAGTTCTGATGAATGACGCACAAACATCGCACCCCTATTACTGGGCAGGCTTTGCGGTGATCGGCGATGCAGCCCGGCCACTGCTTTCGAATACGGGTCGCGCTGGCATGCAAGCTTCTACTGGATCGGCGGCAGAATAATGGAAAACACGGTCTTCACTCAACACCGCGTTGCGGGTTTTAAACATGCGTGTCTCTTCGCTGTGGCAGCAGGTCTTGTCGTGCCAAGCGCTGCCCTTGCGCAAGCAACGGGAGCACCGACCCGCGAGGAATTGAACCGCCCGGGGATCGAGTCTGAGTTGCGCGGGGATCGCAGCGCTGTTTCTGTCGAGGGGGGAATTGAGCGTGCGCCATGCCCGCTTGCAGCGCCGCAATTCCAGGACCTTACGTTCACATTCACCGCCGCCGAATTTGCCGGATTGAATGGGATTGATGCTGGCCTATTGGATGCAAGCTGGGCCGACTATGTCGGGCAGGAAATTGCTGTTGCCACTATTTGTGATATTCGCGACCGAGCAGCGACCGCTTTGCGAGCACAAGGGTATCTGGCCGCAGTGCAAGTGCCGGTGCAGACTATCGGTGAGAGCGGTGCAGTAAAGTTTGATGTGCTGCTGGCGCGCATTCGTTCTGTTCAAGTGCGCGGCGATGCGGGGCCCTCTGCGGGCACTTTACGCGGGGTACTGGGTAAGCTCGAAGAACAGAGTGTTTTCAACGCCAAGGATGCAGAGCGCTATCTGTTGTTAGCGCGCGATATTCCGGGCCTTGATGTGCGGCTGACCTTGCAGCCACTACCAGCCGAACAAGGCGGGCAGCCTGGCGATGTGGTCGGTGTGTTCGATGTCGTCAATCAACCGATCATCGTCGATGCCAACATTCAGAACTTTGGCTCGCGCGCGATTGGTCGCGGCGGATTGCTGGTGCGGTTGCGCGCCAATGGGATTACGGGACTGGGTGATGAAACCATGCTCTCGGCCTATTCTGCCACCGATTTTGATGAGCAAGCGGTTGTTTCGGGCTATCACGAATTCCGAGTTGGCAATGAAGGGCTGACATTGGGCCTCGCTGGCACTTTGGCATTTACTGAGCCCGACATTCCTGGGCCAAACTTGTTCGAGACTACGACGTTTATCGGCTCCGCTTATGCTCGTTATCCAGTGATCCGCTCGCAGGCGCAAAACCTGACAATCAGTGCAGGGGGCGATTTCATCGATCAAAATGTCGATTTCAGCGGCCTCGATTTTAGCGAAGACAAATTGCGTGTTGGTTTTGTCCGCGCCGACTATTGGGGCGCGGATGAAGACAGCATCAATGGCCGCGGCGGATATTCCGGGGTTGAACCTCGGTTATCCTACCAAGCGTCATTGGAGGTGCGTCAAGGTGTCGATGTCTTCGGCGCAAGTCCCTCTTGCGGTGTTGGCTTTGTCAATTGCCTGACGCCGGGCTTGATCCCTCCCAGCCGCGTTGACGCGGATACGACCGGGTTTCTTGTTCGCGGATCGACGTCTGCGACTTATCGCCCGACGCCCTTGTTTGCTTTGGCGGCCCGCACGCGTTTCCAATATTCGCCGGATCGCTTGCTGGGCTATGAGCAATATTCAGGCGGTAATTTTACCGTCGGGCGCGGATATGATCCGGGCGCGATCATCGGTGACAAGGGCTTTGGCGCTCAGTTCGAGGCGTCTTACGGCTCGCTCGTCCCGCCCACACCCAACGGATATGCGGTGCAGCCATTTGTGTTTCTCGACGTTGCGCGTGTTTCGCTCAACGATGCAGCGGACAGCACGGATCGCCTGACGTCATTAGGCGGGGGCGCGCGTGCAACTTTGGGGCGTCAAGCAGCGCTCGACTTTACCTTGGCGGTGCCGCTTGAGCGCACAACCTTCGCGACGAGCAGGGGGGATGTCCGCGCGCTGATGTCGCTGACCGTGCAAATTGAGCCGTGGTTCAAATGAGCCAGCGGGAGAGAGCAGAGATGACCAAACCAAATCCAACAACCCGCCTTAATTCGCGCCGCAATTGGATGCGTTCTGGCTCCATGATTGCTGCGGCTGCGGCTCTGGCAGCGGGGGCGAGCATGCCTGCCTATGCGCAGGTTCGCCCGGGTCTTTCGGGGACTGGTTTGGAAATCACGATGCAGGATCGGCTGCAAATGCGCGGCAATGCGCGTTCGGAGATGGGCCGTGATGTGCGGTCTGAGATCCCGAGTATTCGGAGGCAGCCGCAGCCTGTTCCCACGCAGACAATTCCAATTCTGTCTAACGCACAGACCAACAATGTAGCAGTGCCGAACGCATCGCCCGTGATGGTTCAGCGCGCGCCCACTGTGCCGTCTGTTCCTGTCATTCCCAGCGTCCCCGCGCCCGGAGCTCCGATTGCTCCTGCGCCTGGAACACCGCAGCAGACGCAATCGGTTGCATCGACGATTACGCCGTTTGTGTTGATCCCGCCGCCGGGAGTTGCAGGTATCAATGTCAATGCAAATGCGCGATTTGATGATGTGCAGATCGAGTTCAACCCCGGTGTCGCGGTCGACCAAGTCAATGTTCTAGCCAGCTCAGCGATCATCGATTGGACCACATTTGACCCCGGTGCACCAAACACCGAAGTCACGTTTCTGGGTGACGGTCGCAATCTCGAATTCACGTCCAGCCTTTCCGATTACACGGTGCTCAATCGCATCCTCACACCCGATTTTGACAGCGCAATTCGGATTGATGGCAATGTGACATCGAGGGTCCTCGATGGTGCGGTCACCGGTGGCAATGTCTGGTTTTATAGTGCGGGCGGTATCGTGGTTGGGTCAACTGCTACGTTCAACATTGGTAGCTTGCTGCTGAGCACAAGCCTGGTCGACGAATCCAGCGTGGCGAGCGGGGGCACCGATCTTAACTTCGTAGGCTCGCCCGTCGATAGCGCCATTCGCATCGAAAGCGGCGCGTCGATTCAGGCGAACAACAACAATTCCTACGTTGCCTTGGTCGCGCCGCGGATCGAGCAACACGGAAGCGTTACCGTCAACGGCTCGGTAGCTTATGTCGCTGCGGAAGAAGCGGAAATGACGATCCGCAATAACCTGTTCGACATCTCAGTGAATGTCGGCAGCGAAGACGACAACGGCATTGTTCATACAGGAACCACCACGGGCTCATCCTCACTTGGCGTCACCGATGAGCAGGCGATCTATTTCGTTTCGGTTCCCAAAAATGACGCGATCACCATGCTGGTTAGTGGGAGTGTCGGGTACGCCTCTGCGCAGACTGCCGGCATATCCAATGGTGAGATTATCCTTACGACCGGCAATCGTGTTGAACGCACGGAAGCCGATGTTTTGGTCCGCAATCCCAATGGCAGTTCATCGCTTGTTGAGGTGTCTTCCAACACAGTCGACAAGACGGTTGATGGAAACCAAGCGGGCAGCATCGTAATCGAAGATGTTGCCTTCCGCAGTGATGTTACCGCGTTCGCTGAAGAAAGCCTCACTATTCAGGCAGGCGCTACAACCGCAAATGATACGATCGAAGCCAGAGGTCTGTCCGGAGACCGGGTCGACCTTGACCTGACTGCGGGGCAGAGAATTGATCTTTCGGTTACGCGGCAAGGGCGGATCGATATTGGTGGCTCGTTGACGCTGACTGCTGGCGATGGCGATGGGATTGGCGGCGATATTGCGGTTTCGATTGGCCAGACCGCTGGTTCTGTGTCGGCACTTGATGCCTTGAATATCGACGATAGCCTCACGCTGGATGCGAGCGCGCGCGGGCGCGACGATACCGCCAATTTCCGCAACAATGGTGGCAATGGCATTGGCGAAGACGGCGTGGCGGGCGATGTCACTTTTAACGTCATCAATGATGCGTCCGTTTCTATATCAAACGGTTTGGATATTGATACGTCCGCGAATGGTGGTCTTGGCGAAAATCAAAGCGGTTCGGCAAGCGCTGGTGCGGTTGATATCAACCTTTCAGGTATCTCATTCAGTGTGGGTGGAACCATCGATGTTGATGCAGATGCAAACGGTGCGGGAACACTGGCAACGAACGTGTCAGGCGGACGGCAAGGCAGCGATTCGTCGAGCAGCGATGTTACCATCAACCTTAGCGACGGATCGGCTGATTGGGGTGGGCTTTCTGTTGACATGGGGGCAACGGCAAGCGGTGGCTCGGACAACACAATTGTTCAGTCAAACGATGCGAGTGTTGGCACCTTCGCGCTTAATGCAACCGGAGGCTTCCACACGATAGGATCTCTGGACGTTTCAGGATTTGCCAGTGCCACAAATTCATTTGATGGCGGACCAGACCCTATTGACGGTCAGATCAGTCGTGGCAGCGGTACAATCGCCGTGTCAAACTTCGACACAACTCTGGACATTTCTGGCAGCGCATCGCTGTTCTTTGGAACAAGCGGTAATGTCAGCGCGCCGGTCAGCAATACGATAAGCGTTTCAGTTACGGATACGGGATTTGGCACCGGATCAGGATTGACCATTGGCGGCGGATTGTCGCTGGGCACGAACGATTCCGGCGGCAACGCTGGTTCCGTTCAGCAAGGCGGCACCATTTCCGTGTCGGCCGACAATGGCCTGCTTTCGTTAGGCAGTATCTCATTCTCAGCGAGCGCTTCGGCTGACGAGTTTCTGATCAGTGAAACGTCGGCCACATCGTATGTGGGGGGCGATATATCACTCACCGCAACCAACAGCGCGATTTTCAATGTGAACGGCTTTGGCTCGATCTCATCCAGTGGATCAGGAACCTCTGGCGTGACTGGTGAAGAAGCTGGCGGTGGTCAAGGCGGCACAATCACCCTGCTCGCCGATGATGCTTCGATGAGTTTTGGTGGATCTTTATTCCTCTCCGCCGATGGCTTCGCTTTGTCAGGCAGCAATGATAGCGGTGACGCAGCCTCCGGCACTGGCGGTATTGTGCGTATCACTGTTCAGGGGCCGGGCGGCAGTCTGAACTTTCAGGACCTGAACGCAGGCACCGACGGCACTTTTGCGTTTGACGGTGAGGTCTTCAATTCCTTTTTCGAAGGTAATGGCAGCGCCGGTTTAGGAGGACTGACCGAGTTTAACATTCTTGGCGGCACTTTGACCGCAGACGATATTGTTGTCTCGTCAAGCGGTTTTGGCGGTCCGGCTGGTGAGATCGCTGTAGGCGACATCAATCCGGTAAATGGCCTTTCTGATGTGGGCTCTGGCGGTGATGGCCAAGGCGGCGAGGTTACATTCAACATTGATGGCGGTGATGCGACCGTTACGAATCTCACTGTCGCGTCCGACGGCGTTGGTGGTCGCGGTGCGAGTGGTAGGATCGAGGATGATACCAATGCCGGCGATGGCGGCGACGGCACAGGCGGAACGGCGACACTCAATGCGATCTCGGGCTCGCTAACCGTTACCGACACGTTGAGCGTCGAAGCGCTTGGCAATGAAGATCGATTTGGCGGCGAGGGCGGATTTTCACGCGGAACAATCGGTGGAGATGGCGGCTCATCGACCGGCGGCAACGCTGTGTTCAATCTGGATGGAACCGCAACAATCAACGCGGATACAGTCGTGGTTTCAACCGAGGCGTTCGGTGGTGAAGGTGGCAGTTCTCGCGAATCTTTTAACGGCGACCCTGATCAAGGCGGCGGTGCTGGCGGCGATGGGGTCGGCGGCAACGCTGTGTTCAACGATATTGCGGGCAACCTTTCTTTCAACTCGCTCACCGTCAATTCCAGCGGTACCGGCGGCGAAGGCGGTAACAGCACCGGAGCATCGACCAGCACAGCTGCTGGCAATGGCGGCGCGGGCGGCAATGGTACCGGCGGATCGGCGCTAATCACGCTCTCCCAAGATGATGCCGTGTCCAAAGACTACAGCGTTATCTCACAAGGGATTGGCGGTGACGGCGGCACAGGCAATATGGGCGGCCTTGGCGGCAACGGTACTGCAGGTGTCGCTCAATTGTTGGTCGACAATGTCTCAGTTGTCTTTGGAACATTGGTAATTGACGCAACCGCGACAGGTGGCGATGCGAGCTTTAACGATGGCATTGGCATCAATGATGGTTCCGATGGGGGCGATGCGACAGGCGGTGACGCTAGCCTTGTCGTGAGGGGTGCTGACGGCAGCTTCGTTGCTAACTCGGTCACTTCGATCACCGCTGGCGCAACGGGCGGCAACGCTGCAGGAGCGTCTTCCAGCTCTATCGATGCGGTTGCAGGTGGGCTTGGCGGTGCTGGCGGAAGCGGCATGGGCGGTTCTGCAACGATCGCGATCCAAGACAATGCAAGCGTCATTCTTGATGCCGATACGATTGGCATAAATGCCGATAGCTTTGGCGGTACTGGCGGCGATGGCGGCGGCAATTTCGGCGGCGGCGAAGCTGGCAATGGCGGCAATGGCGGTGATGGAACCGGCGGCATCGTAGGAATTATTGCGGTCGATGGCGCGGATATCGAAGTTCAGGCTGTCTCGGTCCCATTCGAGCTTTCCAGCTCAGGCACAGGCGGAGCCGGCGGCTCCGGCGGCGGGGTTAACACGGTCAATGGTGCGGGCGATGGCGGCGTTGGCGGAACAGGCACAGGGGGCTCTCCGACACTCAGTGCAACTGGCGCGACGATCACGATCCAAGAAGTCACGCTGATCGCACAAGGCTTTGGCGCAAGCGCTGGCGGCGCGGGCTTTAACAGCGGCATTGCTGTGGGCGACGCGGTCGCAGGCGTCGGCGGCGGGGGCAATGGCGGTACGCCGTTGATCGAGGCAGTCGAAGGCAGCCCCGGTATTATCAATCTTGGCGACACAACGATCATCGCCAATGGCACCAGCGGACCAGGCCTGACCAATGGGGCTGGTGCTGGCGGTCAAGTCACAATCCGTGATGTATCGACTGACCCCGATGGCCTGATCAGCTTTGGCAACCTCACGATCGATGCAACTGGCGATCCCGGCACCGACGCAGGCCGGATTAGCTTCTCGTCTGACAGCGGACCAATCACCGTTGACGGAAATCTGATTGCAGCATCTGCTGGCAATATGTCGTTCTCAATGTCTGGCGATGGACAGCTTGTTGTGACCGGATCTGCGGTGCTCACAGCGTCGAATATCATCACCGTGCGCCGATTGGATCAAACGTCGACACTGGATGCCATTGATCTCCAAGGCAGCTTTACTTCGGTTGTAAACGGCGGACGATTCATCGCGCTTAATGATGGTGATATCAACGCAGGTGGCCCTGTGTCGATCACCGCTGATGAGATCAGTTACGACAGTATTTTCAGCCCGAGCACCGTCACTCTCACCGCAACTGCTGGTGATATCGTTGGCGCAAGCACGGGCATCATCGTCGCGTCTGCTGTTAATGACGCGATCAATCTGAGCGCCACAGGCAATGTGATTTTCGGAACATTGAACAACGTTGATGGCGATCCTGTCACGCGGGATGGTAATATCGATATCGACGCTGGTGGAGATATTATCGGCGTGAGCGCGATCTCTGGTCAAACTATCGACTTTGACGCCGGTGGTCTGGTTATGGTCGATAATGTCGACACGTCGGAAATCAATACTGGCACGGTTACGATTGATGCTGGTGAGATTGATCTTGGAACACTCAACGCGCGCTTTATCTCGAACCTCACCAGTGACACTGGCGATATTTCGATCGACACAATATCCGGCCTTACTGATGTGGGCCTGGATTCTGCGGCAGATGTCATCATCGGTACCGCCGAAACAGACTCAATCTCCGTCGATGCGTTGGCCGGCAACATCACCATTGGTTCTCTGACAACGACCGGAGCGGTTGCGGATATTCGGCTAAATGCAGGCGGAGATGTCAGTTACACTAACATTGATGGTTCGCGCTTGGTCACGATTGATGGCGATACAATCACTGGTGGTGATATTATCGCCGCTGCAGGAGTCACGCTGGAAGCAAGCAGTATAGCAATTGGCGACACCACCTCCACTGGTGGCTTTGTCGCGCTGACGTCAACTGTGGGCGATCTCTCAGCTGGTGCGGCCACATCTGAAACTTTGGGCGTGATCATCACCTCCGCCGGAGCATTGAATGTCGGTGACCTGACCTCCGATGGTTCCACCAGTGTTGACGCGGTCGGCGATGCTACCTTGGGTGATGTAAATGCCGGTGGTTCAGGTTCAATTGACGTAGGCGGGAATTTGACCGCAGGCGCATTGTTCGCTGGTACGACGAGTCCGGGCCTAGGGATCACCGTCGGCGGCGATGCCGATATTGTGAGCGCGGACGCCAACGGACTGCTCAGTCTCGACATCACTGGCGCATTGACCGGCGGCGCCTTTACTGGGGCCAGCGTGACTACGATTAATGCTGCATCCGTCGATATCGATAGCGTGGAGTCGCTTAGTCAGGCAGTTACGATTATTGCCACTGGTGCGGCAATTGTTGGCGACGCTTCGTCCAGCTTCAACACCACGATCACCGGCACATCGGTCAATCTTGACACCGGCAATATCGGAAGGTCGCTTGTACTGAATGCCACCGATGGCAGCATTACAGGCAATGGTGCGATCACCGTTGTCGGCACTATCAACCTCGATGCAACACAAGATATCACGTTCGGCGCACTGACGGGCGGAGCAGCGTTTAACGCTGATGCTGGCGGCAACATTACGTCGACGGGAACCAACATTACAGGCACAGCCGTTACACTGAATGCGGGCGGCGACGTTACTGCCAACAATGTGGTCGCTACCCTCAACAACGCAGCGAACAACATTACCATCGATGCAGGCGGCGCAGTGAATCTCGCCACTGCGACGGCCGCGAACAATATTCTGATCACGGCCGATACAGTGGACATCGGCACCACGGACGCACGTGGTACTTTCACAGATATTGATGCGACCGGCGCGGTTTCGATCGACAATGCGATTAGCGCAGGCAACACAAACATTGTGGGCGCAACGGTCGCACTGGTCGACAGTGACGTCGGTGGCACCCTCAACGCGAATGCAACGAATGGTGATGTCGACGTAACAGGTGCCCTCGCAGCGAACGCCGTTATCAACCTTGATGCCTCAGAAAATGTTACTGTTTCACCGGGAGCATCGCTGACTGCAGGCGGCTCCATCCTCATAGACGCAATTGGCAATGCGACCTTTACAGGGGCAGATATCACCGGTGCTGCGATCACGATGGATGTCGGCGGTGATCTGGTCGGCGACACACTGGAAGCTTTCCTGAACAACGCGGCAAACAATGTTGATCTGACAGTTGGCGGAGCGCTGAACGTCGACAACATTTCGGCTGCTAACAACGTACTGATCACGGCCGATACGGTTGATATTGGCGCTGTAGATGCGCGCGCAACCTTCGTATCCATCAGTGCGGCAGGTGCGGTCTCCGTTGGTAGCGCAATGAGCTTTGGCGATACGACGATCGTCGGGACAAGCGTTACTTTGGGTAGCGGCGATGCGGGTAGCGCAATCAACCTCACTGCGACTGATGGTGATGTCGATGTAACAGGCGATCTTGTTGCGAATGCGGTCATCAACCTCGATGCATCAGAAAATGTGATTGTTTCACCGGGCGCATCGCTGACGGCAGGCGGCGCAATCGTCACAAATGCACTAAACGATGTGATCTTTACCGGGGCGGATCTCACAGGTGCCGCGATTACGATGGATGTCGGCGGTGATCTGGTCGGCGATTCACTAGAAGCATTCTTGAATAACGCGGCCAACAATGTTGATTTGGACGTTGGCGGAACGCTGAATGTCGAGAGCATATCGGCTGCAAATAACGTCCTCATCACTGCTGGTTCAGTAGATATTGGCACCGCAGATGCAGGCGGGACCTTCATCTCCATCGACGCAATTGGCGCGGTATCGGTCGGCAATGCAATGAGCACCGGTGATACGACGATCAATGGCGCATCTGTCAATCTTGATGCAGGCGATGTTGGAAGCAATCTCAACGTAACGTCAGACACGGGCGACATCACTGGGCTCGGTACGATCTTGGTCAGCGGCGTCGCCAATCTCAATTCGGCTGCCAACATGGCAATTGGCAGTATTGAAGCGAACACCGCTTCGTTGATCGCTGCGGGCGATCTGCGCTTTAACGGGGTGACGTCGCCCAACGCCATCACCTTATCAGCGGTCAACGGCACCATCGGCGCCACGACACCGGGCTTGGGTGATATTGATAGCGGCGGAGCTGTCGATCTGACGGCTCAGGCCATTGATCTGGGCGATGTCGACAGCGACACCTCGATCAACGCTTTTGCATCGGTGGGCGATGCCAGCTTTGGCGATCTGACCGCTGGCACCTTCATAAGCATCGACGCACAGCTCAATCCAATTGTGCGCAGCGTAACGAGCGGCGGTAACGTCGACCTGACCGGCGCGTCGATCTCCCTTGATGGAGGCGATGTGGGCGGCAATTTGACGCTGGATGCACGCTCGGGCGATATCAACCTTGCCTTTGACGGCACTGATCAATTGTTGGTTGGCGGTTCGGCGGTCTTCACTGCGCCCGGCGATATGAACGTCACGCACACAAACAACACAGCGGGTACGACCTCCGTTGATATTGGTTCATCGACCCGAGTGGATATTGGCGGATCGTTCACCTCAGAAGCGGGCTCAATCATCGACTCCACTGGTGAGCTGTTGATCTTCGCTGGCGGCGATATCGTCGCGAATGACCTGCGGACTGAGCCGGGCATGTTGTTGAGATCAAGCGGCGATGTCGTGTTGAACAACGCCACCGCAACTGGCCCACAAGGTGTCAGCAATTTCCGCGGGATCATAGTCGAGGCTGGCTTTGAGGATTTCGGTAGTATCTCCGGATTCAATCCGGGTTCCAATGCGATCATCACCGGCGATGTCACTTCCTATGCCGATATTCGGGTTACCGCTGGTAGCAACGTCATCTTTGAGACCGGATCAAACACTGCGGCGGACAATGCGCTGATCGTAAATTCCGGTGATGACATCATTGTCGAAACTGGCGCTCTGCTTTCGGCTGCGAACAATCCGACCGACTTGATCAACGCGGCCAACCCGTTTGACAGCGGCCCCAATTTGACGCTGAATGCTGGTGGTGAAGACAACCTGTTGTCGCTCGGCGGAAGCCCGATTGCCTCATTGGTGATTGATGGCGCTCTGGACGCTAATGATGGGGCGATTGTGTTGACCGGCAATGCGATTGAGGGGCTGGATAGCACCTTGATCGCAGGCTCAATCAGCGCTGATATCGTCGATGCGCCTCCGGGCGATATGGGTCTGAGTGATGATGACGGCCTGTTGTCGAAACCGTGCGTTGAAGGGATCATCTGCCTTGGCGATATGACCGCGACGAACCGGATCGAGATTGGTCAGAATTCCAATAACGACGTGATCCAACTGTTTGTTCGGCAGGCAGTCATCAATGCAACCGATATCCTGATCACTACGCGCAATGACATCGTGATGGGCACAAATGGGATCGACACGATTTTGAACGCCACGGGCACGTTCAGCGCGACCAGTAACACCGGCAATGTTGTGCTGCTTGATGCGTCGATTTCGGCGAATCAGATCCTCCTGAGCGCTGCGAACAGCGTGGTTGGTACAGGCGTTCTGACCAGCGCCAATGATATCGGCATTGATGTCGGATCATCGATCAGCGTTGGCGGGATCATCACTGGCGGCGAGTTGACCACCGTCGCAGAAGTCGGCGGCCCAATCGAAGGGTTCTACACCGTCCCCGGCGACTTCACCGCAGGTATTTTCAGCCAAGGCTCGACCAGCATTGATTTGAACACAGGTGGTTCAATCGACATCGGCCAGGCGGACTCTCCTGACAGCATTTTCCTTGCAGCAGATGGAGATGCTTTCCTTGGCTTCGCTAGTGTTCCTGGCGAAATTCAAATCGATGCGGGCAGCGTCGGATTTGATGATCTGGACGCTGGCGGCTCAATCTTCCTGAGCGCCAATGGTGGTTCCATCACCTCTTCGCAATTCTCTTCGGCTGTTGCGGGCGGTGATATCGATTTGTTCGCAGATGGTGATATCGATGTCGGCGATTTGAACGCTGGCAACTCAGTCAATGCTGATGGTGCTTCTGTCGCCGTGGGATCGGTTTTCGGATCCAGTATCACATTGACCAGCGCATCGGACATCCTGTTTGATCTACTCGATTCTGGCAGCGCCATAATGCTTGATGCGTCGAATGGCGTTATTGCCGCCAACTTTGGTGAAGGCGACATTGTCAGCGCCGGCGGTGTCACTCTTGATGCCGAAGAAATCGCTATTGGCGATGTAAGCGCTAATGGCGCAGTCAACGCAGCGGCGACCGCTGGCACGGCCAGCTTTGGCAATGTGTCTACGACTGCCCTCGGTTCTGCAATCAATCTGTCAGCCGCAGGTGTCAGCAGTAATGTCCAAGCAGGCACACTAACCACCAATAGCGGCGATATCCTGATCAGTGCGGCGCAAGACATCGCGCTGACCGGAGGGGCGACTTCTGCTGGTACGCCAACAGCGGGCAGCATCGGCTTGCTCGCAGGCGGCGATGTCAGTGCAACTGGCGCGCTTTCGGCGGGCGAAGATGTGGCCATTCGCGCTCTTGGCAATGCAGCCTTGGGCACCGTGACCGCAGGCGATGATGTGACTGTCGATGCCGATGGCTCGATCAGTCTGGATAGCGCGACCGCGAATGCTGGCGGGATCGACCTGTTCTCGATTGTCTTTGATGAAGCGAATGCAGGTCAAGCCGGTACGATACTGTTTGCAAGCGAGGCAAACGCTGGCTCGAACATTGCTCTCACCAGTGGGACAGATGTGACAGCAACCGGTACGCTCAATGCGGACAATGCGATCACGGTGACTGCGACGGGCACACCCAACATCAACAATGCGATCAGCGGCGGCGATACGTCGATCACCGGTTCCTCGGTCACGTTCAACAGCGGCATGGTCGGCGGCGATCTCACGCTCAACGCGACGACAGGCGATATTGACGGCAATGGTGCGGTCAGCGTTGCAGGCGCAATTGATTTTGATGCGAGCGGCAATGTCGGTTTTGGCGCTCTCGACGCACAAGGCGGTAGCTTTACCGTCGATGCGGGCGGTGACATCGCCTTTATCAGCGCGACCAGCACTGACTTCATCACCTTGAATGCAGGCGGCGCCGTGCAGGGCGGCGACCTGAACGCGACCAACGCCTTGAGTGTGGATGCTGACTTCATTGCCCTTGGTGATGTGATTGCGGATCAGATCAGCCTGACCAGTGCGACCGATATCCTTTTCAACCTGATCCAATCGCCCAATGCGATTTCGCTGTCAGCGGTGAATGGCTTGATCGGTCAGAACACGGGCTCCGGAGACATTGAGACCGATGATGATGTGACGCTGCTGGCGGAATTCATCAATGTGGGTCAGATTGACGCAGGCGGCGATGTGACCGCCACGGCGACCGGCACGCCGGACGCAGGTGGAATGGGTGGCAATACTGGCCCTGTCATTATCGGCGGCGGCGCTGGACTTGATGTCGCGCTCACAACCGCGAATATCACTTCTGGCGGTGCGGTTGATCTGACCGCTGTGAATGGTCCGGTAAGCACTGGCGATGTCGATGCAGCGAGCAATTTGTCGATCGAAGGCGCAGGGATCACCACAGGTGACTTGATCGCGCGCGCTGTCTTTGACGCAGGCGTGATGCAGCTCACATCGACTGGCGATCTGTCGATTGGCACAGCCAGCTCGGTCGGGCGCTTCACTGCGACTGCAGATGGTGATGTGGACTATGTGAGCATCACCAACACTCGCAACACCGCGAGCATTGTGGCGGACGGTTCAATCTCTGGCGGCGCAATCGCAGTCACGCAACAAAGCACGGGCGGCACTTCAGGCAGCAATCTTATTTCACTGACAGCTGGTGGTGATATCACTTTGAGTGGGGACACAAGTGCGCAAAGCGGTGTCTCTTTGATCGCAGGCGGCGCGATTACTGCGCAAAACATCACCGCAACAACTGCAGGCGGCGATGTGATCGCACGTGGCGGCGGCGCGGTAAACGTCGGTGATGTCAGTGGTGGATCAAGCAACACGACACAAGTTGAAGGCACATCAGTTAACACCGGCTCTGTGACCGGCGGCGGCATCACGCTTAGGGCGACGGACGGCTCGGTTGTGGCAGGCGGCACTGTCACGGGCGCAGAAGCAACCCGCCTGTTCGCCACGCAGGACATTGATGCAGGCGATGTGGAAGGCGGTAATACGCTTACCCTGAGCGCGGACGGCAATGTTAGCTTCGCCGATATTGCAGCGGTGATCGGTGATCTGACCGTCACAGCTGGTGGCAATATCACTGGCAATTCAGCGAACCGTCAGAGCACTATTGTTGGCGGCATCGGCCTGAGGCTGGACGCGGACGGCGATGTTGATGTGGCGACGATCACTTCTGCGACCAGCGCCAATGTCTCAGGTGTCGCGATCAACTTCGATACGGCAAACACGCAAACGTCATTCAGCGCGGTGGGTGATACAATTGACTTTGGCACTGTCGGAGCGGGCACTGATGCTACGTTGATCGCTGATAATGGCGACCTAACCGGCTCCGTCGAAGCCGGTGGCACGGCCGATATCACAGCCGGCAACGGCTCGATTGAAATGGCGAACTTGACCGCAATGGATGCCGATTTGTTGGCCAGCGGTGCGATTGAGATTGGCGATGCTGACGTTATCGCTTTGCTCGATGCCGAAGGCGCATCAATCGATATCGCATCAAGCGGCGGTTTGGTCGTCGATGTGACTGCAACCGATGGAGCGGTTTCGGTAGTGACCGACGGCGATCTAGATGTTTTGTCAGCTTCTGCGACCGAGAACGTCACGCTTGCGAGCATGAATGGTGCTGCCGCTATTACGCAGGCGTCTGGCGACGACATCACAATCACTGCCGAACAGAACGTGGCGATTACCGACGACGTTGATGCAGTGGGCGCTCTCAATATTGACGCGGGCGGTCTGGCGCGGATCGAGGGCTCCGCAGTGGGTGAGACAATCAGGATTGCCGCTGCGAATGTTGATATTCTGACAGATGGCCAATTGGGTGATGCAACACGCACAAGCACGATTGAATTCGAAACATTCCGCGATGTGGTCGTCGGCGGAACAGGTACGGACAATGAAGGCGGGCTTGGAGCGTTCTTCGAAGTCGACAACACCGAATTTCAACAAATCCATTCTGGCGGCGATATTCAATTTATCGCGCGCAGCGATGGCAGCTCGCTTGACGGATTGATTACGGTCAACACGCTGGATGTTACTGCGGGCGATGGCTCGTCTGCGACAGAGCAGAATATTGGTCAGGCAGGTGCGTTGATCCTTCAATCCGAAGGCGACATTGAAATCAGAGGCGATGCCACGATCAATGGTGCCACGTTTGATACCGGTTTTGTCGCAGATGCACTCAATTTGGTGCGGCTCGACACAGCGAATGGCGGTATATTCCTGCTTGATGCGAACGAAGGGCTTGCCGGTACAATCGAGATTTTTGCGACTGACTTTATCGCGGCAACCGACACGGCCTTTAACGACATTCAAGGGCTGAGCGTGGCGGATGTCGATCTGCGGTTGGAGAATAGTGACGGGGTGGATCGCCCCAATGGCGTGATCCGCGCAGATTCGCTGATCATCGAGACTATCGCCAGCCAGGTGTTCATTCAAAACACCGTGCCCGGGATCGATTTCGATCAACGCCGCGGCTTTAACGTGAACGCCATTACTATCAGCACCGCGGGCAGCACCGCTCAGCCGATTGTAATCAACGGCACCGTCGCTGGCGTCACCGGAATTGATGCGATTGCGCTGGTCGATCTCGGCAGCGTGTTCGCGGCTGCATCGACGATCAATGGTTGCTTGATTGCAAACCCGGCATCGTGCGCGCCGGTGACTGTCCCTCCAGGACCAACGCCAACACCAACACCAACACCAACGGACCCAGGCTCAGGTGAAATTGGCACTGGCGGTTCAGAGGTTGAAATTCGCGACCTTATTGAGGAGGAGGTGGACGATGAAGGGGGCTTGGTCGCCGGATTGGTCGAAGGCAATCTCATCACGATCAATCCTGACAATGAGTTCAACGATGATCCGTTGATTGATGATCCGGTGACGGGCGCAGGTAATGAAGACCTGTGGATCAGCGATGAGGAAGAGGAAGAGGAAGAGGAAGAGGAAGAGGAAGAGGAAGAGGAAGAGGAAGAAGACGAAGACGAAGAGGAATAAGCGGTCGACTTTGCGGCGGCGTGTTAAGGCACGTGGCTGCAACGCCCCCTTGACCGGGGCGACTGCTCATGCGCATGCCTGCGCCCCATGAATGACGCTTCAAACACCTCTGCACCGCTTAAGCTATTCAACTCGCTCACTCGTGAGATCGAACCATTCCAGCCCGTCCATGCTGGCGAAGCCCGCGTCTATAGCTGCGGTCCAACAGTCTATAATTACCAGCATATCGGCAATATGCGCGCCTATGTTTTTGCCGATACGCTTGGCCGGACGTTGCAGCATAAGGGGCTGAAGCTCACCCATGTGATCAACATCACCGATGTCGGCCATCTCACTTCGGATGCGGATGAGGGTGAGGACAAGATGGAGAAAATGGCCGCGCGCGAGGGCAAGTCCGCTTGGGACATTGCGCGGTTCTATCAAGAGGATTTTGAACGCGATCTCGGCCGTTTGAACGTCCAGAAAAAGCAGCATCCGCGTGCTACCGAATATGTTGAAGAGATGATCGCATGGGGCGAGAAAATGGCGGCCGACCACTGCTATGAGCTGGAAAGCGGCCTCTATTTCGACGTGGCGAGCGTTGAGGATTACGGACGCCTTGCTCGCGCTGTGACCGAAGACGGGGAGGGGCGCATTGATACCGTTGAAGGCAAGCGCAATGCGGCTGACTTCGCAATTTGGCGAAAGACCCCGGCAGGCGAAACGCGGCAGATGGAGTGGGACAGTCCATGGGGCAAGGGCGCTCCCGGCTGGCACTTGGAATGCTCTGTGATGGGTGAGAAGCTGCTTGGCTTCCCGTTTGACATTCACACGGGCGGCATCGACCACCGCGAAATTCACCACCCCAATGAGATCGCGCAGAACCAAGCATTTTGTGGTTGTGGCGGATTGAGCGAAGCGCAAAATTCCGGCGCGCGCATGTGGATGCACAACAACTTCTTGGTCGAACGCTCAGGCAAGATGTCCAAGTCCTCAGGCGAGTTCCTGCGGCTGCAATTGCTGATCGACAAAGGCTACCACCCGCTCGCCTATCGCTTAATGTGCTTGCAAGCGCATTACCGATCCGAGCTAGAGTTTTCGTGGGAGGGGCTGGAGGCCGCTCTCACGCGCCTGAAACGGATGGTGATGGGAGCGGAGCGCTTGAAGGACGCTGAAAGCCAGCCGGTTGCCGAGCATCCCAAGTTTGCTGGCCCACTCGCCAAATTCGATGAGGCAATCAGCGATGATCTGGGAACGCCTGTTGCTCTAACGGCTCTTGAAGATGCACTCGCGACCAAGAAAGTCGATGCCGGTATCAAGCGCGCTGTGATTGAGCATATGGATGCGGTGCTGGGGCTTGGCCTGTTCGACCTGACGCGTGAGGCGCTACGCATCCGGCCTAAGACCGCTGAAATCACCGAAGCCGAAATCGAGGACGCTCTCGCCGCACGCAAGGCCGCACGCGCTCAAAAGGACTTCGCCGCATCGGACGCAATCCGCGATGAGCTGGCAGCCAAAGGCGTTGATGTGATGGATGGCGACCCGCTGGGATGGGATTGGAAACTGACATGACTTCGCCCAAGACAAGTCTGGCCATATCTGGCCTGATCCGCCCTCTGCTTGAACCTCAGCTTCCCGCCGACCTCGATGTCCGCTGGTTTATGACCCATGAGGAAGCCGTCGAGGCCGTTAAGGGCGCAGAGATTGGTTGGTTCGATATGAACGATAAGGATGCGATGGCGCAGACATTGCACGCCGCAACCGATCTTAAATGGCTCAACTCGATTTATGCGGGCCTCGATTTTCTGCCGATGGATGTCCTGATTGAGCGAGATATTACGGTAACCAATGGCGCCGGGATCAACGCGATCACCATCGCTGAATATGTGGTCATGGGAATGCTCAACATTGCCAAGGGATACCGCGATGTGATGCGCGCAGCGGAGCGCCGCGAATGGCTGTTCGATTCGCCTGGAAAGCGGGAATTGGCTGGATCTAAGGCGCTTCTCTTGGGCTTTGGCGCGATCGGAGCCTTGATCAAACCTCGCCTCGAAGCGTTTGATGTTGATGTCACTGTCGTGCGCCGAACAGCAGGCGAGGGCGTGCTTACTCCCGATCAATGGCGCGATCAGTTGGGAGACTTCGATTGGGTGATCCTTGCGGTGCCAGCGACGCCGGAGACCGAAGGCATGATCGGTGCTGATGAGCTTTCCGCGATGAAGTCCGACGCTGTTTTGGTGAACATTGCACGCGGCAGTGTGGTCGATCAGGAGGCTCTCGTTTCGGCATTGGAGGCCAAGACTATTGGCGGCGCGTTCTTAGATGTGACCACGCCGGAGCCTTTACCCGAAGACCATCCGCTATGGGCGCTCGACAATGCGCATATCTCGATGCACTTGTCGGGCCGTGCGCAAGACAAGATGTTTATCCGGAGTGCCGCGCGCTTTCTTGAAAACCTCGAAAAGTATCGTGCAGGCCAGCCGGTTGGTCCCGTGTTTGACCCGCGTCTGGGCTATTAAGCCAGAAACGAGACACATTTTGTGCGCCTTCGCGCTTGGATTCTGGCGGATTCCTGCAATACATGCATCATAGGCTCGGTCATCACGGCCCGGCTAACGTAACCTGCCGCGCTTTGCTGCGCAGGTGACTGGGCGCTGCAATCGCCTGCGTGCATATTGGGGGGAATACACATGACAGATACCAAAAAAGCCTCGGACGTTTTTATCGAGTGCCTTGAGGCTGAGGGCTGCGAATATATCTTTGGCGTGCCGGGAGAAGAAAACCTCGATTTTCTCGACTCGCTGGGGCGCTCCAAAAAGATCAAGCTGATCCTGACCCGCCACGAACAAGGCGCAGGCTTTATGGCCGCAACCTATGGCCGTCACACCGGCAAAACTGGCGTATGCGTCGCGACGCTTGGGCCGGGCGCGACGAACTTTGTGACATCAGCTGCCTACGCGCAATTGGGCGGAATGCCGGTTCTGATGATCACCGGTCAAAAGCCGATCAAGAAGTCGAAGCAAGGCCGTTTCCAGATCGTTGATATCGTCTCTCTGATGGAGCCGGTGACGAAGTATTCGGTTCAAATCGCGGCGGGTGACAACATCCCCAGCCGCGTGCGCGAAGCCTATCGTCTGGCCGAAGAAGAAAAGCCGGGCGCGACTTTGATCGAGCTGCCAGAAGATATCGCGGAAGAACCAACAGAGGATTACAAGCCGCTTCCCAAGAGCATTGCACGGCGTCCATCTGCCGAAGCCAAAGCGGTTCGCGCCGCTGTAAAAGCGGTTGAAGCGGCCAAGAATCCGGTGCTCGTCATCGGCGCCGGTGCGAACCGCAAGCTGTGTGGTCGGATGCTGGAACAGTTTGTTGAAAAGACCGGCATTCCGTTCCTGACCACACAAATGGGCAAGGGTGTGATTGATGAGCGCCATCCCAAATTTCTGGGCTGTGCGGCTTTGTCGGCGGGTGACTTTGTACACCGCGCGGTCGAGGATGCTGACTGCATCATCAATGTCGGTCACGATGTGATCGAAAAACCGCCTTTCTTTATGAAAGACAATGGCGTCACGGTCGTTCACGTATCGACCAAGACCGCAGAGGTTGATCCTGTCTACTTCCCACAGATCGAAGTGATCGGTGATATTGCCAATGCGATCTGGCAGATGAAGGACGACATCACACCGAACCGCAGCTGGAATTTTGACAAGGCAATTGCCTATCATCAGGCCGAGCTGGACCACACTGGTGGTTTGGCGGACGACACCCGCTTCCCGATCTTCCCGCCGCATCTGGTGAAGCAGGTTCGCGATTCGATGCCGCATGACGGGATCATCTGCCTCGACAATGGCGTCTACAAAATCTGGTTTGCGCGCGGATACACGGCGTATCTGCCCAACACCGTTTTGCTCGACAATGCGCTTGCGACAATGGGCGCTGGCCTGCCGTCGGCAATGATGAGCGCGATGCTCTATCCTGATCGCAAGGTTATGGCGATTTGCGGCGATGGCGGGTTCATGATGAACTCTCAGGAGCTTGAGACAGCCGTGCGTTTGGGGCTGAACCTGACTGTGCTGATCCTGCGCGATGATGCCTATGGTATGATCCGGTGGAAGCAGGCGAATATGGGCTTTGATGATTTTGGCCTGACTTATGGCAACCCTGACTTCGTCAAATATGTCGAAAGCTATGGCGGCCATGGTCACCGGGTGGAATCGTCCGCGCATCTGACTGAAGTGCTGGCGCATTGCCGCGATACGCCGGGCGTGCATCTGATTGATTGTCCGGTCGATTACACCGAAAACGATCAGATCCTGAATATCGACATTAAAAAGCTGTCCGCTGAACTCTGATCGATAGATAGGAACTGACACATGCATGAAGTCGTCAATCCGTTCGACCGGTCGGTGATTGGCAGTGTGCCAACAGCCGATTGGGAAACCGTCGATGGGTATCTCGCAAAGGCTGAGGCGCTGCATCGGGACCGTTCTGGCTGGATGAAGCCGCATGAGCGGGCTGCGATCCTGCACCGCGCGATGGAGATCATGAAGGAGCGCCGCGACCATCTGGCGTTTCAGGTCGCCAATGAAGGGGGCAAACCGCTGATTGACGCACGTGTCGAAGTTGACCGCGCGATCAACGGGATGGAGCTGTGCATCCACGAAATTGGTGCGCTCAAAGGGACCGAAATCCCGATGGGTCTAACGGCAGCGGGTGACGGGCGGATTGCATGGACCACACGCGAACCGATTGGCGTTGTGGTGGCGGTTTCTGCATTCAACCACCCGCTCAATCTGATCGTGCACCAGGTCGCACCGGCAGTCGCCACCGGGTGTCCGGTGATCGTCAAACCAGCAAGCGATACGCCGCTCTCGTGCTTTGAGTTCATCGACATTCTGCATGAGGCTGGCCTGCCGAAAGGTTGGGCACGCGCTGTTCAAACTCCGCGCGATGCGTCGGAGAAACTGGTGAGCGACCCGCGCGTCGCTTTCTTCAGTTTTATCGGGTCGGCGGGCGTTGGCTGGTCGCTGCGATCCAAGCTTGCACCGGGCACACGCTGTGCCTTGGAGCATGGCGGGGTCGCTCCCGTGATCGTCGATGCGAGCGCTGACTTGGACGCGACCATCCCCAGCCTTGCTAAGGGTGGCTTCTATCATTCTGGTCAGGTTTGCGTCTCTGTTCAGCGCGTGTTTGCGCATAGGTCCATCGTGGACGAAGTTGCGAACCGTCTGGCTGATGCTGCCAAAGCCTTGAAGGTCGGCAATGCAATCGAAGAAGACGTTGAATGCGGCCCGCTGATCCGGCCCAAAGAGTGCGACCGCGTGGCCGAATGGGTTGATGAGGCGCGCGATGCTGGCGCGCAAGTGTTGTGCGGGGGTGAGAAGCTGTCTGAGACGACCTATGCGCCAACCGTGCTACTCAATCCGCCCGCCGACGTGACGATCTCGCAAAATGAGGTGTTTGGCCCCGTCGTCTGCGTCTACTCCTATGATGATGTTGACGATGCGATTGCTCAGGCAAACTCGCTCGATGTGGCGTTTCAGGCCGCAGTTTACACCAATGATCTGGCTGGGGCGATGCACACCTATCGCAATATTGATGCCTCTGCCGTGATGGTGAACGATCACTCCGCATTCCGCACCGATTGGATGCCGTTTGCAGGGCTTCGGACATCGGGGCACGGTGTCGGCGGTATTCCCTATACTTGCCATGAAATGACCATCGAAAAGATGATCGTTATCAAGGCTTAGGGGCTGTGGGGCGAGTGTGATCTCGCCCCAGTTTCCCTGCCGGCTCGCTGTCAGTTGTCTTCAAGCAGCAAGAGCACCACGGTCACCACCATCCGTTCATCGGCGCCAAAGCGGTGGTCAACTTCCTTGATGGTCGCATCGGCCACCAGCTGTCCGGGGATGGTGAATTCGTGCTCGGGAAGGTCGGCAATGAAATCCTCGCCCGCTGCGACTTCCTCGCTTCCGTTAAAATCCAGCATCAGCTCATGCCTGGTGCCGGCAAAGGTGATGGAGGACCAATTGGTCTCTTCGTGGGTGAGCAGGTCCGCGCGTCCCTCTGTCAGAACCAATACCGCTTCTCGCACGCGATCCGAGACCGTTCGGCGCGGGCGGTAGCGACGCGGGACTTTGCGAGCGGGCGGGGCAACATCAGCGGATTTAGTTTCAAAACCAGCGATTTCGCAAGGTGCGGCGGATTGAGTCAGATCAAGCAGCATAGGAAAAACCCTTTGTCTCGAATGAGGCGTGGGCCATGTGGGCGGCAAGAGCGGCTTGTCCGGCAACGGCAGCCTGAAGGTCCAGCGTCTGTTCCTCGTATTCCGCCATCCAGCGCAGAGTGCGCGCTTCGGTCTTTGCGCGCGGCATACGACCCATCCGTAGGTCCAGGACGAAGCGAGGGTCATGCGCGGCGAGACGGCCAAATTTGGTGGCGGGCATATCATGACGGGCCAGGAATTTTTCGACTTTGCGTAACAGCATGGGAGCTCCCCTTTGAGTGGTTGCGACCGGGAGAATCGATGTTGAGTGATTCGCTCGATGTTCATTAAATGTTCCATCCCATTTCCTACTTGTCTAGGAAAAATCTTTCGTATAGGAAGGAAAAATGAATTCCGGTGCAGGAGAATACGAAATGGATGCCCGCAAAAGGCTGCTCGACCTATCAAAGGAAAAAGGCGCTAGCCTTGCTAGCTTGTCCGAATTGCTTGGGCGCAATGCGAGCTATCTCCAGCAATTCATTAAGAAAGGTTCGCCCAAGAAGCTGGAGGAAGGGGATCGCAAGATGCTCGCTCGCTTCTTTGGTGTGCCACAAGAGGAACTTGGTGGGCCCGTTGGAGGCGCGCTTGAGGAAAATTCCTACGCCGCCGCAGGAAGTTCCGCCGATGGGCCCGATTGGGTCGATGTCGCGCGGCTCAATATCGGCGCATCAGCCGGTTCCGGTACCTTACCGATGGGAGAGGAGGCGTTCGACGCATTCCGCTTTTCGCGCCGATGGTTGGCCGAACAAGGGCTGGCCGGCGCGCAGCTATCGGCGATCACCGTGGAGGGCGATTCGATGGAGCCGCTGCTCAACAATGGCGATGAAATCCTGATTGACCGCCGCGCGCAGCCGTTCCGCGATGGAGTGCATGTGGTGCGGTTGGGCGATACTCTGATGGTGAAACGCGTCGCGCAGGCCGGGGCAGGGCGCTTCTCTCTGCTTAGCCAGAACCTCGCCTATCCCCCCGTCGATGTGAGCGCGGACGAGATGCAGCTGATTGGCCGGGTTGTCTGGAAGGGGGGGCGGATATGAAGATGTTCGACGCTTTGCTTTGGCTGAGCGCGATTGTCATGAGCCTGATTGGAATTCCGATCGCGATGGACCTTGTAGCGGCGGTGGGGGCAGAGTCATGCAAGGTCGCGGTTCAGCCAGATTGCTATCCTTGGGGAGCGGAAGGGCCAGCTTCCGATTCCTGGCGTTATGGCTCAAAGGAAGTTTTTCTCTTGAGCGGTGCGGCTTTTGTTATCTGCGCATCGGGAGCCTTGCTCACGCTGATCGGCACGCGAACGATGCGCACAAACCTCAACCGTCTCTTCGTCGTCTTGGGGATCATACTGGCGCTCGGTCTTCGGTGGATTTGAAGTGAGCTTGCAATGAAATGCCGATCACTCCATTTGATAGGTCATGACCAAAACACCCCCCATGAAGGCCGCCATCCTGCCGGTGACACCGCTTCAACAGAACTGCTCGCTGATCTGGTGCACAAAGACCATGAAGGCGGCGCTCACTGATCCGGGTGGCGATCTAGACAAGCTTAAAGAGGGCGTCGCTAAAGCTGGCGTGACGCTTGAGAAAATCCTCATCACCCACGGCCATCTTGACCATTGCGGTCAGGCAGGGATGCTGGCGGAGGAACTGGGTATTCCGATTGAGGGGCCGCATAAAGACGACCTTTTCTGGATTGAAAAGCTCGACGATGACGGCGCACGTTATGGAATGGAGGCGCGCAGCTTTACGCCTGATCGCTGGCTGGAGCAGGGCGATACGGTTACCGTGGGGGAGCTGACGCTGGATGTGATTCATTGCCCCGGTCACACGCCCGGCCATGTCGTGTTTGTCCATGGCCCAAGCAAGTTTGCCATTGTCGGCGATGTGCTTTTCCAAGGATCAATCGGGCGCACCGATTTCCCTCGTGGCAATCATCAGGATCTGATCGACAGCATCACTCAGCGCCTATGGCCGCTGGGCGAAGATATCACCTTTATCCCCGGCCACGGCCCGACCAGCACTTTTGGTCAAGAGCGCAAAACCAACGCCTTCGTCAGCGATTATGCGCTGAGTTAAAACAATCCGCTGGTGATCAGCACGGCGACAATCGCGAGGCCCAGCAGCGTCACCATAGTCACAAGCGTGCCGATCATCCGGCCCGGATTGGCATCGCCGCTATCCATGCCAAAACTGTGCGCGACCCGTGCGAGCAGATAGATACCGGCGACATAGACGAGCCACCACGACCCTTTGCCGCTCATTTCAATCACGCCGAGCAGGATCAGCACAAATGGCGCAGTTTCGATAAAGTTGGAATGCGCGCGCATCCGGCGGATCACCGAGTCATTGCCGCCATCGCCGATGCTGACCTTCTCGCGTTGGCGGACCTGACCGACCCGCATCATCAGCCAGATATTGATAATTGCAGCCGCCGCTGCCGCGCTGAGCGTCACTGGAAGAATAAGCGTCATCGAAAAGTTCCCCGTCTTGATCTTGTTGCAAGTCAGATGCCCGGTGCTCACGCCGCTTGCAAGCTTCGATTTTTCCGTTATAGCGCGCGGCTTCCCGCCAGAACCGGCTTGGACGCTTTGCGCACTTGTATTGCTTGTGCGCGTCGCACCCTTGCCCTAAAGGCGGTCTTCGAAACATTTGGCGTGGGGATTGTACCTCGCGCAGACGCAAGATTTATTTGAGGAACTGGTGCCGCCATGGCTGTCCCAAAGAGAAAAGTATCCCCACATCGCCGCGGCAATCGCCGCGCACACGATTCGCTTAAAGTCGAAGCATTCCAAGAATGCTCCAATTGTGGTGAGCTGAAACGCCCACACAATCTGTGTTCGGCTTGTGGTTATTATAACGGCCGCGAAGTGATCGTTCCTAAGGGCATTTGAGCTCTTAGTTTGATAAAAGGACCTGGCGCATGACACATCCGCGTATCGCTCTTGATGCGATGGGCGGCGATGAAGGCGTGCGCACCATGGTCGAAGGCGCAGCAATCGCTCGCCGTAAACATGAGAGCTTTCAGTTCCTATTGGTGGGTGATGAGAAGCGGATTGAAGCCGCTTTGGATAACCACCCGGGAATGCGTCAAGCTTCCGAAATCCTCCATTGCGACGATGTGATCAGCGGCGATGAACAGCCGAGCAAAGCGATCCGCCGCGCCAAGACCACCAGCATGGGCCTTGCGGTTGGTGCGGTGAAAGATGGGCGCGCAGGCGCTGCAGTTTCGGCTGGCAACACTGGCGCGTTGATGGCGATGAGCAAGATCGCTCTGCGCACCATGCCCGGCATTGATCGACCAGCGCTTGCCGCATTGATGCCCACGCTAGAGGCGCATGATGTAGTGATGCTGGATCTTGGCGCGAACACCGAAGCGGATGCGCGCAATCTGGTCCAATATGCGGTGATGGGTGCGGCCTATGCGCGGATCGTCAATGGTTTTGACCGGCCCAAAGTGCGCTTGCTCAATATCGGCACCGAAGAGATCAAAGGCACCGATGCTTTGCGCGATGCTGCGGCACGATTGTCTGGTGCGAGCGCTCTGGCGCTGGAATTTGACGGCTTTGTTGAATCCGACAAGATCAATCGCGGCGAAACCCATGTAGTTGTGACTGATGGCTTCTCCGGTAATATCGCGTTGAAGGCGATTGAGGGATCGGCGCGGTTTGTGACCGATTTGCTCAAACAGGCTTTTACCAGCTCGCTGCGTTCCAAGATCGGCTTTCTGGTTTCGCGTCCTGCGACGGAATTGCTGCGCCATCACCTTGACCCCAACAACCACAATGGGGCGGTGTTCCTTGGGTTGAACGGCGTGGTGGTCAAAAGCCATGGCAGCGCGACTGCCAAGGGCGTGGCTCAGGCAGTGACAGTTGCGGCGCGCTTGCTTGAGAACAATCTGACGCAGCGGATCACACAGGATCTGGCTGAACTGGGTGAGGATGCGCTGAAATCGAACGGTGCAGGTGCTGCGAATTCTGCCTCGCAAAAGGGTGCGACAGCGTGACCGGATCGCACTTGTTGGGCTCAGGGTCGGCACTCCCATCACGGGTGGTCACCAATGCCGAACTTGCCGCGCAAATCGACACTTCGGATGAATGGATTGTAGAGCGCACCGGCATCCGTCAGCGCTATATCGCTAGCGACGGAGAAACCACCGCCAGCTTGGCCATCGCAGCATCGCGCAAGGCACTGGATGATGCCGGAATTGCAGCGTCGGATATCGATTTGATTGTGCTTGCCACTGCGACACCGGATAACACATTCCCGGCCACTGCGACCAAGGTTCAGAATGCTCTGGGCTGCAATGGCTGTGTGGCATTTGATGTTGCGGCGGTGTGTTCAGGCTTTCTTTATGCGCTGACCACAGCCGATTCGCTGTTGAAAACCGGCACAGGCACGCGCGCTTTGGTGATTGGCGCAGAAACTTTTAGTCGCATTCTCGACTGGGAAGACCGCACCACTTGCGTCCTATTTGGCGATGGTGCGGGCGCAGTTGTACTGGAGGCTCCACGCGAAGATGATCGGGTTGGAGCGGATGCGCCCGGCGTGCTGGCTAGCCGCCTGCATGCAGACGGCGCGAACCATGATTTACTGTATGTTGATGGCGGACCATCCACCACACAAACGGTCGGTCATTTGCGCATGAAGGGCCGTGAGGTGTTCCGTCACGCGGTTGTGAACCTGTCCAACGTCTTGAATGAAGTGATTGAAGACGCTGGTATTTCGGCCAGTGATATAGATTGGGTCGTACCTCATCAGGCGAACGCACGCATCCTCGACGCGACGGCTAAGAAGCTTGGTATCGCGCCTGAAAAAGTGATCGTGACGGTCGATCAACACGCCAACACTTCGGCTGCATCGGTGCCACTCGCTTATGATGTGGCACGGCGTGACGGGCGCATCAAATCGGGTGATCTGGTGATGTTTGAGGCGATGGGTGGCGGCTTCACATGGGGCGCCAGCCTCGTCCGGATCTAGCTTGCTCATGCGCCCGGTGTCATCACACGCAATGGTGCAATTTGTGCTCAGACGATTGCGAATTTTACAAAATATCCATACAGTCCACGTCAGACAAAGGGTCGCACAGCATAAGGAGTTACGCGTATGATGCGTTCAGTGGGAACACTTACTCGCGCCGATTTAGCTGAGACTATCAATCGCAAGATGGGTTTTAGCAGAGCGGAATCGCTCGACCTGGTCGAAGCAATTCTCGACAAGATGACAGACGCGCTCGACAAGGGTGAAAACGTCAAGATTTCGGGCTTTGGCAGCTTCGTGCTGCGCGACAAGAATGAACGGGTTGGCCGCAATCCAAAAACCGGGGTCGAGGTTCCGATCACGCCGCGCCGGGTTATGACATTCCGCGCCAGCCAACTGCTCAAAGAGCGCATCGCCAAGGGTTGAATAGAACAAACCGATGGTTGAATTTAACGATGGCAAGGACCGTAGCGCCTTTCGCACCATTGGCGAGGTGAGCGAAGCGCTCGATATAAAGCCGCATGTCCTGCGCTATTGGGAGCAGCAATTTTCGCTGCTCAAGCCGCTGAAACGCAGTGGCGGGCGGCGGCTCTATCGTCCAACCGACATCGAAATGGTTGAGGCGATCAACCAGCTGGTCAATGAAGAGGGCTATACGCTCAAGGGAGCGGAGGCCGTTTTGCGGTCGAGTGGCTCGGGAGCAGATCGGCGGTCAGAGGATCGCCGTGTCGGTGATCGGCGCGCGGATGGCGATGGCGATGCGCCCGCGCAACAAGGTGCACCGGTGGTTCAGGCTGCTTTTGCACCTGCAGAAAGTGTCGCCAAATTGAAGACCATTCGCACCCGGTTGGCCCGCGCTATTGAAGCGTAAGTAGGCGACGCGTAAGCGGGTTTATTCCGCCGCAATCAGCGCCGCTTCACCCAAATCCACACTGACGAGGCGCGAGACGCCTTTTTCAGCCATAGTCACACCGAACAATCGGTGCATCCGGCTCATCGTGACAGCGTTATGCGTGACGATAAGATAGCGCGTCTTGGTCGTGCGAACCATGGAATCGAGTAAGTCGCAGAAGCGCTCCACATTGGCATCATCCAGCGGCGCATCGACCTCATCGAGCACACAAATCGGCGCGGGATTGGTCAGGAACAGCGCAAAAATTAGGGCGGTTGCGGTCAGCGCTTGCTCTCCACCTGAAAGCAATGAGAGCGATTGCAGGCGTTTGCCCGGAGGTTGAGCGTAAATCTCTAGACCCGCTTCCAATGGATCGTCGCTATCGACCAGTGCGAGGTGCGCCTGACCCCCTTGAAACAATCGTGTGAACAAGACGCGGAAATGTCCGTCGACCTCTTCAAATGCGGTACGCAAACGTTCGCGGCCCTCGCGGTTGAGATTGCCGATGGAGCCGCGCAACCGGCCCACCGCTTCGGTCAATTCCGCCTGTTCACTGGCGCTGCTGCCGTGCTCTTCTTCGATCCGCGCGAGTTCTTCGGCGGCGACCAGATTGACCGGTCCGATGCGTTCGCGGCTGGCGGTTAGGCGGTCCATTTCCTCCGATTCCTCGGTGGCGGGCTTGATGTCGTCCTCAGCAAAATCGAACCGCTCGGCCAGCAGTGGGGGAGGGCATTGAAACCGTTCACCAGAAATGCGCGCCATCTCGCTGCGGCGGGTTTCTTGGTTCTCGGCACGCGCGACCAATCCGGCACGACCCTCGCGCGCTGTGGCCAGCGCCTCTTGGCAGGCCGCCAGCCTATGGTCAGCAACACCGCAAACATCCCGGCACGCATCCATCGCAGCCTGCGCCGCTTCCAGCTCCTGCGTCAGTCGCGAGCGCACCGCATCGCCCTGTTCAATCTCGGCGATCAAAGCGGCTGGTTTTGCTGCGATAACCGCACGCTCTTCCTCAATTTCCTCCAGCCTGCGACCGGCCTCTGCGACCCGCGCGGCAGCCTCACCAGACCGCGCTTTCCAGCCCGAATGGTCGGATTGTTGCGCGGCGAATCTCTCTCGCGAAACGGCCAGCGCCTGATCATGCGCGGCGAGTTGGGCCAAGGCAGCCTGAACCGAAGTTTTGGCCGCCTCATGCTTGGCTTGTGCTGCATCCAACGCGGCGCGTCCGGCATCGGGTGCAGGCAGAGTGGCGCGCGCGTCTTGCGCAGTAGTCAGGTCGCCTTTGGCTCCATCCAACTGTTCGTCGAGATCGCTGGAAGATGCGGCGAGCTCTTCCAGCCGGGTAGCGATCCGTTCCTTGGCAGCTTCTGCTTGGTCGAGGGCGCGTAGAGCAGCGCGCTCACCATCTATTGCGCCAGCGATACCGCGTTCTTGTGCGACCAGAGCGGTTTGCAAAGCGGATAGTTCTTCGCGTGCGGATGTTTCATCTTGAGCTGCATTGTCAGCCGCACTGCGCAAGTCAGGCAACTGCGTCTTGAGTTCGCTAAGCCGGTTTGCCGCTTCCAATTGCGCGGCTTCTGCTGATCCTTCGCCGCGCGCAACAAAGCCGTCCCACCGGCGCAAATGGCCACCTTTTGTGACCAGCCATTCCCCGGGGCCAAGCGCGCGACCATCATCGGCATCGACGCAATGGACCAGAGCCAGCCGGGCACGCAATTCCTCGGGGCAATCGCTGACATGGGTTAGCAAGCTGTCGGACAATGGCGCAGGCGCGTTGCTGCCCGTCCAATAACGCCCGTCGCTATCAGCAACCGGCGCGCCCAAGGGTGACTTTGCATCGCGGCCCAGAACAGCGGCGATGGCGCGTTCATACCCTTTGGCAACGCGCACTTTGTCGAGTGCAGCGGGCAATCCCTCGCGACTTTTTGCGCGTTTCTCTCTCGCATCCCGGTCGCGGGTGAGGGCGGTGTATTCGCGTTCAATCCCTGCCAGTTCGGCTTTGGCTGCGCTCAGGGTTGTGGCGGCTTCATCGCG
The DNA here is from genome assembly GCA_947488085.1 of uncultured Erythrobacter sp. Classification (GTDB taxonomy): domain Bacteria; phylum Pseudomonadota; class Alphaproteobacteria; order Sphingomonadales; family Sphingomonadaceae; genus Erythrobacter. Next base: position 554,478 of record CANKYI010000001.1, read on the forward strand.
GGCGGTTTGCAATTCGCCTTTGCGCAGGCGGTCTGCTTCCAGTTTGGTTCGCAAAACCGCAACTTCGCTTGCCGCTGCATCCGCTGCCTCGCGCGCCGCGATCACATCGGCCTCGCTGTCACCAGCCTCTGCCAACTCGGCCCGTGCCGCTGCGATCCGCTCGCCTTCGCGTGTAAGTCGAGCAAGGCGTGTTTCGGCTTGTTCAATGGCTGCCTCTGCGACGCGCCATTCGGCCTCTACCCCCGCATGGTCGGCGGTTGCTTTGGCCAATGCGAGTTCGGCGGTTCGGCTGGCGCGTTCGGTTTGTTCGGCGGCGTTCACGAGAGCGGGGCGCTGCGCATCGGCATCGGCGACGCCTTTGCGTGAGGCCTCCAATTCCCGTTCCAATTTCGCCAAGGCATCGGCGGCATCATTGGTCAACCGGTCGGCGGCAATGCGATCTTCTTCAAGCCGATTGCGTTGACGCTCCAGATCCGCAAGGCGCGTTTCGGCGGCCTCCAGTTTCTGTGACAAGGCCGCCATGCGGTGCCCATGCGCGCTCGCATCATCGCGGCGATCGGCCAGTTCCTCGCGCGCATCCGACATCCGCTCAGCAGCCTCGGCCTGTTCTTTCTGCGCCGTGTCAGCGGCCAATTTCGCTTCGGCGACGCGAGCCTCTGCACCCTCTGCTGCTTCGCGCGCTTCCTTTGCAGCGGCCGCCGCATCTCGCCAACGCGCGAAAACCAAACGCGCCTCTGCATGTTGAATTTGCTCGGTCAGCTTGGTGTAGCGTTCGGCCTGTTTTGCCTGCCGCCGCAGCGAGTTCATCTGCGAATCCAGACCCGCCATCAGGTCTTCGAGCCGCTCCAGGTTCTTCTCGGTAGAGCGCAGTTTGCTCTCGGCATCCTTGCGCCGCACATGCAGCCCGGCAATCCCGGCAGCTTCTTCCAGCATCATGCGGCGTTCGGCGGGCTTTGCGGCGATCACTTGCGCGATCTTGCCTTGGCTCACCAAAGCGGGCGAATGCGCGCCCGTCGCGGCATCGGCAAACGTCAGCGAGACGTCTTTCGCCCGAACATCGCGGCCATTGACGCGGTAGGCACTGCCTGCACCGCGCTCAATCCGGCGGGTGACCACCAGTTCCTCGTCCTCATCATCGCTGGCGTGCAGGACGACCTCGGCAAAGGCGCGGGCAGGGCGGGTGTCTGTGCCCGCAAAGATGACATCCTCCATCCCGCCAGAGCGCATGGACTTGGGCGAGTTTTCACCCATCACCCAGCGTATCGCTTCGAGCAGGTTGGATTTGCCGCACCCATTGGGCCCCACAACCCCTGTGAGGCCGGGTTCAATGCGCAGTTCAGCCGGCTCTACAAAGCTCTTAAATCCAGAGAGTTTGAGGCGGCTGATTTGCATGGGCGGTAGTGTTTGGCCTTATTCTTGACGGGCGCCGGCGCGTTGCAGCCGCGCTTCGATGTCCGACCAACTGCGAATGTCGAGCTTGTTACCGTTTAGGATAAAGGTCGGGGTCGAGGTGATCCCCAGCTCATCGGCTTGGGTCGATGAATTGGTGGCGATGGCTTCAACCTTCGCCGTATCGGCGAGGCAGGCGCGCTGTTGATCAGCGGAAAGCCCGCGTGCAGCGAAGAAATCGATCAAACCTGCGGCTTGGGCGATTTGGATAAAGCGCTGTTCTGTCGGCGCCTCTCCTGCGGCCTGATATGCGGCGCCGTTCTGGTTTACCGCTGCAAAGGTTTGTTCAAGGTTCTGCCAAGCCTGATCAGAGAGCACTTGCATGTTTTCCTTGGCCCCGCAGCGCACCAAAGTTGCGATGGTGAGGTCAATCGGATCGCGCACCAGATTGCGTTGTTCAAAGCTGACGACGCCAGTTGCGATATACTCTTTCAACGGGTCTTTGCCGGTTGCGGAGAATTGCGCGCAAGCACCGCAAGTGTGCGATGCATATTCGACCAGCTTCAATGGCGCGTCCGGATTGCCGAGAACATAGCCATCGTCTTCGCTGACCGTGACCGTTTCGCCCCAATTGGTCCCGTCGGGCGCGGGGATCGCAGCAATCAGTTCGCCATTTTCCGTATCGCCTTCTTCGCCGCCACATGCGGCCAGAGCGAGCGCCAACGGAGCAGCGAGCGAGAATTTGAGCAAGGTGCGGGTCGATTTCATGTCCATTGGTCCTTTGGTCCAGACTATAATGATGCGCTGCTTCTAAGAAAGCGGGTTGCCCATGCGCTTGTGCAAAAATGTGTCAAATATGTGAAAAACTCAGGTGAAACTCGATCAGCGACTGATTCACTGTGCCCGATCGGGACGGAATCGCTCTACAATGACAGGATAAAGTGCGTCCCAAGTGTGCACATTCGGCAGCAACTCGCCATCGAGGGCAAAGCTGGGTGTGTCGGGCATCGCAAATTCTTCTGCGTCCGCATTACCGTTTTCGATCAACCTCTGCGCAGCCCGGTTATCGCCAAGGCAGCGATTGATCTCCACCCGTGAGACACCGCGCGCGATCAACATATCGTCAAAGTCCAGCGCCTGTGCTGCATTCATCCGCGCCGTTCGCCCGCCGCGTTCCCAAATTGCGCGTTGACTGGCAGATGCGGATTGCACCTTGGGCAGCCATGTGCCCTGCCGCATCAGGAACGTCCTGTGACGGTCCTTAAAGCCTGACGGCTCCCCGCATTGCACCAGTAGAGATATGGTAAGGTCGAGGGCGTTTCGGATCACCGGGCGCACTTCAACAGTCATATGCCCCGGCGCTAGCACTGCGAGGTCCAGCGCACCTTCGCCTTGGCGTGCGAACATCGCGCAATCCGTGCAGGTGTAGCTGATAAATTCGATCAAGGCTGCATCGGCTTCAGGATTACCGATAATGTGGCCGCGCTCTGTCCGCGATACCTCGGCGTGCCAAGCCTTGCCTGAGCTACCTTCAAATGCGCTGCGCGGGTCGGACAATTGGTTTTCCGATCCGCGATCTTGCGCAGAAGCGGGGAGGCAGAGCGCGGATGCTGCGACAAATGCCCCCAAAATCGCGGTCTTCACGTCTCGTCCTTATCCTCTTTGTCGCTCATACTGCGCGCCAGTGATTCCAGCACTGTGCGCAGTTCCGGATCGCCAATATCGCGCAGGCTGTCTCCCAATTCCATTGGGATCGGCTTGATCGAAGGCGGCGGCTTCGGACGCTCTTCAGCAGTTGGCGGCTTAACCGGGCCTTGCCGAATTTTCGCGCGTGCGACGGCGTTGTAGCCAAAGAAGCGGTTCACCCGCTCGATAATCTCAGGGATCACCTGCTGGATTAAAGGCGCATGAGCAGGTGCGACGACCAATTGCAGGATCCCTTCGGATTTCTCGCCGGGCGGGAAACGGATCGCCTCTGGTGAACAGATGCGGGCATGGGTGGGGCCGACAATCTCGGGCCACCGAGTGACAACCGAGCTTTGCACAAAGCCAAAGCGGCGAAACGCTGTGCGCCCGATATGCGGCATCAGGTCGCCGACCGCCTTTGCCGTGCCGCCACGGGGACGCGTGTAAGGCTTTGCGGTTTTCCTGCGCGCTTTGGGTTTTCCCGGAGTGTTTGAGCTGTCGCTTCCCATCTTGGGCGCAGCCATGCCATAGGCCCGGTGTGACCGCTAGCTTATCTGACATTGTGCTCCACTGGTATGATGCGCATGCCCGCGCGCTGCCGTGGCGCAATCCGCCCGGCGACCCGCGCCCCAGCGATGATGCGTGGCCCTATCGTGTGTGGTTGTCCGAGGTGATGCTGCAACAGACCACCGTTGCTGCGGTGAAGCCGTACTTTGCGAAGTTCGTGGCGACGTGGCCGACTGTCTTTGACCTTGCGAAGGCGAGCGAGGATGACGTCATGGCGGCGTGGGCGGGGCTGGGATATTATTCGCGGGCGCGCAATTTGGTTAAGTGTGCAGCAGAGGTCGCGGCGCGCGGGGGCTTTCCGGAAACTGAGGATGAGCTGCGCGAATTGCCGGGGTTGGGCGCGTATACAGCGGCCTCGATTGCGGCGATTGCCTTTGGTCAGCGGGCCGTGGTGGTCGATGCGAATGTGGAGCGAGTGGTGTCGCGCCTGTTCGCGATTGAGAAGCCTTTGCCCGGTGCGCGCAAGGCGATCCGCGCGGCGGCTGAGACGATCACACCAGACGTACGCGCAGGCGATTTTGCGCAAGGGATGATGGATCTCGGCTCGCAAATCTGCACCAGCAAAGCGCCGCGTTGTCTGCTATGTCCGTTGAGCGATTTATGCATTGCTCGCAAGGGTGGAGAACCGGAACGCCTGCCAATCAAACCGCCGAAAAAAGCTAAGCCCGAACGCACCGGGACGGCTTACTGGATAGAGCGTGATGGTCAGGTCTGGCTCACCACACGGCCCGGGACAGGGATGCTGGGGGGAATGCGCGCGCTGCCCGATGATGGTTGGAGCGCACAAGATGATGGTTCTAGTGAGCCGCCGATAGAGGGTAAAATCGAGGAGCTAGGCGCAGTCCGCCACACCTTCACTCACGCGCATCTCACACTCAGAATCGTGCGGCTAACGCCAACAGAATACCCCGTCGGCAAAGGTGACTGGTGGGGTGTTGATCGGATTGAGGATGCGGGCCTGCCGACTTTGTTCGCAAAGGCTGCGCGGCTGGCGCTTGCTCAGGAATAGGCGCTCAAAGACAAGTGCTGAGCATCAAACGAGCCCACCACCCAAGCTCAGGCGCACAACCGCGATCAGACCGACGATAAGGCAGAAATTGCGCCCGCCATTGCTGGATGACAACGCGCCGAACGCGATGCCGATCACGATAAGAGGCAATGCGACCCAATTCGCCCACCCCAAAAGCGGGATTTGCGCAGGGATGACGATGATCAGGCTGACGATGCCAAATAGATAAGCAAATAGATTTCCCATGTGTGTTATATGGGTACTACACCTGCTGATTTCAAGACTCTCAAAACAAGTCTCTTTTGACCACGCAATTGACGGTTCATCCTGACTCCCTCAAACAGGTGTCAAATAACCCTCTGAGAGAGAACCCCTGATGGCATACCGCAACTTTGAAACCCTCGATGTCTCGCGCCGCTCCCTGTTTCGCGGCGGAGCATATATGGCCGGCGCCGCTGCACTGGCGGGCATGCCGTTTGGGCGGCACTTGCTGGCGCACAATATTGACGAAGCGTGGCCCAATGTTGCCGCGATGGCTCAAAAATACGTCTCCGACGGTAAGGTTGCCAACCTGCTGCTGACCTTTGGCACGGGGCAAGAGGATCACGCGCACACCGTCGGCGGCGGCACCCTTGCAAAGGGTTCCAATGCGATGGTCGACGAAAACACGCTCTACCGCATTTACTCCATGACAAAGCCGATCACCGGCATGGCGATCATGATGCTGATTGATGATGGGCTGCTGGGCCTCGATCAACCGCTTTATGATGTGCTGCCGGCCTACCGCGATATGCAGGTGCTGGTTGATCCAGAAGGGCCGCTGGAAGACACCGTCCCTGCTGATCGCCCGATTACCATGCGCCAACTGCTGACGCACACGGCGGGCATTGGCTATTCGATCACTTCCAAAGGGCCTCTGCTCGATGCTTATAATGAAAACGGTATTGTCGGTGGCCGGGTCAGCCGCCAGACGATCCCTGGCTTCCCACCAGTAACGCCTGCGCCGGGTCTCGAAGTTTGGGCCGACCGGCTCGCTGCTTTGCCGCTAATGTATCAGCCTGGTTCCAAGTGGAGCTATTCCAACAGCATCGACTTGCTTGGCCGTGTGATCGAAGTCGCCTCCGGCATGGAATTCGAAGCGTTCCTGAAAGCGCGTCTTTTTGAGCCGCTGGGTATGACCAGCACTTGGATGACCGTCCCGGAGAGCGAGAAGGGCCGCCTGACTGACAATTACGGCGTGTTGCTGGGCAATTCGTTCCCGATCGACCCGGCATCGAACTCAATTTATCTTGATGCACCAAAGGTTCCCTCGGGTGGTGGCGGGCTCGTCTCGACGCCTAAGGATTACGACCGCTTCCTGCGTATGCTGCTTGGCTATGGTAAGCTTGGCAATGAGCGTGTCATGGGAGAGTTGGCCGTGCGCATTGGCGTGTCCGATCTATTGCCTGATACTGCCGATATGAAGGGCAGTTGGATGGAAGGTCAGGGCCATGGTGCTGGTGGTCGTTCGCACAATGGCACGTTTGGCTGGGGCGGGGCGGCTGGCACCTTGGGCGCGGTCGATTACGACCTCGGCATGCGCACTGCGCTTTGGACGCAGTATATGCCGACCGATGCGTACCCTATCCGTGATGAGTATATGGCCGCACTCGAAGCTGACCTTACAGCCATGCGGGAGCGCGGCGGCGTCTGATGCATCCTCCAGCGCCCACAGAGCAAAGCGGTAAAGTGCCCATTGCCTTTTCCGGGTCCCTCATGGACCGCGCCGACAACATTCGTGTCGATCGCGAAAAGCTGGGTGCGCTTATGAATTGGCGCGCCAAAGTCCTGATGCTCGACGGTCTGTTGCCGCAGATCGACGATGCAGGTGGTCTGGTCTGGGGCACACTTGCCGATATCTCTGAGGATACTGAGCTGGTCTTCCTTGGCCTGCTAGAGGAAAAAGCCTGCTTTGCTCCTGTTCCGCAAAGCGTTGACGCGGACGGGCCTGCCAATCCGCGCTCTTGGCAGGTCATGCATTTGCTGCGGCGAGAGGAGCTGGCGATTTATGGCGAGGCGCGCAGTCTGGTTGACTGGCATGCGCGCCACCAATTCTGCGCCAAATGCGGCGGCCCAACCAAAGTCGCAAAAGGCGGCTGGCAGCGTTCGTGTGAACGGTGCGGCGCGGAGCATTTTCCGCGCACCGACCCGGTCACGATCATGTTGGTGGAGCACGAAGGCAAGCTGCTGCTGGGCCGTCAGCCGCGCTTTCCGCCTAAGGTCTATTCTGCTCTGGCGGGTTTTGTCGAACCGGGCGAAACCATCGAAGAAGCGGTCGCGCGCGAAATTTGGGAAGAGGCGGGTGTGAAGGCACACTCTGTCGAGTACATTGCCAGCCAGCCTTGGCCGTTTCCAAGTCAGCTGATGATTGGGTGTTACTCGGTCACCGATGATCCTGAGCTGACCATCGATAAAACTGAGCTGGACGATGCGCGTTGGTTCACTCGTGAGGAGTTGGAAGATGCGCGCAATGCTGGCCCGCAAGGCAATGAGCATCTGATTTTCCCGCAAAAATTCGCGATTGCCCATCAACTTGTCACATGGTGGCTCGACAAATGACACAAACCGCATCCGATCAAGTGACCATCGATATCTATTCCGACGTTGTGTGCCCGTGGTGCGCCATCGGATATGGCCAATTGACTAAGGCTCTGGATGAACTGGACGGAGAGATCGCCGCCGAAATCCGCTGGCGTCCGTTCGAACTTAACCCCGATATGCCAAACGAAGGCGAAGAGCAGTCCGCGCATTTGGCGCGCAAATATGGCCGCTCTCCCGAAGAAGGCGCGGCGGTGCGTGGCCAGATGAAGTCTGTGGCCGATAGCGCGGGCGTCTCACTATCCTATGAGGGGGATGACGAAGCCCCCGCTGCGATGATGTGGAACACGCGCGATTGTCACAAACTGCTTGGCTTTGCATTGGAACAAATGGGCCCGCAGGTGCAAACTCAGCTGAAGCTGGCTTTGTTCAAGGCGCATTTTAACCGGCGTCGCTCGCTCGCGGATCGTGAGGTATTGCTCGATATTGCTGTGAGTGTTGGCTTGCATCGTCAGGCGGCTAAGACTGCGCTGGATGATGCTGATTTGGAAGCGCGCGTTGTGGCTGAAGAGCGGCAAGCATGGGACCTCAATATCAGCGGCGTTCCAGCAATGATCGTCAACGGCAAATTTATGATCCCCGGCGCGCAATCGCCTGAAACTTATGTGAACGCGCTGCGGCGAGTGGCGGAGAAATCCAGGACAACGGTTTGAGCGATTTTGCACCGAAAACCGCTGTCATCACGGGCGGAGCTAGCGGCATCGGATTGGCGCTGGCCAAGCGGCTGGCGGAGCAGGGTAGTGAGGTGGTCGTCGCTGACCTTCCCGGGCCTAGGCTCGATAGCGCTGGAACAATTGCCAACATCACTGCGCGACCCTGCGACGTATCAGACCCCGCTCAAGTCGAAGCTCTGGCCGACACCGCATCCGAGCAATTTGAGACCATCGATCTGGTTATCAACAATGCCGGGCAAGGCGGCGTCCACGGACCGCTATGGGATGTGGATGTGCAAGCGGCTCGCGCGCATTTCGATGTCAATTTCTGGGGAATTTGGAACGGGTGCAAAACGTTCGCTCCGCGCCTCATCGCCCAATCCTCGCCAAGCGCAATCTACAACACGGGCAGTGAAAACAGCTGGTTTTGCGCGGTCAAACAATCCTCCGCCTATATCGCGGCTAAGCACGCGGTGCTCGGCATGACGGAAAGCCTGCGCGGTGACCTTCCCGACCATGTGCATGCTGGCCTGATCATTCCCGGCTGGGTTTTCACGCCTCTGGGGCCGGAGCAGTTCATGAAATTCGGTATGGATGTGGACGAATATGTCGACACGGTCCTGCCGCAAATCCTTTTGCGCCGCCGTTTCGTGGTTAGTCATGGATACAACCAAGTGCGCATTGCCGAACGGATGGATGAGCTGTCTGAAAGCTATGCGCGTTTTGCTTTGTCAGCCGCCGAGGACGCCAAACACGACGTGCAATTGGTGATGGCTGAGCTAAAACGGGCAGCACAAGAAAAGAGCTAGCAAGCTCAACGACAAGAGGGGCCAATCGTGAAGAGCATTATCGTCTTCATCATCGTTACCATTATCGCTTTCACCTTTGGCATATTTGCCGGCGTGAATTCGGTCGAAATCCATGACAATTCCGCGTTTTTCCTGGCCGTGGTGCTGGCCATGGTCATCAACTGGATCGCGTTTGTTCCCTCCGCCGTCGCGAAGTCGGATAAGTTTTACGACACGATCGGCGCGGTCACTTACACTTCGGTTACCGTGTTCGCATGCTGGGCGACACATATTGCGCTTGGTTCGCTCGATACGCGCGCGCTGGTGATCGCGGGTATGGTGATTATCTGGTGCATCCGCCTGGGAAGCTTCTTGTACATGCGTATCCACGCGAGCGGTGGGACAGACAGCCGCTTTGAAAAGATCAAAGTGAACCCGGCCCGTTTTCTTGTCGCATGGACATTGCAGGGTTTGTGGGTAGTGTTGACTGCCTCCGCTGCGTTGGCTGCGATCACGACAAAGGACCCTCAACCCATCGGCGCGTTCTTCTGGATCGGGGCGGCGATTTGGGTGATCGGCATCACGTTCGAAGGGGTCGCCGATGCGCAGAAAAGCGCGTTCAAGAAAGACCCCGAAAACAAGGGCAAGTTTATCAATGTCGGCCTGTGGCGGTGGTCACGCCATCCCAATTATTTTGGCGAAATCACGCTTTGGACGGGCATTTTGATCATGGCGATCCCGGTGCTTTCGGGTCTGTCATGGTTGGTCGTAATCTCGCCGATATTTGTGACATTGCTGCTGACCAAGATCAGCGGGATCAATCTTCAGAACAAGCAAGCCCAAGAACGCTGGGGCGATGATCCGGCCTATCAGGAATATCGCAAGAACACGCCTGCCTTGATTCCCTCACCGCCAAAGGGGTAAGAAGCAATCGGGGTCTTAAACGCAAAGCTGACTGGAGCTAACGCCATGAAATCGATCCACCTTTTTGCCGCAACACCCTTGATCGCCCTATTGGCCGCTTGCGGAGGCGAGGCGAGCGATGTTGGGGGTGGCGAAAGCGCTGCGCCGGCAGGCGATGCCCCTGCCGAAATCGCTCAGCGTCAGGACAATTTCGAAGCCATCGGCGATGCGTTCAAAGTGATCCGTGAACAGCTTGAAGGCGAAGCGCCCGATATGGCGGCCATTCAGGAAGCGGCTGGCGACATTAACACGCGCCTGCAACGTGTGCCTGACTTCTTCCCCGAAGGATCAAGCATGGAAGCGGGTTACGACACAGAAGCGCTCGCAATGATCTGGGAAGACCCCGATGGCTTTACTGAAGCGACCCAAAACGCCATTGCCGCGAGCGAAGAAATGGTCGCTGCCGCTGCGACAGGTGATCCGGCGGCGGTTGGTGAGCAGGTCGGCAATCTAGGCCTCAATGGCTGCAAAGCGTGCCACGATAAATTCCGCGTCGACGACGATTAATCGGGCGGGGTTGAATGGCCTCCAAAACGCATTCTGTTAGCATCTGGGATTGGCCTGTGCGGATTACGCATTGGTCGTTCGTGCTGCTGCTGCCTGCAATGTATCTGACCGCGGATAATTCCGAATGGGGTTGGCACATGCGGCTGGGCCATGTGTTGCTTGCGCTGCTGATATTTCGGGTGATCTGGGGGTTTATCGGCACAGAGACCGCGCGCTTTGGTAGCTTTGTGAAGGGTCCGGTGAGCGTGTGGAAATATCTGCGCGGTAGGCAAGATCATCACATCGGCCACAATCCGCTGGGCGCGCTGGCGGTGCTGGCGCTGCTGGGACTTACCTTTGCACAGGTCGCGATGGGGCTGTTTGCGGGCGATCCATTCGACGGAGCCACCGGCCCTCTCAACCCGCTGGTGGGCGTCGGCACCGCCGATACGATCACCGATACGCATGAATGGTTCTACTATGTCGTCTTCGGCATGGTCCTGCTGCACATCACCGCGATCTCAATCTACGCGGGCGCAAAGCTGCAAAACCTCGTCGGCCCGATGGTGGTCGGCAAGGGCGAGGTGGCTGAGGGCGTGGACGGGAACTCAGAGACGCCTTTGCGGAACTTGGTAATTGCGGTTGTGATTTCCGTGGGGATTGCGCTGTGGGTTTATGCCGGGGCGCCGGGGTTGGGATGAGCCATAAGTGTCTGATCATTCATGAAAGGTCCACAATCGATCAATAGTCTGCGAAGGCAGCAGGGGAGATAGGATTATGATCGGTTCGGCCATTGCATTGATTGCGAGCGCAGCGGCAACGCCATGCTCTGTTGAGGACGAAGCGGATGATCATCTGTCCGACGTTTGCGCACCATTTCTGGAAGGTGCGCCGGCCTATGGCGTAACCGTTCAAGGCAGCCTGATACCTCGGCCCGCGGCGCAGCAGATCTTGATCTATCAGCTGGATGGCGAGTGGTTGATCCGCATCTCAGGCTATCGCTGGAAATCGGGAACGTCACAGGTCGAAACGCGCCGCACTGTTCTGCCCATCAGCGATGAAGACGCGCAACGGTTGATTGAGCGGATGAATGATGACGCTTTTGAGCGCTTGCAAGCGCGGCCCTATTATGGGTCCGAAGACAGCATCTGCACAGACGGTTCGCGTCATGAAGTTGCAAAGGCATCGGCAGGAAGTGCCAATCGAGCAACGCTGCATAGCTGTGGCCTGAATGATGAGCTAAAAACAATTACGCACCAGTTTCGCGAAGTCGCGATCAAATACGATCCAGAATTTGATGGCCTGTTGCGAATGCTGAACGACTGATCGGAATGGGTTTCCCCTCTAAATCAATCCCAACCGTTCCAGCTTGCCTGCCAGTTTTCCCGGTAGCGCATCGCCGATATCTTCACCGTCGGCCACGTCGCGCGGGGCGGCGTCTTCGGCTAGGTAACGCCAGCCTTGATGGGCGCGTTTGCGTTGTTGGTGGACGCGGATCAGCACCGGCTCCAAATTAATGTTCCAGCGGCCATCGGGCGTTTCCGTAAAGCTCAAAATCTCGCTGCGCGCGACGAGGGCATGGTTGAGGATCCAATAGAGCGATCCGCCGACCATCTCCTCATGCCGCTTGGGCCGGTATTTCGTGGTCAGCTGTTTGGGATTGGGGCTGTTCTCATACCAGCTCGCAAGGTCTTCAAAGCTCTTTGCGCCGAACGCGATCTTGGTCATGTGAAGGGGCATGGGTTCAAGATAGAGCGCAATCCGCCGCGCTCAACCCATGGTCGCCAGCCCACTCACAACTGCGAGGCCCAGAAACGCGAAAAAGCCCATGGAATCGGTGATCATGGTGACAAAGACGGAGGAGGCGACCGCAGGGTCTTGATCCAGCCGCTCAAAAATGACCGGCACAATCACGCCGGCAAAGCCTGCGACAGCGATGTTGATCACCATCGCGAGCGCAATCACAAGACCCATCATTGGGGAGAACAAGATGCCCGCCGCTATCCCGATCAGGACTGCGACCGTGATCCCATTGAGCACCGCAACGCGCAATTCGCGCCAGACGATCCGCCATGTGTTTGCCCGCGTCAGTTGATTGGTAGCGATCGCGCGCACGGCCACGGCCATTGTCTGAGTGCCCGCATTGCCGCCAATACTTGCCACAATCGGCATCAGCACGGCGAGCGCTACCAGCTCCTCTATCGCTGCGCCGAAAAACGCGATGATGGCAGAGGCAACGACGGCGGTACCAAGATTGGCGATCAACCACCGCACGCGCGACGAATAGGCCTCTCGAATAGGCTCGTTAATATCGCCGTCGCCTGCGCCGGATAGCAACAGCGCATCCTCGCCCGCTTCTTCGGAGATGATGTGCACCACGTCATCCACCGTCATCTGACCCACCAAACGCCCGCTTTCATCGACCACAGCGGCAGAGATCAGCGCGTATTTCTGAAACATCAACGCGACCTCTTCCTGATCCATCGTCACCGGGATCAAGGTCTGGTCGCGCTTCATCACATCGGTCAATTTGACCCGGCGCGGGGTGGTGAGAATCCAGTTCAACGCGCAAGTGCCCACGGGGTGATGCGAGGCATCGATCACGAACACTTCAAAGAAATCATGCTCCAGATCGCCCTCCAACCGCAGGTAATCGATCAAATCGCCCACGGTCAGATGCTCCGGCACCGCCATCACATGGCGGTTCATCAATCGCCCTGCGGTCTCATCTGGATAGGCAAGCGCGCTTTCGACCGCGGCCTGCGTCTCCGGCTCCAGCTCAGCGATAATCGCTTGCCTGTCGCCTTCGTCGAGATCTTCGAGCAGCTGGACCGCATCATCGGTTTCCAGCTCCTCTGCGATGGTGGCGACGTCTTCCGGGGCCAGCGCCTCCATCATCAATTCGCGGACGTGATCGTTCAGCTCGGCAACGACCTCACTGCTCATCAAATCGGTGATCGATGCGGCCAGCAGCGCGCGGTCATCATTGCCGAATAATTCGAGCAAATCGGCGATATCGGCGGGGTGGAGCGGCTCGACCAGCTCGTAGACGGCCGCTTGGTCACCGGCCTCCAAAGCCGCGCGAACGCCGCTCACATAGTCTGGTTTGAGCCTGTTTTCCTCATCATGGCGTTCATCATCGACCCGGTCATCCGGGCGCGCGTCTTCCTCGTTTTCCGGGCGGTCATCCACCAGCAGTTCGTCTTCGAGGTCGGCCATGGCAGCCGGTTTAGATTGAGGGGCATGAATTGCAAGCTGGTGACATGCGCGCCGAGCCGTTTATACCGCGTCCAAATTCAAAGGAGATTCCCGATGGCCGATACACTTACATTCACACTCGACACCGGCGACGGCGAAGGCAAAGACGTCGTAATCAAGCTGCGTCCCGATCTGGCCCCCGGCCACGTTGCCCGGATCAGCGAGCTTGCCAGCGAAGGTTTTTATGATGGCGTGGTGTTCCACCGCGTGATCCCCGGCTTTATGGCTCAAGGCGGCGACCCAACCGGCACCGGCATGGGCGGCAGCGAAAAGCCTGACCTGAAAGCAGAGTTTAATGCAGAGCCGCACACAGAAGGCACATGCTCCATGGCGCGTTCGCAAATGCCAGACAGCGCAAATTCGCAATTCTTCATCTGTTTCGAAGACGCCGAATTCCTCGACGGACAATACACCGTCTGGGGCCAAGTGCAGAGCGGCATGGAGCACGTCCACGCTCTGCCAAAGGGCGAACCACCCCAAGCACCGGGCAAGATTGTTAAGGCGACGGTTGGTTAAACCGATCAAGTCTCATTGATAAAAGGGCGGCCCATGTGCCGCCCTTTTTTGTTAAGCTCTTCGACAATATGCATTAGATACGCCGCCTCATGACTTTTCGTACCATATTCTTGGCGGCCCTTGCTCTCACCCTATCCGCCTGCGCTACCATGCCGGACATCTCGCAATCGCGCTCGCCTTGCCGGACTGAGCCCGGCGGATGGTGTGCGTTTATGCGGGATGCCGCTGTAGAGGCGTATCCTTACGCCATTGCGGCCACCAATGCTTACACCGGTGACGATGATCTCTTTGTCGACCTCGGCTCGCGATTGGTGCCGTTGGAGCGCCTGCCTATTGCCGAGGAGGATGCGGATAAGGGCTTTGGCTATGAGCTGTTTACTCACTACGCACCCGGCACCGCTGATGATCCGACCCGCGAACCGATTGCCCGTATCCTTGCCTTTCGTGGGACCGATTTCGATGGATTCACGGACATATTCTACGGCACGCTGCGCAATGATCAGATCGAAATAGCCGTCGACACTTATGAAGCCGAAGCCGCGCGGTTTGACGATGACATTCCCTGGGTCGTGGTCGGTCATTCGCTGGGCGGGGCGCTGGCGACGGAAGTGTCGATCGAATACCCCACCGTTCGCGCTTACATGTTCAACACATCACCCTTTTACGGCGGCGATGGGATGACCAATGATATGCGCCGTACTGTCATAAACGAGCGCGGCGAAGTGCTCCGGCGCTTTGCTCAGAGAACCGCGCCCGCTGCGGACGTATACACGCTGAATTGTGGGCCGGAAAATGACAGTTTTACCAAACACCGCATCCGCTTGCTTGCCGATTGCCTGATCTGGATCGCCGCGTATGAGGATGATGAGGCCGGCGATTTGATCCAAGGGCAAGCCGGCACCGATATGCCCATCAGAAAGCCGATGGTGGAGTGCGGCCCCGCCGATAAGCCGCATCCGGGGACCGAGCGGATGCCCAATGCGACATGCGTTCATCAGTCGCGTCTACCCAAAGCGGACAGTGACGATTGAACCGCGCCCCGCTTACCGCTAGACGCGCGCCACAATGAAACCGACCACAGAACCTCGTACCGCTCGCAATGAGCGGCCTCAGACCTACCGCGTCAAAAACTTTGGCTGTCAGATGAACGTCTATGATGGCGAGCGTATGGGCGAGCTGTTGGATGCACAGGGGATCACGCCTGCGGCAGAGGGTGAGGATGCCGATCTGGTGGTGCTGAACACCTGCCATATCCGCGAAAAAGCGGCGGAGAAGATCTATTCCGACATTGGCCGCCTGACCAAGGGTAAGACCCAGAAGAAAGCGCCGATGATCGCGGTCGCTGGCTGCGTCGCTCAGGCGGAGGGCGAGGAGATTATGAAGCGCGCGCCGTCGGTCAGCATGGTCGTTGGCCCGCAAGCCTATCACCGCTTGCCCGATATGCTGGATAAGGCGGTGAAGGGGGAGCGCGCAACCGACACCGATATGCCAGCGATTGCGAAATTTGGTGCGTTGCCTGCTCGCAAACGTCGATCTCCCACGGCATTTTTGACGGTACAGGAAGGGTGCGACAAGTTCTGCACCTATTGCGTGGTTCCCTATACGCGCGGTGCAGAAATATCGCGTCCGTTTAACGACTTGCTGGGTGAGGCTCGCAAACTGGTTGAAGCTGGTGCACGTGAGATTACGCTGCTTGGGCAGAATGTGAACGCTTGGTCGGGTGAGGATGATAAGGGCCGGGCAGTGGGACTGGCTGGCCTGATCCGGGCGCTTGATCCAATCGATGGGTTGGAGCGTATTCGTTACACCACCAGCCATCCCAACGACATGGAAGACGACCTGATCGCTGCTCACGGCGAGGTCGAAAGCCTAATGCCGTATCTCCATTTGCCGGTGCAATCGGGTAATGACCGGGTGCTCAAAGCGATGAACCGCTCGCACACGGCAGAGGGGTATTTGCGGCTGCTCGAACGGTTCCGCGAGGCGCGTCCTGATATTGCGTTGTCAGGCGATTTTATCGTCGGCTTTCCCGGTGAGAGTGAGGCGGAATTTGCCGAGACTCTCGCACTGGTGGATGCGGTCGGATATGCGCATGCTTACAGCTTCAAGTATTCGCCGCGCCCGGGCACTCCGGCGGCGACGATGGACAATCAAATCGCGACTGAGATCATGGATGATCGGCTGCAACGCCTGCAATCGGCCATCAACCGCGACCAATTGGCGTTCAATGCGGGCACTGTGGGGCGCACTTGCTCCGTCCTCGTAGAGCGCAAGGGGAAGCATCCCGGCCAATGGCTGGGCAAATCGCCTTGGCTGCAATCGGTGTGGTTTATGGGCGATGCAGCAATCGGCGATATGGTTGAGGTCGAGCTGATCGAAGCACGGCCCAGTTCGATGGAGGGCCTGTTGCGCGCCTGACACGCGCACGACTTTCCACCGTCGCGTCACCCCGCAGAACTTGCTTTGGTGCCCAAGCATCCTACCCTCTCGAATCGCAAGCAGAGGAGAATGCACGCAACCTATGGGCCGTAGACCAACCGCAAAAAACACGAGCGCAATTGATCCGGCCGTCGTGCCCGATGCCATTCGCCCGACAGAAGTTCGCCGCGCAAAAGCTGAGCTGAGCTTTGAAAATCAATCACTTTTAACGGCCCTTTTTGGACAGTTTGATGCCAATTTGGTGCAGGTCGAAAACCGGCTTGGCGTGTTTATTCATGCGCGCGGTGACAAGGTTTTGATCGAAGGGGCGGAGGAAGAGGTTGCGCGCGCTCGTGAAACTCTGACCACGATGTACGACCGGCTCGCCAAAGGGCAGGATCTCGATTCAGGCGCGATTGATGCGTTGATCGCAATGTCGAACGAGCCGACTTTGGAAGGGATCATCTCAGGTGAGAAAGAAGAACCGCCGATTATGATCCGCACGCGGCGCAAAACGATTGTGCCGCGCTCTGCCACTCAGATCACCTATATGCGCAGCCTTGCGCGTGATGAGATTATCTTCGCGCTCGGCCCCGCGGGCACTGGTAAAACCTATCTCGCGGTCGCGCAGGCTGTGAGCCAGTTGATGACGGGCAGTGTTCAACGCCTGATCCTGTCGCGTCCGGCGGTGGAGGCGGGGGAGAAGCTCGGCTTTCTGCCCGGCGATATGAAGGACAAGGTCGATCCCTATTTGCGCCCGCTCTATGATGCGCTGTATGATTGCATGCCGCCCGAACAGGTGGAGCGGCGGATCGAAAGCGGCGAGATTGAGATTGCGCCGATTGCCTTTATGCGCGGGCGCACGCTCGCCGATGCCTTTGTGATCCTGGATGAGGCGCAAAACACTACTCGGGCACAGATGAAGATGTTCCTGACACGGTTCGGCCAAAACAGCCGCATGGTCGTGTGCGGCGACCCGCGCCAAGTCGATATCCCCGGCGGCGACCGGATGAGCGGGCTGGCAGATGCAGTCGACAAGCTGGAGCACACCGAAGGTTTTGGCACGATCCGTTTCACCGCCGCCGATGTGGTGCGCCATCCGATTGTTGGCCGAATTGTTGAGGCTTACGAAGGGTAGGGCGACCCGGCGGCCCGTATGAAGCATCCCGATTCCGATAGTGATGGCTGGGAGCTGATCTGGTTCGGCAAATATGCGCTGATGTTTGGCCTGCCTCTGGTCTTCACGATCATCGCTTTTTCTGAGCAGCCTTGGTGGTTTCTGGGCATCACCTCATACCTCTTTTGTGCGGTCTCATTTCTGGCTTGGCGGGCC
Organism: uncultured Erythrobacter sp.; assembly: GCA_947488085.1. Taxonomy (GTDB): domain Bacteria; phylum Pseudomonadota; class Alphaproteobacteria; order Sphingomonadales; family Sphingomonadaceae; genus Erythrobacter. Next base: position 572,181 of record CANKYI010000001.1, read on the forward strand.
ATCAACGACAATGTGAAGCTTAGGTGGCGGGTCGGTTTGGCTCTCCTTATCATTCTGAGCTGGACCTACACGCTGTTGCTGGTCTTCGCGGGTGAAGGAGACACCCAGATTTGCTACGACCGTGTGCAGCCTACAACTTACCGGGGACCAATGCAGAATCTGGGACCTGATCCCAATTGCAAAGGCATTCCGCTTCAGGACGTGCAAGTGAGCGATTAAGGTCGGTTGGGAATTGACGCAGTCCCGATTGTGAGGTTTACGAAGGTCGAGTGTTCAATTCATTGGCCGCACGGTGTCTGGCCAGAACATACAGCACAGCACCAATCACGATCATGCCCAATGTCGGCCAAATCGCGCCAAGCGGCAATTGCAAACACATCCAAGCCACCAGCGCACAGGAAACCGCGAAAATCACAAACCAAGCCGGGGCAGAGCTGTCTGCCATCCCGCGAAAATTGCGCCTCCAAAGGATCACAAAGGCGATCAAAATCAGGATGAAGATAACCTGCTCAATCGCCACTAACAATGTCGCCAGCGCGGCAAATGCGCCCGAAACCGCTATGGTGGTAACAAACAGGCCGTAAGAGATAATGGCGTAATCCGGGGTCAAAAATCGCGGTGACACATGGGCGAAAAATCGCGGCAACAACCCGCGTTCACCCATTGCGTAAAACACACGGGGGTAGGCGATAAATCCGCTCAATTGATTGACCGCGATGGAAATGACGGCGGCGACGCTGATCATCACCGCGCCCCATCCGCCAAACAACACCTGTGCAGCATTGGCTAGCGGCACCTCGTCAGAACCCGCCGCTGTTTCCGGGCCAATCGCGATATACGCCCATTGGATCGCGGCATAAAACACCGCCACCCCGGCCAAGGAATAGAGGATTGAGCGGAAAATGCTGCTGCTCGGATTTTTGATCTCGCCGCTGGCGATGTTTGCGGTGGCAAATCCGGAAAAGGCATAGGCAATCAGCAGCGCAACCGATTCCAGCCCCGTAAATGTTGGCAGGGTGATGTCGGTCGGCACGCCGTTCATCCCAAACCCGAAAAGGATGATCAGAACCAACGGCGCCAGTTTGAGCACAGTGCCCACCCACAGCCCGTTAATCGACCGCTTCGTCCCCGCCACAGTCAACCCGGTGACCAGCGCAATCGCACAGGCAATCGTTACGGGGCGCGCAATCGGACCATCAAAAATTGGGAACAAGGCGGCCAGATAGGATACGAAAACGTGGAAATTGGCCGCTCTGCCGGTGCCGCTTGCGCAGATGACGAACCAGCCAACCTGAAACCCGCTAAATTTGCCCAGAGTGCTCTCAACATAAAGTTGGACCCCGCCCGATTCTTCAAAAACTGTCGACAATTTGCCGATGATTAGGCCGAGGCAGGTTATCGGAATGGCGAATAACAGGATCGCAAATGGCGAAAAATTGCCAACACCAGCATAGAGCAAAGCGGGCAAGGCAAAGATGCCAGCTCCGATCATGCCATTAATGTTGAGAAGGCTCGCGCCTAATGTGCCGACCACGCGAGGCGGCGTAAGCTGCTTTGTCATTGATCCCCCAAGCGCCGGGGTAGGGCTATTGCATGGTCACAGCAAGACACGGGCTCAACGCGATGCGGTCAAAATCGACTGCACAAGCGAAGCGTTACGCTTTCCTACAGCGGCATTTATGGGATAGAGGCCGCGCCATGTTTTCCATTCTGCCTTTTCGCAAATCTGTATTGGACCGCTCAGCCCGTCAGGGCGGGGGTTTCCCTACAAGAGCGTGTAACATGCGGTCCATGTCTCGCTTGGAACGCGGGGTCTGATGGAGCTGGATTGCGACATTGAGGATTGGCCCAATGGCGAGTGGGAAGCGTTGGCTAACCGCGTTGCTAATGCCGCTGGAGAAGTTGCACCAGAGCTTGCGAATGAGCGGCTCCTGGTCAGTGTGCTGTTCACCTCTGATGGCGAAGTGCACACGCTCAACCGTGAATGGCGTGATCGGGACAAGCCGACCAATGTGCTCAGCTTTCCGATGATGGAACGCGACGAGTTGCTTGCGCTGAGTGCGGACGGCCCGCCTGTGATGCTGGGCGATATCGCTCTAGCCTTTGAGACTTGCGAACGGGAAGCGGTGGATAAAGGCATCGCTTTAGACGCGCATGCAGCCCATCTCATCATCCACGGATTGCTGCATTTGGCAGGTCATGACCATGTGGACAGCGACGAAGAAGCCGAAGCCATGGAGGCGCTGGAAATAGCAGCCCTTGCAAAACTGGGTCTGCCTGACCCATATTCGGTCTAACCCGTGATAGGGCTGTGACTTAGAGGAGTAATCACAAAGGGCCATGCCCGATTCGAACAGTCCCGCAGGAGATGCGGAGAGTAGCAGCGGGCCCTTAGCCAGTCTGGGGTCCAAGCTAACGCTCGCTTTCAAAAAGATAACAGGCCTTGGCGATGCAGATCGCTCTCTACGCGCGCAGATCGAAGAAGCGATCGACGAGCATGAGGACGAGAACGAGGATCAGGACGCCGATGAAAACGGCAATGACAATGGTGACTTGTCGCCGGTCGAACGCCAGATGCTGCGCAATCTGCTGCACTTTTCAGAGCATGATGCTGACGATGTCGCTGTCCCACGCGGAGAAATCGTGGCGGTCGAAGCCTCGCTCGATTGGGATGAGCTGGTCGCGCTGTTCTCAAAACATGGCCATTCGCGCATGCCGGTCTATCGCGGGACGTTGGATGATGTCGTGGGCATGATCCACATCAAGGACGTGTTCGCATACCTTGCCAGCGGTAAAACACCGCCGCGCGATTGGACGGTGTTGATGCGCCAACCGCTCTATGTCCCGCAATCACGCGGGGCGCTGGATGTGCTCGCCGATATGCGCGCGCGCCGGGTGCATCTGGCGGTGGTTCTGGATGAATTCTCAGGCACAGATGCTCTGATCACGATTGAGGATCTGGTTGAAGAGATCGTCGGCGAGATTGAGGATGAGCATGATGAGACGCCGGAGGCTCTGATCGTGCCGATTGGCGATGGCATGTGGGATTGCGATGCGCGTGCTGAGCTAGAGGATGTGGCCGAGACGGTCGATCCACGGTTGGGCGAGGTCGAAGAGGCGGTCGATACGCTGGGCGGGCTGGCGTTTGTGCTGGCTCAGGCGGTGCCGCCGGTTGGCGCGATGCTGGACCATCCCAGTGGCTGGCGAATTGAGGTGACGGGCGGTGATGATACGCATGTTAAACGCCTGCGCCTGCACGCTCCGGATGGCACGTCCGAACAGACTCCTAATGAGAGTGACATGCAATAATCGCACATCAGCAGAAAAAGCGAAGAAAATGCTTACGTTTTTTGCATCTTCCCGATGTGTCATTGCGTAGCTGAGGCAAACTAGGAGCAAATACCTATGCCATCACGTCGCCTGCCTCCCTTGCGCGCACTCGAAGCGTTCATGCGGACCGTCCGATTGGGCTCTGCCCGCGCGGCGGCAGAAGAGATCGGTTTGAGCCCATCCGCACTGTCGCGTCGGATCACCAATCTTGAAGAATTCGTGGGCAAAAAGCTGTTCACGCGCGCGCGTCAATCGATGCAACTCACCGATGAAGGACAGGCGTTCTATGAGGCGGTGAACCCCCATCTGGAATCGCTCACCCGCGCGGTTGAGAGCCAATCTGATAACATCTCGCTGTTGCGCCTGCATCTTGGCGTGCTGCCCATGTTCGGCAGTCAGCGGCTGTTCCCGCGTCTGGGTGAGCTGCGAAAGCGTCATCCGCTGCTGCATATCGACATTGATACCGCGCCTCATTTGGAGGACCGGGTGGGCGACACTTTGGACGCTGCGATCATTCTATCTCGCGGTCCAGCGAGTGGGTTGCATGCGGTCCGGCTCGATCACAATCTGGTTCATGCGATCTGCTCAAAGGATGTCGCAGTTGCCGTGGGTGACCATGTGAACGCCGCTGCCCTCGCAAAGCAGACATTCCTGATCCACAACGAGTTGCCAGAGAGTTTTGCCGCCTGGAAGTCTGCCAATGATCTCGATGATATGGAGCCTGCGGCGATTGACCACTACGATTCAGGCCAATTGATGCTTGAGGCGGCGGCGCAGGGGCTGGGCATTGCGATTATGCATGATGACCATCTGCGGCGCGCGGCGGACAATCGCCTGACCAATCTGCCGGGTGCCGAGGTGCAAAGCCCGTATAGCTATTGGTTCGTTTGCAAGCCGACCGCGCTTGAAATGCGGCCCGTGCGGTTGTTCCATGATTGGTTGGTACGCGCTGGACTCTAAGTGAACCCGCGCGCCGCTAAACTTCTGCGTCGTCGGGTACTTTTACGCCCACACCTTGCGTCGCGTTACCCTTGTCATAGCGGATGGGGGCGACGTCATGCGCAAATTTACGCAGCGGCTTTCCCAGCGCTTCACACAGCGCCTCTTCAATCCGGCGACGTGATTCCTGACCAATGGCTTTGCGCCCGCGGAAATCCTCTGGGCTGAACGGTTCTAGGAACTCCACACGCAGTCGAAACGTGCCCTTGCGCGCCAGCACCCGTTTGGCATTGTTCAATCCGCTTTCGTCACCGATCCACCCGATCCATTCGGCAACCGCACCATAGTCGAGCAGCACAGGCTGAACCAAAACACCGGGGGGAGGGGGTTCGAGTACGGAGAGCATGCTGGTCTTAAACGGCAGCAATGATTGGCCATCAGTTGTGGTCCCTTCCGGGAAAACCGTAACCGCCCAATTGTCGGCTAGCGCCTCTTTCAATGCGTTGATTTGTTCCGCAACACCCAGCCGATGCTCACGCTTCACAAAGACGGTGCGGTTGAGCGATGCGAGCCACCCGACAAGGGGCGCGGTTGCCAGCTCAGCCTTGGCCACAAACGCGGTACCGCAAGCACCCGCCATCGACAGAATATCGAGCCATGACACATGGTTCGCGACATAGAAGACATCACGCTTCAGATGTGTACCCTGAACCTCAACCTTCGCGCCCGAGATGCGCGCAGCATAGCGCAGAAACAGCATCGGGAAGGGCGATCCATAGGCGAAGACACGATAGAGATAGTGCAGCGGCACAAACACGATCATCAGCGTCAGCAGCATCAAAGCCCGGCGCACAATGCGGAACCACCCCCGGATTGAAATCGGTGTGGTTTCCCCACGCGCAGCGCCGACGCGCAACTCCCAAGCTTTGCTTTCGTTTGGGGCGTCAGTGCCAGTGGTGGCTGCTACTTCGGGCATAGTGAGATCAATCCTCGCGCGACAGACGGACGCCGTACAGCTCCATCCGGTGGTCAACGAGGCGATAGCCCAACCGCTCCGCAATTTCGCGTTGCAAGGCTTCGACTTCGGGATCGACGAATTCGACAACTTTGCCGGTTTCCACATCAATCAAGTGATCGTGATGCGCTTCTGGCACAGGCTCATAACGCGAGCGGCCATCGCCGAAGTCGTGACGATCAAGAATGCCCGCCTCTTCGAATAGACGCACGGTGCGGTAAACGGTAGCGATGGAGATTTTGGCATCGACGGCGGAGGCGCGCTGGTGCAGCAATTCGACGTCGGGATGGTCATCGCTATCGGACAAAACCTTCGCGATAACGCGGCGTTGTTCCGTGATGCGCAGGCCTTTTTCGGCGCACAATTGTTCGAGATCGATTTTCTGGCTCAAGCGAACGCTTCCTGTGTCTTGGCCTCAGGTCCAAAACCCCGGCGGCAAATAGACACGCGACCTGTGGGTTTGCGAAGAGGCTGTTCTCACCGGCCTCTTACCCATCAGAAGCGATTTGCTCAAGCGCGTGGCTGGTTGCACCCCCAACTGCGTTAACAGATGGGGGTGCTCAGCATTTGAAAACGCAATAGGTTCTTATTTCGCCTTGCGACGACCGCGACCTGTGCCTGGCTTGCGGCCAAGGCCGATCTTCTTAGCCAGATCACGGCGCTTTTCCGCATAGTTTGGTGCAACCATCGGATAATCCGACGGTAGGTTCCAACGTGCGCGGTACTCTTCGGGCGTCATGTCGAAATTGGTGCGAAGATAGCGCTTGAGCATCTTCAATTTCTTGCCGTCTTCGAGACAAACAATGTAGTCCGGCTTTACTGAAGCACGAATAGACACAGCCGGTTCTGGCCGCACTTCTTCAGCCTCTGCTTCTTCACCAAGTCCGGACAAGGCGCCATAGACATTTGTGATGAGGCTAGGGACGGCGTCAACTTCGACGTCATTGTTACTCAAATGAGCTGCGACAATGTCGCTGGTGAGCGCGATGAGCGTTTCTTTCATCTCGATTTCCAGATCTTGCATTTGCATAGGAGTTCCTCGTTTTTGTGGTTCGGATTTTTCCGATAGGTCGCGCATGGCGCACAAGGACAATCTTGGCAAGCAGGAGCTTTGCGTATTTTGAATGAATACGGTGGATTATAACACAAGTGCAATCGAAATGTAAGTTAGATCACGCGTCCAAAAGTAATCGCATCAACCCGTTGACCATTGGAAAGACGGTAATATTTCGGTCGACGCCCAATCGGTTCAAAGCCAAGCTTTTGATAAAGGTGGATCGCCGGATTACCTTCGCGCATTTCAAGAAAGATGCGAGTTACACCTCGCTCTCGCGAATTTTCTAACAACCGGTAAATAAGCGCTCGGCCAAGCCCGCGGCCTCGAAATGCAGGTGCAACTGCGATCAGCAGCAACTCCTCTTCGTCGGCGGCATAACGGGTCAACACAAAGCCTGCGGGATCGCGGGTGTTCTCACCGTCATGCGTCTCGTTCAGGATTGCGCCGCGTTCATCGACAACAATCGCCTGTGTCGTCGGCATCGATAGCGCATCCCCGACCTGTCGAGCGTTCCAAGCCTCACCATAGGTCGGGTCGAAAGCCGACTCCATCACATGCATTATTCGTGCGGTCTGATGGGGATAGAGGCTCACGCAGTGCTGCCCGTCGGCTTTTTTGCCTTAGGAACAGCATCGGGCGCACGCCCATAGGCTGGGGTAAGAACCAGCGTAAAACTATCGGCACTTAACAAGTTAAGGCGTGAGGCATTTCCAACGGCATCAATGCAGATCAAGTCTTCGCCCAGTCTTAGAGCCGCCAATTCCTCGGCTCTATTGCCAGCGACAATTGAATGGCATTGGCGCGAGGCCGCCTGATCGGGGGTTAGAGATGCCGCCGGTGCCTGCGCAATGCCCGCCGCATCGAAGTCCTGCACGAACCATTGCCCGTGTCCGCCATTGACGCAGACTGTTACGGCGCTTGCGCCATTGCCTCTTTCAGCAACAGCGATTGCTGCGATCAAAGCGAGTGAGGGAAAGCCCAGAACTTCGGCTCCCCATGCAAACCCAAGCGCACGTCCTGTCGCAATGCCGATGCGCACACCAGTAAAACTGCCAGGGCCAAGTGAGACGAAGATCCGATCCGCGCGCCCTTTATCCGGAAGCGCCTCAATCATCGGTACCAACGCCTCTGCATGACCACGGCCCAGCACACGGTGATCATGCGCTACCAATCTGTCGCGTTCGAATAGAGCGACTGAGCACGCTTCACTGGCTGTTTCGATGGCAAGTATGCGCATGGCCGAGCCGATGCCTCAGCAAACGGTCCTGCGCAAGGGTGCGTCTTAGGCCGCGCGGACTTCGGCAACCTCGGGCACATAGTGTTTTAGCAGGCTTTCGATGCCTTGCTTCAACGTCGCAGTGCTGGACGGACAGCCCGCACAGGCGCCTTGCAATGTGAGGTAGACTACGCCTTCGCTAAAGCCGCGATAGGCAATGTCGCCGCCATCACCCGCCACCGCAGGGCGCACGCGGGTCTCAAGCAATTCGTTGATCGAAGCGATGATCTCGGCATCTTCCTCGCGGTCTTCGACCACCATGGCGATGCTGTCGTCAGGCACATTGATGCCATCGGCGCTGCCGCCAGCAAACAACGGAGCCTCTGATACGAAGTGGTCGAGCAGGATAGTCACAACCTGCGACTTCAACGAACCCCAATCCGCACCCGGTGCAGCGGTAACGGTCACAAAGTCCCAGCCAAAGAACACATTGACCACTTCGCCTGTGTCAAAGATCGCCTGAGCAAGCGGGCTGATCTCGGCCGCTTCGGGTGAGGCAAATTCGCGCGTGCCCGACGGCATAACCGTTTGGCCGGGGAGGAATTTCAGGCTCGACGGGTTGGGTGTCGTTTCGGTCTCAATAAACATGCTCTATAGATAGGACGCCACAGGCTTGCGGGCAAGTGAGCCGGCAAGCAGTTATTGTTTGCAAGCATTCACTGGTCCTTCATGGGTTCACACCCTATAAAACACCCATGACCATTTCTCTCCGGGCGAGCATTGCCCTTTCCCTTGCCGCCGCATCGGCTGTATTCGTCACACCTCTTGCCGCACAAGAGGCAGCGGCGGCTCCGGAAATCCCCGCACCATCTGCATTGCAGGCCGAGGGCGAGACGCCTTGGCTTTACGAGGGCAGCAATGTTCCGGTCGACGCGGAATGGCTGTTTGGTGAGATGGACAATGGCCTGCGCTATGCCGTGCGCCGCAATGGTGTGCCGCCCAACCAAATGTCGATCCGGGTGCGCGTTGATGCGGGCTCACTGCATGAAGAAGACAGCGAACAGGGCTTTGCGCATTTGCTCGAACACCTGCTGTTTCGCGAGAGCAAATATCTGGGCCAAGCCGAAGCGATTGCCGCGTGGCAGCGTTTGGGCGCGACCTTTGGCAGCGATGCGAATGCTGAAACCAGCCCGACCCACACTGCCTATAAGCTCGACATTCCCGATATCGACACGGCCAAATTGTACGAGAGCTTCCGCCTGCTCTCGGGCATGATTCGTGAGCCGGTTTTGAGCGATGAGAACGTCGCTGCCGAACTGCCCATCGTGCTTGCTGAGAAACGCGAGCGGGGCGGAGCAGCCGAACGCGTCAGCGCGATCACGCGCCGCACATTCTTTGCCGGACAGCGCCTTGCGACCCGCAATCCGATTGGCACGGTGGAGACTTTGCAGGCCGCGCGTGGGGGCAGCGTACAGGCGTTCTATGACCGCTGGTATCGCCCGGAAAACACCGTGATTGTGGTCGCTGGCGATGCCGATCCGCTGGTTCTAGCTGGTCTGGTTGAGCAATGGTTTGGCGATTGGGAGGGGACCGGCACACCCGGCACTGCGCCCGATTTTGGCGACCCGGTTGCACCCGATGGCGCAGCGATTGCCGCTGGCACCGGTTTGCCTGTGGGTGAATTGGGCGTCGCGGTGGAGCCTGATCTGCCGCGCTCGCTCACTTACGCAATCATGCGGCCATGGCGTCAGGTGCAGGACACGATTGTCTATAATGAAGGGCTGCTGCTGGATTCGCTTTCCCAAGCGATCATCAACCGCCGCTTGGAAACACGGGCGAGGGCCGGTGGATCGTACCTCTATGCTCAGGTGCGCCAAGATGACGTGTCGCGCTCCACTGATGCGACATTCGTAACCGTCGCGCCGCTTTCGAATGATTGGGAGGCTGCGCTAGCCGATGTGCGCGGGGTTCTCGCCGATGCGATTGCCAATCCGCCGACACAAGAAGAGATCGACCGCGAGGCGGCTGAGTTCGACGTTGCTTTTGCAAGCTCGGTTGAACAGGCACCCGTCCAAGCGGGCCGGAACCTTGCCGATAATTTGATCAATGCAGTTGATATTCGTGAGACTGTCGCCGCGCCGCAAGTGGTGCTCGATGTGTTCCGCGGAATGCGTCAGCGCTTGATCCCATCAGAAGTTCATGCCCGCACACGCGCTTTGTTCGAAGGCGATGTGATGCGTTCCGTCTATGTAACACCCAGCACGGGTGAGGCGGACGAAGGCGCGTTGCAATTGGCGCTCGCCAGCGAAGCGGTTGTTGATGATACGGCGCGTCTGGCGGCTGCGACGATCTCCTTTGATGAACTGCCTGCAATCGGTGCTCCGGGGACGATCACTCAAGAGGCTCCGCTCGGCATTCTTGAAGTTGAGAAGGTCGCATTCGGCAATGGCGTGAACGCTCTATTGTGGGCCAACGATGCGGAGCCGGGTCGAGTGACCGTGCGCGTCCGCTTTGGCGCTGGCTATCGTGCGTTCGATGAAAGCACCGCCGTCTATGCGCCGATTGGCCAAATGGCTTTGGTTGGATCGGGTCTGGGCGAGTTGGGCCAGAACGAGTTGGACCGGCTGTCCACGGGCCGCAGGCTTGGTTTTGACTTCGCGATTGATGATGCGGTGTTCACCTTCACCGCGCAAACCCGATCAAGCGATGTGGCCGATCAACTTTATCTATTCGCGGCAAAGCTGGGTGATCCGCGCTGGGATGCTGACCCTGTGATCCGCTCACGCGCTGCGGCAGAGCTGGCTTACAACACCTATTCGACCAGCCCCGGTGCCGTCCTCAATCGTGACCTCGAATTCTTGGCGACAGACCGCGATCCGCGCTTTGCAACGCCAACGCCCGACATGCTCGAAGGGGTAACACCCGAGCGTTTCCGCGAAGTGTGGGAGCCATTGTTGGCGCAGGGCCCGATTGAGGTTCTGGTCTTTGGCGAGTTCAATCGTGATGAGATCGTCGAACAGCTGCGCGTGACATTTGGTGCTCTGCCAGAACGCACTGCAATCGCTCCCGATGTGGCATCCCGCGTGCCTGCATTCCCGCAAAACACTGATGCGCCCACTGTGCTGACCCATCGAGGTGATGCGAACCAGGCCGCAGCGGTGATCGCGTGGCCAAGCGGCGGCGGTATGGCGAGCATTCGCGAATCCCGCCAGCTCGAAATCCTCACGCAAATCTTCAACAACCGCGTGTTGGAAGCTCTGCGCGAGCGTGCCGGAGCCAGCTATTCGCCTCAGGTTTTCTCCAATTGGCCAACCGATATCTCAAGCGGCGGGCGGATTGTTGCGCTGGCTCAATTGGAGCCGGACTTCGTGCCGATTTTCTTTGCGGAGGCAGAGCGGATTTCGCGCGATCTGGCGACAAACCCGCCGACACTGGATGAGATCAACCGCGTAACAGAGCCATTGAGCCAGCGTGTGCGTCGGGCTTCGACGGGCAACCAGTTCTGGCTCTATAACCTTGAAGGGGCGAGTTATGATCCACAGCGTGTCGACCTGTTGCGCTCGCTGCTTTCGGATTATTCGCAGACCACCCCGCAAATCATGCAGTTCCTTGCGGACCGCTATTTTGCGCAGCGCGCTCCGTTGAAACTGGCGGTGATCCCCGAAGGACAGGAATTGGCAGAAGCACTACAGGGACCATCGGACGGTTCGGCAAGCTTGGTTCGCCCAGTCCGACAAGCCGTAGGGCGCTAATACTCACCATTAGACCTTGCGAAATAATGTTGTCGTAAAGCGCCAATCGGCTTTACAGATAAAACCGCGTCGCTAAGGCGCGCCCTGCACGTGATACGCACCCTTTTTTGAAGAAGAGAATGACTGTGGCCCAGAACTGGAACCCCACTAGCTGGAAAGAACACGAAGCGCGGCATTTGCCGAACTACGAGGATGCAGCCGAATTGGCCGCTGCTGAAGACACTTTGGCCGCCTATCCGCCGCTGGTCTTTGCAGGTGAAGCACGCGCGTTAAAGGCCGATCTCGCCGATGTGGCCAATGGCAAAGCGTTCCTGTTGCAGGGTGGCGATTGTGCTGAAAGCTTTGCTGAGTTCCACCCCAACAATATCCGCGATACGTTCCGCGTGCTGCTGCAAATGGCTGTCGTAATGACCTTTGCGAGCAAGCGTCCGGTTGTGAAGGTCGGGCGCATGGCGGGCCAGTTTGCAAAGCCGCGCAGCTCTCCAACAGAGACGAAGGGCGATGTGACGCTGCCCAGCTATTTGGGTGACAATATCAACGGGATTGAGTTCGACCCGGCACAGCGCCGCAATGATCCTGAGCGTATGGTTCGCGCCTATTCTCAGGCTGCATCAACGCTCAATCTGCTGCGTGCATTTGCGGGCGGTGGCTATGCGAATTTGCGCCAGGTCCACCAATGGACGCTCGACTTTATGGGGCGCACTCCGTGGGCGAAGAAATTCTCTGAGACGGCGGATCGCATTGGCGAATCGCTCGACTTTATGGAGGCTTGCGGGATTGACCCGGCAACCGTCCCGCAATTGCAGGGCACCAGCTTCTACACCAGCCATGAAGGTCTGTTGCTCCCTTACGAGCAGGCTCTGACCCGGCAGGACTCGCTGACCGGTGATTGGTTCGCGACCAGTGCGCATATGCTTTGGATCGGCGACCGCACCCGTTTCCCCGGAAGCGCGCATATCGAATTTGCGCGCGGCATCGGCAATCCGCTGGGCATGAAGTGTGGGCCGTCGCTGGAGCCGGATGCGCTGCTGCGCCTGCTCGATGAGCTGAACCCTGCGCGCGAGGCGGGACGGATCACTCTGATTAGCCGCTTTGGCCATGACAAAGTCGAAGACGGCCTGCCCAAACTTGTCCGCGCGGTTCAACGTGAAGGGCATCCTGTGGTCTGGAGCTGTGATCCAATGCACGGCAATGTTGTCAAATCGGACAGCGGTTTCAAAACTCGTCCGTTCGACCGCATCCTGACCGAAGTGCGCGGCTTCTTTGCCGTACACCGGGCCGAAGGTACGCATCCCGGCGGCATCCATATCGAGATGACCGGGCAGGATGTGACCGAGTGCACAGGCGGCGCGGTAGCAATCACAGATGAGCGCCTCGGGGACCGGTATCACACACACTGCGATCCGCGTTTGAACGCTGAACAATCGCTCGAACTCGCATTCCTGCTGGCAGAAATGCTGAACAGCGAAATGGGTGAACAACGGGCGGTCGACGCGGCGTAATCGCGTTTCGCGTTAACGGTTCCTATCCGGCGGCATAGGTGCTCTAGGTGGTTTCCCTAGGGTGCCCATCCGTCCATCGGTGACGGCCTTGCCGCTATGGATGTCGACTGAAATGTCGATCACCATTCCATTGATTTACAGCGCAAATGTCGCGCCCGCATCCACTGCAACCAGCATGGCCGAGAAGGGTTCTGCAATTGGGGCGGCTGTCGGGTCAGACATATTGGTTGTCGCTTGTATAGCGCTGGGGCTGTTGGCGCTGTCCGCCTTTGCCAATGTCTGGGTTGCCCGGCGCGAGACGCGCAATGCCGCGCGGCTGGCTCGTTCGCGCGCGGCCGGCATGCACGATCTCTTGCGCACGATGCGCATGGCAGAAAGCATCGCGGGCATTGGCGTGTGGCAATATGATCCCAAAACTGGGACGCAGCAGTGGTCCGACGGGTTAAAGCGTTTGTTCGGCATCGATCCGGAAGAGGAATTTGTCGAAGGTGATGCAGAAACTCTGTTGTTCGCGAATGATATCGATCTGATTGGTAAGGTGAAGGAACGCCGCGCCGAGACTGATCCCTATTCCCTGCAATTCGACATTTTCGGCTTTGACGCGGTGGCGCGCTCTATTTCGGTTCATGCGTGCAATTTGATGGATGCACAGGGCGATATTCACCGTGTCGTTGCGGTGGTGCGCGATGCAACCGAACAGGTGCAGCGGGAAAGAGAACTCAAATCCTCGCGCGAAGAGGCCATCCACGAAGCGCGAGAGGCCCGCATTTTGGCGGAGACGGATTCGCTGACAGGGCTGGCCAATCGCCGCCGAGTGATGGCGGAACTGGACCGGATGGTCATCGACGCGCGGGTAACATCAATGCCGCTGGTGTTGGTGATGTTCGACATTGATCGGTTTAAGCGGGTAAATGACACATACGGCCACCCAGCGGGCGATGAAGTCCTGCAACAAGTCGCTCGGCTCGCGCAAAGTCAGGCACGCGACAATGACTTGATCGGGCGTGTAGGCGGTGAGGAATTCGTCTGGATCATCCCCGGTGGCTCGGACACGATGGCTCGCATGATGAGTGAACGCCTGCGCCAGACTATCTCCAGTAGCAGCGGCGTGGGGGCAGTGCCCAACGTCACGATCAGCGTCGGCTACACCAGCATTCAAGCAGGCGATACGGCCCTGTCACTGTTCGCCCGTGCAGACACCGCGCTGTATGATGCAAAGCATTCGGGCCGCAATCAGGTGCGCATGGCGGCCTGACGCTTGCAAAAAAGTCGACGTTTAGTCGCGCATCATCTGCCTCACCTGCCTTTTCATTGTCATCCAACTGCGCCATGCCCTTTCGCGAATTGAGCTGACTATGGGAGCGGCAACTTGCCTCAGCGCGACTTGCAGGAACTATCTGACACGCAAGAAGGCCTACCGGAGCAATTTGCGCGCACGCGGGCCCTGATGGAGGCTTTGGTCGAGCCGCTTTCCGATGCGGACGCGACAATCCAGTCAATGGAGGATGCGAGCCCCGCCAAATGGCACTTGGCGCATACGACGTGGTTTTGGGAAACATTCCTACTGCGCGAATATGCGGCGGATTATCGGCTGTATGATGAAAGCTGGCCGTTCCTGTTCAACTCTTATTACGAGGCAGAAGGCGCGCGGATTGGGCGCTTTGAGCGTGGGATGCTGTCGCGGCCAACGCTTGACGAAGTGCGCGAATGGCGCAGCGTAGTGGACGCGGCGATGGCGCCGTTATTGGGCAGGGCAGAGTTATCTGACCTGATCGCGCTGGGCATTGCGCATGAGCAACAGCATATCGAATTGCTGCTGACCGATATCAAACACGCTCTGTTCCAGAACCCGCTTGGCCCAGCGATGTGGGAGAGTGCTCCTGCAAAGGTGCGGGAGGCGAGCGCCATGGGCTGGCACTCGCATCCCGGCGGTGTTGCATTGGTGGGCAATGATGGCGCGGGCTTTGCCTTCGATAATGAAGGGCCAAGCCACCGTGTTTTGCTTGAGCCATTTGCGCTCGCAGACCGGCTTGTGACTAATCGCGAATGGGCGGAATTTATCGCCGATGGGGGCTACCGCACTCCGTCCTTGTGGCTCGCCGATGGGCTGGGCTGGGTGCGCGAACATGGCATTGATGCACCGCTCTATTGGCGGGATGATGAGCAGTTCACCCATGCTGGTTGGCAACCGCGTGACCCGAACGCGCCGGTCACGCACATCTCCTATTACGAAGCGGATGCCTATGCGACTTGGGCCGATGCGCGTCTGCCAACCGAGTTCGAATGGGAGGCGATTGCGCGCGGTCAGGAGGGCGCCGAACCTGCGCATGATCCATCAGCTGGCAGACAACTCAACCACCCTTGCGACCCTATGCCAAGCGGCGGCGGCGACTTGTTTGGCGATTGCTGGCAATTCACCCGCTCCGCCTATCTGCCATACCCCCGCTTCGCCCCGGCAACAGGCGCAGTCGGCGAATATAATGGCAAATTTATGAGCGGTCAGTTCGTGCTCAAAGGCGCAAGCTGTGCGACTGTGCGCGGCCATTCGCGCGCTTCCTATCGCAACTTCTTCTACCCGAATCAGCGTTGGCAGTTCACCGGACTGCGGCTCGCTAAGGACGTATAAAATGAGCACCGAAAAAGGTCTTAAACTGGTTGATCGCGATGAGAGCGGGGTCGACACCGCCTTTCGCGCAGACGTTCTGGCGGGTCTGGCGCAGGAGCAAAAGGCAGTCCCTGCGCGCTGGCTCTATGACGATGCCGGATCGCAGCTATTTGAGGACATCACGCAGCTGCCCGAATATTATCCCACCCGCGCCGAAACTCAGATTTTGCGCGACCAAGGCGAGAGCTTTGCTGATATGATTGGGGAAGGGCGCGCGGTGGCTGAATTCGGGTCTGGCTCCTCAGTAAAAACGCCCTTGTTGCTGTCTGCGATTGCGCCTGCTGCCTATGTGCCGCTCGATATTTCAGGCGATTTCCTGCGCGCTGCGGCGGCTGATTTGGCTGAGAAGTTTCCGGGTCTGCCGGTTTATCCGGTTGAAGCGGATTTCATGCGTCAGGTCGCATTGCCCAGCGATGTGACTGACATGCCAAAGCTTGGCTTTTTCCCCGGCTCCACCATCGGCAATATGATCGCGCGCACCGCGGTTGATTTGCTCAGGAACATGCGAGAGACTTTGGGCATTGGCGCGCAATTGTTGATCGGCATGGATCTGATCAAGGATGAGCGCCAATTGATCGCGGCCTATGATGACGACGCCGGGGTAACGGCCCAGTTCAACACCAATCTGGTGCGCCGTATCAACCGTGAACTGGACGGCGATATGCCCGTCGATGCTCTGGTGCATGAGGCACGGTGGAACGATGACAATGCGCGTGTTGAAATGCATCTGGTGGCGACGAAAGACATGCGCTTCACGGTCGATGGGCGCGCTTTTGCGATGACGAAAGGTGAGAGCATTCACACCGAAAACAGCCACAAATTTAACCGCCGCACATCGAACATGCTGTTGCTTGCTGGAGGGTGGGAGCCGCAGGCGCGCTGGCTCGATAAAGAGGAGCGGTTTTCGCTGATCTTGGCAGAGGCGCGGCCACCGCGTTCGGCCCCTTAGAAACCTGAGGCGAACTCACGCGTTGGGCGCATATGAACGACACACATAGCGACATTTTGATCATCGGCGCAGGGATGGCGGGGCTAACTTGCGCAGGCGCTTTGGCAAAGGCGGGCCATAGCGTTCGCGTGCTCGATAAGGGGCGCGGGCCGGGCGGTCGGATGGCTGCGAGACGCGCGGAAATTGCTGGAGAGAGGGTCTCTTTTGACCACGGCGCGCAATTCTTCACCGCGCGCGATCCCGACTTTCGCAAGGCGGTTTTGGAGTGGCAGGAGCAAGGCGCTGCTGAGCACTGGCCCGCAGCTGGCGAGGATGCATGGGTGGGTACGCCGGGAATGAACGGTCCAATCCGTGCGATGGCCGATGCGCTGAACGTGGAATGGAGCACGCGGGCGCTGACGCTTTCATGGACCGATGAACGCTGGCACGCGGATGCAGGTGAGGTGACCTTCACCGCCGATACTGTGGTGATCGCGGTGCCTGCGGAACAAGCGAGCGAGCTGCTTGCGCCAGTTGCGCCCAACCTTGCAGCGATCCCCGCCGCGGTTCGCTCGGAGCCGTGCTGGGCGGTGATGGCTGCTTTTGCCGAGCCGCTGAACATTTCAACCGACGCTTTACGAAACCCTGAAGCGGCGATTTCATGGGCGGCGCGCAATTCGGCGAAACCTGAACGCGTCGGGGACGAATGCTGGGTCCTGCACGCCTCACCAAAGCGCAGCCGCGAAATCATCGATATGGACAAGGATGAGGCTGCGGCGGTTTTGCTCGCCGATTTCTTTGCGCAAACAGGGTGCGAGCCTGCCGACGCTATCCATCTGATCGCGCATCGCTGGCTTTACGCTATGCCTCCTGCGACCGAGGGGGATGCGGCGCGGTTTGACGCAGAGGCGCGAATCGGAATTGCGGGCGATTATCTGCACTCACCGCGTGTCGAAGGGGCTTGGCTGTCGGGCAAAGCACTGGCCGATGCGGTTTTGGGCGCGCCTAAGACCTAAATGGCAGAAACCCCACCCTATCACGATGTCCACGAAGCCGCCTGCGCGCGCGGCGAACTCAGCTATATCGATCCCGCAACCGGCTACACCGTATTCACTCGGATCGCGCATGAGCAGCGCGGGACATGCTGTGGCTCTGCGTGCCGGCATTGCCCATTCGATCATGTGAATGTGAAGGGTCAGCCCTCATAAGGGCTAGTGGACGCCGCGCGCTTCCCCGCCCAATCTCCCGCAGAAATTAGGGAGAGACCACATGCAAGAGCTGTTCGACCTGTCGGGCCAAACCGCTGTCATCACCGGAGCCGGTCGCGGCATTGGCGAGGGGATCGCACATCTGCTGGCCGAAGCGGGCGCAAATGTCGTGTGCGCGGCGCGCTCCTCCGATCAAATTGAGCGCGTGGCAGGCGACATCAATGCCAGCAATTCGTCAGGCCGTGCAGTCGCACAGGCAACGGACGTGTCGAGCGCCGAGGACATGGACGCGCTGGCTCAGCGGGCGGTGGATGAGTTCGGGCGGCTCGATATCTGGATCAACAATGCGGGCGGCTCGCTTGTCTCTGCGCCAATCACGGAGCTGGACCCGGCGGAGTGGGACAAGACGCTCGCGGTGAACCTCTCATCGGTGTTCTATGGTGTGCGCGCGGCGGCGCGGCATATGAAGGACGGCGGCAGCATCGTGAACACATCCAGCATGGCAGGCCGCGATCCCTTTCCCGGCAGCGGCCATTACAGCGCGGCGAAAGCTGGCGTGAACATGCTGACTAAGACGTTGGCGCTGGAGCTGGGCCCGCAAAAAATTCGCGTGAATGCGATCCTTCCCGGCTTCGTGCCGACTGACACCGTGAAAAAAGCGCTCAATATGAAGGATGAGGATTTTGGTCCGCTGTTGGAGCAGCTGAACCTGCCCGCCGGCCGCCTAGGCACACCGCGCGATATTGCAGCGTGCGTGCTGTATCTGGTGGGCAATTCTGGTGAGTGGGTCACAGGGCAAAACCTGTGCGTCGCGGGGACTGTCTGAAAATTCCTGGCTGGGGCGGCAGGGATCGAACCTGCGAATGCCGCTACCAAAAAGCGGTGCCTTACCACTTGGCGACGCCCCAGCAGGAGAGCGCGATATAACGGCTTAATCGCGGATGTGAAGAGGCGGATGCGCAAAATGTGGTACGCGCCCGCCCAGCGCGCAATTCTTAGAAGGTAAAGTCGAGGTTTTTGCCTTCAAAATCTGCCGCAGAATGGCGTGTTGGCACCTGCTGATCCTCATCGCCCCACACTTTGTTCACGAGTCGTCCGCGCTGTACACCGGGACGCTGGGCAATCTCACGCGCCCACCGAGCAACATTGGCGTATTCGTCAATCGACAGGAAGGTTTTCGCTTCATTGTAGATCGTGCCTGCGACAAACGGCGCGAGCCATGGGAAATTCGCCATGTCCGCAATCGTGTATTCGTCGCCTGCCAAAAAGCGCGTTTTGCCAAGCTGCTTGTCAGCGACATCGAAAATACGTTTCGCTTCCATTGCATAGCGGTTGATCGGGTACTCATATTTCTCAGGCGCATAGGCGTAGAAATGGCCAAAGCCGCCGCCGATAAATGGTCCGGTGCCAACCTGCCAGAAAACCCAGCTGAGCACTTCTGCGCGTGCTGCGGGATCGGTGGGTAGGAATGCGCCGAATTTCTCGGCCAAGTGCACAAGGATCGCGCCAGATTCGAAGACGCGAAACTCGCTGTCGCCGCTTGCATCAATCAGAGCGGGAATCTTTGAGTTCGGATTGATCCCGACAAAGCCGCTGGTGAATTGCTGACCATCGCCAATATTGACTGTGTAGGCGTCGTATTCTGCGCCTGTATGGCCCAGCTCCAACAGCTCCTCCAACATCACCGTAACCTTCACACCATTGGGCGTGGCAAGCGAGTGCAGTTGGAAGGGATTGTCACCGCGCGGCAGGTCTTTGTCCTCACGCGTGCCAGAGGTCGGGCGGTTGATACTTGCAAAGCGGCCACCGCTTTCCGTGTCAGTGCTCCAAACGGCGGGCGGGGTGTAAGTGGGATCGGCCATATTCTGTGCTCCATTGCTGGGGAGATGATGTTTGACGAGAGAATTGGCCCCTTCATCGCTCAAGCGCAATGGCAAGCGCGCAAGCTTTCGCTGTCAGACACAAAAGACATCCTATGTCGCGCGACTAGGAAGCGCGGTTTTTTCCCGCTAGAGCGTGGCGCGAGCAACAGCGGGAGCCTTTCGCGGATGAGCGACACTTCACATCCCTTTTACGACATGCATGCCCATGGTTTTGTCCGGGTGGCGACCGCGACCCCGTGTCACCGCACCGCCGATGTCGCCTTTAACACGCGCGGCATACTGTCAGAGGCGCAGAAGGGGCATGATCAAAATGTTGACCTGATCGTCTATCCAGAGCTGTGCGTGTCATCCTATGCGATTGATGACCTGCATTTGCAGAATGCGATGCTGGATGCGAGCGAGGCCGCGATTGGTGAGATTGTCGCCGCCAGCGCCGATCTGACGCCGGTTCTGGTGATCGGCGCACCTCTGCGTCGCAATGCAAAGCTCTACAATTGCGCGATTGTGATTGCGCGCGGCGAATTGCTGGGTGTGATCCCGAAGAGTTATCTGCCCAATTACCGCGAGTTTTATGAAAAGCGGCACTTTGCCCATGGCCGCAATTGTCAGGATTTATGGATCGGGGTGAATGGTGAAGAGGTTCCGTTCGGCACTGACCTCGTATTCTCCGCCTCAAACCTGCCCGGTTTTACATTCGGTGTGGAGATCTGCGAGGATTTCTGGGCACCCAATCCGCCGGGCACTTTGGCCGCGCTCGCGGGTGCGTTGATCCTGTGCAACCTGTCTGCATCGCCCATCACAATCGGGCGCGCGGATGATCGCCATTTGCATTGCCGCTCCAGTTCATCACGCTCCATCTGCGCCTATGTCTATTCCGCCAGCGGGCATGGGGAGAGCACCACCGACCTAGCATGGGACGGGCAGGGCGTAATTTACGAGACGGGCGGATTGCTCGCGGAAAGCACGCGCTTCGACCTCGACCCCGAATTGTGCGTGGTCGATATCGACACGGATAAGATCGCAGGCGAACGCATGCGCAATCAGACATTCGCTGACGCCGCCGAAGCGCATGACCGGCCCGAGGATACGTTCCGCCGGATCGTGTTCGACCACGCCGTAGAGGGCGATATCGGCCTGATCCGTCCGGTGCGCCGTTTCCCATTCGTGCCGAACAATCAAAAGACGCTGAATGAGGATTGCTACGAGGCGTTCAACATTCAGGTCGATGCTCTGATGCGCCGGATTACCGCGACGCATGCGAAATCGCTGATTATCGGCATTTCAGGCGGGCTGGACAGCACGCACGCTCTGATCGTGGCAAGCAAGGCCTGCGACCGGTTGGGAATGCCGCGCACCGCCATTCGCGGTTACACGATGCCCGGCTTTGGCACCTCGGATGATACCAAGTCCAATGCGTGGCAATTGATGGAGGCGTTCGGCATCACCGCCGAGGAAATCGACATCAAACCCGCCGCATCACGCATGTTGGAGGATATGGGGCATCCCTTTTCCAAAGGTGAGCCGGTCTATGATGTGACCTTTGAAAATGTCCAAGCGGGCCTGCGTACAGATTATCTGTTCCGTCTGGCGGGACAGCACTCGGGCTTTGTCGTGGGCACGGGCGACCTGTCCGAGTTGGCACTGGGCTGGTGCACCTACGGCGTGGGCGATCATATGAGCCATTACGGCGTCAATTCTGGCGTGCCCAAGACGTTGATCCGGTACCTCATCCGCTGGACCGTCGAGACTGAACAATTCAGCGCGGTTTGCGGTAAGATCCTGATGGCGGTCTATGACACGGTGATCTCGCCAGAGCTGGTCCCCGCAGGGGAAGACGGCGCGATCCAGAACACTGAGGAGAAGGTCGGACCGTATGAGTTGAACGATTTTTTCCTCCACCACACAATCCGATATGGTCAGCGTCCGGGTAAAATCGCCTTCCTCGCATGGCATGCATGGCGCGATGCGGCGGCGGGTGATTGGCCCGCCGGTTTTCCCGAAGCGCGCAAGAACCAATATGACCTTACAGAGGTGGCAGGGTGGCTGGAGATGTTCCTCAAGCGCTTCTTCGGCTTCTCGCAATTCAAACGCAGCGCTTTGCCCAATGGTCCCAAGGTCAGCTCGCAAGGCGCCTTGTCACCGCGCGGTGATTGGCGTGCGCCCTCTGATGCGGCGGCGGATGTGTGGGTTGAGCAGCTGAGTGAAGCTTTGCCGGATGGCACATTGTCTAAATAGCAGAAGGCCGGAGCGTTCGCTTGAACACTCCGGCCAATTTGTGAGCCAATTGGGCTTATTTCCGGTCGATTGAATAACGGCCCGGCCCAAAGGCGGCGACTGCGAACATTCCGCCAGCAATGGCCAGATTTTTGAGGAACAGTGTCAGCTCAGTCTGAACCGAAAAGTCATTGTGGAAGATGACTGCGGTCATCACTGTAAACACACCGAGTGCGGCTGCTGCCAAGCGTGCTTTGAAGCCCACGGCCAACATCAGTCCGCCGACCAGTTCAATCGCTACGGTCCCGAAATAAACCAATTCGGGAAATGGCAGGCCGACCGACGCGATATAGCCAACCGTCCCCTCCATCCCGGTAGCTTTGTTGATACCGGCCAAGATGAAGAGCGTCGCGAGCAGAAGGCGTCCAACAAGCGCCAAGGCATTTTGTGATGCGTTTGGTGCGGCATTCGAAAGGGATGCAGTATCCTGAGTAAGAGTGTTCATCGGATTTCTCCTCAAAAATAGGTTTGGCCAGCGTGGTGATTACGCGGCGATTGCTTTTGCCTTAGCATGCGCAGCGGCGATCTTTGCTTCGCCATCTGCGCCCATGATCCCGTCGGCGGCGATCACTTCAACATCATTGATACCGATAAAGCCGAGGAAGAAGGTCAGCCAGCTCGACATGAAATCCATGTCCGACCCAACTGGCGTGCCGCCCGACGCGACGGTGATGTATGCCTTTTTGCCCTCCAACAAGCCGACCGGACCGTTTGGCGAGTATTGGAATGTTGTCCCTGCGCGGGCAACCAGGTCTGCCCATGCTTTGAGCGATGCAGGGACGCCGAAATTGTAGATGGGTGAGCTGATGACGATTGTATCTGCCGCGGTCAGCTCTGCGATCAAAGTGTCGGCAATCGCGGCGAGTTCGGCCTGCTCAGCGGTGCGTTCTGATGCTGGTGTGAGGTTAGCTGCAAAGCGGTCCTCACTCACGAAAGGCAGATCATTCGCGCTGAGATCGCGATTGGTCACCGATCCTTGCGATTTGGCGGTTAGCGCTTCGACAAGGGTGTTGCCAATGGCGGTTGAAACGCTGTCATCGTTACGGATGCTGGCGGTGATGTGAAGAATATTGGACATGAGAGTTCTCCTAGAAAAAAGTGCGGGGTCGACCGTGGGGGATAGGCAGTACGGTCGACCCCTGGGGGATTAGGCAGCGTCAACCAAGACAATCTCACTGTCTTCGATCGCGGTAATGGTCACGCTTTCTTGTTGAGTGATGGCGATACCATCGCGGGCATTGGCTTCGATCTCTTCAATCTGAACCTTGCCCGTGGCAGGCACGAGATAGAGGTGCCGGCCAGCGTCACGCGGTGTGTAGGTCACGCTCTCACCCGCTTTGATGGTCGCGCCAAGGACGCTGGCATCGGTGCGAATAGGCAGGGCGTCGCTGTCATCGTTTGCCACACCGCTCGCGAGGGGAATGAAAGCGCCCGAACGATCATCTTTCGGAAATGCGCGCGCACCCCAGCTGGGCTGACCGCCGCGAGAGTCAGGAATGATCCAGATTTGGAAGATCTGCGTATCCTCATCTTCGCGGTTATATTCGGAATGCCGGATGCCGCTGCCGGCGCTCATCACCTGAACATCGCCAGCCTCTGTGCGGCCTTCATTGCCCTGATTATCGCGGTGCGTGATCGCGCCTTTGCGAACATAGGTGATGATTTCCATATCGTTGTGGGGATGCGGAGGGAAGCCTGTGCCCGGTGCGATTGTGTCATCATTCCAGACTCTTAGCGAACCCCAATTCATCCGAGCGGGATCTTGGTATCCACCAAAGGCAAAGTGATGATGTGCATCCAACCAACCGTGATTGGCAGCACCCAGAGTGTTAAAGGGACGAAAATCGATCATGGTAACTCTCCTGCTGTTGGAGCGGTCCGGGAAGGAAGCTTGCTCCGTTAAAACAAGAGATAGGCGGGATTGTATGATGGTATAAGTGCGATAAAACTTGCCAAGATGTTCTAAATATCTGAACGTATGAAAATGAAACTCGGCGATCCCACTCTCGATCAATTGCGCATCTTTCTGGCCGTGGTGGAGGAGGGGAGCTTTGGCGGAGCGGCGCGTCGGATGGACCGTGCGGTATCAGCCATCAGCTATGGTGTGGCGCAATTGGAGGCGCAGCTCGCCGTGACCGTGTTTGAGCGGGAGGGTTCGCGCAAACCCACTTTGACCGATGCGGGCGAAGGGTTGTTGGCAGAGGCGCGCAGTGTGACCGACCGCCTCGATGCCTTGCTCGCCAAAACGCAAAGCCTCCATGCCGGTTTGGAAAGCTCGGTCGGTCTGGTGATCGACGTAATGGTGCCCGGCGAGATTACAGCGAGGGTCTTGCGCGATTTCCGCAAGTCATTTCCCACCATTGCGCTGCGCCTTAGGGTTGAGGGATTGGGGGCGGTCGCATCATGCTTGATAGAAGAGGACGGGCAGCTTGCCATCGGTGGACCGATTATCGGTGATGACCCCGATCTGGAACGGCAGGCCATCGGGAGTGTTGAGCTGATCCCGGTCGCCGCTCCAGACCATCCGCTAACCCGGCCCGATGTTGCACCAGGGGAAAGCCGTGAGCATTTGCAATTGGTCCTGTCTGACCGATCGACGCGGACTGAAGGGCGCGAATTTTCCGTGCTCAGCCCGCTGACATGGCGGTTGGGTGATTTGGGGGCGAAGCATTCGCTTTTGAAAGAGGGATTGGGCTGGGGCAATATGCCGCGCCATATGGTTGCAGGTGATCTGTCGAACGGGCGGTTGCTAGAGCTGGATTTACCCGAAAAGCCAGGCGAGCATTACACTCTATCAGCTCTGTGGCGACGCAACACGCGGTTGGGTCCTGCGACAAATTGGCTGGTCGATGCTTTCATCAGTGAGTTGAAAGGCCCGTAAGACGATCAAACGATGCCCCTATGAGAGCGAAGTTAGCCGCGCAGCCAATCCTGAGCGGCGCCCAGATCGTCAAAGAACTCGACCGTTACGCCTGCGCTAAGTCGGCGATATTGGATTGTCACCAATGCGGACGCTCCAATAATGGCAAGCCGCTTGAGTCCGAATTTTTGCGCCTGCAACAAATGGTCGCGAATGGCATCGCCAGTCGCGCGGTCTTGAGGGACGAATTCCGTGAAATCGACCAGCGCGTAGATCGGCTTGCGCCCTTTTACCAAAGGCAGGCAAGCCTCGTTCACGGCGTCAAAATAGGTTTGGATCGTCTCGACGTTCCAAAAGCCACCAATCGTTGAGTGCACTTCGCAGTGCTGCTCATAAAAGGTGATGTCATGAAAGGGAGCCAGAGTTTCCATACGCTCGGTCTAGCCCAGAATGGTAAAGGGGGAGTGAATCGGCAGCTGTTCCCAAAGCGTGCGGCCTAATTCCGCAATTACGACCGCAGCCAGGCCAATGCTTCGCTCTTGTCAGTGAATGTGCCAAGATCCAGCGCGGTGCTCACGCGCTTGAATTGCTGTTTCACGAGCATCGAAGAATAGATGATCGCCATCTTGTCCACGCCAAACGATGCGGAGGCATCCTGAGAGGCCTGCATATAGGGCGCGATTTCTTTGGTCTGTACGGAGAATTCGCGCAGATCACCCATTACGCGGAACCCGACCTTTTCAAGGATGAAGGGTTCGGAGGCCTTATAGAGCGCCTTCATCAAAGCAGGGATGTTGTCCTGAGTGAAAAGGCCATTGAGCTCATAATGCACCTCACGCCGATGATCCTCGCGTGTGACAGAGAAGGTCGGGGACAGGCTATTCATAGCAAATTCTATTCGCCAATAGCCGTTAGATTTGGGTTAACGCTGCCCCAAGCATGACCTGTGGTGCTCCGTCCGTCTCTGGTCAGTTCGGACCAAAGACCGTGATGTCATCGCCCGATTTCCATGGCTGAAACTTGGGCATGATCGCGGCGAATAGGTCGGACGCCAAATGCGCCTCTAGCCAAAGTTGGAGGTGCGGCAGGCCTTGTGCGTCAAACCATTCCCGGTCGGTGTTGGCGAATTGGCGGACGAACGGGAACAGCGCGATGTCGGCAAGGGTCCGATGATCGCCGCAAAGATGATCGTTATCAGCGAGCCGCGTGTCGAGTTCTTGCAAGAATGACAGTCCGTGGGCGCGATGATCCGACCGAAACGTATCTTCATCGCCGCCCGCTTCATCGGGATAGCGGGTCGGATATTTGTAGCGGTCCAGATGCCGTTTGAACGGGCCATCATTGCGCGCAATCAACGCCGTGTCATTACCCTCTAGCCACCCTTCGGGATCTCTTTGGGATAACGCCCAGCGCATGATCGCGATGCTTTCATCAATCACAGTTCCATTGGGGCCATCGGGCAGGACCATCACCGGAACGGTCGCCTTGGCAGAGGCCTCGGTCAATTCAGGTGGCTTGTCCGCCAGCTTCACCTCGCGCAGCTCCACCGTGATCCCCGCGATCCATAAAGCCATGCGCGCACGCATCGCATAAGGGCAACGACGAAAGGAATAGAGGATGGGTGAGGCGCTCATGATCAATCGTCGGCAGAGTCTTGCAAGACACCCTTGGGGAAATTGGCTTCCCACGACCCGGTTGGCAGGCTCGGATTATCAGGCTCTGCTCGATCCAAGCTAGCGCCCACATGCGCTTCCCCGCGCTTCTTTGCCAGCTGCTGCTGTTTCTGCCGCTCGGCATAGCGGGCGCGTTGGGCCTCATCACGCGCGTCGATGCAATGCGGGCAAGAGACACCGGGCGCGTAATCGGGCGACGCCATTTCCTCTTCACTCAATGGCATACGGCAAGCAAAGCACTGGCCGTAAGAACCGACTTCAAGGCCATGTTTCACTGATACGCGCTGATCGAAAACGAAGCATTCGCCGTCGTAAAGGCTTTCGTCTTCAGGCACGGTTTCGAGATATTTGAGGATGCCGCCTTTCAAATGAAAGACATCCTCTATCCCTTCGGATCGAAGGAAACTGGTCGATTTTTCGCACCGAATGCCACCGGTGCAGAACATCGCGACCTTCTTTTTGCCTTCGAGCAGTTCGTCGCGATGTTCGCGAAACCATGCAGGGAAATCGCGAAAGCTAGGCGTCTTCGGATCGATCGCGCCTTCGAACGAACCAATGGCGACCTCATAATCATTACGCGTGTCGATCACGAGCGTGTCGGGATCGGATATGAGCGCATTCCAATCCTGCGGCGCAACATAGCGTCCGACGCTGGCCGTGGGATCAATGCCGGGTTGCCCCATGGTGACGATCTCGCGTTTAAGACGGACCTTCATGCGGTTGAATGGGCGCTCATCCGCGTGAGAGAATTTGATGTCGAATTCCGCGCAACCGGGCAGGGCGCGAATGTGGCTCAGCACTTGCTCAACGCCCTCGTGCGATCCGGCGATGGTGCCGTTGATGCCCTCAGGCGCAAGCAGGATGGTGCCGCAAGTTCCCGCCGCTTCGCACACGGCCTGTAGCGGAGCTTGCAAGGCGAGGTGATCGTCAAACGGGGCGAAGCAATAGAGCGCCGCGACTTGGATGGGAGGGTGGTCAGTCATCGAGAGGCCTGAGCAACACCACACGCTTCGGGCCCAACTCTCAGGTTGATGCCCTGACGGATGATCGCGATTGTGTCGCCAATCTGGCAGCTCTCGCCGATATCTGCGTTGGAGGATACGGGGTATTCCAGACCCTCTGAATCCTGAACCCGAATTACAGGCCGAGAGCCATCAAAGCCCGATCCCATGCCAAAGCTGACGACGGTCATCGTCTCATATTCGACGGGCTGCTCGCCAGACTGAACGACGCTCCAAATGAAAGAGCCAACGCCGCCGACAATTGCGAGCAGGATCAGCATGCCTGCAATGCGCTGAAAGCGTTCCTTCGATGTTGGTTGAAACGGATCAGCCATCGCTCAAACCCGCATCACCCAGCCATGCGGGTCAGCGACCTTGCCATGCTGCACACCCACCAGCTTCTCCCGCATTTTGTGAGCCATTTGACCAATGCCGCCTGTGCCGATCGTGAACTCGCCGTCTGGGGAGGCGACCGTGCCCACCGGCGTGACAACGGCTGCCGTGCCGCAGGCGAGCGTTTCCAGTAGCTCGCCGCTTTCCGCCTCTTCGCGCCATTGCTGGATCGAATAGGGTTCCTCGCGCACGTCCAAGCCTTCCTCACGCAGCATCGCGATCAAGCTATCACGGGTGATGCCGGGCAGAATTGTGCCGGTAAGGGGCGGGGTGATGACGCTGCCATCCTTGCGGACAAAGAACAGGTTCATACCGCCCAGTTCTTCGACCCATTTCTTCTCCACCGCATCCAAGAACACGACCTGATCGCATCCTTTCTCGATGGCTTCGGCTTGCGGGACCAAGCTGGCCGCATAATTGCCGCCGGTTTTGGCCGCTCCTGTTCCGCCAGGGGCCGCGCGGACATAATCCTGGCTGACCCAGATTTTGACGGGGTTCACGCCGCCTTTGAAATAGCTGCCCGAGGAAACGAGGATCACGACGAATTTGTACTGCTTGGCCGGGCGAACGCCCAGAAACGCCTCGGATGCAAACATAAACGGGCGGATGTAAAGTGAGCCGCCATCGACCGATGGCATCCATTTCGCATCGGTCTTCACCGCAAGCCGCACCGCTTCGAGGAACAATTCTTCCGGAATTTCGGGCATCGACATACGCCGTGCACTGGCGTTGAAGCGGGCCGCATTCGCCTCTGGCCGGAACATCGCAAGGCCGCCATCAGCGTGAGTGAAGGCTTTCATCCCTTCGAAGATTTCCTGCGCATAATGCAAAACGCTGGCGGCCGGGTCGAGCGCGATAGGTTCACGCGGACCGATTTGTGCGGAATGCCAACCGCCTTTCGCTTCGTCATAGTCAATCGTGACCATGTGATCGGTGAACACGGTGCCAAAACCGGGATCAACAATAGCGGCTTCGCGCGCATCGTCGGGCGTGGGCGAGGGGTGAGGGATCGTCGTGAATTGCATGGGGCATGCGATTAGTGGGGACCGGTTAAGAGAGCAAGAAATGTGTTGCTAACCGCTACCAGAGAGTTTCGCCGCACTCCCCACAGCTACGGATCGGGACAGGCCAATAGGGGACAGCGCCCCTCAAAGACTGACAGATACGAGTGTGGCCGCATGGACGCCACTGATAGTGCGACCTTAGGCCAAGAAGCATTAGCAACACCGCGAAACCAATCGCCAAGCCTTTTAAGGATTGAGACTGAAAGAACTCCATGCCGGCGAACGAGGCGAAGCCTCCTCCCCATGCACCGAGTAACTGAGGCCAGATGTATTTGAGCATTCGGCAGTATATGCAGACTCTAACTCTCCCGCCCACAAAAAAGGGCTGTCTCTGCATGTGCAGGAGACAGCCCTTTCATGGTCAGCGGCCGGAAGCGCCGCTCACGAAACCTTACTCGGTAAGGACGTTACCGAATATGCTCCGTAGGGATCTTCACCGACCTCGCTACTGAACCATGAGACATCGGATCACCTCCTTTCGTGCTTTTAAGCCAAGACTCCGCCGTTTCATGGGGGGAGCCGAGAGCCGCGTCAGTCGCTGGCCTCGAACACATTTGTGAATCATGTGGATGGAGCACACAAGTCTTGTAATTAGTTTTTCCGCCGTCATACTCACATCCCTGTTCAAAACGGGACGAAGCGAAAGCGCCTAGGGAAACCGGGGCGCTTTTTTTATTCCGCTTTGGTTCACGGCGCGGCTGTGGACGACTTGTGAACAAGCCTGTGGATATTAACGTATAGAATCAGTGGGGAGGGGGCCTAGCGGCAATCCTCGATCACGCGGCTGATTTCGACCCATGCGGGCAGATAGAGCGTGCGTTCCCCTTCAACGCCGATTGCGACGCGGCCTTTGGTGATGGCCATTGCGTCCAAAATCGGGTCTCGCGGGTTCAACAAGGCCGCAACCAGACGCAGATTGTTATCAACCGGTGGCGCTTGAAGCTGGCGCGTCGTGGTCTCTGTCGTAATGCTCATCACCCGCGTAGCGCCGGTTTGAGTGCCGATCACACGTCCAAGGCCGATCTGGCGCGTGTTTTTGTCGCATCGCATGATGAATTCGAAGTTGTTGCCAACGCCATATGTCGCCAACGTCTCATTCGGGTCATTCGCATAATTCCACGTGCCAGGCGTCTGAGGCGCATCGAGATAGCTGTCATATTGCGGCTCTTGCACAACCGGGGGCGGCGCAGGCGTTGGAGTGGGTGCAGGGGCAGGCGCAGGGCGAGCAACGGGTGCAGGCGCAGGAGTGGGCTGCGTCACACTGGGCACACAGGCGGCAATTCCAAAGGTCAGCGCAACAGCGCCGGCGGCATGCAAATAGGTCGCTTTCATACGTCTCCAATGCGCGCTAACGCCTGACGCGTCCATGACTAAACCTACGAAATCCTCCAAAAAAAGGCGCGTCGATCAATTGTTGGTCGAACGCGAATTGGTTGAGAGCCGCACGCGCGCTCAGGCTCTTATTATGGCGGGCGTGGTGTTTGTTGGCGAAGCGAAGGTGGACAAGCCAGGCCAACAGATCGCGGAGGATGCGGCCTTGGAAGTGCGAGGGCGCGATCATCCCTGGGTCAGCCGCGGCGGGATTAAGCTGGCGCATGCTCTTGAGCACTTTGACCTTGATCCGATAGGCGCGGTGGTGATGGATATCGGGTCATCAACTGGAGGCTTTACCGATGTGCTGCTGACGCATGGCGCAGAACATGTTTTCGCCGTCGATAGCGGCACCAATCAACTCGCGTGGAAATTGCGGCAGGATGATCGGGTCAGCGTGTATGAACAGACCAGCGCGCGCATTATCACCGAAGAGCAGATCAGCCGCCCGTGCAATTGGGTGGTGTGCGACGCGAGCTTTATAGGGCTTTCCAAAGTGCTCGAACGGCCTTTGGAATTGGCGGCGAGGGAATGTCAGTTGGTCGCTCTGATCAAGCCGCAATTCGAGGTCGCAAAGGCCGAAGTGGGCAAGGGCGGCGTGATCCGAGATACGGCCCTACACGAGCGGGTGTGCGGCGAAGTTCGCGAATGGTTGCAAGGGCTTGGTTGGGACATCGACGGGATAGTGGAAAGCCCCATCACTGGCCCGCAAGGCAATGTTGAGTTCTTGGTGAGCGCAACCCGTTCTTGAATGGTGCATGCCCATTCGGGGTCATTTATCCCAAATCCATCGAACCTATTTTGGCGTCCAGATCAATCGGGATCGACGATAGCACTTCTGCTCCGCTAGCCTTTTCATAGGCTTTGTCACCGTGTTCTGCGACCAGCGCTTCGTGCTGTTGATCGCGGGTCTGGAGTAGTTCCGCGATCTCGTCTTTGTAAAGCGCGACCATCGCGGTGACGAAGCGGTTTACGCAATCGTCCTCGGCAGTGTGATCGACGTCGAAATCATCGAGATGCGCGATCATGGTGTCAGCTGGATAGAGGAATTCGTTGGTCACATACCGGTTCACCGTGAACCATGAGCGCGGAATGCCCAGAGTGTTGATCGAAAGCGCGATTAAGTGGGTGACATGTGCCTTGGCATCTTCGCCTTGGGGAGGCCAAACTTTTGGCTCCAAACCCTCCGGCAATTGGGTGCGGTGCAGGAACAGGTGAAAATGGCCGTGCTCATCCTCATCGCGGTCACCCGGCGCGTGCACGTGGTAATACCAGCGCGATTTGCAGAATTTGTCGCGCGCATCCTTTAGCGGATAATGCGTCCAGAACTTCGCGCCATCCTCTGGCACAACGCGCAACATCAATGGGCGTTGTTCCTGTGCCATCTGAGTGATGGTTTCGATAACGGTGTGAGCGGCTTGAACAGGTGTCATAATGGCGGGTTCTAGCGGACCGTGCGCAAAGTTACAGAGCGAAAATTCGAACGTTTCGATACGGGAAGCCCGGACACAAAAAGGCCGATGGCAACGTGTGTCGCCATCGGCCCAATTGTCTTACGCAAATGCGTGAAGCTTAGGCAGCTTCACACGCCGCGGCGCAGCAGCCTTCAGCGGCGCAGCAGCCAGCTGCACAGCAGCCTTCAGCGGCACAGCAACCAGCTGCACAGCAACCTTCAGCAGCTGCACAGCAGCCTTCAGCCGCGCAGCAACCAGCTGCACAGCAGCCAGCGGCGCAATCAGCGACAGCAGTTGTGTCAGCATCGGTTGCGGCATCGTCAGCAGGAGCCGAGCAAGCAGCAGTTGCGAGAGCGAGACCACCAGAAACGGCGAGCATCGATGCAAAGTTGGTCTTTTTCATAAATCTGTTTCCCTCATTGGACTTTGCCCACACAGCATACGTCCAGTTGGTAGAGTAAGGCGCGCGAACTAGTTTCTCACCATAAAGCGCCCCGAATCACGGCAAGAATGTGGCAACGCTAACACAATGATTGCAAAGCGCACATGCCCTTATCTCAGATTTTGTGGATTTTGACCCGTAACCACCGGAAAATGCACCAGTTGGGGGCACACATTGCATCAAGATTTGCGCTCAACTGTCCCTAGTGTATCGATCATCGGTGCGTGTTTTGGCACCGAATCACGCTTCGGGTTAGGGGCACAGATACGGGCGGGGAGGCTGTCGCCTTAACCGGTCGGGAGAGACAATGAATTTTCTCGCTTCCAAAGCGCAATTGCGCGCAAGCTTTATCCGTTGGGCTCTGTTCCTGATCCCTTTGATCGTCCTGTTGGGCTTTACCGCCGGCCAATTGGGCAGTCCCAAGACCGTCTGGTTTGAAAGCCTGACGAAGCCTGATATTTTCCCGCCGCCTGCTTTGTTCGGCATCGTTTGGGGCATTCTCTATGTCGTGATTGGCGCTGCATTGGCTTTGGTCGTCAGCGCGTGGGGCGCGCATGGGCGCGGTATCGCGATTATCGTGTTTGCATTGCACTTTCTGGGCAATCTGGCTTGGACGCCGGTGTTCTTTGGCATGCAGGACATGATGAGCGGGCTTTATGTCCTATGCTATGTCGTCGCTAGCCTCATCGCAGTGATTGCGGTGTTTTGGCGCGTCCGGCGGATCGCAGGGCTGATGCTTTTGCCTTATCTTGCATGGGCAATCTTTGCGACGGTCCTGAATTACCAATTCATCCAGCAGAACCCCGATGGCGGCAATAGCGATGATAGCGGAGCCGCCGTTGAGGTAACGTTGTAGAGAGCGGGCCAGACGCCCCTCTGGACAACACTGCTGACGATTGCCACATAGCATCAATGCAAAGCGAAAATCCGATCATCGCCGACTTCGTCAAAATTGCCAACAGCGCTGCTGGAACCATGGCCGGTATGGGCCGTGAAGCACGCGAAAGCGCGCGTGAGAGAATGCGTGAAGCTATGGGCGGCATGGATTTCGTAGCGCGTGAAGAGTTTGAGACGGTCAAAGCCATGGCGCAAAAAGCGCGTGAGCAAGCCGACGCTCTCGAAGCGCGCCTAGCCGAGCTGGAAGCCAAGCTCCCCAAGAAGTAAGCAGGAACGAGGGCGACGCCGTGAACTTGCGCGCGCCCGCTATCCTGATCGCATCGCGAAGCCATGGTGAAACTGCAGTGATCGCGCGCGCTTTGACAGAGCAATATGGATTGGTCGCGGGCTATGTTGCGGGCGGGCGAGGGCGTCAGCTGCGCCCGGTTGTCATCCCCGGCAATGCGGTTGCCCTCGACCTGCACGTGAAATCCGACGCTCAGCTCCCCTTTATGCGGCTGGAACTCACCACCAGCCGCGCGCCGTGGATGACAGAGCCGCTGCCTGCTGCCGCGATCCAGTGGGCCTGCGCGCTAACCGCTGCGACCCTGCCTGAACGGCAATCCTACCCCAGCCTTTACACTGGCCTCGACGCGTTGCTCACCGCGATTTGCCATGCGCCCTCTGCGCGCGGCTGGTTGTCGGTTATGGTCACCTATGAGGCGATGTTGCTGCGCGAGCTGGGCTATGGCGGGGAAAAGCCCGGTGCGAGCGAGGATTTCGCCGCGCAATTCGCTCTATTTCGTGCACTGCATGTGCCGATCCGCGACCACCTGCTTGCCGAGCGCTCTCGCGATGTTATGGCGGCGCGAACGGCGCTGGGCGAACGGCTCGCGCGGATGATGGAGTGAACAGATCGATGAAGATTGCCGTGCTGCCCGGAGATGGGATCGGTCCCGAAGTCACACGCGAAGCGTTGCGGGTTCTGAAGGCGCTTGATCTGCCGGGTCTGACATTGTTTGACGGCGACGTGGGCGGAATGGCTTATAAACGCCACGGCCACCCACTGCCGGACGAAACCCTGACGATGGCGCGTGAGGCGGACGCGGTTCTGTTCGGAGCAGTTGGTGATCCTGACTGCGACGGGTTGGAACGGCATTTGCGGCCAGAACAGGCGATCCTGGGCTTGCGCAAAGAGCTCGATCTGTTCGCAAACCTGCGTCCTGCGAAGGTCTTTAAGGGGTTAGAGCACCTCTCACCCTTGCAACCTGAAATCGCGGGTCAGCTCGACATGATGATCGTTCGCGAGCTGACAGGCGACGTCTATTTCGGCGAAAAGGGCGAGCGCGTCGCCAATGATGGCAGCCGCGAGGGGTGGGATATGATGTCCTATTGCGAAACCGAAGTGCGCCGTATCGCGCAGGTGGCGTTTCGCACCGCACGCGGCGGCGATGACAAATTGCGCGTGACTAGCGTTGATAAAGCCAATGTGTTGGAGACTAGCCAAGTTTGGCGCGATGCGGTGAAAGATGCAGCGGTCGCGCACCCTGATATCGACCTTTCCCATATGTATGTCGACAATGCCGCGATGCAGATCATCAGCAATCCGGGCGGCTTTGGTGTCATTCTGACCGGCAATTTGTTCGGCGATATCCTGTCCGATTTGGCCAGCGCGGCGGTTGGCTCTATCGGCCTGCTCGCGAGTGCGTCTATGGGTGAGCGTCAAACAGCGCATGGCACATTCGGCCTTTACGAACCCATCCACGGCAGCGCGCCTGATATTGCGGGTGAAGGCAAAGCCAACCCGATGGCGATGATCCTGTCCGCGGCGATGATGCTGCGCCATTCCTTTGGGTTGGAAGCGGAAGCCACGCGGATCGAAGTGGCGGTTGAAGCGGCCCTGTCCGATGGCATTCGCGGCGGTGATCTGGGCGGGTCACATGGCACACAGGCAATTGGCGATGCGGTGCTAGAACGACTGTAATATGCCTCTCAATCTGGCGATCATTCTCCCCACGCTGAATGAGCGCGGCAATCTTGGCCCTCTTGTGGAGCGTATCGAAGGCGCGTTGGGTGATGATGGCTGGGAAGTGCTGATCATCGACGATGACAGCAAGGATGGCACAGCGGACGAAGCGCGAGCTTTGGCCTTGAGCGATAGGCGGGTCCGGGTCATTCAACGGATCGGTCGGCGCGGATTGGCGAGCGCCGCGATTGAAGGGTTTTGCGCAACCGCTGCGCCCTATGTCGCCGTGATGGATGCGGACCACCAGCATGATCCGGCGCTTCTACCGGCGATGCTGGCATCGTTGCAGGCGGGGGAAGCGGAAATCTGCGTCGCCTCGCGTTTTGCCCTAGGTGCCAGCACCGCCGACTGGGCCGAGCCTGAACGTGAGAAGCTGTCCGGCATCGCCAATGCAATGGCACGCAAGCTGACCGGTGTCGCTTTGACCGACCCGATGAGCGGCTATTTCATGCTTCCCACTGCCACCGCCCGTGCACTCGTGCCGCGATTGTCTGGCATCGGGTTCAAGATATTGCTCGATCTACTCGCAACCTCGCCGCATCCGATGCAGGCGAAGGAATTTCCACTCAATTTCACCGCCCGCCGCGAAGGAACGAGCAAGCTGGACCGCGCGATCCTGCTCGATTTTCTGGCGGGGCTTTATGACAAGACTTTGGGCCGGGTGATCCCGACGCGCTTTGCTCTGTTCGGCACAGTCGGCGCGCTGGGCGTGATTGTGCATATGGCGGTGCTGGCGGCTCTATTGCTGGGGATGGGCGAAGGTTTTGTTTTCGCGCAAGCCATCGCCGTTTTGTGCGCGATGAGCTTCAATTTCTGGCTCAACAACTGGCTGACCTATCGCGACAAGCGTCTGATCGGATGGGGAGCGGTCTTACGCGGATGGGCCGGGTTCTGCGCAACCTGTGCGGTGGGGGCCTTTGCCAATGTCGCGGTCGCCACCCTGCTGGAAAGCCAAGGGGTGTTTTGGGCACTCGCCGCATTGGCGGGCATCGTAATCGGATCAGTTTGGAACTACGCTCTGTCCAGCCGCTTCGTCTGGGGAAGGTTTTAGCGCCAACCCGCTAGCCATGCCCAATCGGCGAAGCTCATCGGTCCATCCAAGGGCGCGGCGGTCAGTATCTTGAAAAACAGCGCGAAGAAGCCCGCACTCGCTGCCACTGTGCCATAGGCCCAGTATTGGTAACCCGCCCGCCGCACATCGCTCAAAGCCAGCGCTAGTGCCGCCAGCAGGAACACGCTTGGCATCAGATAGTGGTAGTAAAACTGCACCGGTTTTGGCGCGATCAACCATAGGCCGAGGCTCACCCCATAGCCGACAACCACTGCGATCTTTGCCCAATCGCCGCGATACAGTCCCATGGCTAGGCACCAGACAAGCGCTGGCAAACCAAGCAGCATCGTCAGCGGATTTCCGATCAAAAGCACCCCGCGCTGCGCTTCGTCGACAAAGTCATAAAGATACCAAATGCCGCGCGAATTCAGCATCCATTGCGGCCAAGTGCTCTGATAGGCGTGTGGCGCGAGCACGGATTGTTGCAGCTCTAGAATTTCACTGTGCAGGCCGATCAATCCCTTCTCTGACAGCGGCGAGGGATTGAGGGGTGTGCCGAGCCAATATCCCGGAGCAAATGTGAGCGCATAGACCGCCAGCGGCACGAGGCCGAGCCACAGCGCTGCCTCCACCAAACTGATGCCGGGTACCGGTGCACCGCGCACGCTTAGCAGCAATCGGCGGCGTCCGGCGGCAAGACGCGCCGCAAAGAATGTGAGGCCAAACGCCATGGCCAGCGGCACTGCATTCCACTTGGCTGCAAGCGCGCAGCCTATCGCGATGCCCGTCAAAGCCAGCCGCCAGCGCCCACGCTCAGGCTCTCGAATAGCGGCGGCGAATTGCCACGCGGCGAGCGCCAGAAACGCGGTCATAAAGATATCGAGCATGGCGATACGCGCATGGATGAAGAGGTGAAATCCGGTCGCGAGAAGCACTCCGAACGCGATCACCGCAAACCGATCATAGCTCGTGTGCCACAGCGCGCGCATGGCGGCCCCGACCGCGACAGTGCCCGCGATCAGCGACATAATGCGCCAGCCCAGCGGGTTGTCGCCGAACATGGCGATGCCCAGCGCGATCAGCTCTTTGCCCAAAAGCGGGTGCTCGCGATTGAGATATTCGCCCGTGCCCAATTCCCACATGGCCAGCAATTCGCGCGCGGCGGGCAGATAGTGAACTTCATCGAAGAAAGGCGTTGTGGGGGTGGTCAGGCGAATGCTGGCGAGGGCTGCGAAGATCGCCGGGATGATGAGACACCACAACCACGGATCAACCGGGTGCGGCGGAGCGCTTACCGTTTCTGCATGATCGGGAAGGGGTGGAGAAATGGCCTCGGACATCGGGCGCAGACGCTTAAGGCTGCACCCGATGCGGGGCAAGGGGGATTGCGGTTACGCGTCAGCAGTTTGTGGGACTGAAGCCTCGTCCGACGTCTCTTTGGCTTGCTCCAACCAAAACAGCCGCGCGCACATTGCGAGCAATCCGATACTGGCGGTCGTGGCGACAAACAGGCCCCATAGCGGCACGTTCATCCCTGCGGCCCGTGCGCGTGGGGCAATCAGGAATAGACCGATCATTACGGTGATAACCAGATCCCACCAGACCTGAACGCCGGTCAAATTGGTCGAATGATTGATCCAAAACATCACGACCCCGTCCTGCCATATCTGCACAGCGGTAAAGGCGGCGAATCCGGCTGACAGCATTGCCGCAAGCAGCGCGCTGCCGATGGTGCGTTTGCCGACAAGAATGGTTATGAATGCGGCCAGTCCTGCGCCGAGTCCTGCGACAGTGAGAATTTCGGTGGGGGTCATGGATTTTCTCCTGGATATGTAGCGACTGCTACACGGGTTGATAGCGATATGTAGCAGGTGCTACAAGGATAAAATGCAAAACACGCCTCTTTCCCGTGAAACGCTGCTCCCACCGCTCGCTGCGCATGTGCTCGAACACGGACTGGGCGGGGCGAGCTTGCGTCCTCTGGCAAAGGCTGCGGGGACCAGCGACCGGATGCTGATTTATCATTTTGGCAACAAGGAGACGCTGATCTCCGACCTGCTTGAATACATCGCCGGCATCTATTCCGCCGGGCTGGATGCGGGGATGGGCACAGAGAGAGCCGCCACTCGTCAGGAGGTTCTGGCCAAAATTCTCGCTCAGGGGCGCGAGCCGATGATGCAACCGTTTTTGGTCCTGTGGTGGGAAATCGTCGCGGGTTCGGCGCGCGGCATACCGGGTTATAAAGAGGCCGCCGCCGAGATGATGACGCGCCAACTTGCTTGGCTGGAGACGCAGATGCCTGCCGATGACCCCGATCCTGTTGGCGGTGCGCGGTATTTGCTGACGCTGATTGAGGGGACTTTGATGCTGGGCGCGGTGGGTCATGCGCGGACGGCGCGTGAAGGTCTGCTTGCGAGCGACCTCTCAGGCGACTAATCGCGGGTGCCATGAAAAAGACCACCGGAATGGATCGCGCAACAACGCGCAAATGGCGCCCTGCTACACAGGCGGTGCGCGGCGGCACTTGGCGCAGCGAACACGGCGAGACGAGCGAGGCGCTCTTCCTCACCTCGGGCTACACCTACGACGACGCGCAGACGGTTGCGGATCGATTTGCAGGCGATGCGGATGGGATGACCTATTCGCGCCTGCAAAACCCGACCGTTGCGATGTTGGAGGAACGCATCGCCTTGATGGAGGGTGCAGAGGCCTGCCGTGCTCAGGCGAGCGGAATGGCGGCGATGACGGCGGCGTTATTGTGTCAGCTTTCCGCAGGCGATCACTGCGTCGCCGCGCGCGCTGCGTTCGGATCATGCCGTTGGCTGGTCGACAATCTCCTGCCCCGGTTCGGGATTGAGACCACCGTGATCGACAGCGCCGACAACGCCCAATGGGAAGCTGCGATTAAGCCCAACACAAAGGTGTTTTTCTTCGAGACCCCGGCCAACCCGACGCTCGATATTGTGGACTTGCAATTCGTGTGCGATCTGGCCCGTGCGCATGGCATCACCACTGTGGTCGACAACGCCTTTGCCTCACCCGCATTGCAACGCCCGATGGAGTTTGGCGCAGACGTAGTGGCTTACTCTGCGACCAAGCTGATGGATGGACAGGGCAGGGTGCTTGCCGGGGCCGTGTGCGGAACTGAGGAATGGATCAACGATACCCTGCTGCCGTTTCAGCGCAACACCGGACCCAATATCGCGCCGTTCAATGCGTGGGTCGTGCATAAGGGGCTGGAGACGCTGTCGCTGCGCGCGCACCAACAAAGCCGAAGTGCGGTGGCGCTCGGCGAATTCCTCGAACCGCGCGTCGTAAAGGCGGGCGGGGCGATGCAACATCCCGGCCTGCCCAGCCATCCCGGCCACAATCTCGCCACCACGCAGATGGAGGCGACGGGGCCGATCTTCGCCTTTGATGTCGGCACGCGGGAGCGGGCTTTCACGCTGCTCGATGCTCTGGAGCTGGTCGATATCTCCAACAATATCGGCGATTCCAAAAGCCTGATGTGCCACCCGGCATCCACCACCCACGCCAATATGGGCGAGGACGCCCGCGCCGCGATGGGCGTCACTGAAGGCTTGCTGCGGATCAATGTTGGGCTGGAAGATATCGCCGACATCACCGAGGATATGGATCAGGCGCTGGCGGCGGCTGGGATTTAGAGCCCGTAACTCAAAAGCGGACGATCCGCTAACGACCCAATTGTGGGCATTCGTTTCACGGAATGGTCCGCCTAAAAGCGGACATGCTTATGCTCCAATATTGGGTTGCAGATGTATCCTGCTAAACTTAGACTTAGAGTATGCGGGAATGCTTCGAAGAAATGCTGGCGGGGGGTC
Organism: uncultured Erythrobacter sp.; assembly: GCA_947488085.1. Classification (GTDB taxonomy): domain Bacteria; phylum Pseudomonadota; class Alphaproteobacteria; order Sphingomonadales; family Sphingomonadaceae; genus Erythrobacter. Next base: position 612,003 of record CANKYI010000001.1, read on the forward strand.
ATCCCAACTCGCTCGGGAAGACCGTCGAAGTGGTGGAGATTGTTTTGGCTTCGCCCGACCGCTTCGATGAGTTGTTCTCCTGTTATGAAAGTAGCGATGAAGTCGTCCGTCTCCGAACGTCGAATGCCATGAAGCGCGTCGAAGCGGTAAGACACGATTTGCTTGTGCCATACGTCGATCGATTTATCGAGGAAGTCGCGGAGCTCGACCAAGACTCCGCGCAGTGGACGTTGGCCCAGCTTTTCCTAAAGCTCGAAGATGATCTCTCTGCGGCCCAGCGACAAAGAGCAATGACGGTAATGAAGCGCAATCTCGAAGACCGGGATGACTGGATCGTCTTGAACGCGACTATTGAAACACTCGCGCGGTGGGCATCCAAAGATGCCAAGTTAGTCTCTTGGTTGCGGCCACATCTCGAACGTCTGGCAAAAGACAAGCGGAAGTCTGTCGCGGGCCGGGCATCGAAAAAGCTTAAAGCACTCGGCTGATTTCCTGACCGCTTCTGTGCCGTTCGCGATGAAAGCGGACAGTCGCAAAACACCCCCAGAACCAGCCATCTCAAACCCAAGTGCCGGTGCACAGAAGCGGACTAACCTCTTACAAAAACCGGGGCAGTTCGCGCTCGCGAACCACCCCGATCTTTTAAGCACATCCAACCCGTCAATTTGTCGCTTTGCAGCGCTGGTCTCTCGGGGCCGTTTGAAACGACTATCAGGGTGAGCTGCGAGCGAAGGTCGCTCGCGCTGGATCACCGCCGATGTACAAAACTTTACAATTGGGTCCCTAAGAAAGACTCAGAAAACGGCGCTAACGTCGATTTAACCACGACCTCAGCGGGGCTAGGTATTGGTCCGGTTGTGCGCCCCTATTGTGCCCACCTATTGTGCAATGCAGCATGTGCGCCTATGGGACCGCCAAGCATTTCATCGCAGGCGCGTTTTTCTTACGAGCGCGCGCCGACCACTCCAATTTCGGGCATTTTTGCAGCTATGACGACACAAACCCGCTCTTTTGCGGCCACTTTGCGGCACGATTGGCTCGCACAGCCGCGCGCTGATATTTTGGCGGGCATCGTTGTCGCTTTGGCTTTGATCCCAGAGGCAATCGGCTTTGCTCTGATCGCGGGCGTTGATCCCAGCGTCGGCCTGTACGCCAGCGTCGCGATTGCGATGGTGATCGCGCTGACCGGCGGGCGTCCGGGGATGATCTCGGCAGCAACGGCGGCTGTGGCCGTGGTGGTGATCCCGCTGGTGCGCGATTACGGGCCGGAATATCTGTTTGCGGCAACGATCCTGATGGGCATTATTCAGGGTATCGCAGCGCTCCTGCGGCTCGACTTGTTGATGCAATTCGTCAGTCGGTCCGTCATCACAGGCTTCGTCAACGCGCTCGCAATCCTGATTTTCATGGCGCAAATCCCTCAACTTATGCCGGGAAATGAAGGCGTTGGCCCGTGGACATGGGCGATGGTCCTTGGCGGTTTGGCGATTATTTACGGCTTTCCGCGCATCACCAAGGTTGTGCCTAGTCCGCTGGTCGCGATTGTGCTGCTGACGGCGGCGACAATCTATTGGGGGCTGCCGGTCAACAATGTGGCGGGTGAGGGCGAGTTGCCTGATGGCTTGCCGGCTTTTGCGTTGCCGAACGTTCCGCTGACGTGGGAGACGTTTCAGATCATCCTGCCTTATTCGTTGACCATGGCGGCGGTTGGTTTGCTGGAAAGCCTGCTCACCGCGCAGATCGTCGATGATATGACGCATACAGAGAGCAACAAGCAGCGCGAGAGCGCGGGCCAAGGGATCGCCAATGTGGTCGCGGCGTGCTTTGGCGGCATGGGCGGTTGTGCGATGATCGGTCAGTCGGTGATAAACGTCGCATCGGGCGGTCGCGGGCGATTGTCGACCTTTACCGCTGGCGCGTTTTTGCTGTTCCTGTTGACCGTGCTCGGTTCCTATGTGGGGCAAGTGCCCATGCCGGCGCTGGTCGCGGTGATGATTATGGTCAGCATCGGCACGTTCAGCTGGAACTCAATCCCCAATTTGCGTCGTCATCCTCCATCCAGTTCGGTGGTGATGGTGGCGACCGTTGTGGTGGTCGTGTGGACGCATGATCTGGCGATGGGTGTGCTAATTGGCGTGCTGCTTTCGGGCATCTTCTTCGCCAACAAAGTGCGCAACCTGTTCACCGTGGAGCGCACGCGCCGGCCACACAGTGCGGTCTATGTCGTAACCGGCGAAATCTTCTTCGCCAGCGTCGATAAGTTCATCGATAGTCTTGGCCCGGAAAGCCAATATGAGGATGCCGCGCACAATGTCGTAATCGACGTATCGCGCGCGCATTTCTGGGATATCTCGGCCATCGGTGCGCTTGAAAAAGTTGTGGACCGGATGCGCCGCAATGGCCGCCACACCCGTATTGTCGGGCTGAACGCGGCAAGCGCAGACCTGTTCGACAAGTTCGCATTGGAAGACCGCACGGGCCTCGAAACGGGCCTTGCACCGCATTGATTGTTGCGCGCCTGCATTCGTAGGTGCGATGTCCTCGCTCATAGGGCCTGAAGGCCCCGTCGCTGCGGGCGCCCAGTCGGGCTTGCGGACCTTCGGCCCGAGGCTATTGCCAATCCGGTTTTGCCGTGCAACCTTTCTCCGCCAAAGGGAGAGACTACACATGGCCAACCGCATTGAGCTGATCTTCGATTTTGTCAGCCCTAACGCTTATCTGATCTGGTGGCCGCTGCGTGACGTGGTGAAACGCACAGGGGCTGAGCTGGATGTGACGCCGGTCTTTCTGGGCGGAATGCACAAGATGACGGGCAATGCTCCGCCAATGATCCGCGATGCCGATGTGAAGGGCAAAGTCGAATATTCGATGCTGGAGATGCGCCGTTTTATCGAGCAGCACCGACTGTCGAAATACAAACTCCACCCCAAATTCCCGTTCAATTCGATCACTTTGCAACGTATGTGCTTTGCCGCCGATCAAGACGGGCGCGGGGTCCAATTTGTCGAGGGATTGTTGCCTGCGATCTGGGAGGAAGGCGTCGATATCACTGACCCAGAGGCTTTGGGTGCGGCCGTCACCGCCGCCGGTTTCGACGCCGCCGACCTGTTCGCTCGCACTCAGACGGATGAGGTGAAACAAGGCCTTGCCGCCAACACTGACCATGCGGTTGAGCGCGGCGCATTTGGCATACCCACAATGTTCACCGGGCCAAAAGGCGGCGATACAGAAATGTTCTTTGGCAAAGAGCGCCTTGCTCAGATCGAGGATGAGTTGGCGAAGGGGTAAGGGGACGTGCCCGCCTTTCCATCGCATCCCGATGCCGTCACCGCGCCTTGGCTGAATGCGGCTTTGCCAGACACGTCGATCGCGGATCATGGCTCGATTGAGCAGGTCACTTGGGAGCCCATCGGCACCGGCCAAGTCGGCGACAGCGTGCGTTTTCACCTGAGCCATTTGGGCGGCGGCACTACGACACTCGCCGCGAAATTCCCAGCAGCCGATGAAAGGAGCCGAGGGACCGCCGCGATGCTGGGCCTCTATGCGAAGGAGGTGCGCTTTTATCAGAACGTCGCAGCCAATCTCGCTCTGCGCACACCCAAGGCCTATCACGCCGAAATGAATGCTGAGGGCACGGATTTCATCCTGCTGTTTGAAGACCTCGGCCCCGCACGGATCGGCAATCAATTGGACAGTTGCTCAATCGAAGACGCACGCGCCGCGATTGCGCAAGCCGCCGCGCTGCACGGGTCAAGCTGGCAAGACCCCGCAATCATCGAAGTGGAGTGGCTGCGTACACCCGAGGCCGTGGTCGGACAGATCAACGCTCTCTACCCGCAAGCGCATGCCGTGTTCCGTGAAAGGTATGCCGATACGCTGGAACCGGAATATATGGCGCTGTGTGAGGCTGTTGCGGCACTTCCTGACCTGTCCGCCGCGCGGCTTTCCCCGCCGCAATGCGCTGTGCATGGCGACTTTCGGCTTGATAATATGCTGTTCGATGTGCGGGGCGGGGCAGAGGCCATTGCCGTGCTCGATTGGCAGACCGTGACCGCAGGCCGCGCGATGACCGATATCGGATATTTCATGGGCACGGGCATCGGTAACGATTTGCGCCGCGCGCATGAGGATGAGCTGCTCGACCTTTATTGCGCGGAAATGGCCAAGCACGGCGTCCCGCTAACCCGCGCAGACATTGCCCGCGAATATCGCGTTGGCGCGTTGCACGGCCTGACCACGGCCGTCTTCAGCGCTGCCTTTGTTGAGCGCACGGATCGCGGGGACGCCAACTTCCTATCCATGGCGCGCGGGGCTTGTGCTTTGGCGCTTGAGCACAATTCATTGGCCACAATTGAAGAAAAGGCGTGAGATCATGCTGACCAAAGCTGACGAGTATCCGATCCACCAGACGCCCGAACCCATCGCGTTTTCAGGCACCGATCGCAATTTCTACGATCGCTATTTCTTCAACGGCTACGCGCCCGATGGCAGCGGCTTTTTCGGGCTCGCTTTCGGGGTCTACCCGCATCTGGACGTGATGGATGCGCATTTCAGCTTTATCCGCGATGGCCGCCAATATTCGCTCCACGCCAGCACTGAGTTGAATATGGAGCGCATGACGATGCGCGTTGGTCCCATTGCCATTGAAGTTGTCGAGCCGCTGCAACAGCTCAAAGTCACGATTGATGAAACCGACGGCATTGCGGGCGAGTTTTTGTTCGATGGCCGTGCCTTTCCCATAGCCGAGCCGCGCTTTATCCACCGCATCGGCCCGCGCGCTTTCATGGACTATTCGCGGATGACACAGAACGGCGATTACACCGGTTGGATTTCGCTGGACGGCGCGCGCGAGAACATGGCTCCTGGCACCAAAGGTACTCGTGATCGCAGCTGGGGTGTGCGACCCATTGGAGCGCGTGATCAACAGGGCATGCCCGGTCACCCGCTGCCGACATTCTTTTGGCAGTGGACCCCGCTCAATCTCGAAGGCGGATCGCTGTTCTTTCACATCAACGCCGACCCGCAAGGCAATGCGTGGAACACCCGCGCCGTGTGGGCACCCGATGGCGCGGAACAAGATGGGTTGGTGGAGGGCGAGGGTACGCTCACCTGCGATCTGCACGCCGGATCACGCTGGCCGAACACAGCGAAACTCGCTCTAGACGTCCCCGGTGCGCCCGCCGCGCTTACGCTGACATCAAAGGGCCGCTTTCAAATGAAGGGATTGGGCTACACCCACCCAATATGGGGCCACGGCATCTATCACGGCCCCCATGAAACCGGCGCAAAGACAGAGCGCGAGGAGTTCGAGCTTTCAACTTTGGACCCTGTGCAAATGGACAATCGCCATGTGCAAATGATCTGCGAAGTTGGCGGCGATGCAAAGGGTCTCGGTATCTTCGAACAGCTAATCCTCGGCCCCTACGCCCCGTTGGATTTGGCGGATTATTGAGCCTAACCCCCGGTGACGCTGTCCAAATCCACGCGGTGCGTGATTTCGTCGGCTGTGACTAAACCCACGCCGCCGCTGGCAAAGTCTTCGCGATCCATACGGCTATCGGCGGAGTTGTCGCGATTGTCGCCCAGCAGATAGTAGTGATTGGCTGGAACTCTGATTGCCGATACGTCATCCAAAGGAGATGTGTGTAGGTCGAGGATGAGGTGCCCAGTTTGATCACCGGGCAGGTATTCTCGAAACATCTGGGCGCTTCTCGCCTCGCCATCTGCTGTCTCAAAATCGTACTGGCCTTGCGGCTCCAACCGGAGCTTTTCTCCATTCAGGATCAAGCTCCCGCCATCGACCGCGACAGTGTCCCCCGGCATCCCGATCAACCGCAACACGCGCGCCTCATCAATCCCCAGTTGAATGATCGCCAGATCGCCGCGCTGCAATTCGCCGCTATCAACGCGACTTGCGGTGAAGCGGCTATTGAGTGGCAGTGTCGGCTCCATCGAGGTGGAGGGCACATACATGATGTTGAAATTCAACATCTCGCCCAAATCATTCACCGCGTCACAGCCTGTAAGGGTCGTGATTAACGCCGCTGGAGCACCAATTGCCAATCCAAGAGCACGCATTCTGCTAAAATTCATGATCGGACGATATCCCTGAAAGACATAAGAAAATCATCATATCGCGCAGATGATATGATGCAAACGCGCATCGCCTTGGAAAAGAACGTGGGAAACATGGAGGGTTAACCGCGTTGAGCCTCTTGTAGGTGCAGTCATTATTGTTACCTTGGGATCGATATGAAAGAGCTGTTTGAACACGCTGCAACAACCGAAGGGGTCACCGTCCGTGTGGCCGTTAACTTCCTGCCTGAACAATCGCACCCGGAGGCGGGTAAGTGGTTTTGGGTCTATCACATCCGCATCGAAAATGGCTCGCATGACACGATCCAGCTGCGCACGCGGCATTGGCGGATCACGGATGCGCGCGGCATGGTGAACCATGTTGATGGTGAGGGTGTTGTCGGTGAAAACCCGCGTCTTGCTCCGGGGGAAAGCCACGATTATGTCTCTGGCTGTCCGCTGACGACGCCGCATGGTTCGATGGAAGGGTTCTACACGTTCCTGACCGGCGATGGTTCCCCGTTGGAGGTGCGCATCCCGTTCTTCCCACTAGCCGCGCCAGAGACCGCTGACGGAAAGTCGTCCGCTTAATCTGTATTCGATTAGGGTGAGGCGCTAGTTTTCGCGCCCCAAACGCAACTATCTTGCGGTGCGGCGCTGGCGCGACTAATCCGCAAATCGTGAAACGCACTCATCTCCCTTTGAACGCTCTGCGCGTCTATGACGCAGCCGCGCGCCACCTCTCCTTTACCCGCGCAGCAGACGAGCTGGCGGTGACCCCTGCGGCCGTGGGCCAGCAGATACGAGCGTTGGAGGATCACCTCGGCGTGGTCCTGTTTCGCCGCACGTCCAAGGGGTTGGAGCTGACGCCAGAGGGCGGGGCAGGGCTGGATGCTTTGCGAGAGGGGTTTTTGCGGTTCGAGGAAAGCGTTGCTGCGATGCAGGCAGGGCAGGCCTCTGACCGATACACGATTGCTGCGCCGCGCGAATTCTATGCCGAATGGCTTGCGCCTAGGCTGGCGACCTTTCAGGCGGGGACGCCGGGGGTTGTCTATTCGATCATCGCTGATGAGAGCGCCGATTTTACCGAGGCCAATCTCGACCTTGCGATCAGGCTGGTCGATGGGCCGGGCGAATTGGAGGGCATCCAGCTCGCCGATGCACAGCGTGTGACAGTGGTTGCGAAGGACGCGCGCGAGGCGTGGATTGACTGGCCGGGCGCGGCTCTGCCCGACGGTGTGCTCCCCTGCATCAAAGCGGGCAGCGCCGGTCAGGCTCTCTCCAGCGCGCTGGCTGGCATGGGCAAAACTGTGTTGCCGATGTCGCTGGTCGAAGGCGCGATTGAGCGCGGTGAACTGAGCGTGATCGATGGCCCAACCGACAGCCGCCGTTCGTATTGGCTCGTCGCGCCAGTCCCACAATGGCGCAGCAAGAAGGTGAAGGCGCTGGTTGCGTTTCTCACCGGTGATTGAGGTCCCGACCCTTGCCACTGACCGTTTCACCCTGCGGCCATTGCAGAGGGGGGATGAGGCGGCTCTGTTCCCCACGCTCTCCGACCCCGGCCACTGCCGTTATCTCTCGCATCCGCCCTTTGCCTCACCAGAGGAGCTGTGGGGTTGGCTAGCCGAGCCCGATTGGCCGGGGCGCAGTTGGATCGCCGTGGATGCCAGCGGACCACATGAAGGCAGCGTAGCGGGCCGCTTTGTCGCGATACCGGGGCATGAGAAGGGCGTGGAGGAGCTGGGCTATATCGTCTGCTCTCACCGCCACCGCCAAGGCATAGCCCGCGAATGCACCCGCGCTTTGATCGAGCATCTATGGCAAGAGGGCGCCCGCAAACTCACCGCCGAAGTCGACACGCGCAACGCTCCCTCCGTGCACCTATTGGAGAGTTTCGGCTTCACCCGCGAGGCCACGTTCCGCGAGCATGAGACGAGCCATATCGGCCTGTGCGATGTGCATTGGTATGGCCTACTCCGACGTGAGTGGCCCGCCTCCTAACACTCGCGCCGCCGTCGCATTGGCGCACGCCTCCGCCTCCCAATCGGCCCGCCAGCGCGCTTTCAGTTCAGCAAAGAATGCCTCATTCGCCGCGCGGTTTTCGGGCGTGTGCCGCTCCTGATATTTCTCCTCCTCCCACTCCGCGCGCAGCCGCTCCACCAGCGCATCGTAATCGGGATGACCCGGCTCAAACGCCTCCACCTCCACCTTTCCGCCATAACGCGCAGGCAAGCGATTGCGCAGGAAGAACATCACCAGCGCCTCATTATGCCGCACCTCTGTACCCATAAATTTGCCAGAGGAGACGACCATGCGCTCCTCCCCCGCAATCGCACGGGCCAGCGCGCCATCCTCCAACCGCGCCACCCCGCGATCCACCGCCGCGTCCCAAGCCTCCCGAAACCCCTCAGCCCCCGGACGACTGCGCAATTTGTAGATCGCCTCCAAAGACTTACCAATATGCCGCGCGGCCTGAGAGACGATACCGGTTGCCGCGAGATGCGCGATAAAGTCGCGTTGCAGATCAGCGGTGATCGAGTTGCGGCGAGGGGCCTTGTGCGGAACCGGCGTAAAGGCCAACAGCGGATCGTCAGGCGCGGGCGGGGCGGCCCGATGAGCGACGGCGCTGGTGGCTTGGCGAGGCGTGGCGCGGGTGTTGGTCATGGGTTGGGGGAGATTCCTTTTCTTTCCGCACCCCATCCGGGGTGCGAAATCCTCGCGCCTTTGGCGCTGCGGGCGCCCGGTCGGGCTTGCGGCGCTTCGCGCCGTGCTCCGCCAGCCAGCGTTCAACGTGGGTGACGGATTCTATTGCTAGGTTTGCGTTAGCATGATGCCGCAGGCGTCACAGCGCGCGACCGCGCGCCGCCGCTTATGCGGCGTAGCCAAGTGAGCGGATGCGAACGCCGGCGCTTGAGGAGAAACAAACAAAACCCGCGAAACAAAACCCTCACCGAGAACTCCTCCCCCGTAACACCGCCTCATTGCGCGCTCGGCGGGCGGCGATGGCGGGGTCTGTGGGAAGGCGATTTCCGAATAGGCCTGCGTCCACAAGCGCCTGCCAGTGGCGGACATGGGGAAGGTCGGCGGGAGCATTATGCGGATCATGCCACCCCATCGGCGGCACGCCGGGGGGAAGGGGCTTTCGTGGATTGTAGGGGGGTGAGTGCATGAGCGGTCCTTTTGCGTTGGTACCGGTCGGCGCAAGCCGACCGCAAGGCCGACCGGCCGCCCGAGCTTATGCGAGGAAAGCCAAGTGAGCGGATGCGAACGCCGGCGCTTGAGGCGAAACAAAGAATGGACCAGGGGATTAAGCAGAAACTTGGCGAGTAGGAAAATTGGAAAAGCGCGGACTCTTTGTGTCTTGGTGGCGGAGCACGGACGCGAAGCGACCGCAAGCCCGACCGGGCGCCCGCAGCGCCGAAGGCGCGAGGAAATCGCGTCGCGGATGCGATGCGCAAACAAAGGACTCGTCTCGGCTGAGCGCGGTGCGTTTGTATAGCACAACACCCGGTTGCGACAGGCGCTTGCCCCAGAGGTCGGCTCTTTTGGAGAGGGTTTGAGTATTTGTTGTCCGCGCCGTACGGCGAGGCGAAATTTCCTATAGGCCTTCTTCTGGCCGTTCATTCAAGAGACCTAATCTCGATTGCGTTTTCGAGGTCAGCTTCCGAAGCCCAGCCCTTGCGGGTGTAGATAACACTTGCAGATTAGGTTTTTCCTCGATCTGCTCCAAGACGTTGTAGGCAAACCGGATTTTTTCAGAGCGAATTGCATCAGGTAGAGCCTTTAAACGTTCTTTGGCCGGCGCAGCAACAATCGGTTGGGTTACGCCAACGTTTATGCCGAATTGTTCAATGTGCTTGTTTACCGCGGCCAGCCAAACAGATTCTTCTAATAGATCCTCAAGAGTTGAAAAATCGCCACATTCTGAAACCATGAAGATATCATCGGCAGCAATTTTCGCTTTCAACAGCTTCGTTTTAAGCGCTTCAGCTCCACCGTCTCCATCAAGAAAAAAGCAAGCTGAAGTGCCTTGAGCAAGCAGGGTGGATATTTGATCGGGACTTACGCTTGAGAGGCCATGAACGATCTGAAAGTCAAGTCCGTCAGCATTGATTGCTTCTCGCATCAGTTGCGGGAGCAAGAGAGTTTCCGTAGGCCCCTCAGTTATCAAAGCCTTTCGGAGTGGGAAAAATGCAAGTGTCGCCGCGCCCATTCCAAAGAGTAACGGACGAAAACCGCTTTGCGCATCATCTTGCCAAAACTTGTTCGTGACACGAGATATCTTTGAGTTACCACTATCCCAATGTACAAGCCTTACGCCACGCCCCAAGTCCTCGGGTAATGCTCCCGCCGAATGTGTGGTGTAGATTACCTTGGCTATTGATTTTTCGTTTTGTAGCATTTGGATCAAGTCGGCTTGACCATCATAATGCAGGTGTTGCTCAATTTCATCGATCAAGATGATCGAATCTGTGGCTTTTTCCAGAAATGCTAAGACTTGGATTGCGATGAACTGTTTGTAACCATCGCTTCGATCAGCGAAGTTGACGTAGCGATCAATAGCATTGAAACCGCTCTTGTTCTGGACCAAAACATCCAAAAGTGTGCTGTCTAATCGCAAAAACAATGTGGCGTCTGATTGAGTCCACACACCGTCGGAAGCTTCCCTTAGGTTTTCATTTGCTGCTTGGATTAGTCCTTCGACTGCTGCGCGATTTCCAGTCGACGCAGCCTTTTTAAGCTGCCGAAGGTCTAGTTTGGCAATCCTGAGAATTTCGGACAACGCCAGTGAAGGGAGTTTTGCGCTAGCTTCATTTTCGTGTTCAAAAAGTGAAATGTTGTAAGGGATTTCAAAGTTGCGATATTTTTCGGAAAACATCAATATTTTCGGCAGTCGCTTTTTCATCAACTCTGTGCATTGTGCGACTGGATCATGACTCTTTTCGAACGCAACTGTTTCCGCAAATACTGTTTCGAGAGTTGTGAGGTATTTCGGACCGTCCAGACCTGACAGGTCTGGCATTTCATCGAAGAATTTCTGGAATTTCTCGATTGTTTTAGGGGTCCAAACTCCTTCGCGTTCTAGCTCCTTGGCAAAGTCATCCAATTGTTCGGCGCTTGGATCAAAGCCGGCTTCCGCAGCTAGTTTCTGAGCAGATTTGCTACGTAAAAATTGCCGGATCGCTGAGGCCAGTTGGCGTCGTGCTGTCCTATCCCGAGGAGGGCTTGGCACGAGAGTGTATGCCATTGTTCCGTCTTTGGACTTTTTCTCAATAAACCAAGTGGGTTGTGTCAAGTTTCCTATTTTGAGATCTGACTCTTCGAGAAAGTATGCTGCGGTAATTTCGGGAGCGACGCTACTTAGATACGTCTGCTCACCGTCACTAATTTCTTCATAATGACTTAAGTGATTGATCGCCCGTAATAGAGAAGTTTTTCCGGCTTCGTTTGGACCAACTATTGCGACCATCTTACCAGACGTTTGCAATGTAGTAGCTTCTTCAAAGCGCTTGAAGCCTTTAACCGTTACATATTCGAGTTTCATTAAATTGACCTGGAAAAAGCCGATGTCTGGTGTTCAAGATTTACAACAGCTTTGTCTCAGGGTTACAAGTGCCTTAGGCGGGACCCTTTCGTCTAGTCCACACCCTTGACCCCAACCCCCAATCCCCCTAAGCGCCCCCAATCCAACAGGGCTTTTACGAGTCCCGCTGGGCAATAGAGCTGAACATTGCCGGCCTTGTCATGCGAGGTCTTGCGAACCTGATTATCCGGGCGAGCAGGGCCTTTTCTATTGGGGCGAACCTCTACGGGTCCGCCTAAGCAGGGCAGCCGTCAAAGTAACCCGGTGGCCGAAGGGCCGATTTGGGTGGAGTGATTCAGCTTGGCTTTGCGCCCCATGTTTCTGCGACACGCGGATGCAGGTGAGGGCGCTTTGAGCCAAGCTTCATTCCATACAGATCGACCCAAGTTGTCGCCATCCACACGGTGAAGTGAGAAACTATGCCTACGATTAACCAGCTGGTCCGCAAGGGCCGCACCCCGCAGAAGGCCAAGTCCAAGGTCCCTGCGATGGAAGCGAACCCGCAAAAGCGCGGCGTTTGCACACGCGTTTATACAACGACCCCGAAAAAGCCGAACTCCGCTCTTCGTAAAGTCGCCAAGGTGCGTCTGACGAACCAGCGCGAAGTCATCTCCTACATTCCGGGTGAAGGCCACAACCTGCAAGAGCACTCTGTTGTTCTGATCCGTGGTGGCCGTGTTCGCGATCTTCCCGGCGTTCGTTACCACGTCCTGCGCGGCGTTCTCGATACGCAAGGGGTTAAGGACCGCAAGCAGTCCCGTTCGAAGTACGGCGCCAAGCGTCCGAAGTAATTGAGGCGCGGCGACGGTTCTCTCCCGCGCCCTTCCACCCATACGGATAATTTCCGGGTGGAAGGGCGGGGGAGAGGGCCGGTGCCGCTAGGCGGGCGCGGATGCGCACGCCGCACTCTGAAGGAGTTTTAAACATGTCACGTCGTCGTAGGCCCGAAAAGCGGGTAATCCTTCCCGATCCCAAGTTTGGTGATCAGGTTTTGTCGAAGTTCATGAACAACCTGATGCTGGACGGTAAGAAAGCCGTTGCAGAAGGCATCGTGTACACCGCTCTTGATGCGGTTGAGGCGAAAGCCAAGGCTGATCCGGTGCAATTGTTCCATGACGCACTCACCAACGTTGCTCCTCAGGTTGAGGTCCGCAGCCGCCGTGTGGGTGGTGCCACCTATCAGGTGCCGGTCGAAGTTCGCCCCGAGCGTGCTCAGGCTCTCGCCATCCGTTGGTTGATTGGCGCCGCGCGCGGTCGTCCAGAAACCACCATGAGCGCTCGTTTGTCGGGTGAGCTGATGGATGCGGCCAACAATCGCGGCAATGCGGTTAAGAAGCGCGAAGATACGCACCGGATGGCCGATGCGAACCGCGCGTTCTCGCATTACCGCTGGTAACAGTCCCCCCTCACGGAGAATACGAACATGGCACGCGCATATCCGCTAGAGCGGTACCGCAACATCGGCATCATGGCGCACATTGATGCTGGTAAGACAACCACAACAGAGCGCATCCTGTATTACACGGGTAAGTCCTACAAGATTGGCGAAGTGCATGATGGCGCTGCGACGATGGACTGGATGGAGCAGGAGCAGGAGCGCGGGATCACGATCACGTCGGCTGCAACGACCTGCTTCTGGAACCCGGAAGACAGCTCGATGGACCCGAAAGGTGATCCCAAAGAGCTGCGCAAGACACCTGAACACCGGATCAACATCATCGATACGCCGGGCCACGTTGACTTCACGATTGAAGTTGAGCGGTCTTTGCGCGTGCTCGATGGCGCGGTTGCGTGCTTTGACGGTGTGGCAGGGGTGGAGCCTCAGTCCGAAACCGTATGGCGCCAGGCGGATAAATACAAAGTCCCCCGGATGTGCTTCATCAACAAACTCGACCGTACAGGCGCAGACTTTAGGTATTGCGTGAACTCGATCATCGAACGTTTGGGTGCGACACCAGCGGTGCTGTATCTTCCGATTGGTATCGAAGCCAGTCTGTCGGGTCTGGTCGACCTTGTGAACCAGCGCTCGATAACTTGGCAGAACGAAGACCTTGGTGCGGAATATGTTTATGGCGATATTCCAGAAGACATGGCCGACGAAGCCGCTGAGTATCGTGAAAAGCTTATCGAGCTAGCGGTTGAGCAAGATGACGACATCATGGAAGCTTACCTTGAGGGAACCGAGCCTGATGCGGCAACGCTCAAAGGTTTGATCCGCAAGGGTACGCTGAACCAAAGCTTTGTGCCTGTTCTGTGTGGCAGCGCGTTTAAGAACAAGGGTGTTCAGCCTCTACTCGATGCTGTTGTGGACTACATGCCGAGCCCGCTCGACGTGGAAGCGATTAAAGGTGTCTTGCCTGATTCCGATGAGGAAGATTCGCGCGCATCCAGCGATGACGTGCCGTTTTCTGCGCTTGCTTTTAAGGTCATGAACGATCCATTTGTCGGCTCGCTCACCTTTACCCGCATCTACTCTGGCGAATTGACCAAAGGCACTGTCCTGAACTCGGTCAAAGGCAAGAAAGAAAAGATTGGCCGTATCCTCGAAATGCACTCCAATGACCGTAAGGACATTGATGAGGCGTTTGCTGGCGACATCGTCGCACTGGCAGGGATGAAAGCAACGACCACTGGCGATACGCTGTGTGATCCTGCTCACCCAATCGTTCTTGAACGGATGGAATTCCCTGATCCCGTGATCGAGCTTTCCGTGGAACCAAAGACCAAAGCTGACCAAGAAAAGATGGGCGTTGCACTCAATCGTCTGGCTGCCGAGGATCCAAGCTTCCGCGTAACCACCGACCACGAAAGCGGTCAAACGATCATTAAGGGCATGGGCGAGCTTCACCTCGACATTCTCGTCGATCGTATGAAGCGCGAGTTCAAGGTCGAAGCGAATGTTGGTGCGCCGCAAGTGGCTTACCGCGAATCGCTCGGTCGTGAAGTTGAGATCACCTATACCCACAAGAAACAGTCGGGTGGTTCGGGTCAGTTCGGCGAAGCGAAAGTTGTCGTTGTTCCCGGTGAACGCGGCCAAGGCATCATTTTCGAAGACGAGATCAAGGGCGGTAACATTCCGCGCGAATACATCCCGTCGGTTGAAAAGGGCATGCGCGAGCAAGCTGAAAGCGGCTATCTCGTTGGCTTCCCGATCATCGATTTCACCATCCGTTTGATCGACGGCAAATATCACGACGTCGATTCAAGCACGGTGGCTTTCGAAATCTGTGGACGCGGTGCGATGCGTGAAGCGGCCAACAAAGCCGGTATCAAGCTGCTTGAGCCGGTGATGAAGGTTGAAGTTGTGACACCTGAGGATTATCTTGGGGACGTTATCGGCGATCTCAACAGCCGTCGCGGACAAATCCAAGGCACAGACAGTCGTGGTATCGCTCAGGCGGTGGAGGCATTCGTGCCGCTCGCCAACATGTTCGGCTACGTCAATGAGCTGCGTTCGTTCACGCAAGGGCGCGCGCAGTACTCAATGCAGTTCTCGCATTACGACGAAGTTCCGGCGACTGTTGCACAAGAGGTTAAGGAGAAGCTTGCGTAAGCGAGCCAGCAAGGCTAGGGGCGGCGCCTGATTCAGCGGGCCGCCCTTTCTCCCGCGAAAAGATCAATTTAAAAGAAGGTATATCGAGAAATGGCGAAGGAAAAGTTTGAGCGTAATAAGCCGCACTGCAACGTCGGCACCATTGGTCACGTCGATCACGGCAAGACCACGCTGACGGCTGCGATCACGAAAGTGATGGGTTCGGCTGTTGATTTCGCAAACATCGACAAGGCTCCTGAAGAGCGCGAGCGCGGCATCACTATCTCGACAGCACACGTCGAATATGAAACCGACGCCCGTCACTATGCACACGTCGATTGCCCAGGCCACGCTGACTATGTGAAAAACATGATCACTGGCGCGGCGCAAATGGACGGCGCGATCCTAGTGGTGAATTCGGCTGATGGCCCAATGCCACAGACTCGTGAGCACATCCTGCTTGCACGTCAGGTCGGCGTTCCTGCACTGGTCGTTTACATGAACAAGGTCGACCAGGTCGACGATGAGGAAATCCTCGAGCTCGTCGAAATGGAAATTCGTGAGCTTCTCACTGAGTACGGCTTTGACGGTGACGATATTCCGGTTGTTAAGGGTTCGGCTCTGGCCGCTCTTGAAGGTCGCGATCCTGAAATCGGTGAAAACTCGATCAAGGCTCTTATGGAAGCGGTCGACACGTCGATCCCACAACCAGAGCGTCCAGTTGATCAGGACTTCCTGATGCCGATTGAGGACGTGTTCTCAATCTCGGGTCGCGGTACGGTTGTTACTGGCCGTGTTGAAACCGGCGTTGTGAATGTTGGCGATGAAGTTGAAATCGTTGGCATCAAAGAAACTGGTAAGACGACTGTTACCGGCGTTGAAATGTTCCGTAAGCTGCTTGATCGCGGTGAAGCTGGCGACAACATCGGTGCTTTGGTTCGCGGCGTTGGTCGTGAAGACGTTGAGCGCGGTCAAGTTCTCGCGAAGCCAGGTTCGGTTAACCCGCACACTGAGTTCAGCGCAGAAGTTTACGTCCTTTCGAAGGACGAGGGTGGCCGTCACACGCCATTCTTTGCTAACTACCGTCCACAGTTCTACTTCCGTACGACTGACGTAACCGGCGAGGTGATCCTTCCTGAGGGCACAGAGATGGTTATGCCAGGCGACAACGTGACCATCGGCGTTAAGCTGATTGCACCGATCGCGATGGACGAAGGTCTGCGCTTCGCTATCCGCGAAGGTGGCCGCACCGTTGGTTCGGGCGTGGTTGCAAGCATCTCTGCTTAAACCGTTTGCTCTTTTGAGCAGCTTGAAATTCGGGGGCCGGTTCTCAAAGGAGAGCCGGCCCCCAATTTATGTGAGCTCCTTTTTCGTCGCCTTTCGGTGACAAGGCGGGGGCGCATTCGAAAGTGCGCAAAAATCGTGACGGTTTGGGGTTGCCAGAATCCCAGCTCAAACGTATACGCGCGCCTTCAAGGCAAGGATTCGTTCTTGCCGGAGTAATTTTATAAGGCCACCCGCCACCGGTAATCTGGAGTGGGTCGGCCTTTTGTTTTGGGAGAGGGTGACCTCTCTTTGGCTCTTTCGCATCGGTAGTAGGTAATGGAAGCACAGAATATCCGTATTCGCCTTAAGGCGTTCGACCACCGCGTTCTTGACCAGGCAACTGGTGAAATCGCAGACACGGCACGTCGTACGGGTGCTCTTATCCGTGGTCCTATTCCTATGCCAACGCGCATTGAAAAGTTCACCGTGAACCGCGGCCCGCACATCGACAAGAAGTCGCGCGAGCAGTTTGAGGTGCGCACATACAAACGTTTGCTGGACATTGTTCAGCCAAACGCCCAGACGGTCGACGCGCTCATGAAGCTCGATCTGGCCGCTGGCGTAAATGTTGAGATCAAGCTCGCTTAAGAGCCCTTGGCATTGTCCATTCGGTAGGACGTTAAACTGACCGGGAATTTGGGGTTCCAATGACCCCGTCGCGGCGAAAGCCCGGCAAGACATCTGGATACCGCCGGTTAAGTCGCAAGACTTTGGCCGGGCCGCGTCCTCCGTCTCGCTCTACCGGCATTCGCCGCAAGAGCATTAGCCCAGACGGGGCGCAGCATAAAATTTGTTCACGCACCCTCGGGATGGTCCCGGTGGTGCCTCTGTTAAGGAGTACACGACGATGCGCACAGGCGTGATCGCAAAGAAGGTTGGGATGACCCGCCTCTTCCAAGAGGATGGACGGCATGTGCCGGTTACCGTTCTCGCATTGGAAGATTGCCAGGTTGTCTCACACCGCACCGCAGACAATGACGGCTATTTTGCCGTTCAATTGGGCGCTGGTGAAGCGAAACAGAAAAACGTGGCAAAGCCGCAACGCGAACATTTCGGCAAAGCCGGTGTTGGCTTGAAAGCGCGCGTTGCTGAATTCCGTGTTGATAGCGAAGAAGGTCTTGTGCCTGTTGGTTCGCTGATCAGCGCCGAGCATTTCGTTGCAGGTCAAAAAGTCGACATCACTGGGCACACCCAGGGTAAAGGCTTTGCAGGCGCGATGAAGCGTTGGGGTTTCGGCGGTCTGCGCGCGACGCACGGCGTTTCGATCTCTCACCGTTCGCACGGTTCGACGGGTAACCGGCAGGACCCGGGCCGGGTGTTTAAGGGTAAGAAAATGGCTGGTCACATGGGTGATCGCCAACGGACCCAACAAAACCTCGAAGTTGTGCGCACAGACGCAGAGCGCGGCCTGATCTTCATCAAGGGTTCGGTCCCTGGTGCAAAAAATGGCTGGATGATGATCCGCGACGCGGTCAAGCTCAAGATGCCTGATGATCTCCCATTCCCCGGGGCTGTGGTTGATACCGCTGCTCCTGTGGCTGAAGAACCCGCTGCTCCTGCTCCAGTCGAAGAGACTGCGGTTGAAGCGGCTGCTGATACTCCTGCACCGGAAGCTGCTGCTCCCGCCGCAGAAGAGAAGAAGGAAGACTAAGCCATGAAGGTGAAGGTCCAAAAAATCGACGGGAAGGCGTCAGGCGACATCGAATTGAACGATGCCGTGTTCGGCGTTGAGCCGCGCGCCGACATCCTGCATCGCGTTGTCACGTGGCAGCTCGAAAATCGCCGCGCTACGGCGCGTCCAACTCGCGAACGTTCCGACGTTGCCCGTACGGGTAAAAAGTTCGGCGCGCAAAAGGGTTCGGGCGGCGCTCGTCACGGTGCTCGCTCTGCTCCGATCTTTATCGGTGGTGGTAAAGCGCACGGTGCTCGCAAGCGTGACTTTAATCAGTCGCTGAACAAGAAAATCCGCGCACTCGGCCTCAAAATGGCTCTGTCGACCAAGGCTCAAAGTGGTCTTGTTGTGGTCGACACGCTGACGATCAAAGATGTGAAGACGCAAGCGCTTAAAGGTCAGCTTGATAAAGCTGGTTACGAGGGCAAGGTCTTGGTCATTGATGGCGAAAGCGTAGACGCAGGCTTCCAAAAGGCTGCTGGTAACCTTCCAGGTGTCAATGTGATGCCTGCCGCTGGTGCCAACGTTTACGACATCCTCAACCACGACACTTTGGTCCTGACCAAAGACGCGGTTGCGAAGCTGGAGGCCCGGTTCAATGGCTAAAAAAGACAGCATCGACGCGCGGCACTATGACGTGATCCTCGCACCTCACATCACTGAGAAATCGACCATGGCGTCGGAGCATAATGCAGTGGTGTTCAAGGTGGCGAATGACGCGACCAAGCCGCAGATCAAAGAGGCAGTCGAGGCGATCTATGAAAAGAAGGTCGTTGCGGTGAACACAATCCTCACCAAGGGAAAGACGAAGCGTTGGAAGGGCAAGCCTTACAAACGCTCGGATTTCAAGAAGGCAATCGTTACGCTCGCCGAAGGTGAGATGATCGATATCACTGAAGGTGCGAGCTAATGGCACTCAAGAGTTATAAACCAACTAGCCCGGCTCGCCGTGGCCTGATCCTGATCGACAAATCCGGCCTCCACAAAGGTGGCCCGGTCAAGTCGCTCACAGAAGGCAAGCGCAAGACCGGTGGCCGCAACAACAAAGGTCACGTGACGTCACGCGGCATTGCTGGTGGTCACAAGCAGAAATATCGCTTTATCGACTTCAAGCGTCGCAAGTGGGGCGTCCCTGCGACTGTTGAACGGATCGAATATGATCCCAATCGCACTGCGTTTATCGCATTGCTGAAGTACGAAGATGGCGACGTCACTTACATCATTTGCCCACAGCGTTTGGCTGTCGGTGACACGGTGTTGGCTGGTGAGAAAACCGACACGAAGCCTGGCAATGCCATGCTTCTGGCGCAAATGCCGGTTGGCACAATCTGCCACAACGTAGAGATGAAGCCGGGCAAGGGCGGTCAAATCGCTCGTTCAGCTGGTACCTATGTTCAAGTCGTCGGTCGTGATCGCGGCATGGTTATGGTTCGCCTGAACTCTGGTGAGCAGCGTTATGTGCGCGGCGATTGCATGGGTACGGTTGGCGCAGTTTCAAACCCTGACAACCAGAACCAGAACTTCGGTAAGGCTGGTCGCACCCGTTGGAAGGGCCGTCGCCCTCTGACACGTGGTGTTGCGAAAAACCCTGTTGATCACCCGCATGGTGGTGGTGAAGGCCGCACCAGCGGTGGCCGTCATCCGGTTACTCCATGGGGCAAGCCAACCAAGGGTGCTCGCACTCGTAAGAATAAGCAGACGGACAAGATGATCATCCGTTCGCGTCACGCTAAGAAGAAGAGGTAAGGCACGATGGCACGTTCCGTCTGGAAAGGTCCGTTTGTCGAACTCAGCCTGCTGAAAAAGGCAGAGGACGCACAGGAAAACAGCAGCAACAAGCCGATCAAGACTTGGTCGCGTCGCTCAACCATCCTGCCGCAGTTCGTTGGTCTGACGTTCAACGTTTACAACGGTCACAAATTCATTCCCGTCTCCGTCTCGGAAGAGATGGTTGGTCACAAGCTCGGCGAATTTTCGCCCACGCGCAGCTTTCCCGGCCATGCGGCTGACAAGAAGGGCAAGCGATAATGGGCAAGGAAAAATCTCCTCGCCGCGTTGGCGATAATGAGGCTCTGGCTGTCGGGACCACCATTCGTGGTTCTGCTCAAAAGCTGAACCTTGTTGCGCAACTGATCCGCGGCAAGAAGGCCGAAGAGGCTATGAACATCCTCTCCTTTTCAAAAAAGGGCATGGCGCGCGACGCCAGCAAGGTGCTTGCTTCGGCAATCGCCAATGCGGAAAACAACCACGATCTCGACGTCGACGCTCTGGTCGTTGCTGAGGCTTCGGTGGGCAAGTCGATCACTATGAAGCGTTTCCACACACGTGGTCGCGGCAAATCGACACGCATCCTGAAACCGTTCAGCAAGCTGCGCATCGTGGTTCGTGAACAAGACGAAGACGAGGACGCGTAAGATGGGTCAGAAGAGCAATCCGATCGGTCTGCGTCTGCAGATCAACCGCACTTGGGACAGCCGCTGGTACGCCGAAGGGCGCGACTATGCTGGTCTTCTCAAAGAAGACATCGAGATGCGCAAATACATCACGAAGAACCTGCCTCAGGCAGCGATTTCTAAGGTGGTGATTGAGCGTCCGGCCAAGCTGTGCCGCATCTCAATTTATGCTGCACGTCCCGGCGTCATCATCGGCAAGAAGGGCGCAGACATTGAAAAGCTGCGCGCGAAACTGTCGGCAATGACAACCAGCGAAGTGAAGCTGAACATCGTTGAAATCCGCAAGCCGGAAATCGATGCCAAGCTCGTTGCACAAGGTGTTGCAGATCAGCTCGTCCGCCGTGTGGCTTTCCGCCGTGCGATGAAACGCGCTGTGCAATCGGCGCTGCGTCTGGGTGCTGAAGGCATCAAGATCGTATGCGGTGGCCGTCTCGGCGGTGCTGAAATCGCTCGCGTTGAATGGTACCGCGAAGGTCGCGTGCCGCTTCACACACTGCGTGCCAACATCGATTACGCTGAAACCGAAGCTTTGACCGCTTACGGGATCATCGGGATTAAAGTGTGGATCTTCAAAGGCGAGATTCTCGCTCACGATCCAACCGCGCAAGACCGTTTGATGATGGAAGCGCAAACTTCCGGCGTCCGGCCTGCTCGTTGAGGTAAAAGACAATGCTGCAACCGAAGAAAACCAAATATCGCAAGGCCTTTAAGGGCCGGATCAAAGGCGATGCAAAGGGCGGCACTACGCTGAACTTTGGCGCTTATGGCCTCAAAGCTTTGGAGCCCGATCGCCTTACAGCACGTCAGATCGAAGCTGCGCGTCGTGCGATTACTCGCGCGATGAAGCGTCAGGGTCGTCTCTGGATCCGCGTCTTCCCAGACGTGCCAGTGTCCAAGAAACCTGCCGAGGTTCGTCAGGGTAAGGGCAAGGGCTCAGTTGAATATTGGGCTGCACGGGTAAAACCGGGCCGCATCCTGTTCGAGCTTGACGGTGTACCGGGTCCGGTCGCTGCTCTGGCATTCGAACGCGCGGCGATGAAGCTGCCGATCAAAACCAAGGTCGTCGCCCGTTTCGGTGACACCTCGCACCTCGGAGGCGAATGATGGCTACTAAGACCTCAAGCGCAGAAGACCTTCGCACCAAGACCGATGATCAGCTTTCTGCTGAGCTCACCGATCTGAAGAAAGAGCAGTTCAACTTGCGCTTTCAAGCTGCGACCAACCAGCTCGAGAAGCCGTCGCGTATTCGCGAAGTGCGCCGCTCGATTGCTCAGATCAAGACGCTTCAAAATGAGCGCGTGGCGAAAGCCGCCGCTGAAAAAGCGTAAGGAGTAGACAATGCCGAAACGTATTCTGGTCGGGACTGTCACCTCTGACAAGACTGACAAAACCGTGACCGTTCTGGTTGAGCGCAAGGTGAAGCACCCGCTTTATGCGAAGATTATTCGCCGCTCTAAGAAGTATCACGCGCATGACGAAACCAACGAATTCACGGTTGGTGACGTGGTGCGGATCGAAGAGACCAAGCCGATCTCCAAGACGAAGACCTGGGCCGTGAAGGACCGGGTTGTCGCAGGCGGCGTACAAGCCGTTGAAGCAGACCTCGATGTTGAGGCTGCTGGGAATTAATTGACGCAGGAACTGCCGGGCACCCGATAGAAGGGGCGTCTCGGCAAGCCAAGAGAAGGAACCGGATCCATGATCCAGATGCAATCCAATCTCGACGTCGCGGACAATAGCGGCGCAAAGCGCGTCCAGTGCATTAAAGTGCTGGGCGGCTCTAAGCGCCGGTTTGCCTCCGTTGGCGACGTGATCGTGGTTTCCGTCAAGGAAGCCCAACCACGCGCAAAGGTGAAGAAGGGCGACGTCCATCGCGCTGTCATCGTTCGCACTCGCAAAGAAGTTCGTCGTGCAGACGGCAGCGTAATCCGCTTCGACAGCAATGCTGCTGTTTTGGTCAATAAGAGCGAAGAGCCAATCGGCACTCGTATCTTTGGCCCAGTGGTTCGCGAACTGCGCGGACGCGGCTTTATGAAAATCATTTCGCTCGCTCCGGAGGTGCTCTAATCATGGGTGCTGCACGTATCAAAAAAGGCGACAGCGTCGTTGTGCTTTCTGGCAAGGATAAGGGCCGCACTGGCACCGTCCAACAGGTCATGCCCAAAGATGGCAAGGTCCTGGTCGAAGGCGTCAATGTCGCGACCCGTCACCGCAAGCCAAGTCAAGCCAATCCACAAGGTGGCATCGATCGCACTCCTGCACCGATGCACATCTCGAAGGTTGCGTTGGCTGATCCTAAGGATGGCAGCGCAACCCGCGTCCGTTTCGAAGTGAAGGACGGCAAGAAGGTTCGCGTCGCTGTAAAGAGTGGGGAGGTCATCAATGACTGACACTTACGCTCCGCGCCTCAAGGCGAAGTTCGAAGACGAAATCGTCAAGGCGATGACGGAAAAGTTCGGTTACACTAACCGTCTTCAGGTCCCTAAGATCGAAAAGATCACGCTCAATATGGGTGTGGGTGAGGCGTCTCAGGACAAGAAGAAGATCCAGACAGCTGCCGAAGAAATGGCGCTGATTGCGGGCCAGAAGCCTGTCATCACCAAGGCCAAGAAATCAATCGCTCAGTTCAAACTGCGCGATGGCATGCCGATTGGTTGCAAGGTGAACTTGCGCCGTGACCGTATGTACGAATTTCTCGATCGTCTTGTGACCATCGCAATGCCGCGTATTCGCGACTTTCGTGGTCTCAACGCCAAGTCTTTTGACGGTCGTGGCAACTACGCCATGGGCATCAAAGAGCAGATCATCTTCCCAGAGATCAGCTATGACAAAATCGACAAAGTGCGCGGGATGGACATTATTGTGACCACCACTGCGAAAACCGACGAAGAGGCGCGCGAACTCCTGCGTCTGTTCGGCTTCCCGTTCGAAGGCGAAGCTGACCAGAAGAAGGAAGCGGCGTAAGCCGCCGGCCATTTCGATGCACACAACACAAGAGAAGAGAGCTTAAGTCCAATGGCGAAACTGAGTTCGATCAATAAGAATGAGCGTCGCAAGAAGCTCGTTAAGAAGTACGCAGCAAAGTACGAGAAGCTAAAGGCAATCGCAGATGACGAGAGCCTTGATGAAGGCGAGCGTTTGATGGCACGCCTGAAAATGGCTGAGATCCCCCGCAACGGGAATCCCACTCGCGTGCGCAACCGCTGTGCAACCACCGGCCGCCCACGCGGCTATTACCGCAAGTTCGGCATCAACCGCATCGAACTGCGTCAACTCGGCACCCGGGGCATGATCCCTGGTCTGACCAAGTCGAGCTGGTGAGGAAT
The DNA here is from genome assembly GCA_947488085.1 of uncultured Erythrobacter sp. Taxonomy (GTDB): domain Bacteria; phylum Pseudomonadota; class Alphaproteobacteria; order Sphingomonadales; family Sphingomonadaceae; genus Erythrobacter. The sequence goes on from CANKYI010000001.1 coordinate 635,971, forward strand.
TTGTAGATGGCTATGACCGATCCCTTGGGTGACATGCTCACCCGCATCCGCAACGGCCAGCGTGCGAAAAAGGACAGTGTCCTTTCGCCCGCGTCAAAGCTGCGTGCGAACGTTCTCGAAGTTCTGACACGGGAAGGCTACATCCGTGGCTATTCCGAAGATGACACAGGTAAGCACGCTGCATTGCGCATTGAGCTGAAATATTTTGAAGGCGAGCCGGCGATTAAGCACGTCGCGCGCGTTTCCAAGCCTGGCCGCCGCGTCTATTCGGGTTCGAAGGAACTTCCGACTGTGCGCAACGGCCTTGGTATTACCATCGTCTCGACCCCGCGTGGTGTCCTTTCGGACAACGAAGCGCGTGACAACAAGGTCGGCGGCGAAGTTCTTGCGGAGGTCTTCTGATGAGCCGCATTGGTAAAAAAGCGGTCGCGATGCCAGCTGGTGTCACCGCAAACATCGACAATGGCACGCTCAGTGTGAAGGGTCCTAAGGGCACTCTTTCAATGGGTATGTCTGACCTGATCGATTACAATATCGGTGATGGTGAGATTGCGGTCAAACCCGCCAATGACAGCAAGCAAGCACGCGCCTTTTGGGGCATGCAGCGCACTTTGGTGTCGAATCTGGTTGAAGGTGTGACCGAGGGTTTCACAAAGACGCTTGAGATTTCAGGCGTTGGTTATCGTGCCAAAGCGCAGGGTAAGACTTTGAAGCTGGAACTCGGTTTCAGCCATGATGTCGATCTCACTGTGCCTGAAGGTATCGAAGTGAAAACTCCCGATCAAACCACGGTTGAGATTTCGGGCATGGATAAACAGACCGTTGGTCAGTTTGCCGCAGAGATCCGCGAATGGCGCAAGCCTGAGCCTTATAAGGGCAAGGGCATCAAGTATCGCGGCGAGTATATCTTCCGCAAGGAAGGGAAGAAGAAGTAAGATGGCAAAACTTTCCCTCTTTGAACGGCGTCGCCGCCGGGTCCGCACCGCGCTCCGCGCGCGTTCGGGCGACAAGCCACGCTTGTCAGTGCATCGCACTGGCCGTCACATTTACGCTCAGATCATCGATGATGCGGCGGGCAAGACCGTTGCTGCAGCGTCTACACTGGGCGCAAAGGCCAGCGGCGCGAATGTCGATGCCGCTGTGCAAGTTGGCAAGGATATTGCCAGTGCTGCGAAGAAAGCTGGCGTGACCACTGTCGTGTTTGATCGCGGCGGGTTCCTGTTTCATGGCCGCGTTAAAGCGTTGGCCGATGCCGCTCGTGAAGGCGGGCTGGAGTTCTGATGATGGCCGAAAACGAAAACAAACCTGAAACCACTCCTGAGACCGCTGCTCCAGCAGATGCGGCACCGGCTCCAGCTGCGGCTGATACGGCTCCTGCTGCTGAGGCTGCACCGGCGGCTGCTCCTGCTGAGGAGCAACGTCAGGGTCGCGGTCGTGGACGTGGTGGCAACCGTGACGGTGGCCGCGACGGTAAGGGCCGTGGTCGCGGAGGCCGTGATGGCAACCGTGGTCGCCGCGAGGAAGAAGATGATGGCATCATCGAAAAGCTCGTTCACATCAACCGCGTCTCCAAGACGGTGAAGGGTGGTAAGCGCTTTGGTTTTGCCGCACTCGTCGTCGTTGGCGATGGTCAGGGCCGCGTTGGTTTTGGTAAAGGTAAGGCACGCGAAGTGCCTGAAGCTATCACCAAGGCAACCGCTGCTGCGCGCAAAAAGATGATCCGCGTTGCTCTTAAAGAAGGCCGCACGCTGCACCATGACGGCAATGGTCGTTTTGGTGCCGGCAAGGTGACCATTCGCACAGCACCTCCGGGAACTGGTATCATTGCCGGTGGTCCGATGCGTGCCGTGTTCGAAAGCCTGGGTGTGGCCGATGTTGTGACCAAGTCGGTTGGTACTTCAAATCCATACAACATGATCCGCGCCACCTTCGACGCGCTGACTGATCAGACTTCACCAAAGTCTGTGGCTCAGCGTCGCGGTAAGAAAGTCGCCGACCTTCTCGGTCGCGGCGGTCAGGTGAGCGAAGCCGAAGCGGCGGTCGATGCCGCTGCGATCGCAGAGTAAGACAGGGGAGTACCTGAGATGGCTACCGTCAAGATCAAGCAGATCGGTTCACCGATCCGCCGTCCCGAAAGCCAGCGCAAGATCCTCATCGGTCTTGGGTTGAACAAGATGCACAAAGTCGTCGAGCGTCAGGATACACCTGAAGTTCGCGGTGCGATCGCCAAGATCCCGCATCTGGTCCAGGTTGTCGACTAAGCGCGACGACGAACACATTAAGAAAGCCCGCTATGCGATCATCGCATGGCGGGCTTTTTTGTGCTCGGCGGCGAAGCAGTAGGTAGTCTTGCGGAGGCTACTAAGCTGTCGTCTTCATGCAATTTTTGGCGATGATCGACTGCTACACAATGGCTTAGCGACGATGGCGGTTGTGCTGATTGATCAAAAGAGGGGGTTTTAAATGGCTGGGAAGATTATGAAATTCGGAATTGCGGGCGTTTGTGCGGCAGTTGTCGCTATGGGTGCGGCGGCGCCTACAATTGCGCAAAGCTCATATGAGCAGGAGGTCAACCGTCTCCTCAATCTGACACAGAATATCGCCAATTCGCGCGGATTTTCCTCCTCGCATTCGCGTTATAACGGTCAGCTCAACACCAATCGCGAAGACACAGTCACGCTCGATCTTTATGCTGGAACCAGCTACATGATGGTCGCTCAATGCGACCGCGATTGCTCGGATATCGACATGTGGCTTTATGATGAGAACGGCAATCTGATCGATTCAGATGTGTTGGTTGATGACACGCCGATCGTGGAAGTGACACCGCGTCGCAACGCGCGCTTTTCGCTGCGTACGCGCATGATCACATGCAGTGTGGAGCCATGCTATTATGGCATCGGCGTCTACGCGCGTTAAGGCAGAACAAAGTTTTCAGCGGCGGGCTGCGCGTTATGCGTGGTCCGCCTTTTGCTTTTCTCGGCATTGCTCCTTGCGCGCGCACGCATCCTGAGCTATCGGCCCCGCTTCCAACAGCGCGCAGCTCCAATTGGGGAGCCGTATGAAAGCGAAAGCGAGTGCACATGAAACTCAATGATATCCGTGACAATGAAGGTGCCCGTAAAGGGCGTATGCGCAAGGGCCGTGGTATCGGTTCGGGCAAAGGCAAGACCGCTGCTCGCGGCCAGAAGGGCCAAAAGAGCCGTTCGGGTGTGTCGATCAACGGTTTTGGAGGCGGCCAGATGCCGCTTCACATGCGCCTTCCAAAGCGTGGCTTTAACAACCCATTCGGCAAAGATTATGCCGAAGTGAACATCGGCATGGTCCAGAAATGGATCGATGACAAAAAGCTCGACGGTAAAAAAGACATCACCGAAGCGGCTCTGCGTGAATGCGGACTGGTTCGTGGTGGCAAAGATGGCGTCCGGTTGCTGGGCAAAGGCGAGATCAAGGCTAAGGCCAAGTTCGTTGTGACCGGTGCGACCAAAGGCGCAGTTGCTGCGGTTGAAAAAGCCGGCGGCAGCGTCGAAGTAACCGCTCCGACCAATGCTGAGCTGAAAGCGGCCAAAGCCGCTGCGAAATAAGTCGCAGTTTTCACCTCTTGGGCGCGCCTAAACTGTTGGTGCGCGCCCCAGATGGTGGAATTGTGCAGGCGGGGGTTCGACAATCGGCCCTGCGGTTCCTATCTAGCCTTGCATGGTCGGATGATCCCGGCTCAAGATTCTAGGATCAACGAGAACACAAATGGCATCACGCGCCGATAATATCGCCAGCAATTTGAACCTGGGCAACTTTGCTCAGGCAACCGAACTGCGTCAGCGTATCTGGTTTACAATCGGGGCGCTCATCGTGTTCCGGTTCCTCAGTTTTGTTCCATTGCCGGGGATCAACCCGTTGGCGTTGGATCGTCTTGCCGAGCAATCGCAGGGCACGATCGTGGACATGTTCAACATGTTCACCGGCGGCGCGCTGGCCAACATGAGCCTGATCGCTTTGGGCGTGATGCCTTATATTACCGCTTCGATTGTGGTTCAGATGGCTTCGGCTCTGCACCCAACGCTCGCTGCGTTGAAAAAAGAAGGCGCGACAGGACGGCAGAAGCTGAACCAGTATACGCGCTACGGAACAGTGTTTTTGTGCGCGATCCAGGGCTGGTTCCTTGCCACCGGGCTTGAGACATTCGCCAGCAATGCGGGCATCGCGGCAGTGGTCGATCCGGGCTATATGTTCCGCGTTGGCGCAGTCATCAGTCTGGTCGGCGGAACCATGTTCCTGCTGTGGTTGGGTGAACAGATTACCTCTCGCGGTATCGGCAACGGTGTGTCGCTGATCATTATGGCGGGCATTGTGGCTCAGTTCCCCGTCTTCGCCAGCAACATGTTCGAAGGTGGCCGCACAGGCTCTATCGCCCCCGGCATCATCATCGGCTTTTTGGTCATGGTAGTGGTGTTGATTCTCTTGATCAGCTTTGTTGAGCGCGCGCAGCGCCGCCTGCTGATCCAGTATCCCAAGCGTGCAACGCAGCAAGGTATGATGCAGGCTGACCGCTCGCACCTTCCTTTGAAGCTCAACACTGCAGGTGTGATCCCACCGATCTTTGCAAGCTCGCTTTTGCTGCTGCCGCTCACGATCAGCTCATTCGCAGGCAATTCGGTTGATACAGAGTCCACTTTTGGGTCGACCATTGTGACACTCAACCAATATCTCGCGCATGGTCAGCCGATTTATATGCTGCTCTATGCGCTGGGCATTGTGTTCTTCTGTTTCTTCTACACTGCGGTCGTGTTCGATCCTGAGGAGACAGCAGATAACCTTAAAAAGAATGGCGGCTTCATCCCCGGCATTCGCCCGGGTAAGCGGACGTCGGATTATCTTGAATATGTCCTCACCCGCATCACTGTGGTCGGCGCAATTTATCTGACCGTTGTGTGTGTGGTGCCCGAATATATGATCGCGCAAACTGGCATTCCGTTGTTCTTGGGCGGAACCAGCCTGTTGATCGTCGTCAACGTCACCGTCGACACGATCAGTCAAGTGCAGTCACACTTGCTGGCGCACCAATATGGCGATCTTATCAAGAAGGCGAAGTTGAAAGGCCGCATGCGTTAAAGCATGGGCTTCTGATCAAGCGATAACAGCGCGTCAGGCAATTCCATCCGACGCGGCAATAGGGGGTTTGCTTCTCGTGAACATCATTCTTCTTGGCCCACCGGGCGCTGGCAAAGGCACACAGAGTGCAGGGCTGGTTGAACGGCACGGGATGATGCAGCTTTCCACCGGCGACATGTTGCGCGCCGCTGTAAAGGCGCAAACACCAGTAGGGCTGGAAGCGAAAGCTGTGATGGATGCTGGTGAGTTGGTCTCTGACGAGATTGTTTCCAAGTTGATCGATGACAACCTTGCCGCGCTTGATGCTGGTACGGGCGCGATCTTTGATGGCTATCCACGCACGGCAGCTCAGGGTGAGCAGCTTGATGCGATCCTTGCCAAACATGGCCGCACGCTGGACCATGTGATTGAGCTAGAAGTGAATGTCGACGCGCTGGTTGAGCGGATCACTGGCCGCTATTCCTGCGCCAATTGCGGTGCACTCTATCACGATACGGCCAATGTCCCTGCGAAAGAGGGCGTGTGCGATGTGTGCGGATCGACCGAGTTCAAGCGTCGTCCTGACGACAATGAGGAAACCGTGCGCACCCGCATGGAGGAGTACCGCGCCAAGACCGCGCCAATCCTTCCGGGCTATGAGGCACGCGGCATTGTGACGCGGGTCGATGGCATGGCCGATATTGACGCAGTCGCAGGTCAAATCGACGCTGTCCTTGGCTGATACGCCGCATTCCTCTATTCACGCGCTGAGATAAGAGGATCACGAATTTGCGCCAGTTTTTCCAATTCGCCGCCGCTTTCGCCTTGATTGCAAGCGCGGCTCCCGCTGCTGCCGAAGTGGTCGCCGCGGATGATGACAGTTTCATCACTCGTGCAGAGGCCATCGTGGAGGCCGATACCAAGGACACATGGCTAGCGCTGATTAGTCCCGCGCGCTGGTGGTCAGCAGAGCACACGTGGTCTGCCGATGCTGCAAACCTGTCGCTCACACCGCAAGCCGGCGGCTGCTTTTGTGAGCGCATCCCTGAAGTCCAAGACGATAATCGCATCACGCTAGAGGGCAGTGTTGAGCATATGCGCGTCATTCAGGCCTATCCTGAAGTCGCCCTGCGCATGAACGGCGCCCTTGGTCCGCTGCAAAGTGAGCCTGTGACTGGTATCCTGACCATCGCGATCAGCGAAGTGGAGGAGGGCACACGGGTCGTGTTTGAATACAATGTCGGCGGATCGATGCGTTATCCGGTCCCAAGCATATCGACCGCAGTTGATGGTGTGATGACTCTGCAACTTGCTCGTTTGGCGGAACTGCTCGGTCAGGTCGAAGGGCCGCGAGGGGCCTCTGCGCCAGATCCTGCGCCGCCTGAAGACGAGGCGGATGAGCCAGAGGAGCAGATCGAACCCGAAGCGGTGATCGATGAGGCTCCGAGCGGACCTAGCGTTGACGATGCCTTTGATGATCTTTCCGAGGGTCGATAGTTTTGAGTCATCTCCAGGCGCTTTGGCCCCTTGAAAGCACCATTTTCCAACCGATATTGACGGCCTGGCCGATAAAGCGCGCCAAACGGTTGACCCAAAGGACGAATCACCGTAAGCGCGCCGCTCATTCGATATGTTCGAAGTTTGTCCGGCAGGCGTTGTCTTTAACAGATGTGCCAACCGGATTTTTGCCGTTTACAGGGAATGGGGTCGCACTCACTCCTGAAACCGGAACCGAAAACATATCGTTGTTGAGCGTTGAGATGGGGGCACGCGGCCTAGGTCCGCAAATCCCCTGTGGAGCATGGAGAATTAAGTGGCTCGTATTGCCGGGGTAAATATCCCCACAAATAAGCGTGTTATTATCGCGCTTACCTATATTCACGGAATTGGCCGCACAACGGCTGTTCAGATTGCCGACAAATTGGGCATCGATCACAGCGTGCGTGTTCAGGACCTCACCGATGAGGAAGTCCTGCGCATTCGTGAGACCATCGATAGTGATCATCAGGTGGAAGGCGACCTTCGCCGGACAACTGCGATGAACATCAAGCGTTTGATGGATCTGCGCACCTATCGCGGCTTGCGTCACCGGAACGGTTTGCCCGTTCGTGGTCAACGTACGCACACCAACGCCCGCACCCGCAAGGGTAAGGCCAAGCCGATCGCAGGGAAGAAGAAGTAAGCACCAATTTATTGGAATGCGAAGGTTTCGGCCTCGCACGCTTTTTCCTTCATCCGAATATATAAGGAATACGAACAATGGCACGCGAACCCGGCAAAGTAAGGCGCCGCGATAGAAAGAATATTTCTAGCGGCGTTGCGCATATCAATGCCAGCTTTAACAACACCATGATCACCATCACCGACGCACAGGGCAATGCTATTAGCTGGTCCAGCGCAGGTATGATGGGCTTCAAAGGCAGCCGTAAGTCCACACCATATGCAGCGCAGGTCGCGGCAGATGATGCAGGCAAGAAGGCTGCTGAACATGGCGTCCGCACTTTGGAAGTCGAAGTAAAAGGTCCAGGCTCAGGCCGCGAAAGCGCGCTTCGGGGTTTGGCAGCGGTTGGTTTCAACATCACCTCTATCCGTGATGTCACGCCGATCCCGCATAACGGTGTGCGCCCTTCCAAGCGCCGCCGCGTCTGATCCGTATGTGAGGCGGAAGGCTCCCCGGGGCCTCCGCCAATCGCCGGGTCCGCCCTTTGTCGTTCTGACATGCGGGCCCGCTTTGAAATTTGAACCGCTTAGCTAAGCGAATTAGGGGAAATCCATGTCCGTCAATATGAAGAACTGGCAGGAACTTAAGAAACCCAACGCTCTGGAAATCAAAGAAGGCGGCGACAAGCAGCGCAAGACGACTTTTGTCGCAGAACCGCTTGAGCGTGGCTTTGGCCTCACGCTCGGCAACGCGCTGCGTCGCGTGCTGCTTTCCTCGCTCCAGGGTGCGGCGATTACGTCGATCAAGATCGAAAACGTGTTGCACGAATTCTCTTCACTCGCTGGAGTGCGTGAAGACGTGACCGACATCGTTTTGAACGTGAAGCAAATCGCGCTCAAAATGGAAGGTGAAGGGCCAAAGCGCCTTCAGCTTTCTGTCACCGGTCCGGCCACTGTGAAAGCAGGCGACATCGCAGTTTCTGGCGATATCGAAGTGATGAACAAGAACCTCGTTCTGTGTCACTTGGACGAAGGCGCGACACTCAACATGGAACTGACCGCGGATGTCGGCAAAGGCTATTCGCCAGCTGTTGCAAACCGCCCGGCCGATGCGCCGATTGGTCTGATCCCGATTGACTCGCTGTATTCGCCTGTCCGTCAGGTCAGCTACAAGGTTGAGAACGCCCGCGTTGGTCAAGAGCTTGACTATGACAAGCTGTCATTGACTGTTGAAACCGACGGCACAGTCGCACCAGAGGACGCTGTGGCTTACGCTGCGCGTATCCTGCAGGACCAACTGACTTTGTTCGTCCACTTCGAAGATGGCATCCCGCAGCCGCAATCAGCAATGATCGGTCAGGCAGCCACACCACAAGAAGACGATGCAAACCAGCTTAACCGTTACCTCCTCAAGAAGGTCGACGAGCTGGAATTGTCGGTGCGTTCGGCAAACTGCCTCAAGAACGACAACATCATCTATATCGGCGATCTGGTTCAGAAGACCGAAGCCGAGATGCTGCGCACACCAAACTTTGGCCGCAAATCCTTGAACGAGATCAAGGAAGTGCTCTCCAGCATGGGTCTGCGTTTGGGCATGGATATCCCCGGATGGCCGCCTGAAAACATCGAAGAAATGGCCAAGAAACTTGAACAAGAGCTGCTGGGTTAAAACAGGTTTCGGCGGCGCACCTCCCGACCGGGAAAGCGCCGCCAGCTTTGAGCTACCTCGTACGGGCTCTTATCGAACTGAAGGAATACAATTATGCGTCACGGAATTTCGCAGCGTAAGCTGAGCCGTAAGTCGGGCCATCGTAAGGCTCTTTTCCGCAACATGTCGGCCGCTCTGATTAAGCATGAGCAGATCGAAACGACCCTTCCTAAAGCGAAGGAATTGCGCCCCTACATCGAAAAGTTGGTCACCTTGGCAAAACGTGGTGGCCTGTCGAACCGTCGTTTGGCGCAAGCGCGCCTGCTCGATGAGACACAGCTGAAGAAACTGTTTGGCGAATTGGCAGAGCGTTACAGCGACCGTCAGGGTGGCTACACTCGCATTATCAAGGCCGGCTACCGCGCCAGCGACAGCGCGCAAATGGCGATCATTGAATTTGTCGAGCGCGACGAAGACGCCAAGGGTCAAGATAGCGGCCCCAACATGGCCGAAGTCGACGAATACGCCGAAGCCGAAGCGTAAGCGGACACTCAATACGAGGCACCAAAAGGGGCTGGCGGAGCAATCCGCTGGCCCCTTTTCTTTTGGGCGGGTGCGGGTAGGGTGCCGCGCTATGAAGAAATTGATCCTCGCCGCAACGACGCTCGCTTTAAGCACAGCAGCTACCGCCCAAAGCGCTCAAGAGCGCCTCGACGAGCGCTACAATCTTGCGCTGGCTGCGGGGTATAAGGCGCTGATGCTATGCAGCGCTATTGGGCATGCTGAGCAGGGAATCACTCGGCGGACACCAGAAAGTGTGCATGAGTGGGAGCTGTCGGGCATTCAGGCACCGCTCGATGATATCATTCGCGACCTGCCATTTGAGATCATAAGATTTGGCGAAGGGCAGACAATCAACCGGGTAGAAGTCAGCTGGACGTCGGACATGCCTCCCCGTGTTGCGGAATTCGGGGCAAATGGCTGCGCAGTCTGGCCCATTGGGAAGGTTCCTCCTGCACCGCTGATCATTACTGAAGACGATGAAGTGCTTTATCCAAGGATCGGAACGTGGACCGACACTATCGGCGCCTCAAATGCACGTCCAGTGATCGAAGCGGCATTTGATGGAACATATGGCGAAAGCACTCGGTCAACGGTTGTTGTAGTGCGTAAAGATGGAGAGGTCGTTGATTGGGTGTGGGAGGAAGGCTTTTCACCTTTTACCCCTCAGCGAACGTGGTCGGTCGCCAAGAGTATCGCCTCAACAGTGCTTGGCGCAGCAGTATTTCGAGGCGCGGCGGATGTTAACGCGAGTGCAGGCTTAGGAAACGGCAGCGACGAGAAACCGCGTGCAGACATAACAATTGATAACGCCCTTCGAATGGCTTCTGGACGCTACTCTAATACTCCCGGTAATCGCACTGACCCTCTTTATTGGGGCGGCACGACAGTCGACGAGCGCGCCCAAAACTGGCCCGTGATCCATGCGCCGGGCACTGTCTATCGTTATGCCAACAACGACACTTTGGCCGCGGTTCAGGCGATTGAGGGAACATTCGAAGAGGTCTCGCCGCGTGACTTGTTGAGAACGATTGGGATGCATGACACAGTTGCCGAGACAGATTGGCAAGGGAACTATGTCCTCTCCAGCCAAGTCTGGGCGACAGCGTATGATCTCTCAAAGCTTGGTCAGCTCTATCTCAACGATGGAATTACCGAAGATGGGGCCCGCATCCTCCCAGAAGGTTGGATGGACTACGTCTCCGACCCAAGTGGGCCGCAGCCGGAGGGCTCCAATTGGGGCTACGGTGCAGGGTGGTGGACCTTCCGGCGGCCCGAGGGGAACGTCTTTGAGGGCGTCCCCGACGATGCCTTTGCTGCGCGGGGAAATCGGGGGCAGTATGTCGTTGTCGTCCCCTCTCGTAATGTCGTGATTGTGCGTCGCGGCGAAGACATGGTGGGCACTCGCTTTGATATAGCAGCCTTCACCCGCGATGTGCTGGCGGCGTTGCAGGAATAGGTGCGGCCAGATGCACGGCTGTTCAGATAAAGCGCCATTTATCTGAACATAACCTGCAAAGCTCGCTCAGAATCACCTCAGGTTTGTTCATCTAAAAGGGCTTCACAGTGAACGGGGATGGTCTCCACCACTGAGAACCCGAGGATGAACCCAATGACTGATCTTACAAAGACTCTCACCAAGGGCGCGCTCGGGACTGTCGCGGCTGGCGCGATAGCCCTGGCGTCCGCAACTCCAGCTGTGGCGAGTGACCGTCACCGTGATCGCGGAGTTGATGCAGGCGACGTTATTGCTGGCGCTGTAATTATTGGCGGCATCGCCGCTTTGGCTGGCGCGTTTGACAATGATGATCGCCGTGACCGCCGTTATCGCGACCGGAATTATCGCGGGAACAACCACAATTATCGTGCCAATCACAATCGAGGCTATCGCGGCAACGGACAACGCGCAGTTGAGCGGTGTATCCGCAGCGCAGAACGCCAAGCGCGCCGGTTTGGAGGCTATCGTTATGCCGACGTGACTCAGATCCGCGACGTTGATCGGACCCGCTATGGTTTCCGCGTACAGGGTCGGATCGAAGTGCAAGGCTCGAACAATTATCGCGGTCGTGACTTCGATCGGGGTCGGTTCACCTGCTACGTCGAACGCGGCAACCGTGCACAGATCGATTTCCGCGGGATCCGTGGGCTGCGTTGATAGCTCGGAATACCACCAATGGCGCACCTCATCGGTGATGCCACCCACGCAAAGGGCGGTTCAGGCAAGTGTAAGCCTGGACCGCCTAAGTGCGTATTCATCTATGGGCGAATGGTGGGCGCTCGCTTTGAAATGTAGAAACAGGAGGGAGCATATGGCTCACCAATCGCGTCTTGCTGGATATGCGGGCCTAATCGCCGCAGCATCCATGGCATTCACCCCCGCACAGGCTCAGGCCGCTGAAAACGCGCCTCAGGGCACATTGGGCTATGCGACTTCAGTCCATGCGCAATACGCCGCCCCTATGGGAGCCGCCACGGGTTTGCCTTCGATTGGAGAAGTCGGGGAAGAGACAACGGAATATCGCCGTTATCGCCGTTGGGGGCGTCGCGGTTACCGGCGTCATCGTCGTGGTATTCGCGGGGGCGATGTGTTGGCCGGAGTGCTGGTTCTGGGCGGGATTGCCGCTATCGCCAGCGCAGCGAACAATAACCGCCGCCGTGACCGCGAAGTTGTGATCCGTGACGAACGCCGCGACAACCGGCGCTATGATGATCGCCGCACCAATCGTCGTTCTAACAGCGGCAGCGGGATCGACAGTGCGGTTGATCAGTGCCTCAACGAAATAGAGCGCGACGTGCGCGTTGAAAGCGTCGATGGCGCAAGCCGCATTGCGCAAGGCTGGCTGGTTTCGGGCAGTCTGTTCAACGGCACCGGCTTCACTTGCCAGATCGACAACAATGGCCGCATTTCTGACATCGACTATGGTGGCTCATTCAATGGTGGTCCGCTTGGATCAGCGAGCGGCGCTGTGACTGACAACCAATGGTCCGATGAACGTTATGCCGATGCGCGTGCAGCCGCTGGGCCGCAACAGCCCGATCTGGCGCAAAGCGATGTTCAGCCGAGCTATCCCGGTGGCCCGCTGCCGGGCGAATCTTTCGCAGAATGATCCGTGGTCTCGGGGGTTGGTTCTGTATCGCCCCCGTTACCGCCCCCATAACTCGGCAATCCAAGCTCAAACCGGATGGCTGCTGCGCGTAGGGCAAAACCGCAGGCAAATGCGGCAATCCATACGGCGAAGTCGGCCAGACCCAACAACGGCGCAATCTGCATCCCGGCCACTGTAAGAGCGGCGGTCAAAGCGGCGGCTGTCACATACAATTCAGGCTGCATAATGATGGAAGGTCGCCCCGCGACCACATCGCGGATCACCCCGCCAACGCAGCCTGTGATGATCCCCATCAATGCGGCGGGAATTGGCGGGATGCCGTAAGCAATCGCTTTCGCACTGCCTAAAACGGCATAGGCGGCGAGGCCCACGCCATCGGCGTAGTCCAGCAGCTTGCCATCCCATATCTTCACTGGCGTTACCCATGCGATCAAGGCCGTCCCAAGGCATACAGCGGCCACCCACGGATCGGTTATCCAAAACACCGGCGCATCGATCAAAAGGTCGCGCACGGTGCCTCCGCCGACCCCAGTGACCAGAGCGAAAAACGCCATGGTGACGAATGTCTGACGCTCGCGCGCTGCAACCAGCGCGCCGGACAGGGCAAAGATCGCAATCCCGGCAATATCTAACCAGTCTAGGATCGGGGTCAGGACTGTCTCGTTCATGTCCCGCTCCTTTCTTGGCGCGGCTTGCGGCGGCGGAACATCAGAATGCATCCCATGATCGCTCCAATCAGCGATAGCGCAGCAAAGATGATCAGGATCGGGTGACTGGTGTTTGATCGACCCGACAGATCCATGATGTGCAAGCCCCACGCAAAATCAAACCAGCGCCAAAAGGTCGTGCGCACGGCCTCAATCTCACCGGTATCGCGGCCAATATAGACATGTGTGCCATCTTCCAACGCGACCTGCCAAACGGGCATGGGGCGGCGGAAGTCGATGGGCACGGCATCGGCTTCAAAGAATGTCACTGCGCTCACTGCATCACCGCCTGCGATCCGCTGAGCCGTCAATGCACTCGCGGCGGCGGCGTCTATCGCGGGCAAAGCCGTGCCACTCGCTACATCGACCCGGCTTGTTACCCCGTCCAAAGTCGTCAGGATTGCAACCGCACGGCCATTTTGCATGGTAACGCGCATATCTTTGAGTTGCGCATCCTCGGTCGCAAGTGGGCTATCGTCGATCGCCAGCGGAGCGGTGTCCACGGGCAGGCGCAGATGCTCACCGCGAACTTCCTCGATGGGCTTAGATACCATCAAAAGGCCAGTTGCGGTCCACATGACAACGGGCACTCCGACCAGCCATCCAAGCCAGATATGCCATTGTGCAAAGCGGCGCAAAATTGGTGTGTTTGCCATCACGATTCCATAGGGGGAGGGGTAGTCCGCCCCATGGAGCAGCGGGCCTATCGGTGCAAGATATTCCCGATTTGCTCAGCAATATCGATGCAATTGAGGTCAGACATGAATGGCCCCATCACTTGCATTCCACATGGCAGGTGCGCCCCTTCATAATTGGCAGCACCAATCGGCAGCACTGTTGCAGGCAGATTGGGGAAGGTCGCAAGCCCCGCCCATGCCAGCCCAGCGGGCGCTGGCACATCTTGGCCGTTGATGCGCACGGTCCCCTCGAACACCGCCTTATCGCTATGCGGAATGGCGAGAACCGGTGCGGGCGGGGCGAGGACAAAGTCATAGTGATCAAACAACCGCGCCCATTCGAACGCATTGGCGGCCTGCGCATCGAGCAGATCGAACCAGTCAGTTGCGGTCGCCTGTTGGCCGTTGGGGGCGCGCGCGCCGCGCGCCATGGCGGTGTTCATCATCTTGAAATAGGTGGCCTGCTGCGCTTCGAGATCGGGGATCAAGGTGCTTGCGCGTTCAATCGTTACTCCTGCTGCAATCAAAGCCTCAATCGCGGCCTCTGTTGGTTCGGCCACTGAGGCATCAATCGGGCATCCAGGATATTCGGTAATCGCCAGAATACGGCATTCGGACAGGGGCTTTCCAGACCGGGTGAGCTGATATTGTCCACCAATCTGAGCCAGAATCGCAAGATCGGCTGCATTGCGCGCCAATGGTCCAGCAATCGATAACGCACCATCATGGGCCGCGACAAAGCCATCGACCTTCGCCATTTGCGGGTGATCGTGCCCTTGTTTGGAGACAAGCCCCCAAGAGCTCTTATGCCCCCACACTCCGCAGAAATGCGCGGGCACGCGGACCGATCCACCAATGTCTGTGCCAAAATCGCAAACCACCATTCCGCTAGCGACCGCAGCCGCGCTGCCGCCGGATGATCCACCAGGGGAGCGTGTTGCGTCATGCGGATTGGTCGTGCGGCCATAGACTGGGTTGAAACTTTGCCAATCGGTGAGGTCAACGGGCACATTCGTCTTGCCAATGATCACTGCGCCCGCCGCCTTTAATCGGCGCACCAAATCGGAATCGCGCGTTGGCACGTAATCGGTCAGGTGCGGATGGCCCCAGCACGATTGCAGACCGGCCACGTCAAAGCTCTCCTTGACCGTCATCGGCACACCGAACAGCGGTTGATCGGGGCTTGGTCCGCTTTCATCCATCGTCTTTGCTATGGACGCAGCACGCTCAAAATCTGGGACAGCAACTGCATCAATTTCGGCATCGAAATGCCCGATCCGCACAATCGCCGCATCGACTGCTTCGGCAACGGACAATTGGCCCGCGCGAATTGCAGCTGCCGTCTCGAGCGCGCCGGGTTTATCGGTCAATTGCGGATAGGCCATCGTGTTTTCTCCCGTTTCTTGGTCCTAACCGCAGGCAACCGTCCGGACAATCCAATTGGGTCCGTTAGCAAGCAATTATGGGAGCTTTGTCACCGCCGACGTTACTCTTCGCGCGTCGCCTGCAGCAATTGCATACCTAGCCGCGACGCCGAACCTCCATTGAGATTGGCGAGCACCACGACCGAGGTTCGCGTGTCAGGATCAAAACCTAGGAACGCATTGAACCCTTCGATGCCGCCGCCATGCCAGACCGCGCGCCCTTCAGGACTATCGGTCACCAGTAATCCCATCGCATATCGAGCGCCGGCAACCGCCTCAAACTCGCTCGGCGTGATCAGCTGCGTGAGGCTTTCCTCGGACAACAGAGAGCCACCAAACAGTCCGCGCTGCCATTTTACCAGATCGCCTGTGGTCGAATACAGAGCGCCCGCGCCAGTTGGGATTGCCATGTTCATATATTCCGCATTGACCACACCGTCGCTTGACGGAGAATATCCCGCTGCGCGTTGAGGCAAGATCACGTGGCTCTGATCAATCCCGGTCGCGGTCATTCCAAGCGGTTCGAAAAGGTTTGCGCGCACAAAATCGGAGTACGCATACCCGCTCACTGTCTCCACAACGCGCGACAGCAGAACGAAGTTCGAGTTTGAGTATTGCCACTGTGAACTTGGCTCAAAATCCAATGGTCGATCGGCGAACATTGCAATCAATTCATCCTGCGACGTGGGCAGGAATTTTTGCGTGCCGAAGTGGTCGAGCGAAGTCACATTGGGAATGCCGGATGTGTGTTGCAGCAGATCGCGCAAGGTTATGGAGGCCCACGCCTCGGGTGCGTCTGTGACGTGCTTGGAGACCGGATCGTCGACATTCAGCAAGCCGCGCTCTTGCAAGAGCAGTATGGAGACCGCGGTGAATTGCTTGGTCACCGAACCGATACGAAACTTCGTGTCGCTGGTGTTCGCGATATCCCATTCAAGGTTGGCGGAACCCCATGCGCGATCCAGCAGAACACCGTCGGCATCAGCAACGAGAACTGCACCCATATAGACGCCGCTCTCCGCATCAGGCTCAACAATTGCGGCCAGTTCTTCGCTCGTCTGCGCGTGCGCACCGACTGCGATCGTGGCGAGGGCGAGTGGGGCAAAGATGCGGGTGAACGAATGAGCGAGGGTTTGCGTTGCTGACATGAGGGACTTCCGTTCTGCTATGTGCATTGGTGTATGATTTCACTAATACACGTAGCAGAACTAAGACACCGCGCAACCGGTTTGCATCTCCACGGGCTCCGGATCGCATCGCGCGATATCGCCTTCATCAAATGGGATGGTATGGATCACAAGATCGGAGGTAGCTGCACGGTTTGACCGGCAAGATGGCGTTGATAGTGAGAGGTAGCAGAAAACTGGCCGCTCAGGGCTTCAGAGTGGAAGCACGGAGCGATCTCCCATCGGTTTGTCGGATCAGGGCCAAACCCAAACCAAGAATTGAAGCAGCCCCGTATCCGATCAATGGATAAGGGTAATCGCCGATGATGGCGGCCGTTACAAACCCCGCCATCGCGCCCGCCAGTGCATATCGCGAAGCTTTGGGTGACGGCAGAGCAGTGAGCATTATCAGAAGGCTTGCCAATAGGCTCACAGCGAGTCCCCCCGCAGCGACCGCATTGGACTGCAAAAGGTCTGACAATATCCCTTCGACAAAGGGTTGAGGGGGCAGCGCACCTGAGAAGCTTGCCCCGATGCTTGCGAAAACCGCCAGCGCCGCGATTGCGCCTGTGGTCCAATCTCGCTGAGACAGCCAAAGCGCAAAGGCGGCAAAGGCGAGCGCCAAACATGAGGCCATATCAGGTTGCGCAAACGAGACCATCAACGCCGCGAGCAGAATAAGAGGTGCTGCTTTGCGGTCCAAGGCCGCCAGCACGCTGAGCAGGGGAATGACCACCATACCCATATGCAAAGTAAACCCGCCAACCGAAAGCCAGCGCGATACGCCGTCGATTGAAGGGCCTGCGACCAATGGGAGCGCCAAAGCGACCAGCAATCCCAGCGCCAATAGCCGCTGAGCGCTGCTCCCATTGGGCATTTTCAGAAAGGATGCACACAAAGTCGCTGCTGTGATTGCGCCCAAGTTGATGAGCGCAAACCGTGTCGGAGCACCGGCCAGAGTGAGGTAAACAATCCCGGTAAAACCCGGAATGATGATTGCAAGCACAGCAACAATGCGTCCGCGAAGCCAGGATTGATCCGCGCCGATCATCACATATGAATAGGCTTACCCTGAACCGCCATCGCCGCCTCTTTCAACGCTTCGGCATGGGTGGGGTGCGCGTGGCATGTGTAGGCAATATCTTCGGATGTTGCGCCGAATTCCATCGCTTGCGCTGCCTGTGCGATCATCGTGCCCGCAAGGCTTGCGACGATATGCACGCCCAAAACTCGGTCGGTTTCCGCATCCGCCACGACTTTGACAAAGCCGTCAGTGTCGCGGTTCGCCTTTGAACGGCTGTTCGCCATCATCGGGAATTTGCCGACTTTGACTTTGTGGCCCGCTTCCTTTGCAGCTGTTTCCGTTAGGCCAACATCGGCGAATTCAGGCATAGTGTAGACAACGCCGGGGATGACATCGTGATTGATGATGCCGGTCTCACCGGCGACGTTTTCCGCGCAGGCAATGCCTTCATCCTCTGCCTTGTGCGCCAACATCGGGCCGGGCACGCAATCGCCGATTGCCCAGACGCCGCCGTCTTGTGTAGCGACGCCAGTGCGGAATTCGTGATCGACTTCGATCTGACCGCGTTTGTTGACTTCGATACCGATCTTATCAAGCGCGAGGCCATCAGTGTTAGGCCGCCGTCCGATGGAGACCAGCACATGGCTCGCCTTCACCGTCTGCTCATCACCGCCTGTGGATTTTTCGACCGTAAGCGTTACGCCTTTGGCGGTCGCCTTTGCGCCTGTGACCTTGTGGCTGAGCATGAGGTCCATGCCCTGTTTCTTGAAGATCCGGCCCGCTTCCTTGCGCACATCGGCATCCATTCCTGGCAGCAATTGGTCGAGGAATTCGATCACGGTGACCTTCGCACCCAACCTGCGCCAGACGGAGCCAAGTTCCAACCCGATAACCCCGCCGCCAATGACAACAAGATGCTCTGGCACTTCTTCGAGTTCGAGCGCGCCTGTGCTGTCCACGATCCTTTTTGCCGCATTGTCGACATCGACGCCGGGCAGGGGAGTGACGTTGGAGCCGGTTGCGATAATGATGTCTTTGGCGGTGACGGTTTTGTCGCCGACCTTCACGCTATGCGCATCTTCGAATGCGGCATGGCCCTTGATCCACGTGACCCTGTTCTTCTTGAACAGGAACTCAATGCCCCCGGTCAGCTCGCCTACGGCCTTGGTTTTCTCGGCCATCATTACGCCCAGATCGAGCTTTGGCGTGGCCGTGATACCCCATGTCGCAAAGTGACCGCCTTCGGCCTCTTCGAACAATTCGGAGCCGTGCAGCAAGGCCTTGGACGGAATGCACCCGACATTAAGGCAAGTGCCACCCAACGTCTCACGGCTTTCCACGCAGGCGGTCTTCAAACCCAATTGCGCAGCGCGAATGGCGGCGACATAGCCGCCGGGGCCAGCGCCAATAACGAGACAGTCGTAGTCGTATTCAGCCATTTTTAGCTCCATGATCCCTGATGTGAATTGGGATCAGAATTGTTTCGTTCAACCGGCAAAAGCCAGCTTAAAGATCAATCAGCATCCGGGTCGGATCCTCGATCGCTTCCTTGATGATTTTCAACGCTGTTACGGCCTCGCGCCCATCGATCAGGCGGTGATCATAGGACAGCGCGATATACATCATCGGGCGGATCACCACTTCGCCGTTTACCGCGACAGGGCGATCTTCGATCCGGTGCAAGCCCAGCACAGCGCTTTGCGGTGGGTTGATGATCGGGGTCGACATGAGCGAACCGAACACGCCACCATTGGAGATGGTGAAAGTGCCGCCGGTCATATCGGCCATGGTCAACGTGCCTTCTTTGGCGCGCTTGCCATAGTCGGCGATGTCTTTCTCGATTTGAGCAAAACCCTTGTCCTGACAATCGCGGATCACTGGCACGACGAGACCGTTGGGCGCGCTGACCGCGACTGAGATATCGACATAGTCGTGATAGACGATTTCATCACCTTGGATGTAGGCATTGACGCTCGGCACATCTTTCAATGCGAGGCAGGCGGCTTTCGCGAAAAAGCCCATAAAGCCGAGGCGAATGTCATGCTTTTTCGCGAACAGATCTTTGTATTTGGTGCGCGCTTCGATGACCGCGCTCATATCGACATCGTTGAATGTCGTGAGCAGCGCCGCCTCTTCCTGCGCGCCTTTCAAACGCCGGGCGATGGTTTGACGCATGCGGGTCATTTTGACGCGCTCTTCGCCGCGCACCTTGTCAGGTTTGTCTGGCGGGTTACCGACATCTGTGACCGCGCGCTTGTCTCCTGCTGAGGCCGGAGCTGGATCGCCTTTCGCTTTGGCTGCGGCCAGCACGTCTTCCTTGGTCAAACGACCGTCTTTACCGGTGCCCTTAATCGTAGACGGGTCAACACCGTGCTCAAGGACGGCGCGACGCACCGCTGGTGAGAGTGTCTGTGCCGCATCGCTGACCGCTTCTTTTGCAGCGGCGGGAGCAGGCGTATCAGCTTTCGCAGCCGGAGCAGCCCCGGCGCTTGCGCCTTCTTCGATGAGAGCGATGACTGCGCCAACCTCTACCGTGTCGCCAACGGCGGCCCGGTGCTCGGACATGATCCCTGCGATGGGCGAGGGCACGTCGACCGCGACCTTATCGGTCTCCAGACTGACGATGGGTTCATCGGCAGCGACTGCATCGCCAGGCTGTTTCAGCCATTCGCCGATTGATCCTTCGGTGACCGATTCCCCGAGTGCCGGGACAGTGATTTCAGTAGCCATTGTATCTATTCCTCAGCTTTGCTGAACGGTGTTACTTTGAAATTCCAAGAGCATCAGCGACCAGCGCCTCTTGCTGTTGCGTATGGCGTTTGGCGAGGCCGGTCGCAGGCGAAGCCGCCGCATCGCGCCCTGTATATTGCGGACGCATGCCGTCCTTGCCCGCCAGTGTGAGCGATTCCTCAATCCGATCCTGCACAAAGAACCAAGAGCCATTGTTCTTCGGTTCTTCCTGACACCACACCACATTTTCGAGGTTCGTCATGCGTTTGATGCGCACTGCGAGTGGTTCGCCTGGGAAGGGGTAGAGCTGCTCAATCCGCACGATGGAGACGTCTTTCAGCCCCTCCGCTTCGCGCTTTTCATAGAGGTCATAATAGACTTTACCCGAACACAGGACGAGGCGTTTCACCTTCTCATCGGCAATTTCGGTCAGGTCGGATTTGATCCGCTTGAACTGCCAATCGCCTTGGAACTCCTCACGCGGCGACTTTGCGAGCGGATGGCGCAGCAGTGATTTGGGGGTCATAATCACAAGCGGTTTGCGGAAAGTCCGCAGCATCTGACGGCGCAGGACGTGGAAGTAATTCGCCGGTGTAGTGATGTTGCAGACTTGGATATTGTCGTTAGCGCACAGCTGAAGGAAGCGTTCAAGCCGAGCCGACGAGTGCTCTGGACCCTGACCCTCATAGCCGTGTGGCAGGAGCATCACGAGACCATTTGCGCGCAGCCACTTGGCTTCACCCGCCGCGATATACTGATCGATCATGATCTGCGCGCCATTGGCGAAATCGCCAAATTGCGCCTCCCACAGGACGAGGCTTTTGGGGTCTGCCATGGCAAACCCGTACTCAAAGCCCAGCACGCCGTACTCTGACAACGTGCTGTCATAGACCTCAAACTTGCCATGCGGCAGAGTGGTCAATGGGATGTATTTGTCTTCGGTCTTTTGATCGACCCAAACTGCGTGACGCTGCGAGAATGTACCGCGCCCGCTGTCTTGACCGGACAGGCGGACATTATAGCCCTCCATCACAAGAGAGCCGAAAGCGAGCGCTTCTGCAGTGGCCCAATCGAAGCCTTCGCCAGATGAGAACATCTCGCCCTTCGCCTTAAGCACGCGGCCAAGGGTCCGGTGAATGTTCACATCCTCAGGAACCTCCGTCAGCGTCCGGCCGAGCGCATCAAACGCCTTTGGCTCAATCGCCGTTTCGACATTGCGCCGCGCGGTTTCATCATCGGCTGGTTTGTTCAAACCGGCCCAACGTCCGCCAAACCAGTCTGCTTCATTGGCGGAATAGCTTTTCGCGGCCTGAAACTCTTCTTCGAGATGCGCGACGAATTCCGATGTGACCTCTTCGCGGTGCCCCGCATCGATCACGCCTTGTTCGATCAGGCGTTCTTCGTAGACGCGGCTGACCTTGGGGTGCTTCCCGATGACTTCATACATCAGCGGCTGCGTGAATTTGGGCTCATCGCCTTCATTGTGGCCAAAGCGGCGATAGCACCACATGTCGATCACGACATCGCGGCCGAATTTCTGGCGGTATTCCACGGCCAGCTTGCATGCGAATGTTACTGCTTCTGGATCATCGCCATTCACGTGCAGGATTGGCGCCATCACACCTTTCGCCACGTCTGATGGGTATGGCGATGAACGCGCGAATTGCGGCGATGTTGTAAAGCCGATTTGGTTGTTGATGATAAAGTGGATGCAGCCGCCCGTATCATAACCGTTGACGCCCGACAGGCTGAGGCTTTCCCATACGACCCCTTGACCCGCAAACGCGGCATCGCCGTGGATCAGGACCGGCAGAACTTGTTTCTTATTCTCGAGATCATCGCGGATCGCCTGTTGCGCGCGGCTCTTGCCGAGCACGACGGGGTCCACCGTCTCAAGATGTGAAGGGTTCGGGGTGAGGCTCATATGGACCGAGATATCGTCGAATGAGCGGTCGGTGCTGGTACCCAGATGATACTTCACATCGCCTGATCCGCCGACATCCTCTGGATTGGCAGAACCGCCCGAAAATTCGTGGAAGATCACTTTATAAGGCTTGGCCATTACATTCGCGAGGACGTTCAGACGCCCCCGATGCGCCATGCCATAGATGATCTCGCGCACGCCGGAGCTGCCGCCATGTTTGATCACGGCCTCCAGCGCGGGGATCATAGACTCGCCGCCATCCAAGCCGAAACGCTTGGTCCCGACATATTTCTTCCCTAGGAATTCTTCATATTGCTCGCCGCGCAAAACCGCTGCAAGGATCGCTTTTTTACCCTCGGGAGAGAAGTGGATCGTGTCGCCGGGGCTTTCGAACTTGTCCTGCAAGAAACGCCGTTCGCCTGTGTCGGCGATGTGCATATATTCCAAGCCAACATTGCCGCAATACACCTCTTTCAGGCGGCTATGCAGCGCGCCCACAGTGGTCCATTCCATGCCCAAAACGCCGCCGACATAGACCTCTTCGGCCTCTTTGCCTGCAAGCCCATGAAATGCGAGGGTCAAATCCTCTGGCTCACCGCGCTTGCTCGACACGCCTAGTGGATCAAGGTTCGCCGCCAAATGCCCGCGCACCCGGTAAAGCCGAACGAGTGTCATCGCCGCGATTGAAAGCTGGCTGGCATTCTCGATCGCTTTGGGATCAGCCGATCTGCCTGCTTTCTTCGCAGCCTTTTGAACCACCACCTGCATCTGGGTCGGGTCCATCGCCGCGGCGAGGTCCTCTCCCGATCCGCTGACCTGATCAAGCCATGCCGGATTGCCCCAGGATGGACCCGGTTGCGGGCCTTCCTGATCAATCATGTCGGGTAGGAAGTTTGCAGTCTCTTTGTTCATGGCGGTTTTCCGGTGGGGAGGAGAACGGCGCTCGATCAAAGGCCGAGCGCCCGATAGGTCAGGCCAGTTCTTTCAACATGGCATCCAATGTGGTGCCAAGCTCGGATGGCGAAGGCGAAACGCGGATGCCGGCATCTTCCATCGCTGCAATCTTGTCGTCAGCGCCGCCTTTGCCGCCCGATACAATCGCACCGGCATGGCCCATACGGCGACCCGGAGGTGCGGTGCGGCCAGCGATGAAGCCAACGGTTGGCTTGGAGCGACCCTTGGCCGCTTCTTGTTTCAGGAATTCTGCGGCTTCTTCTTCGGCGCTGCCGCCGATTTCGCCGATCATGATCATCGACGTTGTCTCTGGATCGTCAAGGAACAGGTCGAGCACGTCGATAAAATTAGTGCCATTCACTGGGTCACCGCCAATGCCGACCGCCGTCGTCTGGCCAAGGCCAACAGCCGTGGTTTGGTGCACAGCTTCGTAAGTGAGTGTGCCAGAGCGTGAGACCACGCCAACCGAACCCTTTTGGAAGATGGAGCCGGGCATAATGCCGATCTTACACTCATTCGGGGTCAAAACACCGGGGCAGTTTGGTCCGATCAGACGTGACTTGCTGCCGGTCAACGCCGCCTTTGCGCGGACCATATCGAGCACGGGGATGCCTTCGGTGATGCAGATGATAAGTTCCATCTCCGCATCGATAGCTTCGCAAATCGCATCAGCGGCAAAAGGAGGGGGCACGTAAATACACGAAGCAGTCGCTCCGGTTGCTTCCTTCGCTTCACGAACCGTGTTGAATTGGGGGACACCAATATGGGTTGAGCCGCCCTTACCAGGAGTGACACCAGCTACCATTTGCGATCCGTAGTCAATCGCTTGCTGGGTGTGGAATGTGCCGGTGTTGCCGGTCATCCCTTGGGTCAGAACTTTAGTGTCTTTGTTAATTAGGATGCTCATGCTGGTTCAAAACCTCTGATGCAAAGTGATTGAAGTGAATTCCTGACCTTTTCCGAAAAATGGGGCCAGAAGATTTGCGGAGGGGAATAATGCGGTCATTGCTCTTCGGAAACACGCTTTCCAACTTGAATGCGCATATTGGTGAATTCTTCGTCGAACGATGCGACTTCGTAGAGTGTATCGCCCCTGCGAAATGCGACGCTGTGGACTATGTCGGTGCCGGTTGAGCGGTATCCCGATGCAGACGTATCAAGAAACGCTGCAATCTGTGTTGCCGCCACGATGCTGTTGCCAGGCATTGCAATCTGGCACGTGCCGCCGAACTCTTCATCCGCAGCGCCGATGGTTGTGTCTTTACCGACAAAAAACAAAACTTGCTCGCCGTTTCGCAGTGCAAGCGCACCGGGTTGATCCCAGAAGGCATTGTCACTTGCATTTCCAAAATCAGTCCAGCCATCAGCGGTGAGTTCGGCGCTTGTGGTCGTGAAATCGGAATGAAGCTTTTCGCAAAGGGAGACCGCCGCCAAAGTGGACAGTGCAGCGGTATCGGATTGTGCCTGCGCAGCTGCACCCCACGATAGCCCCATTGTCGCGGTAACAATTGTGGCTTTTGAAATCAGCACACTACGTCTCCCCATGTCGATCAACTTTCTCATTGCTGAGCGCTCCCATCATCGGCTTCATCGACTTGATCAGGTGTGAACCGGCGCAGGCTGCTAATGTAGAAGCCGCGGTAGAAAATTCGGTCAGGCAATAGCCGCTCGGCGCTTTCGGCGTCGGTGTAGGACGCGACTGTTTCGATATGAGTGGGGGAAATGTCTTCCCAAATCCATGCGCCAATGCGCGTGTCGCCCGGGGTATTCTCAACCGCGACGTCCGCATCCTCACCAAACATCGCGCTGAGCAATGGGCCAGATGGCATAAAGGGCAGATCGGGCACGATCGTCACGCATTCAAACTCGTTTGCGATGACGTCTTGCGGGGAGAGCGTGTCGCTTTCTGGGTCAACACCCTCGGCCAGCACCGTGCGCAGCCCCATGAACTGGATCAGTTCCAGCCCCTCCATCTGCTTGCGATAGAGACTAACGTTGCGCAGGGTTGTTGGGCCATCGCCCATAAACTCATCAACGCGGGTAGACAGCAGATCATTGCCTGGCTCAAATTTCTCCCAACCGGGGGTGAGCATATTCCCGCCGGGCATAAAGCCATTGGCGCTGGGGCAATCGCGCAAATGGGTCTTTATCGCCTCGACAAAAACCAAAGGCGTATCATGCGCAGCTGCGGGCGAGGCGGTTGCACTGGCAGCCACACAGGCCGCCGCGAGCAAAGTAGTTATGGTTTTGCGTTGCATATTTATCGACCACCTAGCCAGACACCAGTTTCGTAGATGCGCAGCGAATATTCGTCCGAACGCTGAAGCCCGCGCGCTCTGGCGCACAAGCCAAACTGAGCACGCGCGCCGGCAAGGAATAGCTCTTCGTTCAATTCGGCGCGATAGGGATCGTTCTGGCTCGCCACCGCCAGATCAAAGCATGTGCGCGCCAAGTCCAGATTGGCATCGGTATCGACTTCCGGCCCATCGAGCGCGGCATAGCTGCGGATCAGCCGAGTGCGGACCTGCGCGCGCCAATCGACACAAGCGCGGGTTTCGATCCCATCAGCAAGCGTAAAGACCTGCGTATCCCGGCAATAAACGCGCCGCTCCTGCTCAACCTCAGAGTTGAACACTTCCGCAACTTCGGCGCGGTCCACTTCGCGCGCGGAGATTGGTGAGGCGATCATGACAAACAAGGCCATTGGGGCAATGAGACTGCGCATTATCCCTAAACGTGAGCCCCTGTGTTCTTGGATGTGATCTTGCGCAGAACGAACGCGTTCAAGACAGTAGCCACCAGCCCAAGCCCCAGCGCCGCCACAATGCTGAAAACTGGAATGATAACGCCATATCCTTCCCCGCCAGCGATCCAGCGCGGGGTAAGACTTGTTTGCTCAAGAACGAGAAGCATTGAGCCTAAGGCAACTGAAAACACGAGCAGGGCTTTCGATGTGAACTCAACCACCCTGTCACCCCCTCGACTAAGCGAGAAAGAGCCAATCAACCACGCAATTGCCATGACTGCTGGAATAATCAGGGTGATGAGTTGAAAGGTCACGCCAGCGAGCTATCCAGCCCCTTACACGCCTCAAGCAGCTCTTTGACCGCATCGACGCTGACCGTGAGGTTTGCGCGTTCTTCGTCGGAGAGTTCGATTTCGACCACGTCTTCAGTGCCGCCTGCGCCGATCACTGTGGGCACACCAACATACAGCCCGTCGAGGCCATATTTGCCTTCGACATAGGACGCGCTTGGCAGGATGCGTTTTTGGTCGCCCAGATACGCCTCTGCCATGCTGATCGCGCTGGTCGCGGGTGCGTAATAGGCCGAGCCATTGCCGAGGAGCTTGACAATTTCACCGCCGCCAGCACGTGTGCGCGCAACGATTTCGTCCAAGCGGCTTTCTGCGACGCCCTTGATCTTGGCCATGTCTTTCACAGGAATGCCGTTGATCGTGGAGTAGCTGAGTACGGGAACCATAGTGTCGCCGTGCCCGCCCAGAACGAATGCGTTCACATCCTTGACCGAGCAATCAAACTCCCACGCAAGGAAGGTCGCAAAGCGTGCCGAATCCAGAACGCCTGCCATGCCGACCACTTTATTATGGGGAAGGCCGGAAAATTCGCGCAAAGCCCAAACCATCGCGTCCAGCGGGTTGGTGATGCAGATCACGAAAGCGTCAGGCGCGTTATTCTTAATGCCTTCGCCAACGGCCTTCATGACCTTAAGGTTGATGCCGAGCAGATCGTCGCGGCTCATCCCCGGCTTACGCGGAACGCCAGCAGTGACGATGATGACATCTGACCCTGCGATATCGGCGTAGTCGTTGGAGCCCGTGATTTTCGCGTCGAACCCTTCGATTGGGCCGCATTGCGAAAGATCGAGAGCTTTACCCTGAGGCATCCCCTCGGCGATGTCGAACAGGACGATATCGCCCATCTCTTTCTTCGCAGCCAAATGGGCGAGCGTGCCGCCGATCATACCGGAGCCAATGAGCGAAATCTTTTTGCGGGCCATGAGGGGTAATCCTTCCCAATAAATACGCAGGGACGACAGGATAGATAAGCGGGGCACAATTCGGCTTTCGTCCCAAGTGGCCGAACACCCGCATATAACGGCGGGTTAGGCCCGCAATATGCTGATTGCAACCGTCAAAGATGCGCATTGGGCAACTATCTTTGCAAACAGTTCGCATATGCAATAAGCCTGCGTATTATCACGCGGGTGACCGAGTGTTTCCCCGTGCAGTAGGGGAAAGCGCTGCTTACCAGAATTTACGTGTTTGTATGGGCAGGGTTGGGCGCAGGCCCGTATCAGGCAGACGCTTGACGCTCATCCTGTTCGCGCTCTTGGGCGAGCAGCATCGCGGCCAGATAATCGGGCACGGCGCGGCTGAAATAATAGCCTTGACCCAGATTACAGCCCGCATCCTTGACCGCCTGAACCTGTTCAATCGTCTCAAGACCCTCGGCCACGATATCCATACCCAGCGTGTTGCCCATTTCGGCAACGGCACGGATAATCGCATCACTCTTGCGCCCGACATGTGCGCCGGACACAAAGCTGCGATCGACCTTAATCTTGGAGAAGGGGAACGAGTTGATGTAGCCGAGCGAGGAATAGCCGGTTCCAAAATCATCGAGTGCAAAGCGCACGCCGATCTCTGACAATTCCTCAATGAAGGCGGCTGTGGAGTGGTTGTCTTCGACAAACAGGCTTTCGGTCACCTCAAGCTCCAACCGCTTTGGATCAAGGCCTGCCTCGCGCAGAGCGTTCTTGATACCCAATGCCGCACCCGGAGCGCGAATTTGCAGCGGAGAAAGGTTGACCGCGATCGTCACTTCTTCCGGCCAAGTGGCGGCAATCCGCGCAGCCTGAGCCGTGATCCAATTGCCCAAGGTCACGATAACGCCGGTTTCTTCGGCTACAGGGATGAACTCATCAGGACGCAGCTCACCTTTCTCAGGGTGGAACCACCGCACAAGCGCTTCAAACGTTTTGATCTTGCCTGTTTCCAGATCAACAATCGGCTGGAAGAAGATCGACAGTTCATCGCGCTGGAGAGCCGCGCGAAGTTCATCTTCGATCTCACGGCGACGCACGAGGTCGCGCGACATCGATGAGTTGAAGAAACAGGTCTGGCCGCGCCCACCAACTTTCGCATGATACAGCGCAAGGTCGGCGCATTGCATAAGAGTGTCGGCATCCTTGCCATGTTCAGGCAGCAACGACACGCCAAGCGACGCGCGCACTTCCAAACGCTCACCATCAATACGGAACGGGCGCATGATCTCACAGTGGACTTCACTGGCGATCATCTCGGCCTGTTTGCGATCTGCAATCGGACAGAAAACGATGAATTCATCGCCGCCAAATCGTGCGACGGTGCCACCATCGGGAGTGACGCCGCTCAATCGTTTGGCCACTTCGCTCAACACCCGGTCGCCGACGGGGTGGCCAAGCAGGTCGTTGACCTCTTTAAAGCGGTCCAAATCGATCCAGATCAGCGCCAATTGCGACGTGTCATCAACTCCCATCATGGTCTCGACCATGGCGTGGTTAAGCCCTGCGCGGTTGGCCAAGCCAGTAACGACATCGGTGCGCGCGAGAACCTGCATCTTGTCGGCCAATTTCCGGCTGGTTTCAGCCGCCGCGATGGAATCGCGAAGGACGTTGAAAATGTTCTTTGCGATAGAGATCATCGCCGGGATCAGCAGCAGGATCGTGACGCCCAATGCGATAAAGCCGATATCCCCGATCCAGAAACAGGCTAGCGCGATCGGCACACAGGTTAGGCCCAACTGACCGATTGAAATCGTTAAACGTCCGGCATTGCGGGCGGATACGCCAATGCCATAGCCCAACGCATTGGCGACCATCAGCACTTCGACCTGCGTCTGCATACCGGTTAGAATGGTAAAGGCCGCAGTGCAGCCCAATGCCAGTGCAAAGCTGAACGCACCAATTTCATATACGAACTCGAGCGAGGCCGTGCTGTTGTTCTCTGAGTCCGGCGACATACCCAAAGCTGCGGTGACCCGCGCAACCGCAATGATCGTCAGGATCGCCGCAGCAACGTAAAGCTCCGTCATTCCCGAAATCCATGCGGAGACAATCGCAGCTGAAACGGTGGCAATCGCGCCAATCGCTAGACTGGAGGGTTGGGCATAGAGCGAGGTGACGAGCATCCGCTGAACCCGCTCAGAAAGCTGGTCCGAGCGCTCTCGGCCCGTGGTCCCGTTTTGTGCACCACGGGCCCCTAAAAGAGGCACGCGTGACGGTGCACGCAATTTGGACAAGAAACGGCTCTCTCCCATAGGACGCCCGGATTAGAGTAAACTGGTCAATTGCAGGTTAACGTGTCGATTACTGTGTTGATCAAGGCTGCTTGATTGAGCGCACTTTTGGTCCATGAATATCTTGAGACGCCGCCCACATGCCATCCTGCACCGGTCGGTACATTGATGAAAGAAACTGGTTTAAGCGTTTGGTTTTAAAGAAGTTCGAGCGTGGGGCGATCGTGCGAACGGGCCGCTTCATTGGCCAGTCGGCGGTCCAGAGTGCGGGTGATACCCAGCCACCAATCATAGGCCGCCCGGTCGCCTTCAAAAAATGCATATTCCGCCCGTGAACGCGCTTCACGCGCCGCACCAAGGCCATGTTCCGCAAAATGGCGGAGTGCCGCACGCAGCATTGGGTCGTGCGGCGTCAGCCCTTGCTTCGCGAGGCCCAGCACGTTTTGTTCCATGCCATTAGAACCCGCATTATCGTTCGCCACGCGTCGCATGGCGCGCACAGCCATTGCCCGCGCATAGGCGCTGGAAGCGCGCATTGGCGTCGCAATACGTTGTATATTGTCAGAGGCGGTGGTCGTAAGGGTCATGCGCGACTTTCAGTCCATATTCTTGGCGCCGCACCGTTGCCGTTTGTTGAGGGCATATCGGTGTACGCGATCAGCTGTTGGACCGGGGGATAGAGGCAAGCCCGCTAAGGCTTGGTGTGTAGCTAAGGTTTAGAGCGCGTTAACCGCGTCTCGCCAGCCGAACTGCCTCCGATTTGGAGGGACTTGCTTAAGGGCTCGAATTGCGCGGGTTAGGGCGCCGGGTCAGGCGTCGGTCGCTGTTGTGTCAAGTCGCGCTGTTCCGCCTCCAACGCAGCGCGCGCGCTGTCGCTTTTCCACTGGCCTGCGCGAGCATATTCCTCGCGCGCTTGGCCCGCGCCCGATAGCGATTGATCCGCCAAAACCGGCTCTATGACCAGCGGTGAAGGAGAACGGGAGGCAGATGGAGCAGATGAGGCTCGCGATGGCATATAAGGTGATGTTGATGCAGCCTCACGCGATTGCGTAGCGGGCAATTCAGGGAGTGCAGCCGCGGATGTGGCTTGCGCAGTAGCGGCGCTTGTACGGCCGCTTACGCCCGGTTCCACCCCGGCATATCCCACTGTGAATGCTTCTTTGCGCCCGGCAGCGCCGCGATTGCGATAGAAGCGATGCGCACCGATTGTGCCAACATGATCGAGGCTGGGCGCCCAATAGGGATTCACCCATAGGGTGTGGTAATGTGTCGCATGGCCGACCGGCTGATAGACTTCGCCGGATAGGGCATCGCCTGCGATCCGTTGAGCGCGCGCCCATGAAGCACCGCTCGCCCGCCGCGACAATGACCCGTCACAGGTGAAGGAGAACTGGCATCCGGTGCTGCGCTGTGATCCTTGATATACCACGCCGCAAACGCTGCCGGGCCAATTGGGATGAGCGACCCTGTTCAAGACCACCTGAGCGACCGCGCGCTGTCCTGCTTCGCTTTCGCTGGCGGCCTCATACCAGACGGCCTGCGCCAAACATTGCTGCGCGCGTTGATGGTTTAGGCCGCTGCCGCTGAAAAAGGGGTTGGCCGACGGGCCGGTGTCAATAATCTCGCCCAGTTCGCGGCCCGCTTCGGCGGCACCTGTGTCGAGGGCGTCTGTGGTCGGCAATGCGACCAATTCACCATCCGATGGCGGATCGGCAAGGAAGTAGAATGCTGAACCGGGAAAGCTCATGCCCGGACGCTCAAACGGCATGGCGGGATTTTCGGCGAGCTGCGCGGCCAGCCGCTCGCTGACCATTTCGGCCTCTGTTGGCGCAGAGCCCGCGATCGCGCCAAAATCCCCCGGAGCCGCCATGGCCGGCACCGCGATCACCGCGAGCAACACGGCCATTCGATTGCGATATGAACGGTTCGCAGCGGCCTCATTGAACATTGGAGGTCTTGGCCGCTGAGCTGGTTCACGCGCTTGCAAACGCGCATCGCGCTGCGCAACCCAAGGGTCGCTTTGATCGGGCAAAGCGATGACATCGGGAAGACGATCCGAGGTTGAAGGCCGCAAGCGGGCAAGAAGTGAGCGAAGCGTTTTCATGGCGCGCTTGGCGCGTAGCGGCGAAGGGGGAGTGGCGCGAGCGTCCAACCGGCCACCGTCCCGTTTCCAGACAGCGAATGTAAAATCATTAATGCTCAGCGTCTTGGCCATATTGTCGCGCTTGCGAGATGGCCCACGCACGCTTATCCGTATGCGCTTGATTGACGGGGTCAGGATGTACGGGGTCGCAGCCATCAAACTAGCGAAGGGCGCTATCGTGTTGAACGTCGCTGCGGCGTTGGCGGCGTGTTCGACTGCGCCTTTGCCAGAAGTCGCGAAGGTCGATGGCAAGGCTCTGGCTGAGGCAGCGCGGACCGGCAAACCGACCTTTGTCAGCCTCAACCCATGCACCGATGCGATGCTGGTCGAAGTCGCCGATCCCGAGCAAATCCTCGCCTTGTCGCATTACAGCGCGATTGAGAGCGCAAGTTCAATCGATCACGGGACCGCCGCAGAATTTGCAACGACCGGAGGGACGGCGGAAGAGATCATCGCGCTTTCGCCAGATATCGTCTTGGCTAGCACCTTTATCGCGCCCGCCACTCAGCGCGCCTTAAAACGCGCAAGTATTCCGGTGGAGACATTTGGCAGCCCCGCCACATTCGACGAGAGCCGCGATCAATTGGAGCGTGTCGCTCTGATCTCACGCCAGCCATATTGGGGCGATCAGCTATCGCGCAATGTCATCACCAGCCCAAACCTATCGCAAACGGGCCTCACTGCATTGCTATGGCAACCGGGGCAGTTGGTTGCGGGTGAGGCAAGTTTGGTGGCGGAACATCTGCGCTGGGCTGGCTTTACCAACTACGCGGCAGAATTGGGGTTGAACCAGGCGGACTATGTGTCGTTGGAAACGGTGCTCGCCAATCCTCCAGATGTGCTGCTCGTCGCGGGCGATGCTCCGGGGCAATTGCACCCACTCCTTGAAAATCTTCCAGACACGTTGGTGGCAGAATTTGCGCCCAATCTGATGTATTGCGGCGGGCCGGTGATTGATCGGGCCAAGGCAAGGCTTACCGAAATCCGGGAACAGGCGCAGCGTAAATTCCAATGACCCGCGCCAACCTGATATTTGCCGCATTGTTGGCGGTGTTGCTGCCCCTATCACTGTTTGCGGGGCGGGTTTGGATTAACCCGTTCGCGGATGTTGGCCCGATTGCCGATGCGGACAATGTTGGGTTGATCCTTATGGAGCTGCGGATGCCGCGCGCAATCCTTGCAGTGGTGATCGGCGCAGGGCTGGGCGCAGCAGGCGCGGCGATGCAAGGGTATTTGCGTAATCCGCTCGCCGATCCCGGCCTGTTCGGCATTGCGCCCATGGCGGCATTGGGCGCGGTCGCAAGTTTCTGGATCGGGGTCACATGGGTGCTGCCGATCTTTGCCTTGATCGGAGCCGGGCTGGGCATGGCTTTGCTTGCTGCGATTGCTGGGCGCACGCCATCGGGCGCGGGCGGAGGGATCGCTTTGTTCACGCTTGCAGGGTTGATGATCGCCAGCCTTGCCGGAACGCTGACCGCGCTTGCCATCACCATGGCCCCCAATGCTTTTGCGATGAGCCAGATCGTCCTGTGGCTGAACGGCGCACTGACAGACAGGTCATGGGACGAGGTGTGGATTGCGGCTCCGCTGACTGTCGTGGGCCTCGGCCTGCTGTTCACTGCGGCGCGCAGCCTTGATGCGCTAACGCTGGGGGACGACACCGCGCGTTCTATGGGTGTGAACCCCTCGCGGTTGCTCCTGATTTTGGTGGGTGGCGTGGGCCTGACCATCGGAGCAGGAGTCGCGGTTGCGGGGATCATCGGCTTTGTTGGCCTGATCGTGCCGCATCTTGTCCGACCGCTTACCGACAAAATGCCATCCTCACTTTTGGTGCCAAGCGCTCTGGCTGGTGCATGCCTTGTGCTCCTTGCGGATAGTCTGGTGCGGATATTGCCATTTGTGACGGAGCTGCGCCTTGGCATCATGCTCTCCCTTATCGGTGCGCCTTTCTTCCTGTGGCTGTTGCTGCGTATGCGAAAGGGCGAATTGTGAAGCTCGCCTGCGAGACATTGACGATCGCGCGCGGCGGCAATCTGGTGGTGAACCGCGTGACCTCGCGATTTGAGGCGGGCCACATCACGGCCATAGTCGGCCCCAACGGTGCTGGCAAAAGCTCGCTAGTTCAAGCGCTCACTGGATTGATTGAGCCTGCTCATGGAAAGGTGCTGTTGGGTGATCAAGACATCGCCTCCATCCTGCCAGCGACGCGCGCCAAACATATCGGATACTTGCCTCAAAATGCAGAGATCGTGTGGGATGTGTCCGTGCGCAACCTCATCGCATTGGGCCGCCATCCGCATGGCGATGCGGCGGCCCAGCCTGTCGAGGAAGCGATCAAGGTTATGCAGTTAGAGAAACTGCGCGATGCCCCCGCAACGCGGTTATCTGGCGGAGAGCGCGCGCGGGTGCTGCTCGCGCGGGTCTTGGCCGGTACGCCTGATTGGATACTTGCCGATGAACCGCTCGCCGCGCTCGATCTCGCGCATCAACTGGCGTTGATCGAACATTTGAAGACATGTGCGAAGGCCGGGGCTGGTGTTATCATTGTGCTGCATGATCTGGCGCTGGCGATGAACCATGCTGACCGGGTTGTCGTGATGAATAAGGGGCGCATGATTACGCGCGGTGCACCACGCAATGCCTTGGCCAGCGAAGTGATTGAGCAAGCCTGGGGCGTCAAAACGCGATGGATTGGAGTTCCGGGCCAGCGTGCGCTCGCAACACTTGGAATGTAAGTGACAGGTGCAATGTCACTCCATTCATAAGTGGCTTACACAAACTGACCCGGTGCGGCGGGTTAGGGTGCGCCGCGATCTCTTTATGGGCAGATAACCAATGCCCGGTGGTGCGACCCGAAGGGCAAGAAGCGGAAGACCTGCAAAGAGGAGTATGTGATCGGGCAAATGCGCATGTTGCGCGACTTCATATTTTCTATAGTCCCATGGAAATCCCGGAGTTCTGCCGTTTTTGGGTGAAATTAGCGTGTGAAACGCGGTCAACTTTTGCTTTGATGAGAAATTTTAATGTCCGATTTTGCTAAAATCATTGCCGATCCGCACTGGTTTCCGCACGTTTTTAATCCGGCTCAGCGTGCAGTGACCTTCATCCGGATCGACCGCGCACGTTTGGGACAGCCTGCATTCCTAGCCGATGCGACGTCTGATGGCGCGGAGCCTGTCGCAATACCGCTTGATCAGATTGCATCGTCCGGCATCCAAACTGCGCCGCTGCACTTCATTTTTCACACTGCCTTCTGCCGTTCCACCCTGCTGGTGCGCGCGTTGGAGCAGCCGGGCCTGTGCACGGGTTTGAGCGAGCCGGGCGTCATCGCCAGCCTCGTGAATGCAGGCGATGCGGGCAGGGCGGCCGTTTTGCCGATCACACAATTGCTGGCGCGTGGATGGGGTGAGGGTGAACCGGTCTTCGTCAAGCCAACCAACCACGCCAACGTAATCGCGCCCGCTTTGATGGAAGCAGCGCCCAATGCGCGCGCGATCCTGATGACCAATCCGCTGCCGTCATTTCTGGCGGCGGTTTTGCGCAAGGGGATGATGGGCAGACGCTGGGCGCGCCAGCTTTACCTTGAGATGATGGGCTATGCCGGGATGGACCTCGGCATGGATGCGCGTGAGCAATTTGCGATGACAGACCTGCAAGCAGGCGCGCTCGCATGGTTCCTGAACCAGCGTTATCTGGAGGCTCTAACGCGCAAATTTGGCGACCGCGTGCGCGTACTGGACGGAGATGCGTTCGGAGCAGATCCCGCGCGGGCGCTAGAAGCGGTAGGTACGTTCACCGGAGTACCAATTGACGCAGCGCGCGCCAAGGCGATTGCGACCGGACCTGTCTTCACTGCCGATGCAAAAACCGGCGAAGACTATGCCGCCAAAGCCGCCCGCGACGCCGCCGCAGTGGAAAGCGCCGTGGTCGAAGACGAGATAGGCAAGGTCAGCGAATGGATCGGCATGATCGCGAAACAGGCCGGACTAGATGTGCCGTTGCGCGGGACTCTGGTGTGAGGGCTTGCGCCGAACGGGGAGTGTGGGGATAGGTTAGCGGATGGCAGTTGAGATTACATCGAGCGTAGAGCTTGAGAAGTGGCTTGAAGATAAGCCCGAAGAATGGGCGCAGGTGATTGCTTTGAGGGCGGCTTTGCGAACATTCCCTTTGCTATGCGATCCCTCCGAGTTCAATGACCTAGAAGTCGATGTTCAAAAAACTCTGAGTTTTATCTTCGGGATGGCCTTGTCGACCGGTGATTGTAGCTTTGAGATCAAATCTGACTTCATCATGAAGTCTACTGACGCGCACTTACTCGACCAATCTGGCGAGTTGGTCGGAAATAGGCCTCTTCATAATGCCATGTCTGCCGCTTCAGAGACAGTATATCTACTTGCGTATCCTTGGCAGAACAAGATGTCCGCAGCAAATGCTGTAGAGATGGGGGCTATGGCTATCGCGGACAAAAGCGCTAGACTCGCATTCTGGCAAAGCGTCTCAGACGATTGTCATGCCTTGGGACAGAATGTGTCCGCGAGAACGATTCTCAAGAGACAGCTATGGAAAAATCGCCCGAACTGGTTCGATTTAAAGTGGCTCGCGGCGACGAGCTGGCTCTCTGGCTCAAATCTCGGCTTCGAAATCTGGCGCGAGTGGTATTACGGTCGCCTCGAAGGACTATCGCATGCTTTCGCTAACTTCGACGCCGACGCCGACGAAGCGTTCTACAAGCAAATCCTCAGCTACGACGATGACTGGTGGTCCCGCGAACCACGCGAAGTCAACGCCGACATCAAGGAACTCGTTGACTCCCTACGCAAACTCCAAGACACAAACGCTGGCCCGGTCGACTTCTTCATCAGTTACGCCAATGAAGACGAAGCCACCGCGCGTGAAATCGGCGATATCCTCGATGAGCTTGGCCGTTCCTATCTCGTTCAATATCGTGACTTTGCTCAGAAAAACTGGGTCAATGCGATTGACGATGCTTTGGAGCGGTCGGGTCGCCTAGTCCCAATCTATTCCAGGCACTACGTCGCGTCTGATCATTGCAAGACGGAATGGAACCACTTTCACAAGCTTGACCCGTCGGGTGCAGAGCGACGGATCGTCGGGTTTAAACTCGATGGAGCGGATCTTAGACCGCTTATGGATCAGGTGGTCTACAAGGATCTGTCCAGCGTTTCGCGCGCCGAGCGCACTCAAACTATCCGAGATTGGATTGAATGGGAGCCGCGCCCGCTGACCCGCAACAACGTCGCGCAAACGCTTACCAAACATCTCGACCCCGGTGTTGTCGCTACGGACGATGGGAAGATCGACACAACACCCGATCCGGTTCTCAATGAAACGGATGTTCCCGCTGAGCTTGCGCGCGCCATGGATGCACTGCGCATGATGCTCGATCTCGCGCGGATGACAGAACGAAACCTGTCAAGCATGATGCAAGGCACACTCAAACTCTACGATAACCACTTCTCTGAACAGGGTCGGGATTCAAGCTGGGGTGGTCTTGATCGCTATATGGCAGTGCTTTCCGAAGGGGCTGCCGATCTTTCAAGCGCGACGATGCGCGAAGAGAAGGCGGCTCTCGAACAGCTCATCGCTGCGCATAGCAAATGTATGGCTGCGCTCAATTCGATCGATGAACAGATGCGCGAGCTTGCCAATGTGCCGTTGGAGAAAGTTGATCCCGCTGCGATCAATCAGCTGATCGACAAGCTGAAAGACGTTCAGGAGCAGGCGAGTGAGCAAGAAGCCAGCACCGATCAATATAATCAACAGGCCGCGGAACTGGTCGAGCAAGGTCGTGAGTTCGCTTTCGAGGCGGGTGCGCCCGACGCCGAGAAAAAGCCCGACACCGCGCGCAAACGTTTCCTCCGCTACGTTGGCGGCTTCGGTCTCAAGACGCTAGCTGTGCTGGGCTCGCTTGCCTCGATACGCCAAACGCCTGAGTTCAAGAGACTGCTTGAGGCCGCTGAAAGTTTGGTCGAAGAATTTTACAAGATGATTGGCCTCTAACTTCAGAAACCTATCCTCGCTTCGCCCGTTGCAATCCGGGGGTGGGGTGGCCATTTCGTGGATACCTCGCGGGCGGCTCGCCTACGCCCCTTTACTTATGCGAACATTTCCGGAACAAAGCGCCCCATGTCACTTACCAAGATCTCAGTGCGGGGTGCCCGCGAACACAATCTCAAAGGCGTTGATATTGATCTGCCGCGCGACGCTTTGATCGTTGTTACGGGGCTGTCCGGTTCGGGCAAATCGTCCCTCGCATTCGACACGATCTATGCCGAGGGTCAGCGGCGTTATGTTGAGAGCTTGTCCGCCTATGCGCGGCAGTTTCTGGAGATGATGCAAAAGCCCGATGTGGAGCATATTGACGGGCTGTCGCCTGCCATTTCCATCGAGCAGAAAACGACCAGCCGTAATCCGCGCTCTACCGTTGCGACAGTCACCGAAATTTACGACTATATGCGCCTGTTATGGGCGCGGGTGGGCATTCCCTATTCGCCTGCCACAGGTGAGCCGATCAGCGCGCAGTCGGTCGCGCAAATGGTCGACCGGGTGATGGAGCTGCCAGAGGGCACGCGCGCCTATTTGCTCGCGCCTGTCGTGCGCGGGCGCAAAGGCGAATACCGCAAGGAGTTGGCCGAGTGGCAAAAGGCGGGCTTTACCCGCGTGCGCATTGATGGCGAGTTGTACGGGATCGAAGAGGCGCCCGCGCTCGACAAGAAGTTTAAGCATGACATTGAGGTCGTGGTTGACCGGATCGCGGTGAAAGACGGCTTGCAAACGCGGCTGGCGGATTCGTTTGAGACGGCGCTGAAACTGGCTGAGGGGTTGGCCTATGTCGACTTGGCCGATGGCGTGGTGCCGGGGCGCGAAGATGAGGCCTCTGGTGGCGGGGCGATGAAGGGAGCGGGACTTGCACCCAATCGCATCGTGTTTTCCGAGAAATTCGCCTGTCCGGTCAGCGGCTTTACCATTGAGGAAATCGAGCCGCGGCTGTTCTCGTTTAACTCGCCGCAGGGTGCCTGTCCGACGTGCGATGGGATCGGTGAAAAGCAGTTGTTTGATGAGCAATTGGTGGTCCCGAACGAGGCTCTGACCCTGAAACAAGGCGCAATTGCGCCATGGGCCAAATCGAGCCCGCCTTCGCCTTATTACATGCAAGTGCTGAGCAGCCTCGCAAAGGCGTATGATTTCACCATCACGACGTCGTGGAAAGATCTGGAGCCGGATCAGCGCATGATCATCCTGCATGGCACAGGCGGAATGCCGGTTGCGCTGACATTCAAGGATGGCCGCAAGCAATATACGGTGAACAAGCCGTTTGAGGGCGTGATTGGCAACCTCAACCGCCGCATGATGCAAACCGAAAGCGCGTGGATGCAGGAGGAGCTGGGCAAGTTCCAGACCGCGCAGCCATGTGAGACGTGTGGGGGCAAACGCCTCAACGAGAAATCGCTGGCGGTGAAGATCGCGGATACTGACATTGCAACGCCGGTCACGATGAGCGTGTCGGATGCGAAGGAGTGGTTCCTGGCGCTCGATGACAAGCTGACCGATCAACAATCGCAGATCGCCAAGGCTATCCTGAAAGAGATTAACGAACGGCTGGGCTTCCTCGACAATGTGGGGCTTGACTACCTCAACCTTGATCGCACCAGCGGGACGCTGTCGGGCGGTGAAAGCCAGCGCATCCGCCTCGCCAGCCAGATTGGCAGCGGGCTTTCCGGTGTGCTTTATGTCCTCGACGAACCCAGCATTGGCCTGCACCAGCGCGACAATGATCGGCTGCTGGAAACGCTCAAGCGCCTGCGCGATTTGGGCAACACTGTGATCGTGGTGGAGCATGACGAAGACGCGATCCGGCAAGCGGACCATATCGTCGATATTGGCCCCGGCGCGGGTGTGCGCGGGGGTGAGATTGTCGCTCAGGGCACTCTTAAACAGATCATGAAATCGAAAAAGTCGCTCACCGCAGATTACCTCACCGGGCGGCGCGAGATTGCTGTCCCGAAAGAGCGGCGCAAGGGTAATGGGCACAAACTGACGGTGAAGGGCGCAAAGGCGAACAACCTCAAAGACGTGAGCGCCTCCATTCCGCTAGGTACATTCACCTGCATCACGGGTGTGTCCGGGTCGGGCAAATCCTCCTTCACCATCGACACGCTCTATGCCGCCGCCGCGCGCACATTGAACGGCGCGCGGGTGATTGCGGGTAAGCATGATAGCGTCACCGGCCTCGAATATTGCGACAAGGTGATCGAGATCGACCAATCGCCCATCGGCCGCACGCCGCGATCCAACCCGGCCACCTATACCGGCGCCTTCACCCAAATCCGCGACTGGTTCGCCGGCCTGCCCGAAAGCCAAGCGCGCGGATACAAGCCGGGCCGCTTCTCCTTCAACGTCAAAGGGGGCCGCTGCGAACAATGCACCGGCGACGGCCTGATCAAGATCGAGATGCACTTCCTCCCCGACGTCTATGTCACATGCGAGGAATGCGGCGGCAAACGCTACAATCGCGAAACACTGCAGGTGAAGTTCAAAGGGCACAGCATCGCCGATGTGCTTGATATGACGGTCGAGGATGCCGAGGGGTTCTTTAAAGCCGTACCCCCGATCCGCGACAAGATGCGGATGCTGAACGAGGTTGGCCTTGGCTATGTAAAGGTCGGCCAACAGGCCACGACGCTTTCGGGTGGTGAGGCGCAGCGGGTGAAACTGGCCAAGGAGCTGTCCAAGCGATCAACCGGGCAGACGCTCTATATCCTCGACGAGCCGACGACAGGTTTGCACTTTGAGGATGTGCGCAAACTCCTCGAAGTGCTGCATCGTTTGGTGGAGCAAGGCAATTCCGTGGTGGTGATCGAGCACAATCTCGACGTGATCAAAACCGCCGACTGGGTACTGGACCTAGGCCCCGAAGGCGGCGTGCGCGGCGGCGAGGTCGTCGCCGAGGGCACACCGGAGGCTGTGGCTAAGGTGAAGCGGAGCTTTACCGGCGGGTATTTGGCGGGGATGTTGGGTAAATGAGGGGGTGGCGGAGTAGCTAATCGGAAGATCGTTTTAGCACAATCCGCCCAATCTTGACGACCAATAGCGAGATTTTAGTTCTTACTAGGAATATCTAGCATAGGAAATTCAACACGAGGCCTTGCGCATCGCGCTATGAAAACGCCTACAACACGCTTGATTTGATCGATCTCACCAATTTTTCGGACACATGCCCTAAAGCTAGCACCTGTGGTGAGAACATCATCCAATAAAAAGCAGGTCGTCGCGTCACCGAGATCGGCGAGATCAATCGCTAGAGCAGAATAAATCGCGTCAATATCGCGTTTTTGATCGCTGTGATGAAGAGGAGATCGTGCTGTTGTATTTCGTATCAAATCTGCATGCCGAAAGGGATCTGAATTCATGGCAATTTGAATCATTCGATCATCAAATTCTGGATGATCTGGCGGTTTAGAGGGCGGAATTGGGACGATTACAGAATTAGACGCAAGGTTAGTGTTTAGGGTCCTACCCAAGAGTGTCCCGCAAGTTTGGATCGCGCGAACTTTATGCCGCCAAGCTGGCTTACCCCTGAATTTCGGGTGTCTTTTCAAGTTTATGACTAGCTGGTTTGCTGCGCTATGTGAGTATCCTCCTCCGGGAGTATAGTCGCCGAAGAAATAACACTCGTCATCGGCATTTAGATGCCAATGGTCGGGTCTTTCTAGTTCGCCAATGACGCGAAGATTATTGGATAAGCTCCCGTCGGATGTCATCGTAGTCACGAACTCTAACTGCCCCAGCTTTTTCAAATCTCGCAGGCCAAGTTAGGTCGTTACGTTCGAAGCAGCTATTCAAAATGAAGAGCTTTCGACCTTGTCTCAACGCTTCTCGAGCTTGTACCAATGTTCCCGATGTGTTTCCAGCCTCAATTATGATTGTTGCTTCAGAAATTGCGGACATCGTTTTATTGCGTTCTGGGAAAAACCAACGGTTTAGACGTACATTGGGCTGGGCGTCGTATCGTTCTACTGGGACCTGACTCATCAGCAGATGATTGTTCGCAATCAGGGACTGCAGGTCTCTATTGGTGGCCGGGTATGCATGATGGATTGGTGTACCTAATACAGCTATTGTCTGCCCACCTTCTTCAATCGCGGCGGTGTGAGCGGCTGTATCTACCCCTTGTGCAAGACCCGAAACGATTGCGAAGTTGTCGTCCAAAAGACTTCTTACCAACTTACGCGTTCGAGCAATTCCCTCGTCGCTTGGTTTACGTGTGCCTACTACCGCAATGCTTCTAGCAGCGATTAGGTCCAAGTTTCCTTGGTAATAGAAGAGCTCAGCTGGATATTGAGCATCTCGAAGTTTTTCGGGGTAACCCATCTCACCAAAAACTTTTACATCAAACCATGTGTCGAGAGTTTCGCGCAATCGACTGATGACACGGTTTCCCACTTCCATCGCCTGTTCGTGAGGCACGTGATCCGATGGGCGGCTCCCAGGTGCGGAAGCGAGACGATCTGCTATTCTTTTAAATGTAGCACCGGTTTTGAGCCAAAGGCTTTCATAGGCTCCCACTTCCATGGTCGCATTTATGGCGCACGGTACAACGTCTGTTCCGCTTGTAGTGCTGACAAAGCTGCTTTGCGTCATGATTCTCTCGACTGGAAAGAACGACTTATGCCGAATTCTCCGAACTAATTTTCTATACTGCTCGCGACTATAACAGGAACATAAAAAGAACAAAAGAAGAAAATTGGGGAAATGACGGTGATATCCTGTGTGCAAAGCGGGCGAAAAGGTTGTCGTCAAGTCGAAGTAAAAAAATTTTCCTACTCTTTCGAGGTGTCATAAATGGTCCAGCTCCGCGTTTTTGCAACGTCTCAAGCGCCTGCATTCGCATCCGCTCACTTGGCTTTCCTCGCGCCTGACGGCGTTGCGGGCGGCCGGTCGGCCTTGCAGTCGCTCCGCACTCGATCTCAGAACTACCCAATCCCAACACCCCACACTTGCATCATCCCCCACCGCGCCTAAACTGCTCTCACCCGGCGCATGCAAACCCAAACCCGCGCCGTTTTAGGGGGACTTCATCAATGCGCTTTTCGTTTAAACCTGCCGCTCTTACCGCGCTTATCACTGGCGCGGTTGCGCTGACCGCTTGCGGGGACATGGTCGATAAGGAGCAGATGTATGAGCAGTTCTCCTCAACCTGCCAAAGCTCCTTCACCGCAGAAGGCGGACCCGCTGAAATGGCTGAGCCGTTCTGCACATGCTCGACCGAAAAGGCGCGCGAGGCTGACCTTGGCCCGATGGATATGCTCGACGAGGAAAAAATGACCGCGCTCGCCGAAGAATGCGCGAACGAGCTTATCTCTGAAATGTAATCATCGCAGGGCACCGGTTGTTCGACCGGCGCCCGCTTTGAGTTGAATTGGCGCTCTGTCCGTATTGCGCGGATAGACGCCATTTTCCTACTCGGATGTTCCTGTGTAGCTGGTTTGACTCCCATCATCTGGAGTCCCCCTATGCACTCGCAATCATCCAAGCCCTTTATCCCTGCCGCTCAAGCTTTGCCCGCGATCATCGA
The DNA here is from genome assembly GCA_947488085.1 of uncultured Erythrobacter sp. Taxonomy (GTDB): domain Bacteria; phylum Pseudomonadota; class Alphaproteobacteria; order Sphingomonadales; family Sphingomonadaceae; genus Erythrobacter. Next base: position 679,178 of record CANKYI010000001.1, read on the forward strand.
GGCACTGCCACCTGACGCGGATCACGCGGCCCAGTTTCAATTCACGCGCGCGCGCCAGATCGAATTCCTGCGACTGTTGGCGGATTGCGGAGAGGTGAGGGCGGCTGCGCGGTCCAGCGCGGTCTCACATCAAACGGTCTATCGGTTGCGCCGATCCTGCTCGACATTCCGGCGCGCGGTGGATGCTGCGCTGTTGGTGGCGCGCGAATTGGCGGAGGATTTGCTGGCGACCCGCGCGATGAACGGGGTTGAGGAGGAGGTCTATTATCACGGGGAGGTCGTGGCGAAGCGGCGGCGGTTTGATAGCCGCCTGTTGCTGGCTCATCTCGCGCGGCTCGACCGAAAGGCTGAGGATGATGATGTGGCCGGGCTGGCGGCGAATTTCGATGCTCTGTTGGAGGCGCTGGGGAGCGAGGATGAAGGCGCGGCAGAGGCGTTGGTGAATGCCAGTATCGGGCGCGGGGCTGGCAGGACGGGCAGCGATAATCCTACTGGAGCGTGTAACATGCGGTCCATGTCTGCGGAGGATGAGTGGGAAGACGATGATGAGGATGATGCGCCGGGCGGCTCGTTCCAGGCGCGTCTGGATGCGATGGATGAGGCGCGGCCTGATGATGCGCCACCGCTGAGCAGCCTGGCTCACACGGTGGATGAGATTGGGGAGATAGAGGAGCGTCAGATGGCCGCGTTTGAGGCGGGGGAAGAGCGCTGGTGGGAGGTCAAATCCAACCCTTGCGCCGGATCAACGCACGATATCCAGGCGAACGCGCGCGTGGCCTCTGCTGATCATGCCGATCCGCTCTGCTGCGCCGCGCGACAGGTCGATCTCTCGCCCACGGATGAAGGGGCCGCGGTCGTTGATGCGAACGGTGACGGTGCGTCCATTGCGGGGGTTGGTGACGCGCACCAGAGTGCCGAAGGGCAGCGTCTTATGCGCGGCGGTCATGGCGTTCATGTTGAAGCGTTCACCATTGGCAGTCAGGCGGCCATGGAAGCGGCGGCCGTAATAGGAGGCCATGCCGGTGCCCATGCTGCGGATGACACTGCCTGCGGCGGGTTCGGGCGGTGGAACCTCAATGGGGGGCTCGAATGTGTCGAGATCAACGGCGTCGGCGGGGAGCACTGGGTCGATTGTGTCGTAATCGGGGCCGATCGGCTCGATGACGCCTTCGAACTGAGCGGCAAAGGGGATGTTGGCTACAGGCTCACTGACGGATTGGGTGTCGACAGTTTGAGTGGCGCTGGCCTGAGTGGCGCCGGTTTGGGCCGATGACGCACCAAGCGGGATAGCCACACAGCACGCGATCAGCGCAGCCCAGGTGGCGACACGATTGTGGTGCCAGCGAATCGCGCAGGCACGCGCAAGGTCAGCGATCTCTCCCATCAGGCCGCCGTCATACAGGTCAGGGGTTACAGCGAGCAAACCGAGGCACTCCAAACGACGCGGATGACGCGCGCTTGGTCGCGAAATGAGGCTGAGTTGCGGTGAGTTGAGGTTTGCTAACCCGATTGGCGTGGGTGTGGGTGATGCGGGATCGATGGGCGAGGTGCGATGGTGTGTGCTGTCGCGAAACCGGGCTCAAAACAGCAAATGGGGCCGGCATTGCTGCCGACCCCACTCTTACCAGCGCGTGGTCGCTTGGGTCATTGCATGTCAGTCCGGCAAGCCTTCCCTTCATGCAGTTTCCAAACAAGCGCGCTTGGCACTCGGTGTCTGTGCCGCGTCCAGTGATGCTTTCCAGTTCATGCATCCCAGCTTGCGCCGAATTGCGTTCCCTCTCTTGCACCGCCTTGCTTCGCGGTTGGTCACCGGCGCTCGCACCGGCATCCGACCTTGCTTCGTAACCGCTTCCCTCTGTTCGCGTCGAAACGCTCCCTTTGGTACGTGGCCCCTTGTCAAAGCCGAGACCGCAATTCTGGTGATTGGTAAGTCAGACACTGTCGTTCCAGACTCGAAAGTCCTTCCCAACAACTATCACCAGCCAGTATTGTGGCCTTCAAACGAAAACGCTCTTCGCTCTTTCCTCAAACAATCGAACTCGCATCAAACTTTGGTCTTTCAACCTCAGCCTCTTGCATGTCCTCTCTCAGACAGTGCGTGGACAAACGTTTCCGCTATCTACTTCACTTAAACACTTTGATTTTCAGTGCCTTGCAGCACCTTCTTTCAAAGCCTTCTTGTTCCGAAGACAGATTGAAAGTGGGCCGGAATTGGCATTTGGACAAGGCCTGCAAGAGCGACTTATCCACTTTTGGACGTATCGCTTGTGGAGGGCAGTGGACAACTCAACCGCTCGTCGCTTTGCGCGAGAATCGGCAGAAGCCGTAAGTGCGTCAAGGGGTTTGGCGAGGTTCAAACCTAAAGGAGAATGTTCAAATATTACGCTTTTGTGAAACGCTGAAACAGCCCTCTTTGGCGACTCGGAGAATCGCCTGTTTAACCCCGCGCGAATCTATCCCTGATCGCGCGTTCCATCTCTTTGGGCGAGTAGCCGTAAGCGAAGCGCGTTGAGCTTGATAAAGCCTGCTGCGTCCTCTTGATCATAGGCACCGGCATCGTCTTCAAAGGTCACATGGGCCTCTGAGTAAAGCGAATGGGGTGACTTGCGACCGACGACACTGGCAAGGCCTTTATAGAGCTTGAGCCGCACCGTACCTGACACGCGCTCTTGGCTCAGATCGATGGCGGCTTGCAGCATCTCACGCTCAGGCGCGAACCAAAAGCCATTGTAGATGAGTTCGGCATATCTCGGCATCAGCTCGTCTTTAAGATGCGCTGCGCCGCGATCCAGAGTGATCTGCTCGATCCCGCGATGCGCCACGGCGTAGATCTCGCCTCCTGGCGTTTCGTACATGCCGCGACTCTTCATCCCGACAAAGCGGTTCTCGACGAGGTCCAAGCGGCCAATGCCGTGGCTGCGACCAAGGTCGTTAAGCGCTGTAAGCAGAGTGGCAGGCGACATTGCGGTGCCATTGAGCGAAACCCCATCGCCGTGTTCAAAGCCGATCTCGATATACTCAGGTGTATCTGGCGCGTCCTCTGGATGGTTGGTGCGCGAATAGACATGGGGCGGGGTCTCCTCCCACGGATCCTCCAGCACTTTGCCCTCTGATGAGGTGTGCAGAAGGTTGGCGTCGGTGGAGAAGGGCGCTTCGCCGCGCTTGTCGAGTGGCACCGCGATCTGATGCGCTTCTGCCCATGCGATAAGGGCAGTGCGCGAGGTCAACTCCCACTCGCGCCATGGGGCGATGACTTCGATCGCCGGGTCAAGGGCATAGGCGGACAGCTCGAAGCGAACCTGGTCGTTGCCTTTGCCGGTTGCTCCGTGTGCGATGTAATCAGCGCCGGTCTCATGCGCGATCTCGACAAGGCGTTTGGAGATAAGAGGTCTAGCGATGGACGTGCCGAGCAGGTAGTCGCCTTCATAGCGGGCATTGGCGCGCATCATGGGGAAGACAAAGTCGCGCACGAACTCCTCGCGCAGATCCTCGATAAAGATGTGCTCGTCCGGAATGCCCATTGCGCGGGCTTTGTCGCGGGCAGGCTCAATCTCTTCACCTTGGCCAAGGTCAGCGGTGAAGGTGACCACATCAAGGCCGCGTTCGGTGCTCAGCCATTTGGCGATGACGGATGTGTCGAGACCGCCGGAATAGGCAAGGACGACCTTTTTGGGTTGGGACATGGGGAAGCTCCTGAATTCGAAGCGTCCCATGCCGACAAAAGCACCCAGAGGAAAGAGGGAAAGGGAATTGATCAGCATTTGGGTTTTGGACAGGATTTGGCGGTAAGGCCTTGCGCAGGGACGCCCAACTGCCGATGTTTCAAGGCGTTAGAGGGCCGGAGGGATCGATATGTGGAGCAAAGCGCGCGAATTGGCGCAGATGGCACCGCCCGAGCGCAATCGCTGGGTGGACTTCCTGCGGGCGGCGTCGATCATGGCGGTGGTGTTCGGCCACTGGTTGATGGCCGGGCTGTATGTCGATGATACAGGTGCACTGCAACGCGGCGACCTCCTCTCTGTGGCCGACTGGACGCATTGGCTGACCTGGGGATTTCAGGTGATGCCGATCTTCTTCCTAGTTGGCGGGTTTTCAAACGGAATGAGCTGGGACGCGACCCTGCGTAAGGCTGAGACCGGACAGGTGGGAGTGTACCGCGATTGGCTAGCGAGCCGTGTGCAGCGCCTCATCGCGCCTACATTCCCGGTATTGCTGTTATGGGCAGGGCTCGCGGTGGTGATGACGCAGGTCGGGCTTGATCGGCAACAGATCAGCGATGCGACAGAGGCTGCGCTCATCCCCGTGTGGTTTCTTGCGGTCTACCTGATCGTGACGGCCTGCACGCCGCTGACCCGCAAAGCGTGGCACCGCTTTGGCTGGCTTAGCTTTGCTATTTACATCCCGCTGGCAATGGTGACGGACTGGCTCACATTCTCGGCAGGCGTCGAATATCTCAATTTCACTAACTTCCTTTGGGTTTTCCTAGCGATCCATCAGCTTGGCTTCGCGTGGAAAGATGGACGTTTTGAGAACCAATGGTTTGCGATTGCATGGTTAGTGGTGGGGCTGGCCATCCTGATCTCGATCACCGTCTATGGCTTCTACCCGGTCTCGATGGTGTCTGCGCCCGGCGGCTTTTCTAATTCGCTCCCGCCGACATTGGCCCTGTTCGCACTGGGCGTGGCACAAGTAGGATTGGCGTTGGCATTGGAGCCGTTGGGTCGAAAGATGCTCGACAATCTCAACATCTGGACCGCTACGGTGCTGATGAATGGCATGATCATGACCGTCTACTTGTGGCACCTGACAGCGTTCGTGCTCGTGATGACAGTCGTATGGCTCGCGCTGGGCGGTATGGGTTTGAACTCTATTCCGGGCAGTTCAGAGTGGTGGATATCGCGGCCCCTATGGCTCGGCATCTACATCCTTGCATTGCTGCCGATGATCGCGATCTTCGCCAAACATGAACGCAGCTTCGGCCCGATCAGAGGCGGTCGTACGGTGCCCAAGGCGCGCGTGGTGGCGGGTGTCTTGATGATCTGCGTTGGACTTGCAGCGACTGCTGCGATCACGATTGCCAGCCCGGAAAGCCTGTCCGGCATTCGGATATGGGTCGTGGCGCTACCATTTGTGGGCGCGGCATTGCTGGGTTTTGGACCGATCTATCGGCCTTCGAACAAGGGAGTTTAGCGCCCAAGCAACCGTTTTTCCGTCTCGTCAATGTAGCCGCGTGTGATCGGTAATGCGTGGCGGCTGCGGGTAAACTGGATCTGGTAATTGCCCATGCCACCGCTCTCAAACGCGGCCGTGGCGCCGGCTAGGTAGAACGTCCACATCCGGTAGAACCGTTCGTCGAACAGGTCGATAATGACCTCGCGATGCTCTTCGCATTTGGCGTACCACTCGCGCAGGGTCTTTGCGTAGTGCAGTCTCAACGTTTCGATATCAGTATGGATCAGGCGCGATTTCTCACTCGCAGCCAGCGTCTCTGATAAAGCCGGGATATAGCCACCGGGAAAAATGTATTTCGAGGTGAAGGCGTCGGTGACACCCGGACCACCAAACCGGCCAATCGTGTGGATCAGCATGACGCCCTCATCGCTGAGCAAATTGGCACAGGCGCGAAAGAAGGTCTCGAACTGAGGTCGGCCGACATGTTCGAACATGCCAACAGAGACGATCCGATCAAATGTCGCACCGCTCTTTGCAAGCTCACGGTAGTCGACCAGTTTGAACGTTACCCTGTCCGAAACACCGGCGGCCTCGGCGCGGGTCCGGGCCAGCGCCAATTGCTCCTCCGACAAGGTGATGCCCGTTACTTGCACATTAAAATGGCGCGCCAGATAGATCGCCATCCCGCCCCATCCGCACCCAATGTCCAGCACACGGTCACCATCCGACAACGCAAGCTTTGCAGCAATATGCGCGAGCTTTGCCTCTTGCGCCTCGCTTAGGGTCTCAACGCGATCACCCCAATAGGCGCAGCTATATTGCATATGTTCCGGGTCGAGCATTAGGTCATAGAGCTCATTCCCAATGTCATAATGGTGCGCGACATTGCGCTTTGAAGAACTCGCCTCATTGAAAGAGGCACGCAGGAACTTGGCGCGCGCCTGTAGCTTTGTAATGAGGGAAGGGGCCTTTAACTGCCCGCCGCGCTCCCACGGTTTGTTTGAGCGAAGCAGCTGCACGAGCTGCATAACGTCGCCTTCTTCGATGACGATCCGGCCATCCATGTAGGCTTCGCCGGCGCCCAATCGCGGATCAAGCAAAATGTCACGCGCGACTTTGTTGTCCGTCAGGCGCACAGCGACATCGGGAAAACCCTCCGCAGGCTGGCCCAGCACATGTCGTTCACCCGACGGCATGGTGACCGTCAACTGACCGCGTTTTATCACCGAGGACAAAAACTGATTGATGAGCGAGTTCGCCATAACGATGCGCCTGATTTGTCTGTTTGTGCAATCAGGTTCGTATCAAAGCGAGTATCGGTTACGCAAATTGGCGGAGCATTGGCCCCGCCAGACCGTTTTCCTCGTCAGGCAGGCATCACTCCGCCGCTTCTTTGATCCCAGTATCAAAGCGCCAACTGGGGATCTCACCGATTTCCCGCAAACGCGCGCTTTCATGCATCATATAATCGCGCGTCATCGGAATGGCATTGCGATCTTTCACATATTGCAGCTGCCAATTGACCATTCCTCCGTTGCGGAAGCTTTGTTCAGCCCCCGCGAGATAGAACAACCACATGCGATAAAAGACCTCGTCATACATTTCCGTAATCTCTTCACGGTGCATAACGGTGCGCTTGTACCATTCCTCTAAAGTGTGGCTGTAGTGGAAGCGCATCGCTTCTACATCCATCACTTCAAAACCAAACTTCTCACTCTGCGTGACGAGCTCTGACAGAGCGGGAATATAGCCGCCGGGGAAGATGTATTTGCGGGTCCAAGCGTCAGTGCGTCCCGGAGGACCAGCGCGCCCGCAGCAATGCGAGATCATTACGCCGTCATCTTTGAGCAGCTTGTTCGTGTGCTCAAAGAATTGTGGATAGTGGATCGTGCCCACATGTTCGAGCAAGCCGACGCTGGAGATGCGGTCAAACTGCCCCTCTACGTCGCGGTAATCGAGCAGCTCGAACTTCACCTTGTCAGCAACGCCGGCGGCTTCTGCGCGTTCATTGCAGAACTTGATCTGGTCAGGTGCAAGCGCGACGCCCAGTACTTCAACGCCGTACATTTTGTTGAGGTAAAGGCCAAAGCCACCCCAACCGCAACCAATATCCAGAACGCGCATTCCTTCAGCCTTGCCCGGCTCAAGATACAGCTTGGAAGCGAGATGAGCTTTCTTGTCCATCTGCGCCTGTTCAAGGCTTGTCTGCGTGGGATCATCCTCACGGTAATAAGCCATCGTGTATTGGCGATCTTCGTCGAGAAAACGCTCATATAGCTCGCGGGTCAGGTTATACGTGTGCTCTGCATTGGCACGTGCAGAGCTGCGCAGGTTGATCCCGTCAATCGCGGAGGCGACCTTTTCGCTTACCTTCTTGAGCAGACCTTGTTCCTGAATGGCGCTGTCGCCGATCCGCTTTGTATTAGCAGTCACAAATAGCAGCAGATCGCGGATATCATGTGGCTCTTCGACGACCAGCCAACCCCACATAAACGCTTCGCCTGCGCCCATTTGGGGATAGCGCGCAATGTGATTAGCGGCTTTCTTGTTCGTCAGCGTGATCTTAAGCGGCGCGTCCGGCCCGTCACCATATTCATAGGTTTTGCCGTCATGATCTGTAACGCTCAGTCGGCCTTCACGGATGACCTTGCCCAGAAATTTGTCGAGTAGCCACATAAGCTTGTATTGTCCCGGTTGTGCATTCTTGCGCGGGTGATGGCGCTCCATGTGCTAGAATGTCAATCGGCTAGAACGAAAGGGTACACATGAAGGATCCCAAAACACAGGCAAATGCAGCTTCGGTCGAGGAGTTCATCGCGAATGTGGAACCAGTGGCGAAGCGGGAAGACGCTAAGGCTCTGGATGCCTTGTTCCGCAAGGTTACGGGTGAAGAGCCGGTCATGTGGGGGCCGACGATCATCGGCTATGGCTCATATCACTACAAGTATGAAAGCGGGCGTGAAGGGGATGCTGCGCGTTCGGGTTTTAGTCCGCGAAAGGCGAAGCACTCGCTTTACCTGATGGGGCGATATTGCGATGAGGCGACGGGCAAAAAGGTTGACGGATTGCTCGACAAAATGGGCAAGCATAAAACGGGTGCAAGCTGTGTCTATGTGAACAAGCTGGCCGATATCGATTTGAATGTGCTGGAGGAGATTATCGGTGTTTGCTGGGACGCTATGAACCGCAAATACCCGGATTAGGGGTGGTCAAATCCCAGCATACCATTGATAATCCCCAATATCCTCCCAAAATCCGCCTTTGCCATCGTAAATGTCTTCGAAGCTAGCGACGGCTTCGATCGCGGTGAGGTATTTGGCGTGTTTGTAGCCTAGCTGCCGTTCAATCCGCATCCGCAGCGGCGCTCCGTTCTTCTCCGGCAGAGGCGCACCGTTCAACTCGTGCGCGATGATGGTTTGTGGATGGTAGGCATCCACCATATCGACGCTTTCATAGTAGTCGCGGCCATATAAGACATCAGCGCAGCGAAAGACGATGAAGTTTGCTTCTTTGCGAACCTTCGCCTTGTCGAGCAGAGCGGACAATTGCGGGCCGCTCCATTCGGCAATCGCGCTCCACCCTTCAACGCAATCGTGCCGGGTGATCTGGGTGCGCTGGGGCAGGGCACGCAGATCGGCCATGCTCAAGGTCAGCGGATTATCGACCAAACCACTGACGCTGAGCTGCCAATCGGCAAAGCCGCTCGCTTTGTGCTCCCGGTACTCGGCGGTTTCGATTTTGAGTGTGCCGTTGCCTCTGATGTCGGGTGAGCGTTCATCCGGCGCATATTCGGGGGCGAGCGCTTGGCGGCTGGCGAGGGTGCGATGGGCGCTGCGATGCCAATCTTCAGCCGCGTCAAAAATGTCCCCAGCGGGGCCGGTTTCCGCCAACTCAGAACACGCCGCAGCTGGCATGGCAGCCATCCCCGCGAGCAATGTGCGTCTCTTGATGTCAGGCATCTGTGCTCTCCTTACGCGGCCCGCCCGTGATCATACGAGAAATCTGTTTCAGCGGTTTGGACGCGAGCACCATCACAATGTGCACCACAAAAAACGCGAAAAGCGCCCACGCAAAGATGAAGTGCAAACTGCGAGCAGATTGCCGCCCACCCAGCAGATCGATCAGCCATGGAGCTGCGACCTCGAAGCCGGGGCTGATTGCAAGACCGGTGAACACCATCATCGGCAGGAAAATACCTAGCACGATGCCATAACTCAGCCGCTGAACCGGGTTGTAAGGGCTGTCGTGATCGGCACCGCCGCCGGGCAGGTGTTCGCGAACCGCTTTTGCAAGGGCGCCCAGCGACCAATCGCCGGGCCGCATCGCAATATCCCGCCAGAAATGCCGGGTAACGATACTTGCCGTCCACATAGTGAGGAGACCGATCGCAAACACCCAAGCGGACGTGTTGTGCCAATCGCGAGCTTCCGCCAGATCATAGCGTTGCGGGATCGTCACCCATGCTGGAAAACGCATCACACTCATCCAGGCATCTGCCGGGTCAAACCCGTAATTGCCCCAATACAAATGCCGATGCGCATTTGAGATGTTCAGTCCGGACATGAAGAGCACCACAAGCGCCAACGCGTTGATCCAGTGCCAGACGCGGGTGATCAGCGAATGCCGCTTCATTGCGCAACTCCCTCGCGGGCAAGATAAATCACATCACGATCCTGAGAGAGAATATGCTGGCCGCTGTCGATGAACAGCGTCGATCCGCTTTTCAACGCACCTTTCGCAAGGAAGAGCGCCGCATCCGCAATCTCTTCAGCCCCAGTCTTTCGCTCAAGGAGATTGAGCCGATGCGAAACCTCGGTTTCATCTTCGCTCTGATCATGGCTCGCCAAAATTGCGCCTGGTGCGATGCCATAGATCCGGGCGTCTTTTGGCGCACTCATCGCCAGTATCGGGATCGTAGCGGCAAGCGCGTGTTTGGACATTGTGTAGCTAAAGAAATCGGGATTGGGATTTTTGATTTTCATGTCCGTGACATTGATCACGCAGCGCGGCCCATCGGCCTTGGCCTGCGTGAGAAAACCTTGCGCGATACGCGTGGGGGAGAGAGCGTTGACCTGCATCGCCTCCCGGTTCGTATCGGGATCGAGTTTGGTTGCATCGTCATAAAGAAAAACCGAGGCCGAATTGATCACACAACGCCAATTGCTCAGCCGCTCGGCAAGCTGCTCAACCATACGCGCTGCGGCGTTGTCATCGCATAAATCACAAGGGATTGTTTCGGCGCTGGGCAGGGTGTCTGCCAGCGCATCGGCTTCGGTCGAAGAACTGCGGTAATGGATGATCACATGCCAGTCTTGCGCAGCAAATCCCTTGGCAATTTCAGCGCCAATGCGGGTTGCGCCTCCGGTGACCAAAACTTGCGGACGGTTCATTATTTCTCTGGAGCAGAAATTGCGGAGCTTGCCTAGCATGCGTGCGGCATGTTCAAGAGATTTCAAAGGAGGCCCTCGAGATGGCAAAGATGATGACGTGTGATTTGGTGGATGTCTTTTGCGACGAAGTATTGAGCGGCAATCCACTGGCCGTGGTGCATGGCGCAGATGATTTGTCGGCAGAGCAAATGCTGAGCCTGACTCAGTGGCTTGGCTTCTCGGAAACGACGTTCCTGCTGCCTCCCACCAATCCGGCGGCAGATTATCGCGTGCGTATCTTTTATCCAGGCGGTGAATTGCCTTTTGCGGGCCATCCGACGCTCGGGTCATGCCACGCATGGCTAGCCGCTGGAGGGGTGTCGGCTCGCGATGGTGTGGTCGTTCAGGAATGCGGTATCGGCTTGGTTGAGGTGCGCGCTGAGCAGGACAACCTCGCATTCAAGGCACCCGATTTGTTGCGGCATGAACCACTCTCTGACGCAGAACGCGCAAAAGCGGTTGAGCTGACAGGTATTGATGAGGCCGCTTTGGTCGAAGCGGTGCATGTCGTAAACGGCCCGCAATGGCAGCTGTTGCGGCTGCGCAGTGCGGCCGATGTTCTTGCCGCAAACCCAGCGGCAAAAGCGGAGCTGGGTACAGATATCGGTCTGGCTGGTCCGCATGAGACAGGCGCAGCTCGCGATTGGGAACTGCGCGCTTTCTTTGCCGACACGCATGGGCGCTTTGTTGAGGACCCTGTGACCGGTAGCTTCAATGCAGGCGTCGCTATCCATCTGTTCGGCGAGGGGCTGGTCGAGGGAAGCTATCGGGCGGGGCAAGGGCAGAAAGTGGGGGCAAACGGCCTCGTGCATTGTCAGCGTGAAGCGTCCGGTGAGATCTGGGTGGGCGGATCTTGCAAGATGATCAGTCACGGGGGCGCGCTTGGTCCAATTCAGACACCTAGCTGAATCTTGGTCCTGCCAACACAAAACGCCGCATATCTTTCAAAGACATGCGGCGTTTGTTTTACTTCATGCGTGAATTTATCGGCAGCGAACGTCACCGCGATCAAGCTCGCGGCCCAGCACTGCACCCAACGCTCCACCAAGCAAGGTTCCAACGGTGCGGTCTCCTCGGGTGTCAATCGTGCGTCCAAGCAGGGCACCGACACCTGCGCCGATCACCAAACCTGTGGTTCCATTGTCGCGCTCGCAGTAATAATTGCCATCGCGGCCACGCCAAATGCGATCCCTTTGGCGTAGGCGACGCGGCTCACGATAACGACCCCGGCGATCATAGACGCCCCGGTCACGATATCCGCGACCTCGGCGATAGCGCCGATCATCATCGTCCCAGTCATCATCGTCGAATCGCGTGGTGGTGTTGATCTCAAATGGGCTTGCGAATGCCTCAGTCATTGTCTCCTCAGTGGGAAACTCGGCGGCGCTGGCGGGCGTTGCAATGGCAACAAGCGAGCCGGTAGCGGCAATCAATGCGGTGGTTTTAATTGCGGTCTTCATGAGTAAGTCCTTTCCGACCCAATGAGCGGGTGAGGACTGTTTCGTTCAGTTTCAGACAACGCCAGATGAACGGCTTGTTGGGAAAGCGGTCAAGGAGACAAAGCGCTTTTGGCAAGCGACAAAGTGAGTGTGTGCTGGGATTTTAGCTCAACTTGGCGCGCGCACGATCGCGCAATTTGGGCGCCAGAGAAGGCATTTCGGCGAGTTGCTCGAACTCCTCGCGACTCGCTTTGCCTGCGACCAGAGCTGTGAGAGCACGCTCAACGCTCCAGTCTGCTTCACCAATCGCGACGCGCTCGATCGTATCGCCTGCCTCCGCCTCACCAAATTCGATCACTCGGAAATACCACCCTGAACGCCCGGTTTTGACGATATTGGCGACCATGCCTTTTTGTCCAAAGCGATGATCGATTTTCCAACACGGTTGGCGCGGTTGGCTTATCTCAAGCAGGGCAGTGCCGACTCGAAACTGGTCACCGATATGCACGTCGCTCTCGGTTAACCCGCGCACTGCGAGGTTTGATCCGAATGCACCTGGCTGATTGAGCAGTTGGACCGAACCCAGCTCGCCACGCCAATAATCGTGGTGGTCGAGCGGGTAGAGGTGCACCGCCATTTCTGGTCCACCATGGACCCGGCGGTCAGCCTGCTCATCCGGCGCAAGGCCATCTTCAAGGATCTGGACCAGACCTTCTCGTGGACGTTTGGCAATCGCGCTGGTCTCAGCACCATTAAATGGCCGAGCAGTTCCAGTGCAGATGGCTTCGATTGTGTGCTTCATGCTTTTCTCACAGTCAGAGCGATCCAGTCTCTTTGTGTGCCGTCGCACCCCTTGCCAGCGAATATCTCTTCATCAACGGATCTAAATCCGGCGCCTGTATAGAGATCGCGCACCCACTGTGCGTCTGGAAAGTTGTGCAAGCGGCCCAGCAAATCGCGCCCTTCGCCATCTCCAAGTTTGAAGCTGGCATAGTGAAAGCCTCCAAGTCGCAAAGCGCGATGGATGGATTTGGCTACGCTGGGAAGTTGCGCTCTTGGGCAATGCAGCAAGCAAGCATGTGCCCATACTGCGTCATAGGTGGTCTCAGCGTTGAGTTGGTCAAATTGCATCAACCGAGCACCAATATCATGCCGCTCATTTGCTTTGGTGATCATTGCTGGAATGCCATCGGTAGCATCGACACCAAAACCGCGTTCCTTCATAAACGCGCTATCACGACCAACGCCGCAACCCAGTTCGAGAACTGTCGCGCCCGGCTCCAATCGTTTTAGAAAACCCTCTAGATGGCGGCTTTGCGCCATCGCTGTGCTGGCTGAGTAAAAGGGGGCACCTGATTGGTAAAATTCGTAAGTGGCAGGGTCGATCGTCCCGCTCACTGTCGAGGATTCATCACATTGTATTCGAGCACTTCTTCGCCGGACAGGCAGTAGCGGGTACTCGGATCGGCCTCGCTGCTCACTGCTTGCTGCTGGTACATGACATTCGTCAGCAGTTTTCGGCTGATCCCCATGCGGATAAGGAAGTCGTTGTCCTCAGTTGCCAAAAGCGCGGAGCTTTGCTCGATGCTAGCAATCAATTCAGTCGTGGCCTCACTGCCATCAATCACAGCATCATCAATTATCCAACGGTCGGCTGTGTGTGTGAACATGTGGACCATGAAGACACCGTCATCATCCACAAGCCTTTCCACACCGCCCATGAACACGAAGTTGCATGCCGAAAAGCACGTCCAGCCATCCGGTATACGCGTGACGAGTCCATAATTGCGGATGAGCCGGCCTGCTTCGTTGCCGGCACGCGCATTGCCTCCGCGTGATCGAAACCAAATTTCGCCAATCATAGGATCAGCGTCGAGCGCGGACTGGAGTCTTTGCGGAAGGCGAGCGTCGATTCTACCCTCTGCGAGCAGCACATTGAAGCCGTCGCGTTCCACTGTGGTGAGTTTCATCGGCTCAGAAGAACCCCAATTGGGGCTTTTTGGGCAGGTCGGATTTTCGGGATCGCGCTCAGCTGCGCCGGTCAGCAGAGCCAAGCATGCAACTGCGGCAAGCGCTTTCGAGGCGATCCGTTTCCTCATGCGACGATAGTGTAACGCGGCGACCCTGCGAGGCGACACATGCGTTTATCGGCGCGGGTTTCTTCGCCTGCAACGATGACAACATCTGTGACGGTGATACAGTCGTCGCCGCCCGATGATGCCTGACGTGAAGTAACGGTCGATGTTCCGCTGACATCATCGCGCGTGTCGGAGGTCCATTCTGCGCTGCGTCCAACTTCGGGCGCCACTTGGTTGCCTTGTTCGTCGGTTTTGAGCGTCGCCTTCTCTGTCGCGTCGGCGGCCTGTTTTTGCTCTTCAGGGTCGAGCTGGCAGGCGATTTCTCGGGAAATCACATTGGTAAATTCACTGACCGGCGCAAAGGAACCTAGTCCTGCATCACGGGCCGTACGCCCGGCGGCACCGCTCAATATTCCGCCCAGAACACCGCGTGCGGTATCGCCACTCGACCCTTTCTCGCAGCCTTCAGCGGCCTGAGCACCGCGTTGTGCATCGCGGGTTACATCGCGCAGCATTCCGCGAAATTGTGCGTGCGCCGGGATTGCTGTTGCAACCATTGCAGTCGCAACAGTGCCCATAAGAATTGCTTTGATTGATCGTGTCATGAATTGCCCCTCATTGCGGTAACCATAAACACCACATTGCCCTTCGCCAAGCTGAACAAGCGGCTCTTTGCTCATGGTCTAGCTTGGCAAACGAGCCTGCGGTGTTGTTTTGGTTACAAAACCTGCGTCACTCTCTGGCGGCGAAAGATAATTTTAGGGGTAATCGATATACTTAAAAGAACATGGATGTCGCCGCGCTAAGGGGCGATGATCTATCAAGATGTAGCCGCCGCCTCTCGGTCGCGCTCAGCCCGGCTCTTTTTCTGGGCCGCGGTTTTCAATTGCCCGCATGCTGCATCAATGTCACGCCCGCGCGGGGTTCGCACGGGTGCGCTAATCCCGCCTTCGAACACGATATTGCTGAATGAACGGATGCGTTCGGGCGTAGAGCATTCATATTCCGCACCAGGCCATGGGTTGAATGGGATGAGGTTGACCTTTGCGGGTAAGTCAAAGTGTTTTAGGAGACGGACAAGCTCATGCGCGTCCTCATCGCTGTCATTTTTGTCTTTCAGCATGACATATTCAAAGGTGATGCGCCGGGCATTCGATGCCTTGGGGTAATCGGCACAAGCCTGTAGCAGTTCCTCGATCCCATACTTCTTGTTGAGTGGAACAATTTCATCGCGAACCGGCTTGGTCACCGCATGCAGGGAAACCGCGAGGTTGACGCCGATTTCCTCTGCGCACCGTTCCATCATCGGGATCACGCCGCTGGTGGAAAGGGTGATGCGGCGCTTCGACAAGGCCAGTCCATCGCCGTCCATCACAAGGTTGAGCGCATCGCGCACATGGTCGAAATTATAAAGCGGCTCGCCCATGCCCATCATCACGATATTTGTGAGAAGGCGGCCATCGGCCGTGTAGTGGGCGGCGCTTTCGTCGGTTTCATCATCCTCGAATGCGAAGTCCATCTTCCCTTTGGGCCATTCTCCCAATGCGTCGCGTGCCAGCATGACTTGGCCAACAATCTCACCCGGCGTTAGATTGCGCACCAGTCGCATGGTTCCGGTATGACAAAATGTGCAATTCAACGTGCAGCCCACTTGGCTAGAAACGCACAGAGTCCCGCGATCTGCATCGGGAATGAACACCATCTCAAAATCATGGCCGTCATCAGTTTGGAGCAGCCATTTGCGCGTTCCGTCGGAGCTGTGCTGAGCCTCAACCACATTGGGTCTGCCAATCACAAATCGCTCCGCTAGCCATGGGCGCATTGTTTTGGAAATGTCGGTCATGGCGTCGAATTCGGTAACGCCACGATGATAGAGCCAATGAAACACTTGCTTGGAGCGAAGTTTGGCCTGCCGGTCATCCAGTCCCGCTTCGCCAAACAACTCGCGGATCCGTGGACGGGCGAGGCCAATGAGGTCCACGCGTCCATCTTCGCGCGGTGTGATGTCACGCGCGACGGGAACCGGATCAACCTGTCCGGGAATGCTCATTAGGGTCGTATCTGCCATGATTGGCGTGGCATATAAGCGCGAAGAGCGGGTTTGTCAGCCTCTTCCAGCGCATCCCACAACAGCTGCGTCAATCGCGGTGGCTGCGCCGGATAGGTCATAACGATCCGTAAACCGGCGGCCTTGTGTGTCTCGTGCAGAAACAGTCATTCGGGATGCCGAACGCAAAGCGGCAACCACGCCCGCATCCATCGCCACATCTTGACCCCATGCGTTGCGACCATTGGCTGCGAGCGCAAACCGCCTTTCGCCAATGCGTAAATTCACTTCAGCTGCTTGGGTGACAGGGCGAGAAAGACGAAAGTGCACCTGACCGCGAATATTGGCTCTTGGCCAATTGGCAATGCTCGCGAAGGGGCCGTTGCTGGCCGCGCCGCGCGGCTTGGCGATGGCATAACAGCGCGCCGGGCTATCATCGCGAAACGCAGCCCAGTTGGAATACACACCAAGGCTGTCTTTTGCTGAGAGTGGCGTTGTCATCAGCGCGATCGCTGAAAGGGTGAGGGCGGCTTTAATCATAGGCAATTGCCACCACTTCCCATTCTTTCACGCCAGAGGGAAGGCGGACTGTGCTAACATCCCCAAGCGATGCACCGCGTAGGGCCTTTGCAATCGGGGAATTCCATCCCACTCGGCCAGCGCCAGCATCTTGCTCATCGTCGCCTACCAAGGTCACAGTCTGGCGCGCATCGTCCTCATCGGCAAGGTCAACCCGCGCGCCAAAGAATACGCGATTGCGATCCGGTTGATTGGCAGGATCGACCACGCGCAGAGCCTTCATCCGCCGTGCGAGATAACCCAACTCTCGGTCGATCTCGCGCATACGTTTGCGGCCATAGAGATAATCGCCGTTCTCACTGCGGTCACCATTGCCCGCTGCCCAACTGACAATCTCAACGATCTCAGGGCGTTCTTTACCCAACAAATGGTCATAGCGCGCCTTTAGCGCCGCCATCCCAGCGGGCGTTATTGGCGGAGCACCACCAGCCTTGGGTTTAGATGCCATTTGCTATGGTAGGAACGTGTCGACCGTGCGCGGTCGGCCCGCTTCTTCGGGATACATGTGCGAATAGCTCACCGCATTGCCGATCACCCGCATCACGTAATAGCGCGTTTCGAAATTGGCCGGGATCTTCTCGATCCACTCAACCCAATCGATCTCACCGCGCCGCGGATCGCCATTCAGGCGCAGCCATTGCCGCACTCGGCCCGGCCCCGCATTATAGGATGCAATAGCAAGCGGATAGGCGCCGCCATACAGATCCATCCGCCGCGCAAAGTGTGCATCGCCCAGCTGGATATTGTATTGCGGATCGCGCGTCAGATCCGCTCGGAGATAGCGAACGCCTAGAATACCAGCTTCTTCACGCGCTGTGCTGGGCAAAAGCTGCATGATGCCGACCGCATTAGCGTGGCTTTCGCGGGTGCGGTCGAATTCGCTTTCCTGACGGCTGATCGCGTGCACCATGGTCCAGTCATTCACGCGTGGTGTGGGATAGGTCGGGAAACCGACCCGCTCAAAGCCCGAAATACCGTTTGCGCCCGCTTCCATTCCAACAACAACCGCCATTTCTGGCAGGCCAACTTCTGCGGCCAACTGGCTAACCATTGTGAGTTCTTGCGGGGTTTGAGCGCTTGAACCGATAGCTTGGAAGAACCGCCGCTCCGTCCGCCAGTCGCGGCGATTGGCAGCCATGGTGCGGATTGCGCGGGTGAGTGCGCTGTTTTCAAACTCGGCGCGGGTTGCTTGATCAATCTGCGGCTGTGGCAATTGCGCGAAATTGGGCATTTGGCGACCCAAAGCGTCGATCGAAAGCTGACCGTAATAGTAGTGCGGGTAAGCGGCAGCCATTTCAAAGTAGCGAACCGCATCGGCCTCTTGCCCAGCTTTGCGTGCTGCGCGGCCTGCCCAGTAAAAACCCTTTGATTTGGTCAACGGCGTGCGCGCGGCCAATCCATACCGTTGGAACAAAGGCGCCGCCTGACGTCCATCGCCCATCCGCCATAGGGCGTTGGTGCCGCCTTTCCACATCAGGTCGGTGTATTTGTCGCGCAGGGCAAACGAGCCTTTGGAAATGTCTGTCCCCGGCGCAAACAGATCATCAATCCGGCTGGCGATCCGCACGGTGTTGGAGATATCCGCTGCCGTTGCCATGGCCAGCATGTCTTCGACCAGCTCGGATGGGGCGAAGGCGGGTGCGTTAAAGGTGGGGCGGTTGGCGAGCAAGCTGATCGCGGCACCGTTTTGACGGCGCGAACGGTAGTAATTCACTAGGTTGAAGACATAACCTGCATCGCTTTGCGCACCATCAGGCACCGAAAGGCCAGCGGCGGACGGCGTTGATCCGCGAACCAATGCGAGCCGCGCCATCGCCAATGGACGGTCGCCTGGGTTGATGTTGATCAGATGCCGCTCGGCCGCCTCCGCTTCACCCTGCCACAACAGCGCGTCCATGCGTGCTGAGTGGTCCTCTGGCGTAAGGTTCGAACCGAACAAGCCCAACAAATATGCTTCTGCCGGGCCACTCATCTCACCCCCGCGCCACGCTGCGCGTGCCCACTCATAGGCCTCGGGCCGCCGTGCCGCGGCAAGCGACAAGGCGTATCGCGCGCGGCCCTTATTGGTTAGCGGTGGCAGTGCGTCGAAGTAACTGAGAATTTCGCTTTGCGATGGTGCTTCGGAATCGAGAGTACCTTCTGCCCGCATCCGCAAAATCTCAGTGCGCGGAAAATCGGGATAAGCCATTGCGAAACCGGCATAGTCAGCGAACCGCATCGTCCGGCTGGCATGCAATTGCTCCCACCGCGAAATCGCCGCGCCGATCTGGCTTGGCTGTTGTGCAACCATGTTGCTGCGATTGTTGTTAAACTGTGCCGATGAAGGTGTCGCAAGGGCACCGATTGAAGCAGCTGTTAGGGCAGCAATAGCGATGGGGCGGGAAAGCAATTTTTTGACCATGCTGGACATTGTGCCAATCGGTTCCTTATCTGGCGCTTAACGAGAAGCTAGTGTGATCGATTTGTTCGTTCGCAAAGCGATTTATTGTCTGACACAGGAAAAAAGCAATGTTCAGCGGTTCTATTCCGGCTCTGGCGACTCCCTTATGCGACGGATCGTTTGATGAAAGCGCTTTTCGCAAACTTGTCGATTGGCAGATAGAAAATGGCAGTGCTGCTCTCGTGCCTTGTGGAACTACGGGAGAGGCATCGACCCTGTCTAATGCTGAGCATCACCGGGTGATTGAAGTGTGCATCGAACAGGCCGCTGGACGCGTGCCGGTGATCGCAGGCTGCGGCAGCAATGATACCCGCAACGCAGAGATGCATATGGTCTTCGCAAAGAAGGCCGGTGCAGCAGCCGGACTATGCGTGGCACCTTACTACAATCGACCCAGTCAAGCCGGGTTGATTGCGCATTTCAGCTATCTGGCGGAAAACTGCGAGCTACCCATCGTGCTGTACAACGTGCCTGCTCGCACAGTGACAGACATCGAGGATGAGACGGTTGTTGCTCTGGTAAAAAAGTATCCAGAGAAGATCGTCGCGATCAAGGATGCCAGCGGCGACCTGTCACGCGTTGCCGATCACCGGATGGGCATCGGGCGTGATTTTTGCCAGCTTTCGGGCAATGATGAATTGTGGCTGCCCCATTCGGCGGCCGGGGGAAGGGGAGCGATCTCTGTCACCGCCAATGTCGCCCCCGCATTGTGTGCCGAATTTCAAGCAGCGATTGCGGCGAACGAGCTCAAGAAAGCGCGCGAGCTGAACGACCGGCTCTTCCCGCTGCATTACGCAATGTTCTCCGACGCCAGTCCTGCACCTGTGAAATATGCGCTAAGCCGTGTGCATGATTGGTTCTCGCCGGCGGTTCGCCTTCCGATTGTTGAGGCAAGCGAAGCGTCACGCAAAGCGGTCGATGCAGCATTGGAACACGCGGGGCTGATCTAGCGAATTTAGTTATTGCCCCAATTGCTATCGCTGTCATCGTCGTCCGGCTGTCTGAAGCCTTCGCCGGGGGTATGACGCGGATGGTGCATTTCGGATTCGATCCCGCGAAAGCGCCTCTCCAGTTCACCTCGATTACCTCGGGGCTGGAGAGAGGCTTCGAAATCGTCGACTGGCCGCACAAATTCGGCTTCGAGTGCCGCCTCTACGCGCTTTTTCGCATCGGAACGTCTGCCAACTCGGGCTTCAATCCGATCGAGCGTTTCTTGGCCGTAAATCTGCGCCAGATCACCATCTGATTGAGCGAATGGTCGGCGCTGCATTGTTGCCATCACATATTCGGTCGCAAGCAGTTCGACCAAGGGTTCCAGTCTCGCCAGATCTCCGGGGAGCACCTTCCCGCTATCGCTTAGCCAATCATAATCCAACTTCACTTGGACATCGATTGTAGAACGTGATTCGTTGATGGGGACAATGAGCACTTCGATCGTAGACACGAGATTACCATCGAAAGACATCTTCATTTCAACGGTTTCATCATCCACAACTTGGGTCGTAGAGGCGATCCGATTGAGGCCTTCTATTGGTCCCATCGCGCTTGAGCTGCGACCAAAGCGTGCAACCCGGTCTCTTTTTTGCCCGTCTAAACGTCTAATGGCCGATTCAACTGAGAAATTTGAAATCGATTGGCGAATGTAACCTGCATTCAGATCGATCGCTTGAGGGGCGATAAAGTCTTCGTGCGATGAGCCGAAGGCGCCAGCAAATGTGCTGGGAAAGGTAATGGCTGTCGCGCCTGCTGCTGCCCCAATTACAGCGATGCCAATGCCGATCGTAGTGTATTTCATGCGCAGACAGCTATCGGTTTGAGCGTAAAATCGGGTTAACGTCGTCATTTGATCAAATGATATTGCGCCTCGCAAAATCTACCTTTTAGTCGGCTGGATTGTGCTCTTGAACAAACGCCACGGCGGAATTCAGCATCAATTGCCGCGTCTCGGAAAGCGAGAGCCAGTGATCCTCGCCTTCAAGAGTGACAAATTCATGCGGCTTGTCTTCATCGTCAAGTGCATCTGCCATTTTCACGGAATGGATATATGGCACTACGGAATCGTCCTTGCCGTGAATTAGCATTATCGGAGCATCAGCCCTTTCGGCGAACCTTTCAGGTGAGCGTTCATCCCAAATGTCGGGGTCGCCCAACTGTTCACGCAGGGCCATCCGTGTAGTGCGGACTTGGCCGCTCGCTTGATAATCTTCCCTGTACATTCGACGGATATCAGTGACTGGGGCTACCGCCACAGCACAGCGATAAAGTCCCTGCTGCAAAGTTACGCCGGCAAGGGCAGCATAGCCGCCGTAACTGGCCCCAACGATACAAGCGCGTTCAGGATCAACAATCCCTGCCTCGGCCAAGGCGGCCATTCCGTCGGATATATCGGTCTGCATCTTGCCACCCCATTCCCCATACCCTGCTCGCCGGAATGCTCCGTCACGATTGGTTGAACCCCGGAAATTGGGCTGGAACACAGCATAGCCGCGCGATGCAAAAGCCTGCGCCCACCAATCGAAATGCTCTACGTCGTAAGAGTGTGGCCCGCCATGCGGAAGCATGACGACAGGCAGATTAGCTGGATCACGGCCCGGAGGAAGCGTCAGGATGCCATCCATCTCCATGCCATCCGAGGCAGTGTATTCGAAGGTTGAGAATTCCCCGACATGCTGCGGCTCAATTGCTGTCCGTTCATATGCAAAGGCCCTGGCAGCAAAATTGGCGACATCGACGGTGAACCAACTGCCGCTATCGCCTGAGCCTGTAGTGCGGACGATCACATGGCCAAGTCCCTCGCTCCAATCCATCATATCCATGTTGAACGCCTCAAACGCCCGCTGGATTCTGCCCGCAGCGATGGTGTGTTGTTCGTCGTAGAATACCGGCTTGGGGTCAGAACCCTCTTCGCGATATCCAGTTAGGTGACCGGTAAAATCGTCGAAATAGAGCCGGTCATAAGCAACATCGGACAGAAACCGTTCGGGCGTGCCACCGGTCAATGGCACTTCGTATCGAAAGGTCTGATTCTGCTCATTGGTTTCGTAATAGATGACTGACTGACCATCCTTGCCCAATCCG
Organism: uncultured Erythrobacter sp.; assembly: GCA_947488085.1. Classification (GTDB taxonomy): domain Bacteria; phylum Pseudomonadota; class Alphaproteobacteria; order Sphingomonadales; family Sphingomonadaceae; genus Erythrobacter. Next base: position 701,440 of record CANKYI010000001.1, read on the forward strand.
ATGAGCCCGCTGCGACCGCTGATCGTACGGCCCTGTGCAATAACATCGCGATCAGCATTGCGGATGTCCCACCGGCCCGAATTGCGATTGATGTCGTAGGTAACAGCAACTTCACCATCGGCATCGACTAACCAGTCATTGTCATGATCGGTTCGCGCCGCAAGAGCGATCCGCTTGGTCGTGCCGTCGAGTAGGTCGACGCGGTAGAGAAACGGACGGCCGTGCTGAAAGACATATTGATTGCGCACGTCCCGCGCCAATTCCAACGCGCCAAAAAAACCATACCAGCGACCGTCAATCTGGCGCATTCCGTAATTGCCGAAAATCGTCGTGGCCAGATCGCGTTGGTCGCCGAAAATCGTTACCCCGCCAGATGCATTGTCTAATGGAATAACCGCGGCGATGGAGAATTCGTGCTTGTCTGCAGCAAAGGCATATCCAAGATCTTCGGTGACTGAATAGGTCAACAATAACCGATCCTCTCCCACCCAATCGAAACTGCGAACCTTCATCTCGTCAACATTGGTTCGAGAGAGAACTTGCCCGTCAGGGTCGAATGTCACCAGCAATCGTTTGTCCCGGACCGTCATCAAAGCGGCGATGCGATTGCCTGATGGAGAGAGTGCGGCATTCTCAATTTCGGGAAGTTGGCCGTAAGCGCTGAGTGGAGGAACATCCGCTACCGATGATCGCGCTGCTGCGGCTGTCGGCATGGTCGTCCAAGTCAGCGCCAGTCCAATAATCGCTGCGATCCCGAGAATTTTGCGAAATACCTGCCCAAATATATGCATTTTGATCGAATTTTGCCCCCTGACGCGTTCTTCTTACCTGACAACATGACTCAAGCTTTTCGCAAAAACAACAGCTTCGACTTTGGTTTTCTTAAGCCATCATCACCGCTTTCCAATTACCGCCTGATCGCCTATCTGGCGCTCCACTATGGCGCGGCCCAAACCAGAAACCTTCGACAAGCAAAAAACCGTCGCGGAAAATCGCCGCGTGCGGTTTGACTATCATATCGAAGATAAATTCGAGGCAGGGCTTGCTTTGCAGGGAACCGAAGTAAAGGCTTTGCGCGCTGGTGAAGCGACGATTGCAGAAAGTTATGCCGAGGTTCGCGATGGTGAGGTGTGGCTGATTAACGCCAATATTCCCGAATACAGCCACGGCAATCGTTTAAACCACGAACCGCGTCGGCCGCGCAAACTGTTGCTCAATTCGCGCGAAATCAACAAACTATTCGGCGCCGTCGAGCGCAAGGGCATGACGTTGGTCCCGTTGTCGGTGTATTTCAACAGCACGGGCCGCGCGAAAGTCGAACTGGCTTTAGCCAAGGGCAAGCAAGCGCATGACAAACGCGCGAGCACCAAAGAACGCGACTGGAAACGCGACAAGGCCCGGTTGATGAGAGATAAGGGTTAGGCTGATTTGCGAGCTAACCAAAAGTTCGCGCGAGCTTACCAGTTTTAACATTGTGACTTGGTAGGTTCACCCACTGGTCACACGGCAATCACTACCCATATGATCATTTATGGTGGTCAGTTCGTCCTCTTGTTCCTTTTCGCTAGAACAGCGCTTGTGTTTGCACATTGCGCGGCGCAGATACGCGTCCTGATATGGCCAGCAATCAGTCCTCCGGCTCGCGCAATAAAAACACGTGGGGTGCAGATTTTCTGCGCAAACACATGCCTAAGCGTGAGGAGATGGCGCGCAACAAATATTTGGCGCCTATTGCACACCGTTTTCTGTCGCCAGAACTTTGGCGGTTTACTCGCCGGTCGGTTCCGCGCGGTGTAGCACTGGGCCTGTTCGCTGCCTTCATCATTCCGGTTGGACAGATTTTTCTGGCGGCCTTTCTGGCATTACCTGCGCGCGCCAATGTGCCGCTCGCAGCGCTGGTAACCTTTATCACGAACCCCTTCACAATCGCATTTTGGGCAGTGGTCGCAAATAGGGTGGGGCAGTTTATTCTGCGCATTGATGCGGCAACGTCTGGGATGGCGAACGAGCAGTTGCAAAGCGGCGATTGGCAATGGGTGATTGACGCGTTTGAAGTTGCTGGCGTCACAGTCGTTGGCTTTTTCGTGCTCGCAGTGATCGCGTCTTCGGTCGGATATTTGCTGGCAAGTGCCATTTGGCGGGTGATTATCGCACGTAAGCGGGCAAAACGGCTTAAACGTATGACAGGTCGTCTCGACCAGAGGCTCGGCGCGAAGTAGTCTTGCATTTCTGATGAGCAATTGAGCTCATAAAACGGTAAAGACGATGGCGCGCGCTGACACTCTAATCACAGCAATCGAGAATACTCAGCTAGAGCCAAGAGGCGCTCTTGCCTCCAGCACATCAATGCTCGCGGGCGTGGCGGTTGCCTTGTTGCTGAGCGCGGCTGCGGTTTTCCTTGTGACCGCTGATTGGGGTATCACCGCTGCTTATGCTGCCGGGCTGTGCGTGCTGTTGATGGGTGTGTTCGTGTTCGATCAATTGAGCGCGAAAGCCGCCGTTACTGAGATAGCCGCACCGGATTGGTCCGTGACAGTCGCCGCGATTGAAGCAGGCGGTGAGGCCATCGCAATCACTGATAGAGCCAATCGCATGGTCTGCGCCAACAGCGCGTTTGTCGAAGCCTTTGGCGCCAGCAGCGCGCCGCCCTCTCTTCCATTGGATAGGGGGGCTTTGGAGGAGATTACACGGCTTGCACGCGAAACGTGGCGTGATGGGTCGGGGGAGCTTGCTTCGCTTGAGGATCAAAAAACGCGCAGTTGGAGCGTTGTAGCCCATCGGGCGGGGCGTGGTGATGATCACCTTATCTGGCGCTTTGTTCGCAATGTGGATGCGGCGGTCGACGCGATGTCCGATATTGATTTGTCGGGCCCCTTCGGTCTCATGCTCAGCCGTGCCGGGATTGAAGCTGCAATGACGGGGCCGGATGGCATTATCCGCAATTGCAGCCCCGGTTTCGCAGAGCGCTCATCGGGCGACGCGACCGCGACATTGGCGGGGCAGGAGTTTGCTGCATTGCTGCGTGCCGATGATCGAGATCGTATATTTTTCGCTAGAGAAGGGCGCGCGGGTACTCCACAAACTTTGATTGATGTGCCGCTATCAGAGCCATCGCAAGCAGGCACGCCACCAGGCCCTGATGACGGCACAGCCATGATGCTCTTGATTGATAGCGGCGTCGGTATTGGCAGTGGATGGGACGGCAACTCTCAGGCCGGCGTTGCTCAGCTTGAAGCGTTGTTGGCGCAATTGCCGTTGGGGCTAGCGATGACTGACCGAGACGGGCGTTTCCTATTCGGTAACGACGCGTTCTTGCGCTCCATTGGGAGAGAGGATCGAGGCATCCCCGCATTCCCAACCGACCTTGTGGTACGCGAGGATAAAGCTGCGCTCTCTGATGCAGTCCGCCGCCACGGTCGCGGCCCCTCGTCCAGCGGCGATATGGCTGTGCGATTGGCGCATCAACCCGATGAACCTGTCTCTATGGGCCTAGCTGGAGTGCGAGGATTGGGCGAGGCATCGGTGCTGCTCAGCCTCGCCGATTCGTCCGAGCAAACACAGCTAAAGCGGCAAGTTGCCCAAGCGACCAAGATGCAGGCAGTGGGTCAGCTTGCTGGCGGCGTCGCGCATGACTTTAACAATGTGCTGACTGCGATTATCGGCACATGCGATCTTATGCTGCTTCGCCATACGCCGGGTGACAGCGACTATGACGATATTCAGCAAATCCGCGCGAATTCGAATCGCGCCGCTTCGCTTACGCGGCAATTGCTCGCGTTTTCGCGTCAGCAAACCTTGCGTCCAGAGATCCTGCAATTGCCCGATGTGGTGAGCGAGGTCAGCCCGCTCATCAAGCGTCTGCTGGGTGAAAAGATAGCTTACTATGTGCAGCATGATCGCAATTTAGGGGCAGTGCGCGCCGATCCTCAACAGCTCGAACAGGTAATAATGAACCTCGCCGTAAACGCTCGCGACGCAATCAATATGAGCGGTGCGCGCGCGGTTTCTAAAGGGGCAGAGTTGCGTGGAAATGAACAGGGGCGGATCTCGCTCCTCACTCGTAGCATCCCATCAAGCGAAGTGGTCAAGCTCGGTTCCGAAGTCTTGCCTGCCGCCGACTACACGGTCCTTATCATGCAGGATAATGGCGGCGGCATTCCAACGGAGGTGCTGCCCAAATTGTTCGAACCGTTCTTTACGACAAAAGAGCAGGGGAAGGGCACCGGCCTTGGCCTGTCGACCGTATACGGCATCGTGAAGCAATCGGGGGGCTTTATCTTCGCCGACAATATTGCCGATGCGGGCGGACGCACAACTGGCGCGCGCTTCACGATCTATTTTCCCGTCCACCATGGTGAGGCACCCCGTCGCCGTGAGACTCCTGAATTGGTTGAAAGTTCAGATTGGTCGGTCGGTGGGCGCATCTTGCTGGTCGAGGATGAGGACATGGTCCGCATCGTCGCTGAGCGCGCTTTGTCGCGTGCAGGTTACGAGATCACCGCATGCCCTGGTGGCGAAGAAGGACTCGCCGTAATCACGGGTGGTGGTGAGTTTGATTTGGTGGTGAGCGACGTCGTGATGCCCGGTATGGACGGTCCGGCAATGGTTCGAGCCATTCGCGAACTCCGGCCGGAAATCCCGGTACTGTTCATGTCAGGCTATGCCGAAGAGAACTTACGCAGCGAAATCGACATCCCCGACATGCACTTTATCGCGAAACCATTCAGTGTAGCGGCCATTGGGGACAAAGTCGGCAGCGTCATGCGCCAAGCTAAAGCGCAGCAAACCGCCTAAATTCGCCGTCCTAGCACAAATTTCCAAAAATATTTGTTCTACTCTTGTTCTTTTGGAACAAATGGGGTACTTCGAATCCAACAGGGGGCAGCAACAGGGCTGATCCGGTGGATAGTGACCGATTAAAACTGGGTCACCACCTAGGCAAGTGAAGGAGCGTATGCGATGGCTACTCAACTCAAGCTGGTAGACAAGGATAAAGACGTGGACCGTCAAAAAGCACTCGACGCGGCGCTTTCGCAGATTGATAGGGCTTTCGGTAAAGGCTCGGCGATGAAGCTAGGCTCGAAAGAGGCGATGGAGGTTGAATCGATTTCAACTGGCTCGCTCGGGCTTGATATTGCGCTCGGTATTGGCGGCCTACCTAAGGGACGCGTTATCGAAGTTTATGGCCCGGAAAGTTCGGGTAAGACGACTCTTGCACTGCATGTAATTGCAGAAGCTCAAAAAGCGGGTGGCACAGCGGCCTTCGTCGATGCCGAACACGCGCTTGATCCCGTCTATGCCAAGAAGCTGGGCGTGGACATTGATGAATTGATCGTCTCACAGCCGGATACCGGTGAGCAGGCGCTCGAAATTACTGACACGCTGGTGCGCTCAAACGCCATTGACGTGTTGGTGGTCGACTCGGTGGCGGCGCTTGTCCCCCGCGCAGAAATCGAAGGTGAGATGGGCGATTCCCATGTCGGCCTTCAAGCGCGCCTGATGTCCCAATCCCTGCGTAAACTCACCGGGTCGATCAACCGTTCGAAATGCATGGTGATCTTTATAAACCAACTGCGCATGAAAATTGGCGTGATGTACGGCAACCCAGAGACAACGACAGGTGGCAATGCGCTGAAATTCTATGCTTCGGTGCGCTTGGACATCCGTCGCACTGGCCAGATCAAGGATCGTGACGAAGTGGTTGGCAACTCGACCCGCGTCAAAGTGGTCAAGAATAAGGTCGCACCGCCTTTTAAGCAGGTCGAGTTCGACATCATGTATGGTCAAGGCATCTCCAAGCGGGGTGAAATCCTCGATCTTGGGGTGAAAGCGGGCATCGTTGAAAAGTCGGGCAGCTGGTATTCTTATGACAGCGTGCGCATTGGTCAGGGTCGCGAAAATGCGAAGACTTACTTGGCCGAAAATCCAGAGACTTGCGATAAATTGGAAGCCGCCATTCGCGGTAAAACCGATGAAGTCGCCGAGGAGATGATGACAGGACCGGACGCGGATCCTGAAGACTGATCCTTAAGCGGGCTTTTGTGCGGTCTTTGTGGGCAATATGCTCCGACCGCTGGCCCGAACAAACGGAATACCGGCGTGAGCGGCTCTCTCTTGTAAAGCGAGATGCAGTTTGCGCCGGTTTTTCGTATGTGGCTCGCAGGTTTGCTATTCGGATGATGCGCTTTGGGCAGAATGCGTAGAGCAGAGTGCTGCTTTCGCTTGTCGACCCTGCAAGCATTGCCTAACTGCCAATTTATGACTTCAACCAATGATCTTCGCCGGTCCTTTCTCGACTTCTTTGCGAGTCAGGATCACGCAAAAGTGCAAAGCGCTCCGCTGGTTCCTTATAACGATCCAACGCTGATGTTCGTGAATGCGGGCATGGTCCCGTTCAAGAACGTCTTTACCGGCCTCGAAACTCCGCCAGCCCCGCGCGCGACTTCCTCGCAAAAATGCGTTCGCGCAGGTGGCAAGCACAATGATCTTGATAACGTGGGCTACACTGCGCGGCACCACACGTTCTTCGAAATGCTCGGCAATTTCTCATTTGGCGATTATTTCAAAGAGCAAGCCATATTGAACGCCTGGACGTTACTGACTCAAGAGTGGGGCTTGCCTGCGGAAAAATTGCTGGTCACCGTCTATCACACCGATGACGAAGCGTTCGATCTGTGGCGCAAGATCGCGGGACTACCCGAAGACCGCATTATCCGCATAGCTACTAATGACAATTTCTGGTCGATGGGTGAAACGGGGCCATGTGGGCCTTGTTCGGAAATCTTCTACGATCATGGCGAACACATTGCCGGTGGTCCTCCCGGTAGCCCGGATGAAGATGGCGACCGCTTCATCGAAATATGGAACCTGGTCTTCATGCAGTTTGATCAAGCTACGGATGGCACAAGGCGCGATTTGCCAAGCCCTTCGATCGACACAGGCATGGGATTGGAACGTGTCGCCGCTGTTATGCAAGGCGTGCACGACAATTATGACATCGACACATTCAAGGCTCTGATTGCGGCATCCGAAGGGCACACCAATGTGGCTGCGAGCGGCGAGAATATTGGCTCTCATCGAATTATCGCAGACCACTTGCGATCCACTTCCTTCCTGATGGCAGACGGCGTTTTACCTTCGAACGAAGGGCGCGGATATGTCCTGCGCCGTATCATGCGTCGCGCTATGCGACATGCACATTTGCTGGGTGCGAGCGAGCCATTGATGCATCGCCTCGTTCCCTCGCTCGTTACTGAAATGGGGCAGGCATTTCCCGAATTGCAGCGAGGGCAGGCGCTCATCGAAGAAGTCCTGCTGCGCGAGGAAACGCAATTCCGCAGGACGCTTGATAAGGGCCTCAAGCTGCTTGATGAGGCGACCGGCGATATGGTCAGTGGCGGTGAGCTTGATGGACAGACTGCATTCAAGCTCTACGACACATATGGTTTCCCCTATGACTTGACAGAAGACGCCTTACGCGCCCGTGACATCACCGTAGATCGTGCCGGTTTTGAAGGTGCGATGGAGCGGCAAAAGGAGGCTGCGCGCGCCGCTTGGAAGGGTTCTGGCGAAGCTGCCTCAGGCGAGGTCTGGTTCGACATCGCCGAACGTGAGGGCGCAAGCGAATTCACTGGCTACGCTTCAACTTCTGGCGAAGGGACTGTCGTCGCAATTGTCAAAGACGGTACCGAAGCAGAGCGCGCTCGTGCGGGCGATGAGGTCGTAATTTTGACCAACCAAACACCGTTCTACGGCGAGAGCGGGGGGCAGACTGGTGACACTGGGACCATCGCAACGCCCACCGGATTTGCCGCGACGGTGACTGATACGAGCAAACCGCTTGGCCGCCTCCACGCGCATCATGCGAAAATATCCGCCGGCGAAGTGGCGGTTGGCGATAATGTCCACCTCGACGTTGACGAAATTCGCCGTACGCAAATCCGTGCGAACCACTCTGCGACACATCTGGCGCATGCGGCGCTGCGCAATCAGTTGGGCAACCACGTGACGCAAAAGGGATCGCTGGTAGCTCAAGATCGTTTGCGGTTCGATTTCTCGCATCCCAAAGCGCTTGATCCAGCTGATATTGCCGCGATTGAAGCCGAAGTTAACGCTGAGATCCTCGCCAATGAACCTGTTGCGACCCGATTGATGAGTCCCGACGATGCGGTTGAGGCGGGGGCGCTTGCTTTGTTTGGTGAGAAGTATGGCGATGAAGTCCGTGTGCTTTCCATGGGCCGTTCCGGCAGCGAGGGGCGCAGCTACTCAGTTGAGCTGTGCGGAGGCACTCATGTCAACGCTACGGGTGACATCGGTCTGTTTCGTATCATCTCCGAAAGCGCGGTTTCCTCTGGCGTACGCCGGATCGAGGCATTGACCGGCGACGCGGCACGCACTTGGCTGGTGGACCGCGAAGAAGCGCTCAAATCCGCAGCCAGCGCCATTCGCGCTACACCAGAAGAGGTTCCGGCGCGCATCACAGCATTGCTGGATGAGCGTAAACGGCTTGAGAAGGAGCTCGCCGACGCCAAGAAGGCGCTTGCCCTTGGGGGAGGCGGTGCGGGTGAAGGCAATGCCAATGCTGACGAGGATATTGGCGGTATCGCGTTTAGCGGGCAGGTGCTTGAGGGGCTTAACCCCAAGGAACTGCGACCGCTTCTCGATGAGACCAAGTCGCGGCTTGGCTCTGGTGTTGCTGCAATCGTGGTTGTCAATGATGGCAAGGCCAGTGTTGCAGCGGCCGTGACTGAGGATCTGACAGAGCGGTTTAGCGCAGTCGATCTGGTACGAGCCGGTGTTGCGGCACTGGGCGGTAAGGGCGGCGGCGGTCGCCCAGATATGGCTCAGGGTGGCGGTCCTGATGGCTCCAAAGCCGGTGATGCCATTTCTGCGGTTAAGCAGTTGCTTTCTAGCTAGACCTCTGCCTGCGCGCCAGATGTGCGCAGTTTTGGCTTTTCGCTGAGCTTCCCTTCGATCTCCAACCGCTCGCGGTATTCATCGCGTTTGGCGTGGATGGAGGCGATCACAGGGCCCATCGCAACACCGATATCGACTAGCACCGCTTCGGACAATTGCAGTGAGCTTTCCAAATTCTCTGGCACCGCATGGCTAGCGCCCGAGCGATAGAGTGCGGCGGCGTGATCGGTGTCGCGCGCGCGCGCCACGATGAGCAATTCGGGATAAGCAGCGCGCAGCTTTCCGACAAGACGCTGTGCCAAGACCGGTTCATCCATCGACAAGACGAGAGCTGGGGCCTGCTCAATTCCAAGCCGCGAGAGCGCGTCACCACGCACTGCATCGCCGAATGTCGCGCGGTAGCCATTGCGTTTCGCTGTGGCGATCACATCCGGATCGGAATCAAGGATCACATAGGGCTGTTCATGGGCGACCATCATGTCAGCGATCAATCGTCCGACGCGTCCACCACCGATTATGATCGTCCGGGCCTCGTGTTGGTCTTCCTCGGGCAACTCAGGCGCGGCCTCTACTCTGCGAGCGATCACTCGGCCTAGCTTTGCGAGAACTGGCGTAATGGTGAGGCCGATGGCAGTCACAATCTGCCAGAATTGCGCCGTTTCTGCGTCAATCACCAATGCACTGGTGGCCGCAGCCAGCACGATCAGTGTCGTCTCACTCGGGCTGGCCATAAGCACGCCAGTCTCTGCCGCGGTGGAGCGGCGCGCGCCCATCATCCGCAATAGCGAACCAGTCACGATGGCCTTGAACACCAGCACGCCAACAACTGCGGCAGCGATCTCACCCAGATTACGCCAGATCTCCATCAGGTCGATACTCATGCCGATGGTGATCAGGAACACACCGAGCGCGAGGCCCTTAAACGGTTCCATGATACTTTCCACTTCGCCGTGATACTCGGTTTCCGCGATCAGCAATCCCGCGATTAGTGCGCCCACAATGGGGGACAGCCCGGTAGCGGCGGTCGCGAGGCTCGCGCCAATCACAACCAGCAGCGATGCTGCAAGGAACAGCTCAGGGCTCTTAGTGCGCGCCGCCTGACTGAACAGGCGGGGCAGGGCAAAACGCCCGACCACCAGCAACAACAGGATAACAATCCCACCTTGAATCAGAGTGGTTGTCAGTCCTGACACACCCTCTCCGGTTGCACTGGGAGCAAGCGCGCCAAGGATAAAGATGATCGGTACGATCATGATGTCTTCGAACAACAGCATTGAGAGCGCCGCGCGCCCAACTGGCGAGCGCGTGCCCGATATCGGCAACACAATAGCGGTGGAGGAGAAGGCAAGGGCAAAGCCGAGCGCCAGCGCAGCCGTCGTGTCCATGCCATTGATATAGCCAAAGAACGCCGCCGAAATGCTACCTATGATCAGCAGCTCTAAGGAGCCAAGCCCAAAGACCAGCTTTCGCATCTGCCAAAGCCGGTTGAATGACAGCTCCAGTCCAATCGCGAAGAGCAGCAGGATGATCCCGAAATCGGCAAACGGGGTCAGCCTGTCAGGCTCCGATATTGTCACATGGCTTAGCCAAGGCACCTGATCCACCATCGTGCCAAGCCCAAAGGGGCCAACCAGAATGCCAATCAGGATAAACCCGATAATCGGCGTAATGCGGAACCGCGCAAAGACCGGGATCACAATTCCCGCTGACCCCAGAATTACCAGAGCGTCCGACATAACCGGGGAGAGGGTGAGTTCGCCTGCCATATGAACGGATTAGCCTTCCCCGTGGCTCAAGTCACCTGCGGTCATACCGCTTTGGCGCATTCCATGCCGATTGCACAAACACTAAGGGCGGCCATTCGGATCGAATAGCCGCCCCTTTGATCGCTGTGTCTACTCACTTGTTAGCGAGTAGGAAAGCGTTCTGGATCAACCCCAGTTCTTCATTTCTGTCTCAAGGTTTTGCACGATCGCCTCGAAGAACTGCTCTGTCGTCAGCCAGTTCTGGCTTGGGCCGATCAACAGCGCGAGATCCTTGGTCATTTGGCCGTTTTCAACGGTCTGAATGCAAACCCGCTCAAGCGTTTCAGCGAACTTGACCACGTCGGGCGTGTCATCGAACTTACCGCGATACATCAGGCCGCGCGTCCATGCGAAGATCGATGCAATCGGGTTGGTTGAGGTTGCTTTACCTTGTTCATGTTGGCGGAAGTGACGTGTCACGGTGCCATGTGCGGCTTCGGCTTCGACGGTGTCGCCATCGGGTGTCATCAACACCGATGTCATCAGGCCGAGTGAGCCGAACCCTTGGGCAACGGTGTCGGACTGAACATCGCCGTCATAGTTCTTACAAGCCCACACGAACTTACCGCTCCATTTCAGAGCCGCTGCAACCATGTCATCGATCAGGCGGTGTTCGTAGGTGATGCCTGCTTCTGCGAACTTCTCTTTGAATTCCGTTTCGAACACTTCTTCAAACAGGTCTTTGAAGCGGCCGTCATAGGCTTTCATGATCGTGTTCTTGGTCGATAGATACACCGGCCATTTGCGGTCCAGACCATAGTTCATCGAAGCGCGGGCAAAGGCACGGATCGAGTCGTCAAGGTTGTACATCGCCATGGCAACGCCGGACGACTGGAACTCGAACACTTCAAGATCAAGGTTTGTGCCATCATCGCCTTCATAGACGAGACGCAGTTTACCCGGACCAGGGATCAGTGTGTCGGTCGCGCGGTATTGGTCGCCAAACGCATGCCGGCCCACAACGATTGGATGAGTCCAGCCTGGCACCAGACGCGGCACGTTGTCGATCACGATAGGTTCGCGGAAGACAACCCCGCCAAGGATGTTGCGGATCGTGCCGTTGGGCGAACGCCACATCTTCTTTAGGTCGAATTCCTCAACGCGCTCTTCGTCAGGCGTGATGGTTGCGCATTTCACGCCAACGCCGTGTTCCTTGATCGCATTAGCCGCATCGATCGTGATCTGATCGTCGGTTTCGTCGCGTTTCTCGATAGAGAGGTCGTAATACTTCAGATCGACATCGAGATAGGGCAGGATCAGCCTTTCGCGGATCCACTGCCAGATGATCTTTGTCATCTCATCGCCATCGAGTTCGACAACTGGGTTTTTGACCTGAATTTTTTGCATGGCTAGCGCCTCATCCCTTTGGATTATCTGTGAGCGTTAGGATGTCTGATTTGATCCCTGTGCGCGGCTCTAGCAGAGGTGAGGCAGGGCGCAAGATGTCGTAACAGCCGATGCGCGATACTCCGTAACATGGACCGCATGTTACACGCTCTTGTAGGGAAAACTTCCCACTTTCGCATTGCGTCAAATATTGCGCGCAACCCGGTGAATGTTGAAGAAGCATTTTCACAAGACGCGCATAACCCATTGGCTAAGCTGTAGGAAAGCGGTCCATAGTCGCGATCACACCCTCAAGCGGGCACCAGAATGTGTCGGAAAATCGAAACGATGGTGGGCGTAGAGAGAGTTGAACTCCCGACCCCTGCAATGTCAATACAGTGCTCTACCACTGAGCTATACGCCCGCACCATCGTTTTGGCTGTGGCATTTGGGGGCGGACCCGCAAGTGCCAAAGCGAAGCGGCGCGTTAGCGAACGCTTGCGCAGTGTGCAAGCGATTCGCGCCGAATATCTGCCGCTTTAGAGGCTGGCTTCCTTCGCATCTTCAAACACACGCTCCACCTCAAGCACGAGATCGCGCAGGTGAAACGGTTTGGAGAGGACTTTTGCATGCGGTTGCTCGCGGCTTGCGCGCAGCGACACTGCGGCAAATCCCGTGATAAACATCACCTTTGTGCGGGGCGAAACCTCGGCACAACGTTGCGCCAGCTCGATCCCGTCCATTTCCGGCATAACGATGTCGGACAAAAGCAGGTCGAACTCTTCCTTTTCGAGCAATGGCAGCGCATCAGTGCCGCGATCAACGCTCGACACTTCATAGCCGGCTTTGGTCAAAGCACGCTCAAGATATGTGCGCATGGCATCTTCATCTTCGGCCAAGAGGATGCGCGGGGCGGTGTTTGCAGTCATGCATTCTCCACTACACACTATCGCTTAAGAAATCCCTCCCAGAATGCTCGTGTGGCCTGCTTTGAAACGCACCAGCCGATATTCTTACCGTTTGAGCTTAACTGGCAGGCAATCACGACGCGTTGTTGCGCAATTGAGGCTTTGACTCGGCGAACCAAAGCGGGCAGCAATTTGTGATGCCAAACCGCTCCGCCCCCGCGCGCAAACGTTCCTCCGCTGATGATCTGGTGACCCGGCGCGGAGGCGCTATTTCGGCGGATAAGACCGGCGGTGAAAGTGCGGCCTTCATCCATGTCGCACCGCGGTCCATGCCGCTGCCGGTGCTCGTCGCGGTTCCTCATGCGGGGCGCGCATATCCTGCGGAAATTCTTGCGCAAATGCGCGATGCGGAACTTTCTCAGTTGCGCCTGGAGGATCGCCATATTGATAGTGTCGGCGTCGAAGTGGCGCGCGCCACGGGAACCGGATTGCTGGTGGCTCACGCTCCGCGCGCGATGCTCGACCTAAATCGCGCGGCAGATGATGTCGATTGGGATATGGTTGAGGGGAAGGGGCGAAGCTTTGCAAAAACGCGTAGCTATCCAACTGGCACCAATGCCCGTGCGCGCAGCGGATTGGGGCTGGTGCCGCGCCGATTGCCTGGATTTGGCGAAATCTGGCGGTCACGATTGCAGCGCGAGGAATTGGATCGCCGGATTGCTCAGATTCACCGGCCCTATCACGCATTTTTAGAACGAGAATTGGAGCGGATACGCGACTCTTGGGGCGCGGCATTGCTGATCGATTTGCATTCCATGCCGCCTTTGCGTCGGCAAATGACCGGCGCGCACGATGATGTCGCAAGCGCACCGCAAATCGTTCTCGGCGATAGGTTTGGTGCGTCTTGCAATCCCTCCGTGATTTCGCGCGCATTTCGATATCTGGAAGATCAAGGCTGCGTTGCGGCGCATAATCGCCCCTATTCTGGCGGTTATGTGCTGGACCGTCATGCGGCCCGTCGGCGCAATATCCATTGTGTGCAGGTGGAGGTGTGTCGTTCGACATATCTCGACGCGTCGCTGTCCGATCCCACCGATGCGGTAAATCCGCTCGCTAAGATGTTGGCCGGACTTGTACGAGAATTGGGCGCAGAAACCGCCGGATTGGGCGCGGACAGTCAAATGCCTCAGGCCGCAGAATAGCGGAGCCGGTACTACATACCAAAAGTCGAAAAAAACCACCTCGTGCAAAAACAGGGGGGATGCACGAGGTGGCCAGGTTCAGGGAGGATGACGCCCAAGGGCGCCTGTCCAAGAGCCGGTCATGAGGGGTTTACCGGCTCAGGCATAATAAATAGGAAAAGGGCGGCCCACGTTCAATACGTAGGCCGCCCTAGAAACATCGCTATTGGCGGTAAGTTTTATGGGGCGAGCAGAGCATCAAAGCCGCCGCTTACCATCCCAAATGCCGATCAAACAGCAGGCGTTGCCGCGTCTGGAATTGCCACTTTGCCTTGTGCACTTTGACGCTCAAACACGCTGCGCATCAGGTTCATTGAGAACAATTGAGCGTGGATCAGCATCATCATACCATTGGCATTCAGAGCGTGCGCCGTTTCAGCGGGAAGCTCGCGAAGCTTGTTTTCATCGACCATGCGGAAGCCGCGATAGACAAAAGGCTTGTCTGGCATGTCGTTGCGAGTGATCGCAATTTCACCGTCCATCAAAATGTCGAGCTTCTTCAACTCTTCAAGGAACGCGCGGGTGCGTTGGCCGGATTCTTCGAAACGTTTGCAGAATTCCAACACGCCATTGGTGTAGTCGGTTGGGTTTTCCCCATCGAATAGCGCTTGGCCGTCTTTGTTCTTCGCGCTTGCTTTGCCGATCACGCCAGCTTGCGGATCAAAGCACAAAGACATGTCTTCGCTGTCTTTGTTCAGCTTTGCGAGAATGAAGGGATAGCGGCGGATATAAGCAGGAACGTAGACGCCCGCTTCCAGCTTGCCATCATCAGCAATGTAGGTGTTGACGCCTTCGTTCAGACCCATCAGCGCGATTGGCAACGGGTTGTCACCGGCGGTGAAAACGATCGGATAGTTGCGCTGTGCGTCAACGAATTCATCCACAGTAAGCGGGATGGCGTGGGTCTCTTTGAGGAACCCTGCATCGTCAAAGCTGCTGACTTTCCAGTCGCCGTGATCGCGGCTGTTGAGTGGAAGCAGATCTTTATAGAACAGCGGAAGTTGCGGCTGCGGCGCGGTGGCCATGGAACGTCTCCGAAAAATTAGCGGATGAAAAATGTGGTCCAGCAACCCTCTTGGCCTTGGCAAATGCCACACCCAAACCGCTGGATGGCGCGGCTTTAGGCGGTTCAATGGGCTGGTGCAAGCTTGGTCGGTGCTATGGGTGTGTAGGGGGAACCAACTTACCCGGATTAAGCAGGCCTTGCGGGTCCAACGCATCCTTTACCGCGCGCATCATCGAAAGCGCTGCCGGGTCGCTCAAACGGTCCAATTCGGACACTTTCATTTGCCCGATCCCGTGTTCGGCGCTGATCGACCCGCCCCATTGGGTGACCAGATCATAGACACGCGCGCTGATCGCCTTGCCTTCGCCCTCTTCCCAAGCGCCCGGAACCGCGCCTTTCGGGGCGAGCACGTGGAAATGCACGTTGCCATCGCCCAAATGGCCAAAGGCGGCGGCGGTCGTGCCGGGATATTCGCTTTCAATCACAGGCGACGCGGCGAGGATGAATTCTGGCATCTTGTCCACGGGCACAGAGATGTCGTGCTGCATCGCAGGGCCAAGAGCGCGCTCCGCCGCAGAGATCGAATCGCGCAACGTCCACAGATCATCCGCTTGCCGCTCATTCGCTGCGATCACCGCATCAGCAATCAACTCATCCTCAATCGCATCCGCCAGCGCCGCTTCGAGCCGCTCCCGCAACACCGTGTCATCGCCGCTGGTTGCGACGCATTCGATCAAGGCGTTCCACTCATGCCGATCACTAAGCGGGCTGCGCGCATCCGGTAGCAGCGCGAGAACGCTGTCGAGACAATGCGCGGGAACCACTTCGAACCCCTCCAGCGTGTCGCCCATCACCCGCTCAACCCGCTGCAACAATTCGCGGGCATCAGTGATTGAGGCAAGCCCAGCCCAAGCGGTCGCGCGCGCTGTGGGGGCGGGCAGCAGCCGCAATGTCGCAGCCGTCACAATGCCCAAAGTACCCTCTGACCCGATCAGCAACTGTTTGAGGTCAAACCCGCGATTGTCTTTCTTCAACGCGGTCAATCCGTCGAACACTTGCCCATCGGCGAGCACCGCCTCAACACCCAAAACCTGAGCGCGCATCGTGCCATGGCGCAGCACCTGTGTGCCGCCAGCATTGGTCGAAACCAACCCACCAATCGTGGCCGAACCCTTGCCGCCCAATGTCAGGGGAAAGCGCATGCCCTCGGCTTCTGCGGCTTCATGAAATGTTTGCAGGATTACGCCTGCATCGCACACCGCTTGCCCAGCGGCTGCATCGATTGATCGGATCGCATTCATCCGCCTTAGCGACAGTATGATCGCCGTCCCGCTATCATCTGGGGTCGCGCCGCCTGCCATGCCGCTATTCCCGCCTTGGGGAACTATTGGCACGCGCGCATCCGCACACAATCGCATCAACGCGGCGACCTCCTGTGTCGAAGCAGGCGAAGCAAGCGCCAATGCGCGGCCTGTGTAACGCCCACGCCAATCCGTGACCCACTGCGCCAAATCATCGGGAGCGGTCGAAAGTCCCTTCGCTCCCAAAAGGTCTGCGGCTTTTGCAAGGAAGGTTTCAGAGGTGTCGATAGGGTTGTTCATTGTTGCTGCTATGCCACACATTTGGGCGAATGTGCCAGTGCAATAGAATGGATGAAGGTTGCAGTTAAGCCAGCGTTCAATCGTTGCTGCTAGCTCTCCCCATCAATTGCAGCGGTGCCTGTGTGTGCCGTTAGTTCTGGAGGAACCACCCAAGCCCGATGCCAAGCCTGCTCGCCATTGCAGCGCCTTTTGCGTTGATCCTGCCGATGTTCGGACAGGGGACCACTATGGTTCAGGCAAGCGGTGCTCAGGCTGTGGCGAGCGACAAGACGGTAGAGGCCGAGCAGAGCGAAGAGCCGACCGTCCCGCGCGAAATTGAAATGCCTGCAGAAGAACCGGTTTTTGCCAACCCGCTCGATGCATTTCACAGCGGGCAGGTATTGCGCCAATTTCGCATTCAACAGCGCGTGATCATCCGCATCTCCCCGCAACGTGGCGGCCCGCGTAACGATCTACTCGCACGCTTGCCGCGCCAAGGGTTGAACACACAATTCGAAGAGCGCGAGATGGATCGCTGCCTGCGCGTCGACCGTATCTCGGGCGTGCAAACGGGTACCGGTAACCGCCTGCTTCTGTTCCTCAGCGACCAACGTATTGTCAGCTTGAACCTCGAACGTGCCTGCCGTGCTCGCGATTTCTACTCCGGTTTTTACATCGAACAGAATGAAGATGGACAGCTGTGCGTCGATCGCGATGAATTGCAATCGCGCAGCGGTGCGCGCTGCGAGGTTGAACGCATGCGCCGCTTGGTGGCTGTCGAAGAGTGATGCGCCGCTATGCGCTGCCTTTTGGGATCAGCGCTGAATTCTTGACTTTTTGACCAATTTTGGCCAAGCGCGCAGGCGCTGATGGCGACTTTGTGAAAAGATCGCATCTCAGCACCCAACCCGGCACGGCTTTAAGCCATGCCCGCAATCCGGAAATTTTGACCCGCATGACATTCGCCGATCTCGGCCTCTCACCTGAATTGCTCCAAGCCGTCGATGACGCTGGCTATAGCGAGCCTACCGCTATCCAAGCTGAAGCGATCCCGGCTGTTCTGATGATGAAGGACCTCATCGGCATCGCGCAAACAGGGACGGGTAAGACCGCCAGCTTTGTGCTGCCCATGATTGATGTGATGGCGAGCGGTCGCCGACGCGCTCTGATGCCGCGCTCTTTGATCCTTGAACCCACGCGAGAATTGGCCGCGCAGGTCGCCGAGAATTTTGAGAAATACGGCGCGAACCATGACTTGAAGATGGCGTTGCTGATTGGCGGCGTGCAAATGGGCGATCAATTAAAGGCGCTGAATGAAGGCGTTGACGTTTTGATTGCGACTCCCGGCCGGTTGATGGACCTGTTTGAGCGGGGCAAGATCCTGCTGTCGGGTTGCGAGCTCTTGGTGATCGATGAAGCGGACCGGATGCTCGATATGGGCTTTATTCCCGATATCGAATTCATCTGTTCCAAACTGCCCGAAACGCGCCAAACGATGCTGTTTTCGGCAACCATGCCTGCACCGATTGAGAAGCTGGCGAAGACATTCCTCAGCAATCCAAAGCGCATTGAAACCGCGCGTGCGGCAACGACGAACAAGGATATCACCGCATTCAAGATACCTGTTGAACAGCGCGCGAAACTATCGACATTGCAATGGCTTTTGAAAAACGATCACGTTGAAACCGCGATTGTGTTTTCGAACAAGAAAACAACCGTCCGCGAACTCAACAAGAAGTTGCAGAATGACGGTTTCAAAAGCGGCGAAATTCACGGCGACATTGACCAAAACACGCGTCAGAAAGAGCTGGAGCGGTTTAAGTCGGGCGATATCAATATCCTCGTCGCCTCTGACGTGGCTGCGCGCGGGTTGGATATCAAAGGCGTCTCTCACGTCTTCAACTACGACACGCCATGGCACCCAGATGACTATGTGCACCGCATCGGCCGTACGGGCCGCGCGGGGGCAAAAGGGCGCGCTTTTACTTTCGTGACAAAGGCCGATGCCGAGGCAATCGACAATGTCGAGAAGCTGACAAAGAACGTCATTCCTGTTTTCGGCAAAGATGATGTGCGCGTTGAACTCGCAGAGCCGGGTTCGAAGTCGAGCAGCAGCAGCGGCTCGCGCTCTGATGATGGCGGCGAGCGCGACGAGGTTCGCGAGGAAAAACCAAAGCGTGCCCGAAACCGCAAGCGTGCCGACAATGACAGCGACGATGCTCCGCGCGATAATGAGCGTGAGCGCAAACCACGCCGCGAGCGCGAAGCGCGCACTGATGAAAAGCCCGATCGCAAACCGCGTTCACGTCGCCGTGATGAAGATGATGATCCAGTTCCTGCTGGTGAGTGGAACGGTCCGAAACCGGGCTTTCTGGACCTCGGCGCGGGCTAAGGCCGCTTAAGGGACCGCTATGGCATGGGCGATCATTTGATTGCCTTCAAAGACTGCGCGGTCTGCGACATTGACCTCATCGACAAATACAAAGTCGAACACGCCATCCGAATTGCTGTCAGAGTGCAGCATCACGAGATACATGTCGCCGCTTTCAGGCGCAGGATTGAGCGTGATCGCCACATCGCGATTGATCCCGCTTTCCACGAAAGTGTAGCCAGCGACGTAGTCGCCATTGGGCCTGCCATCGATAAATGGATGCATGACCAACCAGCCATCGCCGTCAATGTGAACCTCTGAGAATGTCAGTGTTGTCCCATCGCCCCGGCGGGTAAAGGCTCGGTCATTGGTGATCCGCTGCTCAGTGAAAGTGCGCGAGTTGGCCGTTCGTTGGATATCTGCGACCGTGATCCAGTTCGCTTCGCCATTGCCGAATGTGACTTCCGTCGCTGCGGGTTGTTTTTCCGAATGTGCTTCGGCGAGAGCAGGCGGCGTGAACAGGGCCGCACCTGCAAACGCCGCGCCCAATATCAATGCTCTGAATTCCATCTCAACTGCCCTCCGCCGGTTTCTAGGCGAAGTGTGGCACATCGCGGACGCTCGCGAAAGGTGCCGGAATTGGACCGTTTAGCTTGCTTCTTCGAGATCAAGGATGCGCGCAGTCCCCGCCGCCGCAAGGCCAGAATAGTTGCAGGCATACGCATAACCTTCATCGCCATCGCCAGCAGGCGTGGTCAGGCGCATTTTGATGATCCATCCGCCCAATTCATAGGTCATCAAAGCGGATCGTGCCTCCGCACCGGATTCGGTTGTGAAATCAAATATGGCGACGCCCATATCGAAAGAGAACTGGCTCGCGTCGTCATCAGCTGTGTGCTGCCGAAGACGCACTTGCTCACCCACTGCTGGCGCTGCGGCTTGGCGACAGCGAGCCGAGTGATCTTCGTTGAAAGACACTGTCAACGCGGTCGTTTCGCCGCGCTGGATGATGGCATTGCCCGCTTGCTGATGCGCAATCGGGCCCGTCACATCCGCCTTGCGAAAGAAATAGGTGGTCAGGGTTGTCTGCGTCTCGCCGGAGCCCTTTGTGTAGGAGCAACTGACATCGGTTCCGTCGGGTGCGTATGAGCGCACATTCGTCAACTGAAGCTCACGAAAAGTGTCGGGGCACAATGCGCCGCTCAAATTGTGGCTAAGAACGGTGCTGCCATCATCGGCCGAAACCGCCATCCAGTGATCGCCGTTATAGTTCGGCAAATCGATTTGACCCGCATTGCTCTGTTGCGGAGCAGCCGCGGATTGCGCGGCAACATTCGCAGCAGGCAGAAGCAGCAAAATGCCAGCGATTGAGCGAAGTTTCATGATTTCCCCCTGATAAAGCACCATTGAACTTGAGCGTCTTCAATTGAATAACTGATTAATAGCTATGGGTTTTTGAGCCTGTCCAGCGGCCAGTAAGCCAGCCCTACAAACACATTGTCAGCTCATGACTTCGCAGTCATCCTCGATGATCGGATCAATCGAGTTGCATTGAGCAGAACGATCCATCACAGGCTTGAAAAATGTACCCTAGCAAAACCGTTTCTGAGCGATGGGCAGATGGGCTCGTCCATGCCTTCAGCTTGGCTGGATTTTTGGTGGCGAGTGGATTTCTATTGCGTGCGGTATTGGATGTCGGTGATGCGTCACTGTTGATCGCAAGCAGTGTCTACACGCTCGCGATTTTGGCTTCTGTCAGTGTGTCTTTCGCCTACCACCTTCTGCCTAGACCTCACTTACGCGAACCGCTTCGCCGTTGGGATCATGCCGCAATCTATGCGGTCATTGCGGGCACTTTCAGTCCTTTGCTTATTCTATGCGCCACGTGGAGCGCTTATCTGATCCTGGCAGTTACTTGGATATTTGCGCTGGTGGGTGCGGCATTCAAAATCTTTGGAAGCGATATTGATACGCGCTGGTCATTGGCGTCTTACATCGGATTGGGCTGGTTTGCGCTTGTTGCGTTGCCCGACTTTTGGACGCAATTGCCCGCTTTTTCCACGTTCGCGATTGCCGCTGGCGGCGTGTTTTACACCGTAGGCACGTTGTTTTATCGAAGCAAAACCATGCGGTTCCGCTATCCGATCTGGCACGCATTTGGCACAATGGGTGGCGCGTCGTTCTTCGCTGCGATCTGGCGCGGGGTTGTGGCCATTTGAGCCAAAACTTACTGCACCACCGTCACGAAGCTATCGATCACGCGCTTTTCGCCTGCCTCTTCAAACTCGATGGTCAGCTTGTTACCCTCCTGATCGGTGACGCACCCTGTGCCGAATTTGGCGTGCTCGACCATCGCACCAATGACTATGTCTGAGCGTGGTTTGGCGGCAAAGCTGGCGGCGCTGCGGCCTGGTTCGGCCAGACGCTTCTGCTGTGTCTCATATCCACTGGCGACCGCACGGCGCCATCCGGGACCGCGCGTTTCTGCGCGGGCAGGGCGGTCGCGGGCAACATGAGCGAAGGGATCATCATTCTCGCTCCAATTCGCCTGCCACAATGATGCGCCGCCGGTCATTGTGGTCTCCGCCTCAATGTGCTCATCGGGCAATTCCTCGATAAAACGCGAGGGGATTGAGCTGGTCCATTGCCCGTATATCCGCCGGTTTGCTGCGTGCAGGATGATGCAGCGTCGACGCGCGCGGGTGATCGCGACATAGGCGAGGCGGCGCTCTTCTTCGAGGCTGGCGAGGCCCCCTTCGTCAATGGCGCGCTGGCTGGGAAAGACGCCTTCTTCCCATCCGACGCAAAACACATTGTCGAATTCCAAGCCCTTAGCCGCATGGATTGTCATGATGGTGACGGTTTCCTCCGCATCGCCGCGGTCATTGTCCATGACCAGCGACACATGTTCGAGAAAATCACCGAGCGTCTCATACTCCTCCATCGCACGCGCGAGTTCGGAGAGGTTCTCTGCGCGCCCTGCGCTTTCAGCAGAGCGGTCCTTGGCGAGCATATCATTATAGCCGCTCTCATCGAGCACGAGGCGCAGCAGATCAGCAGGTGTCATCACCTCGGATGCCTCACGCCAGCTGAGGAAATGCCGCATAAGTGCGCCGATTGTGTTTGCTGCGCGGGCGGGCAATTCGTCGCTATCGGCCAATTCCAGCGAAGCCGCAGCCAGCGGCAAGTTCACCCGGCGGGCATGGAGATGCATTTTCTCCAGCGTCTTAGAACCAAGGCCGCGTTTGGGTTGGTTGTATATCCGCTCAAACGCCAGATCATCCTGCGGCTGAGCAATGACCCGCAGATAGGCCAGCGCATCGCGGATTTCGGCGCGCTCGTAAAAACGGAAACCCCCAATGATCCGGTAATTGACGCCGATTTGGATAAAGCGGTCTTCAAATTCGCGCGTTTGATATTGCGCGCGCACGAGAATGGCGACCTTATCCAAAGGCGCACCTTCACGCTCCAACCGCTCAATTTCCTCGCCCACGCGCCGCGCTTCTTCAGGAGCATCCCAGACGCCGATAACGCTGACCTTGTCGCCGCCATCAACCTGCGTCCACAACGTCTTTTCATGGCGGTCCGAATTCGCCTGAATCAAACCAGACGCTGCGCCCAAAATATGTGGGGTGGAGCGGTAGTTTTGCTCCAACCTGACCACATGCGCACCCGGAAAATCCTTTTCAAACCGCAGGATATTGGCAACCTCTGCCCCGCGCCACGAATAGATCGATTGGTCATCATCGCCGACCACACAGATATTCTTGCGCGTTTGAGCGAGCAGCCGCAGCCAGAGATATTGGACCGCATTGGTGTCCTGATATTCGTCCACCAAAACGTATTTGAAGCGGTCCTGATAGTCGGCCAGCACATCATTATGCGCGCGGAAAATGTTCAGGACATGCAACATCAAATCGCCGAAATCGCAGGCGTTGAGCGCCTTCATCCGGTCCTGATATTGGCGATACAATTCCTGCCCGCGTCCGTTTGCATAAGCTTCACTTTCGGCGGCATCCAAGTCGTCGGGGTTTAAGCCTCGGTTCTTCCACCGGTCGATCAAACCCGCCAATTGGCGCGCAGGCCAGCGCTTTTCATCCAGATCATTGTCGTTGATCAGCTGTTTGAGCAGGCGCAATTGATCGTCTGTATCGATAATTGTGTAATTCGATTGCAGGCCCACCAATTCGGCATGACGGCGCAGCATCTTCGCGCAGATCGAATGGAATGTGCCAAGCCACTGCATCCCCTCGCTGCTTGGCCCCAAATGTCCAGCCACACGTTCGCGCATTTCGCGAGCAGCTTTGTTGGTGAAGGTGACGCACAATATCTGGCTCGGCCATGCTTGCCGCGTTGCCACTAAATGCGCGAGCCGCGCCGTCAACGCGGCGGTTTTCCCTGTGCCAGCACCCGCCAGCATCAAGACCGGCCCTTCGGTCGTCAGCACGGCCTCTCTCTGCGGCGCGTTCAGCTGCGCGGCATAAGCAGGGACGTTTTCGTCACTTGCGCCATTATTGGCGGGGAGGGGGAGATTTGCGTTCATGGTTATAGCTTTATGTGAACATATATAGAACAAATGTTGGATTAGCAATGTCGCACATTCATCGTCCATGCGCACCCCACACTTAGGGGCAGTCCCCCAAAACTGCGCCAAAACTGCCACCATTTTCGCTCTAACCCGTTTTGATAACGCCTCTCGATAAGGCGTTCGGCGTGCGCGATACAGGCGGCGCGGCGGGGTTCGCAAAGCCACAAAGCACTGTCATTAAAGGCTCATCGGCTTTGTGAGGGATCAAGCACAAGGCCGGGTCGAATGCGTTCGTCAATGCTTGGGAATGGTTATTAGGAGAACCCCCAATGCGTAAATCCCACATTTACCTCTTCGGCGTTGCAATCGCGACATTTGGCTTTGTTGCCGTAGCCCCTGCTGCTGCCGCCACCCAGACTGAAGACACAACCGCTCAGGCGCCCGATGAAGGCGGCATGACCCCGGAGCAACAGGCCCAGTATGAAACCTGGCCAGTTGAGCAACAGACCGAATACGAGCTATGGCCGATGGAGACGAAAGGCTATTACTGGACACTGACGCCAGAGCAGCAAATGATCTTTTGGCGGTTGTCCGATGAAGACAAAATCGCTCTGACCGCGATGACCGGACCAGAACGCGATGCCACCTGGGTCCAAATCGAAAGCCGCGCCTCAGGCGGCTCCCCGCCAGAGGGCTAAACCCCCTTCAATCTTTCCCGTGACAGGGTGGTCATGCGGGAAGTGCGCCGGATTGATCCAGGCGCTTCGGCAGGGTGGGCTCACGGAAGAAGCAGCGTGAGCCTACCCTTGCCGATACGTCGGGAAGTCTCGATATTCAGCCCTTTGATGGACGGTTCTTCGTTAAACGCCGTTTCCAGCGCAATCCACGTCGCCTCTCCGATCCAGCCAAGCCGCTGCAACCGGTCCAGCGCCACTTCGCCAGCACCCGTGCGATAAGGCGGGTCGAGCAGGAGCAGGTCGTATGGTTCACGGGCGGGGCGCAAGGCGGTCGCTGACCCGGTTTCAACCGTTGTGCGAGCGCGACAATCGAGCGCATCGATATTGACGCGGATGGCGTCCAGAGCGGCGCGCTCATTTTCGACAAACAGGCAATGCGCAGCCCCGCGCGACAGAGCCTCCAGGCCCAATGCCCCGGACCCCGCAAACAGGTCGGCGACACGCAGATCCTCAAAATTGCCGAGCCTGCTGGTCAGCATCGAGAACAATGTCTCTCGCGTCCGGTCGGCGGTTGGGCGGGTTGTGTCACCCTTGGGCGCGGTCAGTTTTCGCCCGCGCCATTCCCCTGCGATAATTCTCACGCGTTCTTTTCCCCGCGGTTTTTCCCGCGCGCTTGTTTGATGCTGCTGACAAAGCGATCAAGGTCGCCTTTACGGATACGCGTCGCTTGCCCGCGTGGTAGATCACCAAGGTGGAAGGGGCCGTATCCGACCCGGATCAGACGGTTCACTTTTAGGCCAAGATATTCAAGCACCCGGCGAACTTCGCGATTTTTGCCTTCGGTAATGGTCATTTCGATCCAGTGATTCCCGGTCACGCCTTTGGTCGATCCACGCTCCAAATTCGCATCGATGGAGCCATAGCGCATGCCATCAATCTCAACGCCATCAGCCAGCGCCTCCAATTGTTCCTGCGACACATCGCCGAATGCGCGGGCGCGATAGGTGCGCGGAATGCCGGAGGAAGGAAGCTCCATCTCACGTTTTAACCCGCCATCATTGGTGAGCAGCAACAGCCCCTCTGTGTTCAGATCGAGCCGCCCGATAGGCATCAGTCGCGGTGTATCCTTGGGTAAGGCGTTGACGAGGGCGGCATAGATCGTTGCGCGACCAGCGGGGTCGCTTTCGGCGGTGATCAGGCCGGTAGGCTTGTGAAAGGCGTAAAGCTGTGATGGTTCAGCAGGGCCAACCGGCTTTCCATCGACGCTAATCCCGCGCAGGCTTGTGAGGAAGGTCGCAGGCGTTTCCACCGGTTTCCCATTGAGCGTGATGCGCTTGTCAGCGATCATCCGCTCAATCTCACGCCGGCTGGCGACACCGGCTCGGGCGAGCAGCTTGGCGATACGGTCGCCCTCTGGGCGATCGGCGGATGGTTTGGGATTGGTGGGCATGGCGCGCGCTTTAAGCGTTCAAGTGATCCTGCACAATGGCATCGAACCGCGTGATCCCACCTTCGAGCGTGCCGAGCGTCAATTCGCTGATCGCGCCGCTTTCCAAACCTTGTTGCCCGAGTTCAGCTGCACGGAAGTCCTCACTGGCAAAAACGCCGCCATCCAACAGCTTCCAGCTACGCTCCCAATGACCGCGCGCCTTGTCGGTCTTGGGTTCTTCCGGGATGAGCATAAAATCCTCAACCAGTGTCAGATTATGCGCCTGCGGCATCAGAACCATGACGTTGATATAATCCGGGCTGGGCACGATCACGGTCGCGGGCAGCAATTGGTAGGCGAAAGTAACAACTTTGCGCATCGCGGCCATGTTCGAAAGGTCCACGCTCTCCATCTCCTCCATCCGACCCACGGCAGAGCGCAAATGCGGCCCCACGCTGTCGCCCGCTGTCACGCCGTCTTTAAAGAATGGCCCGATTGTATCGGCATGCAGGCGCGTGACGTGATAGCTTTCAAGGAAGGCATCCATGATGAGCTTCCAATTGCCTTTCACCCTATGTGTCTTGCGGCGGAAGAGGTGGGCATCCGGTGCTCCAAACGCAGCGAAATCCTCGCTGACAAGACGCGCATCGGTGAAGTCCGCATCGGCATCTGGTGCAAACCAGATCATCCCGCCTGCTTCCATGCTGGGCAATTCGACAAGGCCGTAATCACCTTTATCGAGATCAGGGAAAGTCTCTGGCCGGGGCAGCGCGAGCAGCTTGCCATCCAATCGATATGTCCATGCATGATAGGGACAGACGAGCCGCTTTGCGCATTGGACATCCTCCCCCTCGACCAAACGCGTTCCGCGATGCTGGCAGACATTCAGGAACACATGCGCCGCGCCCTCATTGTCGCGCGTTATCAAAAGTGGCCGCCCGGTCGCATCATGCGGCACTGCCATGCCCGGATTGGGCAGCAAGGCGGATGGCGCTAGAACTTGGGGCATCCGGTCAAACAGAGCCGCTTTCTCGCGCGCAAAGTGATCGGGATCGGTGTAACGGCTCGCAGGGACGCTTCCGATTGCGCCTGCTACCCGAGTGTTCCCATCGCGGATCGCCTCTGCCAACGCCAATTGCCCGGGCGTTGCGCGCAATATGGGTAAATCTGTTGCGGCTGCGTTCATTGCGGCTTCCCTATCACTCTCGCTTACGAGTAGTGTGCCACGAAACAGGTTAAATACAAAAGGACGAGGGATCTCTATGGCCACTGCCGAGGCGACGCCTGAAGAAAACACGCCCGAAAAAAAGAAGCCCGGCTGGGGTGAATTATGGCGCGCCATGGGTCAGCGAAAGACCGCCTTTATGGCGCTGTTCGGCTTTGCCAGCGGGCTGCCTTTCGCGCTGTTTCTGGGCACGCTTTATGCGTGGTTGAGCGAGGCTGAGGTTGATCTGGAGACGATGGGCGTCTTCTCGCTGATCGGGCTCGCCTATGCATTCCAATTCATTTGGTCGCCATTGGTGGACAAGGTTGACTTGCCGATCCTGCGCAAGCTGGGAAAGCGCAAGCAATGGATGGTACCGATGCAAGTCATCCTGGGCGTGATCCTTGTCACGCTCAGTGTGTTGGAGCCTAAGACACAACTCGGCTGGTTCTCTCTTCTTGCAGGGATCGGGGCTCTCGCCAGCGCGACGCAGGACA
Organism: uncultured Erythrobacter sp.; assembly: GCA_947488085.1. Lineage (GTDB taxonomy): Bacteria > Pseudomonadota > Alphaproteobacteria > Sphingomonadales > Sphingomonadaceae > Erythrobacter. The sequence goes on from CANKYI010000001.1 coordinate 728,928, forward strand.
TCGCTATCAACGCTTGGCGCATCGATGTCGCTGATGAGAAGGCGACGCTCGATATCCTTTCGACGATCTATCAAATGGGCTTTCGCCTAGCTTCTCTGGTTGGCGGTGCTCTGGGTCTGATCATCGCGGCGCGTATTGGTTGGCCAGAGACTTATATGCTGATGGGGGCGATCATCCTTGCGATTGGGTTTGCAGGCATGTTTGCGCCTGACTCTGACAGCGCAGCATCGATGATTGGGGCCGACGAAGATGAATTCGTAGAGCTTTACGAAGCCGGTGAAGTGCGCGCCGATGTGCGCCAACGGTACCTTTGGATGGTGGTTGCCCTGTGGGGCTGGGCGCTGACGATTTTGGGCATATTCATGGTTCGCGCCTTGGGCGGATTTGTGCCGATGATGGGCACGCTTGATCTGGGCCTGTTTGTGTTTGACCCCAACTGGTTGCTCGGCATGTTCCCGTTGAATGAAAGCGGACGGCCTGACCCGACCGAGTTTACGCGCAATATGGGGCCGCTCATTATTGCGGCGACCATCATTTTGCCCGCGATCATTGCCGCCTTGCTGCACCAACGTAAGGTGAAGGGCACCGATGTTATTGCGCAGGGAGAGACTGTCGCACGTGCGCCAGGTGGAGCGGACCATCTCTATCGCGCATTGCTTGTGCCGTTGATTGAGTTTGTTGGACGGATCGGTTGGCCGTTGATCCTGATCCTGTCGTTGGTTCTCACATACCGGATTTGCGACGCGATCTGGGGCACATTTGCCTATCCGTTCTATTTGGGAGAGCTAGGCTACACCAATGATGAGGTTGCCTTCGCTTCGAAGTTCTTTGGCGTTGGCGCGATTATCGCAGGGCTGGCGCTGGGCGGATATATGCTGACGGTGATGGGCCGGATGCTGACATTGACGCTGGGCGCATTGCTCGCAGCGCTTACCAATCTCCTCTATGCCGATATGGCGGTGGGCGGTGCCAATATGCAATGGGCGAGCGACCTTGTCGGTTTCAGCGCGCTGATCAACTTCATGGCGCCTTTCGGGTCAGAGGGTCTGCCGCGGCTGACCTTCACAATCCTGTTTGAAAACCTTGCCATCGGGATTGCTGGGGCCGCCTATATTGCGTGGCTCTCCTCCATCGTGTCGAAGAAATACGCGGCTGTGCAATACGCACTGCTATCCTCACTCACCTTGCTGGTGGGCACATTGGGACGCGGCGCATTGGGTGAGATGATTCAGAAACAGGGCTATTTCGATGTCTTCGTGCTCACGACGTTCATCGGTATGATCGCAGTCGTTCTGTGTCTGGCGGAATGGTATCGTCAGTCTCGGGCGGGCGCGAAATCTGGGGTGGTAACGCCCGATCCTGTAGCGGAACCGGCGCAGTAAAGCGCAATGGCGGAGCGCACATTTTGGAGCGCTGCAAAACTCTATTGTGAACGCGAAGTGTTGGCCGCATTCGCGCTCGGCGTGTCGTCCGGCTTTCCCTATGCGATGATCGGGGCGACACTGACCACGCGGTTGGCGCAAGATGGCATCGACGTCAAAACCGTCGCTGCGTTTACGCTCGCGTTCCTAGTCTACAATTTCAAAGTGTTCTGGGCGTGGATTATCGACGGCGTGCGCATTCCGATGTTGGGTGCGTTGGGCCAGCGTGTGTCGTGGATGATCGTGACTGGGGCCGCTGTGATCGCAGCCGTCACCAATCTCGCATTCGTTGACCCTGCGCAAAGTCTGACCGCGACCATTATCGCAGCGGTCTTGGTTGGCGCGGCAGGCGCAAGTTTTGACATTGTGATCGACGCCTACAGGATCGAGACATTGCGCCCCGATCAGCTCGGCATTGGGTCGGGCATGAACCAATATGGCTGGCGCGTGGGGTCAGCGGGGGCGGGGGCCATCGCACTGGTCGTGGCCGCGCGGTATGGGTGGAGCGCCGCCTATCTCGCCGGCGCCGCACTCGCATTGCCCGCCATGTTCACCGCATTGATGATGGGAGAGCCAGCGCGCAGGCAAGTCACGGTTGCCCGCCAGGGGTTGAGCGATATTTGGCAAGCCATCACCGAGCCATTCACCGCCTTTTTCCAGAGGCACGGCGCGTGGCTCGTCCTTGCCTTTATCCTAATCCACAAGATTGGCGACACATTAGCAAACCTCACATTCCGGCTGTTGTTCGAACATCTAGGCTACACCAATGACGAGATTGCGCTCTACGATGTGGGGGCGGGTTTTTGGGCCTATATGGTCGGCATTTTCGTGGGTGGTGTGCTCTATTCGCGGTTGGGCTTGAAGCAATCTGTGCTGATCGCTTTGGTGTTGATGGCTGTGTCCAATCTCAGCTTTGCAGCGCTCGCGATGGCTGGGCATTCGAACCTTGGGCTAGCCAGTGCGATCGGGTTTGAGAATTTCGCCAGCGGATATGGCGGAGTGGTCGTGGTCGCCTATTTCTCCGCGTTGTGCGACCTGCGTTTCACCGCCGCGCACTACGCCATGATCAGCGCCGGGGCGAGCATAGTCGGGCGCGTTCTGACCGGTACAAGCGCAGGGGCATTGATAGAGACGACAGGATATGTGAGCTTTTACCTGCTGACCACGGTTCTGGCCGTGCCGGGGATTATCCTGTTCTGGTGGATGATGCGGCGCGGGCTTGTCGATGATGCCATGGGCAGTGCTGGTAAAGACGCTGCGCCACCGAGCTAGTTAGGGATTTCATCGTTCAGCTTGAGCGCTTCGCCAGCTAGGTAGAGTGAGCCTGCGATGAGGATCGGGTGATCATCGCTTCGAACGTTCAGAAGAGCGTCTTCAAGATCAGAAGCAGCGCGTGCATCAGGGCCGAAAGCTGAAGCCGGATGCGAATCGTGGCCGGGGACGGGCACAATGGTGAGTGATCGGATGTTGCCGCCCAAAGGGCCGACAAAAGAACTGGGGTCCTTGTTATCGAGCATGCCCAGGATAAGGTGCAATTCCTGCCCTTCCAACTCTGCCGCGACCGCTTCTCCCGCGCTCGCATTGTGTCCGCCATCGAGCCAAACCGTGCGCGATTGTGTGAGCAGCCCGTGCGACAAGAGCTGCATGCGCGCGGGCCACACGGCGCTTTTCAACCCTTGCTCAACAGCTTGAGCAGTCACTTCCACTCGTGACTGGGCGCGCAGCATAGCCACGGAAAGAGCAGCATTGCGCGACTGGTGCTCACCGCGAAGCGACAAATCTTGCGGCCCGAATTCAAGCTGCTGCTTGATCGTCAGCTCCACCAAATCCGCCTTAATATCATGCGCACTCACGCGAACAGAGCGTTGAGCCTCGACGGGGTAATCGGGCGCCATAACGACTAACGGCACGCCCGCCTTCGCAATCCCCGCCTTCTCAAACGCAATCCGCGCCATCGGCTCAGTCGGTACGCCTTCCTCGGGCGCGAGGAGGAACTTCTCATGATCGATCCCCAGCGCGGCGATTCCGCAGGCGGCCAGCACGTCTGGCTCGAGCACATTGGTCGCATCGAGTCTTCCGCCTAGACCGACTTCAACAACGCAGGCATCGGCTGGCACGCGCGCGAATTCCGTGAAGGCTGCGGCGATGGTGATTTCGAAGAAACTACACCCGAGGCCCTCTGCGGCGTCGAAGACCTGCTCTAACAAGTCCGCCAGCCGCGTGTCTTCGATCAGCTTACCCGCAACCCGAAACCGCTCATTATACCGCACCAGATGCGGGGAGGTGGTGACGTGGACGGCATAACCCTGCGCCTCCAATATTGCCCGAAGGAAAGCGCAAGTTGAACCCTTGCCATTGGTCCCGGCGACATGAAACACCGGTGGCAAGCGCTTATGCGGATCGCCCAAACGGCGCAGCAATTCGCGGATGGCATCCAGCCCCAACGTGTCGCGCTGAATGCTAAGGCCGCTTAACCGATCCAGCTGCGCTTGAACGCGCGGATCATCGGATTTGCCCATATCCCGCATGGATTGAGGAAACGCTCAGGCAGCTTGGGAAGGTTGAAGATATTCGAGCACATTGGCGAGCGTCGTTTTCAACTCACGCCGGTGCACTACCATATCGACCATGCCATGCTTGTGCAGATATTCCGCGCGTTGGAACCCTTCGGGCAATTGTTCGCGGATCGTGTCCTGAATAACGCGTTGTCCGGCAAAGCCAATCAGCGCGCCTGGCTCTGCAATGTGCACATCGCCCAACATCGCATAGCTAGCCGTCACACCGCCGGTGGTGGGATCAGTAAGCAGCACGATATAGGGCAGACCTGCCGCCTTTAGTCGCCGTGTCATCACGGTTGCGCGGGGCATTTGCATCAGAGACAAAATCCCCTCCTGCATCCGCGCGCCGCCTGCCGCGGTGACCACGACATAGGGACACTTGCGCGTCAAAGCGCGCTCTGCCCCTGCACAAAACGCCATACCCACGGCCATGCCCATGGACCCACCCATAAAGGAGAAGTCCTGAACCCCGACAACGGCGTTGTGCCCTTCGATTGTGCCAGATCCGACCACAAAAGCATCATTATGCGGGTTCGCATCGCGCGCGGCTTTCAACCGATCAGTGTATTTCTTGCTGTCTTTGAATTTGAGCGGATCTTCGGTCACTTGCGGCGTGGCGACCAAGTCAAACCCTGCGTCTAGTAACAGCTCCAACCGGGCATCCGCACCGATCCGCCCGTGGAATTCACAGCGCGGGCACACGCACAAATTTTCCTCATATTCCGCGACAAACAGCATCTCCTGACACGATTTGCACTTGATCCACAGATCCTTTTCCGTGGTCTTTTTATCGGCGGTAAAGCCCAATGAATTGCGGACGCGGTTGAACCAGCTCATTTTCGTGTTCCTTTAAGCGCGCGCTGTTTTGATCGCGGCGACCATAGCACTTGTTAGCTCTTCTAGCTTGGCCGGGGCCTCTTCGCCAAATTCGCCGCACAGATCAACCAATGCAGAGCCGACAACGACCCCATCGGCATGCGCTGCGATGGCGGCGGCCTGTTCCGGAGTGCGCACGCCAAAGCCGACCGCGACCGGCAAATCGGTTGCGGCTTTCAACTTGCCAACCGCCTCCTCGATGGCGGCGGTTGCGGCCTGTTGTTTGCCCGTGATTCCAGCAACCGAGACGTAATATAGAAACCCGGCCGAGCCTTCGAGAACCTGTGGCAAACGCGCCGCATCGGTCGTGGGGGTGGCGAGGCGAATGGGCGCAATTCCCTTGGCGCGAAGGGCAGGGCCTAGCGCATCGTCTTCCTCTGGCGGAATATCGACGCAGATGACGCCATCAACGCCCGCATCGGCAGCCGCCGCCGCGAACCATTCCGGCCCGCGCCGCACCATCGGATTGGCATATCCCATCAGGATGAGCGGAACGTCAGGGTGCCTCGCACGGAAGTCGGTGGCGATTTGCAGGACATCAGCCGTGGTGGTCCCCGCGCCAAGACTGCGCAAATTCGCAGATTGAATCGCAGGGCCATCCGCCATCGGGTCGGTGAACGGCATCCCCAGCTCAATCACATCCGCGCCGCCAGTAACGAGCGCGTCGAGGTTAGCGGCAGTATCGCCATCACCAGCCGTGATGAACGCGACGAAAGCGGGGTGGGGTTTGGCGAAGGCGTTGGAGAGGCGGGTCATTGAAATAAGTCCGAGTAGTCGTAGTTGGCGATCGTGCTCGCCAATGACTTAGGCGAGATGCCATGGTGATTGTTTGCTTCGGGGTTCGCGCCGCATTCTAGCAACTTCTGGATCACCTCAGTTCGCCCCTGTCCATGAAACACTGCGTCGGAAAGAGGTGTGTTCCCATTGTGATCTCGACACTCGATATTTGCACCTTTTCGAATGAGGAGATCGACTGCCTCTGGAAAGCACAACGCTGCCGCATAGTGCATCGGGTAGCGTCCCTCGCGATCGCGAAACTCAAGGTCGAGGCCATCGTCCACCAAAGTGGATGCCATTACGTAATTCTTGTCGCGGCACGCTTGTATGAAAGCTTCGTGCTTTGCTGAACTCACATCTCCACTCCCAGCTTTTCAGCCACAGTGAAGATGTCCTTATCGCCGCGTCCGCACAGGTTCATCAGGATGATCTCTTCCTTACCCATTGTCTTGGCGCGATCGGCTACTGCTGCAATTGCATGGGACGGCTCCAAAGCAGGGATAATCCCTTCGGTCCGGCACAGCAGTTGAAAGCCCTCAAGCGCCTCTTTGTCGGTGACAGCGGTGTATTCGACCCGGCCGCTTTCTTTCAACCAAGCGTGTTCGGGGCCGATGCCGGGATAGTCGAGACCGGCGCTGATCGAGTGGCCCTCGGTGATCTGCCCGTCTTCGTCTTGCAGCAGATACGTCTTATTGCCGTGGAGCACTCCGGGCGCGCCGCCCAATAGGCTGGCGGCGTGTTCGTCGCCATCGAGGCCATGCCCCGCTGCTTCGACTCCGAGCATCTTTACGTCGGCATCGTCGAGGAACGGATGGAACAGGCCCAGCGCATTTGATCCGCCGCCGATACAAGCGACCAGCAAGTCAGGCAGGCGTCCGGCACGACTGAGCATTTGGGCGCGTGCTTCTGTTCCGATGACGCTTTGGAAATTGCGCACCATTTCGGGGTAAGGATGCGGGCCTGCCGCTGTGCCAATGATATAGAATGTGTCGTGGACGTTGGCGACCCAGTCGCGCAGCCCTTCGTTCATCGCGTCCTTGAGCGTCGCACCGCCGCTGGTCACGGGGACGACCTCTGCGCCGAGCAGCTTCATGCGGAATACATTAGGCGATTGGCGCGCGACGTCCTCTGCGCCCATATATATGACACATGGTAGACCGAAGCGTGCGCAAACGGTGGCGGTCGCAACGCCATGCTGACCTGCGCCAGTCTCTGCAATAATCCGCGTCTTACCCATACGCATCGCAAGCAGGATTTGCCCGATGCAATTGTTGATCTTGTGCGCGCCTGTGTGGTTCAGCTCATCACGTTTGAACCAGACTTGCGCCCCACCAAGCGCCTCTGTCAGACGCTCTGCAAAATAGAGCGGGGAAGGGCGACCAACATAATGTTCAAGCAGATCGTCAAACTGCGCGGCAAAGGCGGGATCAGCTTGAGCGGCGCGATATTCGCGTTCCAGATCAAGGATCAACGGCATCAGCGTTTCAGCGACATAGCGGCCGCCGAATTCGCCAAAATGTCCGCGATCATCGGGTTGGTTGCGGAAAGAGTTGGGAGGAGTGTCGTTCATGTGGATTCTCTAGGCTTCACGGGCCGCTTTGCAGAACGCGGCGATCCTGTCCACGTCCTTCACACCCGGCGCAGTTTCAAGGCCCGATGATGCATCGACCAAAGGCGCACCGGTCGCGCGGATAGCATCGGCGACATTGTCCGGGCCTAACCCTCCGGCGAGGCCCCAAGCGGTGCGGTGTTCATGATCTTTCAGCAGTCCCCAATCGAACCCCACGCCATTTCCGCCGGGAATCGCGTTTTGCGCCTCGGGCGGGGGCGCATCGTACAATATGCGGTCCACGGCCCCTTCGAACCGGCGAGATTTGGTCAGCGTTTCGGCGCTGCGCACACCAACAGCTTTCCATGTCTCAAGTCCCGTCTGCTTACGCACCAAAGCGATCCATTCAGGCGTTTCCTTGCCGTGGAACTGGATCACATCAGGCTTGATCGTAGCAATCGCGGTGCCCGTCGTCGGGATATCGGCATTGACGAGCAACAGCACCGTCTTAACACCCGCAGGCACCGTCTTGCGTAGCCGAGCAGCGTCTTCAATGCTCACATGGCGCGAGCTTTTGTCGAAATGGATCAGCCCAACATGGGTTGCCCCCGCATCGGCCGCAGCAACAATGGTTTCAGGCGTTGAGAGGCCGCATATCTTAATCAGCATGGGGCGGCTCTAATCGCTCAAAGCGCCATGGGGAAGTGCCAGAACGGTCGGTTTGCCAAGAGAGACTTGCACAAAGGCACATTTTCTCAGAACGACTGACTAGGTCAGGAACACTGGGGAAACTTCATGCCGATTAGAACTGTCGCCGCCGCTTTTATTGCGCTGTTGCTAGCTGCCTGCAATCCGATGGCGCAGTTGGATGGTGCCGAGCAGGAGATCGCGCAATTCCATGAGACGTATAATGCAGGCGATTCGCGCAGGCTTTATGGTCAGACGGCGGAAGAGTTTCGCGAGGTCACGACGCCAGAACAGATGGATGAGTTGATCACGCTGGTGACGGAAAAAATGGGCGCTGTTCAAAGCACCGAGCGGTCAGGCTTCAACGTGAATGCCGGAACCGATGAGACCACAACCACTGTCACAATGAGCACCACTTTTGCAAAGGGTGAGGGAACTGAGACTTTCACATTTTACGGTTCGGGAGACGAGATGCGGATTGTCGGCTGGAATGTCGACTCGCCCAATTTTGCGGAAACCGAGCCGGTCGAAGAAGACGAGGGCGAAGGGAGCGAGGTAGCGGAGTAACCCGCACCAAGCTTACAGCGTCGCTTCAATCGCTCTCGCTGCGGCTTCGGGGTCGTCGGCACGGCTAATTGGGCGACCGATTACCAAGACGCTCGCGCCATCATCGCGGGCGGCGCGCGGTGTTACGGTGCGTTTTTGATCGCCGGTTTTGGAGCCAGCAGGGCGAAGGCCAGGGACGACGAAGAAGCCGTCTTTCCATTGCTTGCGCACTTGGCCCACTTCTTGACCCGAACACACAATCCCGTCGAGCCCGGCTGTGTGCGCCAATTCGGCGAGCCGCATTACATGGTCATGCGGTGTCCCGCCGACGCCAGCATGACGCAGGTCGTCTTCGTCCAAGCTCGTCAGCATAGTGACCGCCACGACCTTGCACCCTTCGGCTGCCGCAGCCTTGGCATCCTCCATCATTGCGCGTCCGCCGCTCGCATGGACGGTAACGATCTTGGGCTCATAGAGATGCACCGCCTGCATTGCGCCGGCGACAGTGTTGGGGATGTCGTGAAATTTCAGGTCGAGAAAGATTGGCAGGCCCATATGCGCGATCTCGTGCACGCCATGCGGACCGTGTGCGCAATAGAATTCTAGCCCCAGCTTCACCCCGCCAATATGCGCTTTGACTTTGTCGATGAGCGCTTTCGCAGGCTCAATCTGAGGCACATCAAGCGCGAGATAGACAGGGTTGCTCATGCGGCGCTGTCGCTGCTGGCAGGCGATAGACTATCCGCAGGTTTGTCCACAGGATTACCCGCAGGCGTAGATGTGTCTGCTGAGCTTTGAGGCGAATAGCGCTGGCCCAGTGCGGTCGATTTGATTGACGCTTCGAGGCTGCGAATTCGGCGGTCACTGCTCCATTTGCTGCTGCGATGATACAGCCACATCGGGATAATGCCGAGCAGGAATGCGATGATGACCAGAACGGGGACTTTGGTCTCCAGAACAAGGTTCTCCCACAAGTTCACCTCAACCGGCTCCCAATTGAAAAAGGAGAAGGTGAGAATCCCGAACAGGATCATGACCCAGATGATGGTGCGGACGATTTGCACGTGTGTTTGACCTCTTATCTCTTCTTGAGAAATTTAAGCCTTTTCGTGCCTGAGTCCAGCAAAGGCTTGAACCGACAGCCTATCCAAAGACGCGGGCAAACACTGTGTCGACATGTTTGAAGTGATATTCGAGGTCGAATTTCTCTTCGAGCTGTGCATTCGAAAGTGCTGCGGTCACCTCGTCATCACCTTTCAACAACTCCAGCAATGACAGCGCGCCGTTCGACTCCCACACCTTCATCGCGTTGCGTTGGACAAGACGATACGCATCTTCGCGGCTAACCCCCGCTTGAGTAAGTGCCAGTAAGACACGCTGTGAATGGACAAGCCCGCCCATCGCATCGAGGTTCGACTGCATCCGCTCGGGATAGACCAGCAATTTCTCCACCACACCCGTCAAACGAGCGAGAGCAAAGTCGAGAGTGATTGTCGCATCGGGACCGATGAAACGCTCAACCGAAGAGTGTGAGATATCGCGCTCATGCCACAAAGCGACATTCTCCAGCGCTGGCAAAGCATAGGCGCGGATCATGCGAGCCTGACCTGTCAGGTTCTCGGTCAGGATCGGATTGCGCTTGTGCGGCATGGCGCTGGAACCCTTTTGGCCTGGTGAGAAATATTCCTCTGCCTCCAACACCTCAGTGCGCTGCAAATGGCGCACTTCAACCGCGAGCCGCTCAATCGACCCGGCGATGACGGCGAGGGTGGAGAAGTACATTGCGTGGCGGTCACGCGGGATAACCTGAGTGCTGACCGGTTCCGGCGTCAGGCCCAGCTTCTCTGCAACATAGGCTTCGACTTCAGGATCGATATTGGCGAATGTGCCGACCGCGCCTGATACTGCGCAGGTTGCGATTTCTTCGCGCGCAGCGGCCAAACGTGTGCGACACCGGTCAAACTCGGCATAGGCCTGTGCGAGTTTCAAGCCGAATGTGACCGGCTCTGCATGAATGCCATGACTACGCCCGATGGTTGGCGTGTATTTGTGTTCTTCAGCGCGTATCTTGATCGCCGCGCACAGTGCATCGAGATCGGCCACTAGAATGTCGGTCGCCCGCGCCAACTGCACTGCTAATGTCGTGTCGAGCACGTCAGACGACGTCATTCCCTGATGCATAAAGCGCGCTTCGTCGCCCACTTGCTCTGCCACCCAAGTCAGGAACGCGATCACGTCATGCTTCGTGACCGCTTCAATCGCGTCAATCGCCTCAACGTCGATCTTGGGATTGGTCGCCCACCAATCCCACAGCGCCTTTCCTGCCGATGCCGGGACCACGCCCATTTCGCCCAGTTTTTGAGTCGCATGCGCCTCTATCTCGAACCAAATGCGAAACTTGGCCTCTGGCTCCCACAGGGCGGACATCTCGGGGCGGGCATAACGCGGGACCATGGTTTGCAATCTTTCTGTGAGTGAGAATGGGCGTGGCTATCAATTCCTGACGGCGCGGCTATGCTGGCTCGGCGCGCTTGGCAATAGTGCTTTGGGGGAAGGGCCATGCGCAAGGGGAGTTGTCCCCGCCAGATTGTCCTTCCCTGTAACGTGTGCGGCCAGTGCTGCGAATGGGTAAGCAGGAGGAACAACGCATGACCAGCGCGAACGGGGAAGGAGCCACAGCCGCCCTTTCTTCTGCGGATAGCCCAGTAAAACTGCAGGAGGAACGGTATTCGCCGTTTGTCCGGGTGACCTTGCGCCAATGGTCGAAATGGTACCTCGATGGGACAGAGACGTTCTGGCCCTTCACCGATATCGCCATCCGGTTCTTTATCGGCATGTGGTATCTACGCTCCGGCTTGGTGAAGGCGACCGATTGGGACACTGCGGTCCTGCTTGCTACCAATGACTATCCGGTCAGTTGGATGGAGCCGGTGACGGCGGCGACGATTGGCCTCGGGATTGAGTTGATCGGGCCCATTCTCCTCATCGCTGGCTTTATGACGCGCCCCGCCGCGCTGGCTATGGCAACGCTGACTTTGATCAGCCAAGCCGTCTATATTCCCACGACCACGAACCTGATCGTGAGCGCGATGTTGATCTGGTACGTTTTTCACGGACCAGGAGCCTTGTCACTCGACCGTGTCTTGGCAAGCGGCTTGAAAACCAGCGCATTGCCACTGGCTCGTCCCGCCACTTTGGCATGGGAATGGTCGCGGGCGAATTTGGCACCCGTCGTGATGGCTTTGTTGCGGGTTTGGATGGGCGTGACTTTGCTCACCTATGCCGGTGTTATCGAGCCATCGGTCGCGGTTCAGACATGGTTGCCAACCACGATTTACTCCGGGTTCCCCGACTGGCTCGCCGTGGTTTTTGCGGTGATCTTCTTCATTGGAATTGGCGCGACCTTTGTCTCTTACGCTTTGTTTTTTTTGATTGCGGCTTTCATGATTGCAGGCGCACATCCCAATGTGACGCTTTTCCCTTTCCTGTTCCTCGGCCTGTATGACGCGAAGGGTGCAGGGGTGTTTTCGATCGACCGCGCCATCCTCGCCTGGCTGGAGCGGAACATTTTGTTCGACCGCAATTACGCCGATATCCCTGATCGTTGGCCGCATGTGGTCGTGGTGGGTGCCGGGTTTGGCGGGCTAGCTGCGGTTGCAAAGCTCAAGCGATTGCCGGTGAAGATCACCCTGATTGATAAGCGGAACTACCACCTGTTCCAGCCGCTTCTCTACCAAATCGCAACCGCAACACTGAACCCTGCTGACATCGCGACACCGATCCGCAGCCTGTTTAAAGGCGACGGCAATGTCCGCGTGTTGAAAGGCGAAGTGCAAGGCATCGATGCGGCTACCAAGACGCTGACTTACGGCGATGGCCAGACGCTTGATTATGACCGGCTGGTTCTGGCGACAGGGGCAACGCACAGCTATTTTGGGCGCGATGAATGGGGTCCGTTTGCACCGGGTCTTAAGACGATTGAAGACGGTGTGGCCGTGCGCGCATCCATCCTCAACGCATTTGAGGAGGCAGAGGCCTCAGGCGATCCCGAACGGATTGAGCGCCTTTTGACCTTTGTGATCGTTGGTGCAGGCCCAACCGGTGTCGAATTGGCAGGTGCCATTGCTGAACTAGCCAAGGTCAGTGTTGAGCGCGAATTTCGCACTATCGACCCGGCCAGTGCGCGGGTGATCCTTGTGCAATCGGGCCCGCGCATCCTGCCCGCATTCCCCGAAGGCTTATCCGAACAGGCGACAGCTTCGCTTGAGAAACTGGGGGTCGAAATTCGTACGGGTGGACGTGTGACAGAGATTGCTGAGGCGCATGTTCGGATTGGTGATGATGTGACCATCGAAACCGAAACCGTACTTTGGGCCGCTGGTGTCGCGGCGTCGCCTGCTGCCAAGTGGCTTGGGGCGGCGGCGGATCGGGCAGGGCGCGTCGAAGTCAATGAATTGATGCGTGTTATCGGAGCGGACGGCGAACCCATTCCCGATATCTTCGCGATAGGCGACACCGCAGACAGCAAGGCGTGGGATGGCAATTCCGTCCCCGGCCTTGCACCAGCGGCCAAACAAGCGGGGGCCTATGTCAGCGAAGTTGTCGAGGCTGAATTGCTAGGCAAGCCGTGCCCCGGACCTTTTGTTTATAAGCATCAGGGCAGCCTTGCGACGATTGGCCGCAAATCAGCAGTGGCAGATTTCGGAGCGTTCAAGCTCTCCGGCGCGATCGCTTGGTGGTTATGGGGTCTGGTCCATATCGGTTTTCTCACTGGTGCGCGTAACCGCGTGACAGTGGCGGTGAACTGGGCGTGGAACTTCTTTGCTCAACATTCCGGCGTGCGCCTGATCACGGAAAAGCAGGTTTAGATAAGCCCTTTCGCGCGCAGGCTCACATGCCCTTCGCGCCCGACGATCACATGGTCATGGACCGTGACGCCTAACAAGCGCCCGGCTTCGGCAAGTCTCTGCGTGATCTGAATGTCTGCACGGCTCGGCTCCGGGCTGCCGCTGGGGTGATTGTGAACCAGAATGAGAGCGCTGGCCCCTACATCCATCGCCCGGCGGATAACCTCGCGTGGGTGGATCGCGGCCTCATCAATCGATCCATCGCCAACATGGTGATCATCAATCAGGCGGTTTTTCGCATCAAGATACAGCACCCGCACACGCTCAACCGTCAGATGCGCCATATCAATCGCGAGATAGTCGATGAGGGTCTGCCAACTGCCCAATACCGGCTTTGCGCTAATTTCGCTGCGGGCCATGCGCCGGGCGGCGACCGCGACGCTTTTGAGGGCCGCAGCGCTCGTCTCGCCTACGCCTTTAACCCGTTGCAGAGCGGCAGGATCGGCGTTGAGTACCCCTGCAAGCGATCCAAAATGTCCAATCAGAGCCTTGGCAACGGGCTTCGTATCACCCTGTTTGATGGCGGCGAAGAGCAAGTATTCCAGTACCTCGTAATCCGCGAGCGCTTCTGCCCCGCCTTTTAGCAAACGCTCTCGCAAGCGCGCACGATGGCCAATGCCCGCCACCTTGCCTGCGTCGGATTTGCCCGCATCGGGGCCGCTCGCAGAACCGCCTGCGAAATCGAAACTGTCTTCAGATTGTGGCAATCTGCGCCTCACCACTGATTTTTCAGGGGGAAGGTCCCCTGCAATCACATTGCCTTTGGAGGACGTTCCGCGCAAGTGAAGAGGATTATGGCTGAGGCTGAAACCATTCCCGATGTCGCGAGCAAGCCTGCACGCGGGCTTTGGCCAAGGGGCTGGTTCGCGCGGAGCGCACTGATCCTGGCGGCACTCGTCCTGATTGCGCTGGCGATAGTGTGGTTCAGCCGCGAAGAGATTGCGGGCAATGTGATCGATGACGCATTGGCCGATGCGGAACTGGAGGCGACCTACGAAATCGAGTCGATTGGGACTGACCGGCAAGTGATCCGCAATTTGGTGATCGGCGACCCCGCATCACCCGATCTCACCGCCGATCAAGTGATCGTCAATATCAACTACTCGTTCGGTTCGGCTGAACTGGGTCGGATTGAATTGGTTCGCCCACGTCTGTTTGCGACGTTTCGAGACGGCGCGCTTAGCTTCGGCGCCCTCGATCCGTTGATTTTCGCGGAAAGCGAAGAACCGCCCGGCCTGCCCGAATTCGACATCGCCATTCGCGATGGGCGCGCTCGGATCGATAGCGATTATGGTGTGATCGGCGCCAAGATCGATGGGGAAGGGCGCTTGGATGATGGCTTCGCTGGCATCCTTGCCGCAACTGCACCGGGTATAGGCATTGAAGGCTGCTCAGCACAGGGCGTGACGCTCTATGGCTCGGTTGAGACCAATGGCGGAGAATTGGGCTTTGATGGGCCGGCGCGGTTCAGCGATGTGTCGTGTGAGGGGGCGGATATTTCCTCGGTGGATATTGCCACTGAGTTGGTTCTGGCTCGCGATTTCTCGTCAGTCGATGCGACGCTTTTCACTGAAGGTGAGGGCCTGTCCTACGGTGATTTCTCTCTCGCCACATTGACCGGGCCGAGCGACCTTTCCGTCCGTCTTGCCGCCTCTGAGGATAGCCAGATTGGCGATCTGACGCTGCGGCATGATCTGGAGGGCGGCGAGGTGTCCGGTCCCGGTGTCACCACGGGCACATTTGCCTTTGAAGGGACATTGCGAGCGGGCAAAAGCTTTGAACGGATCGATTGGGAGCTTGAGACGCGCGGGACGGAGACTGCAATTGCGCTTGGTGATGAAAGCACTTTTGCCGCCGCGCGTGCGGGAGTGGAGGGGACTTTATTCGAAAGCCTTCTCACGAAATTTGAGCGCGGCCTCACAAACGCCCTTCAAGGCGGGCAACTGGCGGCCGATGCGACCATCCGGGTCGATGAAGGCACCACGAACGTCATCATCCCAGAGGCGCGCTTGCGGTCTGGCAGTGGGGAAACTGTGCTCGCGCTTAGCCGGGTGAGCTATTCCAGCGTCGGCAATCGCATTGTCGGCAATATCCTAACCGCAGGCACTGATCTGCCGCGCATCACTGGCCGGATGGAACAGGTGGTGGGCGGCGACCTCGCTTTGCGGCTTGCGATGGAGGAATACAGCGCGGGCAGTGACCGGATCGCAATCCCGCGCCTGCAAGCACGCCAAGATGCGCGCGGGCGGTACACATTCGATGGTCTGGTTCAGGCGCAAGGCGCGATCCCCGGCGGCTCGATCACTGGGTTGGAACTGCCGATAGAGGGCGCTTTTGACCCCGTATCAGGTCTTGCCATTGGAACGCGCTGCACGCCGGTCAGATTGTCGGGGCTGCGCACCTATGATCTCTCTTTGAGCGCACGCATCATGACGTTCTGCCCTGTCGATGGGCGCGCTATCGTGACCTATGGCGAGGCGTTTGAAATGGCTGCACAGACAGGTGCGCTGGATTTGGCTGGAGAATTGTCGGGCACTCCGACTCAGATCAAAGCTGCTCGCGCAGTGCTACGCTACCCTGGACCTTTCACAATCGAAGGACTGAGCGCGGTAATTGGCGAGGAAGGTAATGGAGTTCGGCTGTCCGCAAAAAGCCTAGAAGGCAATTTGGGAGAGGATCTAAGCGGCACATTCGCCAATGGGTCCGCCGCGATTGACGCTGTGCCGCTCGATCTCGGTGGATTGTCGGGAAATTGGAGCTATCGCGACGACGCTCTCACCATTGTCGATGGCGCGTTCACCCTGACAGAGCGGACGGGGCCGGAATTATCGACAGAAGCGCGGTTTGAGCCACTCTCGACCAATACGGCAACATTGGTGCTGGCGGATAATGTGATCGAGGCGGAGGCCCCGTTGCGCCGTGAAGGGTTTGCGCAGCTTATCACCTCGGTTGCGATAAGGCATGACCTCTCCACTGGCATGGGACGTGCGGATATCGCAGTGCCGGGCATCCGTTTCACTGATAGCTTTCAGCCTGAAAATCTGACCCCTCTCACCAAAGGCGTGGTCGCTTTTGCAGACGGCCTCATCACGGGTGACGGACAGATCGAATGGACCGCCGATGATATCCAAAGCTCTGGCGTTTTCCGCACAGACGACTTTGACTTTGCCGCTGCATTCGGACCGGTCGATGACGTACGGGGAGAGATCGTGTTCACCGACCTCCTAAACCTAACAACCGCGCCCGACCAAGTTCTTGAAATCGGGTCGGTTAATCCGGGCATTGAGGCGCTGGGCGGTGAAGTGACTTTCACGATGGTTGATGCGACGACGGTCGATATCAAGGGTGGCAGTTGGCCATTTATGGGTGGCGAGCTGATCCTGCGACCCGCGACCTTCACCTATGGCAGCGATGGTGGGCAAAGTTATGTGTTCGAACTCATCGCTCTCGATGCGGCGAGCTTTGTGGCGCAGATGGAACTGACCAATCTGGGTGCGACTGGTACGTTTGACGGCACCATTCCGATTTACTTTGATCCGGAAGGCAACGGCTTCATTCAAGGTGGCCTTTTGATCTCGCGCGCGCCGGGCGGCAATGTCGCCTATGTCGGTGAATTGACCTATGAGGACCTGGGCGTGATGGGCAATTACGCGTTCCAGACATTGCGCTCACTCGATTACAACCAGATGAGCATTGAGTTGAACGGTAGCCTCGCAGGCGAAATCCTCACCAATTTCCAGATTGACGGTGTGCGTCAGGGTGAAGGGGCTAGCCAGAACATCGTCACCCGCGAACTCGCCAAGCTGCCAATCCGTTTCAAGATCAATGTGCGCTCGGACAATTTTTTCACATTGGCCAAGATCGTGCGCGGTTTCTTCGATCCGACCATTTTTGCTGATGATTTCGACCGCGAATTGCTGGGAATCGAAACAATCGGGCGGGTCCCCGTTGATCCAGAGCCCGAACCCGATCCACCGGCACAAGACGATGCCGCCCGGCGAGATGAATCCTTCGTTCAACCTTCAGAAAGCGATGAACTGCCATGAAAGAGCTGAAATTGACCACTTTGCGCGGTCTTGCCACAAGGAATGGCAACAAGGGCGAGGGGCGCAAGATGGGTGCACGGATAGGATTGGCGATGGCGGCTACCGCTTCGCTTGGCGGGTGTATCAACATAACGGCCCCTGAAGAGCCGATTGTGATCCAGCTCGACATTAATATCCGCGCAGAGGTGCTTTATCGACTGGCTGAAGATGCCAGCAACACGATTGACGACAATGACGGCCTGTTTTGATGCGCCGTTGGGCCTCTAGGGGCCTGCTAAGGATTTGAGGAACAAGAAATGAGCATGATCCGGAACACATTGCTGGGAGCCATGGCGGCGTCACTCGCGGTCACGGCCTTTGTTGCCCCCGTGAACGCGCAGCGCGACCCGGCCTACGCCGCCGCGCGTGCCAATGGCAGTGTGGGTGAGAAAACTGATGGGTACCTCGGCATTACCGGGAACGCGACGCCGCAACTTCAGGATTTGGTCAACGACATCAATATTCGCCGCCGTGCAGTTTACACACAGCGTGCGAACGAAAATGGCGCGACGGTTGAAGAATATGCGACTACGGTCGGCTGTCAGGCCATCGCGCGCACGGTGCCGGGCGAAAAGTATCAGGCGCCTGATGGATCGTGGAAAACTCGCACGGCCGAGCCGCCAGAGCGTCTGGCGATCTGCCCTTAAGGCAAAACCTCCACACCCCGCCATTGACTTGCCTTTTGCCACCTTCTAGGGGGCAGGCGCCCTCGGCGGGCACCTTTATGCTGCGTGCCTCGCTTACCCCTCAAGGAAGCTGTCATGAGCGACGAGAAACCTGCCCGAGAAACCATCGCTGAGGATGCGCGGATCGACGCGCTCGAAGAGCGGCTAAATGCCGCACGCGAGCGTGAAGAAGAGCGCACCAAATCTCAGGTGCAGGGGACCGATGCGAATTATCGCGCCGGAAACCGGGCTCTTGCAGATTTGCTTGGCGGTATTCTGGGGGGCAGTGTGATCGGATGGGCCTTTGATTGGTTCTTTGATACGTTGCCCTGGGGTCTGTTGGTGGGATTGTTCCTCGGAATAATCGTCGCCTTCAGGAGCATTATTCGAAGCGCAAGCACGCCTCCCAAAGACCCGGAATAGGTCTACGAGGGGCGCGTTTTCATAGGTTTTAGGGATAGAAGAGATCGTGGCAGCCGAAGAAGGCAAAGTCGATCCGATGAAGCAGTTCCAGATTGAGCCTTTGTTTGGCTCCAACTGGGACATCGCTGGCTTCAACATCGCATTCACCAATTCCGCTTTGTGGATGGCCATTACGGTCGTGCTGCTGTGGGTGTTCGTCGCTGGCGGCATGAAGCGTGAGCTTGTGCCCGGTCGCTGGCAGATGGCGGTGGAGACATTCACCGGCTTTATCGACGATATGCTTGAGGCGAATGTTGGCAAAGAAGGGCGCAAATATGTGCCTTACATCTTCAGCTTGTTCATGTTCATCCTGTTCGCAAACCTTCTGGGTCTGGTGCCGATTGGCCTTATCCCCGGTGTGCATGCATTCACCTTTACCAGCCACTTCACCGTCACAGGCGTCCTCGCCGTGATCAGCTTCTCGATCGTTCTGGCGGTCGGTTTCTGGAAGCATGGCTTCAAATTCTTCAGCCTGTTTGTGCCCCATGGAACGCCATTGTGGCTGATGTGGCTGATCCCCGTGATCGAGCTGATCTCGTTCCTCGTACGCCCATTCAGTCTCGCTCTGCGACTGTTCGTGGCGATGATGGCAGGTCACGTTCTGCTTAAAGTGTTGTCGAGTTTTGTTATCGACAGCGTCAATGGCGGTGCGGTGTTCGGTGCCTTTATTGGCGTGCCGAGCATGCTGCTCATGATCGCGATTAGCGCTCTGGAAATTCTGGTGGCAGGCATTCAGGCTTATGTCTTTGCTCTGCTGACCTCGCTCTACATCAATGATGCAGAGCACCTTCACTAAGTTTCTCACTTTCCCTTTCCAATATATCTGATTTTTAAGGAGTTTTTCAAATGGAACCTGAAGCAGCTAAGCTCATCGGTGCAGGCCTCGCAGCAATCGGTGCCGGCCTTGCCGCAACCGGCGTGGGTAACGTCTTTGGTTCGTTCCTAGAGAGCGCATTGCGCAATCCTGGTGCGGCTGATGGCCAACAGGGCCGTCTGTTCATCGGCTTCGCCGCTGCCGAGCTTCTCGGCCTGCTGGCGTTCGTCGTGGCGATGATCCTTATCTTCGTCGCCTAAGAGATTTGCGTTCGGGCCGGGCGGGGACAACTCCGCGCGGCCCGATGCACATTTCTATTTTTTGAGTTCTCTCAAACGGACACCGGTCCATGCCTCAAATTGATCAATTACTAGAAACATGGTCCAGTCAGGTTTTCTGGCTGCTCGTGTTCTTTGGCATCACCTTCTTTCTCATTGGCCGGGGTATGGTCCCCAAGGTCATGAGCACGGTGGCGCTGCGTGATAAGCAGATTGCTGATGACCTTGCCGCTGCGCAGGGTGCACGCGATGCTGCCGATGACCAAGAAGAAGCGTGGCGTGAGCGCGAGAATGAGAACCGTGCCAAAGCGCAAGGTTTGATCGGAGAGGCGAAGGCGAAGGCCGCTGCTGCTTCCGAGAAGAAGTTGACCGCTGCGCAAAAACGGCTCGACACCAAATTGGCCAAAGCAGAGGCTGCGATTGAAGAAGCGCGGACGACTGCGATGGGCGAAATTGAAGATGTCGCAGCTGAGGCCACTCAAGACATCGTCTCTCGCCTTGCTGGTGCAAAAGTCGACAAGCGGACCGCGCGGACCGCGGTGAAGAAAGTGCTCGCCAATGGGTAATATCACCACCTTGATCATTGCTGATGGCCCATCGGCTTTGGGCCTTGATTCCTATCAGTGGGTGTCGATCGCGATGCTCGTTCTGCTGGGCGTGTTTGTCTGGAAGAAAGTTCCGGGTCTGATAACCGGCGGCCTTGATGCCAAGATTGCCGAGATCAAGTCGCAGTTGGATGAAGCCAAGACTTTGCGGGCTGAAGCAGAGGCTTTGCGCGACGAATACGCATCCAAAATCGCAGGCGCTGAAAAAGACGCCGAAGCGATGATGGAAGGCGCTCAGCGCGAAGCTGATGCAATTCTAGCCAAAGCCGAAGCCGATAGCGAAGCCATGGTCGCCCGCCGTAAGCAAATGGCGGAAGATAAGATCGCAGCAGCCGAACGCGAAGCTGTCGACGGGGTTCGCGCAAGCGCGGCCAACGCCGCTGCAAGCGCTGCACGCACGATCATCGCGAGCAAGCATGACAGCGCAGCAGACAAAGCGCTCGCTGACGAAGTGATCGCGTCTCTCTAAGGGCACATTGCCAAGAATTAAGGGAAGGGCGGTCTTTGCGGGCCGCCCTTTCTTTTGTGCAGAACGCTTAGGCGCCGGGCTCAAACACCACTTTGCCGACCAGTTCGCGGTTTTGCATCGCCTCAAACCCTTCGCGCCAGCGTGACAGGGGCAAGGTGCGGTCTATCGCTGGCGTGATCTTTCCCTCTTCAGCAAGCGCAGCGATTGCGGCATTGATCGCCGTGCCGCGTTCGGGGAATCGCCGTGCGTATTCTCCCGCGCGCAGGCCGACGATGGAGAAGCCCTTGATTAGAGGAATGTTGGTTGCGACCTCGGCAATCCGTCCGCTGGTGAACCCGACGACAACAAGTTTGCCGCCAAACGCCACACACCGGGTCGATTCGTCGAAGACATCTCCGCCAACCGGATCGAAGACGATATCGCACAGAGCGCCGTCGGTGATGTCTGCCACGGCTTCACGGAACCGCCCTTCAGCGACGATTACGGCATCGGGAGAGGCAAGGGCCTCGATTGCTGCGCATTTGCTCGCGACGCCCGTCGCAGCGATCACATGCGCGCCCAGAGCCTTTGCCAAGTCGACTGCCGCAAGACCTACGCCTCCACTGGCGCCGTGGACCAGCACCCATTGCCCCGGCTTTACCGCGCACAGCTCATCCAGCCCGGTATAGGCGGTGGAATAGGCGGCACCCATCGCTGCGCCTTGAGCATAGCTAAAGCCCTCAGGAATGCGCGAGAGGCCGCGCAAGGGCAGGCTGGCGATCTCGGCGAACGCGCCGGTCTTGTTGCCTCCCATGACCCTGTCACCCGGGGCAAAGCAGCTCTCCGGGCCTGCCTCGACCACTTCGCCAGCGCATTCGAGGCCGCTGGTAAAGGGTATGTCGGGTTTGAATTGATATTCCCCGCGCGTCATCAACAGATCGGGGAAATTGAGCGATGCGGCGTGGATCCGCACCAGAACCTCGCCTTCGCCGCGCGGGGGCACAGGCATATCGGCGAGGGCGACGCCCGAAAGGTCGCTGGTCAGCTGCTCAACGCGCAGGGCCTGCATTGTTTTAGAAATTGTCCTTGGCTGCTCTGAGTGCTGCGAACGTCTCATGCGGTGCGTTTCCACCCCACTTTGCCTGCATTGCCGGATCGTCGGCGCGCAGGAAGGGGTTGGTCGCCAATTCGCGTTTCAGGATAGTCGGGACCGTCCATTCCCCCCGCGCGCGCTTGGCGTCGATCTCCGCGCAATAGTCTTGCAGATCGGCATTGTCGGGATCGGCGTGGAGCGCAAATTTCGCATTTGCCTGCGTGTATTCATGCGCGCAATAGAGCACCGTGGCGGTCGAAAGCCGCTTGATCCTCTCAAGACTGCGCCAGAATTGCTCAGGTTCCCCTTCAAACATGCGGCCACAGCCCAGCGCGAATACAGAATCGCCCACAAACGCGATGCCTTCTTCAACGACGTGGAACGCGATGTGTCCGTTTGTGTGACCCGATACGTCGATAACATCGGCGCGATGTTCGCCAAGGTTCACAGAGTCGCCATGTTCGACAACGCGGTCGATCTTGGAGAGCTTCTCTACTTCCTTAGGGGCTAGCACCCGCGCGCCGGTTGCCTCGACAATCTCAGCATTGCCGCCTGCGTGATCAGGGTGCCAATGCGTGTTCCAGATATGGGTGATGGTCCAGCCCTTGGCTTCGGCCTGTTTCAGATATTCCTTCGCATCAGGCGTATCGATCGCGGCGGTTTCATCCGTCACCGAATTGTGGAGCAGGAATCCGTAATTGTCGGACAGGCAAGGGAATTGGTGAACTGTAAGCATGAGGCTATTCTACCACGTCCACCACAAGAGAAAAGGCCCGCCTGCAACATGTGCAGACGGGCCTTTCTCAATTGCCACAAAGGCAGTTTGCTTAGTCGTCGCTCTTCTTGAGCGCTTCGCCCAAAATATCGCCAAGCGATGCGCCGCTGTCGGATGAACCGAACTGCTGCACTGCCTCTTTCTCTTCGGCGATTTGACGCGCCTTGATCGAGAAGTTTGGTTTCTTCGAACGGTCGAAGCCGGTGACCATTGCGTCGAGCTTGCTGCCGACCTGGAAACGGTCAGGGCGTTGCTCGTCACGATCGCGGCCAAGGTCAGAGCGCTTGATGAAGCCGGTTGCGCCGTCTTCGCCAACTTGCACTTCGAGCCCGCCATCGCGCACTTCGAGAACCGTAACGGTAACCGTTTGGTTCTTGCGGAGTGAGCCAGCTGCGGCTGCACCTGCTTCGGTTGGAGCGCCTTTTTCGAGCTGCTTCATGCCAAGGCTGATGCGTTCTTTCTCGACGTCCACGTCAAGAACAACGGCTTTGACTTCTTCGCCCTTGCGGTGAAGCGCCAATGCGTCCTCGCCTGAAATGCCCCAAGCGATATCCGACATGTGGACCATGCCGTCGACGTCGCCATCGAGGCCGATGAACAGACCGAATTCGGTCGCGTTCTTGACTTCGCCAACGACTTCCGCGCCCACAGGGAATTTCTCTGCGAACTCGTCCCATGGATTGCGCTGAGCTTGCTTGAGACCAAGCGAGATACGACGCTTTTCGCTGTCGACTTCGAGGACCATAACTTCGACTTCTTGCGAGGTCGAAACGATCTTGCCCGGGTGGACGTTTTTCTTGGTCCAGCTCATTTCGGATACGTGGACGAGGCCTTCGATGCCTGCTTCCAGTTCCACAAACGCACCGTATTCGGTGATGTTTGTGACATGACCGGTCAGCTTCATATCGACAGGGTATTTCGCAGCCACGCCATCCCACGGATCGCTTTCCAACTGCTTCATGCCCAGCGAAATACGCTGTGTTTCGGCGTTGATGCGAACGATCTGAACTGTGACAGTCTGACCGATTTCGATGATCTCGCTGGGGTGATTGACCCGCTTGTAGCTCATGTCAGTGACGTGCAGCAGGCCATCAATGCCGCCGAGATCAACGAACGCACCGTAATCGGTGATGTTCTTGACCACACCGTCGATGACCTGACCTTCTGCCAGGTCATTGATCAGTTCGCTGCGCTGTTCTGCGCGTGTCTCTTCAAGAACGGCACGGCGCGATACAACGATGTTGCCGCGGCGACGGTCCATTTTGAGGATCTGAAACGGCTGAGGCACTTCCATCAGCGGAGTGACATCGCGCACTGGGCGGATATCGACTTGTGAGCCGGGAAGGAATGCAACAGCGCCGTCGAGGTCGACAGTAAAGCCACCTTTGACGCGGCCAAAGATACGGCCTTCGACGCGGGCGCTTTCGCCAAATTCGTTTTCGAGCTTGTCCCAAGCGGCTTCGCGGCGGGCGCGATCGCGGCTGAGCATGGCTTCGCCGTCTGCGTTTTCGACGCGGTCGACATACACTTCGACTTCGTTGCCAACGGTCAAACCGTGGTCATCATCGCCGCGTGCAAATTCTTTGAGGTTGACGCGGCCTTCGCTTTTGAGGCCGACATCGATAACAGCGTGACCCGCTTCGATTGCGGTGATCGTGCCCATGACGACGCGGCCTTCAAAGCCATCTTCGCCGGCGCCGCCGAGTTGTTCGTTAAGGAGCGCTTCGAAATCGTCGCGCGTAGGGTTAGGTGCAGTTGCCATAAGGTAAGGCGTATCCTGTATCGTTTGCTACCGGCCACCGGTTGTCCGGGGTCTTAAACTGCCTCCCTCGCACCATTGCGCGGGCTAGCAGGGCAAGAGGCCGTCAGTCTCCACACAGCCGAATGCATATGTGAAGGTTCGCTCAATCCGTATTTGATTGGGTTGGAACGGGGGGCGCCTAGTCGAGAATGCCCAACAAAGCAAGGGAATTGGGCGTGCGGAGTGGTGGGTTGATAAGGGTTTCCTAACCAACCGAGTTTAATCCGTGTGGCAACTTCACAGATTGGATCGAATACAAGGCATAGGGGCAGACATGCGAGTTTTCACAAAGAGTTCGGCGGGAATGATGGCGATTGCAGTTGGCGCGATGCTGACTAGCGCGTGTGGCGGGCATGGGCCGAACAGCTATCTCATGTCGAAAGACGCAGTGGTGGCAAAGCTGACCGGTGCAAAGAAAGAGTTCAGCTATGGTGGCAGCTCGACGCAATCGATCACTGCGGTCAGCAAAAATGGCGATACGATCAAAGTGCGCATTTCATCCAATGGCGGCGGAATGGCACCTCCTCTTTGCGAAGCTCGCGTTGAAGCGATTGATGAGGAGTGGACACGAGTAACTCCATCATGCCCGGACGCCGAAACGGCGATTGGCGATACAGTCAGTGAAATCTATGAAAAGCATGTCGATGAATTCGTGATTGCTGTTCTGCACAATCGCGAGATTGATTCCGCAATGATCCGTAAACGTATGGGTGCGGTTGCGATCGACAATATGGGCGACATGCGACGCGAAGCGCTGACCACAGCGCGCGAGATGGAAAAGGCCAGCAATGGGTCCGCTGATGGCTGGCAGTCAGGCGATTCCAGCGGTGGCTGGGGCAACTAAGCCTTATTCAGCGCTTCGTGCACTGCCTCGACGACCATTTCGAACGCGGCCTCTCGGTCGAATTCCGTCGTGTCGATAATCATCGCATCGGGAGCTGCCTTTAGGGGAGCATCCTTGCGATTGATGTCGCGTGCGTCGCGCTGAACCACATCTTTTTCTATTTCTATCAGAGGGATCTCGTCCTCTGTACCGATCCCTTTCTCCACCATTTCGAGCCAGCGCCGCCGTGCGCGAGCCTGCACACTGGCGGTGATGAAGAGCTTCACGTCAGCGTCGGGCGCAATCACCGTCCCAATATCGCGCCCATCCAGTACTGCACCGCCCGGTTGCTCAGCAAAGGCGCGTTGGCGTTCAAACAGCGCCTGACGCACTTCAGGATGGACCGAGACGCGGCTTGCCAACCCGCCGGTGGCCTCTGTGCGCAAATTGTCATCTTGCAACAATTCATCGGGAAATCCGCAAGCGGCCAGCGCATCGGCGGGATTATCTGGGTCGCCTTCGCTGATCGCGACTTGCCGTCCGACTGCACGATAGAGCAACCCCGTGTCCAGATAGGCGATGCCCAAATGCTGAGCGAGCCGTTTGGCAATAGTGCCTTTTCCGCTTGCAGTGGGGCCATCGACGGCGATGATCATGAGAAAATGTCCTTCACCTTTTGCGGGGTCAAAGCGCGGCTTTCCTTGTCGCTCCACCGCATATGCAGAAAGATCATGCCCGCCGTTGCTGAGGCAAGATTGACTGCCAACGTGCCCCAGTCAAATTGCCCATCATGCCAAAACAGCACTGACCCGATGGCAAATCCGTAGAGCAAAAGTGCAGCAAAGATGCGGCGTCTGATCACTGAGCGCTTTTGTCGCTGACCCGCCTCATGCGCAAGGCCTTTACGAGACCAAAGATCGCGATGGCCGCCCAGAATCCCTCAAGCACAAGGCTGGGCCAATTGGTGTGCACGACAAGGCTGATCGTGAGCAATGCTGCGCCGACCAGATTGGTGCCGTGCAGAATGTACGGGTTGGGTTTGTCGACATAGGTGAGGTAGGCATAGGCCGCGATGATGCAGGCGGTGCCAAAGAAGCCGATGATCGAGTAGGTATCCAGCGGGGTGGTCATGCTGCGGCGCTTTCAAGCAGCTCCATAAAGGTCGGAAAGCTGGTTGCAATTGGAGCGGTGTCGTCGATCTGCACGCCATTCGCACTGACCAGGCCGGCAATGGCCATGCTCATCGCGATGCGGTGGTCGAGATGGGTTGCGACAGGTGCATTTCCGGTGCCGCGCAGTGGCTCACCCCCAGTTCCTTCGATCTCAAGCCCGTCTTCATGCTCAGTCACCTGCGCACCGGCTTCAGTGAGAGCAGCGGCCATAACCGCGATCCGGTCGCTTTCCTTCACGCGCAATTCTTCAAGACCAGTTGTTCGCGTTGTCCCCTTGGCCACGGCAGCGGCAACAAACAGGACAGGAAATTCATCGACCATGCTCGGCACAATCGCCGGATCAACATCAATGCCCGTGAGCATAGAGTGTCGTACGCGCAAATCCGCGACCGGCTCCCCGCCAACTTCGCGGCGATCCAGTTCTTCGATTGATCCACCCATTTGCTGCAACACCGTGATGATCCCGGCGCGGGTTGGATTTAAGCCGACATTCTCAATCACAAGGTCGCTGCCTGGCACCAACAAAGCAGCGACGATGAAAAATGCAGCTGAAGACGGGTCGCCAGGGACAATCACATCGCATGGGCTTAAGTCGGCTTCACCATGGATAGCGATAACGCGCTCCCCATTGTCCTCACCAACTTCCAATGTTGCTCCGAACCCGGTCAGCATACGCTCGGTGTGATCGCGGGTGGCGATAGGCTCTATCACGCGGGTTATGCCTGGTGTGTTGAGGCCTGCGAGCAAAACCGCGCTTTTTACCTGCGCGCTCGCCACAGGCAGGCGGTAGGTTATAGGCACAGCGGGCGCCGCCCCGCGCAGCATGCAGGGCAGGGTGCCTCCGCTGCTCGCTTCAAAACTTGCGCCCATTTGGCTCAGTGGGTCGATCACGCGGTTCATCGGGCGGCCTGACAGACTTGCATCGCCCGTAAAGGTGGCGGTGATCGGATGGCTAGCCAGCAAACCCATCATCAGGCGGGTCGAAGTGCCCGAATTGCCCATATCCAGTGCTCCGCGCGGCTCTAGCAAACTGCCAAGGCCCGCGCCGTTCACACGCCACTCTCCCTCGCTCATGCGCTCGATATCTGCGCCTAGCTGGCGCATGGCCGCCGCTGTGGCGAGCACGTCTTCCCCTTCGAGCAAGCCGGTGATGCGGCTTTCACCCACTGCAAGCCCTGCAAACATCAGTGAGCGGTGGCTGATCGACTTATCGCCGGGCACGCGCAGGCGGCCTGTTAAGGGGCCATCGGAGGTGAAGGTATACTTGGACATTTCGAGGGCGGTCTTTGACAGCGCCCTGACCCTATGGCAAGGCGCGCTCCACTTTGGATGGGACGCGCGCAATCACGCCTTGAATTGCAACGGTCCTGATCCCACTAACTGCAACGAACACACATGTTTTTTCCGCGACGATGCGGAGTGACCAAGGATTTATCGAATGGCTAAGCCAGAATGGGGCACAAAGCGTTCCTGCCCCAAATGCGGGGAACGTTTCTATGATCTGGGCAAGGATGACCCTGTCACCTGCATCGAATGCGGCGAAGAATGGGACCCGGAACCTGTTCTGAAATCGAAACAGCCGATCCCGTTTGAACCGGATGCGAAGAAAAAAGACGCTGAGCCAGATAGCGATCTTGGCGGCGACGATGATGATGATGAGCTGAAAGACATCGAAAATATCGACGACGCAGAAGATTCGCCTGATAACGATGTTGACCTTGGCGGCGACGATGACCTTGGCGTGGCCAAGGGCAAAGGCGACGATGACGACGTCGACAGCTAAATAGGACTTGCCTTTGGCGAGGTCGCGCCGTAATCGGCGCGGCTCTTGCGATGGCAGGATCGCGGCTCTTGCGATGGCAGGATCGCGGCTCTATTTATGGTAGGGTCGCAAAATCGATGAAATGGGGCCTTAGCTCAGCTGGGAGAGCGCAACACTGGCAGTGTTGAGGTCAGCGGTTCGATCCCGCTAGGCTCCACCATCGAAACATATTTAAGTCGGTTCATCCAATGGATATCCGCAACGCTGGCCAACGAGGTTTCGTTCGCCGGCGTTTTTCGCGTTTATCGGGCCTCGGTTCATTCGAGCTCGGTTTTAGGAGTTGAAGACGATGTTTGACAATCTGTCCGACCGCTTAGGTGGCGTCTTTGACCGGCTGAAAGGCCGCGGCGCGCTTAAAGAACAAGACGTGCGCGATGCCATGCGCGAAGTGCGCGTGGCGTTGCTAGAAGCAGACGTGGCGCTGCCTGTCGCGCGCCGGTTCATTGACGCCGTGACTGAGAAGGCCGTGGGGTCGGAAGTCCTCAAATCGGTCACTCCGGGTCAGCAAGTGGTCAAGATCGTCCATGACGAGTTGGTCGCGATGCTCTCCGGCGATGAAGGCGATGAAGCAAGCGAGGGCCTGAACCTCGAAGCGAAACCGCCGGTCGTCGTCATGATGGTGGGTCTGCAAGGCTCTGGTAAAACCACAACGACCGCCAAATTGGGCAAGCTGATCCGCGAAAAGCACGGGAAGAAGGCCATGATGGCCTCGCTTGATGTCAATCGCCCGGCAGCGCAAGAACAGCTCGCTGTTCTGGGTGAGCAGGTTGATATTGCGACGCTGCCGATCGTAACGGGTCAACAGCCGGTTGATATTGCTCGCCGCGCGATGGAATCAGCGCGGTTGCAGAATTTTGATGTGCTGTTGCTCGATACTGCGGGCCGTCTGCATGTCGATGAAGCGCTGATGGCCGAAATGAAGGCCGTGTCTAGCGTGTCTGCCCCAACCGAAGTGTTGTTGGTGGTCGATGCTCTGACGGGCCAAGATGCGGTGAATGTCGCGCAAAGCTTCTCTGGCGAAGTCCCGCTTACTGGCGTGGTTTTGACTCGGATGGATGGCGATGCGCGCGGCGGTGCGGCGCTTTCGATGCGCGCAGTGACGGGCAAACCGATCAAGTTTGCCGGTACCGGCGAGAAACTCGATGCGATTGAAGTGTTCCGCCCTGGCTCTGTCGCAGATCGCATCCTTGGCATGGGCGACGTTGTCAGCCTAGTCGAGAAAGCCGCTGCGACGATCAAGGAAGACGAGGCAGCCAAGCTTGCTGAGAATTTCGAAAAGGGCAAATTCGACCTCAACGATCTGCGCATGCAATTGAAGCAAATGCAGAATATGGGCGGCCTCGGGATGCTGGCAGGCATGATGCCTGGCATGAAAAAGGCCAAACAGGCGATGGCCGCTTCCAACATGGACGACAAAGTTTTGGTCCATATGGACGCAATTATTGGATCCATGA
Organism: uncultured Erythrobacter sp.; assembly: GCA_947488085.1. Taxonomy (GTDB): domain Bacteria; phylum Pseudomonadota; class Alphaproteobacteria; order Sphingomonadales; family Sphingomonadaceae; genus Erythrobacter. The sequence continues at coordinate 758,546 of CANKYI010000001.1, forward strand.
CGGCCAAAGAACGCGCCAACCCCAATTTGATGAATGCCAAGCGCAAAAAACGCGTGGCAGCGGGCAGCGGCACTGATGTGCAGCGGGTCAACAAGCTGCTGAAAATGCATCAAGAAATGGGCCGCGCGATGAAACAGCTTAAGAAGATGGGGGGCCTAAAAAGCCTCGCCGCGATGTTTGGCGGCGGTGGTGGCGGTGCCCCCGGCGGAATGCCTCCCGGTATGGGCGGACCTGCCGGTGGTGGTCTCCCCGGATTGGGCGGGCCCGGTGGTCAAATGGGCGGAATGCCTCCGGGTCTTCCGGGTATAGGCGGACCCAAGGATAAGAAATAGAATTTGTAAGTATTTTAGATATTTGGATTTGAAAGGTAACACATTATGGCAATTGCACTTAGGCTCTCGCGCGGTGGCGCAAAGAAGCGTCCTTATTACCGCATCGTGGCTGCTGACAGCCGCTCACCACGTGATGGTAAGTATCTCGAGCAGATCGGCACCTACAACCCGCTGCTCGCCAAAGACGATGAAAACCGTGTCAAGCTGATCGAAGATCGCGTGCGTTACTGGCTCGGCGTTGGCGCACAGCCTTCAGACCGTGTCCTGCGTTTCTTGGACGCTGCTGGTATTCTGGAGCGCACTGCGCGCAACAACCCGAATAAAGCGAAGCCGGGCGAAAAAGCGACTGAGCGCGCTGAAGAGAAAGCTGAAAAGGCCAAGGAAGCAGAAGAGGCCAAAAAGGCCGCTGAGGAAGAAGCGAAAGCTGCTGCTGAAGCACCTGCCGAAGAGGCTCCTGCTGAGGAAGCGCCAGCTGAAGAAGCTGCGACCGAAGAAGCTGCACCTGCAGAAGAGGCACCGGCTGAAGAAGCAGCAGCCGAGGAAGCACCTGCCGAAGATAAGGCAGAAGGCTAAACCAGGGCTGTGGCGGACACGCCAAAAGACCAAAGCGCCGGGATGGTGGAATTGGCTGCCATCACCGGCGCGCATGGCGTTGCGGGCGAAGTTCGTCTAAAATTGCTGGGGGAGGGCCTGGAAGCGCTCCGCCAGCATAAAAGCTTCAATGACGGGGCATTCACCCTCAAAAAAGCGCGCTCGGATAACAAAGGCGGCGCGATTGCACGGTTAGCTGAAGTGCAAGGGCGCGGTGCGGCCGAAAAGCTGCGCGGCACTGTGCTGAGCGTTCCTAAGGCCGCTCTACCCGCTTTGGGTGAGGGTGAATATTACCACGCCGACCTGATTGGCCTTGCCGTGGAAACCGACCAAGGCGTCGCAGTTGGCCGGGTCACGGCGGTCGAAAATTTCGGCGCGACGGACGTTGTTGAGATCATTCGTGAACCTGCCCCGGCGAAAGGCATGAAGAGCTTTATGGTCCCTATGACCAAAGACGCGGTTCTGGATTGGGATACAACGCGGCTTGTGATTGCGCAGGATTTCGCCGACGATTAGCGCCATGAGCGCCAAGGCACCCCACACATCGACTGAACTATGGCAACGCCTCGCCGCCTATGAGATCGGCCCCGGTGATGCAAAGCTGAGCTTCGCCGCGCGCCTCGCCCGCGAAAATCGCTGGGATGATGCACATGCGGCCCGTGTGATCCACGAGTACAAACGCTTCTGCTACCTCGCCTGCACCGCAGGACACGAAGTTACGCCATCAGATGCCGTTGATCAGGCATGGCACCTGCACCTCACTTATAGCCGCGATTACTGGCGCGAATTTTGTCCACAAGTGCTGGGCAAAGACCTCCATCACGGCCCCACCGCCGGGGGTGGGCACGAACGCGACCGGTATTACGACCAATACGCCGCGACACTCGCCTCATACGAAGCGACTTTTGACGAACCGCCGCCCATCGATATCTGGCCCGATGTGAAGCGACGTTTTGGCAAAGATCCGATGGGGCAGCGCGTTAACCCGGCGGATGTTATGATCCTTGATAAGCAATTTGCGATCCTCGGCGCGTTCGGGTGGATCGCGCTTGGCGTTGTGATCGCGGTGTTAGTGGGAGTGATTTTCTGATGGAAATATTTGCCTCCTATTCGGGGTTCGACTTTCTGGTTTTCTATTTCATGATGCTGATAACATGCGTCTTTGTAGGGCTTTGGATACCAGCCAACCTGCGACCCGAAGGTGCGCACGCAGAAGTGAATGACATGCAAGAAATCGCCTTTCTCTCAGGCGGGAAAGTGCGGCATGCCACCGCTTTGATGGCGAAACTTTTCGCGCAAGGGGGACTCGCAGAGGCGGAGAACAAACGTCTGCGCGTGGCTCGCACTGAGTTGGATGTGAGCGATGTAGAGCGCTCCATCCTGCGTGAAATTGGTGCGTTGAAATTGTCGCACTTTAAGAAGACCCTGCAAAACGAAGCTCGCGAAGTAGAAGCGCGCCTGATCCAGCGCGGATTGCTGATGGATCAGGGTGACCGATTGCAACTGCGTGTGCTTTCAACGCTGCCCTATATCGTGTTGTTCGCCATTGGCCTCTATCGTGAGCAAGCTGGCGCGGCGGCAGGAGAGCCGACCGGTTTTCTTGTTGTATTGCTGTGCCTCACTGCCATTGCAGGCGTGATCCGGGCGGTTCGGCTTAATGCCCGCACGATGATGGGAAACGCGGCGATCCGCGATCTTGAGGAGCGATCAGGCCGGCTTAAACGTGCACCTCAGGCGAGTGAAGCAGGCTATGCCGTGGCAATCTTTGGCACAGGTGTGCTGGTTGGAACTCCATGGGAGCCGGTTCATGCGACAAGGCAAGCGGCCTATGGCGGCGCAGGCGGCGATACCGGTGACCACAGCGATAGCGGCGGGGATAGCGGCTGCGGCGGCGGTGGATGTGGTGGTTGCGGGGGCTGAATTCCCGGCCTAAGCGGCTTTCATGACCAAGCTAAACGTTGCCATTTGCCAAGCCGCCCCGATCCCGCTCGACTTTAGCGGAGGGATCGAAAAAGCCACCCGTCTTGCCCATGAAGCCATCGAAGGCGGCGCGCAGTTTGTGGCGTTTGGGGAGACGTTTCTGGGCGGCTATCCGCTGTGGCTTGATGAGGCTCCGGGCGCGGCTTTGTGGGACCATCCGGGGACCAAAGCGTGCCATCAGATCATGCTCGACAATGCCATTGTGCCGGGTGATGAGCGGCTGCTGCCCTTGCAGGAACTGTGCGATGAAAGCGGTGCGTGCATTTCGCTGGGCGCGCATGAGCGGGTTCGCCAGAGCCTTTACAACAATCAACTCCTCTTCCGCCCCGGCCTGCCGCCACTCGACCACCGCAAGCTGGTGCCAACCCATGGCGAGCGCCTGATCTGGATGCGCGGCGATGGCTCGACCATTGGCGTGCATCAGGCCGAATGGGGCCGGGCAGGCAACCTGATTTGCTGGGAGCACTGGATGCCGCTCGCACGCGCAGCGATGCACAATCTGGGTGAAAGCGTCCATGTCGCCGCTTGGCCGACTGTGCGCGAGGAATATGCACTCGCCTCACGGCATTATGCGATGGAGGGTCGCTGCTTTGTCCTCGCCGCAGGGCTGGTGCAGAAGAAAGCGGATTTGTTTGAGGGGCTTGAACGGGTCGGCGGGTCTCCAGAAGCCGAGGAATTGTTCAACGCCATCGAAAGCGATGTGCTGAACAAAGGCGGCTCCATGATCATCGCCCCCGATGCGCGGGTGCTGGCGCAAGCGGGCGAGGGCGAAGAAATCCTCCACGCCGAACTGGAACTAAGCGAGATCGGGCAAAGCCTCGCGAGTCTGGACACAGACGGCCACTATTCGCGGCCTGACGTGTTTGAGCTTAATGTGGATACGCGGGCGAAGGATGGGGTGAACTTCGTTGAATAGATTTCCATTGCTTATTGAAGGTTGCGTTGCCTCAATGAGGACTCTCATCGAGGACACGAGAGCCGAGATCGAAAAATTGATGAAGGTGCATCCGACTTCGGTTCATATAAAGAACCTTCAATCGTTGCGGTTACAATATGCGGTGACTGCAGTCGGCATGTTCTCGATTTTTGAGGCTGACTTGCAAAGAGAGTTGGAACCGGAAGATGGCTTCCGAGAAGCGCGTGCTTTGTTGGAAGAAAGGGGAGAGAACGACCTCTTGCAGAGATTCGATTTGTTTAAGCACGCTATTAATGTCCTCAAGCACGGATCTGGCCGAAGCTATGATACACTGCGACAATTTGAGGAAGAGCTTCCATTTCTTATTAAGTTGCCGGACCAAGAGTTCTTCGATGAGGGTGACTGCACTGAGATTGATACGCTTGTGCTCGCTGATGATGACTTTGTGAGCAACTGTGCGCAAATCGTTTATCAAATCTCAGATATCGTCTTTGACGCAAAGTATCCGGGTCAAGATGATCGCTTTCTAGACAACTGAAATGACCTTCGCCGCCCAAATCCTCACCCTCTACCCTGAGATGTTCCCCGGCTCGCTTGGCCAATCACTGGCGGGTAAGGCGTTGGAGCGCGGCGATTGGACTTGCGACACCGTGAACCCGCGCGATTTTGCTACGGACAAACATCGCAAGGTTGATGATACGCCTGCTGGTGGTGGGGCCGGGTTGGTGCTCAAGGCTGATATCCTTGGCAAAGCCGTCGATCACGCGATTGAGCGTCAGCCGAACATACCAATCCTCGCCATGACTCCGCGCGGCAAACCCATCACGCAAGCCCGCATCAGAGAGATTGCCGGCGGCTCCGGTGTCGCCATCCTATGTGGCCGGTTTGAAGGCTTTGACGAACGGCTTTTCGAAGCGCGTCCTCAGATCGAACAAATCAGCCTCGCCGACATCGTTCTTTCGGGCGGAGAACCCGCCGCGCTCGCCATACTTGATGCTTGCATTCGGCTGCTTCCCGGCGTAATGGGCGCGGCTTCTAGTGGGACTGAAGAGTCGTTTGAGGACGGTCTTCTTGAGTACCCGCAATATACCCGACCACAAGAATGGGAAGGGCGCACGATCCCCGAAGTGCTGCGATCTGGGGATCATGCGAAGGTGGAGGCTTGGCGTAAAGCGCAAGCGGAAACTGACACTAGGTTACGCAGGCCGGACCTTTGGGAACGTTATAAGGACGTTCGGGACCAGTCTGCCTCTGGCGCGCGGCGAAAAGATAAGGAAACGGACCAGTGAACCTGATCCAGCAAATCGAAGCCGAAGAAATCGGCAAGGTTGAAAAAGAGATTCCAGAATTCCGTGCAGGCGATACCGTCCGCGTTGGCGTTAAGGTGAAAGAAGGCAGCCGCGAGCGTGTCCAGAACTTCGAAGGCGTGTGCATTGCGCGTTCGAACCGCGGCATGGGCAGCAACTTCACTGTGCGCAAAATCAGCTTTGGCGAAGGTGTGGAACGTGTGTTCCCACTCTACGCGCCAATCGTTGACAGCATCACCGTGGTCCGCCGCGGTGTCGTGCGTCGCGCTAAGCTGTATTATCTGCGTGGCCGCACCGGTAAGCGTGCGCGTATTGCCGAACGCCGGGACAACGCGCCTAAGGCGTAAGTCTCGCATACAAGCGAAATTCGAAAGGGCGGCCCTGCGAAGGGTCGCCCTTTTTCGTATGTGCCCTTGCCAAGGACGCACGTGATTGCGAGGGATGCGTCAACCAACAACAAGGTGCTGTCCACCCATGCGCTTACCCATTCTCGCCGCTGCTGCTGGCATTGTTCTGCTCACCCAAGCCCCAACTCAAGCCAATGCGGATGCCCATATGACCGAAGGCTCACCCGAACTCACATTTGAGCGCGTCTTTGCCTCGCCTTCCTTGAACGGCCCCGCGCCGCGTCAGGCGAAGTTTTCGCCCGATGGGCGCTATCTGACGCTTCTTCGCAATCGGGAGGATGATCGCGAGCGTTATGACTTGTGGGGCTTCGATATTGACGCGCAGGAATGGCGCATGTTGGTCGATAGTGAGGCCTTAGGCACCGGGCGCGAGCTGTCCGAAGATGAAAAGATGCAGCGAGAGCGCGCGCGTGTCGGGAACCTTTCGGGTATTATTTCCTATCAATGGGCGAGTGATGCAAGCGGCGTGCTCGTACCTCTGGATGGGGACCTGTATTTCGCGAAGCTTGATGGCGAAGTTACTCGGCTGACGGATACGGAAGAAAGCGAGTTGAACCCGGCTTTGTCTCCGCAATCCAGCTATGTTTCCTTCGTGCGCGACCGCCAGCTTTGGGTGGGGGAAGTGGGCGGTGAGGCTGCACCAATCACGCCCAAGGAAGACGACACGATCCGCTGGGGAGAAGCTGAATTTGTCGCTCAGGAAGAGATGGGCAGACTGACGGGATATTGGTGGAATGGTGATGACACCCACCTTGTCGTGCAGCGCACCGATGAAAGCCCCGTTGGCATCGTGACCAGAGCCGCCATCGGCGCGACCGGCACCACGGTGTTCGACCAGCGCTATCCCGTGGCAGGCTCTGACAATGCGATTGTTGAGCTGTTTGTGATGGACCCGGATGGCGGGAACCGCGTGAAGATCGACATTGGCGAAGAGACCGACATCTACATCGCCCGCGTTGATTGGGGCACTGACGGCATGGTCTATGTCCAGCGCCAGAACCGTGAGCAGACTGTGCTTGATATGCTTCGGGTTGATCCGGCCACGGGGGCAAGCGAGGTTTGGTTTACCGAAAAAGCGGCGCGGGAGGAGTACTGGATCAACCTTTCGGACAACTACCGCTTTCTAAAAGATGGCAGCCTGCTGTGGTGGTCAGAGCGTGATGGGTTCGGCAACTTCTACCGCTTCAACGGCAGTGACTGGAAGCAGCTTACCAGCCTCAAAGAGCCAGTGACGGCGCTGGTCGGCGTCAACGAAGACGAGAACCAGTTCTTCTACCGAGCGGTGGAAGGCGTGCTGACCGAACAAGTCTATTCCGCGAGCCTCTCAGGCGATGCTGGTCATGAGCGCGTCACAGACCCTGCTTTCTCCAATTCCGCTAGCATGGCAGGCGATGGCGAAACACTGCTCATCACACGCTCTGCCACCAATCAACCAACGCAAAGCTATCTCGCAGACGCTTCGGGTAACCGCATCACTTGGGTTGAGGAAAACGCGCTGGATGCGGACCACCCTTACACACCCTTCCTCTCGAGCCATGTGACGCCGGAATATGGCACGATTGAAGCCGAAGATGGCACGCCGCTGCATTACATGATGCTCAAGCCTGAAATGGAGCCGGGCAAGGAATATCCGGTGTTCTACTATCACTATTCAGGACCCGGCCCGCAGCTTGTCGACAAAGGCTGGGGCGGGGCGCTGGCGCAGGCTGTGGTGGATCGCGGCTATATCTACTTTGTGTTGGACAATCGCGGCACGGCCAATCGCGGGGTCGACTTTGAACAGCCGCTCTACCGCGCGATGGGCGGGATCGAAGTGCGTGATCAGAGGCTCGGCGCTGAGTTCCTGCAAACGCTCGATTTCGTCGATAGTGACAAGATCGCGATCTACGGCTGGTCCTATGGCGGCTATATGACGCTCAAGCAGTTGCAGGCCAATCCGGGTCTGTATGCCGCTGGTATCTCAGGCGCTCCGGTCACGCGCTGGGGCCTCTATGACACGCACTACACCGAACGGTTCATGGGTGACCCACGCGAAGTGCCTGAAGCCTACGAAGCGGCCAGCGCCATTCCCGATGCAACCAAAATCAGCGATCCGCTGCTCCTGATCCACGGCATGGCGGATGACAATGTGGTGTTTGAAAACTCATCCGAGCTGATCAGCGTCATGCAAGAGAACAATGTGCCGTTCGAGATGATGCTCTATCCTGGCTATACGCACCGCGTTTCCGGCGAACAGATCAGTCCGCATCTGTGGAACACGATGTTCCGCTTCTTAGAGAGCCACGGTGTTACGCCTCCGGAGTAAGCCACTCCAATGCTTTAGTGGCCACTTGCTCAGGCGCTTCGACCTGAGGGTAGTGGCCCACGGTCTCAATCAGGTGATGTCGCGCATTCGGCACCACGTCGCGCCATTTGTCATAGGCATGCTTCCCTGAAACCGGGTCAAGTGCGCCGTTGACAAGTCCGATCTTGTCTTGTGCAGCCACCAGCGCGGTCTCCCAGCGCTCCTTGTGCGTTCGCCGGTCAGCAATGTAATGCAACAGCTTGTGCATGATGCGATGGCCGTTTTTGTGGGCGATGAATTCCCAAAACTCGTCCAATTCGCGCTCATCCGGCTTGGTCTGTGGGCCAAAGACTTGCGAAAAACTTTTGCCGAATAGATCGCGATTGTTGAGCAGGCCCAAAAGGAAACCAAAGGGCGACACTCCAATCTTTTGCATCAAAACCGGGCGATGTTGATCGGGAAAGATACCGCCATTGAGGAACACCATTTGACCGAGGCCAGCCACGCTTGAAACTTCTTGCTGACGTGCGAGCAGTTCCTGTCCCACAGACACGCCGTAATCATGCACCAGCGCATCGAACTCACCGATGCTTAAATGCGCCAGCAGCGCTTGCTGAAGGTCGGTCTGAAGATGGATCGAATATCCTGAACGCGGCTTGTCCGACAGCCCAAAGCCAAGCATGTCGCAGGCGATCAAGTGATGTTTTGCACCCAATGTCTCCCACACCGGAACCCAATCCCATGCACAGGTTGGAAAGCCGTGGATCAACAACAATGGACGCGCATTCGTATCTCCACCCGTCCAATAGGCAATCTGGTGCCCCTGAAACTCAAAATGCTTGGCGCTGTACCGCCATTCTTGTTTAGTTACGCTCACGTCTTTCCCCTTGCATTGGCACGCTAGTGCGGTCAGCGAGGCACGCAAGCATTTGAACTGGAGTATGTGAATTGGGTTATCGGGTGGCTGTTGTCGGTGCGACCGGCAATGTCGGACGCGAAGTGATGCAGGTTTTGGCCGAGCGTGAGTTCCCTTGTGACGAGGTGGCTGCGGTCGCATCCTCGCGTTCTCACGGCACAGAGGTCGAGTTTGGCGACACGGGTAAGATGCTCAAATGCAAGAATATTGAGCATTTTGACTGGGCCGGATGGGACATTGCATTGTTCGCCGCAGGCAGTGGTCCAGCCAAGGAATATGCTCCCAAGGCAGCTGCCGCGGGTTGTGTGGTGATCGACAATTCTTCGCTCTACCGCATGGAACCAGATGTGCCGTTGATCGTGCCCGAGGTGAACCCGGATGCGATCGATGATTATTCCAAGCGCAACATCATCGCCAATCCCAATTGCTCGACGGCGCAGCTAGTCGTGGCTCTAAAGCCGCTTCACGATGCCGCGACGATCAAGCGTGTGGTTGTCTCAACCTACCAATCTGTTTCTGGCGCAGGCAAAGCGGGAATGGACGAATTGTTCGAACAATCCCGCGCGATCTTTGTTGGCGATCCGGTCGCACCGGCTAAGTTCACCAAACAAATCGCCTTCAACGTCATCCCGCATATCGATGTCTTCCTCGACGATGGATCGACCAAGGAAGAGTGGAAGATGATGGTTGAGACCAAGAAAATCCTCGACCCCAAGGTAAAGCTCAATGCGACCTGTGTGCGCGTCCCTGTTTTCGTGGGCCATGCAGAGGCGGTGAATATCGAGTTTGAGAACGAGCTCTCCGCTGAGGCTGCACAAGAAATCCTGCGCGAGGCCCCTGGCATCATGCTGGTCGATAAGCGTGAGGATGAAGGTTACGTCACCCCGGTCGAAGCCGCCGGTGACAGCGCAACCTATATCAGCCGGGTGCGCGAAGATCCCACTGTCGAGAATGGCCTGACATTGTGGTGCGTCTCTGACAATCTGCGCAAAGGCGCAGCGCTAAACGCGGTGCAAATTGCAGAGCTTCTGGGGCGGAGGCATTTGAAGAAAGGATAACTCGCCAATGCCACGTGTTCTTGGACGGGCAGTCTTCTCCATTGCCGCATTGATTGTGCTGTCGATGGTGCCAGCGACAGCGCAAGAGAACATTTCGGCAGACGACGAGTTATCGCATTTCATCTTTATAGGCGGGGCTGAACTGTCAGAGCACAGCGAGTTGCTCGCTCGCGACGATTTTGACGGTGCTCAGGTGATTTATACCTGGCGTCGGCTTGAACCCCGAGAAGGCGAATATGCCTTTGCAAAGATCGAGCGTGATTTGGAAATCGCCGAGGGTCTGAACAAGAAACTATTCATCCAAATTCAAGATCGGTTTTTCCTCCCGGAAAATCGGAACCTGCCGGAATACATCCTGACTGAACCGCAATATGCCGGCGGTCTGGTGCGCCAGAAAGACAATGCAGGCGAGGGGCAGGCAGAGGGTTCAGGCTGGACGGGTGCGCAGTGGAATCCTGCCCTGCGCGCCCGGTTTCAAGCGTTGCTCGCGGCATTGGGAGAGCGCTTTGATGGGCGCATCCATGGCATCAATCTTCCAGAAACGGCGGTTGATCTGACGCCAGAAGTCCAACAAGCCTCCGGCTTTACCTGTGATGGCTATTTCGATGCGACGATGGAAAACCTCGCAGCGGCACGGCGCGCTTTCTCGCAATCTCATGTGGTTCAATACGTCAACTTTTGGCCATGCGAGTGGGACAATAGCGAGGGTTATATGAGCCGCATTTTTGAGTTTGCCGAGCAAGCACAGGTCGGCATTGGCGGGCCGGATATCATTCCGTACCGAAGGGCGCAGGAGAAGAACTCTTATCAGTATCTTGAGGCGGCTGGCGATCGGCTGCCGATCGTCGCAATGGCGGTTCAAGGCCCCACACTCACTTATACCAATCCGCAGACCGGAAAGCGATTTACGCGCAGCGAGTTTGAGGACTATGCCGTCAATCAGTTGAACGTCGATGTCATTTTCTGGAGCTTGAGAACGCCATGGGTAAGACAGTTTTGAAACGCCAAATGTGTTCGCGATTTGCAGTTTTGGGCCTTGCAGCGTTTGCCTTGGCCGCGTGCGAAAGCGATGTGCCATCACCGGCAGACCGCATGAACGGCGCAGAAGTCGCTCCGACCGAAGTTGATCCGAACCTTGTGTCCTTGCGCAAAGATGGTTTGACTGCGGGTTCGGAGAGTTTCTTTTTTGCCGCTGGGCAAACAGAGGTGAACACCGCTTTGGCTAAAACGCTCGGCAATGCGAGCCAACAGGCCACGAATGAGGAATGCGGCGCAGGACCGATGCAAACCGCGAGTTACCCCGGCGGGCTGACCGTCAATTTCCAGAACGGCAATCTGGTCGGGTGGTTCGTCGAAGAGGGTTCCGATGCGATCCAGATCTCTGGCGATGTGTCTCTCGGCATGGCTCGTGAGGATGTTGAGGCGGTGCAGGGTTATTCCCCGATCACTGACAGCACTTTGGGTGAGGAGTTCATTATCTCGGGCAATGTGGCAGGTTTTCTTGGCGAAGAGGGTGTGACGACCTTGTATGCTGGCGTTCAATGCTTTTTCCGCTAACGTGAGGACCCGTCCATGACGCTCAAAGCTGATCTGTTTTTCTCCTATCGCTCGCCGTATTCCTATCTTGCGATTGGAAGATACCGGGCGATGGCAGCAGAGTTCGATCTGGAGATTGCGCTGCGTCCAGTCTGGCCGATTGCAATCCGCGATCCCGACCTGTTGTTCACCGGAAACCCCGCTGCACCGCGCTACATCTTGATGGATTCGATGCGGGTCGCTGAAATGCACAAGATCCCATACCGTTGGCCACGCCCTGATCCGGTGGTGCAAAACCTCATGACGCGTGAGATTGCCGCTGAGCAGCCGATCATTCACCGGCTTGTGCGATTGGGACAGGCGGCTTCGCGGCGGGGCAAGGGGTTGGAGTTTGCCTATCAGGTCTCTCACATCATCTTTTCAGGCGAGGTCGATGGCTGGAACGAAGGCGATCATCTCGCTCAAGCGAGCGCGCGCGCCGATCTTGATCTGGCGGAGCTTGATGCCGAGGCGATAAGCGATGCCGAAGCGCTCGATGCTGAGGTCGCCGCCAATCAAGACGCTTTGGAGGCCGCGGGTCATTGGGGTGTGCCGACGCTGGTGTTTGATGGTGAGCCATTTTTTGGCCAGGACCGGATCGATCTGGTGCAATGGCGGATGGAGCAAAAGGGACTGGTGAAACGTGGCGGGTGAACGCTTCGCCAGTTTTGATGGTACGCAGCTCGCCGTTCATCGTATGGGTTCGGGCAGGCCGGTTATCCTGCTCCACGGATTGTTTTCCTCCGCTTATATGAACTGGATCAAATGGGGGCATGACGCTCTGCTCGCTGACGCGGGTTTTGAGGCGATCATGCTCGATTTCCGTGTTCATGGTGATAGCGAAGCCCCGCATGACCCGGCTGCCTATCCCGGTGGCGCGTTGGTGCGCGATGCGGCCGCTTTGGTGGATCATATCGGCCTTGCACCGGGGGAATATGACCTTGTGGGCTTTTCTCTCGGCGCGCGTACGGCGATCCATGCTTGCGCCAACGGCGTGCTTGCCCCGCGCAAATTGATTGCATGCGGGATGGGGGTTTCGGGCCTTGCCGATTGGGAGCGCAGGGCAGCGCATTTTAAGCGCGTTATTGATGAGTTTGACACGATTAAGCCTGGCGACCCTGCCTATGTCGCGCGCACATTCCTGAAATCGCAAGGTGTGGACCGGGTTGCCGCCCGGCTGTTGCTGGATGGGATGGACCCGTTTGATCTCGCCAGCCTTGCTAATATCACGATGCCTACCAACGTGATTTGCGGCGTTGACGATGGAGACAATGGCTCGGGACAGGAATTGGCGGCTGCTATTCCCGCTGCGACTTTCACCGAAGTTCCCGGCAACCACCTGAACAGTGTGACGAAGCCTGAATTGGGTGAGGCGATTTTGCAGTTTCTGGTGGCTGAATGATCGTCTCCAAACGCACGGCCATTATCTGGTGGGTAGGCGGATTGATCGCATTCGGCATCACGCTCTATTTCCACATACCACTCATCACTGATAGCGTGCCGGGTGGGATCGGCGAACACCAAAGCGCGCCTGATGCAGCGACGGTGGACGCGATCCAGCAATCATGGCGGTCCGATGGCTTGGTCAATGAGCCTGTGATCGCGATGGTGACCGACCTGATCTTTATCGGAATTTACGGGGTCGGGTGCGTTCTGGCGGGCCTGCATTACCGCGCGCGTTCATCAGCTATTCTGCGTCTGTTGGGCTGGGGTGCGCTCGTATCGGGAGCGGTGTTCCTCATCACCGATTATGGTGAGACAATCGCGCAATTCATTCAACTTATGCGCTTTACAGGCGATGATGATTTGGCCGGGCTCGCATCGACTCTGCGTCCGGTGAAGATGGCTAGTTGGATCGCCGGGTTCGTTACCGTGTTGATCGCGCTCGTCGTGGATCGCTTTTCGTCGAGAGCCGCTTGATTAGAACCGCACACCGGTCCAAAATCCATCCATAATTCGCAATACCGAGAGGACTGACCCGCATGAAATTTGCCAATCTCACACTGAAGGCATCGGCGGCTGCGCTTGCCGTATCGCTGGCCGCAACATCTGTCCCGGCGTTTGCTGACGCTCATATCGAGGCCGATACTGCTGAAGAAAGCGCGACCCAGTTCCCGCTAACGCCGGAAGGTGCCGCCGAATTTGTGGCAATGGTTGAGGCAGAGTTTGGCGAGTTTTCAAAAACCTACGCTCATGTTTCATGGTTGCAGGCGACCAATATCAATCACGATTCCAACACGCTCGCATCGCAATACGGCGCCGAACTGACCACGATGAGCGTCGGTTTCGCCACCGAAGCGGCGAAGTATGCGGCGGTTGAGGGGCTTGATCCGGGCGTTGAGCGTAAGCTTGGAATGCTGCGTTATGGCATCGGTTTGCCAGCCCCTGCGCGCGATGGTGCGGCAGAGGAACTGTCTGAAATCGCGACGTCGCTTGGCTCGCAATATGGACAGGGTCGTGGCACTCTGAATGGCGAAGAAATCAACGGCTCTGATATCGAGGCGGAGATGGGCAATCTGGAGCGGACGCCCGAGGAACTCTCCGAAATGTGGGCCAGTTGGCACGACAATGTTGGTGCGCCAATGCGCGATGAATATGGCCAATATGTTGCGCTCGCCAATGAAGGTGCGAGCGAGCTGGGCTTCGATAATCTGGGCACGATGTGGCGTTCGGGTTACGATATGTCACCTGAACAATTCGCCGAGGAAACGGAGCGGATGTGGCAGGAGGTTAAGCCGCTTTATGTCGCGCTCCACACCTATGTCAGGCGCAAGCTGAATGAGCATCACGGCGATGAAGTGCAGCCCGCAACCGGTCCGATCCGCGCTGATTTGCTCGGCAATATGTGGGCGCAGGAATGGGGCAATATCTACCCGCTTGTCGCGCCCGAAGGGGCTGGAGATATCGGCTATGACCTGACCGAGCTGATCCAAGAGCGCGACCTTGATGCCGTCGAAATGACCCGCGTGGGCGAACAGTTCTTCAGCTCGCTGGGCTTTGAACCGCTGCCCGAAACATTCTGGGAGCGTTCGCAATTCGTGAAGCCTGCGGATCGCGAAGTTGTGTGCCATGCCTCTGCGTGGAACCTCGATAATATCGATGATCTGCGGATCAAGATGTGCATTAAGCCGAACGCCGATGACTTCATCACCATCCATCATGAGCTTGGTCATAACTACTATCAGCGCGCTTATAATCAGGAAGATTTCCTCTATCTGACCGGCGCGAATGACGGGTTTCATGAGGCGATTGGTGATATGATCGCGCTGTCGATCACGCCGGAATATCTGGTGCAGATCGACATGCTAGAAGCCGATCAAGTGCCAAGCGCGGACAAAGATATTGGCCTGTTGCTGCGTCAGGCGATGGACAAGGTTGCCTTCCTGCCATTTGGTCTTCTGGTCGACCGCTATCGTTGGAGCCTGTTTGACGGCTCTGTCGCACCGGAAGATTACAACACCGCTTGGACTGAGTTGCGCACCGAATATCAGGGTATTGTTCCCCCGGTTGAACGACCTGCAGATGCCTTTGATCCAGGCGCGAAATATCACGTGCCGGGCAATGTCAGCTATACCCGCTATTTCCTCGCGCGCCTGCTCCAGTTTCAATTCTACAAAGCCGCTTGCGATCAGGCCGGTTGGGAAGGACCGTTGCATCGCTGTTCCTTCTACGGAAACGAAGAAGTTGGTGAGAAGCTGAACGATATGTTGGCGCTGGGCGCGTCGGTTCCATGGCCTGATGCGCTTGAGGCTTTCACCGGTGAGCGTCAGATGAACGGCACTGCGATGGTGGAGTATTTCGCACCATTGATGGCGTGGTTGGAAGAGCAAAATGAAGGTCAGGAAGCGGGCTGGTGAGAGTGTGGTTTTTCGCCGCCTCTTTGGTAGTCGCCGCTCTCGGTGCATGTGCGCCGGGGCCTGATCCCGCGGGTGAGGCGAAGGGGGCGACCCAATACGCGCCGCTTGACGCTGCTGTCGCAGAGGTTGCGAACGTGCCAACTTTGTTCGTTGCTAACAAGCGGGGCAACACGCTCTCCAAAATTGATTTGGAAAGCGGCGAAGAAGTGCTGCGCTTGCCGAGCTGCAAAAACCCGCATGAACTGGCGACATCACCGGATGGCTTCTATGTCGCGCTTGCCTGCTATGGGGGGCAGACGGTCGATATCTTCTACGCACGTGATTTGACAAAGGCCGCTACGATCGACTTGGGCGACAATGCTCGCCCGCATGGCATTGTCTGGCATCAGGATGGTGCAATCTATGTTTCAGCGGAGGGGCGCCAATCAATTTTCAAGATCGCAAGCCCAATCGTTGGCGAGGCAGTTGGCGATTTTGGCCTAACTGAATATTCTACCGGCAAAGAGGGCAGTCACATGATCGCGGTTGCTCCCGATGAAAGCGCCGCTTGGACCACCGACCTTAGCTCAAAAACCGTTACCCGGATCGATCTTGTTGGTGAAACAGCGCCGCTCTCTATCACTGTTGGCGAAGAACCCGAGGGCATTGCGCTATCACCCGATGGCAAAACTTTGTGGGTGTCGGCGCGGGGTTCGAACCAGGCATTTGCGATTGATCCGACCACCATGGAAGTGCGTTCGACAATCGAAACTGGCCGTTTCCCACTGCGGCTCGCCATTCGTCCTCAGGGGGACGTGGCTGTTACCTCCGATCTCATGGATGGCGGGTTGACGGTGATCGATTTGGCCAGTGCTGCAGTCATCCGCTCCATTGCCGTATCTTCTCCCGAAGAAGCGCAGGACCGGTTTCAGGTGACGATCCTTTGGTCAGACGACGGCTCAAAGATCTATGTCGCAGAAACCGCGAGTAACACCGTGGCCGAGGTTGATTACGAAAGCGGCGAAGTGCTGCGTAGATTGCCAACGGGTGAGGGCGGGGACGGACTGGCGATCCTTCCGTGAAGCCGTTGGGCGCCGGCTCGCCCTAGGCAGCTTGCAAGTTGCCCATAAATTCCTCGGTTGATTTTTCGAGGTTGCGCACATTTTGCGCAAGTGCACCTGCGGCGTGTTCCAGTTCGTCCGACAATTTGCGTGCGGCTGCTGCGCGTTGTGACAGAGCTTCGGTGCGCTCGGCCATCGCGTCCACTTCGCCCGCGGTTTCGCGTGCATGTTCTTCGATCGTATCGGCGGATAGTTGCTGGCTTTCGACATCGCTGCGGATCGATAATGCGGCTTGATTAAGCTCGGCAATAACGGCGTCAATCCCGGCAAAACTGCGCTCTGCCTCAAGAGTGCCTTCGTGAACTCCGCTCAATATTTCATCGATTTCAGTAGCCGCTTCAGCCGCTTGTCCGGCGAGTGCTTTCACTTCGTGCGCGACGATGGTGAAGCCACGGCCAGCTGCGCCAGCAGATGCAGCTTCAATCGCGGCGTTCAAAGAAAGCAGGTCAGTGCGCTGAGCGATCCGTACGATGGCGCGGGTCGCTTCACCAATCGTTTGCGATTGCTGGGACAGCGATCCAATAGCCTTTCCGCCGCCTCCTGATCGATCGGTGGCTTGAGCGGTCAGCTCGCTTTGCTGGCTTACATTGACCGCGATATTGGAGATCGATTGCGACATCTCCGCAACGCCGGTGGCTACAGTGCTGGCCGAACGGCTTGCCGCATTTGCGCATTGGGCCACATCGCGCGCCTCATTTCCGGCTTCGGTCGCAATCTTCTTTAGCTCGCCAGCAGAGCGTTCCAGCATGTTGGCAGTAGCGGCCACTGCATGGGTAACGTCGCTGATTGAGCTTTCGAATTGCGCAGCGACTTTCTGGTATTCAATCTTGCGAACCTTGCTGATTTCAGCGCGAGTTCGGGCGCTCACTTCCTGTTCCTTTTCCAGCTTGGTCAAAGCTCTTTGAAGCGAGACACCGGCCTCTTTCAGTTTTAAAGCTTGGTTCTCGCTATGCTCCCGCGCCTCTTCGATGTTCCGCATCATTTTGGCCAGGCACAACGTGGTCCAGCACAACAAAGTGCCGATCATGACGGTCGCGACAGCATGGATCATCACCCGAACAAAGCCGCCGCCACCCCAGAACAGCCAATCGGGTGCAAAAAAGGACAGTACCACGTGATGAAGCGCAATAAGTGCGCAAGCGAGGATGATAGGGCGAATATCCCACATCAACGTCAACGCGGCGAGTGCGACAAAGAAATAGAGATGCGTGTCGATCTGCCAAAGCGAACCCTCCATCGCATAGAGGATCAGCGCTGGTTGAAACGCCGCCATCACCCCAATGGCAAGGCGCGCATTGAGATCGGTTCTACCTCTCATAGCGCACCATGTCGGGATCAGATTGAGCAGCGCGCTCAACGCAAGAGCGACAAGAGCGTTGGCACCGTGTGAAACAACAATCACAGCTTGCGCGACGACGACGAGCCATCCGCCCATTGTGACTGTGACGACGCCCCTGCGTCGCAATTCATCGATATGCGCTATCATCGGATCAGCCCTTGTGGAGCTGGCCCACATCCCGGCGCGGACGCATTGAGGACCAGGACGCCGCGTTCCATCAACGCGTTGAAGAAACTGGGGCGCGCACCGCGAATAACAAAGGCTCCATCCCACGCGGCGCGCGACACGATCAGAGTATCTCGCTGAGAAAGGAGTTCGGGCAGTGCGCGCTGCGCCTCAGCAGTCATCGGATAAAGCATCGCCGCGGTATCATTGCCGCGCGGTGCGAAAATCATGACCACGCTGATCAGCACAGCCAGCACCGATTGCGCCGCAAATGCGGCTGTCGCGAATTTCGCTGATTTGATGCTGCAACCCATGGCCATGGGCACGCTATCGAAGAATTTGGTTAGCGCTTGTGCAGCACGATCCTACGCAAGTTTACGACGGTACGTTTACCTAAAGGGTGGCTCATTAAAGGCGCGCAATTTGCGGCTGTGCAGGCGATCACCTTCGTCACGCAGATGCGCCACGGCCTCCAGACCGATTTGCAGATGGGCAGCGATCGCCTCTTCATAGAACTTGTTCGCCTGACCTGGCAGCTTGATCTCACCATGCAGTGGCTTGTCCGACACACACAGCAGCGTGCCATAGGGGACGCGGAACCGGTACCCTTGCGCGGCGATTGTGGCGCTTTCCATCTCGACGGCAATCGCGCGGCTTTGAGAGAAACGCCGGGCGCTGGAGGAGTAGTGGAGCTCCCAATTGCGATCATCGGTCGTGACGACGGTGCCGGTGCGCATGCGCTGTTTCAGGTTCGCCCCTTGGACACCAGAAACCTGTTCTGCTGCGACCGCCAAAGCCTGTTGCACCTCGGCAATGGGGGGGATGGGGATCTCGGGTGGCAGGACATTGTCGAGCACGTGGTCATCGCGCAAATATGCATGCGCAAGGACAAAATCGCCGATCCTCTGGCTAGAGCGAACGCCGCCGCAATGGCCGATCATCATCCATGCATGCGGGCGCAGCACCGCCAAATGGTCGCAGATCGTCTTCGCATTGGAAGGACCAACGCCAATATTCACCAGAGTGATCCCGCGACCATCCGCCCGTTTGAGGTGGTATGCCGGCATCTGATGCTTGCGCCACGCCGTATCGGACAGCTGCTGTTGAGCGTTGTCGACAGAGCTATTGATATCCAGACCGCCAGCACCGCTCAGACCGGTGTAACCGGTGCCACGATCATTTGGACCGATCTGTTGGGCACCCCAATTGACGAATTCATCGACGTATCGGTGATAGTTGGTGAACAGGATAAAGTCCTGAAAATCCTCAACCTTTGTGCCGGTGTAATGCGCAAGACGAGCGAGTGAGTAATCAGTGCGCAATCCGTCGAAGAGCGACAATGGCATGTCGGCATCTTCATCGAACTCAATACCATCGGCCAGCTCGTCCCCGATCAACGCAAGATCAGTCGAAGGGAAATGCTGGGCAATCTCAGAAGGCGGCGTGCCTTGCATCGCTGCGCCTGTTTCCCCGTCCAAGACGTAAGGATAGGGGATTTCCTGGCGCGACCGGCCAACGGTCACTTCGACCTCATATTCGTCCAAGATCAGATCCAACTGCTCAGACAGATACCGCGCGAAAAGATCAGGCCGGGTGATGGTGGTGGTGTAGGTCCCCTGCATCTCCAACCGGCCAAAGGCGCGGCTGCGGTCCTTTGGATCGCCACGTCCCGAATAATGCAATGTCAGCTGCGGATAGGCATAGCTGCCATCCCGACGTTTTCGTGCAGGCGGGATTGTGCCTGACTGACCGTAGGCGATCACATCTGCGCGCAGTGCGTTGATCGCGTCGTCATAGTGGCTTTGCAATTGTTCGAGAATGTTAGCGATTGGGGTCATGCAGTTTCCTTAAGGTAATTGTTCACTGGTTTCAAAGACACCCGCGCGAATGTGATGCGCGGATACGAGGCTAATAGGGCCTCTTACAAAAAGGGCGCGGGGGTCGAATTGACCACCGCGCCCGTTTTGCATGAAGAAGACCTCGCGATTACGCGTCGTCTTCTGCCTTTTCTTCGCCAGTATCAGCGGCTTCGGTGGTCTCGCCTTCAGCAGCTTCAGGTGCAGCGCCTTCGTCGAGCAGTTCAGCAGGGATTTCGCCCGGCTCAAGGTTGGGGTCGATGCGATTGGCATCGGCCGCTTCCTCAATTTCGCGTTGCTCGTCTTCGAACATTTGCGCGAGAACGTCGACGCCTTGCGATTGCAGTTCGGCTTCGTCGTCCGAACGCGCCACGTTGGCTTTGACAGTGACGTGCACCTCTGGGTGCAGAGCAACGGTCACATCGTGCATGCCGATTGTTTTGATCGGCGCGCCCATGATGACCTGTTTCTTGTCAACGTCGTGGCCTTGTTCAACAAGACCCGAAACCATGTCGCGCACATTGACCGAACCATAAAGTTGACCAGCGTTGGAAGCCGCGCGGATCAGAACGACCTCTGCGCCTTCAACCTTGCCACCAGCAGCTTCTGCAACGGTGCGCTTTTCAGCGTTCTCTTTTTCCAGACGTTCACGGTTCGCTTCGAAAACAGCCTTGTTAGCGCTGTTCGCGCGAAGGGCTTTTTTCTGTGGCAACAGGAAGTTACGAGCATAGCCGTCCTTCACTGTGACTACATCGCCGATCGTGCCGAGCTTTTCGACCCGCTCAAGGAGAATGATATCCATGTCTTCTTCTCCTTACTTCACGATATACGGCAAAAGGCCGATGTGACGCGAACGCTTGATCGCTTTGGCGAGTTCACGCTGCTTCTTTGCAGAAACGGCAGTGATACGCGAAGGCACGATCTTGCCACGCTCAGACATAAAGCCCTGAAGCAGGCGCACGTCTTTGTAATCGATTTTTGGGGCATCCTTGCCGCTGAACGGGCAAGATTTGCGGCGGCGGAAAAACGGGCGTGCCATCAGTCGCGCTCCTCACGGGTTTCGCGGCGCTTACGGTCGCGTTCGTTCTTACGCATCATTACGCTTGGGCCATCTTCGTGCTCTTCAACACGAATGGTCATGTAACGAATGACGTCTTCGTTGATGCGGGTTTGACGCTCCAACTCTTCAACAACGGTGCCCGGAGCATCGATGTTGAGCATGACGAAATGCGCCTTGCGGTTGCGGTCAATTTTGTAGGCGAGGGATTTAAGGCCCCAGGTTTCGGTCTTTGTGACCTTACCTTTGTTCGCTTCGACGATCTCGGTCGCCGTGGCCGCCAGCGTGTCAACTTGAGCTTGGCTCAAATCCTGACGCGCAAGGAAGATATGCTCATACAGAGCCATCTTGCTTCCTTTCATACTAATGCCGATCGTTGGCTGGTCCATCCGAATGACGGGGCCCCTCCGGCTTTCTTTGCTCCACTCGTGAAAGAGCGGATGCGCGCACATACCGGTTTTGCTGGGGTTTGCAAGTCCTGTGACGCTTGCCAAACGGTATTGAGCGAGCGATTGAAGCGGAAAGCAAATAGGGGAACTCACCATGCCATCAGGTCTGGTCGCACTTTTGGATGATGTCGCGGTGATTGCGCGCACAGCGGCGGCGTCGGTCGACGATATTGCTGTGGCCGCAAGCCGGGCAGGAACAAAGACCGCGGGCGTGGTGATTGACGATGCGGCAGTCACGCCCAGCTATGTCACGGGACTTTCCCCTGCGCGCGAGTTGCCGATTATCTGGGCGATCACCAAAGGGAGCCTGTTCAACAAGCTCATAATCCTGTTGCCGGGTGCGATATTGCTGTCCGAATTTCTGCCGTGGCTGATCATTTGGATATTGATGCTGGGCGGTGCTTTCCTTTGTTACGAAGGCGCCGAAAAGGTGCTGGAGAAATTAGGTGGAGCAAAGCACGGTAAGACGGTCGAAGACGAAATCACCGACCCCGCCGAGTTTGAAAAACAGCGTATTGCTGGGGCCGTGCGCACCGATTTGATCCTGTCAGCGGAGATTATGGCGATCACTCTGAATGAGCTGGACCTGCCAACATGGTGGGAGCGCGGTCTCGCGCTCGCTCTTGTCGCGTTTGTGGTCACAATCGTAGTCTATGGCGCAGTCGCTATCATTGTGAAGATGGATGATGTCGGTCTGCACATGACCAAACAGGATTCAAGCGCGAGTCAATCCATTGGCCGCACGCTGGTCGCATCGGTGCCAAAACTCCTTATTGCTCTATCGGTCATCGGAACGGTCGCGATGCTGTGGGTCGGGGGCGGCATCATCGTCCACGGCACGCATGAAGTTGGTTTCCACTTGCTTTATAATATCGCTCATGGCGCAGAGGCTTGGGTTGCGGGCGTGACCGGCGCTCTATCGGGCATTGCCGGGTGGTTCACCTATGCCGCGATTTCGGGAGTTTTAGGGCTGGCGTTAGGTGCGGTGATCACGTTCGTGCTGCACAATGTGATCGGATATGAGGGCGCGCATTAATCGCTGGGCGGGGCCAGTTCCGTCCCACACTTGCCGCAGGTCCGGTTAGGCCAAGGCACCACGAACATGCCGCGAAAGAACAGGTTCTTACCGCAAGTTGGGCAGTTAAAGGTCAACATGCGCGCATTGGCGGCGACCAGACCGATAATAGCAATGCCAAATGCGATGCTGGAATGGCCCAAAAACCGCTCCACGACGAGCACGAAGAGGATCGCGATAACCAGCGCGCCAGCCATAAACCCGGCGTGTCGGCGCGCTTTTTCGTAAAGACTCACAGGTCCCGAGTCGTGAAAGAGACACGCTCGAACAGAGCCTCTGCAAAGCTGCTAAGCGTGTCATCGCGGGCACCCATAACGACGATGCGGTCGCCGGGCCGGGCCATGTCTACAATAGCATCGCCACATGCGCCTCGGTCGGGAATATGCTGCGCAGAACCGCCATGGCTTTTGATTAGATCGATGATCCGTTCGGTCCCCTCGCTGCGATCCACTGTGCCGCCGTAATAGACAGGGTCACACATGATCGTGACGTCATCATCGTCCAATTCTCGCGCAAAGGTTTCGGCTAACTCGTCGCCCATTTGCTTCAGCGGGCCGTATCCATGCGGTTGGAAGAACGCGATGACCCGGCCGGGTGTTGCTTTCAAAGTGCGTAAGGTGGCAGCGCATTTCTCTGGGTTATGACCAAAGTCATCAATCACAGTGATGTCTTCAGAGGATGTGCCCACCACATCAAACCGCCGCGCCAATCCTGCAAAATTGCGCAAGGCCATGACGGCGGTCCCCACTTCGATCCCGGCTGCACTCACCGCAGCAATAGCCGCAAGTGCGTTGGACAGATTGTGCATACCGGGCATCGGGAGGATTAAGGGGAAGGCTTCGCTGCTGCGATTGTCGAGCACGGCGGCGCTGATCCCAAAGGCTGTTTGTTCAATCGAACCCGGTTCAATCGCGATGTCCGCTGATGGATTGTTTACGGCAAAGCTGACCACTTGATCGGCGCGCGAAGCGAGGTGGCGGGCCTCTTCATTGTCGAAATTGATTACCGCGCACCCAGCTTCGGCGACATAATTGCCGAATAATGTGCGCAATTCCTCGATCGATTTGTGATCGAGGCTGACATTGAGCAACACGCCGATAGTTGGCTTGTAGAGCGCTATGGAGCCATCGCTTTCGTCGACTTCGCTGACAAAGATACGCGGTGACCCGACACGCGCGCTGGCGAAGGGGTTATCAGCATTCACGAAATTCTTCATGACAGCGCCGTTCATCACAGTGGGATCGTATTTCGCCTCTGACAATATCCAAGCGATCATGCCGGTCACGGTCGATTTGCCTGATGTGCCGCCAATCGCGACCGAATATCCCGCCTCGTTAAAAAAGGACGAGAGCAATTCCGCCCGCGTCATTCGCGTCAGGCCCAATTCCTTTGCGCGCGCGGCATCGGGCACAGTGTCCTCCACCGCAGCCGACGCGATCAGGACTTGATCCGCAGAAGTGATCCCGCTGCCGTCTTGCGGGGACAGGGCAAAGCCATTCTGCGCCAGCCACGCAAATTTCTGCGGTGTGTGCCCCTGATCATAGGACCGATCAGACCCTGCGACCTCATGCCCCAGACCATGCGCAATTTGCGCGAGAGGGAGCATGCCCGACCCGCCAATGCCGCAAAAAAAGAAAGGACGCATCGAGAGCGCCTGATCATTGACCCCAACCATGGTGATTATGGTTATTGGCTTGCATGGTGACTGACAAGCGCCATAGTCTTGGAACATGTCAAAAATTGCAATTTGTGCCCCGGCTACCCCAATTTCGCGCGAACACGCCGCCGCGCTCGATGCATTGGTGGGACAAGAGTTTCCTGAGCACAGCGTCACCTTTCATGAACAGTGTTTTGAACGGCACGGCCATTTTGCAGGCGATGACCTGCGGCGACTGACGGCATTGCTGGAATGCTCGAATGATCCCGCCTTTGACGCCGTGTGGTTTGCCAAAGGGGGCTATGGCTCCAATCGGATCGCTGAGGCTGCGGTCGCGCAAATGAACGCGTCGGCGCGGGCGAAGACTTATGTTGGCTTTTCCGATTGCGGCTATTTGCTGGCGGCACTCTATCGTGCAGGCATTGGCCAATGCGCTCATGGCTCCATGCCCGTCAGCGCGCGATCCGAAACGGGTCGTGAGGCGGTGCGGCGGGTGCTGCGCTGGTTTGGCGGCGATAATTCAGGGTTGGAGTCGAGCCTCGATGGCGTCACGCCGGCGGCTGCGTTCAACCTCATCACGCTCGCGATGTTGGCCAAGACGCCAATGATGCCGGACCTTTCGGGCCATGTTCTCATGGTCGAAGAGGTGAGTGAGCACCTTTACGCCATCGACCGAATGTTCTTTGCGCTCGCTGGTAGCATGCCGCGCCTAGCTGGATTGCGCTTGGGCGCGATCACGGCGGTGCCAGAAAACTACGTCGAATTCGGCCAGAGCGATGAAGATATTGCGCGCTATTGGTGTGATCGAGCGGGCATTCCCTATTTGGGGCGCGCCGAGATCGGGCACACTTCTACCAACAGAGTTGTGCCCTTCGGTCTTGCCGGGCCTGCACGCTCCGCTTAATCGCTCGGCCCAACAGGAGAATTCAAAATGCGGGCATTCGTTTTTCCGGGTCAGGGCAGTCAAAAAGTCGGCATGGGTAGCGAGCTTGCCGCCGTTAGCGCCGCGGCTCGCGCCGTGTTCGAAGAAGTTGACGATGCGCTGGGCCTCAAACTCTCGGCGATCATGGCCGAGGGCCCCGAGGATCAACTAACCCTTACCGAAAACGCGCAACCGGCGATCATGGCCAATGCGATGGCAACATTGCGTGTCTTGGAGGCTGAGTTTGGTGTGAAGCTGATAGAACAAGGTTCATGCGTCGCCGGTCATTCGCTTGGTGAATACACGGCGTTGTGCGCGGTTGGTGCGTTTGATCTGGCGACAACGGCGCGGCTGCTCAAACTGCGCGGGCAAGCGATGCAGGCGGCGGTTCCTGTGGGTGAGGGCGCAATGGCGGCCTTGCTCGGCGCGGATATTGAGAAAGCGACCGCCTTGGCAGCGGTGGCCGCTGAAGGTGAAGTGTGTGAGATCGCGAACGACAATGATCCCGGTCAGGTCGTTATCTCAGGTCACAAGGGCGCGATCGAGCGCGCTGCCGCGATGGTCAAAGATCACGGCATCAAACGCGGCGTATTGTTGCCAGTCTCCGCTCCGTTCCATTGTTCGTTGATGCAGCCAGCCGCTGATCGTATGGCAGAGGCTCTTGCAAAGACGCCTCCGGGTGATCTCGCATTGCCGCTATTTGCCAATGTTACTGCGGCTAAGGTTACTTCGGGCGAAGAAGAGCGGGACCTGCTCGTCCAGCAAGTCACAGGCCGCGTGCGCTGGCGCGAAGGGGTTGCAGCTATGCACGCCGACGGTGTCAGAAGTTTCGTCGAATTGGGCGGCAAAGTGCTCACCCCAATGATCAAGAAAATCGCGGGTGAGGCTGAAACGACAAGCCTTATCACTATAGAAAACATAGAGGAATTTGCCAAAACGCTTTGATAAGGCGGTGTTCAGCTTGGGATGCGCATTTTTGTATTCCCCTATCGGATTAAGGAGAGGTCCGGTGCTGAAATCTGCTTCATTTGCATCATTCGTTTTGACCACAGGCACTATTGGCGCGGTTGCGCTGGGTGCGGTTAGCTTAGCTGCAACGTCGCCATCGGCAGACATTGTCGACGATGGCCCCGGCCTCAGCGGCTTTTCTAGCGAGCAGCGGCTCGAAGAATTCGCCGAAAAAATGGCTTCGCTTCAACAGAGCCGATATCGTGGCGCTGAATTTGAAGATGGCTCTGTCATGGCAATGACCGTGTCTGCACCTGCCGAAGCGTCCGATGCATCTGCGCGATCAGAGGGCGAAAGCATCACCAACACGCAAGAAGCTGGCGTTGATGAAGGCGGGATCGTCAAGAATGCGGGCGATTTCCTAGTTGTGTTGCGGCGCGGGCGGTTATTCACTGTGCGCACGGGCGACGGAGCGTTGGACCCGGTCGACACAATCGACGCGTTCCCTCCAAAGAAAAAGAACCCTGGTGACACTTGGTATGACGAGATGCTCATCCGCGGCAATCAGGTCATCGTCATCGGCTATTCCTATGGCGCATTCGGGACAGAGCTGAACCGTTTCGACATCTCCGACAGCGGCGAACTTACCTATCGCGACACGCATTATATGCGGTCTGGCGATTATTATTCCTCGTCCAATTATGCCTCGCGCCTGATTGGGGATGAGTTGATCTTGTACACGCCGGTCTATGCCAATTGGGCCGATCTGGATGCGTCACTTCCCGCCATGCGATCCTTTGAAGAGGACGAAGCAGAGGTGTTGGTGGCGCCTGAAGATTTCCTCGTTGCGCAGCCCTATCGCAGCGGACGTTTCCCGCTCCAAATGCTGCACACCGTCACGCGCTGTGACCTGACCACGGCAGAGCTGGAATGCAGTGCAACGGCAATTGCCGGCACATCAAGCCGCGCGTTCTATGTCTCGCGAGAGGCGGTCTATACATGGACCGGCACCGCGCAGACCGGATGGGACGAAGACGCCGTCAAAACGCCTGGACAGCTTTATCGCATCCCCCTTGATGGCGCGCGCCCTGGCGCGGTTCAGGTCGCAGGCGCGCCCGTTGATCAGTTCTCCTTTGCCGAGGACGCCTCTGACGGTGTCTTACGCATATTGCTGCGCGGTGTGGGCAATGGCGAAGGAATGTGGGCGAGCGAGTTTTCTGCTGGGACTGTGTCGATGGCCACTGTTCCGTTCTATGCCTTTGATAGGGGCAATACTTCCTTGGTTCGCGACAATTATCGCAAACTGCCAGAGCCGGAGGGTTGGCGTTTTCACAACCGGTTCGTAGGTGACTATCTGCTCTATGCAGCGGGCGGCTATGGCACAGAGGCAAAGTCAGCGACGGTCTATGCCGTGCCGCTTGATGGACGCGAAGTGCAAGAAATCGCGATGCCGCACGGCGTCACCCGGTTCGACCGGATGGGTAGGGACGGTGTGGTGGTTGGACCATCGAAAGGCGGCTCGCTCGGTTTCAGCTCCCTATCGCTGGAACGCAACGCCTCAATTGAGGACACCTATATGCTTGCCGCGGCAAGTGAGGGCGAAACTCGGTCTCAGGCGTTCTTCTTCAAACCTGATCGTGACAGCGCGGATGGCCGCTCAGGCACTTTGGGCCTTCCTGTAAGTCGTCAGCTTAATCGCAACGGCGCAGAATTCCTCGGCAGCGGGTCTGCCATCGCATTCCTGCGCCGCGACAACCGATCATTGACTCGCGTTGGCGAATTGGCCGCCCGCACGGAAAATGCCAGCGACGACAATTGCAAAGCTTCCTGTGTGGACTGGTATGGCAATGCTCGCCCAATCTTTATGAGTGACCGCATCTTTGCTCTAATGGGGTACGAGATTGTCGAAGGGAGCATGGCAGGTGGCCGGATCACAGAAGAACGAAGGGTCAGTTTCGCCCCTTGAGCTAGAACTCTCCTGGATCACAGCTGCCAACGCATATTTGCTGGATAATGTTGCGCCCGGTGTCTTTGACCACGACATCGATCCGGCGCGGCTTGCAAAGTACCTTGCAGGCCCCGCCAATATGATGGTGGTCGCTCTACATCGCGGGTTTGTGGTGGGCATGTGCATGTGCGTCATCCACGATCACCCTGACAAACCGACCGAGCTATACCTTGACGAGATCGGCACAGGCGACGATTGGCGGCGTCAGGGGATCGCGCGCGCTTTGATGCTCAAAGTGTTTGAGCGCGCCGATGACTTGGATATTGACGAGATATGGTTGGGGACCGAACCCGACAACATGCCTGCAAGAGGCCTGTATGAAAGTTTCGGGATCAAGGGCGAGGAAGCTCTGATCTACTACCTCGACTGGTAAGGAGCCAAAGATGTTTCAACTGAACGGAATGAACGCGCTGGTCACAGGCGCAAGCGGCGGGATTGGCTCTGCAATTGCGATCGCCTTGGCAAAGCAGGGCGCGCGGGTCGCCTTGTCCGGCTCTAACGGAGACAAATTGCGCGCCTTTCGCGAACAGCTCATTTCCGAAGTTGGCTCGCCGGAACACGGCGATCATGTGGAGATCACTTGCAACCTGTCTGACAGCAAACAAGTCGACGAGCTGATCCCGGCAACAGTCGATACCCTAGGCGGCATAGATATTCTCGTGAACAATGCGGGTATCACACGTGATAATCTGGCTATGCGGATGAAGGACGAAGAGTGGGATCAGGTGATCTCGGTCAATCTCGAAGCGGCCTTTCGCTTGATGCGGGCCAGCGCCCGTCCGATGATGAAGGCGCGTTTTGGCCGGATCATCAACATCACCAGCGTCGTGGGCAGCACCGGTAATCCGGGGCAAATGAACTATGCCGCTGCGAAAGCTGGTTTGACCGGCATGACAAAGAGCTTTGCACAAGAAGTCGCATCACGCGGCATCACCGCCAATTGCGTTGCACCGGGCTTTATCCGCACCGCCATGACCGATGAACTACCCGATGCGCAGAAAGACGCGTTAAACGCCCGCATTCCGGCGGGAAAAATGGGTGAAGGCGATGATATTGGCGCGGCTGTCAGCTACCTTGCAAGCCGCGAGGCTGGCTATGTCACCGGCGAAACGCTGCATGTGAATGGCGGCATGGCGATGCTGGGGTGAGATTGGTTTTGGGGGAGAGCAAAATGCTCAAGAAAGTTCTCGTTGCGGCTGCATTGCTTGTTGGTTCGCCCGTCGCTGCGCAAGATCAGTATGGCGCCGACTGCTTCGCAGAACTTGGCGGTCCCGAGCTTGCATCTGCGATGGCAGACAATCTCTTGGCCGATGATGTTGTCGAGAACGAGCCTGAGCACATTCGTGACTTGTTACGAGAAACCGCCGCTAAGTGCATGATAGCAAATTCGATTGACAAGCCGGCTCTCCAGCATGTCTTTATCCGTGCGAATCTGAGCTATTTGGTGGCAGGTGAATTGGACGCACGTTTGCGAAGCACCGGCTTAAACATGGAGCCGATTGAGGCCTTGTTGACGGCATTGGTCGATGACCCTCAGATTAGTATCGCAGAGTATATTGATGCGCGTCCTGCGTTGTTCAAAGATGAGGGACAGCGCGCTGCGGCAGCGTCGGCGATGACTGAGGACGAGATTATCGGGCTCGTGGGCAGTTACATTGGTGTGCGGCTTGAGCAGCGTGCGGCTCTCGCGGAGCTGGCTGAGGGGTAACAGCTGCGGCAAAAGCGTATTCGCACCCCTTATCCCCAGTGGAATCCCTTGTCGCGCCTTCGCAAACTTGCCCGTATTGTCCGGGCCGCTAAGGTTTTTTCACTCAAGCGGCGCTGGTAGGGCGATTCCGGCCTGTCGCGCCATAGTAAAACAATTTGACGATAGGCTACGCTGATGAAGGCTACGATCGAACGCGCGACGCTCTTGCGGTGTCTCTCCCATGTTCAATCGGTTGTTGAACGCCGCAACACGATTCCGATCCTCTCCAACGTCCTGATCGACGCCAGCGATGGCGGCAATGTGAAGGTGATGGCGACCGATCTCGACCTACAAGTGGTTGAAACGATGGCGGCGGCTTCTGTCGAAACGCCTGGCGCGATAACGGTATCGGCGCATCTGTTGTTCGATATTGCCCGCAAACTGCCCGATGGCAGTCAGGTCAGCCTTGAGACCGCCGACAATCGGATGGAGGTTAAGGCCGGTCGCAGCCGGTTTAAGCTGCCAACCCTGCCGCGTGATGATTTCCCCGTGATTGTCGAAGGTGATCTGCCGACTTCCTTCGAAATCCCGGCGCGCACTTTGGCGCAGATGATCGACGCCACGCGGTTTGCCATCTCAACCGAGGAAACACGCTATTATCTCAACGGCATCTTCCTGCATGTGACCGATGAGGATGAACCGGTTTTGAAGGCCGCGGCAACCGATGGCCATCGTCTCGCTCGCTTCACCCTTGCACGTCCCGATGGCGCGCAGGGAATGCCCGATGTGATCGTGCCGCGTAAGGCAGTTGCGGAACTGCGCAAACTGCTTGAGGAGGCTCTGGACGGCTCTGTTCTGATCGACCTTTCGGCGAGCAAGGTCCGCTTCACACTGTCGGGTGAAGGCGGAGTTGTCCTGACCAGTAAGCTGATCGATGGCACATTCCCCGACTACAGCCGCGTTATTCCAACCGGCAACGATAAGATCCTGAAGGTTGATCCTAAACTCTTCTTCTCCGGTGTGGATCGCGTTGCGACCATCGCGACGGAGAAAACCCGTGCGGTCAAAATGGGCCTTGATAAGGACCGGGTGACATTGTCGGTGACTTCGCCTGACAATGGCAATGCGGCCGAGGAATTGATGGCATCGTACAGCTCAGATGGATTTGAGATCGGTTTTAATGCCAATTATCTCAAGGACATATTGGGACAATTTGATTCTGATGAGATCGAGCTGCACCTTGCCGATGCGGGCGCTCCGACATTGATCCGTGAGAATGATGAGAGCCCGGCACTCTACGTCCTGATGCCGATGCGCGTGTGATCATGCGTCGGGGGGCGATCATGATTGCGGCGCTTTTGATCGGCGCTCCGGCGGCGGCGCAAGATGCTGAACCGTTCGTGCCAGCATTCTCTGCCGAAGATGATCTCGACTGCGCGATCTTTGTTGGCGCGTTGATGGCAGAAACTGAAGCTGAGATGACACCTGACAACCGCACTGGCCTGACCTCAGCTTTGACCTATTTTACAGGACGTTATGAGGCGCAGCGTGGATTGGATATCACGCAAGCGTTTGCAGAACGGTACCCTCTCTACCAACAACGCAATCCGGCTGAAATTCAGCAGACCTGCTCTGTACGGATGCGCGCATTCAGCGTCCGGTTGCAAGGTGTGGGAAGGGCTCTTTCACGCCTGCAACCGCCGCGTGAAGGCGATACACCCGAGCCAGAGACTTCTGAGTAATCGCGCATGACGGGTGGTCCGAATGCGCAGGTTCGGATATTCGGCACGGTCATCTCGACCTACACCCGCATAGTTGAGATCACGTGTGAGGAATCACGTGTAACCCACGAAACTATAGCGACTGCTGCTCAATCACCAAACAACCGTCACCCCTTTGGTAAAGTGCCCGTAGTAGAGGTTGATGGCCTCGAACTGATCGAAAGCGTCGCCATCGCGCAGTATATTGATAACGCTCATGGAGGTACCGCGCTGCAACCCGATGATCCGGCTACGCGCGCGGTGATGGATAAGTGGATCGCCATCGCCAACAATTACCTGTTCCCTCAATTTGAAAACGGTTTGGTCATGCCTTGGATCATGCACAGGGTCGCGGGCTATCCGCTCGACCCGGAGCGCATCAATCGCGCGCTTCCGCAGATCAGCCGCTCTCTTGGTTTTCTCGAGGCGGAGCTGGATCGCGATGGTGCATGGACAAATCTCGGTTTCACGCTCGCTGATGTGTTTCTCTATCCCATAGTCCGTTCACTCCAACTCACTCCGCAAGGCGAGGTCGGCATCGCGCAATGTGACCGGCTCTCCGCTTGGCTCACAACAGCCGAAAAACGTCCGTCTATTCGCGCAACCCGGTGGGAAAGCGAGCCATGATCGGCTAGAGCCTCGATCAAAGAGGAGAACGCCATTATGACCGTGTCACAAGTCCATGTTCGCAAAGACGAACTCACCGATGCAACTTTGGTTAAAGCGGATGTAGGAGCGCTGGCCGATGTGGCCGTTCGGTTGAAGGTTGAGAGTTTCTCGGTCACGGCCAACAACATCACCTATGCCGTCGTCGGTGATGGCTTTGGCTATTGGAATTTCTTCCCGCCCAAAACTGACCAGGATGGCCTTGGCATTGTGCCGATGTGGGGGCACGCGATTGTCACCGAAAGCAACAATGCAGATATCGCCGTGGGTGAGCGAGTTTATGGCTATCTGCCAATGGCCGATCAGCTCGACGTGGTGCCCGGCAATATCACCGCGATGAGCTTCTCAGACACGACCGATTATCGCCAGCCGATGAGCCCTGTTTACAACAACTACACCAGGCTTGCAGCGGATCCAGAGCATGATGCCGCGCGAGAGAAGGAGCGGATGATCTATGGTCCGCTGTTCAAAACGGGCTTTATCATCGATTATTTCATGCGCTCTGAGCAGTGGTTCGGCGCGACGCAGGTTGTGTTGACCAGCGCATCGTCCAAAACGGCGATGGGTCTGGCCAGCGTTGCGAAGCAGAATTCACCCAATGTGAAGCGCATTGGCCTGACATCGCCGGGCAATATCGATTTCGTGAAATCAACCGGATTGTATGACGAAGTGGTCGCTTATGACGACCTTGGCAATGTTGCGAAGGATGCGACGGTCAGTGTTGATTTTGCTGGTAATTCATCTTTGCTGGCGAACATCCATCAACATTTCGGCGATGGGCTCAAATATTCATGCCTCGTCGGTGCAACCCATATCGAGGAGCGCGGCACGTTTGGCGGCGGAACCGAATTGCCCGGACCAAAGCCAGTATTGTTGTTCGCCCCGGATCACTTTGTCGCGTTCTTCAAGGAGCACGGTCCGATGGAAGGCGGCAAGATGATCGCCAAAACGTGGCACGCCTTCCTCGACGCAGTTGAGGGGACCGTTGAGATCATCACACTACCCGGCCTCAATGCCGCGCGCACGACCTATCTCGAAATGCTTGGCGGCGGTATCAATCCGGCGCAGGGGATTGTGATCGAGCCTTAAGGTGCAGGCGGTCTACTCGGCCGCCTCTGCCAATTCGGCGCGTTGCGGCCCTCGGATTAAACCACCGGGGGTCGCGCCTGTCCATTCGCCCTCTTCAAAGGTCACAACGCCGCCTTTGATCGTGCAGGCATAGCCATCGGCCTTTTGCAGCAGACGTTTGCCGCCTGCGGGTAAGTCGAAGGCGAGCCATGGGCGGCCCAGCTTCAGACGTTCCATATCGATCACATTGATATCGGCGAGGAAGCCGGGCGCAATCACCCCGCGATCTTCCAAGCCATAAAGCGCAGCGGTGTCGCGGCATTGGCGCTTAATCGCGTTCTCCAGCGTGATCCTGTCCCCGCGCTTCCGGTCGCGCACCCAATGCTCCAGCATAAAGGTCGGCGAGGCCGCATCGCAGATCGTGCCGCAATGCGCACCGCCATCAGATAGCGAGTTCACCGTGTCATCCGCATGTTGCAGCGGGTGGAGGAAGTCCAAATTGCCATCTGCGTAATTCAGGATCGGCAGATAGATAAATCCGGTTCCATCGTCCGCGCACAGCATGTCATAGGCGTATTCCTGAGGATCAACCCCGGCGGCGTTCGCGCGGGCATTCACACTGGCGCTTTCGTCCGGCTCATAGTCGAAATCGGGGTCCATCTCATATTGCAGCGCCCACCCTTGGGTGATCACCATCACGACGCCGATAATGTCCATCGGTGCCTCTGAATAATCGTTCGATTCAGACAGCAATTGCGCTTTGAAAGCTGGGTCGAGCAGCTTAGCCTTTTGCTCTCCCCATGGAAGGTCTTCGATCGTCTTCCAACTCGGGCGAAATGCGAAGGGGTTCACTGTCCCCTGCCATGCCATAATGATCCCGTTTCCGCGCAACGCGATCTGAGCGACAATCTGCGCGCCGTTGTCATTTTCGGCGCGCATCGTTGCGATCTGCTCTTTGAGCGGCATATCCTTTTGGATTGACTCCAACGCGGCAAAGGTGACGGGCACGCCTGCCTCGCGGCTCAAACGGCCCATCCATTCAAATTCGTTCCAGTCTCGTTGCAAGTCGCTCGCCATTTCGAAAACGGCGTGTCCGCCTGCACCCTTTGCGCGGCCCATCGCATGGCCGATGGCGACCAGTTCCTCAGGTGTGGCGGTGGTGCCGGGGACCAATTCCCCGTCGACCGATTTGTGCAAGACCGTGCGCGAGGTCGAAAACCCCAAGGCCCCTGCGCGCACGCCTTCCTCAACAATGTCCGACATTGCTTTGATGTCTGCTTCGGTTGGAACAGCGCCCGGTTGTTCGCGATCACCCAGCACATAGGCTCGCACTGCTCCATGTGGCACATGAGTGGCCACATCGACGCTGCGCGGCATTTTTTCCAGCGCGTCGAGATATTCGGGGAAGGTTTCCCAATCCCACGTCATACCCTCTGCCAAAGCTGTGCCGGGAATATCTTCTACACCCTCCATCAGGCTGATAAGCCATTCATGCCGGTCAGGCTTGGCAGGGGCAAAGCCGACGCCGCAATTGCCCATCACGACGGTGGTGACGCCGTGCCAGCTCGACGGAGCCATTTCCTGATCCCACGTCGCCTGACCATCATAATGCGTGTGAATGTCGACAAAGCCCGGCGCGACGACTTTGCCGCTCGCATCAATTTCGCGGGTGGCATCGCCAGAGACGTGGCCCACGGCGGCGATCACGCCGTCTTTTACGGCCAAATCGCCAGTAAAGCGCTCTGCCCCGGTGCCGTCTACAATCGTGCCGCCTCTTATGATCAGGTCGTACATCGCCATGGTTGTCTCTCCTCTTGAAAGGAAAGATGTCGCAAAGGCTCAGTTGTGTCCAGCAATGTCTTGGAATTGCATTCAAGCGGGCTTAGCGAAGGCTCTTAAGGAGACTTTTGAATGACGATGAGAGCACTTGCCTTGGGCGTGGCCGCAATCGCGATGATCGCTACACCGGCGGCATCGCAAATCGACGGCGGTCCATGGGAAATGCGGGCCGATCCTGATCTGTCCGCGCTGCTTGATTGTCATGAGGAATCGGGGCGCACTCTGATCTCTGCCCATCGTGGTGGCCCGACGCCCGGTCTACCGGAGAATGCGATTGAGACGATGGACGCGGTGCTCGCCGCGATCCCGGCGGTGATGGAGGTTGATGTCGCGCAAAGCCCCGATGGCGTCCATTACCTGATGCATGACCGCACATTGGATCGCACCACCACGGGTGAGGGCGCGGTGACGGAAGTGCCATGGTCAGAGGTGGAGAAACTCAGTCTGGTTGATGAGGCGGGCTGGGTGACGCCTTATAGCGTCCCGACCCTTCGCGCTGCATTGGAATGGGCAAAGGGGCGCACCGTGCTCCAGATCGATTTCAAGCGGACCGCCGATTTTGAGGTCGTGATCGATATGATCCGGGAGACCGGCAACGCGAACAATGTGATCCTGATCGCTTACACGATTGGGGCCGCGTCGCGTTTGAATGAGCTGGCTCCGGAAATGCTGATATCTGCCTCTATCGGTGATTTGAGCGATGTGATCGCATACACCACGGCGGGCATTCCCAAGGATCGGATCGTCGCTTTCACGGGCACACGTCTGCCGCGCCCTGATCTCTATGCGGAGTTGGATAGCGAGGACATTGAAGTAATCTTTGGCACGCTGGGCCGTTCACCCAATTCCATCGACAATGTGATTGAACGGTTTGGGACCGGCGAACGCTATTCCGAACTCGGCGGTGGCGGCGTTGACATCATCGCCACTGACCGCCCGAGAGAAGCCGCTGCGGCGCTTGCCGAGACCGGTCGTTTGCCAGTTGCCGGTGAGTGCGGGGTATCGCGCGGGTCATAGTCTGGTCGCCCGCGTGATGCGGTGATAGGCAACGGCGATGGAGAAAACAGTCAGCTGGAACCCGCCTGCGGAAAGCGGGATCAATATTCGCTTTGTCGAGACAAACGGCCTCACATTCGAAGTTGCTGAGGCCGGTGCCGAAGAGAATTCGAACGATCATCTGGCTTTGTGCCTCCACGGCTTTCCAGAGCTGAATTACTCATGGCGGCATCAAATCGCGCCTTTGGTGGAGAAGGGTTACCGTGTCTGGGCACCCAATCTGCGCGGTTATGGCGCGACTGATCGACCAGAGGATGTGCGCGAATATTCGCTGGACCGACTAACACAGGATGTCGCCGATCTGATTGATGCGAGCGGGGCACGCAAGGTTACTTTGATCGCGCATGATTGGGGCGGCGCGATTGCGTGGATGTTTGCGATCCAGAAACTGCGCCCGCTCGAACGGCTGATCGTGATGAACCTGCCGCATCCCAAAGTGTTTCAGCGTGAGGCGAAGAAATGGCGGCAGCTCAAACGCAGCTGGTACATCTATTTCTTTCAGCTCCCCCGGCTTCCAGAGATTCTGTTGGGGCGCAAGAACGGAACGGCAATTGGCGGTCTGTTCGAAAAGACGTCCTCGCGGCCAGAGCGCTTTGGTCCCGAGGTGCAGCGTATTTATAACGAGGCATCCGCGCGGCCCGGTGCTCTAACAGCGATGGTCAATTACTACCGCGCTTTGCGATATTCAAAGGCCGATGCGCTGGGCGATGGGAGGGTTGATATTCCGGCGCTGTTGATCTGGGGCGAGGATGATATCGCGCTCGGCATTCACTGCACCGAAGGGACGGAGGAATGGGTTGGCGATTTCACGCTCAAACGCCTGCCCGGAATATCGCATTGGGTGCAGCAAGATGCGCCCGACGAGGTGAATGTGATCCTGTCTGAGTGGTTGCCTCAAGCCGAGCGAATCAGGCCCGCTGCGGCATCCTGACGAATATCAGCACCAGCAGGCCAATACCGAATAAGAGGCAGATCGAGGCCATGCCGATGCGCTGATCATTGAATGCGGTGGTGAACCATTCGACCAGCAATGGCCCCATCCACACGGTGATTGTTCCAGCGATGGCATAAAGCCCAAAGAACTCTCCGCTCCGACCTGCTGGTGCAAGCGTGACCAACATCGCGCGGCTTGATGATATGCTTGCTGTGACGGTAACGGCGACGATGCTTACGAGGCCCAGATAGGTTAGGTCAGACAGGGTTTTGAACACCAGTCCATCCCATACCTGATAGTTGTCGACCGTGCCGAACAGCAATGTTTCTTGAGTAAGTGAAAGCTGTGTCGAGAACGCCAGCACCATCACCACAATCTCAATAATGAGAGCATTTTTCACGCCGACCTTGCCGTCCAGCCAGCCTCCAAAAATGCCGCCAGCAAAAGCCCAAGCTGAGCCGAAAATCGCGAAACACAGCATTTCGAGGAAGCCCCAATCAAGGAACAGCGCGACATAGACCGCGCTGAGGGCAAGCAGGGCTGCCATACCATCTTGATAGAACATCCGCGCGATCAGGAACTTCATCAGATCAGGATACTTGGTCGCCTCGCGCAGTGTTTTGAGAACGGTCTGAAATCCGCTGACAATGGCAGCGCGCCAGCTTGCGCCGGGCACACCGGGGTCTTTGGCATTGAGGAAGAAGGGGATGGAGAAAGTGACCAGCCAAACTGCACAAATTGGCCCCGCAATCCGGGCATGGTCGAATGTGGAAAGGTCCAATCCGAATTGCGGCTCTGCAAAAGGCCATTGGATCGCACCGGGTAAAATGAGCAAAAGCGCAATCGCTACAAAGATCAACACGGCCGCCAGATTGCCAAGGCCCAATCCAAGCCCCGAAATCATCGAAAGCCGCTCTGGTTCGCCTGAGACCGACAGCATCGCGTTATGCGTAACCTCGGAATAGGTATAGCTAACATAAGCGACCACGAGCAGCGACATGATCGCCCAGACGGGCAATCCTTCGCCGCCAGGCTGCGCAAACCAAAGCATCGCTGAACACGCTGCAATCGCGCCCAGGAACACCGCAAGTAGCGGCTTTAACCGGCCGCCGCG
The DNA here is from genome assembly GCA_947488085.1 of uncultured Erythrobacter sp. Lineage (GTDB taxonomy): Bacteria > Pseudomonadota > Alphaproteobacteria > Sphingomonadales > Sphingomonadaceae > Erythrobacter. Next base: position 796,469 of record CANKYI010000001.1, read on the forward strand.
ATCGAGGGCCGCGCCCAAGAATGGCGCTGAAAGAGCAGCAATCAAACCTGCCCATTTGGTCACAGAGGCGATTGTTGCCTGACCTTGAGCGTTGGCGGTCCTAAGAGCTTCGTCAGGTTCCAGTGCGTCCAAGTCGCCGCTTGCAAGCAAGTCTGCGCCGATAATGTCGCGCGCGAAATAAGGCGCGAAAATGTAGATGACGATCAGGATATAATACGGGTTGCGCGCCCATTCGAAGACCGCCCATGCAAAGCCGGTTTTGTCCATCGCGCCTCCAGTGCCGTGATGGGCACGGGTATGAGGCGGTGTGGAGGCGGATTCCGCCTGTGGTGCGGCTGTTGCTATCGCATCTCTCCAAAAGCCTCCGCCTCAAATGGGCAGATGGCTCGTCAGTCTTAGGCCGCTAGTTCTTCATCCTGCGTTGCCGGGCGATCAAGAAACCCGCGCATTGCATCGACGCTTTCATCCTTGTGACTGAGCAGGAAGAGGTGTCCGCCGCCTTTCATCACCACAAGTTCGCTATTGGGTATCAACATGTCGAGGAACCTGCCATTGGCCAGCGGCACAATCGCATCGTCATCGCCCATCATGATCAGTGTTTCCTGCTTTAACAGGAACGGCAAAGCAGGCGCGCTGGTCCAGCCGAGCATGGCAATCAGCTGATACATATATCCGCGCGGGGAGGGTGGTTTGAGGCGCGACATGTGCCCGCCTTTACCCTGAGACTTGCCCAGACCCTCACCATAGAGGGTCTCAAAATTCTTCATCATGAATTCTGGATCGATATAACGGCGCGGATTGGCCATTTTGGTAAGCGCCTTGGGGCTTCCCGGCATCATCAACATGCCTGCACTGGTCGCGATCAACACCACCCGGCGAACGCGCGCGGCATGCTGCATGGCGAAGTGCTGTGCGATCCCGCCGCCCCAGCTGATGCCCATGACATCGACATCACCGACGCCCAATTTGTTCAGCAATTGCGATGCAGTCCAGCTCATCGTGAAGGGATTGTAGGGGACCAATGGCTCAGGCGATTCGCCCACGCCAGGCATGTCGAACATGATAAAGGGCCGCTCTGTCAGCGTCTGCGCGAGAGGCGCGACCGCTTCGATATTTGCGCCGATCCCGTTGAAGAACAACACAGGCAAATGGTCCGAAGGCTCATCCAGCCTCCATGTAGCAGTCCGTAGCGTCCGACCGCCAACTTCTTGCATGCTGACGACAGCGCCGTCCATCACATCCGTCACGTAAAACCCGTCCTTTCACGGCGCGCATATGCTTGTTTTATCGGTGCGCGCTGGGTGGGAGGCACATATCGCAGATCCCTTGCGACACCTGCCTCCCATAAGCTGTAAACTTACGATTACCGAACGGTATGTATCAGACTTCTTCGACGACGTAGAGTCCGGGGGCCTTCTCTTGCGGGGGAAATTCCGCATTGCCCAACGCTTCGGGCGCGGCCTGTTTCTTGCCAGAGCGGGCTTGGATCCACTCCATCCAATACGGCCACCAACTGCCCTTTACTTCCTCTGTGCCTTCCAGCCACTTGTCAGCGGTGTCCGGCAGTTTGCCCTTTTTGGACTGAACGAAATACTTTGCCTTTGGATTGGTCGGCGGGTTCAGGATCGCCTGCATATGGCCCGATTGGCTGAGCACATATGTGACATTCTTTGATCCGAACAGCTGCGTGGAGCGATAGGTCGCCTTCCACGGGGTGATGTGATCGGTGACGCCGCCAAGGATGAAGAGATCGGCGGTGACTTTGGACAAATCAACCTTGTGGTCGGCCATCTCAACCGTGCCTGGGCTGGAAAATGCTAGCTCTTCATACAGCGTCAGGAAATCGCCCATCAGGCTGGCCGAAAGGTTGGTTGCATCCGAATTCCAGAACAACACATCAAACGCCGGCGGGTCCATGCCCAGCAGGTAGTTGTTGATGACATAATTCCAGATCAGATCATTGGGCCGCAGCCACGCAAAACCGCGCGCCAGATCATCAGCTTTGATAATGCCCTTTTTCGCCGCGCGCTGACGCGCAAGCTGCATGCCGTTCTCGCTAACCAGCGAACCGGCCTCGATATCGGTTTGCTTGGGATGCAGCACGCAAACCATCAATGTGAGTGTGCCCAGAATATCGTTGTTCGTCGCAGCCAGTTTTGACGCCAGCACCGATGCGGTTTGCCCGCCTGAGCAGCCAGCCGACACATTGACCTTCTTCGATCCCGAAATCGCAGAAACCGCCGCCAGAGCCTCTTCGCAAGACGCGATGTAGTCGGCCATGTCCCAATGGCCCTGTTCCTTGGACGGGTTACGCCAAGATATCACAAATGTTTGAAGGCCGTTATCGACCTGCCATTTGATGATCGATTTTTCCGGCGACAGGTCATTGATGTACATCTTGTTGATCTGTGGCGGGATGGTCAGTTGCGGGATGGCGTAAACGTCGTCGGTTGTTGGCGCATAATGGATCAGCTCCATCATCTCCGTTCTCAGGACCACATTGCCCTTGGACGTCGCGACATTCTCACCCAGTTTGAACGGGCGCTTGTCGACTTGGCTTACCATGCCCTTGTTATGGACGATGTCATTATAAGCGTTCTGCAATCCCTTGATCAGAGATAGGCCGCCGGAATTGATAATCTGCTTTTGCGCAATGGGATTGCCAGCCAGTGTGTTGGTTGGCGCGATACTGTCGATTATGATGTTGGAGATGAAATTGGCGCGGTTACGCTCCAGATCGTCCAGCTCCAGCTCCTCGATCCAGTTGCGCATCCCCTTTTGCACGGCAAGGTAGTACTGCGCACCCGCCTTGAAAAACGGGTTGAACTGCCATGCCGGGTCATGAAAGCGTTTGTCTTTGGGGTGGGGCGCAAGGTCGCTTTTGCCAGTGACGATTTTGACCATGTCTTCGCCCATGGTCTGCGCATGGCGCATGATGCGTTGCGGGTCAGAGGCCGTTTCGCGCAAAAGCAGCGCCACCGCGCTAACAAAATCCTCACGCGCAACGCCGATCAACGGACCCAGTGCATTGGTTGATTGTGCCGCTTCGTTTTCGAGCTTTACACCGCCATTTGGCATCAAACGTTCTCCCCTTGTGCGCAGCCAATTCACATCACCTATCTGCGCTGATCAACAGATGGCCTGCAATTGCATTTATGGCAAGGCGACGCTTACTTGCGCCTCCGGTTCCCGCACGCCGCTAATCAAGCCGCTGATCGTAGCGTGTTGGTAAAGCAAAATTAGCCATTCTTTCACCCTTCAACCCTAATCGATGCGCATTGAGTTTGGAGCAATGGCTTAAATGAGTGGCTTTCTATCACGTTTGACAGGTGGGCAAACGAAGGAAGCGGGTCAGCAGGACGAGGCGTCTGCACCCGCGCCTGTGCCAACATTCAACCATGCAAGCCGTGCGCGCCTGCTGGAGAGCCTCGAAAACTCCAATCTCGGCTGGTTCTGGGCAAGCGATGCCGATGGACGGTTGGTCTATATCTCACAGCCTGCTGCGCAGCGTATCGGTAAGCCCGCGGAGGAAATCACTGGTCGTGCAATCACGCAGGTGTTCCTGCCGATCGAGGGTGGTGAAGATTCAGGGCATGAGCGCCCGTTCAAATTCCAACTGGCCGCGCGCAATTCGATTAAACCTGTCACGGTCCTGTTAGACCTAGGCAAGACCAAATCGTGGTGGGAGATCGCCGGTGTCCCGCAAACCGATGCGGAGGGCAATTTCACCGGCTATCACGGCATCGCCCGCGACGTATCCGACACTTACGAGAGTAAGCGTGATGCCGAGAAGATGTCGCGCTACGATTCTCTAACGGGCCTCGCGAACCGCCACCGCATGACACAGCAACTCGCGGCGACTTTGACCGCGTTTAAAGTGTCCAAGCGTTCCTGTGCGATCATGCTGATCGACCTTGATCGGTTCAAGCAGGTCAATGACACTATGGGGCATCCTGCGGGCGATGAACTGCTCAAACAGGTCTCAGCCCGGCTGAAGCGGATTCTCGGCGAAGACATTGAGCTTGGCCGGATTGGTGGTGACGAATTTCAGGTCATCATGCCAGATCAGGATGATCGCGGCGTCTTGGGTGACGATGCGAAACGCGTGATTCAGATGGTTTCGCAACCTTATTCCATCAACGGTATGCGCGCGGTTATTGGCTGCTCTGTCGGTATCGCTGTTGCCCCGTTTGACGGCATTGATGAAGAAGAACTCGTCAAAGCGGCCGACCTTGCGCTCTACGCCGCCAAAGGTGGCGGGCGGGGCCAATTCCGGTTCTATTCCAGCGACCTGCGCGACCGGGCAAGCTATCGCCATCAAATCGAATCCGATCTGCGCGATGCCATCGCCCGCGAAGAGCTGGAGATGCATTACCAGCCCATCGTTGATGTTAATACGCACCGGGTAAAATGTGTTGAGGCGTTGATGCGCTGGAATCACACAGACCGCGGAATGATTTCGCCAGCAGACTTTATTCCTGTGGCCGAGGAAGTCGGAATTATCCGTGAGCTGGGCGAGTGGGCTTTGGAGGATGTGTGTAAGACCCTCCAATCGTGGCCCGGCGATATTATCGGCGCGGTCAATGTGTCGGCGGTTCAATTTGCCTCAGAGGACTTTGTTGGCATTGTCCAGCGGGTGTTGAACTCCACAGGCATTGAGCCGGGGCGGGTTGAGCTCGAAATCACCGAATCCGTGTTTGTCGGCGATATGGACCGCGCGCAGCAGGTCTTTAAGGATCTGAAAGCGCTGGGCGTGCGCCTTTCGCTGGATGATTTTGGCACGGGCTATTCTTCGCTCGGCTATCTGCGCGATGCGCCATTTGACAAGATTAAGATCGACCAGAGCTTTGTGCGTGGCTGCACTGCCGAAGACAGCAAGAACGATGCGATTATCGCAGCTGTTGTCTCGCTGGCTCGCGCGTTGAACATGGACACGGTTGCCGAAGGGGTCGAGACGAAAGACGAGCTGGCAGCGGTTACTGACGAGGGCGTGACGCATCTTCAAGGGATGCTGTTTTCGCGCGCTATACCCAGCGAAGAGATCCTCGCCCGGCTTGAAGCTGGTGAGTTGGTGTTTGAACCACGCGGGCCGGAGAAATATCGCCCCGAACGTCGCACCGAATTCCGTAAGATCGGGCTGATCCACGGCAATGATCGCTACAATGTGTTCCTGCGCAACCTGTCAAAGACTGGCGCAAAGATCGAAGGGCTGCTCGAAGTGCCCGTTGGCACCGATTTCGTGCTCGATCTGGGCGGCGGGCAACTCGCCGTTGCCACAGTCAGACGATCAGAAGGCTTTAGCCAAGGCGTCGAGTTCGAAACTTCGTTGATCAGCGATGGTGCTGATGGGCTGTGCACTCGTCACCGCGTCTCACCCTATCAGATTGAGGCCGCAGGTAAGCCGCTGCGCTCACTCAATGACGAAACGGTTGCGGCAATTACTGGAAACTTCGCATCGACCACAAAGGCTTTTGTCGAAGTTGAGATAGCGCGCCACTAATCCGGTACAGTGGGGTCCGCTGTCAGGATTTTTGACACTCTGCACGCCCATCTTAGGCGAATAGTAACCAACTGGCTTTACTCATGAGCAAGGACACACTGAGTCCGATAGGTTTACGGTTGCAAAGAGGATAAGCGCGAGTGCCCCTGAAGGGTTTCTTGTCTAAGAATGGATCGAGAGCGGGCCGGTCATCTGGCGCGCACTCTGCCAGCGCGCTGTCTGACACCGAAAAACTCGCCATGCTTGATGAGCTTGAACAATCCGGCCTTGGCTGGTTTTGGGCGAGCGATAAGTCAGGCAATCTCACCTATCTTAGCCCGGCCATCGCGGACCGGATTGATGTGCCCTTGGATGAAATTCTAGGCCAACCGCTCTCGAGCGTGTTTGTTTCTGCGGATCGGGATGGGCGGACCAAATCACTTCCCCTGATGCTGGGCGCGCATAAGGCATTTTCGGGCTTTGCTGTGCGGGCGGAAAAACGACCTGAGGGCGCAGTGCTGCGATTGTCCGGGCAACCGGCGTTCAAGGGTAAGAAATTTACAGGATTCCGCGGCACGGGCGCCGATATCTCAGACGAATATCATCGTGAGGAAGAGACCGCGCGGCTGGCCAAGTTCGACTCGCTCACAGGGCTGTCGAACCGCCACCGGATGAAGCATCTGATCGAGACGACGTTGACCGCGTTCAAATCGGCAAAGCGCAATTGCGCAGTCATGATGCTCGACCTCGATAAATTCAAACAGGTCAATGATACACTCGGCCATGCGGCTGGCGATGAATTGTTGAAACAGGTCGCAGACCGTTTGAACCGTTCGATTGAGGTCGAATGCGAAATCGGGCGCTTGGGCGGCGATGAATTTCAGGTGATGATCCCCGATATCGATGATCGCGGTGAGTTGGGTGAGATTGCGATGAAGATCATCACGATGCTCAAACAGCCATTCTCGCTGGATGAAGGGCGTTGTGTCATCGGCTGTTCCGTCGGGATCGCGATTGCGCCTCATGACGGGGTAAGCGCAGATGAGGTTGAGCGTTCCGCCGACCTTGCTCTTTATGCTGCTAAGAATAGCGGGCGCGGGCAATACCGGTTCTTTTCCGGTGATCTGGAAAATGAAGCGATTTTCCGCCGTCGGCTCGAAGAGAATTTGGGCAATGCGGTCGCCGAGGAACAATTGTTCCTGAAATACGAACCTATTGTCCGCGCCGGCAATGAAACAGTGGGCGCTCTTGAGGCCCATATCTGCTGGATGCACGATCAGCGCGGCGAAATTGACGAGGAGGAGTTCGCCTCCATCCTTGAGGGATCTAGCCAAGTGATTGAGGTCGGCACATGGGCAATCCGTGAGGCGTGCAGCCACGGAGCAACATGGCCCGATACGGTCCGTGTTGCGGTCAATGTGCCAGTGCAATTGTTCGCGGCAAGCGGCTTTGTAGACACGGTATCAGAGGCTCTGTCGGACGCGGGATTGCCTGCAAACAGGCTCGAGCTGGAAATCAGTGAAGCGGTGTTCTTTGGCGATGCCAACGCGGTTGACCGCACATTGGCGCAATTGTTCAAACTTGGTGTGCGCCTGACCCTGGATGAATTTGGTAGCGGCTATTCCTCGCTCGCCTATCTGCGCCGCGCGCCGTTTGACGCGATTAAGATTGATGAGAAATTGGTCGCCGAAGCAGAGGCGAATGACACCAGCGATCTGGGCCTGATCAAAGCGATTGTCGCTTTGGCTGGCGCGCTGGAAATGGACACCATCGCCAATGGGATCGAAAGCAACGCTTTGTTCTCTCAATTGAAAGCGTGCGGTGTCCAATGCATGCAAGGGCCGATTTTCTCCGACCCGATCAGCCGTGAGGCGGTGGAAACGGAGCTGATCGGCGATGCGTGGGAAATCACACCGAGCAGCGACCGCCTGAAACGTGCCAAACGCCGCACGGTCTTCCGCAAGATTCAGGTCATCCATGACGATCACTCCTACGAAGTCACTTTGCGCAATCTGTCACGCAGTGGAGCTTTGATCCAGGGCCTCGCCGATGTGCCAAAGGGCACGCAATTTGTGGTCGATCTGGGAGGCGGGCAATTGGCAGTCACAACCGTCATTCGCAGCAACAATGACACGCAAGGGTTGGAATTCGAACAACCCTTGGTCGATGATGGGTCTGGCGGATTGTGCACGCGCAACCGGGTCAGCCCCTATGCGCTTGCGTCTGCCGGAGCGCCGCTGGCTGCCCTATCGCAAGGCAGCTATAAAACCATGCAAGGCGGCGGTTTGGGCCAGAATGCCAGCGTGCCGAAATTCGGCTATGCCGACGTGGAACGACACGAAGCGGCCTGACCTTAGCAAGCCCGTTTGGGATAGTTGCAATTTTGTCGAATGACATAGGCGCACTCGCTCGCTAAATGCGTTGAGAAATGACTGACCTCTCCAAAATTCGCAATTTTTCGATCATCGCGCATATTGATCACGGGAAATCCACGCTTGCCGACCGGCTGATCCAGTTTACCGGCGGCCTGACCGCGCGCGAAATGTCAGAGCAGGTGCTCGATAATATGGATATCGAGAAAGAGCGCGGCATCACGATCAAGGCGCAAACCGTGCGCCTCAACTATACCGCCAAAGACGGCGAAACCTATCAGCTTAACCTGATGGATACGCCAGGCCACGTTGATTTTGCCTATGAAGTCTCGCGCAGCTTGGCCGCTTGTGAAGGCGCTTTGCTAGTGGTGGATGCGGCCCAAGGCGTCGAGGCGCAAACGCTCGCCAATGTGTACCAATCAATCGAGCATGACCACGAAATCGTGCCTGTAATCAACAAGGTCGACCTACCCGCAGCCGAACCGGAGCGCGTGCAAGCAGAGATCGAAGAGGTCATCGGCCTCGACGCATCTGAAGCCGTCATGACGTCAGCCAAAACCGGCATTGGGATCGAAGATGTGCTCGAAGCGGTCGTTGCCAAAATCCCGCCTCCTGCTGGTGACCGCGACGTGCCGCTTAAAGCGAGCCTGGTTGATAGTTGGTATGACCCGTATCTGGGCGTTGTCATTCTTGTGCGGGTGATTGAAGGGGTCTTGAACAAAGGCCTCAACATCAAGTTCATACAGGGCGGCACTCAGCATCTCGTGGACCGGGTCGGCTGCTTCACGCCCAAGCGTACTGATTTGCCGGAACTCGGCCCGGGCGAAATCGGCTTTATCACAGCGCAAATCAAAGAGGTTGAGCAAGCCCGTGTCGGTGACACGATCACCACGGTGAAGGGCGGGGCGACCGAAGCATTGGCGGGCTATAAGGAAGTGCAGCCGGTCGTGTTCTGCGGTCTTTTCCCGGTCGACGCCGCTGACTTTGAGAAACTGCGCGAGAGCATTGGCAAGCTGCGGCTCAATGATGCCAGCTTCTCGTTTGAGATGGAGTCCTCGGCCGCCTTGGGCTTTGGTTTCCGCGCCGGGTTCTTGGGTCTGTTGCACCTTGAGATTATTCAAGAGCGCCTTTCCCGCGAATACGATCTCGACCTGATCACCACCGCGCCCAGCGTCGTCTATCGCCTGCAATTGTCGAAGTCGAAGACCGAAGACGCCAAAGAGATCATGATCCACAATCCGGCCGATTGGCCCGATATCAACCGGATCGACATGATCGAGGAGCCTTGGATCAAGGCGGTGATCTACACGCCCGACGAATATCTCGGTGCGATCCTGAAACTGTGCCAAGACCGCCGCGGCATTCAAACCGACCTGACCTATGTCGGTGGACGCGCGCAGGTGACTTATGAATTGCCGCTCAACGAGGTCGTGTTCGACTTTTACGACCGGCTGAAGTCGATTTCACGCGGCTATGCGAGCTTTGACTATGAACAGATTGGCCTGCGCGAAGGCGATCTGGTTAAAATGAACATCCTCGTGAACGCAGAGCCCGTCGATGCGCTGTCACTGATCGTCCACGCTGGCGTTGCCGAAGAACGCGGGCGGGGCATGTGTGAGCGGCTAAAAGACCTAATCCCACGCCACCTCTTCAAAATCCCTGTGCAGGCAGCCATTGGCGGCAAAATCATCGCCCGCGAAACCATTGCCGCTATGCGTAAAGACGTTACCGCTAAGTGTTACGGCGGCGATATTTCGCGCAAGAAGAAGCTGTTGGAAAAGCAGAAAAAGGGCAAAGCGAAGATGCGCGAATATGGCAATGTCAGCATCCCGCAAGAGGCGTTCATCGCTGCGCTGCGGATGGGTGAAGAGTGAGCCTGTAATAAGACGTATCCTCTGTTCGGCAATATGTGCAATTCAGGCATGTTTTCGGCCTGAAACCCGAGGGAATCCGGGCATTACGCTGAATTTTCGGAGGATTCTGCGTCACGGTTCATTGCGCGAAATGCATCTTAACCTTTTGCTGCGATGCGGTACGCAATGCAAAGGATCCTCGCCCCCATTCAATCACGGCTTAAAGACTGTGCGCTCGCGTGCACGGTTGGACTTACCTATTTTGCGGCTGCTTACTTTTCCTTGTACCTTACCCAAGGCATGGCGGGGCTAGCCACGATTTGGCCCGCGAGCGGTGTGTTCGTATCCGCCTTATTCCTGACGAAGCCCAACAAAACCGCGCCTATTGTCGTCGCTGTGGGCGTCATGAGCATTGCAGCAAATATGTTGTCGGGCGTGTCTGTCGCAACAGCATTGGCGTTCACATGTGCCAATCTCGTTGAAGGCTTATTGATCAGCCAATTGCTCATCCGCACGTCTGGCGTCCCTCGCACACTCGATGACACGCGCTGGCTAGCGACCTTCTTGGGCGCCACCGTTGTCGGAGGCGCGATCAGTGGCACGATAGCGGCCGTTCTCTCAGGCCAAATTTCGCTCGCCTTCTTTGTCTCATGGTTCATGACAGTGTGCCTCGGCACGTTGATCGTCACACCCCTGATTGTGACCACGGCGAATGGATTGCGCTCGTATCGCCCAGCGTTTTGGCACCGCAACGCTCTCAACCTGTTGGCCTTTGTTCTGGGTGTCGCAACCATCACCTCGCTGGCATTTGCGTATGAAGACGGGAGGTTCCTTTTCCTCCCCGTCCTTGCTGTCGTTGCGGCCGCTTATCGTTTTGGTGCGCATGGTGCCGCGATTAGCATCGGCTTGATCGCGGTTATCGCGACGCTTCAAACAGACTTTTCTGGAGCCACAATTGGGCCGCTCAGTTTGAACGCTGACACCTTGTTTTTGCAGTTCTATTTGCTCAGCCTGCTGGGTGCCGCATGGCCGCTTTCTGCGTTGATTTCTCAGCAGGAAAAGCTGATTGATCAATATTCCGAGACCAACATGTATCTCAAAATGGCCGAAAGGACCGCAAGGGTTGGCCATTGGGTTCTTGGCCCGGACAACACCAGCTTGGTGTGGTCAGAGGAGGTCTACCGGATTCACGGCGTTAAACCGGCCGATATGAATTTCGATGAGGCAATGGACCTTAGAGAAATGACGTCGCTTGATCTCTATCATCCTGACGATCGTGAGGGGATACGCAAAGTCTTGGTAACGGCAATGGAGCGGCGCGAGGCCTTCTCTTATCAAGGGCGCGTTGTGCAGCCCGATGGGACGATCAAGTATGTGTCCAGCATTGGTAAGCCGCGCTACACTTCATCGGGCGAATTCAACGGCCTGTTCGGCACTTTTCAGGACGTGAGCGAGCAGACCGAGACATTGGACGCGCTGCGCGTTGCACGCATTGATGCTCTGCGTGAAGCGACGGTTGCTCAACGGCTTGCAGAGACCGACTACCTCACCGGAATAGCAAATCGCCGCAAGACATTTGCCAATCTTCGTTTCGCCGCGCGTACGGCCAAACACAGCGGTGAGCCGGTGACCATTGCGATTTTTGACATTGATCATTTCAAGGCGGTCAATGATCGCCACGGTCATCAAACCGGCGATGAAGTTTTGAAGCGGGTTGCGAAAATCGTATCGGCTCAGATCCGTCCCAATGACTTTTTCGGAAGAATGGGTGGCGAAGAGTTTCTGGTGATCCTGCCCGGCAAGGACGGAAGCGGCGCATTCGATATCGTGGAGCAGATAAGGCTCGATATCGCGTCCGAAACGTGGCCGGTGGTGGGACTGGAGACAATAACCGTGAGTGCAGGTCTCGCCACGTTAAACCAAACCGGCGATATCGAAGACGCTTTGCAACGGGCAGATCAAGCCCTTTATCAAGCCAAAGAGGGTGGCCGAAACGTCCTGCGACTGGCAGCCTGATCGTTGGAGCTGGCGTCGACGGTGGTTGTTGGGTTCGTCACCAGGCTTCGTGTCGCAAGCTCGTCCGATTGCGTGGTCGTCTGACGCTCGCGGGTGAGGGGAGTTCCACACGTGCAGCAAGCTCTTCATAGTCACGATCGCGTTGCGCCAATAGGCTGCGTAGCTTGCGAACTTCATCTTTCAACTCTTCGACAGTCTTGGCTGCTTCAACTGCGAACAGGCCATAGACGCCGCTTCCTTCGATCTCAGCATCGCACACGCCGACCAAAGCGTTGAAGCGTGTGTCCTTTGCAACCTTTTGCGGCTCAGCGTTTGGACCCTCGAGGCGCAAGATTGCGAACCTTTCTGCATCAGGATCATCGGCAAGATCGGTTGGTAAATTGGCAATCATGACGGGGACTTGCTTGCAGTTTTGGCCTATTGCGAACCCGATTGCCGCACCCTTCGCTTTCAGCTTCGCTGTGGGTTGATTTAGGCAGAATTGGAAAGGGTTTTTCTGTTCGCCAAGGGTGAAGTCTATGCACACATCGTTGTGCGGTCCGCATAGCGAGTATTCGCCGCCATGTTCCAAGCTGAACGCCGCAAAGGGGTGGACGGAGTTAACCTCGCTTCCGCTCGCATCGTAGGCCTCAATAAGGACCAGTCCGCCTAGTTCGTTTTCGACTTGGTCAAACTCGGCAGAGAATGAAGAAAGGCTGCCATCGGCCTGCAAATCCGTTGGCAAAAGCACTTCTCCGCGTTCGGATTGGATTCTCACCGCAGGCTCTTTCACCAGTGGCGTAGACACGGTGAATTCGACGATGAATTTGCCAACATTGCCGGGGCGGACCCAGATTTCAGGCGTTTTAGCGATAGAGACATCCTGCGCCGGTGCATGGGGCGGCGTCACAGGAGCCGGCGCGCCGCCAGCAAGGGCTCCGCTATGAAATCGCGTTGGGGAATCTTGAGGGGGCTGGTGTGGGGGCATCGGGATAAATGTCCTTATGCTGGGACCGAAAAGGTCTGATTTGCGGCGTCAGACGAGATCGTCGATTGAGCAGATACGTCTCCGAGTTCAAAACGGATATGGTCTCCCAGATGCGCGCCTCCCACGCTTGCTTCGCCGTATCTGTCGCTGATCCCCTGAAAGAACCATGTTCCATTTCTGTCACGAGTGGAAACCGCCGCGCCGCTTACTGCTCTCCCCAATTCGTCAACGATTGTTAGATCAACCGTGCCAATTCTTCCCGGCAACGGGTCGTTGGGTGTCTGTATGAATTCGGTTTTGACCATCGGATGGGTGGTAATGTCCGGAGCGGATGTCGCTGACCACCGAAGAGGTCCGGGTAAGGCAGACCGGCTTGCCGGATCGCGCAGGTACCACCTCTCATCATCGCCATAGTTTCCGACGATTGTGTCCCAGCAGCTATTGTCACCTTGGTTTGTGCCCAGCTTATGAGGGTTGGAAGGATGGTGCGAACAGAACTTTGGCACTGAGTTCACCGTCATTATGCATGCAGCGCGGGAAGTTCCTCTCCTAAAGCCACCGTCAGGATCGCCAGGCTCGGCGTTCAATGCTGCGGTGCAATTTGGATCAGAGCCTTTGTATTCGTCGGCGAGTCCAAAGCCATAGTGGCCGAATTCATGCACGAGCGTTCCGACACCGCTTTTACGCCCAATATTGATGAATGAGTGGCTGATATTGTTGCCTAGAAAACCGCCTCTGATCCGGGCGATCCCCCGGCGATGATCCTCTACATAGACCCTGTAGTCGCAATCATCCCACCATTGCCTTCGGCTAGTGATGCGCGCAAATTCTATGAAGAACTGGCCGTTGGTCGCGCCGTGTAAGGCGTCCGAACTCTGCCTGATCGTATCGGCTATCGTATCACGCTCGTCTGAGTCAGCGTCCCATTCGAGGGTGTAGAGCAAATTTACTCCGATTAGCGTGTTGTCTTTTCGCAAAGTTACATGCGCTGTTCCATCCCACCGGAAATGGGGCGTGGCTCGGCCAGCGTTACTGATGCCGACATTTGTGAGGTGCACACGGTAGTTCCAATTCTGCTCTGAATCGACATCGTGATTGCTTCGATAAAAGCCGTTTTCGTGGATGAGTTTCCTGACGACTAAATGCGAACGATCATCAATCGTTTCCGTCGTCACGAATTCGCCGTTCTCGTCGGTGACGCCCAAAAACACATGCTCTAGATAGATAAGAGCGCCGCCAACCCGTTGATCATCTTGGTCACGAACGATGATAGTTCGTATACCTATCGCTTCAAACGTTGGGAGCTGAGGGCTTCTCCAAACGCTCGCTTGCTCGAATTTGCGATTGATGGCTGTGTCTGAAAACAGAACGACATCGGTGCCACCATCATCAACTGTCAGGATCAGTCCGTCGAAACTGTAATCGTCGTCCTCCATGAACTCGCGGCGATCAGGCGAGAATGCAACTTCGATGCGGAAGACGTCAGCGATGTCTAAGGATCGAGACCTCTCTTCGAAAACCCACGATTTTTCGAGGTTTGTGTTGCTATCGAACTCCGTCCCGCCAGCTACGCTAAACCCGGTGGTGGCGCCAATCGAACCATCCCGGAGAATGAAGCGCAAATAGAGCTTGCTGCCCTCGCGAAGATCATCTCCACCCGTGAAGAATTGAGCTCGTCCGCTGTTGAACATCGTCTGCTTTTCCCCAACTCGATACAAACATAATTGCGCCGATTTTGCAACGAGACACGCGGCTATTCCGCTTTGCACAGACGCATTTTCCTACACTGCTTTCTCACGCTACCTTTCGCGCGGGTCTTTTCATCCGGTGGTCGGGTGCGATGCTTGCCAATTGCCTCATTAGGTTCATGGAAATGCCAATGTCTGAATGTACTTCATCAACTAAAGTGCGCTTTATGGGGCGTCGTCACGCTGCGACTCGCTTGGTTGTCGGTGATCGGTGGGCATATCGGGGCAAGCTTCACTTGGCGTTCACGCTTGCGCTGGTTATACCGCGCCTCATGACCAAGACACTTCGCATCCGTCTCACCCGCGCTGCCCTTATGGGCGCGGCGCTTACCGCTATCACTGCCTGTTCGGGTGGCTCTGCCAATGAGGACGTGGCCTATGTCGCGCGCGATGTGGAATCGCTTTATGGCGAGGCGCAGCGGCGGCTTGATCGCGGCAACACGTTGCTTGCGGCGGGTCTGTTTGATGAGGTGGAGCGTCAGCACCCGTATTCGCCGTGGGCGCGCCGCGCGCAGCTGATGAGCGCGTTTAGCTACTACATTGCACGCGATTACAACAAAGCGATCCAGAACTCGCAGCGTTTTCTGTCGATCCATCCGGGCAACAAGGATGCGCCCTATGCGTATTACCTGATCGCGCTGTCGTATTACGAGCAGATCAGTGATGTGAACCGTGATCAGTCGATTACCGAGCAGGCGCAGATTGCGCTGCGCGAAGTAAACCGGCGTTTCCCTCAAACCGAATATGCCGCCGATGCGCGGTTGAAGCTGGACCTTGTCTCCGACCACTTGGCGGGCAAGGAGATGGAGATCGGACGGTTCTACCAACGCTCAGGCCGGTGGCTGGCGGCGGCATTGCGGTTCCGCAATGTGGTGGAAGAGTTTGAGACAACGAGCCACACGCCAGAGGCGCTGTACCGGTTGACGGAAAGCAGTTTGGCGCTGGGCATCCGCGAAGAAGCGGTGAAGTACACAGCCGTTCTGGGCGCGAACTATCCCGGTACGGAATGGTATGAAAAAGCGTTCGAATTGGTAGAAGATCACGCGTCGGACGTGACGCCTTCTTAATTGACACCTTCCTGTGGGAAGGAGTGCCCAAGGCTAGCCTGTTTGCAAGTGGCTTTGGGTAGGTGACGGGGCTGCGACGCTGGGTTAGAACCGGCGCACAATGCTGACCCGGCTTTCCATCCGCAATATCGTCCTGATCGAAGCGCTCGACCTCGATTTCGCGCGCGGTTTGGGCGTGCTGACCGGCGAGACTGGCGCGGGTAAGTCGATCCTGCTTGATGCGTTGGGCCTGATCCTGGGCGACCGGGCAGAGACGGCTCTGGTGCGCGCGGGCGAGGCTAAGGCGAGCGTCACGGCGAGTTTTGAGTTCGCAACGCTTCCAACATTGATCGTAAACGCGCTGGACGAGGCGGATATTGATCTTGAACCGGGCGAACCATTGTTGATCCGGCGTCAGGTAAAGGCGGATGGCGGCTCCAAAGCCTTCGTCAATGACCAGCCAACCAGTGTGGCACTGCTGCGCGAACTCGCGCCGGCTTTGGTTGAGCTGCACGGCCAACATGATGATCGCGGTCTGGTGAACCCACGCGGCCATCGCGAGCTTCTAGACCGCTATGCCGGGATTGATCTGGGGCTGCTGGGTCGGCGCTGGGCAAGCTGGGCAAAGGCTGAGGCTCAGTTGTCGGAGGCGCAGCGTGCACAAGAGCAGGCCAAGCTCGATCAAGATCTGCTGATCGCGCATCTGGCCGAACTGACCACTTTGGAACCACAAGCGGGTGAGGAAGCGCGGCTCGCGGCGACACGCGCGGATATGCAAAAGGGTGAGAAACTCTCGGGCGACCTCGAGGAATTGCGCCATATTTGGGAGGGATCAGACGCGCCTCTCGCCTCGCTTAGGGTCGCGGCGCGAAAGCTCGACCGGATCGCGGAGGAGCATCCACTGCTCAAAGAGGCGCTGGCATCGCTCGACCGCGCGGTGATTGAGGCAAGCGAGGCAGAGGACAAGTTGCAGGACGCCGCTTTGGCGTTGGTGCACGACCCGCAGGCGCTTGATGCGGCAGAGACGCGGCTGTTCGAACTGCGCGCGCTCGCTCGAAAGCACCGCTGTGAGGTCGATGCGCTGCCCGATGTGATGCGCGATATGCGCAGCAAACTGGACGCGATTGAGGGTGGTGACGCTCAGCTCGATGCGCTGGAAGCGGCGGCGAAAGAGGCGCGCGCGGCCTATTTGACCGCAGCGGAGAAAGCGCAGACCGCACGTATTAAGGCGGCCAAGCAACTCGACAAAGCGGTTGCGGCGGAACTCGCCCCGCTCAAACTGGATGCCGCGCGTTTCCTAACCGCCATTGGCAAGCTACCGGAGGAGAAATGGGGCGCGCATGGAATGGATTCCGCAGAGTTCCTGATCGCCACCAATCCCGGCGCAGACTTTGCTCCGCTCGCCAAGATCGCATCAGGCGGCGAGCTGTCGCGCTTTATCCTCGCGCTTAAGGTGGCGTTGGCGGAAAAGGGCGGGGCGGCCACCATCATCTTTGACGAGATCGACCGCGGCGTTGGCGGCGCAGTGGCAAGCGCAATCGGCGACCGGCTTTCAAGGCTTGCAAGCGCCGAAGGGCAATTGCTGGCGGTCACGCACAGTCCCCAAGTCGCGGCGCGCGGCGGGCAGCATTACCTGATCGCCAAAGCATCAAGCGGCACCGTCACGAAAACAAGCGTGGTTTTGTTGGACGATACCGGGCGTCAGGAAGAAATCGCGCGGATGCTATCGGGCGCAGAAGTTACGCCAGAGGCGCGCGCGCAGGCCGACCGGTTGCTGGAGGGAGTGTGATGGAAATCTTGGGCGGGGCGCTGCTAGCGATCATTTTACTCACCTTGTTGGGCTCTGTGACCGCATTGGCATTTGCGTCCATGGCGTTTCTGGGTCTGGTGACCGAGATGAGCTTTAAACGGATCTTCTTCACGTCCTTTGGCGTGGGATTGCTGGCTCCGATACTGCTCGGCCTATGGGTGTCCTCGACACTCGGCGATGAACGTGTTCAGCGCGAAATTCTCGCCGATGTGACCGAAGCAATATCCGGCTCAGATGAGGTGCTTGAAGCGCTCCCGAGAATTCGCGAACTTCGTGAGCAATTGAGCGATGGCACGATCACGGCTGACGAGTTCGAAAGACAGCTGGAGGAGCTGATCCAAGAACGTCGTGGTTCGCGGATTGAACTGGAAGGCCCCGAAGCCGAAACTCAGGATTTGCCGCAGACTGAAGCGTTGCCGGAGCCATTGCCGGAGAGTGAATGATGGACGACAATCCCAAATACGAATTGGTCGCCAAGGTCAGCATCGTGATCATCCTATGCCTGATGGTTGTGGCCAGCATCACATTGCTGATGATTATGGTCGTGCAGTCGGCATATATGGAATTCAATGCAGACACGTGGTGGGGCTTTGTAGTCCCACCGGCACTGTGGCTGGGGTTCTGTGGCTTTTCAATCTGGGCGATAACCCGGCTTAAACGTGCCGTTGGTGGTGCTAGCATGGCCTCCACCTTTTGGGTGGGCGGATTGTGTGTTGCAGGCATTATCGGATTGGCGTTTTGGATACTATTTACGAGTTGAGTGGAGTGGGTGCGATGGACAGGCGCGCATTCGTTGGGGTCTCTGCGCTGACGCTGCTTTCAGCCTGCGGACATCCGGCATTGGGGAAGATTGAAAATATGGAAGAAGCTTACGGATTGATCGGCCAAATGAAAGTTGCTGATGGAATGCGTGGCGTGGTGATCGCGGCGCTTCTTGAAGGCACGCAGAATATGCCGGGGAACATCGCCTATATGATCGCTGAAGATCTGGATGACCCGAATTCGATCTGGATCACAGAAGTTTGGCAGACCAAGACTGATCACGCGAACAGCTTGCAATTGCCAAGCGTTCAGGACGCGATAGGTAAAGCCCGTCCCCATATCTCGGGGTTTGGAACACGGGTCGAAACAAAACCGCTCTTGCGCGGCTGATACGGCAGTCATGTCCGAAGCCCCGTCAGAAGCCGAAGCCGCAAACGAGCTGATGCGTCTTGCTCGCCAGATTGCAAAGCATGACAAGCTGTATCATGCGCAAGACAATCCGGAGATCACGGATCAGGAATACGATGCTCTCACCCGCCGCAATCGCGAGTTAGAAGAAGCGTTTCCGCATTTGATCCGACCCGACAGCCCATCGCGCAAAGTGGGGCATGAAGTCGCTGCATCGCCGCTCTCCAAGGTCACGCATGAGGTTCGCATGATGAGCCTCGACAACGCCTTTAACCGAGAAGAAGTGGAAGAATGGACCCAGAGGGTCAGGCGCTACCTAAACATTGATACTGACACGCCCATAGCGATCACTGCCGAGGATAAGATTGACGGTCTCTCATGCTCCCTGCGCTACGAAAAGGGCAAGCTGGTGCGGGCTGCGACGCGCGGGGATGGGCAGGTGGGCGAGGATGTAACCGCCAATGCGCGCCACATCGCCGACATTCCGCAGGAGCTTCCCAAAGGCGTTCCGGACGTGTTTGAAGTGCGCGGCGAGGTCTATATGTCCAAAGCTGACTTTGCCGCGTTGAACGCCGCTCAGGAAGAGGCGGGCGCGAAGCTCTTCGCCAATCCGCGCAATGCCGCTGCCGGTTCTTTTCGCCAGAAAGATGCGAGCGTCACTGCCAAGCGCCCACTCAAATTTTGGGCCTATGGCTGGGGTGCTGCAAGCGAGGATCCCAATGAGCGGGAGGGCGCGACCCAGCACGACATGGTGCGCATGATTGAGAGCTGGGGCTTTCCGCTTTCGCCCTTTCTCAAGCTCACCGACAGCGTCGATGCGATGATCGCGCATTATGAGGAAATCGGGCGCCAGAGGCCCGGCCTCGACTACGATATCGATGGAGTGGTCTATAAAGTTGACCGGCTCGATTATCAGCGGCGGCTTGGCTTTGTGGCAAAGGCTCCGCGCTGGGCATTGGCGCACAAATTCCCGGCAGAGCGGGCCGAGACGACCCTTGAGGCCATTGATATTCAGGTTGGGCGCACGGGCAAACTGACGCCTGTTGGACGGCTTTCCCCGGTGCTGGTTGGCGGAGTGACGGTCACCAATGTGACTTTGCACAATCGCGATGAGATAGAGCGGCTCGGCGTGAGGCCGGGTGATCGTGTGGTGATCCAGCGCGCCGGTGATGTGATCCCGCAAGTGGTTGAGAACCTGACGCGCAACGATCCGCGCGATGCCTACGCGTTCCCCGACAAATGCCCCGAATGCGATAGCGAAGCGGTGGCCGAAGAAGGCGAGGTCGATGTCCGATGCACAGGCGGTCTGATCTGCCCGGCGCAGCGTACGCAACGATTGGAGCATTTCGTCAGCCGCAAGGCGCTCGACATTGATGGTTTTGGATCAAAGACGATTGCGCAGTTCTTTGCCTTGGGATGGCTGGAAAGCCCCGCCGACATTTTCCGCCTACGTCAGCGGCGCGAGGACATCCTAGCGCTCGAAGGGTGGCAGGATAAGTCTGTCGATAACCTGTTGGAAGCTGTGGAAAGCAAGCGTTCGCCCGATGCTGCGCGGCTGCTGTTCGGGCTGGGCATTCGGCATATTGGGGAGGTTACGGCGCGGGATTTGCTCAAACATGTTCACGAACTGCCTACGTTGCGCGTTATCGCCGATAAGGCGCGTGGCGGCGATGAGGATGCCGCGAGTGAATTGACGGCGATCGATGGCATCGGGCCAAGTGTGATTGCGGCGCTGGGCGACTTCTTCCACGAACCGCACAACGTCACAGTTTGGGAGGACTTGCTGAGCGAGGTCACGCCTCCCCGATATGAGGTTGAGACTCTCGATAGCCCCGTTGCGGGTAAAACAGTGGTCTTCACCGGCAAGCTGGAAACGATGAGCCGCGACGAAGCCAAAGCACAGGCCGAACGCTTGGGCGCAAAGGCAGCGGGCACGGTCAGCGCAAAGACCGACTTGCTGGTCGCAGGTCCGGGTGCAGGCTCAAAATTGAAGAAAGCTGAGACGTTGGGGATCGAAGTGATTGACGAAGCGGGATGGGCGGACATTGTGAAGGCGGCGGGTTGAGATGAAGCTCGAAGACGAAATGAACGCGCGCATTCCGGGCTTTTTCAAGTCGCTGATGCGTGATCTGGAAGCGCCGCGTCAGGTGCGCGGATTTGGGACCGGGTGGTTTTCCGGCTTCTTTGCAATGTTGCTCGCAATAGCGGGCCTGTTGATGGTGATTGCGCTGCGCTTTCCCGACTGGTTTGCGACCCCGGAATTGGCGGTGGTTAAGGGTTGGACCGGGTTCAGAGCAGCGGTGCACGTCATCCTTCTCGCCAGCTACGCACTGTCATTGCTCAGCCTGTTGCTGCGCCCGCGAAAGGCGTTGGGGTTCTTTGCTCTGATGATCGGCCTTGGTGCGGCTTTGCTGGGCGGGGCGAATGTGCAGCCGGAGGAAACGCGGTCATGGGGCGTGTTTTTCGGCCTTGATTTCTTTGTAGTGAACCTGCTGGTGACGGGATTCATGTTTGCGCCAATTGAGCGGCTCAAGCCGCATAGGCGCGAACAAAGACTGTTCCGAACCGAATGGCGCGAGGATCTGTTCTACTTCCTGATCAGTTCGATGTTTGTCCAATTGCTCGGCTTTTTGGCGCTCGCCCCATCGACGGTGATCAATGAGAATACGGGCAGCTTTGATGCGTTTCGCGCGAGTGTCGCCAGCCTGCCGTGGATTGTGCAGTTCATCATTGTGCTGGTTGCATCGGATGTGGCGCAATATTGGTATCACCGGATGTTCCATAAGGTGCCGTTCCTGTGGGGCTTTCACGCGATCCACCACAGTGCGCAATCGATGGATTGGCTGGCGGGCAGCCGGATGCATTTTATCGAGATCATTATGCTGCGCGCGATCACGTCGCTGCCGCTCTTTACTCTGGGTTTCAGCCCGTCTGTGATGCAAGCCTATCTCGGCTTCGTATATGTTTGGTCTTCGCTGTTGCATGCCAATATTGGCGGCAATTTGAATGGGGTGGGGCACTGGCTTGCGACACCGCGTTTCCACCATTGGCACCATGGGTTGGAGGATGAAGCCTTCGATGTGAATTTCGCCATTCACTTCCCGTGGATTGATAAGCTGTTTGGCACTTTCCACCTGCCAAAGGATCGTTGGCCCAAGGATTACGGCATTCCCGAGGATGTGCCGCGCAATTACTTTGGCCAATTCCTCTATCCTTGGACGCGGACGGGAAAGAAAACCAATGACACTTGAGGCACTGCATCCCCAAGCGCTCCGCATCGCAGGGCTGCTGCGCGAACGGGGAGAGACTATCGCGGTAGCTGATGGCGCGACCGGCGGGTTGATTGCCGCGAGCTTGCTGACGGTGCCGGGTGCGCTCGATTTCTACGTCGGCGGCGGGGTCGTCTATTCCTTCAAAGCCCGCGACGTGTTGTTTGATCTGCCGCGTGAGGCCTATGCGGGCATGCGCTCCGTCACTGAGGAATATGCGGGACTTCAGGCGACAGCTATCCGAGACCGGATGGGCGCAGACTGGGGCATTGCGGAAAGCGGTTCGGCGGGATCAAGCAAGCACCCGATGGGCGTCACATCAGGCCGCAGCATTGCAGCGGTCGCGACGCCGGACACCCAATTCACCCGTGCGCTAAGCACAGACAGCGATGACCGGATCGCGAACATGAACGCCTTCACCCGCAACGCGCTCGACCTGCTGGAGGATGCGCTTTCGCAATAAATTTCGGCGCCGCTGTCGAATCCGCCTTGCGCCATACGTCTCCCTATCAGAGCCTAGCCAAACCGGCGCGGCGAGAATGGAAGGGAACTTGATATGCAATACATGATGCTGATCCACGAGGATGAGACATATTACGCCGGCGACGATGCCGCGCAGAAAATGGAAGCCACCATCGCAGGACATATGAAGCTGATCGAAGAGCTTAGTGCGAGCGGGTTGGCATGGTCGGGTGAGCGTTTGCAGGGCAATGAGACCGCGACCACGATCAGATATAAGACGGGTCAGAGCGCGTTGCATGATGGTCCCTATGCGGAAACGCATGAGGAGCTGGGCGGGTTCTACATCGTCGATGCGCCTGATCTCGACACGGCGATTGAGTGGGCGCGCAAGATCCCTGTACCCGGTGATGGTGCGGTCGAAGTCCGTCCTGTGTGGGTCGAAGAGCAATAGTCCGCGGATGAGCGAGGTCGCATATGCGATTGCCGATGCACGGCCACGGGTGGTTGCCGCCTTGGCCGTGCATTGCCGCGACCTTGATCTGGCCGAAGATGCTTTTGCTGACGCTGCTGCCAAATGCCTTGAGCAAGTCGATCCGCCCCGGAGCATAGCGGCGTGGTTGATGACGACGGCAAAGCGCAAAGTCGTTGATGCGATCCGCCGCCAGAGAGCGGAAGCAAGGGCAATTGAGGGCGCTGCGCAGACCACTGAAATGGCCGACATTCTCACCTTGCCTGAACCGATTGCGGATGAACGGCTGCGGCTCATCTTTATCTGCTGCCATCCTGCATTGGCGATAGAGGCGCGGGTTGCTTTGGCGTTGAAGGTGATTTGCGGGCTGCCCGTGGCAGAGATTGCGCGGCTGTTCCTGACCAGTGAGCAGACCATGTTTCAACGGATTACCCGAGCAAAACGCAAGGTTCGCGACGCTGGAATTGCGTTTGAATTGCCCGCGAGAAAGGCATGGGCAGAGCGGCTTGACGCGGTGCTGTTGACGTTGGAACTAGCATACACCGCCGCCTATCAGGATGCCGCAGGTGAGCGTGACGGGGAGCTGTCAGGCGAGGTCGCGCGGCTTGCGATGATGGTCGCGGAATTGCTGCCCAAAGAGCCTGAGGCATTGGGGTTGGCCGCTTTGGTGTTGCTTGCAAATGCGCGTGAGAATGCGCGTGTGGATGATGACGGCGTGATGGTGCCGTTGTCGCAGCAGGACGCAACCGCGTGGGATGTTGAGGCGATTGAGCAGGCGCGGCTATGGCTCGATCTGGCGGCGCAGGAACAGCGTACCGGCCCGTATCAGGTGATGGCAGCGATCCAGCTTACTCATGTGCGCAGAGCCTTTGATGGGCAGACGGATTATGGTGTGATCACGACACTTTATGATGCTCTGTTCGCAATGCGGCCGGGGCCGATGGTTGTGATCAATCGAGCGATGGCGCTGAGCAAGGTTCAGGGTGCTGAGCGTGGGCTTGAAGAATTGAATGCAGTGGATGCCGAGCAACTCAAAAACGCGCGACCTTATTACGCCGCGCGGGCTGAATTGTTGACGCAGGCTGGGCGGAGCGCCGAGGCGGCATCAGCGCTGGATATGGCGATCAAGCTTGACCCGCCTCGCGCAGAACGGTTGTTCTTGGAACGCAAAAGGTCCGCTCTGCTCGAGCAGGATTAGCGATCTTGCAGGTCGGGCACCCACTTCATCACTCCGCCGGGAAATGGGGTCCACTGTCCGACTTCTACGCCTGATGCGGCGAGTTGATCGCTGGTCCATTGGTTGCAGGTGTTTGCAAGGTGATAGGTGCCGAGCGCAGTGTAGAACACGTCATGGCGTGCATATCCGGGCAGAGTCTCCCGGTTGCCCGGCGGTGCAAGGTGGCTGGCGATAGCTTGGGTCAATGCGCGGTATTCCGACGGACGCAGGCGCAGAACTCGCATATCGTTATCGGGTGCAGGGTGCACATAATGCGCAACATGCAGCACCGCTTTGCCGCCAGTCAGGGCATTGATGGCGGTTGTGGGACTGAGGTCGAGCCAAGTGGGTGTCTCGAGGAAGAATGCTCGCTCCCCCCAACTCACTGCGACATGGGTATAGGGGCGGGTGGGCGCGAGAAGATCGCTTGCAGGAAAGGCGAGGCGCCAGTCCATCTGAGGTGTGACCAGCGGCATCACGATTTCGGTGTGAATGCCGTTTGATCCGATCAGCACTTCGATTGCTTGCTCATCGCCAGCGACCGGTTCCACCCAGTCCCCATTGCGCGCAACAGAAGAGCCTATCCATCCGAACAGAGAAAATAGAATTACCGGCCCAAGCAGCGCCGCCGCGAGCCAACGCGCAATACGCCAAGCGAGCGTTCTCCTAACGCGCAAGGCGACGTTTCAGCCACAGGATTGCCCAATCCCCACGTTGGATCGAAGAGACCAAGCGAAACCCTGCGCGGCGATAGGCACGGCGTACGGCAGCCTCCTGCTCGCCGGCTAATAATCCTGCGAGCAACACACTGCCCGAGGGTGCAACCGAAGCGGCAAAGTCTTGCGCCAGTTCGATCAATGGGCCTGCAAGGATATTGGCAATCAACAGGTCATAGGGCCCACGTATTCGCAGCAGTGGATCATCCATACCCGGTGCAATCACCATCGTCATCGCGCCTGCACCAGCGCCGAGCGAAACTCCATTGAGCGCGGCGTTATCTTCAACAACCGAGCCGCAGACCGGATCGATATCCGATGCCGTGATATGCGCGCGCGGCCATAGAGCCATTGCGGCAAAACCCAATAATCCTGTGCCGGTCCCGATATCGGCGATGTTGCGGGTGTGAACACCGCAGGTCTTCATTTGGCCGAGCATTTCGAGGCACCCTGCGGTGGTTTCATGCTGTCCTGTGCCAAAAGCCTGGGAGGCTGGGATGGCGAAGCTAATCGCGTCATCTGCAGGTGGGAATTCTGGGATGTGGACATAGAACCGCCCCGCGCGGATGGGCGGAGTGCCTTGTTGGCTTAACGTGACCCAATCTTCATCGGGCAGTTTTTCGACCGTGATCTTTGGCGGGGATCCATTAAACAAAGCACCGAGTGCCCTTTTTTGCTCAGCGGCAGGTTTGCTCGGATACCATCCTTCGAGCACCCAATCCTGTGGCTGATCCTCACTAATTTCTCGGCCAGAGATGACGAGATCAAAATCCCATTCTTCGATTTCATCATGTGCGAGCAATGCCGCCTGCACGTCGGACTTTGGTGCAAAGGCGCTGAGCTTCCAACTCGTGCTCACTGGTCTGCACCCGTTTCGCGTTCGAGGCGCGCATCAAGATCGCGATGCTTCCCGGCGGCATATTCAGCGCAACTTACGCCGCCTTCGAATGTGCCGGTTGCGGCGCGTTCAATCATCTTGCTGTGAGAGGGGTGGGGAGTGAGCAGGATGTCGCATTCAAGTGCGGCGATGCGGGCGATACCTTCGCGGTATGCTGCGACGTATTCTGGGTGATCGGAGAATTTGTAATCATCGCGGCTGATAGGCGACATGCTGTCAGCGTAGACGATGCTCTTGCAATCATCCCCATTGCAGCTTTCCCACTGCCAAGCCAGCGCACCGGGGGAGTGACCGGGCGTTGCGATGGGATTAAACTCAAACCCGCCAAAACTCACAGGCACGCCAGGAGTAATTTGAATAACATTCCGCGCTGGCTGCATTGGCTCATGCAGACCTGCCTGCGGATCGTCGGGATTGTCTTTGCCAGTTCGAAACACATCGACCGCTTCGGGTGCAGACAATACTGGCGCCCCTGACACCCACTGCATGAGGCTTAGGCCTCCGACGTGATCAAAATGTTCGTGGCTATACAGGATGAGGCTAACACGCTGCGGGTCCGCACCCAATCGTTTGATATTGTCGATCGTGACCAGCGCGCCGCTTTGTGTGCCGGTATCAATCAGCACATGCCCGTCATCGGTCGGAACCAACAATACGGTAATGCCGCAAGTGCCAACGTAATAGACGTTGTGAGTGATCTTCATTGGAGGCGCGGGTTTGTCCCAATCATCCCAAGGTTCGCAACCAGCGGCCCATTCGGCCGGTGAGACGTAAAGTGGTGCTGCTTCGATCTCTTCACCCGCAACCGCGATCTGCGGCGTTGCTAAAGTGGCAAGGGCGAGGGCTGAGAATTTAACGAACATAGCTTGCACCATTGGCATCAATCACTGCTCCCGTCATGCTCGCGGGCGCATCAACGGCACAAAATGCGATGATCCGTGCAATCTCTTCTGGTGTGGCGACCCGACCCAGAGGAATGTCAGCGAGTAACCCCGCACCCCCGCGACTTTCCAGATAATCACCTGCCATTCCAGTGTCGGTGAAGCCAGGGGTGATGGCAAAACTCAATATACCTTCGCTGGCATAGGCGCGGGCGATCGTCTTGTGCATCGCCACCATTCCGCCTTTTGCCGCCGCATAGTGCCAATGAGCGGGCGAATCGCCGCGATAGGCGGCGCGGCTTGCGACATGGACCAGACGACCCCGGACGCCATCGCCGCCGACCTCGTTCTTTTGCCAATGGCGCACCGCAAAACGGGACAGCTCAGCCGACGCAGTTAGGTTGATACGCAAGGTTTCTTCCCACCCATCAAGCCATTCAATATCCGACGAATCAATCGGGTTGGGATCGAACAATCCTGCATTGTTCACCACCGCCGTGATCTCACCACTGCTGCGATCCAACGCTTCTTCCCATAGGTTTTGCGCTGCAAGGGGATCGGAGAAGTCGGCGGCGATTAGCGTTCGGTCACTTGGGTCGCTGCTCTGGCGGCTCCGGTGTCCGATGACATTGACCCCGCGCTGGGCCAGCATATCCAACGCCGCCGCGCCAATCCCGCGGCTCGATCCGGTGATAAGTATGGTGCTCATGGAAAGACCTATCCTAAACTTTGCAAGCGAAGTCGAGCGGCTCACGCTTGCCTCATTCGCTGGGTGCGCTAAGTGTGCATGGGGGCAATTCAGACAAATGGGACATTCATGAGCAACAGACCGCTTTCTCCGCACCTCCAGATATGGCGGTGGGGTCCGCATATGCTGGTGTCGATCCTGCACCGTGCGACCGGCGATGGCATGGCCATTGTTGGCCTTGGCGTGCTGGTTTGGTGGGTGGGCGCGCTTGCGAGCGGCCCCGCGGCCTATGAGACATTCATGTCAGTGGCCACGTCGTGGGTTGGCTATGTTGTGCTGATCGGGCTGAGCTGGGCATTCTTTACGCATATGATGAGCGGGCTGCGCCACTTCGTCCTCGATATAGGCGCTGGATATGAGCTGGATACCAACCGATTCTGGTCCATCGCATCGCCGATCATAGCGATTGTGCTGACTGCGGCGCTTTGGGCGTTCGTCTTTCTTCGTGATGGAGGGCTCAGCTAATGGGTAACGGAACTTCCATCGGTAAAGTGCGCGGGCTTGGCTCGTCGCATCACGGCGCGCATCACTGGTTGACCGCGCGGACCACCGCTATCGGTAATCTGATTTTGATGAGCTGGCTTTTGATCAGCTTCCTCATGCTGTCCGATTTCAGTTACGGGACGGTGACGACTTGGCTCGCGCAGCCAATCGCAGCGGTGCCCATGATCCTTTTGATCATCAGCCTATTCTGGCACGCGAAACTTGGTCTTCAGGTCCTGACTGAGGACTATGTCCATGATGCCGGAACCAAGTTCGGCGTTATTTCGCTGCTTAACCTTCTTGCCTTTGGCGCGGGCGGCTTCGCCGTATTCAGTGTCGCCAGCCTAGCCCTTACAGGAGCCGCCTGATGGCAACCTCTTCCGCTAATGATTCCGGCACCACACTTAAGGGTGCCTACAAGATTATTGACCATGTCTATGACGTGGTTGTTGTTGGCGCAGGCGGTTCCGGCCTGCGCGCGACCACTGGTGCAGCCGAAGCAGGCCTGCGCACAGCGAACATTTCGAAGGTCTTCCCAACCCGCTCACACACTGTGGCGGCTCAGGGCGGCATTGCAGCCAGCCTTGGCAACAACACGCCCGATCACTGGACCTGGCACATGTATGACACCGTAAAGGGGTCAGACTGGCTGGGCGATCAGGATGCGATTGAATATCTCGTTCGCGAAGCGCCGCAGGCGGTTTACGAGCTAGAGCATGCTGGCGTTCCGTTTAGCCGCAACGAAGACGGCACGATTTATCAGCGACCCTTTGGCGGTCACATGCAGAATATGGGCGAGGGCCCTCCGGTGCAGCGCACTTGCGCCGCCGCTGACCGTACGGGTCACGCGATGCTGCATGCGCTGTATCAGCAGAGCCTGAAGCATGATGCGGATTTCTTCATCGAGTACTTCGCGCTCGACCTGATTATGGCTGATGTGGACGGCGTGCAGCAATGCGTTGGCGTGATCGCCATGTGCTTGGACGACGGCACAATCCACCGTTTCCGCTCGCAAAGCGTCGTGTTGGCGACCGGCGGTTATGGCCGCTGCTATTACACCGCGACTTCTGCGCACACATGCACCGGCGATGGCGGCGGCATGGTGCTGCGCGCTGGATTGCCGCTTCAGGACATGGAGTTCGTGCAATTCCACCCGACCGGCATTTACGGCGCGGGCGTTCTCATCACAGAGGGCGCGCGGGGCGAGGGCGGATACCTCACCAATTCTGAAGGCGAACGCTTTATGGAGCGCTATGCTCCATCGGCAAAAGACCTCGCATCGCGCGATGTTGTCAGCCGTTCTATGGCGCTGGAAATGCGCGAAGGGCGCGGGCATGGCGCGGATGGCGATCACATTCACCTGCACCTCGACCACATTGCACCCGATGTTCTGGCTCAGCGCCTGCCGGGCATTACAGAAAGCGGCAAGATTTTCGCAGGCGTCGATCTGACCCGCGAAGCGTTGCCGGTCACACCGACTGTCCATTACAATATGGGCGGCATTCCGTGCAATTATCACGGTCAGGTCGTGACTCTTGGCAAAGACGGTCCCGACACCGTTGTGCCGGGCCTTTATGCTGTGGGCGAAGCGGCCTGTGTTTCCGTGCACGGTGCAAACCGTTTGGGCTCAAACTCGCTGATCGATCTGGTGGTGTTTGGCCGGGCAACCGGTTTGCATCTCAAAGCCAACCTCACACCGGGCGCTGCACAGCCTGAGCTTCCCGGCGACAGCACCGATCTGTCTTTGGGCCGGGTCGACCACTTCCGCTATGCACAAGGTGGCTCACCCACAGCCGCGATCCGTGCCGACATGCAAAAGGGCATGCAGAAACACGCCGCTGTGTTCCGCGATACCGCTTTGATGGAAGAGGGCGTCAAAGTCCTCGCCGAGCAGAACACGCGCATGGCTGATATCCACGTGACCGACCAATCACTGATCTGGAACTCAGACCTGATTGAGACGCTGGAGCTCGATAATTTGATGAGCCAAGCCAACGTCACCATCGCATCGGCTGCGAACCGTAAGGAAAGCCGCGGCGCACACGCGCATGAAGATTTCCCCGATCGCAACGATAAAGAGTGGATGAAGCACACCGTCACATGGTTCGACGGATGGGGCGGCAACGCGCAGGGCAGCGGCAAAGGCGACATGAAAATCGATTATCGCCCGGTGCACGAATACACGCTGACCGAAGACTCCACCTATATCGAGCCAAAGGCGCGCGTTTACTGATTGAACATTTGCGGGGGCTAAGCCGTATCACAGGATAAGTATGCCCGGCAGCTTGCCGGGCATCACCTGATGTTGCAAACCGCTCATGAGGGTTATTTGATCGCAAGAGGTGCGCATGCTCCCCCGCTTCGACGACCCTGAAGTCGAAAAATCATACGTAACACACGAACGTTTAGCCCGCGTCCCGGGAACCCGCTTTTTGGCGGGCGTGGGCATAGTTACGCTGATCTCATACATCGGGTTCAACCCGATGCATTTCCCGATCGAAGGCGTGCTACAATACAATTACGCTGCCGGGCCGTTTGTGATGCTGTTGGTCGTTCTATTCGCGCTGACCTTTACCGAGTTTTACATCGATCAACCATGGATCGACGTCGTGATCTTTACGATCATGGCAGTGATTATGGTGCTGTTGATTGAGGCATTGGGTGCGCAGTCAGAGATTACCGGCATCACCCGATTTGGTATGGCGGTCATCAATCTGGGCATATTGCTTGTCTTTGCCAGCGTCGGCTTTGTCGCCACCAGCCGGTATTACGTCGCATGGGCCGCTCTGCTGCTCGTGCTGTACATTGCGTTTCTGATGCAGGCGGACCGGACGCTGGTGAATAAGGTTTACACCTTCACCAATTTTGCCACCTATTTCACCTTTGCATGCTTCGTAAATCTCGACATTGATCGCCGCGCCCGCAAAACCTTTGCCGCGCAAGAAGCCTTGGAAGAAGAGCGCGCCAAGACCGAGGAAATGCTGCACAATGTCCTTCCCGCAGATGTCGCTGACAGGCTGCGCAGGGATGAGGTGATTGCGGACAGTTTCTCCGATGTTTCCGTAGTTTTCGTCGATATTGTCGGGTTCTCGAAACTGTCGCGCAAATTGTCGCCGGGCCATCTGGTGAAGCTGCTCAACACTGTGTTCGGCTTTGCCGATGAGGCAGCGAAGGAATTCAACGTCGAAAAGGTGAAGACCATTGGCGACGCCTATCTCGCAGTCTCCGGCGGACGCGCGTCTCCCGGTACCGATGCAGAAGACGCCATGCGCTTTGCCAAAGCGGTGATCGCCAATGTTGCTGCATACGCTGCCGAAACGCGGCTTGATGTGCAGGTGCGTGTGGGCATTCACACGGGCGCTGCGGTTGGCGGTGTGATCGGGCATCAGCGGATGATCTACGATTATTGGGGTGACACGCTCAACACCGCCGCGCGCCTGCAAAACGCTGCGCATCCCGGCGGAATTGCTGTGTCAGAGAGTACCTATTTTGCGCTGGCAACGACGACCGCGTTCAGTGAGGCTGAACTGATCACGCTGAAAGGCATCGGCGATACCAAGGTGTACCGCGTGATCCTTGATGCGTGATTGTGCGTGATGGGCTTGACCCGTGACCGCCTGACCGCCAGCGTTGCGCAATGAGAAAATTGGCAACTACCGCGGTCGCTTTGGCGGCACTTATTGGCTCTCCTGTTCTCGCTCAATCGAGCGCGGAGAACCCCAATCAACCACCAGCGCATACGCAACCCATTCCCAATCTGGGCATTGGGCAAAGTCGCGAAGAGGTGATCGAGAGCTTTGAACTGGCCCCGCAATTGCGGCGCGGCGTTCCGGCCAGCGAATTGCTAGAACAGCGTCAGCGTTTGACGCGCGCGCTTGGTGAATTGGAGCCACAGCGGCCCGGTACTGTCGATGCCTATGTGGTAACTATCGCGCTGGATAGCGATCCGGTTTTCGCCCGTGAAGCGCGCGAGGCAGGGCGAGTGTTGTCTGACCGCTATGATGGGGAAGGGCGGGTGCTTAGCCTCGCTGGACCCGATGGTACGCGCGATGATCTGGCGCATGGTTCGATTGAAAGCCTCCTCGTATCGCTCGCCCATATCTCTCAGCTGATGGACAGTGAGGAAGATGTGCTGGTCCTCTACACGACCAGCCACGGAACCAAGTTGGGCCTTGCCTATCACTACGGTGACTATGGCTATGGCTTTCTATCTCCGGCGCGATTGAGTGA
Source organism: uncultured Erythrobacter sp. (assembly GCA_947488085.1). Classification (GTDB taxonomy): domain Bacteria; phylum Pseudomonadota; class Alphaproteobacteria; order Sphingomonadales; family Sphingomonadaceae; genus Erythrobacter. The sequence goes on from CANKYI010000001.1 coordinate 828,302, forward strand.
GGCGTTGGAGCAGTTGGGCATCAAACGCCGGATTTTGATCTTGAGCGCGTGTTTCTCCGGCGTGTTCGTGCCCGAATTGGCGAGCGAAGACAGCGCGGTCCTAACTGCCGCTTCGTCAGAGCGCAGCTCGTTTGGGTGTCGGGCAGAGAATGACTGGACGTTTTACGGCGATGCACTGATCAATCGAGCGATGCGCCAACCTGTGCCCTTGGACGAAGCGGCGCAGGCGGCAAACCGGACCGTTGCCGGGTGGGAGACCCGTCAGCGTCTGCTCGCATCATTGCCGCAGGTATCGATTGGTGCAGGCGTGAGTGAGTGGTTGCTAGAACTGGAGGCGCGCATGCCGCAAGTTGCATCGCAAAGCGTTGGGCGGCCCGCCGTCGCAGAGTGAGCTAGCGCGCAGGAGCGTTACTTTCCGCCCTGCGCGCATCAATGACCACGACGGGTTCGGCCAGCATCTGGCCCTTCATCCAGCCTTCGCCTGCATCGGGATCAACGGGTGCGGTGTGGATGGCCTCAACCACATCCATTCCATCCACCACGTACCCGAACACCGCGTAACCAGCCTTCCAAACCGGATTGTCTGAGGTTGGGTTTGCATCCAATCCCGTCTGATCGCCGACCATGATTGAGAAATCGCCATTGGCTGTGCCCGGTTCCCCCATCGCCATGGAGATAGCACCGCGCGTGTGGCTTAGACCGGTTATGTTGGTCGGCTCATGGGCAATATTGGGAAGGATGCGATCCGGGTCCCACTGTGCGCCGCCTTGGATCAATCCGTTGGGTTGTTCGCCCCAATCGATCTGCATAGCGCGGTAAAAGACGATCCCGTCAAACCGATCCTCCTCAACATAGCGCAAGAAATTAGCTGCCGTGATCGGTGCGCGCTCTGTTTCCAGCGCAATGGTGATGGCGCCTAGTGATGTTTCGAGCACCACTGAGGTTGTTTCGAACTCAGGTTCGTCGGCGACGATGGTCTCGCTGTCCGCCGTGGCCACCGGGTCGAGGGTTTCGGTCTGCGGTGCAGAGAGGAGAAGGGCGAGGGGAGTGAGTATCCATGTCATTCATCTGGTGATATCGTTCGTCTGCCGAAGCGCAAGCCGTCAGATAAACTGTTCATCTAGCAGTAATGTTTACAAGCGTAGTCGATATGACTACAGACGTAATCAAGCATAGGAGGCAGGCTTGGCCAAGTCAGACGGCAAACCGCAAAGCGACGGTATCAGTCCAGAACGCATCAGCGAAGCAGAGCATGCGGTGATGGAGGTTATTTGGGACCGGGGTACTGCCACGGCTGCGGAAGTTTGCGAAGCAGTGTGTGAGAAACGCGATTGGAGCCTCGCCACTGTCAAAACGCTTCTCTCCCGATTGGTTCAGAAACAGGCGATTGCAACTCGCCCTGATGGGCGGCGCTTCATCTACACCCCCATGATCGAACGCGTTGACTATGTCGGCGGCGAATCCCGACGTCTCGTGGATCGCTTGTTCGGTGGGAAGGCGGCATCTCTGGTCGCGCATCTGGCCGAAACAGAGGCGCTCAGCGACGACGACCTCTCCGAAATCGAGGATATCTTGAAGGAGCTGAAGCGATGACTGGCTTGCCTTTCCAAGATTACCTGTTCGAAACGCTGGTATGGACCGCGGTCCTGATCACTGCTGTTCTGTTCCTGCGCCGCCCGGTTGCGCGGTGGTTCGGGCCTCAGGTTGCCTATGCGTTGTGGGCGATCCCGGCCTTACGCCTGTTATTGCCCCCGCTTGAACTTCCTGCGTGGATGAATTGGGAACAGACCGCGCCGACCCCCGTTGGCGAGACTCAAATCACTTTCCTCAATCCCGACATTCCAGTTGCGACAACGAATGGACCTGCGGGAATTGAGGCGGCGGCGTCCGGTACGTCAATGCCGGTTACCCCAATTACCGAACTCTCGATGGGACCCATTCTTGAGACGGGCATTGCGGTATGGCTTATCGGCGCCGCCATCTTCCTTACGATGCGGTTCTCCGCCTATTTCAAGCTACGGGCGGAATTGCTCGAAGATGCGCACGAAGTCGGCCGCGATGGCAAAGTCCGCTTGGTCGAAACACCGGGTACCGAAGCGCCATTGGCATTTGGCGTAATCGACAAAGTTGTCGCGCTGCCCATCGGCTTTTTGGCTCAACCCGACCGGACCGCGCGTGATCTCGCTTTGGCGCATGAAATGGCGCACCATAAGGGGGGCGATCTGTTGATCAATGTCCTCGTCCAGCCCCTATTTGCGATGCATTGGTGGAACCCGCTGGGTCGTTATGGCTGGCTGGCCTTGCGCCGCGATCAAGAGGCGGCCTGCGACGCCCGTGTGATCGCGGCCAAACCGGCTGAGACGCGCGAGGCCTATGCCAATCTCATCGTCCGCTTTGCCGCTGGCCCCAATTCCACGCCGAACCACGCGCTTGCCGCGCCAATGGCATGCCCTGTTCTGGGTGAGAAATCGATAATCCACCGTCTAAGGAGTTTGAAAATGAATGACACCTCTTTGCGCCGTCGCATGGCTGGTCGATTGCTTCTGGGCGGTGCGGTCATTGCGTTGCCCATGACGGCCACGATCAGCTACGCGGCTAGCGAAATTCCGACTCCGCCTGCTCCCCCTGCGCCGCCTGAACTGAGCATCACCGCACCTCTGCCACCGGCACCCCCTGCGCCGCCAGCACCACCTGCGCCGTTGGTTGATCCGACAATCATCACGATTGATCCTGATGGCGAGGTTGAGGTTTCGGGCGATACCGAGCGTGAGCGCGAAGTGCGCGTTATCCGGACACAGGACGAAGATGGGCGCGAAACGCGCACTCACAGCACGACGAGCAGCTTCACTGTGCGCACTGATTCAGCGATGACTGAGGCCGAGATGCAAGAGGTGATGGCCGAATTGCGCGAAGGGTTGGAAGAGGCCAACCGCACGCTCGAAAACATCCCTGAGATCGTCGAAGCAGCGATGGCCAGCGCCGAGGCGGTCGAAGGCCGCACCGTGGTGAGCATGACATGTGACAACAGCAGCGATGAGGTCGCAACTACGCGCGAGATGGACGACGGAACGCGCATCGTCATGCTCTGTCAGACCCGCGTGATGGCTCATGCAATCGACGGCCTGCGTGAAGCACGAACGCAGATTGAGCGCAGCCGCGATATGTCATCACAGATGCGTGAACAGATTGTGCGCGAGCTGGACCAGCAGATTCGCCGCTGGGAAAACGCGCAGAGCTGAGTGTTTGCAGATTGAAAAAGCCGGCGCAGGGGGTTGCCCCGGTGCCGGCTTTTTCGTTCACTCGCTGACGTCGCGAATTCTCCGATCTGCTCGCGGCCGCGCGGGGTAGTTGCATCCGCGCTCTTGCCCCAATCCTTTGAGGAAGCTGCGCCGGACCATACCCGAGGTTACCGCCATATTGACCTCGCGCTCACGGTCATTGGCACCTGATACTTCGCGGACAATGCCGCGGAATGGGATGAACGAGCCAACGACGCTTTGCGCAACGCGACCGCGGCTGATCCCACCGCCTTCATCTTCCCCGGCGATATCGAAATCAGCGCCCAGCACTTGATCCAGCGCTGCAATCTGACCGACCAGATCATTGCAACTCGTCAGCCCCTGTGAGGCGTACGGATCGCGCGCAGCGGTCACCAACACTTCGGGAATCTCATCGCTATCGATGTTGAAGTCTTCAAGAGGTGTGCGCGCAACATCACGCGCATCGGGTTCTTCCTCGATCACCTGCGCCATTAGCCCGGAAGGCGCGAGCAACGCCAATGCCGCGCCTGCAATCAGAACCTTAGCGGAAGTCGAAATAGCTGTCGCACGCTGTGTCATCGGCACTCTCCAATCCGAGCCGTAACGCTTCCATGCGTTGTTGGCTGGTTCCGTGGGTAAATCCTTCGGGGTTGATGCGCTGTCCGGCGTTGCGTTGCAATGTGTCATCGCCGATTGCACTGGCTGCGCGCAGGCCTTCTTGCATATCGCCCGGTTCAATTCGGTTGCGGTTCTTTCCTGCCCAAACACCAGCATAGCAATCCGCCTGCAACTCCATGCGCACCTGCAATTGGTTCGATTGGCGCGGGTTGCGTTGTTGGAGAGAACGGACTTGGGCAGCAAGACCAGTGATGTTTTGAATATGATGTCCATATTCGTGCGCGATCACATAAAGCCGCGCGAAATCTCCACCCGTGCCGCTCATCTGCGCGAGTTGGTCATAGAAACTGGTGTCGATGTAGATGCCCATATCGGCGGGGCAGTAGAACGGGCCAGCAGCGGAACTCGCGCTGCCGCATCCCTCGGTTGCGACCCGGCCATCGCGATAAAGGTCGAGGAAGGGCTGCTCAAACGGGATGCCTGCGCGGCGAAACTCTGGTTCCCACGTTTCATTGAGGCTGGTCAGCGCTTCGCAGGCTTCCGTTGCATACGGTCCCATCGTGCACACTTCCTGCTCGCTCAGGTCATTGCCAGCCGATGGCGCGGAGGTTTGCTGTTGATCCGCCCCGCCAAGAACCGCAATCGTCTGACCCGGATCAACCCCAAACACGACCGCGCCGATCAAAGCGATAACAATCGTTCCGCATCCAACGCCCCCAGCGCGTCCCATACGCCGACCGCCACCGCTGCTGGATCGCACTCTGATTTTCGAAGTGTCGAATGGATTGAGCCGCAATGAATTTCCCCTCTATCGCCGCTCCCAATTTGCATGGGTTAGCCGCCGCTCTTACGCAATTTGCTGGACACAGACGCTAAGCGCCGCAAAAGATTGCCCGAACACCATACGTGCAGGAGTTGGTTGAAATGCTCAAGGGGCTACGTTTTGTCGCAAAGTAAGGGTCTTGAAGGAAAGCGTGCGCTGATTACCGGATCGACCTCTGGCATCGGCCTTGCGATTGCACGGGCGATGCGGGCAGAGGGTGCCGAAATTGTGCTCAACGGTTTTGGTGATGCGGATGAAATCACCGCTTTGACCGATGAGCTGGGCGCTACCCACAATGGTGCAAACCTGCTCGATCCAGCTGCGATTGAGGCGATGATGGCAGAAGTCGGTCCGCTCGATATCCTCGTCAACAATGCCGGGATGCAGCATGTTGCCCCGGTGGATGAATTTCCAACCGACAAATGGGACGCGATTATCGCGTTGAATTTGACCGCGCCATTTCACACAACGCGGCTTGCTGTGCCTGCTATGAAGGAGAAGGGCTGGGGGCGTATAATCAACACCGCTTCTGCGCACTCACTGACCGCGTCACCGTTTAAAAGCGCGTATAATGCCAGCAAGCATGGGATTGCGGGCTTTACCAAAACTGTCGCTTTGGAGCTGGCGCAAACCGGGGTGACCGCGAATTGCATCAGCCCCGGCTACGTCTGGACACCTTTGATTGAGGGTCAGATTCCCGACACGATGGAGGCGCGAGGACTGTCGCGTGATGAGGTCATCAACGATGTCCTTCTGGCAAAGCAACCGACAAAGAAATTTGTGCAACCCGATGAGGTGGGGGCGCTTGCCGTATTCCTGTGCCGGGAAGAGGCGGGCAATGTGACGGGTGCCAATTGGAGCATTGATGGGGGCTGGACGGCTGAATAACAGGGGTAAATTGATGCAGGGGCGAACGCGATTTTTCGTGGTAGCATTGTCCTGCCTGGCGCTGATCGGGTGTTCCGGTGCGCGGTTGGCCACTGCGTCCGCACCCGAACGCGCGGCTATCGAAGCGACCTTGATGCGCGATATCTCCATTCTTGCGAGTGACGAATTTGGCGGGCGCAAGCCTGGTACCATTGGCGAGGATCGCACGGTCGCGTTTCTGATTGACGAAATGCGCAACGCTGGGCTGACTTCGGGCACCAACGATCCGGGCAGCTCATGGCGCGCGCCGGTTGAGCTTGTCAGCACCGCACCGCAGGAAAGCCGCATCGCATTCGGCAACGGTGACGATAACGTCACTCTCGAGGCTGAGGCTGGCGCGGCCTTTACCACCGGCAGCCGACTGTTGGTTGATAACGGCCAGATGATCTTTGTTGGCTTTGAGGCGGACAGCGTCGATCCGGAGACCATTGCAGGCAAAGTTGTCGTGATGTTGGGTGAACCCGGTGTCAGCCCAGCGCGCCGCGCAACTTTGTTCGAAGCCAACCCTTCCGCGATCATCACCGTCGTTGAAGATGAAGAGGCCATCGCCAATGTGAACCGTGCCTTTGGCCGAGAGCGCATAGCCTTAGCGAGCGAAGACACACCGCGCCTCACCAGCTTTGTCACGCAGGCCGCTATGGGTCAGGCACTGGGTGAGGATTATTGGGGCACTTTGGTCGAATTTGCAGCGACCGACGATTTCTCTCCCGGACCACTAGAAGTCAAAGCGTCCATCGATGCGCTCTCTTTGAGGCGTGAGTTCACCAGTTCCAATGTCATTGGCCAGCTTCCCGGCGCGGTTCCGGGCTCTGGTGCGGTTTTGCTGCTCGCGCATTGGGATCATCTGGGCGATTGCGGTGAAGAAGATGATCTGATCTGTAACGGTGCGGTCGATAATGCGAGTGGGATTGCCGTGATGCTGGAGCTTGCACGCCGCCTTTCTGTGAGCGGCCCGCATGATCGCGACATATATTTTCTCGCGACCACGGCTGAGGAATCGGGCCTGTTCGGCGCACGCGCGTTTGCCGAAACGCCGCCTGTTCCGCTCGATACGATCACCGCCGCTTTTAACTTTGACACCGTGGCCATCGCCCCTGCCGGCAGCGCGGTTGGTTTCGTTGGGGAAGGGCGCACGCCGCTCGATGATCTTGTTCTCGAAGTGCTCCGCGATGCTCGGCGAGAGTTGGGCAATCGTGAATTTGCCGAGCAATTTGTACGCAGACAAGATGGCTGGGCGCTGCTGGAAAAGGGCGTCCCGGCGGTCTTTATCTCAACCGCGTTCAGCTCAGAAATCGTGCTCGGACCTTACTTGTCGGAGGATTATCACAGCTCCTCGGACGAGATCGAAGGCATCGAACTGGGCGGGGCAATCGATGACCTGTTGCTACACGAAGTGTTGATCGAACGGGTCGCGAACACCGCGCTTTACACTCCGGCCGCGCCCCAATCATCGCGATAGGGCGTCGATAGTCGCATCGGCGGCCCTAGCGCCGCGCGCCAAGCCGTCCTAAAGGGACCTGCACGATTCGATCCGTTCCCGAACGGTCGCCCCAATGGCAATATTTGAAAGCCCCGTGCATATGGAAATCCCTCTCGGCCTTACCTTTGATGATGTTCTGCTGCGTCCAGCAGAAAGCAATGTGCTGCCGAGCATGGCTAACACTCAGACACAGCTGACGCGCGATATTGCGCTCAATATCCCCGTTCTATCCTCTGCGATGGATACGGTGACAGAGGCGGATATGGCGATTGTTATGGCGCAATTGGGCGGCATCGGCGTGTTGCACCGCAATCTGACAGTGGAACAGCAAAGCGCCGCCGTGCGTGCGGTTAAGCGTTTTGAGAGCGGCATGGTGGTCAACCCGATTACGATCGGCCCCGATGCGGTGCTGGGTGATGCGCAGGCTTTGATGGATCAGCACCGGATCAGCGGTATCCCGGTAACGGACAAAGACGGCAAGCTCGTCGGCATCGTCACCAATCGCGATGTGCGTTTTGCGGAAAATCCTGCGCAACCCGTGCGCGAATTGATGACGACGGACAACCTTGCGACTGTTCCTTTGGGCACAGGCCAAGAGGATGCGCGCCGTCTTCTGCACCAACGGCGGATTGAGAAATTGTTGGTGGTCGACGATGACTACAAATGCATCGGACTGATCACGGTCAAAGACATCGAAAAAGCGGTGAATTACCCGCACGCAACCAAAGACAGCGCCGGACGGCTGCGCGTAGCGGCTGCTACAACTGTCGGCGAGGCTGGCTTTGAGCGCACGCAGGCTTTGATTGAGGCAGAGTGCGACGTCGTGATCATCGACACCGCGCATGGCCACAACCAAGAAGTTAGCCGCGCGGTAGAACGGGCAAAGGCTCTCTCCAGCACAGTGCAAGTTGTCGCAGGCAATGTCGCCACTCCCGAAGCCACGCGCGCTCTGATTGATGCGGGCGCGGATGCGGTGAAGGTGGGGATCGGTCCGGGCTCGATTTGCACCACACGCGTGGTCGCTGGCGTTGGCGTGCCGCAGCTCACCGCCGTTATGGAAAGCGCTGCTGAAGCCAAGAAATCCGGCGTTCCCGTGATTGCTGATGGCGGTCTGCGGACTTCGGGTGATGCAGCAAAAGCTTTGGCCGCAGGCGCGTCGACGGTCATGGTGGGATCAATGCTGGCCGGAACCGCGGAAAGCCCCGGCGAAGTGTTTCTATACCAAGGGCGCAGCTACAAAAGCTATCGCGGCATGGGCAGCGTCGGTGCGATGGCGCGCGGCAGTGCCGACCGGTACTTTCAGCAAGACGTGTCCGCGATGAAGCTTGTGCCCGAGGGAATTGAGGGCCAAGTGCCATTCAAAGGCGCCGCCGCCGATGTCATTCACCAACTTGTTGGCGGCGTTAAAGCGGCGATGGGCTATACCGGCTCTGCCACCATTGCCGACCTGCAATCCCGCGCGCAATTCGTGCGGATCACCAATGCAGGCCTCTCCGAAAGCCACGTTCACGACGTTGCTATCACCCGCGAAGCGCCGAATTACCCGACGCGTTAGGATCCAAAAATGACCCCCTCAGCACGCGTTCAAGCCGCGATTGAATTGCTTGACGCGATTGTTGAAGCGGCAACAGCCAAAGCAGCACCCGCTGATCGTTTGATCTCGGAATATTTTAAAGCGCGCCGCTATGCCGGGTCTAAGGACCGACGTGCGGTTCGTGAACTGGTTTATAGCGCCATCCGCCTTTGCGGTCCGCGCCCCGCGAGTGGCCGTGCGGCGATGCTGGCATTGGCGAAACAGGACGCGCAACTCGCGCCATTGTTTGATGGTTCAACCCACGGACCTCCTGCGATTGGCGCAGATGAGAAGCCGGCGAAAACGGGCATCGCGGTTAGCTGGATGGCGGCCAAATTGGCAGCTTCGGGGATTGAGAGAGAGGTGGCCTATTCGCTCCTCGACCGCGCTCCGCTGGACATCCGCGTCAACGCTTTGAAGGCGCAGCGCGACGCGATTGAGTTGCCGGAAGAGGGCGAGACCCTGTCATCACCGCATGGCCTGCGCTTTCCATCGGGCACTCAGATCGAGCAATGGCCCGCCTTTCGCGAAGGCCTGATCGAGATACAGGATCACGGCAGCCAATGGGTTTGCGAAGCGGTTGATCCGCAAGCCGGTGAAACCATCATCGACCTATGCGCTGGGGCCGGGGGCAAGACGCTCTCGCTCGCAGCAAAGGTTGAAAATACTGCGACTTTGATTGCGGCGGACACCGACAAACGGCGTCTCGGCAATCTTGCCCCGCGCGCAGCGAAGGCCGGCGCCGAAATTGACCACACCGTGCTGCTTGATCCGGGTCGTGAGATGGAAGCACTCAGCCCATGGGCTGGCAAAGCCGACCGAGTGCTGGTCGATGCGCCATGTTCGGGCAGTGGCACGTGGCGGCGCAATCCAGAGGGACGCTGGCGGCTTGATAAGACCGAGTTGGAGCGCCTGACAAACTTGCAGGATCACGTTCTGGAACTCGCGGCAAAGCTGGTGAAGCCGGGCGGGGTGATCGTCTATGTCACTTGCTCTGTGTTCGATGATGAAGGCGCAGACCGCATCACCGGATTCCTTGAACGCCATGATGATTATCAGGCGCTTCCCACCACCCTCCCAGTGGGCAATCCACGCGGGAGCGGGACGCGCTTCACGCCGTTCCATGATGGGACCGATGGATTTTTTGTCGCCACACTGCAATCTGCGTGTTAGCCCCGCCCGCATATGGTTGGACCTCAATCTTTCCAGCTTGCTGATACCAAGGAGCTCTTGATGCGTTTCGCACCCGCTGCCGCTGCCCTTTCGCTGTTTCTGGCGACCACTGCGAGCGTCACAAGCGCCAATGACCGCGACCCCACGCCGCGCGCCGCAATGCTGATTGCAGAAGGGCGCGCAGCCTTGGAAGCGGGCGATACACAGGCGGCGATTGATGCGTTCGAAGCCGCGATGGCGGTTGATCCGGGCTTTACGCCGCTGCTGATCGAATTGGCAGAGGCATCCCGCGTCGAGGGGCTACAGGGCAAAGCAATCCGATATTACCGAGAGGCTTTATCGCGCGATCCGGGCAATCTGGCCGCGATTTCGGGTGAGGGCTCTGCGTTGGTTGAAAAGGGCGCCGTCGAAAAAGCACAGCGAAATCTGGCGCGGCTTGAGAGCCTTTGCGGGTCGGAATGCCCAGAGACGATGGCGCTGCAAACGACGATCACCGCTGGCCCGCCTGCGCGTCTTGCCGCAGAGACTGCCGAAGAAGGTCCCGCGACCAATTGATCAGATTTGCGGACCGAACTCCGCAACCAAGGCCGCATAGACGTCGCGTTTGAACGGGATGACCTGCTCCACCAATTGAGCTAGTTTAACCCAGCGAAATTCGTTGAATTCGACCGGACTATGAGCCTGTAAATCGATATCCGCATCACTGCCCAGAAACCGACCAAGGAACCAATGCTGTTCCTGACCGCGATATTTGCCCTTCCACACTCTGCCCTGCAATTCAGGCGGTAGGTCATACCGCACCGGTTCGCGTGCCCCGCTAATCACTTCGACCAGATCGCCGCCAATGCCGGTTTCCTCTTGCAGCTCGCGCAATGCGGCATCGCGGGGGGCTTCGCCCGGATCAATGCCGCCTTGTGGCATTTGCCAGAACCCTTGCGCGCGCTTTTCCATCCGTTGTCCGACAAAGACCTTACCTTCGCTGTTCACAAGCATGAAACCGGCGCAGGGACGATAGGGCAGGTCGGTCACGCTCCGCGTTCCAGCGTCGCTTTCATCGCAGCGACTACGCGCTCAAGATCACCCTGAGTGCTGGGAACAGCTTGGCGCAGATTGGTGAAACTGTGAGTGACGCCGTCCATCTCCAGAAATGTGAAATCTGCACCCGCGTCTGTCAGAGCCTTCGCATAATCACGCCCGGAATCGCGGATCGGATCAAGGCTAGCGGTGACTACGACGGTTGGCGGCGCGCTTGCATGATCGCCAAGGATCGGGAAGCCACGTGGGTCGTGGCGGTCTGCGCCATAGGCTTGGTCGAAAAACTCGATTGCTCCCTTTGTTAGGACAAAACCGTCGGAGAACTCGTCGAGGCTTTGCGAACCCATAGCGTTGCTGGCGAGCGGGAAAATCGGCACTTGCAACACCACTGGAACCGCCGCTCGATTGGCCGCCAACACTTGACCAATCGCGATGGTTGCCGTCCCGCCTGCGCTGTCGCCGATGGTGACGATGCCAGTTACTTCGCGGCCCAAATCGTCAGGTGATCCCGCGACCCACCGGGTGGCCGCCTCGCAATCATCAATCGCGGCGGGGAAGGGGTGTTCGGGCGCAAGGCGATAATCGACCGCCACCACCGGCAGGTCCATCAATGCAGCGATTTCGGTGCACAGATTGTGGTGCGTCTCCAGATCGCCGATCACAAATCCGCCTCCATGGTAGAACATGATGACCGGACCAGCGCCGCGCGTCTCCCTCGCGTCATAGAGTCGCAGCGGAATATCGCCATCCGGGCCAGCGCAAGACAGATCGCGGATCACGGGCAAAGCACGCGCCGGGCGGTCTGCCATCCCGTGCAGCGCCACGTATGAAGCGCGCGCTTCTGCCAGCGTCATATCTGCAATCGCAGGCCCATCAACGGCTGCCAGCGCATCGAGAAACGCCTTCATATCAGGACGGATAAAGGGCGTGTCGGTCATAGTCGTTCTCTTCCCAATCTTTGCCGCTTGGCGGCTTTGACGCAGCTATGCACCAAGGGGTATCGGTTGCAAATGGATAACCTAACACACAGCCTCGTCGGCGCGATTATGGGTCAGGCGGGATTGAAGAAAAAGACCGGCCTTGCGATGCCAGCGCTGATTATTGGCGCGAATTTGCCCGATGTGGATGCGGCGTGTTTCTTCTGGTTGGAGGGGACAGAGCATCTGGGTTTCCGTCGCGGGATCACACACGGCCCGCCCGCATGGGTGCTGTTGCCGCTGGTGCTTGCGGGGCTGCTTTGGGCGTTTGACCGATGGCAGGCAAAGCGCGGTAAACGGCCAGAGGGGCGGTTGCCGGTGAACTTTAAGTGGCTGTATATTTTGAGTTTCGTGGGCTGTCTTAGCCACCCACTGTTCGATTGGTTCAACGTCTATGGCATTCGGTTTCTGGAGCCGTTTTCCTCGCAATGGTTCTATGGCGACACCCTCTTCATCATTGATGTGTGGCTGTGGGCGCTGCTCGCGGGTGCGGTCTGGTGGTCGCTGCGCAAAGAAAAGCGTGGGGATAACTGGACGCGCCCTGCTTGGATCGGGATCGCGGCGATGGTCGCGTATATCGGCGCGAATTGGGGAATTACCGTTCATGCGGAAACCAAGGGGCATCAACTGGTTGAACGCGTCTATGATTTGCAGCCAACGGAAGTTGTGGGCAGCCCAGTGGTTTTGGCATTTTGGGAGCGAGAAATTCTGTTTCGCTATGACGCCACCGAAGAAGAGGGTGGAGGGGCGTTTTTCGGAGCTGGTGATTATGATCTCGTTAGCGGCCCAGCGGTCTATTCACCGCAAGGCCGCGTAGGCGGCGGGGAAAGAATGGCACTGGACACCGCGAACCCCGGACTTGGATGGGCGGACCTGCCCAGTTACTCGGGCCGCAACATGGAGACGGTGCAAGCAGCGGCGGAAAATGACAGTCAGATCGCAGCCTTCCTGTTTTGGTCACGAATGCCCGTCCTTCGCACGAATTACTGCGATGAGCCGGAGCTGATGCTGGATCAGCGATTTATGGACCCGCGTGCTGTGGATCGTTTTTCGATTGAAATACCGCATGTCGATTGTCCGGAACCCTAGGCGCGGTAAGGCGCTTCATCTGACATGACCAAACCTCAAATCGTCTGGCTGCGGCGCGATCTGCGCATGGCCGATAACCCGGCTCTGTTCGAAGCGGCTAAATCCGGTCCTGTTATCGCAGCCTATGTGCTTGATGATGCGCGGGCAAAGACTCATGCCTATGGCGGTGCTTCGCGGTGGTGGCTGCATCATTCGCTGGAGAGCCTCGGCAACAGCTTCGCTAAGCGACACGCGCGCATTGTCCTGCGTCGGGGTGATGCGGTCGAGCACTTGCTCGCAATAGCCATGGAGACGGGCGCGACCACGATCCACGCCAATCGCCACTATGAGCCGTGGTGGCGCAATGCGGAGCGTGCTTTGGGCGAGCAGTGCGATCTACGCCTGTATGAAGGAAATTATCTGCACCCGATGGGATCGGTCAAAACGGGCGGTGGTGGGCAGTATAAAATCTATACCCCATTCAGCCGCGCCGTGCGCAAGACTTTCCCCCCGCGCGCTCTGGTGCCGGAGCCGGAGACGCTGTCCTCTCCCGACACATACCCGGCGAGTGATGCGCTATCCGACTGGAACTTGCTTCCGACCAGGCCCGATTGGTCCGGCGGTATCGATCAATTTTGGCAAGTTGGCGAAGATGCCGCCCATGCACAGCTTGATTGGTGGAGCGATCATGTCGATGGATATGATGATCAGCGCAATCTCCCCTCCGCTCAAGGCGTATCGCGCCTGTCCCCCCATCTGCACTTCGGTGAGATCAGTCCGGTCCAGATTTGGCATCACTTTCGAAGCAAAGCGACCAAAGGTTGGGAGGTCTATGAGAGCGAGCTGATCTGGCGCGACTATGCGCAAAACACAATTGCGCAATTTCCGCTCTATGCGCGCGATAATTACCGCGAGGATTTCGACAAAATTGCCTGGCGCGACCCGCACACCGATAAAGCCGCGGCGCGCGATTTGAAAGCATGGCAGCAGGGTAGAACCGGTTACCCCATCGTCGATGCAGGTATGCGCCAGTTGTGGCAGACGGGATGGATGCACAACCGGGTGCGGATGATCACGGCGAGCTTTCTGATCAAGCATCTGATGATTGATTGGCGCGAGGGGGAAAAGTGGTTCTGGGATACGCTGGTCGATGCCGATTACGGATCAAACGCCACCAATTGGCAGTGGACCGCAGGCACCGGCGTGGACTCAAACATGTTCGTGCGCATCATGGCCCCACTGTCGCAGTCCGAGAAGTTCAACTGCGCCGATTACATTCGCGAATATGTCCCCGAACTCAGCGGGTTGGACGAGCCTGCGATCCACGACCCGGATGAGTTTGGACAACTCCCCAAGGCCTATCCAGCAAAGATCATCGGTCACCGCGAAGCCCGCGAGCGTGCTCTTTCAGCCTACAAGGTCATGAAGGAAGATTGACGCGCTAATACAAGCGCCTTGCTTGCAGGAATGTCAGTAGAACCCCTAAGGGGGTTTTATGACACATCAGGGAGTAAAAGCGGAGCAGTTGCTGAGCTCCGGTCAGCGGTTCGGCGCTGAACCGGGCTTCTTCATGCGCATGATGGCGCCGGGTTTTCAGAAAGTTCTGGATCATGTTAACGCGGGGCTGGAGAGCGGTTCGATGCTCGCGCATCTGCCTGACGGTACCACGCGGATGCTGGGCGGACGCGCACCGGGGTTTAATGTCGAGGTCTACCTAAAGGACTGGCGCGCTCTGCTGAGGCTCGCGACCCATGGTTCAATCGGATGGTATCAAGCATATGAGGCCGGCGAATGGGAGGCCAGCGACCACGCCATCCTGTTTGCATTGATGGGCGCGAATGTCCGTACAATGGGCGACACGGCGCGCAGCGCGGGCGCTTTCAAATGGGCGGCTAGGATCGCACATTGGCTCAACCGCAATGATAAACAGGGATCTGCGCGTAATATCTCTGCGCATTACGATCTCGGCAATGATTTCTATCGCGCGTGGCTTGATGAGAGCATGACCTATTCCAGTGCGCTTGGATTCACCGAGGGTAACGGCATTGAAGATGGTCTTGCCGTTGCACAGAAACGCAAATTGGATCGCATCGCAGAGCGTCTTGGCAACCCTGAAACTGTGTTGGAAATCGGATGCGGATGGGGTGCATTGGCGCAGCACATCTCCGAGACCGGAGCAAACGTGACCGCGATCAGCCTGTCCGAAGAACAGCTCGCATGGGCACGGGCACACACGGCGGGCGATATCGACTACCGTTTGCAGGATTACCGCGATGTCACTGGCACATTCGATGCAGTGATGAGCGTTGAAATGGTCGAGGCATTAGGCCGCGAATATTGGGACACATTCATGCAATGCGTCGCGCGCAGCCTGAAACCGGGCGGTCGCGCGGCTATCCAGTATATCTCTATGGTTGACGAGGTGTTTGAAAGCTACGCCAACACTGTCGACTTTATCCAAGCCTATGTCTTCCCCGGTGGGATGCTCATCAAATCGAGCGAATTCCGTGCCTTGGCCGAAGAAAACGGCCTTGAATGGCAGGATCAAGAGGATTTCGGACTGGACTATGCCGAGACCCTCAAAGCGTGGCATGTCGACTTTGACAGGGCGGTTGCGGATGGCCGGCTGCCCGAAGGCTTCGATGATCGGTTCGTCCGGCTATGGAAATTCTATCTTTCCTATTGCGAAGGCGGCTTCCGAGCGGGCAATATCGATGTTCACCAGGTCACACTGGTCAAAAAATAACACTGAGAGGCTCGATATTATGGGACGCACTTACGTGAAGCTGGGGACGGCGGTTTCGCTGATGGCGATGACGCTGAGCGGGTGCAGTTTTGGCGCGGCTGAGGGACTTGGACCGCCTCCGGTTGCGCTGGCCCCAGTTGAGATGACTACGCCTCCGACGCGCGCGCCATCTGAACTGCAAGTGCTTTTCTGGGACAATGACCAGCGTAACGCGCGGTTTCGCGATATGGAAAACTGGTTTGCAGGGCACGAAGTGCCCGCCGCCACGACCCCGCGCATCCTGACCAAGGGCGAGCCGCTGCCTACGGCGCTTTCCACACGCATTCGTGCGACCATGGCGGAAACCAATGCAGTGGGCGTGATGGTTTACAAAGGTGGCACGGTTCGTTTTGAGGATTACGCGCGCGGCTTTGGGCCGGATCAGCGATGGACAAGCTTCTCTGTCGCCAAGAGCTTCACCTCGACCCTGTTAGGCGCGGCGTTGCAGGATGGCTTCATCACCAGTCTTGATGATCCGGTGACGCAATATGTGCCCGGTCTTGTTGGCTCCGCCTATGATGGCGTCACTGTGGAGCAGCTTGCCACTATGACCAGTGGGGTCGCGTGGAACGAGGATTACACCGACCCGAACAGCGATGTAGCGCAGTTGAACCGCTTTGTCGTCGAATATGGGCCGGATGCGATCGTCGCCCAAATGCGCGAGTTGGAACGCGAGGCCGAGCCAGGTGAGAAGTGGGTTTACAAAACCGGTGAGACCAATCTGATCGGATTGCTGGTCGAGAATGCGGTTGGTCTGCCCCTTGCCGAATATGCGCAGGAAAAGATCGTTGAGCCGGCCGGTTTTGAGAACGGTCTGTTCTGGATGACTGACCCGCGCGGTGGCAATATCGGCGGATGCTGCCTGTCTATATCGCTGGCGGATTACACGCGGATGGGCGTCTTTGCGCTCGAAGGCGGCGGCGACACCGTCCCTGAAGGATGGTTTGCAGAGGCCGGCAGTCCAAAGGTCGACTTTGGAGGCAACGGGTTTGGCTATGGCTATCAGTGGTGGACCTATCCCGTGGGATATGGTGCGCAGGGCATATTCGGCCAATCGATCTCCATCATCCCCGAAGAGGATATGGTGATTGCCGTCGTCAGCAATTGGTCAGAGGCAACGAGCAGCGCTCACCGCGAGGCGTGGTTGGGCGTGGCTATGCAACTCTCAACGCTGGATTAAGGCGGGGCGGGGCGCCAATAGCCCCGCACATCACCAATCACATCAGGCGTGAGACGCCGGTATTGCTGTAACGTTGCAGGATGTTGTCGTGCACGATGGGGCTCAACAGCTCCTCAAATGCACAGCCGACAATGCAATTGTCCCACCAAACGACCTGACCCTGAAGCGATTCAAGGCCGGGGAGGGTGAGCCAGCACATCTGGCCCTCGTGCATCCGATTGATCGACGCGCAGGAAAAGCCCGAGATCGATAGATCATGGACAACCGTCTGAAACGCGCGGCCACCCGATGCCCGCAATGTGGCAGGGATGGTCAACCGCGTGCGCGGGGAGCAGCGATCTTCTTGCGCCGCGACTTTGTATGTATTGTTGTTGTTTGGCATAGCCTCGCAACCTTCTCCAAGCAGCCTGTGGTCTCTTAGCTGGTGGAACAGCGGGACGGGTCTTCGGCCATTGGGCGTTGCAGAAAGCTTGCATTGTATAGTTAACGGCGCGGTAACTACGAATATTTGCGACGAAACGAGGAGATTTGCGTTTCTAGTCGATCCGTTCGCGGTGACCGGTCTCAAAGTCTTCTTGCAGCAAAGCAAGGATGCGCGTGGCCACGTCCTCGGGTGGCTTTACGGTTTCAGGCTTTTCGCCCGGATAGGCACGGGCTCGCATCTGTGTGCGGGTCGCGCCCGGATCGATTATGGCAACGCGCAATTCACTGAGTTTTTCGACCTCTGCGCCATAACTCTCAAGTAGATTGTCAAATGCCGCTTTGCTCGATCCATAGGCTGACCAGAATGGGCGGGGCGATGCGCCCACGCTGCTGGTTAGGCCGATGATGCGTCCCGCTTTCGCCTTACGCAAAAGCGGGTCAAACCCGGCAAGCAGCGCCTGTGTGGCGACGACATTGGTCATGATCGCCTGATGAAATTGCTTCGCATCCATTTGCGAAAGTGGTGTTAGCTCTGGCAAGTAAGCTGCCGAAAGCACGAGGATATCGAGCGTTTCCCAGCGCCCCGCAATCGCGCCCGCAAGCCGTGCAACGCCGTCTTGCTCGGTCAAATCAACCGGAGCAATCGTGGATGTGCCACCAGCGGCATGGATCTGATCCTCAATCGCCTCCAACGCCTTAACCTTGCGCGCAACCAGAATTACATGCGCACCGGCTTCAGCCAAAGCGATCGCGGTTGCAGCGCCAATGCCCCGGCTCGCGCCAGTGACAAGGGCAGTGCGCCCTTCAAGTGGTTTCGTATCGGTCATGGATCAGGCTGCCTTGGGATCAGCAAAAGGAAGCTCGCCCGTCTTCTCTTCAGAAACGGCGAGGTCGGTAAGCGGGGTTGGATAGTCGCCGGTAAAGCACGCATCGCAGAATTGCGGGCAGGCCTTGTCGCGGCCCTTTGCGCCCACAGCGCGGTAAAGTCCGTCGATCGAGATAAAGGCGAGGCTATCGGCTTTGATAAATTCGCGCATCGGTTCTAAATCCATGCGCGCGGCCAGCAATTTGGAGCGTTCCGGCGTGTCGACACCATAGAAGCAAGAATGCGCGGTGGGCGGGCTGGCGACGCGGAAATGCACCTCGCTCGCGCCCGCTTCACGCATCATCTCAACGATGGAGAGGCTGGTGGTGCCGCGCACAATTGAGTCGTCGATAAGGACAATCCGCTTACCCTCAACCAGATTGCGGTTGGCGTTGTGTTTACGCTTTACGCCCGCGTGCCGCGCGCTGTCCGATGGTTGGATGAAGGTCCGCCCGACATAGTGCGAGCGGATAATGCCCAATTCGAACGGCACGCCCGATTGTTGAGCATAGCCGATGGCTGCGGGCACGCCGCTATCGGGGACGGGCACGACCAGATCGACATCAATCGGTGCTTCGATAGCGAGTTCGCTGCCAATCGCCTTGCGCGCTTCATAGACGCTTTGGCCTGCAAAAAAGCTGTCCGGCCGACTGAAATAGACATGTTCGAAGATGCACGGGCGAGGGCGGTGATCGCCAAACGGGCGGATGCTCTTGATCTCACCATCGAAATCGACTGAGATCATCTCACCCGGCTCGACTTCGCGGACCATCTGGGCACCAACCACGTCAAAGGCGACACTTTCACTGGCGAACATCACCGCATCACCCATCTTGCCCATGACGAGTGGACGAATACCCAGCGGATCGCGGCAGGCAATCATACCTGTCGGCGTCATCACGATTAGCGAATAGGCACCTTCGACCAGGCGCAATGCGTCGATCAGACGATCAGCAACCGTCGGATAGCGCGATGTCGCAACCAGATGGATAATAACTTCGGTGTCGGAGGTCGATTGAAAGATCGAGCCCTTATTCACCAGATCCTTACGCAGCGCCATCGCGTTGGAAATATTGCCATTATGCGCGATGGCGAACCCGCCACTCGCCAGCTCAGCGTAAAGCGGCTGCACATTGCGAAGCCCTGCGCCGCCTGTGGTGGAATAGCGCACATGACCCGCCGCCATATTGCCGGGAAGCTCGTCGATGGCCTCTTGTGAGGAGAAATTCTCTGCGACTTGGCCATTGCCGCGGCGGGAGATGAAGTCTTTTCCATCAAAGCTGGTGATACCGGCCGCTTCTTGCCCGCGATGCTGCAAAGCGTGCAGCCCCAAAGCGGTGGCGGCGGAGGCCTTGTCGGCATTGATAGCGCCAAACACACCGCATTCTTCGCGCAGCTTATCGCCGTCAGCATCAAGAAATGGATGGGTGAGATTGCCCAAAAGCGAGGGAGAAGCCGTGTTTGCCATAGCTTGTTTTCTGTCCGCTGCGCTGCCCGGGTCTGTGGCGGCGTCAATGACGATGTTACCGATCAATTACAAGAGGCGATCGACGCTATGCCCGCTCTTTTGTGCCTCGAATTGGGTCAATGCGCGATAGCGGGCCGGGCTTACACACAATCTGGCGTGCTTTGCGCATTGTGCGCCGCCGCCGTGCACCTTACAGGCTGCGTTAAGACGCAATCATCCAGCGGCACTTCCACCCATGCTCACTCCTTTTGAAAGAATGATCGCCAAACGGTATTTATGGCCGGGCAAAGGTGAGGCGTTTATTGCGCTTGTCGCCGGGATTTCGGTCGGCGTTGTTATGTTGTCGGTCGCCATGCTGGTTCTGGTGATGAGCGTCATGGGCGGTTTCCGCTCTGAGATGCTCGACAAATTCTCCGGGCTAAACGGTCACGCAATGGTTCAAGCCTATGGCGGTCAGCTCGACAATTGGGAGGGTGTACTTGAGCAAGTGCGCGCGACCGAGGGTGTGACCAATGCATCGCCTTTGATTGAGCAGCCTCTGCTCGCCAGTTTCAACGGGCGCGGCACCGCGATTTTGGCGCGGGGCAACACCGGTGAGGATATCGCCAGCCTTGGCGAAAATGTCCTGTTTGGCGACATCGACAGCATTCAACCGGGTGCAAGCCGTGTCGCGATTGGCTCCCGTTTGGCCGCGAGTATGGGCGCAAGGGTCGGGGACACGATCACGATCATCAACCCACAGGGCCGCACAACACCTTTCGGCACCAGCATTCGCCAGCTTCCCTATGAGATCGGCGCGATATTCGAAGTTGGCCTGTATGATTTTGATGAGACATTTGTGATTATGCCGATTGCGGATGCTCAGACTTTGCTGCTGCAAGGCGATACGATTGGGCTGATCGAGGTAACCGTGACCGATCCCGATAATGTCGGTGAAATCCTTGGTGGGGTTGAACAAGCGCTCACCGGGCGCGCGGTGATCGCGGATTGGAAGACCATCAACTCGACTCTGTTTGAAGCGCTGGAAGTTGAACGTGTCGCAATGTTCTTCGTTCTGAGTTTCATGGTGTTGGTGGCGTCTTTTAATATCCTTTCGAGCCTCGTGATGATGGTCCGAGCCAAGACCCGCGACATCGCGATTATGCGCACAATGGGCGCGACGCGGCGGTCTTTGCTCAAGATATTTGTGACCACGGGGACAACGGTGGGCACTTTGGGCACAGTCGCAGGATTGATCCTCGGATTTGTCCTGCTCTATTTCCGCAATCCGATTGTTGATGGGATCGCCTATTTGACCGGAGTGCAAATCTGGGACCCTCAGGTCCGCTTTCTCACCAGCCTGCCGGTGCGAGTTGATCCGTGGGAGATTGTGGGAATTACGGCGCTCGCTTTGGGCATGAGCTTCCTTGCGACGCTTTACCCCGCATTCAAAGCATCCAACACCGATCCAGTTCAGGTGCTGCGTTATGAATAGCGCGCAGCCAATCGCCGCCCTCCGCGACTTGCGCCGCAGCTTTGAACAAGGCGGACAGCGCATTGATGTGTTGCGCGGGGTCAATCTGGACGTGATGCCGGGTGAGATTGTGGCGCTGCTCGGCCCGTCGGGTTCGGGCAAATCGACGATGCTGCAAGCAGTCGGGTTGCTCGAAGGGGGCTTTGAGGGTTCAATCACGATTGCGGGTGAAAGCGCGGAGAAGCTTGCTTCCGACGGGCGCACTCGCATTCGGCGTGAACATCTCGGTTTTGTCTATCAATTCCACCACTTGCTGCCCGACTTCAACGCGACGGAAAACGTGGTGATGCCGCAAATGGTTGCTGGGACTAGCCGATCTGAGGCTCATGAACGCGCCGAGGCTTTGCTGTCGAGCCTTGGCCTTGGCCATCGGCTGACCCACCGACCCAGCCAGCTTTCCGGTGGTGAACAACAGCGCGTTGCGGTCGCCCGCGCACTCGCCAATCAACCGACCCTGGTGTTGGCTGATGAGCCAACTGGCAACCTCGACGAGGCAACGGCTGACACAGTGCTTGGCCAGTTTCTGGAGCTTGTGCGGGGTGAGGGCAGCGCTGCTCTCGTTGCGACGCACAATGAGCGGCTTGCGGCACGCATGGACCGTGTTGTGCGGTTGCATGACGGGGTGCTCGCCTAGTTCCGACTTGCCTGCGCGAAAGCAAGTCCCCATTTTGGGGCAAATATTCAGGGAAACGATCATGACTACAATTGCCGATTTCACCGTCACCACCAATCGCGGCGAGACGTTGGATCTCGCAACCAAAAAAGGCAACGTGCTCTTGGTCGTCAACACTGCGTCCAAATGCGGATTTACGCCGCAATATGATGGGCTTGAGGCAGTTTTTCAGCAGTTCAAAGATCGCGGGTTCGAAGTGCTCGGCTTTCCCTGCAACCAATTTGGCGCGCAGGAACCGGGCAATGCCGATGAGATTGCGGAGTTCTGCAAGATCAATTTCGGTGTGACATTCCCACTGATGCAAAAAGTCGACGTGAACGGACCGGACGCCTCGCCGCTGTTCGATTGGATGAAGGGTGAGAAAAAGGGCCTGATGGGCTCAACCTCGATCAAGTGGAATTTCACGAAATTCCTGATCGACCGGGATGGCAATGTGGTGAAGCGCTATGGCCCGCAAGACACGCCAAAGATGATCGCGAAAGACATCGAAAAACTGCTCTGAATCAGGCGGTTATTTCCAATACCACCGCAGCGGCTTCGTCGCCTCTCGCACCAATTGCCCCTTGGCCTCTAGGTCAAGTTGAACGGTTTTTGCCCACCAACCGCAGGTCTTGCCTTGCGGGAAGAGGGCCTCATCCAAATGTGGTTTGACTGCTTCGCGCACCTCATCCTGTGTCAGGCCGGGTGATGCGCGGGGAAGAGCTTTCTCAAACGCTGATTTCATATCGGAATATTTGGTGGCATTGACCCGGCTTGTCCTGCCCGGTGTGTTGACGTTCTCAACTTCGATCATCTCAGCCATTTGTCCCTCCTGCCGGCTAACATAACTTGCCCCCAGCTTTTCCCCAAGAGTGGGTGCCTGCCGCTTGAATGCGCACCTGTGAGGCGTAACTTGGTGGTATGGCCTTTGCTCCCTTCGTTCCGCTGCGCGTTTTGTCGTCTTATTCGATGCTCGAAGGGGCGATTGAGCCCAAGGCGATTGCGAAGCTTGCGAAAGAGCGCGGCTATCCCGCCATCGCGATTTGTGACCGCAACGGCCTTTATGGCGCGGTGATGTTTGCAGGGGCATGCAAATCAGAGGGCGTGCAGCCGATCATTGGCACATTGCTGGGCGTGGCGCGCGAGGGGTCCGAGGGCAAGCAGGTCGATTATCTCGCTTTGTTTGCTCAGGATGAGGCGGGCTACGACAATCTGTGCCACCTTGTCTCGCTCGCGCACCTTGACCGACCGTTGGAGTTGGAGCCGCATGTTCCCCTGAACGCTCTTGAAGGGCACACAGATGGGTTGATCGCATTAACTGGTGCGGGTGAGGGCGCGCTCACCCGGCTTCTGGCAGAGGCACAGGTTCCTGCGGCTGAAAAGCTTGCCGACCGATTGCAGACACTATTCCCAGAGCGACTTTATATCGAGCTGGCACGCAACGATGATCCCGTCAGCGCGCGGGCCGAGGGTGCCTTGATCGACATGGCCTATGCCCGCGACATCCCGTTAGTCGCCAGCAACCCAGCCAATTTCGCTGAGCCGCATATGCACAAAGCGCATGACGCCATGCTGTGTATCGCCAACTCAACTTATATCGAGAATGATGACCGCCCCCGCTCCAATGCGCAAAGTTTCGTCAAATCCGCGCCGATGATGGAGGAGCTGTTCGCTGACCTACCAGAGGCGACCGCGAACACGCTCGTTGTCGCGCAACGCTGTGCCTATGCGCCGCCATATCGCGATCCGATCCTGCCTAGCCTTGCTGGTGATCTGGAGGGCGAGGCGAAGATGCTCGCAGACCTATCACGCAAAGGTTTGGAGGCACGCCTTGAGCCGTATGGCGAGATGTCGGAGGAGGAGCGCAAGGTCTATCTCGACCGGCTCGACTATGAGATCAACATCATCGTCAATATGGGCTTTCCCGGCTACTTCCTGATCGTTGCGGACTTTATCCAATGGGCCAAGGATCAGGGCATTCCCGTGGGGCCGGGTCGGGGTTCTGGGGCTGGCTCTATTGTCGCTTGGGCGCTGACGATTACCGATTTGGACCCGATTCAGCTTGGCCTTCTGTTTGAACGGTTCTTGAACCCCGAACGTGTGTCGATGCCCGACTTCGACATCGACTTCTGCGAGACCCGGCGCGGCGAGGTCATCCGCTATGTTCAGGAGAAATATGGCGCCGATCACGTCGCGCAGATCATCACCTTTGGTAAGTTGAAAGCGCGCGCGGTTCTGCGCGATTGCGGGCGGATTTTGCAGATGAGTTATGGTCAGGTGGACCGGCTTTGCAAAATGGTGCCGAACCATCCAACCGACCCGTGGACACTTCCGCGCGCCCTCAACGGAGCGGCGGATTTCAAGCGCGAATACACCAATGACAACGAGGTGAAACGGCTGATTGACCTCGCCATGCAATTGGAGGGGTTTCCGCGCAATTCATCGACCCATGCCGCAGGCGTCGTGATCGGCGATAGGCCATTGGCGCAGTTGGTGCCGCTCTATCGCGATCCGCGTTCGGACATGCCGGTGACGCAGTTCGATATGAAGCATGTTGAATCGTCCGGTCTGGTCAAATTTGACTTCCTCGGGTTGAAGACGCTGTCCGTACTGCGCAAGGCAACAGACTTGCTTGAGTTGCGCGGTATAACGATTGATCTTGGTCTACTGCCTCTGGACGACACTGCCGTTTATGACCTTATGCAGGCGGGTAACACGGTCGGCGTGTTCCAGCTGGAATCCGAAGGGATGCGGCGCACTCTGAAAGCGGTGAAGCCGTCAAATTTTGGCGATATTATCGCGCTCGTGTCGCTCTATCGCCCCGGTCCGATGGACAATATCCCGCTATTTGGTCAGCGTAAGGCTGGCGAAGTGGCGATTGAATATCCGCACCCGAAACTCGAAGGGATTCTGGCGGAGACCTACGGTATCTTCGTCTATCAGGAACAGGTGATGCAGGCCGCGCAGATCCTTGCGGGTTACTCACTGGGTGATGCTGACCTGTTGCGCCGTGCCATGGGTAAGAAAGTCCAGGCGGAGATGGATAAACAGCGCGGTCGTTTTGTCGAAGGGTGCAAGGAAAACTCCGATATTGAAGCGAAACAGGCCAACGAATTGTTCGATTTGATCGACAAGTTCGCAGGCTATGGCTTCAACAAATCGCACGCTGCCGCTTACGCTTTGCTCGCCTATCAAACGGCATGGTTGAAGGCGCACTACCCAGAAGAATTCTACGCCGCATCAATGTGTTTTGACCTGCATCAATCGGAAAAGCTCAACATCTTTGTCGACGATGCGCGGCGCTATCCGGCAGAGCGCGCCGATGGCACCGGTGTTGAAGTGTGCCCGCCCGATATCAATTCGTCCGAGGCCCGCTTTACTGTTGAACAAACCGATGATGGTTATGCGGTGCGTTATGCGCTGGCTGGCATCCGCAATGTCGGTGAAAAGGCGATGGAGGCCATCGTTGCCGAGCGGGAAGCGAATGGTCCGTTTGAAAGCCTTCAGAGCTTTTTCGAACGCTTGCCCCAAGGTTCGATGAACCGGCGTCAGTTGGAGGGGCTCATCTGTGCGGGCGCGCTCGACGGGTTGGAGCCAAACCGGGCGACATTGTTTGAGAACGCAGACCTGCTGCTCGCGGTTGCCGATGCGGCGATGCGGGAGAGGACCAGTGGGCAGGGCGGCTTGTTTGGCGGTGACAATGCACCGCAAGAGGGACTGCGATTGCAGCCCACGGACCCGTGGTCGCGCGCGGAGCAAATGGCGAAAGAGCGTGAGAATTTCGGGTTCTATTTCTCCGCCCATCCGGTGCAACAATTCCGCGATGTTGCCTCTGCACAGGGGGCGCGAACTTATCAGAGTTTGATGGAGGCCGGTGCACCTCCCGGTGGGCGCGGCACAGCGGTGATTGCAGCCATGGTGGAGGCCGCCAATAAGGGCCGCACCAAACGCGGCGCTGAGTTCATTCGCGCCGACTTCTCGGATGCCTCCGGACAATTTTCTGCGGCGTGTTTTGAAGAGGGCATGGTCGAGCAATTCCAAGGCTGGGCGGAAACGGGCGAATGTGTGCTGCTCAATGTCGAACTCGACAGTCCCAATCCGGGTGAACCACCGCGCCTGACTGTGCGCGGGGGCAGGCCGCTATCGGCGGTGAGCGGTTCTATGCCGATGATTTTGAAAGCGGACATTTTGAGCATTGAGGCGCTGCAGCAGCTCAAATTGGAATTGGCCGTCGGTGATAAGGCACCGGGCGAGGTCTTGGTACGATTGGTACTGGGCGCCGATGAGGCTGTGCCCATGCGCCTTGGCACCCGATTTATTCTCGATGGCGATCTGGCAGAGCGATTATCGGATGTTGAGGGGATTGAGAATGTCGCTCTTGAACCGCAACGCAGCCGGGCGAACCTCAAGCTGGTTGCATAATGGCAAACGCGATCGAAGAACTGACCGATAAAGAGAAAGAGGCGCTTCAGCTTTTGTTGGAGGGGCACGATACCAAATCGAGTGCCTCGCAGCTCGGCCTGTCAGTCCACACGATCAATGATCGCCTGCGCAATGCACGCCGCAAATTGGGTGTGTCGAGCAGCCGCGAGGCCGCAAGAATTTTGCGGGATGCCGAGGGGGCAGAGCCTGCGGAGACACCCAAAAATGATGCGCACACATCTTTCGGGATAGAGCGCGATGGCGAGATGCCCGATACTGCAATCCTCACTCAAACCAAGCGAGCAGAGCCATTTCGGTTCACATGGCTCGCAGGAGGAATGCTCATCATGTCTATTCTTATTGCTGCCGCCGTCTTGGCCATAGTTTCAACCTCTGGCGATGACACAACCGGTGCGGCTGTAACCAGCGCAGCCGCGACGACGACCGCTAGCCATGCCGCCGAAAGCGCGGAGTCTTATTCGGTTGCAGAGAAGTTCATTGCATCCATCGATGCGGGCGATTGGGCCCAGAGTTGGAATGACGCCGGTGAATTCTTCCAGTCTCAGGCCAGCGCTGCAGATTGGGCCAGCACTGTTGAACCAGTGCGCGCACCATTGGGCGAAGTTGAGCAACGCGAGTTGCTTTCTGCCGAACGTGCATCAACGCTGCCCGGTGCGCCTGAGGGCGAATATGAAGTGCTCCAGTTTCAAACCAAGTTTGAGAATGTAGAGACCACTTCGGTCGAGACCGTGATCATGGTTCGCAATGGAAGCAAATTTGACGTGGCGGGATACTTCATCCGCTAACTCATCGATCTTGAACGAGTTAGGGCGGGACACACAAAAAGGGGCCGGAAGTTATCCGGCCCCTTTTCAATTCGTACGCTAAGTCGCGCTTACATGCCCGAACCGGGGCCGTAGGTCACTTCGACACGGCGGTTTTGCAATTCGCGCACACCATCAGCGGTGGGAACGCGCTGTTGTGCTTCACCAAATGCCTCGGCCATAATCCGCGATCCGGGAACACCGCGACCCGACAGATATTGTTGGACGCTGGCATTGCGGCGCTCCGCAAGGGCGGCATTGTACGTCATGCTGCCCGAACTGTCGGTGTGACCTGCAAGCATAACGCGAGCAGAGCCGCAATTGCCGTAGGCGGTGACCGCTCCGTCGAGGATGGCTGCTGCATCCGCTGTGATCATCGACTGATCAAAGTCAAAGAACACGATATATGGCCCTGTGTTGCAAGACACCACGGGCGGCGTTGGCGGCGCGGGTGGTGGAGGTGGCGCGGGGCGCGGCGGAGGCGGCGCTGTTTGAATGGGTGGCGGTGGTGGTGGTGGTGCCGATTGACCACCAAAGTTGTAGAGCAAGCTCGCAACAACGGAGTGTGTTTGATAATCAAAGACAAATGGCGTTCCATTGACTGTATCAATGTCAAAGCCATCCGCCACGAAATAGCGGTATTTGACGCCAATATCGACGTTCTTAGAGACGCCATAACGCGCGCCTGCAATCAACTGATAAGCAAAGTCTGATGAGCTTTCATTCACAAGCACGCCAACACCGGGCAATGAGATATCGCCGCTGATCCGGGCGATGCCAATACCGCCGCCGCCAAACACCTGAAATCCGTCGTCGTCGCCAAATTCGACCAATCCGTTGACCATGCCGGCAAGGATGTTGATGTTGTCCTCGCTGGGTACAACCGTGCCTGCGGGCACCCCGGGGATCAGTGCGGGGTTCGCAACCGTGATCTCGTCATATTCGTTGCTCTTATACGTGCCTTCCGCTTCGAGCCGGAATGCGCCAAAATCATATCCAAAGACCGCGCCGATATCGTAGCCATTCTCTGTCGGAGCGATAACGCCCGGTATGGGTGGATCAACGACCGCAAGGTCGGCCTCGGCTTCGCTCTCGATGCTGATGCCGCCATCAAGGCCAATGTAAAATTGCCCGTCTCGCGCGCTAGCTGGTGCAGCGATAATCATCGCGGTTCCGGCGAGCAGGATTGCTGTCTTTTTCATAGTTCCCCCTAACATGATCGCTGCGAAGTCATTGACTTCGCGCAGGCATCTAATGGCACGCCCAGCGCGCACGGCGATTGTATGACAGCGCCAATCGACACATTTGCGCGATTGCCAAGGGCGCTTTGCCTCGCCATGATCCGATCCAAGAACCCCGGCACGGGGCGGCAAATGGGAGACTTCACAATTATGCTGACACAAAATCTTGGCGCGATGCAGGAATGGTCAATGCGGATCACACATGTGATTGACCACGCCGCACGCGAAACCGGATCACGTGAAATCGTAACGCACTGGGCCGATGGCAGCGAGACTCGCACGGATTGGGCGGGCGTGCGCCGCGATGCATTGAAAATGGCGCAGGCTTTGGAAACGCTCGGCATTAAACCGGGCGAACGCGTAGCCAGCTTTGCGATGAACCATTCGCGCCATTTGGTTAGCTGGTACGGCGTCGCAGGGATGGGCGCTGTGCTGCACACGGTGAACCCGCGACTGTTTGAAGATCAGCTTGAATATATTGTTACCCACGCCGAAGATCGCGTGCTTCTATACGATGCCGCGTTCCAGCCAATCGTCGACAAAATGCGCGACCGCTGGACCACGGTGGAGCACTATATTTGCTACGATTCCGGCGAACACAGCCCAGCCTTCGAAGACTGGATTGGTGAGCATGACGGCGATTACGAATGGTTCGCAGGCGACGAGCGCGACCCGTGCATGATCTGTTACACCAGCGGCACAACCGGCAATCCCAAAGGCGTGCAATACGAACACCGATCAACGGTGATGCACGCGATCAGCGGTCTGCAACCGGCCGCGTTCAACTTCTCCGGTTCATCGGTCATGCTGCCCGTGGTGCCGATGTTCCACGCGGCCAGTTGGGGGCTGCCTTATGCGGGCGCGATGGCAGGGATTAAGTTCGTCTTTTCCGCCGTCAATGACCCCGCTGTCCTGCATGAATTGATGCTGCGTGAGAAAGTCACGGACAGCGCTGGTGTGCCAACCGTCTGGCTCGCCCATTTCCAATATTGCGACAAGGAGGGGCTGGATCTGCCTCCCTTGAAAGCTGCGACGATTGGCGGCTCTGCCTGCCCGCGCTTTATGATTGAGCGGTTGATGAAGAACGGCACCCGCGTTCAACACGCCTGGGGTATGACCGAGACGTCGCCCATTGGCACGGTTGGCGGGCCAAGCTGGGATTGGGACGAGCTTTCGTTTGAGGAAAAGGTCGACAAGACCGCGATGCAAGGCCGCCCCGTCTTTGGCGTGGAACTGCGCACAGTGGACCTAGACGATATGGCAACGGAATTGCCGCGCGACGGCGTGGCGAGCGGGGCGCTGCAAATCCGCGGACCGTGGATCATCAAACGCTACTTCAAAGCTGAACAGGATGCGGTCAACAATGAAGGCTGGTTCGATACCGGCGACGTTGGCATCATCCATCCCGATGGCACGTTGCAACTGACTGACCGCACCAAGGATGTCATCAAATCAGGCGGCGAATGGATCAGCTCGGTTGAGCTGGAAAACGCCGCCGTCGGCCACCCCGATGTCGCAGAGGCCGCTTGCGTTGGCATGTACCACCCCAAATGGGATGAGCGCCCCGTCCTCTTCGTCATCAAGAATGAAGGTGCAAATGTCACGGGCGACGACATTATCGAACACCTCAAGCCGCTCATCGCGAAATGGTGGTTGCCCGACGCGGTGGAGTTCGTGGACGACATTCCGCACACCGCCACAGGTAAGATCAGCAAGAAGGATCTGCGTGAGCGCTTCTCTGACTATAAGTTGGAGGGGTGAGGATGGCTAAAAGCTATATCGACCCATCGCCCCCCAATTTTGCTGCGTTCAAAGCGCTCCCGCGTGATGAGCCCATCCAGATGCTCAACTTGCTGAGATATCGCGATTTGGCCGAATATCCCCAAGGGCACGAGCATCACGGCAATGGCTGGAGCGGGCGGCGTGCCTATGAGGAATATGGCAAGACCTCAGGCCCGATCTTCAAACGCGTCGGCGGCGAAATCGTATGGCGCGGCGCGTTCCAGACAATGGTGACGGGGCCAGAGCCGGACGAGAAAGTCTGGCATGACGGCTTCGTCGCCCAATACCCCAATTCAGGCGCGTTCTTTGAGATGATCAAGGATGCCGATTACCAGCTAGCCGTGGTGAACCGCACAGCAGCACTCGTCGACAGCCGCCTAATGCGGTTCGCGCCGGGCGAGGTTGGCGGGGGCTTTGGCTGAGCGCGCAGTTGATATCCGTGATGACTGTTCACGATAATCTGAACAGGCTTCATCCACCTCATCAAGTGCGGGTTCACCTGGCCATCTTTATTCGTCCGGCACAGCATCGGTTGGCGGCTTGGCTGCATTTCTGGGAGGGATTTGATGCGTGATCATAACAACCTGATGCTTGGCATTCTCGCCATCTTCGGCGCATCCACAATCACGGTGAGCTCTGTGGCTTTGGCTCAGACTGTTCCCGCGCCAGTAGGCTGGTCAGATGAACAACGTTCAGACAGTCGCACGTTGGAGCGGGATGGCCTCACTGTTCATGTTGGCCCCTGGCAAGAATTGCGCGGGCAAGCGGTTGATGATTGGCTGAGGTCGCAAGAGCGCCAAGTGCGTGGCGGCATTCGCTATCTGGCGACGCAGCAACTGCAAGCAGAGCGCACTGTGCCCGGCAGCTATTCGCTGGCCCGTCGCATCAGGGTAGGATCGGAGGATCAATTGTCGGTGCTCTATGCTTGTCCTGGGGCAAATGACACGGTGAAGTTGATGGAGGTTTGGGGCCCCATGACCCGGCAAACGGCGGGAACCTTTCAACAGGCTGCGCAGTTTGGCGAGGAAGTTTGCAAGCGCGATCCCGATGCTCGCGGCGCAACAAGCTCAACAGTCCCAGCGCGCACTGCCTCTCAAAACCGCGTTCCAGCCGCTTCACTCGCACAAGAGAATGCAAGAATTCCAGCCCGTAGCCGCCCGAGCGATGTGCGAATTGTATTGGAGCGCAAATGGGTCGGTTTCCCTGCGCAAATGGTGTCTGAGGCGACTCCGCGAATGACCTTTGCAAACGGATATTCCAGCACCTGCGCAACGTGGAACCCGGTCACTCAGTCTCCTACTCCCTCTTCAGCCGGAAGCGCGAGGCGCTGCACATTTGAGCGCGGCGCTGACGATGGGAAGGCTGTGCGTCAGTTCTCGCCCGGAGAGACCATTGCGGTCTCGTTCGGCCGGGTGACCGGATCATCGCGGGAAATGGGCGGCACTGTGACCAGCATCTCTGGAGGTACTTTAGAGATGACAAGTGAAGGTCGCATCAGGATTGGCAAGTTCAACGCCGCCTCTGCCAGCGGTTCGGGCTCACGCGTGGCGAGCGGCGGTCGGCAGATTGCGGTTTCTGGGCGTTACTACCTCAATGGGTACACCATCACGATCCAAAGCGATGATGGTGAGGTCTATCATGGCTTTATCGCCGCCAGTTCAAATGCGGGCAGCCGCAACATTGACCACGTTTTCATCAATGGCGAACACTACTGGCAACGGTGAGGGTTCAGCGGGGTGAGGGTACCCATATGTGCTCGGTTGCTTCTGATGGCGTGTTCTCGAGTGTGACCTGAGTGTGCTAGCCACGCAGGCACCGGCTACGACAATGACGAGTTGATTGACAGCCGCCTAATGTGGTTCGCGTCGCGCGACGCTGGCCGGGGCGGGAGCTAGGTCTGCTATCGACCCACTTGCGGACATTGCCTCATCGGCTAAATTCAAAAGATGTGGCGTTCACATTTTGTCGTATTAGGTGAGGAACCGACCAAGAGCAGGCTCGAGCGGCTTAAGGACGGCTATCAGCTATGGCGCGAGGGCACCACCGGCCTGTTCTATCTCACCGCTCATAGCAAACCACTGGGCAGTCGCCCGGATTTCAGCCAGTTTTTAGATCGGCAGATCGCTCACAAGATCGATGTGTCTGCGTTGGAAGCTTTCATGTCAGATAAAGACAGCGCTGTTGATCCCAATAAACACGAAGTCAGTATCGATCTCATTCAGCAAACTGCGACACTGGCAAAGCAGCTTGGCCTGAGTGTTCTGGCCGCAGAAGACACTGACGATGAATACGGCATGGCAGTCATGGCCGATAACCGGGCTATCCAGTATTTGCGGTTCAAGACTATGCTGAACGATGCGCCTGACTTGGAAGGCGGAGTAGAGGTGGTCTACACGCCGGAGGCTGGCTTTGTGATTGACCATGAACCGGCCCCGGTGGCCTATAGCGTGGCGCACAAGGCCATCGCAGAAGTGTATGGTCAAGCAGGGTTAAACCTCTACGATTACTCGAGCCCGAAGCCGACGCGTGAACAAGCTAAACAGCTTACAGCCAAACGGGATATCTCGATCAAAGCCTATCTCGATGGCTATGGCGTATTCAAACGACTAAACCACGCGCCGCCGCAGCTTACTAGGCTTGAACGAGTGATCGTTCCGTTCCGGTTTGTCGGTTCGGCTATCATACTTCCATTCCTCTTAACGGGGCTGATCGTCGCCACGATGATCGGGGCAGTAAAAGATGGCCGAGATTGGGATCCTGGCGAGTGGACTATCATCCTGCTCGGGGTGGCGGTTTTAGCCCCACCAATCTTGCTGGCTGTATGGTTGGCGCGAGCGCTACTAGGATAGTGACACGATCAGTCCGCTCCCATCCCCCAATTCCGGACGTTCAAAACAACCGCATCTGCCCGCCCACTTCCGGCGGCCTAAACGCTGAGCAATCCAGCTCAAACATCTCGCCTTGTGCGTCTCCGCCAATCCCTGCGCGCCGACACGCCACTTTGAACCGGGTGCGCAATAAGTCGGCCCACACACCGCTCGGTCGCATTCGGGTGAAGAAATCGGGGTCGTTGTCGCGGCCGTTTCGGATGCTTCGCACGATGCTCATCACTTTGCCTGCGCGTTCGGGGTAGTGGACGTCGAGCCATTCGCGGAACAGCGGTGCGACCTCATGTGGTAGGCGCAGGGGTATCCAGCCAGCGCTGCGCACGCCGAGAGCGGCCACCGTCTCGACAATCTCTTCCATAAATTCATCGGTGATCGCCGGGATTATGGGGGAGATGGAGCAATGGACGGGCACGCCCAACGCCGCGAGCTTTCCCAGCGCAGCGATGCGTTTGGCCGGCGCGGCACAGCGTGGCTCCAGCTTACGCGATAGCACGGGATCGAGCGACGTTACCGAGATCGCCACTGCGACCAGTTTGCGCCGCGCCATTTCCTCCAACAAATCGGCATCGCGCATCACCCGATCAGACTTAGTCGTGATTGTAACCGGGTGGCGCGCCTCCAGACACACTTTGAGCAGTTCGCGGGTAATCGCATAGTCGTGCTCAATCGGCTGATAGGGATCGGTGTTGGTACCCATCGCAATCGGCTTGGGACCGTATTTGCGCTTAGCCAAAGTCGCGCGCAGCAGTTCCGGCGCGTTGGGCTTTGCAAACAATTGCGTTTCGAAATCAAGGCCGGGTGAGAGGTCGTGATAGGCATGGGTAGGGCGGGCAAAGCAATAGATGCAGCCATGCTCACACCCGCGATAGGCGTTGATGGATCGGTCAAAGGGGATGTCGGGCGACTGGTTAAAGCTGAGGATGGTCTTGGGCTTTTCCTCAGTCACATTGGTGCGCAGTTTTACAGGCGGCCCGTCCAAGGCTTTGACATGGTCACGCCAGTCGCCATCCACCTCCCGTGCCGCAAGTCCAAAGCGGGTGGGTACGCTCGCGGATGCGGCTCCTCTACCGGTCTCAAAATCGGGATGCTCGGATGTCCTCATAGAAAGAACATATATGGAACACATGCGTGATTGTCACCCGGTTTCGTTTTCCTACAGCATACGCAAATGGCATATGCGCGTTGGTTCAGGAGCCAAGCAACAGGAGGTGGAGTTTTTCCCTACAAGAACGTGTAACATGCGGTCCATGTCTCAGGCCGCGCGGTTTCAGCTTTCGCGCAAACGGGGCATCAATTCGACGAAGTTGCAGGGGCGATTGCGGCTATCAAGCTGCTCGGCAAGGATGCCATCCCACCCATCCTTCACAGCGCCATTCGATCCGGGCAGCGCAAAGATATAGGTGCCGCGCGCGACAATGGCGCAGGCGCGCGATTGGACGGTGGAGGTGCCAATGGTCTGAAAGCTGAGCCAGCGGAACAGCTCGCCAAAGCCGGGAATGTCGCGGCCATCGGCGATGCGGGACAAAGCCTCTGGCGTAACATCGCGTCCGGTCAGGCCGGTGCCTCCGGTGGTAACGATGGCATCGATTTGCGGGTCGTCGATCCATGCGTCGATCTGGTTTGCGAGCAGGGCGGCGTCGTCTTTGATGATCATGCGGGCCTGCAATGTGTGGCCTGCGCCTTGGACCCGTGCTGCGAGGATGTCGCCGGATGTGTCGTTCGCTTCGGTACGGGTGTCAGAAACCGTCAGGATGGCGATGTTGATCGGGGTGAATTGCTTCGCTTCGTCAATCGCCATTCTGTTCGTTCCCTTATCAGCGGTTGCTTGCTGTGCGGGTCCTAGCGGGAAGCGGGAATTGTGGCCACTGCCCTTGCGCCAGTGCACGACGGGATGGTGAAGGGACGCCAGCGGCGCGCTCATACATCCAGTAGTTGCGCATCACGATGGCGACATAGCCGCGCGTTTCCCAATAAGGGATGGACTCGATCCAAAGCAGCGCGTCACCCTGATCGTTGATCTCGGTGTTCCAGCGGCTAACGGGTGTGAGGCCAGCGTTATAGGCAGCCATGATCTTAGGGAGCAGCCCTTGCGTTGCGCCGCTATCGCGCAGCATTTCAAGGTGCTGCTGGCCATAGGCGAGGTTGACCTCAGGGTCGTTGAGGTCGGCGTAACTTGCGCCAAGGTTGAGGCGGCGATTGTGGTCACGCGCAGTGCCCGGCATGATCTGCATCAGGCCGCGGGCATTGGCGGGGCTGACGGCGCCTGCGCGGAAGTTCGATTCTTGCAATGCATGGGCAAAGGCAAGCGCCGGGTCGACGCGCCATCCGGTGGCGGGTTGCCAACGGGCGACGGGAAAGCGCAAGGCGCTGTCGCTGCGCATGCCATATGGCGCGTTATGGGCCATAAAGAGCTGGGTCGATGGCAAGCCAAGCTCACGGGCGAGGCGGGCGATGACGGGGTAGTCCTGAGAACGGCCAATGCGAGCCTCGTGACGTAGCACCTCATCAGCAAGAGCCGGGCGGTTAATCTCAACCAAAGCGGTAGCGATCAGAACGTTGGAGCGATCGCTGACAGAGCTCCAATCGCTGCTGGTGAATGGCTGTGCGGGCGCGGCAGATGGAAGTTCCACACCCAGCTGATCAATCGCGAGCATGCCATACAGCGTCTCGTCATATTGAGAGGCGGCGGAGAGATGTTGCTGCGCCTGACCCGGCTCCCGGCAGCGAACAAGCGAACGATGCGCCCAGTAATGCGCGGCCGATGTCAGTTCAACATTGGTGGATTGGTCAGCGGCGCGGGCAAAGGCCTCACCGGCGAGCGAGCAATAGCCAAGGCGCCACGCCGCAAGCCCTGCGACCCATTCACCTTCGGCCACCCAAGCGCCCGACCCTTGGGAAACGGTCTCGGCAAGAGCGAGCGCGTTCTGGTCGTCATTCTCAATGTAGAAGCTCCATGCGACCTTCTGACGCCATTCGGCACGGGCAGCTGAGCTGAGTTGAGGTTCGACCTCTTGCAGGATGGTGTAGGCGCCATACGGATCGTCGTTGCGGATGCGGTCGAGGATACTGGAGCGCGCGCTGGATGGCATCGTACCATCGCTGACCGAACGAGGCCGGATGCGTTTGGAGGAGGATGGCTGGCGTGAGAAACGCTGTGCGGTCGGGAATGCGGGCAGATTGCTGAGGCCACGGCGTTCGCCCAAGCGGCCAAGCTGCTCTGACTGAGGAAGGTGGACACCGGCGGAGAACCACTGTGCAATCTGATCGGCACTGACGCGCGGGCTGTTCGCGTGTGTGTAGTACTCGGCAAGGGCGACCTGATGCAGAATGCTGCCGTCGCGCTGATTGAGCATCGCGGTGACGCGGTCCCATTGCTGGCGGTCAATGGCGGCGAAGAGGTTGTGGTAGTGGTCGCGCTCATCATTTGAGAGGACGCCGGGGATCGCATCGCTAATGCTGGCACCGCGATCATAATGCGCGGCCATGCTGCCCGAAACATCACTCGACTGTGCCATTGCAACAGGAGCTGTGCCCAAGAGAGAGATCAAACCAAGTCCGGCAAGGATCGGACGAACGCAATTCTTCATAGTTACTCGGCCGACCATTCGATCCATCTCCGCCAAAAACGGGCTTTAAGGCGTGGCATAGCCATCAGGCTGTCCAATCCCTCACTCATTAAGAGAGGCACGTTTCGCGGGTCTTGGTTGATTTCACGTAAAGATTTGTCAGAGTTCGATACATCTTTGCCAATCAGCGGCAAGATGGAGCTGCCAAACACCACCAGCTTTTGCGGCGACACGAGCTTGAGATGATGCAGAGTGACAGCATCCAGCCCGCCACTCGCCAAGGATTGCGTATCAGCCATGGGAGTGTGCCGGGGCAGGGCAGAGGCAAAATAGGTCGCATCCTCGGCAATCCCCATCGCTCGGAGCATTTGAGAGAGCAGCCTGCCTTGCACGCCGCCGAGCAATTGGTCGGTGTCGGATTGTTCAGGGTCGATTGTAAGGACCATGAGTTCAGGCGATGCCAGACCTCTCGGGGCCACCCGGCCACGCGGGCCAATCGTATCAAGGCCCGGCGTCTCCAGCCACCAGGTCCGGAATTCTTCGAGAGTGGCAGGCGGCGAATCGCCCAGCAAATCAGCGCGCTTGACCACTTTTTCCGATTTCACTTCGGGAGTGCGCGGCGCATTCGTCTTTGCAGAACCATCGCGCTTTGCTGGGTTCGTACCGGCATCCGCCACTGCAACATCTTGCAGCCAATCCGTAGCGTCATCAGTGTAATCGTGGTCAACACCCGCCAACTGCCACCAGTGCAGCATCGCGCCCAATTCGGCGGAAAGGGAGGGGTTCGGAGCGTTCATGCTATTGATAGCAGGCCTTGACTGTCCGGAGCCCAGTTAGCAAGTGCACATAGACACAAATTTGCGAAGAAATTCGCCGCAAACTCAGGGATGAAAAAGAGCGCATGAGCGAACGGGAATCAATGCCATGTGATGTTGTGATTGTTGGCGGCGGCCCAGCGGGCCTGTCTGCAGCGATCCGGCTCAAACAAATCAACGAAGAGCTTGAGGTTGTTGTCCTTGAAAAAGGGTCCGAGATCGGCGCGCATATCCTCTCTGGTGCGGTGGTCGATCCCAAAGCTTTGAATGAATTGATCCCCGATTGGCGCGACAAAGGTTGCCCGATGGGTGAGACGCCTGTGACGGATAACTGGCACTGGGTCTTGTCAAAGAATGGCAAGATGTCGATCCCCCATCTTTTCATGCCGCCTTTGATGAGTAACCATGGCTGCTACACTGGCTCGCTTGGCAATATGTGCCGCTGGCTGGGTGAACAGGCCGAAGAGCTTGGCGTGATGGTGTTTCCCGGCTTCCCTGCTGCTGAGGTCATGCTGGATGATGATGGCAATGTTTCCGGTGTCATCACACAAGATATGGGCATCGCGGAGGATGGTTCGCAAAAGCCGGACTTCCAACCGGGCATGGAAATCCACGCGAAATACACTCTGTTCGCAGAGGGCGCGCGCGGTAGCCTGACCAAATTGATGAAATCCATGTTTGATCTGGAGGCCAATTGTGAGCCGCAGGTCTATGGTCTGGGCATCAAGGAATTGTGGGACATCGATCCCAAGAAGCACGTGCCGGGCCGTGTCATTCATACTCAAGGATGGCCGCTGAGCGAAAGCGGAACATGGGGCGGTGGCTTCTTCTATCATCAGGCGAACGGCCAAGTCGCACTCGGCTTTGTCACCGCGCTCGATTACGCCAATCCGTGGGTATCGCCGTACCAAGAGTTCCAACGCTGGAAACAGCACCCCAAAATCCGCGAGTATCTCGAAGGGGGTAAGCGCGTCTCTTATGGAGCGCGGGTTATCAATGAAGGCGGCTGGCAGTCTGTGCCAAAGCTCGCATTCCCGGGCGGCGCGTTGATTGGTTGCTCAGCGGGCTTTGTGAATGTGCCCCGGATCAAAGGCAGCCACACTGCGATGAAAAGCGGCATGCTAGCCGCCGAAGGCGTCGCGGCGGCAATCGCGGCTGGCCATGAGAAAACCGAACTTCCCGATTACGAAGCGTCTGTCCGGTCAAGCTGGATCGCGGATGAGCTGAAAAAGGTGAAGAACGCAGAGCCTGCCGTTGCGAAATATGGCGAGGATATTGGCGCGGTCTTAGCGGGCGTCGATATGTGGATGCGCACGCTGAAAATCGGCCTGCCGATCACGATGAAGCACCACGCGGACTACACCATGACGGATCGCGCGGACCTTCATACTAAGATCGAATATCCCAAGCCCGATGGTGAGATCAGCTTCGACCGCCTGACCAACGTCGCCTACAGCTACACCAACCATGCCGAGGATCAGCCGGTCCACCTGCAATTGGGCGACGCCGAATTGCAGCGTGACAGCGAGCTGAAGATCTTCGCAGGCCCATCCTCACGCTATTGCCCGGCGGGCGTCTATGAATGGATCGAGGAGGAGGGCAAAGAGCCCAAATTCCAGATCAACTCGCAAAACTGCGTCCACTGTAAGACTTGCGATATCAAAGACCCGAACCAGAACATTAACTGGGTCACGCCAGAAGGCGGCGGCGGACCTAATTATCCGAATATGTGAGTACGGATAATCCTGGGAATGAACCGATAATGGCTCAGCACCTTCTATGGCTCTTGGGTCATCCAGGCACATGGGTCACCCTTTTTGCGTGGCTGCTGTGCTGTCTTGGTGCTGTGAAGTTGGGTCGTCTGATCAAAAGGCAATACGGATCGCCAGCGCTCAGCGCCTACATCTTGGTGGTGCTCTCGCTCTTGGGACTCTATGCTTTTATCTTGAATGAGGCGTATCGTACCTTTGTTGAAGGGGCGGCATTCCCGGAGCATTTGATGTTGCTGCCGTGGATGAGCATGGTGGTAAATGTCCTCGCTCTTGCCTCTGCTATTTGGATAGCTGCTGATCTATTTGCGCGTAAACGGCGTTAAATTGGCAAGAATGCTCACTCAAACCGCCTACGCCAAGATCAACCTCGCCTTGCACATTCGCGCGCGGCGGGCTGATGGCTACCATGAGCTTGAGACACTGTTCGCCTTTGTTGATGCAGGTGATCAGCTCAGCGCGAAGCCTTCTGATGAGGATAGGGTAACAACGGTCGGCGAATTCGCGGGCGGGATCGATAACCCGCTCGATAACCTTGTGGCGCGAGCGCTTTCCGCACTCCCTCATTCACAAGGGCTCGATATTACGCTTGAGAAAAACCTGCCCGTGGCCGCTGGTCTTGGGGGAGGGTCGGCGGATGCTGGTGCAGTCTTTCGTTTGATAGAGCGTGCGCATGGCCTGCCCAATGATTGGGCGGAGCGTGCCGCGCGACTGGGTGCAGATGTGCCGTCCTGTGTGCGCAGTGAAATGGCGATTGGACGCGGCATTGGGACTGAATTGGAGCCGGTGGACAATGATCTTGAAGGCATGCCAGTGCTGCTGGTCAATCCGCGCGTTCCGCTCTCGACAGGGCCGGTGTTCAAAGCGTGGGATGCGGTGGATCGCGGGCCTTTGCCCACGGGCACAGCGCGCACCATTGCGCTTGAAGGGCGCAACGACTTAACCGATCCCGCATTGCAGCTTTGCCCCGAGATTGGCGAAGTGCTCGCGCAACTCGATACGACGGATGCTTGGCTGACCCGAATGTCAGGATCAGGCGCAACGTGTTTTGCCCTCTACGAAACCGCAGAGGCTCGAAACAACGCTCAAAACAATATTGCCGGCAATCATCCGAATTGGTGGATGCTTTCCGGTGCTTTGCGCTAGGGTGCAGCGATGATTGACGGACAACCTTTCAAACAACTTGGCGAACCGTCACGCGGCGGTATCGTCTGCGTGGCCGATCACGCGTCGAACTTTGTGCCAGACGATATCACTTTGGGCATCGCGCCGAGCCTCTTGGAGCAGCACGTCGCAATCGATATCGGCGTGAATGGCGTCGCCGCAAGGATGGCGCGCGAATACGGCATCCCGGCACATTTGGCACAGATCAGCCGTCTGGTGGTGGACCTCCACCGCGAAGAGGATCATGCAGCAGTTGTTCCGATGGAGAGCGATGGGCACCTCATTCCCGGTAATATAGGCGCTGATACCGAGGACCGGCTTTCGCGGTTCTACAGACCTTATCACGATGCAATGGCCACTTGGCTCGATGCAGCAGCGCCCAAATTGATCCTGTCCTTGCACAGCTTTACGCCCAAACTTGCGACAAGTGATGAGGCGCGCCCTTGGGATGTTGCGCTGCTCTACAATCAAGATGACCGCGCGGCGCGCCATGCGATCCGTCTGTTCAGCGAGCTGCGCCTGAATGTGGGCGAGAATGAGCCATATTCCGGCAAGCAACTCAACGCGACCATGAACCGCCATGCAGAGGCGCAGGGGCGGAATTATTGCGCGATTGAGATACGGCAGGACCTGATCACCACGCGGGCACAGCAATCACGCTGGGCCGCTATGGTTGCTGATGTCGCTGGAAGGGTTGCGCTGGCGCTCGACTAGAGGCAGTGCCTGTTTCGTAAATACGAAGCATCAGGAAACATTATGGCTTTCGACAAGTCCAAACTGCCCAGCCGCCATGTCTCTGTCGGACCAGAGCGTGCGCCGCACCGCTCCTATTACTACGCCATGGGCATGGATGAGGAAGAGATCGCGCGTCCATTCGTAGCGGTCGCTAGCGCCGGTAATGACAGTGCGCCGTGCAACACGACACTCGACCCGCAAGCGAACATTTGCCGCGAGGGCGTGATCGCTGGGGGAGGGACCCCGCGCCGTTTCAACACAATCACCGTCACAGATGGCATCGCAATGGGTCATCAGGGCATGAAAAGCTCGCTGGTCAGCCGCGAAGTGATCGCAGACAGTGTTGAACTGTCCGTACGTGGTCACTGCTATGATGCGCTGGTCGGGTTCGCTGGGTGCGATAAGAGCCTGCCGGGTATGATGATGGCGATGCTGCGGCTGAATGTGCCAAGCATTTTCGTGTACGGCGGATCAATCCTTCCAGGCACGCATCATGGCAAGGATGTAACCGTCGTCGATGTGTTCGAAGCCGTCGGTCAGCACGCGGCGGGCAATTGCCCTTTGCAAGAGCTGATCGCGCTCGAAAAAGTCGCTTGTCCCGGCCACGGTGCGTGCGGTGGTCAGTTTACAGCGAACACCATGGCATGCGTGGGTGAAGCGATTGGATTGTCGCTTCCAAACAGCAATATGGCACCGGCTCCTTACACATCACGTGAAGAGATTGCGCGTGCCGCTGGCGAGCAGGTTATGGTCCTTTTGGAGCGCAATTTGCGTCCGCGTGACATTTGCACCCGCGCGGCGTTTGAGAATGCGGCACGGGTGGTTGCAGCGACCGGAGGATCGACCAATGCTGCGCTCCACCTGCCAGCTATGGCAAGCGAGTGCGGAATTGAATTTGATCTGTTCGATGTCGCCGAAATCTTCAAATCCACGCCTTATATCGCCGACCTGAAGCCCGGCGGGAAATACGTGGCCAAGGACATGCACGAGGCAGGCGGCGTCTATATGGGCATGAGGGCGCTGCTGGATGGCGGTTTCCTCGATCCCAATCCTATCACCGTTACGGGCAAAACGCTGGGTGAAAACATCGAAGAGATCACATGGAACCCCGATCAGAAGGTTTTCTATGACGTCAAAACGCCGATCACTCCCACTGGCGGCGTTGTGGGCCTAAAGGGCTCGCTCGCGCCTGAAGGCGCAATTGTGAAGGTTGCCGGGATGGAGCGCCTGCAATTCTCTGGCCCTGCACAGGTTTTCGAATGTGAAGAAGACGCCTTTGCTGCGGTTGAAGCGCGCGAGATCAAAGAAGGCAGCGTTGTCGTCATCCGATACGAAGGGCCAAAGGGTGGTCCCGGTATGCGCGAGATGCTTTCAACAACGGCTGCGCTGTATGGTCAGGGTATGGGCGAAAAAGTCGCTCTTATCACTGATGGCCGGTTCTCCGGCGCGACCCGGGGTTTCTGTATCGGTCATGTGGGTCCCGAGGCAGCTGAATGCGGCCCAATTGCTCTCGTCGAGGACGGTGATATCATCAGCATCGACGCAGAGGCCGGAACCATCGATCTGGACGTTGAGCAGGCCGTACTGGCAGATCGCCGCAAAGCTTGGACTGCGCGCAACAATGACTACCAATCGGGAGCGTTGTGGCGGTATTCACAGACGGTTGGTTCAGCTCGCAAAGG
Source organism: uncultured Erythrobacter sp. (assembly GCA_947488085.1). Classification (GTDB taxonomy): domain Bacteria; phylum Pseudomonadota; class Alphaproteobacteria; order Sphingomonadales; family Sphingomonadaceae; genus Erythrobacter. The sequence goes on from CANKYI010000001.1 coordinate 871,010, forward strand.
CGCGCTTACGCATCCCGGAGCAAAGGCGGAAACACATGTTTTTGCGGATATTTAGCGCTGGACTGCTCGCGGCCACACTCATCAGCTGTGGTGGCGAAACAGCCACGCCAGAGCCAGAGGGTGACAGCGTAGACTGCGCGATCGGACCTGGCTCGGACTTCTCCAACGTGTGCACGCTTGAAGTGACTGCGCCGGGCGCATTCGTAATCCACCATCCCGATGGCGGTTTCCGTCGCTTTGTACTTAGCGAAGACGAGGCGGCCACGCTTTCTGTCGCAGATGGAGCGGAACCCATCGTCAGCGAGACGTTCGACGAGGGCACGCAGATCATCGAATTCGACCTCGAAGTTGACCGCTATCGCCTTGATATGGGGCTTGTTACGCCCGCTTCGGATGAATAGCGCACAAATCCTGACAGCCGACCAGATGCGCGCTGCGGAGCAGGCGCTGTTTGACACGGGGATCAGTCAATTTGAGCTGATGCAGACCGCTGCGAGAGGGGCTGCGGAGTGGATCCGGCGCATTGCTGCTGGGCGTTCCATCACGGTGCTGTGCGGACCGGGCAATAATGGCGGCGATGGCTATGTGATCGCGCATCTCTTGCAGCAGGCCGGCAATCCGGTTCAGCTCGTTGCTCCTATCCCGCCAAAAACTGAAACGGCTGAGCAAGTATGTGAGCTATGGGCATCAGAAATCCTGACATCAGGTGGCGAGGTCACAGGTGAGGTGTTGGTCGATTGCCTGTTCGGTTCAGGTTTGTCGCGTCCACTAAGCGGTGAACACGCCTTGCTGCTGCGCGATCTTGCCGCGCGCCACAGTATTACGATTGCGATTGATGTTCCCTCTGGCATTGCCAGCGATAGCGGCGCAGCGCTGAACGACCGCCTACCCAGCTCTGACGCAACACTGGCACTGGGAGCGTGGAAGTTTGCGCATTGGGCCGTACCGGGCCGCTTGCATATGGGTGAGAGGCGGCTTGTGCCGATTGGGGTGGCTGAGCTTGAGGGTGCGGCGCAATTGGTCACACGGCCTAAGCTAAGCGCGCCTCCTGCCCATGCGCACAAATACACGCGCGGTCTCGCGGCGATTGTGGGCGGAGATATGGCGGGCGCTGCATTGCTAGCCGCTCAAGCTGCGGCTCGGTCGGGCGCTGGTTATGTGAAACTCATCAGGCACGAATGCGAAGGCGCGCCTGCAGATTTGGTGATCGATCCGTCACCTCTCAAGGTAGCGGGAGCTGATGAGCGTATACGCGCTATGTTGATTGGACCGGGGTTGGGGCGGCACGATGGCGCAATAAAGGCGCTGGAGACGGTGCTGAGCCAAGGACACCGTCTGGTCCTCGATGCTGATGCGCTGGTCGTCTTAAAGCCGCATATGCTGAATGAGAATGCGATCCTTGCCACACCGCATGATGGGGAATTGGAGCACCTATGCCGCAGTTTCTCGATTGTTGCTGAAGGCCGCTTGGCGCGGGCGCAAACACTCGCCTCGGTTAGCGGCATGGTGATCTGCGCAAAGGGCCCAGATACAATGATCGCGGCTCCTGACGGTCGCCTCGCGATAGCTTCGCCAGCGCCAAGCTGGTTGTCGGTCGCTGGCAGCGGCGATGTCCTTGCTGGCATCGCGGTTAGCAGAATGGCGACCGGATGCGATCCGTTTGAGGCGGCTTGCGAAGCAGTTTGGCTGCATGGCGAGGCTGCGAGGATTTGCGGGCCAGCATTCACGCCGAGCGATCTGGCACATGCCGTAACACCGGCAATAGGGCGGTGCCTGTGAGTGACACATCGGAAATCGTGGGCCTCGCAGCAAAAGGCGACGGGATTACCGCAGACGGCAAACACGTACGGCGCAGTGTTCCTGGTGACCGAGTATCACCAGATGGCGAAATCATGCGCGGGCCGCATCATATTGACCCTGCATGCCAGCACTTTGACAAGTGCGGTGGATGTCAGCTTCAACACGCAGACGACACGGTGCTCGCAAACTTCGTCCGGGACAGGGTCGTGAACGCGGCCAAGGGGCAGGGGATTGAGATTGGCGAAGTGCTCGATCAGCATCTCTCACCGCCGCAGTCGCGACGCCGGGCTACGCTACACGCAATGCGTATGCGAGGCGGTGCTGTGTTGGGTTATCGGGAGGCTGGATCACACCGCGTCGTCGACCTTGCCGAATGCCCCGTGTTGGTTCCGCAACTGACGCAACTCATCGCTCCATTGCGCGCCTTCGTTGCAGAATATGGCCCGCGCGCGAATGTCGATATTGCTCTATCATTGTGCGATCAGGGGGTTGATCTGGGCCTGACCAATTTCCCGCTCGAAGGGTTGGAGCCAACAGAAGCGGCACTGGATTTCGCGCGAGAACATGCATTGGCACGGCTCTCTATCGACCAAGGTTATGGCGCCGAGACGGTCTGGGAGCCTGAACCTGCAACGATCACGCTTTCAGGACAGCCTGTCGCGATGCCAGCCGGCGCGTTCTTGCAAGCCACCAGCGATGCTCAGGAGCGGTTGGTCGGTGATGCGAAAGAGTGGCTTGGCGAGGCGCGATTGATAGCCGATCTCTTCTCTGGATTGGGGACCTTTGCTTTTGCGCTGTTTACTGACGGCCCAAAGGGACGAAAGGTCCTGGCGGTGGAGGCAGATCAGGCGGCGCATTTGGCGTGCAAGTCCGCTGCGTCCTTCACCGGTGGTCGTGTCTTGGCCATGCACCGCGATCTTTTTCGCAACCCACTTACGGCGGTTGAATTGAGCGGTTTCGATGCTGTCTTGCTCGATCCGCCAAGGGCCGGTGCCCGCTCCCAAGTCGCGCAAATCGCCGAAAGCGAATTGGCGCGCTGCGTTTATGTCAGCTGCAATCCATCAAGCTGGGCTCGCGATGCTGCGATGCTGAGTGAGGGGGGCTTCAAACTCTCGAAGGTAAGGCCCGTTGGACAGTTTCGCTGGTCAAACCACGTGGAGTTGGTGAGTTTGTTTGAGCGCTAAGCGCGCAAAGCCGCGAGGATTTGCGCTTCAAGCCATTGCCGGTGATCGGGTTCGACATAGGCATGTCCTGCACCCTCGCAGTGATTGATTCTGCCATCTTTTGGGTCCCAGGCACTGGCAAAAAGCTGCGCGGTTCGGTCTTTGCCGGCAAGTAGGATGCTGACTTTCCCTTCGAATGCATCAAGCCCTTCGCGCATTTCTTGCGCAAGATTTGATTTGGATGGCGAAGGGCGAAACGAGGAAGCGATACCTCTACCAAGCTTCCTGAAATCTACTCCACCACGCAGCAATCGCGCTATCTCACTCGGGTTCTTGAGCTTTTCGGCATAGCGTGCGCGCACTGATCCCGGATCGTGAGTTGGCTGGCCTTTACCGTCACTCTCATCATCATCAAGCGTCCATGGATTCGACAGGATCAACCCTTCGAAACCAGTCCCTTTTTGTAACATCAACGCAGACGCTGCGTCGCAATTTCCAAAGCCAAAGACGCGCTCAACCTGTGGAGCCATCGCGCGAAATGCCTCAAGGCTGGCGCGAATATCGCCCGCGCTTGATCTAAAACCGCGATTTTCGCCTTGGCTGTCACCGATGCCACGCCGGTCGAAGCGAAAGACAGGAAAGCCAGCTTTGGCGATTTGCGCGGCCAGATGCGATTGACCTGAAAACGCGCCCGAACGCACTTCATTGCCACCACTGACCAGCAACAATCCGGTCACGCCCGGGGCTGTATCGAGTGTGCCCGCAAGTTTGAGGCTACCGCAGCCGAATTCGAGATGGAGGCGGCTCATTCCGCCTGCCCAACTGCACCCGCGGCAATGATTGAAGCAAGCGCTTCGGCTTGCGCTGCGTCGTGATCAGGTTCCGCGCGCAACCATAGTCCGGCGCCAGGGATATCCGTCTGAGCGACTGGGGTCAGGGAAGGGGTCGTGATTGGTTCAGCTGCCTCAAGTTCCCGAAACATCGCCGCGCTAATTGTCCAACCAGCTAGCGTTAGTCCCTTGCTGCGGCCGATTTCCATCAATTGTTCAGACTGTTCCTCCCGCCCGGCTTCGCGCGACGCAATGGTGCGCGCGCGGATCATGCCGCGAAGCAGTTTTGCACCCGATTGCGCCGCATATGACCAACCGGGTAGGCTGACCGGCGCAAGCAATGCGCCCGCGCGAATGGCGAAGATATGGGTTGCCTTGATCTGGTCCGCAGCTGCGATGACGGCTGCTTGCCAGCTTCCAAGGGTCCGATCGTTGAGAGGCGCAAGACTCTCATTGCATCCCGGCAGATCCGGCAGAAAGCAATCAACTCCAGCGCTGTTCAATTGGTGCATAAGCTGGATCGTGAGGCGCCGCAGCTTGTTTGCTTCGTCGAACAGGGCAGGCAGGATCAACACTCGCATATCGCGCCCTTGATCGAAAGAGACGAGCAGCTCCTCACTGCTCTTGCCTTCGCTCAAAGGCGCCTGCCATGTTGCGATCATACGCTCAGCGTTCCCACTCAGATTTCGCTGAGCTTGCTTTCTGCAAAAGTGAGTAAACCGCCATAAGTTTCAAGCATTTCGCCATCGACGTCATCATCTTCGATCACGATATCGAGACGGTCTTCCATCTCAGTAAGCAGGCCTGCAACGGCCATGGAATCGAGCTCAGGCAAATGCCCGAACAACCCGCTATCATCGCCCAGCGCATCAGCTTGATCAGCATCAATGCCGAGCACATCGGCGATAATCGACTTGAGCTCGGCATCAAGCGCAGCGCGGCTCATTGGCGGGCCAGGGCCGTCTTCTGTGGTGGCCGCATCATCCCCGGTCCCCTGATGGGCGGATTCCGCGCTCGGTTGGGTGCTCATTTCACAAAGATCCCTCTTACGGCAAATCTGTTAGACGCGCGCCCTTACCGGCGTGGAGGGGTTGGTGCAAGTTCGGGAACCGATGGCGCCCGCAATCGACCCAGTGTGAGACGCGCCAAATTGGCCCATCCGCGCGGTGATGACATATCGATGCAATCGATGCGATAGCGGGGCCGAACGGCGTTCATCCAGTCGGCCTTGTACGATTGATCGCCGGTGCCAAAATCGACCAGCTCGACGCGGTCGACATCGATTACGTGTTCAAAAAGCGCCGCCGAAAGCGTGGTGCCTGCTGACAGGCGGCTCACGCTTTCGAGATAGGCGAGCTTGTGAATGAAAGCAGTGCCGTTCTCTACAGTCCAACATTGGGCGGCAACCGGTTTCCCATCGTGCCATGCCATACCGAATCGCAGACGTCCTGCATCCCCCTCTGCACGAGCAAACGCTCGCAGCATGGCGGGATGATCCTCCTGCGGTTTCCAGCTGGCGTTGTAGATCGCCTCGTAATCGTCCCATAGAGCGTCATCAAAGCGGGTGAGAACCTGTGCCTCGACCTTCTTCGCTTTGCGCTTTAGGGTTGTTCGCAGGGAACCAGGGCGCGCCGCCCAATATTCTGCAAAAGTCGCACCACGAACATACAGAACGTGGTTGGTGTCGCACTGTGTGACCTCGACCCGCCAACCGGCTTTGGCAAACGCATCCGATAAACGGGTCGCGGAACCATCCTCATCGGGTACAGGCTCAAGTGTGACACGAGTTCCGCGCGATTTCAGTTGGCGCGCGATCTCTATCAGCAAGCGGTCGCCTTGCTCTCCCTCCGGGGCAAGCTGACGCCATGTGAAGCTGTACCAATTGCGCAGAGGGACGATTGCACCACCCGTTTGCGTCAATGCGAGAGCCGCATTGGCATCATCATCGCTGGCAATAGCGATCAAGGGGGTAAGGCCTGTCTCTGCCAGCAGTGCATACCAGTCCGCGCGATCAAACGGCGATGCGGCAGGCGCGGCTGATCCGCTTGCAAACAGGTCTTGCAAGACGTTAACCCTGTCGTGATACCGCACTTCGATCACTTGCGAATTTGCTCCATTAGGAACCTGATGTCCGATCCCCAGCCCAACAATTGGCCTGATCCTACGCCATACCCCCTCGATCACTTGGCCGAATTGGCAAGTGCGCGCGGAGCAGACGAGGCACCGGCCTTGGTCCTTAAGGATGAGGTGCTTAACCACGATACGTTAAGACAGCGTGTTGATTGGCTAGCCGGTTGGCTCGCGCGCGAAGTGCCTGAAAAGGGTGCGCGTGTGGCGAGTTGGGCAGCAAAGGGCGAGTTGACCTGTTTGTTGCCACTGGCGGCGGCAAGGGCGGGTGTGGTGCATGTGCCTATCAATCCGCTGCTGAAAAGAGCGCAAGCGGCGCACATTCTGGCCGATAGCGGCGCAGTGATGTTGATCGCAACAGCCTCGCGGCTCAAGTCTCTCGACGAGGGCGATTGCCCGGCGGAATGCGCGCAGCTGGAGGAGAAGGCGGCGCTCGACACGGCGTTCGAGGCTCAACTTTCGCACGGTCCATCAAGCGCGGATACGGACGATCTCGCCGCGATCCTTTACACCAGCGGTTCAACCGGACGGCCCAAAGGGGTCATGCTAAGCCATGCAAACCTCTGGCTGGGTGCTGTCAGTGTGGCGAATTACCTGAAATTTGCCTCCGACGACGTCACGCTGGCAGTGCTTCCGTTGTCGTTCGACTATGGTCAGAACCAGTTGCTTTCGACTTGGTACGCTGGCGGCAGTGTGGCGCCGCTCGATTTCCTGTTCCCGCGCGATGTGGTCAAGGCATGTGCGAAGCACGGCGTCACGACACTCGCCGCGGTTCCGCCTTTGTGGGTGCAATTGACTGAGCTGGACTGGCCCGAAGAGGCCACTGCGCCTTTGCGGCGATTGACCAATAGTGGCGGAGCATTGACGACCGAGTTAGTCAGCGATTTGCAGCGGATTTTTTCCAGCGCTGACCTCTATCCCATGTATGGGTTAACCGAGGCATTCCGGTCGACTTTTCTCGACCCTGAACTCGTAAAAAAACATCCAAAATCAATGGGTCAGGCGATACCCTTTGCAGAAATACTAGTCATTGATGATGATGGAAATGTGGCGGGCCCTGATATCGAGGGGGAGTTGGTGCATTGTGGCCCACTGGTCGCACAAGGATATTGGCAAGACCCCTCTCGCACCGCTGAACGGTTTAAACCGGCGCCCACACAATCTGAATATGGTGGAACCGCGGTTTGGTCTGGAGATCGGGTCAAGAGGGCGGCTAATGGGCTGCTCTATTTTGTTGGTCGGCGCGATGCGATGATTAAGAGTGCGGGCAACCGGATTAGCCCGCAAGAGATTGAGGAAGCAGCGATTGCGTCAGATCTTGTCTTGGAGGCGGTAGCTCTAGGGATACCCGACGAGCGGTTGGGTCATGCTGTGCATTTGGTTGTGCGCGGAACTGATGATGCATCTGAACAAGCCAAACTTCCCAAAGTGTTGCGGCAAGAACTTCCCAACTTTATGCAGCCTCGCGAGGTCCACTGGCGCGATGCAATGCCCCTTAACCCGAATGGTAAAATCGACCGAACCGCGCTGTATCGTGCGATTGTCGGGGAAGAGTAGAGATGAAAACGAAACCCACAGGCCCAATACCCGGCGGTTATGAGGTTATGGATGGCGAATTGGCGATTGGCGGGCGCACAGCGAGTGACCTAGTCAAATCCGCAGGTCGCACACCCCTTTTTGTCTATTCCCGAGCGCATCTTGACCGGCGTTGTGAAGAATTGCGCGCCGCTTTGCCTGAACGCATCGGCATCAACTATGCGGTGAAGGCGAACCCTCACGCAGACGTAATTTCCCACATGGCCCCGCTGGTGGATGGGTTCGATATTGCGTCCTCGGGTGAACTGGCGATGCTCGAACGGGCCGGGATTGATGCTGCTCGCGTCAGCTTCGCAGGGCCGGGTAAGCGCGATGATGAGCTTGAGGCCGCGATTGCCGCTGGAGTGACGCTGAATTGCGAGTCAGAGGGGGAGGCGCAGCGCTCCCTCGCGATTGGTCAACGGATTGGCAAAGCGCCTCGCATGGCCATCCGGGTCAATCCCGATTTTGAGCTTAAAGGCTCAGGGATGAAGATGGGCGGAGGGGCAAAACCCTTTGGTGTTGATGCTGATCGCGTGCCTGATCTTGCCCGCACGCTCATTGCACAGGGCGCAGAGTGGCGCGGATTGCATATCTTCACTGGGAGCCAAGCGCTGAGCGCGGATGCTATCATCGAAGCGCAGGGCAATGTGTTGAATTTGGCGGCAAAACTGTCAGTCGAGATCGGCGCCTCGCTGCCAAAACTCAATATGGGTGGCGGGTTTGGAATACCTTATTTCCCCAACGACGTGGCGCTCGATCTCACTGCTGTTGGCAAAGCACTACATGCATATGTCGCAAATTGCCCCGCTGAGTTGTCGGACACGGAGCTGTGCCTCGAATTGGGGCGGTACTTGGTCGGTGAAGCGGGCGTCTATCTGTGTCGGGTAATCGATAAGAAAGTAAGCCACGGGACAACTTACCTCGTCACCGATGGCGGATTGCATCACCAGCTTGCGGCATCGGGCAATTTTGGCACCGTTGTGCGGCGCAATTATCCCGTCGCGATTGCATCTCGATACGCCGCCGAAGCCGACGAAGTGGTTAATGTGGTTGGGTGCCTCTGTACTCCGCTCGACCGCCTCGCAGACGCCGCACTCTTGCCCAAAGCCGATGTCGGCGATCTGGTCGCGGTGTTTTGCGCCGGCGCTTACGGCGCAAGTGCATCCCCGGCGGCATTCCTTGGCCATGGGCCAGCGGCAGAATTGCTCGTTTAGAGTTCGCTAAAGCACTGTCCCGAAACGGGATAGGGGCCGATTTGGCGTGCTATCACTAACATTATGTTCACCATTATCAGCGAGAAGTTCCGGGTAATTCGCGGATCCGGATGTGCAGGTCGCTCCTGCATCACCCATCCTGGTCCGCCCATTTGGCCAAGGATACGTATCGATGCCTTTCTCGCTGTCTCTTCCCCGCATTGCGGGGATTGCTCTTGCAACCGTCACCCTTGCCGCGTGTAGCGGCGGGCCCAGCGCGCAATTGCCGCCTGCCACGGTTAGCACCACGTCTGAGGCACCGGTCGATGACTATGTTCTCGGCCCACTCGACCAGATTACAATCCATGTTTGGCGCAACCCTGAACTGAGTGCTGAGGATATTCAGGTTCGCCCTGATGGTCGTATCACGATCCCGCTGGTCCGCGATTTGGTTGCCGTTGGCAAAACGCCATCGGAGCTTGAAACCGATATTACAGAGCGACTGTCACAATACATCGAGCAGCCAATTGTCTCTGTCATTGTGAATGAATTCAACGGTGCACTGCCTCAGCAAATCCGGATCACCGGCGCGGGCGCACAGCCTGCTGCGCTGCCATATCGCGCTGGTATGACCGCATTGGATGCGATGATCGCGGTTGGCGGCCTGGGTGAGTTTGCCGCCGGCAACCGTGCGACACTGACCCGCTACAATGTCGAGACAAGCAGCAGCGAAGAGTATCGCTTGCGCCTCAAGGATCTCCTCAATCGCGGTGATGCAAGTGCCAATGTCGCGCTTAAACCTGGCGACACGATCTCGATCCCCGAGAGCCGGTTCTAAGGCGCGCATAGAATGAACGAGATCTTCGAAGAACTGCGCACGGCGCTCTATTCGGTTTGGCATCGACGCTGGACTGCTTTGGCTGTTGCCTGGGGCGTTTGCCTGCTGGGCTGGTTGGTGGTCGCAATGATCCCAAACACATACGAATCCAAAGCGCGGATCTATGTCGATAACGAAGATGTGTTGTCGGATCAGTTGGGCATCGCGGGCGACGGGCGAGAGGAAATCACCAAGGTTCGCCAAACGCTGCTCAGCTCAGAAAATCTCGAAAAAGTTATCACGTCGACCAAATTGGGGGAAGGGATCAGCGGGCGTAGCGAGATGAACGCCGCGATCGCTGAGCTGTCTGAGCAAGTGCGCGTGGAAAGCGAGCAGGATAACCTATTCTCGATCACAGCCGAAGTTGGCAAGAGTGGTCTGAGCGATTCTCAGAATGCCGTTTTGGTGCGCAATGTGGTGCAAAAGCTGCTCGATATTTTCCGCGAAGAGCACATTTCGGGCAGTCGAGCTGACGTGAGCGCTGCAATTGCTGATCTCAATGAACAGTTGGAAGAGCGCAAAATTGAGCTGGAAGCGACCGAAGAGCGGCGCCTCACTTTCGAAACGCAATATCCAGAGCTGATCGGTGGATCAGAAACGCTGTCTTCACGCGTTCAGCAGTCGCGCACGGAACTGCGCGATATTGATGCCGATCTTGCAGCGGCGCAAAGCGCACTAGCCGCGATCAGCAGTCAGATTTCGAGCACACCGCGCACGATATTTAGCGCTGCCGATGCGGTCGGACCGCAGGCGTCGCTCCTGCAAGCACAATCGCAGCTTGCCGAGTTGCGCGGGCGTGGGCTGACTGCAGAGCATCCGGATGTGGTGGCGACCACACGGCAGGTTGAAATTTTGACTCGGCAGGTTGCTGCAGCTGGTCCGCAAGAGCGGACTGGCACGCAAAACCCTGCTTACACATCGCTCTTGGGTCTGCGCGCAGATCGACAAGCCGGGGTAGAGGCATTGCAAGCGCGCCGTGCTGCTATCCAATCCACGCTCGCATCTTTGGTTGCAAGTCAGGCAACAGAGCCTGCCGTTGCCGCTGAGGCGAACCGGATCAGCCGCGATTACGATGTGCTGCGGACCAACTACGAGAAGCTGCTCGAAGATCGCGAGAAATTGCGCACGCGCGGCGACGTTGTCGACGAAACGAGCCAGTTGAAATTCGACCTCGTTGATCCGCCAATTGTCCCGCAAAAACCCGCCGCGCCCAATCGGCCGTTGCTTTTGATTGGCGTTCTTTTTGCCGGAATCGCTGCTGGGGCTGGCGTCGCCTATGTGCTCAGCCAGCTTCGGTCGAGCTATGCGACACCCAACAAGCTGGAGAAATCCATGGGTCTGCCGGTTATCGGGTCAATCTCTTTGACTGTGTCCGAGGCCGCGAAGGCGCTGCGGCGAAAACGGCTCAAGCAATTTGCAGGAGCAACAGCGGGCCTGTTTGGCGTGTTGGTAATCCTATTGGCGATCGAAATCGTCTCCGTCGGAACGATTGCTTAAGAGGGCGGCCATGACAGAACAAACCAAAATCAGCCGCGAAGCTTCAAAGCGTAACTCGCTTTTTGAGCGGGCGGATGCTGTTTTCGGACTCGATAATCTGGGTCCGGTGACCGTGCCTAAGGACTTGCCAGCGGGAAAGAAGCCTGCGCCTCGTCCGACTGACGAACCTAGAGTTCAGTCGGAGCCACAACCGCAAGTGATTGCACCTGCGCCACGGGTTCCTGAGGCGTTCGAGCCCGCTCCAGTGGAAGTCGCTGAAACCGCGCCTCAACCGAAGCCCAAGCGTGCCGTAATGCTGTGTGGCCCGCGCATGGAGATCGACCGCGATCTGCTCGACGATGCAGGCCTCATCGTTCCGGAAGACCCGGTCACTGGCTTGCTCGAAGAATTCCGCATTGTGAAACGAGAATTGCTCGCCGATGCGCGCGCCAGCGGAGACGATGCCGCCCGCCGTATCCTGGTCTGCTCGCCGCATCCTGGTGAGGGCAAAACCTATTGCGCCACAAATCTCGCCATCGCACTCGCTGCTGAACGCGATATTGAGGTCGTTCTTATTGATGCTGATGTGATCAATCCATCGGTAACCCGGCGGCTTGGCGTTGAAGCGGGCGAGGGGTTGATGGATGCCTTGGTCGACAAAACACTCAAGCCAGAAACGCTTGTGTCGCCAACGGATATCGAGGGTTTGTTCATCATGCCCGCTGGCACCAGCACTGCGCGTGATGCCGAACATTTAACCAGCGCCCGCACCGCGCAAGTGCTTGATCGCCTGACTGAGGGTGCGCCCAATCGCTTTATCATTTTCGACACCCCGCCAGCATTGGCTGCATCACCTGCTGCCGAATTGGCCGCCTATGTCGGTCAGGCTTTGTTGGTGGTTCGCGCTGATCAAACGGGGCGTGCTGCGCTCGATGATGCGCGCCAGCTACTTTCGGCATGTCCGGATATCAAACTGCTGCTCAATGCAGCGCAATTCAGCCCGTCAGGTCGCCGTTTTGGTGACTATGGCGAAAGGGAGCAATAACAATGCGGTTCGTTACAGGAACGCTGATCGCCGGTGTCGCAGCTGTCTCAGTTGCAGCCCCTGCCTATGCACAAGATCGCGGCGATGACCGTGTTACAACGGTTCAGCCCTATATTGAGGTCAGCCAAGTGCTTTCCGCAGAGCTGACGCCGGGCGATGAGGTTGTGACCTTCACTCAGATTGCCGCAGGTGTTGATCTGAATGCGCAAGGCCGCAACAGTGGGGCTTCGGTCTCAGTGCGGTATGAACGCAATATCGGTTATGGCGACGCGGTGGATACCGACACGATTAGCGGGATTGCGCGCGGATATCTGGCGGTCGTCCCCAATGCCTTGAACTTTGAAGCCGGCGCTTTGGCTAGCCGTACGCGCGTCGATGGTGGCGGTGCAGTATCGCCTAACCCCTTGGTGAGCGCAGATGCGACCAGCCAGATTTACAGCATCTATGCAGGCCCCACCATCGCAACACGCGCTGGCGCGGTCGATATCACTGGTCAGGCTCGCGTTGGATACAACCGGTTCGAAACAGACAATGCTGTGGTGGATGCCAATGGCGATCCGATCGACGTCTTTGATGACAGCGTTGCCTATTCCGGCCAAATCACAGCAGGCACACGTGCTGGCGATCCACTGCCGATTGGTGTTGCTGTTACCGCTGGCGGATATCAGGAAGACATCTCCAACCTCGACCAACGCGTGCGGAATGTGTTTGTGCGGGGCGATGTGACCGTTCCTGTTAGCGATACCCTCGCATTGGTAGGCGGTGTCGGATACGAAGATGTCGAGGTCTCGAGTCGCGACGCGGTGCGCGATATCGATGGTAATCCCGTGGTTGGCAATGACGGACGACTTGTCACCGATGGCGCATCACCGCGCATTGTTGCATTCGATGTCGATGGACTGTTGTGGGATGTTGGCGTGTTATGGCGCCCAAGTTCGCGCACTTCGCTGAGCGCGCGGGTGGGTGAGCGCTATGACAGCACAACTTACTACGGCAACTTCACCTATGTCCCGAGCGAACGCAGCGCTCTCAGCATTTCGGTCTATGATGACTTGACAGGCTTTGGCGGTGCCTTGGGCAGCGCATTGGCCGGTGTCTCAAGCGATTTCACCGCTTTGCGCAACCCGGTTACTGGCGACTTTGGTGGGCTTGTTTCTGGTGGCGAAGGCCCAGGCCTCGTCAACTCGCTCGGCTCGGTGCGTTCTGCCGCATTCCGCAGTCGTGGTGTGTCCGCCAGCTATCAGCGCCAGATTGGCCGTCTCACGGCAGCTTTCGGCGCAGGATATGACCGTCGTACCTTCATCGCTGCAGCTGGCACCGCGCTTGAGGCTGCTGATGGCCTTACTGATGAAAGTTATTACGTCACGGGCGGTTTGAGCCGCACAATTGGGCGCAATGCGAGCCTGCAGACCAACGCCTATGTCAATTGGTTCCAGTCTGGTGAGGCGAATGGCGACCTAACCGCATTTGGTGCGTCAGCAGCCTACAACCGCTCGCTTACCGACCGACTTTCGGCGCGTGCTGCTTTGGCGGTTGACTACTTCGATAGCGATTTCTCGGCAGAGGATTTCGCCACAGCAACAGCGCTGCTTGGCCTGCGTTACAACTTCTGATCACTGAGAGCCCAGACCCATGTATGATCAATATTACGGCTTTAGCGGACGGCCCTTTCAGCTAACCCCTGATCCTGACTTCTATTTTGAGAGCGCAAGCCACAAGAAAGCGATGAGCTACCTTGGCTATGGCCTCAACCAAGGTGAGGGTTTTATCGTCATCACTGGCGAGGTCGGTGCTGGTAAGTCGACGCTGGTCGCGCATCTTATGGAGCGGATTGATCCGGCAGCCCTGACCGTTGCGCAGGTCGTAACCAGTGCGCTCGATGGCGAAGAATTGATTCATGTCGTCGCTCAGAGCTTTGGCCTGGAGGTTGAAGGACGAGACAAGGCGGGCGCATTGGGTGCGATTGAGAGCTTCTTCCAAGATGAGGCGCGCGCTGGGCGTCGGTGTCTGTTAGTTGTTGACGAATGTCAGAACCTCGATTTCACCGCACTGGAAGAATTGCGGATGTTGTCGAACTTTCAGCTCGGTTCGCATCCGTTGTTGCAAAGCCTTTTGTTAGGACAACCGCAATTTCGCCGCACATTGGCACATCACCCGGACCTTGAGCAGCTGCGTCAGCGTATCATCGCTTCGCACCACCTTGAGGCTCTCGATGCGCAAGAGGTGGAGCACTATATTCATCACCGCTTGACCCATGTTGAGTGGGATGGTCGTCCGTTGTTCGAAGACGGCCTTTTGTCTGCGCTTTACGGAGCTACTGATGGCATTCCGCGCCGCGTTAACCAGGTCATGAACCGCCTTCTCTTGCTCGGTGCAATTGAAGAGAAAGACGCGGTTGGCCTCGAAATGCTTGATGCGGTGATGGCTGAAATGCAGTCGGATGAGTTGCGTGGTTCACATGACCGGCCAAATCCGTTGAGCATCGAATCACAGGTCGCGGAACCTGCGACGGGGGCAGACTTTGACGCTGTGCCTGCGACTGAGGTGGCCGCCCTCTTGGCGCAACGTGATGAACGCACTGCTGAGTTGGAAGCAGCGATCAGTGAATTGCAGGCCGCCGGTGGTCAGCCGATGCAAATGGCCGAGCAAACTGATTCTGATCCGCAAGTAGACGAAGCGCTCGCGCGCATTGAACAGCGCTTGGAAGAACAGGAACGATCATTTCGTCATGTGCTCACCATGCTGATCGAATGGCTTGAGGAAGATCCGTCGCGTGAGGCGGCCTAACCATGAACGCCGAAGTCGGATTTGCCAGCACTGACAGCCGCCTCGACAATCGGATAGTCAATGGACTGTCGGTTGATGTCGAAGATTGGTTTCAGGTTGGTGCGTTTGAAAATGTCATTGAGCGCGGTGAATGGGATGGGATTGGCACTCGGGTAGAAGACAATGTTGCCCGCATTCTCGACCTATTCGCAGAGGCTCAGGTTTCCGCCACATTCTTTACCCTTGGATGGGTGGCAAAGCGGCACCCGGCGATCATTCGTCGAATTGCCGAAGCAGGCCATGAAATCGCGAGCCACGGGTATGACCATGCACGCGTCTTCAACTTTGATCGAAAGAGCTTCGGCGAAGACATCAAACTCGCGCGCGATATTTTGCAGGATTGTTCCGGGCAAAAGGTGACTGGATACCGAGCGCCCAGCTTCTCGATCGACCAACGCACCCCTTGGGCATTCATGGAGCTAGCGGAGCAGGGCTATGACTATTCCTCCAGCGTAGCACCGATTGCGCACGACCATTATGGCTGGCCAGAGGCGCCGCGTTTCGCATTTCGCCCGTTGCCATGGTCGCAGCTGGTCGAAATTCCCGTGACGACTGCGATCCTAGGAGGGCGCAGAGTTGCTGCTGGGGGAGGAGGCTTTTTCCGAGTCCTTCCCTATGCCTTTTCGCGGTGGGCCATTCGTCAGGTGAACCGTCGCGAAGAGCGTCCTGCGGTGTTCTATTTTCATCCGTGGGAGATTGATCCAGAGCAGCCGCGCGTAGCCAATGCGCCGATGCGATCAAAGCTGAGGCATTATACTGGTCTTCAGAAGATGGCTGGAAAGCTCGGTGAGCTGGTGCACGAATTCCGCTGGGGCCGGATGGATCTGCTTGCGCACCGAGAGGCTAAGCGAGCGAGTGTTTTAGGCGCAGGGTCAAGTGAAGCAGCATCGCATGAAGAATCCGACGCATGAACGCGCCAGTCAACATGACCCAGCGTGTGAGCCTCGTCTCACTTGACGACACGGCGATGTGCGACCGGATCGAGGCTTTTGTTCACGAACAAAGTGGCAGTGTTTTCCATCGTCCCGCGTGGCTGAAAGCTGTAGAGGCTGGCACAGGGCACCGCGGATGCGGATTGGTCGCAGAGCAATTGGGCGTTGTCACAGGCTGGCTACCGCTAACCGAAGTGCGCTCGCCCTTATTCGGCAGCACACTCGTCTCTAGCGGATTTGGCGTGGGTGGCGGAGTTCTTGCCGATTGTAAGACTGTCGCGGGTGAATTGGCGCGGTCAGCAGAGGAGCACGCGGAAAGATATGGCTTTGCCAGTATCGAATTGCGTGGCGGTCCTGTTCCAGCCAATTGGCAATCATGGGAAGACAAACATTGCGGATTTGAACGCGCACTAGCTGCCGATGATGATGCGGAGTTGCTCGCGATCCCGCGAAAGGCTCGCGCCGAAGTGCGCAAGGGTCTCAAGAATGGTTTGATGGTGCGCATTGGACGGAATGCCGAAGATCTTTCTGCGCATTACGTGGTCTACGCTGAAAGCGTACGCAATCTGGGTACACCGGTATTCCCAAAACGATTGTTTGCCGAAATGCTCAGCGCATTTCCCGACAGCAGCGACATCCTGACAGTTTTCAAAGATGACGCGCCAATCGCTAGCGTCCTGTCATTCTATCACAATGGCGCTGTGCTTCCGTTTTGGGGAGGAGGCAGTTTTGCCGCTCGCGCAGCGCGCGCGAACGAGCTGATGTATTACGAACTGATGCTTCATGCCCGTCGTCAGGGGATGGAACGGTTCGACTTTGGCCGCTCAAAGACGGAAAGCGGCCCGTACAAATTCAAGAAGAACTGGGGCTTTGAGCCGAAGCCGCTGACCTATTCCGAATGGACTGCTCCGGGCGAAAGCGCCCGTGATATCGATCCAACCAGCGAAGCCTATTCGCGCAAGATTGCTTTGTGGCAAAAATTGCCATTGGTCCTCGCAAACACGATCGGCCCATTCATAGCGCGCGACTTGGCCTGAGGCAGCGTTCAATGGCCGACATCCTTTTTCTAGCACATCGTGTGCCTTTCCCACCCAATCGCGGTGACAAGATTCGTAGTGCAAACCTGCTGAAGAAGCTCGCCGAAATTGCGCCCGTTCACGTAGGCTGCTTTGCCGAAAATGATGAGGATCGCGCCGGCGCTGATACCCTCGCAAAACTTGCCGCCAGTCATCGCATCGTCAACCGCACAAAACCGCTTGTTTTGGCCGGGGCACAGGCAGTGATGGCAAACGCGCCGGTGAGTTTGACTGCCTTTCACAGCGTCCGGCTTGCCCAATGGGTGCATGAGACTTTGTCATCGGAGGATATCGGCACGATCGTCATATTTTCGGGGCAGATGGGGCAATATGTGCCCGATGACTTTGCCGGGCGCGTTGTGATTGATCTATGCGATGTCGATAGCGCTAAGTTTGAAGGCTATGCCGATGCGGGGCAGCGTGTATGGCTTAATTCGCGTGAAGGGCGTTTGCTCGCGCGAGAAGAAGAGCGGCTTTCCCGGCGCGCGGACGCGACCATCCTGATTAGTGACAATGAGGCAGAGCTGTTTGCGTCGCGGTTGCGATTTCCCTCGATGGCCAATGTGCAAGTGATCGGCAATGGCATCGACGCAGCGAGCTTTGACCCTGAAACTGTTATTGCGCATGATGAGCTTTTAGGCGGACCAGGGCCACAACTCGTCTTCACCGGGCAAATGGATTATCCACCCAACGAGCAGGCTGTCTTGTGGGCGATAGACGAGTTTTTGCCGCGCTTGCACGAACAATTCACCGGTTCAGAGCTACACATTGTGGGGCGCAATCCAACTAAAGCTTTGTTGGCCCACAAAGAAAGGCCGGGTCTTACCATTTGGGGGGAAGTACCGGATGTACGACCCTTTATAGCAGGCGCAACCTGCGTGGTCGCACCGCTTATGATTGCTCGCGGTGTTCAAAACAAAGTGCTTGAGGCTATGGCAATGGCACGGCCCGTTTTGCTCACACCGCAGGCAGCGACGGGAATTGCTGCCAAGGATGGACACCATTGGCTGGTGGCCGATGCTGATGCCGAAGCAATGTGCGCAAGAATCTCTGATTTGGTTTCTGACCCTGCAATCGCTCACCGACTGGGCAGTTCAGCACGCCAATTTGTGCTCGATCATCATGCTTGGGGAGCGATGCTTGCTCCTCTTGAAAACCTAGTGCGGGGCGATGTTGGCGAGGCAAGAAATGCCGCCTGAAGTTGTCACCCAAGACTGGCGCACACAAAGCTTATTCTCGCGTATTCCTAAAGAATGGCGAGAAAGTCTCTTTGTGCTCGCATTTGGGGTGCTCGCAGCGGTGACGGTTACCGCGCGCGAATGGGGTGAGATGCTGCACCAATGGTGGAACATTGATACCTACACTCATATTTTGCTGGTGCCGATCATCATTGGCTGGTTGGTTGCACTGAAAGCTTCTGAGCTTGCTAAGTCGAAACCTAAACCGTGGCTTGCCGGCCTCCTTGTTGTCGCAGCAGGTCTGGCTTTGTGGACTATTGGTCGAGCGACCGAGATCAACATTATCGCCCATGCTGGCGCTGTGGGAGCGTTGCAAGGAGTGGTGGTTGCCGCATTAGGTCCGCGCGTGTCGCTGATGTTAGCGCTGCCAATTGCTTTCGGAGTGTTTCTGGTTCCGGTCGGTGATGAGTTTATTGGGCCACTCCAATCCATCACCGCAGATATCGCTGTGGCCCTCACGCTATGGAGCGGGATACCTGCTGTAATTGACGGCATCTATATCGATACACCCGTTGGTCTGTTTATTGTCGCAGAGGCGTGTTCTGGCGTTAGGTTCCTCGTGGCGATGATCACTCTTGCAGTGCTCGTTTGCTTCACTCGGTTTCAAAGCTGGTCGCGTCGAGCACTGTTCATGGCTGCTTCGGTGATCGTGCCGATTATCGCGAACGGCATTCGCGCGTGGGGAACAATCTACATTGCGCAAAGCCAGGGTGTCGAATTCGCTGCAGGGTTTGATCACGTCGTCTATGGCTGGATATTCTTTGCAATAGTCGTCGCAATTGTTCTCGCTGCTGCGTGGCGGTTCTTCCAGTGCGAACCAGAGGACTATGGCTGGACCCACGATCAGGTCGGCAAGTTCGCGTGGCTTAAACCGTTTGAGGCTGGTTTCACTGCGCCGATTGTCACCATCGCTGGCCTCGCCGCACTCGCAATTGTTGGCGGTATCACGGCAACGATTGTCGCTCCCTCAGGCTTAGGCTAACCCCGCATTCGATTATGTGCGGGATCGCCGGAATTTTTCATGCTGAAACGCCAAAGCCGGTCGATCCTGTACGGGTTGAGCGGATGTGCGACGCGCTTGTCCACCGCGGGCCGGATGGGGCGGGGGTATGGACTGACCTTGGCGTTGGGCTGGGCCATCGTCGCCTGTCGATCATCGACATCGAAGGATCACCGCAGCCCATGCCTTCTGCCGATGGACGTGCGGTCATCGCGTTTAACGGCGAGATATACAATTTCCGCGAACTGCGTCGGGAATTGGAGCAAGAGGGCGCGCGTTTTCGCACATCGGGCGATACCGAAGTAATTCTAGCGGCGTGGCAGCGCTGGGGGGTGGACTGCCTAGATAAGCTCCACGGCATGTTCGCATTCGCGCTCTACGATCTGGACAAACGTCAATTGCTGCTGGCGCGCGATCGGTTTGGGGTTAAGCCGCTGTTTATGGCGCGGCTTTCCGATGGGAGCATCACGTTTGCATCTGAGTTGAAAGGCTTGCTCGCACATCCGCTAATGCGGCGCCGAGTCAATCCTGAAGCGATTGATGCATATATGACATGGGGTTACGTGCCCGACAGCCATTCGATCCTCTCAGGCGTGGAAAAACTGCCTGCGGGGCACTTCCTGCTACTTGAACATGGCAAACCGGTTGCCGCGCCGCGACGTTGGTATGACATCAGCTTTGCCGATCGGGCGAAGGGCAGCGAGGCGGACTTGTCCGCAGAGCTGGTCCATCTGATGCGTGAGGCGGTGCAATCGCGCATGGTCGCCGATGTACCTTTGGGTGCGTTTCTATCGGGAGGTGTGGATTCATCCAGCGTCGTTGCCTTGATGAGTGAGGCAAGCACCGACCCTGTGCGCACATGTTCAATCGGCTTTGATGTCGCCGCTTTAGATGAAACCAGTTACGCGCAGCAGATTGCTGAAAAGTTCGGCACAGATCACGATGCGCGTACCGTCGGTCAGGATGATTTCACCGCAATAGGCCAACTCGCCGCGATGTTTGATGAACCGTTTGCTGATGCTTCTGCGCTGCCTACCTTGCGAGTGTGTCAATTGGCGCGCGAGAAAGTCACGGTGGCACTATCCGGTGATGGTGCAGATGAAGCCTTTGGTGGGTATCGCCGTCAGGTGTTCCACCACAATGAAGAGCGTGTCCGCTCGCTTTTGCCGCAAGGGTTGCGGAGTGGTCTGTTCGGGGCACTGGGAAGGGCGTGGCCGAAAGCGGATTGGGCTCCGCGTCCTCTGCGTGCAAAGGCGACCCTGCTGGCCCTCGCCGAGAGTGGAGAGGCAGGCTATGCGCGCGGATTGTCAGTGACCACTGCGCCAGAGCGAGCCGCACTTTACTCACCAGTCTTCACATCCAAACTTAGCGGTTTTCGCGGGGAGGATGAGTTGATCCAATTGATGCAAGCTGCTCCAGCGCGCAGCGGGCTGGACCGGGCCCAATATGCGGATCTCGCCTTCTGGTTACCTGGCGATATTCTGACCAAGGTCGACCGCACGAGCATGAATGTAAGCCTGGAAGCGCGAGAGCCTTTGCTCGATCATCGTTTGGTTGAATTCGCGGCGAGACTACCTGAGAAAATGCGCGTTCGCGGCAGTACCGGCAAATACCTCCTCAAAAAATGTATGGAGCGATATTTGCCGCACGACATTCTCTATCGCCCTAAGCAGGGTTTTGTGACGCCAATTGCTAGTTGGTTGCGTGGTCCATTGAATGGCGAGGCGAGGGCCATCGCATCGAGTTCGGTCCTTGGCCAATCCGGTTGGTTTGACCCGCGTGCGCTGTCGGAACTGGCCGAAGAACACATCAGCGGACGATCTGACAATTCGCGAGTCCTTTGGCAATTGCTCATGCTCGATAAGTCACTGACAGGACTTGGCGTGAGCGAATGAGTGTAAATTTATGTCTCTTGGCTCCAATCGCGAATTCACCAAGTTGATGAATTGATTGGATATGACCCGTTATGAGACTCAGGTCGTCTGATAACCACAATTAATCGATTGCCAGATTTCCAATTGGTCGACTAGTGTTGCCCAGTAGCAAGCCGAGAAGGCAGCATACACGCTTAGGTCGTAAAACGGTCAAGCGGCACTGGGTCGAAGTGGAGATTGTAGTAATGGACAGCAGCGCGGCAAAAGCGGTGCCTTTGATAGGTGAGGAGGAGTTGCTCGCCGAAAGTGCATTGCACTCGTCTATCTCTGCTGACTTGTATTCTTTGCAAGGCCTCGATGTACTTTACGAAGATCGAACTGCCACGCTTTGGTCTTATATGAACCCCGGCGACCGGCCGAGCTTTACTCCCGCGATGCTGGATGATTTTGAAACCTGGCAGAGGTTGATTTCAGCGGAGTTTGGCCCCGATAAAGTGCCATTGCGGTATCTGGTTCTGGGTAGCCGCGCTCCCGATGTGTTTTGTTACGGCGGTGATCTAGAACTGTTTCAGCGGCTGATCCGTGAGCGTGATCGTGCCGGGTTGGTGCAATATGGCCACCGCTGTTGCGCGATCCTTGATCGCAATGTCCGCACACTTGATATCCCAATGCTAACCGTAGGCCTGGTTCAGGGTGCAGCGTTAGGCGGCGGGTTCGAAGCGCTGTTGTCGTTTGACTACATCATTGCAGAGCGCCAATCGACCTTCGGCTTGCCAGAAATCATGTTTGGCTTGTTCCCTGGAATGGGGGCCCATGCGTTTCTGTCCCGCAAATTGGGCAGCGCCATGGCGGATCGGATTATCGTTTCGAACGAGACCTTTACTGCTGAACAGATGTATGACCTTGGCCTTGTTCACGCGTTGGCTGAGCCCGGCGATGGGGTGAACGCGGTGCGCGATTTCATCAAGAAGTCTGACCGGCGTCATGCTGGGCTTGTCGGGTCGCGCCGCGCGATCAAACAGGTCTGGAAGCTCGAATTGGCGGAACTAAACCGCATCACGGAGCTGTGGGCAGATACCGCATTGGAACTGCGTGAGCAGGACTTGCGGGTTATGAGCCGCCTAGTATCTGCTCAAGAACGCGTAGCCGAACGGATCGCTGCGGCCTGATCCTTTGCTGGGCTAGTGCTCGGCTCCGTGGCCCATCGCCATATATTCATCGCTCTGCATTTCATTCAGGCGGCTTGCCGTGCGTTCGAACTCGAAGCTGCCGTCGCCTGCATTGTATAACGCATCAGGCGTCGCGTTGGCCGTCGCGAACAGCTTCACACGGTGTTCGTAAAGCGCATCAATCAGTGTCACAAACCGCGCCGCCTCGTTGCGCTGATCTGGCCCCATTTGCGGGATCCCGACGATGATCACCGTGTGGAAAGCGCGCGCAATCGCAAGGTAATCTGGTGCACCGCGCGCTTCTCCACACAACCGTTTGAAGCTGAATACCCCGACGCCCTTTAGCGACTTGGGCACATGCATTGATCTCTTTGCTCCGATCGCCAGTTCGCCCGATGGTACATTGGCCGCATCCTCTGGATCGAAGTCTGTCAGTCTGAAGAACACCTCGCGCACTTTAGCCGTTGCATCATCGCCAACTGGTGTGTGCCAGCTTGGCATGTCGCCAATTCTATCGAGGCGATAGTCTGTGGGACCGTTCAGTCCAACAACTTCCAATTCCTGCGATATCAAATCGATGAATGGTAGGAAATGCTCTCGGTTCAATCCGTCCTTGTAGAGGTCAGTTGGCGGTCGGTTTGATGTTGTGACGATGGTCACATCCTGCTCGTGGATGAGATACGTGAACAGTCTGCTCATGATCATTGCATCGGCGGAGTTGTTCACCACCATCTCATCAAAGGCGAGCACGCGCAGGTTTTGCGCGAGCTTGGCTGCGACCGGAGGGATCGGATCGCCTTCATGCGTCTGACGAGCCAGACGCATTTCCTCGTGCACTTCCTGCATAAAGGCGTGGAAGTGGACCCTGCGTTTTTCAGAGATGCTCAACCGCTCGTGGAACAGGTCCATCAGCATCGACTTCCCGCGCCCGACGCCGCCCCACATATACACCCCTTGAGGGCGCGTCTGTTTGCGGGCGAAAAGCTGGGCTAGCAAACCGCCGGGCTGCTCAGCTTCCAACTCCTTTTGCAGCACATCTAACCGTACCGCAGCGCGTCTCTGATCGGGGTCTGCGCGCAGCTCTCCACGAGCGATTAGCTTTTCGTAACGCGCTAGCATTGCCTAAGCCGCTCGCGGTTTCATCTTGCGCACGATCCCCGAATAGCTGGCGACCACATCAACACCTTGCAGAGCTTGCCCTCGGATGAAGACAAGCTTTCCGGTTTCGCGCACGATCTCGTTCACCGCATCCAGTGGCTTTGTTGGATCACCGCCGCCGACGAACTGTGTCGACATCTCCAGCGTCACGGAGGGCCCAGCATTCCCGCTTCCGATTGTATGCATCGTGGTGAACATCGAAATGTCGATCAGAGCGAGCGTCACGGCGCCGTGGATGATGCCTTGCAGGTTCTCGTGCCGACGTTCCGGGAACATGCGCAAGCGCGCCTTCCCATCTTCATCAAGTCGCGTGATTAGCCGCCCCATAACCGCGCCATTGAACAGCGTTTCGTCCTTGAGGTTCCAGTGCCGCCAACCCGGGTTCTCCGGATCAGGACCATGTTCGAATACGTCTTCGGAAAGCGCCATGACAGCGCCCTTAGATCGCGCGTTCAGCCATCATCTTCTTGGTCTCTGCGATTGCCTTGGCGGGCGAGAGACCCTTGGGGCACACATTTGCGCAGTTCATGATCGTGTGACAGCGATAGAGGCGGAAGGGGTCTTCCAGCTCGTTCAACCGCTCACCCGTCATCTCATCGCGGCTATCGGCAAGCCAGCGATAGGCTTGCAACAGGATCGCAGGACCCAGGAACTTGTCAGAGTTCCACCAATAGCTCGGGCAGCTGGTTGAGCAGCATGCGCACAGGATGCACTCATACAAGCCATCCAGCTTCTCACGCTGTTCGGGTGTTTGCAGCCGCTCTTTGCCACTTGGCGTGGGGCTGACCGTTTGCAGCCATGGGCGGATCGACGCGTATTGCGCGTAGAAATGCGTGAAGTCCGGCACCAGATCCTTGATCACGTCCATATGGGGCAGGGGAGTGATGCGGATCTCGCCTTTCAGGTCCTCAATCGCGGTCGTGCAGGCAAGACCGTTTTTGCCGTTCAGGTTCATCGAGCACGAACCGCAGATCCCCTCACGACAGGACCGGCGGAACGTCAGTGTCGGGTCAATCTCGTTCTTGATCTTGAACAGCGCGTCCAGAACCATCGGGCCGCATTCGTCCAAGTCGATCTCGAACGTGTCATAGCTGGGGTTCTTGCCGCTATCGGGATCATAGCGATAGACCTTGAACGACTTCACGCGCTTCGCGCCCTCGGCTTTGTGCTTCTTGCCGTCCTTGCGGATGGTTGAGTTCTTCGGAAGGGTGAAAGTCGCCATTACATCGTGATCCCTGATTGCCCCTGCCACCTGTTTAGCGTGCTCGCTACCTGAGGCAAGGTGCCTTGTGCCCTTGAGTGTTGCGGTGTTTGTGCGAAGCGATGCATCGCAGTCAATCGCGGGCCTGCGTTCGGGCTGCGTGTTACACACAAGGGGGGGACTTTCGAAATAGTGCCATCCTGCGCAATCTCCCGGAAGTGCCCGCTTTTCCGGCGTGTTCGTCAATTTAAGTGTCAACTTCCAAAAAATCGCCATTTTTCCGCATTCTGCCGCACATCGGCCAATCGCCGTTTTTGCGATCACAAGGGAACTTACCAAGGGTTCTTGCGCTCTACTCCGCATGAACGAAGTAGGAAAATGGCCCAGAACCGCGGCAGTCTTTGGCAGCACTGGCGGGATCGGAGCGGCCCTCTGCACGCAATTGGCACAGGGCGGATGTGAGCAAATCTATGCCGGGTCACGCACAGGAAAGGCGACGGGCACCTCAAGCCAGCCCTTCGTATTTGATCTCTTGGTCGAAGAAAGCATTGCCGCCGCATCCGCCATTATGAAGGTTGACCCGCCTGAGCTTGTGATTGTCGCAACGGGCGCGCTGACTTTGGCCGATGGGACGGGGCCAGAGAGGACGCTGAAACGGATCGATCCTGATGCAATGGCAAAGGTGCTGGCGATCAACACGATTGGCCCCGCGATGATCGCCAAACATATTCTGCCTCTGATGCCGCGTGACCGGCGGTTCGTCTTCGCCGCTTTGAGCGCGCGCGTCGGTTCGATTTCAGACAATGGCCTTGGCGGGTGGCATTCCTATCGCGCCTCCAAAGCTGCGCTCAATATGCTGCTCAAGAATTTCGCTGTGGAGATGGCGCGCTCCCATCCTGAGGGTGTGATTGCGGGCCTGCATCCGGGCACAGTGGACAGCGCCCTGTCTGAACCCTTTCAAAAAGGTCTGCCTGATGGGCAACTGACAAAGCCAGTAGATGCGGCGGTCAATTTGCTTGATGTGTTGGCGCGGCTCAACCCGGCGGATAGCGGGCAAGTCTTCGATTTTACGGGGGTCGAAGTGCCCGCCTAGATCAACCCGTGCCTTTGCAAGCCCTCAGCCAGCAGCGTTTCGATCAGCTGTTCTTGAGTCCAGCCAGCCATGGTCGCGGCACGGCCAAACACCTTTTCAGACCACAAATTGCAGTTGAGGTTTAGCTCAAGGAAGGTGACTTCGCCGGTCTCCTCATTCACGCGAAACTCAAATCGGCCATAATCAAACGGGCGATATTCTTCCCAGCATTTCGCGGTCATATCTGCGATGACATCGACCAACGGTCCCTCGACAAAGGGATCGAGCGAGTATTTTTGGCTGCGATCAACCAGATCGCGTTTCTCGTAATAGGTGCGCAGATGCGATGGATCGGCCTGACGGAATATGAGCATGGGCAGGATTTGCGGCTCGCCATTGACGGTGATCACCGGCACTTCGACATCGCTGCCTTCCAGAAACGGCTCAACAATCGCATCCTGACCGCCATTGGCAGGGTCCGTGTGAATGCGCTTTACTGCTGCTGCAACGCCGTCCCAGTCACACGCATCCTCGACACCCCAACTCGCAGAGGAATTGTTGGGTTTGACGACATAGCGTGTCCCTTCGGGCAGCTTATCGCGCGAAATCGGCGCGCCTTTTCGATAAATCGCCCACGGCGCGGTCGGTATCCCGGCCTCACGCGCGGCCATCTTCGCAAGATGTTTATCATCGGAAAGGCCCCGCAGAATCGGGTTGGCGCCCAGATAGGGGATGCCAGCGCGCTCGCACAGCAATGGAACCAGCATCTCTGAATTGAAGAACCCAGCGCGATTAAGCAGCGGGAAGACGAAGTCGATCCCCTCAGGTGGGTCGAACAAAATATCGTGCGTTTCGCGAATGGTAAGACGCAGGCCGATACCCTCTAACATCTCACGCATTTCGCGGTGATAGCGCGCGTGATTGCCGTCGATGGGGTGAATGTCACCCTCCCACAGGGCATTTTTAGCCAGAAACAGAATATTCAGCTTACCCTTGGCCTCTTCGGGTATTTTCAACGGAGTAAGCGCATTCGCCATGTGTCTTTACCTGATCTGTGCGATGTGTTTTGCCGGGCGCTCTACGGCTAAGGGCGTCTGGGCGCTAGTTCATTTTTACAGGGTTCTCTTTGCGGTGCTCTTTGTCTAAGGCTTTTGCAGGGGGCAGTGGAGCGCGTCAGCACGGAAAGCTGATTGTGCATGGCACACTTGGCTTTGGGATCAGGCAATCACTCAAAACCCTTTTAATCGACCAGCATGCGAGATCGGTCCGCGTGAAGATCGCCTTGTCACATTGCTAACCGGTGGCGGTGATGCGCGGATCACGCTGAATGCTGATACTGGTCTCAACAAGTATCTGTCCGCCCCATATCCGCGAGATGTGATCGCCTATTCGTCGTCCACCGTAAGTGACATTTCGGCAGACGCATTTGCGCATATTGCGGCCCTTGATCACTTCCATGATTACGACGCGTGGTTGGCATCGTTATCACGCCGCATTCGCGCAGCTTACTCAGTGGGCGAAGGCGCTGATCTGGTGTTTGCCCCGTCTGGTACGGACCTCGAATATGTCGCTCTAGCAGCGGTATTGGGGAGGGGCTCAGGGGGTTTGCACAACATTTTGCTGGGTGCAGATGAGATCGGCAGCGGCTGTGTGCACTCCGCCGTTGGTCGCTATTTCGCTTACGAGACCGCCGTCAGTTGCGCGGCAGTACCCGGCACTGATGTAGCGGGGCTTGGTCCTGTCACCATGGTCGATGTCCCGGTGCGATGCGGGGCGGGCATGGCACAATGCGGCGCGGCGATCATGGCGGCGATGAGCCAAGAGATTGAGGCTGCAGTGGCTGCAGGCAAGCATTGCCTTGTCCATGGAGTGCACGGCTCGAAAACAGGATTGGTGCTGCCCGGATTGTCCGAAATTGACGCGTTACAAGCGCGTTTCGGCAGCAACGTTACTTTTGTTATCGATGCCTGTCAGGCGCGCATAACCAGCGAGGCGATTGGCGAATATCTCGTCCGCGGGGCGATTGTCCTGATGACCGGTTCAAAGTTTATCGGTGCACCGCCCTTCAATGGCTGGGCCATGGTGCCGGGCGATCTGATTGAGCAGGCCGCGCCTTTGCCTGAGGGATTTCGCACGATCTTCCGCCGCGCCGAATGGCCACAAAGCTGGGCCGGGCGTGACACTTTGCCAGACAGCGCGAATCCTTCATTAGCGCTACGCTTGGAAGCAGCCCTGTTTGAGGTGGAGCGGTTTCAGCGCATTCCCATGGTTCAAGTGGAGGCGATCATCGCAGCCTTTGAAACCGCGCTTTGGGCCGGAATGATAAAGCCGCTGGGGATAGAGCGAGTCAATGCGGGCGATCTTGATGATTTTGTTGAGCAGGCGCTGCCCATTGAAATGCGCACTTTGGCGACATTGGATGTGAGCAATTTACCCGGCCTTGCGACGTTTGAAGAGGCGCAAGAGGTGCACCGGCGACTGGCATTGAACGGGATTCGCCTTGGCCAACCGGTTAAATGCGTGGCGCGTAAAGGCGGTTGGGGTGGGACATTGCGTGTCGGCTTCTCCATGCCGCAAGTGAGCGAATGGGCGAAGCTTCCCGTCTCAGAGGTGCAAGCTCAGATTGAGGCGGACATGCGGCAGATAACGTTGGCTTTGCAAGAAACACTTGCTGTTCAAGCAGGTTGACGCAACGCATTGTCATTAAACCGTTTGCTTTTGGTCACAATCGGTTAGGATGCTCTTCGACCGCACGGTAAGGGAGAGGCGGCAATGGGTTTGGGTGACTGGTATGATGCGCATGTGATGCCGCGGCTCATCCGCTGCGCATGCGGGACGGGGCAGGTGATGAAGCGCCGCTCTGCTGTCGTGCCACTGGCGCGCGGCGATGTGTTTGAGCTGGGTTGTGGCGGCGGCATCAATCATGAATTTTACGACACCGATGCGATCAAATCCTATGCCGGTATCGACCCGCATGGCCCTTTGCTCGACAATGCGCGTGCGGCCGCTCAGGCGAAAGGTTGGCCCGCCGATTTGAGGCAGGCGCAGGGCGAGGATATTCCGTTTCCTGACAGTTTCTTTGATACAGTGGTGTGTACCTTCACGCTGTGCTCGGTCGAGGACCCCAAGCGTGTCCTGTCCGAAATGCGCCGCATCCTGAGACCCGGCGGACAAGCGCTTTTCCTAGAGCATGGCCGCGCTCCCGATGCCGATATCGCCAAGTGGCAAGACCGGATTGAACCCGTTTGGAAACGGCTTGCAGGAGGCTGCCACCTGACCCGTCCGATAGGATCAGCGTTTCGCGGTGCGGGTTTTGAGGTTGAACCGTTGGGGCAGGGCTATCTTCCCAAAGCGCCGAAATTCGCCATGTGGAATGAATGGGGCGTCGCGCGGCGTCCGGGCCTTTAGGGTACCCTAGAACACCGCAGCACACACAAAAAAGGGAGGCACCGCTCGAACGCTGCCTCCCTCTCTTAAATTGCTAGCGATCTTAGCGGTTTATTCGCCAAAAGTCCGCTGCCACCAACCGCGCTTTTTCGAGCCGGTCTCGCCGCTATCAGCGGCATCATCGGCTTTCGCAGCAGGCGCTTCCGCTGTAGGAGCCTCAGCAGTTTCCGCCTTGGCTTCGTCAGTCGTATCCGCTTTCTTCTTGCGCGGTGCACGTTTGCGCTTGGGCTTTTCAGCAGGCGCTTCGTCCGCGGGCGCCTCGGCTTCTGCAGCTGCCTTTTCAGCCTCTACCTCGGCCTTCTTCTTACGCGGCGCGCGCTTGCGCTTTGGTTTCTCGGCAGGCGTTTCCTCTTCCGCACCAGGTGTTTCGTCAGCCGGAGCCTCCTTTGCGGCAGTCTCAACAGGGGCCTCATCGGATGCCTCTTGCGAAGCCTCCTCTGCACCTTCCGAACCCTCTTCGCTCACATCTTGTTTGCGGCGACGGCCTCGTCCACCACGACGGCGGCGGCGCTTTGGCTTGTCTTCGCCATCGTCATCCCCGTTTTCACTATCGTTCGATTCGCCTTCGTCCCCTTGGCTCTGCTCATCTGAGCTTTCACCTTCGGAGCCTTCTTCACCCTCAGAACCGTCTTCCGTGCGCTTTTTGTTGCGTCCACGGCCCCCACGGCGGCGACGGCGCTTCTTGCGGGGACGATCATCGTCGTCCTCATCTTCAGAACCAAACTCTTCTTCGGGCAGGTCATCATCATCGTCGTCATCATCGATGATAGGTTCAAACTTGGGTGCCTCTGTCGGGCGAGGGCCCGCGCTTGAGACAACCATCTTCGCGCCTTCATCTTCGCCCTCGGGAGAGACTTCAACAGCAACGCCGTAACGCTCTTCAATCTCGACCAGCTCACCGCGTTTTTCGTTGAGCATGTAGATGGCCGCTTCTGTGCTGGCCGCGAGACGGATGATCGTGCCTTTACCCTTGGCTGCTTCGTCTTCGATCAGGCGCAGCGCCGAAAGGCCAGCCGATGATGCGGTGCGTACAAGGCCCGAGCCATCGCAATGCGGGCATTCGCGCGTGGTCGCTTCCAAAACGCCAGTGCGCAAACGTTGGCGGCTCATTTCCATCAGGCCAAAGCCGGAAATGCGGCCAACCTGAATGCGCGCACGGTCGGTTTTGAGCGCGTCTTTCATCGCCTTTTCGACTTTGCGGACGTTGGAATTGTATTCCATGTCGATGAAATCGATCACGACCAAACCGGCCATGTCGCGCAGGCGCAATTGCCGGGCTATCTCGCGTGCAGCTTCCAAGTTGGTGTGGAGCGCCGTCTGTTCGATCCCATGTTCTTTGGTCGAACGGCCCGAGTTGATGTCGATAGAGACCAACGCCTCTGTAGGGTTGATGATCAGATAGCCGCCCGATTTAAGCTGAACCATCGGATCATACATTGCGCGCAATTGATCCTCTGCGCCGTAACGCTGGAACAATGGCACCGGATCGGAATAGGCTTTCACCCGGCGCGCATGGCTGGGCATAAGCATTTTCATAAAGGCTTTAGCGGATTTGTACCCGTCCTCACCCTCTACGATCACTTCCTCGATTTCGCGATTATAGATGTCGCGTATCGCCCGTTTGATCAGGTCACTGTCCGAATGGACGAGGCTGGGCGCGGTCGATTGCAATGTGGTTTTGCGAATCTCATCCCACAATCGAGCGAGGTAATCGAAGTCACGCTTAATCTCGGTCTTGGTCCGGGTGATCCCGGCGGTCCGAACGATCAAGCCCATGCTCTTTGGCAAGGACAGATCAGAGACAACTTGCTTCAAGCGCTTACGATCAGATGATGAATTGATTTTGCGGCTGATCCCGCCCCCGTGTGAGCTGTTAGGCATCAAAACGGTGTAGCGACCAGCGAGGCTGAGATAGGTGGTGAGAGCCGCGCCCTTATTGCCGCGCTCTTCCTTCACAACCTGGACCAGTAGAACCTGACGGCGTTGGATAACGTCCTGGATTTTGTAACGGCGACGCAGGGCCATGCGCTTGGCGCGGACTTCGTCGACTTCTTTTGCACGGCTGCGGCCTTTGCCGCCGCCTTTCTTGCCATCACGTCCACCCTGACGGCGGCGACCACGCCCGCGGCGACCACGACGTGGCCGATCTTCTTCGCTGTCTTCGGTGGATTCCTCGTCTGATGCGTCGTCGTCTGACGATTCGTCATCGCCATCTTCGCTATCGTCATCACCATCATCGTCGGACGCGCCGTCTTCGATGGTGGCGACTTTGTCTTTTTCCGACGTGTCGATTTCTTCCAAGCCGTCTTCGGCCAAATCTTCTGCCAGCGCCTCTGCGCTTTCATCCTCGGCGTCGTATTCGTCACCGGGTGTGTGGCCCTCTTCTTCTTCCTCAGCACGCAGGCGCGCTTCTTCCTCAGCGGCCTCAGCTTCTTCGGCGAGAAGCCGCTCGCGGTCATCCTGTGGGATTTGGTAATAATCCGGGTGGATCTCGCTGAAGGCGAGGAAGCCGTGCCGGTTGCCGCCAAAGTCGACAAAAGCCGCCTGAAGCGATGGTTCTACACGGGTTACCTTGGCTAGGTAGATATTGCCCTTGATCTGCTTGTGTTCAGCAGATTCGAAATCAAATTCCTCAATTCGATTGCCTTTGAGCACCGCCACCCGGGTTTCTTCCGAGTGGCGCGCATCGATTAGCATGCGCGTTGCCATTAAATATTCTCCAAACGCCTGATCGCCCTCCCGATAAACGGTGGGTACGGCGTGTTTTGTGTGGGAAACCGGTCCGCAGGTTCGCGATGCCGGTCTGTCTATTTGCGCAGGCTCGATCGTTCGAGCGGCGCGCAATGTTCGTGTCTGCTGCGGCGAGACTGCGGAAAGCTTCCGCTGGCTTGTTCATAAAGAGCCCCGCATGCATCCGAGCGCCCAAGTGGCGCTGGTATGTTTCATGCGAAGAGAAGCATCTCGTCACTGCATCAACCTGTTGAATGACCGATAAAAACGCGAAAGAGCGCCATCGGCCAAAGTGAATGAAATCAGGAAGGCTTTGCCTGGTCGCGGTGCCTAATCGCGAATATTGAACATTGCGTTCATGCATTCCCTGCTTCGTTACAAACGCTAGCACCGTGGGTTTCGCGCCGCAACTCTATTGCGCTGATCATGCGCAACATTCTAAGCCGTTGTCTATATGAGTGTGCGCGTGCTCCTTTTGGTGATCCTTGCCGTTCCAGCGATTGTGTTGGGAGCGGCCTATGCAACTGGAGCAAAAATCCCGGTTCCGGAATGGGGTAGGGATTATGTGCTGCGATTTCTCCTAAACCCCGAAGATGAACCCTTGGTCTTGCCAGACATTGTGGGACCGGATGATCCTTCGCGGCCGTTGGTTGTGATTGATGCAGGGCATGGGGGACGCGATCCCGGTTCTGTTGCGCGGCTTGGTTCAGGCGCTGAGGTCTTAGAAAAGGAGCTGGTCCTGCAACTCGCGCTCGCTTTGCGCGATACGTTAGTGGAGGAGGGCGGCATTCGTGTTGCCTTGACGCGCGAGGACGATGCGATTGTTGTCCTTGCCGACCGCCCGGAAATCGCGCGACAATTGGGCGCAGACCTATTTATCTCGATCCACGCGGATTCGGCCGGGGAAAACAGCAGTGTTGCCGGAGCCAGTATCTACACCTTGTCGACAGAGGCATCGTCAGAGGCCGCGGCACGCTTTGCGGAGCGTGAAAACGCCGCTGATGAGTTGAACGGGATCACCATTGATGGACAAAGCGAGGAAGTCAGCGCGATCCTGGTCGAACTCTCGCAGCAACGCACACAGGACGAGGCAACCGAATTTGCTGCTTTGATAGAGCGTGAAGGGGAGGGGCGTATCGCTTTCCACCCACAGGCCCGGCGTTCTGCTGAGCTTGCTGTGTTGCGCGCGCCCGATGTGCCCGGCGTGTTGTTTGAGAGCGGCTTTGTCACCAACGATGCGGACCGCGCACGTTTGATGACAGAGGAAGGGCGGGGCGAATATGCCGCTGTGCTCGCCCGCGCGATACGTGTCTATTTTGCACGGCGGGCAGAGCCTTAGACGCGGCGGCTCCAACCCACGCTAGCAATCGCTGCAAAATGACGATAAATCGCTCAAACGATGACAGAAGAATCCACCGCATCCTTTCCCGAATACGCTCGGTTTCGCCTGTCGCGCGACACATCGGGCGCGTTATCATGGTTCGCTGAAAAGTGGCGTTCGAGCTGGCTTTTCAAGCTGTTTGCGTTCGGGATAATTGCATTTGTCGCGTTTTGGGTGATCTTGTGGTTCTGGCTCGCCAGTGACCTTCCCGAGGCGGATGGCCTAATCGAATACCAAACCCCGCTGCCCACTGTGGTGCGCGGCAGCGATGGCGAGATCGTTCACTCTTATGCGCGCGAACGCCGCGTGCAGCTGGAATATCGCGATTTTCCTGAGCAATTGGTCAACGCCTATATTTCAGCCGAGGACAAAACGTTTTTTAGCCATGGCGGCGTTGATTTTCCCGGCACGGCTAATGCGGTGTTCGATTATGCGACCAAATATGGCTCTGGTGAGCGCGCAGTTGGCGGGTCGACTATTACTCAACAGCTCGCGAAAATTCTGCTGCTCGGCGATGAATATTCGGTCACGCGTAAGCTGAAAGAGATGATCCTTGCCAGCCGCATCGAAGGGGTGTTGAGTAAGGAGGAAATCCTTGAGCTGTATCTCAACGAGATTCCGCTCGGACGCCGGTCTTTCGGAGTGCAAGCAGCAGCGCGCGCTTACTTTGATAAGGACGTTGGTGACCTTGATCTGCATGAATTCGCTTTTCTCGCGATCCTGCCAAAAGCGCCCGAACGTTATGGTCGTTCGGGTCAGGAAGAGGCCGCGATGGAGCGTCGCGATTTTGTCCTCGCCCAGATGGAGGCAAACGGTTTCATCACCGCAGCAGAGCGCTCGGCTGCGGCTGCCGAGCCTCTTGGCCTTGCTCGTCAACGCACGACGCGCAGCGCGGACGCTGGCTATTTCCTCGAAGAGGTTCGCCGCCAGTTGATCGCCGATTTTGGTGAGAGCGCCGAAGATGGCGAAAACAGCGTCTATGCGGGCGGGCTGTGGGTTCGCACTTCGCTCGATATTGAAATGCAGGAAGCCGCGCGCGATGCCTTGCGCACCGGCCTTGAGAAATATCATGGTCGCCGCGGTTGGAGCGGGCCTGTCGCCAATATCAACTTTGATGATGGCAGCTGGGCTGGCCAACTCGCAAGTTCCAACCTGGGGATCAATTACAAGGATTGGCGCGTCGGCGTGGTGACACAGCGCAGCGGATCATCAGCGACGATCGGTTTCTCCGATGGTGAAGAGGCTCCGTTATCTGGCCTCCCCAACGCACTGAAAGCGGGCGATGTGATCGTCGTGCGGCCCAGTGGTAACGGCTTTAACGTTGCGACCATTCCCGATGCGCAAGGCGGTCTGGTTGTTCAGAACGCGCAAACGGGCCGCGTACTGGCGATGCAGGGCGGGTTCGACCACCGCCTGTCCGACTTTAACCGTGCGACGCAGGCGATGCGTCAGCCGGGATCGACTATTAAGCCGTTTGTCTACGCCACCGGCCTCGACAATGGCATGACCCCTTCAACGCAGATCGATAACACGCGTTATTGCTATTATCAGGGCCGCCGGTTGGGCCAGAAGTGCATTCGTGGCGGACGCGCTGGACAATTCCCGATGCGATATGGCCTGGAGCAGTCGCAGAACATTATGACCGTCCAGATCGGCATGCAGGCGGGCATGGATAATGTTGTTGAGACCATTCAAGACCTCGGCATCTCTGATGATCCCGATCCCTATGCGGCGACATCTTTGGGGGCAGAGGAAAGCACCGTTTTGCGGATGGTTTCGGCCTATTCCGCGCTTGCCAATCATGGCAGACTGAACGAACCGAGCGTCATCGACTATGTGCAGGATCGCAATGGCAAAGTGATTTGGCGCGCCGATACGCGTTCATGCAATGGCTGCAACATGGCCGAATATGATGGCGAGGCGATGCCACGCTTCGGTATTAAGGGTGAGCAAGCCATGGATGCGCGCACCGCATTCCAGACCATGCACATGTTGGAAGGTGTGGTGACGCGCGGGACTGCGACAGTTCTGAACGGCCTCGACCTGCCGCTGTTCGGCAAGACGGGCACGACCACGGGGCCAAAGGACGTTTGGTTTATTGGCGGCACACAGCGTTTGATTGCGGGCGCCTATATGGGATTTGATACGCCGCGCAATATGGGCGGCTATGCCCAAGGTGGCACGATTGTCGCGCCCATTATTCGCGACTTGATTGAGAATTCGCGGGATCGCTGGTCCGATCTTCCACCCGTGGCACCGTCAGGGATTCGCATGATCCGTGTCGACCGGCGTACAGGCAAACGTGTGCTTGATGGCTGGCCAACGGGCGATGACAGGGCTGACATCATATGGGAGGCGTTCAAGCCTGACACGGAGCCAGATCGTTCCACTCGTCAGGACGAAATCGCTGCGAAACGTGATGAAATCCTTGAGCTGATCCGCACTTCGCGCCGCGCTGCTCCGACCAATCAGGGTCAGCAGCAATCGAGCGAGGAGCCGGATGACTTTGTTGAGGATCAGGGCGGGATCTATTGATCGGGTCTGTGCGTTAAAACAGGCGTGACCCAACTCATCCGCACAATCGCCGTCGCATTGGCACTGGCCTTTGGGTTTAGCACCCCGGCCGCTGCACAACTGGAGGTTGGGGCGCAGGCACCGACATTTTCCGCTCAGGCGGCATTGGCCGGGCGCGAGATGGGCTTCTCATTGCAGCTTGCTCTTAGGCGAGGGCCGGTTGTTTTGTATTTCTACCCAAAGGCTTTCACTCAAGGTTGCACGCTTGAGGCAAACGCTTTTGCAGAAGCAATGCCTGACTTCCGCGCTGCCGGGGCCAGCGTCATTGGTATGTCGAATGATGATATCGCGACCCTTCGGCGGTTCAGCCGTGAGGAATGCCGCGATGCTTTCCCCGTTGCCGTTGCGAGCTCCCGCTTGATCAATGCCTATGATGTGTCGATGGGTGTGACGGGTATGTCGAACCGTACATCCTATGTGATTGCACCCGATGGTCGGATCGCCTTTGTCCATTCGAATAGCGATTATCGTGGTCATGTTCGCCGCACTCTTGCTGCGGTGCGCGCCCTCTCAGACTGATAGCGCCAACTGATTGGCCCAACGCACCGCTGTCGCTTTACAATCGCCGCCTTACCGCTAAGCGGGTTGGCCATATTGTATTGAAGGATTTGAGTATGCGGGCCGAAGGCCAGGCACATATCGACCGGATCGAAGCGGCGCTTGATCTGGTGCGACAATCGCTTGATTGGGATCGCGCATTGCGGCGCCTTGATGAGCTGAATGCGCGCGTTCAGGACCCAACTTTGTGGGATAATCCCAAAGAGGCGCAAGCGGTCAGCCGCGAGCAGAAACTGCTCGAAAATGCGGTCAATACGGTGAACGAGATCTCCGCCGAAATGGGCGACGCGATGGAATTTATCGAAATGGGCGAAGCAGAAGGCGAAGAGGACATCGTCAATGATGGCCTCAAAAGTCTTGCCAAGCTCGCAGACCGCGCAGATGCGGATAAAGTGCAGGCACTGTTGTCGGGAGAGGCGGATGCCAACGACACCTATCTCGAAATCCACGCAGGCGCTGGCGGCACTGAATCTCAGGATTGGGCAGAAATGCTATTCCGCATGTATGGCCGCTGGGCCGAACGGCGCGGGTTCAAAGTCGAAACGGTTGAATATCAGTCTGGCGATCAGGCCGGTATCAAGACAGCGACTCTGCATATCAAGGGCGAGAACGCATACGGCTATGCCAAGACAGAGAGCGGCGTCCATCGCCTCGTCCGCATCAGCCCCTATGACAGCGCAGCCAAGCGTCACACGAGCTTTTCCAGTGTGTGGGTCTATCCGGTGATCGACGATGATATTGAGATTGAGATCGACCCGAGCGACCTAAAGATCGACACCTATCGCGCATCGGGCGCGGGCGGTCAGCACGTTAACACCACCGATTCAGCGGTGCGTATCACTCACCAACCAACCGGCATCGTTGTGGCCAGCCAAAACGACCGCAGTCAGCATAAGAACCGGGCAACCGCGATGAATATGCTGAAGGCACGCCTGTTTGAACGCGAAATGGCGGAACGCGAAGCGGCGGCGAGCGGGGAATATCAGGAAAAGAGCGAGATTGGCTGGGGTCACCAGATCCGTTCTTATGTCCTGCAACCGTATCAGATGGTCAAAGACTTGCGCACAGGCTTCACCTCCAGCTCACCCGACAAGGTGCTTGATGGAGAGATTGACGGCTATATCTCAGCCGCACTTGCTCAGCGGGTTACCGGTGAGACGGTCGATGTTGAAGATGTCGAGTAACGCGCTTCTCACCCATCAATAGGGCGGGGCTGGTGTGAAATACGCGACGGGAACGATTTGAACCGAGTGTGACGCGGTCAGGAAATCGACGGCCTCTCTTGCTGCGGAAAAGAGCGCTTCTCGCGAAGTAAAGTCGCAAAAGCTCGATTGGGTGCCTGTATTTTCAGTTAAAACCACCATCCCCTCGCGTGTCTCGGTGCCCATGCAACTGGGGTTGTGCCACCTGAATGCTCCTTCCTCATCGTGCGAAACAAGATAGTAAAATGGCTCTGGCTCACCGCTCGCTTTGAAGGCCAATGCGAGATACCATCCAGTCGGTGCATCGGGAATTTCGACCAAAGCAAGCCAATCTGTTTCCGTTGTTTCGACTGGAGGCTGATTGGGGTTGCCCGCTTCGATCAATGAAGTGACTGTCCATCGAATGCGATTATCGGGGGCACGATTGAATTCGTGCGTGACCACTCCGTCTTGGCTCATCGTGCCCATCTTATCGATATACCTGCCGCTCACTTCCAATTCGGCATAATCGTCCGGCGTGAAAAGCTGTTCTTGCGACATCCAGCATCCCGAAACAGCAAACGCCAATAGGGTGATGAATAGGGAGCGGATCATGGCGTTTTCTCTCTGATGCGAACACGAACTATCGCGCCTTTCTACCGCTTGCACAAGTCTCAAACGCTGAAGTATCGATATCAGTTGCCAGACGAAACGTGTTGTAATTGCTGCAAATTAGCATATTTTCCCTAACGTAAGGGGAGCGACTTATGGTGAAAGCAGGTTTCGTCGGCATCAGTGCAACATTGTTTGCAACAGCGTTTTTGGGGGTCTCAGCGTCGGCCAAGGATAAACTGGCAAATCCCGTTCCGGCCGAAGTGCAAATCCTCTTACCCGATGAAATCGAAACCCGCGAACCTGGGCCTTTGCCGCAGATCGATCCTGAGCTCGCTAACCCAGTGAGTGAGCGCCAGCCAGCCTATCAAAACTCACGCTATCGCAGGTTGGCCACACCCCAATTTGAAACCTTTGAAAGCGAACTGGAATTTCGCCGCTTCATGCGCTCTGTCGAAAGGCTGCGGAGGTCAGAACGTCGCCGCGGGTTGAGCAATGTTGATAGCAATGAGATCGTCGTCGCACTGACACAAGATATGGAACCGGAATGCGCGGTGCCGGAAGATTGTCCGGGGCCTGACGAAGAACAAATGATCACAGTGACTGGATCGCGCATAGTTCAATCAATGCAGTCGACCCCCGTTGCCGTCACAGCGGTCGATGGCTCAAACATCACCAACACCCAAGTCGCCAGCGTCGATGAAGGCGATATTGTCAAGCTGATCGGTGACTATCTGCTGGTGCTGCAAGATGGCCGTATCTTTGCGGTGCATTATCCGACCATGACCCTCACAGATCGCCAAGATGTCTATCGCAAGGATGAAGATGGCGATCCAATCGGTGCAGATTGGTACGATGAAATGCTGGTTCAGGGGGATCAGATTATCGTCACCGCTTATTCTTACGAGGACGATGCGAGCGAAATTACTGTTCTGCGCCTTGATCAGGAAACAGGGAAAGTTGAACCACGTGGAGTGTTCCTGATTTCGTCTGACGATTATTACGACGTTGATAATTATGCGACGCGGATCGTTGGCGACAAATTGATCATTCACACTCCTTATGAGGCGGATGACCTTGTTAGCCGGCGCAATCGACCGGTGATCCGGCGTTGGACCAATGCGGATGATTTCTACGACGACGAAGACGCTGGACGCCAGGTTCTGCGTGCGCAAAACATTTATCGCCCCGTTTTCGGCGTTAGCGAACCGTGGATTCACTCCATATCGGTTTGCCCGCTAAGCAACGTGATCGACCGTGGGTTGCGATGCGAGACGACCGGTTTCCTCGGCACAGAAGTGGCTGAGATGTATGTCGCAGGCGACGCAATCTATCTGTGGCATTCCGCGCTTGGCGCAGATGAGCAAGGCTGGAACGAATGCGAGATTGGTACTCCGTCACCTGACTTTGGCGAAGTGCCCCCGGCTGCGATCTATCGGCTTCCGATCGGAAGTGGTGAAGTTGAAGTGCTCGGCGCTCGCGGTTTGCCAGTCGATCAGTTCAGTATGGATGCGCAGGGAAATCGTTTCCGCGCACTTTCGAATTTCTACCGCCATGCATGTTCCGATGATGATTTGCCTAAGAGTTTTGCCTTGCTGAATGCATCGCAGGGGCAGTTCCGGGATCGTTACATCCCACTTCGTGAGCGGCAGTTTGCAAGCCTCCCTTCTTTGGATGCATCGTCGGTGGAAAATCGCTTTGTCGGCGATTGGGTGGTCTATGGCGGACGCGATCGGTATTCGCGCCGTCCGCCGCGCAATGAGGAGGCAAGCAAAAGAGCGCTCGGCAATGTGGTCCATGCAGTGCCCATTGACGATCCTGAGAATGCTCAAGCGGTTGCAATCGGTCACACACTGGTACGATTGGAGCGGATGGGTGATGCGGCCTTCATCGCCAATGGCTATGTCGATGGCAGCGGCTTGCGGGTCAGTTATGTTGGGTTGGGCGATGAAGACACCACAACCGGTGTGCGCAGTTCGGCATTTCTCCCCGGACGCTATGAAAGCGAAAGCCGCAGCCATTCTTTCAATGCGACCTACGACTTAGCCGGAGACGGGACATTGGGCGTTCCGACCGTTCATCGGGCAGAGCGTGCCAATGGCTATTGGTGGTATTCGGATGTGTCGGACCTGTCCTTCATCAACTTTACAGGGGCGGGCATTCTTGCAGATGCAGGCGTTATTGCCGCCACACCTGAGAATCAGGTTGAAACCGGTGCAGGCTATGATTGCGAGATTTCGTGCATCGATTGGTACGGCAATGCACGCCCGATATTTCTGGGTGGGCGGGTGTATGGCCTGATGGCAACGGAACTGGTCGAAGCGGATATGGTGGACGGCCAAGTCACTGAACGCCGCCGGGTTGACCTGACCGCGCCGTTGCCCGGGACCAAAGCTGCAAAATAGACGAGTAAAATCCCCTTTTGCCACAGGCTCTGCTTGGCGCTAGAGCGCGGGGCAACATGGTTTTTCGCAGCACTCTCACACTGGCCGCGGTCGCTCTGATTTTGAGCGGATGCGACATGTTCACTCCGTCAGCCGATCGGCCGGCAAGCGCATTGGATTTCCCCGAACCTGATCGCCCGGTTTCCGAAGTGGTTTCAAACGAGTTCTCAACAGAGAATGCGCGCGATGAACGCGGTGAAGCGGTTGCGGTGATGGACCTTGCCAATATCACGCCTGGAATG
This sequence comes from uncultured Erythrobacter sp., assembly GCA_947488085.1. GTDB lineage: Bacteria > Pseudomonadota > Alphaproteobacteria > Sphingomonadales > Sphingomonadaceae > Erythrobacter. The sequence goes on from CANKYI010000001.1 coordinate 911,814, forward strand.
ACAGTCGCGGATATTGGCGCAGGCGAGGGATATTACACAGTCCGCCTAGCCGAGCGTGTCGGCAGCGACGGCCGTGTTCTGGCACAAGATATCTCGCGCGATGCGCTGCAACGGCTTGGCCAGCGGGTTGAGCGGGAGCGGCTTGAAAACATCTCAATTAAACTTGGCGAGGAAGACAATCCGCAGCTGCCCGTGGACAGTTTCGACCGCATTTTTCTGGTTCATATGTATCACGAGGTGACGGAGCCTTACGCGTTTCTGTGGCGGATGTGGCCAGCGCTTGCCGAAGGAGGCCAGATCATCGTTGTTGATGTTGATCGCCCCACCAACCAGCATGGTATCGCCCCGTCTTTGCTGTTCTGCGAATTCAACGCAGTTGGCTACAATCTTGTCGAATTTGTCGAACGACCAGACCTCAAAAGCTATTTCGCGCGGTTTGAGCGGGCCGAAACTCGGCCACAACCCGGCGCCATCACGGCATGCAGCAATGCCAAGTAAAACCACGTAAGAACCGGGCAAATCTGCTTGGCTTTGCGGCACTCCCCGTTGCTTAGCGCCGCGCTGCTCCCTATGTGACCCCCAGATGAACGCGTATCGCTGTGGGGGCAGGTCGGCGCGTTGGCCAGAAATGCTATGAGGCAGGGAGTACCGCCGGGGATGACAGATTTTCCAACCAGCTTTGACCGTGATGAGCTGTTAAAGTGCGCACGGGGCGAATTGTTTGGCCCTGGTAACGCGCAATTGCCAGAACCGCCAATGCTGATGATGGACCGGATCACTGATATCTCCGGTGATGGCGGCAGCCACGAAAAAGGCCACGTCGTGGCGGAGTTTGATATCAAGCCTGATGCCTGGTTCTTCGATTGCCATTTCCCGGGTAACCCGATCATGCCTGGCTGTCTTGGACTAGACGGATTGTGGCAGCTTACCGGTTTCAACCTTGGCTGGCGGGGCTGGAAAGGCCGCGGTTATGCTTTGGGTGTTGGCGAAGTTAAGCTGACTGGCATGGTTCGACCCGATCGCAAAATGCTCACCTATTATGTCGACTTTACCAAAGCGGTTCAGACCCGGCGCTTGACCATGGGCGTCGCCAATGGCCGGGTAGAGGCCGATGGCGAGGTGATCTATCAGGTCAAAGATATGAAAGTCGCTTTGTCAGAGGCGTAAGCTGGGCAAATACGAAAATGAGCCAGAGAGCTTAGGGGAATTACATGCGTCGCGTTGTCGTAACCGGACTGGGGATCGTTTCCTCTATTGGCAATAATCAGGCAGAAGTGCTGGCTTCGCTCAAAGCGGGCAAATCGGGCATTACCTTTAACGAGGATATGGCCGAACACGGTTTTCGTTCTCAAATCGCAGGGGCAGTGAACCTCGATTTAAAGGAACATGTCGATAAGCGGACTTTGCGGTTTATGGGACCGGGCGCGGCTTATGCGCATATCGCCATGGGCCAAGCGATTGCCGATGCTGGACTGGAAGAGAAAGACGTTATCAATCCTATGACCGGCGTGATTGCTGGATCGGGCGGACCGTCCACCTCTGCTATGCTGGCTGCACACCAAACCGTGCTCAAGAACGGTTCGACGAAACGGATCGGGCCGTTCGCTGTGCCCAAAACCATGTCTTCTACGGTCAGCGCGAACCTTGCGACGGCCTATCAGATCAAAGGCATGAACTTCTCGATCACTTCGGCGTGTTCCACCTCGCTGCACTGCATCGGGATGGCCGCTCAGCAAATTGCGCTCGGCCAGCAAGACGTCATGTTTGGCGGCGGCGGCGAAGAGCTCGATTGGACACTATCTTGCCTGTTTGACGCCATGGGCGCGATGTCGAGCAAGTATAATGAGACGCCAGAGCGTGCCAGTCGCGCCTTTGACGCAGACCGAGATGGGTTTGTGATTGGCGGGGGCGGGGCGATCGTTGTGCTCGAAAGCCTCGAGCATGCACAGGCGCGTGGCGCGAAGATTTACGCCGAAGTTACCGGCTTTTTTGCCACATCCGATGGTGCCGATATGGTCGCGCCATCTGGTGAGGGCGGAGAGCGAGCGATGCGCGGGGCGATCAAGACGCTGAACGAAGACCGCAAGGTGAGCTATATCAATGCGCACGGTACCTCTACGCCGGTCGGCGATGTGGGTGAGATTGAAGCGGTCCGCCGCGTGTTTGGCGAAGGCTCAACCCCGCCGGTCAGCTCAACGAAGTCCATGACAGGACACAGCCAAGGGGCTACCGGTGCGCAAGAGGCGGTCTATTGCCTGCTAGCGCTGGAGAATGACTTCATCATCCCATCGATCAATGTGGAAACACTCGATCCAGCACTCAAACCGGAAGAGATCGCCACATCGCTTGTCGAGAATGCTGGACTGGATACGGTCATGACAAACAGTTTCGGGTTCGGCGGTACCAATGGTTCGATGTTGTTGTCCAAGTTTCACGGGTGAGTTTTAGCGCCGATAGGTAAGGGGTTGGAAAATGGGCGTTCTTGCAGGAAAACGCGGCCTAGTGATGGGCGTGGCCAATGACCGCTCAATCGCATGGGGTATCGCCAAAGCCTGCGCGGATGCGGGCGCTGAGCTTGCCTTTACCTATCAGGGCGAAGCCTTCGGCAAACGGTTAGAGCCACTTGCAGCAAGCGTCGGGTCGGATTTTATGCTCGACGTGGATGTGACCGACGATGCCTCGCTCGATGCTGCCTTTGGTGCATTGAAACAACGCTGGGGCAAATTGGACTTTGTCGTTCATGCGATAGCTTATGCCGACAAATCTGAACTGTCGGGCCGTATCCTCGACACGTCGCGGGACAATTTCAAAACCTGCATGGATATCTCGGCTTATAGCCTGATCGAAGTCACGCGCCGTGCGCATCCAATGATGGCGGAAAATGGCGGCACAGTCCTGACATTGAGCTATTTGGGTTCAACCCGTGTGACCCCGAATTACAACGTTATGGGCGTGGCCAAAGCTGCGCTTGAAGGGGCGGTACGGTATCTGGCGAATGATGTTGGTCCCGATGGAATCCGCGTCAACGCCATCAGCCCCGGCCCGATGAAGACACTTGCCATGTCCGCCATTGGCGGCGCGCGTACCACCTATAAGCATACCGATGCCAATGCCCCGATGCGCAGCAATGCCTCGCTTGAAGCGGTGGGTGGTACTGCGGTCTATCTGTGTTCCGATGCAGGCGCATTCACCACCGGAGAGGTTCTTCATGTGGATGGCGGTTTCCATGTTCTGGGAATGCCACAATACGAGAATCTCTGAGTGCCTTTTGAGGGGTGATTGATGGATATTCGCAGCACTGACCTTTCCGGAACCGAAGTGCTTGCGCTGCTTGAGTTGCATCATGGCGAGATGCAGCACTTCTCGCCACCGGGCACTTGCCATGTGCTCGACCTTAGCGGCTTGAAAGAGCCGGGGATCGACGTGTTTGCGGCTTGGGATGGTGAGCGGTTATTGGCGATCGGGGCATTGAAACAGCATGAGGGATTTGCCGAGATCAAATCCATGCGTGCGCACCCGGATGCTCGCGGCACTGGCGCTGGCAAGGCGATGCTGACCTATTTGATTGAGCACGCACGCTCATCGGGCTTTGATACTGTCAAATTGGAAACGGGTTCTGGCCCTGTATTTGAGGCAGCCGTCGGCTTGTATCGCAGTTTTGGCTTTGAGCCTTGCCCGTCCTTCGCAGGCTATGTGCCTGGGGAATTCAACAAGCTCTACGCGCTCGATATCGGATGAGCAGTTGGCTTACGCCAGTTAATCCATATCCCAGGCGCGTTCGCCGTGGCTGGATAGATCAAGACCCTCAACCTCGTCCTCTTCCGTCACGCGCATGGGGAAGACAATTGAGACCATCAAGGCAATCACCGCAGTGCCGACCGCGCTCCATACTACGACCGCTCCGATACCGATCGCCTGTGCGGTAAGCTGACTTGCCATGGTCGCATCGCCAAAATAGCCGGTCCCACCCAGCTTGGTCGAAATGAATACGCCCAAAAGCAGGGTGCCCAGCAGCCCGCCAACTCCGTGAACGGCGAAGACATCGAGCGAGTCGTCGATTTTGAAGCGCTGCTTCATTTGCTGGATCGCGCCGTAACAAACGAGCGCTGACAATGCGCCGAACAAGATCGCTGCTGCAGGAGAGACAAACACCGCCGCAGGTGTGATCGCGGCAAGCCCCGCAATCGCGCCGGTCGCCCAACCGACACTGGTGGGTTTGCCCAAAGCAATCCGCTCAGCCAGCAACCATGTGAGAGCCGCCGCACATGCCGCAATATGGGTGGACAGGATTGCAGAGGCCGCGTTGTCATTCGCCCCGAGCGCTGACCCGCCATTAAAACCAAACCACCCGACCCACAGCAATGCCGCACCGACAATTGTGAGCGTGGGCGCATGGGGCAGCATGGGCTTTTTCGGGAAGCCCTCGCGCGGGCCAAGCAGCACCGCGATGACCACTGCCGAAACACCGGCAGTCGTGTGGACCACCAACCCGCCTGCAAAATCGAGCGTTCCAAATTGACTCGCAAGCCATCCACCACCCCAGATCCAATGTGCAACCGGCGCATACACCACTAACAACCACAGCGCGCAAAAGCCCAGCACCCAAGCAAACCGCGCACGTTCGACCCATGCGCCGACCATCAATGCGGGCGTGATGACAGCAAAGGTCATTTGAAACAGGGCAAAGGCGCTTTCCGGGATTGCGGTTCCCTCTCGCACGTTACCCAGCTCGTTCAGCATCAAGGCACTGCCTCCGCCAATCCAACCATCACTGACCGGGCCAAAGGCAAGCGTGTAACCGACCAGAACCCACAAGAGAGACGCAATTGCGGCAACGCTGGCGCATTGAAGGATAACGGAAAGAACGTTCTTAACCCGTACCAATCCGCCGTAAAACAACGCGAGCCCTGGCAATGTCATCAAAAGGACCAGAGCGGATGCGGCGAGGATCCAACCTGTGTCGCCGCTATCTGCGATGGGGACCGGGACGGGCGCTGCAAAGGCGGGCGTTGCTGTGGTGAGCACAGTTGAAACAAGCCCAACTTTCACAAACGTGGCGTTTGTTGAGTCCCTCATACCCGCGCATTCCCCTTTACCACACGGTCTATTGCCGCGTCATCCGGGCGCTGTGATAGATTGCGCTGATCTGTGGGCAAGGGGCGGATACAACGCACCTGTGTATAGGGCTGTGAGCAGCAGTTTATTGCTGTGCGGAGCCTAGCCAACCAGAGCGGTCAAAACCTGATCAGGCGGGCGGTGACCATCGGCCCAGAAGCGAATGTTGGCTATCACCTTCTCGCCAGATGCCTCACGCCCTTCGGCTGTCGCGCTGCCAATATGAGGCAGGGTCATGACGTTTGGATGGTCTAACAGGCGGCGATCCACGCGCGGTTCATCGGGATAGACGTCTAAACCTGCTCCCGCGAGGTGACCCGACTGCAGGGCAGCAATCAGAGCCTCTTGGTCAATCAGTTCCCCGCGCGCCGTATTGATAATGCTGGACCCAGGTTTCATCAAAGCGACCCGCCGCGCATCAATGCATTGCCGTGTCTCTTCGGTGAGCGGGCAATGCAATGTGAGGATGTCGGCTTCCGCCATCAGTGCGTCGAGACTATCGAGATAGCGCACGCTCAACATACTCTCGACCGCGCTGGGCAGCGGTTTGCGATTGTAATAGGCAACTTCCAGTCCGAATGCGCGCGCACGGTGCGCCACTGCCTGTCCGATCCGGCCCATGCCGACAATGCCCAAAACTTTCCCACCAAGTTTGCGCCCGAGCATTCCCGATGGAGCCCACCCAGTCCACTCACCGCGCCGCACCAATTGTGTGCCTTCGCGAATGCGACGCGGCACGCCAATGATACCCGCCATCGCGATATCTGCTGTGTCGTCGGTGAAGACGCCCGGCGTATTGGTCACGGGGATTTTGCGAGCAGCAGCGGCAGCCAAATCAATATGCTCTGTCCCCGCGCCAAAATTCGCGATCAGGCGAAGTTGGTCTCCCGCACCCGCAATCATCTCTGCGTCAATCCGGTCGGTCACCGTTGGAACCAGCACATCGCAATCACGCATTGCTTCGATCAAAGCATCACGGCTCATCGGTTCATCTTGCGGGTTCAATGTCGCATCGAACAGCTCGCTCATCCGCGCCTCAACACTGGGCATCAGATGGCGCGTGACCACCACTTTGGGTTTGCCAGAGGAAAATTGCGGTGCGTTTGGCGATTTCGACATGCGAAATGCGCTAAGGGCTTTGGCCGCTATGGGTCAAGCGGCCTATTCTCGGATTGGCACATGTGTGATCGTGGACTGGCAAAGCGGCTTGAAAATTCAGGGCGCGCGGCGCTACAGGCGGAACATGGTTACCACACGTTTAATTGCTCTCTTGGGCAGCGCCATAATCCTGCTGGCGACTCTCACCACCGATCTCAGCGCGCAAGACCGCGAAGTGCCGTATTGGGCGACACTTCGCTTTGATGAAGTGCGCATGCGCGTTGGGCCGAGCCAAGAATACCCCATCGAATGGGTCTATAAACGCAAAGGTTTGCCAGTGCGTGTCGTGCGCCTGCGCGAAGGGTGGCGTCTGGTCCAGGACCATGAGGGCACGCAAGGCTGGGTCGCATCAAGTCAGCTCAATCCCAAGCTGGGCGCTATGGTGATTGGCGATGGACTGGTCGACCTGCGTTCTGGACCCAGTGCCAGCAGCGACTTACGCTGGAGAGCGGAGCCCGGCGTCGTCGCCGAGCTGCTGCGCTGCCGTGAGAGTTTCTGCGAAATCGACGTTGCGGGCCGGTCAGGCTGGGTTCCCGAAGCGCGCCTTTGGGGCGTGGGCGACAGTGAACCCGCCGCCGAAGTTGAAACCATGCCTGAGCAGTAGGCGGTGGCTGGTTAGACCAGCTCCACCGCCAACGCTGTTGCTTCGCCGCCGCCAATGCACAGGCTTGCGACGCCTTTTGTCTTGCCCTGTTGTTTAAGGGCATTGATCAACGTCACGACAATGCGCGTGCCGGATGCGCCGATGGGGTGACCCAGAGCGGTTGCTCCGCCATTCACGTTGATCTTCGCGTGATCGATTCCGATGTCGCGCATGGCAAACATTGCGACACAGGCAAAGGCTTCGTTCACTTCCCAAAGCTCGACATCGTCGATGGTCCAGTCGGCAGCTTTAAGCACTTTCTCAATCGCGCCAACCGGGGCGACGGTGAAGTCCTTTGGCTCGCGAGCATGGGCAGCCATGGCCACAATCTTTGCGACCGGCTTCTGCCCGTTTTCGCTCGCAACGCTCTCCCTTGTCAGAACCACCGCAGCGGCTCCGTCAGAGATCGAGCTGGATGTTGCGGCCGTGATCGTTCCGTCCTTGGCAAAGGCTGCGCGCAAGGTTGGGATTTTGTCGGGGCGACCTTTGCCGGGCTGCTCATCTGTATCGACGGTCACGTCGCCTTTGCGTGTCGCGAATGTTACAGGGACCACTTCATCGGCAAACGCGCCGCTTTCAATTGCGGCATTGGCACGGGTTAGCGACTCGATGGAATAGGCGTCCTGTTCCTCGCGCGTCAGCTGGTATTCGTTGGCCGTATCTTGAGCAAAGGTGCCCATTGCGCGACCTTCCTCATAGGCATCCTCCAACCCATCCAGGAACATGTGGTCATAGGTCGTATCATGCCCGATCCGCGCGCCTGAACGATGCTTCTTGAGCAAATATGGCGCATTGGTCATGCTCTCCATTCCGCCCGCAACGACATAGTCAACTGTGCCGCTGGCCAAAGCCTCTGCGCCCATGATTACCGTTTGCATGCCGCTGCCACAGACCTTGTTGACCGTTGTTGCTTCAACCGATTTTGGCAGGCCTGCTTTGATTGAGGCTTGTCGTGCTGGTGCTTGGCCAAGGCCCGCTGGCAATACGCATCCCATATAGGTGCGGTCGAATTGACCGGGTGCCACACCGGATCGTTCCACCGCCGCTTTCACCGCCGTCGCACCCAAATCAGTGGCCGAGACATCGCTCAATGCACCCTGCATTCCGCCCATTGGGGTGCGCGCGTAGGAGAGAATGACGACGGGGTCGGATGCGGAAAACTGAGTCATGTCGGAGTCCTTGCAAAGGAGGATGAGAATGTTGCACTCGATGTAATGCTGCACTGCGCAATTATCAATCGGGTTCGGCCTAGCTTGCCAGCGACGCTGGTTTGCGCGACAATTGATCGCAAATTGAAACCAATTGCATCCGGAGAGACCAAAAATGGCTGATGATAAGCGCGAAGAGCTCGAAACCTTGCTGAGGCTTCAGCGCGACGCCTTCACCGCATCCCGACCTGAAAGCATGGCGATGCGCAAGGACCGGATCAAACGCGCTATGGCTTTGGTCAAAGAGCATTCGGATGCATTCTGCAAAGCAATGAGCGCCGATTTCGGCAGCCGCGCTGTTGAGCAGTCGATGCTAACCGATGTTGCCGCTACGGTCGGTGCGGGCAAACATGCGCTTAAGAACATGGACAAATGGGCGAAGACCGAAAAGCGCGGCGTCCAATTCCCACTCGGCTTGCTAGGAGCGAAGGCGGAGGTGCGTTACGAGCCAAAAGGCGTGATCGGCATTCTGTCGCCGTGGAATTTTCCGCTGCAACTGGCCTTTGGTCCGTTGATGCAAGTTCTAGCCGCAGGCAACCGCGCGATGATCAAGCCCAGCGAATTCACTGAGCGCACCAGTCAATTGATGGCGGAGCTGGTAGACGAATATTTCACCCGCGATGAAGTCTCTGTCATCACTGGTTCCCCTGAAGTCGCCTCCGCATTTTCATCGCTGCCATTTGACCATTTGGTCTTCACTGGCTCGACCGCAACGGGCCGCCGAGTGATGGAGGCTGCCGCCAAGAATCTTGTGCCGGTCACATTGGAGCTGGGCGGGAAATCGCCTGTGATCATGGGACGCAGCGCCGATTTTGCCAAAGCGGGCGAGCGTATTGCATTGGGCAAGATGATGAATGCCGGGCAAATCTGCCTCGCGCCCGATTACATGTATGTGCCTGAGGATAAGCAGGACGAAGCCGTCGCAGGTGTCTCTGACGGTGTGACAGCGATGTACCCTACGCTGTTGGAAAATGACGACTACGCTTCAATCGTCTCCGACCGGCACTTTGAGCGACTGCAAGGGCTCGTCGAAGATGCGCGCGACAAGGGCGCCGAGGTGATCGAGGTCAATCCGGGCAACGAAGATTTCGGCAACACCAATAACCGCAAAATGCCGCTCACCATTCTCAAAAATGTCACCGAGGAGATGGAAGCGATGCAGGAGGAAATCTTCGGTCCGGTCCTTCCGGTCAAAACCTACAAAGCAATCGATCAAGCGGTCGATTATGTGAACGAGCATGACCGTCCGCTGGGCCTTTATTACTTTGGTGATGACAAGGATGAGCAAGAGCGCGTCCTGACGCGCACGATTTCCGGCGGCGTGACCACCAACGATGTCATTTTCCACGTCTCGATGGAGGATCTGCCATTTGGCGGTGTCGGACCATCCGGGATCGGGAGCTATCACGCGGTAGAGGGTTTCCGCGAGTTCAGCCATGCGCGCGCCGTCTATCATCAGCCAAAGATCGACATTGCCAAATTGGGCGGTTTCAAACCACCCTATGGCAAGGCGACCGAAAAGGCCGCCGACAACATGATGAAGTAACCCGCCAATCGCCCGGTTGCCCACGCATTTCCCCGGGATTGACGTGAGTGCAATCGTCCGTTCGGTTTTGCGCAACAGATATGCGCAGCTTTGCCCGAGTCGACCCCTTGCGTGGGGACGGGGAGGGGCCTAGAGGCTGCGCATTGGGATTAATTACGTTTGGACATTGCAGTGATCGACCCCTCTGTCGACTTGAGCCAGTATCTGCCGATACTGCTGTTTATTGGTATCGCGTTTGGACTGTCGGTCCTGTTTGTGTTCCTGCCGATGGGCGTCTCGCGCCTAACGGGCGCGCACAATCCCGACGCGGAGAAGCTGTCCGAATATGAATGCGGGTTTCCCGCGTTTGAGGATGCACGCAGTCAGTTTGACGTGCGCTTCTATCTGGTCGCAATCAGCTTCATCATCTTCGACCTCGAAGCCGCCTTTTTGTTTCCATGGGCTGTGAGCCTGGGTGAAACGGGCTGGGTAGGCTGGATCGGCATGATGACATTCCTGGGTATTCTGGCGATTGGCCTTGCCTATGAATGGAAGAAGGGGGCTCTGGACTGGGAATGAGCACTCTGATCACACCTCCAAAAGGTCTTCCTGACGTATCCGCGCTCGAAACGGCAAAGGGCGGCGAAGTTCGTGCGCCTGACACGGATTATTTCAAAGCGATGCAGACCGAAGTGAATGACAAGGGCTTTCTTGTTACTTCGACCGAAGATCTGTTCCAATGGGCGCGAACCGGCTCGCTGTGGTGGATGACATTCGGCCTTGCATGCTGCGCGGTTGAGATGATCCACGTGAACATGCCGCGCTATGATATGGAGCGGTTTGGCGTCGCTCCGCGCGCTTCACCACGTCAATCGGACGTGATGATTGTGGCGGGCACTTTGTGCAATAAGATGGCTCCGGCCTTGCGCAAGGTTTATGACCAGATGTCCGATCCCAAATATGTGATCAGCATGGGCAGCTGCGCCAATGGTGGGGGTTATTACCACTACTCATACAGTGTGGTGCGTGGCTGCGACCGGATTGTCCCTGTCGATATCTATGTGCCCGGATGCCCGCCAACTGCCGAAGCCTTGCTCTACGGTGTGATGCAATTGCAGCGCAAAATTCGCCGTTCCGGCACAATAGAGCGTTAAGTCATGACCGCATTCTCCAATCTTCGTGCTGGGGCTTTGGCTCTCGCTTGTGTGCTGGCTTCGCATCACGGCGTTGTGCTGGCGATGGATGAGCACGCTGAACAGGCAGCGTCTTCAGAAGTCAGCCAGGTTGATTTTGCTATCGATGATGCGACCGCTTCGATCGCGATGCCGTGTGCAGAACCAGCCCCCGGCCCTAGTGGTGGGGAAGGGTTTCAAAGCAGCATCTGTATTGTCGGTGATCGCATGTTTGTATTTGCGATTGCGGCTGATGGAAGCGGGGGCGGGCCGATGACATCGGACTTCGACGCTGCTTATACAGAAATCGAGACATCACCCGACACAGTCAGCATCGAACAAGCGGAAACTGACGGCCGTCGCATCATGCAAGCAACCCGAGGTCCCGACCCGGATTTTGGCCTCATGCAGGGCGTTGAGATTCGCGATGATGCAGTTGTTTATGTGATTGCGATGTCGCGCCCCGGCCTGGGTGAGCCGCTGTCGGACGAAGATAAAGCGGCGATGCGCATGTTTGTGGAGTCGCTGGAGGTTACGCCGTGAGCGCAGTTCTACATTCCGCCCCAAAATACGCCTCAAATGAAGGTGTGATGGACGCTTTGTGCGAAGCGGTTAGTGTTTGGCTCGATCATGCAGAAGAGGCGCATGGCGAGATCATTCTGACTGTCAAACGCGATGCGATTGCCGATGTCCTGCAAATCCTGCGCGATGATCATTCCTATCAGCAAATGATGGAAATCGCAGGCGCCGATTATCCCGAGCGGGCCGAGCGGTTTGAAGTCGTCTACATGCTGCTTTCGTTGACGAAAAACCATCGCATCATGGTCAAGTGTTCGACCGATGAGACGACGCCGGTTCCTTCCATCACGGGCCTGTGGCCCAATGCCGGTTGGTTGGAGCGTGAAGTGTTCGACATGTATGGCGTGGTCTTCACAGGCAATTCGGATTTGCGCCGTATCCTCACCGACTATGGGTTCGAAGGGCATCCTTTCCGCAAGGATTTCCCGATGACCGGCTACACAGAGCTGCGCTATTCTGAAGAGGAAAAGCGCGTTGTCTATGAGCCGGTAGAGCTGCCGCAAGATATGCGCACCTTCGACTTTCTCTCTCCATGGGAAGGCTCGGATTATGTGTTGCCCGGCGATGAAAAGGCCGATGAGCCAGCGCCTGCGCCCGAACCAGAGATCGAAGAGGCCGAGGAAAAGCCGCCAGTTGATGGCGTTGAATTCGACATTGAAGAGGGGGACGACACATGAGCGTCCAAATCGAAGAATCGCCGACAACTGACGGCGACGTCATCACCAATTACACGATCAATTTCGGGCCTCAGCACCCTGCGGCGCACGGCGTGTTGCGGATGATTATGGAGTTGGATGGCGAAGTCATTGAGCGCGTTGATCCGCATGTCGGTCTGCTGCATCGCGGCACCGAAAAGCTGATCGAGCAAAAGACCTATTTGCAGGCACTGCCATATTTTGACCGGCTCGATTATTGCTCCCCGCTTTGCCAGGAGCATTCCTATGTGCTGGCGATTGAAAAGCTGCTCAACATCGAAGTGCCAGAGCGCGCCCAATATCTGCGGGTGTTGTTCGCCGAGCTGACCCGCATCTGCAACCATATGCTCAATATCGGGGCGCATGTGATGGATGTGGGTGCGATGACGCCGAACCTTTGGGTGTTTGAGCTGCGCGAGGATTGCCTCAACTTCTTCGAGCGCGCATCCGGCGCGCGCATGCACTCGGCATGGTTCCGCCCCGGCGGTGTGCATCAGGATGTGCCGGAGAAACTGCTGGTCGATATTGGGGATTGGCTCGACAACCGGTTCTTCCAATTGTTCGACGATGCGATGAGCCTGGTGGTCGACAACCGCATCTTTAAACAGCGCAATGTCGATATCGCCGTGGTTGGCCGCGATGACGCGATCGCATGGGGTTTTTCCGGCCCGATGATCCGCGCCGCTGGCATTCCGTGGGATCTGCGCAAATCGCAGCCGTATGATGTTTACGACCGGATGGAGTTCGACATTCCTGTCGGCACCAATTCCGATTGTTATGACCGCTTCATGGTGCGCCTTGCCGAGGTGCGAGAGAGCGCCAAGATCATCAAGCAGTGCATTCGTGATATGCCGCAAGGCCCCATCGCCAGCACCGATGGCAAGGTGTCTCCGCCCAAGCGCGGGGAGATGAAGCAATCGATGGAAAGCCTGATCCACCACTTCAAGCTCTACACCGAAGGCTTCCACGTGCCCGCCGGCGAAGTCTATGTGGCGACCGAAAGCCCCAAGGGTGAGTTCGGTGTCTATTTGGTGAGCGATGGCACCAACAAACCATACCGCTGCAAAATCCGCCCGACGGCGTTCAGCCACCTTCAAGCGATGGACATGATGAGCAAAGGCCACATGCTGCCCGATGCTACCGCTATTTTGGGCGCAATCGACGTGGTATTCGGGGAGTGTGACCGGTGAGGGTTGCTAGTTTCACGGGGGCGAACCCCGATATGGCCTATCCTGAAGCCTTCGCGTTTGTCGTTTCGCTCGGGCTCTGCGTTGCAGTTGGCTTTGTGATTCTAACACTGCTGCATTCAGGGCTAGGCGAACGGGAAAGCGTGTATTTTACTCTTGGCTTCTTGGCTGGAGGCATTGTTTTCGCTTGGCTGCTCGGTGCCTTTGATAACGACTATGGCTTGCCTTCAGCCGGCGGTTACGTGCTTGGACTTGTTGGATGGGTCTGGATCACGCGAGGTGTGAGAAAAGAACATGGCTGATCGTACACCAGCACCTGATACGCCGGAACTTCGCGCGCGCTGGGGGGACTTTAAATGGTCTCCAGCGAACAAGAAGAGGGCCGATTATCACATCGCCAAATATCCCGAGGGCCGCCAGAAATCGGCGACAATGCCGCTGCTTGATCTGGCGCAACGTCAGGTGGGCGAAGAAACCGATACGCAAGGGTGGCTCCCGCTGCCCGTCATTGAATATGTTGCGAAATATATTGATGTACCCGTGATCCGCGTGCTCGAAGTCGCGACCTTCTATTTCATGTACAATATGAAACCGGTCGGGAAATTCCACGTGCAGGTCTGCGGCACGACGCCGTGCATGCTGCGCGGGTCTGACGACATCATCTCGGCATGCAAGAAGCGTGGCATGGCCAAGGGTGCGGTATCGGAGGACGGGCTTTGGACCCTCACCGAAGTGGAGTGCATGGGCAATTGCGCCACCGCGCCCATGGTCCAGATCAATGATGACAATTACGAAGACCTGACCGTTGAGCGGCTTGACGCGGTGCTTGATGCGCTAGCTGCGGGTGAGACGCCTAAGGCTGGTACACAGGAGCCAGGGCGGCACACCTCCGAGCCAAAGGGCGGTGTAACAACGCTCAAAGAGATGGTTGATGCAAACCACGATTACCGGGGTGAGTATTGATGAACGGCGGCGTGCTTGCCTTGATGATTGCAGGCTTCCTCAGCTTTGGCGCGGGCGCATATCTCGCGTCCTCCGGTGACCGGACCTTGGGCATCATTTTGATGGCGAATGGATTGATTTTTCAAGTTTTGACTTTGCGCCAAATGAAACTGGCGAAGCAGAAGGATGCAGGCGATGCTGGCTGATAAGGACCGCATCTTCACCAATGTCTATGGCTTCCAAGATTGGGGCCTTAAAGCTGCGCAAAAGCGCGGTGATTGGGATGGCACGAAGGCTCTGATTGAGCGCGGCAACGATGCGATCATCGAAGAGATGAAAGCGTCGGGTCTACGTGGCCGGGGCGGGGCGGGTTTTCCGACCGGTCTCAAATGGTCGTTTATGCCGAAATCTTCTGCGGATGGTCGACCCAGCTTCCTCGTCATCAACGCTGACGAGTCCGAGCCGGGTTCTTGCAAAGACCGCGAAATCCTCCGCCATGATCCACACAAATTGATCGAAGGCGCTTTGGTCGCTGGCTTCGCCATGCGCGCGCGGGCGGCCTATATCTACATTCGCGGAGAATATATCCGAGAGGCCGAAACGCTTCAGGCCGCTATTGATCAGGCCTATGATGCGGGTCTGATCGGCAAGAATGCGAGCGGGTCAGGGTATGACTTTGACGTGTTCATGCACCGCGGCGCTGGCGCTTATATTTGCGGCGAAGAAACCGCGATGATTGAAAGCCTTGAAGGCAAGAAAGGCCAACCTCGGCTAAAGCCTCCATTTCCGGCAGGCGCGGGCCTTTATGGGTGCCCAACAACGGTCAACAATGTTGAAAGCATCGCGGTGGTCCCAACGATCCTGCGGCGCGGAGCAGCGTGGTTCGCCAGCTTTGGGCGTGAGGGCAATGCGGGCACAAAGTTGTTCCAGATCAGCGGGCATGTCGAAAACCCCTGCGTCGTCGAAGAGGCGATGAGCATTCCTTTCGAAGAGCTGATCGAAAAGCACTGCGGCGGCATTCGCGGCGGTTGGGACAATTTGCTCGCTGTGATTCCGGGTGGATCTTCTGTGCCGTTGGTTCCCGCCGAACAAATTCGCAGTGCACCGATGGATTTTGACGGCTTGAAAGACCTTGGCTCGGGGCTCGGTACGGCAGCGGTTATCGTGATGGACAAATCCACCGATATTGTTCGGGCGATTAGCCGGCTAAGCTATTTCTACAAGCATGAATCATGCGGCCAGTGCACCCCGTGCCGTGAAGGCACAGGGTGGATGTGGCGCATGATGGAGCGTCTGCGCACGGGCGATGCAGCGATTGAAGAGATCGACATGCTGCAAGAAGTAACGAAGCAGGTCGAAGGCCACACAATCTGCGCGCTGGGCGATGCAGCGGCTTGGCCCATCCAAGGCCTGATCCGGCACTTCCGCCCTGAACTGGAAAAGCGCATCCACGAACACAACGCACAATTCGCGGAGGCAGCGGAGTGAAGCGGTTTGCTCTTTTAGCTGTTTTTGCGTCCTTGCTCGTTTCGCAGGGCAGTCCTTCTTTGGCGCAGCTGGGTCCTGGCTATTCGGGTTATAGCAGCGCGCCACGCGAAGGCACGGACCGTGACTATTGGCACTTGATCCGGCAATTGGGATATTGCTTGTCGAGTTCAAAACCTGACGAATCGCGCGATTTTCTAGCGACCAAACCGGGGTCTCAAGGTGAAAATGAAGCTTGGGACGGTCTGTTCCGGCAGCGTCGTCGTAACCCATGCATGCGCAATTTTACCAGTGCGACTATGCTTCGCGCACATGTCCGTGGATCTATTGCACAGGCAATTTTTAAGCGTGCTTTCGACGATCGTGAGGGGCGAATGGAGCCGGTTTTTTACGAACCTGACATCGTGCGTAACATCCATGATTTCGCGGATTGTTACGTGGCAGCAAACTTCGAAAGCGCGCAAACGCTCGTGAACGACACTAGGATCTCGTCAGAAGGTGAAATTGAATACATCCGCGGAATGGTCGATGGCTTTGGTCCGTGTTTGCCCAGCGGAGCAGACGTTCGAATTGAGCCAACAGCCGTCCGCCTTGCTATTGCAGAGGCACTTTTCCGCACAACACTTGCTCCGGACGCTTCTTCAGCGGTTAGGGGAGGGCGATAATGCCTAAGGTAACCGTAGACGGCGAAGAAATCGAAGTTCCAGCAGGCGCGACTGTCCTTCAGGCTTGCGAGCAAGCGGGCAAGGAAATCCCGCGTTTCTGCTATCACGAGCGTCTCAGCATCGCAGGCAATTGCCGCATGTGTTTGGTCGAAGTGAAGCCAGGGCCGCCGAAACCTCAGGCATCGTGCGCTTTGCCTGCGGGTGAGGGGCAGGAAATCCGTACCGACACGCCGATGGTCAAAAAGGCCAGAGAGGGCGTGATGGAGTTTCTCTTGATCAATCACCCTCTCGATTGCCCAATTTGCGATCAGGGTGGTGAATGCGATTTGCAAGACCAGTCCATGACCTATGGCAAAGGCACCTCGCGCACTCAGGAAAACAAGCGCGCGGTTACCGAGAAGAACATGGGGCCATTGATCAAGACGATCATGACCCGCTGCATTCACTGCACACGCTGCGTGCGCTTTTCTGAGGAAATTGCGGGTGTTGATGAGATCGGCGCGCTGTATCGCGGCGAAGATATGCAGATTACGACCTATCTCGAACAGGCTGCGTCGCACGAATTGTCCGCCAATGTTATTGACCTTTGCCCGGTCGGTGCGCTGACCTCGCGTCCGTATGCGTTTGAAGCGCGGCCTTGGGAATTGAAACGTACACTCAGCATTGATGTGTCTGACGCGGTTGGCGCGAACATTTCGCTCCATTCAAAGGGCCGCGAAGTTATGCGCGCGCTTCCTCGCATCAATGACGATGTGAATGAGGAATGGCTGTCCGATAAGGGCCGCTATCAGGTCGATGGCTTGATGAAGCGCCGCCTGGACAAGGTTTTCGTGCGTAAGGCCGGCAAGCTCACTGCTTCGAATTGGAGCGAAGCGTTCGACGTGATCGCGACGCATTTGGGCGATGACAAATCGAGCATCGCTGCGGTTGCTGGCGATATGGTTGATTGCGAAACGATGTTTGCGGCGAAGACGCTGCTGGGCGCGTGTGGGTCAACCAAGGTTGAGGCTCGCCAGACGGGCATGACCTATGATGTGTCGAACATTGCTGCGGTCAATTTCAACTCAACATTGGCTGGCATTGAAACCGCCGATGCGATCCTGATCATTGGCAGCCATATCCGCTGGGAAGCTGCGTTAGTGAATGCTCGCATTCGCAAGGCTGTGAAAGCAGGCGCGAAGGTGTTCGTGGTCGGCCCAGAATGGGAAACAACTTATCCCGCAACCTTCCTTGGCGAAGACCTCAAAGTCCTGAACCGAGCGCCTAAAGCTTTGGGTGATGCGATGAAGGCTGCTGAGCGGCCTGCGGTGATCCTTGGCGGAGCGGCCTTGGCTAACGGAGCGCTGGCTCCAGCGTTGAAACTGGTCGATAAGTTTGGTCTCGTGAAGGACGGTTGGAATGGGTTCAACGTGCTCCATATGTCGGCGGCGCGCATGGGCTCGTTGATGCTCGACTTCACTGTGCCCGGCGGCATGACCGACATCGCAAAAGCTGCTCCGAAGGTGTTGTTGAGCCTGAGCGCCGATGAAATGAACCACGAACCGTTCGCTGATAGCCTCAAAGTCTATATCGGCCACCATGGCGATAAGGGTGCGCATATGGCGGATGTGATCTTGCCTGCGGCGAGCTATGCGGAAAAAGACGGCACCTATGTGAACACGGAAGGCCGCGTGCAGTTTGCAGAAAAAGCGGTCTTTGCACCGGGCGATGCGCGTGAGGATTGGACGATCCTGCGGGCGCTTGCAGATGCGTTGGGTGTGAGCGTCGGGTTCGACAGCTTCGCCGAATTGCAAGCTAAGATGATTGCTGCTGTGCCTGCGTTAGGCGAAGAAGGTCTTGCCGATTATGGCGCGCTGCCCAAAGCGGACAGCAGCGCCAAGGGCGAGGGCTCGATTAGCTCTTACCCGATTGCAGACTTTTACCTCACCAATCCGATCGCGCGGGCAAGCGCAGTGATGCAGCAATGTTCGGCAGAGCTGCTTCACGCGGATGAGATCAAGGAGGCTGCGGAATGACCGAGTTCTTCGAAGGCCTGGGTATGTCCTATGAATGGGCGTGGACCGTTGCGACGCTTGTGGGCATTCTCGCCATATCGCTGATCGTGATGTTCTCGGTTGCGATGGTGATCTATGTTGATCGCAAGGTGCTGGGCGCGATTATGTTGCGACGTGGCCCGAACGTGGTGGGTCCGTTTGGCTTGCTTCAGTCCTTCGCGGACGGCCTCAAAGTATTCCTGCAAGAGACGATTATCCCGAGCGCTGCGAACAAAGGTATTTTCCTACTCGCGCCTATCATAACCTTTACCGTGGCACTGGCTGCGTGGGCTGTGATCCCGTTTGCGGACGGAGTGGTGTTGGCCGATATCAATGTTGGCCTGCTCTATATCCTCGCGATCAGCTCGCTTGGCGTTTACGGCGTCGTGATGAGCGGGTGGGCGTCAAACTCCAAATACCCGTTCTTCTCCGCCATGCGCGCGGCGGCACAGATGATCTCTTACGAAGTTTCGATCGGCTTTATTCTGGTTTGTGTCGTGCTGTGGGCGGGATCATTCAACATGACCGATATTGTCATGGCTCAGAAGGGGCACGGGCTTGGCATCGTCAACGGGTTCTTCTTCAACCCGCTGTTGTTCCCGATTTTCGTTGTGTTTTTCATCTGCGCGCTGGCTGAAACCGCACGCGCACCATTCGATCTGACAGAGGCGGAGAGTGAGCTCGTCGCCGGGTATCAGACCGAATATTCCTCCATGAGCTTCGCACTGTTCTGGCTGGGTGAATATGCGAACATCCTGCTGATGTGCTCGCTGTGCACGCTGCTGTTTGTGGGTGGTTGGTTGCCGCCTGTCGAGTGGGCGCCGCTCTACTATGTGCCTGGGATCGTTTGGTTCCTGCTGAAAACCTTCGGGTTCTTCCTCGTGTTCAGCTGGATCTGGGCAACTGTGCCACGCTATCGCTATGACCAATTGATGCGGCTTGGCTGGAAAGTGTTCCTGCCGATGAGCTTGATCTTTGTTGCCCTAATTTCTGGCTATCTTATGGCCACAGGACATTTTGCAAAATGACCACCGCAACCCAGCTTCTCAAATCATTCACGCTCTGGGAATTTCTCAAGGCGCATGCGCTGACCTTGAAGTATTTCTTCAAGCCTAAAGTGACGATCAACTATCCGTTTGAGAAATCACCTCTCAGCCCGCGTTTTCGTGGTGAGCATGCGCTGCGCCGTTATCCGAACGGTGAAGAGCGCTGCATCGCTTGCAAACTGTGTGAGGCCGTCTGCCCTGCGCAGGCGATCACGATTGAGAGCGAACCGCGCGAAGACGGCAGCCGCCGGACCACGCGATACGACATCGACATGACCAAATGTATCTACTGCGGGTTTTGTCAGGAGGCCTGCCCGGTTGACGCCGTCGTGGAGGGGCCAAACTTCGAATATGCCACTGAAACGCGTGAGGAATTGCTTTATGACAAGGCAAAACTGCTCGCAAATGGTGACAAGTGGGAACGGGCCATCGCGGCCAATCTTGAAGCGGATGCACCCTACCGCTAGGGGCCTGCGCGGGATGGAAAAACAGGGATCATGATTCAGACACTAGCCTTTTACCTGTTAGCAGGGCTGGTCATCGCAAGCGCGGTGATGGTTATCCTGTCGCGCAACCCGGTGCATTCTGTGCTCTGGCTCATCCTCGCGTTCTTTAACGCGGCGGGCCTGATGGTTTTGGTCGGCGCAGAGTTTATCGCGATGCTGTTGGTGATCGTTTATGTGGGGGCTGTCGCCGTCCTGTTCCTGTTCGTGGTCATGATGCTCGACATTGATTTTGCCGCGATGCGCGCAGGATTTGTGAAGAATTTCCCACTGGGGATCGCGGTTGCACTCATCCTTCTGGCAGAACTGGGCCTTGGCATTGGAGCCTATGGTGCAGGTGGGCTGGAACTGGGCGCAAGTGACGAAATGGCGCCTGTGAGAGATGACGTTAGCAATATCGCGTCCATCGGTGCGCTGCTTTACGACGACTACATCATTCTGTTCGAAGTGGCTGGCATCATCCTGCTCGTTGCCATGATCGGGGCAATCGTCCTGACCCATCGCGAACCGAAACCGGGTGCGCGCGGTCGTCAGGATATCGGCAAGCAAATTTCGCGTCGCCCGGAAGAGGCAACGGTCCTCAAAAACCCAGAGTATGGCAAGGGGGTTGAGCTATGACCGAAGCTGTCGGCATCGAACATTACCTTGTCGTGGGCGCAATCCTGTTTGTGCTCGGCGTGTTGGGTATCTTTATCAATCGCAAGAATGTGATTGTGATCCTGATGTCGGTGGAGCTGATTTTGCTTGCCGTGAACATTAATCTGGTGGCGTTTAGCGCGGCTAAGGGTGATCTGGTCGGACAGATATTCGCCATGATGGTGCTCACCGTCGCGGCGGCAGAGGCAGCCATCGGACTTGCAATTCTTGTCATCTATTATCGCGGACGCGGCACAATCGCAGTCGACGATGTCAACCGGATGAAGGGATAAGCACCGGTGGATCCAATCCTTATCATCGTCTTTGCACCCTTGCTCGCTGCGATCATCGCAGGGTTGGGCAACCGGATGCTGGGCAATGTGGTCACAAAGTCGATCACAACAGGGGCCTTGTTCCTGTCCGCCGCGCTTAGCTGGCCGATCTTTATCGGGTTTTTGAACGGTAGTGAGACTGCGCAAGTCGTGCCGGTGCTCAAATGGGTGCAATCGGGCACGATGAGCTTCGACTGGGCGCTGCGGGTCGATGCGCTGACCGCTGTGATGCTGGTGGTGATCAATACGGTCTCTGCGCTCGTCCACCTCTATTCATGGGGTTACATGGACGAGGATCCGGATCAGCCGCGCTTCTTCGCCTATCTGTCGCTGTTTACATTCGCCATGTTGATGCTGGTGACTGCCGATAACCTCGTCCAAATGTTCTTTGGCTGGGAAGGGGTGGGGCTGGCCTCTTACCTACTGATCGGGTTCTGGTTTAAGAAGCCAAGCGCCGGTGCGGCCGCGATTAAGGCTTTTGTAGTCAACCGGGTTGGCGATCTCGGCTTTATGCTGGGGATCTTTGGTACCTTTGTGGTGTTCCAAACGACTTCGATTCCTGAAATCCTCGAAGCGGCGCCTGCGATGAGCGGGTCGACGATCACGTTCCTTGGCATGCGCCTTTATACGATGGATATTCTGTGCATCCTTTTGTTCATCGGAGCGATGGGCAAATCGGCTCAATTGGGTCTGCACACATGGCTTCCCGATGCGATGGAGGGGCCAACCCCGGTTAGCGCTCTGATCCACGCAGCAACTATGGTGACCGCGGGCGTGTTCATGGTTTGCCGCCTGTCGCCGATGTTCGAGACTGCGCCGACCGCGCTGATGCTGGTGACCATTGTTGGCGCAGCGACATGTTTCTTTGCCGCGACCATCGGGACCACGCAGTGGGACATCAAGCGGGTGATCGCATATTCGACCTGTTCACAGCTGGGCTATATGTTCTTTGCCGTGGGCGTCGGCGCATACGGTGTGGCGATGTTCCACCTTTTCACGCACGCATTCTTTAAGGCTTTGTTGTTCCTCGGTGCTGGCTCGGTCATCCACTCGATGCACCATGAGCAAGACATGCGCTATTATGGTGGTCTTCGCAAAGCGATCCCGCTGACGTTCTTTGCCATGTTGATGGGCACGCTCGCGATCACAGGTCTGGGTGTTTATCATCTCGGCTTTGGCTTCGCTGGTTTCTGGTCGAAAGATGCGATCCTCGAAGTGGCATTCGCGCGCGGCACCGGGACTGGGACGATGGCGTTCTGGTTGGGTGTGACGGCAGCTTTGCTCACAAGCTTTTACAGCTGGCGGCTTATGTTCCTCACATTTTGGGGCAAGCCGCGCTGGATCGAAAGCGAGCATATTCAGCACACCGTCCACAAAACTCCCGAAGAAGCGGGCGAAGACACGACTGGCGGATATCATCCGCATGAAAGCCCCGTCTCGATGTTGATCCCGTTGGGTGTCCTGACACTTGGCGCAGTGGCGGCGGGTCAGGTCTTTGCGCCAAGTTTCTTGGATGATGCGGCGTTTTGGGCTGGATCGATTGTCTATAATGAGAACCTGATCCACGCGATGCACGCGGTCCCATATTGGGTAAAATACTCCGCTCTCATCGTTATGATCATCGGCTTTGCAGGTGCATATCTTGCCTACATGGCAAAGCCCGACATTCCGGCAAAGTTCGTTGCGAGCTTTGGCTGGCTGCACAATTTCGTGTTCCGCAAATGGTATTTCGACGAATTGTATGATGCCATCTTCGTCAAACCTGCCTTCTGGTTTGGCCGCCAGTTCTGGAAGCTAGGCGATATCGGCACGATTGACCGCTTTGGACCTAACGGCGTCGCTTGGGCGGTCGAACGGGGCTCTATCGCGGCCAAGTCGATCCAGTCGGGCTATCTCTACACCTATGCGTTGATCATGCTGTTGGGCCTGATCGCCGCTGTCACTTACGTGCTGCTCTAGGGGCGTTGACGAGCAATGGACTTTCCCATCCTCACCACCATGATGCTGGTGCCCCTCGCAGGCGCGATCCTGTGCCTGTTTGTAGGCAATCAAGGAGACGGAGCGCCCGCGCGCGGCATCGCTTTGGCCAGCACACTGGCTACCTTTGCGCTCGGTATATTGCTGTGGGTCAATTACGATATTGGCGGCGCACAGTGGCAATTTCAGGAAAGCTATGACCTGTTTGCAGGCTTCTCATACGCGCTAGGCATCGACGGCATATCCTTGATGCTGATTATGCTCAGCGTGTTCCTGATGCCGATTTGCATCCTTGCCAGTTGGGAAGCGATAACAAAGCGCGTTGGCGAATATATGGCGGCGTTCCTGTTCATGGAGGTGCTGATGATCGGCACCTTTGCGGCGCAGGATCTGTTCTTGTTCTACATCTTCTTCGAAGCAGGCCTGATCCCGATGTATTTGATCATCGGAGTATGGGGCGGCGATAATCGCATCTACGCGTCCTACAAATTCTTCCTCTACACGCTGCTGGGATCGGTGCTGATGCTGGTGGCAATGTTCTGGATGACGGCGACCGCTGGCACATCGGACATTCCGACACTGATGGAGTATCCGTTCCCAGAAGGCGCACAAATGTGGCTGTGGCTCGCATTCTTTGCCAGTTTCGCGGTGAAGGTACCGATGTGGCCGTTCCACACATGGCTGCCCGATGCGCACGTTCAGGCGCCGACTGCAGGTTCAGTGATTTTGGCGGGTGTGCTGCTGAAATTGGGCGGATACGGTTTTATCCGGTTCAGCCTGCCAATGTTCCCAGAGGCCAGCGCTGAATTTGCATGGCTCGTTTTTATCCTCTCGATGATCGCGGTGATCTACACTTCGCTGGTCGCGTTGGTTCAGGCAGACATGAAGAAACTGATTGCCTATTCCTCGGTTGCTCACATGGCGATTGTTACGGTCGGATTGTTCGCGTTCAATGTACAAGGGTTGGAGGGCGCGATGCTGATCATGCTCAGCCATGGTCTTGTTTCTGGCGCTTTGTTCCTGTGTGTAGGCGTGATTTACGACCGCCTGCATACGCGCGAGATTGAGCGGTATGGCGGGCTCAGCATCAACATGCCGTATTACGCGATATTCTTCCTGCTGTTCACGATGGCCTCTATCGGTTTGCCGGGGACCAGCGGCTTTGTTGGTGAGTTTCTCTCACTTGCGGGCATCTATCAAACATCGAGTCTCGTGGCGCTGATCTGCACCACCGGTATCATCCTCGGTGCCGCTTACATGCTTTATCTCTATCGCCGCGTCGCCTTTGGCGCTCAGACGAACGAAGACGCTGCTGCAATGTCTGACATCCGTCCGCGCGAATGGGCGATGATGGTTCCGATTGCGGCTGTTGTGTTGTGGATGGGCGTCTATCCAGAGAGTTTCCTTGCCCCAATGCGTGAAGATATCAGAGTGCTGAATGCACAAATTGCAGACGCTGCCCCGGCAAGTGATGCGGAGCTTGCCGCTGGCACTCCGCGTGATGGAATGGCCAATGCGATTGAGCATGATGGGGAGGGGGCGCACTGATGGATTTTCCAGCTTCCTTCGCGCTGATCGCGCCCGAATTGATCCTGACCGCATCAGGCTTGATGCTCCTTTTGGTATGCGCATGGCGCGGCGACAAAATGGCGCGGCCTGTCGCCATTCTCGCGGCTGCCGCTCTGTTTGGCGCAGGTTTCATGCTTGTTCCGGGGCTACATTTCGGCACCGGGCCTGACACCTACGCTTTTGGCACTTTGATTAAGGTTGATGGCTTTGCGCTGTTTGCCAAAGCACTGATCTATCTCGCTGCCATTGGTTGTCTGATGATTGCGCCGGCCTTCTTCAACAGCGAAGCAGCTGGGAGCGAGAAGGGCTTGCGGGCGGAATACTCAGTGCTGGTGCTCTTTGCCGTTTTAGGCATGAGCATCATGGTCTCTGCCGCCGATTTCATTACGCTCTATCTTGGGTTGGAGCTGAATTCGCTGGCCGCTTATGTGCTCGCATCCATCCTGCGTCAGGACCAGCGCTCGGCTGAGGCGGGCCTCAAGTACTTCGTCCTAGGCGCACTGGCCTCGGGTATCCTGCTATACGGGATTAGCCTGCTCTACGGTTTTACCGGAGGGACCGACTTTGTCAGCGTCCGCGCGGGGCTAGAGGGCGACTTGAGCACTGGGCAATTGTTTGGCCTGATCTTTGTGATGGCCGGCCTTGCGTTTAAAATCGCCGCCGTTCCATTTCACATGTGGACGCCTGACGTTTACGAAGGTGCGCCGACACCTGTAACAGCCTTCTTCTCCACCGCACCCAAAGTGGCAGCCGTCGCCCTGACAGCGCGAGTCGTGTTCGAAGTGTTTGGCGGGCAAGTCCTAGCTTGGCAGCAGATTGTAATGTTTGCTGCACTTGCGTCGATTGTGTTCGGGGCATTGGGCGCGATTGGCCAAGAGAATTTGAAGCGTCTGCTTGCTTATTCCTCGATCAACAATATCGGTTTTATCCTGCTCGGTCTGGCGGTTGCGAATGCTGACGGTGCCAGCGCAATGCTGGTGTACCTGTTCATCTATGTTGTGATGAGCCTTGGCAGCTTTGTCGCTCTCCTAATGCTCCGCAGCGAGGATGGTCATCTCTATGAGACATTTGGGGATATTCGCGGCCTTGCGACAACGCGCCCGGTGATCGCCTGGTCGCTGCTTGTGTTGATGTTTAGCCTTGCGGGCATCCCACCACTGCTTGGTTTCTTCAGCAAGTTTGTGATCTTTAAGGCGACTGTCGAGGCGGGCCTTGTCGCCTTTGCGGCGATTGCCATTGCAGCGAGCGTCATTGGCGCGTTCTACTACATCAAGTTCGTCAAAGTGATGTTCTTTGATGATGCGGTCGATGTCGTTAAAGGCAAAAGTGGTAATTCGCATTGGGCTCTCTTGATCCTGACAGCGCTGATCGTATCCCCCTTGGGATACCTGATGACGCAATCACTCACTGATCTTGCGGATAAGGCGGCTGCCGCGCTGTTCGTTGCGGTTTGAGCGGCAGCGGACCCATAACTTGGGTTGAGGAAACCGGATCAACCAACGCTGATCTTGCCAGTGCAGTGCGGGCAGGGGATATCCCTGCTGAGGGGGCATGGCATGCAGCCCGCCGTCAATCTGCCGGCAAAGGGCGACAAGGTCGTGAATGGCAAGATGGTTCCGGCAACTTTATGGGATCGACCGTGGTCGCAGTCCGCAAAGGGGACCCGGTCCCTGCTTCACTCAGCTTCGTAGCCGCGCTTGCTGTTGGCCAAGCGATTGATGTGACGCTTGATGGAGCGTGTCGACCAAAATTGAAATGGCCTAATGACGTGTTGCTCAATGACGGCAAGGTCTCTGGCATCTTGTTGGAAATGATCGACCATCATGTGGTTGTTGGCATAGGTGTAAACTTGGCGAGCGCGCCGCAATTCTCCGACCGCAAAACTGCCGCTCTATCGGATTATGCCGCAACGCCGGACGTTCAGAGCTTTGGCGTAACTCTGGCAGGCGTCTTTGCCGACTACCTCAAAGCGTGGCGCAAAGACGGCTTGGTTCCCATCCTGAAAGCCTTCTTACACAATTCTGGTTACTATACGGGGGCACCCGTTAGCGTCCACGATGCCGATGGGAGTTCAGTCCAAGGAACATTCGCAGGTTTAGAACAAGTCGATGGCGCACTGCGTCTGCGCTTGGCGGATGGCTCTGAACGTGTCATTCGGGCAGGCGATATCTCGTAAGGAGTAAGGCTATGCTGCTGGCAGCTGATGTCGGAAACACCAATGTCGTATTTGCGCTGTTCGATGCTGAGGGTGATGACACGCAAACGCCGCGCGCTCGCTGGCGTATTGCCACGGATCCGCGTCGCACTGGCGATGAATACGCCGTGTGGTTGCTTCAATTGCTGGCGATTGAAGGTGTCGAGCGTGAAGATATCAAGAAGATCGTTTTTGCTTCTGTTGTCCCTCGTGCCGATCACAATCTGACTGTTCTTGCGCAGAAATATTTTGGCATCACCCCGCTTAAAGCCGGAGTGGGTGAGGCCGCCTGGCGCTTTGAAATTGATGTGGATCAGCCCAGCTCCTTGGGTGCGGATCGAGCGCTGAACATCCTTGCTGCGCATCACAAATATGGCGGTGATTTAATCGTCATCGACTTTGGAACAGCGACGAAATTTGAAGCGGTCGATTTCAATGGCGCATATAAAGGTGGGTCCATCGCGCCGGGCATCAACCTGTCACTCGATGCATTGGTGGGTAAAACCGCAAAACTGCCCCGTATCGCCATTCGTGCGCCGGAAAGCACCAGCGTCATTGGGCGCAACACCGAGGACCAAATGCTCATTGGTGTGTTTTGGGGCTATGTGGCAATGATGGAAGGCATCGTTGAACGCATGAAGTCTGAGATCGGGCGTCCTGCGAAGGTCGTGGCAACCGGCGGGTTGGCGATCCTATTTGACGAGGCAACCGAGATATTTGATGAGGTCGATGCTGATTTGACCATACAGGGCCTAGCGATCCTTGCTGGACAAGCCGCTACCCGGACCCAATCCTGACATTCTAATCTGAATTTGAGACTGCGTGAAAAAGAACTATTCTCCCGAAAAAGAGCTGTTGTTTCTGGCTCTTGGTGGGTCCGGCGAAATTGGCATGAACGTCAACCTCTATGGGTGCGACGGCAAATGGCTGATGGTCGATTTAGGCATGACCTTTTCCGGGGGCGAGTATCCCGGCGTTGATCTGGTCTTTGCGGACCTCGACTTTATTGAGGAACGGACCAAGGACCTGCTCGGTATCGTCCTGACTCATGCGCATGAGGATCATATCGGCGCGGTTCCCTATTTCGCAGGTGAACTTGGCGTACCTCTTTACGCGACGCCGTTCACTGCCGATCTGGTCGCGCGCAAACTGCAAGAAGCGGGTTTGCTGGGCAAGGTTGAGCTGAACGTCATTGCCGATGATCACGGCGCTTTTGACATTGGGCCGTTCAACATCTGTTACCTGCCGCTTGCGCACTCTATTGCAGAGGGCAACGCGCTGTTGATCGACACGGCCTATGGCCGCGTTTTTCATACTGGCGACTGGAAGCTGGACGAAGATCCTATCATTGGCGAACCGACAACCGAGGAAGAGCTACGTGCCATCGGTGATGAAGGCGTTGATGTGCTGGTGTGCGACAGCACCAATGTCTTCAATCCCAATCCATCCGGTTCCGAAGGGGCCGTGCATAAGGGGCTGATGGACGAAATCGCTCTCCATGCGGGTAAACGTGTTCTGGTCACAACCTTCGCCAGCAATGTCGCCCGTTTACAGACTCTAGGCGAAGTTGCGCGCGAAAATGGCCGACAGATTTGCGTGGCAGGGCGTTCACTCGACCGTATTATCGAAGTAGCGCAGAGCAACGGCTATCTTCAGGATTTTCCTGAGCCGGTGGATTTCAACACAGCCATGCAATTGCCGCGGGGTGAAGTTCTGATCATTGCGACGGGTGGGCAGGGTGAGCCTCGTGCGGCGCTTTCGCGCATTGCTGATGATAACCACCCGCTCGAATTGGTAAGCGGTGATGTCGTGCTGTTCTCCTCGCGGCAGATACCGGGCAATGAGATTGCTATCGGAAAGATGCAGAACCAATTGTCGCGGCGCGGCATTACGATGGTTACTGACAGGCAAAGCCTGATCCACGTTTCAGGCCATCCGGGACGCCCAGAGCTTGAGGCCCTCTATGACTGGTTGCGGCCCGACATCCTGATCCCAGTCCATGGCGAAATGCGGCACATGCGTGAGCAGGCGAAGGTTGGCAAAGAGCACGGTATTCCTTCCAATATCGTCCAGTCCAACGGAGATATTGTGCGGCTTGCTCCAGGTGATCCGGGTAAGATCGCGGAAGTCCGCAATGGTCGCCTTGTGCTTGATGGTGACATCATCGCGCCCGCTGACGGCGAAGCGGTTGCCATGCGTCGCCGTGTCGCGCATGAGGGGCTTGTCTTTGTCGTTCTGGCCCGTGGGGAAAGCCCGGCGATCGAGGCAATAGGCCTGCCGCTGGATGAGGACATGCCCGAGTTCATCGAGGAAACGCAGCGTGATATTCTGAAAGCGATTGGTAAGCTGAAAGGGCGCGATGCAACTGATCCAGTGGCTGTCCACGAGGCAACGCGTCTTGCAGCGCGGCGTGCTGCGCGGCGTTGGTCGGGTAAGAATCCGCAAGTGCGCGTGATTATGCCGGGCCTTGATGGTGGAAATGCAACGCGATGAAAATCACTTCCATCATTGCAATCTATTTCCTTTTCTTTGTGATGAGCGCCTTTGTCATGCTGCCATTTGGCGTGCGCACTGCGGACGAGGCGGGTGTCGAAAAAGTGCCGGGTCAGGCCGATAGCGCGCCGGTCAATTTCCGTCCCGGTAAGTTGGTAATCCGGGCAACAATAGTAGCAGCTTTGCTGACCACTCTCTTTGTGCTTAATTTCGAATATGGCTGGATCAGCGCGGACGACATCAATGTCTTCCCCGATCCTCCGTCCAATCTTGGCACTGAGCGTTAGAGCTTAGTTGCGCAACCGTTCAATCGACTGAGCGAGAACCACGTAAAGCTTGCCCATATCCGACCCGAGGATCGTCACGCCTAACGCGTTGCCATCACGGGTCGAGAGCATGGAGCGGAGCATCGCCTCGAAATCGTGGATGTAGCGGCTGACATTGCCTTTAAAGGCATCGTCGCTTTGATATAGGTCCGCGATCTCTTTTGCATCGCCATTGTCGAGCAGTCGGACCGCGCGTCGGGTAAAGATGCCCCGGTCGCCTTTCAAATAGGCGTCCCAAGCCGTGTCGGTGACTTCCGTTGAGAGCGCGCCAGCAATATCGATCGCACTTGAATTGAGGCTATCTGTGATGAGTGCCATTCGCCGGGCAAAGTCATTGCCAACCTGTTCCTCGGCCAGTTCGCGTGATCTTGCGATGCGCTGTTCCAGATTGATGGTCAGCTCGTTGACCTTGGCCAATTGATCACGCAGTTGGACCGTCACTTCGCGCCCAGCGCCAGAGGCCTGAGCAGCCGCTTCCTCGAGCTTTCCAACCGCTTCAGCAGTGTCACTGCGCAAAGCCCGCTCGATCTCTGCCACGGCATCCTGAGAAATGGTCCCAGCGAGCGATGTCACTTTCTCACGCGCACCATCTTCCAATGTTGCAAACGCGGTGGTGGTTGCTTCCTCCAGCTTCGCAAGCGCTTCTCGCAGTTTGCCCTGCGTATCTTCTGCAAAGCCCTCGCTCTGTTTGGTTAGGCGTGTGAACCCTCCGCGGAGCCCTTGCAGTTTGGCAAGAGCATCTTCTGATTGCTCGGTCAGTTTTGTCTGCAAAGCATCGATGGAACTATCCGTGTCCTCAATCTTGGACTGGGTTTCGATCAGGTAATTGCTGATCCCTTGCGCTTGTTGATTGGTGGCGAACATCATGCCTGACAATTTGGCTGCACGTTCTTCAACCGTGCCCAATGATCCCGACGCCACTTCGATCGCTTGCGGCAGATCTTCCCGGCTGTGCTGAGCGCCTGACTGGATGATCTCAAGCAAGCGAATGCCCGCTTCCGTCAGTTCGCTCAATTTCGCTTCGGTTTCGCCAAGAGCAGCCTGTTTATCAGCAACTGTCGCGCTGAATTCTTCCAGTCCTGATGTCAGTCCGGCGCGTGTGGTTTCTCCTTGCGTGTCAATCTCGCTGATCAGTTTGGAGAGCGCATCCAGCTGTTCAGTCATAGCAGCGCTTTGTTCAACCAGCTTTTCCGTCTGTGCCGTCTGCGCTTCGCGACGTTCTGCTAGAGCATCGTCGAGATTGGTCAGGCGCTGCGCTAGAACTTCGCTTGCCTGCGCCTCACGCGTGTCGAATTCTTCCTGACGTTTGGCCATCTGCTCTTGGAAGTTGCGATCACGCGTCGCTAGTTTCTCATCAAAACGAGCGGCTTCTTCGTGGAGCTCTTTGATCCGGTTCTGTGACGCGCCCAGCGCATGGGCATCAAGCCTGTCGAGCGATTCCACCGTCTTTGTAACGTCCGCTTCAAACCGTTCACGCGATTGCTTTAACTGTTCCATCGCGCCCACTTCCGCTTCACGCAATGTGCCGGCAATCGCTTTGGTCTCGGACTGCAACATCTCCATCCGCTCATTTAGAGCGGTCAGAGCCTTGCCTTCGGCTGCGTCGACCTCGGATCGATAATTGCCAGCCTGTTCCTGAACCGCACCAAATCGAGCGCTGATCACGTCGTTGATCCGCTCCATCTGCGTTTCAAACCCGCTTAACGACTCGGAGACTCGGCCATCCAGAGCGGTGACCTGTGTTTCGCTGGCTTTGCCAAACTGATTGAGCCGTTCAAACCCACTGATCAATTTCTCAAGCTGCTCTTGCGCATTGCGCCCGGCATTTCCGACTTGATTGGAGACATCGCGCGCAGAATTCGCCACCACAGGCAAATCATCGCGCAGGCTCGTCATATTACCCAAGGCCGCTTCGCTGGCGCTGCCAATCGCATCGACTTGAGCACCGTTGTCTTTGATCAATTGTTGCAATTCGCCCGCATGGGTGGAAATCCGCTCACTTGCTACGCGGCCCAGAGACTCCAACTCAAGCGACTGAGCGCTAAGAAACTCGCGCGCCAAGCTCAATTCGCGATTGACCACGGTAAGACGTGTCTCAAGCTCGCTGCTTTCACGCGACAACAGCGATGCGGTCTGAGCGAAGCGATTAGCCTCTGCGTGAGAATGGCGCATCGTCAAAAGCCAGCCAACGCCAACCAGCAGCACGGGAACCGACCAATCGATGATCCAGCGGACCCATTCGCTGGGCGCAGCGAGCAATTGCCCCTGCATCGCCCACAAATATAGTCCCGTCCAACCCACGATCAGAGCGGCGGCAATAGCCGGCGCGACCCAGCCAAACCGCTCGCCCAATTGCTCGTCGGTATCCTCGTAAGGAGACTCTTCGAGGTAATCGCTCAGATCGAGATCTTCGCCTGCTTCAGACGTCTCAGATTCCGGCGCATCGCCTTCTTCAGAAGTGATTTCCGATTGCGCATCCTGCGCAGCGTCCTGGCCCACGGCCCGAATATGGTTACCAATCGACATAAATGCCTAATACCACACACGGGTTCAGGATAAACCCTGCTTTAACCTAATACGCGTTATCCCGTTCCCTATGGCATATGAAAGCGGAGCTCTGGATGCGACACTTGCTGCGGCTGCCGGAGATGATCCGGCGCTGTTGGGCGAGTTGCGCAGTGCGTTTGTAGAAAGCGCGGCGAAGCAACTCGACCTGCTAAAACGGTCGCGTTGTGATGGCAATTGGAACGTCGCAGCAATGCGATTGAAGGGGCTAGCTGCCAGCTTTCACGCTGAGGACTTACTGATCGCGGCAGAGAACGCGCTGTCATCGGCACCGGGGGAACCGGCCGCCGTCCGTGACATCGAAACCGTTCTCGCCCGTTTCGCTGGCAACGCTTAGGGCGGCTCAAACAACCAGCTGCCGCAAAATGACGGGGTTTATCTCAGACGCACGCTTGATGCGCGGCACAGTTGCGGCGTAGCTCATGGGTTCCGGCTCAAGTGAGGGCCACGCCATAGGAACCGCCGCTTGCGTATCGCCCTGATCGCCGCCGTTAAACGCACCACTAGCGGCGAATTGCGCGCGGAATTGATGCTGGGCGGGAGGCGTGTGCTCGAATGGCAAGCCGATCTGGCTCAAGCGTTGGGGTGTGACCGGATCATTTGCTTGTGTGATGCGCCGACCAACACAATACTGGCGTTGCAGCGCGCGGTGGAGGGTGCTGGCGCAGAATTCCATGCAATTCGAGGCAATATTCAACTCACCAGCCTTGTGAGGACGGATGATGAATTGGTGATGATCCGTGATGGTTTGGTGATTGATCGCCAGACGGCGCTCAATTCTGTATCCAGCGGTGAAGTTTCGGGCCTCGGGATAGCGACACTTCCGGCAAATGACGTTCTGGCCCAATCATATGCTGAGGATTTTGAGCGGATTGATCGGGACCGGCATTGGGCTGGCCTTGCAATTATGCGCGCCGGGCAAGTCCAACAGCTTGCCGACTTGCCGCCCGATGGTGACCCAATGTCCCTCTTGCTGCGGCTTGGATTGCAGGGAAGGACGCAGTGTCGTGATATTGGCGCAGTTTTGGAGCAGCCACAGAACTGGTTGCTCGCAGTGGACGATGAGATGCTCGCAAAGCGTGAAGCGACTCTGATTGACGCCGCCGTGACAGTTCCATCCGCATTAAGTCCAAGTAAGGCTGTCGCAGCCGCTACCGTGCGTGCATTGGCTCCGCGTGGCATCGAAAGCGGCGCTGAGGTGGGCGTAGCAATTGCTTGTGCGGCAATGCTCGCAGGGGTTGCATTGACAGGGTTCGGCTATGGGATTGTAGGTCTGGCCCTGGCCGCTGTTGCGGCTTTTGCAGGCAATTTCGCAGACGCGCTGGCCTCATTGCGCGAAAACCTATGGTCGAGAAAACGGTCGGGCAAGCTCGATTTGGCGCGCGTTATCTGCATTGAATGTGGTGCGGCATTGGCCGCGGTACTTGCCTATGTGCAGTTTTCTGATGCGGGCTTGACTGCCAAGATCGCATTGCCAATCCTCGCTCTAGGGCTGCTTTACTTGGCCGGAAAGCCAGGAAAGACTCGACTTGCTTCTTTCTGGAGCGACCGCGCCTTGCACCTTGCTCTGCTCGCAATTGCTGCGACATCAGGTCATCTCGACGCAGCTTTGGCGGTGTTCGGCCTCCTTGCATTGGCTGATTTGCTACTGCACGACATGCTCCCATCAGCTAAGTCAGAAAGCTAACCGGGGCTTAACCATAGGCGGCGTAAAGGCTACCCCATGGGCAATATGGCATTGGACCGCACTGAAACCACGTCCGTGGAAGCCATCCTCAAGGGTGCATTAGCGCGCGAGTCCCGCGCCCTTCGCGGTGTTGCGCCTGTTATTTCGCATATGTTGGATAGTCCGGGTCAGGCTCTCGTTACCGATGCGATTGTCGCTCGATTACGCGGAATGCTCAACGATTTGGCGCAGCAATTGCTCAACGCTTGCCAAGCATCGCCGCCTAGCGAGCCCAGCGATCCAGCGACTATCGATGCCTTAGCCGAAGAGATTGCGCGTGATACTGCGCTGCTGGACCATTTGTATGCGCTCGCGATCGAGGGCCATTTTGCCGCCCGCCTTGAGCATCGTGCCTCGATTGATCCCGTGCTGTCGCCTCTGTTGCAAGAATTGATCGCATCGGACAAACCGTCGATTGCCGAGCTGGCGATGGGCACTTTGGCTGCGCAATCACGCTTTATGCAAAGCCAGCGGCGGATGGATTTGCCATTGAGTGAATTGCCATCCGAGCTGTTTGCGAGGGTTCTCGCACAATTTGAAGCTGTCGATCTAGATCTGGGCCTTGATACTGGCGAAATTGGGGTCGCTTTGACCATGCTTAGAGCGAACTACGACGAAGGGGCAGGGCGGCTTGGTCTGCTTGCGCGTCTTACGTCCTCGATGCGTGGCGGTGCTGTTGCGGCTCTCGAGTTGGAACATGCAGGGCTTGCCTTGTTCGCAAGCTCAATGGCGGCGTTGACCCGGCAGAAACGTGACTTTGCGGTGCTTGCTTGCCATGAAAATCAAGGCGCTCGACTTGCTCTGAGTCTTCGTGCAGGCGGGATGAGCGCGACTGCGATTGAGCGTCAGTTTATGCTCATCAATCCCGCACAAATGCTCCCAGAAGATCTCGCGGCATTGCCAATCGAGCGCGCGCAAGCGCTACTGAATGGGATTGACCCGTGAACCGTCAGCAATCTCTTTTGGCCGCACGCGGATTAACCGATGGTAGCGATCGCCTGATCACTGCAGATGAGCCGCTGGCTGACCTGCATGAGGCATGCGGCGGTGCGCTGCCTGGCACGTTGGCAGTGCCAGAATTGCTCGATTTGGTGCAGCAGGGCCGCCGAATGGGTTTGCGCATCGCGCGTGAATTCAGCGCCTTTGATGGTGAGGAAATGGTGACAGGATTTGTCCGTATCCACCCGCTGAGCGACGAAGAGGGCGGTGGTTGCGAATTGCTGGTCGAAAACTGGCAAAGAACGCCATTGCCACAAACCAATTCTCAGGAGTTGGGCGAACGGATCGACGCGATTGACCGTGCAGCGGCAGAGATCACAGCGCGTCTCGATGCTCGTCAACGGGTGCAGATCGTTTCCACCACTGCCGGCGACGCAACCGGGTTCCAATCGGCTATTTCAACGCAGCCGGGAAAAGTGTGGAGCGACTATGTTGAGCTTCATGAGGTCGCGCACCACCAACCGCTGCATTGGCGACTGCTAGATGGAACACGCTGCACGATACCCGGTTCGCAACGCGAGTGGCGGACTCGTCTGCTACCAATTGGCCCGGGAACCGCGTCACCACGCGGATTTGAGTTGTTGCTGGTTGCAGATGAACCGTTTGTGCCGGTGGATATGCTCGACGATATCGATGAGGAGGGGGAGCATTCTCGCCTAGTCGGGAGTGCATTGACCCCTGTCCTGCGCCAACCCATAGCGCGGATCATCGCGAATGCTGAGACTATACGCACGCGCCTCGCCGGACCATTGCGCGAAGAATACAGCGAATATGCCGGGCATATATCAGCCGCAGGTCAACATCTCTCGGGCATGTTGGACGATCTGGCTGACCTTGAAGTGGTCGAGGCCGCGGACTTTCAAACCGCAAGCGAGCCAGTTGATGTTGCTGATGCTGCAAGCCGTGCTGCGGGTATTCTGGGCGTGCGAGCACAGGACAAAGCAATAACAGTCGAACTCAGCGATTCCTGCGCGCCCGCCATGGCCACAGGTGAATTCCGCCGTGTACTGCAAATCTTGATCAACTTGATCGGTAACGCGATCGCCTATTCACCTGAGAACAGCCGAATTCTTGTGACCAGCTGCGCATCCTCACGAGACACTGTGAGTGTCACCGTGCGCGATGAAGGTCCCGGTGTCGACGCACAACAGGCAACAAAAATCTTTGAGAAATTCGAACGCCTTGGTCGTGACAGCGACGGCGGCAACGACAGCGGATCAGGGTTGGGCCTGTATATCTCGCGCAAATTAGCCTTGGCGATGGGCGGCGATTTGGAGATTATGACGCCTGACAGCGCCGATCAAAGGACCGGCGCTGAATTCAGACTGACACTACCCGCTGACTAACGTGTTCAGCGACTGCCCATCGGCACATAATCACGCGCAGTCGGGCCAGTGTAAAGCTGACGCGGACGGCCAATAACTTGGCCCGGATCAGAGATCATTTCGTTCCATTGAGCAACCCAGCCCACTGTGCGCGCGAGCGCAAACAGAGCTGTGAACATTGTGGTCGGGAAGCCGATCGAGCTCAGGATAATCCCGGAATAGAAGTCCACATTCGGGAACAGCTTCTTCTCTTTGAAATAGTCATCGTTGAGCGCCAGTTCCTCGAGCCGTAATGCGGTCTCAAAAACAGGATCATCCACGTTCAGCGCCTCAAACACCTCTTTCAGCGTTTGCTGCATCACAGTCGCGCGCGGATCGTAATTTTTATAAACCCGATGGCCAAAGCCCATTAGGCGGAACGGATCGCTCTTATCCTTCGCACGTTCAATATAATGAGGAATACGGTCAGGCGAACCGATCTCTTGCAACATATTGAGCGCGGCTTCGTTGGCACCGCCATGTGCAGGACCCCAGAGGCAAGCAATGCCGGCCGCAATACATGCAAATGGGTTTGCACCTGAAGAACCCGCAAGCCGAACGGTTGAAGTCGACGCGTTCTGCTCGTGATCGGCGTGGAGGATGAATATCCGGTCCATCGCTTTTTCAATTGCGGGGTGAACCTCATATTCCTCTGCCGGAACACCAAAAGTCATCCGCAGGAAATTTCCCGTATAGCTCAGGTCATTCGTGGGCTGCATGAATGGCTGGCCCACCGCATACTTATAAGCCATCGCCGCAATCGTCGGCATTTTGGCGATCAAGCGGTGCGAGCTGATCTTGCGGTGCTCCGGGTCCGAGATATCAGTGCTGTCATGGTAGAACGCGGAAAGAGCACCCACTACGCCGCACATAATCGCCATTGGGTGCGCGTCGCGGCGGAAACCGGTGTAGAACGTGTTTAACTGATCGTGCAGCATCGTGTGACGCGTAATCGTGTGCACAAACTCATCATGCTCGGCCTGATTGGGCAGCTCGCCATTGAGCAACAGGTAGGAGACTTCCATAAAGCTGGAATGTTCTGCCAATTGACCGATGGGATAACCACGGTGGAGCAGTACGCCTTCTTGACCGTCAATATAGGTCAGCGCGCTTTCGCAGCTCGCGGTTGATTTATAGCCGGGGTCAAATGTGAAAGCGCCAGTTTGGCCGTAAAGCTTGCGAATATCGACTACATCAGGTCCGGTGCTGCCTTCGAGCACGGGAAAATCATAGGTTTCGCCGCCCAGTTCGAGTTTCGCCTGCTTGTCTGCCAAGGTTGGTCTCCTGCCCTAAATCTATCTATTCCCTCGCGGCTCTACGCAGCTTGCGCGTTGAGCCGTGCCAGGGATTCTTCCCGTCCTAAAAGGACCAGAACATCGAAAATACCGGGCGAGGTTGTCGTCCCGGTGAGTGCTGCGCGCATCGGCTGCGCCAGCTTGCCAAAGCCCAATCCCTGTTCCTCAGCAAGCGTTTTGGTAGTGGCTTCGAGAGCCTCGATTGTCCAGCTATTTGTCGCCGCAAGCGCCTCTGAAATCGAGACAAGCCGCGCGCGACCGTCATCGTCGAGGAATTTTGCTGCCTTTTCTGTCATCGAAAGTGGTCGTGATGCGAATAAAAATCCAGCACCATCAGCCAGTTCATCGAGATTCTTCGCACGAGGTTTGAGCACTGGCATGGCCTTAGTCAACAACGCTAGGTCTGCATCACCTTCCATCCGCTCGGCCACTAGTGGCGCAAGCACCGCATCATCGCTTTCACGAATATAGTGCCCGTTCAGGTTCTCCAGCTTTTTGATGTCAAATCGCGAGGGGCCTTTGCCAACGCCTGCTAGATCAAACAACTCAATGGCTTCCGCACGCGTGATTTCCTCGCGATCACCGTGGCCCCAACCAAGTCGCAGCAGATAGTTAAACAAAGCATCGGGAAGAATGCCCATCTCATCGCGATATGCCTCAACCCCCAATGCCCCATGACGCTTGGACAATTTCGCACCGTCCGAACCATGGATCAGCGGGATATGCGCATAGGTCGGGCGATCCCATCCCATCGCATCATAAATTGGCAATTGTCGGAAAGCGTTGTTGAGGTGATCATCGCCGCGCACGACATGCGTCACACCCATATCGTGATCATCAACCACAACCGCGAGCATGTAGGTCGGCGTGCCATCAGCGCGCAGGATGATATAGTCATCAAGTTCCGCATTCTGGACCGAAACAACTCCCTGAACCTCATCCTGGATGGTGGTTTCGCCATCTAAGGGGGTCTTCAATCGGATAGTGAAGGGCGCATTCGCATCGGCTTCAGAGGGATCGCGGTCGCGCCAACGCCCATCATATCGCATCGGCTGCTTATTCGCGCGCTGCTCTTCCCGCATTGCGCTAAGCTCTTCAGGGGTCGCAAAGCACTTATAGGCATGACCAGCCTCAAGGAGTTGATGCGCGACTTCCGTATGCCGCTCCACTTGTTTCGATTGAAATGTAGGCGCGTCGTCATAATCGAGACCGAGCCAATCGAGCCCATCAAGAATTGCGTCAATCGCCTCCTGAGAGGAACGCTTCTTATCAGTGTCCTCAATCCGCAACAGCGCCCGTCCGCCGTGATGGCGAGCATAAAGCCAATTGAACAGCGCCGTGCGCGCACCACCAATATGCAGAAATCCGGTGGGCGAGGGCGCAAATCGGGTGACGATGTCGCTTGCCATGAGCGCTTAATTCCTATTCATTCGCAACGATGCAAACCGAGCCAAGCGCCGCTGGGGGACATGGCTGATGGCTGATGCGCCGATGATACCGATTGCGGGCGATCCTGAAAGCAGCGTTTCTGCCGACGGAACCGCGCCGTCCGGGCCGCGACGACCCACCTCGCGCCTGTGGCAAAGGGGCAGCGGATTGTCCAGCATTGCGAGCGCTATCGGCAATGGTGGCGAGCGATTTTTGAGCCATGCTGGGTTTGACCGAGCACCGTGGCTGGCCGTGGTGTTTGCTAGCGGCATTCTGACCTGGTTCGCGCTTAAAGCACCATGGCAATGGGCAGCCGCGATCGGAATCGCTTTGCTTATCGCCCTGTTCGCACTGGCTCTTTGGCGCGATGTGACAGAGCGCGATCAATTGCGTCGCGCGGTGATGGCCTGCTCGCTGATCTTCGCAATGGGTATAGCAGTGATCTGGGTCCGTTCGGAGATGGTTGGAGCCGAGGCAATTGAGCGCCCTATCGTGGAGAGGGTGCAAGGCTTTGTGCTGGAGCGAACCGACCAACCCTCACAAGATCGCATCCGCCTAACTCTGGCGGTTCGCGATGCCGAGACGGCAGAAAGTCGGAAGATTCGGGTCAATGTGCCATTCGAAGAGGCTGAGCGGGCCGAGGCTGAGTTCGATCTGCCTTACGGTGAAAGCGCGCTGAAAGAGGGCGCAATTGTGCGAATGCGTGTGCGCTTGATGCCGCCGGCAAGCCCGATGTTACCCGGCGCCTATGATTTTGCTCGCGCGGCCTGGTTTAAAGGACTGGCCGCCACTGGCAGTCTGATTGGCGAGATCGAAGTGGTCGAATTGCCGGACGCAGAATTTGGAATACCCTATTTTCAGCGCGCGCTCTCCGCACATGTCCGCTCGCGGGTAGATGGATCAGCCGGTACTATCGCTGCCGCCTTTGCGAGCGGAGATCGCGGAGCAATCCTAAAGGCGGACGAAGACGCAATGCGTGATGCGGGCCTTACGCATTTGCTGGCAATCAGCGGTTTACATGTGAGCGCTGTCATCGCAGCCGCATATCTGGTGGCGATCAAGCTACTCGCCTTATTCCCCGCATTGGCGCTGCGCGTTCGACTGCCGGTTATGGCCGCTTTGGTGGGAGCGCTGGCGGGGGTTTCATATACGCTCCTAACCGGTGCTCAAGTGCCCACAGTTCGCAGCTGTGTTGCCGCGATGTTGGTCCTTATCGCGCTTGCGATGGGGCGCGATGCGTTGTCCTTGCGCATGGTTGCAGTGGCAGCGATCTTCGTTCTGTTGCTTTGGCCCGAAAGCGTCATTGGACCCAGTTTCCAAATGAGCTTTTCCGCAGTCCTTGCTATCGTGGCACTCAGCACCAGTTCGCCAGTAAGAGCCTTTATGGCACCGCGCGAAGAGCCTTGGTTCAAACGAACGGGTCGCGGGATAGTGATGCTGTTCATCACCGGGTTGGTGATTGAGATAGCACTAATGCCTATCGTCCTGTTTCACTTTCACAGGGCAGGGCTTTATGGTGCCTTTGCTAATGTGATTGCCATCCCGCTTGTAACCTTTGTTTCCATGCCATTGATCGCAGTCGCCTTGATCTTCGACATCGTCGGTCTGGGTGCGCCGTTCTGGTGGTTGGCTGAGCAATCACTCAACCTGTTGTTGGGCATAGCGCGTTTCACTTCTAGCCAACCCGGAGCGGTCAAACTGATGCCGCAGATGAGCGGATTGGCCATTGCTCTGTTCACAATAGGCGGTTTGTGGCTTGCTTTATGGAGTGGCGGGGCGCGCCTACTTGGGTTCCTTCCCGCGGCGGCAGCGACTGCAATGCTGGTCGCGACGCCCATTCCCGATGTGTTGATCGGACGCGAAGGTCGCCATGTTGGTATCACTATGACCGCAAGTGATGGGAGCCGCAGCCTGCTTTCGCTGCGCGATAGTCGGTCATCCTATTCACGGGACAATCTGCTTGAGCTGTCCAGTGTGACCAGCGATCCTGTACCCTTAAGCGAGTGGGAAGGTGCGCGTTGCTCTACTGAGTTCTGCACTCTTGTAATCACCAGAGGCAATCGTGATTGGACCCTTTTACTTGCCCGCAACCGCGACTTGATCGAAGAGCGCGCTCTGGCCGCCGCCTGTGAGCAAGTCGACATCGTTGTTGCTGATCGTTACCTTCCACGATCCTGTTCGCCGCGTTGGCTCAAAGCGGATCGTGGGTTGTTGCAGCAGACTGGCGGACTTGCACTCGATCTTGAAGGCGAGCGTATAACCAGTGTGGCAGCCGGACAGGGTCAGCACGGATGGTGGCGCGGGACCGAGGAGTGATCTTCCTCAGGCCCCGCAAGCCATACAATCAGTGATAGCGACGCAGAAGACCTGCAAGTTTGCCCTGAACCTCAACGTCGTCTGCACCATAGACCTGGGGGTCATAGGAGGCGTTGGCAGGGTCGAGCCGCACCAGTGAGCCATCCTTATGCAGGTATTTGAGCGTTGCTTCCTCGCCTTTCACCAATGCCACCACGATCTCACCATCGCGGGCGGTGTTGGTGCGACGAATGAGAGCAAAGTCACCATCGAAGATCCCAGCTTCAACCATAGAGTCACCAGACACCTCAAGCGCATAATGCTCACCAGGGCCAAGCAAAGCCGCGGGAACAGGCAGAGAGCTTTGGCCCTCTAACGCCTCAATCGGCGCACCTGCTGCGATCCGGCCATGAAGCGGGATCTCAATCACATCATTGGCAGGCTCTGGTACGTTCACATTAGCTGCAGGAGGCACGATAGACGCAGGCGCTGCACTCGCACGCGGTGCAGGTGTTGCATCCTCCGGTTGCCGGATCACTTCCAGCGCACGTGCGCGGTTGGGTAGGCGGCGGATAAAGCCGCGTTCTTCCAAAGCCGAAATCAGGCGGTGAACGCCGGACTTGCTCTTCAAATCGAGCGCTTCCTTCATCTCTTCGAAACTTGGCGAGACGCCAGTCTCTTCGAGCCGCTGTTGAATGAAGCGGATCAGTTCATGCTGTTTTGCCGTCAACATGGGCAACCTTCCATAAAGCCGCACTATCGCGCTCAATGCCAAAGAGGCGCAGAGCAGTGCCAGTTCCTACGCGTTTTCAGAGGCACCCAGTTTTGTGAAAGCGGGATGCTTGTCTAACGCTCAACGCGCACCGATATGGTGAACGAATACAGAACAAGTAGGCAACTTGATTCCTCGAGTCAAGCGCTCAAGCCACTCAAACCCACGCAATTCAGCCATTCTGGAGTTTGTACACCGTGACGCGCTCGCCTTCTTGCACCGCAGGCGCATGAGCGCGCCGGTCGATCAAGCAGTTCGCACTCGCCAATGCCCGCAAAGCGCTTGAGTCCTGCGAGGTAACCGGTCGCACCGTGTCTCCATCGCTAAACCCTCTCAGGAACTCGCGCCTTGAGCCCGTCGTGGGCAAAGCCTCTGAAGCGACCCGCGTTTGCGCTCTTGGTAGCGCATCGCCCACTCCCATAGCCGCGCGCACCAGCGGCATCGCGAACAGGAACGCAGTCACGAAGCTCGACACCGGATTGCCAGGTAGGCCAAGCACGACCTGTGCGCCGCGTGTGGCCACCATCAACGGCTTGCCGGGCTTGATCGCGACCTTCCAGAACGCGAGGTCTGCGCCCCAGTCCACCAAAGCATGCTGGATCAGATCGTGATCGCCGACCGACGCACCGCCGGATGTGATGAGGATGTCAGCGCCTTCCGCCTGCGCCAACGCCTCTGCCAATGCACTGCGGTCGTCAGGCACGGGCCCTAGTCTCTCGGTCGCGCCGACCAGCGGCGCCAGCATTGCAGCGATCATCGCGCCGTTGCTGGCGGGGATCTGGTCAGGTCCGCAATTGGTCGGGTCGAGTGATAGCTCGTCTCCGCTATCGAGGATCGCAACCGTGGGGCGGCGGCTGACTGGCACCGCGCCATGCCCTGCTGCCATGGCCAAGGCGATCTGCGCAGGGCCGATCAGCGTGCCTTGGGGCAGCAGCGCATCGCCATCGCCAAAGTCGAAGCCGCGCTTTCGCACATGGCGCGCTGGCGGAGGGGGCTCGCTGCTCGTCACCTCTCCATCGGACACCTCTGCATTCTCTTGGATCAGCACTCGGTCGCTGCCCGCTGGCATGTGTGCGCCGGTTGAGATGCGCGCGGCTTGTCCCGGCTTGAGAGTGCCAGCGAACGGCATGCCTGCGCGGCTCTCGCCAACCAGCCTCCATGGTCCTTCTCCTGCAATCGCATAGCCATCCATCGCCGACAGGTCGGAGGGCGGCTGCGTGCGCTGTGCAGTGAGGTCTCTTGCCAAGACGCGTCCCGAGGCCTCCTCTATCGGAACCACTTCAGACACCACCTGTGGTGCCAATGCGAGTAACCGCTTCTGCGCCTCCTCAAGCGGCAGCAGCTCGCTCATCCTTCTGCCCTCCAAGTGCCGCTCTTCCCGCCGCGCTTCTCGATCAGGCGAACCGCGCCAATCACCATGCCTTTGTCGATTGCCTTCGCCATGTCGTAGATCGTCAGCAACGCGGTCGAGACCGCCACCATCGCCTCCATCTCAACGCCGGTCTTTCCGGTCAGCGAAGCGGTCGCAGTGGCCTGGACTGCGTCATCTCCGAACGTGAAGTCGATGTTGACCGCTTCCAGCCCCAGAGGATGGCATAACGGGATCAGCTCACCTGTCCGTTTAGCGGCCATGATCCCGGCAATGCGGGCGGTGCCCAACACATCGCCTTTTGGCGCATCGCCTGCGCGGATCGCGCTGAGCGCATTGGCGGACATCGTGATCGTACCCGATGCTATCGCAACACGGTGCGTCTCGGCTTTTCCGCCCACATCGACCATATGAGCCGCACCGTCTTCGCCAATATGCGTGAGATCGTTCATTTTCAAAACCTTAGCTGATGCTTCAGCAAAACTGCCTTAAGAGACATGGACCGCATGTTACACGCTCTAGTAGGATTTATCGCCGCCTTTGCGCGATGGACAAAATTGGGGAGGGGTGCAGGGCAACTCATCGGCCCCTCATGCCAGAATCGTGTCCTGTAGGACAGCGGTCCATTGACCCGTTCAGCCATTCAAGAGCGTGCGCGTTGCCGCCTCGATATCGTCATTGCGCATCAGGCTTTCCCCGACGAGGAAGTTGCGCACACCGCTTTTCGCGAGACGCTGGCAATCATCATGGCTCGCAATGCCGCTTTCACCGACTGCAAAGTGATGACCTTCACCGATCAACCCGGCCAATCGCTCGGTCGTAGCAATGTCGGTTTTGAACGTCTTTAGATTGCGATTGTTGATGCCGATCATCGCAGACTTCAGATTACTAAGAGCGCGATCCAATTCTGCTTCGTCATGCACCTCGACAAGAATATCCATTTCAAGCGTCGAGGCCGCGTCTTCGATCTCTTTCATCACGCTGGTTTCAAGCGCTGCAACAATGATCAGGATTGCATCAGCCCCCATCGCGCGCGCCTCTAAGCACTGCCACGGATCAACCATGAAATCCTTGCGCAGCACGGGTAAGTCACACGCGGCGCGGGCGGCGATAAGGTAATCCTCGTGCCCCTGAAAATAGTGTTCATCGGTGAGGACTGAAAGGCAAGTTGCACCGCCCGCTTGATAGGAGGCGGCGTGTTCTGCAGGACGGAAATCCTCACGGATCACACCTTTGGAGGGGCTGGCTTTCTTGACTTCCGCGATCAATCCAAAGCCGGTTTTACTGGCCTGGCGCAATTCCCACTCGAACCCGCGCACTTCGCTTTGTTCAGCAGCACGCGCTTCAAGGTCCGCAATTGAGATTGCAGCTTTGCGACGGGCGACCTCGCGGCCTGTGTTAAGGCAGATTTCTTCTAGCTTGTTCATGGGCTTATTTCGCCAACGCAATCCATTGTTCGAGCAGCGCCTTTGCGCGGCCTG
The DNA here is from genome assembly GCA_947488085.1 of uncultured Erythrobacter sp. Classification (GTDB taxonomy): domain Bacteria; phylum Pseudomonadota; class Alphaproteobacteria; order Sphingomonadales; family Sphingomonadaceae; genus Erythrobacter. The sequence continues at coordinate 956,591 of CANKYI010000001.1, forward strand.
AATCGAGCGCTTCGGCAGCCATTGCCACCCCTTCGGGCCATTCGGACGCCTTATCTGCGACTATTAAAGCACCGGCTGCATTGAGCAAAACAGCATCGCGATAGGGGCCAGGTGTCCCTTCAAGCAGCGCTTTCAACGCCGCTGCATTATGGACGGCATCGTCGCCTCGGATTGCTTCAATTGGGGCAAGCGGCAGGCCCGCCTCATCAGGGTGCAGACGGTTCATTTCAAATGCATTGCCGGTGACCACAGCGACTTCATTGCCGCCCGCAAGGCTCAACTCGTCGAGTCCCTCATCACCCGAAACGATCAAAGAGCGCCCGGTGCCCAATTTCGCCATAGCGCCCGCATAAATCGGAACATAGGCCGGGCGGGCAATTCCGATCAACTGACTGGTAACACCAGCGGGGTTTGAGAGGGGCCCCATCAGGTTGAAGATTGTGCGTCGGCCGATCCGTTTGCGGATTGGTTGGATGCGGCCCATGGCGGGATGGTGGTTCTTTGCAAACAGGAAGCAGATACCGATCTCCGCCAGCGTCTTTTCCGCCGTTGCGCCCGCTGCATCCATATCGAGGCCAAGTGCCTCCAGCGTATCCGCCGCGCCCGCTTTGGATGATGCGGCACGGTTCCCGTGCTTGGCAACCGGAATACCGCAGGCCGCCACGACCAAGCTAACGGCGGTTGAGACATTGAGCGTATGGTGCCCATCGCCGCCAGTGCCACAGACATCAATCGAGCCGTCTGGCGCATCAATCGGGATCAAGCGCGCGCGCAACGCCCGTGCTGCGCCCGCAATCTCATCAGACGTCTCGCCGCGCGCGGAAAGAGCCACAAGAAAGGCTTCGATCTCGTCCTCAGTCGTGCCCCCATCCAAAAGCGTGCCGAAAGCGGTTTCAGCCTCGGTCTCGTTCAACGGTTTGCTCACATCGGGAAGCGCGCTCATGCGGATAGCCTTTCGGGAAGGCGCGCATCGACGCCGCAGATTTTGAGGAAATTGGCAAGCAGGGCGTGGCCATGCTCGGTTGCGATGCTCTCTGGATGGAATTGCACACCGTGAATGGGCAGGCTCTCATGGCGAAAACCCATTACGCTGGCATGGTCGCCGCCGGGCGTTTCTGCGCGCGCATTGGCAAGCAGTGAGCCAGGCACGTCCACCACTTCAAGGCTGTGATATCGCGTCGCGGTAAAGGGTGAGGGGAGATCTGCAAACACTCCCGTTCCATCATGCGTTACTGGAGAGGTCTTGCCATGCATCAACCCGCCGCGTGTGACGGTACCGCCGAAATGCTGACCGATGGATTGATGGCCAAGGCACACCCCCAGCAAAGGCTTTGCCGCATCAGCACAGGCCGCGACCAGATCAAGGCTGATCCCAGCTTCATTCGGAGTGCATGGCCCGGGCGAGATGAGAAACCCGCTTGCACCGGTTGCCAGAGCTTCTGCCGCAGACATGGCGTCGTTCCGTTCCACTCGCACTTCTGCACCCAATTCCATCAGATAATGGACCAGATTGAACGTGAAGCTGTCGTAATTGTCGATGACGAGAATCATGTAATGGCTTTCGCGGAATTGGCTCTAGGGTTCAAGCCGCGCGGTGAGTGCGGCGTCTGCCGATACCGCAATCAGCGCGCCAACCGCATAAGCGGCAATGTCCTCCCACGTGAACGTCGTACCAAGCACGATGCGCGCGATTGGGTTGTCCTGAAGACCAAGCAGAGTGAGGGCATCGACGTACTGCATGATCTCGATCACAACACCGACGAGAAAAGCGAATAGGGCAGCTGTCCAGCGGCGAAGGTTAATCACACTCAAGAGCGCACAATATACCAGCACAACGGCCAGCACATCGCCAAGGACGGGGCGCACAAAACTGTCACGGACGAAAAGGGCAATAACGATCTCAATTGGCAAAAGAGCCGCAGCGGCAAGCGCATATCCGCGGTGCAATCTCACTCTATTGGTCAGCAAATCGATCCGTTGCGCGCACCAGTCCATCGATAATGCCCGGCTCACTAGCCGAATGCCCGGCATCATCGACGACCCAAAACTGCGCCTCTGGCCACGCTTTCTTGACCTCCCAAGCGGAGCGGGGCGGGGTGCAGATGTCGTGGCGCCCTTGAACTATGATGCCGGGAATATGGCGAATCTTGTCCATATCGCGCAGCAATTGACCCTCTTCCAAAAAGAAGTCCTCTAGGAAGAACCGCGCGCATATCCGCGCGAATGGCACCGCTTTGCTGGGGTCAGCGAACTCCTCCAACAAGCCCTCATTCGGCAGCAGCGTCGCAACCGTCCCTTCCCACAAAGACCATTGCTTTGCAGCCTCCAACCGGGTGGCTTCATCGTCGCTGGTGAGGCGGGTATAGTATGCCTTGACGAGGTCATCGCGCTCATCATCCGGGATAAGGCCGGTGAACTCGTCCCATTGCTCCGCCATGATCTCGCTGGCACCAAAGCGGTAGAGCCAGCCTTTTTCCTTTTGCCGAGCAAGGAACACGCCGCGCAGAATGATCTCTGTAGTCCGCTCCGGATGCGCCTGCGCATAGGCGAGCGAAAGCGTCGCGCCCCAACTGCCTCCAAACACCTGCCATGCATCATGCCCGCACATTTTACGCAGGGCCTCGATATCGGCAACGATCCGCCAGGTATCATTGTGCTCAATTTCAGCAAAGGGGAGCGAACGCCCACATCCGCGCTGATCAAACAGGAGCACATCATACTTTGCCGGGTTCCATTGTCGGCGATGGGATGGAGCCATGCCGCCACCCGGTCCGCCATGTAGGAAAACCGCCGGTTTCGCGCCCGGAGTTCCCACCCGCTCGTAATAGATCTGATGCCCGTCGCCGACATCGAGCATGCCGGTCTCATAGGGCTCTATCTCGGGATAGAGGCCCGTGTCGTAGGTCCGCATATTACCTGCCGTCATCACTTATTCTCCACGACAATCAGTGGGCCAACACGGCGACTATCCATGCGGCCGCTGGCTTTGTCCCAAAGGGATGAGATATTGCCATCAAGGAACAAGGCGTTGGGTGTCTCCAATTCATCGCGGAAGAACCGGGCGAGTTGGCCGAAACTCAGCGGTGCGTTGGAGATCACGAAATGCGCCTTTCCATCGCGCGCAATGCCTACGCCGTTGCGGATTGCCTTTGATGGGCCGTCATCAGAGATTTCCGGGTGCAGGTCGCCGTTGATGACCAGCATAGGTCCCGATTGCGTCCCGAATTTGGGGCGTGTGCCAACCGTGCGCAGGAACGTATCCGTTTCCAGAATGCGCCAGCGACCATTGCTACCGAAGAACACGCCATTGGGCTTGAGGAAGAAATTACCCGACCCGTCGGCACGGTTTAGCTCGACCAGTCGGTTCTCGTCCTGAACGAAATATCCAATGGCTTTGAGATCATCGCCATACATTCCGCCGTTCATCACAAACGCAATGTCGCTTTCATTCCGGCCCGAGGCCCATCCTTCGATAGTGCCAAACTTATCGCCGCTGGATGGAGCAAGGCTGGCGCGGATGCGGTGGGTCGCGGGGTCCGCGATACAGTGAGTGAGCGAGACCCCTTCGAAAGTCGCGGGTCGGCATGGCGAATTGGCATCCGGCGTCGCGGTGGGCGTTGGCTCCACTTCCTCTGCTGCAACGGCGACCTCTTCAACCGGGTCGGAGCCATCAAGCTGCGTGCGCACCACCGGTTCACCAGCGGGTGCAGGGTCGCATCCGGTTAGTGTGAGTGCGACGACAGCCAGCAAAGCGGCACTAGTTTTCATTGTCCAAATCCCACATCTTTTGCGACCCGCACCGCTTCGCGCGCAGCGGCTATCAATGCGCCTGCCTTGGCGCGGCATTCGGCGAGTTCGTAATCCGGGTTGCTATCGGCCACAATCCCGGCACCTGCTTGCACATGCATCGTCCCGTCTTTCACCACAGCGGTGCGTAATACGATGCAGGAATCGACCGACCCATCCGGTGCGAAATAGCCGACACCGCCAGCATAGGCTCCACGCGTTTCTGGCTCCAACTCCGCTATAATCTCGCACGCGCGGATTTTGGGAGCGCCTGAGACGGTCCCTGCGGGAAAACCGGCGAACAGCGCATCGAGCGCGTCGCTATCAGGTGCGAGTGCGCCGATCACATTGCTGACAATGTGCATGACGTGGCTGTAGCGCTCAATCGTGAAGCTGTCGGTGACTTCGACACTGCCGCGCTTCGCAACGCGTCCCACATCATTGCGCCCCAGGTCCAGCAGCATGAGATGTTCTGCCAGCTCTTTTGGATCGGCCAACAAGCTCACTTCGTTCTCGCGATCCTGAGCTGGGGTGTCACCACGTGGTCGCGTCCCTGCGATCGGGCGAACCGTCACTTCGCCGTCTCTCACCCGCACCAATATCTCCGGACTGGAGCCAACAATGGCAAAGCCGGGCAGGTCGAGAAAATAGAGGAATGGCGAAGGGTTCACTCGCCGTAAAGCGCGATAGAGCGCCAGCGGAGGAAGCTCAAAGGGGCACGTGAAACGTTGGGCCAAAACGACCTGAAAGATGTCACCAGCAAGGATATAATCCTTCGCCCGTGCAACCAGCGCCTTATATTCAGTATCCGCCATCACCGGTGACAATTCCGGGTCGGCAAGATCAGCTGGAACCCGCGTCTCGGTGGGCCGAGGCTGGATCAGAGCGCGCAGAGTTTCATCAATCCGTTCGCTTGCATGTTCAATGGCAGCAGCAGGATTGGACGCGCTCCAGATTGGCGCAATGCAAAACAACTCATCTGAAAGGCCATCAAAAACCAGGATAAGCGTTGGCCGAACAAACAGCATATCAGGCAGAGCCAGTTCACCGGGCTGCGCGCGTGGCAAAGTCTCGACAAGACCGATCGTCTCATACCCGAAATACCCGACAAGACAGGCGAGGGCAGGGGGCAACGCAGCTGGCGTGTCGATCCGGCAGCTATCGGCAAGCATCCGCAGCTCAGCCAGTGCATCACCCTCGCACGGCTCAAACGCATCGCGATCATGCCGCCATTGGCGGTTGGTTGTCGCTGAACCTTCAGTGGCCCGAAACACCAGATCGGGATCAAGGCCCAGCAGGCTGTAACGCCCGCGAACTTCGCCACCTTCAACCGACTCGAGCAGAAAGTCACCGCGCCCCGGTTCAATCAATCGCCGCGCTGCGCCCACTGGCGTGTCGCAATCGGCCACGACTTTCCGCCACACCAGCGCAGGCGAGCCATCGGACAAGGCCTGCGCAGCCTCAAGCGCGTTTTCAAGCTGAGTAGAAGACGTCACACTTTCGCCAATCGAAAAGCCGCCGCTCAGCTTTCGCCAGCGAGGGTCTTGCGAAGGGCTTCGATTGCTTCTTCATTGCGCTCGACACCGATTTCTTCGCGGATCGCACGGGCCAATTGGGCATTATATTCGTTGACCAATGCCGGTGCGAGCTGCTGACGCGTCTGCGCCAACAGCTCTTCATTTCCTTCAAGCGAATCTGTCTCAATCGTATCGAGGTCGACGACATACCAGCCCAGATCCTGTCCATCTTCGAGTACTTTGGTCGACCCTTGCGCCATTGAGAACAACAGCACGAGAGCAGGCGGAATGTTGCGATCTTGCGAGGCAAGCAATTCGGTACGGCGCAGATTGACGTCCTCGACCTGTGTCAGGCCGGCATTTTCGCTACGCATAGCCTCGGTCAAAGATGCACCATTGCGCACCGCTTCGAGAATGCGATTGGCGGCTTCTGCGGCAAGCTTGTTGCCCTCCGCCAGACGCCAGCGTGCCTGCACCTGTTCACGAACTTCGGCGAGAGGCGGGGCGGCGCTTTCAACGATGTCTTCAACGTCAAAAATCAGGAACTGCGCACCCGGCACCAATTCGGCAAGCTGCGGTTCGCTTTCGTCCATCTGAAATGCGGTGTCGAGGATCGGACGAAGTGCTGGGCTAACGCCTTGGCCGGGCGTGCCAAAGATCTGACCATCGGCAGTAAGACCGGGAACGACGTTTATTTCCAGCGAGAATTCCTCTGCCACATCGGCGAGAGAAGTGCCGGTATCGACTTTTTGCTCAATCTCACTGCTCAGCTCTTCCAATGCATCGGCGAGCGCCTCTTGCTGCAATTGCTGGCTGATCTCATCGCTGGCCTGCGCCAATGTGCGGGCAGGGGTGACATCGATATCGTCGAGCCGGGCGACATACCAACCCAGCGTCGACTGAGCAGGGGTTAGGATATCGCCTTCACTCGCTGCAAACGCAGCCTCAGACACAGCAAAACTAAGGCTGGAGGCCATGCTCTCAGCGTTAAGAAGTCCACCTGCGGACACTTGAAAACCAGCCTCTGCGGCTGCGGCCTCCAAGGAAACGCCGCCACGAATGCGCGTCACCAATGCTTGGGCAGCTGCTTCGGTTGGGACAACAAAAGAGGAGATCGCGCGTCGTTCGCTTGCGCCATAGACATCTGCATCACGCTCAAACCGTGCAGCGATCTGCGTCGGTGTTGGTGCGATATCCGCGCTCACACTTTCGGCACCGAACGCGGCAAAGCGTACTGTGCGGCGCTCAGGCAGAATATAGTCGGATTGGGTGTCGCTATAGAAGGTGTTGAGCTGTTCATCACTCGGATTGTCTTCGGGCGCGAAATCAAGGCTTGGAATCAAACCGATTTGTCCCTGACGCCGCTCCAGCACCAAAGCGGCATATTGACGCGCTGCGGCTTCTGGCATCTGCGGTGCGGCAAAAGCCGGGCGCAGGATTTGTTGCGCGAGCAGGCCATCACCGATGTCCCGACGCAAAATCGCATCAGTAATTCCCTGACGGCGCAAGGCGTTTTGATAGACAGTCTGATCAAACTCACCCGTTGGTCCACGGAAAGCGCCAATCTTCAAAATCTCGCTATTCACCAGATTGTCGCCTGCGCGCAGGCCATACAATTGCGCGAACTGACCCACGCCATAACGCTCAATCAAAAGATCAAGTTCACCTTCCAGGCCGCCGCCTGCGACGAATTGCGGCATCGTGATCGTCGGATTCTGATCGCGCGCTCGGTCCAGAGCATTGGACATCGCGCCGTTCATTTCATTGGCGCTGATCGTGTCGTCACCAACAACGGCCAGTTTATCATCGCCGGTCAGCCCACCAAAAGTCGAAGATCCCGAAATATCGCTGGCCGCAAAGGCGAGAGCGACAATAATCAGAAAGCCAATAAAGATCGGCAGACCAATCTTGGACTGAAAGAAATTGCGGAACATCGAGATCATTTGGTATTTTTCCCGGGTATATTCTGTGCGTCATCATCGCGGTTATAACCATGCAGACGCGGAGGTTTCATCTGTATTTTGGCCGAAACCTGCGGGTTTGAAGGGTCTTTGCCGCAAGTCTCAGTTCTCGCAGGCGCTTTACCCAGCCTGCGACCTCGCGGCAACAGGTTCGACCACGTTTTGACTAAACTATACACCTCGGGTAGCGGACGCGCGCTCTCGACCCTAAATCGGATCGACAGATTCGACACTCACTATACTGGATACCCCGATGCCCCAGCGGCCCTACATCGTTGGAAACTGGAAGATGCACGGCACTCGCGCCATGCTATCCGAAGCCCGCACAATCGACCGCGCTGCACAGCGCCATATGAAGGTCGAGGTTGCGATTGCGCCACCATACACTCTGATCCACCCGGTCCATCGCGAAGCAGAGCAGATCGCTGTTGGCGCTCAGGATTGCCATGATCAGGAGAGCGGCGCCTATACCGGCGATATTTCAGCAGCGATGATTGCGGATGCGGGCGGCAAGTTCGTGATCCTTGGTCATAGTGAGCGGCGCGATGCGCATAGCGAGAAAGACGCGAAAATCTGCGCTAAGGCCGATGCCGCTTTGGATGCTGGACTGCGTATTATCCTGTGCTGCGGCGAAAGTGAGGCTGTGCGCGATGCTGGCCGCGCGATCAGCCATGTGAAGAAACAACTTAACGCCTCGCTCCCCGATAATATCGAGAATGCAGCTGAGCGTTTGACGGTCGCCTATGAGCCGATCTGGGCGATCGGCACGGGGAAAACGGCCGGGCTTGATGATATCGCCGAAATGCACGCCGAAATCCGCAAATTGCTTGTTGATCGTTTCGGTGATGAGACGGGCCCCGACATCCGCATCCTCTATGGCGGTTCGGTAAAGCCTGAAAACGCTGGTGAAATCCTTGGCCTGCCCGAAGTTGGCGGTGCACTTGTCGGCGGGGCAAGCCTTACCGCAGACAGCTTTATGGGCATCGCAATGGCTGCCGGAGACGCGGTCGAAGCCTAGGTTATCCCTCTCCACGCTTGCCGATAGGGCTTCGCATCACTAAGTGCGCTCCACCTAAAGGTTGCCAATAGAAGAATTTTGCATGTCGCTGTTCATTATCCTCACCATTATTCAGGCCCTGATCGCGGCCTCGCTAGTCGGCGTTGTGCTGATGCAGCGGTCTGAGGGCGGGGGCCTTGGCATTGGCGGCAATCCTTCAGGCGCCTTGGGTGCCCGCGGCGCAGCGGATTTTCTAACCCGTTCAACGAAGTGGTTGGCAGTCGCTTTTGTGGCGCTTTCGATCCTGTTGGCAGCGTTAGCAGTCAGCGAATCGAGCGTCGATATCAGCACTGATCTGGACCGTGATGTTGGCGCGCCAACCGCTGATGATCTGCTCGGTGAAAGCTCTGCACCTGCCGAAGGCGGCGCAGTCGATGTCGATGATCTGTTGGCCGAACCTGGCGCGGCGCCTGCCGAACCGGCAGCCGGCGACGATCCACTCGCTGAATAATCGCGACAATTTAGACACGCTTGTGGATGGCGCATGATTTGCGCCGCAATTTGCTTGCCTCGAATCCAAACGCACCCTTAAGGCTTGCCTCCCATGGCGCGGTACATTTTCATAACCGGCGGCGTGGTCTCCTCGCTCGGCAAAGGTCTCATGGCAGCAAGTCTTGCTGCACTCCTACAGGCACGCGGGTATAAGGTTCGGATCCGCAAATTTGATCCCTATCTGAATGTCGATCCTGGCACGATGAGCCCGTATCAACATGGCGAAGTCTATGTGACCGATGATGGGGCGGAGACTGATCTCGACCTTGGCCATTATGAGCGCTTTACCGGGGTTTCTGCGCGGCAAAGCGACAACATCACCTCTGGCCGGGTCTACCGCGATATCATCACGAAAGAACGCCGGGGTGATTACCTGGGCGCCACCGTGCAGGTGATCCCGCACGTGACCGACGCAATCAAGCAGTTTGCGCTCGATGATCAGGACGATCTTGATTTCATCCTGTGCGAGATTGGCGGAACGGTGGGCGATATCGAATCGCTGCCGTTTATGGAGGCGATCCGTCAGCTAAGGAATGATCTGGATCCGCTGCAAACACTCAGCGTGCACGTAACTCTGGTGCCCTATATCGCGGCGGCCGGTGAGCTGAAAACCAAGCCGACGCAACATTCCGTGCGCGAACTTGCCAGCCTTGGGATCAAACCCGACGTATTGCTTTGCCGTGCAGAACATCCAATCCCGGATTCAGAGCGCCAGAAAATCGCCAATTTCTGCAATGTTCGCAAGCAGGCTGTGATCCCTGCGCTGGATGCGCCGTCCATTTACTCTGTCCCGCTGCAATATCATCGCGAAGGGTTGGACGAGGAAGTGTTGCGCGGTTTCGGCATTACCGATGCACCGGCGCCTGATCTTACCTCATGGAATGATGTCACCGACCGATACTTCAATCCCGAAGGGGAAGTGACCATCGGCGTGGTTGGCAAATATGTTGGTCTGCCCGATGCATATAAGAGCCTGAACGAGGCGCTGGTCCATGGCGGATTGGCAAACAGGGTTAAGGTCAACATCAAGTGGATTGATGCTGAAATCTTCGAAGAGAAAGACGAAAGCGAAATCGTCGCGGCGTTAGAGCCAATGCATGGCATTCTGGTCCCCGGTGGTTTTGGGGAGCGCGGCTCCGAGGGCAAAATAGCGAGTGTCCGATTTGCCCGTGAACGCGGTGTGCCATTCTTTGGCATCTGTCTTGGTATGCAAATGGCTTGTGTCGAAGGTGCACGGTCAGCGGGAATTTCCGCAGCATCTTCAACCGAATTCGGTGATACCGCAGAGCCGGTTGTTGGGATCATCAGTGAGTGGATGAGCGAAGAGGGCCTCGAACAACGCGAAGAGGGCGGTGATCTTGGCGGCACTATGCGGCTTGGTGCTTATGAGGCGAAGCTTGGCAGCAACAGCCACACATCGCGCATCTATGACGGAGCAACCACGATCTCGGAACGCCACCGCCACCGATATGAGGTCAACAGCGCCTATATTGAGCCATTGGAGGCACAAGGTCTGGTTTTTGCTGGCATGTCGCCCGATGGCTTGTTGCCAGAGATTGTCGAACGGCCCGACCATCCTTGGTTTGTCGGCGTTCAGTTCCATCCAGAGCTGAAATCGCGTCCCTTCGATCCGCACCCGCTGTTTGCTGGCTTTATCGAGGCTGCACTGGCGCAATCGCGCTTGGTCTGATTGGCTCCCAATCAAAGCTGCAAAGCTCTCATGTTGCCTCACTGACGCGGTATCTCCGTCCCTTGCTCGGCCTGCGTAGGATAGCGGATACTCCCTTTCACCGGATAGTTTTGTCGTCTTTTTACAAACCTGACGATTATCTCTTGCGTGTAAGGGGAATTGAGGCCTACCGAACACCCTACAGGTTTCCATAAGGGGTTTGACGGGTAATCCTGTCCTCTTTGTGAAAATGTGTTGGGGGGAAAATTGAGACTATCTGAGGTTTGGCAGTGCGCCTGAATTGCGTTTGCAATCATGGCTTTGCTGTAAAAAGCTCGCGCTGGAATTGACCGTCTTCTGCGACCCGGACGGTCAGGGCTGGACGAGGCGACTCAATGTCGCGGGGGCAGGTCCGCAAGGACCGCCCCCACTTTAATCATCCAATTTGCGTAAGCTTATGCCGCGTCTGCGGTGTCCGCATCGCTATCGCTTTCATCGGGAACCGCAGTCAAAGTGGCTGCGGTGGCACCGTTTACCGCGATCTTTTTTGGCTTCATTGCCTCTGGCACTTCGCGCACCAGATCGATCACTAGCAGGCCATCGGCCAGCTGCGCATTATCGACCCGGACATAATCGGCCAGCTCAAACCGGCGCTCAAACCCGCGATTGGCAATGCCAACATGCAGCAATTCCGAGCCGTCATCGCTGTCATCGCGCTTTGCGCCTTGCACCGTAAGCAAGTTCGCTTGCGCGGTGATTTCGATATCCTGAGTCCGGAAACCGGCCACAGCGAGGGTGATGCGGTAATTGTCCTCACCACTGCGTGCGATGTTGAAAGGGGGATAATTATCGCCCGAATTCGCGCGTGCCTGTGTTTCAAGCATATCGAACAAACGGTCGAAACCGACGGTGCTGCGGCGATAGGGTGTAAAATCAAGTCGTGACATATCTGCAAATCCTCTTTGCTTGAGCAATTTGATGTTCAGCGGGCCTGCCTCATGCAGCGCCCACATGTTTGCCACCGGATTGTTCCCCAAGACTGGCGGAACGCGGCGACAGACACTAGTTAAGTGTCACAAAATCACTTTCAAGGGCCATAAATTGCGCCTCAATGGGACTTCGAAACCGCTATGCCGACGATCGATATTTATACCAAATTCACCTGCCCATTCTGTGTTCGGGCCAAACGTTTGCTCAGCCAGAAGGGTGTCGAGTTCAATGAATTCGATATCTCTATGGGCGGACCCAAACGTCAAGAAATGCTCGCGCGGGCACCCGACGCACGCACAGTCCCGCAGATCTTTATCGGTGATACCCATGTTGGCGGCTCAGATGAACTGGCCGCGATGGAGGCATCCGGTGAACTCGACGCATTGTTGGCTGCGTAAATACCAGTAATGCCCAAAATCGCCGTTCTACAGATGAGTTCGGGTATCAGTCCGGAGGCCAATTTTGCAACCATCGCTCAAGGAGCAAGGGACGCAAAGTCGGGCGGCGCTGAGGTGATCTTCACCCCGGAAATGGCATTGCTGCTGGACCGTAACAGGAAACGCGGTGCGAAGGTGATGGGGACGCGCACCTATGTCGGATATCATGATCGGTTCTGCGAATTGGCAGAGACTATTGGGATCGACATCGCGTTAGGATCGATGCCTGTCCCATTGACGGGCGAAAAACTTGCCAATCGATCTTTCTATTTCCGAGCGAACGGGGCTGACCCTGCCTATTACGACAAGATCCATATGTTTGATGTTGAACTGTCCACGGGTGAAACCTGGCGTGAAAGCGCGGCATACAGTCCGGGTCAGAAAATTCTTGTCGATCCCGATACGCCCCTTGGATCGCTGGGCTTTACAATCTGCTACGACCTGCGCTTTCCCGCACTGTTCGACCGGTTGAAACGCGAGCCATGCGACGCCATCGCGGTCCCTGCTGCTTTTACCCGTCCCACTGGCGCTGCGCATTGGCATATCCTGCTGCGCGCCCGTGCGATTGAGGCCAGCGCCTTTGTGATTGCCGCTGCTCAGGTCGGCGAGCACGAGGATGGCCGTGCAACCTATGGGCATTCTCTTGTGGTCGACCCATGGGGCGAAGTGCTGCTCGATATGGGCGGCGAGGGCGCTGGATTGGGCTTTTGCGAGATTGACCTGTCGCGCATAGATGAAGTGCGTGCGCAGGTGCCCAGCCTTGCCAATGCCCGCAAAATTCCCGAATAGGCGACCAGCATGATTGTATTCGATTTGCATTGCCGCGCGGGTCACCGCTTTGAAGGGTGGTTTGGCTCTGGCGCGGATTTCTCCGACCAACAGGAGCGGGGCCTGGTGACATGCCCGCAATGCGGGTCGGACGAGGTCAGCAAGGCCCCGATGGCACCTGCGGTGTCTGCCAAAAGCAATCAACAAATCGCACCGGCACCAGCGCAAGCTCCGGTTCCAGCCTCCGACAATGCGCAGCAAGTCTCTAACACGCCAATGCCCGCCGAAATGCAGCAGGCTCTACAAAAGCTCGCAAAGGCGCAGGAAAAGGCGCTCAAAAACAGCACGTGGGTCGGCAAGGACTTCGCCACTCAGTCTCGCGAAATGCATTATGGTGAGCGGGACGAGACCGCAATCCACGGTCAGGCTACTGTCGAAGAGGCGCAATCGCTGATCGATGAAGGGGTGGCTGTCGCGCCGCTGCCATTCCCACTCACACCGCCTGACGAACTCAATTGATTCGGAACTGATCGCTGCTATTGGGGCTAACATGTTCCCGTAGCTCAGGTGGATAGAGCGTTGGATTCCTAATCCAAAGGCCACAGGTTCGAATCCTGTCGGGAACACGTTTTTCATGAACCTCGAACGCTGGGCGGGTGTCCGCCGCGACGCACCAACAAAAAAGACGCTCGGCTAATCCGGTAGCGGGAGTTCCCGTTCGGAAAAAGAGCCTGAGCGCCTTCTTTTCAAAACAGTCTGTGTCAGACTGGTGATACGACGAAAGCATTCGGTGAAACCGGAGTGAGCATGGGGTAAAGTATGCCCATTCGGTGAAGTCCGTAACGCCTTCGACATCCGATCTAAGGGCCCATGGTTAACGAAATTCTAACGCAACACTAGTTTTTCAAGAGGAGTGATTTTCCGCAGGAACTAGACGCGCGAGGCCCAATTGCGTTCCGCCCAAATTGACAGGATTACTGTGCTTAAAGACACCCCAAGCAACAATGCGCAGGTGCCAGCCCATCCGCTCCAATCATAGACCGCCGTTCCCAAGACGCTGCCAATGGCGCCGCCCAAGAACATGATCACAATGTAACTTGTGGTCAGCCGTGTGCGGATCGCAGGCTCTAGCGCGAGGAAAGTCATGCGGCCTGTTACATCGACACTGGGCCCGACAATGTTGACGATCAAAAGCGGTATGAGCACGGTCCAAGCGCTCCATCCCAACGGGTAAAACAGCATAACTCCGCACAATTGCACGATAGCGGCAATCACGCGCGCGCGCCGGGCTCCGATGCGGTCGGCCCAGCGGCCAATGCGCGGCGTTGACAGGATGCTTATCGCAGAAATCCCCGCCAAGTATCCGACCGCATCGACACCGTATCCCATGGCATCACTGGTCAAATGCAAGGCCAGCGCCAGCCACGTCGCAGTGAAAGAAGCGAAGTTGAGACCCTGTATGACCGCCGATACGAGCATATCGCGATGCGTGCGGGCGAGAGTGAAGACGGAGGCGAGCAGGGCAAGATAGCTTCCCTTTGGTCGTTTAGGCGGCGTCCTTTCGCTGCGCATGACCATGGGAAGCGCCAATGTCACACTGGCCATAAAGGCAAAAGCGCACCAATAGACGGCGCGCCAACCAAATTGCTCCGCGACCACGCCGGCACCGACACGCGCGACCAATATACCAAAGATCACTCCGACAGTGAGCAGAGCCGTCACTTGACCGAGGCGATCCGGTGCAACCCGTTTCGAGGCGTAGGCCGGGATCAAATAGGGTGCGATGGTGACAAAGCCGAGCAATGTCGAAGCCAGCGTGAAAAGCGCAAACCCCTTCGCCAGCGCCATGCCCAGCATGAATACGCATTGCGCACAGACAAAGGCGATGCATAAAGTCCGGTTGGAGTACCGATCGCCCAGTGGCAAAAGCAGCAATATGCCAAGCGCCAAAGCCAATTGGTTGAGCGCCGGGACTATCCCAATACGTGCGTCGCTGACCCCGAAACTGGCCGCGACTTCGCCGATAATAGGGTGGATGTAATAAGCGTTGGCGGTGACGATTGCGACCGTCACCGCCAAAGCATATTCCTGTCCCCGGCTCAGAAAGGTCGGGGCTGTATCAGGCGCCGTTTCGCTCAGAGAAAACCTGCCGTTTTCGCAGTATCAATCACGCCTTGTGCCAGTTCGACCGGGCGATCCTCCTGACAGAAGTGCCCACAAGCGCTAAGCGAGCTGTGTGGCAGCCCCGTCGCACCCGCCACACGTGCAGCCATTGTGCCGGTTGCCGCGCCCAACACTTTATCATCTTCACCAATGATAGTCAGGAAAGGCTTTTCAAAGGCCGCAAGCGACTTCCACGCGGCCTTGTTTTCAGCGACGCCTGGCTTGTCATCCTCAACCGGGACCAGCTGAGGAAAAGCGCGTGCACCTGCCTTGTTTGGCTCATCGGGGAAGGGCGCATCATAGGCTGCGACCACGTCGTCGGGAAGCTGGGTCGCCGTTGCGCCCTGCAAGATGTTGCCAATCTTGAATTCCGGAGAACTCTTGGCGAATTCGCGCCACGCCATGAAGGCAGGTGAGGCTTTGCCGCCGCCCTCTGGCAAGAACGTGTTGCTGGCGACCACAAAAGCGAAGTTCCCAGGCTCCTCGCCCACCATGCGCAGACCAAGCAAGCCGCCCCAATCCTGGCAAAACAAGCCAGCAGGCCCAGGCACAACGGCATCACGCCATTGCTTGAGCCAGTTCATATGCCGGTCATAGGTGTAAAATTCGATGTCGTCCGGCTTGTCGCTTTTGCCAAACCCAATGAGGTCCGGTGCAAGGCATCGAAAACCCGCCTCGACCAGCACAGGAATCATCTTACGATAGAGGAAGCTCCAGCTTGGCTCACCGTGGAATAGCAGGACGGGCGGCGCATCTTTTGGCCCTTCGTCCACATAGTGCATTCGCCCCGTGTACCCATCGCCGAGGTCGATATCGACCCAGTTTTCGGCGAAAGGATAATCCGGAATACCGGCAAAGCGGGCGAGGTCAGCTTTCAGGATTTGCATAGGGGGCTCCAATCATCTGTCGATGAATAGGTAGCATAGAAAAACTCAAACCAAAGCCCCCTATGTGCCCATCGACCCTATGCTGGTTTCGCGACTGGCACATCCTGTTTGAATGTATGAGTGACATAGGGGAACGGAATTTCGATCCCTGCATCATCCAGCCCACGCTTAATGGCGCGCACAACATGGTCGCGGTTCATCACCGCATCAGTGCCTGAAGAGGCCGCCCACCAGCGCACGACGAAATCAACCGAGCTGGAGTTGAAGGTGTCGGCCAGGACCTGAATATCTTTTTCCTTCGACACCAATTCTACGCTTTCAACAGCGCCTCTGATCACCGCATCCGCTTCGTCGAGATCGGTGTCATAAGAAACGCCGATGACCACTTCAAAGCGCCGTTCAGGCAGGTCAGTGTAGACCTCCACCGGGTTCTTAAACAATTGCGCATTGGGAACGACATGCAATTCGCCCGAGAAAGCGCGGATATGCGTCTCGCGCAGGCTGATAAATTCCACCTTACCGTGAATGTCATCGGTGCGGATGACATCGCCAATCTGCATCGTATCGCGCAGCATGATCATCACGCCAGCAAGGAAGTTCTCAAAGAACTCCTGAAACGCGAGGCCAACAGCCACCGCACCAATACCCAGTCCTGCGATCAAACCGGATGGACTGAAATTGGGGAACACGACGATGGCCGCAAGCATGAAGCCGGTGACCCAAATGCCCAGACGCACCACTGTTTCAATCAGGTTGCGAAGAGAGGGGCGCAGTTCAGTCTTGCCGATAATCCGGGAGCTGATGCTGGTCGCACCCTTGGCGAGGAGCCATGCGATGGTCAGGATGACGGTAGCGATAACGATGCCTGGGACAGCGGCGACCGCGCTTTCGGCCATGGCGTTGATTTGATCCAATAGTGTTTGAAGCATAATTGTTTCGTGGTTTCCTTCTTTTATTACCCAATGGACGCAGGTGCCCAAATGTTCCGAGAAACTTCGGAGCGACTGCGCGTATTATGCAATCAGACAGGTGGACTTGGCATCACCAACAAGGCAATCACGCTGCCGAATAGGGGACCCCAAACGTGATCAGCCAAGAGAATGAAGAACTTGCCGAAATCCGCCGCGCAGTACGGGCGTTGTGCGATGATTTTCCCGGCGAATATTGGCGCGCAAAGGATGCCGTACGCGAATATCCCGGCGAATTTGTCGATGCGCTAACAAAGGCAGGTTTTCTTGCGGCACTGATCCCACCCGAATTTGGCGGCAGCGGATTGAGCCTGGATGCGGCCTGCGTGATTATGGAAGAGATCCAAGCGAGCGGCTGCAACGGCAGCTCCGCCCACGCGCAGATGTACATCATGAACACGCTGTTGCGGTATGGATCAGACGCACAAAAGGCCGAGTATCTGCCGAAGATCGCTAATGGCACCTTACGGCTTCAAGCCTTTGGCGTCTCTGAACCCACAAGCGGCACTGACACACTCAGCCTGAAGACGCGCGCAGTCAAAGACGGCGATGAATATGTCATCAGCGGCCAGAAGATCTGGACAAGCCGGGCGGAGCATTCCGACCTTATGTTGCTGTTGGCACGGACGACTCCTCGTGAAGAGGTAGAGAAGAAGACCGAGGGGCTGTCGATCTTCCTTGTCGATATGCAGGCAGCGCTGAAAAATGGGATGAGCGTCAAGCCCATTCGCACGATGATGAACCACTCATCCTGCGAAGTGTTCTTCGATGACCTACGCATCCCGGCCAGCGCATTGGTTGGCGAGGAGGGGAAGGGCTTTCGCTACATCCTCTCAGGCATGAATGCAGAGCGTATCCTGATCGCGGCAGAGTGCATCGGAGATGCCAAATGGTTCATCGAACAGGCGCGAACCTATGCCAGTGACCGAAAGGTATTCGCACGGCCTATCGGACAGAACCAAGGGGTCCAGTTTCCGATCGCGCGATCCTATGCCCAGATGTGCGCAGCCGAGCTGATGGTGCACCACGCCGCGCATGTTTACGATGAAGGCGGCAATCCGGGAGCAGAGGCGAATATGGCGAAGCTGCTCGCGTCAGAGGCGAGTTGGGCAGCGGCAGATATGTGCGTTCAAACCTTCGGTGGCTTTGGCTTTGCCGAGGAATATGATGTCGAACGCAAATTCCGCGAAGCACGCCTTTATACCGTCGCGCCAATCTCAACCAATTTGATCCTTTCCTATCTGGCCGAGCATGTTCTCGGCCTGCCGCGATCTTATTAGGCAAAAACACCGATTTTGGCCACTATTTGGCCCAATTTCAGCGCTTTGGCCGCATTTTCCTTGCGTCGCATGGTTAACTATGATTCTGTGCTTTTTGGCATAGGGAATTCGGTCATGCACAAACCACCGCGGGATCATGTGAAGCAGGCGCTTGCGCTCACGCTGCTCGTTGTCCTGACGATTGCATCGATTGCCGGCCCAACTGGTTTGCTCGCATGGGCGGAGAATGGCGAAGCACTTGAACAACGCGAAGCGCGCATTGCGGTGCTGACCGAACAACGTGACGCTTTGAAGAACCGTGTTGCGTTGCTCGATCCAAATGGTGCCGATCCCGATCTGGTGAGCGAGCTGGTTCGTGAAGATTTGGGTGTGCTCCACCCAGATGAAATCGTCATTACACTCGAAGACGAGTAACCACAGGCATCCGACGATGCTGCAAAATTCTCCTATTTGGTAATTCCGCTTCAACAACGCTGGTTGACGTTGCGTAACGCGTAATTGCACGCCTATAGGGGGTGCGCAAAAGGTCGTGCGTTCCCTCCTCCCCGGCCAGCGCACACATGTAAGAGAAGGACCCTATTTTGGCGAAGAAACCAGCGGCCAGCAAAGCGCCTGCGAAGAGCGCTGCGCGTTCACGAACCAAGGCGAAATCGCCGCAAACGGCAGCACCTTCGGACGATCCCGATTTCATTCTGCATTCGCTTCAGGAGGAATTCGAAGCTGCAAAGAGCTTTGCCGCCAGCGATGAGCAATTGATGGAGTTCTACCGTCAGATGCTGCTGATCCGTCGTTTTGAGGAGAAGGCTGGGCAATTGTATGGCTTGGGTCTGATTGGTGGATTCTGCCACCTCTATATCGGTCAAGAAGCGGTCGCGATTGGTCTTCAATCGGCGCTCGACAATGACAAGGACAGCGTGATCACTGGTTACCGCGATCACGGCCATATGCTTGCTTACGGTATCGACCCCAAGGTGATCATGGCCGAATTGACCGGTCGCGAAGCTGGCATTTCAAAGGGCAAGGGCGGCTCGATGCACATGTTCAGCACCGAGCACAAATTTTACGGCGGTCACGGTATCGTTGGTGCGCAGGTTGCCCTGGGCGGCGGACTGGCTCTGGCTCATCAGTACAACGAAGATGGCGGCCTGTGCCTCGCCTATTTTGGCGATGGCGCGGCGAACCAAGGACAGGTCTATGAGACCTTTAACATGGCTGCCTTGTGGAACCTGCCCATCGTGTTTGTAGTGGAAGACAATCAATACGCCATGGGCACCGCCAGCGCGCGTTCATCGGCTGAGACACGCTTTTATCGCCGTGGCACCGCATTCCGCATCCCTGGCATGGAAGTGAACGGCATGGACGTGCTCGAGGTGCGCGCCGCAGCAGAGGTTGCCTTCAAACATGTGCGCGATGGCAAGGGTCCTGTTCTGATGGAGCTCAACACCTATCGTTATCGCGGGCATTCCATGTCCGATCCCGCCAAATACCGCACCCGTGATGAGGTTCAGGAACAACGCGACAATCACGATCCGATTGAACGGATGAAAGAGGTGCTGATAAAGGCGGGCCATGATGAAGCGGATTTAAAAGCCATCGACAAAGACATTCGAAAGGTCGTGACCGAAGCGGCAGACTTTGCCGAAAGCTCCCCCGAGCCAGCCCCGGGTGAACTCTACACCGAAGTTTTGGTGGAGGAGTATTGAGCCATGGCTATTGAACTCAAAATGCCCGCGCTTTCGCCAACAATGGAAGAAGGCACTCTTGCCAAGTGGTTGAAATCCGAAGGGGACACGATTGAGCCGGGCGACATTATCGCTGAGATCGAGACTGATAAAGCGACAATGGAATTCGAAGCCATTGATGAAGGCGTGCTCACCAAAATCCTTGTTGCAGAGGGTTCTGAGAATGTCGCGGTTGGCACTGTTATCGCACAACTCGAAGGGGAAGGGGAGGACAGCGCTCCTGCACCCACGCCTGCACCCGAGCCGATCGCGGAAACGCCAGCGCCTGCACCTGTCGCAGCAAAACCGGTTGCATCTTCGCCCGCAAGCGATCCTGAAATTCCCGCAGGCACGAGCCTAACCCAAGTCACCGTGCGTGAAGCATTGCGCGATGCGATGGCCGAAGAGATGCGTGCTGATCGCCGTGTCTTCGTGATGGGCGAAGAGGTCGCCGAGTATCAGGGGGCTTACAAAGTCACTCAAGGTTTGCTTGATGAGTTTGGCCCTAAGCGGGTTATCGATACACCGATAACCGAATATGGCTTCGCCGGCATCGGAAGCGGCGCAGCGATGGGTGGATTGCGTCCGATCGTCGAGTTTATGACTTTCAACTTCGCGATGCAGGCCATTGATCACATTATCAATTCTGCGGCGAAGACCAATTATATGAGCGGCGGCCAAATGCGCTGTCCCATCGTCTTTCGCGGCCCCAATGGCGCGGCGAGCCGTGTCGGTGCACAACACAGCCAGAACTATGGCCCATGGTACGCCAGCGTCCCTGGCCTGATCGTGATCGCACCCTATGACAGCTCTGATGCGAAAGGCTTGATGAAAGCGGCAATCCGCTCAGAAGACCCAGTGGTCTTCCTCGAAAACGAGCTGGTCTATGGTCGCAGCTTCGATGTGCCTGACGTTGATGATCATGTTCTGCCCATTGGCAAGGCGCGCATCGTGCGAGAAGGCAAGGATGCGACCATTGTCACCTATTCGATTGGCGTCGGGTTGGCGCTGGAGGCAGCAGAAGCCTTGGCGCAAGACGGTATCGATGCCGAAGTGATCGATCTTCGAACTCTGCGTCCGCTTGATAAAGAGACGGTGCTCAAGAGCCTGGCCAAGACCAACCGTCTGGTCGTTGCGGAAGAAGGGTGGCCCACATGCTCTATTGCCAGCGAGATCATCTCGATCTGTATGGAAGAGGGTTTTGACGACCTCGATGCGCCGGTCACGCGGGTGTGCAACGAAGACGTGCCGCTGCCTTATGCAGCGAACCTTGAAAAACTCGCGCTGATCGATGCCCCGCGCATTGTCGAGGCGGTCAAGAAGGTTTGCTACGTTTAAGAGGCGTAAGGGGAGGGCGCTATAACGGCGCCCTCTTCGCCCTTACTTAAGTCGCACGGGCTTTTTGGAACACATTGCAAGCTGAAACCGGCTCTGGCGGATCGGTATTGAACAGTCCCGTCAGATCCCGACTGTCGCGAATGTTAAAAGCGGCAGTGTATTCGATTTCTGTGTCACCAAAGAAATCAACCGGTGTGATCGGCTCATAAGTGTATGAGACCTCAACGAAAATCACCGCAGTGCCTGCGCTGGACGTGATGATATTACCGGGTTCACCCATGCCAGCGAATGACGTGCCACTAGAGCCAGTGCCTTCCCCGCCATATTTGCTGACATAGTTTTTCGCGCCGCGGCACCGCTGCCATGCAATCCACTGCCCACCATCAGCGTTTTGCTGAAGGCTGGAAATGACGACGCGCCCTTGGCCATAAATGTCGAAGGGATCGCCCAGCTTCTCGCCGCCAATTAGCGATTCGTTGATATCATCTTCGAACACCCGACGCGCGACCAGCACGTCAGCTTCGCCCACACGGCTAGCATTATCAGCAACCTGCATGGCAAGCTGGCTCATTTGCATATGCGTGATCGTAAAGTTCGCAGTTTCCGTTCCGAGAAGGCCCAAGGCGAGTACAATCGGTGCCGAAAAGGCGAATTCAACCATAGCAACACCAGAAGTGTTGGACTTGAGGCCAGCGAGCACGCGCCGTGCACGCGAAAGGCGAGGGCGATGGGTCATTATGGACAGTTTCCTGTTTCCGTAGAGCGATCCTGCTCATCAAATGGTTGGTTGCGAAGCACAGTCGAAGCGCGCAGTTCAACGTTCTCTGGCAAGCCGGCCAAACCGGCCATCGGGAACAGCCGTGGATAGGTCACGACGGCCGTGTAAAGCACCGCATCACGCGCGCCGCCAATGCCGGAAGTACCGCGATTGGAGTCCCACTGACCGTTGCCATTGGCGTCAACATACACTTCGTTGTTGTTGCAAATGCCGTCCAGTGTTCCTTCGTCGGTCCACTCTTCGGCTTCGCCAATGTCGCTGAAGTCAAAATGCGACAGCTTTTCGAGCGTCACGGTCGCTGAATCCGGCACAACATTCTGCACCTGATCGATAACGGCCTGATCGATGTCATCCTGCCTGCTACCCGCGCTTTCCAGCGTCAGGTCGCGGCCTGATTTCTGCATTGCACCGTTCACCAAAGCGGACGTGTATTGCGAATGCGCCATGTCGAAAATGCCCATCACCATCAGGATCAGAACCGGAGCGACAAAGCCAAATTCGGTCAGTGTCGCCCCGTTCTCGTCACGGCGAATGCGTTTGAGGAAGCCTGTGCCGATCATTGTGTGAGCCTCAGTGCAGCGATCTGCTGTGCGATATTGCGGAACTGTTCGTCCAATTCAGCCGCGTTGGTTGCGGCAAATGCGCGACCCGGTGTGGCACAGTCGATCAGGTTCTGCGTAAGGTTCACACCGAAGGCGACAACCCAAACGGAGATGTTTTCCTGACGGGCCGCACGGCACGCAGCCTGGAAACGTTCCGTGTGACGCGCCCACTGCATGTCTTCGACATCATCGAAACTAGTGACGGAATCGTCAGCGACGCGGCGATCCCACCACTCCACACCGTACGGCGTGTACCAGTCGGGCTCTACGTCAAGCGTACCATCGGTCATGAATACGATGTGACGAGAAATTGCATCACCATTGGGGGCAGTCGCATTAGAAGATGCATAAATGCCATTGGGTGAAATAAGCCGTGCACCCCAAATCATGCCAATGTCATGATAGGTGAAGCCATCTCCGCGAAGAGCATTCAGGTAGTTATTGAGGTCACCACGTGAAATATCTTCAAGAGTGATCGCTTCGGCTGGGCAAGTCCAATCGCCGGTATCTTGGATGCGGTCGAAGTTGTCGTTGCTCAAGATATCGTTGCGTGTGAAGTTGCCGGAGCCATCTTCGCGCAAGAACACAGCGCCCGGAAGCACGGGCTTCCACCGTTCATCATTGTTTGTCGGAGTGAGATTGATATCCAAGTCGAATGCATCGGCTGGAGTTGTTGGATTAAAGGTCGCAACGTTTGTTGTTGCCGCTTCTTCAACACAACCAGTCCAGTTGATTGATCGGTCTGAGCCGTTCGCTCCGAGCGGCAGGTTAACATTCAAGTTAAGCGCTGCGGTCGATGTCGAGTTGAAACCTGTGTAAAGGTCGGAAAGTGAGTGCGTGACTTGCGTGTAATTCCACGTGAAGATTTCTTCCCGCTCTTCGGTGACGGTGATCGTGGAATCCGCTTGATAACGGTAAATGTCGAAATTTACGTCGCACAGGCCGCTGCTACCATAATAGGTTCCGCCAGCGCCGCGACGCTCTTCATAGGTAACAGAACCCGTGTGTTGAACAGTGCGCGGATTACCGCCACTGGCTGACACTTGGGTCCAACCGGACTCGTTCGAAGACACGAAGATGTCAGAAATCTGGTACGCGTTGTAATGCGCTACACAGGAATCAAAGCTTCCATGGTACGTTTGGTTATTGATCTGCCGGTTGTAGTTGTAATTGCTGCCGTCGCCGGTGCGTTCATACAAATAGCCGGTTGGTTCCCACGGCCCAAAGGTGATGTCAGGCTCGCGTGATTGATAATCCGCTTCGGTCGCCATCCAAGATGGGTTTCCTTGCAAGATGGCCTTACCAACGTTCACGTTCGCGGCATAAGGAACGACGCCATAACGGACCTGAGCGCCAGACGAAGTGGCCGTGTCCACGGTGTCATAAAAAGTCAGCACCGCATCGCGCAAGCCCTGCAAACGCGAAGAAGAACCACATCCACCCGAACAGCTGGTGCCATCCGGACGGCGATTCATCGAACCGGTAACGTCGAGCACGAACATAATATCGGTGTTCGAGATGTTGATATCTGCGGTACAAGTCACATCGAGGCTGAATTCGTCGTAACCAAATGCACCCATTATGCTCGTCGGCAGCGTGCCTTTCGCGGTACCGTTGACTTCACCATCACTCGTGCCGGTGTAGCTGCGCGTCAGATTCTCGGTACCAAAGATGCCGTCCGAATAGTTTTGGTCGAAGAAGTTCTCACCAATCTGGCGATGTTCAGTGCTGAAATCATCATCGTCCATCGAGCGCCGCGCGGCCAACGCACCCGCATCACAGGCCGCCTGCAAACGCGTTTCAGCCATGTAGAACCGGCTTGCATCCACGCCGCCACCGACCATTGCCATCAATGGAACAAGCGACGCTGCAGAGATCGCAATAGTATTCGCGGTTTTGTCCTGGGCGATATTGCGCAGGAACGATTGGCGGTCGCGATTTACATGGGCCATAATAGCATTTCCTCAGATCGAATCCGTCCCGGCATAGGGCGGAATCTTCAATTCATCGGAAAGCAATAGCCCACAGAGTGTAAGGGGTTTCCCAAGCACCTTGGTAAACAAGAGGTAAACACGGACACGAAACCTTAACGTCAATTACGGACGAAGATTTGGGCTACAGGATGCATCTAATTTACATTGATTTACAAAGGTTGAAGCGACGTTGACGCCCGCCAGCACTTCAGAAAATTTGCCACCAGAGGCACAGATCGCGCTGGCTCATACGCCGGCGACGATGCGCGATCCGTTAAGGATATTCCTCGAATTGGACCTACGCTTGGCGCGTATTGTCGCCGCAACTTCGGAACCGATGCTGGGGCAAATGCGGTTGGCGTGGTGGCGTGATATGTTGGCTAAACCTCTTGCTGAGCGACCCAGCGGTGATGCCGTGCTCGATGGTATTAGTGAGCATTGGGCAGGCAACGAGAAGCCGCTAGTCGCCCTGATCGATGGGTGGGAGCACATGTTGGATGAGGCTCTAAGCCAAGAAAGTGCGCTTGCATTTGCAGATGGACGCGGCGCACCTTTCGCATGGCTTGGCGGTCTGGATCGCGCGGAGGCAAGTCACGCAGCGGCGCGGCGATGGGCTTTGGTCGATGCTGCCACTCATATCTCTGAAGGCGCAGAACGCGACATGCTATGCGCTTTGGCAAGCAGCATCGGTGCTTTACCGCGCCTTCCCAGAGCGCTCAGAGGCCTTGTAATCCTCGATGCGCTATCCCGCCGCTCTTTAAAACGCGCGGGTCGGCCACTAATGGAAGGTCGCGGCGCATCGATTGTTGCAATAAGAGCCGCTATCTTCGGACGTTAAACCCGTGTATTCCTCCGATCTATAGGGCCGTGAGGGAAGTTATGCGTCAGACAATACTGGGAGTGTTTGTTGGGTTGATCCTGTCCGGGGTCGGTGTGTTCTGGTGGCAAGGGCGCGCGCAGGTGGAAACCAATGCTCCGCCACCACCCGAAGTCGAAGACGTCGCTGAAGCTCCCGAGGACGAACTGCCTGAGGTCGATCCCGGCGAACTGGTGGGTCCCGCTCCGCCAAAAGCGAGCGAATTGACTCGCGAGGAACGCCGCTTCTTTCGCTATGACCGCAACCGCGACCGGATCATCACCCGCAACGAGATGCTATCCACGCGCAGCGATGCTTTTCGAAAGCTGGATGTCGATGGCAACAATCTGCTCACCTTTGAAGAATGGGCCGTGCGCACGACGGAGCGGTTCGAAGAGATGGATGCCGATGGCAATTCTCGGCTGAACGCATCGGAGTTTGCGACATCTGCTCCAAAGCCGCGCCGCACACCAGCCTGTCGCTGCTAAGCCGGAACGCGCTCTTCGCTCGCGGTTAACCAGTCCTGCAAATCTGCCTTTGCGCGAGATGTGTACGCTTCTTTGCGCTGCTTCTTCTTCACTTCGTGCAAAGGTGGGAACAGACCGAAATTGACATTCATTGGTTGAAACGTCGCGGCCTCTGCGTCGCCGGTAATGTGGCTTAGCAACGCACCCAAAGCGGTTGATGCGGGCGGAGCGGTCCATTCGCGGCCAGCCAGTTCGCCGGCCGTCATCATCCCTGCAACCAAACCGATGGCCGCGCTTTCGACATAACCCTCACAACCCGTGACTTGCCCTGCAAAGCGGATGTGAGGCGCGGCCTTCAACCGCAATTGCCGGTCGAGCACTTGAGGAGAATTCAAAAACGTGTTGCGATGCAATCCGCCCAACCGCGCAAATTCTGCGTTTTCCAGCCCAGGTATCGTGCGGAACAATTCGACCTGCGCGCCATATTTTAACTTCGTCTGAAACCCGACCATATTCCACAGCGTGCCGAGTTTATTGTCCTGACGCAGTTGCACCACCGCATAGGGCCAACGCCCCTGCGGATGCTCCTCATTGCAGTCATAGGGGTTGTCGAGGCCGACGCCCTTCATCGGTCCATAGCGCAAGGTCTCGACCCCGCGCGCCGCCATCACTTCAATCGGCATACATCCGTCGAAATAGGGCGTGTCCTTCTCCCACTCCTTGAACTCGGTCTTATCCCCTTCGACAAGGCCGGTGTGGAATGCGAGATATTGCTCTTTTGTCATCGGGCAATTGATGTAATCGCCGTCTTCGTTGGAGGCTTCGGTGCGCTTGTTCCAGCGCGATTGAATCCAGCACTTCGACATATCGATACTGTCGCGGTGGATGATCGGAGCAATGGCATCGAAGAACGCCAGCCGCTCTTCCCCGGTTGCTGCAACAATGCTCTGAGCCAGATTTTGCGCGGTCAGTGGTCCGGTCGAAACGATCGTAAGTCCCGCCGCCGGCAGCGTATCAACACGTTCGCGAACGACAGTGATATTGGGATGTGCCTCCAGCTCCTTTTGCACTTCGGCAGAAAACACATCGCGGTCGACTGCCATCGCGCTACCCGCGGGAACCCGAGCAACTTCGCCCGCACGCATAACGATGGAATCCAACTCGCGCATCTCATGGTGGAGCAAGCCGACCGCGTTCTTCGTATCATCATCGGATCGAAATGAGTTCGAACACACCAACTCTGCCAACCCATCGGTTTGATGCGCTGGGGTCATTTCGCCCGATCCGCGCATCTCAGATAGGCGCACTTTCACACCGCGCCGTGCAAGCTGCCATGCCGCCTCTGACCCGGCGAGGCCGCCGCCGATAATGTGGACATCATGCGCTGGATTGGTGTTCGTCATGGTGGGCGAAGTAGTTGCGTGCTAGCCGCGCTGCAACCCCGAGTGGTTTTTCTGGTGGGAGAGGGTCCATTCCGCAGCGCGCTTTAATCGAACATCGCCCCTATCTGCTGGCAGGGCTAGCGGCGGCGATTGCTTATTACTTCCTTTGGAACAACCCCATCGGCGGCGTATGGCTGATCCTGCTTAAAGGCGCTGGTGTTGGCTTTCTTGCTCTTTATGCGTGGCGCCGGGCCAGCGGGCTGGATGCAATTATCCTTGGCGTTGTTCTGGCGCTTTCGGCGGCAGCGGACATGGCGCTTGAACTGTCTATAGAGGTGGGCGGAGCGATCTTTGCTGTATCGCACTTGGTCGCCGTAGGCCTCTATCTTCGCAATCGAAGAGAGCAGACTTCCGGAAGCCAACGCTTCCTTGCCCTTGCTTTGCTGGTTGCCACACCGGCCATATCGTATTGGCTATCTGGCCGCACGGACATCGCAATTTATAGCGTGACGTTGGGCCTGATGGCGGCCGCCGCATGGATGAGCCGCTTTCCACGTTACCGCGTTGGGATTGGGGCGGTGCTGTTTGTTTTGAGCGATTGGCTGATCTTCAGCGACTTTGGTGAATTTGATCTTGGCCTCGTGCCTGATGCACTGGTTTGGCCGCTCTATTTCGCCGGACAGCTTATGATTGCGACCGGTGTCGTGCAGACCTTGCTATGGGATGCGGGGCAGGGCGAACGGCCGGTCAAATAGGCATTACACCGCCGCGATTGTGGTTCGGTGTAGCTCGCGACGATGCCCTTCATAACCGCCGGTTGCCTTGTGGTTTACGCTGCGATTGTCCCATAGCAACAGCATGTCCGGCTCCCATTTGTGACGGTACTGAAATTGCTCCTGTTCGCACCAATGGTGCAATTCCATGATGAGGCCCATCGCTTCGGCTTCATCCATTCCCTCAATCCCAATCGTGTAACTGATTGAGCAGAACAGCGCCTCTTCTCCAGTTTCGGGATGACGCTTTATGAGTGGGTGCGTCTGCGTTGCCAAGGCGGCTTCACTGGGCCGGATAGACATGGAACGCCCTTCGTCCTTTTCCCCATAGGCACCATCGGGCGCATAGCCTCGCCGCGCCGAATGGACGGCAGTGAGCTTGCGCAACTCGGCTTTGCGAGCTTCAGGCAGAGCAGCAAGGGCAGCAATCTGATTGGTGAACAAAGTATCCCCACCAACAGGCGGTATCTCTATCGCAAGCAAGCACGTGCCCGATGGCGGCTTTGGAAGAAAGCTCCAATCCGAATGCCAGTTCTCCGCAAAGAGCGACGATTTCTCATCAGCCTCGCGGACAATAGATGCAACATTCTGGCGACCGGGGATGGGGTCGAAAAACGGATCATCGCCAAAATCACCCATTGCCGCCGTAAAGCGTTCAAGCGCATCGTCATCCATGCGCTGATCAGGGAAAGCGATGACTTTGTGCTCAAGCCAAGCTGCGCGGATCGCAGCAACCGTTTCCGTATCAAGCCCCGCCGCCAGATCACACCTGCCTATCCGGGCACCGCATGATTGACCGCTTGGCTCAATACGAAGCGTCACCCCTCTGGCTCGCTATCTGTATCGGGTTCCGGAGATGTCACATCCCCGCCGCCGCGCCGTTCAACCATTTCCTCAACGACGGCTTCTTCTGCCTCGTCCTCTGGCGTTTCGTCCTCGTCGATCTTGACTGCGCTGACGATCGTTTCGTTCTTGGCGACAGTAAACAAGCGCACGCCAGCGGTGTTTCGCCCCATCACCCGCAGACTTTCCAGCCCGATGCGGATCAATTTCGCCTGATCCGTAACCAGCATCAATTGCTCGCCAGTTTGGACGGGGAAGCTTGCCACGACAGATCCGTTGCGGTCGATATTGTCGATATTCACAACACCCTGACCACCGCGGCCGGTGCGCCGATATTCGTAGGAACTGGAAACCTTGCCATATCCATTGGAACAAACGGTGAGGATAAACTGCTCTCGCTCACCAAGGTCAGCGAAACGTTCCGCGGTCATATCAGGCTCGCCCTCGCGTTCCGCCTTGTATGGCGCGAATTTGAGGTATTGCTCGCGTTCTTCTGGTGTTGTGCCGGTCGCGCCCAAAGTTGAGAGGGAGACGACTTCGTCACCTTCAGCCAGCTTCATACCGCGCACACCGGTTGAGGTCCGCGAAGTGAACTCACGCACATCTTCGGCTGCGAAGCGAATGGCTTTGCCCAATTGTGTAGACAGCATCACATCATCGCTTGGCGCGACAAGGCGCACGCCGATGAGCTTATCTGCGCTTTCCTCATCGAACTTCATGGCGAATTTGCCGTTTGATGGGATGTTGGTGAAGCTGTCCATCGAATTGCGCCGGACGTTGCCTTTTGCCGTCGCAAATACGACCGACAACGCACCCCATTCCGCCTCATCCTCGGGCAGAGGCAGCACCGTCCGGATTGTCTCTCCATCATCGAGTGATGGCAGTAGGTTCACAATCGGTCGACCGCGAGTGGTTGGGCCGCCTTCAGGCAGCTTCCAGACCTTCAGGCGATAGACCTTTCCTGCCGTGGAGAAGAACAGCACCGGATTGTGCGTCGATGTAACGAACATCTCGGCAATGGCGTCTTCATCTTTGGTCGACATGCCCGCGCGCCCCTTACCGCCGCGATTCTGTGCTCGGAATGTGGAGAGCGGGGTGCGTTTGATATAGCCGTCCAAAGTGACCGTCACGACCATCTCATCGCGCTCAATCAGGTCTTCATCGTCGAGCCCATCCCAAGCAGGCGCGATTTCAGACACGCGCGGCGTGGCATACGTCGCACGGATTTCCTCCAGCTCTTCACGCATCACCGCATAAAGCTTCACGCGGTCAGCCAGTATGGCGAGGAATTCCTCAATCTTGTCGGCCAGCTCTTTCAGCTCATCGCCGATCTCATCGCGGCCCAATGCTGTCAGACGGTGGAGGCGCAGATCGAGGATCGCTTTGACCTGCCGTTCGGACAGGCGATAGCTGCCGCCATCCTGATCGGAGGTCGGCTCAATCGCTTCGACCAGTTGGATATATTGCGCAATATCGCCAATTGGCCATTCTTTGGCGAGCAAGCGTTCGCGCGCAGTCGCTGGATTGGGGGCACCGCGAATAATCGCAACGATCTCATCCAAATTGGAGACCGCGACCACCAGACCAAGCAAAATGTGCGCACGGTCGCGTGCTTTGGCGAGTTCAAACTTGGTGCGGCGAGTGATGACCTCTTCGCGGAATTGGATGAAGGCTTGAATAAAGTCGCGCAGCATCAACGTCTCTGGCCGACCGCCGCGAATAGCGAGCATATTGGCAGGGAAGCTGGATTGTGCAGGTGTGTGACGCCAAATCTGATTGAGAACGACTTCTGCTGTCGCATCACGTTTCAGATCGATGACGACTCTCACGCCCACGCGAGAGCTTTCATCGCGGATATCGGAAATGCCCTCAATCCGTTTTTCCTTGGCCGCGTCGGCGATTTTCTCAACCAGTCCGGCCTTACCCACTTGATAGGGGATCGAGGTGAAAACGATGCTTTCACGGTCACCGCGCCGGGTCTCAATCTCGTGCCGGCACCGCATCAGGATCGATCCGCGACCAGTGGTGTAGGCCGATTTTGATCCGCTCGTACCCAGGATCAGCGGAGCCGTTGGGAAATCCGGACCCGGGATATATTCGATCAACTCTTCCGATGTGATCGCCGGGTTGTCCATGAAGGCAAAGCAACCATCGATCACTTCGCCCAAATTGTGTGGCGGCACATTGGTCGCCATGCCGACCGCAATCCCGCCTGCTCCATTGACAAGTAAGTTGGGGAAACGGGCAGGGAGCACTGACGGCTCACGCTTACGCTCATCATAATTGGGCACGAAATCAATCGTGTCTTTGTCAAGATCATCAAGCAGCGTGTCAGCGACACGCGCCAAACGAGCCTCTGTATAACGCATCGAAGCGGGCGGGTCGGGGTCCATTGACCCAAAGTTCCCCTGACCATCGATCAAGGGCACACGCATCGACCATGGCTGTGTCAGGCGAGCAAGGGCATCGTAAATCGCACTGTCGCCATGAGGGTGGAAATCACCCATCACATCGCCAACAATTTTTGCGCTTTTCACATAAGGGCGACCAGCGACGAAGTTACCAATCTTACTGGCGTAAAGGATCCGGCGGTGCACCGGTTTCAACCCATCGCGCACATCCGGAAGAGCTCGGCTGACGATGACGCTCATCGCGTAATCGAGATAGCTCGTCTTCATCTCATCGACGATATCGATGCGTTCGTATTCGTCCGATGGCACTGGTGCGGTTGGTTCGAGAATTTCGCTGTCGTCGCTCAAAGCGTGGGCCGTTTCTGATTGTGTTTATGAGTGCTTTTCGAGTGGTTGCAATCTAGTTCTTTGCGCACTGAATGACCACTCGTCAGGCGTGAGAACGCGCCGATATGAACGCTTTTTCCACATTTGGGCCATTGGCCGAGGACAAGTGACCGATGGCAGCGTCTCACTTTTCATATATTGCGCGTATGTGAACCAATAATGCGGGCCATTCAATCGCCGTTCAGCACGCCTCATCTACAACGAATTGCAAATGTCGGGGCACTCGTTCAAATGAGCAGCCAGACATCTAACCCCCGCGCGATGGGGAGCGACCCGCGCGACACGAACATCCTTTGGAGGACTATTGAATGAAAGCCCTTTTCTCGCGCAAGCGCGCATCATCGATGGCGTTGGCCTTTGCATTGGCGACCGGAACCGCGCTTGCCGCGACCGCGCTGATCCCTGCTGCCGCAAGCGCACAGGACGATGATGGCGGCGGTTACAGCGACGAATTCCGCGCAGCCTACGTGCCACTCGATGAGGCTCTTAAAGTCGAGGGTGCCGATGTTTCGGCGTTGCGTCCGCAGATCGACGCTCTGATCCCGTTGTTGGGCACCAATGACGAGAAAATTGCCGGTGGCGGTTTGATCTTCAACGCCGGTATCGCATCCTCTGATCGTGCGCTGCAATTGCAAGGCATGGAGTTGATGCTGGCCAGTGGTCAGGTTCCGGTTGAACAAACTGGTCGCTACAACTTCATCGCTTATCAATTGGCGAATGAAGCGAACGACTACGTGAAAGCGCGCCGTTATTTGCAGGGCGCTATCCAGTATAATTTCACGACAGACACGATCTCCGCACCCGATCTTCAAATTGCGATGGCAGAGAACTTCTTTGCCGCGAACGAATTGTCTGCGGGCTATGAGTTCCTTGCTGGCGCGATTGCCAACCGTGAAGCGCAAAACCTTCCGGTGGAAGAGCAATGGTATCGCCGCGGTGTCACCGTCGCTTATGAAAATGAGAGCGTGCCGCAGGTCTATGATTTC
This sequence comes from uncultured Erythrobacter sp., assembly GCA_947488085.1. Classification (GTDB taxonomy): domain Bacteria; phylum Pseudomonadota; class Alphaproteobacteria; order Sphingomonadales; family Sphingomonadaceae; genus Erythrobacter. The sequence goes on from CANKYI010000001.1 coordinate 989,083, forward strand.
ACGACAATGTGGCTCAGCGCGTTCCCATCGGCTGACAATTGGCGCGATGCGGTCAATCTGACACGCAATCTCAATGACTTCCAAGGACCTGAAATTCTCGATCTTTTCCGCCTCAGCCGCCGTGTTGGTGCGCTTCAGGATGCATCGGACTATGACTATTACGTCGAAGCTGCTGATCCACGTCGCCTTCCTAAAGAAGTTAAAGATGTGATTGATCAAGGAATGGCTTCAGGCATCGTTAGCGGCGACAATCTGTTCATCACTGAAGCGCTTGGCATTGCCAATGGCCGGATTGCCGCTGACCGTCGTGATCTGCCGGCATTGGAGCGCGATGCGATGGCATCGGGCGCTGGCTTGCGGACTGTGGTTGCCGCCGGTGACGCATTCCTCAGCTACGATGATTTCGCGAAATCCGCGGCGTTCTTTGAGCGTGCAGCGAGCATGCCGGGTGCAGACTCCAATCTGGTGCACACACGGCTTGGCATCGCGAAGATTGAAATGGGCGATTTTGCAGGAGCCCGTGAGGTTCTCTCGCAAGTCCAAGGCAACCGTCTGCCGATCGCCAAATTGTGGATCGCCTATGCGAATGAGCGTGAAGCGACAGCGGCACCTGCTCCAGCAGCACCGGCCGCGCCAGCGACCATGTAATCAGTCCGACTGGACCAACAAAGAAGGGCGCGCCGGATCACTCCGCCGCGCCCTTTCTTTTGCCCATACCGGAACGCCTAGCGCAGGCGCTTCACATAGACTTGGTTGTCACTGCGCCGGTCAATCGAGAAATTGGGTAATGTATCGAACATGTCGGACAAGCTCTGGAAACCGTAATTGCGCACATCAAAACTCGATCGGTTACCCGCGATCTGGCCGACCTGCTGTAGCTTGGCATAGCCTTTATCATCGCGCTTTGCCTCTGAATAAGCGGCAGTGATCAGTTCCATCAGATCATCATCCACCTCGCCGCTGGCCTCAGGTTTAGAGCTCTTTTTGTCGCCCGGCTTATCGGCCGCATAATTGGCAATCAGCTGTTTGATGTCGATGAACCGAGTGCACACCGATTTGAAGGCTTGCGGCGTTTTTTGTTCGCCAAAGCCATAGACGATGATCCCGTCCTGCCTCAGCCGAGTAACAAGCGGGGTAAAGTCGCTGTCCGATGTCATAATCCCAAACCCATCGACCTTACCCTGATAAAGGAGATCAATGGCATCGATGGTCATCGCCATGTCCGTGGCGTTCTTGCCTTTTGAAACATCGAATTGCTGTTGTGGACGAATGCCAAATTTGTTGGTGATCGTGTCCCAGCGGGCCAGATTGTCCTTTGCAAAATTACCATAGGCGCGGCGAATATTGACCTGACCCAGCTCCGCCATAACGGTCAAAACAGGAACAATCCCCTGCGGCGTGGTGTTGTCTGCATCGATCAGCAGTGCGATGTTTTTAAGCTCAGAATTTGCCATGGGCTCTACATGGCGATGCATAGGGGGAGGGGCAAGCGATCAATCCTCGGGTAGGAATTCACCCGTATCCTCGTCGAGGGAGTAGAGCACGCCTTCACTTATAGAGAAATGTGCACCGCGCAATTTGAGCGAGCCGGATTGTTCCTTTTGCGAAAGCCACGGAAAGCTGCGTAAATTGCGAAGGCTTTGGCGGATCGCCGCAAACTCCATCGCCAATTCCGCCTTGCGCCCGCTAGTCCCATGTTTCCGAGCCACCGGTTCACGTGCTTCATCAAGCAATTCAATCCAATTGGCGATAAAGGCCCCTTCGCCATGAGGCTTGGTCTCAAAGCTTTGAGTAAGAGCCGCCTGACAACCGCCGCAACGTCCGTGACCCATCACCACGATCTGGCGCACTTCCAGCATCTGCACGGCAAATTCCACTGCAGCGGAGACGCCGTGATAGCCGGGACTTGTCTCATAGGGTGGGACCAGAGCTGCAACATTGCGAACAACGAAGATATCGCCCGGATCAACGTCAAAAATCTGGGCAGGATCGACGCGGCTGTCTGAGCACGCGATAATCATCAGCTTGGGATGCTGGCCCTCGGCAATGGTCTGCTCAAAGCGTGCGCGTTGGCGTGGATAGGTGTCTTCGCGAAAACGACGATATCCCTGTAGCAGTTCGGCAAATTCCGGCACATTCCTCTCCCGTAGTCAGGGAGAAAGGTTGGCCTAAAACCGCTCTCCCCGGATCACCTGTACATCCCACATGCTCAAGATGAAGCCGAAACTGGTAAGCATGGGGGCAAGGGTTTTGGCAAGCGCATCTGCTCTATCTTCCGCAGCTATGGTGAGGACAAAGACTTTGTCTGTGCCCATGACGCTTTCCTGGCGCCAGCTTCCATCACGCCCTTTACCGCTGGTGACCGGAACTACGGTCCAGCCCGTGATCCCAGCATCATCAATGGCATCGGTCACACGTTTTTGCAGCGCTTTGTCTGTAAGTATCTCGATCCGTTTGCGGGTGACTGTTTCGATCATGGCATCGCTCCACTGGTGCCTGTCAGCAAGCTGGCAAAAGCGCTGATCAGGCCGATATTGATGAGCACGTTAAAGGGGAAAGTGATACTGAGCGACATCGTGAGGTAAATACCCGGATCAGCTTCGGGAAGGGCGAGCCGCATGGCCGCTGGAACCGCTATATAGCTCGCGCTTGCGCACAGCACTCCAAGGACAGCGGCAGAGCCAGCATCAAGGCCGATGAGCACCCCAAGGCCTGTGCCAACTGCACCATTCACAATGGGTAGGAAGATCGCAATCGCGGTTAGCCGCCATGTAATTGCACGCGATTCCATCATACGCCGGGCCGCAATCAGGCCCATATCAAGCAAGAAGAGGCACAAGACGCCTTTAAAGCCCACTTCGAAAAAGGGCGAAACCTCCTCAAAGCCCGCAGGCCCGGCGATCATTCCGATAGCAAAGGCTCCGAGCAACAACACAATCGACGAATTGGTGAACACTTCATGCAGCATATCGCCCGTCGACTGGGTACCACCCGCGCTGCCCATGCCGCGAGCCAAGAGTAGGCCGCTGAGGATCGCGGGAGCCTCCATTGCGGCCATAACCGCCACCATATAGCCGCCCGGTTCACGAGATTGTCCCGTCAGGATTTCGACTGCGGTGACAAAAGTGACAACGCTGATCGAGCCATAATGCGCGGCGACAGCGCCGGAATTGATCCGGTCCAATTTGCCGAAGGTTTTCAACACTGCATAGGCGAAGAATGGCAGGATGAAGCCCGCAGCGATGCCTGCTCCCAATGCCGAAATCACAGTTGCATCGATCCCCGATTTGGAAACCGCCACGCCGCCTTTGATCCCGATTGCCGCCATCAGATAGAGCGACATCGCCTTTGCGATGGGTTCCGGGATCGTGAGGTCGCTGCGCGCAAATGCTGCGGCGAGGCCCAGAACAAAGAACAGCACAACAGGTGATGTGAAGGTTTGGATTGCGGTGTCGAACATGCGGATCCGTTAATGAAGCATCAGTTGTAAACTACGCAACACCGCGCGGAACTATTCTGTTCCCAACTTGCGTGTTTGGATAGTTTCGCGTGTCTTGCGATTGACGCTGCGGCAGCCTAAATGGACGGGCATGAACGATCTCACCAACACGCCCAAACCTGCGTCTGACCCCGATCGCCCTCCGCGTCAGCGCAAGCCGGACTGGATCCGCGTCCGCGCACCGGTGAGCAAAGGGTATAATGAGACGCGCAAACTGATGCGCGACCTTAACCTGAATACCGTTTGCGAAGAGGCCGCGTGTCCCAATATCGGCGAATGCTGGGACAAGAAACACGCAACGGTCATGATCCTTGGTGATGTTTGCACGCGCGCCTGTGCGTTTTGCAATGTTAAGACGGGTATGCCGCGCGCCGTTGATCCGATGGAGCCGGAGAACACTGCGATTGCAGCGGCGCAAATGGGCCTGAAGCACATTGTCATCACCAGTGTGGATCGCGATGATCTGCCTGATGGCGGCGCTTCGCAATTTGTAAAGGTGATCGAGGCTCTGCGCCGCAATACGCCAGAGACAACGATTGAGATCCTGACCCCAGACTTCCGTAACAAAATGCGCCCTGCGGTGGAGGCAATTTGCGAGGCGGGGCCGGATGTTTACAACCACAATCTGGAGACCGTGCCGCGGCTTTACCCGACGATCCGTCCCGGTGCGCGCTATTACGCATCGTTGCGGCTGCTTGAGGAGGTGAAGGCGCACAACCCGCTGATCTTCACCAAGTCTGGCATCATGCTGGGGCTGGGTGAGCAGCGGCTCGAAGTCCATCAGGTGATGGACGATATGCGTTCGGCCGAGGTCGATTTCATCACCATGGGCCAATATCTGCAACCCACGCCCAAACATGCCACAGTCGAAGAGTTTGTGACGCCAAAAGCGTTCGGCGCATACGGCTCTATCGCGCGCGCCAAGGGCTTCCTTCAAGTCGCCTCAAGCCCACTAACCCGGTCGAGCTATCATGCTGGCGATGACTTTGCGGTGATGAAGGCTGCGCGCGAGGATAAATTGCGCAAAAGGGATCGTCTGAGCACCTGATGGTCGGCATTCGCGAAACCCGATCGCTGCCGTATAGTGCGCAGCAGATGTTCGACCTTGTCGCAGATGTGCGGCGCTATGGCGAGTTTCTACCTTGGGTGATCGCGACCCGTGTCCGCTCGGATAACGAGACTGAAATGGTCGCGGATATGGTTGTGGGCTTTAAGAGCCTGCGGGAAAGTTTCACCTCACGCGTATCGAAAGATCGCCCGCGCGAAATCGCGGTTCACTATGTCGACGGACCGCTATCTGATCTCAGCAACGTTTGGACATTTCACGAACTAGATGATCGCAATTGCGAGATCCATTTCGCTGTCGACTTTCAGTTCAAAAATCGCGTGTTTCAAGCAATGGCCGGGCAATATTTCGACCGCGCATTTCGCAAGATGGTCGCCGCTTTTGAGCAACGCGCCTTTGAGCTTTACGGCAACAGCAACTCAAGCGCACAAATTGTCGCCTGACGCCGGATTGCGGCACGCCCATCCGGGCCATCGCCGCCTTCGAAGTGTTTGAGTTCACCTTCGGGTTCACCGTCCGCGTTGCGCGTCGCACGAGCAAAGACAACGGTGCCAACCGGTTTTAGCTGCGTCCCGCCACCTGGTCCTGCAACCCCACTGACTGCAACCGCAACATCAGCGTTTGACCGCTCAAGCGCTCCCTGCGCCATGGCCCACACACAGGCAATGCTAACCGCGCCGAACGTCTCGATAATGTCTTGGGAGACGCCGAGCATCTCCATCTTGGCTTCGTTCGAATACGTCACAAAGCCACGATCAAGCACAGATGATGATCCGGCGATCTCGGTCAAAGCACCTGCCACCAAGCCTCCAGTGCAACTCTCTGCGGTGGCTACCATGCGGCCGGCCTCGCGGTTTTCGGCGATCACCTTCGAGGCAAGACCCGCAATATCGTCAGAGAGCAAAGAGACAGTCACTGCGCGGCATCTCCAACCGGAGATGTTGATTGGTCGGAGCTGGCCAAGCCGAATTCAGCGAGAAAGCCGAACAATGCCGCGACATTATCGGCGGGCAAGGGGTCAATAATCTCCAACGCACGTTCAATGGTGGAGCAGCTTTCGACCTTTAATTCCTCGGCCGTCATCGCCGTGACAACGCCGTTCACAAACGGTTTCAGCTCATCATCGCCCAGCATCCCAAGCACACTGCCCATTCCGTCTGCTTCGCTGCTCGCCATCTCAAGCAAGAACGCTTTGGCATCAGGCCAATATGCATCCGACCCATCGGAAAACTTCGCTCGCAGCTGGTCCGCATTCGAAAAGGAATAGCCACCGGCGTCCAATCCCGCAGCGCATTTCGTAAGATACCCCTCGAATGCATAAGGCAGCGCATAACGAACAGCGGCCTCTACCTCTTCGGGGTTCACATCGTCGGTTTGCGCCGAGGCGGGGGCCGCGATGATCGTAAATGCGACGCTCGCGGCGATGCCAATCTTGGCAGCGAATGAAGTGCGTTTCATGGTTGGTTCCTTTGCAGAAAAAGGTGCGCGGATCATGCCGCGCCTTGTAGTCCGACAATCGCTTGCGCCGCGACACCTTCGCCGCGCCCGGTAAAGCCGAGTCTTTCGGTAGTGGTAGCCTTTATACTAACCGCGCTCTCATCCAGCGCGGTTAGTCGAGCAACTTCGGCGCGCATGGCAGGGCGGTGCGGGCCAATCTTTGGGGCCTCACAGATGATCGTGAGATCGATATTACCAAGGGAATAGCCAGCTTCGCTCGCCAACTTGACGGCATGCTCCAAAAACTGCCCGGAACGCGCGCCAGACCATTGCGGATCGCTGGGTGGGAAATGTGTGCCGATATCGCCATCACCAATCGCGCCCAGCACCGCATCAGTGATCGCATGCAGTGCGACATCTGCATCAGAATGCCCGGCAAGCCCATGCGTATGGTCCAACTTGATACCGCACAACCAAAGCTCTTCGCCTTCCACAAGCCGGTGCACGTCAAAGCCTTGGCCGATGCGGAATGCGGGCGTTTTTGTCTGATCCATCAAATCTTCCGCAAAGGTCACTTTCTTCAATCGTTCGTCACCTTGAACCAGAGCAACTGAACCGCCGCTTGCTGAAAGCACCTGTGCATCGTCGCCAGCATCAGGTGTGCCGGGCCAATTGCGATGCGCGGCTAAAATGTCTGCGTAGCGGAACGCCTGCGGTGTCTGGACCCGGCGAAGGCTCTCGCGATCCGCCTTGCCGGCCATAGTACCCGCGTCGCTTGCGAGAGCGAGGCTGTCGACCACGGGCAGAGTGGGGATTGCACCCGGATGGGTTTCCAACGCCATCAACAACCTTTCGATAACCGCATTTGGCAATTCGGGTCGTGCCGCATCGTGGATGAAGACATTGGTTGGCGAGGATGGTGTGAGCGCCTCAAGACCAGCGTGCACCGACTGCTGTCGCGTCGCGCCGCCTGTAACCAGTGCGAAACCGTCGATCCCGTCAAGCGCTTCGCGCGCATCGGCCTCTGCACCCGTCGCGATTACCACAAGCAGCGGCTCTGCCCCCGCCTCCCGAAGTGTCTCCACCGAATGCGCCAAGAGCGATCGTCCACGCCATTTGCGAAACTGTTTTGGAGTATCGCCCCCGACACGGAGCCCCTTGCCAGCAGCCACAACAATCGCAGCAAATGGGGGAAGGGGGGCAGGGCTATTCATGGGTGAGAGCGCTTAGGGTCTGGACGGATTTTGCGCAATCCACTATGCGCTGCCCATTATTTAGGCATTTTCCCTCAGACAATGACAAACATTCCCTCTCCTCCGGCTTTGAAGCCCATCCAAATTGGTCCAGTGACCATCAATGAGCCTGTGCTGCTCGCGCCCATGACGGGCGTGACCGATATGCCGTTTCGCACTTTGGTACGCCGCTATGGCTCCGGGCTCAACGTAACTGAAATGATCGCAAGCGAAGCGGCAATCCGCGAGACGCGCCAATCTCTTCAGAAAACGGCTTGGGATGCCAGCGAAGAGCCCGTTTCCATGCAACTTGTTGGATGTGACCCTGCTTCCATGGGAGAGGCGGCTAAGCTGCAAGAAGGCAATGGTGCGGCGATAATAGACATCAATTTCGGCTGCCCAGTGCGCAAAGTCGTCGGTCAGTTTGCAGGCTCCGCTTTGATGCGTGAAGTGCCACTTGCGACCAAGTTGATGGAAGAGACGGTCAAGGCGGTTGATGTGCCGGTGACGGTAAAGATGCGCATGGGATGGGATCACCAAAGCCTCAATGCTCCTGAAATGGCGCGTATTGCCGAGGATCTCGGCGTCAAAATGATCACGGTGCACGGGCGCACACGCAATCAGATGTATAAGGGCAGCGCCGACTGGTCGTTTGTCCGCAAGGTGAAGGATGCGGTGTCCATCCCAGTTATCGTCAATGGCGATATTTGTACGATCGAAGACGCTGCGACCGCGCTTGAACAATCGGGCGCCGATGGTCTGATGATCGGGCGAGGTGCCTATGGAAAACCTTGGCTGCTGGGTCAGGTGATGCATTGGTGGCGCACTGGTGAAACCATCGCCACGCCCAGCTTTGACGAACAATATGCCGTGCTCACTGAGCATTATGACCGTATGCTCGACCATTATGGCCGCGACGTAGGAACAAAGATCGCACGCAAACATCTGGGTTGGTACACAAAGGGGATGCATGGGTCGGCGGAGTTCAGAAACAAAGCCAATATGATCGATAATCCGGATGAAGTGCTTGAGGCGATAGAGCGTTTCTACGAGCCATTCCTCAACCGCACAGCATCCAGCCAAACGGCCAAAGCGGCCTGATCATGACTGCGACACGCGTGAGTAGCGGCTCAAACATCTCCGATTTTGACCCCTCACGCCCCGATGCTCAGGCGCAGATCGCTGGTCTATTATTTGCCCTCATCCTGATCGATCAAAACGGGCTTATCGCAGAGGCGAACCATGCCGCGGAAAACCTATTGGGTTGCAGTGCGAAGCGTCTGATTAGCAAGCCATTACTCGAGATAATCGGCCCTGTAGACCCTCGGGTAGAAGCGCGCCTCTCCGATTGCGAGGCCGCCTTGGTCGCGCGAGATGTTGGCATTCACGCTGCAGCAAGCGAAACCCGCGTCAACCTGACCGTATCGCCTTTGGGTGGTTTTCCCGGGTGGCGCGTCGTTACGCTGTCACAAATCGGGCACGATGAATCGGGCAATGAGGAAGAATTGGCGTCTTCACTAGGAGCTCCGTCGATACTCGCGCACGAGATTAAAAATCCGCTCGCCGCAATTCGCGGGGCAGGACAATTGGCAGCACGCAAGCTTCCGCTGAAGGATAAGAAACTCGCTCGCATGATCACTGATGAGGTTGATCGCATTGCGCGGTTGATCGATCGGATGCAGCAGTTGGGCTCGCGCAGCACTGAGATTGCAGCTCCTTGCAATCCGCATGAAGCCATACGCTCTGCCGTCGCGACTGTCCGCGCAGCAGGCACTACCGGTGTCACCATTATCGAGGAGTTCGACCCGTCATTGCCTCCTGTCCTCGCCAATCGCGATGCTTTGGAGCAGGTGCTAATCAATCTCGTCTCGAACGCTCGCGATGCCGCAAGTGCGGGCGCTAGGGGGGAGATCACCGTGCAAACGCGGTTTGTTAGCGGCCTCGCATTCAGTGCGATCCGGTTCGGCCGCGCAGTGCGACTGCCGATTGAGATCACAGTTACCGATAACGGGCCCGGTATTGACCCGGCCTTGCGTGACCGAGTGTTTGAACCCTTCGTTTCGTCAAAGAAATCGGGGCAGGGTTTGGGCCTTGCTCTGGTTCGCAAACTGGTGCGCGATATGAACGGTTCAATCAGCCACGAACGCGATACGCGAGCTGGCCTCACCCATTTCCGATTGCATTTGCCGATGGCAAAACCGGGCCAGGAATAGGGACGCTTTAGCCATGTCAGGCACACTTTTGTTGGTCGAGGACGACAGCGCCATTGCCACTGTCATAACTGCCGCTTTGGAAGATGAAGGGTTTGAGATTGCCCATTGCTCATCGATCCGCGAACGCGATGAGAAAATGGATGCCCGCACGTTCGATGTAATGGTCACCGACGTCATGCTGGAAGATGGCGATGGCCTCGCGAGCCTCAAAGCCGTGCGTGAAAGCGCGCCCACGATGCCAGTGATCGTCTTATCGGCGCAAAACACACTCGATACAGCTGTGCGCGCCAGCGACAGCGACGCGTTTGAGTACTTTCCCAAGCCGTTCGATTTGGATGAGCTGGTGCGGGCCGTGTGTCAGGCGGCGGGCAATCGATCAGAGACTCCCGAACTCACTCCATCCAGCGATGGTGATGGCATGCCCATGGTCGGACGCAGTCCGGCAATGCAGGGCGTGTACCGGATGATCACGCGGGTTTTGCGCAACGATTTGACTGTGTTGGTCACCGGAGAAAGCGGCACAGGCAAAGAGTTGGTCGCAGAAGCTATCCATCAATTGGGCAGCCGCCGCACTGGGCCATTCGTGGCCGTAAACACCGCGGCGATCCCTCATGATCTGGTCGAAAGCGAGTTGTTTGGCCACGAGAAAGGCGCATTCACTGGGGCAGTCGCGCAAGCGATAGGCAAGTTTGAACAGGCCAATGGCGGCACACTGTTTCTCGATGAAATTGGAGACATGCCTGCCGAGGCTCAAACGCGGCTCCTGCGCGCCTTGCAATCAGGCAGCATTCGGCGGGTCGGTGGTCGGCAGGAAATCGCTGTGGACGTGCGCATTATCGCGGCGACCAATCGCGACCTTGCCCCCATGATAGAGGCCGGCGCGTTTCGTGAGGATCTGTTCTACCGGCTCAATGTCGTACCGATCGAATTACCGCCCTTGCGCGAGCGCCGCGAAGATATTGAGGTGCTATCACAGCATTTCTTGGCCCAAGCAGCGGAAGACGGTTTGCCTCGCCGGATTTTGAAAGCGGAGGCAGTCCAGGCGCTTGAAGCACGCAATTGGCGCGGCAATGTGCGTGAGCTGCGCAATGTCATATATCGCCTTGCATTGATGTCACGAGAGGACGCGATTGATGCGTCCAGCCTCACCGATATTCTGGGTGAAGAGCCGAGCTTTGCGACTGATGCGGACGAGGACGGCAAAGGCGGGATCGGTGCAGCTCTCGATGTCTGGCTAATGCGCGAAGAACCCGCCTCCGGCACAGTCTATGCAAGCGCACTTGCTGCGTTTGAAAAGCCACTTATCGAGCACGCTTTGGGTCAAACAAACGGAAACCAGCTGCGTGCCGCGAAACTACTCGGCATCAACCGCAACACGTTGCGCAAACGCATTACCGAGCTCAGAATTGAGCCTGATCGCTTCGCTAGACCGGTCTGACGCAGGGTTGCGGCTAAAATATCACTTTTCCCTTGCAACAATGCCACACTAGCGTTGTAAGTCGGCAACGATGGATGTGTCTCCTACAAGCACGGTCGATAGGACGTCAGCTGAGCAAGCGGCAGACCTTGCGCATGTCGAAAACGCATCAAACGATCGCAGCCTTCCGCGTCAATCGCCGCGCTGGTGGCGCCAGTTTATTGTCGCCTCTCGCCGAGCCAACATCTTTGGCTGGATAGAATTTCTTGCAGTGATTGCACTGCTGGCGGCATTCGTCGCCAATTACATGACCTATTCCGAAGCTCCGGATACCGGAGAAGTTCTGCCCACATTGCAGGCATCACTGTTACTGGTCGCAGTGCTTGTTCCGGCCATGGCGATCCTCGTGCTCATCGGTAGACGCATGGCGTTGCGCAGAGCAGCTGGCAGCACAGCACGGCTTCATGTTCGCCTCGTATTCTTCTTCTCCATGGTTGCAGCAATCCCGACTTTGCTTGTCGCAGGCTTTGCGGCGTTCTTGTTCCAGACGGGCGTCGATTTCTGGTTCTCGGACGAGTCTCGCGGACTGATGGAGAACGCCAACGAACTGGCGCAAAGTTATTACGATGCAAACCAGAGGCAGGTCGAACAGGAAACGATCACCATGGCGAGCGATATGCGCGTCATATTGGAGCGTGTTCCAATCGCTGATCCCGACTTCGCCGATTTCTATGCGGTGCAGGCGCAGGGGCGGCAGATTTCTGAAAGCGCCATTTTGCAGCGCCTCGATGATGGTACTTTGCGCACAGCGGCAATTCTGAACATCCTTGAAGATAATCGTCTTTTGGAATTCAGCATGTCGGCCTTGCCCCGTCTCGATGATGGTCTGTTTGTGGTGGTCGAGGGGAGCTCTCAGCGGATCGCAGCACTCGCGCCGATTGACCGAGAAGCAGGTGTCTATCTCTACAATGCGCGCACCACCGAAGAATCGATGTTCGACCAGTGGGAAAGCGCACAGGCAATCTCGACCGCCTATGAAACGCTAACGAGGGAAGCACGTAGTCTACAATTGCGGTTTAACATCGCGCTAGTTGCGATGAGCCTACTACTTGTCGGCATCGCAGTTTGGTTCGCGCTAAGATTTGCGGATCGGCAGGTCGAACCGCTTACCGACCTGGTTGGGGCCGCGCGCAAAGTGGGGCAGGGCAACTTTGCCTTGCGTGTTGAAGGCCGGACTGGAGCCGATGAGATTGGACTGCTCAACCGCGCATTTAATCGCATGACCGCCCAGTTGGAAAAGCAAACCGATGCACTGGTGAGCGCCAACCGTCAGATCGATGATCGCCGCGCTTTCATGGAGGCGGTGCTGGAGTCGGTGACCGCCGGAGTTATCTCCGTCGATCAGGAAAGCCGCGTGCTGTTGATGAACAGCTCTGCGCAGACCTTGCTGGGCGGTGAGGAAGCACTAACCGGACAATCACTCGACACGCTATCGCCCGAAATCTGCAAGATGCTGAGCGAGGGTACTGAGCGCGCAATTGTCACCCATGCTACAGGCGGAGAGTTGCTCACACTGGCAGTAAAAGTCGCGCCGGGCAGCAGCGGGCACGTGATCACATTTGAAGACATCACCCGCCAATTGATCGATCAAAGGCAAGCCGCATGGTCCGACGTCGCCCGCAGGATTGCGCATGAGATCAAAAACCCTCTCACGCCTATCCAGCTTGCGACTGAGCGGCTTAAGCGGCGTTACCGCAAACAGGTGGAAGACAAGGACGGCGAACTCTTTGACGAACTGACCAGCACAATCGTCCGCCAAGTTGGTGACTTGCGCAAAATGGTCGATGAATTCTCATCCTTTGCACGTCTGCCCAAACCGGTGTTCCGCAGCGAAGATGCTCTCGACCTGGTTCGTCAGGCGGTGTTCTTGCAAGAAGTCGCGCATCCTGGGATCGCGTTTGGTGTGTCCACCGATGGCCTGACCGAGCGCCATATCCAATGCGACCGACACCAGATGGGGCAGGCCATGACCAATGTCCTCAAGAATGCCGTCGAGGCCGTTGAAGCACAGGCCGCAGAAATGGACGGAGACTACGCAGGCAGGATCGGCGTCACGATGGTGGATCACGGCGAACGGATCGCGATCATCGTTGAGGATAACGGCATTGGCCTACCTGCCGACCGTGACCGCATTGTCGAGCCCTATGTCACCACTCGTGAGAAAGGCACCGGCCTCGGCCTCGCCATCGTCAACAAGATCGTTGATGAGCATGGTGGCGATATGAGTTTTTCCAGCGTTCAACCCGACGTCAAGAGCGATGTCGAACCCACGGGAACGCGCGTAACCCTGCGTTTTGCCCGTGCACCGCAATCAACCGAAGGTGAGGGCACATTGTGATGCCAATCGCTATCCCCCGCAAAGCCCTCATACAATACCCCCCTCAAGGAGAAGCGCATGTCGCTTGAAATCCTAGTTGTCGATGACGAACGTGATATCCGAGAATTGGTTGCCGGCGTGCTGGGCGATGAAGGCTATGAATGCCGGACCGCTGCTGACAGCACCAGCGCACTGGTCGCTATAGACGAACGACGACCCAGCCTCGTTCTGCTCGACGTGTGGCTGCATGGCAGCGAGATGGATGGCCTCGAAACGCTTGATGCAATCAAGACGCGTGAGCCGGACCTACCGGTCATCATCTTTTCCGGCCATGGCAATATCGACACTGCGGTTTCTGCCGTTGGACGCGGGGCAATGGACTTCATCGAAAAACCATTCGAAGCCGAACGGCTCTTGCTGCTTGTAGAACGCGCAACTGAGACCGAACGCCTTCGCCGCGAGAACACAAATTTGCGCGACTCGAGTTGGGGTGGAACCGATTTCACGGGCAATTCGACGGCGATCAACACCGTGCGCGCAACCTTGAAACGTGTGGCTAATACCGGCAGCCGCGTCTTAATCTCGGGCCCGGCCGGCGCGGGTAAAGAAGTCGCGGCCCGCATGCTGCACGCGTGGAGCAACCGGTCTGACAGCGCCTTTGTCCTAGTCAATTCTGCGCGCATTACGCCTGAGCGATTCGAACAAGAATTGTTTGGAGAGGAGGACGATGGCAAACAGGTCCGTCCGGGACTTTTGGAGATGGCCGACGGCGGCACGCTCTATCTTGACGAAGTTGCCGACATGCCACTCTCGACGCAGGCGCGTATATTGCGCGTGTTGACAGAACAGAGCTTCGTTCGGGTGGGCGGCACGCGGCAAATTGGCGTTGATGTGCGTGTGGTATCTTCGACCACGCGTGATCTGGCGGTTGAGATGGACGAGAAACGGTTTCGCGAAGACCTGTTTTATCGCCTCAATGTGGTGCCCGTTGCGATCCCATCATTGGCGGCGCGCCGCGACGATATTCCTGCGCTTACCGAACATTTCTTCACGCGATATTCCACCGATCAAGGCATTCCACCACCGCAAATCTCGGAAGAAGCCATGGCTGCGCTGCAAGCCTATGATTGGCCCGGCAATGTCCGCCAATTGCGAAATGTGGTTGAGCGTACGATCATCATGACACCCCGCGACCGGCTTACGGTGGTTGAAACCGACATGTTGCCGGGCGAGATCACAGGTGGGCGCCTTGCCGCATCGGGGCAGGGGCTTTCGGCTATGATGGGCGTGCCTTTGCGGGAAGCGCGTGAAAGCTTTGAGCGTGAATATCTGACCATTCAGATCAGGCGCTTTTCCGGTAATATTTCGAAAACTGCGACTTTTATCGGGATGGAGCGCTCCGCGTTGCACAGAAAGCTAAAACTGCTCGGAATGGCGGATCGCAAGGATCCTGACCGCAAAGAGTAATTTTTGTGTGTGACGTGAAATTGCCAAGTAACTGCAAAGACAAACGTTGCAGGCAGGCGCTGCAACCGTCATGATGGCGTTGAGCGGCCCGGGTGGGTGCCGCGACAATGCGGACCGTAAAGACGGCCGCCAAAAATAGGAGCATGAATATGTCCAGCGGGAGAACTCTCACTCCTCGCCCAAGATCAAAGGCCAGCGAAAGCGAAACCAGCGATCTAGCCACGCGTCAAAACGAAGGCGGTACCAAACAAGGTAACCTTCAAGACGCTTTTCTCAACCTTTTGCGCAAGAACAAGACCCCGGTCACGATGTTCCTTGTCAAAGGTGTAAAGCTACAAGGCATTGTCACCTGGTTCGACAATTTCTCGATTCTTTTGCGCCGCGATGGTCAGTCACAACTGGTCTATAAACACGCGATCTCCACGATCATGCCCGGTGGTCCGGTCGATGCTGAGCAATTCAGCAATCGTGGCGGCACGCGCAAACAGCGTCTTTTGCAAGACGTGTTTCTGAGCCGCGTCAGCGATGCCGGTGTTCAGGTGACCATGTTCCTCGTGAACGGAGTTATGCTTCAGGGACGCATTGCTGCATACGATCTGTTCTGCATGCTGCTAGAGCGCGATGGCGCGGTGCAGCTAGCTTACAAACACGCGGTTTCGACTATACAACCAGCTAGTCCCGTCAGTCTGTCAGATGATGAAGACGACGAAGCGGACGATCCCGAAATCATTGATGATGCTGGGACCGACTACTGAGTTTCGATGATGACCTAATGGACGAAGTAACCCGCGGTGCGCGGGCGCTGGTCCTGTGCCCGGATATCAGGCGATTTTCCTACGACCTGGATGCGGCCGAGCGTCTGGCAGAGGCCGAGGGGCTGGCGCTGGCGATTGGGGTCGTGATTGAGCACACCGCCATCATGCCCATCCGTCAGATGCAGCCGAACACTCTGTTTGGCTCTGGCCAGGTCGAAAATATCGCGGTCTGGTGCGAGCAATATGAGTGTGAGCTCGTCATCGTCGATGGCGCATTGTCTCCAATCCAACAACGGAATCTTGAGGACAAACTCAAACGCAAGGTCATCGACAGAACCGGCCTGATCCTTGAGATTTTTGGTGAGCGTGCCGCGACGGCTGAGGGGCGTTTGCAAGTGGAGCTGGCGCATCTTGACTACCAGCAGAGCCGGTTGGTGCGCAGTTGGACCCACTTGGAGCGTCAGCGCGGGGGCTTCGGTTTCTTGGGCGGCCCCGGCGAAACGCAGATTGAGGCCGACCGTCGGATGATCCGCCAGCGGATGAGCAGACTGCGCCGCGAGCTCGAACAAGTGCGCAAAACGCGCGCTTTGCACCGGGACCGAAGGGGTAGGGCACCTTGGCCGGTAATCGCGCTCGTTGGGTACACCAATGCAGGCAAATCAACTCTCTTCAACCGCCTAACGGGCGCAGAAGTCATGGCAGAAGATCTGCTCTTTGCGACACTTGATCCAACGATGCGCGCGATCAGCCTGCCGGGTGTTGAAAAAGCGATTCTGTCAGACACTGTGGGCTTCATCTCAGATTTGCCAACACAGCTTGTGGCTGCATTCCGTGCGACTTTGGAAGAAGTCACGGGGGCGGACATCATTTGCCACGTCCGCGATATCGCGAACCCAGCCCATGCGGCTCAGAAAAAGCAGGTGATGGAGGTCCTTGCTGACCTCGAAGTGGTAGACCGCGAAACCGGCGTGGGTGATATCCCGATCTTGGAAGTGTGGAACAAGGCCGACTTGCTTGATGAAGAGCGTCTGGACGAGTTGCGGGAGGCCGCCGAAGGGCACGAAGCGGTTTTGTTATCAGCGGTTAGCGGCACCGGAATGAACGATTTCTCAGACGTAATCGCGGATATACTGACCTCTAAAGCCAAAGAGATAACTGTCACGATCCCAGTTTCTGATGGGCGCCGAATAGCATGGTTGCATGCGCATGGTGATGTCTTGGACGATGCCGAAGCGGGCGAGGGGACAGACGGGCCTCTCCGGCGATTGACGGTGCGACTAAATCCTAAGGAATTAGGGCAATATTCCAGTCTATAGCGTTTAAATTATTGGGTTTTCTCTAGTCCTTTGACCGCTTGCCAATAGCGTTCCTGCTCGTCGAGGGATAGGTCCGAGAACAAATGTCCATCCTCTTTTGCCAACCGTTCCATCTCTCGAAACCGGCGCTCAAACTTGCTGTTTGATGCTTTGAGTGCTTGTTCAGCATCGATTCCGTAACGGCGTACAATGTTCACAGCCACAAACAATACGTCTCCGGCTTCAACAAGCCGCTCGTCTTCGCTCGCGCTGTCGAGTTCTTCGAGCTCTTCTACAAGCTTATCCTTCGGGCCTTTGAGGTCATCCCATTCGAAACCCACGCGGGCGGCGCGTTTTTGTAGTTTCTCAGATCGCATCAAGGCTGGGAGTGCATTTGCCACGCCGTCCATGGCGCTGTCGGAGCCTGAATTCTCGCGTTCAGCGGCTTTCAAGTCTTCCCAACGCTTGCCGTCCATAATGCCGGTTTCATCGCCGAAGATATGCGGATGGCGCGTTTCCATCTTGTCGCTGATGGCTCGGGCAACATCTTCGAACGCGAAGTCGCCAGCTTCTTCGGCCATGCGGGAATGGAACACGACTTGAAACAGTAAGTCGCCGAGTTCTGATCGAAGTTCCGCTATGTCTCTGCGCTCAATAGCGTCGGCCACTTCATAGGCTTCTTCAATCGTGTAAGGCGCAATGGTGTCGAATGTCTGCGCGACGTCCCATTCACAGCCATGCTCAGGATCACGCAAACGTGCCATGATCTTGAGGAGGCGAGTGATTTGCGGTTCGGGTGCTTGGCTCATAATATCAGGTTGATAATATATATTATGTTAAATTATGTCATATGGGATTAACGGCGTTTAAGTCGGCAATCTGGCCCCCAACAGGTCAGCAACCACAAATAATCCCGCAAATATGGCCAACCAAACCAAAGCCAGCTGAGCAATCTTGCTCCAGCCAAGCCGATAACTTGCCAAGGCGCTCCCAGCCAAAATCAACCAACCAACCATAGCAACAATCGAAATCAGCGCGCCGTCACTCATGCCGTCATCTCCAAACCATCATAGCCAACGGTAACAAAATCCGGGACCTCATCGCATAGCGACCGGTAATCCATACTCTTATCCAGATGGCTTAGCACAAGTCGCTTTGCTTTGGTTCGTTCAGCCAACTCAATCGCCATTGCCAAATGCGCATGAGTCGGATGCGGGTCGCGCCTGAGGCAATCGCTGACAAGAATATCGACCCCGTAATACACATCGATCATCTCGTCGGAAATCGCACTGAAATCCGTGGCATAAGCAATGGATTTCCCATCAGCTTCAAAACGATAGCCCGTTGTCTCACCCGGACCATGTTCCATCTGGCACCATTCAATTCCGAAACCCGCGACAATCTTCAACCGCTCCAAAGTGTCGATGGAACAGATAGTCGGATAACCGTCTTGCCCTGCAAAAACATAGCCGAAACGCTGCCGCAATCGGCGCACCGTCTCGGTAGATGCATAGGCTGGAATCGGCCCCCCGCGCCCGTATCTCATCACTCGTAAATCATCGATGCCATGGCAATGATCTGCATGATCATGTGTCCAAAAGACACCATCTATCTTATTGATCTGATTGGCCAATAATTGAGCTCTACAATCAGAGGAAGTGTCAATCAGCAGCCGTCTTCCCTCATCACTCTCGACCAAAATCGATACACGGGTGCGCCGATTGCGCGGTTCGTCAGGGTCGCAATCGCCCCAGTCTCCTGTGCCGTCTTCACCCCCGATGCGCGGTACGCCCGTCGACGTTCCAGAGCCAAGCATGATGAACTTCACAGCATCGCCTTCGAAAACAATCGCTTGAAATTGGCGGTGGTCTGCTCGGCAAGTTCCTCCGTCTCAACCCCGCGCAATTCCGCAACAAAACGCGCTGTGTCAGCAACAAATGCGGGCTCACATGGGCGTCCGCGATGGGGCACTGGCGCAAGGAATGGACTATCCGTCTCAACCAGCAGCCGGTCGGCGGGAACCTCCTTAGCCGTCTCTTGCAAATCCTTGGCATTCTTGAACGTCACAATGCCCGAAAGCGAAATAGTGAGGCCGAGGTCCAAAACCTTGCGCCCAAATTCCGCAGAGGCCGTAAAGCAATGAATAAGCGCTGGAAATGCGCCCTTCGCTAATTCTTCACTCAAGATTTGGAGGGTATCTTCCTCCGCGTCGCGTGTGTGAATGATCACCGGCAATCCGGTTTCGCGCGCCACATCAATGTGCATGCGGAACAATTTGGCCTGTGTCACACGGTCGGAATGCTCATAGAAGTAGTCGAGACCGGTTTCCCCAATCCCGATAACGCGCGGATTCTCAGTCGCAGCCAGCAACACACCGCGCCCCAAGTTTTCGTGATCATCTGCCTCATGTGGGTGTATGCCTACGCTTGCGAAAACGTCCAATTCGCGTGTGGCCGTGGCGACGACTTGTTCCCACTCACTCTGTTTGGTGGAGATGTTGAGGAAGGCCCCCACCCCCGCTTCGCGCGCGCGGTTCAGGACACCCGCCTGATCCTCGATCAGACCCTTATATTCGAGGTGGCAGTGGCTATCGATCAGCATCAGCCCACCTCCTCTTCTGGCAATTCGAGACGTGGAAACAGGGGTTTAGGCGCTAAAATTGCAAAATCACTCTCAGCGAGCGGAGAGTACCAGTGCGAGCGAATGCCTTCGAAAGTGCGAAGTTCTGGCGCAATGCCCATCGCATCGAGCAGCTTTTGCGCGCTTTCCGGGATCACAGGCTGGATAGCGGTCGCCAGCTGCGCGATACAAATATAAAGCGTCGCCAGCACACTTTGCATCCGCTCAGGATCGGTCTTGCGCAAAGTCCACGGTGCCTCGGAATCGATATAGGCGTTGCATGCGAAAACAGCCTTCAACCAAGCTTCAACCCCCTGTTGCAAAGATAGTTCTTCGAAATGGCCGGGGACTTCTGAG
This sequence comes from uncultured Erythrobacter sp., assembly GCA_947488085.1. Lineage (GTDB taxonomy): Bacteria > Pseudomonadota > Alphaproteobacteria > Sphingomonadales > Sphingomonadaceae > Erythrobacter. Next base: position 1,008,817 of record CANKYI010000001.1, read on the forward strand.
TGGATCGCGCGGTCCACTGCTTCAAACAGCGCATTATCCGCATCTGTATGACCGAATATTTGCGGCAGTGATCCATCCAAGTTTTTGGCTATAAATCCCAAAGTGCGTTGCGCCAGATTGCCAAATGCATTGCCCAATTCCCCATTGGCCCTCTCGACAATTGCCTCGGCGGAATAACTGCCATCCTTGCCGAATGCGACTTCGCGCATCAGAAAATAGCGCAAGGCATCCACGCCAAACTTATCCGCCAAATCAAGTGGATCAGTGACGTTACCGAGAGACTTTGATTCCTTTTGCCCGCGATTGAGCAGGAAGCCGTGACCAAACACCGCCTTTGGCACTGGTAGTTTCGCGCTCATCAAAAAGGCAGGCCAATAAACGGTGTGGAAACGCACGATATCTTTGCCAATAAGGTGAAGGCTTGCGGGCCAAAACTTCGCTACATCCTGGGTTTCGTCGGGAAAACCTAACCCTGTGAGGTAGTTGGTGAGCGCATCGACCCATACATACATCACATGGTTTTCGCTGTTCGGAACCTTCACGCCCCAATCAAAGCTGGTGCGGCTGACCGAAAGATCGCGCAGTCCCTGCTCCACGAAGGCGATCATCTCATTACGGCGGCTTGCTGGTTCGAGAAATCCCGGTGTTTTCAGAAGTTCGAGCAAGGGCTCTTGATATTTTGACAGACGGAAAAACCAGCTCTCCTCAACCGTCCATTCAACGGGCGTATCTTGTGGAGATAGCCTTGTGCCGCCCTCGCCTGCTTTCAACTCGCTTTCGTCGTAATACGCTTCATCGCGGACCGAATACCAACCTTCGTATCGGTCGAGGTAAAGATCGCCTGCTTCCGCCATGCGCTCCCAGATAGCTTGGCTAGCGCGGTGGTGTTCGGGTTCGACTGTGCGGATAAAACGATCAAAGCTGATGTTAAGCTTCTCATCCATCTCACGGAAATAACCAGACATTTCATCCGCCAATTCACGTGGAGTGCGCCCTTGTTCCTCCGCTTTGCGCGCCATTTTAAGGCCGTGCTCGTCGGTGCCCGTTTGAAAATGGACCTCCCGCCCACGCATCCGTTGGAACCGCGCGATGACATCGGCGGCAATCCCTTCATAAGCATGTCCGATATGTGGACGGCCATTGGGATAGTTGATCGCGGTGGTGATGTAGAAAGGAGATGTATCGGTTTCAGCCATGGGCGTGGTCGCTAGCTTGGCCAGCGCGCATGAGCAAGCTGCCGATTTCCAACGCCAGCAATCCGGTGTCGAAATTGTAGTTGGGTGCTTGCGCAGCGAGGGTCACCAATTCGCCATGCGCCTCAATCAAACGTCCACGCAACGCGCTGTCCTCGGTGCGTCTTGCGGTGTCTGCGGTTATGGCTTGGGCAAGCTCCATCACAGCCTGCAACCTAGCGCGATCAGCCCGAGGTCCAATCATTTGTGCCAGCGTGGCAGAAGCTGATCGGTCGCTATTGCTGCCGGTCAACGTCTGGTTGATCAGGGTCGCCACCGGTCCCAGATCCTGCTCCGCAAAGCGTAATGCTGCTCCATAGGACCCCTCGCTTGCCCGAATAGCAACCGCTCTCGCCTCGCCTCCGCTCGCTGCACCAGAGGTCTCAAGCATCTCCTCCAATTGCGCATCGGAAAGGGTTGGGAAGCGTAACAAGCGACAACGCGAACGGATTGTGGGAAGCAATCGCGCAGGTCGATGAGTGACCAGCACGAAGAATGTGCCCACTGGCGGCTCTTCAAGGCTTTTGAGCAACGCGTTGGCCGCGCTCACCTCCATATCGTCGGCCGGGTTGATGATGATGACGCGCCGATCACCCAGTGTCGGCCGCGTTGTCAGCCGCTTTTGCATAGCGCGAACCTGATCCACACGGATTGACCGGGCGAGTTCAAACTTCTTACCCTCAGCCTGCGCCTTGGCCTCTTTGTCGTTTTTCGCCCCATAGGTTAGCGTGATGATGTCGGGGTGATTACCGGGCGGCTGCGGGATGCCATCTTGCGCGACCAATTCGCGCGCTGCCGCGAGGGCGAAGTCATCTTTGCCAAGGCCGCTTTTGCCCGCGAGAATCCAGCCATGATGCATCCGTGCACCCGCGCTCGCATTGCGCCATTCACGCCAAGCCTCTTCGTGATTGGGCCAATCGGTCATGAACCCACTGTCTCAATCATTGGAGCGATCGCGATCATAATGCGGGCGTGAACTTCAGCCGGATCACCCATGCCATCGACGATGGCAAAATTGTCCGGATCAGCATCGGCGAGCGCGCGGAAACTCTCGGCAACCTTACGGTGATAGGCAGCAGAGCGCCCCCCAATCGCATCGCTCGCTCCACCATCACGGGCGGCTAGACGCTCAGCAAGGCGCGCTTCGTCCACTTCGAGAAGGATCGTGAGATCAGGGCGCATACCATGACTGCCAAAGGCATGAAGTGCCACAATCGCATCATCGCCCAGCCCCCCTGCTCCTCCCTGATAGGCGCGGCTCGAATCCACAAAGCGGTCGCACACAACCCAGCGGCCAGTATCAAGTACGGGATTTATCAAGCGCGCAACATGGTCTGCTCGGGCAGCGGCGAACAGAAGCGCTTCGGCCTCAGCGTTCCATCCTTCCCCCGGGGGGTGCAGCAGCAATTCACGAATGGCCTCTCCACCAGCGGTCCCACCGGGTTCCCGCGTGGTGTCGACCTCCAGACCGCGATCCCGCAGCGCTTTCGCCAACAGAGCGCTCTGAGTGGATTTGCCGGTCCCCTCCCCGCCTTCAAACGCAATGAAACGTCCTTTGTTTGCACAACTGCTCATTCAAACAAGCCCACAATCGCATTGGATATCCGCGCAAAAAAGCCGGCCTCTTCCACCGTCTCTGCCGCAATCAAAGGTATCCGTGCAGGCTCCATTCCGGGAACGTCAATCTCCAACATTGCCACCTGTTCCCCTGCTTCAAATGGCGCGCGGAGGGGGCCGTCATAAGTGATCGACATTTGCAGGTCCGCGGTGCGTCCGCTCGGAACATTCACAAACACTGCGCGCTCCGTCTGCAAGGCAACCTCGCGAGAATTGCCACCCTGAACCTTCGCAGCCCCGACAATCGCGTCGCGCGCGAACAGTCGCTCCCGATCAAACGCGGCAAAACCCCATTCGATGAATGCCCGCGCTGCCCTCGCCCGCGCTCCTTGGCTGTATCCTCCGGCCAGCACCATAACGAGCCGCTGCCCATCACGTTCTGCAGTGCCGAGATAGCCGAAACCGGCTTCATTGGTGTAGCCGGTTTTGATCCCATCCGCACCCTCAGTCCGCCCTATAAGCGGGTCAAAGTTGTATTGCTCAACGCCATTATAGGCGAAGCTGCGACGGCCGATATATCGCGCGTATTTCTGAGGATGGCGGCGCAACATTGCCTCTGCCAACACGGCTAGATCATGCGCAGTTGTGAACGTGTATCCCTCATCTGGCCACCCGTTTGGCGTCCCAAAATGGCTGGAAACCATACCCAATTCGCGAGCTCGCGCAGTCATAGCATGTGTCCAATCCGCAACCGTTCCCGCCTGTTCCTGAGCCAGAATAATGGATGCATCATTGGCCGAGATATTGGCGATGCCGGTCAATAAGTCATCGACCAGAACTGGCTCATCGGGCTTGATCCACATTGTGGTGCCTTCACCGTTCCACTCCTCCCATGTTGCAAGGTCCATGGTCATGGTTTGGCGCGGATCGAGAGTGCCTTCTTCGATCAATTCAAAGGCGTGGTAGAGGGTCATCACCTTGGTGATGGATGCAGGGACAAAGCGCCGATTGGCCCCGCGTTCATACAGGACTTGGCCGCTGGTGATATCAACCAGCAATGCAACGGGGATATCGTCTTCATCCGGAACGGCACCGACTGACTGCGCAGCAATGGGCGCGGATAGGCCCAATGCGGCCAGCCCCAAAAGCAGTCTTGAAGATCGTGCAATCACCAGGGCGATATACGCAGCCGCGCGCAAAGATGCGAGAGTGGCTGCGCGTTTAGTTCACGATTTCATCCGCCAGCAAACCGACGCTCATCGCGTAATAGTTTGAGCAATTGTATTCGAGGATCACGCGGTAATTCCCCGTCAACAACCAAGCGGGCGCTCCCGGTCCATCAGGCTGAAACAGCGAGGTCAGCGTGTCATCAGGCAAATTGCGCTGTGGCCGAACGCCGAGCGCGCGCCATTCTGCGACTGTTTTCCATTGGCTGTGCCGTTCATGCACGCGTGAACACACCGGCGAGACGAGCGTTGTGCGATAGGCATCGACGTTGAACCCGCTGGGCACAGAAGCGCGCACGCCCCATGGCTGGCCCGTGCGCCATCCGGCGTCTTTGAAATAGTTCGCAATAGAAGCAAACGTATCTGCGCGGTTGTTGAAGATGTTTGCGCGTCCATCACCGTCACCATCCGCGGCAAGGCGCAGATAGACCGAAGGAAGGAACTGCGGATTGCCGAATGCCCCGGCATAGCTGCCAACCAATTGCTGACGTGAATAGCCGCGATCCGCGACCTTCATCAAAGCAACCCATTCGCCCGCGAACAGCTCTCGCCTGCGCCCTTCCCATGCAAGTGTCGCAAGGCTTCGTGAAAGGTCGAAATTGCCGCGAATATTTCCGTAGCTGGTTTCGTGGCCAAAGATAGCGACGATAATTTCGCCGGGCACACCATAGGCCTGTTCGACCGCACGCAACTGCCCCGAATTGGCGCGGAAGACGTTCCGCCCTCCCGCAATCCGCTGAGAATTCACGTGGGTGCGGATATAGGGAGCCATCGCTGGATAACCCCGCCGTGTCGGACTACCCGGTTGTCCCTGATCAAGTCGGATGACTCGCGCATTGGGCGTAAGGCCCGCAGTCATGCGCTGCAAAGTGCCCTCGCTCACACCTTCGCTTCGCGCGCGCGCTTTGAGCAATTCCATATAGGCATCAAAGGCAATCCCATCGCGTGCAACGACCTGAGCCTGTGCCGGTGAAGGTGTGGCGACACTACCCCATCCGACAGCAGCAGCGGCAACCAGGGCGAGCGATGTGAGGTGTTTGATAAGCATGGTGGGGTGTATCTCTCAATCGATCTGAATTGAATGTGACCATAGGCGCGATGGCGCGGCGATTGCTATGGCCGGATCACATATTTGCACATGAACTCATAGTCTTCGCGGCACGCCTCGGCTGTTTTGCGATACTCACCGGTAAGCTCAGGCAAATCCCCGCGTGGCGGTCCGAACCCTGTCGAAGCGTTTACCTTGTCATACCAATGCGCGCCCCATAGGCCGTCGGTCGGATGCGGACCGGTCTTCCAAGACAGCATCGCCGGGTCCCACATGATCCCTAGGGCTATGCACAATGCCTCAAGCACGCCCCCTGGGTTATCCAGAATTCCATCGGAATCGACCACTGGCGGCATTTTTCCTGTTCGGTCGGCTTCACGCTCGAAATAGGCGCGCACCTGCGCAAAACCCAGCATTTCGGGCGACCGAAGCTCGTTCTTTGCTTTGTAGCTTGCCACTACCCTTTCGGGTGCTCGGATTAGAAAAGCATGCCTGTGATCCGGCATGTCGGCGATATCGACAGGGCCGACCATGTGATGCGGCATGTGCTTTTGATACCAGATTGGCTGGCCATCAGGGGCCTCGCCCGCTTGGGTCCGCAAGATGCTTTGCCAATCGCAATCCATATCGGCAATTGTCTCTTTGCCCAGCGGGTGATCCTCCCCGCTCTCCTTTAGGAAGGCACCATAGAATGGCTCATCACTTACCGCGCAATCTGCGCGCGCAGCAAAGCTGCGCATCATTGCGGTGGAGATGTTGCGTGGGCCGCTCCACATGGCAATCCGGATGGTCACCGCGTGCAATCCTTGTCCATCAGGTCACGATAGAGGCCCTGCAAGCGCTCAACCATGGGGCCGCGACCAGACGTCATCACGCGGCCATCCACCTCAGTTACGGGCACGACGCCTGCGAAAGTACCGGTCACAAATGCCTCGTCCGCGCCGTAGACGTCAGTGAGCGAGAAGTTCTTCTCAAACACCGGAATGCCTGCCTCACGGCACACTTGAATCACATTCGACCGAGTGATTCCGCCAAGGCAATAATCGCCGCTTGAAGTCCAAACTTCGCCTTTGCGCACAATGAAGAAGTGCGTCGAATTGCATGTCGCCACGAACCCATGCGGGTCTAGCATCAAAGCCTCATCCGCCCCTGCCTGCGTTGCTTGAATACAGGCAGTGATGCAGTTCAATTTGGAATGCGAATTCAGCTTCTGGTCCTGCACCGCGGGATCGCCGCGTCGCACATGGACTGTGAAGAGGCGAATTCCGCTCTCAATCGTCGAGGGCAAAGGCGCTTTGTATTCGGGGATCATCACGATTGTGGCAGGGGAAATCACCACGCGCGGGTCTTGATAGGGGGTTGAGCGAATGCCGCGCGTCACCATCAATCGGATATGCACCCCCTCCTCGCCGCGCATCGCATTCCCATCGACGGTCTCATCGATCCGCTGCGTCAGCTCAGCGCGCGTCAGGCCGATATCCATCGCGATTGCCTTGGCGCCTTCATACAGCCGGTCGAGATGCGCTTCGAGGAATGCGATCTGTCCTTGGTGCAGCCTCAGCCCTTCCCACACGCCGTCACCCAGCATGAAACCGCTATCGAACACCGAAACGCTCGCTTCCGCGCGATGGACCAGCGCACCATTGATGTTGATCAAAACGCTTTCATTACGTGGATCAGGAGCGAAATCGTGAGTGCCTTTTGCCATTCTTCGTGTTTAAGCCTTCATCCGATAGTGACAAGCGCCGCCGACCTCGCTAGCGAGCGTTTCAGCGCGGACAGTTGGCAGAGTGGTCGAATGCACCGGTCTTGAAAACCGGCAAGGGTGTAAGCCCTTCCAGGGTTCGAATCCCTGACTGTCCGCCACCTCACTCCTTATCGTCATCCGCCTCTTCTGGCGGGGCCATATGGTCGAGGTAGTCGATGTCGTCCCCCTCCCCATGCGGATCGCCCCACATCACCAGCGAGGGTGCGAATTGCTTACCCTTGGGGAACATCTGCCCTTTGAGATGCGCGACCAGTTCCTCCTTGGTGAGGAACGGATTATCAGCCTTGGGCGCGTCATCGCCCATCAGAAGTGGATCGCGCGGCCATAGGCATCGAGCACGCTTTCATGCATCATTTCTGAGAGGGTCGGGTGTGGGAACACCGTTTGCATCAGCTCCGCCTCGGTCGTCTCCAGCACTTTACCCACTGTATAACCCTGGATCAGCTCTGTGACCTCTGCCCCGACCATGTGCGCACCCAATAGCTCACCAGTCGCCGCATCGAACACTGTTTTGATGAAGCCCTCCGCTTCGCCGAGAGCAATCGCTTTGCCGTTGCCAATGAAGGGGAAGTTGCCGACCTTCACCTCATAACCCGCCTCGCGAGCCGCAGCTTCTGTCTTACCGACGCTGGCGATTTGCGGGTGGCAATAGGTGCAACCCGGTATCGAATCGCGATCAAGTGGGTGCGGATGAACCTCTTTATTGCCCAACTCCTGCGCGATGGCCTCTGCGCACGTCACGCCCTCATGGCTGGCCTTATGCGCGAGCCACGGGCCGGGTGTGCAATCTCCTATCGCCCAGAGACCAGCACTCTTGGTGCGCCCATATGGATCGATTTGGATAAAGCCGCGATCCATCTCTGCGAGTGCTTCAAGCCCCACATTCTCGGTGTTCGGCACGATCCCAATCGCGGTGATGACGTGGCTAAACTCGCTCGTCGCGACTTTGCCCTTGGCATCCTTGATCGTTGCAGTGACCCCTTTAGCGCCAACCTTGATATCCTCGACACCAGCACCGGTCATGATGCTGATCCCTTGTTTTTTCAGCGACTTCTCAAGGAAGGTGGACACATCCGCGTCCTCAACCGGAACCACCCGGTCCAGCATCTCTACGACCGTCACATCGACACCCATATCGTTGTAGAAGCTTGCAAACTCGATCCCAATCGCGCCCGATCCGATCACCAACAGCGTGCTCGGCATTTCGGGCGGAACCATTGCGTGGCGATAGGTCCAAACGCTTTTGCCATCCGCAGGTGCAAACGGCAGATCGCGTGCACGCGCTCCAGTGGCGACGATGACGTGCTTGGCGCTCAGTTGCTCTTCGCCCTTATCGCCCTTCACCACCATGGACGTCGGGCCGGTCAACGTCCCCTCGCCCATATGGACGGTAATCTTGTGCTTCTTCATCAGGTGGCCGATCCCCTGATTAAGCTGTTTGGCGACCCCGCGACTGCGCTTTACGATCGCGTCCAGATCAGCCTCAATCGCGCCTGCGACCTTCAATCCATAGCTGGCCGCATTGTCCATATAGTGCTTGATTTCGGCAGAACGCAGCATCGCTTTGGTCGGGATACAGCCCCAGTTGAGGCAGATGCCACCGAGGTTCTCGCGCTCCACAATTGCGGTCTTTAGGCCCAATTGTGCACACCGGATCGCCGCGACATAGCCGCCGGGACCAGAGCCAAGCACGATGACGTCGTAAGTGGGATTAGCCATGAGTGTATCCTGTAACAGAGCTGTGGTTTGAACCGCATCTTACGCGATTCTGGGGAGGAAAAATGTGTTTCGGTTGGTCGGCCATATCATTCTCAAACATCGGCGGTCTGCCGCATTGGCCGGATGATCAAAAAATAGCCCAGAACCGCATAGGTGTTGGCCGCGATAAAGCTTGGGATGCCGAACAGCACCATTGATGAGGCATCACCGAACACCGCGCAGGTCAGGATCATCATCACACCTGCTAAAGCCGCGATCAGAAATATCGTCGCAGGCCGTTGAGCCAATTGCGGGGCCGCGAGATAATAGACAAGCAAAGCCACTGGCAATCCAACCGCAAAGCTGCCCAGTAAAGAGATTTGCAACCAGAAGAGTTGAATGTTTCCGGTGTCCGCCGCTTTCGATAGGTCCGCTCCGAGGGCGGCGAAGTGCAACCCCGCCGGAACCCAAGCCGCAACTCCCGCGGCAAAGGCGATCAGCACAAATTTTGCGATCAAAGCAAGCCAACCCGCCATTGATGCCCTAACCGGTGACTGCAAAACGAAAAATCATACTCCGCCCAGACAAAGCTATACCACCAGACCCATCGGGTTCTCAATCAGATTGCGGAATTGGTCGAGCAATTTGGCCCCGTCCACCCCGTCAATAGCGCGGTGATCAAAGCTACCGGTCACGCTCATCACGGTCGCCACTGCGAGCGCACCATCGACAACATGCGGTCGCTGTTCGCCCGCGCCCACGGCTAGGATCATGCCCTGTGGAGGATTGATCACCGCGTCGAATTGCTTGGTGCCGAACATACCCAAATTGGAGAGCGAAACGGTGCCGCCTTGATATTCGTGCGGGACCAATTTGCCATCGCGCGCTTTGCCTGCGAGCTCTTTCATCTCTTGGCTGATTTCGGCCAGTCCCTTGCGACCCGCATCGCGGATGATCGGTGTGATCAGACCGGTTGGAGCTGCCACTGCAACCGAAACGTCCTGACGCGAATACTGATGCATCACATCGCCTTGGAACGACACATTGCATTGTGGTTCGCGCTGCAACGCTCGAGCGAGCGCTTTGATAATCAGGTCGTTGACCGACAGTTTGACCCCATCCGCTTCGAGTGAGGCGTTTAGCTGCTTACGCAAAGCCAGCAGCGCATCGAGGCGCACATCCACTGTAAGGTAAATATGCGGTACGGTCTGCTTCGCTTCGGTCAGACGGCGCGCGATAACCTTGCGCACATTGCCGAGCTTTTGCACCTCAAACGGCGCGTCAAATTCGTTAGCCGGTTGCGGCGCAGCTGTGGGAGTCGGAGCCGCAGCGCTAGAGGTTGGAGCCGGTGCTGGCGCGGAAGCAGGATCGAAGTTCTCGACATCCGCCTTCACAATCCGGCCACCGGGGCCGCTGCCCTGAACTGCGGAAAGATCGATGCCCTTTTGCGCAGCGATACGTTTCGCAAGAGGAGATGCAACAACCCGCCCACCTGTGCTGGTGGTAGCCGCAGCGGGTGCTGGAGCGGGACTAGCGCCCGTCACAGAAGCAGCTCCGCCGCCCCCCATGGCCGCCTCAACATCCCCTTTGGTAATCTTACCCTTGGGCCCCGTGCCGCTGATCTGCGCAAGATCAATCCCATTGGCTTCAGCAAGCCGTTTCGCCGTAGGCGATGCCGCTGGGCCATTCGCAGCTGTCGCCGCAGGAGCCGGTGGAGGCGTTGGTGCGGGCGCCGGGGCTGGTGCAGGAGCCGCATCAACCGAAGGGGCACTAACACTGTCGACATCTTCGCCCTCTTCAGCGAGCATCGCAATCACAGCACCGACGGCCACATTCTCTGTGCCCTCGTCAACAACAATCGCGGCCAAGACGCCTTCATCGACCGCTTCGAATTCCATCGTCGCCTTATCAGTCTCAATCTCGGCCATGATATCGCCGGAACTGATCGTGTCGCCCACTTTGACCAACCATTTGGCTAGGGTCCCCTCCTCCATCGTAGGGGAAAGGGCGGGCATCTTAAGTTCGATTGCCATGGCGTGCGAAAAACTCCTCGCTTTGTCGAAATCCGTAACGTTCGCTGACGGTTTAAGCGTCCATGTGCAAGGGTCAAATGTGCCTATGCTTGCATTGCGACGGTTTTAGCGGGATATTCGCGCGAATAAGGGTCAGACAATGGCTCAGAAACTAAGGGCGGGTGGATGCGCACATTTCTGGTCATTATTGATGAAAGCGACGAAGCGCGCGCAGCTATGCGCTATGCCGCTCGACGCGCGGTTCAAGCGAGCGGAGCCGTGCATTTGCTGGCATTGGTGGCACAACAGAATTTTAGCGCGTTTGGCGGAGTGCAGGCCACCATCGAACAAGAAGCGCGCGACCGGGCCGAAATCTTAGCGCATGGTGTCGCAGGCAATTTACTCGCAGAAAGCGGCATTATGCCGACCATTTCGGTGAAAATCGGCAATGGACAAAAGATCGTCAGCGAATTCCTCGAAGCGCATTCCGAGGTCGCAGCCCTGATTCTAGGTGCGGCAAAGGGTGGTAATCCCGGCCCGCTGGTCACCCATTTCGGCGGGGCTGCGGGCACACTGCCCTGCCCGCTTTATGTAATCCCGCATGATTATGACGAGAAAGACAGCGACCACGAGGTCTAACTCGCTTACTTTTTGCGGCGGCCCTGATGGCGAATATTGCCCGGACGCCCTCGCTTTCCTGCGGTGAATTTTCCAGCACGTTTTTGCCCGCCACCCGGCCTGCGATACCGATCATCCGGGCGATTACCGCGTGTCTCAATCGCATTGCCATCCGCATCAACCGGCACAAATTTGAGCGCGCCAGTCAGCGCATTGGCCTCACCCAGTTTCAGCTTCAGCCGGTCGCCTGAGGAGTAAGTCTTGCCCGACTTCTCCCCGATCAGCGTTTGCGCAGCCTCATCATGGCGGAAATATTCATCGCCCAATGTCGAGATTGGCACCAACCCATCTCCGCCAAGACCGACGATGGTGGCGAAGAATCCGAAGCCCTGGACCCCGGTAATGCGGGTATCGAACGTCTCACCAACTCGGCCCGATAGCCATGCCGCGACGTAGCGGTCGACCGTATCGCGCTCTGCTTCCATCGCGCGGCGTTCGGTTTGACTGATCTGATCAGAGATTTCCTGCAAACTCGCACGGTCTTTATCCGATAGGCCAGTCGTATCAGGCAGCGATCCCGGTGGCGCAGGCTGTTCCAGTTTGTATGCCTCAACCAGCGCGCGATGCACCAGCAAATCAGCATAGCGGCGGATGGGCGATGTGAAGTGCGCGTATGAACCCAGCGCCAGTCCAAAGTGTCCCGAATTGGCCGGGCCATAATAGGCCTGCATCTGCGTCCGCAGCACCGCTTCCATCACTTGTGCTTTGTCAGCGTCCTCAGTGATGTCGGCCAACATATCGTTGAACAAAGCGGGTTTGATCACTTGGCCCAGAGCGAGTTTTTTGCCCAAAGTCGCCATGTAATCGCGCAGGGCGATCAGCTTTTCACGGCTTGGCACTTCATGAACCCGGTAGACCACCGGCGCATTCTTGGCCTCTAATGCTTTGGCCGCAGCGACATTGGCCGCGATCATAAAGTCCTCGACAACGCGATGCGCATCGAGCCGCTCTTTGACAGCAATTTCAGCGATCTGCCCTTCGTCATTGAGCATCACACGGCGTTCGGGCAGCTCAAGGTTCAGCGGCTCCCGCGCCTTGCGCGCCTCTGCCAAGGCGCGCCATGCATCCCACAGGTTTGCGAGATATTCGGGCGGCTTACCCGTATCGACTGCCGCTTGTGCATCCTCATAAGGGATGTTGTGATGGATGCGGACCAACGCGCGGGTAAAGCGGTGCCTGGTGATTTTGCCCTTTGCATCAATGTGCAAATGACACGCCATCGCCGCGCGGTCTTCATCCTGGCGCAGTGAACACACATCCGCCGACAGGATCTCAGGCAACATCGGCACCACGCGATCAGGGAAATAGACCGAATTGCCTCGCTTGCGCGCTTCTTTATCCAGCGCCGAACCGGGCCGCACATAAAAGCTCACATCGGCGATCGCGACCAAGGCGTTGAAGCCACCCTTCCCATCTGGCTCGGCCCAAATCGCATCATCGTGATCGCGCGCATCGGCGGGATCGATTGCCACAATGGGCAGCGCGCGTAGGTCTTCGCGTTTATCCTCGGACAGCCTCAATTCGGCAGCGCGCTGCGCCTCTTGATGCACGCCATCTTGGAAGACATGCGGGATGCCGTGTTTGGCAATCGCGATCAGGCTGAAGCTCTTGGGCGCAAGCGGGTCGCCGATCACTTCGATGACTTTGACGCCCGCGCGTTCGGATCGCCCGGTGCGTTCGGCGATGACCAACTGACCTTCCTCTGCCTCGCCCACATCGCTGATCGGGGTGGAGCGGCGGATGCGTTTGTCGACGGGGGCGAGCCACGCTTTGCCAGACCCATCAATCTCCACCACGCCCATCAATCCTTCGGTGCGCGCGGGCAATTTCTTGATTGGGTCGGCTATCCAGCCCCGCTCGGTTTCCTCGGTACGGCTCAGCACTCGGTCTCCGCGTTTAAGAGCGGGGCCGCGCTTCCCGCCGCGCCCCTTCATCTCACGCACAGTCAATCTTGGCGGCTTATCCGGCGCATCAGGAGACCAATTGTCGGGGATCGCGATTGCCTCACCATCCTCAATCTCAACCACGCGCAGCACAGTGACTTTCGGCACTCCGCCCATGCGGTGATAGGCGGTTTTCTTACCATCGATCAGGCCTTCTTCGGCCATATCTTTCAGCAACCGCTTTAGCGCGATTTTCTCTTGGCCCTTAAGGCCAAACGCCTTGGCGATCTCACGCTTACCTGCGGGGCCATCGGCGGTTTGGATGAATTCAAGGACCTGCTTTTTAGAAGGCATACCTTGTTGGTGATGCGGGGAGCGTTTTGCCATCGCTGGCCCCTACAGCGTGACCGGATGGGAGGGAAGCTATTCCTCAGTCGCAGCTTCGGGCTGCTCGACCGGCTCAAACGCGCCGCCGGGAACTGCGGTAGAGACAGGGGAGCAATAATCGCCATTGCAAGCGGCCACACCAAACAACCAATCATCCCCGCGAAGAGGAATGACAAGCTCGATTTGTCGGTCTTCATCAATGGTTAGATTGTCTTCTGTCACAGCAGTATCAGGCTGACGTTCGCTAAGGCTTACCCAGTGGGACTCATCTGTACGACGCAGAAAAACCTCGATTTCGTTTGCGCCATCTGTCAGGTCGAACACCAGTGATGTATCGACACGAACGGCGGCATCCGCACGGACCTTTGGCGGCATCGGAGCATTCGCAAGTCGATGCAGCGCCCGCACATTCAGCACGCTGGCGCGGGTGAGATAGTCAAAGTCTAGCTCATCAACAGTGTCGCCATAGGTAATGCCGTCTTCAACGCGCAGATCCTGATGCTGATGCTCGTAATCCTCGACAGAAACAGTCACGCGAACAGCGGGATAGCCGCGATCAAGGAAAGGTATTTGGTCCCCGCCCCGGCCCATGCGATCAGTGCGCCAAATCTGGCGAACCTGCATGCCATCGGGATATTCTGCAGCAAGGTTCGCAAGCCAGCGAGAGATATTGCGTCCAGGTGAATCGTTCTCTCCACCAAAACGACGCTGTTGAGCGCGCAGTTGCGGTGTGGAGTCTGCGCGAAGCCCTTCGGAGAAAACGCGCACATAATCGGGCTCACAATAGCCATCCGACCCGCATGCACCGCCGATCATATCGTTGTTGAGCACGGCCTTCACTGTCATGCCCTGCTCGGTCACCCAATCCGCCAGAATGCCCGCGCCAAACAGGCCCTGCTCCTCGCCGGTTAAAAGCGCATAGATGATGGTTGATGGGTATTCGCGTTGCGAAAGGATGCGCGCGGCTTCCAGCACCATAACGCTGCCCGAACCATCATCGTTGGCACCGGGTGCATCGTCTGTTCCGTTCAGAGGATCAGTGACGCGGCTGTCATAGTGCGCCTGCACGATGATAACTTCATTTGGGCGTTCGGTTCCGCGCTGAATCGCGACCGCATTTCGGATCAGGGTCGGTGTGGGAATACGGCGACCATCAGGCTCGACCACCCGACCAACCGGCATCACGTCGAGGCAATTGTCGCAAGCTGCCCCGATCCGCCCAAATTCTGCAAGCGCCCAATCGACCGCCGCACCAACGCCGCGTTCGGGATCGGTTTGGGATGACAAAGTGTGCCGCGTGCCGAAACCAACAATCGTGTCCATATCCGCCCGCAGGCGTTCCTCGGAGACCTCGGTGCCCGGATCATCAGAGGTTTCGGTATGCGCATCCGCCGATAGAGGCGACGCGATGAAAGCGGCGATAAGAGCGAGGCGTTTGATCATGGCGCGCATGTTGCCTGAACTGCGAGGCAAATCAACCACGCACGCCATCAATTTCAGAACACTGAGTTAGTCAGCATGCCCTTGACCACCGGGGATACAACCACAGACGATCACAACCAGATACCCGATCCAACCGATGGCACCTGACCAACCGTTGGATGCGGCCAACGCATTGATTGCATCAAGGTCACCGCTCGCAAAAACTTCGGTGGTTTTGTCGACGAGAGAAAGGCTCAAATACGAGCTGTAAATCACGGTGATGACAGGAATTGCGGCTATAAAAATGGGCAAACCCGCATCGCGCAAACGGCGCACAAAAGTCGCGAATAACAGCGCAAGCGCCACCAAGGACATAATAACGCCAATCCATGCCTGGGTCTTTAATCCTCCAGCCATGTTGCGCATCATCTCGGCTTGCATTTCCGCTTGATCGACACCCTCGGCGCCCGCTTGAATAGCGCCGGTAAGAGACGACGCTGCAAAAACGACCCCAGAGATCATGCTGATAATCACAGTCACGACGACGATCACAAGCATCCATGACCAGAATGTTGTTCGCGTATCGCGCCCCTGGAGATTGGCCAGGTTTGCCAAGCAATGCTTGATGCCATCACCCATATCTGTCTCTCCCCTGCATAACGATCAATATGCGCGCGCAACCAATATGCGCTCCACGGCGGGTTCGCCGGTAAAGACGCATACGCCATCCGCCTCCGCCGCATCGCGCGGGACATTGCGGAAAGTAAGTTTTTCATCCTTCAACCGCTCAACCACTTGCTCCAACGCAGCGCCTGTTGGCTTGGCCCATTGCACCTCGACCCAGCCCGGATATTTACCGCCTTTGCGGAAGAAATTCACGACGCCGTGCCAGTCCGTCAGCCCTCGGGTAATGTTGGCATCGCGGCGATTGCGCGCCTCTTCGAACAGGCTCGTTTGGATATCTTCGAGCAATTGGGCCGCGTCCGCTGCAAACTGTTCGCGCGTGACGAAATTCATCGCAGGCTTACCGTTATCCGCATTCCACAATGCATCACGGCGCAGCATCGCGACCTTGCCATTCTCCATATCGCGCGGGCCAACTTCGACGATAAGAGGAGCGCCCTTGCGCACCCAATCCCAGCGTTTGGCGGTCGCCTTACCTGGTGTCTTATCCAGCAATATGCGCATCTTTTCGCCCAGCGCATTGCCTTGCAGTGACGCGTACAATTCCTCGCAATAGGCAAGCACCGCCTCATCCTCCGGCTTGTCACGCAGCATAGGAAGGATCACGATTTGATGCGGTGCAATCCTTGGCGGCACACGCAATCCATCGTCGTCGCCATGCGCCATTATCACGCCGCCAATCATCCGCGTCGAAACGCCCCAGCTGGTGGTGTGAGCGTATTGCTGCACCCCTTCGCGGTCCTGAAACTGGATGCCCGCAGCGGTCGCGAAACTGGTGCCGAGATAATGCGAAGTGCCCGCTTGCAAAGCCTTGCCATCCTGCATCATCGCCTCAATCGACCACGTCTCATCTGCTCCGGGAAAACGCTCATTCTCTGGCTTCTCACCCGCGATTACAGGCAGCGCCAAATCTTGCTCGGCACAGGCACGGTACATCTCCAGCGCGCGGTGCGTTTCTGCAACGGCCTCTTCGCGTGTGGCATGGGCGGTGTGCCCTTCTTGCCAAAGAAATTCGCTGGTCCGCAGGAACATTCTTGTGCGCATCTCCCAACGCACAACATTGGCCCATTGGTTGAGCATAAGCGGCAAATTGCGCCAGCTTTGAACCCAGCGCGCCATGGCATCGCCAATGATTGTTTCAGAGGTCGGACGCACCACCAAAGGCTCTTCCAATTTCGCCTCTGGGTCGGGGATCAGACCGCCTTTGCCATCACCGATGAGACGGTGATGCGTGACCACCGCCATCTCTTTTGCAAAACCGTCCACATGGTCGGCCTCACGCTCGAAATTTTTGAGCGGAATGAAGAGTGGGAAATAGGTGTTTTGAACACCCGCTTCCTTGATCCGGTCATCCAGCAACCGCTGAATCCGCTCCCAAATACCGTAACCCCATGGCTTGATCACCATACAGCCGCGAACACCCGATTCTTCGGCCATATCAGCAGCGGTGATGACCTCCTGATACCATTTGGCAAAGTCATCTTCGCGCTTCACATTGAGCGCGTGGCGAATGGTGGGCGCGTTGTTCGACACGGGCGTTTTCCTGCGGTGTTTTGTGTTGTGTTGAAAGCGTGCGGTGGGGCTATTTGCCCAGCTCGTCCAGTTTCTTTTGCATCATCGCCATCTGATCGCGCAAAGCGGCGATTTCGTCATTCGAAGTGTCTGCGGCGGGCGCTTCGGTTTTGGCCGGTTTTGCCGCGCCAGCACCCGGTATAAACGTCTGTGCCGCAGCGCGCATCAACGCCATGTTCGTTTCATGGATTGCGGCAAGCGGGCCTGCACTCATGCCTTTGTCAAACGCTTCACGGATATTGGCTTGGTTCTGGCGAAAATTGGTCATGCTTGCTTCGAGATAAGACGGCATCACCGCCTGCATCGAATTGCCATACATACCGATCAATTGGCGCAGAAAACTGACTGGCAGCATCTGCCCGCCATTCGCCTCTTCATCCATAATGATCTGAGTCAGGATCGAGTGGGTAATGTCGTCGCCAGACTTTGCATCGAACACCACAAATTCGACATTCTCGCGCACCATTTTGGCGAGGTCTTCAAGCGTGATGTAGCTAGAGGAGGAGGTGTTATAGAGTCGCCGGTTGGCGTACTTCTTGATGACGATCGTGCCCTCGGGAACTTCAGGCGTGTTACCGTTCGATTTGTTTGCCATTCTGCGCGACCCTCAGATGTGTAAAACTGTATCTTAGCATCTGCACAATGTGCAGCGCAACATAGTCAGCGCACAATCTTTAGTCCGGCTAACTAACGGGCAAAACGGTGTCCCAAAGTGGTCAGCAATTCATATTGCGATACAGCGCTTTGCTGCGCAGCATCAGGCAGATGAAACGGCAGCTCCAACCAGTCCCCCTCGCCCAGATCATCAGCTTCGCTCAGATCTACGACCACCATATCCATCGAGACCTTACCCAGAATTCGCAGAGCGCGCTCGCCCGCCATCAACACTGCGCCGGGACCGCGAACGCGCAGAAACCCATCGGCATAACCAAGCGAGACCGTACCCACTCTCATCGGCGTTTTGGCGGTGAATTCGCCATTATATCCTACCGCATCGCCCGCTTTGAGCATCCGCGTTTGGATGATCGCGACTTGCACATGGGCGACCTGTTTGATGACACCCAAAAGCTCATCCCGCGGCACTCCTCCATACAGCGACAGTCCCGGCCGCGTGAGGTCGAACGCATAGTCTGTGCCCAGGCCAATTCCCGCGCTGTTCGAAAGACTTGCGCTGTCATGCGACACTGCATCCAGGCACTCTCGAAAGGCGCTCAACTGGCGGGCATTCATCGCGCTGTTCTCGTCGGCATTCGCGAGATGACTCATGGCAATATCAATGTTGAGCGCGGCGATTGCGGGATCGGAAAGCTCGCTGGGGGCAACGCCCAAGCGATTAATGCCAGTATCGATCATCAAGTGACACTTCGCATTCGCGCCCGCAGTACCCGATGTCCAACGCCGCGCCTGATCCAGCGAATTGATCACTGGTACCGCACCCGTCTCCAACGCATAGGCAACGTCACTGTCGTGCACTGGACCATGCAAGACCGCAATTTGAGCGCCATCAATATGGGCACGCAGCGCGGCAACTTCGCTCCAATGCGCGACAAAGAAATGCCGCGCACCAGCATCGCGCAGGGTCGGGACGCATTGATCTATGCCTAGACCATAACAATCCGCCTTTACCGCCGCCCCAGCGCTCGCAGTGCCAGACATGCGGTCAAGTTCGCGCCAATTGCTGGCCAACGCTTGTTTATCAATACGCAGCCTTAAAGTTGGCTCAGGCGACATCGTCTTCGAAGTCTTTCGGCGGTCCGCCGGCGAGGCCCCACCATGCTACTACCACACCGAAGGCGACCACGCCCCATGTGTACCATAGGCCAGAATAGATGTTGCCTGTGCTGGCGACGATCACACTGGATATCAGCGGTAGGAATCCACCCAGATAGCCCGCGCCAATATGGTAAGGGATCGACATCGATGAATACCGGATACGCGGCGGGAACATCTCCGAAAGCAGCGCAGCGACAGAGCCGTAAGTCAGCGCCGACAGAGCACCGAGCGCCAGCAACGCAGCAATAATGCCGAGAATGCTGGTCAGCGGTGGGATTTGACGAGAGAAGTCGAAACCGTTCTCGCTAAGGGCAGATTGCAGGCCGTCCGTCAGCGCTTTGTTGTCAGACAGCCACGCATCATCAATCGCAACCGGTGTGCCGCCTACGCTCATGGCCAAGGTGTCACCCGGCTCCAACGTGTAAGTCACGCCATTCGCGATCAGTGTGCCGAGCACTTTACCGCAATCGGTCTGTTCTCGGTCGAACAGCTCCGCAAAAGGATCGGTGACGCATTCTTGTCCCGATACGACAACCGGGTTGCGTTCAGCAGATTCAGCAAGGCCCGGATTGGCGAGGCTGCCCATGAACCAAAAGATCGGAAACAGCAGCACAAGCGTAGCGAGCGCGCCAATGATGATCGGCTTCTTACGCCCAACGCTATCGGACCATTTGCCAACGACCAGATACATGCCCAGCGACAACGTACCCGCGATCAACAGGATAACCTCCACAGTGAACTCATCCAGTCGCATTGTGCCTTTAAGAAAGGACAGGCTTGAGAAGAACGCCGTGTACCAAATCGTCGTCAGGATCGCAGCGACACCAAACAGAGCGACAAAGATACGCTTTGGATTGCCAGGATAGGTAAAGCTCTCGATGAACGGGTTGCCGGATGTTTCGCCCGCTTCCTTCATCGCTTTGAACACAGGGCTCTCAGACAGTTTGAACCGCATCCACAGAGAGATGGCGAGCAATGCGATCGACAACAGGAACGGCACGCGCCAGCCCCAAGCGTTGAAATCATCCTCTGGAATGATCGCGCGGCAAGCGAGAACGACAATGATCGACAGCACAAATCCGCCCGCGACACTGGCCTGAATAAAGCTGGTGTAATATCCGCGCTTATCCGGTGGGGCATGCTCTGCGACATAGATCGCCGCGCCCCCATATTCTCCGCCCAATGCAAGACCTTGAAGCACGCGCAGCACAATCACGATGATGGGTGCAACGATGCCTACCTGATCAACGGTGGGAATAAACCCGACCCCCGCGGTGGCTATCCCCATCAAGGTAACAGTGACAAGGAACGTGTATTTGCGCCCCAGCTTGTCACCCAGATATCCAAACAGGATCGCGCCAATCGGGCGGAATGCAAAGCCAACGGCAAAGGTCGACCAGACCAGCAACAGCCCGAGCGTCGGGTCATCGACGTCGTAAAATGCATCTTTCAAGATGTAGGCGAGCGTGCCGTAGATAAAGAAATCGTACCATTCGAAAATGGTCCCCGCAGATGACGCACCCACGACAAGCCGAATTTCGCTGGCGGTGGGTTCACGCTCTGCAAGCGCATCCGCTTCGGTGCCTGCCCCTGCCTCTATCTGTGCCATTTGTCCCCGTATCCCCGTAAGTCTTGCGATGTGCCCCGTGTGATCCGAGGCTGAATAGTCGAAAAGGTCTAACCGTTGCCCGGCACCATGGAAAGCGCCTTGACCGCGGCTCTCCACGGCAAGAGCAAAGCCTCATGTCGCCCGGCATGGGCGCGCGCCGGAGTCAAAGCGTCAAATCCGGGCCAATTGGGTGATGGAGTGCCTTCGCTGAGCCAGTGCTCTATTTCGTTGCAAACGTTCTTGAGGTCTTCACGCGAGTTGCCAACGATAGATTGCGCCAAAATCGCAGCCGAGCTTTGTCCCACCGCGCAGGCCGACACCTGCATACCCGTTCGCGTCACGACACCCGTTTGACCTGTTTCCAATGCCATCATGATTGTGCTGCCACAGGTGCGTGAGCGCATCTCGGCTTTCAAAGGCAAATCATCGCGCAGCGGGTAATCGGCAAGGCTCGCAGAAAGAGCCAAGAGCCGGGGGGTGTAGAGTTTGGCCGCGCCGCCGCGCTCAGGCTGCGCCATCAGCCGCCTTCTGCCGTGTCTTCGGCTGCCTCTTCTTCACCCATCAAAATGGCTCGGCGTTCCGAGATCATCGAAACCAATTCGCGAGAAAACGCATCCGCTGCCGGATAAGTGCGCGACTGCGTGATCCAATCAGGGCGCCCCTTGCTGCCCCATACCGTGTCAAAGCCAAGCACGAGGACAGAGAATGCAAATACCACGATCAACGTGCCTTTCACCGCGCCAAAGCCAAATCCCAGGACCCGGTCAATCGGACCAAGGATCGACCCACGCGATGCCTCACCTACATTGCCCGCAATCACCTTCATCGCGGCATAGGGGATAAGCAAAAGGATCGCGAAAGACAGGATCGCGGTTGCGGGGTCCGCATCGTAGAAATCGCGCAGGAATTCTGTAAGCGTACCGTGCAAATAATAGACCGAAAACGCAGCCAATATCCACGCAGCCAGACTCAAAACCTCTTGCACCAACCCGCGCAAGAACCCCCCAATTGCGGCTACCGCAACGATAACCAGCACGATGATGTCAAACCCAGTCATAATTTGCAGGGGTTATTGCGTGCCCATCACTTGGTCAACGAGGTTCGCAAGACCATTCACCGCCCTGTAGTCCAGCTTAGACGAACCGGTCTTTGTGTCCGATGGGCCGTAGCCGCGCGCAAAACCCAGCTTAGCCGCCTCTCTCAGCCGCAATTCGCCGTGTGATACAGGGCGGATTTCGCCTGCAAGTGAGACTTCACCGAACCATGCGGATTTGTCCGGCAGCGGCTTATCCGCCAATGCCGAGACCAAAGCAGCGGCCACTGCAAGATCAGCAGCCGGGTCCGACAATCGGTAGCCGCCAGCAATATTGAGATAGACCTCAGCAGAGGAAAAATTCAGTCCGCAGCGCGATTCGAGCACCGCCAGCAGCATCGCCAGCCTGCCATTATCCCACCCCACAACTGCACGGCGTGGGGTGGCACCCGATTGGAGACGGACAATCAGCGCTTGAATTTCAACCAGAACAGGCCTCGTTCCTTCGAGCGCTGGGAATACCGAACTGCCGGCCAAAGGCTGATCCCGGCCTGACAGGAACAGCATGGAAGGGTTCGAAACCTCCTCCAACCCTTCTGTCTCCATCGAGAAGACACCGATCTCATCCACCGCACCAAAGCGGTTCTTGAGCGCGCGCAGGATACGATATTGGTGGCTGCGTTCGCCTTCAAAACTCATCACCACATCGACCATATGCTCCAGCACGCGAGGCCCCGCGATATTGCCGTCCTTGGTCACGTGGCCAACCAACACCAGCGCACAACCGCTCGATTTCGCATAACGGATCAATTCCAGCGCACAGCCGCGCACCTGACTGACTGTTCCGGGCGCCCCTTCGATTGTGTCGGAATGCATGGTCTGGATCGAATCGATCACCAGCAGAGCAGGTGGTTCGCCCTGCCCCAATGTCGTGAGAATATCGCGCACCGATGTGTCCGAGGCGAGCCGGATGGGCGCGTCGGCAACGCCCAGCCTCTTAGCGCGCAATCGTACCTGCCCCGCGGCCTCTTCGCCGCTAACATAGACAACATCATTGCCACCGCGAGCCACAGTTGCAGCCGTTTGCAGCAGCAACGTCGACTTACCAATTCCCGGATCGCCGCCCATCAAGATCGCTGAACCGGGAACAATGCCACCACCCAAAGCGCGATCAAATTCGGCAGCGCCGGTGGATTTGCGAACAGGCAATTCGACCGGTTGATTGAGAGGAACGAATTGAATCCCGCGTCCGCCGCTCGACAAATCATGCTTTTGGGAGAACACCGTCGCTGGCGCGTCTTCGGTTAGCGTGTTCCACTCTTTGCAATCATCGCATTGCCCCTGCCAACGCGGGGTAACGCTGCCGCAATTGGCGCATACAAATCGCTTTTTTGCTTTTGCCATGCGCCAAGCCGTAAACAGAACATTTGCGGAACGCAATTGCCTTTCGTTTCTATCCACGCCATCGGTAATGCGATGCGGCAAAAGGAACTCAGACTAGCGCTTGTCTGCTATGGCGGTGTCAGCCTTGCGGTCTATATGCACGGCGTCACCAAAGAGGTCTGGCATCTCGCGCGGGCGAGCCGCTGTGTGCATTCGGGTGAAGACAGCACGCTGACGGGTGTCGCGGCCGTCTATCGCGATCTACTCGCCGATATTCAAAATGAAAAGCAATTGCGGCTGCGTGTACTACCCGACATTTTGACCGGGGCGAGTGCGGGCGGGATCAACGCTGTGTTTCTCGCTCAGGCGCTGCATTCGGGCCAATCGCTTGAGCCACTAACTGACCTGTGGCTGGAAAACGCCGATGTCAGCGAATTGACCGATCCCGATGCGCAGCCCGTATGGCGCTATGCCAAGTTTTGGGCCCAACCGATTGCCGATTGGTTCCTGCGACGTCCGGGCAATGCGGTTAGCGAAAGCGTCTCTCCGGAGACACGCGCTGAGGTCCGGACAAAAGTTTCGCAATTGGTGCGCGGCCGCTGGTTTAGTGAGCCGTTTTCGGGATCACGTTTTTCGGCGATGCTGTTTGAGGCACTATCGACCATGGCCGACACGCAGGCCGGACCCCCGCTGCTACCACCGCGCCACCCGATTGATCTGTTTGTGACCGCGACCGATTTCCATGGTCATGCCGAAATGCTGCGCTTGCATTCCCCTGCGGTCGTACAAGAAACCGAACATCGCATGCCGATCAATTTTCGAGGTGTAACACCCGATAACGCCGGCCAAGCGATTGCTGATCCGCTTGAACTGGTGTTGGCCGCGCGATCCACTGCCAGTTTTCCCGGAGCATTTCCTCCGCTCAAATTGAGTGAGATTGACGAATTAGCGGCCAGTGAGGGGCATGAATGGGCCTCACGCGCCAGCTTCCTCTCGCGTATTATGCCGGTTCATATGCGCGATGGGACCGCCGAGAATGTCGCGCTAATCGATGGATCGGTGCTGGTGAACGCCCCATTTGGAGCCGCGTTGGAGGCAATGCAGGGTCGCACCTCTCAACGTGAGGTTGATCGCCGCTTCGTCTATATCGACCCGCGACCTGATCGCTCGGAAGTCAGCGCGAAGACTGCTGATGAGGTGCGCGACATTGGTTGGTTCGGCGCAATATTTGGTGCGATTTCTACGATCCCGCGCGAACAGCCAATCCGCGATGACCTGGAGAGGATTGAGCGACAGTCCAAAGATGCAGAACGTCTGCGCCGGATCGTGTTGGCTCTGCGGCCCGAAATTGATCGTGCGGTTGAAAAACTGTTTGGCCTGACCTTCTTCATGGACAGCCCCACGCCAAAGCGGCTCGCCAATTGGCGCAACCGCGCACAGCAAGCCGCCGCTGAGCGCGCAGGCTACACCTTTGGCGCCTATGCGCAGACCAAATACAGCGCGATTGTTGAGCGTTTGGCCGCCCTCACCCATGCCGCCGCGCCCGAACTCGCCTTGAGTGATGCAGGTCCCATCGCAGCCGCGTTTCGCCGCGAGATGGAGGCGCGCGGGCTGGTGACGCTGACCGAAGAGAGCGGCGGCGCGAATGAGGCCGCCATCAATTTCTTCCGCACCCACGACATCGCGTTTAGGATGCGGCGGATGCAATTGCTCGCTCGTCGATTGTCGCGCGATTGGGAGGTGGACCCCGATATCCCCGACGATGCACTCGATCTGGCGCGAGAGAAGATTTACGAGATCCTCGCTCTTTACAGACGCGCAGACGACAATTCGATCCTTGCAACATCGCTCGGCAAAGGGTTCCGCGCTCTTGCGAGAGATGCACTAGCAAACCCGGGTGCGGTGTTGGATTTTCTTGGCGAGAAGCGGCTGTTGCCGGACACCGACTTGAAAGCCGAAGAGATGCTCACCGAGGCACTCGGCGTGATGCCCAAAAATTTGAAGCGGCGGATGCTGCTCACCTATTTGGGGTTCCCATTTTACGACGTCGCCACTCTGCCGCTTACTCAGGTGGAGGGTTTAGGCGAATACAACCCGGTAAAGATTGACCGCATATCGCCCGACGACGCCCTATCGATCCGCGCAGGCGGCACTCAGGCGACGTTGCGCGGGGTCGAGTTCTACAATTTCGGCGCATTCTTCAGTCGCGCCTATCGCGAGAACGACTATCTGTGGGGCCGGTTGCATGGCTCAGAGCGGATGATCGACCTGATCGCCTCAACAGTCGAAGGGGGTCTGGATAGCGACATGGTGCGCGCGGCCAAACGCGCAGCCTTCCTCGCCATTCTAGACGAGGAAGTGGCCGCGGGCAGGTGCCAGAACAAATTGCTCGATAAATTGCGCGCAGAGGTAGAGGAGAGGCTTACGCCAACCCCGTAACCTATTTCTCACTATCCCAGATTGCGCCGATGAATGCATCGGCGCTGATAAAGCCGCCCTCGCCCCGGTCGATATCCGCAAGCGGGGCCGATGCCACCGCTTCTTCCAATGTCATGCCCGCCTCTCGAAGAGCATCAACGCGGCTGACCGCTTCGCCAATAACGGCGCGAAATGCAGTCAGCTCAGCTTTGTTCGACATGGGGCCGTGACCCGGGATCACCTTCGTCTCATCGTCGATCATCGCGATGACGATATCGAGCGAGCGCATCGCATCATAGACGCTGCCGCCGGAATTGGTGTCGATGAAGGGATAGCCGGGGATGTTGAAGTAGAGGTCGCCCATATGCACGACATTGGCCTCTTCCCAAATCGCGACACTATCGCCGTCTGTGTGCCCACCGCCAAAGAACATCAGGCTGATCGTGTCACCATTAAGGTGGATACGCGTCCCTTGTGCATAGGTGACAACTGGAAGAGCCTCGGGTGGTGAAGGCGGAGTTTCGCGCCCGGCCGCTGTGCCACCTGTGGCCATGCGCACGCGCACATTGTCATGCGCAAAAATGGTCGCGCCGGTCCCGCCGAAATGCTCATTCCCGCCGGTGTGATCAAAGTGCCAGTGGGTGTTCACCACATATTTGACCGGCGTTGCGCCCAGATTGGCGATAGCGCGTTCAATCTTCGTGGAAAGCGGCGCGAATTGATCATCAATAATCAGCGTTGCGTCTTCCCCATGGCTGACTCCGATATTTCCGCCCGCACCGAACAGCACCGCGACGCCGGGTGCGATTTCTTCGGTCGTGATTTCAACATTGTCGAAATTGCGTTGAGCAAAAGCGGGCGCAGATACAGGAACTGCGAACAAAGCGGCGCTTGCAGCGAGAATGGCGAGACGGTTCATATTGGGGGTGCTCCTTTAAAGGAGAGATTAGCCCCGCTTATCCAACCTGTCGAGCCGCTCAGGTGCCAAATGCATCCTTGATCTTGGAGAAGAAACTGCGGCTTTCCGGACATTCATCGCCCGTCTCCGTTTCACGGAATTGTTCGAGGATTTCTTTCTGCTTGCGGCTGAGTTTCGTGGGGGTTTCCACCGCAATCTCTACCACCAGATCACCGCGCCCGCGCCCTTGCAACACCGGCATACCGGCACCGCGTACGCGCAATTGCTTACCCGATTGAATGCCAGCGGGAATGTCGACCGTATTGGTGCTGCCATCAAGGTCGGGAATATCGATGCTGCCGCCCAAAGCCGCCTTGGTAAAGCTGACCGGAACACGGGTCGCCAATGTGGTGCCTTCGCGTTCAAACAGGGTGTGCGGCTTTACGTGGATAAAGATGTAGAGATCACCCGGGGGCGCACCGCGCGCTCCTGCCTCGCCCTTACCAGACAAGCGGATGCGCGTGCCAGTATCAACGCCCGGCGGAATATCGACTGCGAGCGCTTGCGGACGGTCAACCCGTCCCTCACCCCGGCAATCACCACAGGGGTCTTCGATCACTTGGCCGCGACCGCCACAGGTTGGGCATGGCCGCTCGACCACGAACAGCCCCTGTTTCGCGCGCACGGCACCATGGCCATGGCACAGATTACAGGTGCGTTCGGATGTGCCCGGAGTTGCACCAGAGCCATCGCAGGTCTCACAGCTTTGCGAGACTTCGATTTCGATCTCGGTTGACTTGCCTTCAAAGGCTTCATCGAGCGTGACCTGCATATCGTAACGCAAGTCTGCGCCGCGCCGCTGTTGTTGCTGGCGCCCGCCGCCCATTCCGCCTGCACCGCCAAAAGCGCTGCCGAAAATGGTCTCAAAAATGTCGCCAATATCGCCGAAGTCACCCTGACCACCGCCGCGACCACCAAAGCCGCCGCCGCCACCGCCGCCATTCATGCCTTGGGTAAAGGCCTCATGACCGAACCGGTCATAGGCGGCGCGTTTCTGCGGGTCTTTGAGGCATTCATACGCCTCACCCAACGCTTTGAACTTGGCCTCTGCGGCTGCGTCGCCCGGATTGCGGTCCGGGTGAAACTTCATCGCAAGCTTGCGATAGGCGCTTTTAAGCGCGCCCGCATCTGCATCGCGAGCCACTTCGAGCGTTTGGTAATAATCGGTTTGAGTAGCTGCCATCGGTCTCGTTCCAAAAACCGCTCACCATCCACGCATCGCAGCGCGAATGGTGAGCTGTGTTTTTCAATAGGACCTTAGCCCTTTTTGTCTTCGTCGACCTCGGAGAACTCGGCATCGACAACGTCTTCATCGGCGTCGTCTTCTGCGCCTGCCTCCGCACCAGCATCAGCTGCATCGCCCTCTGGCGCTGCGTTTTCCTGATCCTGCTTGTAGATCTGCTCACCCATTTTCATCGCGGCTTGCGTCAACGCTTGAGCGCGGATGTTGATCTCATCGGCATCGTCGCCTTCAAGCGCGGTCTTCGTCGCGCCAAGGGCTTCTTCCACTTCAGCTTTGGTATCGGAGTCGATCTTATCGCCGTTTTCTTCCAGCTGTTTTTCGGTGGCATGGACAAGGCTGTCTGCCTGATTGCGCGCTTCGGCACCTTCGCGGCGTTTCTTGTCTTCTTCGGCGAATTTCTCCGCGTCTTGAACCATCTGGTCGATATCGCTATCGGACAGACCGCCAGAGGCTTGGATCTTGATGACCTGCTCTTTGCCAGTGCCTTTGTCTTTCGCTGCGACCGAAACGATGCCGTTGGCATCGATGTCAAAGGTCACTTCGATTTGCGGGACGCCGCGCGGTGCAGGAGGAATTCCGACAAGGTCGAAATTACCCAGCAGCTTGTTATCAGCTGCCATCTCGCGTTCGCCTTGGAAGACCTTAATCGTCACGGCGTTCTGATTGTCTTCGGCAGTCGAGTAGGTCTGCGTCTTCTTCGTAGGAATCGTCGTGTTGCGATCGATCATGCGAGTGAAGACACCGCCCAGCGTTTCAATGCCCAGCGACAATGGCGTCACGTCGAGCAACAGAACGTCTTTAACGTCGCCCTGCAGAACGCCCGCTTGAATAGCAGCACCCATGGCAACCACTTCATCTGGGTTCACACCCGTGTGTGGCTTGGCTTCGAAGAACTTCTCAACCACTTCGCGAACCTTAGGCATGCGGGTCATACCGCCAACCAGGATCACTTCGTCGATCTCGTTCTTAGTCACGCCCGCATCAGTGAGCGCCTTTTTGCAAGGCTCCAAAGTGCGGTTGATGAGATCACCCACCAGCTTTTCGAGGTCCGAACGGCTGAGCGTTTCAACCAAGTGGAGCGGAGTCGATGCGCCGCCTTCCATACGAGCCGTGATAAACGGCAGGTTGACTTCGGTCGTGGCAGAGCTCGACAGTTCGATCTTCGCCTTCTCAGCCGCTTCCTTCAGACGCTGAAGCGCGAGCTTATCGGCTTTCAGGTCCATGTTTTCCTTCTTCTGGAAAGCATCAGCGAGGTATTCGACAATCGCATTGTCGAAATCTTCGCCGCCCAAGAACGTATCGCCATTGGTCGATTTCACTTCGAAAACGCCGTCGCCGATTTCCAGAACCGAAACGTCAAACGTACCGCCGCCAAGGTCATAGACCGCGATGGTTTTGCCATCGTCTTTGTCCATACCATAGGCAAGCGCCGCAGCTGTCGGTTCGTTGATGATGCGCAGGACTTCAAGACCAGCGATCTGGCCTGCATCCTTAGTCGCCTGACGCTGTGCATCGTTAAAATAAGCAGGGACCGTGATGACCGCTTGCTCAACCGTCTCACCGAGATAGCTCTCAGCTGTCTCTTTCATCTTTTGCAGAATGAATGCGGAAACTTGGCTTGGCGAATATTGCTCATCGCCTGCTTCAACCCACGCATCGCCATTTTTGCCTTTGACGATATCGTAGGGAACAATGCCCATATCTTTCTTGGTCAACGGATCATCGAACCGGCGACCGATCAAACGCTTAATCGCGAACAGAGTGTTGTCGGGGTTGGTGACGGCCTGACGCTTTGCCGGTTGGCCGATCAAACGCTCACTGTCTTTTGTAAAGGCGACAATCGAAGGGGTCGTGCGCGCGCCTTCGGAATTTTCGATAACTTTCGGCTTACCGCCATCCATAACTGCAACGCAGCTGTTGGTCGTACCAAGGTCAATACCGATTACTTTACCCATTATTTTCCCATCCATTGGAACATCGTTGGACACCGCGCCGTGCGCTTCCCTAAATGGCAAAGCGGCTCGGCGGCTCGAATATGTCTGGCGATATAGGTGCGGTTTCGCTTGGCACAAGAACTCACAGCCTCTAGTTTTTGAACCGTCCCCAGTTGGGGCCAAACGGGGAAAATTTCACAAATGACAAAAAACAGGACGGGAAACGGGATGATGGGCACACGAATGACAAAGGGTTTTGCCGCTTTCGCTTTAGCGAGCAGCATGATGTTGAGCGCTTGCGGGGAGGCTGAGGTCGCCGAAGCGCCAGTTGAAGGCGTTGTTGATGGACTTGAAGTGACCAATGCGCGTTTGGTGCTAGCGCCCGTCTCTGGCAATCCAGCAGCGGTTTATTTTGACGTTGCCTATAATGGCACCAACGGTATCGCGATCAGCGGAGCCGAAGTGGCGGGCGCTGCCAATGCAGAGGTTCACAACACATTCGAATACAATTTTGAAACAACAATGAATGAGGCGGGCCCACTTGCCCTGCCCAGTGGTGCCTCCGAAACATTTGAGCCAGGTGGTAAACACATCATGGCCTTTGAACTGGATGAATCCATTACAGAGGGCACCAGCACCGAAGTCACACTCAAAATCTCCGGCGGAAAGCGCCATAAATTCGACGCAGAAGTTCGCGCAGCCGGGGAAGAACGCTGAGCGAACCCGGTGCAACTATTGCAGGAAACGCGCCGCTGCCCGCCTGTCCGGTGGGCGGCGAGCGCTTTCTGACACCGGGCGAAGTCGAGATTGCGCGCACCGTTTTTGGCGATGCAATTGATTATAGCGGCGTGCAGCTCAGGCGGCGCAAATGGTTTCCATTCCAACCCAAACGAATAACGATGGCCCCGCGCGGGCACCTGCACTTTCACCCGCAAGGCAGCGCCTATTGCGATGATTTTTCGCGCGAACACATCCTTCGCCAAGGGCTGTTAATCCATGAGCTGACCCATGTGTGGCAGACTCAGGAGCGAGGCGACTGGTATCTAATCCTCAACCGCCATCCGTTTTGCCGGTATGACTACGCACTCAAAGCGGGACAGCCATTTCGCGCTTATGGTATTGAGCAACAGGCGGAGATCGTGAAGCACGCATTCTGGATGCGCCACGGCGTGCCGGTTTTGGGGGTCGCAGACAAAGCAGCCTATGATGGCTTAGTGCGATTTAAGGGCGCGACGCTTGGCGAATGACTGGATCATTCGGGACTTCACGCCGGATGATGCGCCCGATTTTGCGGCGCTCAATCGTCGATGGATTGATGAGCTATTCGGGGTTGAAGACGAAGACCTCCGCCAGCTCGAACAGCCAATGCGCACAATCATTGAGCCGGGCGGGTTCATTGCCATTGCTGAGATGAATGAAACGGTGATTGGAACAGGCGCGATCTTGCCTTCCAGTCATACTGGCGATGATGGCGATATGGTGATGGAAGTCGTCAAAATGGCAACCGCCCCCGCTGCTCAGGGCAAAGGCATTGGCGCAGCGATCCTTGATCGGCTCATCGCATTTGCTCGCGCTCACAATGCGTCTGCGATATGGCTGGAAACCAATGACCGTCTCGAGGCAGCGACAGCGCTTTATGAGCGGAAAGGGTTTGTCCGACTATCCCCAGCTGATGCATGGGCGACGCCTTATGATAGGTGCAATTTGCAGATGATGCTGACATTCCCAACGGCATAGAAAAGATTCGCAGAGGACATTGCTTTGATAACGATCGACAAAACAGACGGCGCGCACCGCATCACCATGGACGATGGTAAGGTGAATGCACTGAACAAAGAAAAGCTCGACGCATTGGTCTCTGCATTGGCGGGGTGTGCGGGGGATTTCGCGCCGGTTGTGATCCGTGGTCGCAAGGGCATTTGGTCAGCCGGTTTCGATTTGAAAGGCTTTGCCGCAGGGCCAGAGATAGCAACTGCTCAACTGCAAGCGGGCAAGGACGCAATCCTCGCAATTCTAAACCACCCTGCTCCTATTGTGACCGTATGCGAAGGCCATGCCTATCCGATGGGCGCGTTCCTGATGCTCGCTTCTGACCGTGCGATTGGCACACGAGGCGAATTTGTGACGGGCATGAATGAAAGCGCAATCGGTATGGCTCTGCCGATTTATCCGATGATTTTGGGCGCAGCGCGTCTCAATTCAACGGGCCGAAAAGCGGTGGCGACGTCGCAAATGTTCACGCCTGACGAGGCGCGCGAGGTGGGGTATTTCGATCATATCGCTGCGCCCGATGCGCTCGACGCATTGGTTGAAAAAGTCGTGGGCGAGTTGAAAGGGTTGAACCCCGGCGCGTTCCACGCCAACAAATCGGCCATGAACAAACAGCTTATCGCCGATATTGAGGCCAGCCCATTGCCAGACTTTGGCTAGGCTGGCCCGCGACGATCACTTCCACTCAACATCCATGCCGGCGATCTGCACCGGACCATTGCCATCGCCAGTGAAGACATACTCGAAATAGAGTTCCCCCTCGGTCGTCGAGTAACTGCCATTCACTTCAAGATTGCCCGCAGAACTCAACCCGTTCGCAGCGGTGAAGGCTGGTTTGGTGCTGACTACCGATGATATTTCGTTGCGAAACTCACGGAAATTTCCGAGATTTTCCTCGAGCTGTTCGACGGTAATTTCATCAACCCAGCGCTCTTCGAACGACGTGAAGTCCCCCTCATTCAGCGAGGCAGAGAATGCCGCTGTGGCCGATTGGATCAGTTCCTCCTGCCCCTCTCGTGAAGGCACCGCCATGGCTGCGCCCCCTCCCCCTGATTGCAAGCCAGCATTGCCGACATCGATGAACTTGATGCGCCAATCCTCACCCTCTTTGATCAGCTCCATTGTGACTTCAATCTCACCGCCGCTTGCAGTCGTGACAGTCCCGTCAAGTTCAGCAGTGTTGTTCTCCATCGACCGAGAGCTCCAACTGGTGTCAGTGACCTCATTCAAACCGCTTTCGGTCAAATATGCCTCAAGTCCTGCCTGATCAGTTTGGCCCTGCAATTGCTGTGATGTGAGGCTGTAGGCTTTCTCATAATCACCGTCCTTGGCCGCCGCAAAGAACTCATCTGCAGTGTCCGTAATGCCGCCAGTGGCCCAAAACACCACGCCGACGATCAAACCGACAAACATGATCAGGCCAAGACAGCCTCCGCCTAAAATCTTCCAAATATTCATGAAATTCCCCCTCGCACTACACTTTGTCCAAAAGTTATGTGCGCCCCTGAACCGGTGTTCCGGTTTTCAAGTAAGCAAGGCTATCAGAAATGCGCCTACGCGCAAGATTGGCCAGTGCCGCTTAAAGCTGATCGAGCTGCGCAATGACCTCGATTATGACAGGGGCGAGCTTGCTATCCTCGCCCTCTTCAGGCTCATCCACTACGCGCGAATGGGCGTAAAGCTCATCCACCCTGTGATCCAAACCGATCGCGCCGATCAGTATGTCATCATCTGCTTCCAGCTCCGCGATGACCTCTTTGAGATGGCGCCACAAAATGCCGCTGCCGTTCTCCGCTAAAGTGCTGTCATCGACAGGTGCGCCATCGCTTAGGATAATAAGAACGCGCTGGTTGCCTGGCGCTTCGTTAAGCTTCTCGCGTGCCCATAACAGCGCCTCTCCATCGACATTCTCAAACAATCCTTCTGGCCGTGTGAGAGCCTCGAAATCATCTGCCTGTGTCGCGCGTTCGAATGGCGAATAGATGATGTGTAACAGGTCGCAGAGACGGCCCGGATAATCAGGTCGCCCGGCCTTGGACCATTGTTTGCGCGACTGGCCGCCTTGCCAACCCACCGTCGTGAACCCGGCCAGCATCGTGAGTGCGCCGGCCTCCTCTAACCAATCCAGACTTGCCCGAACCGATCCAGCAACACGCGGCATCCGTTCTGCCATCGAACCCGACTGGTCGAGCAAGAGCAGCACCGAATATCCGTCCAACTCCGGTGCACCCAAATCTGCGATCTGCGATTGGCCAGAACGATAGGCAGTAGTAAATTGCGACCACAACTCTTCGGGATCAGGCGATTTGGCTTGCCGGGTTGGTGCGATATTGCTGCCCGAATTGGCCAACACACCCTCCAGCTCCTCGCCAGTGCACTCTACATCGAATGCGCTGGTGAAGACCCTGTAAGGCAAGTCTTCACGATCCTGTGCCGCGTCGACCCGGTCAGTGGACAAAGGACGCGCTTGCGACTTCGGAATACCGCGCAGCATCCACCAGATCGCGACGCCTGCCGCCAAAAGTATCACCACGCTGATCGTATCAAACTCCAGCATGGTGGATGCTTCAGTCTGGCTTTTTCGCGACGCCCACCATCGCAGGGCGCAACAGGCGGTCTTTGATCATCCAGCCTGATTGCATTTCCTGAATGATTGTGCCGGGTTCATCGCTCTCGCTTGGCACTTCCATCATCGCCTGATGCTGATTGGGATCAAGCGGCATATCTACGGAAGCAACGCGGGTAATCCCGTGCTGTTTGAAGACTTTCTCCAACTCGCGTTGAGTTGCCTCAATGCCGGTGACGAGACCTTTCATCTTGTCATCTTCACGCAGGCTATCAGGGATCGCATCCACTGCCCGCGACAGATTATCCCACACGCTCAACACATCGCGAGCAAAGCCGGTGGAGGCGTAATTGCGCGCATCGGCCACGTCCTTTTCCGCCCGGCGACGCACATTTTGCGCTTCGGCCTTGGCATAAAGCACCTCTTGCTTTGCCGTATCCAGATCGTTGCGCAAGTTCTCCATCGCTTCCGCAATAGGATCGCCATCGTCTTCGACCGTCTCTGCGTCGTCCAGAAACTCCTCTGGCACGCCCTTCAATTCTTCTTCAGCTGCCGCATCCGCCTGCGGCTTTGTATCGTGGTTCATGGTGAGTGATTGTCCATTTAAGAAATGCGTTTGGCTCTGGTCCGGTCCAAGGATCGGCCCAAAGATTGAGCTGTGAGATCAACCATGGGGACCACGCGCGCGTAATTCAAGCGTGTGGGGCCGATCACACCCAACACTCCCACAACGCGCCCCTCGGCATCGCGATAAGGTGATGCGATAACAGAAGAGCCCGATAGGCCAAACAGGCGGTTCTCACTGCCGATGAAAATGCGCGTGGCCTCTGCTTCGCCGGCGCTTTCAAGAAGGTTGGCGACCGATTGTTTGTTTTCGAGGTCATCAAGCAGTGATCGGACGCGCTCTATATCCTCCATCGCGGCTTCATCAAGCAGGTTTGCCGCGCCGCGCACGATCAGCACGGGACGCTGACCGGCATCCTCGCTCCAAACCGCAAGCCCGCGTTCAACCAGATTGCGGCTCGCGTCATCCAGCTGGCTTTGGCCTGTGTTGATTTCGGCGCGCATCACTTGAGAGGCTTCGGATAGAGTGCGCCCGGTAAGGCGGGATGTAATGTAATTGCTCGCCGCTTCTAATGATCCCATCGGCCCCGCACCCAGATCAACGACACGGTTTTCAATCCCACCATCTTCCCCGACCAGCACGGCGAGCGCCCTGCCCTCGCCCAGATCGACGAGACTGAATTGAGAAAGGCGCTGTTCGCGTGGTGGAACCATAACCATGCCCGCAGCGCCCGAAAGCTCTGACAAAAGCGCGCTGGTCTCTCGGAGTGCCTGTTCCACCGGACCGCCTTCGGAAAGCCGCGCGGCGATCTGCGCTTGCTCCTCTGCCGTGGGTTGCGCCACCCGCATCATGCCATCGACAAAGATACGCAGACCTGCATCGGTTGGCATCCGACCCGCGCTGGTATGAGGCGCGGCAAGCAAACCCAGCCCCTCCAACTCCGCCAGAACCGACCGAATAGACGCCGATGACAGGTTTAAACCCGCATCATTCGCCAACGTCTTTGATCCAACAGGCTGACCGTTATCAAGATACCCCTCGACCACACGTCGGAAAATGTCGCGCGCGCGTTCCGTTAATTCAGTGATCGGAGGTGAAGCCATCCAGCGCAATCTAGGAAATGCACCATCCCACGGCAAGTCAGTCCGCGCGGTCCCACCGCCAGGAAGACAGAATTTCGCAGTCGGGAAATTCGCGTTCGATATACGCATGCGCCAGTTCGGATTCGTGATCGATGATTTTAACGACACGCGGCGTTGCTTCGCCCTGGCACTCCAATTCGAACGACCAAATATGAGGAACCGCCAAAGGCATCCTTGCGAGCACCTCTTCGTGGATCGGGCGCATGTGATAATCGGGCGTCGTGGCCATCGCCCAGACCAAGCTGCCAAGCGGCATGCCAATCAACATGATTGAGCCAACAGCGACAAGGCCGAGCATATTCTTACTCAATACCGCCTCCATCGCCCACGCGTCATGTACCATGCGCCGTGTTTGACGCCTGTAATGTCGCACTCTTCGTGTCGTTTGCTTGCGAAGTTCGTGGCATCTTCGCTGCTCGTCGCCCGAATGATCTCAATCGGTTTGTGGCCACCTGAGCACGATGCTTCGGTCGTGTAGTAATCGCCGTAAACCAGCGTCGGCAAAGTCTCAGACCAGCTGCGTTCGACATAATTGTCGTAATAGGCGCGCGTGAACAGGTGCCCACCCGCCAGAGGCGCAGCGACCAACACTGCGAGCAATGGCAGTGCAAAACCTTTGGGTATGTCGATCCTATGCCCCATCCCTG
Source organism: uncultured Erythrobacter sp. (assembly GCA_947488085.1). Taxonomy (GTDB): domain Bacteria; phylum Pseudomonadota; class Alphaproteobacteria; order Sphingomonadales; family Sphingomonadaceae; genus Erythrobacter. The sequence continues at coordinate 1,045,025 of CANKYI010000001.1, forward strand.
CACTATAGCGTGGAATGGCTACTTGCGGGTTAAACGCCAAGAGCTTAGGCCGCGCTCAAACAATCAAGGATTTATAAGATTATGCGCCCTTCAGGACGCGCGCCCGATGAAATGCGCGCTATCACCATCGAAACCGGCTTTACCAAACATGCTGAGGGTTCTTGCCTGATCAGCTTTGGCGACACCCGCGTGCTTTGCACCGCCAGCGTCGAAGAACGCATTCCGCCTTGGTTGCGCGGTAAAGGCGAAGGCTGGGTCACCGGCGAATATTCTATGCTGCCCCGCGCCACGCATACTCGCGGTTCACGTGAAGCCGCTCGGGGCAAACAATCTGGACGCACACAGGAAATTCAACGGCTTATTGGTCGCTCTTTACGCGCTGTCGTTGATCTGGAAAAGCTGGGTGAACGTCAAATCACCCTCGATTGCGACGTGATACAGGCCGATGGCGGAACACGCACCGCGTCAATCTCGGGCGCGTGGGTTGCATTGCGTTTGGCGGTGAACAGCTTGATGGCATCAGGCGTGATCAAAGAAGATCCGATCACTGCTCAGGTTGCGGCGATCTCTTGCGGGATTTACAAAGACACACCCGTGCTCGACCTCGACTATCCCGAGGATAGCGATGCAGATGCTGACGCGAACTTTGTCCTGATCGATGGCGGTCAAATTGCCGAAGTGCAGGCCACTGCCGAAGGCGCGACCTATGACGAGGAGGGCCTTCTGCGCCTTTTGCGTCTGGCAAACATTGGCTGTGATGCCATCTTCAAGGCGCAATTGGACGCGACCAAAGGCTAACATCATGGAACCCGCCGCATACTCCATCTCTCAAGAGGACCATGTGGCGTTTTCGGTGATGCATTTCTACGGCTCGTTCATCCAATTTGTGCTGGTCGTGGGCTTCTTTGTCATTGCGATGACCGCCTTGCTGCTTGCTCTGTTCGAGTGGAACTCGGCCTATTCCGCTATTATTGGCGGCGCGGTCGGCATGGTGTTGATGTTTGTGCTGACTCGATTCGTGACAGTGCCGCGCCATGCAAAAAAGTCATGGCGCGATTTTGCCCTTTTGCGAGAGCCAGTGGAACTCACCCTTTCCCAAGATGGCTTTTCGATGGTGCAACCCTCTGCTGAGGTGACCGCAAAATGGAGTGATATGGTCGCCTGGAACGAAAGCGAGCACGTCTTCGCAATATATATCACGCAGCATCAGGCCTATATCCTGCCCAAACCACAAATTCCCGCCTCACATATCGATTTTGCACGAGAGCGTTTGATGGAAAGCGGTTTGGTGAAGAAAAGGAAACGCCGGAAATGACAAAATTGGGCGGCGGATCGCTGGTCATCGCAACGCATAATGCAGGCAAGCTTAAAGAGATTGCTTTGCTGCTGGAGCCCTATGGGTTGAAATGCATCTCGGCTGGTTCACTGGGGCTGCCAGAACCGGCAGAAACGGGCAAAACCTTTGCCGAAAACGCATTGATCAAGGCGCGCGCTGCCTCCGAAGCTTCTGGATTGGCAGCGCTGGCCGATGATAGCGGGTTGAGCGTCGATGCGCTCGGCGGGCGTCCGGGTGTCTACACCGCCGATTGGGCAGAGCGGCAATGGTTCGAAGGCGATCCGGGCCGCGATTGGTATATGGCCATGGGCAAGGTCGAAGGGATGCTATCGCAGCTTGGCCCGGACACAGATCGTTCCGCTGCTTTCCATTGTGTGCTGGCGGTTAGCTGGCCCGACGGAGAGCATGCTATTTATGACGGGCGGTGCCCCGGCACATTAACATGGCCACCGCGCGGTAAGATGGGTTTCGGATACGATCCGGTGTTTGTTCCAAGCGCACTGGAAGGCGATGCAACTTTCGCCGAAATCGACCCCGCACAAAAACACGCGATCAGCCACCGCGCCGACGCATTTGCGAAACTCGTGGCCGATCAATTTGGCGCTTAACGCCGCAGCTTAATACGCGATCTGGCCGACAATATTGCCTTGTGGCGAATAGCGGCAGACAAGATAATCGCGCCCGCTTCCGGTTGCCAAGCCGCAACCCAATCGCTGCGTATCGCGCCAAATGATTTGAGTGTAGTGGCCCACATCCTGCCAGCGCCCGGTGGTGCTGACATAGGGAAAGCGGTCGTGGATGTAGAATTGCTTCTCATTGATCCATCCCGCCGCCATATCTTCGAAACTAAACGCACCCGGAGTGCCTGCCCAAAGGTTCTCGCCCTGCCCCTGTCGCGAACTTTGTGAGCTGTGCTCAAAGCGGCCGGTACGCGCCAATTCCTCGGCATATTCGAGTGCAGCTTCGCTCAAATCATCATCAAGGACTAGATTGGGTACACCAACTTCGTCGCGTGCTTCATTATGGGCCATCAACATTACCGCGAGCATTTGTTGCTGCTGCGTCGAAGTACCGCTGCCGGAAGGTGAAGGCGTGGGCGATGGGGTCGGTGACGGAGATGGGCTTGGGGAAGGACTGGGCGAAGGAGACGGCGTTGGTGCAACGGCAACAGAGCCGCTGGGTGCGCTCGCGTCCTCGCCTCCACAAGCGGCCAAAACGAGTGCAGATGCTAAAACCAGGACGCTCGACATAGTGTGCAGATTCAATTCCCTATTCATCATTTTGGCATCGCCCGCGTATGTTTAAGATCACGCGTCGAAACAGGGTTAATCTCACTAGTCAAAACCGCTTAGCCCAAGGACTAAACCGGTGGTGCATGACGGGGGCAAAAAACACGGCGAGCCGAATTGCATGGGGCATCATCGGCTTTTGCATTGTCGCGCTACATTCAAGCGCATAGGGTCAACACCATGGCCCGCGCGCTCTATATTCACTGGCCATTTTGTGCCAAAAAATGCCCCTATTGCGATTTCAATTCGCATGTCCGCGAGAGCGTGGATGTGGACGCATGGGAGACTGCACTGATCGCCGATATGCGCGCCGAGGCTAAGGTCGCGGGCGGAGAGACGCTGACCTCGATATTCTTTGGCGGGGGCACGCCTTCGCTGATGCCGCCGTCTTTGGTTGCGGCGCTGTTGGATGAGGCAGAGCGGCTTTGGGGCTTTGGGCCGGGTATTGAGATCACGCTGGAGGCTAACCCCTCCTCGGTTGAAGCCGCCAATTTCACAGACCTTGCATCGGCTGGGATCAATCGCGTGTCGCTGGGTGTGCAATCATTGGAAGATGAAACCCTGCATTGGCTGGGTCGCTTGCACTCGAGCACCGAGGCTTTAGCGGCGCTTGACGTTGCGCAATCGGCATTTGATCGGGTTAGCTTTGACTTGATCTATGCCCTGCCCGGTCAGACCAGCGATCAATGGGAGGCGCAGCTGACCCGCGCACTGGGTTTTGGCACGTCGCATCTGTCGCTGTATCAGCTGACAATTGAGCCCGGAACGCGGTTTGAGACCGATGTCAGACAGGGACGGTTTCAACCGCTTGGCGACGAGGAGGCTGCACAGCTCTACGACCAAACGCGCGCCATGACCGCCGCCGCAGGGTTGCCCGCTTATGAGGTTAGCAACCACGCTCGCGCAGGTCAGGAAAGCCGCCACAACCTCACCTATTGGCGTTATCAGGATTACGCCGGGATTGGCCCCGGTGCACATGGCCGCAGAGGCGGCTTTGCAACCACCCGGCATAAGAAACCGGAGAACTTCCTCAAAGCCGTCGATGCGCGCAGCCACGGTATTGCCGAACAAAGCCATCTGTCTCCCCGCGATTGCGCAGCCGAAGCGATATTGATGGGATTGCGGTTGGCAGAGGGATTGGACCTCAGCGCATTGGAGGCGCGTTTCGACATTCCGCGTTGGTCCATGCTCAGCAAGGATGCGGTGGAAACTTACAGCGAGCTCGGATTTGTCTGGCAGCGCGAGGATCGCATCGGGGTCGAAGGCAAAGGGTTCGCGGTGCTCAACACATTGATCGCCGCCTTGGTCGATGATGAGCTGGTTCAGGCGTGAGCGCGGTTGATGTCATCGGCGCATGGCGAGCGCATCTAACCGATGCCCGCCGCCGCAGCCCACATACAGTGCGCGCCTATGTCGCGGCGGCGCAACGTGTGATTAATGCGCGCGGCCTTTCCACATTCGATGAAATCGCCGGTTTGGAAGCGCATAACCTGCGCGCGCATTTGGCCCAGCGACGGGCAGAGGGTCTTGCGAATTCCAGCGCCGCGCGGGAACTGTCCGCACTCAAAGCCTTTATCGCTTTCGCGAGGGGCCAAAGCGGTGATCCCGACCCATCTGCTCCGCGCGTCAGAGGCCCGCGCTTGAAGAAAGGTCTGCCCCGCCCTGTCAGCCCGGATGATGCGGTGAATATCGCGGATCTGATTGATGACAATGCGGCGGAGGATTGGATCGGTGCACGTGACCGTGCAGTGCTGCTTTTAATGTATGGATCGGGCCTGCGCATTGCAGAGGCGCTGTCACTCAGGGGCAGCGACACGCCGCTGTCCGAAACGCTGATGGTGACCGGCAAAGGCGGCAAACAACGGCTTGTGCCCATCTTGCCGATTACGCGCGATGCCGTGGCCGCCTATGTCGATGCCTGCCCCTACCCCCTCGCCAAGGACGACTCATTGTTCCGCGGAGCCAAAGGTGGGCCGCTTTCATCGGGCATGGTGCAAAAAGCGATGGCGCGCGCAAGGCGAGCTTTGGGCCTGCCTGACACCGCAACGCCCCATGCTTTGAGGCACTCCTTCGCGACGCACTTGTTGGGCGCAGGCGCGGATTTGCGGAGTTTGCAGGAATTGTTGGGGCACGCGTCGCTTGGCTCGACGCAGATCTACACAAAGGTCGACGCAGCTAGCTTGCTGGAGACGTATCGGGGTGCGCATCCAAGGGCGAAGAAGGGCTGAGCCCCCAGCTCCTCAATTGGGCAAGTGCAATCTTAGTCAGAGAGGGGGAGCACTTCGATCATTTCGAACCGCTCACACCATAAGAGCATATCTGGGGTGAAACCGCCGTTTCTGGAAAAGAAATCGCGATGTGCATCACGCCAGTAAGCCAGGGACAAGTCCCCCTCACCTTCATCGGCAGCAAAGTCGGCATTAACTTGATCAAATTGCTTCTGCGCCAGCTCTATTGTTTCGAGTACCGCTCGAGGGCGGCCTTTGCCGTCTAATGCCACCCAGCAGGAACCGACAACCGTACCCTTCTCGCCCTCAGCAGCGCTCCAACACGTAGCTCGTTTCTTCCCCTCCATAACCAATGCTAGCAGTTGGTCTGACATTTCGGGGCTATCACCAAACGGCGCCCGCGGAAGTGATTGCCAGTCTTGGGTTTTAGACACCGCCAAGACGCCTCTCAATAGCGTCCCAAATCATCCCCGCCGTATCGGTGCCGTTGAACTTGTCGATCGCCACAATGCCCGTGGGAGACGTTACGTTAATCTCGGTCAGCCATTTGCCGCCGATTACGTCGATGCCTACGAATGTCAGGCCCAACCGTTTCAGCTCCGGTCCCATCGCGTCGCAGATTTCTTGTTCGCGCTCTGTGAGGCCAGTCGCCTCTGCGCTGCCACCCATGGCTAGGTTGCTGCGGAACTCGCCCTTACCCGGAATGCGGTTGATTGCGCCTGCCACTTCTCCGTCGATCAGGACGATGCGTTTGTCGCCTTCGGCCACTTCGGGGAGGAAAGGCTGGACCATGTGCGGCTCTGGCCACATCTGATTGAACACTTCGAACAAGGCGGTGAGGTTGTCGCCATCGGCGGGCACGCGAAAGATCGCTTTGCCGCCATTGCCGTGGATTGGTTTGACCACCACTGCGCCGTGCTCCTCCATAAAGGTGCGCACTTCGTCGACTGAGCGCGTCACCAATGTTGGTGGCATATATTGGCGATAATCGAGCACCATCACCTTTTCCGGGGCATTGCGGACATTGGCGGGGTCGTTGACCACCAAAGTCTCGTGCTTGATCCGGTCAAGCAGGTGGGTCGCAGTGATATAGCCCATGTGGAACGGCGGGTCCTGCCGCATCAGGATAACGTCAATGTCTTTACCAAGGTCGAGGCGCACGGCCTCCCCTTTCTCAAAGTGATCGCCGTCTACGCGGCGCACCTTCACCGGAAACCCTTGCGCAAACAGGCGGTCATTCGCGTCAAGCGTCAGGCTCTCAACGTGATATTCAAACACCTCGTGCCCCCGCTCCTGTGCGGCCAGCATCAGCGCGAATGAGCTGTCGCCAGCGATATTGATGTCTTCGATAGGGTCCATTTGGACAGCGATTTTCAGCGGCATTGTGTGTTCCTATGGCATCCAAGCGTTGGGGATGTGGCGTGGCGGGCTGCCGGGTGCAAGCAGCAGCACGTCGATTGTTATATCTTCGCCGTCTTGGACATATTCGTGCGCCACCATTTCCACCGCTGCGGCAACGCGGGCAAGGCGGCGTTCGTCAATGGCGGTGGCAAGGTCAGCGGAACGTTTGCGCCATTTCACTTCAATAAAAGCGACGATGCCGGGTTTGCGCGCGATCAGGTCAATCTCACCAACTTTGGTCTTCACGCGCTGCGCGACAATGTGCCACCCCTGCTGCATCAACCATTGCGCCGCTTGCGCCTCGGCCTCGCGCCCTTTGCGTTCGGCGATTTCGCGTTTGGCGCTCATTCGCCTTTGATCTCTACCGCGCGGGCATAGAGCGTCTGGCGGTCCAACCCAGTTAGCTTGGCGACTTTGCCAGCGGCCTTGCTGGGGCTGGCCTCTTGCAAGGCATCGCGCAGTAGCTCGTCGGGGTCCGCGTTGGTGGTGGCTGCAACTGGCGGACCGATCAGAAGCACGATCTCACCCTTGGGCGGATGCGCGGCATAGTGTTCAGCCAAGTCTCCGGCAAAACCGGTGCGGCATTCCTCATGCAATTTGGTCAGTTCGCGTGCGACCGCAATTTCGCGCTGCGGCCATATCTCGGCAAGCATTCGCAAGGTCCGCTCCAATCGCGGCCCTGTCTCGTAGAAAACCAACGTCGTTTCAATCGCGCTCAATTCGTCAAGGGTGTCACGCCGCGCTTTGTCCTTCACCGGCAGGAAGCCAGCAAACAAGAACCGATCATTGGGCAGGCCGGAGAGCGTCAATCCTGCCACCGCCGCACATGCGCCGGGCAGAGTCGTTACCATAACGCCTGCCGCGCGCGCCTCTCGAACCAAGCGATAGCCGGGGTCAGAGATCAAAGGCGTGCCTGCATCACTGACCAAAGCAACCGCTTCGCTCGCAGCACGCTCAATCAATCGCGTTCTCACATCAGCCGACGCATGGTCATCATAACGCTGCATTCGCGTGGTCGCGCTTACCGCCTTCAGCAATTTGCCTGTCACCCGCGTGTCTTCGCATGCGATCACATTCGCCCGGCGCAATACGTCGACAGCACGCATCGTTACATCGCCAAGATTGCCAATCGGCGTCGCGACAATATAGAGACCCGGTTCAAGAGGTTCAAAAGGGACTGATTCAATGTCTTGCGTATCCACGTGAGGCTTAATGAAGCAGCGATCAGGGGTCGGCAAGAATGAAGCTTACGGTAAAACCGGATTTCGTAGCGAACACGTTTCGCGCGTTTCTGTCAGGATTGAATAAGCGCAATCTTGCGCTCGCAGGGACGGCTGCACTTTTGGGTGGCTGTTCGGTCATTCCCAAGACTGAAACCGTCTCGACCGGCCCTGCGCCAACGCCGACGCCGCAACCCAGTGCAACCGCCCTACCCAGCGATACAACCCGCCACCGGGTTGCGCTGCTTGTTCCACTATCAGGCACCACGGCAGAGGTTGGTCAAGCGCTCGCCAATGCGACCACGATGGCATTGCTGGATACCAACGCAGAAAACCTGCGCATCACCACATATGATACCGGACGCGGCGCTTCGGCGGCCGCACGTCAGGCGATTGTCGATGGCAACAAGCTGATCCTCGGCCCGTTGCTTGCAGACAATGTTCCCTCGGTTCAGGCTGCGGCACGACCAGCGAATGTGCCCGCCATCGCATTCAGCAACGATTCGAGCGTCGCGAGCGCCGATGTGTTTGTAATGGGCCACATTCCAGAGCAATCGATTGAGCGCTCCATCCAATATGCCCGCAATAACGGCTCGAGCAATTTCAGCGCTCTTTTGCCAGAGGGTGACTACGGGCAGCGCTCATACAATGCGCTTCAAAATTCCTTGCGCGAATATGGCGGCAGCTTGGTTGCGTTTGAGCGGTATTCACGTGGCAACACATCCATTGTCGGCGCGGCACAGCGGCTGCGGACTCGCGGCGGATACGACACCGTTCTGATCGCTGATGGAGCACGGCTCGCGGTTCAGGCTGCGGGCGAATTGCGCTCTGATGGAGCGACCGGCGCACGCATCCTTGGCACAGAACTATGGAGCGGCGAATCCACCCTCACCCGCTCTTCTGCGGTAAATGGAGCGTTGTTCTCTGCCGTCTCAGATGGCCGGTTCCGCCGGTTCTCGGAGAGCTACGAGGCGCGCTTTGGCAATCGCCCGCACCGGATCGCGACGCTTGGTTACGATTCGGTCCTGCTGACATTGCGTGTCGCGCGTGATTGGCGCGTTGGCAGCCGCTTCCCTGTGAACATGCTTTATGATCGCGGCGGATTCTTGGGCGTCGATGGTCCTTTCCGCTTTGATCGCAACGGTGTGGCAGAGCGTGCTCTTGAAGTGCGCGAAGTGCGTGGCAACCAAATAATCGAGGTTGATGCGGCCCCAACCACCTTTGGCCGCTGATATCGGCGCAAAACGGATCAACCCCTCCTTGTGAGGGGCGGCACGGACTGCCTATATCAAGGGTATGTCCGATGATCTGTTTGAAAACACGCCCACATCCAGCGGCGATTATGATTCCTCCTCCATTGAGGTGCTTGAGGGGTTAGAACCCGTTCGCCGCCGCCCCGGCATGTATATTGGCGGGACCGATGATCGCGCGCTGCATCATCTGGCTGCCGAAGTGCTCGACAACGCCATGGATGAGGCGGTCGCAGGCCATGCGAACCGGATTGAGATGCGCCTTGAGGAAGGCAACGTCCTGTCGATCACGGACAATGGCCGCGGCATTCCGGTGGATGAGCATCCGAAGTTTCCCGGCAAATCGACACTAGAGGTCATCCTCTCCACTCTGCACTCGGGCGGTAAGTTCTCAGGCAAAGCCTATGCGACCAGTGGCGGTCTGCACGGCGTCGGGGTCAGCGTGGTCAACGCGCTGTCATCACTGACACGGGTCGAAGTCGCGCGCGACAAACAGCTTTACGCGCAGGAATTCTCCAAGGGGCAAACACTGGGCCCCATCGAAACCGTTGGCTCTGCTCCCAATCGGCGCGGGACCAACGTCACCTTTACCCCCGATACAGAGATATTCGGCGACCGTGCGTTCAAACCGCATCGCTTGTTCAAACTCGCCCGGTCTAAGGCGTACCTGTTCGCAGGGGTCGAGATCCGCTGGAAATGCGCAGAGAGCCTTGTCAGCGATGACGTGCCCGCCGAGGCAGTGTTCAAATTCCCGGGCGGATTGGCTGATCATTTGGCCGAACAAGTAGGCACGCGCGAATGCGTGACCGCTGAACCGTTCACCGGGCGTCAGGATTTTGCGGACAGCCAAGGCCGCGTGGAATGGGCCATCGCTTGGCCGCTTTATTCCGATGGTTCGACCAGCTGGTATTGCAACACGGTGCCCACTCCCGATGGCGGCACCCACGAACAAGGCGTGCGCGGTGCCTTGACGAAGGCCTTGCGCGCATTTGGTGAATTGACGGGCACGAAGAAAGCCAAGGACATTTCCGCCGACGACGTGATGACCGGCGGCGAAGTCATGCTCAGCGTCTTTATCCGCGATCCGCAATTCCAGTCACAGACAAAAGACCGCCTGACATCGCCAGAGGCCGCGCGCTTGGTTGAGGCCGCCGTGCGCGATCACTTTGACCATTTCCTCACCGACAATATGGATCGCGGCAAGGCGCTGCTCGGTGAAGTGATGGAGCGCATGGATGAACGCCTGCGCCGCAAACAAGAGCGCGAGATCAAGCGCAAAACCGCCACCAATGCGAAGAAGCTACGTTTGCCGGGCAAGCTCACCGATTGCAGCGGCGAAGGCGAACGCGAGACCGAATTGTTCATCGTCGAGGGGGATTCAGCAGGAGGCAGCGCGAAACAAGCGCGCGACCGCAAGAGCCAAGCGATCCTGCCAATTCGCGGTAAAATCCTGAATGTCGCCAGCGCCACCGCTGACAAAATTCGCGCCAATTCTGAAATAGCCGACCTGACGCTCGCCATGGGTTGTGGCACGCGCAAGGAATGCGATGCGAACGATCTGCGCTATGACCGCATCATCATCATGACCGACGCGGATGTCGATGGCGCTCATATCGCCACCCTGTTGATGACGTTCTTCTTTCAGGAAATGTCGGCGATTGTGCGCGATGGGCGGCTCTATCTGGCACAGCCCCCGCTTTATAAGCTCACCGCTGGTAAAGAGAGCCGCTATGCTCGCGACGATGCACACCGTGCCGAGTTGGAGGCGACCGTCTTCAAAGGCAAAAAGGTCGAAGTTGGTCGGTTTAAGGGTCTTGGTGAGATGAACCCGGCGCAGCTGCGCGAAACGACTATGGACCCTGACACACGCTCTTTGATCCGCATCACCTTGCCCGCGGAATTTGAAAAGCGCGCAAGTGTGAAGGAGCTCGTCGAACAGCTCATGGGCCGCAATCCAGAGCACCGCTTCAACTTCATCCAAAACCGCGCAGGTGAGATGGATCGCGATATGATCGATGCCTAAAGGCGGGAAATACCCCGACCCGCGCGAAGAAGACATTATGGCGGGCGACCGGCGGATATCACGCCCTGATAGCGCCCTGCCGGATTCCATCATTCCCGATGCGAAATATCGGCCCATCCCAATCGCTTGGTTTGCTGCTGCGTTTCTCATTCAATTGGTCGTTTTGTGGGCCATCTTCATGATTCTCTCAGCGCAAAATGGGTGGTTCACCATCATCATATCTGCGCTCGCCACAGGAGCACTCGGCATGTGGACGTGGGATCGGGGCATGCGCGATGCCGGCACCGGCTGGCAGGTTACGACGATCGCAATGCTCGCGGTCCAACTCGCCTTTATATGCCTTGGTGCAAGCGCTCGGATTTAGCCTTGGCCATAGAGCGAATGGGGGCTTAGAAGAAGAAATTGCCTTTGGGAGACCCCAATGAAATCCGTTGTTTTTGCCGCCCTATTCACAAGCTCGATCTGTGCGATGGGTTCATCTGCACTCGCACAGGATAGCGACACCGCCGCCGTGCAAACCACCGAACAATCTGCCCTGCAAATGCGGGCTGAGCAGATCGTTGCATTGCTCAATGGCGATATTGAGCCGCAGGATGTTTTTACAGATGGATTTCTGGCTGCGGTGCCGCCTGAACAGATTGACGCGCTGTCCCAGCAGCTAATCGGAGAATTCGGTGCCGCTGTTTCGGTCGAGACGCTCGATCCCCCTGACGGCACGCGTGCAAGCTTAGCAATCCGCTTGGAACAGGCGATTACCCGCGGCGGCATTGCAATTGATCAGAATGACGACAACCGCGTGAGCGAACTGCTCTTCCAGCACTTTGATCCGCTTGAGAGCAATCCGGAGGAGATTGAGACCGATCTCGCCGGACTACCGGGCAAAGTCACATGGTGGTTTGGCCCTCTGGATGGATCCGAACCAATCATCGCCAATGCGCCCGGTGAGCAAATGCCTCTGGGCTCCACATTCAAAATCTATGTGCTCGCTGCGCTTGCTCGTGAAGTGAAAGACGGCAAGCGGAGCTGGGACGATGTCGTCACTCTGGGTGATTTGCGCAGCTTTCCCAGCGGGATGATGCAGGATTGGCCCAGCGATGCGCCCGTGACGCTGGAGACACTGGCGAGCCTGATGATCTCTATCAGCGACAACACCGCCACCGATGCACTGATCCGCATCTTGGGACGCGATGTTGTGATGCAAACAGTGATCGATAGTGGGCACAGCCAGCCTGAACTCAACAATCCGTTCCTGACCACGCGTGAGATGTTTATGCTCAAAGGTGGCCCCCGTGGTCGGCTAACGACATATGCGGCGAGCGATCCTGCGGTCCGCGCACAAATCCTTGATGGTTTAGAGGATGCTCCGGTCCCTCCTAGTCGGATTCAGGCAGCGTTTTCGGGCGGACCAATTGCATTGGATGTTGAATGGTTTGGCAGTGCACCAGACCTCACCTCGCTCTATCAATTTATGCGTGAAACCGCCGATCCGCGCGCGTTTCAGATTATGGCGATCAACCCGCAAACCAGCGAAGATACCGAGCAAATGTGGAATTATGTCGGGTATAAAGGTGGTTCGGAACCCGGCGTACTCAACCTGTCGTGGTTCCTCACCGACAAAGCGGGCGTTGATCGCGCGCTCATCCTCAGCTGGCGCAACGAAGATGCCAACTTAGACGAAGACTCGCTGGAGGCCATCGCGCAACGCATTCTGCGCCTCCCACAATAAGACGCTGCCAATTCGAATAGGGTTCTGCCCTCTTGCGCCTGAGCGCCCAGCCCCTTATCGCGCCACACAAATATCCGTTTTGAAGGGAAACTCATGAGCGACGAACAGCGTTTTGACGGCACCAGCGATTACATCGCGACAGATGATCTGAAAGTTGCGGTCAACGCCGCCGTTACCTTGCGCCGCCCATTGCTTGTAAAAGGCGAGCCGGGAACGGGTAAAACCGTCCTTGCGCATGAGATTTCCAAAGCCATCGGCGCGCCGTTGATCGAATGGAACATCAAATCCACCACGAAAGCTCAGCAAGGCCTCTACGAATATGACGCGGTTGCGCGTTTGCGCGATGGCCAGTTGGGCGAAGAGCGCGTCCATGACATCCGCAATTACATCAAAAAGGGCAAATTGTGGGAGGCCTTTACCTCCGAACAGCTGCCCGTTCTTTTGATTGATGAGATCGATAAGGCCGATATCGAGTTTCCGAATGATCTGTTGCAGGAACTCGACCGGATGAGCTTTGACGTTTATGAAACGCAGGAGCGGATCGAGGCGAAAGAGCGCCCGATTGTGGTCATCACGTCGAACAATGAAAAGGAATTGCCTGACGCATTCCTGCGCCGTTGCTTCTTCCACTACATCAAGTTCCCCGACCGCGACACGATGCAGTCGATCATCGATGTGCACTATCCCGGCATCCAAAAGGCGCTCGTGAAAAAGGCGATGGATATCTTTTACGAGCTGCGTGAAGTGCCCGGTCTTAAAAAGAAGCCATCAACCAGCGAACTGCTCGATTGGCTCAAACTGCTGTTGAGCGAGGATATGCCTCTGGAGGTGTTGCAAGACGCCAACCCTAATAGCGCTATTCCGCCGCTCCACGGAGCATTGCTCAAGAATGAGCAGGATGTGATGCTGTTCGAACGCCTCGCATTTATGGCGCGCCGCAACCCGACCTAGGGCATTGGTGTCGGTGGTTATGTGTCGAACAAGTGCTCGTAACCACCTAGCATATATGCGAATTTGAGATCGCCCCAGCGCTGACCTTTGACAAACAGAGGCACGTAGACGCTGCGCACAATGTAGTATTGTTTGCCGTCCCCTTCTTGGCGGAAGACTGACATGCGATACGGAGCGGTGCTTTTCAGTGCAGCCTTGTCAGCCTCGTCCATGACAATGCGACCATTGCGACAGAACCGCGTGTCATGCGCAATGTCACCTGTGGGATCCTGTGAAAATTGTTCAATATGCGTCGGCATAAATCCATCTGTGTTGGCACAGACAGTCGCCACGCAATCGCCAATTTCGTTGGTAATTCCGGTTATGATCGGGCGCCAATGCTCATCAGCAAATTTGGTGAAGCGATTGGTGAAGCGTTCGGGGTTGGAACCTGGAACAGGACGGTAGTCGCGATCAAACACTTCTGCTGATTTCAGCGAGCCATCGGCAAGCGCACTCTCAACCACCTCGATCACTTGGCGCGCCGTCGTCTGCGCGTGATCGACCATCACACTGTCAGCGGGTGAAAGCCCCGATCTGACAAGGCCGTCAAACATGTCGTTTGCCGTGCTTTCCAGATCGCTCATCCGGGTCTGCGCGACTTGCAGCTCTTCTTCGTTGTTCCGGCTTGAACTGCGATACCCCTCCAGAACAGTCTGCACCTTCGACACATGCCCGCTAATCGTGCCGGTCGAGCGGGCAATGACATCGTTTTGCTTGTCGACTTCCTCAACCAGTTCACCGACGCTGGAGATGGTGCTGTCGATCCGCGCCACTGATGCTTTGGCCTCGGCGCTTGCCTTGGAACCATTTTCGATGCGGCCAATCATTGTCCCGGCCTCTTCGCCAAGAGCATCAATCGTAGACGCGATTTCGACGGTCGCCTTGCGCGTGTCATTGGCGAGGCTTTTAACCTCACTGGCGACCACCGCAAAAGTGCGCCCCGTCTCGCCCGCTCGCATAGCTTCGATTGTCGCATTGAGAGCAAGGATATTGGTCGTCTCAGCAATATCTTCGATATCTTTTGCGCTTCGCCGCACCTGCTCCATCGCCGCAGAGAAACTGGTCACGTGCTGTTCCAATGAATCGACCAACTCAAGCAGCGAGCCAATTTGGCCAAGCGAGGATTGGATCAGCGATGTGCCTTCGCCGAGGCGCTCTATCGCGCGCTCTGATAGCAAACGGGCCTCGTCACTCGCCTCAGCGACCTTGGCCTGATCCGCTTCCAATGCTGTGACCGTTCCGCGCAGCGCCTCATGCTCTTCACGCAGAGCCTCCGATGATCGGATAACCGCCTCAACCACACCTGCAACGTCGGCACAGCCGACGGTCACTGCACCACACTTTTCTGGAATTTGATCCAGCGCCGATGCATCGGCGGTATCTATGGCGATTGGCTTCATGTTTTGGCTCGATCCCTTGTTTGGATCACCACTATGATAGATATAGTTAGCGAACTCTTAAGGAGGATTACCGATGCCCTGTGTGAAGGGCTGGTAAGAGCGTAGTTTCGCAGGTAAAGAGCGCCCATGTTTTTCAACTTTATGGACGAGCTGCGCGCATCTGGCATTGGCGCAAGTTTCAAAGAACATCTGACCTTGCTCGAGGCGCTCGACAAGGATGTGATCGAACAGACGCCTGAGGCATTTTACTACCTCAGCCGCGCGACCTTCGTGAAAGACGAAGGGATGCTCGATACGTTCGATCAGGTGTTCCAGAAAGTGTTCAAAGGGATCATGTCCGATTACGGACAGAACCCCGTCGACATCCCCGAAGATTGGCTGAAAGCGGTCGCTGAAAAATTCCTCACCGAAGAGGAAATGGCCGAGATTGAAAGCCTGGGCGATTGGGACAAGATTATGGAGACGCTGAAAGAGCGTCTGGCCGAGCAGGAAGAACGCCACGAGGGCGGCAACAAATGGATCGGCACCGGGGGCAAATCACCCTTTGGCAATTCGGGATACAATCCCGAAGGCGTGCGCATCGGCGGCGAAAGCAAGCATAAGCGCGCGATCAAAGTCTGGGAAAAGCGCGAGTTCAAAAACCTCGATAACACCAAGGAATTGGGCACTCGCAACATCAAGATGGCCCTGCGTCGGTTGCGCCGTTTTGCGCGTGAAGGCGCGCAAGATCAGCTTGATCTGGACGCGACCATTGATGGCACTGCGAAGCAAGGCTGGCTCGACATTCATATGCGTGCCGAGCGCCGCAATGCGGTCAAATTGCTGCTGTTCCTTGATGTCGGCGGATCAATGGATCCCTTCATCAAATTGGTCGAAGAATTGTTCAGCGCCGCGACGGCAGAGTTCAAAAACCTCGAATTCTTCTACTTCCACAACTGCCTTTACGAAGGGGTCTGGAAGGACAACAAACGCCGCTGGCAAGAGCGTACTAAAACCTGGGACGTGCTCCACAAATATGGCCATGATTACAAAGTGATATTCGTTGGCGATGCCGCGATGAGCCCCTATGAAATCACCCATGCGGGCGGCTCGGTCGAACATATGAACGAGGAAGCGGGCGTCACATGGATGAAGCGCGTGACCGACACCTACCCTGCAACCGTATGGCTAAACCCCACGCCTGAAAAGCAATGGGGCTATTCGCAGTCCACCAAGATGATGAAAGAGCTGGTGAATGACCGGATGTATAGTCTGACACTCGACGGTTTGGATGAAGCGATGCGGGAGCTTAGCCGTAAGCAGGGGCACTAAAGGCGACAGCAATTTCGCCCCCGAACACTCGCGATTGATTGGTTCGATTCCGGTTGCGCAGCCGAGAGCTGCGTTGACACAATCGCGCGCTCGTCTGATCGGGCCGGACAACACCTAACAAAATTCTGAGTAAGATGGTTAAGGAGGTTGTGTTTGTTAGTCAGGTTGTTAGGCCAATTTCACACATGCGGGTCGCAAGTTGTGCGTGCAAGGCCACCAAAGTGGCAGCATGCTTAAGGGTATACAGGGCGACCGCTGCCTCGCGTGCTTTGCGAAATTATACATAGCACCTTGCCGTAGATCGTCCCTCGTATGGGGGAAAAGACTTTGAAAATTCGGTATTATGTCGCTTGCTCAGCGCTTGCGCTCGCAACCACTGCTCCGGCACTTGCGCAGAGTGTATCAACCGTTGATCAGAACGGTGACAATCTGGTTGCGGATGTTGTCCAAACAGGGGCAGGCAACGATTCCGATATCGATCAAGACGGAACCGGCGCCAGCGCCGATGTAACCCAAGACGGCGACACCAACCTTTCGAGTATTATCCAAACCGACGATGACGTTGATTTGCTCGATCCATCCGCCGTTGCGATCCAGCAAGGCAACACAAACGTATCAAACATCACCCAAAGTTCGACGGGCAATGTCGGCGGCACAATGACGGCCAGTGTCACTCAAAACTTTGACGGTAATCGCTCTGATCTTGTGCAGACTTCTACGGCTGCCACAGCGGGTTCGGTAGACGCCGACGCGGTTCAGTCGAATGGTGCGACCTCTAACATCGCTCAGACAGTTAACGGCGCGAACAATTACAACGCCTCCGCGATGGTTACCCAAGATGGTGCCAGCCAATCGCTGATCACGCAGACGCTCGACAATGGCGACGCCAATGCCGAGGCGACCGTTATGCAGACGGGCGACGGCCATTCCTCCGACATTTTGCAGGCAAATACCGGGCGAAATACGAGTGCATTTGTAAGCCAAGAAGGCTCTGATAACACCTCGGACATCGATCAGATGGGCTTAGGCGGCACTGCCATCGTAAATCAGACCGGAACAAACGGCACGTCGACAATCCTGCAAGACAGGTTCAGCCTGACCGCGCGGCTCGACCAAGCAGGCGATAGTAACGCTTCCTCGATCATTCAGAACGGCCCGTTCGCGGCGCGAGCTTTTGTCGAGCAGAACCTCAACAGTGTCGGCGGAAACAACCGATCGTCCATCACCCAAGGCGGTGATAATAACGGCAAGAATGTACGTGCAACCGTTATCCAAGAGGAATCGGACAACACGTCAAGAGTCGTTCAAAATACTACAATCGATTCGCAACTCAACCGGATCGCCATTGATGTGACTCAGACGGGTAGTGACAACAGGTCGTCCGTTTTGCAGTTAAACCCTGGCCTCGATTTGGGCGCCGAGGTTATTCAAAGCGGCGATTCCAACGCAGCGAACATTACTCAGGGAGGCGATGCTGCGGGTGGGCTGCTTCCTCCTGCAGCGGACTTCGCATCGATAACGCAGCTCGGTTTTGCAAACAGGGGTGTCATCCAGCAATCTCTCAATTCGCGCGGCGACACTGCCAGAATCCTTCAGCAATTAGACACGATATCAAACTCCGCCACTATTTCACAAAGTGGCGATGCGACTTCTGGTGATCCGGCCAGCAACAGCACTGCGGTGATCGAGCAGAATAGCGGTATTTTGAACTCTGCGACTACAAGCCAAAGTGGGACTGATAACTCAGCCGATACGTTTCAAGATGGCGATCGCAGCGTCTCATCGACGGTCCAGACAGGCTCAAGAGGCTTTGTCGATGTGGACCAAAACGGCAATGGCAACAATTCAAATGTATTCCAGTCGAGCGATTGGACCGTTGCGCTGGTCAGCCAGACGGGTGACCGTCAAACTTCAACCGTTACTCAGTCTCCATCGGATGCGGGCCTAGCACCTGCGGGCGCGGAGGTTGCGCAGGCAGGAGCTGACAATACGTCGACCATCACTCAAACCGGCGGCTCAGACGAGTTCTCGTTCTTCACCGGAGGCATACTCACTAGCAATGTTCCGTCCGCCCGCGTGGATCAGAACGGTACGTTCAACACCGCTACGGTCACTCAGTCCGGTTTGAGCGAGGGAAGCTTCAATTTTCAAGTCGGCAACACCAACGACATTCTCGTCACACAAGATGGCGCGAACCAGTTCCACAACAACTTCCAAACCGGTGATAATAACAGCATCAGCGTGACCCAAAATGCTGTTTCGGCTGACCGCACTTTCACCGTGCTGACCAACATTCAAAATAGCAACTTCAACAGTTCAGTTACCACGCAAGACGGTACTTCAAATTCGGCAAGTGGGAACACCCAAGCTCGGGTCACACAGACCGGGAATTCGAACATATCGAACCTCACTCAATCGGGCGCAGGTGACGTTGCCTTTGTCAGTCAGATTGGGGACACCAATCGCTCGACAGTGTTGCAGAATGTCGGCGGATTTTCGAATGTCGTCAATTCAAACCAAACGGGCAGCAACGGTATCTCTGAAATTACCCAGTCAGGTGATGAAAACGATGCCGCGCTCAACCAGTCAGGCTCGTTCAACCAGAGCTTCCTGACACAAGACAGCAGCTCAAACGGTGCGACAGTCAATCAAGGTGGCTCGATGAACGTATCGAACATCACACAGACCGGGATAGGCAACAACGCGATTGTTTCCCAGAACGTGTCGCCGTGAGCTAGCTCACGGGTATTAGCCAAGTGAATTGAGATGGGGGCGCAGGCGAAAGCTTGCGCCCCATTTTTTTGGCTCATTCAGTCAGACTTATTGAAAAGCGGATCGCCCGCCATCCGCTGGCTTAATACAGCAAGTGCTCGCGCACGGCCTGTACCCAAGCAGCCTCATCCGCTGACGCCAGCGCGTCCAATGCGTCCGGCCCTGCCCGCGCATTATCGACCCATTCGCGCAATGACGGCCCGCCATTGATCACATCAATCGCCAGCACATCATTGGTGTATTCATATTTGAAGTCAGTGCCCCGCCACAGATCATATTCGGGATAGAGGTTGCGGATCGCTCTAAATGCCAAGGCTTGGATACGCCACGGCTTGAATGCCTCGTGATCGTAGTCTGGACCTTCTGCGTGCAACATCAATGCATTGCACAGCTTTCCTGAATGTTTGTGGAAAGTCGGTTCAAACCAGCAATCGCGCATGCGCACGCCAGCGCACCAATCGGGCGCAATGCTCAGCATCTCCGCCATTACAGCCTTGGCGTCGATATCGGGTGCGCCGAACAGGACCTCCAATGGCCGCGTGGTCCCGCGACCCTCTGACACGGTGGTGCCTTCGATCATCACGGTGCCCGCATAGCATCGCGCCATATTGACGCTGGCCGCATTGGGTGACGGGTTGATCCAGATGCGCTCAGCGGGCCATCCATATCCGGACCCCACCGCATCGCTCCCGACGTCAGGCTGCCAGCCCTCCATTGCCACCACTTTGTATGCGACGTTGAGGCCGAAATGCTTCACGAACCAATGGCCCATTTCACCCATGGTTAGGCCATGACGCATCGGCATCGGAGCGGCACCAACAAAGCTCTCATTTCCGGGAACCAACAGCGTGCCTTCAACTGGACGACCCGCCGGGTTTGGGCGGTCGAGCACCCACACTTCTTTGCCCGCTTTCTGAGCCTCTTCAAGCAGATAGAGCAGAGTGGTGACAAAAGTGTAGATGCGGCAACCAAGGTCTTGCAGATCGAACAGGAACACATCCGCACCGCTCATCATTTGCCCGGTCGGACGGCGCACTTCGCCATACAGCGAGAAAATCGGGATGCCGTATTGTGCATCCGTCTCATCAGCCGTTTCGACCATATTGTCCTGCTTATCGCCTTTCAGCCCATGTTGCGGGCCAAACGAGCTGGTCACGTTCACGCCTGCTGCGATCAGCGCATCGAGGCTGTGGGTCAGATCCTCAGTCACGCTGGCTGGATGGGCGACCAACGCAACACGGCGACCCTCCAATTGCTTGAGGAGAGCAGGGTCAGCCAGCAGCCGGTCGATGCCAAATTTCACAGATGTCATGCCGGTCCGGTTGGAACAGCTGCGGGATAAAGGCAATTGCTTTTGCGTGCGCTAGGCCTATCGCAAGGCCTATGGACATTGAATGGACCCCTGCCCTGATCGCCGCCGCATGGGCGATAATATTGGGCGGTGCTGGCGGATTGCTGACGGAGATCGGGCCATGGTACCGCGAGCTAAAGAAGCCCAGCTGGCAACCGCCCGATTGGCTGTTTGGTCCAGCATGGACGGTGATTTTGGCCATGTCCGGTTGGAGTTTTTACCTCGCTTGGACATCGGCCACGAAGTTGGGCGATTACGTGTTTATCGCGGCACTGTTCGCAGCGAACTTCGTCCTGCATCTCTTGTGGTCGCCACTGTTCTTCAAGATTAAGCGTCCCGATTGGGCTTTGTTTGAGAACGTATTTTTGTGGTGTTCGGTTCTGTCGTTGTTTGTGTTTTTTGGCGATTATTCGATGGACGCAAGGTGGTTGAACACGCCGTATCTCGCATGGGTTACATTCGCGGTGTTTCTCAACTGGAAAATCGTGCAGCTGAACGGTCCGTTTGGGAAAGCCGCCGTTTAGCTACGCTCGGCAATAATCTGGCGGCATGCCTCGGAGTGGAACTCCGCTTTGCCCGGACCAAATGCGAGCGCCCAGAACTGCAATCCGCCATCTTTGTGCTCGACAATCGCGTTGAGCGCGATTTGCGCAGGCGCGGGGAGATCGGCGGCGATGCTGGCCTTTAAGACCAATTCCCCGCCGCCATTCGCCGATGCGTGCGATGATCCAAGTGAAATGGCATCCACCGGCGCATCGCGCATCCCCTCACGGAAAGCGTCGAAATCATACGCCGCCCAGCGGCCCGAAGGCGACAGGTTGAATTCGCGATAATAGGTCCCGCCAATGGGCTGCCAGAAAATCTCAAAGCAGGTTGTCTTCCACAGATCATCGGTACGCACCGACGGCCCCGTCTCTGGCAAGATGATCGCATCTACCGCTCCATCAAGGCGGAATTCCGCCTCACACCCGGTCGCGGTGGCTTTGATTGCGGCAGTCACAGCCCTAATCGGGCCAAGGTCACAGGTCTGATGAAGCATAAGTGGTTGCATCGCGCCTCTATCGCGGAGCGGAATGCACTCGGCAAGCCACTAGATGCGTGTGCCGCACACTGTTAAGCGGCGCATATGACTTACGAATCCGACTTGCTGCGCCTGTTAGAGGAACGCGGCTATATCCATCAGGTTACCGACCCCGGCGCGCTGGATCAGCTCGCTGCAAAACAGGTCGTGCCCGGATATATCGGCTTTGATGCGACTGCACCGTCTTTGCACGTCGGCAGTCTGGTGCAGATCATGATGCTGCGCCGATTACAGCAGGCGGGGCACAAACCGATCGTCGTGATGGGCGGCGGGACGACCAAGATTGGCGATCCATCGGGCAAGGATGAAAGCCGTCAGATGCTTACGCCTGAGCTGATTGATGAGAACATCGCCAGCATCCGCAAGGTCTTTGAAAAGCTGCTCACATTTGGCGACGGGCCGACTGATGCGGTGATGGTCAATAATGATGAGTGGTTGTCGGCGCTGGGCTATGTCGAGCTGCTGCGTGATGTCGGGCCGCATTTCACCATCAACCGCATGATGACATTCGATTCGGTAAAGCTGCGTCTGGACCGCGAACAGCCGCTGACCTTTATCGAATTCAATTACATGATCCTGCAAGCCTATGACTTTGTCGAGCTTGCGCGGCGCTATGATTGCCGTTTGCAGATGGGCGGATCGGATCAGTGGGGCAATATCGTCAACGGTATGGAGCTGGGTCGGCGGATGGAGGGGCGCGATCTGTTCGGGCTGACCACACCGCTGCTGACCACGGCTGATGGCGCAAAGATGGGCAAGACCGCCGCGGGTGCTGTGTGGCTGAATGAAGAACAGCTGCCTGCGTATGATTTCTGGCAATATTGGCGCAACAGCGATGACCGCGATGTGGGCCGCTTCCTGCGCCTGTTTACCGACTTGCCATTGGACGAGATCGCTCAGCTTGAGGCGCTGGAAGGCGCGGCGATCAACGATGCGAAAATCGTGCTGGCTAACGAAGTGACTGCTTTGGTGCGTGGGCACGATGCAGCGAAAGCTGCGGAGGCAACCGCGCAGGAGACGTTCGCAGGCGGAGGCGCGGGTGAGGATTTGCCAACGATCAGCGTCAGTGCATCCGGCATGCGGCTTGGCCAAGTGCTCACCGAAATTGGCTTCACCACCTCTAACAAAGAAGCCAAGCGCAAGATTGCGGAGGGCGCAGTGAAGATCAATGATGAGGTCATCCTCGACCCTGGTTTCGTCGTGATCGCACATGCCGATGAGACGCTCAAACTCAGCCTTGGGAAGAAGAAACACGGGCTAGTCACGCGATAGAGCGAGCCGATAATGCGGCGTAAGCTCACGGCTTTTTACCAATTGTCAGGCTTTGTCAGACATTAGGGACATGCACCGGGGAAACTCGGGCGGGTCAATAATGGAGGCGTAGTCTGTGACTGCCGGAGCAAATCTTAGTGTTACCGACCTGCGCCGCGCGGCGCGTCACCCCGTGGATTTCCCGGTGATCGTCGAACATTTTACCCATGGCGATCTCAATCTGCACATCTCAAACCTGTCTGCGCACGGCTTTATGGTCGATGATGCAGGTGAGCTGAATCGCGGTGACCGGGTCATCATTCGCTTGCCAATCGTTGGGCGGATTGAAGCCTATGTTATCTGGACGCGCGACAAACGCGCCGGTTTTCAGTTTGAACGCATTATCCGTCTGGATGATTTTGTGGCTATCATTGATACGCTGCAACCCAATCCACGCCTGCGCAAGGGGCGCTAAACCTAAGCTTCGCTGACAATTAGCAAGCCTCCGCTTGGCAGCACGTGATGTGCCTGCCATGGCTTTGCGCGTGAGCACACCGGCCCCTACCCATCCGTTACAGGTCCATAATTACCGCGCCTATCTAATGTCGCGCTTTGCAATGACCTTGGGGCAATATGCGATGATCCTGATCATCGGATGGCAGGCGTATAATCTGGCGCGCGATGGGGGCATGAGTATTGCAGAGGCATCGGGACAATTGGCTCTGATCGGGCTGCTCCAATTCCTGCCGCTATTTGTGCTTACCCCATTTACCGGGCTGGCAGCTGATCGGTTTGATCGGCGCACAATCGGCCTGCTCACCATATTCCTGCAATTGGGCTGTGCCAGCGTGCTGGGCTGGTTCACCTACACAGAACAGATTTCTCTACCGATCCTTTTCGCGGTCGCCGTGGTCTTGGGCATCGCGCGTGGATTTGCCGGACCTGCTCTATCCGCGCTTGCACCCAACCTTGTGCCAAAGACATTGCTGCCCACGGCCATCGCGGTTTCAACCGTCGCTTGGCAGCTCGGTTCAATTCTGGGCGCGGCGATGGGCGGCTATCTCTACTCACTGACTCCCGCCCTGCCCTATGCCGTGGCTGGCGCGCTGTTCACATTTGGTTTTGTGATGCTTGCGCTTGTTAGCAAAGTGCCACAGCCGGTAATGCGCAAGGACCGCCGCCCCATCGGGCAAATTGTCGACGGGATGCGCTATGTTGTGCGCAATAAGATGGTGCTGGGCGCGATCACGCTCGATCTGTTCGCGGTCTTTCTGGCGGGGGCAAACGCGCTGCTTCCCGTCTTTGCCCGCGACATTTTGGAAGTCGGCGCAGATGGCTTGGCTCAGCTTGCCATGGCTCCGGGCATCGGGGCCGCGCTGACGGCTGCCTATTTCTCATTTCGCCCCCTCAAAACCAATGTCGGACCAAAGATGCTGTGGTCGGTTCTGGTCTTTGGACTGGCGACAATCGCCTTTGCCCTGTCGCGATCAATGGCGCTCAGCCTAGCGATGCTGTTCATCATCGGGGCGGCTGACATGTTCAGCGTCTATATCCGCCAATCCCTCATCCAACTTCACACACCCGACGATAAACGCGGGCGGGTTTCTTCGGTCAGCATGATGACGATCAGCGCTTCAAACGAAGGCGGCGATGCATTCTCTGGCACCCTCGCCTTTCTGATCGGTCCCGTTGCCGCCTTGATCGCCGGCGGCGTGGGCGCAATTGTAACCGTTGCCCTGTGGAGCCGTATATTCCCAGTGTTGCGGACGACAAAAACCTTCGATCCGCCCGATGATCTGTTAGAAGACAAACCAACAAAACATCCCCAGGAGGCCTGAAATGAAAGCTGCAAACATCCTTGAGACGATTGGCAACACTCCGCACATTCGATTGTCGCGGTTGTTTCCCAATCACGAAGTGTGGCTGAAATCAGAGCGTTCCAATCCCGGCGGATCGATCAAGGATCGCATCGCGCTCGCTATGGTTGAGGATGCCGAGGCGAAAGGTCTGCTGAAACCCGGCGGCACAATCGTTGAACCCACCAGCGGCAACACGGGCATTGGTCTGGCGATGGTCGCCGCGGTCAAAGGCTATTCATTGGTGCTGGTAATGCCTGAAAGCATGTCAGTCGAACGCCGCCGCTTGATGCTTGCCTATGGTGCGACGTTTGATCTGACGCCTAAGGAAAAGGGTATGAAAGGCGCGATTGAGCGAGCGAGCGAGATTGTCGAGAGCACCGAAGGCGCATGGATGCCGAGCCAGTTTGAAAACGGCGCAAACCCCGCTGTCCACGCGCGCACGACTGCGCAAGAAATCCTCGCGGACTTTGCCGACGCACCAATTGATGTGATGATCACCGGTGTTGGCACAGGCGGGCACCTGACCGGCTGTGCCGAAGAGCTGAAAAAACATTGGAGCAGTTTCAAAGCTTACGCCGTCGAACCCGAAGCCTCTCCCGTCATCAATGGCGGTGAACCTGGCCCTCACCCCATCCAAGGGATCGGCGCGGGCTTCATTCCTACGAACCTGCACACCGATGCCATCGATGGAGCAGTCGCGGTAAACGCCGATGCGGCCAAGGAAATGGCTCGCCGCGCAGCAGCGGAAGAAGGCATGCTGATTGGTATATCTTCCGGCGCAACACTGGCTGCGATCGCAAAGAAACTGCCTGAGTTGGACGCGGGTGCCCGTGTGATGGGCTTTAACTACGACACAGGTGAGCGCTATCTGTCGGTGCCGGACTTCCTACCAGTGGAGTGACTAGCCTGACGCGATGAGCTTTTCGTAGATCTCTTGAAATCTTTGATCAGTTCTCTCGGACAATAAGTACATCACCTCATCAACATTATCGATGTAGTCAGCGTCGTTGTTGTATTGTGACAAGACTTTCCGGAGCCTTTTTCGGCCATCTGGCTCGTTTTTGTAGGTGTCCCAAGCGTGTTTTAGAATCGAGACACCAGCACAGACACTTTCGAAATCGCTTAGCGATTTGCGATCAGATACCTGCATCAGACCAGTCGTGGCGGTTTCGCGCCAGAAGATCGCTCTCTCAAACATTCTTATAAATGGTGGACGACAATAGTTTTCGTAGATCGCTACCCCGTAAACGAGTAACTTGAGTTCATCCTCATTCTCAGATTCTTCGATAACATCTGAGAAACTGTTGCGAATTTTTCTATAAGATTGGGTTATATAGTTCTGCTTACGCCGTTCAACGGCGTTTTCAGAAAGCTCAACTTTGTTGCTAATTGCATACAAGAAAGCAAAAATTGCCAACCATACCTCATTTCCAATTGTCTCCAGATTCGGCAGTAGAGACTTGTTCGGAAGAATTAGTGATACGTATGCCCAGTATGAAAGTATTGAACCTAACGCTGCCTGCGCGAAGTAACGCCACCAGTTGACCAGTACGACACGGTCAATGGCCACAATGACCATCGCTCTAATCACATAGTATATTATGACTGTCCAATATATCCCCAGACGCAGTTGGGGCTCGCCGAACGACACACACGCGGCAGAGAAGATGACTATAAATACAGTCGGAGCAACAACTCTTACAAGTATATTGAGAGCAACAGACTCTGTAGGTGTCTCAAAAAGATTAGAGCTACTGTATCCAAAATCTACAGCATGCCTTCCAATCCAATTTATTGAGAGGAAGAGAACACCGGCAAGTAAAAAATATAATAGAAATATCATGTGACACGCTTAACACTAGACATCATTTTTTCTATTCACAAAAAGAGGTCCGGCTCCCCCCAGAACCGGACCTCTCTCACGTGACGATACGGGTATTTCGTCAGGCTGCAGTGGCGAAAGCTTCTTCGGGAAGAGCCATCATATGCTCACTGCCCGCTTCCAACTTGCGCCTCAGAGCCCCTGCATCGGGCAAAAACCGTTCCATGTAATAGGACGCAGCCGTCATTTTCGCTTCATAGAACGCTGCATCCACAGGCGCGCCTTCTAACGCCGCGCTCGCCGTCTTGGCCATTTTTAGCCAGAACAGACCCAGCGTCACGATACCCATAATGTGCATGTAGTGATGCGCGCCCGCACCCAGATGGTTCGGATTAGCCATGGCGTTGTTCATGAACCACATGGTCGCGGCTTTCTGTTCACCCAGAGCTTTCTCAAGCTTCTCAGCCATCTCAGCCGTCGCAGTGTTCAGCTTGGCAGAGGCGATTTCCTCGTCGATCATTGCAAAGAATGCCTGGATCGCGCGTCCGCCCTTACTGGCCAATTTGCGTCCACACAGATCCATCGCCTGCACACCATTGGTTCCTTCGTAGATCATGGCGATGCGGCTATCGCGCACGAACTGCTCCATACCCCATTCTTTGACATAGCCGTGACCGCCATAGACCTGTTGCATGTTGTTCGCGATGTCATAGCCCTTGTCAGTGCCATAACCCTTGATCACTGGAGTCATCAGGCCGATCAGGTCGTCTGCCAACTGGCGCTCTTCCTCTGTTTGAGCCTTATGCGTAAGGTCGACTTGCAAAGCGCCCCACATGCACAATGCCCGCATACCTTCGTTGAAGACTTTCGCATCCATCAACATCCGACGCACATCGGGGTGCACAAAGATCGGATCGGCTTGCTTGTCAGGCTCGCTCGGACCGGTAAGTGCACGGCCCTGACGACGGTCAAGCGCGTAGGTCACGGCATTTTGATACGAGACTTCGGCTTGCGCATAGCCCTGCATACCGACGCCCAAGCGCGCGGCGTTCATCATTACGAACATCGCGGCGAGGCCTTTGTTCTCCTCACCGACCATATACCCGGTCGCGCCATCATAGTTCAGCACACAAGTAGCGTTGCCATGGATGCCCATCTTCTTCTCAATTGAGCCGCAAGACACAGCGTTACGCTCGCCCGGCTCACCATTCTCATCGAGAGTGAATTTGGGGACGATAAAGAGTGAGATGCCCTTGGAACTGTCCGGTGCACCAGGCGTCTTGGCCAGAACCAGGTGGATAATGTTGGTGGTCAGGTCATGCTCACCCGCAGAGATAAAGATCTTCGTGCCGGTGATCGCATAGCTGCCATCCGCCTGCGGCTCGGCCTTTGTTCGGATCATGCCCAGATCAGTGCCGCAATGTGGCTCGGTCAGGTTCATTGTGCCCGACCATTCGCCTGAGATCATCTTGGGCAAGTAAGTCTCTTTCAGCTCTTGCGATGCAGCCACTTCAATCGCGGATGATGCTCCGTTGGTGAGCCCTGGATACATACCAAAAGCCTGGTTCGCAGTGCCCATGAACTCTTCGACAGCAAAACCCAAAACATGCGGCATCCCCTGCCCGCCAAATTCCTCTGGCTTAGCAATCGTGCCCCAACCACTCTCGACATAGGAGGCATAAGCTTCCTTGAACCCTTTGGGCGTTGTGACAGAGCCGTCTTCGTGCCGAGTACAGCCTTCTTCGTCGCCCGATTGGTTCAGAGGTGCGAGAACTTCTGCGCAAAACTTACCAGACTCGTTGATGATTGTGTCGATCATATCGGGCGTGGCGTTTTCAAAACCCGGCAGGTTTCCATAGCTTGCGAGGTCGAGCATTTCGTTGACGACGAAACGCATGTCACGGGTCGGAGCGGTATATGTTGGCATCAGGAGATCCCCTTCTGAGCTTGGATGAGCAAATGTGAAATTGTGGCGTATCAGCCCAGATCGAGCGTTTCGATCTCGCTGACAAACCCGGTAAGTTCTTTGATCGATGAATCGATGTCGGCACGCTGCGACTTGAGTTTCGCGATGTGAGCTTTGCATCGTTCAATCGTAACGCGACGCTGCTCAACCCGGCCATCACCAAGGTCGTACAGATCGATCATCTCGCGGATTTCGGTGAGGCTAAACCCGACATTCTTGGCCCGCATGATCCATGCGAGGCGTGCGCGATCGCGCTTTGAATAGACACGGGTCAATCCGACGCGAGCCGGATTGATCAACCCTTCATCCTCATAAAAGCGCAAAGCGCGCGCGGTGCAGCCAAATTCCGAAGTCAGGTCGGAAATGGAGAATTGCTCGCGGCTGAGTTTGTCGGGGCGGTCGAGATGCGCGCCATTGCCGATAGGGCCTTCGGGCGCGGCGGTCTTGTGATCGGGTGCTGTAGCCATGACCGATTCACTACCTTACCTTTACGTGAGCGTCAAGTCTTGACCCTTACGAGAGCAACCGTGTCGTCCACTTCGGCATTAAGCATGCGGTAAAAGCAGCTTGTCTCGCCCGTATGGCAAGTTGGACCTGCGGGAGTTGCGGCAATGACCAGCGCATCCTGATCGCAATCGACGCGGATCTCTTCCACCTTCAACACGTTTCCGGACGTCTCCCCCTTCATCCAAAGAGCGTTGCGAGAGCGGGACCAGAAGTGTATTTTGCCTGTGGATCTGGTGAGACCAAGCGCTTCCTCGTTCATAAATGCAACGACCAGCACATCTTTGCTCAGCGCATCGACCACCACACAGGTAAGCAATCCGTTCGAATCGAATTTGGGTGCGAAGTGGGACCCAGTCTCGCGTTCTTGCGATGTAAGCGGTGCAGAAGAGGACAAGGCAAAGTCTCCAAATGGAACATAAACACGTTTAAGCGCGGCAGACGGTGGGTCTTATGCGACGATTTGTTGCACGATAACAACAGACGCTCACGAAAATTTGCGTATTCGAGCGTTAACCCTTCACCATCGGTAAGATGAATGGAAGAAGGCTGCCATTGAGTGTGCAAACGCTCATCCACCAATTATCCGGTGTCATACGACGCCAGGTTCAGGGGGTGGTCGATCAGAGCTAGCCGCGGGGGGTTAGCATGATCGTTTGAACGATGAGGGATTGGATCCTGATAGCGAAGTTAGGGGGTCGCTGTCTGAGCTCTTTTTGAGCGGTTCCGTACCATTTCGTCACGTGGCGCCCGGGGCTGTAATGGCCTCGGGCGTTTCGCTTTTCTGGGTCCGATTTCGCCCGCTTGGTCCCATACCCTGCCCATCAATCACCCGCGCAAAACATGCGATCCGCACTGATTGCGCCCCTGCGTCCAGTAGCGCAAGCACACATGCATCACTGGTCGCGCCGCTGGTCAATACGTCGTCGACCAAGATGACATCGCGACCGACGATCTGCTCACTTCGACCAGGACGGATCGTGATTGCGCCTGACAGTGCTGCTTTTCGTTCATCACCGCCCAATCCGCCGAGGCTGGGGGTTTGCTTGTGCCGGATCAGTGCATCAACGATCAACTCACCCTTGCCCCGCTTTGCGATATCACGCGCAAGCATCGCTGCTTGATTGAACCCACGCCGCCATAACCGCCAGCGGTGCAATGGAACGGGCGCGAGCACCGGCAATTGCCCACCGCTCGCCAGCGGGATGCGCGAGGCCATCAACTGCCCCAACAGCGGAGCGAGCGCGATTTTGCCGCCGTGTTTGTATGACAGGATGAGCTTACGCGAGGCGTCGTTGTAAATGCTCGCTGCGATGATTCCCGAATGCAACGGCGGTGTGGTCGCACACTCATAACAAGTCTGGGACTTCGCCGCCGCGGCGCTTCCCATGGGACGTTGGCAGCTCTTGCAGGAGGGATCGCCCGGCACGTCCAGATCGCCCCAGCAGTCGACGCACAGCCCGCCCTGCGCCGCAATCGCGTCTCCGCAAAGCGGACAACGTGGCGGATAGACCAGGTCGATGACCGGTCTCAAACCCTCGGCAAGTTGCGACCCCAGCCCCATGCGCATCTGTCTGGCATGGCTTGCACTGCATAGGCAAGCACGGCAGTGAAGCACACATCATGAACAGTGCCCCTCCCCGTATCTTCGATCGACGCCAAGCCTCTGCTAAATGGGCCCGCGCTCGTGCTCGCCAGAGTGGCAGTGGCGCGACTTATCTCGCCGATACGATGGCTGAGGATGTGCTGGAGCGGATCGACTTCATGCGGTTCGAACCTGCGCGCGCACTGATCATCGGTGACGCCTCGCGCAGGTTGTCGGACGCGCTTGCTGAGCGCGGGGCTAAGGGGCAGATCGGCCTTCTGGGCGAATTCGAAGAGGAACAACCCGGCCCGACCGCCATGTTCGATCTGATCGTCCATCTGCTCGGACTTGGGATGGTCAATGATCTGCCAGGGGCGCTGATCCATGCCCGCAACGCACTTGCCGAGAGAGGTCTGTTCGTTGCTGCTTTTCCCGGCGCGGGCAGCCTACCAGTCTTACGCGAAGTGATGCTTGCCGCGGACGATGAGCGGCCCGCAGCGCGTATCCATCCGCAAGTCGACAATCGCGCCGCCACTGCCTTGCTAGAACGGGCTGGTTTTGCGCGGCAAGTTGTCGACAGCTATCCCTTGCGGGTCCGTTTCCCCAGCCTTGAACGCATGCTCAACGACTTGCGCGACCATGGTATTACCAGTTCGCTCGCCAGTCCCGCGCCATGGATCACTAGAGCTGGCCTAAAGCGTGCGAGTGCGGCGTTTGACTCATTGCGGGACGAGGACGGCAAAGTGACTGAAACCTTTGAAATCCTGGTTCTGACTGGGTGGCGTTAGCTCTTTAGGCCCGCCTGAGCCGCCGCCAATCGTGCAATCGGCACTCGGTATGGGGAGGCACTGACGTAGTCCAACCCGACCTTTTCACAGAATGCGATGCTGGCCGGATCGCCGCCATGTTCGCCGCAAATGCCAAGCTTGATGTCGGCGCGGGTCGCCCTGCCTCGCTCTGCTGCAAGTTCGACCAGTTGTCCGACGCCTTCGACGTCGAGACTCACAAAAGGATCGCGAGCGAATATGCCCTTATCGACGTAAGGAGCTAAGAACCTTGCAGAATCATCGCGGCTAACTCCCAATGTCGTCTGCGTCAGATCGTTCGTGCCAAAGCTGAAGAACGCGCCCTCATGCGCGATCTCTCCCGCCATCAAAGCCGCCCGAGGCAATTCGATCATTGTGCCGACGAGATACTCGACCCGCGCGCCCTTTTCGGCAAAGACCTCGTCTGCAACCCGTTCCACCAAAGTGCGCAGGATTGCCAGCTCTTTGCGGGTCGCCACCAGCGGCACCATCACCTCCGGCAATGGCGCATCGCCCGATGCAGCCTGCACATCGCATGCCGCCTCGAAGATCGCGCGCGCCTGCATCTCGTATATCTCAGGGTATGTGATCCCTAGGCGGCAGCCACGGTGCCCCAGCATCGGGTTGAACTCATGCAGCTCATCAGCTCTCCGACGCAAGTGATCCACACCCAGCCCCGTCGCATCAGCGAGGTCTGCGAACTCCTCATCGCGCGTCGGCAGGAACTCATGCAAGGGCGGATCAAGCAGCCGGATCGTGCAAGGAAGACCAGTCATCACTTCGAAGATAGCGGTGAAGTCCGCGCGCTGTTCTGGTAACAGCTGTTCCAATGCGCGGCGACGCCCGGCTTCATCTTCGGCGAGGATCATCTGGCGCACCGCGCTAATGCGGGAGGCATCGAAGAACATGTGCTCTGTGCGGCACAGCCCGATCCCCTCCGCGCCGAACTGACGCGCCATTTTGCAGTCTGCCGGAGTCTCTGCATTGGTGCGCACGCGCATCCGGCGCAGCTCATCGGCCCATTCCATCAGAGTGCCAAAGTCGCCCACCAGCTCTGGCTCAACGGTTGGCACGATGCCCAGCATCACCTGACCGTTTGCGCCGTCCAGCGTGATCTCATCGCCCTCTTTCAATTCCGCATCGCCGATCCGCAAAGTGCGTCCGTCGCGGTCAATCGACACACCGTTCGCGCCAGAGACGCAAGGGCGGCCCATGCCGCGCGCAACCACCGCCGCGTGGCTCGTCATGCCGCCACGCGCAGTCAGGATGCCTTGCGCTGCGTGCATACCATGGATGTCCTCGGGACTGGTCTCAACCCGAACCAGGATGACCTTGTCTCCGCGCCCCGCCCATTGCTCGGCCGTGTCTGCATCCAGCACGATCTTGCCTGCCGCCGCGCCCGGTGATGCCGGGAGGCCTGTGGTCAACACATTGCGCGCCGCATCGGGGTCAAGCGTCGGGTGCAGCAACTGGTCAAGAGCCATCGGGTCAACCCGGCCAACCGCCTCGCGTTTGTCGATCAGCCCTTCACCCACCATGTCCACCGCCATCTTCAGCGCAGCCTTAGCCGTCCGCTTGCCAGAGCGCGTTTGCAGCATCCACAGCTTGCCGCGCTCCACCGTGAACTCAATGTCCTGCATGTCGCGGTAGTGCGCCTCTAACAGGTCGAACACGCGCGCCAACTCGCCGTAAGCCTCTGGCATGGCCTCTTCCATCGATAGCGGCTTTGCGCCCGCCGCCTCTCGTGCAGCCATTGTCAGGTATTGCGGCGTGCGGATGCCAGCGACCACGTCTTCGCCTTGCGCGTTGATCAGGTATTCGCCGTAATAGGCGCGTGTTCCGGTCGCGGGATCGCGGGTGAAGGCGACACCGGTCGCGCTTGTCTCACCCATATTGCCGAACACCATCGCTTGCACGTTGACCGCCGTGCCCCAGTCGGCGGGGATGTCGTTGAGGCGGCGGTATACCTTCGCCCGGTCGCTATCCCAGCTGTCGAACACGGCTGCAATTGCGCCCCATAGCTGCTCTGTCACATCCTGTGGGAACGGGCGGCCAAGCTCGCTTTCAACGATGCCCTTGAACTCTGCAACCAGCGTCTTCCAGTCATCGGCAGACAGCTCTGTATCCGCGTAGAAGCCGTTGTCTTCCTTAGTGATCTCCAGCGCCTCTTCGAACAGTCCATGATCGAGGCCCAGCACCACATCGGAGTACATCTGAACGAAGCGGCGATAGCTGTCCCATGCGAACCGCTCATCCCCGCTTGTCGCCGCAAGCCCTTCGACCGTTGCATCGTTCAGGCCAAGGTTCAGCACCGTGTCCATCATCCCCGGCATCGATACGCGCGCGCCGGAGCGGACCGACACCAGCAGCGGGTCAGTTGCATCACCAAGCCGCTTGCCAACAGCCGCCTCGATGTGAGCCAGCGCTGTCGTCACATCCGCTCGCAGAGCATCGGAGAAGTCCGCCCCTTCGCGCAGGTATCGCACGCTTTCCTCGGTCGTGATGGTGAAGCCCGGAGGCACTGGCAATCCGATACTCGCCATCTCAGCGAGGTTTGCACCCTTGCCACCAGTAATCGTCTTGTCC
This sequence comes from uncultured Erythrobacter sp., assembly GCA_947488085.1. Taxonomy (GTDB): domain Bacteria; phylum Pseudomonadota; class Alphaproteobacteria; order Sphingomonadales; family Sphingomonadaceae; genus Erythrobacter. The sequence goes on from CANKYI010000001.1 coordinate 1,078,785, forward strand.
TTCTGCCGAGCGTCAGAGTGGGGTGCGTTGCCGCCGAAGGTGTAGACCGTATTGCTCATGGATAAGCCCTTTTTGGGGTCATGTGACCGTGTGACATGGACCGCATGTTACACGCTTTAGTAGGAAAACACCCAAGGGGTGCGTTTGAGGTCGTGGCCCGCGTCATCTCAGCCTTCGATTCGGCTAAAATCGGCGACATTGCCGACCGCTTTTGTGAAGCGCGCCAACAGGTTAAGTCTCGCCTCGCGTTTGTTAGGGTCGCTATCATTGACCGTCACATCCTCAAAAAACGCATCGATAGGCCCGCGTAATGTCGCAAGCGCGGCCATCGCATCCTCAAACCGCTCTTCGGATACTGCCGAGGCCGCTTTAGGCGCCGCATCAGCAAGCGCGTCAATCAGCGCCTTTTCCGCTGTTTCGGCAGTGTAGGAAAGGTCTTTACCATCGAGGTTTTCTGGAGCGCTCCATTCCTCTTTCTTGAGGATGTTCGCTGCGCGTTTGTAGCCTGCGAGAAGGTTGGTGCCGTTATCGGTTTCGATGAAGCTCTGGAGAGCTTTCACGCGAGCGAGTAGCCGGACAAGATCGTCTTCTCCGCCCAGTGCAAACACCGCGTCGATTAGATCGTGGCGAACGCCTGCTTCGCGTTGCTGGACTTTGAGACGGTCTGCGAAGAAGTCGAGAAGCGCTTCTCGATATGCAACAAACCTCAGGAATTCGAATACGCCGCAGTCTTGAAGTTCGTAGTCGTAAAGTTCTCTTGTGTCGTCGTAATCGTAGTACTCGATGAGCAAAAGCTTGCTGAAATCTGGATCCTCGAAGAGATCAGAATCTGGATCAACAGGACTAGGCACAATGTACCAACCCTCGGTCCCATCGTCGCTTTTGTAGGCTGTGCGCCCAATTGACAGACAAGCGAGGCGGTCCTCCGCACGCCAATCATAGATCAACTCACGATAAGAGCGTTCGACAAGACGCTCGAGGGGCAGTCTAATTTGGTTTCGCTCCAATGATGCCAAAACACCAATTGATGCTCGACGAAGCGCAAAAGGATCTTTCGAGCCAGTTGGATGCAAATCCGCCATGAAGAATTGGAAAAGGTTATCCAGTTTATCCGCCAACGACACCGCCACCGTCACCGGAGCAGTCGGCACCACATCGCCCTGCCCCACCGGCTTGTAGTGATCGCGGATTGCATCGGAGACTTCTTGCGGCAAGCCCTCTTTCGCCGCGTAATATCCACCCATGAGGCCTTGCAGCTCAGGAAACTCGCTAACCATCTCGGTCACTAGGTCCGCCTTGCACAAACGCGCCGCTTGCTCGGCCAAGTCGGGGTCACCTTTGACAATGCCTTCTTCGCACAACCACCGCGCCAACTTCGCAACCCGGTCAACCTTATCGGCCACGGTGCCAAGCTTCTCATGGAAGGTGATCCGCTCCAGACCCTTGGCGTGCTCATCGAGCGTTTTCTTCTGATCCAGCTCCCAGAAGAAGCGCGCATCGGAAAGCCGAGCAGCGAGGACCTTGCGATTGCCATCGACCACCACGGCGGGGTCTTCGGCTGCAATGTTTGCCGTGCAGATAAAAGCGTTGGCGAGGCTGGTTGTGCCATCGGGCGCGCGCTCTTCGCAGACGAAGTATTTCTGGTTCACACGCGCGGTGAGCTGAATTGTCTCTGGCGGCACATCGAGAAAATCATCCTCGAACCGACCCAGCAAAGGCACCGGCCATTCGGTCAGGCCAGCATTCTCAACCACCAGACCTTCGTCTTCGACCACGGTCAAACCAGCAGCCTTGGCCGCTTTGCGAGCGCCCTCGCGAATGATGCCAGCGCGTTCCTCATGGTCGACCAAGACACAGGCGTCGCGCAATTTCTCTGCGTAATCGTCCGCCCCCGCGATCTCAATCTCGCCATCGGAATGGAAGCGGTGGCCGCGCGTAACGCGTCCGCTGGCTAGGCCATCGGTGACACACGGCACGACTTCTCCGTCCAACAACGCCACGATGCCGGATAGCGGGCGAACCCAGCGTGTGCTCTCACTGCTGATCGATGCCGCGCCCCAGCGCATACTTTTGGGCCAAGAGAAATCGCGGATGATCGCAGGGATTGCGGCAGCGAGCAGGTCAGCAACCGCCTGACCCGGCTTCTCAATCACCGCGAAATAGGTCTCGCGTCCTTTGACCTCGCGCACTTCCAACTGGTCGCGTGTGACGCCGTTCTTGCGGCAGAACCCATCGACCGCCTGATCGGGCGCGCCCACAGGAGGCCCCTTTGCCTCATCATGCACAGCCTCCGTTTCGGTCGGCAGCCCGCGCGCAATCAGTGCAAGGCGGCGCGGCGTCGACCAGATGGTGAGGTCGCCGACTTCTACGCCAGCGGCATCCATTTCGCGGCGCAGCAGCTTTTCCAGCTCGCCGCGCGCACCCTTTTGCATGCGCGCCGGTATCTCTTCACAGCGCAATTCGAGGAGGAAATCAGCCATTAGACGAGGCTCCATTCCGGATATTTCTCAGCCCATTCGGGTGCCTTTAACTCGGCGTACTTCTCGCAAGATCCGCGCGCCAGGTCGCGCACCCGGCCGATATAGCTGGCGCGTTCCTGCACGCTGATCACGCCGCGCGCTTGGAGGAGGTTGAAAATGTGGCTCGCCTCAATCGCCTCTTCATAGGCGGCAATCGGCACATTGTTGGCGATCTGATTGCGGCATTCCATTTCCGCCATCTCGAACTTCTTGAACAGCAAATCCGTGTCGAATACTTCGAAATTGGCCTTCGACATCTGCTTTTCGTTCTCAAGAAACACATCGCCATAAGAAACGCCGTGCTGGTTGAATGCGAGGTCGTAGACGCTGTCGACGCCTTGAATATACATCGCGAGGCGTTCGAGGCCGTAGGTCAGCTCACCCGCGACAGGTTTGCAGTCAAAGCCGCCCATTTGCTGGAAATAGGTGAACTGGGTGACTTCCATCCCGTCGCACCAGACCTCCCAGCCCAGCCCCCATGCGCCCAATGTCGGCGATTCCCAATCATCCTCAACAAAGCGGATATCGTGTTTGAGTGGGTCGATGCCGATCGCTTTGAGGCTGTCGAGATACAATTCTTGAATGTCGGCCGGCGAAGGCTTCAGGATCACCTGATATTGGTAATAATGCTGGAGCCGGTTGGGGTTCTCACCATAGCGGCCATCGGTCGGGCGGCGGCAAGGCTGCACAAAGGCCGCATTCCACGGCTCAGGACCGAGCGCGCGCAGGGTCGTGGCGGTGTGGAAAGTGCCCGCGCCCATGCGCATGTCATACGGTTGCAGGATGACACAGCCCGCCGCTGCCCAGAAATCATGCAGCGTCAGGATCATATCCTGAAAAGAACGGGCAGGATCGCGCGCGATGGTCGGCGTGGATTGCAACTGGGTGTCCATGCGGCAGCGCCATGCCCTGCCCCCTCTGACCCGTCAATGGTGCAGCGCAGCAAGTGCGCTGTGCATCCCCGATATGGGACCAGCATTTGGGTGATTGCACGCGGCCTTGCACGTGGCTAAATCATTGAAATGTGATTTATTCGCGAGGGCGGCGACGAATGATAAGACGGCTTATATCGATACCTGTAATACTGGGCATTATTGCCAGCCCGGTGAATGCGAGTGGCCTCAAAACACCGCCCGTCATTCCAGAGAAGATCTGCGAGTTTGGTGCTCTAACGCCAATCGCCGATCTCGAATTCGAACCGCCCGTGCAGGATTACGCGCCGTCACCCGCAATGTGGAGGATCGCGGATGATGATACGACGATCTACCTGTTCGGCACGTACCACATCCTGCCAGAGGGGTTTGCATGGCGGACCGAGCTGTTTGATCAAGTCGTCGAGAATGTCGATGAATTGGTAATCGAATCCCACGACGATCCTGACAACACAGCGACAGCGAGCGACATGGATCAGGCGCGGATCATGCAGCTTTTCACCGAATATCGCCCGAAAGTTCCACTCTCGCAACGGTTGTCCAAGCATAACCGCGCCAAATTCCTTGGCCTGCTCGATGCATTTGGCCTGCCGCGCGAACGAGTTGAGTTGGCACCCCCGTTGATGGCCATGTTTGGGATCGCTATGGCGATGACCCGTGCTCAAGGCTCAGAGCGTACATTCGGCGTTGAGACCGTGCTCAAAGCCGAGTTTGACGAGACCAATCGTTCTATCTCCGGGATTGAGGATGCAGTTCAAGTGTTTGAAAACTTGCTGAACATCAACACAGACCGAATGATCAGCGACATCGATAAGAGCTTCGATGAATGGGATGGCTGTGACGGGAGCGAGCTGGAAGACTTAGTTGATCGAGATTGGTCCTCGGAACATTCATGGGCGAAAGGTGATCTTGATGATGACCTTACCGAAGAGATGACCGAAGACCCGTTTGGACGCGCATTTTATGATGTGCTGATCGTGGACCGGAACACGGCATGGAGGGATTGGGTCGAGTCGCGACTCGAGCGTCCCGGCAGCATTTTATTGGCTGTTGGAGCCGCGCATATGGACGGCGATCACTCGCTTGTCCTGCTGTTGGAGCAGAGCGGCATTTCGATCGAGAGAATCCAGTAACCCTCTAAAAATAATTGGAAATATGAATCAATCCTGAGCAATAACTCGGGTCGATTTGTCGTGCCTTCATGACCAAATGTCAGGTCATGTTGACATTGTCAGCAACTCGCTACATAAAGTAAGGGCAACCTGACATAACGGAAGGTTGACGAGACAAAACAACCACTCTTCCTCCCCAGGAGATTACACATGCGTAAGACCATCATCACCATCGTCGCTGCTGCAACTGCCATCGCAACTCCTGCAATCGCTCACGCATCACCGATCAACGAAACTCAGTTTAATCAGACAATTGAGCACGATGACCTCGACCTCACCACACAACGCGGCATTGCACGGCTTGATGAGCGTGTGCGCACCGAAATTCGCCGCGCCTGTGCCAATGGCGGCCGTGACAGCGCCTCAGTCCGGCTAGAGCGGGAATGCCGCGCAACCGCCTTCGCATCAGCTGAACGCGAAATTCGCTTCGCCATTGCCGAAGCCAACGCAGACCGCGTGCGCTTCGCGAAGAACTCTGCGGCGTCAGACACCGACACTCCCGGTGCATGATGCTGATCGCCGCTCTCGCCTCTTGGCCAAACCCCGAAGGCCGGAATCAGCGAGAGCGGCACCCCCTTCACACCCAATCAAGTCGTCGGAGCACATTTTGAGATGAACAAAGCCAACATCTTTATGGGCGCAGGTTGGGTCGGGCTTGCCGGAATTGGCGGTTTCCTGATCAGCGCGCTCGATGTTATTCCGGCCTGGGTTGCAATCGCCGGCGGACTGATTGCAGTGGCCGCTTGCTGGACCATGCTGTTCACCCGCAATGCTGATGAGTACACCCGCGGATTGTGGACTTCAGGCGCAAGTACAGCCTTTGCGATCATGCTCATCCTGTTTCTCACCGTGCCCTTTTTCGAAGGGGTCTATGATGGTTTCAACGATGCCCACAACGGCACCGACGCGGCCGAACGCGACATTCCCGCCATCCTAACCATCGCGAGCGCAATCGCCGGATTTTACATCGGATTGTTCTGGAAGCGACTTTTTGGAACCTGATCATGACTGACAGCATTCAAATCTCCCCTCGCCAGAAAAAGGTCGACCGCTATTTGCGCGCAGCGAATATCGGGACTGTGGCAGCGATTGCGGCCCCGTTTATTTACTTCGCAATCGATCATGTGTTCACAGGCTGGGAAGAGGATGACGCACTCCTCATTCCCGCGCTCACTCTGCTTGCGATCTTGGTGTTCCTTGTATTCGAAGCTTATGCGGTTCTTGCCGTGTTTGCCCGTCGTAAGACTGACGAATTCACTCTGGCCATGTGGCACAGCGGCACTTCCTATGCATTTTTTGCCGCTATCATATGGTTCATCATCGGACCCTGGGCCGAGCTGGTTTTCGATTTGTGGTTCGCACTGGATCCGGATCAACTGGCGCAGGCAAGCACCACGGACGATTCTGACCAGCTTACCGACACCTCTCTAATGGAGGCGACCATTATCGAACGGTACGCAACTCCGGTCATCTTCGGCGCGTTTTTCCTCGGCTTCCAGATCAAGCGATTCAGAGGGGATATCTGATGTCCTATGATCTCAAATCTATCACAGAGGAGCAACGGGCATGAACGCGATCGACAAGCCCACTCCCAAGAGCCCCAAAGATCCGCTCCGCTACCGGGCCTATTTCTGGCTTATGGACGCAGCCTTTGTTGCCTCGGTTATCGTTTGGCTAGCCTTTATCCTTCTTCAAACAACGGGCATCAGCGCATTCGGATTGCCACCGCTGCTTCAAACGTTGCTTGCCCTAATCCTGTGGCCGCTCGTTGCCTTTGCACCATTCTTTCTGCTGATCGCCCGCTTTATGCGCGATGAGTACGCGGAAGGGATCTGGCGGCGCAGCGTGGTTGTCCTCGCTTATGCAGCGGCGATCCTACCTATGGCTTATTTTCTAACTGCCTGGGGCACCTTCTTTGCCGCGGGCCAACCCGAAGAGCCTCCTGCAATATTTGCTTGGTCCATTCAGGAAGTCAGCTGGGGTTTTGCGATTTGGGCAGCATTCTCAGTCTACATGCAGATCTTTGTCTTCATCTTTCAATTCCTCCGCTGGAGGGATTCCAGATGAAGAACCGCCTCAAAGTCCTGCGCGCTGAACGCGATTGGTCACAGGCCGAATTAGCGATGCAACTCGATGTGTCGCGTCAGGCCGTCAATGCCATTGAAACGGGAAAGCACGACCCCTCCCTCCCCCTCGCCTTTCGCATTTCGCGTCTGTTCGACATGCAGATTGAGGAGATTTTCCATGATGAAAGCAATTAGGGAACAAGCCATGGAACATGATGATAATCCAACACTTCTGGCAAGAACTGCTTCGGTCCTTGTCCCGTCAACCTGCTTTGCTGTTGGCATTGGAATGCTGTTCGGCGGGCTTGCAGGCGCTTCGAGTGCGTTTGACCGTGAAACGCTAACATCCGGGCTCGCCCTTGGCAGTATGGCCGTGCCTGCTCTCGGTGCAGTAGTGGTTGTTTTGACCTTCCGAAAATGGCCGACATTGCGTTCCGGAGATCCTGATACGCCAAGGACACGTCGGATTAGCATGGGAATGATTGCCCTCATGGCTATCGCATGTGTCACAGCCATCTTGTTTTCGATTGGAGACGGCGAGGCGCGCACCTCAGAGCTTTTTTCGAATGGCCCACTGCCTACATCAGTCGCGGTAGCGGCCTGTGCGCTCTGGTTACTGGGTATCCCGGCCCTTGCCTACTTCTCACGTCGCAATGCCGATGAAGTTGATATGGAATATCAGAAGTTTGGCGAAACTATCGGCTTCCAGTTCTTTGGTGTCGTCGCGCCAGTTTGGTGGGTCGCATGGCGCGGAGGATTTGCCCCTGAGCCCGATGTGATGATCCTGTTTGTCGCAGTCCTCATCGTATCAGTAGTTGGCAATTATATTCGGAGGGCAATGTGAGCAATTCCACGTTTGATGACACAAGCGAAGAGATCGAAACAGAACAATCAGACGTTGTGCGTGGGATCAAGATTGGTCTGGGCGCGACACTTTACCTCGCATCCCTTTGGACAATCATTGCTGCCCAGCATGGTGCCTTTGATGGTTTGAGCGGTGCCTTGCCTGCCGCCCTGGCGCTCGGTTCGGCGCTTATGGTAATTATTATCTCGATGCTGTGGCTAAATACGCTCAATCTCACCACGGGTAAGGATGAGCCGGTCGCCAAGAGCACAAAAAAGGCCAGACGCGCGCTTATTTGGTCATGCGTCCTGGGCCTGGTTATTGTGGTGATCTTCTACACTTCGCTTGGCTCTGACCTGAGCGAGGTCGAGTTGATGAGCAACGGCCCGATTCCCGCTTATTTAGCGATTTTGGTTAGCGTTATTTACGCAGTGGGCGGCGTCTATGTCACAGTGGATTGGAACGCCAATGTCGACGAGCATGAGCGCGCCGCCTTGTACACCGGGCTGTACGGTTCGTTCATGACCTATGGTATCGTGACCCCGATCTGGTGGTTGGGACAGCGTGCCGCGCTGCTTCCTGATCAAGACCCAATGATCATGTATTCCCTTATCCTGACTACATTTTGCGCACTCTGGACCTATCGTCGCGGCGGCTAATCGCTTGCTCTTTGAACCCAATTTCAAATATCCACCCTATCCAACCGGAGAATAACCAATGAAAAGCCCCCTCAACACCCTGACAACCGGCCTTGCAGCCACAATTGCACTGGTCGCTGCGACACCCGCTCTGGCCGATGCGCACACAGAGGCGACACCGACCGCTGAGACAGAATTACCTAGCGGTCCCGAAGGCCCCGCGCTTTGGAAAGTGTCCGATGAAGACACCACTATCTATCTGTTCGGAACGGTCCACGCTCTATCGCCAGACGTGATGTGGTACGATGCTGAGATTGATGCTGCATTGGCGTCTTCGGACACGGTCGTCACGGAAATCCGCATGGACCCTGCAAGTCAGGCCGAACTCCAGCAAATCGGCATGCAAAAGAGTATGTTCACAGACGGCACTACGTTGCGCTCGCTGCTTGATGAAGAGCAGACCGCTGCATATGAGAGCGCGCTGACCCAATTGGGCATTCCTGCGGCGGCTTTTGATCCGCTTGAGCCATGGATGGTGGGCCTGACATTGAGCGTCCTACCCCTTCTGCAGCAAGGCTATGATTTGGAGGCTGGCGTCGACAAAGTGATCCTGTCGAAAGCGGGTGAAGCGCAGCAGGAGGCGCTGGAGACGGCAGAATTCCAGCTCAGTATCTTCGACACGCTTTCTCAGGATGATCAACTGGAATTCCTGATGGCCGCGGTCGAAGGAATGGACGAGGTTGGAGCAACGCTCGATTCCATGGTTGCAGAATGGCTCGAAGGGGACGCCGATGCGCTGGCAGCGATCATGAATGAGAATATGGAAGACGGCGACCTTGCGAAAGCCCTGCTATTTGATCGCAACGCCAATTGGGCCGAATGGATTGATGCGCGTCTCGACAGCACACCCGGCACCGTCTTCGTCGCGGTTGGCGCAGGGCATCTTGCAGGCGATTTGAGCGTGCAAGACTATCTCGCACAGCGCGATATCGAGGTCACTCGAGTCCAGTGATCCGCACCATACCTTTGCTGTTTGCCGCCATAGCCTCGTTGGCTGTGGCGGCTTGCGGTTCTGGAGCGACGTCTGAGGTAGTTGCGATCTCTGGTGAAAAACCCAATCCAATCTTCTATGAAATCTCAAACTCTTTGGGGCGCACCGAAGGGTGGATGCTTGGCACCATCCACGCACTGCCTGATGACACAGAGTGGCAAACACCGGCGATCCGGAAAGCTATCGAAGACGCAGATCGTGCGGTCGTCGAAGTGGTCGATCTTACCAATAGTCAGGGTCTTGCAGAAACTTTTGTAAGGCTTGGCACTTCCCCAGAGCAGGGTTCTTTGAGCCTGCGCGTGGCTAGAGAATATCGCGAGCCGCTTGATGAAATGGTAGAACAGTCGGAGTTCAGTCAGGCCCAGTTCTACGACACTGAAACCTGGGCTGCGGCGATCATGCTTGCCCGTCTTGGTGCGGTTGGAAAACCGCGCAACGGCGTAGATCGTTATGTCATTTCCCAATTTCGAGACAGACAAGTCTACGGATTTGAACTTGCCCATGAGCAATTGGGTATCTTTGATCGGTTGGCTGAGCAGGATCAGCGAGAATTGTTGGAAGGCACCGTGCAGGAGTGGCAGGCGTCACGGGACAATCCTGGCCAACTTACCAAGGCGTGGTTCGCCGGGGATGAAGCCGCTCTGTTAGAAGTCACAGAAACGGGCATCATGGCCGACCCGGAGATCCGCGATGCTCTGCTTGTCCAGCGAAACAAGGATTGGCTACCGATCATTTTGAAGCACCTGGATGACCCAGGACGTCCATTGATTGCAGTCGGCACGGCTCATCTTGTTGGTCCGGATGGGCTAAAGACCATGCTCGAAGGAGAAGGCTACACGGTAACTCGCGTCACTAATTAGAAGTTGCCTTTTCACTCAATCGCGCTATTTGCCCGCGCTTCGGCGTTCTGGTCATCCCTGGAGGCGGCGCGCCGAAAAACACTGTAATCTGTATTCGAAAGGCTTTTGTTATGAGCGACGCTCTCACACTGCCGGCTGAAACGCGCGAACGGGCAGGCAAGGGAGCCTCCCGTGCACTTCGCCGCGAAGGTCGGATCCCCGCCGTTATTTATGGCGGCAAGGAAGAACCCATCACGATCCACGTTGAGGAAAAGGAACTTATCCGTCAGTTGATGACCGGTCAGTTCATGAACTCAATTGTGCAGATCGAGCTTGGCAAGGACACAATCCGCGCCATTCCCAAAGACGTCGCCTTGCACCCGGTCACTGACCGTCCAACTCACGCCGATTTCTTCCGCCTCGCAAAAGGCGGCAAGATTGAAGTCAGCGTGCCAGTGGTCTTCACCAACGAAGAAGAATCACCCGGCCTTAAGAAGGGCGGCGTTCTCAACGTGGTCCGTCACGATCTGGAACTGGTCTGCGAAAACGACAAAATCCCTGGCGAGATCGAAATCGATGTCACCGGCAAGGAAGTTGGCGATTCGATCCATATCAGCGAAGTGAACCTGCCAGCAGGCAGCGAAAGCGCAATCACCGATCGTGACTTCACCATCGCAACACTGGTCGCCCCATCCGCGCTCAAGAAGAGCGAAGAGGAAGAGGACGAGGTCGAAGAAGTGGCAGCAGATGCCGTGGAAGCGACTTCCCAGAAAGCAGAAGAAGAGGAAGGCGGCGAATAAGCCACCGACCCTTTTGCAACAAATCACCAAGGCGCGGAGTTGGGAAACCAACTCCGCGTTTTTTTGTTTGTGCTCCCCATTCGGGGGCTCTTTCCTCGTTCCGGCGGCCTAAAGGTCCGGTCACGGATCCGATGCGAAAAACCAAGATACCGCGCTTGCCCCCTGTCGCACGCTCGCTATCTAACCCTCATGCAAATCTGGACAGGCCTAGGAAATCCCGGACCGCAGCACGCGCTGCAACGGCACAATGTCGGCTTTATGGCGATGGACGTCATCGCCGATATGCACCGCTTTGGCCCAGTGCAGAAGAAGTTCCAGGGCTGGGTTCAGGAAGGGCGCATTGGCACCGAGAAAATCCTGCTGCTCAAACCCGCGACCTATATGAATGAAAGCGGACGCAGTGTGGGTGAGGCGATGCGGTTCTATAAGCTGGAATTGGACGCGCTTACGGTGTTTCATGACGAGCTAGACCTCGCGCCGTTCAAGATCAAAGTGAAACAAGGCGGCGGTCATGCCGGTCACAATGGCCTGCGCTCAATCGACCAGCATCTGGGCGCAGATTTCCGACGAGTGCGCATCGGCATCGGCCATCCGGGACACAAGGATCGCGTCCACGGCTATGTGCTGGGCAATTATGCAAAGGCCGAACAAGATCCGCTCGCCGCAATGCTGGGCGCGATAAGCGCGTCGGCAGACTGGCTCGCCGAGCACAATGACCCACGATTTATGAGCGAGATAGCGCTGCGCCAACAAGACGGCTAAGCATTACCCTCAAAGGAGCCCCGAAATGCCACAGATCAACCGCCGCACCCTGCTCGCAGGCGCCGCCGCGACCACTGCTCTCACCGCAACATCGAATGCCGCTGCGCAGCCCGTCGCCACAACTCAGCCCGATATTCGTGGCAAAAGCATTCTGATCACCGGTTGCTCAACCGGATTTGGCCGCCTCGCTGCAGAGCACTACGCCCGCGAAGGCGCTCGCGTGTTTGCCACCATGCGCAGCTTGCCTCGCACAGAGGCCGACGAATTGCGGACCCTCGCCTCCGATGAACAGCTCGACCTGCATGTGATCGAAATTGACGTTCTCTCAGATGAGCAAGTCGCCACTGGCGTGGCCAAAGCTATCGAACTGAACGGCGGCCCGATTGACGTTTTGATCAATAATGCCGGTATCTCATTCGGCGGGCCGATCGAGATTCAGGACATGGAAGCGACGCAGCTGACCTTTGACACAAATGTCTTTGGCGCGCAGCGGATGATCCGAGCCGTTCTACCCAGCATGCGTGAGGCAAAGAGCGGTTTGATCCTCAATATCACTTCGCAGCTTGGCCGAGTAATCGCGCCCAGTTATGGGATGTATTCGCCTAGCAAATTTGCGCTCGAAGCCTTGAGCGAAGGCCTCGCCTATGAGCTGGTCCCGCACAATATCGAGGTGACAATCATTGAGCCGGGCGGTTATCCGACCATGATCTGGTCCAACTCGAACACCAACAGCGTCGCGTTGCTCGAACGCTCCGATGACACGCACACTGCGGGCTATCCCGCATTGGTCGCTCCACTGGGTAAGCGCACCGGCGGTGGCTCCACCGATCCGATGGATGTGCCACGCGCCATGGCTAACGTGATCGCGCAAGCGCCAGGATCGCGCCCATTGCGGGTGACCGTCCATCCCGGAAGGAAGCCTCAAATGCCGATCAATGCGCTGACCGCCGAGGTCCAAGTTGGTTGGCTGGGTGAGAGCGCATATGGTCCGTGGATCAAGGATGTGCACAACATCTGATCGGGTTACACCCCTCAATTCGCGTGGCCCATAGTGGGACAAGCGGATCGTTCGAACAGACGCGTTTGCAAGAGGATGGTAAGCGATTGCTTAACCAATACTTCTTCGAACAGGGATCTTCGAAACGATGCGCTCTTTCAACATCTTTCACGCTTTGATTGTGATCACCGCACTGGGCATCGCGGCACAGCCTGTGCACGCGCTCAAACCTCCTCCCAAAGATCCACCGGTCAGCAGTTCTTCCGGCGGATCATCGGGCGGCGGCACACCCGTGCCAGAACCATCAAGCCTGGTCCTTTTCGGCGCAGGCGCAGCGGCATTCATGATGGCAAAGCGTCGCCGCAAAAACGACGCGTAAAGCAAACACGGCAGTTCTGCCTGATAGAGGCGCGCCTTCCTAGCGGTTCGAAGGCGCGCCTCTTTTTGCATGTCCAACACATCAATCACAACGCGCCCTCTGGTAAAGTGTCAGCACCCTCGTTAAAGCGCGCCCTTTCTCAAGCGTAACAAAGCGAGCTTCCCATGGGTTTCCGTTGCGGGATCGTGGGCCTGCCCAATGTCGGCAAGTCCACCCTTTTCAATGCACTCACCGAAACGCAGGCCGCACAGGCCGCGAATTATCCGTTCTGCACGATTGAACCGAATGTCGGCCAAGTCGCGGTTCCAGATGAACGGCTCGATAAGATCGCTGCCATTGCGAACAGCGCGAAAATTGTCGCGACGCAGCTCAGCTTTGTCGACATTGCCGGCCTTGTAAAAGGCGCAAGCGCAGGCGAGGGTCTGGGCAATCAGTTCCTTGGCAACATCCGCGAAGTGGACGCGATTGTGCATGTGCTGCGGTGTTTTGAAGATGACGATATTCAGCACGTCTCCAACCACGTCGACCCTATCGCCGATGCCGAAGTCGTAGAGACCGAACTGATGCTCTCCGACCTTGAAAGCCTCGAAAAACGCGTTCCCAATGCGCAAAAGCGCGGCAATGCTGGCGATAAGGAAGCCAAAGCTCTGGCAAGCGTTCTTGGCCAAGCGCTCGACCTGCTGAAAGACGGCAAGCCCGCGCGTCTGACCGAGCCAAAGGATGACGAGGAAGAACGCCTTTTTGCGCAGGCGCAATTGCTGACCGCAAAACCCGTTCTGTATGTTTGCAACGTCGCGGAGGAAGAGGCGTCCGCTGGCAATGCCCTATCCGAGGCCGTCTTTGCGAAAGCCGCATCTGAGGGCGCACAGGCTGTCGTTGTCTCTGCTGCGATTGAGGCTGAGTTGGTCGAAATGCCGATGGAAGACCGCGCCGAGTATCTCGCCGAGCTGGGCCTGAAAGAAAGCGGCCTCGCCCGCGTCATCCGCGCAGGTTACACGCTGCTGGGCCTCAACACATTCTTCACCGCCGGTCCCAAGGAATCACGTGCATGGACCTTCCCTGCCGGTGCAAAAGCTCCGCAGGCTGCTGGTGAAATCCACACCGATTTCGAAAAAGGCTTCATCCGCGCAGAGACGATTGCCTATGACGACTACATCGCGCTGAACGGCGAAGCGGGCGCGAAAGAAGCAGGCAAAATGCGCCAAGAAGGCAAGGACTACGACGTGCAAGACGGCGATGTGATGCTGTTCAAGTTTAACGTTTAGGCGACGCAGCCAAGCCCCTTCATCGTTGAAACTTGAATTTCAATAGACGTACGTATATTCACCCCGTTACTTGGGGGAGAAATACTGTGCGCAAGATTTTATTGATCCTTTGCCTATTCACGTCGGCATGTGTTTCATTCGCACCAAACTTTTCAGAAGATATATTTTCCAGCCTAAAAAAAGGTAACGAAGAGCTTGAGAAAATTGAGACTGCGGTGGCCGTTCCTTATACGCCAAGCCCTTCATATAAAGACTTAGAACAGAATTATATTTCTGCAATTGCCTCATTTGAGCGCGCCAAACGTATCGCTGATCAGAGGCCACCCTATTACGATAGAATGCCCGCCGCTGAGTCATCGCAGCTTGTTGCTAGTGCCATCGAAAACTGTTTGACGGCCGTTCGACTGCAAATGGAACAGCATCAAGCCGGCAGCCTTTCAAGAGAATTGGGTGAGGTTTCCCCAGTACTGGGCACATGCTCAATCCCGCAAACGATGGAAACTTTGTTGAAGGACTAGAACTATGCCTGTCGATCTTGATACATTCAAACCCGAAAGTGCGGAAGACTTCGCTTCTGCTATCGTTCAAGTGGTTGTTGGCGAAGTAAAAGATTTGTGGAACGAGGCGAAGGATACTCTCCTATCCCACATCACAGCGTTGGCAACTGCCGTCGCAAAGACGCAAGAGCGCCTGATATCAGGCGTTTTCTCGGAGGCTGACGCGGATTACGCGATCCATCAGCAGGAGCTCTACTTCAACAACATTTTGTTGCTTTCCGAGTTTCTGCCCTATGTGCTTGCGCAGCGGATACTGAATGGTGTCTTCACGTTGATCAATGCCGCAATCAAAAACGTGACGGGGATCGACCTTGGTTTTGGTAAGTAACCAAATGCGCTGCTAGACGCAGCGACGGAGCCAAGTTGCGATACTAGTAGTTCGCCCTTTAGCCGGATACGCAATATAGTCATCGGTTGGCTGCTGCATTCTCAATGCCGCGCGAACCGATTCTCGACATCGTACAGATCAAGCTTCCCCTACCTGGGCCGCTCATGATTGCGTTTTCCTGACTGCGGCGTGGCCTCCTGCACGCTTGGTTGAACACGCGCGCAGGAGGAGCACAAGCAGATGGTTAGTCAGCAGCTGAAAGGTTGACAGCGCTTTCTTTACCGTTGCGACCAACTTCGACTTCGAAGTTCAGGCGCTGTTCTTTGTCGAGCGTCTGCATGCCAGCAGCTTGCACCGCACTAATATGGACGAAGCTGTCGTTTGAGCCATCATCAGGCTGAATGAAACCATAGCCTTTGTCGGCGTTGAAGAATTTCACTTTTCCAGTCTTACTCATAGTAGTTCCTTTCAAGAACTCATAGGTTTGCCGCGCTGCGATATGCGGAGCGGTTGTGCGTTAAATCGTCAAATGAAAGGAAGTCGTAGTCTGGTTTGCGTCTGCGCCGTTGAAGGCAAGCAGCGGTAGTCAAAGTGCGAAGCCCGTTGCAAATTCCAACGTAAGCAGCACCCTTATATCAGGATTTTGTCAAAGCTTCCAAGCTCTAAGTTCGAACCCAAACGTTAGGGTCTAACGAGCGCCCGCGTTTTGGCTTACAACCAGCGCCTCATCAGTGCCGCCCAAAGAGCTTCTCGACATCGTCCATATCGAGTTTCACCCAAGTCGGTCTGCCGTGATTGCATTGCCCTGATCGCGGCGTTGCTTCCATTTCTCGCAGCAGCGCATTCATTTCTGCTACGCTCAGTACGCGCCCTGCCCGCACCGATCCGTGGCACGCCATTGTCGCCAGCACATATTCAAGGCGCTCGGCCAGAAGCAGTGATCCGCTATCGTCCTGCTTGCCATGTTTGGCGATATCATCTGCGAGGTCTTGCAGCAGTTTGGTCGTATCGGCCTTTGCGATTGCTGAGGGCACAGCGCGCACCAGCATCGCAGCAGGGCCAAAGCGTTCAACAGAAAGACCAAATCGCGCCAGCCCTTCCGCAGCATCCTCCAAGCGGTCGCAATCCGCTTCGTCCATTTCGACCACATCAGGGACCAGCAAAGCCTGACTTCGGGTGACTGCATCATGAGCACCGGCGCGTTTCAACCGTTCAAGCACAAGCCGTTCATGCGCCGCGTGTTGATCGACCAGCACCAGACCATCGGCGCTTTCGGCGACGATATAGGTGTTGGCGACCTGCCCTCGCGCAATGCCAAGCGGGTACTCTGCGGCATCTTCAGGCAAAGGCGCGGCTTCTTCGGCGCGGCCCGTCGGCAACGCCGCATCGTGCGCGTCGCCCGATTGCGCGTTCCACTCGCGACGCGGTTCTGCAACTCGTCCGCCAGACGGCGCACTCCAATCGCGTCCTTGAAACATGGATCGAAGCGCGGGCGCTTGCTCGGGCGGCTCTTGCTGCCACTTCTCCATCGCCGCGCGGTCTGGGCCTTGTGCGGAGCGTCTATCACCTGTGTCCAAGGCTCGTCGCAGACCCGACACGATAAAGCCGCGAACATGCGCCGCATCGCGGAACCGCACTTCGGTCTTGGCCGGGTGAACATTCACATCGACATCTTGCGGAGGCACCTCAAGGAAAAGCGCGAGCACAGCATGACGATCACGCGCTAACATATCGGAATAGGCTCCGCGTACGGCACCAGTCAGCAGCTTGTCCTTAACCGGACGACCATTCACGAAGAGGTATTGGTGATCCGCAACCCCGCGATTGTATGTCGGTAGGCCCGCAATCCCGGTCAGACGCATTGTGCCATACGGTGTCTCCCGCTCAAGCTCGATGGCAACCGCATTGTCTTTTAGCTCGCGCGCAATGATCTGTGCGACACGGGTCGAGAGTTCCTCATCCGCCTGTGTTGATAGCGCCTTGCGAGACTTTCCTTCCGAACCGTTCTCCAACGTGAACGCAATGTCTGGCCGCGCCATCGCCAATCGGCGCACAATATCAAGGCAAGCGATATACTCACTGCGCGGTGTGCGCAGGAATTTTCGGCGCGCCGGGACCTTAGCGAATATTTGCTCCACCCGAACCCGTGTGCCCACTGGCAAAGCCGCCGGACCGTCCTCGACCAAATCGCCGTGATCGACGACGCGGCGCCATCCGTCATCGCTACCCGCAACCCGACTTTCCAAAGTGAGCCGCGCTACGCTCGCAATAGAAGGCAGCGCTTCCCCGCGAAAGCCCAGGGTGGTGACCATCTCAATCGCCTCATCTGGCAATTTCGATGTCGCATGACGTTCAAGAGCCAACGCCATATCATCGCTGGTCATGCCACAGCCATCATCGGTCACTTCCAAACGGGTCAGACCGCCATCGATCAGCGACACACCGATTCGCCGCGCGCCAGCATCAACGGCGTTCTCAACCAGCTCTTTGAGCGCCGCAGCGGGCCTTTCAACGACTTCACCAGCGGCGATTCGGTTCACAAGAGCGTTGGGAAGGCGTCTAATTTGGGGCATTTGTCGCAGGCTAGCCGTCACACGCCGCAATTTCGAGGGCTACCGGGGAAAATACCGACCTGCGTCAACAAAAATTTTAGCCTTTTTGGCAAGCTTTCGCTAGGCGACATGGGTCTCGTCAATTTTGGGATCGATTGCGGGCATCCTGTGCACAAAACAACAGTTCAACTCAGGAAACGCGTAAAATCCGGTCTGCTTACGGAAAAAGATAAAAAATGAGCTTCTTTGCCAATCTGTTCAAATTCGGGTCTCAGAACATGGCCATCGACTTAGGCACAGCGAACACGCTGGTCTATGTCCAGGATCAGGGGATCGTACTCAACGAACCGTCCGTTGTTGCCATTGAGACAATCAACGGTATCAAACGGGTCAAGGCGGTTGGCGATGATGCAAAGATGATGATGGGCAAAACGCCCGATTCCATCGAAGCCATTCGCCCTCTACGCGACGGCGTTATCGCCGACATCGAAATCGCCGAGGAGATGATCAAGCACTTCATCCGCAAGGTCCATGGCAAGCGCAATCTGTTCCGCTATCCCGAAATCGTAATCTGCGTTCCATCGGGTTCTACCTCGGTTGAAAAACGCGCGATCCGCGATGCGGCATCGAATGCGGGCGCATCCGAAGTGCACCTTATCCTTGAGCCGATGGCCGCCGCGATTGGTGCGGACATGCCGGTAACAGAGCCGGTTGGTAGCATGGTTGTCGACATTGGCGGCGGTACAACAGAGGTTGCGGTGCTTTCCCTACGCGGGTTGGCTTACACCACATCGGTCCGCACCGGCGGCGACAAGATGGACGAAGCTATCGTCTCTTATGTGCGCCGACATCACAACCTGTTGATCGGTGATGCGACGGCCGAGCGGATCAAGAAAGATTACGGCATTGCTGTCATCCCCGAAGATGGCGCAGGCGAGTCCATCACATTGAAAGGGCGCGATTTGGTCAACGGCGTGCCCAAAGAGATCACCATCAATCAGGCGCATGTCGCAGAAGCCTTGTCAGAACCTATCGGCGCGATTGTCGAAGGCGTTCGCATCGCTTTGGAAAACACGGCGCCGGAACTCGCCGCAGATATTGTCGATCAGGGGATCGTGCTCACCGGTGGGGGCGCATTGATCCGTCGTTTGGATGAGCACCTGCGAGAGGAAACGGGTCTTCCCGTATCCATCGCCGAAGACCCGCTGACCTGCGTTGCAGTGGGCACGGGACGGGCCATGGAAGATCCGATTTATCGCGGCGTCTTGATGACCGCGTAACAGAGTTAGACTATTATCCACGCGAAGGGCGCGCGGGAGATACAATATAAGGGATTAGGGCAAGGTCATGGCGCAGCCATCATCGCGTCGATCGGGCTTTTCGAAGAAGCAGCAATATTCGGTCTTTACCGGATATCTGCTGGCGTCGCTGGGTGCCATATTGGGTCTGGCATTGTTGGCTCTTTCGCTGTGGCAACCGGCCGCATTGCAGCCGTTGCGCGGCGGAGCGAACGATGTTTCCGCTACCATTGGCGAAGCTCCTGCCACAGCGCGCGCTGGCGGCAACAACACTTGGGATACAATCAAAGCCTACTGGCAAGCAGGCAGCCAAAACGCTGACCTTCGGCGCGAAGTAGAGGTCGCACGCATCCGATTGGCCGAAGCGCAAGCTGTGGAAGCAGAAAACCGCCGCTTAAAAGCACTCCTTGGCCTTGCCGAAGAGAATGTCGAACCCGTCGTCTATTCGCGCCTTGTCGGGTCCAGCTCAACGTCGGCACGCCGGTTTGCCTATCTTGGCGTGGGATCTGCTGCAGGCGTAGAGATTGGAATGCCAGTTCATTCGGAGCGCGGTGTGATTGGCCGGGTGCTTGAGACATCGCGCGCATCTTCGCGCGTGCTTCTGCTTACAGACAGTGAAAGCGTCTTGCCGGTGCGACGCGCATCAGATCAAACCGTCGCCTTTGCCGAAGGGCGCGGTGATGGGTTGCTGCGCATTCGTCTTATCAATCTGGGGCTAAATCCGCTTGAGATTGGCGATGTCTTCGTGACCAGCGGTGCTGGCGGATATTACCGTCCAGGCGTCGCAGTTGCAGTCCTTAGCGAGATCACGTCCGATGGCGGTATTGCACAACTGATCGCAGAGCCATCTGCCACGAACTACGTTGTAGTCGAACCCGTCCATGAAACACTTGCCGTCGAAGCCAGCGAAGTGCGCGATGGCGAGGCATTGTCGGAAGCGGGCCTAGGTGAAGAGCCGGTAAACCGACCCGAAAATGCGAGCACAGGCGATTGATCGACCGGCTCGCCCCACCCTCTCAACGCCGCGCCTATGGAAGTGGCGGGATCAACCGCGTCACATCTCCGTGGCGGGCGAACATTGTGCCATATGCATCGATCCTGATAGGATCGCTTATCCCGTTCTGGGTTATGACCGATGTGATGCCTCTCGCCCCGCCGATTGGCTTTATTATCTTTCTCAGCTGGCGGTTGATGCGGCCTGGACTTTTCCCGCTTTGGATTGGGGTGCCATTAGGCGCATTTGACGATCTGTTCAGCGGACAGCCATTTGGCAGCGCAATTCTGCTATGGTCTGTCACCATGATTGGTATTGAGCTTGTGGAAACGCGCTTTCCCTGGCGCGGATTTTGGCAAGACTGGTTCACCGCCGGTCTAGTCATTCTCATCTATATCTTTGCTTCCATGCTTACTTCTGGCGCTACGATCACTCCGCACATGCTGATTGCCACCATTCCGCAGCTTCTGCTGGCATTGTTGGTTTATCCGCTATTTGCGCGGATCGTGGCATGGTTGGATCGGTTCCGCCTGTCGCGCTCGCGGAGGATCGGGTGAAGCCTTTCTTCTCTCTCAATTCGTCTGCGAGAAAGCGTCCCAAACGCAAAGGTCCGATTGTCAACGCATCGACTTTGCGTAATGCATTTGATCGCCGCGCATTTGTCATTGGTGGCATGCAATATGGCGTGGGCATTCTGCTTGCCGGGCGCATGGCTTATCTCGCCATTGCCGAGAACGAGAAATACAGCCTTGCCTCGGAAAGCAACCGAGTGAACCTCACACTGATCCCGCCGCGCCGTGGTTGGATTATGGATCGCAATGGTGCGCCACTAGCTTCCAACAGAGCCGATTTTCGGGTTGATGTGATCCCTGAAAGGCTCGCTGATCCCGAAAAGACTATTGATGAGATTGGCGCGCTGCTGGCTCTCGAACCAACGCGCATTGCCGATATCAAATCAAAACTTGAAGGCGCTCGCGGCTTTGCAGCGGTCGAAGTGGCGAGCGGGCTTAATTACGAACAATTTGCTGCGCTCAGCGTGCGCCTGCCAGATATGCAAGGGGTGCTGCCACAACGTGGCTTTTCGCGGTATTATCCCACCGCATCGAGTGTGGGTCATCTAATCGGTTATGTGGGCCCTGCTTCGGCAGAAGAATATGAGCTTGATCGCAATCCAATCCTGATCACGCCAGGCCATAAAATCGGCAAGGACGGGTTAGAGAAGCAGTTCGAACAGCGACTGCGCGGTGTACCGGGCGCACGCCGTGTCGAAGTGACCGCCGGTGGCCGGGTTCTGCGCGATCTGGAAAGCCGTGACGATATCCAAGGCGACCCGGTAAAGCTCACGATCGATGGGCCGTTGCAGGACTATGCTGCAAGGCGAATTGGCCTCGAAAGCGGGTCTGTTGTCGTAATGGACTGCCAAACGGGTGATCTGTTGTGCATGGCAAGCATGCCCAGCTTTGACCCTAACAGCTTCTCCGACGGCATTGGCAGTGCGGAATATGCGATGCTGCGCGAAGATCAACGCGTACCGCTGCGCAACAAGGTTCTCAAAGGACTCTATCCGCCCGGCTCCACCGTCAAACCGATGCATTGCATGGCATTCCTGAAAGCTGGAATCAGCCCACAGGAAACGATCAGCTGTGCCGGCGGGCGACGGATCGGGAACCGGTTCTTCAATTGCTGGAGCAATCACGGCACGGTCGACATGGCCAAAGCTATTTATCAAAGCTGCGACAGCTATTTCTATCATTACGCCCAGCAAATCGGCTTCGACAAAGTTGCTGAAATGGCCAAAGATTTGGGTATGGGTCAGGAATTCGAACTGCCCGTGACCAGCCAGTTTTATGGCACGGTTCCAGACCCAGATTGGAAGTTCAACAAATTTGGCCGTGAATGGGAGCCGTTCGACACCGTCAACGCCTCTATTGGTCAGGGCTATTACCTTGCCAGCCCCCTGCAATTGGCAGTCATGAGCGCGCGGCTTGCAACCGGCAAGCGGCTCAACCCGCGCCTAATCCTCAACAGCGAAGCACCCTCTCCGCCCGATTACAATTTCGATGCGGATGAAATCACCTATATCCGCAAAGCAATGAGTGACGTGGTCAATGGGCCCGGCACAGCGGGTCGTGGGCGGTTGCCGCTGGCGGACGTCAAAATGGCGGGCAAGACCGGGACCGCGCAGGTTGTCTCGCTCAGTGTGTCCGACGGCCGCAGCGGACCTTGGAAGTATCGCGACCACGGTTTGTTTACATTCTTCGCACCGACGGAGAACCCACGCTATGCGGGCGCTGTTGTCATTGAGCATGGCGGTGGTTCTGGTGCGGCCTACCCCATCGCGCGCGATGTGATGACATTTATGTTCGACCCGCAAAAGGGGATGGACGCGCTAACCTCTCTCGAACGGCAGTGGGGCGGGACAGCGCAACAACGGCTTGACCAACGCTATGCCGCCTATGCCGCAGAACGCGGTGCAGAAGTGCGCCCTCCCCCGCGGCGCGATGAGGACATCTTCGATCAAGTCGAAGCAGAAGCCCGAGTTGCGGCCGAGCAAAGTCAGGAAATCGGTGATGAATTTGTCGCGCCGCGACCAACGGCCAATCCGTCAGGCACTCCGCCACCCGATGCAGTAACGCCAACGACCGGTATCCAATCGACCAGCCCCGCACCCGCTCCAACATCTGGAGCGAATTGATGCAAACAGCCCGCCGAAGTGTTATACCCTACCCCATAGCTCGCCAGCCATGGGGGATGCTGATCCCGCTATTCATGTTGGTGTTGTTTGGCGCAGCCGTGCTTTATTCCGCCGCTGGTGGATCGATGACGCCTTATGCTTCATCACACCTCGTCCGGTTCAGCGTGTTCCTGGTTATGGCCTCAATCATAGCATCGCTGCCGCGTGAGCTGGTGCGCTTCCTGACCTATCCCGCCTATATCGTTGTGCTTTTACTGCTGCTTGCGGTGGAGATTATGGGGCGCGTCGATGGCGGCAGTCAGCGCTGGCTCGACCTTGGCTTTATGGTCTTGCAACCATCCGAATTGATGAAACCCGTAATCGTTGTGACTCTGGCGCATTACTTTTCATCATTGCCCGTGGGAATGATCACCAGCTGGCGCGCACTGCTGGTGCCGGGTGCGATGATCGGAATGCCGGTGGGATTGGTTCTGTTGCAGCCCGACCTTGGTACTTCGCTCGCTATTGTGTTTGGTGGCGGAGTTGTTTTGCTGTTGGCCGGACTGCCGTTGCGCTGGTTTATTGGGGCAGGTGTTGCCGCCGCGGCGGCCGCCCCGCTCATCTTTTATTTCGGCCTTCAGGACTATCAACAGCGCCGCATCCTGACCATGTTCGATCCCGAAGCGGACGCCTTGGGCGCGGGCTATCATATCGCGCAGTCAAAAATCGCTATCGGATCAGGAGGGATTTTCGGTAAAGGCTTCAACAACGGATCGCAAAGCCACCTGCAATATCTGCCGGAGCCGCATACGGATTTTGTCTTTGCGACCATGGCGGAGGAATGGGGCCTGATAGGCGGCCTATTCGTGCTCGCCGTGTTCTCCATCATCTTGCGCTGGGGTCTAGGCGTTGCCCGTACCAGCAAGGATCGCTTCTCTAGCTTGCTCGCAGCGGGCATGGCAGCGACAGTCTTTTTCTACATTGCAGTCAATTTGTTGATGGTGATGGGCATGGCACCAGTGGTCGGCATCCCCTTACCCTTTATGAGCCATGGCGGATCATCGATGCTGACCAATATGATCTGCATCGGCGCTCTAATGATGGTCAATCAGTGGAATCGCAAAGCACCACGCGGCGGGCTCTCCGGTGAGATAAGCTAAACTCGCACCAACCCCATCTGCAGCGCCTTTACGACCGCTCCAACCCGATCAGTCACATCAAGCTTTGCATAAATACGCTTCGAATATGTCTTCACCGTATCGGGAGACAGATCCAGTATGGTCGCAATTGTCGAAACCGACTTACCGCGCGCCGTCCATGTCAGAACTTCCACCTCGCGCTCTGAAAGCGTGGGAGCAGCCGCCGGAGGCGCAAGCAGAACGCATACTCTTTGATGCTCAGCTTGCGCCAATGTCCTTACCATCCCAAGCACCTGCGGCTCAATTTCCGATACAGGCATGTCGAAATCGATCCCGGCATAACCATCGCGCCCACTCGGCCCGAACAGGGGAATGCCAACACCATGGACTAGACCCTCCTCTCGCATCGCTTCGAAATAGGCTTCGTTCTCCGGCGTGTTAGGCGCCGCAAGCATGGCATCGGCCCAAGTCATCATCGAGCCATGCTGCAAAACCCGCTTGGGAATGGGATCAGCCGCGCGAAACTCTCTCTGCGAATATTGGTTCAGCCACTTGTCGCTAAAACCCGCCGCATAAACCGTTGTAGTCTTTGAAACTGGATCATCAAACACAGGGGTCACATGGTAGCTCATGCGGACAACGCCCTGTGAAAAGCAGCGGTCGCGAGCGTTTGCAAGCAACGCCCCCACATCGTTGAACGACTCAATAATCTCAAATTGCCGCTGCATGATACATATTATTACCAGATGTAACCCAAGTGGGCGACTTTCCGTAAACGTCAACATACGCGATAACACTTAAGGCTTGGAAGAGCCTAGCGTTCGGGTCGCAGCCAGCAACATGCGTGGCACTTGTTGAACGCTTAAGTCCTGACGGCAGAGGTGCGCCCCCCAATTGTGCCATCTGTCGTCAGGCACCCAGTTTTTTGATTGTTTAGAGGTTTCGTCATGCTTCGTTTGCGAGCAGTGTTTTCAGGCGTTTATCGCCGATTGCCATTTGGGAAGCCCGCGCCTTTGCCTCCGGTGGAGGGGGACATTGCGCGCATGACACAAGTGACATCTGCAATCCATCAACGCCAACTCGGTGGACAGACCACTTCGCTACGACAACTTCATAAGATTTGTAACCTAGACCAGTCGGAGGCGCTTTCCGTGCTGGCGCAATTGCGTACTGCTGAGCTTGTTTCGATCGAACAGAACATGGTCGATGAATTCGAATCACTTGTGGTCGTCAATGAAGACGCGTCGCGACGTTTGGCTCAAGTGGTCGAACGCGCCGCAGCCTGAAGCCTAATCGCAAAAGCCTTTTCATCTGAAAAAGGCACGCTATATGCAGCGCCTCGCGACATTCAGAGGCGGCTAAACGCCGGTTCTAAACTCGCTCCGATCACGAAATCGGCACGGACGCATAGCTCAGTTGGTAGAGCAGCTGACTCTTAATCAGCGGGTCCTAGGTTCGAACCCTAGTGTGTCCACCATTTTTACCCTCCGCCTTTATCGGTCACCATTCGGCCAAACCGGGCAGTTGCACGGGAGTGCAATACGACCAGAGCTGGTATCACGAGCATCAAAAGCGCCGTCCCGATCAGCACTCCAAAGCCAAGGCTGGCTGACATCGGAATTAGGAATTGCGCCTGAGTGCTGGTCTCAAATGTGATGGGTGCGACCCCCAAAAAGGTTGTCACTGCAGTTAGCATAATGGGGCGAAAACGCGATTTGGCAGCGTCGACTACCGCTTCCTTCGGGTTCATCCCGCGAGCGACTTTCTCATTGTAGAAGTCGATCATCACTAGCGATCCGTTGATGATCACGCCGGATAGGGCAACGATCCCAAATATAGATAGCAGCCCAAGCGATATACCTAGCATAACATGACCAAATAGCGCTCCGACCAAGCCGAACGGGATCGCAGCCATAATCACCATTGGTTGAGTGTAAGACTTAAACGGGATCGCTAGCAGCGCATAAATGACCACCAGCGCGAGCATGAATGCCGAACCCAAATCACCAAAACTCTCAAGCTGTTGTTCTTGTTGTCCGCCAAATTTGTACTGTAGCGTTGGGAAATCGGCGAGAATGTCAGGCAAGATCTCGCGCTCCACCAAGTCGGTGACCTCTTGGCCGGTAACGACATCCTCATTCACATCGGCAGAAATCGTCACTTTGCGCCGACCATCTTCGCGACGGATTTGCGCTAGGGCTTCAGTGAAAGACGCATCCGCAATGGCTCCTAGCGAGGTAAAGCCGCCCGGAACCGCGACGCGGAAACTTTCAATGTCCGCGACCGAATTACGCTCTTCCTCTGGCAATCGCACATAAACGCGCACGTCTTCGCTGCCGCGTTGAACTCGCACTGCTTCTGATCCGAAAAAGCCCGACCGCACTTGCGCAGCGACATCCTGTAGCGTCACGCCTAAGGTGCGGGCCGAAGGTTTAAGCCTCAGCTCAATCTCGCGCATCCCGGCGTCTTGGTCGCTTTCAATGTCGAACACGCCGCTAATCGGAGCGAGTTCGGCCATGATACGTTGGCGCGCGGCGTCGAGGACTTCGGGATCGCTGTCGAAGATGCTGATGTTGACCGCTGCGCCGAACGAAAGCTCATCCGATGTGATCGAAAAAGATCGCGCATTGGGAAGTTCACCCAACTCCTCGCGCCATGCCTGTTCGATCTCAAACGCACCGACATCGCGATCGCCGCTGGCGGTCAATGCGATCTGCACAGCAGCTATATTGGAACCCAACTGCTGCTGTTGACCCCCAGGACCCTGATCGATGGGACGAGTGCCGATGGTGGTGAAAATGGCCTCGACAAAATCGGGCCGGGTTTGATCGGAACCGGCGGGAATATACCGGGCCAGCACACGGTTGCCTGCGTCCTCTATCTTTTTCGCGATCGCCTCTGTGCTCTGTATGTTTGAGCCTGCGGGCAGCTCTACGGATGCCGTCACCACGTCGCCTTCGATATCGGGGAAAAAGCTAAATTTGATGATCCCTGCGGGCAAAAGAGCGACCATAACAATCAGCAGAGCGACTGCTCCGGACAGTAGAATAAATGGGAAGGTGACAGAGAAACGCAGGGCCCGATCAAGCGGCCCATCTACAAATGCCCTAAATCGACGGTCCACAGCATTCTGAACCCGTTCAAAGAAGCGCGTGACCGCATTGCTCGCAACAGTGCCAGCGGCGGGGAGACTGGAGAGGTGATGCGGAAGGACCAGTAGCGCCTCAACAAGCGAGAGCGCCAACACCGCCACCATCACGATCGGAATATCACGCACAACATTGCCAATAGTGCCACCAACGGAAAAGAGCGGCATCACCGAAGCCAGCGTAGTCAACACCGCAAAGATCACAGGGATCGTTACCCGCTGGGTGCCCGCAATGGACGCGCCGAGCCCACTGCGCCCACTTTCGCGTTCGGCATAGACATTCTCCCCGACAACAACAGCGTCATCAACCACAAGGCCCAGCGCCAGAATGAAGCCGAAAAGCGAGAACATATTGATGCTGGACCCGACCAGATCGAGCAGGAAGATCGCGCCGGTAAAGGTCGCCCCGATGCCCGCAGCCGTCCAGAATGCTAACCGGAGATCAAGAAACAATGTGAGCGAAACCAGCACTAGAACCAGCCCGATTGCGGCATTACGCAAAAGCAGACTGAGCCGGTCTTCGAGAAACTCCGAATTGTCGTTCCAAACGGCATATCCGATCCCCTGCGGCGGAGTGTAGTCCTCGTCCAGCAGTGTTTTTACGGCTTCGGCAACGTCGAGAACGCGCTCATCGCTGGTGCGGTAGACATCGACAAAGGCAACCGGTTGATCGTTGAATCTCGCGATCAGATCAGCGTCTTCGAAACCGTCGCTGACCGTTGCGACATCGCCCAATCGCAGCAGGTCACCCTCCCCGCCCGAGATGAGGATGATGTCTTCAAAGTCGCTCTGTGTGTAGTTCTGCCCTACTGTGCGCACGCGCACTTCTTCGGATGCCGTATCAACCGATCCGGCGGAGCTATCGAGGCTGCTTGCGGCGACGATCTGCGAGACTTGGGGCAATGACAGACCCAGTGCGCGCAGGCGCTCCTGAGGAACGTCGATAAATATCTGATAATCGCGCACTGAGCTGGTTTGGACGTAGCTCACCTCGTCCAAGTCCGCGATCCTGTCTTCTAACGCCTGCGCAGTTTCCTTTAGCGAGCGCTCCCCCACATCGCCGAACACCGCGACCCTAAGGACAACCTGTCGGTTGGTGAGTTCGCGGATGGATGGTTCGTCGGCTTCGGCGGGGAACGTCTGGATCTGGTCGACCTCAGATTTCACCTCATCAAGGGCGGTTGAGATGTCAGCGCTGCTCTCCAGCTCCACATTGACAGTGCCCTGTCCCTCGCGCGCAGTGGAAGTGATTTTCTTGACGCCTTCGACCGCCTCGACGGCTTCCTCGATGCGCTGGACAATGCCCTCTTCGATCTCGCTTGGGGTGGCGCCAGGATAGGATACGCTGACAGAAATTGTGTCGAGGCTGCTTTCGGCAAACACCTCCTGCACGATGCGTTCATAGGCGAACAGGCCGGACGCAAGGAGGAAAATCATCAGAAGATTGGCCGCGACCCCATTGCGCGCCATAAACGCGATGACGCCTTTACGGTCACGCGCAGGAGCCGAACTTGGATCTTCCGGTGGGGAGGCAGCAGCCTCGCTCATTCGCTATCCGCCGCACCAACGCGCAAGGCCATGCCATTGATCGGCGCGCGTAACGCGCTGACGATCAATTGCCCACCCTCGGCAAGCGAAGGTGTGCTGATATAGGCAAGCTCATCCGTCCGCTGAATCACGCGCACGGGCAGCACATTCAATTTCCCATCGCGCACGACCCATATCTCATTGCCCGGGCGGACCGCGATTGCGGGGACTTCGGCATAGCTATCAAGGCTGGCCCCGGTGATCTGAGCATTGACGAACGCGCCCAACAACAGAGGTGGCGCGTTCCCGGTGTCGCCCTCATCAACCGCACGTCCGCCGGAAATCGGTGCGGGGACGCGCACGAACACTTCGACATTGCGCGTTGCGGCATCGAGGATTGCGCTGGCGCGGTCGACATAGCCATCCCAGCGATACAGCTTTCCGCCGTACTCATAGGTGACGCTGGCCGGGATGCGGGCGCGTGCCCCTTCGAGCAGGCCCGGGATCAAGGCAGCTTCGTCGGCGGTGAAGGACAGGCGCACTTCATATGAGGCAGTTGAAACGATAGAGCCAAGCGCTTGTCCCGGTTGCACCAGTGATCCGAGCGCAGCGTCCTCTGAGCGAACCAAGCCGCCAAATGGCGCGGTGACCCGCGTGCGGCTCAACGCCAATTGCGCATCGGCCAGTCCGGCGGCGGCTCGTTCACGTGCGGCTTGAGCGGAGCGCAATTGCGGCTCTCGCGTGGCTAGCCCTGACGAAGCGGGTTCGCTCGGGATTGCATCACCAGCATCCAAACCGCGCGGCGCAAGGATTTCGGCCTCGCTCACTGCGCCAGCACCCAAGCTCTCACGCTCAGCGAACCGGCGCAGCTCATCGCTGGCAATCGCGACTTCTTCTTGCGCTTGCAACACCGCCACATCTTGAGCTGCCACATCAGCGCGCGCGATGCGCACGTCATTGCGAAACTCAGCCGGATCAATCCTCAACAAAGTTACGCCAGTAGGGACTATGCCGCCTTCGCGAAAGGCTGGATTGACATAAGTGAGCCGCCCAGCAACCTGAACACCAACGGTCACTTCATCGCGCGCCTGCACAGTGCCCGAGCCCAGCACTGGGATCGGACCCGAAGCCGCATTGAAGGCAACTACCTCCACCAAAGGAGCTTCCACAACGGGCTCTTCCTGCAGAGGAGCAGGACGCAGCCATACCATAAGTACGGCAATCAAAACCGCGCCTCCCAACAATCCGGCAGACCAGATAAATTGTCGGTTCAACGCGTTTCTCCTATTGCCTGTTCGGGCAAGTCCGACGCCCAATCGCCGCCCAATGCGCGGTGCACGCCAAGCCTCGCCAATGCGGTATCGCGAGCGGCGGATGAGAGGCTTCCCTCGACCTGATACAATGTTCTCAAGGCATCGAGATAAGCGGTGTATTCGCCAACACCGGCGGCAAATCGGCGCCTTTGCAGATCAAGCGAGGCCTGTGCATTCTGACGTTGCGCGGTCACCAAGCGATAGCGCCGCCGCTCTTGGCTGTATTTGCCAATCGCGCTTTGCACCTCGCCATATGCTCCCAGTACCGACTGCGCATAAGCAGCTGCGCGTTGATCATAGACGGCGCGCGCGCTGCGAATATTGGCGGATATGCGCCCTGCATCAAAGATCGGCGCGACGATGGAAGATGCGAGGGAAGACGCCCAATTATTGCCAATGTCGAACACTGCGCCGGGGCTCCCACCTTGTGTGCCAATCGACCCGCTCAGGTTGATACTGGGAAAGCGCTCTGCCCGCCGTGCCCCGATCCGCAAGCGCGCTGCCTCCATGCGAACGGCTGCGGCCGCCACATCGGGTCGCTGTTCCAGCAGTTCGATAGGCAGGCCGCTCGGCACATCTTCGAAGACCAGGCGCGGTTGCAACTCGCCCGACAGTGTCTCGGTCAACTCGTCCGGATACACACCAAGCAACAGCGCAAGTCGCGCTCGCAAACCACCTAGGCTCGTTTCCAACTGCACCAGAGAAACCTGCGTCGCGCGCAAATCCTGGCGCACTTGATAGAGTTCGAAACTCTCAATCAATCCTCGCGAAAAACGCTCTTCGCTGCGGCCCACACGGTCTTCCAACACTTCGCTGGTCAATTTCGCCAGCTCAATCTGGCGGCGCGCATCGACGATATCGAAATAGGCCGAGATTGTTTCGGCTGCCGAGCTGAGCTGAACAGTGCGCAGGTCATAGGCGCTGGCGACTGCATCTTGGCTTGCCGCACCCGCATCGCCGCGCACTCTTCCGAACAGATCGAGCTCATAGGATGCGCCTAGGCTGGCGGCGTAATTCTCATTCTCGATCCGGTCGATGGCACCGCCCGCAATATCGCCAAAGGGTAAGCCGTCCACCGGAGAGCTTGTAGAACTGCCATCCGCACTGGCATTGACCGAAGGCAGCAGAGCTGAGCGCGCAATCCGCGCTTGCGCACGAGCCTGTTCCAAACGCCCCGCCGCCTCCACTATGTCGAGATTGTTAGCGAGCGCTTGTTCAACAAAGCCATCAAGCACCGGGTCCTCAAACGCCAGCCACCATTTCTGTGGCACGTATTCACTGGGTTGAATGTCACTGCCAAATGTTGTCGGCAGTTCTGTCACGATCTCAGGCTCTGTCGCTTCGGGCGCGAGCGAAACACAAGCTGATAACAGCGACATTGCTCCAAGCGCACCAGCCATGCGCAAGGCAATGCCGCCGTGTTGATCGAAAGTGCCCGATGTCAGTCTCACAATGAAACGGGTTAAAGGGGGCGGTGAACCGTGCAAGTGAAAATTTGTCGCGCAATGTGACACGGGCTAGTGGAAGGCATAAAAACGACCGATTCACATTGCAATATCACATTTAGTAGGTTGTCATCACATTTTGATGTGATATTGCATGAAAATGAGCACACCGACAATCACACGCGTCCGCAACCTCGTCGAAAGCGGAGACATGACCAAGGCCGGCCTCGCACGCGCTGCTGGTCTTCATGCCAACACTTTGCGCGATGCGGCAGAGCCGGACTGGAACCCGACCGCCGATACGCTGGCAAAGCTTGAGAGTTTTCTCAACGCGAATGATGATCGTCCGGTCCTTGTCGGAGCCGAAGAGATCATCGACGAAGCGCGCAATGGGCGCATGTACATCCTTGTCGATGACGAGGATCGAGAGAATGAGGGCGACCTCATCATCCCTGCCCAAATGGCGACACCCGCGGCAGTCAACTTCATGGCGACGCATGGCCGTGGATTGATCTGCTTGGCGCTGGATAAAGCACGGGTCGATGCACTCGGCCTTGAGCCGATGAGCCGCAACAATAAAGAGAGCATGCAGACCGCTTTCACGATCTCGATCGAAGCGAAAGAAGGCGTGACCACTGGTATCTCTGCGGCGGACCGCGCTCGGACCATCTCTGTCGCGATTGATGCAACAAAGGGCGCTGACGACATCGTGACGCCTGGCCATGTTTTCCCCCTTACAGCGCGCGAAGGCGGCACTTTGGTGCGCGCTGGTCATACTGAGGCTGCGGTTGATATCTCACGTCTCGCTGGACTGAATCCATCGGGTGTAATCTGCGAGATCATGAACGAGGACGGCACGATGGCCCGGCTCGATGATCTCGTCGCGTTTGCCCGCAAGCACAGCCTCAAAATTGGCACTATCCGCGATCTCATTGCCTACCGAATGCGCAATGACCATCTGGTTGAACGCTTAAGTGAGCGCAGTTTCGAGAGTGATTATGGCGGTGACTGGCGCCTCATCACCTATCGCGACCGGATCGCCAATAGCGAGGCTTATGTTCTGCAAAAAGGGCATGTTACCGCCGATCAACCCACCCTGGCCCGCGTTCACCCGATCTCCGTCTTTGACGATGTTCTAGGAGCACCCGGCCCGCGCAAACGCACTTTGCAACGGGCAATGGGCGCGATTGGCGATCATGGCTCAGGCGTTATCGTGATCCTCACCCAACGCGTCGGATCAAGCGGTGAATGGAGCCAAGACGAAGAGATCCGCAATATCGGCATTGGCAGCCAAATCCTCGCCGATCTGGGCGTGCACGACATGGTCTTGCTTTCCAATTCACGGCCCGATCTCGTCGCGCTTGAGGGATATGGCATCACCATCACCGATTTTCATTCGATCCCGGAGTAACAGTTCACATGGCCAAAATTCTTATTGTTGAGGCTCGCTTTTACGCCGAGTTGAACGACATGCTGATCGCGGGTGCAAAAGCTGCGATTGAGGCTGCGGGGCATGAGGCAGAGGTGCTGACCGTGCCCGGTGCGCTCGAAATTCCCGGAGCCATCGCGCTAGCGGTGGAGAGCGGCGACTATGCGGGCTTCGTGGCAATTGGCGTCGTCATTCGCGGTGAAACCTATCACTTCGAAATCGTCGCTGGTGAGAGCGCGCGGGCAATCATGGCGTTGACGATGGATGCGATTGCGATTGGCAATGGCATTCTGACAGTTGAAAACGATGCGCAGGCATTGGTCCGCGCAGACCCTGCACAAAAGGACAAGGGCGGCGAGGCCGCAAAGGCGGCTTTGGCGTTGATGGAACTCGCGGATCGCTTCGGCCGCTGAGTAGCACGTTAACTGTTAATCGCGCGGATTACGTGTTTCTACGGATACAGTGATTCATAAGAGCAGGCTAACACAGTCACGCAGGGGCATCGCAGGACCCGCAACCGAACCGGGTCGCACCGAACGGGATATTCGCGTGACAGATTTTAAAGTAACCGAAACGCTGGAATTGCAAGAGTGCCAGCGCGTATTGGAATGTGCATTGCGTCAACTTGACCAAGTCGGGGCTGGCATTGCCGCGATTCATGTCAATGCGGCAATCGAACAACTCAAAACCAATATTGCTCAAGTCAAAGGTAGCGCCGAAAACAATCTTGAGCCCATGTTGAATTATGCTTCAGACAGCCCTCGCATCGTGCATTGATTCACTTTTATTTCATTTTTAATCAATGGGATAGGGGCCATATTGACCGCCTTAGGGGCTTTCCCGTAATGTGCAGACGCCCAATTCTGGCCTAACACTTTGATCGGGGCACAAGTGGTCTTTTGATCAGCCGTTCTGGCGTGCTCCCCTGATCGGAGACCGTTTTGGCGCATTCCAGATCCCTATTGGCCAAGTCCTTTTTGGCAACGTGCCGACCTTCTCATCGGGGGCGTCGCATATGAGCCAGATGAAGAGCGAACGGCTGCTGACGGATATCACCATCCACGATACCAGCCCGTCTCAACAAACCGAGATGGACCTCGCGATGCTTGCGGACCAATTGCTGGCGATTGCAGGGGAATTGCGCCGCAATGAAGAAACCGGGACCGACAAAGCATGCGTGTCCGGCGCACCTCTGGAGCTTGCACCGCGCGCCGACCGTCTTGCCCAGTTGACGAAGCGGGAAGACAGCTCAAGTGGATACTCAGGCCGCAGTAAACAGCGCCAAGACCATCTGAACTGGGCCAAGGCCGCCTACACCAATCGTCGCACACGTACGGCCGTTTTTGGCAACCCGGAGCTGTTTGGAGAGCCAGCATGGGACATCCTACTTGATCTCTACATTGCCTATGTGGAGGACAAGCCAGTCTCTGTTTCAAGCGCGTGCATCGGGTCAGCAGCCCCGCCTACAACGGGGCTGCGGTGGCTGGGTGTCTTGGCGGAGAACAACCTGGTCTTGCGCGAACACGACCCTGAAGATCAGCGTCGCGTTTTGGTGCGCCTAACTGCAGCAGGCCTCGCCGCGATGGATGAATATTTTGTCAGAGTGCGTGCGGCCGCTTGACTGCACCCTGTATGTATCAATCGGAAAGCCCGCCGAAGCATCCGCGTCCGGCATAGACCGCGCTATCGCCCAACTCTTCTTCAATACGGATAAGCTGGTTATATTTGGCCAACCTGTCCGAACGCGCCAGTGAGCCTGTCTTGATCTGGCCGCAATTGGTCGCAACCGCGAGATCGGCAATTGTCGCATCCTCAGTCTCACCCGAACGGTGGCTCATAACGGAAGTATAGCGCGCTCGCGTCGCCATATCGACTGCCGCCAATGTCTCCGTGAGCGTGCCAATCTGATTGACCTTCACTAGTAACGAATTCGCCAACCCACGCTCAATACCGTCCGCAAGACGAGTTGGATTGGTTACGAACAAGTCATCCCCAACCAATTGCACCCGGTCTCCGATTGCCTGAGTCACAGCGGCCCAACCTTCGAAATCGTCCTCGTCCATACCATCTTCGATCGAGCGGATCGGATAATCATCGCACAATTTGGCAAGGTAATCAGCCATGCCTGCGCCATCGAGGCTCAGTCCTTCACCCGATATCTCATACTTGCCGTCGCGATAGAATTCGGTCGCAGCGCAGTCGAGCGCCAGCACAACATCCTCGCCCGGTTTAAAGCCAGCCTGCTCAACCGATGCCATGATGAAGTCGAGGGCCGCACGAGTGCTTGCAAGGTCAGGCGCAAACCCACCTTCATCACCCACACTTGTGGCGAGGCCTTTGTCAGATAGACCTTTCTTGAGTGTGTGGAATATTTCCGATCCCCACCGCACAGCCTCGGCAATGCTGGGCGCGCCAATTGGCATGACCATAAATTCTTGAATATCGATCGGGTTGTCAGCGTGCTCGCCGCCATTGATGATGTTCATCATAGGCACTGGCAAGACATGCGCGCCGACCCCGCCGAGATAGGAATAAAGCGGCAGACCGCGCGCATTCGCCGCAGCTTTGCCCACCGCAAGGCTCACCCCCAAAATCGCATTTGCGCCAAGTCGTGCCTTGTTTGGTGTACCATCCAGCGCGATCAATGACAGATCAACGTCGCGCTGATCCTCTGCATCAAAAGCCCCGATGAGCAGATCGCGGATCTCTGAGTTAACCGCCTCGACCGCTTTGAGAACGCCTTTGCCCTTGTAACGCGCCGCATCGCCATCGCGCAATTCGACGGCTTCATGCGCGCCCGTTGATGCTCCCGAAGGAACCGCTGCACGGCCAAAACTGCCATCATCAAGCAGTACATCGACCTCGACCGTCGGATTGCCCCGGCTGTCAAGAATCTCGCGTCCGTGAATGTCGATAATAGCGGTCATATTTGTCTCCAGGCACAAAGTGTGGTATGTCAGTAAGACACCGGGATCAGGACCGATTCCGGCTCCCCCGCCCCTGCTCTTTCGCGCACCCCTATGCGCCGGAACCGAGTGGCGCAAGCGGGGTTAGATTATCATATCACGTGCGCGCGCTTTCCCACTGGCAAAGCGCGACAAGTAAGGGCAAAGAGACGACATGGCAGATGCAAAAACGACCAAGACCACCAAAACAACCACGACAAAGCGTGCTGCGCCGAAAAAGCGCGCCGCTCCAAAGAAAACTGGCGCGACCGCCAAGCCTGCGGCAAAACCGGCCGCGACCGGCTCTGTCGAAGCGAAAAGCCGCTTTAACGCCGCGCTAGAAGAGGCAAAGGCGGGTGCTAATGCACTGCGCGCAGAGGCTGGTAGCCGTGCCGGCGAATATCGCGAACAGGCCAAGAGCCGAGGAGATGATTTGATGACTGACGCCAAAGAATACGGCGAAAAAGCGCGTGTGCGTGCTGGCGAGCTGGCAACGGACAGCAAAACAGCAGCAAGTGATGCAATTTCTTCACTCGGCAAAGTCGTTGGTGATACCGCAGAACAGATTGATGACCGCTTTGGCGAGCAATATGGCGACTATGCCCGCTCTGCATCGCGCACTCTGGCGGAAACTTCCGCAAAGCTCGAAGCCAAAAGCGTTGAAGAACTGGGCGAAGATGCCCGCGAAGCGGTTCGCAAAAGCCCCGCGGTCGCTGTTGGCATTGCTGCTGTTGCGGGCTTCCTGCTCGCACGATTGTTTCGCGGTTCGCGCGACTAATAATACGCGCGTTTTCGGGGGCAGTGCATGAATGATATGAGCCGGCAATCGGGCGCAGAGGAAGCCAATTCCCCTGCCCCAGAGGCCGCCCCCACTTCTTCCGAAGACGAATCCTTGTTTGATGAGCTGGGCGCATTGATCGACAATGGTCGCAATTACGCGGCTGCCGAACTCGCCTTTCAAAAGACCCGCGCAGCACTGGCCGGTCGGTCGATCGGCATTGCGGCGGTTTGCGCAATTGTTGCGATCATCCTGTTGCATATCGCCTTTCTGGCGCTAGCCGTTGGGCTAGTCATGGCGCTGGAGCCAGTCGTCACAATCTGGGGTGCGATTGGGATCGTGTTCGGCGGGTTGCTGGTCTTGGTTGGCGGTCTTGGCTGGATTGCACTCAAGAACGCGCAGAAGCTCGGTCGCCTATTCTCACCCGGTGATGAGGGTGGCGAAGCATGAGCAAACTTGAAGCCCGCTTCGAAGAAGACCGCGCGTTGCGCGACACAGCTCGCAAAGTGTTGCTGGCTGATATCGAAAATGCCCGCACCGATTTCAGCGCAAAGGGCATTGCTGATCGCCTTGGTGGGCGCATTGGTGACGGTGCCAAAGACGTCTATGAAGTCGCCAAGATCCATACCGACGACAATCGCGGGATTATTGCGATTATAATCGGCGTCTTGCTGATCTGGCTCGGCCGCGAGCCGATAATGGAAGCTCTTGGCATGGTTGAAGAAGTGCTGGAGGAAGCCCTCGAGGAAACAGCGTCTGAAGTCGAAGAAGCCCCAGACACCGATATTCCTGACACAATCCCCGAAGTCCCCCTCACACCCGGAGATGATGATGAGCACTGAAGACCAACGTGACGAGCTGCGCGCGAAGATCGAAGCCAGCGAACGCCGGATGGCGGAACGCACTCTTGCCGACAGCGCGCAGGAAGTCGCGGGCGTGGCGACCGATTACGTGAAGAAAAATCCTCTCACAGTGCTGGGAGGCGCGGTTGCGGTTGGACTGTTGCTGGGCGCAATGTCCAAACCGGGGCGGCGGGCGGTTAAAACTGCGGCAACTGGTGCGGCAACCACCGTGAGCGGGGCTGTCGGAGGCGTAGCATCCGGTGCGGCGAGCAGCGTCGGCACGGCGGCTAAGAAGCGCGGCACCGCGTTTGGCGGACTGTTGGCTGATGCAATAATCGCCTATGGCGTAAAGCTGATCGATGAAGCGATGGACGGAGCGCGCTCGAGCAAGGACGCAGCTGAAGATATTGGAGACAGCGCTACCGCAAAAGCGCGCGAATTGCGGCGTGATGCAAGCTATGCTGCAGGCACCGCCGCCGATAAAGGACGCGCCGTCACAAAACGCACACGCAGACGAGCAACGCGCGCAGTACGGGATTTGACCAAGCGGATCAGCAATTAGGGGAAAGCGCCCGGCTTGCTAAGACGAGCGAGCACGGTAAAGGGTCGCTAACAGGCACTTTTTCAGGATCCGATCAAATGGAAGAAACCACCCCAACCCAGCGTCTTCACCTCGTTATGGGCGGGCGCGTCACCGATCCGCGCGGACATGAATTTGCCGATCCAGAAAGCTTGCACGTCGTCGGCGTGTTCAGCTCTTACGAAGCCGCCGAGTCCGCATGGCGCGGTCAAGCGCAGCGCACGGTCGACGATGCAGAGATGAAATATGTGATCGTGCATATTCACCAGCTGCTGACCCCCGGCGAATAAGTCGTTAAACTGGGCAATATGCCCTACACAATCCGACCCTTTGTTGAGAGCGACGCGGATGGTCTTGCGGCGCTTACACTGAGCGCTATCCATGCGATCGGCGGGTTGCGCTATTCACATGTCCAGATTGACGCATGGGCTGCGAGGCATCCTGGGCCCGACCGATTTGTCGCCCGCCATGC
Organism: uncultured Erythrobacter sp.; assembly: GCA_947488085.1. Lineage (GTDB taxonomy): Bacteria > Pseudomonadota > Alphaproteobacteria > Sphingomonadales > Sphingomonadaceae > Erythrobacter. The sequence continues at coordinate 1,117,070 of CANKYI010000001.1, forward strand.
CAAGGGTGATCTGATTTTCGTAGCCGTTGATGCGCATGACATATCCGTCGCCTATTCCCTCTTGGAATTGGGCGATGGAGCAAGCGGACATCTCGACATGCTCTATTGCCATCCCGATCACAGCGGCAAGGGTTTAGCTGACAGACTGCTTGAAGCGGCAGAGGAATCGGCCCGTAGAAACGCAATCACGCGCCTCTTCACAGAAGCAAGCGAATTGGCCCGCCCCGCTTTCAAACGTGCAGGCTATGAAGTGCTACACCGCCGAAACTTCGAAATCGAAGGTGTCGCGATACACAATTATGCGATGGAAAAACACCTTACTTAGGTGACTTGTCGCACAAAGCTCAGATGAATTCGATCTTTTCGACGAGGTAGAACTTGTCACCTGACGGGACGGTCACCTCGATCTCTTCTTCGACCTCTTTGCCAATCATCGCGCGGGCTAGCGGTGATGAATACGAAATGCGGCCTTTGGCTGCATCCGCTTCAGTTTGACCGACAATCTGATACTTGATCGGCTTGTCGTCTTCATCGAGCAAAGTGACGGTCGCGCCAAAGATGATCTTATCACCCGACAATGTTGTGGGATCGATGATCTGTGCACGACTAACCTTGTCCTCCAGATCAGAGATATGCGCCTCAACCTGGCCCTGGCGTTCCTTGGCAGCGTGATATTCGGCATTTTCCGACAAATCGCCGTGCGCGCGCGCTTCTTCGATTGCATCGACAATAATTGGGCGTTCCTCGCGTAGCGCTTTGAGGTCGGCCATGAGCAGCTCATACCCCTCTGCCAGCATCGGAACCTTTTCCATCGTTGCCATTCCCGTTTCTTTCTCTGTCTAAACCCTGCCCCCGTCCCTATTTTACCGAAATTTCGACTGTGGCCGCTCCGGTAGAAAGCGGCATCTAACCATCGAAATGTCGGGAAAGACGGCGTGAATGCTCAGTTATAATAGTCCTGCAATGACCGGACTTCAAGCTGTGAGGGTTGAATCGCCTGAATCGCCGCCGCTGCCGCGCATGATGCAGCAGCGGTTGTGTAATACGGAACCTTCTTTTCAAGCGCGGTTGCACGGATCGATTTGGAGTCCAAAAGTGACTGCCAGCCTTCTGTAGAATTAAAGATCAACGCGACCTCACCATCAATAATCCGATCAACAATATGCGGCTGCCCCTCCGCGACCTTGTTTACCTTTTTAACCGCTAGGCCTTGTTCAGCAAGATAGCTTTGGGTGCCCGAAGTGGCGATAATCGTGAAACCGGCGTCGATCAGGTTTTTAACAGCCGCGACGATCACCGGCTTGTCCGAATTCTTGACCGAGACGAACACCGTGCCTTCCCGCGGTAAGGTCATGCCCGCACCCATTTGCGATTTTAGGAATGCCGCTTCGAACGTGGTGTCGATCCCCATAACCTCGCCTGTCGACTTCATTTCGGGGGTCAGCACCGGATCGGCGCCGGGGAAGCGGGCAAAGGGGAACACAGCCTCTTTGATCGCCATGTAATCGAACTCGCGCTTAAACGCTTCGAAAGTCGAGAGCTTCTCGCCTGCCATCACGCGCGCTGCGATCTTGGCGACGGGTTGACCGATGGCCTTTGCGACGAAGGGGACGGTGCGACTGGCGCGCGGATTAACTTCGATCAGGTAAACTTCGCCATTCTTAACTGCGAACTGCACATTCATCAGACCGCGCACACCCAAAGCTATTGCTAGCGCCTCAGCCTGACGCTCCATTTCAGCGATAATGTCCTCATCGAGCGAATAGGCCGGTAACGTGCAAGCGCTGTCGCCAGAGTGGACACCAGCCTCTTCGATATGCTGCATTACGCCCGCAATACGGACCTCGTCGCCATCGCAAAGCGCGTCGACATCGCACTCAATCGCATCACGGAGGTATTGGTCGACCAGCACCGGACTGTCGCCTGACACGTTCACAGCGGTTTTGATGTAGTCGTCCAGCTGCGCTTCGGAATCGACAATTTCCATCGCTCGCCCGCCAAGCACAAATGACGGGCGCAGAAGAACCGGATAGCCGATGCGTGCAGCTACAGCCGCAGCCTCATCGCGCGTATAGGCAATGCCATTGTCAGGTTGCTTCAGGCCAAGTTTGTCGACCAGCTTCGCAAACCGCTCACGGTCCTCGGCGTGATCAATGGCATCAGGCGACGTGCCAAGGATAGGGATACCCGCATCTTCAAGCGCCTGAGCGAGCTTCAACGGGGTCTGACCGCCAAATTGCACAATCACCCCAACCAGCTCGCCCGATTGCTGTTCCACGCGCAGAATCTCTAGCACGTCTTCGGCGGTCAAAGGCTCAAAATACAGGCGATCTGACGTATCGTAGTCAGTTGAAACGGTCTCCGGATTGCAATTGACCATGATCGTTTCATAGGCCGGGCCATTCCATTCCTCGCCCAATGCAAAACAAGCATGGACACAGCAATAGTCAAACTCGATCCCCTGACCAATACGGTTGGGCCCACCGCCAAGTATGACGATCTTTTTACGTTCGCTTGGCGCAGCCTCGCATTCCGCCTCACCAAAACTGGGCGCTTCATAAGTCGAGTACATGTACGGCGTAATCGCCTCGAACTCGGCCGCGCAGCTGTCGATCCGTTTGAACACCGGCAACACACCAAGCTTCTGGCGCAACTCTCGGACTTCCTCCTCGCTGGTAGCCCCTGCCATGGCTTGCAAGGCATCATGCAACAGCCCAGAGCGCCGTGCCTGAGTTTCGGCCATCCCGCCTGCAACACCGACAGAACGAACCGCTAGGGTCGCCAATCGTTTGTCGGAAAAGCCCATCGATTTCAGTCGCCGCAAGCCCGCCGCGTCTTGGGGAAGACCTTCGGTGGAGACCTCGCGCTCTGCATCAATGATCGCTTCAATTTGGCGCAGGAACCACGGGTCGTATCCGGTGACGGCCTGAATATCTTCTAGTGCCAACCCTTCGCGAAACGCCTGTCCCACTTGCAGCAATCGGTCCGGTGTCCGGCGAGAGATCGCAGCGTTGATCACATCGCGCGACACCCCTTCCAATGCAGGCATGCGGTTAAATCCATCGAGGCCCGTCTCCAGCCCGCGCAGTGCCTTCTGCATCGATTCTGCGAAATTGCGGCCAATCGCCATCACTTCGCCCACGGATTTCATCGCCGTGGAAAGCGCCGGTTGCGCGCCCTTGAATTTCTCAAAAGCAAAGCGCGGAATCTTGGTCACGACATAGTCAATGGTCGGCTCAAAGCTGGCAGGGGTCGCTCCGGTGATCTCATTCGTGATCTCATCCAGAGTGTATCCCACAGCCAATTTCGCCGCGACGCGTGCAATGGGAAACCCGGTGGCTTTGGAGGCGAGAGCAGAGGAACGCGACACACGCGGGTTCATCTCGATCACGATCAAGCGGCCATCGGCGGGGTTCACCGCGAATTGAACATTCGAGCCGCCGGTCTCAACGCCAATCTCACGCAGCACATTAATGCTGGCGGTGCGCATGATTTGATATTCTTTGTCGGTCAGCGTGAGTGCCGGGGCGACGGTAATCGAGTCGCCGGTATGCACGCCCATTGGATCGACATTCTCGATGGAGCAAATGATGATGCAATTGTCCGCGCGGTCGCGCACAACCTCCATCTCATATTCTTTCCAGCCGAGCAGCGATTCCTCGATTAGAACTTCGGTAGTCGGAGAGGCATCGAGCCCCTCGCGTACGATCTTTTCAAACTCCGCCTTGTTATAGGCAATGCCGCCGCCAGTGCCGCCAAGGGTGAAGCTGGGGCGGATAATCGCTGGAAGGCCTGTCCGCTCCAACACTTCGCGCGCTTCATCGACTGTGTTTGCGACGCCCGAACGCGCGCTTTCCAACCCGATGGAATCCATTGCATCGCGGAAACGTTGGCGATTCTCCGCCTTGTCGATCGCATCCGCCTTCGCCCCGATCATCTCGACGCCGTGTTTTTCCAGTGTGCCGTCGGCGTCCAATGCAAGCGCACAATTCAACGCTGTCTGCCCGCCCATTGTCGGAAGCAACGCGTCCGGCTTTTCCTTAGCGATAATCTTAGCGACGATCTCCGGCGTGATCGGTTCGACATAGGTGCTGTCCGCGAAATCCGGATCGGTCATAATCGTCGCGGGGTTCGAATTGACGAGAATGACGCGGTAGCCCTCCTCCTTCAACGCCTTGATCGCCTGCGTGCCCGAATAGTCGAACTCACACGCCTGACCGATAATGATCGGACCAGCGCCAATAACGAGGATGGAAGAAATGTCGGTGCGTTTAGGCATTCGGGCGGAGACCTTGGTTGGAGTAAATGTGCAGAGTCATGATCAGGCGCCTCTATCGGTGAGGCGCAGGCCGTTGGCTTCGGCTGAACGTATGCAGGTGACTTGTTCTTCGCTGAGCATGTCATTGACAATGGTGAGGACAGACACGCCATCTGTGGCAGTTAAATATATTGTCCGGCCGAGTTCACATGTATCGACGATGGATTGCAGGACGCGTTTTGGTTCACGGTAATAGTCGCCTGCGCCCGGTGTTCCGGGGATGCCTGCGCCAGAGTGGATCACAATTTGGAACCGCGCGTCTCTGATGACCTCTTCATCGGTTTGTGCGTCATAATCGGCAATTGGGACACTGACGGGCGCGGTATCTATTGCACAGGCGGTCAAAGCCAATGCGCAAAAGGCAATGACGAAGGATCGGGACAAGGCTAAAATCATTCCACAACCTCCACATTTTCGCGCGCAGGCTGCGGTCCAGGGAGGTCCAAAGACACATCGATCAAACGCATTCCTGCTAACTGCGCTTCACACCCACCAGCGATCACTCGCTCTACTGGCATACGCTGCCCCCGCACCCGGTACAGCGCAGGGTCCGTCGCCATAAAGAAGGCGCCCCTTTCATCAACCGACTGAGCTTTGAAACGGGCAACTGCAGTCGAAATTTCATTAGTCGAGGCAATCAACCGAGCACCAGCAGTCTCATCACTGCCTGGCACGGTCAGCGTTTGCAGCCCTTCAAGGCCAAGTTTTGTAATGTCATATGTATATGTCGGCGTCAGCTGCCTGCCCTCAGAACCAAGCAACGCGTCGACCTCATCACTTAATCCAGCCGTAACACGCTGAACACACGCATCAGCTGCCTCTACACCTTCTCGCGGGTCGGTATCGTCGAACAGCGAGCATGCAGGGAGGAACAGCGCCAGAGAAACCAAAGCGGCGGAGCGCGACGAAAGTGCCGCGCGCAAACGCCTCGGTTGCTGAGCGTTCGGCCTCATGTCAGCCCGCCAACAAACTTCTCAAACAGGTAGAAGCTATCCTGGGGACCCGGTGATGCCTCCGGATGATATTGCACTCCGAATGCGCGCTTACCCTTAACCGCAATCCCGCAATTGGAACCGTCGAACAAGCTCACATGAGTCTGCTCCAACGTGTCTGGTAGTGTGTCGCCATCCACCGCAAAACCGTGGTTCATGCTTGTGATCTCTACCAACCCACTGGTGTCGCCCCAATCATCACCAACACGCTGAACCGGGTGGTTTGCACCTCGGTGACCTTGGTGCATCTTTACTGTCGTCGCCCCAGCGGCAAGCGCCAACATTTGATGGCCCAGACATATGCCGAACAGGGGCATGTCCGCATCAAGCAGCGCTTTGATCACTGGTACCGCATATTCCCCGGTCGCGGCTGGGTCACCGGGGCCGTTTGACAGGAATACACCGTCAGGTTTTAGGGCCATAATCGCTTCAACATCGGTCTTGGCAGGGACGACCGTTACCTTTGCCCCAGCGCGCACCAGATTGCGGAAGATGTTGTCCTTTGCCCCGTAATCAATCGCAACGACATGGGGGGCACCCTCGCCCGCGCCTCCGCCATAGCCGTGGCCGAGCTGCCAAAAGCCGCCTTCCCAGCTTTGCTGAGCCTCTCGGGTAACTCGCTTAGCCAGATCCATCCCTTCGAGCCCGGCCCATTCCTGAGCGCGCACAATCAGAGTTGGAAGATCGAATTTACCGTCCGGCGCATAAGCGATCACCGCATTGGGCGCGCCCGACATACGGATGCGGCGGGTCAGAGCGCGAGTATCCACACCAGACAGGCCAATCTTGCCTTGACGCTCCATCCATGTCGTGAAGTTTTCTAAGCTGCGAAAGTTAGATGGCACCGTCACGTCTTCGCGCACGATACAGCCGACCGCGCCTTCAACGACGGACTCGATATCCTCTCCATTCGCGCCGACATTGCCGATATGGGGAAACGTGAAAGTGACAATCTGCGCGGCGTAAGAGGGATCGGTCATCACCTCCTGATAACCGGTCATCGATGTGTTAAAGCACACCTCTCCAACAGCCGATCCGGCATAGCCGAAGCCTGTCCCCCAAATCACCGTTCCATCGGCCAAAACACAGCAACCGGTCGCATCTTTGGGTTGCGCAGGGATATTCGCGGATGGGGCCATGGGGCGCTCCGTTTCGTTCAAATTTCCAGCAATGTCGCTAAGTCTCATCGGCTAGACAGACCCTGACCCCGCGTCAACCTAGGCGAGGCGGTCTGTATGCGTTAGAGGTCGCGCCGACCCATTCCATCCACAGCAAAGTTCAAATCACATGATCAGAGACGATATCAAGGCCGCCACCATAACCGCGATGAAAGCCAAGGAAAAAGAGCGCACCGCGACACTTCGCCAGATTTCGGCCAAGATCAAGGACCGCGATATTGAAGAGCGCACGTCGTCCAAGGAAATCGACGATGATGTTCTGGTCACCAGCGTATTGCAGAAAATGGCGAAGCAGCGCCGCGAATCGATCACCATGTACCGCGATGGTGGGCGCGAGGAGTTGGCCGCGAAAGAAGAAGCCGAGCTTGCCGTAATCGATGAATTCCTGCCGCAAATGATGAGCGAGGTAGAAACCGCCGCTGCAATCGCCGCGATCAAGGAAGAGACGGGTGCGTCTGGCATGCAGGATATGGGCAAAGTAATGGGCGAATTGAAAGCGCGGCATGGAGCAGTGCTCGACGGCAAAATGGCCAGTGGGCTGGTGAAAGCGGCACTGAGTTAATTTTGGGTTTTCGCACAGGCTAGTCCACACACTCGTTTCGCAACAAGGTTGAACCGGAATGCGTTCGCGCGCATTTTACGAGGATGGCTATCACCCCGCAATGGAAGGACGAACTGCGCGCGCGTATCACGCTGTCGACGGTGATCCTGCGCACAGATAAGCTGACGCGTGCGGGGCGCGAATGGAAAGGGTGCTGTCCGTTCCATGACGAGAAAACGCCGAGCTTCTACGTCAATGATCAAAAGCAGTTCTACCATTGCTTTGGGTGCGGCGCGCACGGCGATGTCATCAGTTGGATGACGGAACAGCGCGGCCTATCTTTTATAGATGCGGTAAAGGAACTAGCGGCAGAGGCCGGGATGGAAGTCCCCGCGCCCGATCCGATTGCAGCAAAGAAGGCCGAGAAACGAGCCGAGCTGGTGGACGTCACCACTGAGGCTCAGGAATGGTTCGTCAACAATTTACGCAGCGCCGACGGGCGCAAAGCGATGCAATATCTGACTGGGCGCGGATTAAAGCCGGAAATCTTGCGAGAGTTTGGCTTTGGCTATGCCCCACCGAGCAAGCAGGCCTTGAACCGCGCGCTGGCCCGATATGAGGATGCGATGCTGGTTGAGACCGGCATGCGGATCAAGACCGATGATGGCACCACATATGACCGCTTTCGAGAGCGAATCATGTTGCCGATTCAGGATGCACGCGGGCGCGTGATCGCCTTTGGCGGGCGGATTATGGATAAACGCGATGGTGTCGCAAAATATCTGAATTCACCCGACACGCCGCTGTTTGACAAAGGCCGCACGCTCTACAACCTCCACCGAGCAGCCCCCGCATCACGCCAATCGGGCCGAGTTTTAGTGGTCGAAGGCTATATGGATGTGATCGCGCTGGCTCAGGCGGGATTTGATGATGCAGTCGCACCGCTTGGCACTGCGCTCACCGAAATGCAGCTGGAGATGCTGTGGCGCATGGTTGAGCTGCCGATACTTTGCTTTGACGGAGACACGGCGGGTCGGCGCGCGGCCATGCGGGCGATCACGCGCGCGCTGCCGATGCTGGCTCCGATGCGTTCGCTCAACATCGTGCGGCTGCCCACAGGGCTCGATCCCGATGATCTGATCAAAGAGCACGGTCCGGGAGCGATGGAAAAGCTTTTGGCCGAACCCAAAAGCCTGCTCGACACTTTGTGGGAATTTGAACGCGACGCCAAACCGCTCGCCAGCCCAGAGGCAAAGGCCGGGTTGAAAGCGCGACTGATGGAGCATGTCGATACGATCGAGGACAGCGATATCCGCGCGCTTTATCGCCGCGAATTGCTCGACCGGTTCTCCGCCTTTGCTTATCCGCCGCGCACTCCTCGTGCGCAGCGTCCCATGACGAAAAGCGGACCGTGGCGTGGATCATCCCCTACCCCGCCAGGCCTGTCACAGGGCGCCCGCGATGTACTCAGTCGCGCCATGTCGGGTGGTCAACGCGCAACATTTCTGTCCGCAGTAATCGCCGGATTGGTGCGTCATCCAGCAGAGATCGCACGCCATTCCGAAGCGCTCAGCCGCCTTGCCCAGCTCAACCCGAATGTCGCGCCTGAAATTGAATCGTTGATTGAACTGTCAGAAACGCTTGATTCGCAGCCCACAAACGCCATATCGCATAAGCAAGGCTATCCCGCCCCACCGGAAGACCAACGTTACGCCTTCCTCAGAGAAGGCACATCCCCCGGTGAAGCGCGCGAGGAATTGGCTGAAGCTGTGTCGTTGCTGGCCCAAAAACCAGCGCTCGAATCCGCTATGGCGGCAACGATCGCTCGGTTTGACGAAGATCCGGAAGGGTCCTTTGCCGAACAGGCCCGCTTACGCGCACAGCTCACCGAAGTGGATGAAAGTCTGAAAGCATTCGGACGAAAGAAAGCCGGTCCGCCGGCTGATGACGAAGCTGCATGATAGCAGCGCGACGGGATTAACATTGCTGGCTTTATCAAGGGCGCTGGACGCAGCACTTGTTTGATAAAGTCACCAGAAACGGAACGACCGACAACCATGGCCTCGACCGCAAAAACACAAGATAAAGACGACGCACCGCTGATCGATCTCAATGAAGCATCGGTCAAAAAGCTGATAAGCAAGGGCAAGAAAAAGGGCTACATCACCTATGATGAGCTCAATGCCGCGTTGCCATCCGGTGAAATGAGCCCCGACCAGATCGAGGACATTCAAACCGGCCTTTCCGAAATGGGTGTGCAGATCGTCGAAAACGACGAAGAAGCTGAAGCCGAAGCGGAAGTGGATGCCGAAGTCGAAGAAATGGCCGTCGATGAAGATGGCAAGAAACCGGCTGCCAAAAAAGAGACTAAGGCTGCGGCGGCCAAGAAGACCGGTGCCGGTGATCGGACCGATGACCCTGTGCGCATGTATCTGCGCGAAATGGGCGCGGTCGAATTGCTCAGCCGCGAGGGCGAGATTGCGATTGCGAAACGGATCGAATCCGGTCGTGATATGATGATCATGGGCCTTTGCCAAAGCCCGATCACCTTCCACGCCATCATCCAATGGTCCGAAGCACTAAACTCGGAAGACATGCAGCTGCGTGAGATCCTTGATCTTGATGCGATGCTTTCAAAGGAGCCTCCACCTGACAAGATGGAGGAAGAGAACGAGGAAGACGACGGCGAGATCTCGGAAGAGACCGCTGGCCCGACAATCCGCGACGAAGATGAAGTCGAGGATCACAAGGAAGAGGGCGAAGGCGACGACGGCGAAGAAGGCGAAACCAAAAAGGAAGAAGAGGAAGAGGAGGACAACACCCTCTCCCTCGCTCAGATGGAAGCCGCGCTTAAACCGGATGCAATTGACCGTTTTGCTCGCATCACCAAGCTCTTCAAAACCTTTGAGAAGTTGCAGGCCGAGCGGGTAGAGACACTGGCTGCTGGCGATGAGTTCCCCAAGGCGAAAGAGAAGAAGTACGAAACGCTTGGCGATGAGCTGACCGCTGAAGTGGAAAGCATGCAGTTCCACGCGACCAAGATCGAGTTTCTGGTCGACAACCTCTACGCCTTTAACCGCCGCCTGACAGCGCTTGGCGGGCAAATGCTGCGTCTGGCGGAGCGTCACAAGATTAAGCGGATCGATTTCCTCAAAAGTTATGTCGGCAATGAGCTCGACGATGGCTGGATCGCGGCGAATGCGAAGAAGGACAAGAAATGGGCCGCTTTCGCTGACAAAGAAGAGGGCGCGATTGATCGCATCCGCACGGAAATCACTGATATTGCTGCGAATACCGGCATGGCGCTGCCCGAATTCCGCCGCATCGTGAACATGGTGCAAAAAGGTGAGCGTGAAGCGCGCATCGCGAAAAAGGAAATGGTGGAGGCGAACCTGCGTCTCGTGATTTCCATTGCCAAGAAATACACCAATCGCGGCCTGCAATTCCTTGATCTGATTCAAGAGGGCAATATCGGCCTGATGAAGGCGGTTGATAAGTTTGAATATCGCCGCGGTTACAAATTCTCGACCTATGCGACATGGTGGATCAGGCAGGCGATTACGCGGTCTATCGCAGACCAAGCGCGCACGATCCGTATTCCTGTGCACATGATCGAGACGATCAACAAACTGGTGCGCACGTCGCGCCAGTTCCTGCACGAAGAAGGTCGCGAGCCAACTCCCGAAGAAATGGCAGCGCGTCTGTCCATGCCTTTGGAAAAGGTCCGCAAGGTGATGAAAATCGCTAAGGAGCCAATCAGCCTCGAAACACCAATCGGTGATGAGGAAGATTCGCACCTAGGCGACTTTATTGAGGACAAAAACGCTGTGATCCCGGTTGATGCCGCGATCCAAGCGAACCTCAAAGAGACTGTCACCCGCGTCCTCGCATCGCTAACCCCACGTGAAGAACGTGTGCTGCGTATGCGGTTCGGCATCGGCATGAATACTGACCACACGTTGGAAGAAGTTGGCCAACAGTTCAGCGTGACGCGCGAACGTATTCGTCAAATTGAGGCTAAGGCGCTTCGCAAGCTGAAGCACCCAAGCCGTAGTCGGAAGATGCGGTCGTTCTTGGATCAGTAGGGAGACTAGGGTAGACGTCGCACTTGCACTTTATGAGCCGCTTCTAACAAGCTGGCCAAGAGTGACATCGCTCGAGACTCCTGCCTTCTCGAACTCCACTAAAGCCAATTGTAGCGGACTCGCGTTTTGGGCCGCCTGTCGCGCTTTCTGCTCTTTTGCGGCCAGCGCACCTATTTGCTCGCCAGTGAGGTCTTCGAGCCGCTTCTTTTCGCCATTTTTGAGCGTGTAAATGACCGGTAGATTTTCCTCATCAGCTATCAGATCGAGAAGCGAGGCTCCACGACCCACGCGCCTCGTTGAGCCAATTACACTTCCCACATACCGCGTCAGCTGCTGGTCTACGAGCTGATCAGTAAGCTCCTTGATCAAGGTTTGGTGACCGCCACGAAGAGCCGCAATGATGTCCTCTGTCTTGATGGACACAATTTCTTCTGAACTTATCATTTCACGGACGATTTGCTGAATTGCGGTCTTAATTCTCGATTTTTCATTCATCTCCGTCACCTCCTTAAATCCGACTATCAGCTGGCTAGGGTGGAATGAAACAAGAACAAATTCCAGAGTACAGCTCATTTCCTCCACATTTATCAACCATTAGGTTGCAAACCCTGCACATTACTTGACACTCTACGGCAACTTCGCACTTGCAAAATCGCACTAGCAAAATCGCACTCGATCAAAGAAAGCTAGATTGGATTCCCAACATGCCCAATGATATCCCCACCATCATCGCTATCGTCAGCCAAAAAGGCGGCTCAGGCAAAACCACGCTTGCGGTGAACCTCGCCACGCGCGCGGCTCAGGCTAAGCATGAAAGCTGTGTGATCGATACCGATCCTCAGGCGACGGCAGCTGCGTGGAGCGATTGGCGTGGCGATTTCCTGCCCGTTGTGGTGACTGCGCCCCCGGCCCGGCTCGGTCGCACGATTGCCAGTGCGCAAAAGAACGGCGTCGACTTTATCGTGATCGACACCCCTCCCCATGCCGATGCCGCCGCACGTGAAGCGATCAAGGCGGCGGATATTGTGCTGGTCCCGACCAAGCCGCGCGCATTTGATCTTGCGGCTCTTGAACCGATTGCTGATCTGGTGAGTTTTGCCAAAACACCCGCCTTTGTGGTTCTGAACGCGGTGCCGTCAGGTGCGACCAAACTCGCCGACGAAGCGCGTAAAGCCGCCCGCGCGATGGGCTTAGATTTGTGCCCAGTTGAGTTGGGTGACCGCGCCGCCTTTCACCGCTCCAGCGCCAAGGGTGAAACGGCAGGCGAAATGGATCCCGAGGGCAAAGCTGCCAAAGAGATAGAGGCGCTTTGGAAATGGGCGCGCAAGGCGGTCAAAAAAGCGAAGAAATAGCGCCTCTAGTACCGGCGGTTTTTGTCATCTTCATATGATCGGGGATTCAAACCGAACCGAAGGCGAAATTCCCCTGGAATGATTGGCTCCGGCATCACCGCCATACCAGAAAACCGGCCGTGCATACGGTTCATTTCCTCATAAGGTATTTCAGACCATTCAATGGTGTTACGCGCAGTCAGTGCAAAGTCGCCCGCATAGGTTATCTTACCGGCCTCAATTTCAAACCTTGGCGCAATCGCGCCATAGCCTCGACTGGGCCGCGACAATTGCTCGCCTCCGGTCAGTCCTTGCACATCGATTAAGCAGCGTTCGTCCTCGGCCGGAACATTGGGACAATTCATGCCATGCGCGACCAAGCGGTAGCTTCCCGGCCGCAATTGAAACGCCCGAATTTTGTATTCGACCGTGTCATTGCCAAACGCAAAAAAGCCCTGTCGCCGCTCAAACCGAACGACATCGGCATCGTTTGCGATGTTTCCGCCTTCGCGCAGAAAATAGACATGCAGCGGATCATCGAGGTACAGTTCACTGCGGATAGAAATCACCACTGCGCCGTGACCACCCTCTACCGCCGAACCACGCGAGACACGCTCCGCCTCTGTTCCCGGTTCGGCCAAAACTGCGCTCCATCCGGGAAGGGCAATGATGGCGAGGAAAAAAGCAGAAAGAACGGAACGCATCGCGGACTGACCCTGAGTGATTTTGCGTGGGGTGGAGCCTCGAAATGAAACATGCACAAGCTCAGCACAAGGGGCCAATTGCATAGCTCACAGCGAAATTCGTTCTAACACGAGGAAAAGCGCAAGACTTGGGGTGGAGTCCGACCGATGCGCGCACTATGTAGCCCTCCATGCGCATTGCAATAGCCTCCGATCACGCCGCCACCGACATGAAGGCAGAGATTGCCGAATGGTTGATGGATGAAGGCCACGAAGTAGCCGATCTTGGCCCTGATGCCGGGGAGAGCGTCGATTATCCCGACTACGGATACAAATTGGCCGAAGTCATCGCCGATGGCACCGTGGAATATGGCATCGCGCTGTGCGGATCCGGCGTCGGCATCTCCATCAGCGTCAATCGCCACCCAGCCCTGCGTTGTGCGTTAGTATCCGAGCCCTTGTCAGCCGCTCTCGCGCGCGAACACAATAACGCGAACTGCATTGCCCTTGGTGCGCGACTGACAGGCATCGAAATGGCCAAGTCTTGCGTAGCTACTTTCCTAAGCACCGAATTTGCTGATGCAGATGACCCGGCTGGCCGTCACCAGCGCCGCGTCGCCAAACTTGGCGTTCCTCCCATTTTGCCTGACCATATTGAGACCCATCAATGAGCACCCAGCCCAACGACGTAGTGAACCCAATGCACGGTTTTTGGAATGATGACCTCGCCACCGCGGATCCCGAAATCGCGGCTGCCATCGGTAATGAGCTGAAACGTCAACAGGACAAGATCGAGCTGATCGCGAGCGAGAACATTGCGTCCAAAGCAGTGCTTGAAGCGACCGGCAGCGTGTTCACCAACAAATACGCAGAAGGCTATCCGGGCAAGCGGTACTATGGCGGCTGTGACTATGCGGACGTGGTCGAAACCCTGGCCATTGAGCGCGCTAAGCAATTGTTTGGATGCAACTTTGCCAACGTTCAGCCAAACAGCGGCAGTCAAATGAACCAAGCGGTGTTCCTTGCGCTCTTGCAGCCGGGCGACACATTTATGGGTCTTGACCTCAATTCAGGCGGGCACCTGACTCATGGTTCACCGGTCAATATGTCGGGTAAGTGGTTCAACCCTGTCAGCTATGGCGTGACCGAAGGCGATGAACTGATCGATATGGATGCAGTCGCCGCCACGGCGCGCGAGCATAAGCCCAAGATCATCATCTGTGGCGGTACCGCCTATTCGCGGATCTGGGACTTTGCCGCGTTCCGCAAGATTGCCGATGAAGTGGGCGCGGTCCTGCTTTGCGATATGAGCCACATCTCCGGATTGGTCGCTGGCGGCGCGCACCCGTCGCCCTTCCCGCATTGTGATATCGTGACCTCAACCACGCACAAAAGTCTGCGCGGCCCGCGTTCAGGCATCATGCTGTGGAACAATGAGAAGTTCACCAAGCCATTGAACATGGCGGTTTTCCCCGGCCTCCAAGGCGGCCCGCTAATGCATGTCGTTGCGGCCAAGGCTGTGGCGTTTCTTGAGGCGTTACAACCCGAATTCAAAACCTATGCGCACCGCATCGTTGAAAATGCGCGCGCATTGGCGGCTAGCCTTGAAGAGAACGGTCTGCGGATTGTTTCGGGTGGGACGGATAACCATTCGATGCTGGTTGATCTCACCGCAAAAGACGTGACGGGCAAAGCTGCCGAGGCTGGGCTAGATCGCGCTTGGCTGACCTGTAACAAGAACGGAATCCCCTTCGACACACGCTCTCCATTTGTGACCAGCGGCATCCGCCTTGGCACCCCGGCGGGCACGACGCGCGGCTTTGGTCCTGCCGAATTCCGTATCGTGGGCAAGCTAATCGCCGAAGTGGTCGATGGTCTGTCGAAGAATGGTCCAGAAGGCGATGCTCAGATCGAGGAAAGCGTGCGCTCGCGCGTTGCCGATTTGTGCGCGGCCTTCCCGGTCTATCCTGACGCGTAATGCGCTGTCCGTTTTGTGCCAATGACGACACGCAAGTAAAGGATTCGCGTCCAACCGAGGATGCCAATGCGATCCGGCGGCGGCGTCAATGTGGATCATGCGGAGCGCGTTTCACCACTTTTGAACGCGTGCAACTGCGCGAGGTTACGATTGTAAAATCGGGTGATCGTCGCGAGGCGTTTGACCGTTCAAAGATCGAGCAATCCGTATCGCTCGCCTGCCGCAAACGCGGCGTCAGCGAAGAGGCCATCGATCAGCTAATATCCGGTATTCAACGCCAGGTTGAAACCGCAGGCGAACCCGAAGTACCATCCCATCGCATCGGCGAGATGGTGATGGACGGGCTGAAGCAAATCGACAGCGTTGCCTATATTCGCTTTGCCAGTGTCTATCGCGATTTCTCCGAAGCGAAAGACTTTGAAGAATTCGCGAGCACCGTCGCAGACGCTGCAAAAGACTAAAGTGGCGGGCAAACCCATCATTGTTCTGGTCCGCCCGCAACTGGGCGAGAATATCGGCAAGGCCGCGCGCGCAATGCTCAACTTTGGCCTGACAGAAATGCGCATCGTCAATCCGCGCGATGGCTGGCCCAATCCCTCTGCTGGCCCGGCCGCATCGGGCGCGGATATCGTGCTGGATCAAGCTAAGGTCTACGCCTCCACAGCCGAAGCAGTTGCCGATTGCGAACATGTCTATGCCACCACAGTGCGCAAGCGCGGCGTTACGAAACCGGTGGTCGGGCCCGATGGGGCTGCGCGGCTGGTGCATAAAGACCCCGGTCGTCATGCCGTGTTGTTCGGGCGCGAAGCGTCGGGTTTGGAGACCGAGGATGTGGCGCTTGCCCGACATATTCTGACCGTCCCGATCAACCCGGAATTCGGCTCGCTTAACTTGGCGCAGGCGGTGATCCTCGTCGCATATGAATGGTCGCGAATTGGCAGCGAGTTGGCGGGTTCTGAAACGGAGCTCGTTCAGCCCACGAACGAAGAAGATATCCTCCCTCCCGCACCGCAGGATCAGCTCGAAGGTTTGATCGCCCATTTTGAAAAGCTGCTCGATCTGCGCGGCTATTTCCTGCCCGAGGCAAGGCGCGAAGCCACCGCACGCACTTTGCGGACTGTTCTGACTAAGCCTGCATGGAATCACTTGGAAGTGCGCACTCTAAGAGGCGTTTTGAGCACACTGGAGAAGCCACCACGCCGATAGGTTCCTTGGCCGTGGACATTGCCAATGCCGCTCGTTAGCAATGGCGAACTCTCATTTACCCCTATTTGCGAGAATAATGATGAAATCGACCTTTGTGCGTGTCGCGGCTGCGGCAACTTTTGCGTGTGCTGCCCCTCTCCTCGCCGTTTCCGCTTTGGCAGATGAGCCAGGTGAAGGCGTTGAGAGCCAACCCGTCGTCGAAGGCGCTGAGCCTGCTGGCGAGCGGCCCGTCCAACCAGCACAGTCGGCAGATACTGCTCCTGAGGTACCTGCCGCACCGGCACAGGAGGCTCCTGCTGTCGAAGAAGAAGCTGAAGAAGAGCGAGTAATCTGTCGTAGCATTCGCCTCGACGCATCAAGCCGCCGCAAAACGCGTGTGTGCCGCACTGCAGAAGGCTGGCGGGAACTCAACCAGCGGCGCTAGGGTCCAAGAAGTGCATGATTCAGTTGCGGTAAATTAGGCTATCGCCAATTTCTTTGAGTTGTTGGGAGAACTGTTATGAGCCTCGTCTTGATTTCCGTTGCATTGCCACTGTTTGCAGTGAGTCCTGATGATGCGCTTTTATCCAGCCATCGCACATTTGTGTCAGCGAACGCGCAAAATGCAGCCAGCGAAAACGGCGCAAACGTGCTTTGTCTGGAGCGCTCTCGGCTCAATGGAATTCGGCATATCTGTTTGACAGAACAGGAATGGCGCGACGCCGTTGAGCATGCCGAAACTCAGGCCGCTGGTAATCAACGTCAGAGGCTCATTGATCGCGCTCAATTCTACGCAGGGCTTTAAACTAAGCATCTTGCGCAATTGGCGAGCGAAATGCTTGACTTCCACAGGCGTGCAGCTATTTGCGCCATTCACAATTTGGCTCCGCACCCCGGTGAAGCGGCGGCCGCGTATGACAAAGCGCTCATACGGTGTGATGCCGGGTTCAATGACCGCCATTTGGGCGGTCCTGCAAATTTGAAGGATATTCGTATGACGAAGCGTACCAGCTCGAAGCATAAACTCGACCGTCGGATGGGCGAAAACATCTGGGGTCGTCCAAATTCCCCGGTAAACAAGCGTTCCTATGGTCCTGGCCAACACGGTCAGCGTCGTAAGAGCAAGATGAGCGATTTCGGCCTGCAACTGCGTGCCAAGCAAAAGCTCAAAGGCTATTATGGCGACGTGACGGAAAAGCAGTTCCGTTCAACCTATAAAGACGCAACCAAGATGAAGGGTGACACGAGCCAGAACCTGATTGGTTTGCTCGAACGCCGTCTCGACATGATCGTTTACCGCGCGAAATTCGCACCCACGATCTTCGCAGCGCGTCAGATCGTGAGCCACGGTCACATTTATGTGAACGGAGTAAAGTGCAACATCGCAAGCCGCCGCATCGATCTCGGCGATGTCATCAGCCTCGGCTCGAAAGCCAAGGAAATGGCATTGGTTATCGAAGCGCAAAGCCTGCCCGAGCGTGAAATTCCCGATTATGTTGTGCCAGAAGGCAACGACAAGGTCGCTTTCACCCGCGTGCCAAAACTTGACGAAGTGCCTTACCCGGTCACCATGGAACCCAACCTCGTGGTTGAATTCTACTCGCGCTAATCCGCGATATGCCGAAAGAAAGAATTGGGGCGGTCCTGCGGGGCCGCCCTTTTCTTTTGTGCAACACCCGCCCATGCTGCCCATCTATGGGATAGGGGAAATGCTGTGGATGTGCTGCTGATCGATGCTCACCCGGATGAAGGGCGCTACTGCTCGCACTTACTAGATATTTATGAGAGCGCCCTGCCCGCCGCATACACCGTGAGCCGTGTTGCTGTGCGCGACTTCTCGTTCGCTACCAATCTAAAGCACGGGTATCGCAAGCGTACCGAATGGGAGCCTGATCTCGCCGCCTTTGCGCAGCAACTCGATAATTGCGATCACGTCGTCTTCGTTTTCCCCATGTGGTGGGGCGCGGAGCCAGCTGAATTAAAAGGATTGCTTGACCGAGTGTTCCTGCCTGGTTTCACCTTTGCCTATCATGAGAATGACACTTGGTGGGACAGACATATGGTTGGTCGATCCGCCGATGTAATCATCACCATGGACACCCCACCGATTTATCACCGCATCGCGCATGGTAACGCGATTATCAATCGCTGGAAAAAGCAGATCTTGGAATTTGCTGGGTTCAAACCGGTGCGCATTCTGCCGCTTGGGCAGGTGAAATTTGGCGGAGCAGAGAAGCACGCGGCAAAGTGGAATGCCAAGGTCGAAAAGCTAGCGCACACCGTTAAACAAGCGAAACCAAGCGAGAAAGAGCCTAGATTAGAGCGGTTTCTTAATCCCTGATCCGGTCCCATTCGGTGAATTCGTATGCGATTGACCCCTCGACCAAACGCTCCCAAATATCGCCGATCACATCGCCGGGAATACCGCGCGCCTCAGCATCATCGACCGCAGCATTGATCACCGCTGACTTGCGAGGTTCATCCCGCACCGCATCGCGCGTGCCCTTTATCCGGGCAGCTGCGCGCATATAACCAAACCGGGTCTCTAACAGCGCAACCAACTCTCGGTCAGTCGCATCGACCCCTTCGCGCACTTGCGACATATCCTGACAGTCTTCGGGAGCTTTGGGCATCTATTTGGAACTTCCAAGATAATCGAGCCGGAAATCAGCGGCAAATTTTGCGAAACGCGCATTCCCAATGGCATCCCGCATCCCCTGCATCAAGGCTTGGTAGAACGCCAAATTGTGCTCTGTCACCAACATGGCGCCAAGGATCTCGCCGCTCTTTTGCAGATGGTGCAAGTAAGCGCGTGAGTATGTTGTACAGGTCGCACATGTGCAGCGCTCATCAAGTGGCCCGGTATCCTCCGCATGGCGCGCATTGCGTAGGTTCACCGCGCCATTCCAAGTGAATGCCTGACCGTTACGACCCGATCGTGTGGGAAGCACGCAATCGAACATATCAATGCCGCGTTCGACCGCGCCAACCAGATCATCGGGCTTACCTACCCCCATAAGATATCGCGGACGGTCAACGGGCAGCATTTCAGGCGCATAGTCGAGCACACCGAACATAGCCTCCTGCCCCTCGCCGACAGCCAATCCGCCAACGGCGTAGCCATCAAACCCGATATCAGTGAGCTTCTGTGCGCTGATTGCACGCAACTCCTGATCAAGAGCACCCTGTTGAATGCCGAAGAGAGCCGAACGCGCTGCGTGTTCCTCTCCACTGTCAAAGCCATCACGGCTGCGTTTGGCCCAGCGCATGGAAAGCTCCATACTCTGTGCAATCTCATCGCGGGGCCGGTCGGCGCGTGGGCATTCATCGAACGCCATCACAATGTCTGAGTCCAACAGCCGCTGAATCTCCATGGATCGTTCCGGGGTCAGCATATGCTTTGACCCATCGAGATGGCTGCGAAATTCCACGCCCTCCTCGGTTAGTTTGCGCAGATCAGATAGGCTCATCACTTGATAGCCGCCGGAATCGGTAAGGATCGGGCGATCCCAGTTCATAAACTTGTGCAACCCACCAAGCCGCGCGACACGCTCTGCTCCGGGGCGCAGCATCAGGTGATAGGTGTTTCCAAGGATGATGTCCGCGCCAGTCGCCCGCACGCTCTCAGGCTTCATCGCCTTCACCGTGGCGGCGGTTCCGACAGGCATAAAGGCAGGCGTGCGGATATCGCCGCGCTGCATTTGAATACGCCCGGTTCGCGCACGTCCATCGGTCGCGGCAAGGGTAAAGGTGAATCGTTGAGCCATCGCCGCAGCGCCTAGCGAGGAATTGCACGATAGGCGAGGGATTACCCGATTACGCGATGCGTCCGGCGTCTCACATGATCTTTACCGACCAAAGTCCTGCGGTCACGCACCAAGATATCCTCAGGCAGCGCATCAGGTTCAAGCCCGGCGAGATGACGATAGACCCCCATCGCAACGGCCAAGGGCAGGACAAACCAATGCGTGAACAAGATACCGATCACGAACATCAACAGTCCAAGACCCACAGGGGCAACCGCCCCCCACACAACGTAGCTGCCCATATCGGTGATCTTGCGAGACTGCAGCAGTTTATGCAGGGCAAAGACCGCTGGCGTGATGAGCATGAGGCAGATGACGATGGAGAAGATCAGGCCGGTGCCGATTGACACAATCATCTCGCCGCTTTCGACCTGCTCCATAAAGCGCTCTTGCCCGCGAGGATCAGCCGTGCCGAAAACGATAGAGACAAAGGTAGCGTAGAATGTGTGCGCAAACCCACCTGCAAAAGCCGCAAGAAACAATGCTCGCGTGGAGGTGACAACGCGCAGTGGCCCATCGAAAAACTCATCCTGTTCGGTCGCGATTAGGGAGTTATCGTCCATTGTGACGTCAGCACGGGTTGCGCCTGACTGTGGTCGGTCGGATGCCGTTAGACCGGCAGGGCCAAAGGTTTTAGCAACATTCTGGCGCACGGCATTCAATCGATGTGCCTGCGCGACTTGCTCGCTTTCGTCCTCGTCACTCTCAAACCCTGCGGATCGAACATAGATAAATCCGACAAGCGATCCCAAAGCAATCGTAAGCACAATCAGAACGCTCATAACGCCTTGTTCAATGGCCGATGCATAAACCTCGGCAGGGGCAGAGATCGCGGTGGATGCGACAAATCCGACTGCACCCAAGAGCGAATAAACAAGCCGGGCTTCAAGGTGAACCCGGCGCAGCGCAAAATGACCACCCACGAAAATCGCGAGGAATACGAACGCCGGAACGACCAATCTGATGGCCATTTCATCGATCGTAATGCCTGCAAAAATTCCTTCAAATGCAAGCGTATGCCGTTGAATAGCGATAGCGAAAAGACCGGCTGCCGTGCCGGATATGGCAAATGAAGAAATCTTGGTTGCAACCGCGCGCTGCATACTCGCCTCCCTAAAGAACCGGTATGGCACTAGAGATCAAAACCTAATCAAACCCTTAGTCAGGCGAACCACGTCGAACGCGTCACTCTCTCAACCGCCAGCCAGTTTTGAATATGAAGGCAATCACAGCAGTGCATAGGGCCAGAAAGCCGAGCGTCAGTCCCAGCGAAACCCAGATCGACACGTCTGATGTGCCGTAAAATGTCCAACGCAACCCGCTCACCAAAAACGCAATAGGATTGGCTAGTGCGATGGTGCTCCATGGCTCTGGCAATTGGTCGATGGAATAGAATGTTCCGCCCAAAAATGTGAGCGGTGTCAGAATCAGCAGTGGAATAATTCCAAGTTTTTCAAAACCATCTGCCCACACACCAAGGATAAAACCGAAGAGTGAAAAGCTGGCCGCGACGAGCATGATATACCCTATGGCGAGCACTGGATATTTGATCTCGTAGTCGACAAACAAGGTCGCCGTAGCAAGGATGATGGCGGCTAAAACCAAGCCCTTGGTCGCAGCTGCTCCCACAAATCCGATCAAGGTCTCTGCCACACCAACAGGCGCGGAAAGCAGTTCATAAATTGTGCCCGTAAAGCGCGGCATATAGATGCCGAAACTCGAATTGCTGGTGGTCTCGCCCAATAAAGTCAGCATCAAGAGACCCGGGATGATAAATGCGCCATAGGGCACCCCATCAACCGGTTCCATTCGCGCGCCGATCACAGTGCCGAACACCACAAAATAGAGCGAGGTCGTAAGGACAGGCGAGAGAATTGACTGAAATGCGGTGCGCATCGCACGCATCAATTCGCGGGTATATATTGACCAAGCGCCGCGTGCATTGAACCCCATCACGCTGCCTCCTCTGCGCTAACAAGATCGATGAAAATGTCCTCTAGTGAGGAGTCATGCACATCAATGCCGCGATAATCGACACCTGCTGCGATCAAAGCCTTGGTCAACGCCGCCACTTCTTCGCTGCCACTTCCTGACCCGTCTCCACCGCGGTAACAGAGTTCAAGGCCATCCTCGCTGAGCGTGACGGGAAATTGTGCGATTGGCTCAGGCAACTGCGATAGAGGCTCGCTTAAGGTGATGACCGCCTCTGTCGTGCCCATGCGTTGCATGATCGCGTCTTTGTCATCCACCATCAGGATGCGCCCGCCGCGAATGATCCCGACGCGATCCGCCATCAATTCGGCCTCTTCGATATAATGCGTGGTGAGGATGATCGTCGTGCCGCGCTCACGCAGAGCCGCGATCTGCTCCCACATGCCCTTGCGCAGTTCCACGTCGACCCCGGCGGTTGGTTCATCGAGGAACAACAACTCCGGCTCGTGCGCCAGGGCTTTTGCAATCAACACCCGTCGCTTCATCCCACCGGATAGCTCACGAATTTGGCTTGAACGCTTTTCGTAGAGCGACAGGCTTTTGAGAATTTCGTGAATGCGGGCTTTGTCTGGGGCATGACCAAACAGCCCGCGTGAATAAGCAACCGCACGCTCGACCGTTTCGAACATGTCTGTGCTAAGCTCTTGAGGAACCAAACCAATCCGTGCTCTCGCTGCACGCCAATTGCGCGCCAGATCATGCCCAAATGCGGTGATTGTGCCGTCAGTGGGACGCACCAAGCCGCAGACCGCGCCGATCAAAGTCGTCTTACCCGCACCATTGGGACCAAGCAGCGCAAAAATTTCACCTTTGCGAATGGTCAAATCAACGCCATCCAGCGCTCTCACACCGCCAGAATAGACCTTTTTCAGGCCTTCGATTTCAAGGATTGTTTCGTTCACCACCAGCATTTGGCATAGCGCGGCGCGATTACAAGCGTCAGGCAGCGAAACTCAAGGCAAGAGCAGCGAGGAATCGCCGTAAGAATAGAAACGGTAGTCATTGGCGATTGCATGATCATAGGCTGCCATCATGCGATCCCGCCCCATGATCGCACTGACGAGCATCATCAGGGTCGATTTGGGAAGGTGAAAGTTGGTCATCAGCCCATCGACGACCTTAAAGCGATAACCTGGCGTGATGAATATGTCGGTGTCTGCGGCAAACTCACACACCCGTCCGCTTTCGTCGCTCGCACTTTCGAGCAGGCGCAGTGACGTGGTACCCACGGCAATGATCCGGCCGCCCGCAGCCTTTGCCGCATTGATACGACCGGCTGTTCCGGCATCGATCCGCCCGAACTCCGAATGCATGACGTGGTCATCTGTGTCATCAGCCTTCACCGGCAGAAACGTGCCCGCGCCGACATGCAACGTGAGCATTTCGCGCTTAATCCCGCGCATATCCAGCGCCGCGATCAACTTTGTCGTGAAATGCAAGGAAGCCGTTGGAGCAGCTACCGCGCCCGGTTCGTTTGCAAACATCGTTTGGTAGTCGGCAAGGTCTTGCTCATCCACGCCGCGCTTTTGCGCGATATATGGTGGCAAAGGCATCGTGCCTGCACGATCAAGCAGCACTTCGACAGGCTCGGCCCCTTCAAACCGCAATGTGATGGAGCCATCACTATGTCGCGCCTCTGCGATAGCAGTGACACCGCCGCCAAAGATCAGCTGGTCGCCTTCCTTCACTCGTTTGGCATTGCGGATGAAGGCCTGCCAGCGCCTGAGATCGATCCGCTTGTGCAAAGTCGCACCAATCCGCGCTTCGCCTCCGGCGCGGCGGCCTTCCAACTGGGCTGGGATAACGCGGGTGTCGTTGAAGACCAGCATGTCGCCCGGCTCCAGCAGATCGGGCAGATCAAGCACACCGTGATCTTCAAAGTCGCCCTTCCCGCGCACAACCAAAAGGCGCGCGGCATCGCGTGGCCGCGCAGGACGCAGGGCTATTCGGTCCTGTGGTAGGTCAAAATCGAAAAGGTCAACACGCATGCGGTGCGCCTAACCGGTAAAGTGATCGCCGAAAAGCGCGAAACTTACTGAAGCGGTGCGTTGAGCAAGTCTGCGGTAATATCAATCTCTGGCTCAGGCGCAGTAGTGCCGGGTACAGGTTTTGGACGATTATCGCTGGCGAGCGACGCCTGCAAAATGCGGGTTGGGTCCTGAGGTGGTTCACCGCGATTGATTGCATCCACCGCTGCCATATTCTCGATCACGCGACCAAAGTTGGTGTAACGTTTGTCGAGATTAAAGCGCGGATAAAACACGATAAAGAACTGGCTGTTCGCACTGTCGTCTTCCGTGGCGCGCGCCATAGAGACCGATCCGCGAACATGCGGCATCGGATTGAATTCTTCGGAAAGGTCGGGAAATTCTGAACCTCCCTGACCCGTGCCGGTTGGGTCACCACTTTGCGCCATAAAGCCGTCAATCACACGGTGAAAAATAACACCGTCATAGAATCCTTGCGCGGTCAGAGTTTTGACCCGTTCAACATGGGTTGGTGCCCATTCCTCCATCAGACGAATTTTCACCCGCTCACCGTTTGACAGGTCGAGCACCCAGATATTCTCTGGCTCTACCGACTGATCAAACTCAATATTGGGATAGGTCCGCGTATCGACTGGCTCCGGCGCCAGCTCCGCATCACCAGAACTATCCTGATCGCCTTCATCAGTTTGCGCGAATGCGGCGGCAGGAACGGACAGCATCGCAAGCGCAGCAAGCGCGCCAAAAGTGTGTTTGAGCATGGGGGTCTTCATTTGATTTCGCATATTGGGGTCAGCGTTTAACGACGCGCGCCTGACACTTCAATGAATGAGTGCGCACTCGTCACCGGTTCAATAATCACCCTTGCGGCCGATTTCCTCAACCCGCGCATTTACCTCACCACAGACAGGCGCGCTAACGAAGGGCGTAATGTCTCCACCATAAAGCGCGATTTCCTTGACCAGTTTCGAGGCGATGGGCTGCAGAGAGACATCGGCCATCAGGAATACGGTCTCAATCGATTCATCAAGCTGCTGGTTCATGCCTGCCATTTGGTACTCATATTCAAAGTCGGCGACTGCGCGCAGTCCGCGGATAATCACGTTCGCACCTTGTTTCTGAGCGAATTTCACGAGCAGCGCGTTGAACCCGACGACTTCGACATTCGTCAGGCCAAGCTGCTTCACCTCACGTTCCACCATGGCAAAACGTTCTTCGGTCGAGAACATCGGGTTTTTCGAAGGGTTAGTGGTCACCCCAATGATGAGGTGATCAACCAGCTTGGACCCCCGCCGAATAATGTCGGCATGGCCCAAAGTGATCGGATCAAATGTTCCAGGGTAAATCCCGATGCGGCGTGTCATTCTAATCCGACCTCCCAACTTATAGCCCCGAAGTCTTGGCCCTCACCAATCTCAATCCTGATACGATCTTGGCTGTCAGATGACAGCGCACCCTCATACATATCTTCGGATATTCGCGAAAAACCGAGCGCCTCGACACGCTCTTTCAATTGATCAACGCATACTCTTGGCGCGATGAAGTCTCGCGCGTGAAACAACCCATCGGGCCCCGTTTTTCGACCAGCATATCGAATCCCAGCATCCAAACATGCAGGTGCGTCAAAACTATCAACCAAGGCATTCACAAGCTCATGCTTTTCAGGGGTCGGTCGGGCGACGGATTGTGAACCGTCCGCGTTAGAGACCACGTCAGGTTCGTCCGAACAACCGAGCAACGTGCATGCAATTGCGAGAGCCGAGACAAATCCGGCTTTCATCGGTCCCGCTCAACAATAAACCGGGCAAGCGCTCGCAAGGTGTCGGCTTCTGCGCCGTGGCTGCCCAGATGGGCGACCGCTTGATCGACCAATGCGCGGGCCTGTTCGCGGGCCTTATCGACACCCATCAAGGTCACGAATGTCTGCTTGCCTTGCTGTTCATCCTTGCGCAGCGCTTTGCCGGCCAAGGCGGCATCGCCCTCTACATCGAGCAAGTCGTCGGCGATCTGGAATGCGAGGCCAATATCGCGCGAATAGGCCCGCAAGTGATTGCGTCCCTCCGGTGGGATCTTGCCAAGGATTGCTCCCATTTCGACGCTGGCAGCGAGCAATGCGCCGGTCTTTAGCTGTTGCAGGCGTGTGATGGTGGGCAAATCGTATTCTACGCCCTCTTCATCCGCGACCATATCCATCATTTGGCCGCCTGCCATGCCATGCATGCCGCTGGCCATCCCAAGCGTCGCGATCAATTCGCTGCGCACGAACGGATCAGAACTTGTTCCGTGATCGGCGAGTATTTCAAAAGCCAGCGCATGCAAGGCATCACCGGCTAGAACCGCGGTCGCTTCATCGAATTTGTGATGCAAGGTCGGCTTACCATGGCGCAAATCATCATCGTCCATGCAAGGCAGGTCGTCATGGATCAACGAGTAGACATGAATCGCTTCCACCGCAGCGCCTGCGCGCAAGGCGGATGTGCGATCCACACTGAACAATTCAGCCGTGCTTGCCACTAACAAGGGCCGCACTCGTTTACCGCCGCCAATCGCGGCATAACGCATTGCCTCAACCAGCCGAGCGCGTGTGTCACCGGGCACGGGCAGAAACGCATCAAAAACCGAGTCGATTTCGCCTTGCACCCGCTTCAATGCGGGTCCGAGCGTATCGCCATCTATGCCGACAACGCTCACTCAGCGTGCCCCATCAAGGGGAGCCGTGCCGGAAGGTTTGCCATCGGCACCAGCAACGATTTTCTCAATCCGGGCTTGCGCTGTATCCAGCCGCTCCTGACACGCAGCGCGTAACGTCTCACCGCGCTCATACAAGGTGATCGATTGGTCGAGCGGTACATCGCCGCGCTCCAATTGCTGCACAATCTCCTCAAGCGCGACGAGCGCCTGTTCGAAGGTCATTTGCGCGATTGCCTGTTTGTCGTCTTGAGAAGTGTTTGCCTCATCCATGCCGCAAAGCATTGGCGAGCCGCATCTGCCCGGTCAAGGCTCTCACCTCTTGTCAGGCAGGGAAAAGCCGGTGGCTTACTGTTTAGACCAGCAATAGATGAAGTAGAAAAACTCAACCAAAAGCGTGATCGAGGCGATGCCGAGATACCATAGCAACAGGGTGAAGTTGAATGTCACGATCCCCAATAGGATAGTGATGGTGAACGTCGCCATATAGGCAAAACCCGCCTTGATATCGTTGAGGAAAAAGCGGTGCAGTCCAACAAAGCCAAAGAAGAATAGGAGAATGAGCGCGATCGGGTAATTGCGGTCATCTTGCCGTTGATAGACATTGCCGACCCGATACATGAGATCACCGTGATATTCCGCCATCCAACCCTCCTATCTGTTGGAAAGCGAATAGGTCCCTTGCGTTAAACACCCGTAAAAAAGCAGCACATTGCCCAGGATATTCAACGCCCTGTATTGAACCGTGCACAGCTCCATTATTCCGCTTCACGCAGGGCCTTAGAGCGCCTAACCGTGCAAAGTGTGAGGCCAATCGTTGCAAGGAGCATGACGACATGAGGTGGACAATTGCGACACTTTGCGCAGCTGTCGTCTTTGGCGCACTTGATGCGATGTGGCTGCAATGGGCCGGCCCCAACCTTTATGAACCCAATATCGGCGAGATCATGGCTGAGGACATCAACATTGGCGCTGCGGGCGTATTTTACCTGCTCTATATCGCCGGGATGATATGGTTTGCGATCCGCCCGGGTTTGGAGGCGGGATCTGCCAAAGTGGCGCTAATCAACGGCGCGCTGTTGGGTGGCCTTTGTTATGCCACTTTCGATTTAACCAGCCAGGCGGTGTTCAAGGTGTGGGCAACCCAAGTCACCGTCTTTGATATAGCATGGGGCGCATTTGCCACAGGCTTGACTAGCTCAGTGGCGACATGGGTCACTCTGCGCTTTTCCAACTGAGCGAAAACAGGGGTTCGCGTTCATGTTCATTGGTCACTTTGCACCGGCCTTTATAGCCGCAGCCGCCTATTCGCGCGGGCCGAAGCTGGGCACCTATTTCATCGCTGCACAATTGGTTGACTGGGCATTCTTCACTCTCGCTATGGTGGGTATCGAAAAGATGCGGGTTGACCCCAATGCGACCGCTATGGTGCCGCTCGACCTCTATTTCATGCCCTATACTCATTCCTTGGCAGGCGCCGCCGTTTGGGCGGTGATGATGGGGATTATCGTGGCGATCTGGCACCGCGATAAAATGGGCGGGTTTTTGGCGGCTTTGGTTGTTGTGTCGCATTGGGCGTTAGACTGGCTGACCCATAAGCCCGACCTAACGATGGCAGGCGGTGAGCAGACCTATGGTCTTGGCCTGTGGAATTATCCTGAGATTGCCATGCCGTTGGAGATCGGGATCACAATTGGCGCATTTGTCTATTACGTCACCCGGTCGCGCGGCCCGGCGATCCAGCCGATGATCCTCATCACCGTGCTGATGGCATTCCAAATGCTCAATTGGTTTGGGCCAGAGCCGGAAGAGGCCAACATGTTTATGTACGGCCAGGCATTGTTCGCATTCGGAATTGTGACCGCAATTGCTGTGTGGGTCGGGGAGAACCGCTATTTCACTCAGCGAGGCGGGTTGGCGGCGGCGAGCCTGTAATTTAAGGGGTGCTCGCATGAGCGAAATTACCCCAGACATCGTCGCACAGCATGGCCTCTCAACAGAGGAGTATGACCGCGTACTCAAAGGACTTGGCCGAGAGCCTAACTTGGTCGAGCTGGGCATTTTTTCCGTCATGTGGTCAGAGCATTGCAGTTACAAAAGCTCACGCCTGCATCTCAAGAAGCTTCCAACGGAGGCGCCCTGGGTGATTTGCGGTCCCGGAGAGAACGCCGGTGTTATCGATATTGGCGACGGTCAGGCCGCTATCTTCAAGATGGAGAGCCACAACCACCCCTCCTACATTGAGCCTTATCAGGGCGCGGCAACCGGTGTTGGTGGCATCCTGCGCGATGTCTTCACCATGGGCGCGCGACCTGTGGCAAACATGAACGCGCTGCGCTTTGGCCGCCCCGAACACCCAAAGATGAAGCATCTAGTGCAAGGCGTCGTCGCCGGCATTGGTGGTTATGGCAATTGCGTGGGCGTGCCGACTATCGGCGGAGAGACCAATTTCCACCCAGCCTATGACGGCAATATTCTCGTCAACGCTATGACCGTTGGCATCGCGGATGCGGACAACATCTTTTATTCCGCTGCTACGGGCGTTGGAAACCCCATTGTCTATGTCGGCTCAAAGACCGGGCGCGATGGCATCCACGGCGCGACCATGGCGAGCGCGGATTTTGAGGAAGATGCAGAGGCCAAACGACCCACAGTTCAGGTTGGCGATCCCTTCACCGAAAAGCTTTTGATTGAGGCGTGCCTTGAGCTGATGGCAACCGACGCGATCGTCGCGATTCAGGATATGGGAGCCGCGGGCCTAACCTCATCCAGCGTTGAGATGGCGACCAATGGCAAGGCAGGCATACGCCTCGACATGAACGCTGTCCCCTGTCGCGAAGAGAGCATGACCCCGTATGAGATGATGCTCTCCGAAAGCCAGGAGCGGATGCTCATGGTTCTAAAACCCGGCAAAGAGGATATGGCAGCCGCTATCTTTGAGAAGTGGGAGCTGGATTTCGCCATCATCGGCGAAGTCACCGATACTCAGCATATGGTGCTGGAGTTCGATGGAGAGGTTGTGTGCGACATCCCGCTTGGCCCGCTTGCCGCCGACGCTCCGGAATATGACCGGCCTTATCTTTCGAAAGAAGAATACGCAGAATGGGCCGGGATTGCGCCAATGGCCGATGTTCCCACCTGCGATGATCCGGGAGCGGACTTGCTCAAGATGCTAGCGAGCCCTGCCCTTGCATCGCGCGGATGGATTGCGGAGCAATATGACAGCCAGGTGATGGCCGACACTCTGCAAACCGGCGGCGATGCGGGTGTTGTGCGTGTGCACGGGACCGATAAAGCGCTCGCAATCAGCACTGATTGCACTCCGCGTTATGTGCACGCGGACCCGTATGAAGGCGGCAAACAAGCAATCGCAGAGGCATACCGCAACCTATGCGCGGTAGGCGCACGGCCACTGGCGGTGACCAATTGCCTGAACTTTGCGAATCCTCAGCGACCCGAAATCATGGCACAATTTGTCCATGCGCTTGATGGAATGGGCGATGCATGCCGTGCACTCGATTTCCCCATCGTGAGCGGGAATGTGTCGCTCTACAACGAGAGCAAAGCCACCGGCGGTGGCAGCGCGATCCTGCCTACCCCGGCAATTGGTGGCGTCGGTATTCTTGATGATGCCAGCACCATGGTCACGAGCGCTTTCAAGGCGGAAGGCGATGCGATCTATCTCATCGCGCCGGAGTTTTGGGCAAAGGCTGACCCGACCCGCTCGCATCTTGGCAAATCGCTTTGGCTTGACGTGGTCAAAGGCCGCGATGAAGGCCGCGCGCCGCCGGTCGACCTCGCCGCAGAACGCGGTGCGGGGCAGATTGTTCGCACTCTCATCGGCGAAGGCTTGCTCAGCGCGGTGCACGACCTTTCCGACGGTGGTCTCGCCATAGCGCTGGCCGAAATGGCAATGTCAGGAGGAATCGGCGCAGAGGTTTCCGCAAACGATGCCTACACCACCGCCCAATGGTGGTTTGGTGAGGATCAAGCGCGCTATGTCATCACCGTTTCGCCCGAGGATGCCGAAGCCTTCAATCGCATCGTTGCGGCAGGACCTGATATTCCGGAGGCCGAAATGGTCGGTTTCCACCGCATCGGAACCGTTGGCGGGGATAGCCTATTGGGTGTTTCCCTTGCCGATCTGCGCACCGCTCATGAAAGCTTCTTTGCAGATTGGATGGGCGGATAGAACTGCTTCAGCCAGCGTTGCATTATGGCGGGCATTGGTTGGTGCCCTTTGGCATTGCTTGGCTGATATGGCGAAACAATTGGCTAAGCGCAGGAATTGTCATTGCAGCTGCGAACCTGATCGACCTTGATCATCTGCTCGCTACGCCAATCTTTGACCCCGGCCGGTGCAGTGTTGGTTTTCACTTGCTGCATGGCTGGGAAGCGGGGCTGATTTATGTGCTGATGCTGATCGTTCCGCGCTGGTGGGTGCGAGCGCTGGGCCTTGGCGCTTTGTGGCACCTTTTGGTTGACGCGGGCGATTGCATGGCGATGACTGGCAGTCTCCTATGACACAGCTAGCAACCGAGAAAAAGGCGACCAAAGCGACGCTGGGCTTTGTCGCCTTCATCATCTTCATCGATATGATGGGGATTGGTTTGATCGTACCCGTGATGCCTTCACTGCTGGAGAATATGACCGGGCTGAGCGAAGATCAAACCGCCGGGATTGGCGGGTGGTTGCTGTTTGCTTATGCGATGATGCAGTTCCTGTTCGCGCCCATCATCGGCGGATTGTCCGACCAATATGGGCGACGACCAGTCCTGCTAATCACCCTGTTCCTGCTTGGCGTTGACTATATCATTATGGCTTTCGCACCCGACCTGTGGTGGTTATTTGTCGGGCGATTAATCTCTGGCATGATGGGCGCGAGTTGGGCCGCGGCCAATTCCTGCGTCGCCGATGTTGCCAGTCCGGAAGAACGCGGCAAGCTGTTCGGTATTTTGGGCGGAGCAGGCGCGTTTGGTTTTGTCGTGGGGCCAGCGATTGGGGGAGTACTGGGCGAGTATTCGGTGCGAATGCCCTTCGCTGTGTCTGCGGTGCTTGCCATCGGCGGCGCCATCTTAGGCTTCTTCCTGCTGCGCGAAACCTTGCCAAAAGATCGTCGCCGCAGCTTCGCACTGAACCGCGCAAACCCGCTGGGCACACTCATTCAAATGGCCAACACGCCGATCGTTCTAGGCTTTCTTGGCGTGATCTTCCTGCTGCAGATGGCCGCTCAGGCTACCATGGCGGTATGGTCCTACTACACGAGGCTCCAATTCAATTGGAGCGAGCTTGATATCGGCCTCGGCGCTACGCTTTATGGGGCATTGCTGGTCGTTAGCCAGGCGGGATTGACCGGCATTTTCATTAAGCGTTTCGGCGCCAAACGCACTGCCATCATTGGCCTGATTATCGGGCTGCCATCATACTTCCTCATCGCTTTTGCTCAAACCAGCGCGATAATCATCGTGGCAATTGTCGTCGGTACGCTGGCCGGCATCACGTTTCCTGCAATGCAGCAAATGATGAGCGAGCGTATTTCAGAGGATGCACAAGGCGAGCTGCAAGGGGCGATCGCTTCGACAATGAGCATAACCAGCATCATCGGGCCAGTGATAATGACGATGACCTTTGGCTATTTCGCCGATGATAAGGGGCTATATTTCCCTGGCGCACCGTTCATTCTTGCGGCGTTGCTCGGATATGCCTCGCTGGTGCTGCTCTGGCGGGTAACAAAGCGGATAGAGAATTAACGAACTTAGGCCGCTTGCGGCTCTTGCAGTGCCAAGGCTTCTTGCGCATGACCTTCGGCATTCAACTGCGCCAAGCATTCGCGATAAATCACCGGCTTGCCAATGCCCATCCGCATGCGCGCCGCATCAATGTCTTCGCGCATCACCGCTTCAACGTCCATATGGGCCAACTTGACCGCCGCTTTGCCCAATGCGCGGCCTTCTTTGATCGCGAGATAGAGAGGGGCCGATGTGCCTGTCGTTTTCTTGATCTGGCGTGCGGCTGCGTAGGCGATAAATTTCACACCCAAATTGTGGTTCTGTTCATAAGAAAAGCCAAGCAATGCGGCCTCGCCCAGCGCGTCCCGCCCGTATCCGGTCAAGATGTGAAACAGATCGTGCGTGTCGCGTAGGCGATTAAGATACCATTCCGCCTGATCGGCGGGGCGGTCCTCACGCGGACGCCAAGCATAGCTCTCTTCGACCAGACCGTTCGCGGTTAACCCCTCGCGCTTCATAAAACGGATGTAATTCTGCGCAACACTATCGGGACCGCAACCGGCCCAGCGGGCATGGTCATCCAACATATCAGCCAGCGCCAGGCCATCTTCACGGCGGATAAAATCGCGAGCGGTCTCAGTGGATAAGAATGCGTCGATTTGCCTCTGAATCTTGCGGCCCTTCAGCGCTTCAATAATGAAAAACACCTGTTTGGTGTCCTCTTTGTCGGCAACAAGATTGCGGAAATGGCGCAGCGCCTTGATCGGGCGAAACCCGGTGATGTCGCGGTCATCAGCAACAAGCGGAAGATCAAGGGTCGACATATTACGCTCCAATCCACACAGAGGATTTCAGTTCATAATTTGCAACCTACATTGATGTTAATAAGCCGTCAATACCTGTTTGACGTAACGGCACTCTTGCACTCAGCGAGCGATATGCAAAGAGGAACGCTATGCAAGAACACGACACCGTCCCCTATGCGCTGAAGACCCTTCCCGACCAAGAGAGCATCGAGCGCGCCCGCGCATTGCGCGACACACTGCAACAACGCCGCACTTGCCGATATTTCAGCGACGCCGATGTACCGCGCGAAGTGATTGAGGCTGCGATCGAAGCAGCGGGCACTGCGCCCAATGGTGCCAACCATCAACCCTGGCACTTTGCCGTAATCGCCTCTCCTGAGAAAAAGCGCGCTATTCGCGAAGCGGCAGAAGCCGAGGAACGCCGTTTCTATGGCGAGGATGGCGACAATCCCAAAGCGAGTGAGGAATGGCTCGGTGCGCTAAAAGAACTGGGCACCGACGCAGACAAACCGTTCCTTGAAACAGCGCCGTACCTGATCGTCGTTTTTGCTCAGCGCAAAGGTGGGATCGAAGAGGATGGCAAGACACAGAATTATTATGTCAGTGAGAGCGTCGGCATCGCCTGTGGGATGTTGATCACATGCTTGCACGAAGCGGGACTGGCAACATTAACGCACACGCCTTCGCCCATGGGGTTTCTGCGTGAGGCGTGCGAACGGCCCGAATGGGAAAAGCCGTTGATGATCGTAGTCGTTGGCCGGCCAAGCGAGGACGCCACCGTCCCCGCCCATGCGCTGAACAAAAAGCCATTGAGCCAGATTGCAAGCTGGTTGTAGCGACCCGGTTAGGCAGCTTTCTGCGTTGCTTGGACCGCGCCCTCATCCACTTCGCCCTCGCCAAAAATATCCGCAAAGGTCGCATCGGGATGCGGGTAGTGGAACGCATTGGCCGATAGCGGGATCACCATTCCCTCTGCCACATTGGCAGTGAAGTAATTGCCGAAATACCGGTCGGGATTGGTGTTTGGATGGTGGTCGGGAAAGACCTTTCCAATCGGCGCATAATTCATCTCTTTGCCAAACACGGCAGTCAGCGCCAGATCGACAAAGTTCATATATTTCAGCGCGCCGCGCAGATGCGTGTCTTGAGCAATGATTGAGTGAATCTGGTCGCGCGCAAAAGACAATGCGGTGAGGTCGCGCACCACTTGGTTGAAACTGTGCGCTCCGTCATGTTGGATGATCGCTTTGCTTGGGCGTTTCGAAGGGTCCTGTGCCCCCTCGCCTGCGCCCGACAACATGGTATCGCGCACATAATCGGCAACTTCGCCCTGATACAGGCGCACTCGGCCTGCCGCCTCGGGAAAGGTGCGGCGGATGCGTTCATAGCTAAATCGCAGGAAGCCAGCGTTGAGATCCACCAGATCCAAGTCAAAATCGAACTGCTCGGCGCATCCCGCCAACATCACTGACGCGCCGCCCATGTAAACGCCAACCTCAACCACCCGGTCATACTCGCCATTCAGGTCGCGCAATGTGCGGACAAGATCGAAATAATATTCGGATGAACATTGATCTTCGTAGGGCACATCAAATGTAGCCGCCTGCTCCACAATCTCATCAAAGACACGAAAGGGTCCGCAAAACTGGCGCATCGATTGGATCGCCTTGTGCCCCGAAAATATCGGGATGTTCAGCGCCTCATGCGGTTCATCAAGTGTTTCAAGCGATGGATCAGGCTGAATGAATTGCCCCATAGAACTGTGCCCCTTTGACGGCTGGCTGCGATGCGCGATTGCGCGGTGCCAGCGGCGTAAACAGGCTTAGTTCTCAGGGCGTTTTGGCGGTCATAGGTAAAGCGCCGCAGCGCGTATCAAGCCGAAACAAGATCGCCTGCTTCGCTGCCACCTGCCAACAAGTTGTAAGGATCAATCCCTTCACTCGCCCAAATCCGGTGGCATTCGCGATATTGCGTCGGCTCGGGAATATTGAGCGCGTCGCGAACGGTCTCAAAGGGCTGTTTCAGAAGCTCATGGATCGGTTGTTCGATCAACCTGCGCGCGCCTTTGCCAGTGCGTTTGGCCTGCTGCGCTGCCCCAATAACTGGAGCTTTGCTGCCGCGTACCATCATCTTGATATTCGCCGAACCCGCATATCCGATTAGCAAGTGCCCCTGACTGGGCGATTGGCCATAGGTGAAGAGCAAGACGCACTGCTCACCCAAAGCATCGCGGCCATATCCCGTCAGCACGTGAAACAGATCATGCGTGTCGCGTGAACGGTCACCAAACCACTGCACCAGATCGTTATATTTCGGCCTACCAAGGCTCTCCGCCTCTGCGACCAAACCCGCAGCGGTGAGCCCTTCACTTTCCATGAAATCGCAATAGGCATGCGCGAGGCTGCCCTTTGGTGTGCGGCGCAACGCTGCATGATCGTCAAGGATTTCAGGCAGGCTCGGCTCTGTCCGACGCAGATATTCGCCATGTTCGGACAATGCCAGCGCCTCCACCCGAGGCATAAACGCCTTTGAAGGAAGCGATTCGTAGATTTTGAAGACCAGCGAAGTGTCTTCCTTATCCTTCATCAACAGGCGAAAATTCTTGATCGCGCGCGGCATCGAATAACGCGGCGCCGGGCGATCAGGGTGGCGCAAAACGGTGCCATCTTTGGCGAAGAGTTCGGTAGGATCGGTCATCTTTGGTCTCGAAGCGAATTGATCTGTGAGTGATGCGTTATCACTCGTTACTTACATTTGTGTAAATAACATATTTGAGTTCGAAATCAAAACCTGTCTTTCGCGCTAGTCTTCAACCCACTCGGATTTGGGTATGCCAAGCAAGGTCAGCACCGAGGTCAGATCGCCGCTATCAATCCGACCATTGGCGGCCGTACGCGCCTTCGGTTTTGCCCGATACGCAAAGCCATAAGTCGCAGCCTGCAGCATCGGAATATCGTTTGCGCCATCGCCCGTCGCGAGAACAGCACCCTGCCCCAATTTCGCAGCCTCTTCGCGCAACACGGCTTCTTTGGTGCTCGCATCGGTGATTGGCCCATCCAGAGCGCCAGTGAGCTTACCATCAGCCACTGCGAGACGATTGCCGACCACACGCTCAAATCCCAACCAGCGCGCTACCTCGTCGGCAAAATGGTGAAATCCGCCTGTGACAAGGACGGTGCGCGTGCCTTTAGCTTTGAGTGTTTCGGTCAGCACTTTTGCGCCGGGCGTTGGCGAAATGCGCTCAGTCAGGCAGCGATCAATTGCACCCTCATCCAACCCTTTGAGCAGTGAAACGCGTTCAAGCAGCGCGCTTTCAAAGTCCAATTCACCCTGCATTGCGCGCTCGGTGATGTCAGAAATCTGAGCCTTCAATCCCGCAAAGTCGGCAAGCTCATCGATGCATTCCTGCCCGATCATGGTGGAGTCCATATCGGAGATGAAGAGGCCGGGAACGGTGATTTCCCCGGTCGTCACAAGCGTGTCGCACTCGGGGAAATGGGCATCCACGATATTGCCGAGAAGCCGAAGCTCATCACCATAGATCCTCAGTTCCAAAACCGGTTTATCTGGATCAATTATATCAACCGAGGGGAGTTCCACACCATCGGTGTGAATCAAGCTCCGCTTCATTTCCTTTAGCCGTGTTTCCCAATCCACATTGTCTGCTATCAGACGCGCGATGAGCACTAAAAATTCTCCCAGATCGACCGCATCAGCGGGGCCGCGTTCACAATCAGTGGCGCTCATTGCAGGGCCAACCGCCAGCGGCAAGAGCGCAGCTGCATTGGACCTTGCAAAGGCGCTGGAAAAAGCGGGCAGCACACCTGTCATTATCAACGCTGATTCGATGCAGGTCTATGCCGACATCCCCGTGCTCTCTGCCGCGCCGAGCGAGGATGAGCGCGGGCAATGTGAACACCGGCTCTATGGCGCATGGGATGGAGCAGACGCCTGTTCCGCCGCCGATTGGGCCGCGCGTGCCAAGGTCGAAATCGAAGAATGCCATGCGAGCGGCGCTTTCCCGATCCTCGTCGGTGGAACAGGCATGTATCTCAAGGTCCTGATCGAAGGGATCGCGCCCATCCCCGACATCGACCCCGAAATCCGGGAAGTTGTGCGCGCCATGGCAACCGAGACCGCTTACGCCTCGCTCCAGATAGAGGACCCGGTGCGCGCAGCCAGTTTGGAGCCAGGCGACACACAACGCATTGCCCGCGCGCTGGAAGTGAAGCGGTCGACGGGGGTTACGCTGGGTGATTGGCAACAGGCCAAGACCGGCGGAATTGGCGATGAGGTTACGCTGCACGCCGCCGTAATGATGCCACCGCGCCAGTGGATCTATGATCGCTGTGACACGCGCTTTGCCGCTATGGTGGATGGCGACGCGGTTGCAGAGGTCGAGGCGTTGATGGCCCGTGATCTACGCCCCGACCTGCCCGTAATGCGCGCCATCGGTGTGCCAGAGATCGCCGCTTTGGTGCGTGGGGACAGCTCAAAAGAAGACGCCATTGCTGCGGGCAGTCAGTCCACTCGGCAATATGCAAAACGCCAGTTCACATGGCTGCGCAACCAGTCCCCCGCTGAATGGCCTCGGATTGAATCTGAAAATATCGACATCGAGAGTGTTTTTGCATCATTATTACAAGATTAATGGTTGACGTGTTAGATTCAAACCACTAGCGGACAGACCAAGGCGCTTGATGTTACAAGCTCGCGTGCCCTTGGTTTTGCCACTCAATGCCGGTATATCCGGCCTCGTATTAAACAGGTGAAGGACAGGCAGATCATGACGGTTGTAGTTATTCTAGGCAAAACCGGCTGATCTGGGTTCTTTTGACGAACATCCTGACCGGCCCGACGCGAATATCCGCTTCGGGCTTTTTTTATGGGTCAATTTGGTGGCGCGTCTATTTTTGGAGAAGGTAAAGTGGCGAAGCGTTCTGGAGCCGCCTTGTTGATGGAATGTCTGATCGACCAAGGTGTCGATTATGTCTTCGGCTATCCCGGCGGCGCGGTTCTGCCGATTTACGACGAATTGTTCGGCGATGAACGCATTCGCCACATCCTCGTCCGCCACGAAGCGGGCGCAGCGCACGCCGCTGAAGGGTATGCGCGCGCAACCGGCAAGCCCGGCGTGGTGCTGGTTACATCCGGCCCTGGTGCGACAAATGCAGTGACCGGCATTGCTGATGCTTTTCTCGACTCCATCCCATTGGTAGTAATCACGGGGCAGGTTCCTACCGGTCTGATCGGGACTGATGCGTTTCAGGAGGCTGACACTGTCGGCATCACGCGCCACTGCACAAAGCACAATTATCTCGTCAAAGACCCCGCTGATCTGGTCGCGACAGTCGAAGAGGCGTTTCGCATTGCAACAACAGGTCGTCCCGGACCGGTTGTGATCGATATCCCAAAAGATGTGCAGATCGCGGTCCCCTCGAAAAGCCGCGCGTCCAAATTGACGGCGCCGCATCGCTATTCCCCGCAAATGGCTGCCCCACCAGAGGCTGTCACCGAAGCGATTGAGATGATCGCGAATGCAGAGCGTCCAATCCTTTACACCGGCGGCGGCATTATCAATTCGGGACCGCGAGCAAGCGAACTGCTTCGTCAGTTTCAGGATCTGACCGGCGCGCCCCTGACCTCAACTCTTATGGGCCTTGGCGCGTTTCCTAGCGAGCATCCCGATTGGCTCGGCATGTTGGGCATGCATGGCACGTTTGAGGCCAACATGGCGATGAACCGCGCCGATGTCATGGTGTGCATCGGCGCACGCTTTGATGACCGGGTAACCGGACGCCTTGATGCATTTTCGCCCGATTCCAAGAAAATCCACATTGATATCGACCGCAGTTCCATCAACAAAACGGTGCATGTTGATCTGGGCATTGTCGGCGATTGCGGGACTGTTCTGGAGCAATTGATCGAAGGCTGGGGCACTCGCAAACCCCAAGATTTGGGCGAATGGAAGGCCCGCATCGCTGGTTGGCGTGCGCGCGAATGCCTTGCCTATCCTGAGCGCTCCAAGAAAGACCCATCGGCGATCATGCCACAAAAGGCAGTGGAACGGCTGCACGCCCTTACCCACCGCCAAAAGCCGATCATCACCACGGAAGTTGGCCAACACCAGATGTGGGCTGCGCAATATTTCGGCTTCGAAGACCCGAACAAATGGCTGACCTCTGGTGGGCTTGGCACGATGGGTTACGGCCTCCCTGCCGCGATTGGCGCGCAATTGGGCCACCCCGATGCGCTGGTGATCGATATTGCTGGCGAAGCATCAATTCAGATGAATATTCAAGAACTTGGTACAGCGAGCCAATACCGTCTGCCGGTCAAAATCTTCATCCTCAACAACGAATATATGGGCATGGTCCGCCAATGGCAGGAACTGACCTATGAAAGCCGCTACTCCAATTCCTACTCTGACAGCCTGCCCGACTTTGTCGCGCTCGCAGAGGCGTATGGATGGAAGGGAATTCGCATTCAGGCGGAGGAAGATTTGGACGCCGGGATCATGAGCATGATCGAACATGACGGTCCCGTCATTGTCGATTGCTGCGTGGCCAAGGACGCCAATTGCCTGCCGATGATCCCATCGGGTGCGGCGCATACTGAAATGATGCTGTATGGCGATGAGGTCGACGGCACGATGGATGACGAAGCGAAGGCGCTGGTTTAAGCCTGGCTGCGAAGGAACACCGACCCCATGAAAATTCAATCCGCCGCCAGTGAACGGCATGTCCTCACGGTCACTGTCGATAATGAGCCCGGCATTCTGGCCAAGATCACCGGCCTATTCACCGCGCGAGGCTACAATATCGACAGCTTAACCGTGGCCGATATCTCCGATGATCACGCGATCAGCCGCATCACCATCGTCACCAATGGCCCGCCAGAGGTGATCGATCAGATTGAGTCGCAGCTGGAGCGGCTTGTGCCCGTGCACAAAGTCACCGACCTTACCGCCGCTGGCCCACATGTTGAACGCGAACTGGCGTTGATCAAGGTCGCGGGTAAAGGCGAAGCGCGGGTCGAAGCATTGCGCATCGCACAGCATTTCCGCGCCAATGTGGTCGACACCACCACCTCCAGCTTCGTATTCGAACTAACCGGCGCACCGGACAAGATTGACAGTTTTATCGCTTTGATGCGCGAACTTGGTCTGGTGTCAGTTGGCCGCTCTGGCGTGGTTGGCATGATGCGCGGCGCAGATGGCGCTTAAGTGATTTCAGGGCGCAAACCCTCAAACGAATTCAGATAGATAAAGGGAATACACATGAAGGTTTATTACGACGCCGACGCTGATCTCAGCCTCGTCACCTCCAAGAAAATCGCCATCCTTGGTTACGGTTCGCAGGGTCACGCCCATGCGCAAAACCTGCGCGATAGCGGCGTTGGCGAAGTGGCAATTGCTCTGCGTGAAGGGTCTGCAACCACCAAGAAAGCCGAAGAGGCAGGCTTTAAGGTTCTCACCAACACAGAGGCCGCCAAATGGGCCGATATCCTGATGATCCTTGCACCCGATGAGCACCAAGCGGGCATCTGGGAAGACGACATCAAAGGTCATATGAAACCGGGCAGCGCCCTTGCATTTGCCCACGGCCTGAACGTCCATTTCGGCCTGATTGAGCCGCAAGACGATATTGACGTTATCATGATCGCACCAAAGGGTCCGGGCCACACGGTGCGCAGCGAATATTCGCGCGGCGGCGGCGTGCCATGCCTGATCGCGATCCATCAGGACGCCAGCGGATCGGCCCATGACGTTGCCCTCGCCTATGCCAGCGGTGTTGGTGGTGGCCGGTCCGGCATTATCGAGACAAACTTCCGCGAGGAATGCGAAACCGATCTGTTCGGCGAACAAGCGGTCCTCTGCGGCGGGATCACTCACCTGATTCAGGCTGGTTTTGAGACTCTGACCGAAGCGGGCTACGCGCCCGAAATGGCGTATTTCGAATGCCTGCACGAGACGAAGCTGATCGTTGATCTGCTTTATGAAGGCGGGATTGCGAATATGCGCTATTCGATCTCCAACACCGCCGAATATGGCGACATCAAAACCGGCCCGCGCATCATTACTGACGAGACAAAGGCGGAAATGAAACGCGTACTCGCAGACATTCAGGCCGGGCGCTTTGTGAAGGACTTCGTGCTCGACAACCGTGCTGGCCAACCAGAGTTGAAAGCGAGCCGCAAGGCCGCCGAAGCACATCCGATTGAGAAGACCGGCGCCGAACTGCGGGCGATGATGCCATGGATCAGTGCGAACAAGCTGGTCGACAAAGCGAAGAACTAAACCCAAAGGGTTGTGGACCATGAACAAGTCCACAACCCCCAATGGTTCAGGCCCCAACGCTTCGGGCCCCTTCGGCTCCGGCCCGCTAGGCTCAACCAAGATCATCTTCATCATCATCGCCATCGCGTGGGTGGTGATCGTCGCGCGTGCTTACATGAATGTGAAAGGCACCGACGCTCTCGTCGCGGTCGTGCCGCAATCAGAGGTTCAAGCCTTCGCCCGAAACGAGCTGGACGCGTTGCAAAATCCCAGTTTTACCGGCGATAAAGAGCTGTGCGGGATCATCTTTGAAACCAGCGAAGGCGAGTTGGGCGTATCTCGACCCACTAGCGGCGACGAAGCGAGCTGCGACATCAGTTTCTTTGATGAGCCCGGCATGGTGCCCGTCGCCAGCTTTCACACCCACGGCAAACATTCGGTTCAATATGACGGCGAAGTGCCGTCATTAGTCGATATTCAAAGCGATGTAGCGACCGGTATGGATGGCTATGTTGCGACACCGGGCGGGCGGTTTTGGCATATCGACCATAAGCGGGCGACCGCGCGCATGGTCTGCGGACCGGGCTGCATCACCCAAGATCCGAATTATCAGCCCTGCAATGATGAAGCGATTGCACAAAACTACACAATCGCCGAACTGCGCCAGCGCTTTAATGGCGATGACGCTTTTTGCTGAACGCAAAAAATTGCCCGCAAGGAGGTCTTCTCTCCTTGCGGGCAAGTCTATGAAATGGTGATCATCAGGGGGGAGAGTGATCAATGAATTTGCCTGTTCGCGAATGCTGCAAGGGGGACAGCGAACCCGCGAAAAAATGGGCGTGACCGAGGGCACTAGGAGGAACGGTCCCCGGCCACACCCAAAATGCACACCCGTCAGGCAGCGGGCGCACAAGCTGAAGCTGAACAATCGCTTGCGGCGCAGCACGCAGCGGCACAGGCCGATGCAGAACAAGCTGATGCGTCACATGCGGCGGCACAGGCTGATGAAGAGCAAGCTGATGCGTCACAGGCAGCGGCACAAGCCGACGCAGCACATGCATTGGCAGCACAAGCCGCTGCTGCACACGCAGCCGCTTGACGCTCAGCGCGCGCCTGACGGCGGGCTTCACGAGCTGCACGGCGTTCGGCTGCACTCGTGGTGCTAGCGCTGCTGCGGCTGCTGCTGGAGAAGCCGCTTGGGCCGCAAGGCGCATCTGCCAGCGCTGGTGCGCCGGCGCTTGCTGCGGCAAGGCCGCCTGCAACCATAAGCATCTTCGCAAGGTTCATCGGGGTCTTTGAAGTCTGTGTCATCGGGTAATCCTCTCTCAAAATTGTCGTCAGTTAGGGGGTAATGGTTTGGGGTATTGGCACCCCAGTCATAGGGGGGTCAGGGGGGACGACCGGGGTGCCAATTCGGGGGTTAGATTCTAATCGCCGAAACGTTTGCCATCGGGAATTTGGGTCCAGGCAGCGTTTGCCTTTTCAATGAAGCCGGGAATGTCTTCGAACCACATGCGTTGAACCTGACGGTTCACGTTGAGGTAGAGTTTGCCATCCACGATCTTGTAAACTTGCGGATCTCCCGGTGCGAGCGAACCGCGGCTCATCGCCCAGGCGCAGTGGCCACCATATTGGGGGGCATAGGCATCGGGGTCAGCCTGAAACGCATCGGCATTTTCTTGGCTTGCGAAATGGAATTCTGCGCCGTCATGTTCGACGGTGAAACGCGCGCTGCCCATTACCGGAACACCGTCGCCGCGAAAGTAGCTGACGCTGTCATATCCGCCGAGAGCCACGTTGCCTTGGTTCACGCCAACATAGACGCCGCCATCGGCCTGGGCTGGTGCAGTCATCGCAAGTGGCGCTGCGAATGCTGCGGCTGCAATGAGGAAATATTTGAGTTTCATCGGGGGTCTCCTAAGTACTCTTGCCTGATCAATTCTGTTTCGTGCGGCGGGCCACCCGGCCCTCTCAAAGGAGGGGTAAGGGGGTAACCAACCGAATAGGGGGACTTCGGTTGGGGGTCCTTGAGAGCTGCCAAGTGGCCGCGCACATCTGTCAGTTCGCGGCGATCACTGAATTGGTGACAGGTCGGTCAAAAAAAATTGAAAAAAGTTCTGTTATGCCCGTGTGATCCGCGCACTCTCGACACTTCGGGCGCAATCGGTCACAGCGATTTGACGCAATAAAGCAGGGGCATATGCGGCTTTCCGATTGTCACAATATCGATGATTTTCGCACGCTGGCAAAAGCTCGCCTGCCCTTCCCCGTGTTCGATTACATTGATGGTGCTGCGGATGATGAGCTGACCAAAGCGCGCAACACATCCGCATATGACACCGTTGACTTGGTGCCTGATGTATTGGCGGGAGTGGAGGATATCGACACATCCTGCATGATCCTTGGCCGCAAAAGCGCCCTCCCCTTGATATTGTCACCCACGGCCGTGCAGCGCGCATTTCATTGGCAGGGAGAAACTGCGGTTGCGAAAGCAGCGGAGAAATTCGGCCTGTGGTTTGGCATTTCCAGCCTTGCCACGCGCAGCATCGAAGAGATCGCCGCGCTCACCAGCGGGCCCAAGCTGTTTCAGCTTTACG
This sequence comes from uncultured Erythrobacter sp., assembly GCA_947488085.1. Classification (GTDB taxonomy): domain Bacteria; phylum Pseudomonadota; class Alphaproteobacteria; order Sphingomonadales; family Sphingomonadaceae; genus Erythrobacter. Next base: position 1,161,242 of record CANKYI010000001.1, read on the forward strand.
TGCATAAGGATAAAGGGCTGAACACCAGCATGATCGAACGGTGTCAGGCATCCGGATTTGATGCGCTGGCACTGACCGTCGACACGATTGTTTCGGGCAAACGAGAGCGGTGCCTCCGTTCCGGATTTACCACCCCGCCTCGTTTTACCGCAGCCAGCATGTGGAGTTACGCCACGAGACCGCGCTGGACGCTCGACTATCTCCTGCGCGAAAAATTCAGCCTGCCCAATCTCGACACCCATGTTGCCGAGGGGTCCAGCCAAGCAGTGAGCATTGCGGAGTATTTCAACACGATGCTCGACACCTCAATGGATTGGGACACCGCCGCTGCGATCCGACAGCAATGGGGCGGGACCTTCGTTTTGAAAGGCGTGATGAGCGCCAATGATGCCCGCCGCGCGGTTGAAATCGGAGCGGACGCGATCATGATATCTAATCATGGTGGTCGCCAATTGGATGGTAGCCGCGCTCCCTTTGACCAATTGCCCGAGATTTTGGATGCGGTGGGCGGCAAAATAGAGATCATCTGCGATGGAGGCGTGCGGCGCGGGACTCATGCGTTAAAAGCGCTTTGCAGCGGAGCGACAGCAGCATCTGGCGGCAGGCTCTACCTTTATGCCTTGGCGGCAGCGGGCCAAGAGGGCGTCGAGCGAGCACTCAGCATATTAAAGGACGAGATTGAGCGCGGCATGCGGCTTATGGGTGTAAAACAGGTCGAACAATTGACACAGAATAGGCTGCGAAGGCGCTCTGTGTCATGAAAGCGCAACCCTCTTGCCGCCTTAGCGATCACACGAAATGCAAAATACGGGGCATTCGATGAGAAAATTCGCAACCGCCTTTTCTATCACAGCGCTATTGGTCCTTGCCGGGTGCGGCGCATCCGAAACGCCCGATACGACGAGCGAGATTGATGATTTCGCTGCCCGCATCAATGGCAACGATCCTTCACCCGCAGGCTCAGTCGCACCAACTGTGGTCCCACCCCGGGAAAACGCTGCACCGGGGGCTTACGCGCCTGGCACAGCGACCGATCCTCAGGCACGAACTTGCAATGCCAACAAGATGGGGCCGTTCATGGGGCGAGTGGCCGATGATGCCACCCGTTTGGAAGTCATTAGTGCCTCGGCGGGTGCCGCTGACGTGCGTTTCATAACGCCGGGCAGTGACTTTATCCGCCCCGACCCCACCCATCCGCGTCTCAACATTATGCTGGATAATCAGGGTATCATTCGCGACGCACGCTGCGGGTAGACACAGCAAACCCCGCCGCCATTGCTGGCAGCGGGGCTCGAATTGGGTTTTAGACCCGATTAGTCCTGAAAATGCTCATCAGGTGAGTGGGTTGGGTAGTTGGTGTCACCGCTGGCGATGAAGCCGGGGATGTCTTTTTCCCAGTTTTCCTGAACCGCTTCGTTGAAGTTCAAGTAAAGCGTGCCGTCGACGATCTCGTAAACTTCTGGATCGCCTGGTGCCAGCGCATCATTCGCGCCGATGGCCCATGCGCAGTATCCGCCGTAAGCTGGTGCATACTTGCTTGGATCTTCGACGAATGCGTCTGCATTCTCTGCATTTGCAAAGCGATAATCGAACCCGGCATAACGCACGGTGAATTCTTCTGCGCCTTCAACAGGTACGCCGTCGCCAGTGAAGTAGCTAACGACGTCAAAACCCGAAACGGCCAGCGTGTCGCCTTTGGTTGCGGTGTGAACAGGCCCAGTCGCTTCGCCGCCGAGATCGGCGTACAATACGGTGCCTTCAACTTGTTCAGTAGCAACCATGCTGTCGCCTTCGGGAGCGGTTTCAGCTGGTGTGCCGCAAGCAGCAAGCGTGGCGACAAGGGCGATTGCAGTCAGGGGTGCAAAAATTGACTTTTTCATAGGGGTATCCTCCTTAAGTAAAACATTCTCACCAGCGGCCTGAGTGCCGGTGACATGACGCAGTTCGCAAGCGCGCGCTCACAAGTTACAGCTTTTTTTGCGAAGAGTGAGATTTTATTCGATTTTGTCCGATCGAGTGGTTTACCCCGCTTGCAAGCCTGCGGGTTTTCGGCAAAGACGACATCATGACTTTGCACACCGCGCTCCTACTACGACTTACGCGCCCTTGGGCGGCATAGGTCAGCGCGTGTGATTGCGGCGTGGACCACCGTTCAAGGGTTCCGCCGACACCACTGACAAGCATCTTAATTGTAAAGCGACCAGCAAAGCCATGTTGAAGCATCCTTCGACCAAATATCGCCCTTTTCCCGCTATCAATCTGCCCGATCGCCAATGGCCGGGCCGCATCATCGACAAAGCACCACGCTGGCTTTCAACCGATCTGCGCGATGGCAACCAATCGATTATCGACCCGATGGATGCGGTGAAAAAGCGCCGGTTCTTTGACCTGCTCGTCGAAATCGGCGTGAAAGAGATCGAAGTCGGTTTTCCCAGCGCCGGTGCCACTGAATTCGACTTTATCTCTGGCCTCGTGAAATCGGGCGCAATCCCTGATGATGTCACTGTTCAAGTGCTTACGCAGTCACGTGAGGACTTGATCCGCACATCATTTGAAAGCCTCGATGGCGCGCGCGTAGCCATTGTGCATCTCTATAATGCGGTCAGCCCGGCATGGCGCGACATCGTGTTCCGTATGAGCAAGGATGAAGTGCGCGAAATCGCCGCTACCGGTGCCAAGGTCATGCGCGATGAAGCCGCCAAGCGTCCGGACACTGATTGGCATTTCCAATACAGTCCAGAAACATTCTCCACCGCGGAGATCGATTTCAGCATTGAGGTATGTGCAGCGGTGATGGAGGTGCTTGAACCCTCTCAAGAAAAACCCATCATCTTGAATCTGCCCGCCACAGTTGAGGCAGCGACGCCCAATATCTACGCCGATCAGATCGAATATTTCTGTCGCAATCTGCCCAATCGCGACTGCGCGATCATCTCTCTCCATACCCACAATGATCGCGGCACTGGCGTTGCAGCGGCAGAGTTGGGGTTGATGGCCGGTGCAGACCGGGTTGAGGGATGCCTGTTTGGCAATGGAGAGCGAACGGGCAATTGTTGCCTCGTGACGATGGGCCTGAACCTTTACACCCAAGGGGTCGATCCCGGCCTCGACTTCTCCGACATTGATCGGGTGATCGAGACGGTCGAATATTGCAACGACTTACCTGTGCACCAACGCCACCCCTATGGTGGTGAGCTGGTCTACACCGCATTTTCCGGCAGTCATCAGGATGCGATCAAGAAGGGTTTCGAAGCGCGTAGCACGCAGAATGACGAGGCATGGCGCGTTCCCTATCTTCCCATCGACCCTGCCGATCTGGGCCGCAATTACGAAGCCGTCATCCGCGTTAACTCGCAAAGCGGCAAAGGCGGATTTGCATGGGTTCTGGAACAGGATCAGGGGCTAAAACTGCCAAAGGCAATGCAGGCCAATTTCTCTGCCCATGTCCAACATCTCGCCGACGAGCTGGGCCGCGAATTGAACGCTGCCGATATCTGGGATGCATTCAAAGCAGCCTATCATGTGCAAACGACCGACAAGCATTTCCAATTGGTCGACTACGAAGAAAGCCGTGCATCCGATGGCACCCGCATGTTCGCAGGCAAAATTGCAGTCGCAGGCGGCGAACAAAGCGTTTCAGGCCGCGGCAATGGGCTTATCTCCAGCGTCGTCAGCACGTTAGAGGGAGCATTCGACCTCGATATCAAAGTGCTCGATTATACCGAACACGCGCTGGGTTCTGGTCGTGATGCGCGCGCTGCTGCCTATCTTAAGTGCGAAAGCGGCGGGCGCGTCATCTGGGGCTGCGGCATTGACGAAGACGTGGCGACCGCAAGTGTTCGGGCAGTGTTGAGCGCAGCGAATTCCGCGGTGGGATAAGCGGCTAAGAGGGGGAACATCACATGCTGAAGAGAATGAGCAAAGGCATCGTTTGTGCGGGGCTTTTCGCATTTATCTCCGCATGTTCTGACCCGATGGTCGGAGCCGAAGTTCGCGAACAGCTCGAAACCGCCGCCTCTGCTGACATATCGCGCATCATTGGCGACGAAGCTGAGCGCCTTGGCGTTACAGCGATGAGCGTGACCGTTCTTGAAGCCGACGCCGAACCGCAGAGCCTGTATTTCGGACGCGCGGCAGAGGGTGGCCTGTTCCAAGCTGCGAGCCTTTCCAAAGCGGTCGCAGCGGCAGTGATCCTAACTCTGGCGGAGCGCGAGGACGTAGCGCTGGATGATGACATTCGCGGCCAGATCACGTCAGTGGATATCGCGTCTCTATCTGGCGGCGACCGGGCCATCACATTGCGTCAATTGCTGTCCCACACAACCGGCGCATCGCAAAGCGGCTACCCCGGTTATCCTCGCGACTCTGACCTGCCGACCACAGCCGACATCATCTCAGCCCCGCCTCGTATCTTTGAAAGCACGCTCGCCTTTGATGGGACACCGGGCGAGTTTCTGTATTCGGGCGGCGGGTATATGATTGCGCAATTGTGGGCTGAGGATGTTTCGGGCATGCCATTTGAGGCGCTCGCAGATGAGCTTTTGTTCGACCCGCTTTCGCTGGAGCAAAGCACCTTTAGCCAGCCCATTGATGAAGCCGCAATTGCGCCCCTGACATTGGTTGGAGCGGATGCGAGCTTCGACGCGTTGGACGGGGTTTTCACAAGCGTTGAGGACAGCTGGCACGATTACCCCGAACAGGCGGCCGCCGGCCTATGGACCACATCACATGACTACGCCCGTTTTGCCGCAGCACTTCTGGATGCAGCCGATGGCGCGGACAATGCCATTTCGAGCGATGTGGCAAAGGCCATGATCGCACCACAAGTGGCCCTAGAAGAAGGGCAGCACTATGGTCTGGGCACGCAATTGGTGATGAAGGATGATGGCAGCATCCGCTTCGTGTCGCACAGCGGCGCAAACACCGGCTATAGAGCGCTATTCTCCGCCCGCCCCCGCACCGACGACAAGCCGCACCGAGTAGTCGTATCGTTCACAAACACCACAAGCGGCGCCAGCCTGAACGAGGCAGTGGTGTTCGCGCTTACGGGGAAATAGCAACGTCATGCGCCCGATCGGCTGCGCCGGCGGAGAAACTGTCGCTTACAACCTAGGTCCTTGCGCCATTTGCGAGGGCCGGTGGGCTGATGATCAACCATCCTCCTGCAATCAGGTGAAGTAATGTGGCCGCATGATAGAACAGCGTTTGTGCTTCGGCTGCATGGATGGAGACGCTGGGATCAAACGCCAACGCTATGCTGAGCGCAGTGCGAGCCAAGCCAGCGAGCAACATGATCACGCCCCACAAACGCACAGCGACGCGCCATCCACGCCCGGTCACGATGGCTCCCAACGACAACACAACCAACCCAAACGCCAACACGCCAAGCGGTGCGAAACTGCCGATCAGCGCGTAATCCACTGCGCGCCATGCCCACATTACAACAGTGAGCGTCAGCAAGACGTGCCCTCCGCCGATCCCGCTGTTCATGGTGTCACCAACATCTCTATCGCCGCGGCGGCCAGGTCGATACCGCTCTCCAAATAGGCGCGGTCGATCTCGGTGTCCTCGGATGAGTGATAGGCGGCGTTGAAGTCCCCATCACTCAAATTTTCAGTCAGGAACGCAGCCGTAAAACCGCGCCTGCGAAAACTCACATGGTCAGAGCTGTTGAAGTCGGCTCGCACCAATCGGATGCCGCGTTCCTCTGCCGCCGCGATATAGGCGTCTGCCACAGGGCCATCGGGCGCATCCAAGTCGAACACACCGTCCCCATTGCCGTCATAGCCCAGCATATCGAAATTATGCATCGAGTGCAGCGACCGGCCAGAGGCAAGCCATTGCGCTGCAAACACATCACTGCCGACTTTGCCATCTTCCTCAGCATCAAACAGGACAAAGGTGATATTCGCATTGCGGATCGGCAACGCAGATAGACGTTCAACCAAAGCAATGACCGCATAGGTCCCGCTGGCATTGTCATCGGCGCCCGGACTACCCGGGACGGTGTCATAATGCGCGCCGATGATGATGTTGCGTTCGCTCGGGGTGCTAGCAGGCAATTGTGCGACGACATTGATCCCGGTTTGCGGCGGCATAATCAGGTCAAGCGCCCAGTGGATATTGGGCACACGGTAAGCGCGCTGTTCGCTCTCCACACCAGCCGCAATCAAAGCTTGCTCAATCTTCATGGCGGCATCGGCGCGCTGTAACTTGGTAGCGCGTTCCCCGCTAAAAGCAGGCATATTGCCGCCAACTTCCACTGAATTCGCGCCGACTGCCAAAAACGCCGCGAGGGCGATGACGCACATCTTACTTGCCAAATTCCCCCGCATTCACCCTCCTATCGATTACAGTTGTAAACATGTAAGGTAATTGCGCAAGTGCGGCTTAACTTGCCCCGCTACTGCGATGTTCCTACACATCACAGCAACACGGGATTTGAGGTGAGAGACTATGCAGATTTGGACAGGCACGATCGCCACGGCGACACTTTTGGGCACTGCACAACTCGCAGCTCAACCAACCTATGAAGCAACCATCACGCGTACCGACTACAACATCCCGCATATCACCTCCGAAACGTGGTCCGGCATCGGATACGGTGTGGCCTATGCCTATGCGCAGGACAATTTCTGCATGTTGGCAGAGGAGTTTGCGACCGTCGCGGGTGAACGCTCAATGCATTTCGGACCTGAAGCCACATCAGTGCTGGGCTTTTCTGACGTCGACAATTTGACCTCGGACACATTTTTTCGCGGATCGATAGACCTCCCGACTTTGCGCGATGGTTGGTCCAGTCAAAGCGCCGAGGCGCAGCAGATCGTCGATGGCTATGTCGTGGGTTACAATCGCTACCTTACGGACACAGGGCCGGATGCGCTCCCAGAGGAATGCCGTAATGCAAGCTGGGTGCGGCGCATCACGCGCGATGATATGCTGCGCCTCAATGAAAAACAGATGTTGCTGGCCAGCTCGCTCGCGCTGGCACCCGGAATTGCTACCGCTGCGCCTCCCGGAGCAGAACAACCCGCTGACACCGCGCATATCGTCCTGCCCGACAATGAAGACCTGCGATTTGGCAGCAACGGGTGGGCGTTTGGCGGCGATGCGACTGGTGAACAGGGCGGCCTGTTAATCGGCAACCCGCATTTCCCGTGGGAAGGCCCATCGCGCTTTTGGCAATTGCACGTGACAAAACCCGGCGAATATGACGCAATGGGCGTTGGGCTGGCCGGCACGCCGTTCGTGACACTTGGTTTTAACAAGGATGTCGCGTGGACTCATACAGTCACCGCCGCGCGCCATTTCACTCTCTATGCCCTGACCCTCTCTGCCGATGATCCCACAATCTATATGGTCGATGGAGAGCCGGTGGCGATGACGACACGCCAAGTGAGCATCCCGATGCCCGACGGCGCACCCGCAGTCGAGCGCACATTGTATTCCACCCGTTTTGGCGCGGTTGTGACCATTCCCGGCACACCGATTGGGTGGAGTGAGACATCCGCCTTTGCCATTCAGGATGCAAATAGCGGCAATCAGCGCGCAATCGACACGTGGCTGCGCATCGGACAGGCCGCCAATGTCGGCGAGATTGAAAGCGTCGTGAGTGAGACGCTCGGCATTCCGTGGGTCAACACCATTGCCGCTGATCGTGAAGGCAATGCTTTGCACGCCGATATCACTGCGGTTCCCGGTGTCTCACCCGAATTTATCGAACAATGTTCAACGCCGTTTTCCGGCCTTGTCGCAGGGATGGTCACACTGCTCGACGGGACACGGGGCGAATGCGATTGGCGCACAACCTCCGAGGACCCACTTGCTGGATTGCTACCCGCCAGCGACCAAGCGGCGCGCACACGGCGTGACTATGTGACGAATTCCAACGACAGCTACTGGATCAGCAATCCACGCGCCCCCTATCGCCAACTTTCGCCAATTCTCGGTGATTTTGAGGATGAGTTGAGCCTGCGAACGCGGTCGAACTTTATTGAAACAGAGGCTGCGATTGCCAGCGGCCCGTTTGACCGCGATGATGCAAAGATCCTCGTCTTTGCCAATCGCAGTTTAGCCGCAGAGATGGTGGTCGAGCCGCTGCTGGCACTGTGTCCACAGCACCCGCAATATGCCGAAGCGTGTGAAGCGCTTTCCGGATGGGACCGCCGCTTTGATATCGACAGTCGCGGTGCGTATCTATTCGCCGCATTCTGGGAAAAGGCCCGGAGCAACAGCAACCTTTGGCAAGTGGCATTTGACGGCAGCGATCCGATTAATACACCGCGCGACCTCAACGAAACTGATGGTGAAGCGCTGCTCATGGCATTGGGGTCAGCAGCAGACGAGATCACCGCAGCAGGCATCGCATTGGATGCCCAATGGGGTGAAGTGCAGACCCGTCGTGCGCCCGGTGGCGAAGCCATCGCGATCCATGGCGGCCCGGGCACTGCCGGTGTGCTGAACATGCAAATCGGACGAGAAGTTGACGGCGGCCTGACCCCGCGTCACGGATCGAGCTACATCCAAATTGTGACTTTCGATGAAGATGGGCCGGTGGCCGATGCTATCCTTAGCTATTCGCAATCGACCAACCCGGCCTCACCTCATTATGCCGATCAAACACAGCTCTATTCACGCAAGGAATGGCACCGCCTGCCCTTTACGCCTGAAGAAGTCGCCGCGGCGCAACAGGGTGAGGTGACGCGAATTTCGGAATAGGTCGCACCACTACGCTGCCTTGAGTTGAGCGTTAACCAAGGTCCGGTGGACCAATTGCGCCAGTTCACTTGGCCCGGCGGGCTTCTCAAGCATTGGTGCCTCAATCCCCCCCATATCCACGTCGCCGCCTCCGGGATATCCCGAACTATAGATCACCGGCATGGTAGGAAATTGATCTCGCACCAATTGTGCAAGTTCGAACCCGCAAACATCACCAGGCAAAACGATATCGGTTAGTAACAGATCAAATCGCGCGCCATCATCGATCATGGCCAGAGCCTGCGCTCCAGATTGAGCCAGTAACACTTTGTAATTTAGGCCTTCCATTACGTCAGCTATCATCATGCGCAAGAGGACTTCATCCTCCACCACCAATAATGTCTGTCCGTTGCCCATTGGAAAATCGTCGTTCTGCATTTGAAACTATGACCCCTGTCAAACACCGGTAAACGGTATCATTCACGTTTATGCACCTCGAATTTATCCAAGTTTCAACCAACAGGGCCCTAAGAACCAATACCGCGAAGCAAAGCTTGATCGCGGAACCCCCTGATAATTGTGTTCAAGCGACTGACTAATCAAAAAATTGATCGCCCCGCCAATCACTCGAATAAACGCAAGCATCTCGACACGCTTTTACGTATTCATGATGTTTGCTTACATCTAACAAAAAACACAAGTTTCAATTGTTAACTTTGGTTCCTAAAAAAATTGTATCATAGATATTGATGTTTTATTCCATTGATGTCTTGCAAATTTTTATCGGTTGAAAACTCTTTTGGATTCAAAGTACTTTCAAGATTGACGATAGGTGTAGCTTATCGGTCTGCGCGCTTTCCTACTATTGGGTCCATGGCTAACACGTGCAGCCGATGCAGTACGTTCCCGCTCACAATTCCCTTGCATTCGCCGCCCCACAGAACCGTTATGCAGTGACGCAGTTTTTCCCTACAAGAGCGTGTAACATGCGGTCCAAGTGCCTCTCAGCAGCGATGAGTTGAGAGTGCACATGAGATCGGATGAACAGGAGAGAGCACCACAATGAGCATCACACCGGTTGAACCCATCCTCGAACCCGACTTGCCGATCATCGACCCGCATCATCATCTGTGGGATCTGCGCGCGATGATGCCGATGTTCCCGGAACCCCGGCATCGCTTCATCGATACGCTTGTGCCCGTTGCCCATTACACATTCGATCAGTTCAACGATGAGATCGCGCAAAGCGGCCACAACGTCATCGCTACGGTCTTCATGGAATGCGGTGCATTCTACAATGGCGCCTATGGCGAGGCACTGAAGACAGTCGGCGAAGTCGAGTTCGTAAACGGCGTTGCTGCGCAATCAGCGAGCGGAATGTATGGCAATGCGCGCGCTTGCGCTGGGATAGTGGGCCATGCTGATCTGACCAGAGGCGCGGCGGCAGGCGACGTGCTCGATGCGCTCAAAGCGGCGGCTCCTGCACGCTTCAAAGGGGTCCGGCATCAGGGTGCATGGGATGCCGATCCCGACGTGTTAGGCCCTCCCTTCCATGCCCCGCCCCAGCTCTATCGGGATGCGACCTTCCGCGAAGGCTTTGCCGAGATTGGCAAACGCGGCATGAGCTTTGATGCATGGATATTGGAGCCTCAGATCAGCGATGTGATCGACCTCGCCCGCGCCTTCCCTGACACGCCCATCTGCCTTGACCACTGCGGCACGCCGCTGGGCATGGCGAGCTATACGGGCAAGCTGGAGGAACGCTTTGGTATCTGGCGTGATGCGATCACTGAGCTGTCGCAGTGCGAGAATGTAATGGTAAAGCTGGGCGGGCTGGCGATGCACAATTGCGCTTTGCCAGACAATGGCCCCGCGGCAGGCGTTGGCTCAGAGGAATTGGCGCGACTGTGGAAGCCCTATATCGACACCTGTATCGAAGCGTTCGGGACTAACCGTGCGATGTTCGAATCGAACTATCCAGTTGATCGCTGGGGCGCGAGCTACCCGGTCTTGTGGAATGCGTTCAAACGGATCACGGCGGATGCGAGCGATGATGAGAAAGCGGCACTCTATGCCGGGAACGCTGCGCGCTTCTATGCGCTTGAAGGACTGTAAAAGGTGACACTTGCGTAGTTGCGATACGCAACCTACCGCACGTCAAAAGCCCTTCTAGGAGAGACCACAATGCCCCTTCCCGCCCCGTTTGATCGCCTTCGTATCCCGCTGATCGGCTCACCGCTGTTCATCGTATCGGGACCAGAGCTGGTGATCGCGCAATGCAAGGCAGGGATCATCGGCAGCTTCCCCGCTCTCAATGCGCGTCCCCAATCACTGCTGGATGAATGGCTGCATCAGATCACGGAGGAACTCGCCAAACACAACCGTGAGAACCCGGACCGTCCCGCGGCCCCTTATGCTGTGAACCAGATCGTGCACAAGTCGAACGACCGTGTGATGGCGGATATGGCGACGTGTGAGAAATGGCAGGTCCCTATGGTCATCACCTCGCTGGGTGCGCGTACGGAGATCTTCGATGCAGTGCGCGGATGGGGCGGCGTGACGATGCATGACGTCATCAACAATCGCTTTGCGAACAAGGCGATAGAGAAAGGCGCAGATGGCCTGATCCCGGTTGCTGCGGGAGCTGGTGGGCATGCGGGCACACAGTCGCCCTTTGCTCTAATGCAGGAAATACGCGAGTGGTTTGACGGGCTAGTCGCCCTTTCCGGCTCCATCGCAAACGGCGCTTCTGTGCTTGCTGCTCAGGCGATGGGTGCAGACTTTGGCTATGCGGGCAGTGCCTTTATCGCCACCGAAGAAGCCAATGCGGACCAAGCCTACAAGGATGGGATCGTTGATGGCTCTGCTGAAGGGATCGTCTATTCGAACCTCTTCACTGGCGTTCACGGCAACTACTTGCGCTCCTCGATTGAAAAAGCGGGATTGGACCCAGACGATCTGCCCACAAGCGATCCGTCGAAGATGAATTTCGGATCAGGCGGCAACACAAAAGCCAAGGCTTGGAAAGACATCTGGGGATCGGGTCAGGGCGTCGGCGCGATCAAGTCGGTCGGTTCGGTCGAGGATCTAGTGGCGCGGATGGAACGTGAATACCACGCAGCCAAGGCTCAGATGTTGGCGAATTCCGACTACACTTCATGGGCTGCGATGGCGGAAGCCGCAGAGTAAAAAGCGCTTAAGTCGCCTCCCAAAGGACCTCTGCCATGGCATCGAGTTCGGCAAAGTCGAACCCGGTGCCAAGCGGGTCCTTACGATTGAGGACCATTCGCCGATCTTCGCTAAGCAGTCGGCGACGCAGCGCCGACTTCAACAGCGCGAGCCGGGTCAGCGCATCAACCAAAGCGGTTTCCGCATCCTTAGCGCGCGCCTTGGACCAGCTTTCCTCGATCCGACCAACGCGTTCAATCACCAGCTCGTTGTACTGACGATGCGGTCCGCGGTGAAGCGGCATACCAGTGCGGAACGTCGCATCTTCAGTGGCTGGCAACAGCAGGCCATTTGTGCGGAAATCTTCAAACCCGACCGGCTCACTGCCAATGGCATCGAACATCGTCCCGAAGCATTTGTACCCTAGCAATTGACGGGGGAGCAAATGATGTCGCTGCATCCCTGGATCATGCCCAGGCTGTCCGCGACGATTGACGGATCGGAATGAAATTGTGGTGCGCGAATGGGAGGCTAAACCGTGCCCGTCAAGTCCCCCATTTGTTGTTACGCCCCTATTCGCCAAACTATTCTCGCGACACCCTGATAAACTTGCCATTGCGCGAAACGCTCAACAAAAGACGGCTGCCATCTGGAGCAATAATGCGTTCGCTTTGTTCAATCCCACCGACAATAACCATCTGATTGATCAACCGCACACCCAACCGCGTCGCCGCGACTTTGTCAGAAGAGAGCGGCGGTTCGATACGCAATTCTTGATCAATCCAAAACTCGAGACCGACGCTTTGCAATGCGCCATCGACCGTTTCGCGAAAGGCAGTAAGACCGAGGGCGGGAAACGCGCCACCATCCAACCAAGCTGTCGAAACAGATTCGAAAAATCGCCTCCCAATTGCGCTACCGGATGGCGGCCATACCACCGCCTCTAGCTCTTCGAAGTGATGCACGAGATCGCGTGCCAGGGCCATGAGCGCCTTAGCAACAGGCAGCGTCCGCTCCCCACCGACAAGATGATGGCCCGGCAACAGATGCATCGCCTCAAACCGCGCAGGTCCTGGCATATCGGGCAAATCAAAGCGGTGTTCGATCGAAGGGAAAGCAACAGCGTCACGAGGTTGAAGCCCGCGCAAATCGAAAGCCAAGCCATCACGCAACAATTCCAACCAGGCCAAATCAGTCGCAACCGGGCTCGCCAAAGTATCACCGCCAACTGGCTGACCATTGGCGGTAACCAATTGCAAAGGACTGCCCTCAGACGGGTCATGAGTTACGGTAACGGCGCGCTGGCTTGTGATGAAATCGCGAATATCAGAACGGTCCGGCCGTTTGCCAGCCGCAAACAGCAGATAGAGCCCTTTGGCTTCCATATTTGCTGGTTCTGTTATTTTGCCAGACCTCTCTGTGTCACAGGCTCATGCTGTATACAGTCCGATACCTGACCTGATTTCGAACAACCGTCGAGTCCTGAATAACAGTAAATCACCAGATTGTCCCGAAAAGTTCAGTATACGCCTAAGACAAGCCCTTCCGCCAAGGCTGTGCCAAGTTCGCGGCATTGATCCAAGACTGTTTCGCTGGGAGATTTACGGCTGAGAATTTCTTGTGGAGTCTGCGCAGAAAAGTTGACAATCATCGGATCGGCTACGCGTTTTAACCGCCATCCTTTTGCGATCCGATCAAGCTGCCGTTGCGCTCCCTCCCCGTCTGAACCCGCTGCGATGATACTCGCAAAAGGACGGCCTTCCACCTCGCCAAGGACGGGATAATATTGAGTGTCGAACATCTCTTTCATAGCCCCGCTCATGCTCGCCAAATTCTCTGGGCAAACGAACAAGTAGCCTTGCGATGACAAGATGTCCGCGGTCTTTACATCCTGCGCCCGGATCAAGCGCGCTGCATCATGTCCAGCAGCAGCCTGCGCCATCGCCTCGCTTGCGCCAGTGCGGCTGTGCCAAATTACCAGCAGGATGGGATTATCGTTCATCGAAAACGCTTCGCTGCACTGCCTGTCGATTGTCAATGCCCACGCACTGTCACCGTCATCACCAATCGTTTAGGCATGCATACATGGTCACACCTTCACATTCGCATGTTCTTGGCGTTTCGCAGTCGCTCGCCGGTCAATCATGGCATTGGCGTGGCGGCAATATGGAGCTTGGCGACGGAGTGGTCTCACTGGATACTGACATCTTGTCGCAATTGATGATGACTCGCGGTGTCGCAGCCGAAGAGGTTGCCAAACACGCCAGACCGACCATGCGCGAATTCCTGCCAGACCCATCCGAGTTCCGAGATATGGATCGCGCAGCAGAGCGGATCGCGAGCGCCGTATTGAGCGGTGAGAATATCACCATTTACGGCGACTACGATGTTGATGGTGCGACGAGCGCTGCCTTGTTGGTTGAGCTATTGCGCAGTCTTGGCGTCGAGTCAGGCTATTACATCCCCGACCGGCTATTAGAAGGATATGGTCCGACTGGCGAAGCACTAGTCCAACTGGCCAAAGATGGCTCAGACCTCATCGTAACGGTCGATTGTGGAGCGATGGCGCATGAGGCGCTTGGAATGGCGCGTGATGTCGGCGTCGATGTCATCGTGGTAGACCATCACAAATGTTCAGCAGAGCTTCCTCCTACCGCTGCACTCGTCAATCCCAATAGGCTGGATGAAAACGATCTTGCGGCCAGTCATGGCCACCTCGCCGCGGTTGGAGTCGCCTTTTTGCTCGGGATTGCATTGGTGCGTAATCTTCGAGCCAAAGGCTATTTCAAGGGTCGCGCTGAGCCTGATTTGATGAGCTTACTCGATTTGGTGGCTTTGGGGACTGTGGCGGATGTGGCCGCTCTGCATGGCCTGAACCGCGCCTTTGTCGCACAGGGTCTCAAAGTGCTCGCCCGGCGTGAACGTATCGGCATGGCCGCTTTGATGGATGCAAGCCGGTTGAAGCGCGCACCAATAGCCTCCGACCTTGGCTTTGCGCTGGGTCCCCGAATCAATGCTGGCGGCAGGATCGGCGAATCAACATTGGGAGTACGGCTGCTGACCACGCGCGATCCCGAAGAAGCGCGTGCGATTTCCGAACAACTATCCGCGCTCAACGAAGAACGCCGCGCTATCGAGGCTGAGGTGCAAGAGGCCGCTGAAGAGCAATTGGAAGGCCAGCACAACATGGCGGTGCATGTGTTGGCCGGCTCTGGTTGGCATCCGGGCGTGATTGGTATTGTCGCAGGGCGGATCAAAGAGAAAACCGGCAAACCCTCGATCATCATTGCCCTCGATGAGACGGAAGGTACAGGTAAAGGGTCAGGCCGATCAATCAGCGGCGTAGACATTGGCGCCGCAATCATTGCCGCGCGGGAACAAGGCTTGCTGGTGGCTGGCGGCGGGCACGCAATGGCCGCTGGATTGACCATACCAAGCGATAAGCTCGCAGACTTCACCGAATTCCTCGACACACGGTTGGCCCGCGATGTTGAGAAAGCTCGCTTTGCACAGGTCATGCAGCTTGACCTGGCCCTTGCTCCGGGCGGGCTGACCCCGGAATTGGTCACTACACTGGACGCAGCAGGCCCTTACGGTGTGGGCTGGCCAGCGCCGCGTGTGGCTGTTGGACCCGTCCAGATAATCAAAGCCGATATCGTCGGAAAAGATCATCTGCGCATTATCGCTAGCGGCGGTGATGGGCGATCATTCAAAGCGATCGCATTTCGCGCGGCCGAGACCGAAATGGCGCAAACTCTGCTCCATCGCAGCAAGGGTAGACGGTTCCATCTAGCCGGTCGGGTAAAGATCGATGATTGGGGTCATCGCCCCGCTGCAGAACTGCACCTCGAAGACGCGGCTTTCGCCGATTGATAGAGAACGTTTTGCGCGCTGTGAGCAGAAATTCTTGAAACCGGAGCACACGGGGCTTGACCCGCTTAGCCTGCCCCCCTAGATGCGCGCTCTCGCAAATGAGCGTGGCCCCTTCGTCTAGCGGTTAGGACGCGGCCCTTTCACGGCTGAAACACGGGTTCGATTCCCGTAGGGGTCACCACCTCTTCCACGCGCACTCTCCCCTACACACGCCTGACAAACGGAAAGTTTGACCTCATTGCTGTGCAAGCTAGAGCGTTGATCCATGGGTACGCGCCAGTCCATTCCCCTCGTCGGTATCTTGCTAGCGCTGGTGACCTTTGTCGCCATGCTGTTGCTCGACATTGACCCAATCATTGCGACATCCGCGCTGATCTTATGGGTTGGTTCGCTCTTGCTTGCTGCTGGTCGTCCACCTGAGCCAGCGCCCGTTGTGGTCAAACAGACCTTCAATCGCGATTCGATGGGCAACTTGATCGAGAATTCTTCGACCCCGCTTTTGGTGACGGAGAAAAACAACATCGCCATCGCCAATCGCGCAGCCCGCCGGATGCTGGGTCAGCATATTATTGGCCAAGATGCACGCGTCGCCTTTCGCCAGCCTGAGGCGATTTCGCTGCTTGGCAAAAACCGTAATGGGCAAGCGATCGTTCGCGGTCTCGTGCGGCGGCAGGATATTTGGCAAATCAACCGTCAGGCAGTTGATGAGAACCTCGCGGTGATTGAGCTGATCAATCAGACGGCAGAGGCCGATATCAGCCGTGCGCATACCGACTTCGTCGCCAATGCCAGCCATGAGCTACGCACACCGCTCTCCGCGATTATTGGCTATGTCGAGACACTGAGCGAAAGCGGTGACAGTCTCGATTCGCCAACGTCGCAGAAGTTTCTTGGCACAATCGAGCGCGAGGCGTTGCGTCTTCAAAGCCTAATCAGTGATTTGATGAGCCTATCGCGGGTCGAGGCAGAAAAGCATGATCTACCGCAGCAATTGATCGAACTGAGCGACTTAACCGAGCGCGCAGTGTTTGATGCGGCAGGGTCGCAGCGTGAGGATCGGATTGAGCTTTCGCTGAATGCCGATCCCCGCGTGAAAGGTGATCGCCAACAGCTTGAGCAAGTGGTCCGCAATCTCGTTGATAACGCACTCAAATATGGCGCGGTTGATACGCCAGTCGCGGTCGAGCTGGATTTTGCACGTGATGGAATGGCACGCATTTCGGTTACTGATCAGGGAGAAGGGATAGCCCCTGAACAGTTGCCACATTTGACCCGCCGCTTTTACCGCACTGATCCGGGGCGTAGCCGTGCGTCAGGAGGGACGGGTCTAGGCCTCGCAATCGTCAAACACATCGTTGAGCGGCATCGCGGACGTCTGAATATTGATAGCGATCTGGGCAAAGGGACGCGAGTCGTAGTCCGATTGCCGCTTGCCGAACCTGATGAAGGCCATGCAGTAAAAGTGCCACAAGCAGCCGACCAAGATGAGAAAAGTGACGACTGGCAAGATGAATCACCGGATCTGTCTTAGCTATGTCTTATTCTTTCAACATGGGCTGTTGGATTGTGCCCGCACTGGCTTGACCACGGGATAGCAAGAGATCAAGCCGCTTCTCGCCAACAAGCGAACGCGAGCAAACAGGGGAATACGGGCTTACTACATGTCGCCGATTACGCTCATCTTGATTGCCATTGGGCTAGGCCTTGCCGGGTGGCTGGCGGGCCGGGCGAAGGCATGGAGCTTTCAGAAAGCCGATCCCGCCATGCGCCCCGTTGCACGGCCGATCTATCACGCGTGGTATGTTGCCGTATGGGTGTTGCTGCCACTGCTCGCCTTTGTGGCCCTGTGGTCATTCATCGCCCCGCAATTGGTCACTCAAAGTGTGCTCGCGTCGCCGGGTGCAGCCAACCTGCCAACATTCGGGTTTGAGCGCGAAGCTTGGCTTGCCGAAGCGCGCGCAGTAGCGAACGGCAATGCACCGGGCGTCTTTAACGAAGGGGCAGAGGCTCTGGTTGAGCCGTTTCGTAAGGCGATTTCGCATTACAGCCTGATTGGCTTTGCCCTGACTGTCCTCATCGGATTTGGCGGCGGCGCATTCGCGTTCCTGCGTGTCCGTCCCGATTTCCGCGCTCGCACCCGAGTGGAGCGCACAGTGATGATCGTGCTCTTGCTCGCCTCGCTAGTCGCGATCCTGACCACATTTGGCATCGTCGCCAGTCTTGTGTTTGAGACGGTCCGGTTCTTCGGGATGGTATCTCCTACCGACTTTCTGTTCGGAACGTTCTGGGGCCCGGACCCGATGAGTAATCCTGACAATCCGGACGAATCGCGTTTCGGCGCAATCCCGCTATTCTGGGGCACTTTGTTTATCGGCGCGATTATCGCGATGATTGTCGCGATCCCGCTGGGTTTGATGAGCGCGATTTATCTAACGCAATATGCCGACCCCAAACTGCGCCAGTGGGTCAAACCTGCGCTGGAGATCCTCGCGGGCATTCCGACCGTCGTTTATGGCTACTTCGCGGCACTGACGATCGCTCCTGCCGTCCGTGATCTGGCAGTGTCTGTTGGCATCACCAGCGCATCGAGCGAGAGCGCTTTGGCCGCAGGTGTCGTGATGGGAGTAATGATTATCCCGTTCGTATCCTCCATGGCCGACGATTCCATGGCCGCTGTGCCCAGCGCGATGCGCGATGGCAGTCTTGCTATGGGCGCCACTCAGTCGGAGACGATCAAGCGGGTCCTTTTCCCCGCCGCCCTGCCAGGCATTGTCGCTGGGATCATGCTCGCTGTTAGCCGCGCGATTGGTGAGACGATGATTGTGGTGATGGCAGCGGGTGCTTCGTCCAACCTGACAGCAAATCCGCTCGATACAATGACCACGGTGACTTATCAGATCGTCGCCATGCTCACTGGCGAAGGTAGCTTTGACCACCCCGCCACTTTGAGCGCCTTTGCGCTCGGTTTTGTCCTGTTCCTCGTGACGCTGGTGTTGAACATCATTGCTCTGCGCGTCGTTAAACGGTTCCGTGAAGCTTATGAGTGATACCCAGGCAGCATCGGCGGGCGGGCCGACCCGCACCGCGTCCTTCGCCAAGCGGCTAGATCAGCGTTACCGCGCTGAGCGACGCTTTCGCGCGCTTGGCATGGCCGCAATTATCTTCTCGATTGCTGCATTGATCTTTCTTCTCGGCAGCATGCTTTCAAACGGTATCGGCGGATTTCAGCGTGCCGAACTGGCCGTGCCCATCGATTTTCCCGAAAGCGGCGTCACAGGCGACGAAGTCTCACTCACGGCGCCCAGCGCGATCCAGGTCTTGGAAATGCAGGGCATGTCCGAAGTGGTCGCCTTTTACGCTGAAGAAGCGCTGGGCGAAGAAGGTGCAGCGCAGTTGAGTCGCGACGCATGGCGTGACGTAGCCGCTGCGTTGCAATCCGATCCATCGCTCATCGACCGATCCGAGACATTCCATCTTCCCGCCTCTTCTGATCTTGCAGCCGGCCTTGATGGCGAAGGCTCCTCAGAGATGCAGGCACTTGCTCAAAAGCTCGTGGATGAAGGCAAACTTTCAGAGAATTGGGATTTTGGTTTTCTGGGGCGCTCGGATGCGACCAGCCCGCAACAAGCCGGTATCTGGGGCGCATTGGTTGGCTCGATACTGACAATGCTCATTACATTCTCGCTGGCATTTCCAACGGGGATTTTAGCTGCGCTCTACCTTGAAGAGTACGCACCAAAAAACCGCTGGACCGACGTGATTGAGGTGTCGATCAACAACCTTGCCGCGGTTCCCTCGATCATCTTTGGCCTGCTAGGCCTGTTCTTGTTGATCGAGTTCATGCCCAACTTGCGCTCCACTCCCTTGATCGCGGGTATTACTCTGGCTCTGATGACCATGCCCGTAATCGTGATCTCAGGCCGCAATGCAATCAAGGCAGTACCGCCGTCTATTCGCGATGGCGCACTCGCAGTGGGCGCATCGCCCGTGCAGGTCGTTTTCCATCACGTTTTGCCGCTTGCCCTGCCTGGAATGCTGACTGGAACCATTATCGGCATGGCGCGCGCTTTGGGAGAGACCGCACCCTTGATCCTGATAGGAATGCGCGCTTTCGTCGCGACGCCGCCTGACGCTGTGACTTCGCCTGCAACCGTCTTACCCATGCAAATCTACCTCTGGTCCGATGAAATTGACCGCGGCTTTGTTGAAAGAACAAGCGCAGCCATTATCGTCCTTTTGGTGTTCCTCCTGCTGATGAACGGCCTCGCCATTTATCTGCGCAACAAGTTTGAGAAAACCTGGTGACCTTGATCCACGAAAAGATCCAGCAGAACAAAACCGCGATGATGGTCGCGCGTGATGTTTCCGTCTATTACGGCGACAAGAAAGCAATCGACGACGTATCGATCGATATCTCGCCTGAATATGTCACCGCCTTCATCGGGCCATCAGGTTGCGGTAAATCGACATTCTTGCGCTGCTTTAACCGCATGAATGATACGATCCCCGCTGCACGTGTCAGTGGCTTGATAGAGCTGGAGGGCGAAGACATTCACGGTGATGCGATGGATGTCGTGCAATTGCGTGCACGGGTTGGAATGGTGTTCCAGAAGCCCAATCCCTTCCCCAAATCGATCTACGAAAACATAGCCTATGGCCCAAGAATTCACGGGCTTGGTGAGAAGAAGGCCGACCTCGACGTTATTGTGGAGCGTTCACTCACTCGTGCAGGTCTGTGGGACGAGGTGAAGGACCGGCTCGAGGATTCTGGCACAGCGCTATCCGGTGGACAGCAGCAGCGTCTGTGCATCGCACGCGCTATCGCTGTCGATCCCGAAGTGATCTTGATGGACGAGCCCGCATCCGCCCTGGACCCTATCGCTACAGCCAAAATCGAAGAATTGATCGACGAGCTTTCAGGGCGTTATGCGATCGTGATCGTCACGCACTCGATGCAACAAGCAGCGCGCGTGAGCCAACGCACGGCCTTCTTCCACCTCGGCAAAATGGTTGAATACGGACCGACCTCCGACATCTTCACCAACCCAATCGAAGAGCGCACCAAAGACTATATCACAGGGCGGTACGGATAATGGCCGACCATACAGTCAAAGCTTTCGATGAAGACATCACCCGGCTGCGCGGTTTGATCGCGGAGATGGGCGGCCTTGCCGAGGTCGCTATTCAAGAAGCGCTCGACGCTATGATCCGCGGTGATGAAGAGTTAGGCGACAGCGTCGTCGCGCGCGATAAGAAAATCGATGCGCTGGAAACCGAAGTCGACAAGTTAGCGGTGCGCATCATCGCATTGCGCGCCCCGATGGCCGACGATTTGCGCGAAGTGATTGCCGCGCTGAAGATCGCTGGCGTGGTTGAGCGGATCGGTGACTACTCAAAAAATATCGCAAAACGGGTCGGTATGATTGAAGGGCGCGATCGGTTTGAACCACTTACTCTGCTGCCTGCCATGGGCGAATTGGCGGGCGAGATGGTGCACGATGTCCTCACCGCGTACTCCGCCCGCGATCCCGGCTTGGCGCGTGAAGTGATCGCGACAGATGCGAAAGTTGACGCGTTCTACAACAGCATTTTCCGCAATCTTGTGAGCCACATGGTTGAAAACCCTGCGACCATTTCCAGCGCTGCTCAATTGCTGTTTGTGGCCCGAAACCTTGAGCGGATTGGCGACCATGCGACCAATGTTGCTGAAATGGTTCACTTTGCCGCGACTGGCACCTATCCCCCCGAAGAGGAACGGTAAGCCGCTGTATTGACTGCATGTGGAAAACTAGGGGCGGTGAGTTTCATGAAATTGTAGCCAAAGTGAAACATCGTCATAGCTGACCGTTCGTCACTATTTTGCTAGAACGGGTCGCGAGGAGACAGTACAATGTCCGCCGCCAAATTGCTGTTGGTCGAAGATGATCAGGCGCTTTCCGAATTGCTCGAATATCGCTTTCAAAACGAAGGCTATAACGTCCGCTGCACCGGCGATGGCGATGAAGCTTTGGTTTTGGCGAGCGAGGATGTGCCCGATCTCATCATCCTGGATTGGATGATTGAGGGGACCAGCGGGATTGAGGTGTGCCGCCGCCTGCGCCGCGACAAAGAAACAGCGCATGTGCCGATCATCATGCTCACCGCGAGAGAAGCTGAAGACGACAGAGTGCGCGGGCTTGAAACAGGCGCGGACGATTATCTGACCAAACCGTTTAGCCCTCGCGAATTGCTGGCCCGCGTCGCGGCGGTGATGCGCCGTATTCGCCCTGCGCTTGCTGGGGAAACGATTGAGGTCGGCGATATCAAGCTTGATCCAGTGGCACACAAGGTTCAGCGGCGCGGGCGCTCGCTTCAGCTAGGCCCGACCGAATACCGGCTGCTAAAGTTTTTTATGGAAAGTCCCGGACGTGTTTTTAGCCGCGGGCAATTGCTTGATGGCGTATGGGGAACGGGTTCTGATATCGAGTTACGGACGGTCGATGTGCACATCCGCCGACTGCGCAAAGCTATAGGGATTGAAGGGGTCAAAGACCCAATCCGAACAGTACGCTCCGCAGGCTATGCCTTAGAGGCCGCATAAGGGCTTTACCGGCACACGCCGACCCAGCGCGAGCTTTGATCGAGATGAAAGTGGTCTGCGTGGGCAGCATTGAAATCCGGTGAGAGCACGGTCGCGAACACACCGCATGCGTCATCGCGAATGGCGCGCAGAAAGCCGGCGCGATCAGCGTCGCCGTCCCAATCATCAAGGACGGTGATCCGTCTTCCATCGGCTAATTCAAAAGCGGAGATGTCAATCGCATTGGCGGTCGCATGCTCACTCCACCCACCACCAGAGCCACTACCTCGCATCCTGCGGCAATTAAACGCTCCCATATGTTCGATCCGCACGACCTCTCCGCCCAGGTACTCAAGGGCTGCCTGATCGACGCTTTTGGTGCGCCATAGCTCTAGAGCTGTTGCGACAGGGCAAGTAAGCGTTGGGGTACCGGGAGCCAAAGGGAATGCTTCAAGTTGCGTGCGGTCAGGACGTGCACAAGCTCCCTCTCCAGTCGCGGGCAGCACCGCATAAGCAACCTCGCTATGGTCCAGCACCGCACGACATTCCTGCGTGTCTGACTTCAATGCAATTAACTTTCTGGCGGTTGCCCATCCTATTGGATCGCGCAAATCGAGCGGGGCAAAGGGGTTGTGTTGAGGGTGCGTGTTGAGCCAGTTCCACCCTGCAATCCCTGCAATGCCAATAACGGTAAGCAACAGCATGTGCCGTATTGTGCGCCCTGCCCTCTTTCGCTTCTTGCCTGACTTACGAGCCATTTTCCCTCTTTAGTGTATTAATGGAAATCGCGTGATTTTGGAATGATCCGATGATTGCGCGGATGCCCTCTTGGGCCCGGTAGCGAATCGATCAAATCGCGTTCCTTAACAAGCGGCGTCTTACGCCCAATCAACGGCGAATTAACATGATCCGCACGCGCGACAGGGGAATTGAGCATATCATCGGATAGGGCATAAAGTTGATCGCTCGCATCATCCATATGCTGAGCGATGACATGGATCACCTCGTCATCATACTCGACCCGGCCACGCACTTCCATCAACCGCGCGCCCATCACTACGCGGCGCTGTTTCTCTTTCAGATCAGGCCACACTACAAGGTTCACGACCCCCGTTTCATCCTCCAACGTGATAAAGCACACACCCTTGGCACTGCCTGGCCGTTGCCGGATCAACACTACACCTGCAACCTGGACCATGCTTCGATATTTGCGGTCTCTGAGATCGCATGCACGCACAAAGCCCCGCTCTGCCAAAGATGGGCGCAAAAACGCCAGCGGATGCGCTTTGAGAGACAGGCGTGTAGTCTGATAATCCGCCACAACCTCTTCTGACATCGACATACAAGGGAGTTGTGTGAGCGCGCGTTCGGCACCTTCATCACGCTGCGCCGCAGCTTTAAACAACGGTAAATCTGGCGCCGCAATTAAGCTGCGCGCATCCCAAAGCGCTTGGCGGCGCGGAAGGTTCATTGAGGTAAAACAATCCGCACTCGCTAGAAGCTCAATATGCGACGGCGAAAGCCCAGCACGCTCGTGCAGTTCTGCAACATCGCGATAAAGGCCCTCTTCCTCTCGGGCAGCAATCAAGTCCGCTGCGACATGTTCAGGCAGACCATCAATCTGCCTCAGGCCAAGCCGCAGCGCGATATGCCGGTCCATCCGACCTTCCTGTGTTCCGCCAGCCTCTCCGACCTGCTCCAATGTACAATCCCACGCGCTGCCATTCACATCAGCGGGCAGTACCACGACCCCATGCTCGCGCGCATCGCGCACGATCTGCGCTGGGGCATAAAACCCCATCGGCTGTGAGTTTAAAAGCGCTGCTGCGAATGCTGCCGGGAAATGGCATTTGAGCCAGCTTGAAACATAAACAAGATGGGCGAAACTCGCCGCATGGCTTTCGGGAAAACCATATTCGCCAAAACCCTTGATCTGGTTGAAGCATCGTTGCGCGAATTCTGCATCATAACCGCGTTCAACCATGCGCCCGACCATCATATCTTCCAGTTCATGCACCATCCCGCGGCTGCGGAAAGTTGCCATCGCTTTGCGCAATTGATTGGCCTCGGTTGATGAAAATTTCGCCGCATCAAGGGCAATCTTCATCGCCTGCTCTTGAAAAATCGGCACACCAAGCGTGCGCGCAAGGATCAATGACAGCTCATCAGGTGGACCATGAGCACTACTCGGTGCAGGGATCTGGACCGGCTCTGCACCCCGGCGACGTTTCAGATAGGGGTGCACCATATCACCCTGAATTGGGCCAGGTCGGACAATTGCGACTTGGATCACAAGGTCATAAAATTCACGTGGGCGCAGGCGCGGCAACATGTTCATCTGCGCGCGGCTTTCCACCTGAAACACGCCTAGCGAGTCCCCTTTGCGAAGCATCGCGTAGGTTTCTGGATCTTCGCGTGGAACTGTCGCCAGCGTCAGCGCACGATCATGGTGTTCCTCCAACAGGTCGAGGCACTTTTTGATACAGGTCAACATGCCCAGTGCCAACACATCGACTTTCAGGATGCCGAGCGCCTCAATATCGTCCTTGTCCCACTCGATAAAAGAGCGATCCGGCATCGCGCCATTGCCAATCGGAACTGTCTCAGTCAGCGCGTCTTGCGTCAGGATAAAGCCGCCCACATGCTGTGACAGGTGGCGCGGCATTCCGATCATTTGCTCGGTTAGTTTAAGAACACGGCGCAGATGCGGATCGGACAGGTCCATGCCGATATCCTCGACATGTGCCTCCCCGATAGAGCGGCCCATTCCGCCCCAGACCGTGCGCGCGAGCGAACTGGTAACATCCTCGGATAGCCCCATCACCTTGCCGACCTCGCGGATCGCCATGCGCGGGCGATAATGGATGACGGTTGCGGTCAGCCCGGCCCGGTGACGGCCATATTTGGTATAAATATACTGGATTACCTCCTCACGCCGCTCATGTTCGAAGTCGACATCAATATCTGGCGGTTCCTTGCGGTCTTCCGATATGAAACGATCAAACAGCAGCGCGTGTTTGGCCGGATCGACCGAAGTTATGCCCAAACAATAACACACCGCAGAATTCGCCGCCGAACCGCGTCCTTGGCACAGGATAGGCGGCTCAACCTCGTTACGGGCGTAATCGACGATATCTTTGATAGTCAGGAAATAACGCGCCAATTCCATCTTGCTGATCAACGCCAATTCGCTCTTCAGAGTCGCGCGAACATAGTCCGGCACGCCATGCGGATAGCGCCATTCCGCACCTTTCCAGGTCTCACTTTGGAGATATTGCTGCGGCCCCATCCCGTCAGGATAGATTTCTTCTGGATATTCATAACGCAGCTCATCGAGGCTGAATTCGCACGCATCGGCAACCTTGCGAGCAGCAGTGATTGCATGCGGCCAACGCGCGAACAGGCGCTGTATTTGCTGAGGTGATTTGAGATGGCGCTCGGCATTAGCGTTGAGCAGATATCCAGCCTCGGCGACTGTCGTTTTGTTCGCAATCGCTGTCATTACGTCTTGTAAGGGGCGACGCTCTGGCGAGTGGTAATGCACGTCATTGGTGGCCAGCAGGGTGAGGTCGTTCTCGCGAGCAAGCGCATCGAGCCGCTCAATCCGAGCAATATCGTCGCCGCGATAGAGATAGCTCGCTGCTAGGTGATGCAGCGTGGGGAGTTTGCGGCTGAGATAGGGAAGGATATCAATGAAAGAGGCCGCCATCTCGTCACCATGACGAAAGCCGGGATCACCTTCCGCAAGCGGTCCCGGATCAAGTTTGGAACGATGCAGGGGAACAACATTACTCGGCGCCCGGATTGCAAACTTTGTCTTTATATCCTCCGGTGGGACCAAAATAAGCTGCACACCCTCGGAATGCTCAGCGAGCATAGCGAGATCTATCTCGCACGCGCCCTTTTCCTGCCACTCTCCGCTTAGGGTCTGCATCCGTCCGGCGCTGATCAGGCGGCATATTCGGCCATAGGCCGCACGGTCTTTCGGGTAGGCAAGGAAGTTTAGTCCCTCAACCGTCTCGATCCGTGTGCCGATTACCGGGCGAAGTTTGAGTTTTTTTGCTTCGGTATGGATGCGCACCACACCAGCAAGTGAATTCGTATCGGCAATCCCGATGGCGTCATAGCCAAGCGCATGCGCCGTCATCACAAGGTCAACCGCATCAGAGGCCCCACGCAAAAAGCTGAAGCAACTGACCAGACCAAGTTCAACAAAGGGCGCGCGCGGTGGCGGTTCGATCAGGTCCGGATCAACCGCCAGCGTGCGTTTATCAGGGGTAAGCGGTGCGTCGGGCATTCACGCCCTCATCTGCGATAAACGCGTCTTTACCGCCGACAGATCACGCACGAACAACGCCGCCTGTTCATCGCGAGCGGCGCCTTCTAACCGCAGCAGGTAAGATGGATGCGCGGTGACCCACAATTCGGCCCCATCGTCCAGCGCAATAGCTGCACCCCGCGCTTTAGAAATGCTGACCGTTTTGCCTAACAGCCCCCGAGCCGCCGATGCACCCAGTGCCAGCACCACGCGCGGTTTGACCACCACTCGTTCTGCCTCAAGCCACCAACGGCAAGTGTCGATCTCTTTAGCCGTGGGCGAGTGGTGAATGCGGCGTTTTCCCTTTGCGCGAAATTTGAAATGTTTGACCGCATTGGTGATGTAAGCGGCGCTGCGGTCGATCCCGGCTTGTGCAAGATATTGGTCGAGCAATTGCCCCGCTGGACCCACAAATGGGAGGCCCTGCACATCCTCCTGATCGCCCGGCTGTTCGCCCACAATCATCAAAGCTGCACCGGACGCGCCCCTCCCCATAACCGCGCGTGTGCCGCAATCGGCAATCGCGCAATCGCGACATGTATGGATGGCGCTGCTGATGGCTTTTAACGTCGCAGGCAGTTCACGCGCTTCACGTTCACCTGCCGCAACCATCCCTGCCTCGCGCGCCTGTGCACCCGCGATAAGCTCAGGGATCAGCTCCGCCTCCGGCATATTCTTCCAATATTTCTTAGGCATCTCGGCCATCATCGCCCCGACTTTCAATCGCGCGGGGTTGAAGATTGAGGCGTAATAGGACTTCCACAGCTCCTCGACCGGGTCGTCTTGCGGGGCATCGCTGCGGTCCGCCGGGCCGCTTTCGCGCATAACCTTGCCATCCCAATGAATGCATCCGCGCGGGGTCAGGATCGACCATTTCATATTGGCAAAACGGCGCATGAAGAACCCGGCATTGGCGCGCACGATGTGATGATCAGGCTCAAACCAAGCGACGTAATATTCGCCGTCATCCGTTTCGACTTCGCGAAAGCGGACAAAGGCGTGCATTTTGTGGCTGTCTCGGCGCACCGATTTGTCGAGCTCCTCGATCCGGCGGACATCGGCATCAGCCTTATCCTCCATCGCGCGCGAATTGGATTGGAGCCGCCACAACATTCGATAGAGCAGCGCAAACCGCTCTGGATCAGAATGCAACGCGGCATTCCGAGCGAGCTTCATAAAGCGCTTACTCACACGGACAGGTGCGGCACCTCCATCCGCCACGGGTATGCGAGAGGGCCCGCCGACCGCGAACAGATCGTCTGTTCCACCCGGCTCAACCCAACTTACTCTATCGGGCGGCACATCGCATTGGATCAAGGCGCGCGCCCGCTCCCTCCAAAAGGCGAAGTCATCGGGTGCAGCCAGATGCACAACATAATGCGAGCCCAGCGCCGCATTCTGCACCGATGGCGCGCGCGCAGCCATCAAAACAGCTCCAACTGTTCCTGACGCGGGGCCAGCATTGCACGCAGATCCGCGCGGTCCGTCAATGTGGTGGGTCGCCAATCCAGCGCTACCAAAAACGGGCGGACTTTAGAGATGGATTGGGTCAGTTTCGCCACATCATCCAATCGCAATGTCCGATGCCTGCGCGCGGTGAGAATGCGTCCCACCGCGGTCGTGCCCAATCCCGGCACACGCAACAATTGCTCCTTTGATGCGCGGTTCACATCGACCGGAAATTGTCCGCGAAACTTCAATGCCCATGCCAGCTTTGGATCGATATCCAGTGGCAGATTGCCATTATGATCCGTCGCTTGCGCCACTTCGCCCGGTGCATAGCCATAAAATCGCATCAGCCAGTCCGACTGATACAAACGGTGTTCGCGCATCAAAGGCGGGCGTTTGAGCGGCAGAACCGCGCTTGCATCGGGGATTGGGGAAAAGGCGCTGTAATACACGCGGCGCAGACCAAAATTGCCATAAAGCGCGCTTGCCCGGCCGACGATATCAGCATCATTGGCCGCATCCGCCCCCACAATCATCTGTGTCGATTGGCCCGCCGGGGCAAAGCGCGGCGCGTTTTTGAAACGCTTCCTCTCATCCTTCGCCTGAATGATCCGCGACTTGGTCTTAGCCAGCGCCCCTTCGATCTGGCGCTCATCCTTGTCAGGGGCAAGCCGGGTCAGCCCTTCGCGCGTGGGCAGTTCGACATTGATCGATACGCGGTCCGCATACAGCCCTGCCTGATGGATCAGCTCAGGGTCCGCCTCTGGGATTGTCTTTAGGTGAATGTAGCCGCGAAAATCGTTCTCTTCGCGCAATATCCGCGCGCATTCGACCATCTGCTCCATCGTATGGTTTGAGCTTTTGATAATCCCTGAGGACAGGAACAACCCCTCGATATAATTGCGCTTATAGAAATTGACTGTGAGGTCCGCGACTTCCTGGGGCGTAAAACGTGCGCGGCGCACATTCGAACTTTTGCGGTTGATGCAGTAGTGGCAATCGAAAATGCAGTGATTGGTCAACAGGATTTTGAGCAGCGAAATGCACCGGCCATCGGGGGCATAAGCATGGCAAATCCCCATCCCCTCAGTTGAACCCACGCCTTTGCCGCCAATCGAATTCTTCTTCGCCGTTCCCGATGACGCACACGACGCATCATACTTCGCAGCATCAGCGAGGATTTCGAGGCGTTCGCGCAAAGAGAGTTGAGAATGGGCCATGATCAGAGAAATGTTCCTTATATGTTCTCTCAATGATTTCACCAGTGCAAATGTTGCACTTGAACGGGAACCCACCGGCTTATGGTGCGTATAATTGCAACGGACCGGGCCCCTCTGGCGAGCAATCCTGCTCGTGATGTCGGACGTAATCGCGGCGATTTGCCGCTTTTCTGGAAAGGGGGCACCGTGCTCCCTGTAAGGGAGTATCTAATGAACAAGTTCGTATACGCTTCAATTCTTGGTGCCAGCTCGCTCGCACTCGCCGCTTGCGGTTCTGATGAAGCGGCCTCTGCTGGTGCAGCAGACGCAGACCCAATCACCATGGCCGAAGTCGAAGCTGCCCAATCCGCTTGGGGCGATGGAATCGTTGCGATCGGCGCAACGTTTACCGAAGAAGGCGATTTCAGCGCACGAGCAAGCGAACATATTGCAACGCATTACGCCTATGGCGAAGATGCGACGATCCTCTTCAAGCCGACCCTGGCAGCCGAAGATCAATTCCGCGAAACCACCGAACAAGCGTTGAGCTATTTCGTAGGCACTGAGGGTACCGAAGATGGCGGTTTTGCCATTGCCCCTTACACCGCCGTTCGCTGGGAAAACAACGGGACAGTCATTTCTGACAGCGGCGACATGGCAGTGGCCATGGGCAATTATTTCTTCACCAACACAGAGGGTGAGGAAACCAAGGTCGAATATTCATTCGCTTACGAAAAAGACGAAAATGGCGAACTGAAAATCGTTCTACACCACAGCTCGCTGCCTTACAGCGCGAGTTAATTAGCACGATAACGAACAAAGGGGCTGGAGCGTTGCTCTAGCCCCTTTTTTGTGACCGCCGCTGCGATCAAATTCTTTGAAGTTTTTGTTTTTGCAAGCTGATATCGGCGCCATCCATTGAGCAGAGATGATCGAGCACAGCAGGATGCATTTCACCTTTGAATGACACTCCGGCAAACCGACCATCAATCCATGCGACAATACCAAGCGGGGCGTGAATTCCGCCCACCTTCATAGTGACGCGGTCACCGACAGTGGCGAATCCTCGGCTTGCCTTGATCTTGCAGCCGCTTTCCGAAATGTCGATCAGATCAACATAGACGACGCGCGACTGCACACGGCTCTTCACCATCAGGCTTAGAGGGCGGCGTTTTCTTGCGCGGGATACTTCTTGCGTAGCCATGCGATTGATATTGCATAAATTTGTAAACGAAAATTGAGCGAGTGGTTAAGGGGCTGTTAGTCATCACGCACAAAGACCCTGCAAAAACCAATCAGGTGCCCCTCCACGCCCGTCGCCTGCCACGCCATGGCGATAAATCCAATAACGCCGTCCGTGTGCATCCTCGATCCGATAATAATCGCGCAGCCGAACGGTCGATTTCTGCCGCCACCATTCTGGCGCAATCCGTTCCGGCCCTTCGACCCGGGCAACATCATGCACATTCCCACGCCATCGGAACCGCTGCGGATAGCCATCAGGCGATGCATAAAGCACCGCAATCCGTTCAGGTTTGTTCAACAGTTTCAGTGGCCTTTGATGAAAGGCAAAGGCGTTTTGGGAAGCGGATTCCGGCTCCAACACAGGTCGCCAATTCTGTGCGCACTCGGGTAAGTGGCTGGCGCCGGGAACGGGACGGCGCACTGCCTGCGGGCCAAGGCGCACTGTCAATCGGTCGATGAAAGCAGAGAGCGAGGTGCCATGGCGCTCCGCTGCTGCCTCAACATCGCCCTGTCTATGAGAAAGTGACTCGGCCCAACTTGCGCGCAGTCGCACGGTTTCGATCCCGAATCCTGCGTCAATTCCCTCCAGCTTATCCTCAAACAATCGCGTGATATGCGCAGGATCACGCGTAGCCGCTGCTAGCTCAAGCCGCCGCACAATCACCTCTCCATCGACCCGCCACAATCCCAGTTCAAGCCGCCGCGCGCCCTCACCGCGCCCCTCCAAACTGCGCGCCATATCTTTGGCAAGATCGGACAGCACCTGGTCGAGCAATGAACGATGTCGTAATGGCTCCATCAAGCGGCGCTGAACCAGCGGCATATCCGGTGCAACCACTGGCAAGAGTGGTTCAGGTACACGACCCAGCAATTGATCGAGCCGGATCAGCGGGTTGGCAGAGGGCGATTTGCGATTGCGAAACCGGCGATGGAACGCATCGCGAGCCGCCGCCTCAGAACGATTAACCGCACCCGTCGTAATATCAGCAAGATCGCCCAAACGCTTTAATCCAAGGCGACGCAAAACAGTAAGCACATCGCTATCAAGCCGTAGGGCCGCTACCGGTAGATCGATGAGCGTGCGCATAATATCGCCTTGCCCATGGATGATCGCTGGCTGTGCCCCTGTGCGCCCAAAGTGAGAAAGTGCCCATGCCGCACCCGCTGTGGGCGCAATCGCTGTCCGGACTGCGAGCTTCCGCTTTGCAAAGGCCGTCGTGACATCGGCTAACAACCGCTGCTCTCCACCAAACAAATGTGCCGCTGCAGTAATATCAACCAATAGGCCATCAGGCGGATCAAGCGCGCTCCACGGTCCCCAACGCTGTGCCCAAACAGCTAGCTTCTCCAGCAAGGCAAGGTCGCCTGCCGGGTCAGCCGGGGCGGTCTGTATCTGAGGGTAAAGCGTGCGCGCATCAGCCAACATCGTGCCGGCCCGGATGCTGGCTTCACGCGCAGCATCGTTTATCGCTGCAATACGCGGTCCATGCGCCGTTTCCGTAATCAGGGCGACCGGATTGGCATCCGCGCCTTCCCCTGCATCAAGCTCCCCTTGCTCAGACGCGAGCGACAGCCGCCAGCGATCGACCGACAGTCGGGCGCACCAAATGGCCAATATCCGGCGTGGCGGTAGAGTTTGAATTGGCGGGTCTGGTGATGTCTGACTGGCGAATGCGCAGTTTTCTTTTGTCATTGCTCATAGTCCATTGTCCGGGCGCGTGGCGGCTTGCGCGGAACAGTTCTGATTTCCAAGCAGGCGCACCAGAGGCATCAGGGTTCCACTCTGGCTGCTCAGACGGTGCCGCCTCCACTCGCCAACGCATCCGAGCAGAGGAGAGGTCAGCCTGCGCCTCCAACCGCACCAACCACAGCGCCACCTCGTGTTGTTCCGCTGCAAGGCTGAGGCGGCGCGATGCGGTAAAATCGAGCGCTCGTGGATTGCCCACGACCTCTCCAATCACACAGGCGAGATCACGGCATCGCAACCCTTCCTCAAGCGCAAACAGCGCATCTTCAGGTGTCGCAGCCTCAACATGGATCAGCCTATGCCGCAGTTCATCTGGTAGACCGTGAAGATATGGCCGCCCACCACGCTGCACCGCGCGCCGATCCTGCACCCACAGGACCTGACGCCGATCTTCGGGTTCAGCGAGCGGATCATGCCCCTCCGCCGCAAATCGCAAAGCATCACGCGCTAAAGCCAACGCCACTCCGGCTCCACTGGCATCACGCTCGCTTGCAAAAATCTCGCTATGCCACGGCTGACTGGAAAGCCCCGGGCGCCAACGCCCCTCACGCGCTTTAGAAAGTGCGGTTATATCCTTGGCCGATAGGCACGGCACTGCCCCAACTCCTTTAGAACAGGAGGACATAGGAAAATGATCGAGCGCTTTGGCGCTGGGGGGAAGCAGAGGTTTGGTCATAGGAACTCATAAAGACTCGCCCGAGTCTCATTTGTTCCCACTATGTTCCATACTTAGAGAGCGATTGCAACGCCGCGCATCGCTCCCTTTTTGTTAGGTGAACAACCCAAAGGCCAAAATTACCGTCAGCACAATCGGGCAAACATAACGCACCAATGCGCGCCATGTCTGGTGGAGAGCGCCATCGAGGCCATTCTCATCATCAATCAAACGTGCATCCGCGATCCAGCCGACAAAGATACAGGTTAGGATTGCACCAATTGGCATGAACAGTTTGGCCGTTACCCCATCGAGCGCGTCAAAGAAGTTCGCCTCTGCAAAGATCGGGATGAAGCCCAACGGATAGAATTCCGGCAATTCGTTGAACGACAAAGCAGACAACACACCCAAGATCGCCGCCCCAATTCCCACGATAATCGTCGCGACTGGACGCGGCAGCTTGAATTTCTCAAGCACAGTGGCTGTCGGTGCCTCCAGCAGCGAAACCGAACTGGTCAGAGCTGCAAAAAACACCATCATGAAAAACAGCAGCCCGATCAACGAACCAAAAGGCATCGCTTGAAACGCAATCGGCAATGACTGGAACATCAAGCCCGGCCCTGCGCTGGCTGAAAGGCCCGCTGCAAAAACAATCGGGAAAATCGCCAGTCCGGCCAACAAGGCCACCCCGGTATCCGCACCCGCGATAATACCAGAGGTTTCCCCCAAATTGGTCTCGCGGCTGGCATAAGCGCCGTAGGTCATCATCCCTGCGACGCCTAAGGACAGCGAGAAGAAGGCCTGACCCACAGCCGCAAGCATCACCTCGCCGGTGAGCTTGGAGAAATCAAAGGTGAAGAGATATGCAACCGCTTCGCTGAAATTGCCTGTGAATGCGCCGTAAATCGTGATCGCCAAAAACAGCACGAAGAACATCGGCATCAAATAAACCGCGACCCATTCAATCCCGCTCGAAATACCGCGTGCAACGAAGAACACCGTCACTGCTAAAAAACCGAGATTGAGGCCAACCATTAGGCCGCCATTGCCAAACAGCCCCGGCAGCAAGCTCTCAATATCGCCAGCCTCGCGCCCTTCAAATGCGCCGCCGGTTAGTCCGGTTTGAAACAGATCCTGAGCAAAAACGCCGATATAATAGACAACCCAGCCACCCACGACGCAGTAAAAGCTGAGGATCAGGAAGGCGGCGAACGCACCCATAGAGCCCAAAATGCTCCAACCTCCAGACGCATTAGAATCGCGCGCCACACGGCGGACACTTTCAGGAGCAGAGGCTTGCCCATGTCGCCCAATCAAAACTTCGGACAACAAGACCGGCAAACCAATCAACAGCACGCAGAAAATATAGAACAGCACAAAAGCGCCGCCGCCATTCTCACCTGCTTCAGCAGGGAAGCGCCACATATTTCCAAGGCCAACCGCCGAACCGACTGCGGCCAAAATAAATGCCGAGCGTGAGGACCAGCCCTCGCGCGTGGATGAACCGGTGGATGTAACCATGATGTTCGAAAATTCCCCTGGCGACCCGCCTGTTCGCGCGGTCTGTTATAAAGCCTATGTGCAACGAAACCGCCCGCGCGCCAAGGGGCCAATTGCGGTGATGCTTTGCGTTTGCACGGCGGAGCGCTAAATGCTGAGCCTATGTCGACAACATTTCAGCTCGATACGAGCACCAGCAGAGCCAATCCCACACCAAAACCCATGAGGCGACTGACCGTGCCGCGCGTTCGCGCACGGAAGAAGGATGGCGTGACGGAAAAGCCTTTGGTGATGCTGACCGCCTATACGGCGCGTCAGGCCCAATTGCTGGATGCACATTGTGATCTTTTGCTGGTCGGAGATTCACTGGGCCAGGTGATCTATGGCTTACCCTCCACCATTCCCGTTACGCTGGAGATGATGGCCAATCACGGCGCAGCGGTTGTGCGCGGCAGCTACCATTCGGTTGTCGTGGTCGATATGCCATTTGGATCATACGAAGCCTCCAAAGAGCAAGCATTTGAAAGCGCGTCCTATTTGCTCAAGCAGACGGGTGCAGCTGCGGTGAAACTTGAAGGTGGAGAGGCAATGGCCGAGACGGTCGACTTTCTCAATTCACGCGGAATTCCGGTGATGGGGCATGTCGGACTGACCCCGCAGGCGGTGAATGTGCTTGGCGGCTATGCTGCACGCGGGCGCTCAGATGCGGAGGCCGACAAGATTGTCAGCGATTCCGTCGCACTCGATAAAGCGGGTGCGTTTGCCATCGTGATCGAAGGGGTTGTGGAGCCTATCGCAATCGCTGCGACCAAAGCGGTGTCCTGCCCCACAATCGGCATCGGAGCCTCTGCGCAATGCGACGGGCAAGTGTTGGTGACTGAAGACATGCTCGGCATGTTCGAACGCGTGCCCCGCTTTGTAAAACGCTATGACGATATCGCCAGTATGATCGACAAAACGGTCGCGACCTATGCCGAGGAAGTGCGAGATCGCAGTTTTCCGGGCGAGGAACAGACCTACCAGCCCAAAGGCTAATCGCGCGCCAACATTCCTGCGACCGGCGCTGCGATCATCAATTGCAGCAGGTGGTAGAGCAAGAGCGGCGCGATAACGAAACCTGCAACCTCGGCAGGAAACATAATCGCGGCAAGCGGCGCGCCGATGGCAACGCTCTTTTGCGCACCCGCAAATAGGAACGCGGTGCGGTCGGCGTGCGGCAATCGCAGCAAACCACCCGAAATCCATGCGCCGCCCGAAGCAGCAATCAGATAGACGATCACAATCGCGATCAAAGCAGCCCAACCAAGCGCGCCAAACATAGTGCCCAAACCCTGCTCCACAGCGCCAGAGAATGCGACAAACACTGCGATCCCGATAACGGCCCGGTCGAGCCAAGCGACTTGAGACTTGCGCTCTTTTAGCCAGTCAATCGTCCAACCCTGCACCGCCTGCCCGATGATGAAAGGCAGGATCAGGATCAGGCCGATACGCATGATCGTCTCTCCGCCAATCTCCGCCGCATCGCTGCCTGCAAGGACGGCGAATAGCGGCGCGGTGACGAAGACGCCTGCAATGTTAATCAAAGCTGCGCCCACCACCGAAAGCGCGACATTGCCGCCTGCAAGGCTGGTGTAAGAGGTCGCTGATTGCACCGTTGAAGGCAGCGTGCCGAGATAGAGGAACCCAAGCGCAACCATCGCGGGCAGCATCGTGCTGGCAATGTGTGAAAGGCCCAGCCCAATCAAAGGCATCGCGCCAAACACCCACAGGAAAAGCGGCAAAAAGAAGCGCCAATTGGTGACCCCACGCGCAATCTCACCGCGCGCAATCCGCATTCCGTTCACCAGAAACAGCACAAATATCGCTGCGTTCGAAATGATCTGAGCGGTCGCGCGCGCTTCGCCCCCCGCCGGTATCACCATCGCCAGAGCGGTCGCGATCAACAGCACCGCGATCATGGGATCACCCAACAATGAGAGACGTGAGAGCATGGAGCGCGCCCCTGCCCGTTCATCTGAGAAAAGTCGAGTGATCAGCCGCTATCGCACGACAAAGTTACCCGGAATCAGCTCGCTGCGCATTGCATCGAACCGGGCCGCCTCATCGTCTCGTTCAAGACCCCGCGCGGCATCAGCACGCAAAGCCAGCACTTCCAGATCGTTGCCCACACCAAGCTCAATCGCATTGTCGAGTAGCAAAGCGACCCGCAACCAGTCCTCTCGTTCCGCGCTGTCTTGAGCCAGCAACAACAATGCATCGGTGTTGTGCGGATCACCGGCAACATAGCGCGACAATACAACGTCAGCCGCAACATCATCACCGATACCGCGATAGGCGACGATGATTTTGCGGGTCAGCGGCCATGACCGGCGCACCCGTGCTGCGACTTCGTAGAGCTCTAACGCTCGACGTGAATCACCGCCAGCCAACGCCGCATCGCCTGCAAGCGAATGGAAATCGCCTGAACCCGGCACACGGTCCAATGATGCACGCGCAGCGCGCTGTGCGCCCGCGGCATTGCCGGACCTTACAAGATCGCGAAGTTGTGCAGTCGCAGCCGGCAGTGAACCGCCAGTTTCGAGCACAATCCGCTCATCAGAAGGGGTTTGCGCGGAGGTCGTCAAAGCACGTTCTATGAACGGAATGGCGCGGTCTCTCTCACCCAAGCGCTCTAAACTACGCCCCACAATCATAACCAAATAGGCTGACGCCTCTGGCCGCGACGCGCGTGCAGAGAAGCGGTCGACCAACTCTCTGTCGCGTCCGCCCAGCCACAAGGCGCGCGCGAGCAGTTCATTTACGCGCATATTGCTCGGTTGCCGCTGAGCGAGTTCGTCAAGCGTTTCCACCGCCGTATCGAAATTGCCCTGCTGCATCTCGACAATCGCAGCCAACATCATGGCCGACGGGACACCATCAGCACTCTGCCCACTGCGCGCCAACAAATTGCTGGCCAACACAGGATCTCCGCCGCGTGCAGCAAGGACGGCTTGGAGGTAGTGAACCTGTCCAAAGTCGGGCGCAAATTCCGCCAATTCGCGCACTACGGTAAGCATGTCAGAATACCGCCCAAGATCACCCAAAGTCGCTGCATATTCGGCCAAAACCTCTGGATTACGAGGGTCTGCAGTGGCGGCGGCTTCGAACCAGACGAGCGATTCTGCAAGCCCGTTTGCATCGCGCACCAATTGGGCGCGCAACAACAATGCAGGCGCATATTCAGGATTGAGGAGCAGCGCGTAATCCGCGGCTTCGATAGCGGTCAGATGCTCACCACCACGAAACCGCAGCCGTGAAATATCAACCCAAAGTCCGGGGTTTTCAGGATCGATTTCGCGGGCCTGATCATACATCCTGCCCGCCTCGGCCAGATTGCCGTCGCGCATCGCCAAACGCGCATCATCGACCAGCTCTAGGAATGCTGGCTCACCTTGGATCGCAGAACTGCTGCTCGCGCTTTCTTCGCTCGAACAGGCACTCAGCGTCCCGAAGACCGCAATAGCAGAGACAAGGATCGAGAGCTTACGCATGAAGATCGTATTGTTTCAGCAGATCATAAAGCGTGGGCCGGCTGATCCCCAGCAACTTGGCAGTGCTGGAAATATTGCCTTCACTGCGAGCAAGAGCATGGCGGATAACCCGCCGATCTGCGGACTCACGTGCGGCTTTTAGATTGAGCACTTCGGCAGGTTCTTCTTCGCCATCGTCAAAGTCGAGATCGGCAGCATTCACCAATTTGCCATCCGCCATGATCACCGCACGTTTGACCCTGTTCTCCAACTCGCGGACATTGCCCGGCCAATCATGTGCATCAATCGCCGCCAACGCATCGGGCGCAAAGCCAGTGACCGTCGGGTTCATCTCGGTTGAGAAGCGCTTGAGGAATGCCTTGCCCAGGAGAACCGCGTCGCCGTGCCGCTCTGCGAGACTAGGGATACGCACCACAATTTCGGCGAGCCGGTAAAATAGGTCTTCCCGGAAAGTGCCCGCGCTGATCATGGATTCAAGGTCCTGATGCGTTGCGCAAACGATACGAGTGTCGACTGCGATTGTCTTGCGTCCGCCGATGCGTTCAATAGTGCGCTCTTGCAGGAACCGCAGCAATTTAACCTGAAGTGGCAGTGGGATGTCGCCGACCTCATCGAGGAACAGCGTACCGCCATTGGCGCTTTCGATCTTACCTTCAGTGGTTTTGACAGCGCCCGTAAACGCGCCCTTTTCATGCCCGAACAATTCACTTTCGAGCAGGTTTTCGGGGATCGCCGCGCAGTTAATCGCGACAAAAGGTTTGTCGGAACGATTGCTGGCATCGTGTAGCCCTTGCGCTAGCAGTTCCTTGCCTGTCCCGCTTGCGCCCAACAGCATCACAGAAACACTGGTCGAAGCGACGCGTTCGATAGTCCGCGCAACCTTCACCATCTCCGGCGCGCCCGTGATCAGGCGACCAAGGACCGTCTTGTCTTCACTTGCATGAGCGACAAGGCGGCGGTTTTCATCCTCTATCTGGTGCAGGTTGAACGCCCGGCGCACAATCAGTCCAAGCGCATCAATATCAACCGGCTTCTGATAGAAGTCGTAGGCCCCGTGCTCAATCGCTTGCAATGCACTTTCACGCGCGCCATGGCCGCTGGCAACGATGACCTTCGTATCCGGCTTCAATTCCATAATCGCATCAAGGACTGCAAAGCCCTCTGTGGTCCCATCGGGATCAGGTGGCAGGCCGAGATCAAGCGTCACCACCGACGGCATTTCACTGCGCAAAGCCGCAATCGCGCTGTCTCGGTCGCCGGCAATCACGACTTCAAAGTCATCATAGGCCCATTTGAGCTGTGCTTGCAGGCCCTCATCATCCTCGATGACAAGCAAGGTGGG
The DNA here is from genome assembly GCA_947488085.1 of uncultured Erythrobacter sp. GTDB lineage: Bacteria > Pseudomonadota > Alphaproteobacteria > Sphingomonadales > Sphingomonadaceae > Erythrobacter. The sequence continues at coordinate 1,200,524 of CANKYI010000001.1, forward strand.
TTTCTTGTCAGCCATTATGCGACCTCTTCCGACTGTGATTGATCCCGTTTCTCAAGCAACTTTGTCGCCTCTGGAACGGGAAGAGTTATTGTAAAACGTGTGCCGACATCCTCGCGGGACTCGACCGCGACGCGACCGCCCATCGCCTTGATCATTTCGCGTGCTTCAAATGCACCGATGCCAAAACCGCCCTGTTTTGACGAAACGAATGGTTTGAACAGGCCGCTGCGCACGAATTCGGGCGACATGCCGTGACCGGAATCGATAACTTCGATTTGCCCCGACAGGCCATCGCTGACGACGCTGAGGAAAACGGTGCTGTCTGGATCGCTCGCATCAATGGCATTCTGGATGAGGTGGATCAGCGCCTGCTCAAGGCTTTCATGATCAGCCAAAATCTTCACAGGATCAGAGCGTGTGACCTGAACCGGATGCACGGTCTTGAAGCGCTGAGAGATGGATTGCGCCAAGCCAGCCAGATCAAGGGTGCGCAGGTTCTGAGACTGACCTGAGCCATACCGACTAAGCCGGGCGAGCAGTGCATTCAATTTGTCCGATGAATTGCGCAAAGTGACCAGCATATCGGCGCGAAATTCTGGGTTGTCGGCGTGCTTTTGTGCATTGCCTGATAGCAGCGACAACTGACTGGCGAGGTTTTTGATATCGTGCATGACAAACGCCATCCGGCGGTTGAATTCGTCAAACCGGCTTGCGTCCATCAATGCCTGTTGCCCCGCTTGTTCCGCAAGGTAGCTGGCCAATTGCTGACCCACCACGCGCAAGAGGTCAAAATCTTCCCAATCGAGCCGACGCTCAATTCTGGGGCGCGCCAGCACGATCGCTCCGACAAGGCGGTCGAAGTGAATAAGGGGCACAAGCGCCCAAGCATCCTCGGCCTCACACAGCCATTGGGGCACATGTTTCAATTCACCATGGCGGTCGACCCCTGCGCGTACTTCATCAAGGTCAAGGATATGACTGTGCTGTTCCAAAAGACCCGACAACGCATAATCGCCTGCGGTCGCTGGCACTTCAATCGTTGCCCAGTTCCAGCGCGAGGTGAGCTCCAATTGCGCCTCTTCATTGGGGATCAGCAGCAGGCCCGCAGGACTATCGGTAATGTCCGCAATCGCTTTGACCGCGCGTTCGTGAAAGCTGGCGTTGGCGCTTGATCCGTGGCCGATTGTACGAGTGAACCGCAGCCATTCTTCGCGGTAATCATAGCGGTGCTGGAACAGATGTTTGATCGCCGTCACGCGCAGCCAACCGCGCAACCGCTCAGACGGCAACCATGCCAGCGCCGCCACGCAGGCCAGCACCAGAAATACAATCTGACTTGCGCGCGCCATGTCCCCGCCAATGAGAGCGAGGCTGCGCGTGATTAACACCATAACAAGCAGATAAAGGCCGATGACGAGCAATGAGAGTGTCTGGAACGTCACCGCGCGAGATGGGCGGAATTGCAGACCGGCACTCGCCGCATTGGCGCCAATAGCGAGCAGCGCCGCCATCATCCCTGCAACCCCACCACGCGCTGTCACCAACAATGCTGGATACTCGCCGCTGAGATATGCGATGGTGTAAAGGTTGAGATCATAGGCAAAGATACCCGCAAGCCCGATCCCGCTCCACCGGATGATCCGCCGCGATGATGCGGCGGCACCGGCATAGAGATTGTGCAGCAGCATCAGCGCACCAATCGCGACGAGCATATTGAGCAGAGTGCCAACTTCGAAGATAACCTGTGCGATCTGGGGAATTGTTCCCGCTTGAGCAGCCACGACCAAAAGCACAGGCTGGAACAATTGCACCAATCCCAGCGCAATGATCACTGGCCTAATCGGCTTGAGACTCTCGTCGCGACCATCGGCGGCAAACAGGCGAAAAATCACTGCGATCAACGCCAGATTTCGCGCGGTGGTCGCCAGCTCAATCGCCGCGGCACCTGGCGCATAACTTACGGAAGCGACGCACCAGATCACCATGGTTACGCAGGCAGCCAAAACCGCTGCACGATCCGGACGATCGCGATCACCGAAGCGTGCGATCCACAGGCCCGCGCCTGCGCTCAAAACCGCACCGCCAGTGTGAAGCAGCAGCGCTGCGTAAGCGGTGATATCTGGCGACCCCGCAATCATCGCGCACCCTCAGGCCACAGCACCACCCGCACCGTTTGCAACAGGATCACCAAATCCAGAAACGGCGTGTAGTTCTTTGCGTAATACAGATCATACTCGAGCTTTTTGCGGCTATCATCAGTCGACGCGCCATAGGGGTAGTTGATCTGCGCCCACCCGGTGATGCCGGGTTTCACCATGTGCCGTTCGCCGAAAAACGGGATCTGCTCTTGCAGATCGTCGACGAATTGAGGGACCTCCGGACGCGGCCCGACAAAGCTCATTTCGCCTTTCAGAACGCTCCACGTTTGCGGCAATTCATCAATGCGAACTTTGCGAATAAAGCTGCCGACACGGGTGATGCGGCTGTCGTTTTTCTCTGCCCATTTCGCACCGTCCTTTTCAGCATCGGTGCGCATGGAACGCAGTTTGATAAGATGGAACTTCTCTCCATACAGACCCACGCGTTCCTGTTTGAAGAATGCGGGTCCCTTGCTGTCCAGCTTCACGATGATCGCAAAAATACCGATGATCGGGAATGTCAGCAAAAGCAGAACCAAGCTGGCAAAAATATCAAAGATGCGCTTCACCGCGCTCGAAAAAACCCGCCCACTGGAAAAGCCATCGGAGAAAATCAACCAACTGGGATTGACTGTATCGAGATCTACCCGGCCCGTCTCACGCTCCAGAAAGCTGGAGAAATCATTGACGTGCACGCCTTTGGTTTTGATCCGCAGCAAGTCATTCAGCGGCAGCGCATTGCGCCGCTCTTGCAATGCAAGGACCACTTCGCTGACGCCGAGATTTTCGACAAATCGTCCAAGATCATGGATCGCATCACGCGCAATCGCTTCTTCAACGGCGCGCTCAGGTTCTCCCATGGCAATGTAAGAGACGATCGCGAAACCGGCTTCAGGCTTGTCGCCCAATTCGCGCAGGCGCTGCGCCCGGTCGCCTGCACCCAGCACCATGACCCGGCGACGGAACGAAGATGAACCGAGAAAACTGGTGAGCAGCAAGCGGTCCGCGACCAGCACGAGCACCGCAAATCCCATCGAGTATAGCAAGGTCGAACGCCAGAATGTTTCGCCGGGCAGAACCCAGTCAATCGCTGCAAGAACGATGATGCCTAGGCTGATCGCAACCAGCAGCCGCGCACCTGCAAAACGCAAAGAGCGCAGCGCGTATGGGCCGTAAACTCCGACCGAAATCATCGCGAGCCATACCACACAAGCCGATCCCACAAGCGGGATCCAACGGTCTTCGAGCAGACCCGGATCGATCCCAATCTGCATTGCTCGCAATTGCCAGGCCAGCTCACTCGCAACCATCAACAGCGCGAAATCAAGCAAGCCGAGCAGGAGCACGGCGTGGGGAATATAATGCTTGAACAAGCGGATCATTGTGGTGGCACAGCCTTGATCGAGGATTTCAGTGAAACCCTCTTTAGGACCGAGTGCTTAAGTGTCGGTAAACTTTACACCAGATGATTTATCCCTGCATTTCCGGGGATTTCATCGGTTAATGCGCAGGTAACCGGTTCCTACCGTCAATTGCGCGGTGCACCGGCAAGGCGCGGCGGTGCAGGCGTCAAACAATCCGCTCTGCCACAACGCGGGCAGCCCACGCCCAGCGGCACGGCGTCTTGCCGGTCGAGAGAGATGCCGCGTGCATGGGCAAGCTCCCCTGCGAAACGCGCCTCCAACCCCAACACAACCGATCGCCGCGCAGAACAGGCCGCACCGTCAACTTCGATTGTGCGGGCGATAGTGAACCAATGGCGCGATGCGGCCTCGCCCTCGCCAAAGGTCACCGCCTGCATGAACATCGTGCCTCGGCTCTCGAACGCAGCATAAGGTGCCCATGCGGGCCAGCGTGCGCCGTCCAAGGGATAAATCGCCCCGCTTGCTCCCGCGCTGAAATGCACCATCCGGCCTGTGCGGCCGAAGCGTGCGGAAAAGAATGGCAGACCGCGCTCTCCGACACGCTGGAGAGTGGTCAGACGCTCTGCCAACTGGTCAAAGCTTACCGCAAACCGGCGCTGTAACACCGCCAAGTCATAGCCAGTTTGCTCACAAGCGCGCAGCAGACGGCGATAGGGCATCAACAGGGCAGCCGCGATGTAATCCGTCACATGTTCACGGAATCGATCGCGCGCCTCGGGAGACGACAGCTTTGCACCCGCAACCAGCGTATCGATATCCTCGCGCTGTTCAATACTGGCGATTTGCCGGGCAATCTGGAACCGCCGCGCAGCCCCGCCCAGCATCTCCGACAATTGCAATTGGCGCGCATGCAGATCGAGCCGTTGGACGAGGCCCGGAATAACCTCAGCCGGCATGACTCTGACCGAGAGGCGGTGTTTTTCACGCAAGCGCTCCGTCAAAGCGATGCTGATATCACCGCGCGACAATCGCAGCTCGTCCGCCAAATCCTCCGCTGCATGGTCAAGGTCGGCAAAATGGTTCTGCCACCGCTCAACTGCCTCGCGCGCCTCGTTAGCGGGGTCTTCGCCGCGCGCAGAGCCGGGCTGAGAGTTATCATAGAGCCTTGCAAAGGCAGCGGCTGCTTGCGGGGCTGCGGAGAGGAACTCCTGCACTTCCTCGCGATCAATCCCCAGATCGGCAAAACGCTTATCCGCCATCCGCCTGATCAGCCCATCAACACCGCCAATTGCTTCGTCCTCTCGCAAAGAACGCGGGTCAAAGTCGTATCGTTCGATAACCTGCACCAGCACCCTTGCGGAGAGCGGGCGCTGATTTCGCTCAATCAGGTTTAGGTAGCTTGGGGAAATGCCGAGCGAGGCAGCCATAGCGGCTTGGGTTAGCCCTTCGCGTTTGCGCAAACGGCGCAAGGAGGGACCGGCGAGGAGTGCGCTGTCTGTCATTCGACCGCTTGTAACTATCTTTACATTATTACACAAGAATTGCCCAAGATCGCACCATACAGACACGAAATTCAGTAACTTTTCCTGTCACGCTGCATCGCAACATGGCACAAGGAACTCATCACCTCCCCAACCTCTCGAATTCAGGAGCTCGCCATGACATATCAGAACACAATCACCCAAATGCAGGGCATCATCGAAGCCAACGGCCCAAGCTGGGGCGCTATCGACGCCGAAGCGACCGCTCGTATGGCGATCCAAAATCGCTTTCCTACCGGTCTCGACATTGCCAAATACACCGCCAAGATCATGCGTGCTGATATGGACGCCTACGACGCCAATCCTGCTGATTACACACAGTCGCTGGGTTGCTGGCATGGGTTCATCGCGCAGCAGAAAATGATTTCGATCAAAAAGCACTTCGGTTCAACCAAGCAACGCTACCTCTACCTGTCAGGCTGGATGGTTGCTGCTTTGCGCAGTGAGTTTGGCCCGCTGCCTGATCAATCCATGCATGAAAAGACCAGTGTTCCGGCGCTGATCGAAGAGCTTTACACCTTCCTGAAGCAAGCCGATGCGCGCGAACTTGGCGGCCTCTTCCGCGAACTCGACGCAGCGCGTGATGCAGGGGATGAGGTCAAAGCGAAGGACATTCAGAACCAGATCGACAATTACGAGACCCATGTCGTGCCGATTATCGCAGACATCGATGCGGGCTTTGGTAATGCCGAGGCGACATATTTGCTCGCCAAGAAAATGATTGAAGCGGGTGCTTGCGCTCTGCAAATCGAGAACCAGGTTTCGGACGAAAAGCAATGTGGTCACCAGGACGGCAAAGTTACCGTGCCGCATGAAGACTTTGCGCAGAAGATCCGCGCCTGCCGCCACGCCTTCCTAGAAATGGGCGTTGAAGACGGCGTTATCGTTGCTCGCACTGACTCGCTCGGCGCGGGCCTGACCAAGCAAATTGCTTTCACCAAAGAGCCAGGCGATCTAGGCGACCAGTACAACGCGTTCCTCGATTGCGATGAAGTCGACCCGGCAAACATTACCAACGGCCAGGTCTTCATCAGCCGCGATGGCAAACTGATGGCGCCTAAGCGCCTTCCGTCCAACCTGTTCCAATTCCGCGCTGGCACTGGCGAGGACCGATGCGTTCTCGACGGGATCACATCGCTTCAGGCGGGCGCTGACCTGCTTTGGATCGAGACTGAGAAGCCGCATGTTGAGCAGATCGCTGGTATGGTCGACCGCATCCGCGAAGTCGTCCCCAATGCCAAGCTGGTCTACAACAACTCGCCTAGCTTCAATTGGACACTCAATTTCCGTCAGCAAGTGTTTGACGCATGGGAAGCGGCTGGCAAGGACGTGTCTTCCTATGACCGCGCTGGCCTTATGAGCATTGATTATGACACCACCGATCTGGCTATCGAAGCTGATGAGCGTATTCGTACGTTCCAGGCCGATGCTGCGAAACGCGCTGGCATCTTCCACCACCTCATCACCTTGCCGACCTATCACACTGCGGCGCTCAGCACCGATAACCTCGCTAAAGAGTACTTCGGTGACCAAGCAATGCTCGGCTACGTCAAGAACGTCCAACGCGAAGAGATCCGTCAGGGTATCGCTTGCGTGAAGCACCAGAACATGGCCGGCAGCGACATTGGCGATGATCACAAGGAATACTTTGCCGGTGAAGCGGCCTTGAAAGCGGGCGGCAAGGACAACACGATGAACCAGTTCGCTGCTGCATAAGCAGTCGGAGAGGGGTTCCCGCAGGGCACACATATAATGTGGTCTTGCGGGAACTGACCCAATTCTCCATGAGCTTAACTCATCACCCGGTCCAAATGCGGACTTTCGGCAAGAGAGAAACAATGAGCGACACTGACACTCCCAAAAGCGAACCTTCACGCGCCCGCGCACTGCTTTCAACCGCAGACATGAAATTGCTGCGCCGTGCGTTGGAAAGCCACGCACGCGGAACCGAAGATCGCGACGAACTCGCCAAGATCAACGCGCTGCATCACCGTTTAGGCACCTATGTGCCGGATGCGACGTAAGACCAAGTTTTAAGGCACTCAGAATAGAGTGCCGACCAGTTCTCCTGGGGAGGAGAATACGGCCGTCGGATACAGGTTCGCCTGTACCCGGCGGCCGTTATCGTTTCAGCCCCCGCTCTTGGGCATCAGGTCCAATGTCGCCGCTGTTAGCGCTTCTGTAGCTGTTGCAATCACGACAGGAGCATCAGGCGCCCAAAAAGGTGAGTGCAGGCTTGGCAGTTCAACCTCGCCGCGTTCGGAGGCTTCGAACTGCTCTTGCGGAACGCCGCCGACCCAAAAGATCAGCGATTGCACATTCTCAGGATCGGCGCGGTAGAACTGGCCGAAATCCTCACCGCCCATAACGCTGGGCGTCTCCATAACGCGCCCTTCAAACCGTTCTGACAGTCCAGCCATCACCTGTTCGGTGAACTCCGGGCTGTTGTAGGTCGATGGCGTGTAAGGGTCCTGCACCGTCACTGTCGGCAGTTTGTCATCGGGCATACCAGCAGCAATCGCCTCTCCGCGTGCTATCCGTTCAATCCCTTCGAGCAGGCTTGCACGCACCTCATCGGTGTAGCTGCGCACGGTAATCTGCAGGCGCGCTTCGTCACTGATAATGTTGTGCTTTGATCCCGCACGGAAGCTGCCCACTGTGACCACCGCAGGGTCAAGCGGGCTGATCTCGCGGCTGACCAGCGTTTGCAAGCGCATTACGATCGCAGAACCGATCACCACTGGGTCAATCGTCGTATGTGGGTACGCGCCATGTCCGCCAATGCCGGGGACCACCACATCGACGCTGTCGACATTGGCAAGCGCAAAGCCCTTTGAATAGCCGATGAAGCCCGCAGGTGCGCCCGCCGCATCATGGAAGGCGAGCACATAGTCAGGCTTTGGAAACCGCTCAAACAGCCCATCCTCCAACATTGCGAGCGCGCCCTCGCCTGTCTCTTCTGCTGGTTGCAGGATCATGACCAGAGTGCCCGACCATTGGTCTTTGCGTTCTGCCAAGAGCTGCGCAGCACCAATCCATGCCGCCATATGAGTGTCATGACCGCAGGCATGCATCACACCTGTTTCAACACCGCTCGCAGGCACGGCTGTGCGAGTGGAGGCGAATGGCAGGCCGGTCTGCTCGATCACGGGCAGCCCATCCATGTCCGCGCGCAGCATGACCGTTGGGCCTTCGCCGTTCTCCATCACTGCAACAACGCCGGTGCGCCCGACGCCCTCTGTCACAGTGAAGCCGAGCGCCCGCGCGCGTTCCGCCAGTTTGGCCGCGGTTTCGTGCTCCTGAAAGCTGAGTTCGGGGTTGGCGTGTAGGTCCTGATAGAGCTCAACCAGACCAGGCATGTCCTCCATGACCGCCGCTCGCAGCCCGTCACCAGCATCTGTGTGAGCCTCTGCAAGCGCGGGAGATGCCCATACCATTGCGAGAGCGGCGCCTGCCATTAGCTGCTTCATCATACCCATTCTCTCCGTTCTTATCCAACTTGTCCTACACAGCGTTTCCAAGCACTTAGCCGAGACATGGACCGCATGTTACACGCTCTTGTAGGGATTTTCTCGCTCATCCAATTGGCAAGTCCCACCGCCAATGGCGAACCGCTTTTCCGCGTTTGATTGGCGACGTTGATCATGGCTGTGCAGTGCCAGAATTGCTTCATGTAGGAAAGCGGTCCACCCCTGCTCGCGTCCATCAAAGGCCATACCAAAGCACCAGCAGGATCGACAAAGTCGTCACCATCAACACGACCAGCGGCACACCGGTTCGTATGTAGTCTGCAAACTCATACTTACCCTCTGCCATGATCAGCATGTTCGTCTGATACGCAATCGGTGTCGCGTAACACAGGTTGCAACCGAACAGCACGGCGAGCACCAGAGGCTCTGGCGGAATGCCGAGCTGTGCCGCGATGCTGAATGCGATGGGAGTACCCACCGTGGCTGCCGTCGCATTGGAGGCGAAATTGGTGATGAAGGTCACAAATGCCATGATGGCAGCGATCACCAAAGCGGGCGGCAAAAATGCAAGGCCCAGTGATAATGCCTGACCCAGCCACTCCGCAGCGCCGCTTTCATCAATGACCCGGCCAATCGCGATACTGGCCGCGACCAATACGATCACCTGACCCGAAAGCGCCCTGCCCACCCGGTCAAACTTCACGCATCCGGTCACGAACATCAGGATCGCACCGGCAAGCGCGCTGATCGCGATGGGGAAGATACCAACTGCTGCAGTGACCACGGAAAAGCCCATGATGGCGGCGGCCAACAATGCTTTGGAACGGCGCGGCAATTCGCGCGCGCCTTCGAGCATTAAGAGCGAGTCAGCGCGCGCAAAGGATTGCAGGTCATCTTCCAGACCCATTACCAGCAGCACGTCACCCTCTGAAATACGCAGATCGCCGCCGTCGGAATATTGGTTGCGCTCACCTAACAAACGGTCTGGGCGGTGAATGCCGAGCACAGCAACGGAATAGAGGTCGGCAATGCCGGAACTGGCGAGCGTGCGAGTGATCAGGCGCGAATCTGCCGTCACTGTCATCTCAACCACCATCACATCGACCCCTTGCGAGGATGACATGCGCTTAATCCGGTCCAGCACCCAGCTTGGTGCGAGTTCGCCTTTCAACTCACGCGTTGCATCCTCCAAAGCCTCATGGCTGCCAGAGATATGCAGGCGCTGTTGCGGTTGCAGCGGGCCGGTGGGCGGGTTGTGAATGGTGATGCCTTTGGGCAGCTTCTCCTCAATCATGGAAAGCTCTGCACCAGCGAGCACAGATTGATTGCCAACGCGAAAACGTGTGTGGAAATGGCGCTCGCCCGCCGCCGCCTCGGTGCGATTATCACCCAATAGGCGCGGCATGACCAGCCACATATACGGGAGCGCCACCAGCGCCGCGAGCAGCACGATGGGAGTAAAATCGAACACTCCGATCTCTCGCATCCCCAGATCCACCGCTATGGAAACGACAAGGATATTGGTCGATGTGCCAATCGTCGTCGCCAAACCGCCGATCAAAGAGGCAGCGTTCAATGGCATCAAAGTCTTAGAGGTCGCCATGGCCCCACGCTGTGCGAGAGCCGCGAATATGGGGATCATCAACACCAAAACCGGCGTGTTGTTGACGAACATCGACAGAATGAGTGCGATGAGCAGCGAAACGAGCAGGCCCAATTGCAGGTTAAACTTGAAAACCCGCTCCAAAACGCGCGCCGATGGTTCCAGAGCGCCGGTCACCACCAGCCCCCTGCCCATAATCATCAGCGCGCAAATGGTGATGAGCGCGTAATGCCCAAACCCGCCAAATGCGAGCGCAAGTCCATCTGTGGGCCGCGACCCTTCGAGTGGGAAGAAATAGAGGCCAACCGCGATCACCGCGATGGTCAGCAACGACACGATCTCAATCGACATCCGCCCGCGCACAAAGCCGACAAACATCGCGATCGTAAGCAGCATGGCCGCCATGGCGTGATAGGAGGGAAGCTCTAGCATATTTGCGTCACAAGCTGATCTCTCAAAGCCGCGCCCGATTGGCAAGGAGTTTTCGGTGAGACTTTAGTGTGCGGGTTGCTCTTAGCGGCTCGCTCGCGCAAGGGAGCGGCACAAAAGACAGGCGCTATAGGGAGAAAGCAGCCATGCACGCACTGGTATTCAACGGGCCACGCGACATTCGCTATGAAAGCTATCCCGACCCGGAATTGCGATCTGCCAACAGCGCGATCCTAAAGGTCGAGGCCTGTTCGATCTGCGGCAGCGATCTGCATATGTATCACGGCGCGCATATCGGAAACACACAATACGGCGAGGACACACCGCATTTTTGCGTGGGCCATGAATTTATCGGCGAAGTGGTCGAAGCGGGCAATGATGTGCACGGCTTCAAAGTCGGCGACAAAGTGCTCGCTGCGGGCGGCACGGGATGTGGAACATGTCCCAAATGCCTGACCGGACAAGCGGAACTGTGCCGGGCGTCCACCGCATTTGGTTTGGGCCAAAGCCTTGAGGGCGGACAGGCGCAATTTGTAAATGTGCCCAATGCCGATGCGACCCTCTACTCAACCGATGGCCTCACTACAGAACAATCCTTGCTGCTGACAGATGGGATGGCGACCGCCTATTTCGGCCTGACCCGCGCCGACCCGAAACCGGGCGGCACGGTCGCAGTTGTCGGACTTGGCCCGATTGGCATTATCGGGGTTGAGCTTGCCTTTGTCCTTGGCGCAGCGCGCGTCTTTGCCATCGACCCGGTGCAGTCGCGTCGCGATATGGCGGCGGGATTGGGTGCAGAGGTGTTTGCCCCCGGTCCCGACCTTTACGCTCAGATTATGGAAGCAACGGATGGCGCGGGCGTGCAATCGGTGTTTGAGGCATCCGGCGCGAAAGGTGCGATCAACTCAGTCCTTCCTCTGGTCGCCCGGCGTGGCTCGGCGAGTTTCATCGGCATCCCGGAGCCCGATGATGCGCTGCCGCTGCCGCTCATCATGTTCAAAAATGTGACCGTGCGCGGCGGCATTTGCGATGTTCAGAATATGTGGCAGCACCTCGTGCCTTTGGTGCAAAGCGGACGGGTAAAGGCCGATGGTCTGTTCAGCCACACTTTCGACCTTTCTGAAGGCGCAGAGGCTTACCGCCTGTTCGATGCGCGCGAAGATGGAGTGATCAAACTGCGCATTGATGTGAGCTAATCTCTCGCCAGCTTTGCGTCGGCGTGATCCTGAGGGTCCGACAAAGGCGCAACCACGCGCCCCTGTGTCAGCCACGATATGCCGAATGCGGAGAGGATCAACGCCTCGGCCCAGAATGTGAGATTGCGCGCATTCCACACGTCACCGAACAGCAAATCGCCTATCGCAATCGCGATGGCGCTGACCGCGATGGTGATCCCTGAGGTGATGTAGACCGCATTGCGACGGCGTTTCGCGGGCGTAGGTGCGGTCTCAACGCCGCCTTCTCCCATGGGCACTTTGGTGAATACGAACAGGCAGAAAAAGGCGAGGATTGCGAACAACACGCCCGCTGCGCCCGCATGGACCCAATACCCGACCCGCGGATAGAGCGCCTCTCCATCGAGCATCCACCCATCCATGGGAACAAACGCGACCACAAAGGCTGCCAGTCCCGCAATGGTAGCAAGCTGCGCCACTTTCGGCGTCCACCCGCGATAGGCCATCAATAGCGCGCCAATCGCAATCAGGCATCCGACAAAGAAATCGCCCAGCACAATCGGCTCATAGTAATAGCCAGATAGCGCATTGCGAAACCGCCCAAACGCAAGTCCGCCCAGCCCCGTCACCACCGGCATTCCCAGTGCAACCACGCCAACAACCCGCGCCAATCGCCGCTGGTCAAAGCGCAGTTTTGGGTCGCGCGCATACACATAGTCGCGCGGTGGCTGATATCGTGTGGGTCCGGTTTCGAAGGGAGTTTGCAAGCGAATGCTCCTTGCGAACCTACGCAGAAAAATGGTGCCCCTGGCCCGACTCGAACGGGCACTCCGTTAGGAATTCGATTTTGAGTCGAACGCGTCTACCAATTCCACCACAGGGGCACCCTGCGTGAGCACGCGCTGTTAGCGGGGCCACGCGCGCGCTTCAAGCCCTCTATCGCAGTGAACCTGCCAAAAGCTTGTGCATCTTGGAATGCAGCTTGTCATTTGCGGCCAGAACTTGGGCCGAATGGATCGGATTGGAACGCCCGCGATAATCGCTGACAAAGCCGCCCGCTTCACGGATCAGCAAGCATCCTGCCGCTGTATCCCAATCGTTCAAACCGCTTTCCCAGAAACCATCGAAGCGCCCTTGAGCAACATAGGCCATGTCGAGCGAGGCTGCGCCAAAACGCCGGATGCCAGCAACTTCAGGTCCGATAGCGCCGAAAATGCGGCTCCATTCGGCAAAATCACCATGCCCTTGAAATGGGATACCCGTGGCGATCAAAGCATCGCTGAGATGAGAGCGTGCTGACACGCGCAACCGCGCATCGCTTAACCAAGCGCCGCGTGTTTTCTCTGCCCAATAGGTTTCGTCATTGATCGGGTGATAGATCAACGCAGCGGTCACATCCCCCCAACCCTTGCCGTCGAGACGCGGTTCCTGAACCGCAATCGAGATCGCAAAATGCGGGATGCCATGGAGGAAATTCGACGTGCCATCGAGCGGATCGACGATCCAACGCGGCATATCGGGCGAACCCTCGATAATCCCCGCTTCTTCCAGCACAAAACCCCAATCAGGGCGCGCATGAAGCAATTCATCATACAAAATACGCTCAGCGCGCATATCCGCCTTGGACACGAAATCCGCAGGGCCCTTGCGGCTCACCTGAAGATGTTCAACCTCGCCAAAGTCGCGGCGCAGGCGGTTGCCCGCTTTACGCGCGGCGCGCTCCATGACGCGCACCAAACCTGAAAACATGCTCATTGTGGATCAGCCTGCTTTGCCGACGTAAGTCTGTTCATACACATCGACGATGATCCGCGTACCGCTGCCAATATGCGGCGGGACCATGATGCGTACACCATTGTCGAGAACGGCAGGCTTATAGCTCGACGAGGCCGTTTGCCCCTTCACCACTGCATCGGCTTCAACGATTTCCGCTTCGATCTGAGCGGGCAATTGCACGCTGATCGGTTTTTCTTCCCACAATTCCAGCATGACCTGCATACCGTCTTGCAGGAACGGGCGCGCATCACCCAGCAAATCGCTAGGCAACATGATCTGTTCGTAATTCACCTGATCCATGAAAACGAGCATGTCGCCATCTTCATAGAGGAACTGGTAATCGTTGGTGTCGAGGCGCACCTTTTCGACCGTATCCGCGCTGCGGAAGCGGACATTGGTTTTACGTCCATCTTGCAGGTTCTTCATCTCAACCTGCATGTACGCTCCGCCTTTGCCCGGCTGAGTGTGCTGAATCTTGGCAACTTTCCAGATGCCTTTTTCATACTCGATGATGTTGCCGGGACGAATGTCGACACCGCTGATCTTCATGGGACAATTCTCTTTGTTGGTGATGGCGCGTGGGCAAGATGGCGCACGGCGAAAAATCAAAGCGCGCCAATAGCCGCTTGGCACCTACACGGCAAGGCACTCGGCGAGGCAGGTAGCAAGGCGGTCGATGCAAATTGGTGTATCGTGACGTGCGAATGATGGTTAACCAATTGGCTCTCGCAACTGCACAATGATATAAGCGCACTCGAAAGGTGCACCCTCCCCGATGAAGACCCGCCACGTAATTGTTCTCACTATGGCTGCCGCCACGCTCGCGGCTGTGCCCGCGATCAGCCAGGAAGAGCGCATCAATCCCAACCTGCCGCCGGGTGGATCGCTCGACACGATGCCACACGGCACATATCAATGCGCCCTGCCCGGTGATGCGGGAAGCGTCGCATTCAGAGTGCAGGATCAGGCGAGCTTTCGCATCTTCACCGCATCACGTTATGAAAATGACGAAGGGGCAGGCGCGTATATCCTGCGCGGGACCGAGCTGACCTTTACCCGAGGTCCCAAAAAAGGTGAACAATTCCGCCGTGTTGGCGACAACCAATTGCGCAAAGTTGAGGCCGATGGAACCAGCGGCGATTTGCTGTGCACCCGGCTGGGATCGCGTTGATTGAGGCTATTCGCCAAATAGCCAAAAGTGATGGATGAAATACACCTCACGCATCAAAAACGGCGCTTTGGTTGACCAAGATTTATAGCGCGTGGTTGGCGTGTGGCTGACCTTTGCATCCAGACCCAATCCATGCGCCATCATATTTGCCCGTCGCAAATGCAGCGGGTCTGACACAATCAAAGCCCTGCGCGCACCGACGGCATTCATAACCTTTACCGATTCAACCAAGTTTTGGTGAGTGGTTCGCGACACCGCTTCGGTTTGAATAAAGCCGGATGGCACACCGTCTGCTATCGCATATTGCCGCGCAGCTTCGGATTCCGACAAGGTATCTTCGGGCGATTGCGCGCCCGTAAAGATGATGAGTTGTACTCTTCCGCTGCGCAATAATCCGATTGCATGGTCGATCCGCGCGGCAAAGACAGGCGACGGCACATCTCCATCCACCGCCGCGCCAAGGACGATTGCCACATCTGCATAGTCGGATGATTGTTCAGGCGGGCCAATTGCAATCCAAACGGCAACACCGGCGATCCAGCACAGAAATCCCGCGACAAGGGCCGCAAGCCATTTCATTATGCGTGCTTGGCCATCTCTTTGGCGAAAGCCTCAATCACAGCGACCTCATCACCGTTCCACACTGAACCGGAAACCGCGAGAAAGTCTGCACCTGCTGCGATAAGAGGCGCACAATTGTCTGGTGTGATACCGCCGATGGCAACCATTGGAATCTCGAACAATTTGGCCCAGAACTCGATCAGCTCGGTCGTCGGACGTTCCGCATCGCCTTTGTCTTTGGTGGTGCTTTCAAAGAACGCGCCAAACGCGACGTAATCCGCGCCCGCTTCGCCTGCTTCCATGGCGAGGTGGCGCGAGGCATGACACGTAACGCCGATCTGTGCCTCATGGCCGAGCTCTTCACGCGCTTCGCGCGGATCGCCGTCGCCCTGCCCCAAATGCACACCATCCGCGCCAAGCCGCTTAGCCAGCGCAACGTCGTCATTGACGATAAAGGCGACTTCGTGTGCTGCGCAGATCGCTTGGAGCGGCTCTGCAAGCTCCGCCGCTTCGTGTTGGTCCAGTCCTTTGACCCGGAACTGGAACGCAGTGACCACGCCTTTACCCGCCACCAAAGCTCTCTCAAGCCGCGCTGGGAAATCCCCGCCGGTCTCCAGTGGGGAGATCAAGTACAACTGCGTCGCAAGGTCGGACACTCTGCGTTCTATCCCGCTACGCTGGCTGCGGCGATTTGGTCGATTGCTGTGCTCAAAGTGCCGTCGAATTCCGCATCCGATTGGCCTTTGCGCAAATCCTGCAACAATCCGCGAGAGAAGCTGGCAATCATTCCGGGGTTCTTAGCCAGATGATCACACGCTTCATCGGTGGAATAGCCACCCGACAAAGCAACCACGCGCAAAACGGCGGGGTGATTGATCGCTGGGGTGTAATGCCCCGCCTTCACCGGAAGCGACAATTTGAGCATAACCTTGCGACCCTCAGGGAGCGCATCGAGACCCTTCATAATCTCGGCCAGCAAGATGTCCTCACCGGCTTCACGGTCGGCCGCGTGAATATCGAATTCAGGTTCCAACATCGGCATCAGGCCAGCATCGGCGATTTGGTTGCCCACTTCGAATTGCTGCGCAACAATTGCGGCGATCCCTGCGGCATTGGCGGATTTGATAACAGAGCGCATTTTGGTGCCAAACATGCCATTTTTGACTGATTTTTCGAGCAAAGCGGGCAATTTGTCGAGCGGCTTCATCAACTGCACACCGTCCACTTCATCGGCGAGACCCTGATCAACCTTGATGAAGGGTACAATGCCGCGCGCCTTCAGCGCGTCTGCGGTCGATTTGCCATCGACTTCGCTGTCCATAGTGCGTTCGAACAGGATTGCGCCAAGGATCTTTCCGCTGCCGAAACATGGCGATGTGATTACCCGGCTGCGCATGTCGTGGATGGCGCCAAACATCTGCTCATCGCCAGCCCATTCGCTGTCTTCGACGCCATATCCGCGCAGGGCTTTGGGTGTAGAGCCACCGGATTGGTCCAATGCAGCGATAAAGCCTTGTCCATCGGCGATCTTGGCGGTCATTTGTTCGGTATTCATGGCGGTGATTGCGCCTTTCATTGTCGTTTGAGGGAACGATTGCTGCGCGCTTTAACCAGCGCACGCGCACCCCGCAACACCGGCTGTGCAAGGTGGTCCCAAGAGTGAACAACAAAAAGCGCGAACTGCGCGCCGCTTACGCCTTGGGAGAGAATTTGCGGATGATGCCGGTAAAGCTCAATGCGGGCGCGCCATCGGCGGTGATCATTCCGCGCACGAAGATCGTCTTTCCCCCGCCGCGTGTAACTTCGCCGCGCGCTTCGACCAACGCGCCGGGACCTGCAGTGCCCAAAAAGTCGCTCGACAGGTTCATAGTCACCGCATTGGCGCCTTCCAATTCGTCAGTCGCGATTGCGAACAGAGCAAAATCGGCAAAGGTCATCAGGCACCCGCCATGTAGGAACCCGCCGCCATTCATATGGCGGTCTTCGGCTCGAAATGCGCTGAGATAAGTGCCGTCATCCTCACGCCGCATAAAGAACGGACCAGAGCGGGTTTCAAACGGATCGTGGTTCCAGTGATACCAGCCTGCAAATTCGCCTTCGCGGCATTCCACCGCATTGCAATATCCGTATTCGGTGGTCTGTTCGGTCATGCGCTAACTCCAGCAGGGGCTTTGCGCGCGGCCACAAGATTGATTGCGATAGAGATGCGCGTACCCTCTCCATGAAATGGGCGAACGGCGTGTTGCAGCCAGCTTGGGAACATCACAATCATGCCGGTTTGCGGACGGATCATGGGTTCGCTGTTTTGCGCTTCGCCATTGGCATCTTTCAACCGCAAATCAGGCGCAGTCATCCGGATCATCGGCATGCGCGGATCTTGCAATTGCAACTCTCCGCCCAGCGTCGCGTCGCCTGACCCGGCATAGCCGTCGTCGATGTAAGCGACCACGGACCAGAAACTGCCGGGATGCGTGTGGTATTGATTGGCGTTGCCCTTGGTCGAGACATTCGCCCACATTTCAGGGACCCAGCCATATTCGTGGCCGTGATCTGCGCCCAGATTGACCTGAGCCTCATCCGCCATTGTCATCGCTTTGAACGCCAAAGCGCGTGCTGCCTCACCGCCCCATTCGACCATCTTCGTGTCCGAATGCCAGCCGCCAATGTTGGAGATTTGGACGCCCGCTTGATCGCGCTCTCGCTGAGTCATGATGGCCTGACGCAGCACCGCAATGCCCTCAGGACTTTGCAGCCTGTCGATTACAAAGGGCGTGGAAAAAAGGTGGCGGGTTTCAGCCATGGATCAGGCCGAAAGCGCTGCCACGCCGGGCAACTCTTTGCCCTCCATCCATTCCAGGAACGCCCCGCCTGCGGTAGAAACATAGGTGATTTCATCGGCGACGCCCGCCTGCGCGAGTGCCGCGACCGTGTCGCCGCCTCCCGCCACACTGGTAAGCGACCCTTCTTGCGTCAGCGCGGCGACATGCCGGGCCAGCGCCATGGTGGCCACATCGAATGGCTCCGTCTCAAACGCGCCCAGTGGGCCGTTCCATACCAGCGTGCCGCAGGTCTTAAGCACATCAGCCAAAGCCTCAGTCGCGCTGGGGCCAATGTCGAGGATCATTTCGTCACTAGCGACTTCGTGGACGTTGCACGTGCGCAAGGATGCAGGATTTGCCGCGAATTCTTTCGAGACAACCACATCATAGGGGAGATGCACCGTGCAGCCCGCATGGTCGGCCTCATCCATAATCTTCGACGCGGTCTCGGTCAGGTCATGTTCGGCCAGCGATTTGCCCACATCGACCCCGCGCGCGGCAAGGAACGTGTTGGCCATGCCGCCGCCAATGATCAGATGTTGGACCCGGCCCACCAGATTTTCGAGCACAGCAAGCTTTGTCGAAACCTTCGCTCCGCCTACAACCGCAGCAACCGGCGGCTGAGGCGTGCCCAATGCCGCATCGAGCGCTTTCAGCTCAGCTTCCATCGAACGGCCAGCGTATGATGGGAGGTGATGGGTTATCCCCTCCGTGGTTGCGTGCGCACGATGGGCGGCGCTGAAGGCGTCATTGACGAAGAAATCGCCATGGGCCGCGATGGCCTGAGCAAAATTCGGATCGTTCGCCTCTTCACCGGGCCAGAACCGCGTGTTGTCGAGCAAGCCGATATCGCCGTTTGCAAGGATGCCGATGCTCTGCCCCACAACAGGACCAGCGACCTCTGGGATGAACATCAGCTCTTTGCCCAGAACCTCTTCGACATCGCCGATTACCATACTGGTTGAAAGCACGCTGGAACGTTTCCCCCCCGGACGTCCGAAATGCGCGAGAAGAAGCACTTTTGCACCCTTCTCGCTCAGCTCCAGAATGGTCGGCTTCACCGCCTCCACCCGCGTCACATCGGAGGCAGAGCCCCCCTTCATCGGCAGGTTCAGATCAACCCGTACCAATGCAACCTTGCCAGTCACATCGCCCAGATCATCAAGCGTTTTGAAAGCGGCCATTTGCTCAATTTCCTTTTAGAGGAACGTCTTAAAGAAAGCTCGCCATCACACCGGCGGTGTCGATCATGCGGTTGGAGAAACCCCATTCATTATCATACCAGCTAACCACGCGCGCCAATTGGCCGTCCATTACTGACGTTTCGAGGCTGTCGATGGTGGAGCTTGCGGGATGGTGGTTGAAATCTGAGCTAACGAGCGGTTGGTCGGTGTAATCGAGCACACCGGCCATTGGTCCACTCTGCGATGCCGCCTTCAATGCTGCATTCAACTCCTCAGCGGTCGTGTCACGGCCCGGTTGGAACGTCAGATCGACGAGGCTGACATTGGGCGTTGGCACGCGCACGGATGATCCGTCCAGCTTGCCCGCCAATTCCGGCAGCACCAACCCGACTGCGCGCGCGGCGCCGGTAGTGGTTGGGATCATGTTCTGCGCACCGCCGCGTGCCCGGCGCATATCGCCGTGCATCTGGTCCAGCATCCGCTGATCGTTGGTGTAGGAGTGGATCGTGGTCATAAAGCCGCGCGTGATCCCCACAGTGTCGTTCAACACCTTGGCGACGGGCGACAGGCAATTGGTTGTGCAGCTAGCATTGGAAACAATCACATCATCGCCGGTCAGCACATCGTGGTTCACACCGTAAACGATGGTCGCGGTCACGTTCTTGGCAGGGGCCGAGATCAGCACGCGCTTTGCACCAGCGGCCAGATGCGGGCGGCATGCTTCGTCGCTTTGGAAGAAGCCGGTGCATTCCAGAACAATGTCGACGCCTTGGGCCGCGTGCGGCAAATTTCCGGGATCACGCTCTGAAGTAACGGCGATGCTTTTGCCATTTACTACGATTGCGCCATCAGCGACTTCGACTGTACCGGGAAAACGGCCATGCGTGCTGTCATATTGGAACAACAACGCGTTCGATTTGGTGTCGGCCAGATCGTTGATCGAAACCAGTTCCAGATCGTGATCGGCGCGCTCAAGAATTGCGCGGGCAACAAGGCGGCCAATACGGCCAAAACCATTGATGGCGACTTTGGTAGCCATAAGAGTAAGCTCCTGCTTAGTTATTCAATTGATTGAGAATTTGTGGGACAATAGCGTCCGCTGTGAAGCCGAAATGGGGGAATAGATCACTCGCCGGGGCAGAGGCTCCGAATGTGTCGATCCCGATATTCAATCCGCCTGTGCCGGTGTAACGCTGCCAGCCAAAGGTGCTGGCCGCCTCGATAGAAACCTTCACACAATCAGCGGGAAGGATGTCTGCGCGATACTCATCCGTTTGTTCGTCGAACAATTCGGTGCAGACCATGGAGACGACGTCCGCACCCAAGCCCTGCTCCTCCAAAGCGGCGGCGCATTCCATCGCAAGGCCGATTTCCGAACCGGTCGCCATCAGTACAACTTTCCGGGCCGCATCAGCGGTCTTAACCCGGTAACCGCCGCGTGCGGACAGGTTCTCACCGGCATCAGAAAGGCGAACCTGCGGCATCCCCTGACGCGAAAGAGCAAGGATTGTGGGACGATCAGGCTGCTTAATCGCATTGGCCCAGCATTCCGCAGTCTCAACCGCATCGCAGGGACGCATCACCAACACATTGGGCATCGCGCGCAGCGAAGCGAGATGCTCAATCGGTTGGTGCGTTGGACCATCTTCGCCGAGGCCAATACTGTCATGCGTCATCACGTAAACGACCCGCGCCTGTTGCAGCGCCGACAGGCGGATCGCACCGCGCGCATAATCGGTGAAGACTAGGAACGTGCCGCCATAGGGGATAACGCCGCCATGCAGCGCCATTCCATTCATCGCGGCGGCCATGCCAAATTCACGGATGCCATAATAGACATAGCGGCCCGCGTAATCGTCAGCGGTGAACGCTTCGATCCCGCCCGCTTTGGTGTTGTTTGATCCGGTCAAATCGGCGCTGCCACCAATCATATCCGGCAGGCGCGGATTGATCGCGGCAAGCGCCATTTCGCTGGCTTTGCGCGTGGCGACATTGCTCGGTTCCGCGATCAGGCTGGCGATATGTTCATCCGCCCCATCACCCTCTGGTAGATCGCCCGCCATGCGGCGTTCAAATTCTGCGCGATGTTCGCTCGATGCAAGCCGCGTTTCCCAAGCGCCATGCGCCTCGCGACCCTGATCACCCGCAGCGCGCCAATCGCTCAGCACATCAGCAGGCACCACAAATGGCTCATGCGACCAGCCAAGCGCTTTGCGGGCGCCTGCGATCTCTTCTGGTCCCAAGGGAGCACCGTGGGTTGCACTGGTGCCTTGCTTGGTCGGTGCGCCTTTGCCGATCACCGTCTTGCATGCGACGAGCGAAGGACGACCATCCGCTTTGGCTTCCTCAATCGCGCGCTCGATATCAGCGAAATCATGCCCATCACAATCGGCGACATGCCAACCGGTCGCGGCATAACGAGCCTTAATGTCCTCGCTCGTCGACATGTCGACAGTGCCATCAATGGTGATGTTGTTGTCATCCCACAGAACAATCATCCGGCCCAATTTTAGGTGTCCAGCAAGTCCGATCGCTTCGTGGTTGATCCCTTCCATCAGGCAACCATCCCCGGCGATCACCCAAGTGTTGTGGTCAACCAGATCGTCGCCAAACAATGCGTTCAAATGCCGCTCCGCCATCGCCATTCCGACAGCCATCGCAACACCCTGACCCAACGGCCCTGTGGTGCACTCCACCCCTTCGAGCAGGAAGTTTTCCGGGTGGCCAGCACATGGGCTACCCAGCGCACGGAAATTGCGGATGTCATCCATGGTTGGGCGCGCATAACCAGTGAGATGCAGCAGCGAATAAATCAGCATCGAGCCGTGGCCCGCCGACAGAACAAACCGGTCGCGATCGGCCCAATCGGGACGCGATGGGTTGAATTTCAGATGGTTTGAAAACAGCACGCTGGCCACATCGGCCATACCCATCGGCATTCCCGGATGCCCGGAATTGGCCGCTTGAACCGCGTCCATTGAGAGCGCGCGGATGGCGTTTGCCATGGGTTGAAGGCGGGCTGGATCACTTGTCATGGCGCGCGGCGGCTCCTGCTTGCGCGTGTTGATGCCGCGCTTCTTTTCACGAGTGCGTGGGAGCACATTTGAGGAATTGCACCCAAGCGGTCGATTCGGCCCCATGGACCGACACGCAACGCCATTGCCGAGCGCCTGCACGAGGTCAACACTCACCCCGCACACCTCCCCCACACACCTTGCTCACATGCCGCCTCAACCCGCTTTTGCAGAGCACTTATCAACAGGAGCACGCAAAGCTTTGCGAATGCGTGCAATATTGTTATTTCAAACCACTATGAGCGCTGCCCGCATCGAACAGGCTATGGCCCGCATAAACGCCGCAATGGCGCGGATCGACACTGCCCGCGTTGAAGGGGCACGTGTCGAAAACGCAGCGGCAACGCCGGAGACCCCTGTCAAAGAGGCCGAACCGCAAAATTCTGCGCGGGTCATGGCTTTGGTCAATGCGCATGAGAAATTACGCGAAGAAGTGGCTGATACAATTGGCGAACTCGATGCTCTGATTGAGGAGTTGGAGGGGTGAACCAGGTTAAGATCAAAGTTGGCCCACGCCACTACACGATCAATTGTGGCCCCGGAGATGAGGAGAAGGTCCTCAAATTTGGCACGCTGATTGATGAAAATTACGCCAAACTAGGAACTGCGCGTGCGCCGCAGGAATCGGACAACCTTGTCTTTGCCGCTTTGTTCATGGCCGATGAGTTGGACGAAGCGCGCAAAGCTATCACCGATACCAAAGCAGAACTGGCCGAGGCGCGTTTGGAAACGCAGCGCGCCAAAGATGACGCGGCCAACGCTCTGCATGAAGCGAAATCGCAAATTGACGAGGACAAGGAAAAGTCCGGCGGCAAAAAGGCCGAACTGCGCGCAGAGATCGAAACTCTGCGAAAAGCCGAAGAGCGTGCCCGTCGCGAAAACGCTGCGCTAAAGGCGGACATCGCCGAATTGCAGGAACGCGCGCGCCATCAGCATGACTTGTTTGGCGGTCCGGCAGAAGACGCGGCTTTGTCTGAAGCGATGGCAGAAAAGCTTGAAGCGATTGCTGCGCGCGTTGAAGCCACTGCGAGCGAGCTTGAAGGAAGTGCGCGCACCGCCTAAGTGAGTCCTCGGCGGGGCTGCTCGGCACGAGCCATCGAATATCCCTGAGGCTATAAGCAATCCACGGGAGCTGTCCCTGCCTGAGTTTACGGGTTCGTCCTGGGGGCTTGGGTAAACGGCGCCCACCTGACACTTTCGGCGTCAGAGGATTTCCCGGCAACGACCCATAGTGGTCCCGTCATACTTGCCATTCGTCGTGCGACCAGGCTTGCGAGCGTGCAGGCCGAGCATTACTTGCCAGACATGGTCGACACTTCTCCATCCGATAAGCAAACTCTGCGCAAAAAACTGCGCACCGCACGGCGGGAGCATGTGGCCGCTCAACCGGATTCGATCCGCGCTCTGCTGTTCCATCGCCCGCCAGCCCCTTTGCTGGGAAAGATCGGAGCTGACGCGGTAATCGGGCTGTATCACGCGAATGCGCAAGAGGCCCCGGCAGCCGGCTATGCGCGCTTTTTTCAGGAGGCGGGACACACAATTGCCCTGCCCTATTTTGCCTCGCCCGATGCGCCGATGACATTTCGCATGCATGATGATCCGCATGGGGAAAGCGACCTTGAACCCGGCCCCTTTGATCTGCATCAACCCGCATCCAATGCGCCAGAAATTGCGCCTGATGTCCTGTTCGTGCCTCTGATTGGATTCACCGCTGACCTAGACAGATTGGGTCAGGGCGGCGGACATTATGATCGCTGGCTCGCGGAACATCCAGGCCGCATGGCCATTGGACTTGCATGGGATGTGCAATGTGTGGAGGCGCTTCCGACAGAGCCGCATGATATCGCCCTTGATGCGGTGGTTACGCCGACACGAATTTACGGAATAGGATAATGCGCGAGACACCGACCTGGCGAATTCCGATTGGCATTATCGGCCTGTTTGTCGGGTTGATGGTCTATGCCATTCTCATCGCTCGATACGCGCCCGATATCATCGGCAGCTGGCCGGGACTGGCGCAGACTTTGGTCTATCTGGTGCTAGGTCTGATCTGGCTGTTGCCCTTGGGGCGCTTTCTGATCTGGATGGAGACCGGAAAGTGGTCGCGCCCCAAAGCAGAAAGCCCGTCAAGCGAATAAGTCCCGACGCAATCCGCGTGTTCAGCCGCAATCAAGCCTTCATTTTGCATCATTACTTCAACGGGTTCAGCAATTGGGGGGAATGAATAAGCGCGATGAGTGATGCAGCGGCCAACGATGGCGATGCGATCGCGAGCCTCGACATCTCAAAGCTGACTCAGATTTACGCCTCGGCCTATTACGCACGGCGGGTCTGTCAGCTGTTCTGCTTCCTCCTGCTTTTCATATTCTTCGTCAGCGCTTTCAATTTCGCGGCTGATCTTTTCATCTGGGTTTTGGGCGCATCGGCCTATGCGATTTCGCAAGGGGGACAGCCCTGGCCCACATCCCCTGCTTTTGACGCCTTCGATGATGTTTTGAGCCTGTGGGACATCGCCTGCGTCGCATTGGCGACGGTGACCTTTGCGTTGTTTGCGCAACTTCAACGCGCATGGTGGGTGCTTGGCCTTGCCGCATTGGGCCTCACGATCAACCTTGTCGCTGCGTATTTCGGAGCGATGGGTTACGGCTACGAATGGGTTGATGACACAGGCGCGAACATGGGCGCGGACATGGGCACCGCACAATCTCTGGTCCCGATCCTTTACATGTCAGGGCTGATCATACTGCACGCCTACTTCGCGTGGCTCGCCATTACGGGGCAGCGCGCGGTGCACCGATTGCCGAATGATGAACGGATGCGTTTGCGCGAATTTGACGCGGCTGAAAGCGGGCGAACATGGGTCGATACGGTCAAGAGCCTGTTCAACATCCCGCAGGCCAATCGTTATGCGAAACGGCGGGTATGGACCGGCTTTTTGATGATGATTGCAGGGGTCGCAAACTTCACCAATTTCTGGCGCGCGACGATTGTGTTCATCTTTGTGTGCCTCATCCCTGTTGTCGCGACCTATCTCTTCCCTAATATCGGCGTTGTGGTGAGAGCCCTGATCGAAGGGCGCAATTTGGGGCAGGTTGCCATCGACCTCACCATCGTCGCGATCTTCCTCGCATTCTATCTCACTGTGATCATGGTCATTCCATATGCCGTGGGCGTGCTATCGCGTGCCTGTGTGCGGCAGGCGGAAAAGCAAATGCGCACCTCGCTGGAAGAAATCCAACATCTTGATGAGCGCGCGCCGATCCTGTTCTTGCGCTCTTTCCTCAATGACACCGTCCCTCTTCCTGAAGGACGCTTCACACCGGCCAAATGGATGCTGGACGGGGCAGGCGCTTTGTCGACGTTGGATATGATGATTTTGGATGAAGGCACGCGGACAGGACCGACTGTGGCTCTGGGCAATCCTGATGACCCTGCGCCGCCCTATGGTGTGGCGCGCGGATATTTTGAGCATGACAGCTGGAAAGATGCTGTGATGGGTCTGTGTGAGCGCGCGGTCGCCATTGTCCTCGTGCTGGATCAGACCGAGGGGGTCGAGTGGGAAATCGGTCATATTGCGGCGCGGCGTTACACCGGAAAGACGCTGTTTCTGTTGGCACCCGAGGATGTTGGTAAGGAACGCGGTGCATTGCTGTTGGGCACCGCATTAGCGCGAGCGACTCAGCGCGATGTCCCGGCGATGATTGCACTGGTGGCGGAACAAAAGAGCGCGGCACCATTCGGATTCGTCTTGGTGGAAGGAGAGCCGCAGCTGCTGTGTTCGCCCGCTTTGCGCCAATATGATTATCTGGTCTCGCTGCGGCGGTTCATGCGGATGCTGCCCGATCAATCAAGCACACCGCAATTGAATCAGAGCATTCCGATAAGTGGGGGATCCGCAACGCCAATTTACAAAGTAAATGGCGCGAGTGACGAGACTTGAACTCGCGACCTCCGGCGTGACAGGCCGGCGCTCTAACCAACTGAGCTACACCCGCGTAAAGCAGCTAAAAACCGCTTGGGAGCAGGGCCATTAGGCCCCGTGCGATTGGCTGTCAACGCCCCTGACCACCATTTCGCATCATTTTGAAAAACATTATTCACTCAACAGCAAAACAGGCGTCTCAATCAGCTTTTTCACGTCCTGAATAAAGCTTGCCGCATCAAAGCCATCCACGACCCGGTGATCGCAGGAAATTGAGATATTCATCAGCTTGCGCTTCTCAACCCTCTCCGTGCTGTCGGGTCCGGTGACGAACATCGGCCGTTCGATAATCCTGTTGGGCCCGATGATCGCAACCTCGGGGCGGTTGATAACCGGCGTGGTCGCAACCCCGCCCAATGGGCCAAGCGATGTGACAGTCAATGTTGACCCAGAAAGCTCATCCGATTTGGCCGAGCCATCGCGCGCGGCCTGAGCCAAGCGTCCGATTTCCACCGCCAGCTGCCACAGATTGCGGGCCTGTGCGTCGCGGATCACTGGCACCATCAAACCGCCATCGGTTTGAGTCGCCATGCCCAAATGTACGCTGCCATGGCGGGTCACGATGCCTGCTTCATCATCGTAACGCGCATTGATCATTGGATAGTTCGGGATCATTTTGCAGAACGCGGTGATCAAAAGCGGGAGCATTGTCAGCTTAGGCTTTTGCCCGCGCGCGCTGTTCAGGTCTGAGCGCATCGCTTCAAGCGCGGTGACATCGCATTCCTCAACATAGGTGAAATGCGGAATGTTACGCTTTGCCGCGGCCATATTCTGCGCGATCCGTTTGCGCAGGCCAATAACCTTGATCGCTTCATCATCGCGTGATGCACCGGCGGGGGAGAAACCACCGCCGGAATTGTAAGCAAGGAATTGGTCGAGATCGCCGTGGCGCACACGGCTGCCATCGGCAGGTTTGACCTGTGTCAAATCGACGCTGAGGTCTCGGGCGCGCTGACGCACGGCGGGGCTGGCAAGGACTTTAGCGCCTTCGATCTTTTCCGCTTCTGCGCCGCCTGTGGCCGGTTCCGGATTCACTGCCGCCACGGGTGGAGGCGTTGGCTCAGGGGTTGGTTCAGGCGCAGGCATAGGAGCCGGTGTCGGTGCAGGCGCTGGTGCGGGAGTTTCCGCCGCGACTTCGTCCGCACCTTCCCCTTCGACTTCCACCACGACCAACATCGCGCCAACCGCAATCACATCGCCAACTTCTCCAGCCACTGCGGTCACAGTGCCGGTCACAGGGCTTTCGATATCAATCGTCGCCTTGTCAGTCATCACATCGACGAGGTGCTGGTCCTCCTCGACTGTATCGCCAACTTTGACTTGCCATTCGACGATCTCCGCCTCGGCCACGCCTTCGCCCACATCGGGCATGTTGAAAGTGAAAGTCGCCATTGCGTCTAGTCCTTGAGGATTTTGTCGATGGCCTCGCCGATGCGGACCGGGCCAGGGAAATACGCCCATTCGAGGCTGTGAGGATAGGGTGTGTCAAAGCCGGTCACGCGTTCAACCGGTGCTTCGAGATGGTAGAAACAGCGTTCCGTGACGAGCGCTGAAAGCTCAGCGCCAAAGCCCGATGTGCGGGTCGCCTCATGCACGATCAAACAGCGACCGGTTTTCTCAACCGATGCCTCGATCGCCTCGATATCCAGCGGCACCAGCGTGCGGAGGTCAAGAATATCGGCATCAATGCCCTTCTCGCGGCACACCGCCTCTGCCACATGAACCATGGTGCCATAGGCTAGAACAGTGAGCGCTTCGCCGGATTGAACATGGCGCGCCTTGCCCAGTGGGATTTTGTAATAGCCCTCTGGCACCACGCTATCCGGGTGCTTCTTCCATGGCTCAACCGGCTTGTCATAAAAGCCTGTAAAGGGGCCGTTATAAATCCGTTTGGGCTCGAAGAAGATCGTCGGATCGTTGTCCTCGATGCAAGAGATCAGCAGCCCCTTGGCATCGTAAGGAGTGGCCGGGATCACAGTTTTCAGACCCGCCACATGAGTGAACAAGCTCTCTGGGCTTTGCGAGTGTGTCTGACCACCAAAGATACCACCGCCAAAGGGTGAGCGCACCGTCATCGGCGCTATGTATTCATTGGCAGAGCGATATCGCAGCCGCGCAGCCTCTGAGATAAGCTGATCAAGGCCGGGATAGATGTAATCGGCAAACTGAATTTCCGGCACTGGGCGCAGGCCGTAAGCCCCCATCCCGACAGCGACACCGATGATGCCGCACTCATTGATCGGCGTGTCGAAAACACGGGTCTTGCCGTGTTTCTCCTGAAGCCCGGCGGTGCAGCGGAACACACCTCCGAAATAGCCAACATCTTCGCCCATAACGACGACATCAGGATCACGCGTCAACATCACATCAAGCGCTTCGTTGATCGCCTCGATCATATTGATCCGACGCTCAGTGCCAGCCTCAGCGGCGTTTATG
The DNA here is from genome assembly GCA_947488085.1 of uncultured Erythrobacter sp. Lineage (GTDB taxonomy): Bacteria > Pseudomonadota > Alphaproteobacteria > Sphingomonadales > Sphingomonadaceae > Erythrobacter. Next base: position 1,229,247 of record CANKYI010000001.1, read on the forward strand.
TCTTTGCTCTGTGCGTTCATTTGCCAGCTCCGTCCATAGGATGCTGGTCGGGCCATTTGATCTTGCGCTCTTTGGTCGCCTGGGCCGCTTGCTCTTTCAGATGCCATGGCAGTTCTTCGAATACGTCTTCGAACATGGTGTGGAAGGGATGGTGCAAACCATGGCCAAGGATGCCGTTCTTCTCGGCTTCTTTGGTGGTCGCTTTCACTTCCTCGGCGCACGCTTTGTCCATCGCGGCCTGACGATCCTCATCCCATTCGCCAATCGCGATCAGGTGATTTTTGAGGCGCATGACGGGATCACCGAGTGGCCATTCCTCGCGCTCTTGCGCGCTGCGATACCCGCTCGGGTCATCCGATGTGGAGTGCCCCTCTGCGCGATATGTGAAGTATTCGATCAGGGTCGGCCCTTGGTTCGCCCGTGCTCGGTTCGCTGCCCATTGCTGAGCAGCGTAACATGCAAGCGCGTCGTTTCCATCGACCCTCAGACCCGCAAGGCCATAACCCAGAGCGCGCGCAGCAAAGGTGGTGCGCTCCGACCCGGCAAATCCGGAGAAGCTGGAGATTGCCCATTGGTTGTTGATCACATTCAGGATCACCGGTGCGTTGTAAACGGTTGCGAATGTGCAGGCAGAGTGGAAGTCACCCTCTGCCGTGCTGCCTTCGCCCACCCAAGTCGCCGCGATCCGGCTGTCGCCCTTGATCGCACTCGCCATGGCCCAGCCAACCGCTTGCGGGGTTTGCGTGGCGAGGTTGCCTGAGATTGAGAAAAAACTGTGTTCGCGGCTCGAATACATGATCGGCAGCTGGCGACCTTTCAGCTTGTCGCCTTTGTTCGAGTAAATCTGATTGATCATCTCGATCAGCGGGTATCCGCGCGCAATCAGAATGCCCTGCTGGCGATAGCTGGGGAACACCATATCGTCTGACGCGAGCGCCATGGAGGAAGCAACGCTGGTCGCCTCTTCACCGGTGCATTTCATGTAAAAGCTGGTCTTGCCCTGACGTTGCCCACGAAACATGCGCTCATCAAAGGCGCGCACCATCGCCATATGGCCGAGCATTGTGCGCAACGTATCGGGATCAAGCTTTGGATCCCACGGCCCATGCGCCTTATCATCATCGCCCAAAACGCGGACGAGATCATAGGCGAGGTCTTTCATCTCACCGGGTGCGCAGCCTTCGTCGGGACGCGCTTGTGCGCCCGCCTCGCTAACCTCGACATCGGCGAAATTGACTGGATCGCCGGGACGGGACCGCGGCTCTGGCACATGCAGTGCGAGCGCCGGGCGGTTCGGGTTTGGATCGGCCATGTCGGCCATAAAATTGCTCTCCCAAGACAGCTATCAAGAGAGCGGGTATGTCAGCGAAATCGGACGGTCAAGCGTCGCGGATCACACCGCAACAGGAGCCTTGATCGGGGGCAGCGGCGCGTAATCATGCACTACGAAATCCTCGATTTGGTAGTCGAAAATTGTTTCGGGCTTTCGCGTGATTTCAAACGTGGGATGGCCCTGCGGTTCGCGAGTCAGCTGTTCCTCGATCAAATGCGCATGGTTGAGATAAAGGTGCACATCGCCGCCCATCCACACCAATTCGCCCGGCTCAAGCCCGACCTGCTGCGCCATCATCCGCGTCAATAAAGCCGCCGACCACAGGTTAAATGGCAGGCCCAAAGCCACATCGCAGCTGCGTTGGTAGAGCACGCAATTGAGGCGGTCTCCCGTCACATGAAACTGATAGGTCTTATGACACGGCGGCAGCGCCATCTGGTCCAGCTCTGCCACATTCCAGCCCTCGATAATATGGCGGCGGCTGCCCGGATTGGATTTGAGGCTTTCCACCACTTGCGCAACCTGATTGATCCCCGGCCCCCGCTCAAACAAGCCGTCCTTGCGATAGCGGTACGTGGGCCAATCGACCCATTGCTTGCCATAAACCGGGCCCAAATCACCCCAGCGCTCCGCAAACGCTTCATCATCGGCGATCCGCGCGACAAAAGCCTCAAGGCTGATCGCCTCGCCGCTCTCTTTGACATAGCGCGCATGGGGCCATTCGTTCCAAATCTTCACCCCTTGCAGCACCAGCGGGCGAATATTGGTTTCACCAGTCAGGAACCAGAGCATCTCGCGCGTCGCGGTCTTCCAATAGACCCGCTTGGTCGTGAGTAGCGGCATCGCGCCATCGCCCAGATCATAACGAAGCTGCGCCCCGCAAATCGACCGCGTGCCGATCCCGGTGCGATCAGCGCGTTCGCTGCCGCTCTCCCAAATCTGTCGCATCAGATCGAGATATTGTTGTTCTGGATGAGTGGTGGTTTGACGTGAAGCGCTTGCCATGGGGCAAACTATAGAGCCGCACGGCCACGCTTTCCACCCGGCCATCCACACCTACGCACCATTCAAACGATAGCGTCTGCCACAAATCCAAGAGCAATCGTCAAAGCGCCCAACCCCGCCGACAATTGCACGCGCAGCCGCATGAAATCCTTGCTCGCAAAACCAAGCGCGCGATCTACCAGCGGCGACAGGAAGATCAGCGCTCCGAGATATAATAGCGCAGGTCCAGGCCAGTCCCATCCAAACGTCCAAGGCAAAAACAACGACACTGCTAACAAGCTGGGCATCACTGCGACCAAGTAGGCACCTGCGCCGCCCTTACCACTGGCGATCGCTTGACCCCACCATACTCCACCGAGAAAGCTGAAAATTGCTGCTGAGTAAGCAAAGCCCCCGGCCAGCGCGCTGTAGGCGTATTCGTGCCCAATTGCCGACAATGCGACGCAGATAATCTGCGGCAACAATCCGGCATAGCCGAGCCAACGGGATGCAGGAGTAAGAGAGGGCGTGAGCGAAGTTTGCGTGTCCATGATGCGTGAAACCGCGCGGTGGCGCTGCCGGTTCCCGCTAACCTTGCGACACAGCGAGAATTGCGCCACCCATCGCCCATGAACATATTCGATCTTTCGGGCCATGTGGCCATTATCACTGGCGGCAATGGCGGCATCGGGCTGAGCATGGCGCGCGGTCTGATCAAATCGGGCGCGAATGTTGCGATCTGGGCGCGCAATGAGGAAAAGAACGCAGCTGCCTTAGATGAGCTGCGCGCATTGGGCGGCGGGGAAGCAATCGCCTTCACCTGTGATGTTGCCGATGACTCGCAGGTAGAGGCCGCGATGGCGCAGACGCTGGAGCGGTTTGGCCGCGTCGATAGCGCCTTTGCCAATGCCGGAATTTCGGGTGCTGGCACACGCATCCCCGATATGACCAGCGAAGGGTGGGATCAGACGATGGCCGTCAATGCGCGCGGCCCTGCGCTCGTCTACAAACACGCATCACGCCATATGATTGCGCGCGCAGAAAATGGCGACGCGGGTGGCAAACTGATCGTCACATCATCTGGTCAATCGATCATGGGCGTCAACAAAAGCTCCGATTACGCGGCCTCCAAGGCCGCCGTAAACGGACTGACACGCGGCGCAGCCTTTGAGTTGGCTCGCTATCAGATCACTGCCAATGCTCTATTGTTTGGGTTTTACGAAACTGAGATCACTGCGAAGGCCAACCCCAAATTCGCCCAGTGGATTGCAAACCGCGTCCCCCTTGGCCGACCGGGCGATCATTCCGGGCTCGAAGGGCTAGCTGTATTCTATGCGTCGGCGCATAGCGATTACATCACCGGTCAATGCCTGCCAGTGGATGGCGGGCTCTGCATCAGCTAGGTGCGTTTGGAACACTCGGCGGACATGGCCGTTTGGATCGCATAGGCCACAATCGAAGGAACTGCCTCCACTTGTCCGACGATATTCCAGACTTCGACGATACGCCTGCCGATCGCTCCCGCGAACGCGCAGTGCCATCGGGCCGCATGGCGCGCTTTGGCACATTTGGTCGTCTCGTTGGCGGTGTTGCGGGCGGCATGGCCGCAGAAGGCGCGCGACGGCTGACAAGTGGCGAAAGTCTTTCCCCACGCGACCTAATCCTGACGCCGGGTAATGTTCAACGGATGACTGACCGGCTTGCCCACCTTCGCGGTGCGGCGATGAAGATGGGGCAGATGATCAGCCTTGATTCCGGCGACTTCCTCCCGCCGGAACTTGCGAAAATACTGGCTACGTTGCGCGATCAGGCGAATTTCATGCCGACCAAACAGCTCGATACGGTGCTGCGGTCGGAATGGGGACCGGATTGGCGGCGTCAGTTTAAATGGTTCAACCCACGCCCGATCGCGGCGGCGAGCATCGGTCAGGTGCATAAAGCTCTGACCCGAAATGGCGAATTGCTCGCGATCAAAGTGCAATATCCCGGCGTTGCAAAAAGCATCGACAGCGATGTCGACAATGTAATGACGCTGCTCAAAGTCGCCGGTTTTGCCCCGCCCGAACTCGAGATTGACCGATTGCTGACGGCGGCCAAGCAACAACTTCACGAGGAAGCCGATTACAAGCGTGAAGGCGCACAGATGGCGATGTACCGCGAACGGCTCGCTGGCGTCGAAGGGTTCGTTGTGCCCGAACTTCACGAAGAGCTAACGCGCGATTCGATCCTTGCAATGAGTTTTGAAGAAGGCGTCAGCATCGAGGAACTGGAGAACGAGACGCCTGAGCGCCGCGATGCCACGGTGGAGCGTTTGATGCAGTTGGTCGCGCGCGAATTGTTCGATTTTGGCGTAATGCAAACCGACCCGAACTTTGCCAATTTCCGCTTTCGCAAAGAGACCGGTGAAATCATCCTGCTCGACTTTGGCGCGTGCCGTCCGGTCGACCCCGATGTTGCCAATGGCTATCGCAAGATGTTGATCGCAGGGCTAAAAGGCGACCGCGAGCAGGTTCTCGCCGCGACTATCGAGTCTGGCTTTATGATGCCGATTGTCGCGGAAAAGCACCCCGAACGCGTGGGTAAGATGATCGACATCGTCATCAACGAAATGCGCGAAGACAAGCCCTTCGATTTCGGTGACCGCGCATTCGTCCCATTGCTTCGCGATGAGGGCATGGAAATCGCCAAGGACAAGGACACTTGGGCCTTTCCACCCATCGAAACGCTGTTCGTCCAACGCAAGGTTAGCGGCACCGCACTGCTTGGCGCACGGCTCAAAGCACAGGTCAATATCCGCCGAATGACAGAGGAGGTGCTGGCGAGTACCAAACCCCTGCCAGCACGCGCAGCCTAGCCAGCGTCCTCAGCCAACTCGGCCGCGATCCAGCGATCCACATGCGCCTCCAGCACAGAAAGCGGGATCGCCCCGTTCTCCAGCACCGTGTCATGGAACGCCCGTAGATCGAAATCCGCGCCCAACGCTTCTTCCGCCCGCCCGCGCAGTTCGCGGATTTTCAGCTCGCCAACTTTGTAAGCCAGCGCCTGCCCCGGCCACGTCATATAACGGTTGACCTCGGCATCGATGTTAGCAGGCGAAAGCGCCGTATTGTCGAGCATATAGGCGACCGCCTGACTCTTGGGCCAACCCTTGGAATGGAGGCCAGTGTCGACCACTAACCGGGTCGCGCGCCACATCTCATAGGAGAGCCGCCCCATTTCCTTGGCGGGCGTGTCGTAAATGCCCATCTCAATCCCGAGCCGCTCTGAATAGAGCCCCCAGCCCTCGACAAACGCTGTGAAAAATGTGCCATTCGCTCGCAGGGGATGGATGTCGAGCTCTTGCTGCAATGCGATCTGCAAGTGGTGTCCCGGCATCGCCTCATGCACTCCCAATGCGGGCAATTCCCACAAGGGACGTTGGTCCAGCTCGGTGAGGTTCAGCCGGTAAATCCCCGCTTGCCCGTTCTCCAACGCGCCCGGTTCGTAATAGGCCGTGGTGTTCCCCGGCGCGACTGCCGCTGGCATGGCTTGCACGGTGTATGGCTGGCGCGGGAGGGTGCCGAATAATTGCGGCAGGAACCCATCGATGTGCTTGGCGAGAGCCTGTGTGTAGCGCAGATATTCGCCTTCGTCGGTCATGTAATATTGCGGGTCAGTGCGCAGATGCTCGATAAAGGTCTCACGCGTGTCGAACCCAGCCTCGGCGGCGACTTCCTCCATCTCGGCCCGAATGCGTGCGACTTCGGAGAGCCCCAGCTGGTGCACCTCATCCGGCGTCATATCGGTCGTTGTGAAGCTGCGCACGCGATAGGCGTAGTAGTCGTCGCCACCCGGTGTTGCGAGCACACCAGGCGTGCCTTCACGGCAATTGGGCTCATACTCCTCGGTGTAGAATTCGTGGAACGCAGTGTACCCCGTCAGCACCGAACCGGTGATCGCAGCCTCAGCGCGGGTCTTTAACTCCGCCCATTCAGCATCACCTATTGAGGCCGGTTTTTCGCCAGCAAATGGCTGCCACAATGTCGATTGCGTGTGGTCTTCAACGATGCGCGTTGCAAAGCGTGCCCCAAAGCCCTCCATCGGTTCGCACGGTTGAGTCAGTCCAAGAGCAACCGCCTCTCGGCTGCGCGTAATCCCCGCTTCATTATAGGCCTCAAAGCCTTCTAACCGGCTGACATAGCTTTCAAAATCTGCACCGGTAAACAGGGGTGTGCGGTAGGGAAGCGAATCCAAACCGTAGAACCAGCCGCCGCGATTGGTGAACAGGATATAGCGGCTGTGATCATGCGCGCTGGCGGCGATAAAATCCTCCAGACTGGTTTTGAGCACGTCGTAATCAACCTGCAGCTCCACACTCAGAGCTTTGGGATCAATCGCCTCCAATGCGGCCAAATGCGCGCGCGCTCCCGCAATCTGTTGCTCATATTTGGCGAGCGACAAATCGCCTAACTGCCCATCCCCGCGTCGGTCACCGACACTGGTTGCCAAAAGTGGCGCATCATTCAGCGTGACCTGCCAAACCTCCTCACGCAAGCTTTCATAATCCTCCGTTGGACCAGCCAATGCGGGGGTAAAGGGCAAAGCGGCCAAGATCAGGCCAGAGAGGAAGTTGCGATACAATTTTTTAGCCCCTTTTTCAGATTGTTATTCTTGCGTTGTCGGATTGTTTTACACTAAGCCAACATTATGAGTACGGGTGCAACCTCTCAACCAGCAATTCTATTTGTGTGCCTAGGCAATATTTGCCGTTCCCCCATGGCGGAGGGGATGTTGCGCGATGCGGCGGCCAGAGCGTGTCTGGATATCATCGTCGATTCGGTTGGTACCGCCGATTATCATGTGAATGATCCGCCTGATCCGCGCGCTATTGCCACTGCCCGTGCGCATGGCGTCGACATATCCGGCGCCCTTGGCCGCAGGTTGGCTGACGAGGATTTTCACACATTCACCCATATCTTTGCCTTGGATAAAGCCAATATGGCAGGGATCAAGGCGCGCGCGCCGCGTCACGCCACCGCGAGCCTCTCATTGGTGCTTGATGCGGTGGCAGGAAGCCGCGGTGAAAGCGTCGATGATCCCTATTACGGCGATGAGGCAGGATTTGAGGAATGCTGGCAATCCCTGCGCCCCGCGATTGATGCAATGGTCGTGGAATTCGCCAATAAGGGCGTTGATGCACGCTTCTGACCGCGGGTCATCCACCCCTTAGCAATTGCACACCCCAATCCCGTTCAAACAAATACAGCAATATCCGCGCAGCCTCACCGCGCTCTGAGGTTAATCCTCCATCGCGCTCAATCAACAACCGCGCATCGGCATGGGCAATCGGCAACATCTGTTGCACCTGTTCCAGATCAGCGATGCGAAAGGCAGCTTCGCCGGATTGCCGCGTGCCCAGCAATTCGCCCCCGCCGCGCAGTTGCAAATCCTCCTCCGCAATCCGAAACCCATCCTGCGTCTCGCGCATCAATGCCAGCCGCTTTTGCGCCGTCTCGCTGAGTTCGGAGCCGCGCAGCAAAAGGCACCGGCTCTTCTCACTCCCCCGCCCCACGCGCCCGCGCAATTGGTGAAGCTGCGCAAGGCCAAAGCGTTCAGCCTGTTCGATGACCATCAGAGTTGAGGATGGCACATCAACACCCACCTCAATCACCGTAGTCGCCACAAGCAGCTTCGCCTTGCCACTGGCAAACCGCTCCATATTCGCGTCTTTGACCTCAGGTTTTAGCTGGCCGTGGACCATCACGACATCATCGCCAAACCGTTCCGCCAATTCGGCATAGCGCGCCTCTGCGGCGGCAATGTCTGACGCTTGAAATGAGCCATTGGCCTCTCGCACCATAGGGCACACCCAATAGGCCTGTTGTCCCGTGGCCAAATGCCGCTGAACCCCAGCGATAACGTCTTCGGCGCGATCTTGGGAGACGACCAGCGTATCAATCGCCTGTCTACCCGGCGGCAATTCATCGAGGCGGCTAACATCCATCTCGCCATATTGCGCAAGGGTCAGGCTACGTGGAATCGGCGTCGCGGTCATCGCCAAAGTATGCGGTGCGCGCTTACCCTTTCCCGCCAATGCCAAACGTTGGGCCACGCCAAAACGGTGCTGCTCATCGATCACCACAAGGCCAAGATCTTTGTAAGCGACGCTGTCCTGAAAAATGGCGTGAGTGCCGACCAGAATGTCGATTGTGCCTTGGAGCAGACCCATCAACAGCCCCTCGCGCTCCTTACCCTTGGCACGGCCTGTTAACAGCGCGACCTCGACCCCGGTGGGCGCAGCCATGGTGCGCAGCGTTTCAAAATGCTGGCGAGCAAGTATCTCGGTGGGAGCCAGCAGCGCGGCCTGTTTGCCAGCCTCCACCGCGATTAGCATGGCTTCCAACGCCACGACGGTCTTGCCCGCACCAACGTCACCTTGCAGCAATCGCAGCATTGGTGCCTCTTGCTGCAAATCGCCCTCAATCTCGGCCACAGAGCGTTTCTGCGCGCCCGTCATTGCAAAGGGCAATTCCAACTTGGCGCGCAAAGCTCCGTCGCCCTTGAGCGCCTGCCCCTTGCGCCGGCGGCCCTCTGCCTTGACCATCAACAGCGCGAGCGAATTGGCGAGCAGTTCATCATAAGCCAGCCGGTCGCGCGCTTCCTTATGCACGTCCTTATGCGCCAGATGCATCGCATCACGCCAACTCGGCCAGTTCACCACATCAAATTGTCCCGGCTCGATCCACTCAGGCAACTCTGGCAATCGCTCAGTCGATTGTGCAACCAAGGCCGCGACGCGGGGCTGTGTCAGCCCCTCCGAAAGAGCATAGACCGGCTCATTCATCCGAGCGAGATGCGCAGCAGAGGTTTCCTCAACATGATCGGGATGCACGATCTGGAGCATATCGCCATATCGGTCGAGCCGCCCGGCAACCCAGCGCTTCTCTCCCACCGGCAGCTGCTTCTTGGCCGTATAAGAGGCGCGCCCAAAATAGGTCAGCGCGCAAATATTGCCCGCATCGTCTTGTGCCATAACCCGGTATGGCCCGCGCCCCGGATTGTAGGGTGCGCGATGCTCTGTAGCGGTCAGAGCGATGATAACCTGCTCACCCTCGGCCCCTTCATCCAAGTCCGCAATCGCCCGGCGCGAGACGAAGCGTTCAGGCAGGTGATAGGCGATATCCTTGATCCGGGTCAGGCCCAGCTTCTCCAACGGCTTCGCCATTTTCGGCCCGACACCATCCAGCGTCTGGCTTTCAGCAAAGATCGGATTGAGAATATCTGGACGCATCGCGCATCACCTATAGCCGCTTGCACCAGTTCTGCGAGTGCCTTACTCCGCCCGACATGACCGATATGCCCACATTCGAGAACCGTCTGGCCCGCGCCAAGTTTCGCGCCTGGCATCGTGGGACGCGTGAGGCCGATTATATGATCGGCGGGTTCTTTGATCGCTACCATGCGACTTGGGGACCGGCGGAGATGGACTGGTTCGAAGATCTGCTGGCCGAAGATGACGTGGATGTCATGGCATGGGGCCTGAAAACTGCCGATGTGCCGGACCGGTTTCAGGGCAAATTGATCGAGTTGATGCAGAAGCTCGACTACGTCGACATCCCAAGCTAGAGCGCGCCTCACTCTAACCCCAAGACGCGCCGTTTAACCTATGCCTGATCTTAACCGCATCCTGAACGCGGACGCGCCGCTGACGCTGTCCTCTATGCCACGCGGCGCTGTGCCGCTGGTGATGAGCGACCTTGCGCGCGCTGCGAAATCACGGGCGGTCTATATCGCCGCCGATGATGCCGCGATGCGCAGTGTGGCAGAGGCCGCGCGGTTCTTTGCGCCAGAGATCGACGTGATTGAGTTGCCCGCATGGGATTGCCTGCCCTATGACCGGGCCAGCCCAGCTCTAACGGTCAGCGCGGCGCGTTTGTCTGCTTTGTTTCGGTTGCAACGTCCCGGCTCAACATCACAATTGCTGGTCACAACGATCAATGCGGCTTTGCAAAGGGTCCTCACCCCATTTCGCATTCGTGAGAGCGTGCGCGAATTCAAACCCGGCACCACTATCGGCCATGACAGCCTTGCTGCTTTGCTCACCCGTCAGGGATATTCGCGCACGGACACGGTCATTGATCACGGTGAATTCGCGGTGCGCGGTTCGATTGTCGACATTTTCCCTTCCTCTCTAGATGAAGGGCTGCGGCTCGATTTCTTCGGCGATGAGCTGGAGAGCTTACGGCTGTTCGACACGTCGACACAGCGTTCGACAGGGCGGCTGGATTCGCACCTGTTGCTGCCCGCATCCGAAGCGCTCTTGGATGAAGACAGTATCAAGCGCTTTCGCTCGCGCTATCGCGAAATGTTCGGCGCGAGTGCGACGCAGGACCCGCTTTACGAAGCGGTGAGCGACGGACGACGGCTCGCTGGCATGGAGCATTGGCTGCCTCTGTTTGAGGAAAAGCTCGCCACATTGTTCGACCATATCGATGCAGAAGATGTGGTGGTGATCGACCAATCCGCCGCAGGAGCCGCTGAAGAGCGTCTATCCGACATCGCTGACTATCACGAGCAGCGGAGCCGGCAGAGTGGTGACAAAGCTGGCAGTTACCGCCCACTCGCCACAGATGCACTCTATCTGAGCGATGCGGAGTTTCAGCCCGCACTGACAGCCGCCACCGCGCACCGCACGAGTGTCTTCGCCTCCCCCGAAAGCGACACAACGCTCGATTTCGGTTTCAAAGCCGCCCGCGATTTCACACCTGAACGTGCCCGCGGGGACAATGTCTACGAGGCCGCCGCCAAACATCTGGGAGGCATCGGAAAGGATGGGCGCAAACCGCTGCTGGCCGCTTATTCCACCGGCAGCCGCTCGCGCATTGCGTCAATCCTTGATGAAGCAGGTTCGCCCTGCGTTCTGGCCGATAGTTGGCAAGAGGCGCTAGGCCTTTCCGCAAAGGGTAAGACTGCGGCGATGGTTCTACCGCTGGAAACAGGCTTCGCGAACGACGCGCTGGAGATCCTGACAGAGCAGGATGTTCTCGGCGATCGGCTGGTCCGGCGAAAGAAGAAGCGCAAGGATTCCGACGCATTCCTCGCTGAGCTTCAAGCGTTGGCGCGCGGTGACCTGGTCGTTCATGTTGAACACGGCATCGGTAAATATCTCGGCCTCGACCCAGTTCCTGTGGGAAAGAGCCAGCATGATTGCGTCGCGCTCGAATATCGCGGAGGAGACAAACTCTTTATCCCGGTCGAAAACATCGATGTGCTCACGCGCTATGGATCGTCCGAGGACGCGGTGCAGCTTGACCGGTTGGGCGGCGAGGCATGGCAGAAACGCCGCTCCAAGCTCAAAGAACGCATCACCGCCATCGCTGGTGAATTGATGAAGATCGCCGCGGAACGCGCGCTTAAAAAAGCGCCCGTGTTCCAAGCGGAAGAGGCTAGTTTTAACCAATTCGTCGATCGTTTCCCATGGGAGGAAACCGACGATCAAGACGCCGCGATCGCTGATGTTCTGCGCGATTTGGAAAGCGGCAAACCGATGGACCGTCTGGTCTGTGGCGATGTCGGTTTTGGCAAAACCGAGGTCGCCTTGCGCGCCGCTTTTGTCGCCGCGATGAGCGGGCAGCAAGTTGCCATCGTCGCACCCACCACTCTGTTAGCTCGCCAGCATTATCAAAACTTTGTAGAACGTTTTGCAGGCTTTCCTTTGAAAGTCGGACGTCTGTCCCGGCTCGTCTCTTCCAAGGAAACGACCGAAACACGCGAAGGGTTGGCAGACGGCACCATAGACCTGGCGATCGGCACCCATGCGATCCTGTCCAAATCCACCGAGTTCAAAAATCTCGGGCTTGTGATTGTCGATGAGGAACAGCGTTTTGGCGTGACACATAAGGAAAAGCTCAAACAGCTGCGCTCTGATGTGCATATGCTGACACTGACAGCGACGCCCATCCCGCGTACTTTGCAAATGGCGATGACGGGCCTGCGCGAGCTTTCGACCATTCAAACCCCGCCGGTCGACCGGTTGGCGGTGCGCACCTATGTGATGGAGTGGGATGATATGGTGATGCGCGAGGCTCTGCTGCGCGAACATCACCGCGGCGGGCAGAGCTTTATCGTGGTGCCGCGCATCTCCGACATGGCGGATGTCGAGGAATGGCTGCGTGAAAATGTGCCAGAGGTGAAGAGCATCTCTGCCCACGGCCAAATGGGCGCTGGCGAGATTGAAGAGCGCATGAGCGCTTTTTACGACGGCAAATATGAAGTGCTGCTCTCCACCACCATCGTGGAAAGCGGCCTCGATTTGCCGAGCGCCAACACGATCATCATTCACCGCGCCGACCGCTTTGGCTTGGCTCAACTCTACCAATTGCGTGGCCGCGTGGGTCGATCAAAGCTGCGCGCCTATGCATATCTGACGTATGAGAAAGATGTTCAGCTATCCGAGATCGCCGAGAAACGCTTAAAAGTGCTCGGTGATCTGGACTCGCTCGGCGCTGGTTTCCAACTGGCAAGCCACGATCTCGACATTCGTGGAGCCGGCAATCTCCTGGGCGATGAGCAATCGGGCCATATCCGCGAGGTCGGCTTTGAGCTCTACCAATCGATGCTCGAAGACGCGATCCTCGCTGCCAAGGCGGGTGAGATGGGGCTAGAGAAAGCGCGCGACGCGATCTCTCCGCAGATCACTGTCGATGCACCGATTATGATCCCAGAGGATTACGTGCCCGATCTTGCCGTACGCATGGCGCTGTATCGGCGTCTGAATCAAGCAGCCGACAAAGCGGAGATCGAAAGCATGGCCGCAGAAATGATTGATCGTTTCGGAGATTTACCTCAACCAACCAAGAACTTGGTGCGATTAATTGAGATCAAACATCAAGCAATTGAAGCCAATATCGCAAAGATTGATGTGGGCGCGCGCGGGACATTGGTGACGTTCCACAAGGATGATTTCCCGGACGGACCGGGCCTGATCGCCTATGTCGACAAGCTTCAAGGCACAGCAAAACTACGCCCTGATATGAAATTGGTGATCAACCGGGCATGGGGCGATCCGCAAAGCCGCCTCAACGGACTGTTTCAGCTTACCAAAGGTTTGTCAGGCATTGTGAAGAAGGCAAACAAACGCAAGTCTGCCTAAGTGCGGGTCACTCAGTAATCCGAAAGCTCTGCGCGTTGTAGATTCCTGAGAAGCTGCGCACCTTTCCTTTGAGATACGCCTCCGCATTGGCAACAAACGCAGCTCCTGCCTCGCATCCGCCGCCGCTTGGCCCTGGATAGGTATAGGCACAGCCGATATAGTGGCCGCCATCCGCAAGCGCGCTGGCATTGCCCCACCCCTCACCCAGCGGTGCGCGCGTGCTTCGATTGGGGCCAGACGTGTTGACTACTCTTGCACCGTTGGAAAGGCCTTGCACTGAATGCCTGTGGTGTCCGTCAATATAGACCGCATTGACACGGCCTGCACCTGGACCGGTCACAGTCCAGAGGGTCGGCTCAAATGAGGACACGGCAAGTTGAATCGGCTCGCCCTCCGCCTTTTCAATTTCGACCGTCACAACCTCTGTCGGATGATAGCCGGCGCTGTGATTGCTGCCACCCTCATAGATCCCAATCGCGTAAATGGATGCGGTTGGTTCATCAAATTCGATTGAATCGCGCCCTGATCCCCCCTCACTCTGAGTAATCAGAATGGGACCCGTGGCGAATAGGCCGTTACCATCACAGGCTCCCACGGTAAGCATGGCGATGGCCACAGCAATCCCAGTGGGCAACCGTCTAGCCATGCCCCGCCCCGCGTGCCGTACGCGATAGAGCCAGCACATCGGCGCTTTTCATCGGTTGTGCGCGCAGGAACCCCTGCCAGTAATCACATCCCTCGCTAATGATCGCAGCGCGTTGGACATCGCTTTCGACCCCCTCAGCGTAAATATCCAGTTCAAGCGCCTTGGCCAACGCCATTATTGCGCGCAATACGGCGAGCGCCTTGCCATCACCAGGAACGCCATCGACCATTATCTTGTCGAGCTTGATCGCATCCAAAGGCAGTTCGCGCAGATAGCGAAAATTGCAAAACCCTGCGCCGAAATCATCCAGCGCAGTGCGGAAGCCCAATCCGCGCAGCGCGTTCAAAGCAGCAGCAGCCTGCTCCAAATTGCGCAATAGCAGGTCCTCTGTAATCTCCAGCATCAACCGCTCTGGCGCAATGCTGCTCTTGGCAATCAACTGTGCAAAGTCAGCAGCAAATCGTGGATCACCAAGCTCTTCTGGCGTAATATTAAGAGAGAGTGTGAGGTCAGACGGCCAGCTTGCCGCATCCTCCAACGCCCGCGCAACGACATGACGTGACAAGGGCGCAACCAAAGCCGCTCGCTCAGCAATTGCAAACAGATCCCGCGCGCCAATCTCTCCCAGGCTGGGATGTTGCCACCGCGCCAAGGCCTCCGCCCCCACAACTGCACCACTTTGACAAGAGAATTGCGGTTGGAACAACACCTCAATCTCACGCCGATCAAGCGCACGCAGCAAGTCCGTCTCTAGCGCCGACGCCTTCACACCCGGGAAATTCCCGCGCACAGGTCCCCGCAGAGACGGACTAAGCGCCTCGTCGAGCGCTCCTGCTCGGGCTTTTCCCTGAGATGCTGTGCCATGATTCATACATGTATCCCTTAGGCATACATTACACGCAATTCGCACAAGAATTGCAATCCGCCCAGATTTGGAACATCAGGATAAGTGACTATCAGCTGTGATGGGCGCCTTTGGGGGGCGTGCCGCCTGCATCCAAACAGGCTGGCGAGGTGTGAATGAGCGCGAAAGGGCGTAAATGGATACGGCTGCAATGAGCAATAGCGAGAGCGATGATGGGTTGTGCGGCCCTGCCAATGACGGGTTTCGCAAAGTCGCTTTAGTCGCTTCAGAATCGCCGCGTGCGCAAGAGGCCTTCACGATGCTTTGGGCACAGCGCGACTGGGCACCCTTGGAAGAGGCGGATGCCGCTGTGGTCCTGGGTGGTGACGGCTTCATGCTGCAAACTCTGCACGCCATGTTGGATTGCGAAAGAGTGATCCCCGCCTACGGGATGAACCGGGGCACCGTGGGCTTCCTGATGAACCGCTATAACAAGAACGCGGACGTGATGGAGCGGTTGGCGCAGGCGCGCGGAAAGAAGATTGCCCCGCTCCATATAACCGCGACCACACAAGACGGTGAGACGCGCACAATGTGCGCGATCAACGAATTGTCACTGCTGCGGGAAACACGCCAGACCGCCAAGATTGAGATCACAGTGGGCAGCCGCGTCCGGATTAAGGAGTTGGTTGGCGACGGCGTGCTGGTATCCACGCCCGCGGGATCGACCGCCTACAACCTGTCCGCCAATGGTCCGATCCTGCCTCTCGATAGCGGGATGCTTGCCCTCACCCCAATCAGCCCATTCCGCCCACGACGCTGGCGCGGAGCGGTCTTGCCAGATGAAATGCCAATTAAATTCAGAGTTTTGGAGCCTGAAAAGCGACCTATTTCTGCAGTGGCGGATCAAAAAGAGCTGCGCAATATCGCAGAGGTCTCTGTCCGCATCGCGCATGAATCCGAGTTAGAGTTGCTATTTGACCCCGGCCAATCGCTTGCAGAACGTATTGTGAGCGAGCAGTTCGCGGTCGATTAACAGTTCCGCGCTATATCCTCTTGCAATGCGCGCGCTCGAATCATATAGGCGCGTCTCACGTTCGGCAGACAAATCGAACAGTGTTCCCCGATAGCTCAGCGGTAGAGTAGGTGACTGTTAATCACTTGGTCGTTGGTTCGAATCCAACTCGGGGAGCCATTTTCTTTCAGACCTGTTTTTCACACCACCGGATTTGCTCCGGTTCTGGGCGTGTGGGCGCTCTGCGATGACCGTCTGACGTCAATGTTGCATTTTGCGATGCGCTTGATGGTTCAAGCGCGGCTGAAAACGGCACCAACCCTTCTAAAAAAATTCACATCTTCACAAATTAATTTCGGACGTTTCGCGCCGCGCTTTGCGCTGTTTACCGATAGTTAAGTACCGCCCTGCCCGAAATACGTGATCCTACAGAAAAATCAGGAGGATATTTACCATATTTGGGCCGTCGCGACTTCTTAAAATCTTAACCAACCGCATGAACCCAAGTCCCATTTTCTCCTTCTAGTTCAATACGCGGACCGGCGACGAATCTCGCCAATGGGGAAATTGAGTAAGACTTATGAAGTCAGTTTTAGCACACGGCACCGCAAGCGTTGCCCTTATGGTTTCGCTCATGGGCACCGCTCATGCGCAAACATATAACAACGCAACCGATCAGAATGCGGCGGGACCAATTGCCACCACGGCGCAAGATACATCGTTTGTGTCTCAGGATCTGAGCACAGCGATTGTCGTCAGTGATGGCGAGGCGGCGACTGTGCCTGCCGGTCTGCTTGATGCGTTTGTGACGATTGACGGCACGAAAGCGGAACTGTCGTTCACTCAAGCCCCCATCGACATTTCAACCGATCTTACCACTAAGCCGACAACGCATGCCGTGGTTACCCCACGCGGCATCGTGACACCACGTGGAATTGATCCCTTTTATCGCGACATCAACCCATTCTATGGTGACATCAATCCGTTCTACGGCAACATTGATGCGTTCTGGGGTCACATCAACCCATTCTATGGCGACATCGATGCCTTCTGGGGCGACATCAGCCCATTCTACGGTGATATTGACGCCTTCTGGGGCGATATTAATCCGTTCTATCGCGACATCGTTGCCTTTGACGCAGGGAACCTGAAGGCGCTGGGCGATTTCTGGCAACAACACCGTTCGCAAATCGATGCGACCGAAGAGTTGTTCAATTCGATCTCGTTTACGTCAACTGGCGCAATCGTGCGCGACGGTACGCCTGACCGAGTTATGGCTTCCCTGCGGGAATTGATCGCACAGGGTGAAGTGCAGTTTGGTCAAGCCTACACGAGCCGCACCGGTCAGTCGTTCGACACATTGGTCGATGAGGTCTTCGCTCGCCATGGTGCGGATCCAGATAACAAAGCCTCGATCGAAACCTTGACCGCGACACAACGGGCCGCGCTCTATCTCGATTGGCACGACACATTGAACCTGTATTCAGGCGTTGATGCGGTTGACCATTGGATGCCAGCGATCAACTGGACGCCTGCAATCACTCAGATTCAGGGCAATGGGCGCGACACGATCATCGGCATTGTCGATGGCAGCTTTTCTGCGGATGCGGACCTTAGCGACAATATTGTGTTCTCCGGCGGCCACAAAGGTGAAGTCGGTGGGCACGGCGCAGGCGTTGCCAGCCTGATCGCAGGTGCACATGACGGCCACGGCGTTATGGGCATCGCACCTGACGTCAACATCGTCACATATAACCCATTCAGCGAAGATGGCACGGCCACTTGGGATGATGTTGCTGAAGGCATTCTCTCCTTCCAAACCAACTACATGCAAGGCCTCAACGGTTATGGTGAAGCCAGCATCATCAACCTGTCGCTGGGCGAATCGGGCTACGCGCTCTCGCAAGGCATGGCCGATGTTCTGGCTCGGGCTGACGTTGCGTCCATGCATGACGACACCGTATTTGTGATCGCAGCCGGCAATGACGGCATCACGCAAACCGCCAATATTGACTGGGATTTTGACGCCAACGCTTCGATCATTGTGGTAGGATCAATCAATCCGGCAGGTGAGATTTCATCTTTCTCCAACCGCGCTGGCTCCGCTTGCTTGCTCGACAATGGCGTTTGCAACTCGGGCAACGAACTTTACCTGCGCACGATTGTTGCACCGGGTGAAATGCTGTTGGTATCCGACGGTCAGGGCGGCGTTGTTCGCCGGTCGGGCACGTCATTTGCCGCTCCGCTCGTATCTGGCGCAATCTCGTTGCTGCATGATCGCTGGACATGGCTGACAGATCATCCCGAAGCCACGAGCGAGATCATTTTCCGCTCAGCGCGCGATCTGGGCGCACCAGGTCCGGATGAAGTCTATGGCCATGGTCTGCTTGACGTAGCCGCTTCGCAATCGCCGCTGAACTTCAACGAAATGCGGTTCACGCTGTATCAGCGCAACGGTAGCTACTGGCGCGGAAGCGGTTTTGACGCTGCATCGTTGATCGCCTTGGGTCTGCCCGAATGGTGGGAAACCAATGACGTCTTCCTGACCGGTTTTGAAACCGTCGGCGATACGTATCGTGATTTCAGCATCCCGGCATCCAGCTTCACCTTTGGCAAAAGCACAAATGCCTTAGGCCGCGGGTTTGAGCGTTTGCAGGATTTTGTGAACGGACGTTTTGCAACCTGGATCAACAGCGCCGGTAAGGATTCAAACGGTGATGGCCTGCCTGGCTTTACCGAATTGCGCTCCAGTGGCGGCGAAATCGCTGGCGAATGGTCGCTGCGTTATGACGCCATTGCGCCACAATACACACAACAAGGCGAACTGCGCATGGTTCACGGTGCTGCGACACTGACCGAACCTTCGGGCCGCGCATCTTTCACAATGGGTCACGGTCAAGGCTCTATGGCGCTGTCAGGCAACCGCTTTGGCGTTATGAGTGATCACGATCCGTTTACCGGTGGTGTAAACCCCGTTTTGGGCTTCGCCTCAGGCGAAACATTCCTGCAAGCGGGCTACATGATCGCGCCGGGCACCAAGGTCAGCGTTGGCTATTCCGAAAACCGCGATGAGTGGGACGAGATCGCCAATGTCGACCCTCAAGAATTGCTTGTCCGTCAAGCACTTGGTGATCGCCCTGCACACGCTTTCACACTTGATATCGATCAACAGGTTAGCGACGATTTCTCGATCAACGCGCAATATACCCGCTTGAACGAAGTCAACGCTCTGCTCGGCACACAGACCGCAACCTCAGCCTTGCTTGGTGGTGGTTCGCAAACCGAGGCCATGACTGTTTCAGCGACGCTTGATGCAGGCAGCGGCTTCACATTTGATGTGTCGGCTACCGGTGCACGCACTCACACTTCGCAAGCGCAGCTGTTTACCAGCGGTTCTGCGATCTGGAGCACATCAGCACAATTCACCGCGACCAAAAACCGCATCTTTGGTGAGAACGACACTTTGCGCGTTTCCATCGCTCAGCCGCTGCAGGTTGAACGTGGGTCATTGCAACTTACCAACGAACAGGTCGTCAATCGCCAGACTGGCGAACGCGCTCCGGTGACGCAAACCTTCAGCATTGAGACCGAACGCCGGATCACAGCAGAAGCAGTTTATGCGATGCCATTAACCAGATCTTCTGAGTTCGGAGTGTTTAGTCGTTACGTCAGCGCAGGCGACACATTCAACGAAGCGGGCGTTGTCATGGGCGGCAACTTCAGCATCCGGTTCTGAACTTTGGTAAACGTCAATTGACGAAGCCAAAGAAAGGACGCGGCGGTTAGGGAACGAAAGGGGAGGCAGCATGATGAACACAACGCATCGGCATCTTTTGATACTAGCCGCTCCTGTGCTTGTCGCAATTGCTGGCCCCGCATCTGCAAACCCTGTTTCGCAAAGCTCCGGCTACGAAGAGGCCATCGGCCAAGCAAAATCTTCAATGATGGCGGACTCAGCCGCAGCGCTTGAACATGCTCGCGATGCGTATGGTCATGTCGCAGGCGACAGCGATGAAGCCAAACAATCACGACTGACCGCTCAATGGCTAGAAGCCGAAGCGCTCATGCGGCTCAACCGAGCCGATGAAGCAGGTGGCATTATCGAGGCCGCCTTGGCTGAGATCGAAAGCGAATTCTCAGGGTCAAAGCTGCATGCCGATCTTATGCGATCACAGGCCAGCTTGTATGTCAGCCAAAGCGAATTTGGCGGCGCCTTGTCTGCATTCCTTCAAGCGCATGAGCTTTACGAAGCTTTGGGCGAAGATCGCAGCCGCGCCATTGTATTGCAAAACATCGGTTCGCTTTATTCCGATGCGCGCGATTACGAACGCGTGCTCAACTATTATCGCCAGGCAAACGAAGCCTATCCCGAGGATGCCTCGCTTGCGCTGTCAGCTCACAACAACAAAGGCAACGCGCTTAAGGAACTGGGCCGGTTTACCGAAGCTGAGGCCGAATTTCGAAATGCTCTTGTCTTCGCGGAGCAGATGGAAAGTCCGCTGCTCGAAGCGCGCATCCTGACCAATATCGCATCGACACAATATCTCGCTGGTGAACTGGCGTCAGCAGATGCGACGGTGCGCAAAGGTCTTGCTATTACTGATGCCAGCGCGTCGGATTGGCAACCATTCCTCTTTGGTGTGAGAGCACAGGTTGCTCTGGCGCAGGGCCGCGTCGGCCTGGCTGAAAACTATCTGCGCCGGACATTCGCCAATGAAGATCTAAGCGCAACCTCGCCTTTCTTCCGCGATTTTCACGACACCGCTTATCAGATCTATTCGCAAGCCGGCGACTATAAGCTTGCTAACCGTCATTTGACCGCGTTCCATCGGATCGAGACACAGGCGCAAAACCTGTCGTCGGCTGCAAACAATGCCCTGCTTTCTGCGCGCTTCGATGCAGAGAATCGCGACCTACAAATCGCCAAATTGTCGGTTGAAAAAGAGGCAAACGAAACGCGTTTGGATGCGGCTAACAATCAGGTTATCTTGCTTAGTCTGACGGTTGCACTCGCCATCCTCGCCTTTTTCGGAGCGATGTTGACCCTGCGCACAGTCAATCGCTCTCGCAAAGGAATTGCCGATGCGAACGCAAAGCTAACCCATGTGATCAAGCATGACGCGCTAACCCAGCTTTTCGCACGCGACCATTTCCGCACGCTTCTCGAAGAGGCAAGCGCCCAAGGTTTAAAATCTGGCCAATCGGCAATTCTCGGCTTTGTCGATCTTGATCGTTTTAAACAGGTCAACGACATGTATGGTCATGCGGCGGGCGACAAATTGTTGGTGCAATTTGCTGAGCGCTTCAAGAAAGCCGCCGGTGAAGACGCCGTTATTGGCCGATTAGGTGGTGACGAATTCGCAATCTTGATGCCTCCATCCATGACCATGGACGACGCAGTGGAATTGTCGCTTTGCTTGATTGATGCGGTCGGTGAACCCTATGCGATCGACGATGACGAAATCCTGATTGGTGCGTCAATTGGCCTTACCGAAATTACCGAGGCGGCCTCTGTCAGTGTGCACATGACCAATGCTGACTTAGCGCTATACGCAGCCAAGGATAGCGGGCGGGGAACCTGCGTCGTTTACAAACCCGAAATGCGTAAGCAGCTTGAGGACCGTTCTGATCTGGAAAGAGACCTCGAAGAGGCGTTACAACGCGGCGAGCTGTCGATCTCTTATCAGCCTATTGTCAAAGGGGCAGATCGCGACGTGATGGCCTATGAGGCGTTGATGCGCTGGACACACCCAGAGCGCGGCATTGTCCCACCAAGCGTCTTTATCCCACTCGCCGAAGAGACAAGGCTGATAGAGCCGCTGGGCGCGTGGATGTTGCAAAGCGCGTGTAGTGAAGCGGTGCGCTGGCCCGATAGCATTAAGCTATGTGTGAATATCTCGACGTTGCAAATGTCCGATCCAGCGTTTCTCGCCACGGTCACCAAAGCACTTGCTACGAGCGGGTTTGCGGCAAATCGCTTGATCCTCGAGTTGACCGAGAGCCTCGTTCTGGAAATGAATCCAGAACTGGAACGGATGGTAGAAAGCCTCAAACAGTTGGGCGTTACCTTTGCCCTAGATGATTTTGGCTGCGGCTATTCGTCGCTCAATTATATCGAGACAATGGATTTCTCGATGATCAAGATCGAACGCAAATTCGTTCAATCCGCAGCTGCCGGTTCACCGCGCAGCAAAGCGGTCGTGACGGCAATCGTTGCGCTTGCGCAGTCACTCAATATTGACGTGACGGCAGAGGGTATCGAAGAACAAGAGCAGGCCGACGCGATGGATGCGCTGGGTTGTTCATGCTTGCAAGGGTACCTCTTTGGCCGTCCAAGCGAGTCAGTCGAACTTGGGTCAGACGAAGCGGAACGCGCGGTCGCTTAGGCGCGCGACAACTCACACACCGAATAGCAACCGCAGACCGACCACGCTGACTAATGCGGCGGTCAGCCATCTGATCCATTTGAGCGGCAGGAAACGAACCGCCATCAGGCTTCCGATCTGTCCGCCGACTGCGACTGCGATGAGCAGCGGCAACGCTTCGACCATTGCGCCGCCAAACATCGCCGGGCCGTGCTTCAACAACTGTCCGGCAAGGCCAAAGGCCGAGTTGATCAGGATGAAAAAACTCGCTGTGGCCGCAATCGCACGCGCATCGTGCCAGCGCGTCAGGTGAAGCAACGGCGCAAGGAATATCCCCCCGCCTATGCCAACCAATCCAGCGAGAAAGCCGATCGGCGCTGCGACGAATGGCAGCGCTTTGGCTGATTTGGCAGGTTTTGCCTGAGCTGCCTCAGCAACCGAGATCAGCATCGTGATGCCGGTCAAAACCAAGCTCGCACCCAGCAACAGCATGAAGGCCTGACGATCAATCATGATCAGTCCGCCCACAAAAGCCGCTGGCGCAGCGAGTGCAGTCAGGATCAGAGCACTTCGCCAGGGAGTCACACCAGCGCGGGCGAACCGCACCGTCGCTCCGGCTACAACAACGATATTACAGGCCAGCGCAACCATCGGCAGGACCCGGTAATCGAGGCCCGAAATCGCCAGCAGGGCCGCGTAAGTCGATCCTCCGCCAAAGCCGACACTCGCATAAAGCAGCGCGGCAGCGAAGAACCCCAATGCCAGCGCTGCGATCAGCGGCATTGCACGCCGGCCTCGTGTTGCAGATCAGCCGACGTCACGCCGTTTGGCGCGCGCCTGCTGCCCCGTGGCAATGCTTGTATTTGCTGCCTGAACCGCATGGGCACGGCGCATTGCGACTGACTTCGAGGTTAGCATAGGGGTTATCGGTGTTCGCCCCGCCCGGCCCCGACGCAGCGCGCGGACTTCCGGCAAGCGAACCGAACAATTCGGGTCGTTCCGCTGATCCATCGCCATCGGCAGAATTGTCGAGCCCGGTCAACGGATCGATATGGCCGGTCAGGAAATCGGGCAAATCGGGCAACGCCTCTGTTTCCGGCTGAGCGATGCGAAGTTCGGATTTGAAGAGCAGCTTGGTCACTTCCTCACGCAAAGTGTCCAGCATCGATTCAAACAAACCAAACGCCTCTTGCTTATATTCGTTGATAGGCTGTTTCTGCGCGATCCCACGCATCCAGATTACCTGACGCAGCGCATCAAGAGTGGCCAAATGCTCTTTCCAATGGAAATCGAGCTGACGAAGCAGAATGTCTTTTTCCACCAGACGCCAGATTCCAGGATCATTCTTAGCCATCTTGGCTTCCATCATCTCGTCGGTCTGAGCACGGATGCGCTCTTCGAAGATTTCCTGATCAACCTCATCTTCTTCCAACCAGTCATCGATGGGCGGCGCTATGCCAAAGACGGTGTCGAGTTTTTCCTTGAGTCCGGCAATATCCCATTGTTCGGGATAGGAACCGGGAGGGCAATTTGTGGCGATGATCGAATTGATCGTATCGTGGCGCATGTCGACGGTTACATCATCGACCGCTTCGCTATCCATAATCTCTGCGCGCTGTTCGTAGATCACCTTGCGCTGGTCATTCATTACATCGTCGTATTGCACGACCTGTTTACGCGTATCGTAATTGCGCGATTCCACTTTTTTCTGAGCTGTTTCAATGGCTTTTGACAGCCACTTGGACCCGATCGCCTCGCCATCTTCAAGGTTTGAGTTCATCATCTTAGAGAACAAAGTGTCGGGACCAAAGATGCGCAAAAGGTCATCTTCAAGGCACAGATAGAACCGCGAAAGACCCGGATCACCCTGACGGCCAGAGCGCCCGCGCAGCTGGTTATCGATCCGGCGCGATTCGTGGCGTTCAGTGCCCAAAACGAACAGGCCGCCCGCTTCCAGAACTTTCGCCTTCTCCGCTGCGGTCTCTTCTTTGATCTTGGCAATGGCAGCCTCTTTCGCAGGGCCTTCCTCCATCGCGCCACATTCATCTTCGATGCGGAATTCAAGGTTGCCGCCCAGTTGAATATCGGTCCCGCGACCCGCCATATTGGTGGCAATAGTCACCGCGCCAATGCGCCCGGCCTGCGCCACAATATGCGCTTCACGTTCGTGTTGACGCGCGTTGAGGACTTCGTGCTTCACGCCCTCTTTATCGAGGAACTGGCTTAGCAACTCGGACTTTTCGATGGAGACCGTGCCGACCAGAATGGGCTGACCGATTTCGTTCTTTTCACGGATGGCTTTTGCGATGGCTTGGAATTTGTCCATCGTGTTTTTGTAAAATTCGTCTTCCTCATCGACCCGACTGACGGGCAGGTTGGTTGGGATTTCAACGACATTGACCTTATAAATGTCCCAGAATTCCGACGCTTCCGTCGCCGCCGTCCCGGTCATGCCGGACAGTTTGGGATACATGCGGAAGTAGTTCTGGAACGTGATTGAGGCCATCGTCTGGTTCTCAGGCTCAATCTTTACGCCTTCCTTGGCTTCCACCGCCTGGTGCAGACCATTGGACCAGCGTCGCCCGTCCATCATCCGCCCGGTAAACTCATCGATGATCACGATCTTGTCATCTTTGACAATGTAGTGATCGTCGCGTTTGAACATGTGCACCGCTTTGAGTGCCTGATCGAGATGATGAACAACCTGCGTGTTTTCAACGTCGTAGAGGTTCTCTGTCTCTAGCAATCCCTTCTCGATCAGGATCGCTTCGACCTTGTCCAATCCATCTTCGTTGAGCTGGATGTTCTTGGTCTTCTCATCCTTATCATACCAGTCTTCAGGGATCTCTTTGGCGACCTCGTCAAGCTTGGCATACAGGTCCGATTTATCCTCGGTCGGGCCGGAAATAATCAACGGCGTGCGGGCTTCGTCAATCAGGATCGAGTCGACCTCATCAACGATGGAAAAGTTAAAAGGGCGTTGCACCATGGCGCCGCGATCGTGCTTCATATTATCGCGCAGATAATCGAAACCGAATTCGTTATTGGTGCCGTATGTGATGTCGGAATTGTACGCGTCGCGCTTATCCAATTCTTCCATATTGGGGACGATCACACCGACACTCAGGCCCAGCCAATTGTAAAGCTGTCCCATCCACTCCGCATCGCGGCGAGCGAGGTAGTCATTGACGGTCACGACGTGCACGCCCTTGCCCTCAATCCCGTTGAGATAAACCGCGAGCGTCGCCATCAGCGTCTTACCCTCGCCCGTGCGCATCTCTGCGATCTCACCACGATGTAGGACGATGCCACCAATCAGCTGGACATCGAAATGGCGCATCCCAAACACGCGCGTCGACGCCTCGCGAACAGTGGCGAACGCCTCGGGCATGATGTCATCGAGAGTGGAGCCGCTATCGAGCTGTTCACGAAACTTGTCAGTTTGCGCTTTCAAAGCGTCATCAGACAGCCCTTGCATCATCGGCTCTAGCGCGTTGATTTTATCAACCTGTTTGCCGAGCGTTTTGATGTAACGGTCATTGGATGAACCGAAGACGGATTTGACGAGTTTATCGAACATGGAAGAAGCGGCCTTTGGATGGTCTTGTCGATGCGGGCCCGCATTTCGTGCGGGCTCGTATGAAATCTGAAAATGTGATGATGTTCGCGCGGCGGACCGCCTGCGCGTAACAGGGGAGAAGGAGTTTTAGGCCGCGCTACTCGTGCGCGCGCTCAACACCCATCACCAGTGGTGCACGGAGCGATCTCGGCGCAGAAACAGCGTTCCGCTGACTGCGCGTATCGTTGCTGCGAGCTTTTGATTTAGCAAGCCTTTTGGCCCGGTATTCACGCGTTTCTGCACCACAATCATTGCTGGCCGATTGGCTGGCATCGACGCTAGATGCAGGCGTCGAAAATGACGCATTTGCAGGAGCGCTAAGAGCAGCGAGGCCTGAAAGCAGGGCCAGAAGGGCAAACAGTTTGCGCGTCATCCTGTCTCAAATAGTGGCAAAGCGCCGCCGCGTCCACCGTGGAGCCACGGATAAGTACGCAAAGTTAGCGCGTGTTCCCCGCCTATTCCTCCAAATCGCTAACAACGACAATAATTGACAGGTTCACGCGCTTGCTCACCGGGTTGCCGTTCGCGTCGCGAAATGGTGCCTGAGCAGGGCGATTTATGCCGGGGCATGGCTCTTCCTCCATAGTCCGACGCATCCCTTGACTGATCTCACCTGACACTTCGATAACTTCGCAATCGGTTGCCTTGCCCATTGCAGTGAGTGTGTACTCGACATTGATCGTGGCAGTGCCGGGGAACTCCGGCTCGCGCTTGGTCCAGACCTGATGATCCCGGTGTTCACCCGCCATCCGACTGCCGTCCCGATCAATCGCTGGCCGGAATTGTGCGCGCGCGAGCGCGATTTCGCAGGTCTTCGCGTCGAGCAACTCGGAGCCAGAGGTTTCCAAAACCGTACAATCGGTCACGTCGCCTTCGGCATCGACAGCAAGGCTGTAATAGACCGAGCCCTCTTCATCTGCGACCCATGCTTCGGGTGGATAGTCATCTGGCCTTGCCTGAAGAGTGCTGAAGTCGATCAGTTCTGGATTTGGAGAATAGACCAATTCCTGCGCAGGCCGTTGAATTTGAACAACCGCGGGAGGCGCTGCTGCTGCTGCTTCCGCTGCCTCGGTGGCGGCCTCCACCGCATCTTGTACAACGTCCTGTGCGATGAGCGGCGCTGCCATGCACATGCTGACAAGCCCGAATGTTTGGAGAGTTTTGTTCATGCTCTCCCCCTTAACCCCAAACACCTTAATGCAAAACAACCCAGCTCCAATTGCAGCGCATCGCGAACCCTATTACGGCGCATGATCATGGAACTGACGCAATCTCCCCTTGCCCGCCCTTTTCCCGAAATGACCGACATTGCCGGGGTGACGCTGCGAGTGTCGCGAGCGCGGTACAAAGATTGGGACCGAGCTGATCTAACCTTTATCGAGGTCGACGAAGGCACTGCGGTAGCAGGCGTCTTCACCCAAAGCGCCTGTGCATCATCCGAGGTTGAACTTGGCCGCGAGCAGGTTGCGAGCGGCAGTGCACGCGCGCTGATCGTGAATGCGGGCAATTCAAACGCTTTTACCGGATATCGCGGTCTTGAGGCGGTCCAGGCCATTCAGGCGCAAGTGAGCGAGTCACTAGGCTGTAAACCCAAGGATGTGCTGGTCTCATCAACCGGCGTGATCGGTGTGCCATTACCCCAGGATAAGGCGCGCGAGGGAGTGGAGGCCGCTTTGACAGCCACGCCATGCAGTTGGGAAGACGCCGCTTCGGCGATCACCACCACCGATACATTTGCAAAAGGTGCGCGAACCTCCGCGATGATTGCTGATGCTCGGGTGGAGTTGGTCGGGATCATCAAAGGCTCTGGCATGATCGCGCCGGATATGGCGACGATGCTTGGCTATATCTTCACCGATGCGAACATCGAACCTGCGTTCCTGCAAGAGCTGCTGAACCGGGCAAACTTGCAGAGTTTTAGCTGCATCACCGTTGATGGTGACACTTCGACCAGCGACACGGTCTTAGCCTTCGCCACAGGCAAAGCGGATCATACGCTGATCACTGGATGGGATAGCCCCGGCGCCGATGCTTTTGCAGCCGCGCTTTGCGACATGTGCAACCGGCTTGCCCAGTTGGTCGTACGCGATGGCGAGGGAGCAACGAAATTCATCACCATACGCGTTTCGGGTGCAGTCAGTGATGAAAGCGCGCGGCGTATCGGCCTCAGCGTTGCAAACTCACCGCTCGTCAAAACCGCGATTGCAGGCGAAGACGCCAATTGGGGGCGCGTCGTGATGGCCGTTGGTAAAGCAGGTGAGCCGGCAAACCGCGACAAGCTCTCCATCGCATTCGGCGGCGTTTGGGCTGCACGTGATGGCCTGCCGGTTGATGACTACGACGAGGCTCCCGTCGCCAAGCATCTGCAAGGTCAGGAGATAGACCTCGCGGTAGAATTGGGTATGGGCGAAGGCATCGCGCGGGTTTGGACATGCGACCTCACCCACGGCTATATCTCGATCAACGCGGATTATCGCTCATGAGCAATGATAGTCTCAGCGCGCTTGATGCCGAAATCCGCGACCTGATGCGCTTTGCGGCAGAACGCTCCATGCTGCCGCGTTTTCGCGCGCTTGCGGACAATGAGATCGAGATGAAAGGCGAAGATGATCCCGTCACTATCGTCGATCGCGAGGTGGAAACGTTTCTAACTGAGGCTCTGACCAAACTGGCCCCAGGTGTTGCAGTGGTAGGAGAGGAAGCGGTTGCCGAAGACAAAAGCGTGCTCGACCATCTCGGCGGACAATGCTGGATTATTGACCCACTGGATGGCACTGCAAATTTCACTGAAGGCAAAGAGCCCTTCGGTATCATCATCGCGCTGGCTGATGCGGGAAAAGCGGTCGCTGGCTGGATCTACGACCCGAACAGCGACCGGTTCTGCCATACGAAACTTGGCGAAGGCGCTTTCGTAAATGGCGAGAGGATTGCTGCACGCACAACCGCGCAAGAACAGCCCGTTGCCGCGATCAGCCGCATTTTCCTAACCGAGGAACAGACCGCGATGGTCGATGCTAAACTCGCCCCGCATTACGCATTGGTAGACATTCCGCGCTGTGCAGCCGAGCAATATCCGCGGCTCGCCTTGGGCCAAAACGATGTGTCGAGCTTCAAACGCACACTCGCATGGGATCACGCGGCGGGCATATTATGGCTTAACGAGGCTGGCGGCAAAGCTGCGCGCCTTGATGGGAGTGAATACCGTGTCGATGAACACGACAAACCGGGTCTAGTTGGCGCATCCAGCCCAGCCATTTGGGATGAATTTGTGGCGCGGGTGCTCGCCTGATTTTTAAGGCCGACCCGCGCCCAAGTTTCAGATTTCGCCTTCGAGCCACTCTTTGAGTTGGCCTTTAGGAGCTGCGCCAACTTTGCGCGCAACCGGCTCACCATTCTTGAACAGGACCATCAGCGGGATCGACTGCACACCCATATCGGCGGGTACACCAGTGTTTTCCATGATGTCCATTTTTGCGATAGTGACGCTGTCGCCCAGCTCTTCGCTGATTTCTTCAAGCGCTGGAGCAATCATTTTACAGGGACCGCACCAATCCGCCCAGAAATCGACCAACACAGGCTTGTCGCTTTCCAGCACATCGGTTTTAAAGCTGTCATCGGTTACATTTACGGTGGCCATATCGGCTTCTCCTAATTTGTGTTGAGTTTGATCTAGGGCGCGGGTGAACATCACTCAAGTGGCAGCGGTGCATAGCTTTCCTGCGTCTCCCCCAAACGATCCTTGTGCGCAACCAGCAGATCCGCCGGAATTTCGAAGAGCCGTGGTGCGTGAGTGTAAAGCACTGCCGCCCTGACCGTGCGGCCGGGATAGATGGCCTCGAGCGCAGCTGTGTAAGCCGCCATTTGACGCAGGGTCGCGCGCGGTATTGCTTCTGCCAATGTGGGTGGGCGGCGCGTCGTCTTGAAATCAACCACCGTTACAGCCTGATCCGTTACCAGCAATCGATCGGCAGTACCTGCGACCACCACTCCGCCGATGGTTGCGGCGAGCGGTACTTCGGCCAGCGCATCTTCGGTGAATATGTCCGCAAATTCTAATGTATCGAGAACGGTTAGTGCACTCTCCAGCATCTGTGCACGTGCACTTTCATCGAAATCACTAGCATGCCGCTCCAGCCACGCATTCGCGGCAGCGCTGCGTTGATCGCGCGGCAATTCGGGCAAGCGTTCAAGCAAGCGATGGATCACAATCCCGCGCCGCGCGGCCTTGTCGATAGCTTCGCTGGCATCCGCCGCACCCTCCATGGGCGGCGCAGCGCCCTGCTCCTCCCCTGCGCTGCTGGGTGCGAGTGGCTTGGGCGGACGTGGTTCAGGACCAACCGGTGTGGTCAACCACCCAGGCAATTCTTCAGCGGAGTTTAGATCCGTCTCTCGCGCGTCTTCATCTGGGGTGATTGGATCGGCGCGCAGTCCCCATTCGCGCCGCGCTCCCCAAATCGGATCTTCTAGTGGAGGGCTGTCAAAAATTGGCTCCAATCGCGCGTACCAGCTATCCTCAGGCACGCCTTTCTTGGCAAACTTTGGCCCAAGCGAACCGCCAATAAACAACGCTTCCTCTGCCCGTGTCATCGCCACATAAAGCAACCGCCAATGCTCTTGCATCGCTGCGATACTCGCAGTTTCATCGGCCTTACCAACCGGCCCCACCTTCTCGTCCTTTGCAAGGGAGGGCAGCGGAACCTCGCGCGCATTCACTCCCTCCGCCGCCACAGGATCATCATCAAGTGCGAGCGCACCGCCGGTGCCGGCGTCACCCGTCGCATCGGCAAGAATAACGATGGGCGCTTGCAACCCTTTTGAGCCATGGACAGTCATAACCCGCACCTGACCCGTTGCTTCATCCGCATCGCGTTTCAATTCGCCCTGCCCTGCATCGAACCACTCGATAAAACCGGCAAGGCTGGGCGTATGCGCGCTTTGGTAGGCAAAGGCTGCGTTCACCAGTTCATCAATCGGATCATTCGCCTCGCGCCCCAATCTCGCGACCAAGCCCGCGCGCGCTTGCCACGGACCATTGAGCATCCATGCAAGCAGAGCTTGTGGCGTCTCAAAGTCAGCCCTGGCTAAAAGGTCCCGCAATTTGCCGATCGTCTCTGCAACAAATGGCGCATCCGAGCCGCGCAAATGCTGCCAAAGCCGCAGTTTCGACGGGCGCGGCACCTGGTCAAGCAACGCCTCTTGGCTCCACCCGATCAAGGGGGATGCGAGCAGGTTCGCAAGGCTAAGATCGTCGAGCGGCTGCGCGGCGAACCGCAACGCCGCCATCAAATCCTTTACCGCCAATGGCGCGCCCAGACGCAATCGGTCGACGCCTGCAACTGCAACACCCTTGGCATGCAATTTCGCAACAATCTGGGAGGCAAGGTCCTTCCGCTTTCGCACCAACACCATGATGTCGCCCGGTCCCGCATGACGCCGCTCGCCTTTCTCAAGGACGTAGGGATCATCGCCCGAAACCCAGCGCCGCACTTGCTCCGCGATTTTGTCAGCGAGCAACGTGTCATGGGCTGGCAGCCAATCGCGCTCCTCATCCTCTTCCTCCATATCAGAGACGCTCGTCACCGGGTTCCACATCGCCACAAGTCCCGCGCGATCATCACCTTCATGCGGAGCGGGCGCTTTGGTGAGGCCAAACGCTTGATGCCCGATCCCCTCAATCGCGTGATTGACAAAATCGAGGACCGGCAGAGCAGTGCGATAAGAGCGCCCCAGATCAAGATCATTCCAGGTTGGCAATCGGCGATTATCGCGCAGCTCATGGGCATGGGCACGCGCAGCGTTGATCCGCGCCTCAACCTTATGCTTGGCGCGTTCGAAGTTTTCCGGGCTGGTGCCTTGAAACCCGAAAATCGCCTGCTTGTAGTCGCCTACGGTGAAGATCGTGCGGATTGCGTCCCCGCGTGCACCCTCCCCGCTAAAGAAGTCATCGATCAGCGCGAAAACGATGTCCCACTGCGCTTCGTTGGTGTCTTGCGCCTCATCAATGAGAATATGATCGAAATTGCGATCCAGCTTGTACCGTATCCACGAAGCGGCGTCATTGTTACTCAGCAACCGCGCGGCCTTCCGAATTAGATCGTCGAAGTCGAGCAACCGTTCGCGGGCTTTCGCTGCTTCCCAGCGCAAAGCAAATTTGCGGCCCATTTCCAGTGCCGGCGTGAGGAAGTCTGCGAGAGCGAGCAGCGCTTGGCGCTCAGTAACCATGGCAATCGCCTCGGCAATATCGCTCTGCCAATCCGGAAGACGCGGCTCTTCTTTCGAAGGCTTTGCCATGACGCGAGGCTCACCATCTTTTTTCAGAACGGTCGCAAAAAACCTGTGAAACTCCGCCGAACGCTGACCCGTATCAAGGGCTAACCAACGCGTGATAAACTCCGCAGTTGCTGTGCCATTCTTGGTAGCCCACCCCTGCATGAGAGGAAGCATAGAGCGCAGCTGATCGTCGGGAAAAACGTCCGGGTGCAGCCCCGCAACCGCCCAATCGGCGTTCGCATCGGCAGGCATGTCGAGCAACCGCAACACTCGCCCACGCATTGGCGGCGTCCATGCGCTTTTCCCCTCCCACAATTCCGCCGCGCCCGCGCATCGCATCAACCAATTACGCAGTGCATCGGGCTCTTTGACGCGCACAAAGTGGCTGACAGCATCAAGCAAAGCGGTATCGCCGTCGTCCTCCGCATCGTTCAACATGCCGGTGAGAACGTCGCGGGCCAGTAACTCGCGCTCACGATCCTCCATCGGGCGCGCACCCGGCGTTAGATCCGCTTCCTCGGGGAAATTGGCTAGCAGCCATTGCGAAAAAGCGTGGATCGTATTGATCCGCAAGCCCCCACCGGGACAATCGATGACACTAGCGAACAGAGTGCGCGCACGGTCCTGTATTTCGGGACCAAAATCCGATCCTAAATGCGACAGTTCTCGCGCCAGCTTACCAGGCTCCAACCGCACCCACCGCGCCAGCACTGCATTGATGCGGTTCGCCATTTCGGCCGCACCTGCTTTGGTAAAGGTCAGGCACAATACTTGTGACGGGTCCACGCCGGGGGTCAGCAATAGGCGCAGAACTCGCGCGGACAGAACCTGTGTCTTACCCGTACCGGCAGACGCTGACAGCCACACATTGTCGCGCGGATTGGCAGCGTCTAATTGGTTGTCTTGAAGAGGGAATACAGCGCCGCTCATTCGCCTGACTTCCCGTCAAGTGCGCTGAGATTGATCACCCATTCTTCCAGCCGCATCAGTTGGTCATAATCGGAGTATCCCGGATAATCCGGGTTTTCCTTGGCCGTGAACGGAGCATCCCCAAGCAGATATTTTCTGATCGCTGTGGCGAGGTATCTTTCGTGCGCCGGGAGGAATTCTTCAGGCGTCAGACCCTTGGTTTTCCTGCCAGTTTTCAACGGTTCGTCCGTGTATCCGAAATCGCGATCCTTCTTGCTTCGAGCAAGCGACCAATATTCATAGGCGCTTGTATCACCGGAGATGATCTGGTCATCGGCCACAAATCCGCCATCGCGTGCAATCAGGCCGAGCAAGCCCATCTGTAATGCATATCCCGCTTCGACTTGCGCTGCGCTGGGTGGGCCGCCCGTTTTGTAGTCTACGATAGCAAGACTGCCGTCAGCCATCCGGTCGATCCGGTCCGCGCGGCCTCTGACTTTCACGCCATCGACCGTCATCGATCCTTTGGCTTCGGTTGCGATGACTGCGCGGCCATCATCAGCAGCGTTATCGACCCATTCCTCAAACCGTTCAAGCGCCGCTAGAATGCGTGGTTGCCACAATCCTTTGAAAAGCGGGTGCACCTGAGCCTCGGCAAACTTCTCGCGGGCAAACGGAACTATCGCCAGTGTGGGATTAGCCACCCGCGCTTTGTGCCAAGCATCCAGAATATCGTGCACCAAGGTCCCGCGCAAAGCAGGGTCGCTAAACGGGTCGGCAGCAAGCGGATCGAGCGATCGTAGGTGCAATATCTCGCCAGCGTAGAATTGATACGGATCACCTAAAAGTCGGTCGAGCGCCGTAACTTTGATATCAACCAGACGCTGATCAGCATCGGGTCGAGGCATTGGGCGCGGATATTCGGGTGCAGGATCTGGCTCGCGACCCAATGCGGGTAGCATCTTCACCATGCGCTCTTCGCAATGTTCATCCGCCAAATCGCCCAGCAAGGCTTCCACCCGCAAAAGGAAACGCGAAGGCAATGTCGGTCCGTCAGCATCCCTTTGCGCCCGGCTCAGGACGACCTCCGGTGCGCCCATCGCTCCGGCCAAATCATGTGCAGCCAGCCCGATTCTAAACTCCGCCCCCGGTACGCCTAATGCACGCAGCACGCCGGGTGCCAGCAACGCGTCCGCTCCCGGAGCTTGCGGCCAAGTGCCCTCATTCAAACCGCCGCAGATGACTAGATCCGCCCGGCTCCCACGCGATTCAAGTAAACCGTAGATCGCAATCCGAGGATGCCCGCTATAGGGAGGACGAACCGCAATTTCATCCATCGCATCACGCAAGGCCGGTCCCAAATCGGAAGGATCAATGCATGTACGCAGGGCGCGCGCATGAAGCCGCAAGTCCTCAATCATCGACGCCAAAGCCCGGCCATCCTCACGCGACCAAACCGTTTCACCAGCCAGTGCTTCAGCTGCATGTGCCAACGCATCAAGGGCATCCGCCAGTGCCATGTTGGGCGCAGTATCAAGAAGCGGCGCGATGACCGTCTCTACCTCGTCCCACCACTCACCAACACCCGCTTTAGCCGCGATTGCGCGCAAGGGTTGAAGACCGGGCGCAGGGCTGGGTCCGCGCAATTCACGGTCAAATGTCCGCAAGGATTTCAGCCATTTGCGGCGTACCTCGCCATCTTCGGATCGCACCAGCGGATGCGCAAGTGTGCCAATCAATTCCGCCGGCGCAGCGCCATTGGACACTATCCCAGCCAACAAACCCAGCAACCTGCCAGCAGGAGTGAGAGACAAAGCCCTTCCCGCGGAATCGTCCGCATCAATGTTCCAGCGCGCCAAGTGCTGCGCCACGCGGCGGGCAAGACTGCGGTCCGCAGTTATGACGGCGACACGCTTACCCGGTTGTTCCAATGCCTCGCGCGCGAGCATCGCAATGGCCTGCGCCTCTTCCTCTGACGTCGCATTCGTCATCAGACGCACACCGGACAAGCGACGTTTATCTTGGCCCAAGGTGATCCACGAGCGACTGGCCTTGGGCGGCAAGAACAATGAGCTGATCGCTTGACTGCGCGCCGGGTCAGAGGCGGTGGCACCTTTACGATGCCAGGCCCGTACCTCGGCGCGGGCAATACCCATGCGTCCAAGCAGCAATTTAAGGTGATATTGCGGGTGCGTAAGCGCGTCTTTCGTTCCGAAAACCTCACCACCCGGCTCTGGCGTCGCGCCAGCCCGGCCCAATTCATCCCACGCCTCATCAGACAGCGACAAGTCGAGATCAGGCAGCACCACCGCGCCTTGTGGCAATCCGGCAATCACTCGCAGCATCCGCGCCAACGCGGGCGAAGCGCTGGTCACGCCAGCCGCGACAATCGGGGTTGCGGGCGGATGCTCGCGCCACTTCAACGCGGCGCGAGCAAACAGGAGATTTCGCCGAGTTGCCGCATCAACCTCTCCGCGCTCATCCAATCGCGCGCTCCAGCGCTCCTCAACCCGCGCAAACAGGCGCAAGGATCGCTTCCAATGCTCCGACAAATCGCCGAGCATATCAAGCACGGGTTCGCTCAATAAGTCCTCCGGCGATTTCTCCTCAACCAGCATCCGGTCCATCGTTTGCGTCGTCTCTCGGGCCAGCCGCAACAACGCAGCTCCCGGCAGAGCCGGATCACCTTGCTCAGTGCGTTCGAGCGCGATCAGCTGCGCCAGTTCCAACCAACGCCGTGTTGGCTCAACCGCTGGAGGAATATCGCTCGCACCGAGGGGATCAAGCAACGCGCCCAGCGCTTCGTCCAAGTCCAGATCGCCAACCGTCACCATGCGCGGCATTAGGATACCCGCCGCACCGACCTCGCCAGTGTGGCGTATAAAAGCTTCGGAAATGGTGCGCGCCGCGCGGCTGCTGGGAACCAACAATGTCAGGCGAGCCAGTCCCAAATCACCTGATGAATACCGTGGCACCAATCCAGCAACCAACGCATCTGCAAAACCGCGATGTGCGGCTATTGAATAGACGTGCGGAGCGCTCTTTTCACCCACGCCTAAGCGCGTCTTCAGTAGGAGCGATCGCTTGCGGTGTGCCAACCTCAAACCATTGACCAGTAAAGGAGACGCCGAAAAGCCGCCCTTCCTCTATCGCCCGGTTCCAAAGTATGTTGGTCGAAAATTTGCCCTCTGGCGCATCGCGCAACAAGCGCTGCGAAACCAATTGAATGCCGGTGTAAATGAACGGCGCAATCCGGCCCGGAAGTCGGCGCGATAGCTTACCATGCGCGTCCATATGAAAGTCGCCCTGCCCCGAGAAATTGACAGCGCGCGCATGGCCAACGACCAGCAACAGTGCATCCATCTCTTCCGGGTTCCAACGGGCCGATAGATCACTGAACGCGTTTTGCGGTCCGTCGAGCCAGATATTGTCAGCGTTGAGACAAAAGAATGGATCGGGCAGATGCTCGCGCGCTTTGATCATGCCACCGCCTGTTTCTAGCAGTGCATCACGCTCATCCGATACGATAACCTTTGGCGTGGTACGATTGCCAACATGCGCTTCCAAAGCATCAGCAAGGTAATGCACATTGACGACAGCGCGCGCGACACCAGCATCGCCAAGTCGATCAAGTGCATGGTCAATCAAAGGTTTACTGGCAACCCGTACCATCGGTTTTGGCATGGTAGCGGTGAGAGGGCGCATGCGTTTGCCTATTCCGGCAGCCATGACCATGGCTGTGTCGCTGACTAAGTCCGCACGGTCACTCATGTGATAGCTCCGCCGCCTGATTGCCGCAGCTCATCTGGAATGTTGGCAGCAAACCAATTCGCCACCGGCTCCAGCGCAGGATGTTGCAAGTCACGCTCCATCGCAGCCCAAACGCGTGGGATCATGTCGAGATAACGTGGTTTCCCATCGCGCTTATAAAGTCGGGTGAAAATACCGACGATCTTGGCGTTGCGCTGAGCACCAAGCAGAGCATAATCTGCAAGAAAATCGACGTCTGGCTGTGCGCGTTCAGTGTAACGCTCCAACATCGCGGTTTCCAATTCGAGCGCCACATCGCGCCGCGCATCCTGAAGGAGAGAAACGAGATCGTAGGCCGGATGCCCGACCAATGCGTCCTGAAAGTCAATCAAACCTTGCGGTGCATGCGTCGCCGGATCGCCCAGCAGCATGATGTTTTCAGCATGGTAGTCCCGGAGCACCGTCACTGGACGGGATTGACGCGCGATCAATGTGCCCAACGCTTCACGCCAAGCTGCTTCATAACCGGGTCCGTCGACTGTTAACCCGAGCGCAGGGCAATACCACTCGGTCAACAGAGCCGCCTCACGCAAATAGGTCGGAATGTCATAGGGGGCGAACG
This sequence comes from uncultured Erythrobacter sp., assembly GCA_947488085.1. Lineage (GTDB taxonomy): Bacteria > Pseudomonadota > Alphaproteobacteria > Sphingomonadales > Sphingomonadaceae > Erythrobacter. The sequence continues at coordinate 1,266,735 of CANKYI010000001.1, forward strand.
GACCGGCCTGGCGCTGATGCAGCTCAACCAGCGCATCAATAGCCCCTTCATATGCCTGCGTCTCAGCATCAGGGTGGACATCCAGCCAATCGCGCATCCGATCATCGCCAAAATCTTCGAGCAACACCCAACCGCCATCAGAACGATTGGCGTATATTTCAGGTGCCCGCATCCCCTGTTCACGCAGCCACTGACCGACGCGCAGAAATTCACTCGGGTCTTCCTCTGGCGGTGGAGCATGCATCAGCATAGCGGTTTGCGGTAGGGCTCCACTTGGACGGCGCAGACGGAAGTAGCGACGAAAAGAGGCGTCGCCGGGGATCGGTTCAATCCCTGCATCGCCCCAACCGGCGCTGGCCACAAATTCGGTCAAACCATCAGGCAATTCATTCATGGCAATCGCCTTTGCCAATCCGCGCTCGGTTGCACAATCGCTATCCGCCCTTGATCCTCAGTTTCCAGAGTAATTCCAAGGCACGCCGCCTCATGCGCAAAGCCTCCCGCACGATCAGGCCACTCCGCGATCAGCGCAGCGCCTTCGCGGTAATCATCGAGGCCCAGCTCTTGCAACTCCGATGCATCATTCAGGCGATAAAAATCCGCATGGACAATCGGCAAACGTAAAGCTGGTGCATCATAGGTTTCGACAATGGTGAAGGTCGGCGATGGGACCTCGCCTTCGAACCCAAGTGACGCGATGATTGCGCGAGCCAAAGTTGTCTTTCCAGCGCCCAATCCCCCTTCGAGAGCAATAACATCACCGGGACGCAACCGAGCCGCAATCGCCGCACCAAAGTCAGCCATAGCTGCTAAGCTGGGAAGACGACGCGGTTCAAGTTTGTTCACGGCAGAGTGATCGCCGCAACCGTGCCGCGGCCCTTTTCACTAGCCAATTCCAGCGTGCCTCCATGCGCCTCAACCAACTCCCGCGCGAGACGGATGCCCAGCCCAGTGGCCTCTTGTCCCTCTGAACGTTCATCCGTTGTACCTTGCGCCCGCGCCAATTCCTCGGCTGTCATACCCAGACCATTATCACTGATAATCACCATGGCGCGCCATTCGTCTTCATCGTCGGGCTTGGGAATTTCGATCAAGATCTGACCCGCTTTGGGCGTGTGCTCAATGGCGTTGTCTAGCAAATTTCCCAGAGCACGGCTCAATTGTCGCGGATCGGCATCAACCACGCGCCCGCGGCGGCCTTTCAAATCCAATCCCAGCCCGGCCCCAATAATTGCCTGCTCGCGCTCTCGCACCAGCCCAGTGAGGAGCACCAGAAGATCGATCTCCTGCTTCTCAATAGGAAGTAAGCCAGCCTCGCTTTGCGAAAGGTCGAGCACGTTCTCAACCTGCTCAGTCAGCCGAGCTACGGAGGTCAGAATCGCATCGACATATTCAGTCGCCTGCTCGCTGACATCGCCTGCCGCACCGCTCTTCAATAGCTCAGCAAAACCGCCAATTGTAGTGAGCGGCGTGCGGAATTCGTAGGACATGTTAGCAAGGAAACGCGCCTTCACCGCATCTGCTTCTTCCAAAGCCACCGCTCGTTCACGCAGCGCTTTTTCAGCCTTTTGTGAGTCCGTGATGTCGAGGACGGTCAAAAGACCGTTACCGTCCGGCAGCGGCACCCCGGCGAAGCGCAATGTCCGGCCATCAGTAAGCGTCACTTGACCGTCTTTCTCGCGCCGGTCGAGCGTGGCTGCACGGACCACCGCTCCAATTTGCTCTGCCTGCGCTGGCCGCGCGAGGTTTTCGCCAATTGCAGTGAGCAAACCTTCCGCGCTTGGATGAGTGTCGAGAAATTCCGGCGGCAGCCCCCAAGTACCGGCAAAGCTACGGTTCCAAAGTTGAACTGACCCATCTGGTGAAAAGATCGCAAGCGCTTCAATCAGACTATCGAGCGTGGCAGTCCGGGTACGCAGCAGCGTGTCACGGGTAGCAGATAGAGCGAGTTGTTCAGTCCGATCCTCTGCGATCATCACCAACCCGCCATCCGGCATCGGTTGCGCAACAATGCGCAGATGTGTGCCGCCCGATAGAGGCCAGTTTTCCTCCTGTGTCTGCGCACCGTCGAACCATGCGCGCTTCTCTCGCCGCCATTCTGGAAAATCGCGCACTTCGGGTGTGCTGCCCTGTTCGCGCGCGTCTGACAGGAAACGCTCAAATGGGATCGCGCCTTCGACGACGCCAGGCGATAGGCCGAACTGGCGGCGGAATGGGCGATTGGCGAAGGCTAGCTGTTCCTGCGCATTGAACTGCGCAACGCCAACAGACAATTGGTCGAGCATCGCACGTTGAGCATCACGAAATGCTCTGAATTCGCGCGCAACCTGCTGTTGTTCCTCAATATCGAAGGCATAGCCTGCCACGCCATCATCGCTCAGCGGAAGGTCGGTAACCCGCACGCTGCGACGCTCACCATCAATCGTCACCGCATCAATGCGCTGCATTTCTGCCTGACTGGAGAGGCTTTCGCGTGCTATATCGGCAGGGCTTTTCCCGCCCTCGGGTTCGAGCAGTTCGATCTGCCCTTCAACAACAGCGGCAAGGCTTTCCGCCCCCACCGCATCGACATAGGCTTTGTTCACGAGCCGCAACCGCATCTCCGCATCGCGAAACCACATTGGCATGGGAGCCGCTTCGATCAGGCCCATAAGCGCAGAAAAGTCGGATTCCGCGCGCTCCGCTGTAGAGCGCAGCTGGACCAGTTCATCCTCGCTCGCGGTAAAGTCGAACACCCACACAATCGCAGCGCCTCCGGGCGAGACCTGTGGATCGGCGAGCGAGCCTTGCATCGCAAGACTGCGGCGTGATCCGGGCGGTGTCAGCACCATTTGAAACGGAGCAGCGCTTTTCTGAGTCAGGCGAACTTTTTCGGCCAGTTCCTCAACCTGTGCCGCTGACAATCCTTCATCGTCATTGCCTGCCAGTTCGGACAAATATTGAGGCATCGTCGAATGGCCCAACCACCGCGCGAGCCGTTCGGGCGCTTCGATCCGGCCGTCGACCCTTACAAGCAGCGGGATAGCAGGCGCCGCATCCAGCATCGTCTGCATGCGCTTCAGAGAGGTTTTGATCGCCGTGCTGCGCCGCGTCTTCGCACCAGCGCGCAGCACCATCACCGCAGCCGCTATTGTCCACGCTGCCAAAAGCAGCGCGATTCCAATCAAAGCGAGCGGGGAAAATTCCATTCAGATGAGCTATGCCGGGAAGGCGATGCTTGCAACTGCCCGACCATAGAAAAGCCCCCGCAAATGTCTCCATTTGCGAGGGCTTTCGTTGTTTTGTGACAGGCCGACGGCCTGACGCGATTAATAGCGGTAGTGATCAGGCTTAAACGGACCCTCAGCAGGCACACCGATATAGTCCGCTTGGACCTGGCTCAGCTTCGACAATTGCACGCCCAATTTCTCGAGATGCAATGCAGCAACTTTCTCATCAAGATGCTTCGGCAGGACGTAAACGTCGTTCTCATATTCATCCGATTTGGTGAACAATTCGATCTGCGCAAGCGTCTGGTTGGTAAAGCTTGCGCTCATGACAAAGCTTGGGTGGCCGGTGGCACAGCCCAGATTGACCAAGCGACCTTTGGCAAGGATCAACAGCGACTTTCCATCAGGCATGGTGACCATGTCGGTGCCTTCCTTGATTTCCTTCCACTCGTAATTGTCGAGGGCAGAAATCTGAATTTCGCTGTCAAAGTGGCCAATGTTGCATACGATGGCCATGTTCTTCATCGCCTTCATATGCTCGCCGGTGATGACGTCTTCGTTGCCGGTTGCCGTCACAAAGATATCGGCGCGCTTTGCGCCTTCTTCCATCGTTACAACCTCATAGCCGTCCATCGCCGCCTGCAATGCGCAGATCGGGTCAATTTCGGTGACCATAACGCGGGCACCGCCATCACGCAGAGACGCGGCAGAACCCTTGCCCACATCGCCATAGCCGGCAACACAAGCAACCTTGCCAGCCAGCATAACGTCAGTGGCGCGGCGGATTGCGTCAACCAGCGATTCCTTACAGCCGTAGAGATTGTCGAACTTCGACTTGGTCACGCTGTCGTTCACATTGATCGCTGGGAAAGGCAGCTTGCCCTGCTTGGCGATTTGATAAAGGCGCATAACGCCGGTTGTGGTCTCTTCGGATACGCCCTTGATGTTCTTCACGCTCTTGGTGAGGTAGCCGGGCTTTGCGGCGACATAGGCTTTGAGAGCGCGCTGAAATTCAATTTCTTCGGCATTGGCTGGCGCAGGCATTTCTTCGCCCGCTTCGATCCGCGCACCCCATAGAGCGAACATGGTCGCATCACCGCCATCATCGAGAATGATGTTGGTGGTCAGATCGGGATCGCTATCTGTCGACCAATCGAAGATGCGACCGACATAGTCCCAATAATCAGCCAGCGTTTCGCCCTTGATCGCGAACACCGGAATGCCTTGATCTGCAATTGCAGCCGCCGCGTGATCTTGTGTCGAGAAAATGTTGCAGGTCGCCCAGCGCACTTCGGCACCCAGTGCTACCAGCGTTTCAATCAGCACAGCGGTCTGGATCGTCATGTGCAGCGAGCCGGTGATGCGCGCGCCCTTCAGAGGCTGAGCGGCACCATATTCTTCGCGCAAAGCCATCAGGCCTGGCATTTCGATCTCTGCGATCGCAATTTCGTCGCGGCCATATTGAGCCAGCGAGATGTCTTTGATGATGTGTTCCTGAGTTGGCGCAGTTGTGGCCATGAGAAAGTCTCCTAGGTGAAATCTGTCTTGCATAGCGCCCTAGCGGCGCACCAGCTCACAATCAAATATAAAGTTATCTTTATATCTGTAATTGTTGCTCCCTGACCAATGCCGACTATATCGGAATGCACAGACTTCCCTAAGCATAAGGATATTACGCAATGACGATTTCGGTTGGCGACAAACTGCCTGACGTGACGCTGGTAAAAGCAACTGCCGAAGGGCCAGAGCAGGTTCAGGCATCAGAGTATTTCGCTGGCAAAAAGGTCGCGTTGTTCTCTGTACCCGGTGCGTTCACGCCGACGTGCTCGGCCAAGCACCTTCCCGGCTTTGTGGAAAAGGCAGAGGAGCTGAAAGCCAAGGGCGTTGACGAGATTGTCGGCACGGCGGTCAATGATGCTTTTGTTATGGGGGCATGGAACTCAGCGGCGGGCAGCGACGACATTACGATGCTCGCAGACGGCAATGGCGATTTTGCCGATGGCGTTGGTCTGACCATGGACGGATCAGGCTTTGGCATGGGCAAGCGCGGGCAGCGTTTCTCAATGGTTGTGAATGACGGCGTCGTCGAACAGCTAAATGTCGAAGCACCCGGCGATTTCAAAGTATCCAGCGCAGAGCATATGCTCGATCAGCTTTGATCCGCTGACAAAACGACACAAAAAAGGGCGCTCTATCAGGGCGCCCTTTTTCTTTGGTTCTCTCACTGAGTGAAATCCGTCTATTCAGCTGATACCGGTATCGCATAGGTCACAGTCGATTGCGCAGCGATGTTAGCGGGCTCACCCTGCCAAATCCGAACATCCACTGTCGCCAGTCTCCGACCCAACTTAATCAAATGCGCATCGGCAAAAAACGGCTCGGCAGCCAAACCGCGCAGAAAGCTCATATTGAGGTTGCTGGTCACCGCCATGGGAACAATGCCGATATGGGCAAGGATCACCGCATAGGCCACGCGGTCAGCGAGTGCCATTTGCGTTGGCCCTGACACGATTCCACCGGGACGCAGCATAGTGGGGTCGGGAGTTTGCTTCATCTGGAGGAAGCCAGGCGCGATACGCGAAAATTCTGTGGCGGAATGATTTTGCCCAGGAAAGGCCTCGACGAAAAACTCGGCCAATTGCTTCGCCGAAAGAACAGGCTTGTAAGGTGAAGGCGTCATCACATCGACAGTGCTACGAAACGACGCCCACCTCAAGCACGCCTTTTAAAAGCCCATGAGGCTCATCACTTCCTTACGACTGCGGTGGTCTTCGAGGAAACAGCCCATCATCCGGCTGGTCAGCATCTCAACCTCGTGCACCTTTACTCCGCGCCCTGTCATACAGCCATGTTCTGCCTCAATCACCACAGCGACACCGCGCGGTTCAAGATTATCCCAGATGCATTCGGCGACCTCCGCGGTCAGTCGCTCCTGAACTTGCAGACGGTTGGCAAAGCCATGCAGCACCCGTGCGAGCTTTGAGATACCAACGATCTTCTTGTCGGGAAGATATGCGATATGCGCTTTACCGGTGATTGGGGCCATGTGGTGTTCGCAATGCGAATGGAACGGAATGCCTTTCAGCAGCACGATCTCGTCATAGCCACCGACCTCTTCGAATATGCGGCTGAGGTGGATCGCAGGGTCGCTTTGGTTGCCCTGACAATATTCCAACCATGCCCGGCCCACACGTTTTGGCGTGTCGAGAAGACCTTCTCGGGTTGGGTCATCGCCCGCCCAGCGTAGTAGAGTGCGGATCGCTTCTTGCACTTCCTCGGGTACGTCAGGCTTGTTCAATGGGTTCTCCGCGTCGAATTCATCTTGGGTCTGAACATTCATGTAGTTCATGGCATACCTTTCTGCGGCCCGTCACGGACCTATTTCTGGCAAGCTGATGGACCCGGTGAGTGGCCCGCCCTCTTTTAACATGATCCCAAAGAGAAAAAGCGTGACGCTTCAAAGAGTTCCGTGCGAAATTTGCAACATGCGCAAAGCGATGCGTTAAAGGCAACTGCCCGTTTTCTTCTACGCCTTTATATAACGGCAACTTGGGTGATTTCACCTTATGGAGCGAGAGACTAGCTGATTTCCGGAGTTCAGAACCAAAAAAGGGACCGCCCCGGTGGGCAGTCCCTTTTTTGGCGCGCCAGGAAGGATTCGAACCTCCGGCCGCCTGATTCGTAGTCAGGTACTCTATCCAGCTGAGCTACTGGCGCGCGTGAGAAGGGCCACTTACGGGGGCTTGAACCGCTTGGCAATCCCTTTAGCCCCCTTTCGGCTTCCTTTTATAAGGGTTTTGCAAAAAGCTGTGCCGCAAGTTCAGAATCGAGCGGCGGTTTTTCCAATTCTTCGATCTCTTTGCCCGTGAACCAACCGATTCGTCCGCCTTCCAGCGCCTGCGGGTCACCCCGCCAATGCCTCACATTGTAAAGCAGGATTACAATCGGTGATCCGCCATCCTCGCTGATTTCTTCAGCGAAACTGGCTGGCTTACAATCGTCCACCCGGACGGTGACACCCAACTCCTCGTGCAGTTCCCGTATCAAAGCTTTCACTGGAATTTCAGCATCTTCGACCTTGCCACCGGGGAATTCCCATAGGCCCCCGTGATGTTTTTCAAAAGGTCTCCGCTGCATAAGCCAACTGTCTTCTGAAGCGCTCAGTGCCCCTGCAACAACCCAGATCGGACCAGCTCCTATGTCGGATTTTTTTCCATCCATGACCGTCATCTCAACCTTTTCTTAACGCGAAACCGCGATTTCAAGTCTCATCAGGAACGTAGGGACGGGTGATCTCATGAAATTGACGACATTCCTTAAGCACATTGGAAACGACAATTCAGGTGCCACCGCCGTTGAATACGGACTGATCGTGAGTCTGATCGTTATTGCAATGATTGGTGCTCTCCAAGGCGTAGCCGAGGCGACCACCGATACATGGAGTGATGTTGAGACCGCGTCTGTGGAGGCGATGGGCGGTTAACACTTTTGAAAGGCTGCGAATTAGCAACTTCTCAAGACCTGCCGATTAAATCCATCATTGTTCATTCGTTGATTTGGGTGAGCACGGGTACCGAAAGACCAAACCAGGAGACTTAAAATGACTTTTTTCAACAAACTGGCTCGTGACGAGCAAGGCGCGACTGCAATTGAGTACGGCCTTATTGCTGCTTTGATCGCTGTTGCAGCTATCACTGCAATGGGTTCGCTGGGTAACACCCTGAGCGACACGTTCTCTGAAGTTCAGACCGAAATGGAATAAGTCGAAAGACTTTTTCAAAGAGAAAGCGGCGGGGATTTCCCCGCCGCTTTTTTTTGTGCCTTTTTCGAGGTGAATTGAAAAGCGCCTAAACAATCACCGACCGCGAACGACCAATTTCACCTTCTGGCCCGCGACCAATCCATCGTTCGTGCCCAATGCGTTGAGCACACGGAACCGCTGAACCTGCCCAGTGTCATAGGCCATCCGCCGCGCAAGCCCTGCCACGGTATCGCCACGCTGCACCGTCACAACTTGCAAACGGCGCGGAATTACCTGCGCGGCCTCGGACGCACTGATTCGACGCATCGATTGGAACATCGCCGAAAAGGTGTTGGCGTTGCCCGCTGGCGTGATCGCGGCGAAATGATAGGCGCGATCATTGGCAAATTCGTAGGCGAAGATCGTCACGTCCACCTGATTTTGACCATTATTCACGCGCGCCTGACCATAGGCCGCGCGAATCCCGTTAACGGTTGTGCGCTGAATCGATTGCGGCGCGAGATTGTTATTCTCCCCGCCAAGCACCCTGAATTGCTGGCGAATATAGCTATCCAGATCGCCATTATAGGGAGCCAGAGTCAATTGCGCCTGCCCGCCTTGGCCGTTTACGCTCACCGCGCTGGTCGAATTGACCATGTAAAACCCTTGCGGCGCCGTGAAAGACAGTCGCAATTCAGGATGAATGAACCGGCTTCCTTCAATCACGCCCTGCGCAGGATCATCACCATATAGCAGCCCGTCGATCCTATTCAGGAAGGTATCGCGATTCGTGACACTCCCGGGCAGCCCTTGTGATGCGGAAAGCGCGCGCTGAACACGACTGGCCGGGTCGGGATGAGTCGATGCCCATGCCGGAACAGTCGCGTTACCCCGCCCTTGAAGCTGCGCATCCAAGCTGTTTTGCGCGGCCAAACTGGCGAGGACGGTGCCCATAGCCTTTGGATCATAGCCCGCTTTGGTGAGATACTGGATACCCAGATCGTCTGCTTCAATCTCCTGAGAGCGCGAAAAGCTGAGTGTAAGCAGCTGTGATCCCTGCATAAATCCGCGCGACACGGTATTACCGATCGAGCTATCACCGAGCAGGACCGAACTGCCAATTGCTCCCAAGACGCCCAAGATTGAGTTACGCTGTGCGCGTTGTTGCCGCCGTTGTGAGTGACGTGCAGCAACGTGGCCGACTTCGTGGCCCAGCACACCGGCCAATTCCGCTTCATTATTCATCAACGTCACAAGCTGGCGCGTTGTGTAAATATAGCCACCGGGCACCGCAAAAGCGTTGTTCACCGGCGAATTGAGCAGACTGACCGTGAAGCTTTCGCGCGCATTGCCAAGGCCGGATTGCACCGCAATGTTCTTGCCTACTTGCTCGACATATTGCGCCTGAGCGCCGGTCATTGCACCGCCAAATTGGTTTAACAATTGCGGGTGGAACTCGGCCCCTTGTTGCGCCTCAGTTGTGGTAATCGGTGCTGATGCGGACGGAATAGACCCGCCACCGCCCATGCATCCAGTCAGTGCAAGAGCAAGCGGTGCTGCCCCCGCCATCCAAATTTTGCGTGCAGTGATAGCCATCGAATTTCTCCCGCCTTTATGCGTGACCGCGCGTTCAGTCGCGCTTGGCCAATTTCCCCGTTTGATGAGGAGAGTATCGGGAAAAGCGGTGGTCAGGGCAAGCCCTGCGCGCGTCATCCGCCGAGCTGCAGGAACCGTTCCTCGCGCATTCGGAGCAGTGCATCACTGTCCATTTCGCTCAAAGTATCAATCTCTTCACCTAAGACCTTCGCAAGAGTTCTAGCCATTGACTGACTATCGCGATGGGCTCCGCCGACAGGTTCTTTTACAATCCTGTCTATCACATTCAGCCGTTTGAGATGCTGAGCGGTGATCTTCATCGCTTGTGCCGCTTCGGACGCTTTGTCCGCTGTGCGCCATAGGATTGATGCACACCCTTCGGGCGAAATCACCGAATAAACCGAGTGTTCGAGCATTAAGACACGTTCAGCACTGGCCAGCGCGACGGCCCCACCAGAACCGCCCTCACCCACGACGACAGCAACCATCGGAACTGGCAGTGCCAGACAAGCTTCGGTCGAACGAGCAATAGCCTCGGCTTGGCCGCGCTCCTCTGCCTCGATCCCCGGAAATGCGCCGGATGTGTCCACCAAAGTCACGACCGGCAACCCAAACCGTCCAGCGAGTTCCATCAAGCGGATTGCTTTGCGATAGCCCTCAGGCTTTCCCATCCCGAAATTGTGCGCAATGCGGCTCTGTGTATCGTTGCCCTTTTCATGGCCGATCAACATCACGCGACGGCCATCAAGCTTTGCAAAGCCGCCCATGATTGCAATGTCATCGCCGTAATAGCGATCCCCGCCAAGCGGCATGAAATCGGTAAAGGCCTCCGCCACATAGTCGCGAAAATGCGGGCGCTGTGGGTGACGCGCGACTTGCGTTTTTTGCCACGGGGTTAGCGAGGCATACGTGCTCGCAAGCAAGTCGGCACTTTTCGCCTCTAGCCGCTCAATCTCAGCAGCAACATCGACTTCGTGATTGGTGTCGAGACCGCGCAACTCGCCGATGCGTTCTTCGAGGCTGGCGACGGGCTTCTCGAATTCGAGATAGGAAATCATGGGGTCTGCGCTAGTCCGATGCGCGGCGTGTGGCAAGCGGGTGACGCGAATTGACCAGTTGGACAAGCCGAGCAGCGTCGACATGGGTGTATATCTGAGTGGTCGCAATATCGGCATGGCCCAAGAGGGTTTGCAAGACGCGCAGATCCGCTCCACCCTCCAATAGATGCGTCGCAAAGGCATGGCGAAGGACATGCGGGCTGATCCCCGTTGGGTCGAGATCGGTACGCGCTGCCAGTTCTTTCAACATCTGGAAAAGCCGCACACGCGACAGGTGCTTGCCTCCACGGGATGGGAATAGGTGGCGCGATTGCGGCGCTTGCGGCCGGATTGCGATCCAATCGGCCAAAGCGGTTCGCGCGCGGTCGCTGACCGGAACCATGCGCGCCTGACCGCCTTTGCCTATCACCGTGATCAGCGGCGCATCGCGCGGCACTGCGGATAATGGTAGGCTGACCAGCTCAGTCGCGCGCAATCCTGACCCATACAGCATTTCAAGTAACGCCAATTGCCGCACAGATGCAGGCTTGCCGCTTGATGCCTCTAGTTCTGCCCGGTTCAACAGCCTTTCGACCGCATCGTGTGACAGGACTTTCGGGAGCGGACGGCGGCTTTGCGGATTGGGTAGAGCGTTAGATGGATCATCTTCACGCCAGCCTTCATCCACGGCAAACCCAAAAAATTGCCGCAGCGCCGATGCTTTGCGCGCTACTGTTGATGGAGCGAGCGCACCCCATTCACCGGCCAATTTCGCAACTTTCGCGCGCGGAGCTTTTGCCAGGTCGCCGAGCGCCTCTTCTGCTCCGGCAAGATCGCGGCGGTAGGCGGCAAGCGTATTGACCGCAGCCCCGCGTTCAGCGGCCAGCATGTCCAGAAACGCTTGAGTGGCCGCCGACATTCAGCGCCCCCTTATCCGCGCGCAACCGCCTCTGCGGCGATCATCCGGGCCTCAGCCTCCAAGCCAACAGCGCGAAGAGCAGAGATAACATAATAGAGGTGCAGCGGCGTCATTTGCGACCAGTCCTCACCCTGCATGCCGAGCCCCGCGAGTAACACCACCATCGCTGGATTCTCCACCTCGGCCGCGCGATCAATCATACGGGTCCATCGGGTTTGACGAGCAAGATCAACGTCATATTCGGCACCCGTACTAATTGGAACGCGCCCCAACCCAGCGAGTCCAGCGACGAGAAACGCGGATTTGCGGCTCTCTTCGCTCTCATCATCGCCGTAGAATGTCGCCAAAGCGTCGAGATCAGCGACACCGCCTGTCGGATTGGAGAGTGCCAACAGCGCCCAGCCCATTGATCCCGGCTCCACCACATTGGCCCAACTTGCCGCGTCGCGGTCTAACCCGGCGGTGAGCATCGATGCGATCAGATCGCCTGCTGCGTCAGCCTGTTCCACAGATGCTGGAATGCGCGCGGCGGCATAGGCGGTGAGAACTTGGCCGGGGAAACTCATGGTCTCCCCACCCCACAGAGCCTGCATTGCTTCGATCCGTATCGTGGGATCAGCACCGACATAGGCTTCTCTCAACCGACCTGCTCGCGAAGCCACGTCACCGCCAATCGATGAGTCAGCGTAAACCTGACTGTAAATCTCAACCAAGGCCGCAGAGGATAAGACACCGCGATCCGCCGCGACCCCTGCATAAAGGGCGCGTTTGCCCAATGGCACCATCGGCACAGATGCAGCGGAGAGGGGGTAATAATTGCCGCGCGGCCCCTCAAGCGCGGCATTAACCAGCGCATCGGGAATATCCTCACCCACAGCGTTTGCGATCGCGAAACGCCATGGGGTCAGCTCCTCTACGCCGTCCCAAGAAACGGTGGTTCCGCCGCGCCCACGCCCCGCCGCACCGGCGTAACGTTGAGCCAACAGGATATCGATTTCCGGCGCAATTTCCTCACTTTGCGCAGCGTTAAGCTGCGATCCCGCCAGCGCACCCTCGCCCGCATAGGCATTGCAAATCGCCTGCATCATCACCCATTGCGCATCCTCTCGTTCTGATCCTTGGAAACGCACAGCAGGGCACGCTCCAGCAAGATCAGAGGAAGCAATATATGCGGTCAGCGCTTGGCTGGTCATTGCCCGGTCCCAATTGCCGGTGTCGACATCCTGAGCAAGCCCGCGAGCAACCGCAAATTCGCCCATGGAATTCAGCACACCAGCGCGTAGCGCGGCAAACTCAACGGGGTTCATCCCCTCTGGTGTAGCCAGACGGCTGGCCAAAGCACGGCGCAGCACAATGTGTCCCCAACGCGAAACCAGTGGGCCTTTTGTGCCACCCAAGATGGCTCGAACCAGAGCTTCCGGTTGCTTGGAGAGCGACGCGGTTGGCAGTCCACCTTCTGATGGGGATAATATACCCACTTGAGCCAAGGAACGGCGAGCCGCAGGTGGCATGTCAAATCGAGGCTTTAGCCCCAACAGGTCGTCCAGCTGATCAGTGGAGAGGTTCTCGAGCTCCTCCACACTCGGCAGGCGCGAAAACTCCTCACTGGACACACGCGGTGCAGCGGGCAAAGATGGCTGCGAGCCTGATGGAATAGGCTGAACAGTAGCCCCGCCCCCACGCGGCGCAGGACCAGATGGGGTCGCAGGAGCCACGGTGGGCGGCGGTGCAGGTGCCGGTGTCGGGCTTGGCGCGGGCGCAGGATCATCAAATCCGGGTGGCAAAAGCGATTCGGGTGCCTCTTGCGCATTCGCAAATGTCGTGACGATTCCGCCGCTGACGGCTCCCGCCAACGCCAAAGCGCCAACTCCTGCCATCCACCCCGTTTTTCGAGCAAAATCACGCATCATTCACTGTCCCCGTCGACAACCGGCATCGCCACAGATTGCACTATCGGGCGGATCGGTTTCTCACCGGCATCAAACCAAGCCAAACCAAGCAGCACGACGACCGCTCCCGCCACGTAAAACGGCCAGCGCATCAGCCCCGGCTTTTCGGAAGGGGTCAATTTGATCTGTGAATGGGTCGCAGAGCGTTGGTGAGACATATTGCGCGCGCTTTAACCCATCTATAGGCCGTGGGGCAATGACTGCTGATGCGACTTTAACCCAAAGCGATATAGCAACGATTGCCGCTGCCATCGACCGCCCAATCGTGCTGGTCGGTTTGATGGGTGTGGGAAAATCCACCGTTGGCCGCCGATTGGCAGGGATGCTGGACCGCGACTTTGTCGATGCCGACGATGCCATTGTCGAGGCCGCACAACGCTCCATCGCAGAAATCTTCGAAGAATTTGGCGAACCCTATTTTCGCGATGGAGAGCGACGCGTGATTGCGCGCCTGATTGAGGAACGCGCAGGGGTCATTGCGACCGGTGGAGGGGCTTTCATCGATCCCGAAACACGCGCTCTGATCTTGAACAGCGCCATTGCAGTTTGGATCGATTGCGACATTGACACTTTGGTGGAGCGCACATCGCGCCGCGACACGCGTCCACTGCTCAGAAATGGCGATCCCAAGGCAATCCTCACTGGCTTAGCCAATGATCGTGAGCAATTTTACAAACAAGCGCAAATCCGCGTTGAAAGCGAAGACGGTCCCCATGCCGATACTGCGCGCAGAATTATCGAGGCGATCGATCAATGGCTGTAGTCCCCGTCGCGCTGGCCGGGCGCAGCTATGATGTGACCATTGAAGCGGGCGCTTTAGCAAAGCTTGCTGAGCTCGCCGCCCCATACCTTGACCGATATAACGGCCGCAAAGTGCCGTTTGTTACCGATGCGAACACGCACCGCCTCTATCAGAACCAGATCGAGACCGCTTTAGCGAAGGGAGGCCATCACGCTGAATGGTTCGTCGTTGATCCGGGCGAAGGGGCAAAAAGCTGGGGTGTTTTAGAGCAGCTCACCGATTGGCTGCTTACGCTCGGCATTACCCGATCTGACCATGTTTTTGCCCTTGGTGGAGGGGTGGTTGGTGATCTTACTGGACTTGCCTGTGCGGTCGCGAAGCGCGGTTGCGGATTTGTTCAGATTCCAACGACGCTGCTTGCCCAAGTTGATAGTTCGGTTGGTGGTAAGACTGCGATCAACACACGGGCGGGCAAAAATCTGATCGGTGCCTTTCATCAACCCTCCGCAGTGATCATCGATCCGCTGGTTTTGGGCACATTGCCTGACCGGGAAATGCGCGCTGGCTATGCCGAAGTGGTCAAATACGGCTTGTTAGGAGACGCTGAGTTCTTTGACTGGCTCGATGTGAATGGAACGCAAGTGCTTGCCCGCACGCCCGAACCGCTCGCTCATGCCATCGCCACCAGCATCCGCGCCAAGGCAAAGATCGTTGCCGAGGATGAGCGCGAGACCAACGATGTGCGCGCTCTGCTTAATCTGGGGCACACATTCGGACATGCTTTAGAGGCGGAGACAGGGTTTTCCGACCAACTGCTACACGGCGAAGCGGTGGCGCTCGGCATGGTGCTAGCCGCGCGATATTCGGCGCAGCGCGGGGATCTGGCTGCTAGTGATGCAGAGCGGTCCGCGCGCACTATTGCGGCGGCGGGACTGCCATCGGAGATCGCCGAGCTTGGCCTGACCTGTGACGGGGCGAAACTCGCCGATCATATGCGCCATGACAAGAAGATGGAGGGCTCCACCCTACCCTTCTTACTGCTGAAAAACATCGGAGAGGCTTACATGGCGCGCGACGTTGAATTGAGCGATATTGCGGCATTCCTCGACACAGAACTGGCCAGAGCATGAGCCGGTTTGTCGATCTCTCGATCCCGATCACCAATGATGTGATCTCTGATCCCGAGGTGATGCGTCCCAAAGTCACCTACATGACGCATGAGGATACTTGGGAGCAGATCGCCATGTTCTTTCCCGGGCTTGAAAAAGATGACCTTCCCGATGGCGAAGGCTGGGCGGTCGAGATGCTGGAGCTGTCCACCCACAATGGCACCCATATGGACGCACCGTGGCACTATCACTCAACCACCGATGCGGGCGCTGCGCCAGCGCCCAGCATTGATGAAGCGCCGCTCGACCGATTTCTTCGCCCCGGTGTAAAGCTCGACTTTTCCGCTCTACCCGCTGGTCATGTCGTCAGCGCGGCTGAGCTGGAGCAGGCGTTCGCTGCCATTCAATACAAGCTTGAACCGCTCGATATCGTGTTGATCCAGTCGGGCGCCGTATATGGCACCGATGATTTCATCGATCAGGGCGTCGGCCTCGGTGCGGAGGCAACCTTGTGGTTGACGGATCGCGGCGTCGAAGTGGTCGGAACCGATGCGTGGAGCTGGGATGCACCATTCAGCCACACGGCGCGCCGTTGGGCCGAAAATCGTGATCCCGCCATCATTTGGGAGGGCCACAAAGCCGGACGCATCCGACCTTATTACCAAATTGAAAAGCTCACCAATCTTGAAGCGCTACCCGCGCACGGTTTCATGTTCAGCTGTTTTCCGGTGAAGATCGAACGAGCCAGCGCCGGATGGATCCGCGCGGTGGCAATCGTAGAGGATTAAATAACCGGTTTTGAGCCTGTGGGGCGTGGCAGCTGAGTGACTTTCTCACCCAAATCGTCGCCTTCAACCTGATCTTCGGCCATCATCGTGTCATGATCGGCAAACAGGCGCTCAATTTCCGCGCGCCGTTCCAGCATCATTTGCGCAATGCCAGGCGCAAGGCTTTCACCATCGCCAATCTGCCCAAGCAATGCGGCCAAGTCACTAGCCGTCGCATCGCGAGCGCTCTTAAAAAATTGGCCCTTCCGATCGAAGTAACCGGTTCCTTTTTTAGCCACGTTCATTCCCCCTTTGGCACATCACCTCAGGTGCGACCCTGTGGCGCATTACCGAATCATGCACTGTCATAATCTCGCAATTGGCCCATGCGCGCTAGTCCATTTGTGGACAACAGCTCAGCTCGTGGCTCAATTTTTCGTTTTGTTACAAGCAATAGTCTCAAGTGCAATGCGCACAGCACAATGTGTGCAAAGCGGGGACAGAATGTGAGCGATCCGTGAATGGTGCTGGATTACTCCAGCTCAAGGATCACCGCATCCACTGCCAAGCTCTCTCCCTCGGCAGCGTTGATGTTGCCGATTGTGCCCTCTTTCTCAGCGCGAAGAATATTCTCCATCTTCATCGCCTCTACTGTTGCCAATGGCTGGCCGGGTTGAACCACATCGCCGGTCGCAACGTGCAGTTTCATGAGCATTCCTGGCATCGGGCAAATCAGCATTTTGGACAGATCAGGCGGGATCTTTTCGATCATATGCACATCAAGAGCGGCGACCGCAGCAGGCAGCACGATTGCATCGTGTGAAGCACCGCGTGTTGTGATCCGCCAACGCACGCCGACGCGGTCAATCTGGACCGTCATTTCGTCTTCGCCAGTCACATTGGCAAAGGTCTCACCAACCTCCCAATCCCATGTCCCGTCGATCCGGTGGCCATCAACGGTTGCGCCGCCAACTTCCAAAAGCACATCAAAGCGTCGCTCACCGATCTTCACCATCCAGCCCGAAGGCGGATTTTCCACGCCGTTCAACTGACCCGTGATCTGGCGCGCGCGCACCGATTGCGTGAATTCTGCACCTGCAAACAATGCAGCGAGTTGACGCAGCCAAGCATCGTCGGCTGGTGCGCCGGTAAAGCCGTCAGGATATTCCTCTGCAATAAAGCCCGTGGTCAGTTCGCCGGAACGGAACCGTTCGTGTTGCATAATCGCGCTAAGAAAATCGACATTGTGGCCGAGCCCTTTGATACGGAACCGGTCCAAGGCATCAATTTGCAAATCCGCAGCCTGTTCGCGAGTCGGAGCCCAAGTGATCAGCTTAGCGATCATCGGGTCGTAGAACATCGACACCTCGCCGCCTTCGAAAACGCCATCGTCGACGCGGATGCTGCCTTCGCCATGCGCAACGCCACGCCGCGCTTTGCCTGCGACTTCGCCGTCATCGGTCCAACCAGGGATCGACGGCGAATATTCGACCAAACGCCCGGTCGAAGGGAGGAACCCGCGATAGGGGTCCTCGGCATAGACGCGGTTTTCGATCGACCACCCATCGATGCCAATATCATCCTGCGTCATCGACAATTCTTCGCCCGCTGCGACGCGGATCATCTGTTCAACAAGATCAATACCAGTGATCGCCTCTGTTACCGGATGTTCGACCTGCAGACGCGTGTTCATTTCGAGGAAGTAGAAGCTTTCCCCGGTTGGGTCCGCACCGCTCACAATCAACTCAACCGTGCCGGCCGAATGGTAATCCACTGCACGCGACAGAGCCACGCTTTGCTCACCCATCGCCTTGCGCATTTTGGCCGTCACAAAAGGCGAAGGTGCTTCTTCGACGACCTTTTGATGGCGGCGTTGGATTGAGCATTCGCGCTCATTCAAATAGAGGATATTGCCGTGCTTATCGCCCAGAATCTGAATCTCGATATGGCGCGGATTTTCGATGAACTTCTCAATGAAAACGCGGTCATCGCCAAAGGAATTGAGGCCTTCGCGCTTCGTCGCTTCAAAGCCTTCGCGCACATCTGCCTCTGACCAGGCAAGCCGCATACCTTTGCCCCCGCCACCGGCGCTGGCTTTCATCATCACCGGATAACCGATGTCGTCAGATATCTCGACCGCATGATCAGTATCGCGGATTTCGCCGACAAAGCCGGGGACGACATTGACGCCGGCCGCTTTGGCCAATTTCTTCGATTCAATCTTGTCGCCCATCGCCGCGATTGCGCCCGCAGGCGGGCCGATAAAGGCAATATTCTCCGCCGCCAATGCCTCAACAAAACTGGCGCGCTCAGACAGAAAACCATAGCCGGGGTGCACCGCTTCAGCGCCCGTTTCCTTGCAGGCAGCGATAATCTTTTCCGGGATCAGATAGCTTTCGGCCGCGGGCGACGCTCCGATATGCACCGCCTCATCCGCCATCCTCACAAACGGCGCATTACGATCCGCATCAGAATAGACCGCGACACAAGCGATCCCCATTTTCTGCGCCGTTTGAATGACACGGCAAGCGATCTCACCGCGATTGGCAATCAGGATTTTGGAAAACAAAGGGGCCCCCCAGAAAGGCAAAATAGTTTGTTGCAGCATATGCCGCCTTGCCCGCGTCGGGGCAAGCTATCGGAATTGCGCTTGATCAATGACGATTAAAGCGCCGCGAGTGCTTGGTCGAGATCAGCCTTGATATCATCAATATGTTCGATCCCCACCGACACGCGGACAACATCGGGGCCGGCGCCCGCCGCGATCAGCCCTTCTTCGTCTAGCTGACTGTGCGTTGTCGATGCAGGATGGATGATAAGCGAGCGCGTATCACCGATATTAGCAAGGTGGCTGAACAGCTTGACTCCAGTGACCAAAGCTTTGCCCGCCTCAAATCCGCCTTTCAGACCAAAGGTGAACACCGCGCCTCCACGCCCGCCAAGATAAGTGTGTGCGTTTTCGTGATAGGGGCTGGAGCGCAAACCGGCGTAACTGACCCAATCCACTTTCTCATGCCCCTCCAACCACTTGGCAAGCTCCAGCGCATTGGAACAATGGCGCTCCATCCGCAGATACAGCGTCTCCATGCCGGTTAGCGCCAGAAATGCGTTCATCGGCGCCATCGCTGGACCAAGATCGCGAAGGCCCAGGACGCGGCAAGCGATGATGAAAGCAATGGGACCAATCGGCTCCAGCGCATCAACAAGCACCGCGCCATGGTAAGAACCATTGGGCTGCGTTAGCGAGGGATATTTGTCGCCCTGCGCCTTCCAATCGAAATTGCCGCTGTCGACGATGATCCCACCAATCGCGTTGCCATGACCATTCAGAAATTTGGTGGTTGAGTGCACCACAATATCTGCGCCGTGTTCGAACGGACGACACAAAGCCGGACTGGCCATTGTGTTGTCGACCATCAGCGGCACACCGCCTGCATGCGCGATGTCTGCAATCAGTTTTATGTCTGTGACTACCCCCCCAGGATTAGCGAGGCTTTCAACGAACACGACACGTGTTTTGTCATCCATCGCTGCGCGTACATTTGCTGGATCATCCGCATCGACAAAGCGCGTTTCCCAACCGAATTTCTTAAACGCCTCACCCAATTGGTTCAGCGATCCGCCGTACAATTTCTTCGCTGCAACGATGTTACAACCCGGCTCCATCAATGTGTGGAATGCGAGCAATTGCGCAGCATGGCCTGACGCCACACCAAGAGCACCGACCCCGCCCTCCAGAGCGGCAACCTTCTTCTCCAGCGCATCATTGGTCGGGTTCATGATGCGCGAATAGATATTCCCGAATTCGGCAAGCGAGAACAGGTTCGCGGCATGCTCAGGGCTGTCGAAGACATATGAACTGGTCTGATAAATCGGCGTGATCCGCGCATTGGTGGTTGGATCGGGCACGCAACCGGCATGGACGCTGAGTGTTTCAGGCCGAGTTTCAGGTGGCAGGTCAGTCATTATCGGGTCTCCGCAAGTTCGCGTAATTCTTGAGTTCGCAGTTTTGTCAGATGAGTTTTGCAAACCGACACAAGCAATGGCTCTAATGTGCCGCCACGCGCGAAATACCCCTCTGACCGGCAATGCGCGTCACGATATGTCAGCCACGCGCGTTGTGCCGCTAGCACAGTGTCAAAGTAGCCCGGTCGCTCGTCCCAATCGGGTAATCCTGTGGAGTTGGCAGCCTCATCACGCAGTTTCATCCGATCACGCACAATCGGCCACACCGCGTTCAATTCGGCATCCGCCTCGTAGAAGTCATTGGCAGCACAAATGTTCATCTCTTGCTGAATCCCTTGGTCCACCTTCTCCTGATCACAGGTAGGCAATCCTTCGGGCTGCAGCATCAACACAAGCAAGCTGGCAATCATTAGGCGTTTCCTCGATCCACAAATTCAATCAAGCTTTGTGCATAGGCGGGCGCGCCGCGGCGGTCACCCTCTCCTTTGACTAGGTTACGGACCGCATCGGCCAAGCGCGCGAGATTGCCTTGAGTGAGTTGAGCTATTGGCTCGACATAAACACCGATGGTGAAAAGGATCGTGCCTGTTTGCGGCAGTCGGCGCAGAGTTTGGCGTTCCGAACGCACGAACAGAGTGTCGCCCGCATTGCCCGGCGTTACATGAGCGAAGGCCTCTGTGGGAGCGCGCGCCTCAAGCCAACGCCGCTCCCCCATCGCCGCGATAAACCAATTGCACCGTCCATAAATCACGCCCGGTTTGAGAGTTTCCATAAACCGGTCAACACCGCTCGCAAGCTGCTCTTCATAGCCCGCAATCGGTTCATGAAGCGCGCGCAGGGGCAAGCCAATTTTGTCTGCTGGATGCCAGTCAGAAGGCCACGCAATCGCTGCCCCGACCAGACGATAAACATCTTCCTCCGGCGCGCGAGTAAGCAGGCACATGTCTTCATGCGCGTGCAGCGCGGCCTCAGGCAGAGCGCCGCCAACACCGATCATCCTCGCAAGCTCTTGACCGGGAGCCTGTGCTTCATCGGTCAGTTGCACACCCTCAGGCCAATCAACAAAGCTTGCCTTGCGCGCCTTTAGGTCCGGGTCAGGTTGAAGCCATTCCTCTTCGCTAAGCCTGACCAACCCCATCTTGAGCTGCCCTCCCCCGCGCGCATTAGGGAGCAGTGCGTCGACGGAGAAACCTAGGCTCATCTTACTCCGCAGGCTCGGCCAATTTGCTCGCCCGTGCAGGTTCTTCCTGTTGAAGCGCCGTCAGACCAAGCTTCGCAAACAAAGCTCCATCGCTGTCATCGCCTGCATTGGGGGCGGTGAGCAGTTTGTCGCCTGTGAAGATCGAATTTGCTCCCGCTAAGAAACAAAGCGCCTGCGTTGCATCAGACATAGACTCGCGGCCTGCGGACAAGCGCACGATGCTCATCGGCATCGTGATGCGAGCAACCGCAACCGTGCGAACGAACTCAATATCGTCAATCTTTGCCATCGGCGTATCGGCCAGAATATCGCCCAGCACCGTGCCCTTCACTGGCACCAGCGCGTTGACCGGAACACTCTCGGGATGCGCGTCAAGCGTTGCGAGCGTATGTACGAACCCCACCCGGTCCTCGCGCGTTTCGCCCATGCCGACGATCCCGCCAGAGCAGACATTGATGCCTGCTCCGCGCACATGATCCAGCGTGTCCAGGCGGCTTTGGAAGTCGCGCGTTGAAATCACCCGCTCATAATATTCAGGCGAGCTGTCGATATTGTGATTGTAATAATCGAGGCCCGCTTCGGCGAGCATATCGGCCTGATGCGGCTCCAGCATGCCCAGCGTCATGCAGGTCTCGAGCCCCATATCGCGCACGCCTTTCACGATCTCGACAATCGCTGGCATGTCGCGGTCTTTGGGATTGCGCCAGGCTGCGCCCATGCAGAAACGCTGGCTGCCCTGATCTTTGGCCTGAGCCGCGCGTTGAAGCACGGCCTGTACATCCATAAGCTTGGTCGCCTCAACCCCGCTATCGGCCTTCACCGATTGCGAGCAATAGCCGCAATCCTCGGGGCAACCGCCCGTCTTGATGCTCAGCAAAGTGCACAGCTGAATTTGCTCAGGCGGATGGTTTTCGCGGTGGGTGGTGGCTGCTTGGAAAAGCAGTTCTGTGAAAGGGAGGTCGAAAAGGCCCGCGATCTCTTCGCGTGTCCAGTCATTGCGGGGGGTGGTCATTCAGTTGGTACTTTCAATTCGAGCGGCAAATTCGCGCAATTCATGAGTTCTTGATGATGTGAGGCGTGCCATACAGGCGGACCAGATCTTTCCGCGATCAGAGTTGGACTCCAGCAGCGCAACCGACGACTCACAGTGATCATCTCTGTAGCCAAGCCACTTGCCGTGAACCCGGCTTAACAGGCTCGACATTGGACGGGTATCAGCACCTGGATACTCGGAATCGTCATAGTCACTTACTGCTTGATTGGCTTGTGACCACGCTCGCTCGATCTCAAAGTGAGCTTTGGGATATTCATGGTCACGGCATCCATTCATATCATTGAACGACCTAGGCCACTCGCAATCCGGCTCCCGCGTCTCGCTGGCGATAGTTGTTTGAGTTTGTGGCAGTTCCTGAACCGGTTGAACCGAGATAAGTATGAGCGGGAAGAGGATCACTCCGCCGCCTCCTCAAGCCCTTCGCCCAATGGTGGCATATTGTGCCCAAGCAGTGTCAAGATATCCGCCGCACATTCCACCACGTTCGAACCCGGCCCATAAATGCCCTGAACGCCTGCTTCGCGTAGAAAGTCATAATCTTGCGGTGGGATCACGCCGCCTGCGGTGACTTTAATATCGGGGCGGCCGGCTTCTTTGAGCAAGCGGATGAGTTCTGGGATCAGCGTCTTGTGACCTGCCGCGAGGGAGCTTGCGCCGATCACGTCCACGTCCTTGCGCAGGGCCATATCGCGCGTTTCTTCGGGCGTTTGAAACAACGGGCCTGAGATCACTTCGAAACCCATGTCGGCAAAGGCACTTGCGATCACATTGGCGCCGCGATCATGGCCATCTTGACCCATCTTCGCGACCATGATGCGCGGTTTGCGGCCCAATCGCCGCTCCACTGCATCCACACCGTCCGTCACTTGCGCCCAGCGTTGGTCGAACTCATAAGCGCTCGCATAGACTCCGCTGACGGGCTTTGGCGTTGCATCGTGGCGGCCAAAGACACCTTCCATTGCGGCAGAGATTTCGCCCAAGGTCGCATCGTGCCGCGCCGCTTCCACCGCACGGGATAGCAGGTTCACATCCGCCTGTTTCTCAAGCTCGGCGATCTTTTTGGGAGGCAGCGGAATCCCGTTTTCATCGCGGCCCGTCGCGATTGCCTCTGCGTGGGTGGCCGGGTTCGCCGCCGCCGCGTCCGACAGAGCCTTTAGCGCGGCCTGACACGCGGCCTCATCGCGCTTGCCGCGCACATCGGCAAGCCTTGCGATCTGCCCCTTACGCACAGCGGCGTTGTCGATGTCGAGCGTGTCGATGGGCTCTTCTTCGGACAATTGATATTTGTTGACGCCGACAATCACCGTGTCGCCTTTATCAATGCCGGTCTGCTTTTCCGCCGCCGCCCGCTCAATCGCGGCCTTGGGAGCCCCGGTTGCGACATAGGCGGTCATCCCGCCTGCCTGATCAACCTCGGCAATTAACTTTTCGGCTTCCTCAACCAAAGTCGCTGTGAGCGCCTCAATATAGTGCGAGCCGCCCAGCGGATCGACCACATCGGTGATCCCGCTTTCCTCTTGCAGCACCAATTGCGTATTGCGCGCGATACGGGCGGAGAAATCGGTGGGCAGCGCGATGGCTTCATCCAAAGCGTTGGTGTGAAGCGATTGCGTACCGCCCAATGTCGCCGCCAGCGCCTCAATCGTGGTGCGCATCACGTTGTTATACGGATCTTGCTCCTGCAAGCTCACACCCGAAGTCTGGCAATGAGTGCGCAGCATCTTGGAGCGTTCGGATTTCGCGCCCAGCGCATCCATCGTGCGATACCACAGCGTGCGCGCGGCGCGCAGCTTCGCGATCTCCATAAAGAAGTTCATGCCGATGCCGAAAAAGAAGCTGAGCCGCCCGGCAAAGGCGTCAATATCCAGACCTGTCGCACACGCGCGAGTCACATATTCCTTGCCATCAGCAATGGTGAAAGCGAGCTCCTGCACCGCCGTCGCGCCCGCCTCATGCATGTGATAGCCACTGATCGAGATAGAGTTGAACTTGGGCATGTTCGAGGAAGTATAAGCGATAATATCCGACACAATCCGCATGCTCGGCTCTGGCGGATAGATGTAGGTGTTGCGGACCATGAACTCTTTAAGGATGTCGTTCTGGATCGTGCCAGAGAGCTTCTCTGTCGGCACGCCCTGACGCTCGCTCGCGACGATATAAAACGCAAGGATCGGAATCACCGCGCCGTTCATCGTCATGGAAACGGACATGGTGTCGAGCGGGATCTGGTCGAACAGGATCTCCATATCGGCCACGGTGTCGATAGCGACACCCGCTTTGCCGACATCGCCAGTGACGCGCGGGTGGTCGGAATCGTAGCCGCGGTGGGTGGCAAGGTCGAAAGCTACCGAAAGTCCTTTCTGACCCGCAGCCAGATTTCGGCGGTAGAATGCGTTGGATTCCTCGGCCGTTGAGAAGCCCGCATATTGGCGGATCGTCCAAGGGCGGCCTGCATACATGCTCGCCTTCACACCGCGCGTGAAGGGCGCAAAGCCGGGTAGGCCTGCGTCGAAATCCGCGTGATCGTCTGCCGTATAAAGCGGCTTGATCGCAAAGCCCTCGGGCATTTCGCGGGTCAGGTCGCGGCCCTTGCTCTCTTTATCAGCAAGCGCCTGCCAGTCTTGAGGGGTCGGTTTGTTGGTGTCGGTCATGGCGAGCCTCTAAGCACAATCACCAAGCAAGCGAAAGACACGCGCCCTAACAGATTTAGTGTTCGCCGCTGTTCGGAGTTTCCATGATCTCGGTCAGCATGCCCTGCATGTCTTTGGGATGCAGGAAGAAGATGGGCGTGCCATGCGCGCCAGGGATGGTCGGGCCAAGAATGCGCTTACCCTTCCCCTCGAACCAGCGCCGCGCTTCCTCAATATCCTCAACTTCAAAGCAGACATGATGCTGCCCGCCCGCCGGGTTTTTGGCGAGGAATGCGGTGATGGCGGTTTCGCCCGGTCTCAGCTCTTCAATCAGCTCGATTTGCGTGCCGTTCATGCCGGAATGCGTTGGCGTGTCGACGAACACGACTTTGAGGCCGCGGTCTTCGAGAATGATCTCATCGGAGATCGACGTTGCACCCATGATATCGCGATAATGCGCAATGGAGTCGGCGATGGAAGGCGTTGCGACGCCCACATGGTTTAAGCGACCTAGTTTCATTTTTTGCTACACACCCCCAAGAACTCGACACCAAGATCGGTTGGAACGAATGCGCCAATCTTGGCCAGAGCACCACCGTAAATTCGTGGTGGATGTGTGAACTCACGAAACTTTAGCAGGTTTTGTCTTTCTAGAACCAAACAAGATATTGAATGGCGCTTATCTTGAACCACCATCGTGTCACCTTCTACGGTTCCAAGTGTCAGTTCCAAACGCTCAAAGACAATTGGTAAGGTGCTAACAAATTTCTTGATTGGATCCAGCAGCTCATTAGCGCGAGCTCGTGAAAGGCTCCCGGTGATATCCAATTTCCCCAAACCAAATCTGATATTTTTATCCAGATTGCCGAGGTTGCCGGGACCATTTTGATCCAACCCCTTGAGGATACTGTCCAGCAGCTTCGCCTCGTCCGGTCCTATTTGCGACAGAATGTCCGCAAACACCATATGCCGTGTCTGATATCCATCCGACGCCGCAATTAAGAGATTTGCCCACATCTCCGTGAGCTTTATGTCATCCTCTGATACGGAAGCTTTTTGGATAGCCGAAGTCACGAAGCCTGCTGGCAGCTCCTTGAGATCAGTTCCGTAAGATTTCTCGCTAATTCTAACAAAAATCTTCCGAATGCGGTCACCAAGGAAGACCTTAATATGCTGCCCAAGAGCGTCGGCACTTGGCCCCAAGAGCTTTGTGGCCGTCCATCCGGCTGCGCCAGAGCCAGCCAGAATCGTTGTCGCGGTTACAATCTCGTTTGACAAGATCGTTCCTCACAACGGGATGTTGTCATGCTTCTTCCAAGGGTTCTCCAGCTGCTTGGTCCGCAGTTTCCTCAAACCCAGCGCAACCCGTCGCCGGGTGGAGTGTGGATAGATCACCTCATCGATATAGCCGCGCTGCGCCGCTACGAATGGGTTTGCAAAACGATCTTCATATTCGGCGGTTTTCTCTGCGATCTTTTCCTCATCGCCGCGATCTTGGCGAAAGATGATTTCGACCGCGCCCTTTGCGCCCATCACCGCAATCTCTGCGGTCGGCCAGGCGTAGTTTAGGTCTCCGCGAAGGTGCTTGGACGCCATCACGTCGTAGGCGCCACCATAGGCTTTGCGGGTGATGATCGTAATTTTGGGCACGGTTGCCTCGGCATAGGCGAACAGCAATTTCGCACCGTGTTTGATGATCCCGCCCATTTCCTGCGCTGTGCCGGGCAAGAAGCCGGGAACATCGACAAAGGTCACAATCGGAATATCAAACGCATCGCAGAACCGCACAAACCGCGCCGCTTTCTTGGACGAGGCAATATCGAGCACGCCAGCGAGCACCATAGGTTGGTTCGCGACAACGCCCACTGTGCGCCCTTCGACCCGGCCAAATCCGCAGATGATGTTGGCCGCATGCGCCGGTTGAATTTCGAAGAAATCGCCTTCGTCCAGCGTCTTCGCGATCACCTCATGCATGTCATAGGGCTGGTTCGCATTGTCCGGGATGATCGTGTCGAGTGAAGGCTCAAGCCGGTCCCAGGGGTCATTGGTCGGGAGCACCGGAGGGTCCTCGCGGTTAGACAGCGGCAAGTAATCATAGAACCGGCGCGTGGCGAGCAGCGTTTCAATATCGTTTTCATAGGCGATATCAGCGACAGAGGTTTTGGTCGTATGCGTGATCGCCCCGCCCAGTTCCTCTTGCGTGACCTCTTCATTGGTCACTGTCTTCACGACTTCCGGCCCGGTGACGAACATGTAGGAACTGTCTTTCACCATAAAGATGAAGTCGGTCATGGCAGGTGAGTAAACCGCTCCGCCCGCGCAAGGCCCCATGATGAGGCTAATCTGAGGGACAACACCGCTGGCCAGAACATTGCGTTGGAACACTTCGGCATAGCCGCCAAGGGACGCGACGCCCTCTTGAATACGCGCACCGCCGCTATCGTTGAGGCCGATCACGGGTGCGCCCAGCTTCATTGCTGTGTCCATCACCTTGCAGATTTTCTCCGCATGGCGTTTTGAAAGCGACCCGCCGAACACGGTGAAATCCTGCGCGAAAACATAGACCAAGCGGCCATTGATTGTGCCAGAGCCGGTGACAACACCGTCTCCTGTGATCTTCTGCGTCTCCATTCCGAAATCGACACAATCGTGTTCCACATAGGTGTCGAGCTCTTCAAAACTGCCTTCGTCAAGCAACACATCAAGCCGCTCGCGCGCGGTCAGTTTGCCTTTGGCATGCTGAGCGTCGATGCGTTTTTGCCCTCCGCCCAATTTGGCGGCTTCGCGGCGGCGTTCGAGTTCGGCGATATTGGCGGACATTCGTTGAGGGCCCCTGTTTGATATTGCGAGAGTTCGTTGCCGCACCCTCGCCGCAGGGTCAATCGTTCAAAAGGGCAGAGTTATCCGCTTGGCGAGTGATGGCGAGATCGATTCCATTACTCGCAAGGCCTTCGTCATTCCGATATTGGCCTCGTCACGCCCCTTCTCAATCGCCTCGAGGATTTGTCGCGCGCATTCCTCGGACGGCATCTTCTTCATCGGATTGCCATCGTTCATCTGTGTGTCGACAACGGGCGGCAATGCTTCGATCACTTTGATGCGCGTATCTTTGAGCTGCTCACGAAGGGCGAGCGTGTAAAAACGCAGCCCAGACTTAGTCGCGCAATAGACTGGCTGGCGCGCGGCAGGTGCGACGGCGAGGCCAGATGTAACGTTGACAATAGCCGCCGCAGCGCAAGCCTGTAATCTTATCAAAAGCCCTTCGATCAACCGGATAGGCGCATTGAGATTGGTGTAGATGCAGTCATCCGCAGCATCCGGATCAGGCGGGCTTTTGCGGAAATCATGGTCGACCAATTGCCCCGCATTGTTGATGAGCACTTCGAGCTTTCGCTCACCCCACTCGGCAATCAATGCGTCCACACCGACAGCGTTGGAAAGGCTCGCCTCGATAACTTCAAACCCCTCAGCGCGCATAGCTGCGATGCGTTCAGGATTGCGGCCAGTGACCACAACCTGAGCACCTTTAGCCTTAAGCTGGAGCGCCATTTCGCGTCCAATGCCTGCGGTGCCTCCGGTTAGAAGGACGGTTTTGCCTTTGAGCTCCATTGCACCGCTCCGGTTCTGTGTGGCCTATTTCAGCAGGACCAATTCCTCCGCCATTGTCGGGTGAATTGCAACGGTGTCGTCGAAATCCGCCTTGGTCAGCCCCGCCTTCACCGCAACAGCCGCCGCCTGCATAATCTCGGGCGCTTCGGGTGCGATCATGTGGATACCGACGATTTTGTCATTCGCCGCATCGACAATCATCTTATACAGTCCGCGCTCATTGCGGCCCGCAACGACGTTCTTCATCGGGCGGAAGTCGGATTGGAAGACCTTGATTGAGCCAAGCGAATTGCGTGCCTCCCCCTCGGTTAGGCCGACAGAAGCAATCGGTGGGTGGCTGAAAACAGCGCTTGGGATGCAGGAATGGTCGACCGCATAGGGCTCAACCCCGCCAAAAGTGCTATCTGCAAAAGCCTGACCCTCGCGAATAGCGACAGGCGTCAGCTGCACGCGGTCGGTCACATCGCCCACGGCATAGATGTGATCGACATTGGTTTTGGAGAAGGCATCGACCTTGATCTCACCCTTCTTGCCCAATTCCACACCAACCTTGTCCAGGCCAAGTCCTTCGGTGTTAGGTGAACGCCCCGTGGCGATCATCACTTGGTCAAAGACGCGCGGTTCGTGGCCGGTCATTTTGACGAGCAGAGTGCCGTCTTCCTGTTTCTCAACCCATTCAAACTCAACGTTGAAGCAGAACTCGATCCCCTTGCTGAGCGAAATTTGCAGCAGACGATCACGCAAAGAGGGATCATAGGACCGCAGGATCACGTCCGAGCGATTGGCAATCGTCACCTGACTGCCGAACTCGTTGAAGATACCCGCAAATTCATTCGCGATATAGCCACCGCCTGCGATCAAAATACGTTTTGGCACTTCGTCCAAATGAAACGCTTCATTTGAGGTGATCGCATGCTCATTGCCCTTGAACTCGGGCATGTGAGGCTTTGCACCGGTCGCGACCAGGATGTACTTCGCGGTGATGACCTTGCCGCTTGCCAGAGTGATCTCGTGAGGGCCGGTGATCTCGGCGCGTTCCCGAAAAACGGTGACGTCGTGGTTGTCTAGCGTTTCGCCATAAAGTCCTTCGAGCCGGTCGATATCCTTTTGCACGTGGTCACGTAGGCGCACCCAATCGAAACTTTTGCCTTCAATATTCCAGCCAAACTGCTTTGCATCCTCAAGGTCTTCGGCAAAGTGCGCGCCGTAGACAAGCATCTTTTTAGGCACACAGCCGCGGATGACGCATGTGCCGCCGACGCGGTATTCCTCTGCCGCAGCGACCCGTGCGCCATGCGCCGCAGCGACCCTGCTCGCGCGCACGCCGCCTGACCCTATCCCGATGGTGAAAAGGTCGAAATCATAGTCTGTTTGGGGCATTTGGGTTCCTCCGCTTTGGTGTGCCTATGCGCGTATTCGCGCATAACGGCAACGGAGTTACTGGCAATAAACCAGAGCTGCTTGGGCAGTGAAAAGCTTAGCTTTCGAGGAAACGCCCGTAATCGCGCAGCAGCTCAAACGCCTTCATGTTTTCCAGCGTAATCAGGCTTTGATCGGTGATACCCGTCAGGCGATAGATCAGGCGCAAAATGGCCTTTTGCTGGGTCTCGCTGATATCAACGAGACTGATGAGCATGTCGGGATTGTCGTGCTCCAACTCATCAAACAGCATGGCGACATTCATCGGATCAAAGCCAAAACCGAGGAAAGCGAGCCGTTTGCCACGCGACATTTCGGCACGCAGATAGGATTGAAACTGGCGCGATCCGGCGCGCTGGCTGGCAGTGAATATGCGCTTGGATAACGCGACGATGTTTTCCGGGTCTTCCTGACCCCAAGTCGCCCCGTTTTCTTCATCACCCTGCCATGGGAGCCGTCCGGCCACACCATAAGGGTGCACGATCCGCAATCTTCCCGCGACCAACTCGCATGCCTCATCATAGGTCATGCCGAATGCACGCATCACGACCCACGGCAGGTAGTGCTCAATCGCACGGTCATAGTTGAAACACACGATGGAGAGCTTTTCGAAGCACTCCTCCGCCTTGGCACGCGGCACGCCTTTTACGATGATCTGGCCCAGCTGATACAGCCAGTTTTCCGTTCCCCGTAGCGGCAATTCATCCGCCGAACGCGGTTCGACGGCCAATGTCGATTTCGATTCCGCCTGAAGCGTGTAGTAGACGATCGCCAACTTGCCTGCGGTCACGACCCTTTGATCATGTCCATATTGTTCAAGCACGGCATCTATCGAGGAACTGACCAAAGTCGCCTCACGGATTGCATTTCCACCTGCGACCAGATCATCATAGGTCATGCCAAGTGAGGGTGCGATCTGTTCGAACAAATGCGCCAGATTGATGAGATCGCGCGACTTCACCTCTGAATTGAGGCGCTCAAACTCAAAACCCGACGCGATCTTGTTCAGCAGATCTGCGCCATCGGGCATCTCAATCTCGCGATTGGCACCCGCGCCAATAATCAGCGTGGTGTCAGTTCTGATCATGATGCACAGGCCCCATTCGGAAGAGTGTTCGAAATTACCGGGACAGTTAGGCCTCGTATGCTTAATTTTCGATTAGGAAAGCCTAGACAAGGCCTTACACCCCGAATTCTTCGTCGGCGTCGGGCAAATAGGGAGGCTGCAACAATACAACCACCATTGAGGCCAGCCCCTGAACAGATGCCAGGCTAGCAAAAGCCAGCGCGTGCCATTGCTTTGCTGTTTCGGGCACCCACAATTGAACGCCGTCATAGGCTCCGTTGGCCAACATCCAAAATATAAGCAGGCAACAGACGATCCCGCTGGCCACGGCCATGGATTTCCAAGCGAGCAGCCTCTCGCGTTCGTCGGTCCCACCGCCAAAGTGAATGCCACGTTGAAAGGCGAGGCGCACAAAAAGCCCTCCCATCATACCGAAGAAAGCGACAAGAGAGCCTCTGTCAGATCCATAGACGGCCATCACCAAACCCATCAGAGCAAGCGACAGCATCAGTGTCGTGAAGCCAAATACCAGCCACCGCGATAGCCGGTCGGCTCCATCAGGTGTTTCGGTCAGCTTTTTGGTTGCTCGGTCAATCCACGCAACACCGCGACTGGTCTGATACGCCATTCCTACGACCTCATGTTCAATTGTTGGGAAAGCGAGGGGAAAGCCTCGAAAGAGAAAATCTGCTCAACCGCAACGCCGAAATGCTCGGCAATCGCGAGCGCCAGTTCGAGGCTCGGCTTGTAATCGCCGCGCTCGAGAAAGCCGATCGTTTGAGGATTCACTCCAACAACTTCAGCAAGTTCGCGCCGACTCAAGCCAGCGTCCGCGCGAAATATAGCGATTCTGTTATGTACAACTCTCGACATGTGCTCTTGACAAGAGATTCATTGTGTTAACGCAACAATTTATATTCTTATCACATCGAAACGTAACCTATTGAGGGCGACTACCGCCCCCGCCGCCGGAGCCGCCACCGCGACCCCTGCCACCGCCGCTGCGTCGCTGACCACCGCCGCCACCAGGACGTCCACCAGGCCTGCCGCCACCACCGCCGGGACGACCCTTGCGTGAGGAATGCTTGTTACTCGGTTTGCCTGCACCGTCACCGCGCGGTTTGCCGCCGCCTGAGGGTTTTGGCCGGACTTTCTTGCTGGACACACGCGTTTGGCCCCTTGGTGGAGGCTTGGTTGGGCCCACGCCTTCGACCACTGCGCGAAAATTGTCCGGCAGCGCGAGACGGTCCATGTCAGCGCCCGTGACTTTGCGAATATCTTTCAGATACGCGCGCTCATCTTCGGCGCAAAAGGCGATAGCGACCCCATCCTTGCCCGCCCGCGCAGTGCGTCCGATGCGGTGGACATATTGCTCGGGCACATTGGGAAGCTCATAGTTGATCACATGGCTAACGCCCGGAATGTCGATCCCACGCGCGGCCACATCGGTCGCGATCAGGATCCGGGTCGTACCCCGGCGAAATTCATCCAGTGCGCGCTGCCGCTGTGGCTGTGATTTGTTGCCATGGATCGCGTTGCTTTCAATCCCGCGCTGACGCAGCTTTTTGACCACCCGGTCCGCGCCATGTTTGGTGCGCGTAAAGATCAAAATGCGCTCCAGATCGCCTGGAACATTGTGATTACCGGATAGGATCATCTCAAGCAGAGCCTGCTTCTCATCCTGTTGCACCATGAACAAATATTGCTCGATCCGCTCCGCCGTCGTGCTCTCAGGCGTGACCGAGACTTGCACAGGGTTCTTGCAATATCCGCTCACCAATTCCTTGATCGCTTTGGGCATGGTGGCGCTGAAGAACAGCGTCTGCCGCTCCGGTGGGACAAGCTTGTTGATCGTGCGCAGAGCATGGATAAATCCAAGGTCGAGCATCTGATCCGCTTCGTCGAGCACCAGCACTTCGACGCCCGAAAGGTTGAATGCTTTTTGATCGATCAGGTCGAGCAACCGGCCCGGCGTCGCGATCAAAATATCGGTGCCGCGATGCAGTTTGTTGCGGTCTTTATTGACGGAGGTTCCGCCAACAATGGCCTGCACTTTTAGACCGGCAAGCGCACCATAATCCTTAGCACTCGCAGCGATTTGCATCGCCAATTCGCGGGTCGGAGCCAGCACGAGCATGCGGCAGGATTTAAAAGGAATGCGGTTGTCCGATGCGCGCAGCCGGTCGATGCTGGGCAGCATAAAGGCGGCCGTCTTACCGGTGCCAGTTTGCGCAATGCCCAAAAGGTCGCGGCCATCCAAAACTGGCGGGATAGCCTGTTCCTGAATCGGGGTTGGTTTGGAATAGCCCTTGAGGTCAAGTGCTTGGAGAACGGGCTGTGAAAGCCCCAAATCTTCGAAATGAAGATCGTCGGAATTTTGTGTCATGCAAACTCGCATAATGTGCGAAGCGCACGCGCAAAAATAGGCGTGCGAACCGCGGGGTTAAAAAACCACCCGCGTGAAATGGGAAGCTGTAGGGGTTATATTCGAGAAGCTGTCGGGCGGGTAATCAGAGCCGCCGCTTCACGCTGACATCAATGCATCTCGTATACGGCGCCGAATGGGCGCTCTCGCACGGAATGTCAATCAACGATGCAATTCTCGAATATTGCCATCCTCATTCAGATACATGCTGAAATCGATCTCAAATTCATATGTTCCGACTGTGGGGTTGCCTTGCGCATCAAGCGCGGGCTCGAAACTCATGTGCCGGACAAATGGCCGGCACATCGCGATCTCCGTCGCCCTAAGCCGAAATTCGCGCGTCAGCTCGCACTTGGTCACGTTACCATCACTTCCAACGGTAAGGACGTAGCCCAGCTGTTGAGACAAAATCCGTTGCCGTGCCGCCGCGACGCCCAATGAATGTCCACCTTCAAACGCAACCGGTACGGGCGATTTGGAAAGTCCAGCAGGAGCGGTTTGATCTGCCTGAGCAAGAACCGAAGTCGGCATGATGGCCAGAGTGCACGCTGCCGTCGAAGCAGCCAAAATCTTAGTGACTTTCACAAACGCTCTCCTTGTCTAACTCAAAGCCGCTCTTGCATTTCCCGGTATGATATACGCGAGCTGTAAATGCCCTCGACGGCTTTACCGCTTTCATCATGGGCAGGCTCAAACGTGTGATACTCCATCAAGACATCGCAAAGGCGATCTGAAACGCGGCGCAGCCGAAATGTCTCAGTCAGCTCGCATGCCGTCGCATTGCCTTCGGCATCAACGGTCAAATTGTAAGCGATATGAGAGCGCCAGATGCGCATACGGCGCGAGGTCTTCATAAGCTCAAAGTCGCCATCCCACGACACCAATTGCACTGGAGCCGCTTCAACCATTTCTGGTGTGGACGTTTGAGGTGCAGCTGCAGGCATGTCGATCACACGTGATGCAATCCGTGCCTGATCGCCCTTAAGCTCGTCCACGGTCAATCCCGCCGGAGTGAGCACAAAGGCAGCCGCAGGTGCGGAAAGGATGGCAAACAGGTGCATGAAAAAGGACCCTTGGATTGAAACAATCGAATTGCGACAGAGCAGCGAAAATACGCACATTTGGCCAAAGTGCAAATGTGACTCGGATGCTGCGCTGCAGCGCAATTTACATAGCGCACACCGCAATATTGAGTAACACTTGGCTACTTGCACGAATTTAAGCGTCGTGAATCGGGAAAGTCATATTAAGCCGCACCAATAAAATAACGTGCGGATCTTTCATTTCCCACGGATTGCGCGCGCTTAAGCAAAAGAAGGCTCAACGCGTCGGCGCATTCATCTTTGAATGCCTTAACCTGAACATAAGTTGAAGCAGCGTCAGCTTTGCAATCCCGCTGCTGCCATCAACGCCTTCGTGCTTGGATCAAAATTGCCCTCACCGCTATCGATGGATTTTGCCATCGCCTTACCCAATTCTACGCCGAATTGGTCGAAGGGGTTGATACCCATAAGGACAGCCCCCGCAAAAGTGCGGTGTTCGTGGAAAGCGATCAGCGCGCCCAGTGTCGCCGCATCGCAATCATCCAGCAGGAACATCGCCGATGGCCGGTCGCCGGGATAGTTGCACGCCAGATCATCAGACGCCTTGCCCGCCATCAACGTCGCCCCTTGCGCGAGGCAGTTCATGAGCAGGCTTTTGTGATGCGCCGGAGCAAGCTCATCCCCTGGTGCGATGCTGGCGATAAAGTCGACCGGCACCAGGTGTGTGCCCTGATGCAAAAGCTGGAACACGGCGTGCTGCGCATCGGTCCCCACCCCGCCCCATGTGATCGCGGCTGTCGGCTGATTCACGGGCTTACCATCGGCAGTCGCGCTCTTGCCGTTAGACTCCATTTCCAGCTGTTGGAGATAATCCGGCAACAGCGCCAGCCGCTCATCATAGGCGAAAACCGCGCGGGTCTGGCATCCCCGCACACGGGCGTAATAGAGGTCGCCAAAGGCGGCGAGCAAAGGCGCATTGGCGCGGCCATCTGTCTCGCGAAAATGCGTATCGATCGCCAGCGCCCCTGTCAGGAATGCGCGGAAATCCTCCATCCCTACTGCCAATGCGAGTGGGAAGCCGATGCTCGACCACAGCGAATATCGTCCGCCCACGCTTTCGGGAAAGGGCAGAATGCGCGTTTCATCGACGCCCCACTCTACGGCTCCCTCTGGGTTCGCCGTCAACGCGATAACCCGGCCACCGGGATCATCGACACCGTTCTCGCTAAGCCATTTGAGCGCACTCGACGCATTGGTCATTGTCTCTGTCGTCGTGAAAGTCTTGGAGGCAATTGCGATCAAAGTCGTTGCCGGATCGCAGGCGGCGAAGGCTTGCTCTAAAGCGAGGCCATCGATGTTCGACACAACATGCACATTGACCAGTTCGAGGTCACGGGTCAGCGCGTCGACCGCGAGCTGCGGTCCAAGAGCTGATCCACCGATACCTATATGGATCAGGTGCTTAACCGGGCCCAATGCGCCTTCGTGGATAGCTTCGACCAACATTCCCATCCGGGCAAGCAATGCCTCGCCCTCTTCGACATCGGCCTCTGTCCCACTGCCGCGCATTGCACCATGGGTGGCCGCGCGTCCCTCGGTCGGGTTGACAATCCCGCCGTCAAACAAAGCAGCACGGCTATCGGCAAAGCCAGTCGCTTCGCACAATTCCTCAAACTCATCGAGCACCGGGTCATCCAGATGCGTCTTCGACCAATCGAGCAGCATTCCCAGCGGGCCAAACTCGCCCAGATCAAACTCCAGTCTCTGACTGAGTTTCGCGACCCTTTCGTCATCGCCCGCGAACAATTCGGCAAGGCTTGGTTGCGGCAGGCCTTTAAGGCGCTCCCATATGGCAGTGATCGTTGCAGTCTTGGTCATTGGGCAAACCCCTTTGCGCTCAGCTATTGCGCGAGTAAGGGGAGCGGTGATGGATGTTAAGACCCAATCTGAAAGCGCCGTGGCCACGTCCCCGGATATCGCAGGCTCTGCTGCAACTGCTCCCAAAGCCTCGGTAGAGGAAAAGGAAAGCGTTGGCAGTTTCCTCTGGTTCCTCGCCAAATTGTTGATCGCCGTGCTGATTTTCCGCAGCTTTGTGTTCTCACCCTTTTCCATACCCTCGGAAAGCATGCTTCCGCGATTGATGAATGGCGACTATTTGCTGGCGGCAAAGTGGCCCTATGGCGCATCACAATACTCGCTGCCTTTCAACGCGCCGCTGATACCGGGCCGCATTTTGGCGAATGAACCTGAACACGGCGATGTCGTCATTTTCAAACACCCAATCGACAAAACCGACTATATCAAGCGGGTAATTGGCCTCCCCGGCGACACCGTGGCTCTGGTCGATGGACAGATCATGCTCAATGGGGAATTGGTGGAGCGCGTACCGATCGACGACTTTATCGTTCCGATGTCAGTTAACACATCATGCGCATGGGGCGGCGAAGAAACGGAGAATACGACGGGTGAACCGGTGTGCCGTTACACCCGCTTTCGCGAAACCCTGCCAAATGGCGTGACTTACGATGTGCTCGATTTCGGCAATGTACCTGCGGACAGCTTTCCACCCAAGGTCATTGCCGAAGGGGAAATGTTCGTCCTCGGCGATAATCGCGACAATTCGCGCGACAGTCGCTTTGAAGCGCGCAGCGGAGATGCGGTTGGGATCGTGTCGCAAGACCTGTTGGTGGGAGAGGCTGCAATCATCATGTGGTCGACCGATGGCAGCGCGGAATGGATCAACCCGATCAGTTGGTTCACCGCAGCACGATGGAACCGGATCGGCGGCACATTGTGAGCACGCTTAGCCCGGAAACCCGTCAATGGCTTAACGACACCGGATTTACGGTGAAGAATGAGGCCGTATGGCTTGAGGCGCTGATCCATGGAAGCTTCAACTCCACCCATCTCAACGCGAATGGCGCGGATGAGCCAAAGGATTACCAGCGCCTCGAGTTTCTGGGCGACCGGGTGTTGGGCTTATCCGTCGCAAGCTGGTTGTATGGTGCAAGCAACAGCCATGAGGGCCAACTCTCGCAGCGGCTCAACGCATTGGTAAGCGGCGCAACCTGCGCGCGGATCGCCCGCCAAATCGGTTTGTCGGATCATATCTTGCTGGGCAAGCAGGCACGCGAAGATGGCGGCGCAGATAGCGATAATATCCTTGGCGATGTGATGGAAGCGGTGATCGGTGCGCACTTCATCGACAATGGCTATGACAGCGCGCGCGATTGCATTTACCGGCTTTGGGAGAGCGAGCTTGGTGGTGACGCAGGCAAGGCGAAACATCCCAAAAGCGCGCTGCAAGAATGGGCCGCCGGTAATCGCCGCGCCATGCCACAATATTCAGTAAAGGGCAGATCCGGCCCCGACCACGCGTCACGCTTCACCGTCGAAGTTAGCATCAACAATGTCGGTTCGGCTGAGGCCACCGCATCAAGTAAGAGCGAGGCTGAAAAGCTCGCCGCACAAGCGTTTTTGGAGGAATTTGGGTGAGTGAAAGTGAAGCGCCTACGAAGTGCGGCGTAGTAGCCGTGATTGGCGCGCCGAATGCAGGCAAATCAACCTTGGTAAACCAGTTGGTGGGGCAAAAAGTCGCCATCACCAGTGCGAAAGCACAAACGACCCGAGCCAAAATGTTGGGCATCGCCCTCAATGGTCCGGTGCAAATGATCCTCGTCGACACACCCGGCATCTTTGCTCCGCGCAGACGGCTCGATCGGGCCATGGTCAGCGCGGCGTGGGAAGGTGCAGAGGCGGCGGATGCGATCCTCTTGATCGTCGACCCGATTAAGCAACGCCGGCACGAATTGGAGCCGCTCTTGGAGGCGCTTGAGAAGCGACCCGAGCGCAAGATACTCGTCCTCAACAAGGTTGACCGAGCCAAGAAAGAGCCACTGCTCGCCTTGGCTCAGGAATTGGGCGAACGGATGGCGTTTGAAGAGATTTACTTCATCTCCGCACTGACCGGCGACGGCGTGGCAGAGATGAAAGACGCGCTCTCTGGTCTGATGCCAGAGGGCGTGTGGATGTATCCCGAGGATCAAGTTTCCGACGCCTCAGAGCGGTTGCTCGCCGCAGAGATCACCCGAGAACAACTCTATGCGCAGCTCCACGAAGAGCTCCCCTACGACACTGCAGTGCGCCCTGAGCAATACAAAACGCGGCCCGACGGCAGTTTGGAAATCCACCAGCAAATCGTCGTCACGCGCGACAGTCAAAAGCCCATTGTGCTGGGCAAAGGTGGTCAAAAAATCAAAGCCATAGGCGCAGCAGCCCGCGCAGAGTTGTCAGAGATATTGGGCGTAAAAGTGCACCTATTCCTGCACGTCAAACACTCCGAAGGGTGGAGCGACGACAAAGAAGTATTCGAGGAAATGGGGCTGGATTGGGTGAAGTAATAATTCTAGAATGATTGACATAGATTAATTTGAATAATTGGGGTTAGTGTTAAAAGATTCATTAAAGCCAAATTCCATTTCAACCTACCTATAGAACTTACCATCTTAACAAATGAAGTGATGACACATTTTCGTCACCATTTGATTAGAGATTGAACGCCTTGGGCGGATTTTGACTAATGTTAAAGATGGAGAAAGTCATGAAGAAGGTTTCTTTGATCCTTTTGGCAGCTGCCGGAGCTATCGGGGTGAATGTTGCCCCGGCATCCGCATCAACTTGCTTGGGTGAATACCTTAACGATCTAAATACTTGCGGCGGCGACACGGCCTGCGCCGTATCGGCATACGGCAGCTATATCCTCTGTCTCGAAGAGAATGGCCAAGGACCCTGCGCGAACGGCGGCTGCGAAAGCTAGCCCTGCGTGATTTGGAGCTTGTGCGGTCGCGAACGCACGAGCTCCATTCAAACTGGACAGTTCGGCAGGCGCTAACAACCAACTCAGTAATCCCAACGATGCGACGTGAATGCCCGGCCGGTGCATAGTGAAGAGAGCTTACCGCTTCTTCGCGATCTTGATCTTTTGCTGTTTCGCAAAGCTCTTGGTCGAATCCTCACTCCGCCCCAGCGCCTTGGCGATCTGTTTCAGACCCTGACCTTTGGACGCGAGCAAGCGCAAGCGGCTTGCTTCTTCAGCGTTCCACGGTTGTTTGTGACGTTCAAAATGTTCTTTGCCCATGACGTATGGACCTAGCCTAGGCGTTCTGCCTTGGCGAGAGCACTATTTTTTGGCGATGCGTTCCAACTTCGCGCGCAATGCTGCCTCATCGAATGGTTTGACGATGTAGTCATCCGCGCCTGCGCGAATGCCTTTGTTCACATCCGCTGCGGTGCCCTTGGAGGTGCAAAACACCACCGTTGGCGGCTTGGGCGTGGGAATTGCGCGCAATTGCGTCACAAATTCCAGACCGTCCATCTCCGGCATGTTCCAATCGGTCAGAATTAAACGCGGCATGGCGCGTTTGCACCGAGCGAGCGCCTCTTGGCCGTCTTGCGCCTCAATCGGAACATAGCCGAGGCTGCGCACGATTTTAGAGGACACTTTGCGGATCACGCGGCTATCATCAACGATCAGGCACACATTGGCGGCTGCCTGACGGGCTTCATTGATCTTTTCACCGTCGCGCATCGCCTTTGCAGCGCGCACGATGGCGTCAGTATCGTTCGGATCGGGTTGAGCGCCAAGCGCGTTGCCAACATCATCTGGTGCATTCACCTCTTTGCCCTCTGGGACATAAGGTTCGCGCTCACCCCGGCTCTGTTCATCGGCCAGCTTTTCAGCCAGCGGGTTGCCTTCGAGAGGGGCGGCTTTGCGATGTGGGCCGACATTGCGTTTGATTAGATTTTGAATGGTTCGGACTCCCCTGCGAGCGAGGCAAAGGCGCCTTCATATTGCAGCCCTTCATCGTGTTCTTGGCCGCGGTCAGTGAAACCGTCGGATAGGTCGCTTGAATGTGGAACGGGCGCGTCAGCGGGGACATTCGCGGATTCATCCGGGGTCATGCAGACATGCAAATATGGCATCCAGATGTCGCCATATTCTGCTTTTTGATACCACACATCCAGCACATCATAGCTGGCCCAGATGCCATCAGGTTCGCGCAGTCGCAAACCTTCGCCAATGCGTGGAACTGCGGCAAAGCGAACCCGCTCTTGCGTTTGGTGAGTCTCGTTCTGGACTTCTATTTCGATCACGGCTCTTTATCCCTGGCTCACAATCGGGATAAGCGACAATCATAAACGAATTGCGAACGCGCAGGCGGATCGGGAAATGAGAGCCACGAACTAACTCTTAGCAGGCGCTTTTTTGGCCGGAGCTTTTTTCTTAGCTGCCGTCTTTTTTGGAGCAGCCTTTTTCTTCGGTGCGGCCTTTTTGCGCTTTTTCTTCGCCGGTCCTTTCGCCGCACGCGCGTCGATCAATTCGATTGCTTGCACCGCTTCAATATCCTCCGGCTTCACGTCCTTGGGAATGGTCGCATTCGTGGTGCCGTCGGTGACATAGGGCCCATAGCGACCCGGCATTACCTTGATCTCGCCGCCGCTGGTTGGGTGTTCGCCCAGCGTCTTGATCGGTTCCGCCTTGCCGCGTCCGCCGCCTTTACGATTAGCAGCTTCGGCGAGCAGGGTGACAGCGGCATTCATGCCAGTTTCAAACACATCACGCGTACTGGTCAGCTTCGCATATTTGCCATCGTGGCGCAGATACGGGCCATATCGGCCAATTGCCGCCTCAATCTCGTTGCCGGTTTCCGGGTGCGCACCGATGATGCGGGGCAAGTCGAGCAGTTTAACCGCCCATTCAAGGTCGAAATCGTCGAGATCCTTGGGGATGCTCGCCCGTTTCTTCTTCTCCTCATGCTCCATTTCCACATAAGGGCCGAAGCGGCCCGATTTGCGGTGAATTTCTGCGCCGGTTTCCGGGTGGGTGCCCATCAACCCATCTTCACTGCCATCACCGCCATCTGCGCCCGGTTGAGCAAAGCGACGGGTGTATTTGCATTCGGGATAATTCTGGCACGCGATGAACGCGCCAAAGCGACCCCCGCGCAGCGAGATGCGCCCGCCCTCGCGCCCTTCGGTCTCACAAAGCGGGCAATGGCGTGCATCCTTGCCATCTTCGCGCTCTGGGAAGAGATAGTCGGAAAGATATTCGTCGAGCACCTCGGTGACTTCGGACGGCAATTTCTCCATCACCTCTTCGGTTTTGGGTTTGAAATCCTTCCAGAATTTCGCAAGCAATGCTTTGTAATCCTCGCGCCCATCAGACACGGTATCAAGTTCATCCTCCATCCCTGCGGTGAAGTCATAAGCGACATAGGTGGGGAAGAAGCGCTCAAGAAATGCTGTGAGAAGTCGGCCTGATTCCTCTGCAAAAAAACGATTTTTCTCCATTCGAACATAGTCACGGTCGCGCAATGTCTGAAT
The DNA here is from genome assembly GCA_947488085.1 of uncultured Erythrobacter sp. GTDB lineage: Bacteria > Pseudomonadota > Alphaproteobacteria > Sphingomonadales > Sphingomonadaceae > Erythrobacter. The sequence continues at coordinate 1,308,600 of CANKYI010000001.1, forward strand.
GGTTGAGGCATAAGTCGATGGCCGACCAATGCCGAGCTCTTCGAGCCGTTTGACGAGCGAAGCCTCAGAGAAACGAGGCGGTGGCTGAGTGAAATGTTGCGTGGCCTCGACATCCTTTTTCGCAGGCGCATCGCCGGTCTTCATGGCGGGCAGCAAGCCGTCTTCATCCTCGTCAGATTTGTCGTCAAATCCTTCCTGATAAACCGCAAGAAATCCCGGGAATTTGATGACCTGACCCGTCGCGCGCAGTTCATGCTGACCCGTCGCATCGCGCATTGTCACCGTGGTCCGCTCCAATTGCGCAGCGGCCATCTGGCTGGCCATGGCGCGTTTGAAGATCAGCGAATAGAGCTTTGCCTCATCGCCAGAGCCTGCCCGATCCTGTTTGAAGTTGGTGGGGCGGATCGCCTCGTGCGCTTCCTGAGCGTTCTTGGCTTTCGTGCTATAAAAGCGCGGTTTTTCCGGGCGGTATTCAGTCGCAAAGCGGTCTTCAATCGCATCGCGTGCGGCCATGATCGCGCTCATATCCATCTGTACGCCGTCGGTCCGCATATAGGTGATCGCGCCCGCCTCATAGAGCGACTGCGCACACCGCATCGTATGACTGGCCGAGAAACCGAGCTTACGCGCGGCCTCTTGTTGCATGGTGGAGGTTGTGAAAGGCGGCGATGGGTTACGCTTGAGCGGCTTTGTCTCAACGCCCTCGACCGTAAAGCGGCCCCCTTCGACGGCGGCCTTTACCTCCATCGCTTGTGCTTCTTTACCGAGTGACAGCTTCTCCAGCTTCTCTCCGTTGAACCGAACCAATCGCGCGTCGAACGCGGTGCCATCATGCTCCATCTTGGCAAGCACAGACCAATATTCGTCGGGGTTGAACGCTTCGATCTCACGCTCCCGATCCACGATCAGGCGCAAAGCCACTGACTGCACCCGACCCGCAGACTTCGCCCCCGGCAGCTTGCGCCACAAGACTGGCGAGAGTGTAAATCCGAAAAGGTAATCCAGCGCGCGGCGTCCCAAATAGGCATCGATCAATGGCTGATCGAGTTCACGCGGAGCCGCCATCGCCTCTGTCACGGCCTTTTTGGTGATCGAGTTGAACGTCACTCGATCCACCTTGGTCGGCAGGCGTTTGCGCTTTTTCAAAAGCTCCTGAACGTGCCAACTGATCGCTTCACCTTCACGGTCAGGGTCGGTTGCGAGCACAAGGCGGCTCGCATCCTTGGCGGCGTCCGCAATCTCTTTAAACCGGCTTTGCTTGTCGCGATACAGCTCCCAATCCATCGCGAAATCTTCATCCGGACGCACACTGCCGTCCTTAGGCGGCAGATCGCGGACGTGACCGTATGAGGCGAGAACCTTGAAGTCGGCGCCCAGATATTTCTCGATAGTCTTCGCCTTGGCGGGCGATTCAACGATGACAAGTTGCATGGTAGAGGTTTGATTTCCTTACACGTGTACGTACGCGCGAGAGTGGGGCGGGATTGATTAGGGCGTCAAGTAAGTTTGCGTGTCATGCCACGCAAGAGCGCAGTTTTGCGAGGGATGCGATTGTGAATGCGGTTATTCGAAGACTTCCGTCAGTTCCGCAGTGTTGTCTCTCACAAGCGAATAAACGGCGATACCAATTGCTCCCACTGACGCCCCGCCCAAAGCGAGAAGCAAATTCGCGATGGCTGATGGGATCAGATCGATCATTCCCATAGCGTCAAAGTTGAAGAACAAGATCGCAAAACCGGCCAAATACATCGCGACCGGAACAGCAATTGCGATCAAAATGGCCACAAAATGATCCCCCGTTAACCGCCATGATTTTTCAAAAGCAGCAGAGACCCCGTCTCCATCCACAAGGCCAAAGCCGTAAATTGGTGCCCATCGCACGAACACCACGATGCCCGGAATGATCAAGACCACCAATCCCAAGGCAATGCCAACCCCGCTCAATAAAGAGAGGCCGAAAAAAGTTCCGAAACCGCCTTTCACCCCTCAGACACCAAACCGCCATCCTGAAGCATGCTGACTAAAAACCAATATGTCAGACCGAGGGAAACGATGTTGAACATCAGATTGGGCCCGGTAACGTCTTCAAGTGTATCAATATACATGCCGCCAATAGTGAGCACCGTGGCGTAGACTACCGCGCTGGGCAATGCCGCTTTGGCGAGACGTCTGGCCTCTAAGAATATCGTGTCTGCACCCAAGCTTTGGGATAGGCCGCCATTCATCACTTCACCCTGACAACCCGACATGCCCGCCCGCGTGCCGTTCCAATTCCCCGCCAAGCTCCAGCTCAAGCAGAACCATATGAACGGCTGCGGCGCTTGCCCCGGATTGGCGGATCAGTTCATCGACCGCAATTGGCGCGGTGGTCATGAGCCTTTTAACCGCGTCGCCTTCATCGCCCGTTGCTTTGCCCTCACCCCATTGGAGTTTGCTCAACTCCTCGTAATCGAACGCCGTCCGCTCCTCTGCCACGCGGAATTGGGATCGCGGTGCACCTATGAAACTTTCGAGCAGTTCGACGACTTCGCTCGGATCGCTGACAAGGACAGCCCCGTCTCGGATCAGCTGGTTGCAGCCATGTGATCGCGTATCGAGCGGCGAGCCGGGAATTGCCATGACTTCGCGCCCGGCCTCCCCAGCAAGTCGCGCGGTGATCAACGATCCGGATTTGGGTGCAGCTTCAACCACTAAAGTGCCGCTTGCCAGCCCTGCAATAATGCGGTTGCGGCTGGGGAAATGGCGGCCTCGCGGCTCCGTGCCCGGCGGTTGTTCGGCAACGAGCAGGCCTTCTTTGGCGATGCGTTCTTGCAGATCGGTGTGCTGCGGTGGGTAGGCGATATCGATGCCGCTTGCGATCACGCCAATGGTTTTTGGTAGAGAGCCTTGATGTGCAGCCCCATCAATCCCGCGCGCCAGTCCTGAGACGACGGTGAAGCCTGCCCTTGCCAATTCCTCAGCAAAATCGCGCGCCAGTTTGCATGCGGCGGCGGACGCATTGCGCGCACCAACCATCGCCACACACGGCGTGTTCACCAGCTCCAATCGCCCGCGACAGGTGACGATAGGCGGGGCGCTTTCGATGGCGCTCAACAAAGGGGGATAATCAGGCTGATCGTGGAACAGATACCGCGCGCCGGCAGCAATAACGCCCTCAATCTCACGCTCAATTCGATCCGTTAGAGCGGGACGGTAGGGTGTCTTTCCGCGCGATCCCAAGTCAGGCAGCGCCTCTATCGCCGCCTGCGCATTGCCGAATCGGGCGATCAATTGAGCATAGCTGACCGGCCCAATATTGGGTGAGCGCAGCAAGCGAATGCGTGCAAAGGCTTCTTCTTGAGAGAGCACTGGCTGCGACCCCTGCCCTCCCATTACAGTGGACAATCCGTCATTTCTTGCCGCCGATCTTGGGCTCCTCACCCTTCATCAACCGCCCAATATTCTCCCGATGGAGATAGATGATGAGCAGTGCAATCGCGGCCAGAACGGGGAAAAACTGCGGATATCCAAACAAAGGTGCAGCGGCAGCGGCAGCAACCACCGCAGCCATCCCAGCAAGCGAGGAAATGCGGAAAATCGCCAACATTCCGATCCAGACCGCCGCGTACGCTAGCCCCACCGGCCATGCGAGGCCAAACGCAACGCCCGCATTGGTAGCAACGCCCTTACCACCCTTGAATTTAAGCCAGACGGGATAGCAATGCCCGATCACCGCCCCGCCCGCAGCGAAGGCTTTCAACACGTCAGGATCCGTCGGAATATTGGTCTGCACCCCCATATCGTCGTAAAACGCGAAGGACAGGAAACCGGCCAAAAACACAGCCACAAACCCTTTGAGCAGGTCGAGCAACAATGTGCCCGCCGCTAGCCCCTTATTGCCCGTGCGCAGAACATTGGTCGCACCGATATTGCCACTGCCAATATCGCGCACATCGCCGATCCCCGCCGCCTGTGTCAAAAGCAGACCAAAGGGGATTGAGCCGCATAAATAGCCCAAGATTGCAGCGAAAACTGGTTCCATTAGGTCCCCTTGGCCGAACCACTCGGCTTTCCTTTTCTGCGTGCCTAAGTAATAGACCGCGCCACCACAAGTTCACATGTAAGCGAAAACAGTCATTTCCGACGCATCTGCCCCCATTCTGTTGTTCGATACCGGCGTTGGCGGGCTGACCGTCTATGACGCTGTGCGGGTGCAGATGCCGGACGCACCGGTGATCTTCGCCGCCGACTATGCCGGTATGCCCTATGGGACGAAAACCGAGCCACAGGTCGCCGCGCGCGTTGCTGGATTGCTGGGTCGGATGTGCGAGCGGTATCAGCCGCGCCTCGCCTGCATCGCCTGCAACACGGCCAGCACAATTGCGCTTGGCATGGTGCGTGAGGTGCTGGAAATACCGATAGTCGGCACCGTTCCTGCGATTAAGCCAGCGGCGATGGACAACCATTCGACCGTGATCGGATTGCTCGGCACCCAGGCAACCATCCGTCAACAATATGTCGATGATCTGGAGCGGGACTTTGCAAACGGGAAAACCCTGTTGCGCCACGCCGCCCCTGACTTAGTGGATGAGGCAGAGAACAAATTGCGCGGCAAACCGGTCAATCGCGATGTGCTTAAAGCGGCATTAGAGGGGCTGGAGAATCAGGAAAAAGGGTTGTGGCTCGATTCGATCGTGCTGGGCTGCACGCATTTCCCGCTATTGAAAGACGATCTGATGGATGTCGCGGTGTTCGACATGGGACTTTCACCCGATCTGCGATTTGTCGATGGATCAGAAGGGATCGCGCGGCGCATTGCAGACCGGTTGGATGGTCAGGAATTCGCGAAATCTGGCCCGAACCGCTTCGTTGTGACAGGTACGGTGGAGGTCACAAAGGGCCTTGAGGCGACATTGTCCGAGCGCGGCTTTGGCACGCCTGAGCCATTCTAAAGCTGCAATTCATTCGCAAAGATCGCTGTTTTCAATCGCGCTCAGCCTGATTAAAAGCTCGCGGAAACTTATCGGCCATCAGGGGGTTGTATGGTCTGTGAAACCTTGGATTTGGACGTCAAGAGCCCATTGAAATGGGCCGTCTGCATCAAAAAGCGTGAGAGCCCGTGAATTACGACCAAATCTTTGATCAGGCGATAGACCGGCTGCATGAAGAAGGCCGCTACCGCGTATTTATCGACATTATGCGCAACAAGGGGTCCTACCCCAACGCCCGGTGCTTCCATGGACATAACGGGCCAAAGCCGATCACTGTGTGGTGCTCCAACGATTACCTCGCCATGGGTCAGCACGACGTTGTGATTGGGGCGATGGAACATGCGCTGCACGATGTTGGCGCGGGTTCCGGTGGCACGCGCAATATTGGCGGCAATACGCATCTGCACGTTGAGTTGGAGCGGGAACTGGCGGATCTGCACGGCAAGGACACCGCTCTGCTGTTCACGTCGGGCTATGTTTCGAACGATGCGACATTGTCGACGCTCGCAAAATTGCTGCCCGGCTGTGTGATTTTCTCCGATGAGTTGAACCATGCGAGCATGATCGCGGGCATCCGCAATTCGGGCTGTGAGAAACGCGTTTTCCGCCATAATGACTTGGCGCATCTCGAAGAGTTACTCGCAGCAGAAGACCCCGCGACGCCAAAACTGATCGCGTTTGAGAGCGTCTATTCGATGGATGGCGATGTCGCACCGATCCATGCGATTTGCGACCTCGCGGAAAAGTACAACGCGCTCACTTACATCGACGAAGTTCACGCGGTTGGCATGTATGGCGAACGCGGCGGCGGTATTTCTGAGCGTGACAATGCCGCGCACCGTATCGACATTATCGAGGGGACGCTGGGCAAGGCTTTCGGCGTTATGGGCGGATACATCGCGGCAAGCACCAAAGTGGTTGACTGCATCCGCTCCTATGCGCCCGGATTTATCTTCACCACCTCGCTCTCGCCCGTTCTGGTCGCGGGCGTTCTGGCATCGGTCAAACACCTGAAATCCAGCAATGTGGAGCGCAACGCGCAGCAACAGGCCGCCGCGACGCTGAAACTAAAGTTCGCCGAAGCGGGCCTGCCCGTGATGGACAGCACCACGCATATCGTGCCGTTGATGGTCGGCGATCCCGCGCGAGCCAAGAAGATCAGCGACATCTTGCTGGCTGAATACGGCGTCTATGTGCAGCCAATCAATTACCCCACCGTGCCGCGCGGCACAGAGCGCCTGCGCTTCACCCCCGGACCGCATCACTCCGAAGCGATGATGACCGAACTGACAGAGGCTCTGGTGGAGATTTGGGACCGGATGGAAATGGAGCTGGCCGAGGCAGCCTAAAGGCGCTGGCTTGATGTTTCGCGCCTGATTGCGCACAATCTCTCTCAAACACCTTGGGAGAGGGAATATGGCGACCACATTCGACCGCGCGAAGCTAAACACCGGCACACTCGATATCCGGCCGATGACGCCCGCAGTGGGTGCAGAAATCCTCAATATCGACCTTAGCGCGTCCGATATCGGTGATCGTATCTCCGAAATCCGCGCAGCTCTGCTTAAACACGGCGTGATCTTCTTTCGTGATCAGGAATTGACGCAGGAACAGCATATCGCCTTTGCGCGCCATTTTGGCGATCTGGAAGTGCACCCAGCCACACCCAAGGATCAGGCGAACCCAGAGGTTCTGCGTATCGCCCATGGACCAAAGAGCCGGGGGCAAGAGAATTACTGGCACTCCGATGTCACATGGCGCGCGGAACCCTCGCTTGGCTCCATCCTGCTGGCGCGCGAAGTGCCCGATGTTGGCGGGGACACCTGCTTTGCCAATATGCACCTCGCTTATGAGCGGCTCTCTGAGCAGATGAAGCGCTTTTGCGAGGGTATGACCGCGGTGCACGATATCTCCCGCGTGTTTGCCAAGCGAATGGGCAAAAGCCCGGAAGAATTGCAAAAGGATTACCCGATGGTGCGCCATCCGGTAATCCGCACTCATCCTGAGACGGGCGAGCGCGTGATTTATGTGAACACCGCCTTCACATCGCATATCGAGGGTTTATCGGCTGAGGAAAGCCGCTGGCTGCTCGCGCATCTCTACAAAACCGCGATGGATACAGAGGTGCAGTGCCGGTTCCGCTGGCAAGCAGGCTCCATTGCGTTCTGGGACAATCGGGTCAGCCAGCATTTGGCTGTCTCAGACTACTTCCCCGCGCGCCGAGTTATGGAACGCGTGACGATCGCCGGTGATAAGCCGTATTTCGAGGCATAGGCTGGCACCATTGCCGTAGCGTACTTTGCGCCCTGCCCACCTTGCGCTAGCTCTCTCATCGAAACAGATTCGGGAGACGAGTAAGTGTACGGCAACCCTGACCAGAAATATGATGAAGTTGTGCTGGGGCGCCGTTCGGTGCGTGGCTACCTAGATAAGCCCGTTCCGCAAAAGCTGATCGAAGAAGTGTTGGAGATGGCGATGCGCTCGCCCTCCTCGATGAACACGCAGCCCTATCACTTCCACGTGATCACTGGCGAGCCGCTGGACCGTATCCGCAAAGGTAACACCGAGCGTATCCTCGCAGGCGAGCCTGACAGCCGTGAATTCCGCAAAGGTCACCCCTTCCAAGGCGTCCATCGTGATCGCCAGGTTGGCTGCGCGATCCAGCTGTTTGAAGCGATGGGCATTGGCCGCGATGACAAGGAAAAGCGCCAAGACTGGGTGCTGCGCGGATTTCGCCAATTCGACGCGCCCGTTTGTGTCATCATCACCTATGACAAAGAGCTGAGCGATGCGGATGACACCGTATTCGATTGCGGTGCGGTCACGACTGCAATGGTCAACGCGGCGTGGTCACGCGGGCTGGGTTGCGTGATCAACAGCCAAGGGATCATGCAAAGCCCGGTTGTGCGCGAACACGCCAGCATTCCGGACGATCAGGTGATCATGAAAGCAATCGCCATGGGCTGGCCAGATGAAGAGTTCCCAGCGAACCCGGTAAAGATCACTCGCCGCGAAGTGTCAGAAGCCGCGCGGTTCGTCGGCTTCAACTAAGCGTTAGGATACGGCTGCGGCTTCGCGGAATGTCATCATCCGGCCGCTGTCTTCGTCCCACAATGCTAGGTTCAGCGCTCGCAAGGATTGAAGCGCGGTGATGCGGTTGAAGCTCTGCATCTCCGGATGCGCCTTTAGCACCTCTGGCAAGCGGTAGAAGGGGACCCGGCTCGCAAGATGGTGGATGTGATGGATGCCGATATTGCCAGTGAACCACGCCATAGGCGCAGGCAGGTCGAGAAAGGTGGAGCCACCCAACGCCGCATCGTGGAACTGCCAGTCGGGCTTATTCTGCCAATAGGCGCCCTCAAACTGATGCTGCACATAGAACAGCCACACGCCGAGGCTCGCTGCGATTATGAGCGTCGGCAAATACACCAAAGCCACCGCCATTGGTGAAGTCAGTGCGGACAATCCGGCAAGGATTGAGACCGCAATCACCGTGGTCGCCATCGCACTCACCCAATAGGAACGCCCTTGATCCATCAAACCGATGGGCAGGCGATGCTGGATCAAAAACAGGTATGCCGGGCCGATAATCATCAGCAGTGCCGGGTGGCGATACAAGCGGTAGAAGACCCGGCGAAATGGGCTCAATTCGCGAAACTCGCGCACCGTCAAAGTGTCGACATCACCATGCCCACGCGCGTCCAGATTGCCGGTGCCCGCGTGGTGCAGTGCATGATTGCGCCGCCAGCAAGCATAGGGCGTCAACGTCAAAACCCCGATGATGCGCCCAATCCAATCGCTGGTGGCGCTGCTTTTGAGAAACGATCCATGCCCGCAATCGTGTTGAACAATGAACAGCCGAAGCAGGAACAGAGCAGCGAGCGGAACCATAGCTAGCGCGAGGTAATACCCCGCATACACAGCCCAAAGAGTCAGCCCAAAAAGAACGCAATACGGAACGAATGTGATCGCCAACTCAATAAAGCTGCGGACGCTTTTCGGCTTTGTAAAAGCGTTGAATTCCCGTGCCAGCTTTCGCGGATCAGGTCGGTCGCTATGCGATCCCGGCTCAGGAATTTCACGCACATCTTGAAGTGGCGGCACAGGGGTCTCGCATGGGAATTACAGGGATAAAAGCGGAGGTTTTACAATGGACCAACGTTGCGCGAGGAACCGCCGCTAGTCAATGCGTAGTCGGGTTGATCGATGAGTTGGTTGCTGGTTCCGCTGAGCGACTTGCAGTTGGTCGTCTTAGATCGCCTTTTGGACGACCACTATCGGGGCATGGTGGAGTGCCCGATTGACTATTCAGATGCCCCAATCACAAATCGTTCACCCACGCCCTCGCAGTTCCTGCGCCAGGCGAATCCCATGAGGTGATATCGGATGAAACGCGCATCAGCAGCCCTTACAGCATTGCTCGCATCATTGGCCGTCGGGGTAAGCGGCCACGCGCAAGACTCTACCGACAAAGAGGCGCCCGAGCTCACTGGGCCGTATCTCGCCCAGACGCCGCCGGGCAATACCCCCGAACCTTTCGCCCCCGGCACGGTTACTTCAGATCGATGGGAGTATGGCGGGGTGTTTTCACCCGATATGAGCGAGTTTTACTTGCTCAAAGACGATGACGAAGGCGAGACCAGTTTCGTGGTCTTTGAACAGCATGGTGATCGTTGGCGGGAGAGGCATATCTCTGAACGAGTGGGCCAACCCTACGTCTCCCCCGATGGCAATATGATGCATCTGGGCAGCCGGTTTATGACCCGTACGGATACGGGATGGTCAGAGATACAAAGCCATGGCGGCGCATTTGAAGATTTCCGAATAATGCGCATGACATCGTCTTTAAGCGGCACCTATTTCTTCGACGAAGTCGGAATGCCCGGCGGAAATGGTCGGATTCGATATTCGCGATTGGTCGATGGCACGCGCGAGGAACCACAATTGGTTAGCGACGCGGTCAACACCGGTGAAATGCTCGCCCATCCCTTTATCGCACCCGACGAATCCTACCTTCTATGGGACGGTCGCAAAGAAGGTGGATATGGTAGTTCCGATATCTATATCAGCTTCCGCCAGCCCAACGGCGATTGGGGCGACGCGATCAACCTTGGTGAGGCGATCAATACGCCCGCATGGGAAGCATCTGCCAGCGTGACACCAGATGGGAAGTTCTTGTTCTTTCACCGCACGGTTAGCGAAGGCAACGTGGATATTTTCTGGGTCGATGCTCAGGTTATCGAGGATTTGCGTCCGGAATAACCCTACCGCAAGCTCACAACATTATCGCTCGCCTCGCGGCGGCGTGATCCGTCAAAGAGGCTCATCATGGGTTCGTCTTCGACCACTAGCACTTCGGCATCGCCAAATCCATTAAAGCCGGTCTTCATCGCCGCGCCATAGGCACCCAGCATGCCGATCTCGATATAGTCTCCTGCTTGGATATCGCCCGGCAACGGAAATGGGCCGGCCATGTAGTCCGCATCATCGCACGTAGGGCCGTAAAACGCGAAGTCCCCAAGAGGATCGCGCAGATCATCTTCAAGCGCAGCTACCGGGAAACGCCATGCAACATGCGCGGCATCATACAGCGCGCCATAGGCTCCATCATTGATGTAGAGTTCTGCCCCGCGCCGCTTTTCAACCTTCACGATCATGCTCGAATATTCCGCCGCCAGCGCCCTGCCCGGCTCACACCACAACTCGGCATTATAGGCGATCGGCAGCGCTTCGAAATGCTGGTGGATGATGGCGAAGTAATCCTCGAGCGGAGGCGGCTCCATATCGGGATAGATGCTGGGGAACCCGCCACCCACATCGATCATGTCAATCACAACGCTTGCCTGAGCAATGGCTGCGCGGGTCCGGTCGAGCGCTTGCACAAAGGCAAATGGCGACATCGCTTGGCTGCCCACATGGAAACAAATGCCCAGCCAGTCACAATGCTGGCGGGTCAGGTGCAGCAATTCGGGCAGATCAGTGAGGTCACAGCCAAACTTGCTAGCCAGTGACAGCTCGGAATATTCCGACGATACGCGCAAGCGCACCAACAGCCGCAGGTCACTTGCCGGTTCACCAGTTTCGGGATCGGAGCAGACCTCAACGATCTTCTCCAGCTCCTCGATCGAATCCAGCGTGAACGTCTTCACGCCATGCGTGAAATATGCCTCTTTGATCGCGCCACGCGTCTTGATCGGGTGCATAAAGCACAGCTCAGCATCAGGCAGGATACCGCGCACCAACCGAACCTCTGCGATAGAGGCAACATCGTAATGAGTGACGCCCGCATCCCACAGGATCTGGATCAGATCAGGCGCAGGATTTGCCTTCACCGCGTACAAAACCTTGCCGGGAAACTTGTCCGTAAAGTACGCAGCCGCCCGCCGCGCCGCATGCGGGCGGTTCAGGATCACCGGCTCATCAGGCGCTATCGCCTGGGCTACAGTCTTTGCGTCAGGATAAATGTGCAACTCAAGGGACCCCCAGAAGGTTTAGTTTCTGTCCACCGAAGTGGTTACGGGCTGCCTTGCGGTTTGTCCCTTGGGGCAGCGAGAGCGCGGCTATACTGATCCACCGCGCTTTCGCAATCAAAATCGCACAGGTCCAAGAAAGTTCCTGACCTAGCGTGAAAGAGGCCGTTAAAAGGCGATTTTGGGTGCCTGATCGACTGTGCCGCGCTCGCTATCATCAAGCTCGTTGAAATCGGCATTCTTGAAGCCCAGCGCGCCTGCAAACAGCACCGCAGGGAAATTCTCACGCGCGGTGTTGAACTGCGCAACAGCCGCATTCAAGGCACGGCGAGCAGCGGCCAGCTTGTCTTCAACATCGGCCAGCTCGCGCTGCAATTCCTGGAAATTGGCGGATGCTTTCAGGTCCGGATACGCCTCTCCCAGCGCCAGCAGGTTGTCGAGCGCGATCTTCAGTCCTTGCTCGCTGCCGCTGTCGGGGTTGCCTTTGGCGGCGGTGTTGCGCGCCTGAATAACCGCTTCGAGAGTGGTTGCCTCATGCCCCGCGTAACCTTTCACGGTTTCGACGAGATTGGGGATGAGATCGTGGCGTTGGCGCAATTGGGCATCAATATCGGCGGTACCCTGACGGACATTCTGCCGCAGCCCCACCAGATTGTTATAAATGCCAATGACGACAATCACGAGCAAAGCCGCAATGCCAAGACCAATCCAACCAAACATTCCCATTTTTTCCGCCCCTCCTTTACCGAGCTATCATATATTAGCACTAAGAGGTTAAGAGAAAGGGCAGAGGGGACACATGCGCGCAGATATCCAAGGTTTAATGAGCGGAGAACTGGGAAGCTGGCTCGCTGACCAGCAAACCATGCGCGATGATGCCAAGGAAAAGGCGCATAATCGCTGGTTCTATGGCGGGATTGCTGCATTGCCCGTGCTGGCGGTGATTTGGTTTGGGCCGTGGTCGCTCGGCATGTTTGGGATCGCTTTGTCCTTTATTGTACTCTGCGGGGTCGGCGCATGGGGATATTCGCCGATTGCCGAGGCGAAAAAGACGATCAAGGTCGGCATCAACTCTGCCATCGCCCGGAATTTGGGCATTTCCTACGACCATGACGTCGAACCGGGCAGCGAATATGAGGCGGCCAAGACATATGGCCTCGTGCCGGGCTGTGACCGGAGTTCTTTCGAAGATCGCTGGTTCGGCACGTTAGAAGGCCACGGCTTCAACCTATACGAAGCGCATCTGGAGGAACGCCGCGGCTCGGGCAAAAACCGCCGCTGGGTCACGGTGTTTCGTGGGGCATTGCTTCATATGGAATTTGGCCGCGACTTCCACTCCACCACTCTATTGCAGCGCAAGGGCAAACATAAGAAATGGTTTGGCCTAGGCGGGCGCAAGGATGCGGCGAATTTTGACGGGCACCGCTTGGCCTATGTCGATCAGGTGCACCCCGATTTCGAGGATGTGTTCGAGGTTTGGAGCGATGATCAAGTCGAAGCGCGCGTGTTGATCCATCCCTCTTACATTGAGCATCTGGTCGCGCTGGAACGCGCGTTTAACGGCGATGCGGTGCGCGCTTTATTCAGCCGAGGCGAGGTTGTGCTGGCGGTGGAGAGTGGCAATCTGTTTGAAAGCGGATCCATGAACGCCGCCGAAGACGAAGCGCGCGTTGCCGAAGCATCGGAGCAATTCGGCGCGATGGCGCGGTTGGCGCTGGCGATCAATCAAAACGAACGCGGGCGCGTGGTCGGCAAAACCTAACTGAGCCTATCGCGAAAATCCTCATATTCAAACCGTTTGACGCATTCCAAACCGCCAGTTTCACTGTCCCACAACCAGATGCTGGGCAATTGTACGCCGTTAAACGTGTTCGTCTTCACCATCGAATAATGCGCCTGATCAAGAAACGCGAAACGCGCGCCTGCATCAGCCTTTACCGGCAGGCGATAGTCACCAATCACATCCCCTGCGAGGCATGACGGCCCGCCAAGTCGGATGGGCACGCTGTCCTCATCGCTCAATTCCCCCAACATTGCCGGGCGATAGGGCGCCTCCAGCACGTCCGGCATATGGCAGGTCGCAGAGACATCGGTGATGCCGATGGGCACCTCGTTAAAGCCTGTATCGAGCAATGTACCCACCAAAATGCCCGCATCCAGAGCAACTGCCTCACCAGGCTCAAGAATGATCTCTGCACCTGTATCACCAGCCGCGTCTTTCAAGAATTCGATCAGCTCCTCACGCTCGTAATCAGCGCGAGTGATATGGTGCCCGCCGCCCATATTGATCCATTTGAGCTGCCCAAACCACGGCTCAATCGCGTCAAACACACGGTCCCATGTTTGTTGCAGTGGTTGGAAAGTTTGCTCGCACAGATTATGGAAATGGATACCTTCGACGCCTTCCATAACCTCTTCGGTTAGTTGATCGATAGGAAACCCCAGTCGTGATCCGGGCGCGCTGGGGTCATATTTGGGCACTTCACCCGTCGCCACCATCGGGTTTATCCGCAGACCCGGCGACACATCGCCGCCAGTAGTGGCCGCATGGTCAAGGATCAGAGCCGCCCGCTTCATCTGAGCGGGTGAGTTAAAGATCACATGCTCTGAAAGGCGACAGATTTCCTCCAGCTCCTCCGGCTTGAACGCCGCAGAATAGGTCGCAATCTCACCGTCGTAGAATTCGGATGCCAGCCGCGCTTCCCAAAGCCCGCTGGTCGAAACGCCATCAAGATATTCACCCAGAATCGGCGCGACCGACCACATGGAGAAGGCCTTGAGCGCGGCAAACACTTTGATGCTCGCGCCATCACTCGCAGCCTCATCACGGATTTCAGCGAGGATTTGGCAATTGGCCCGGATCTTCGCCGCATCTACGACGAAAGCGGGGCTGTCGACGCGGGAGAGATCGAACTGCGCAAAAGCGCCGGGATTGCCTGCTTGGGTTTGCATTCGCACGATCTATGCGCGGCGACCACAATGAGCAAGCGCGAGGCTTGCGCAAAATACCTTAGGCCAAAGCTGGGTCAGGTCTCGTCGACAGGAAGAGCAAAAGCGAATGTACCCAATAGCCAGGTAAAAACACCGGAGACGAGAGCGCCAGCCGTGTAATGACGAGCATTGGCTTCCTCCCCAAACATCCATCCAAAACCGCCAAGCGCAAAGGCATAAATGATAAAAGCAACGGATGACACCGCAGCCGCCTTCCACAATGGCGAACCGCCACCGACCGGCTTTGTACCCCAGAGGCGGACAAGAAAAATCAGACCGGCAAGGACCAGTAATCCGCCAGTTTTCCATATCTGACTGTCAGCAGCGACACCGAGGATCAGCGGGTAGAAAGTAACGCCTTCAACGGGAAACAATTTCGTCAGGCGATTAATATGCACATTGTTGCCATTTGAGGGCCCTGATTGACCACCCCCACCAGCTTGGACGTCACTCGCGCCTTGAACAGTCAAGCTTTCTTGAGTCGCAACCTCACCAATTCTCGTGGCGAGCGCAGGTTTTACAGGTGAAAGCCTCAAGGACCCAGAAAATGGCATGATATCCCCCAATATCGACTCAAAACTCTACTGGGCAGTCTAACTCTTTTACTTGCCAAGACAAGCCATGGTCATTCAGCATTTCCATAAAGGGATCGGGGTCCATTTCTTCCATGTTGAAGACACCGTTGCCGCTCCATGTGCCCGTTGCCATCATCGCACTGCCGATCATCGCTGGCACGCCCGTAGTGTAGCTGACCGCTTGGTTGCCGGTCTCTTCGAACGCCGCCTCATGTGAGCAAATATTGTTTATATAGAATGTTTTCTCACCGGAACCTTCCAAAGACTCTCCGGTAGCGATTACGCCGATATTGGTGTTGCCCTTGGTCGTCTCACCAAGGCTCTCAGGCTTAGGCAGGACGGCGGCGAGGAATTGCAGCGGGATGATCTCTTTGCCCTGATACTTGATCGGCTCAATCCCCGTCATGCCGACATTCTGAAGCACGGTGAGGTGTTTGATATATTCATCGCCAAACGTCATCCAGAACCGCGCACGCTCAATCTCTGGGTTGAACTTCGACAGGCTTTCCAGCTCCTCGTGATACATGAGGTATGCTTGCCGCGTGCCCACCGCTTCAAAGTCGAAGGGGGTTGAAACCTGCATTGCGGGCGTCTCCACCCATGCGCCGTTTTCCCAGTGCCGTGCAGGAGCGGTCACTTCGCGAATGTTGATCTCTGGATTGAAATTGGTCGCAAATGCCTGTCCGTGATCGCCGCCATTGCAGTCGAGGATATCAAGCTGGCGGATGGTTTTGAGCTTATGCTTTTTAAGCCACATCGTGAAAACGCTAGTGACGCCCGGGTCGAAACCGCTGCCAAGGAGCGCCATCAATCCGGCTTCCTTAAACCGGTCGTGATAGGCCCATTGCCAGTGATACTCGAACTTTGCCTCATCCTTGGGCTCGTAATTCGCGGTATCGAGATAGTGCACGCCTGCCTCCAGACACGCATCCATGATCGGCAAATCCTGATATGGCAGGGCAAGGTTTACGACGAGGGTCGCGCCCACTTTGCGGATCAGATTGACCATCGCGGGCACTTCTTCCGCGTCAATTTCGTAGGTCGGCACAGACACGCCAGTGCGCGTTTTCACGCTTTCGGCGATAGCATCGCACTTTGATATTGTGCGGCTGGCCAAGTGGATTTCGGGGAAAATATCGGAGTTTTGGGCCATCTTGTGGACGCAAACAGAGCTGACGCCCCCTGCCCCGATCACCAGAACTTTTGTCATCAAAATACGCCTTTCAAAATCGAATCTTGCCCTGTCCCTAATGCAATGCGCTATGGCCGACAAATGATCCGAACACCCAATGAAAAAGGCGTCATCGCGGCTGCTCAAAGCATCGCTGCGATCCTGCCGCCCACACCGCTGCTGCCTGCTGAGATTGGCGGGGTAACGGTGCATGTAAAAGCAGAGAACCTGCAACCCATTGGTGCCTTCAAGATCAGAGGCGGCTGGTGGCGATTGTCGAACCTGAGCGAGGCGGAGCGCGCATCCGGCGTGGTCGCGGTCTCATCCGGCAATCATGCGCAAGGGGTCGCATGGGCGGCCAAACGGCTTGGGATCAAGGCCGCTATCGTAATGCCGCGCGATGCGCCGCAGGTGAAGCTCGACAACACCAAAGCGCTGGGCGCGGAAGTGGTCCTGTATGAACGTCCGGGTGAAGACAGGGACGCCGTAGCAGCCAAGCTGATCGAGGAACGCGGGGGCGTGCTGGTCCACGCATTTGGCGATCCATGGGTAATAGAGGGGCAAGGTAGCGCAGGGATCGAAGCCGCGCAGCAACTGGGCCGCGAACCGTCACGCCTTATCGCGTGCTGCGGTGGAGGCGGACTGGCCGCTGGCCTCAGCCTCGCCTGTCCCAGCGCCGCAATCCATGTGGTGGAGCCGGTCGGATGGGATATGGTCGGCCAAGCGCTATCCACGGGCGAAGTGGTGCAAGTGGCACCTGATGCCCCCTCCACCATATGCGACGCGCTGCAACCGAACGCGACCAAACCGCTCAACCTCTCCGTATTAAGCGGCCGCGCAGAGCCGGGCGTTGCGGTAACAGATGATGAAGTGCGCCATGCGCAACGCTGGGCGTTTGCCAACCTGCGCATCGTCACCGAGCCGGGAGGCGCCGCTGCATTGGCTGCTGCGCTCGCCGGTAAGGTACCGCTCGATGAAGGCACCGTGATCCTTGTGACAGGCGGAAATGCGGACCCTGCCCGCTTCGCAGAAACAATCGCCGCATCTGTGGACACCGTCACACAGGCTTAATACACGGCCCATAGGCCCGGCCCTTGACGCGCAATCCCCCGATTCCCTAGCGTCACCCCCTCAGGAGGCATTTGTTACCATGACAGCTCAACCCAAACGGATCATCGAAAATGCGGTGGTGCGAAAGGACGCCAAGGCGACGGATAAGCTGCTTGATAAGGCCTTCGCTCTCGCTTTTGGCGGTTTGGTCTATGCCCAGATTTGGGAAGACCCGGTGGTGGATATGGAAGGGCTGGCGATCCAGCCTGATAGCCGCGTCATGTGCATCGCCAGTGGCAGTTGCAACGCGCTCAGTTATTTGACTGCGAACCCCGCACAGGTAACAGCAGTCGACCTCAACCGTGCGCATGTAGCATTGGGCCATCTCAAAATCACCGCGATCAAGCATCTGCCCAATTACGAGCGTTTCCAACGCTTCTTCGGACATGCCGATCACAAAGAGAACAAGGCGGTCTATAAAGAGATGATCGCCCCGCATCTGGACGCGCAAAGCCGCAAATATTGGGAGCAGCGCGACATCAAGGGGCGTCGGCGCATTTCCTACTTCACGAAGGGGTTGTACCGCAAAGGTTTACTCGGTAATTTCATTGGCTTAGCGCATTTATTTGCCAAACTATATAAAGTTGATCTGAATAAGCTTTTGGAGGCAGAAAGCGTCGAAGAGCAGCGCGAAGTGTTTGAAACGCAGCTCTCGCCCGTATTCGACAAAAAGTTCGTTCGCTGGCTCACCGACCAACCTGCCTCACTGTTTGGACTTGGCATTCCGCCCGCGCAGTTTGACGAGCTCGCAGGCGATGAGCGCATGGCCGAGGTACTGAGGCGGCGGCTCGAAAAACTGGCCTGCGACTTTGAGATCAAGGACAATTACTTCGCATGGCAGGCATTTGGCAGAGGCTATGACCGCCGCGAGGACGCGCCGCTGCCCCCCTATCTGCAACGCGCCAATTGGGATGCGATGCGCGAACGGATCGATCGCATCACTGTGGAACGAGCAAATATGGTGCAATGGATCGGCGACCGGGACGAGGGATCGATGGACCGCTTTGTGCTGCTCGATGCGCAGGATTGGATGAACAACGCTCAGCTGGACGAGTTATGGGGCCGGATCACCACCGCATCGCGCCCCGGTGCAAGGGTGCTGTTCCGCACGGCAGCAGAACCCACGATGCTGCCCGGGCGGCTCGACGATGTAATCCTGTCGAAATGGCGGTATCTTGATGAGGTTTCTGCTGACCTGACGCAGCGCGATCGGTCTTCGATCTATGGCGGCGTGCACTTGTATGAGCTGGCCTGATGGCGGCCACAGAAACCGGGCAAAGCGGCCATGCGGCATTGATGGACAACGTCTACAAAGGTCAGCGGCATATTTATGACCTAACGCGCAAATATTACCTGTTTGGGCGCGACACATTGATAGACGGGCTGAATGCACAAACCGGCATGCGCGCCTTGGAGATCGCATGCGGTACAGGTCGCAACCTTGCCAAAGTGGGCAAGGCATGGCCCGGCGTGCGACTCTATGGCTTGGATATCTCGGCAGAAATGTTGAAAAACGCGCGCAAGGCTCTGGGGAGCGACGCAAAGCTGGGTCAAGGCGATGCCTGCGCGTTCGATGCCGATGCGGTGTTTGGCGAGGAAGGATTGAGAGAGACCGGGTTTGATCGGATCGTGCTGTCCTATTCCCTCTCCATGATCCCCGATTGGGAAGGGGCTTTGACCCATGCGGCGAGCAAGCTGGCGCCGCACGGAGAGCTGCATGTGGTCGATTTTGGTGACCTTGAAGGCATGCCCGCTCCATTGGCGGGGATGCTTCATCGCTGGTTAGCCAAGTTCCATGTGCAAACCCGCACCACTCTGCCCGACATTACCGCGCAGATCGCGGCGGCAAACGGCATGACGCTGACCTCTATGCGGGGGAAACTGGGCTACTTCCAGTTGCATGTGCTGAAAGCATAGAGCGCCGCGACTTAGGTTGCATTTGACAATTCATCGCCGCTCTCGCAGGACTAGCCCCGAGAAACAGAGGGATCTGCTCACCATGCAAGCTCAAATGCTGGCGCCCGCCGCGGTTCTGGTCGTCTGGACACTTATCGTCCTATTGTGGATCATCCCGTCGCGATTTGGCGCGGTCGCCAAGGTGAAAGACAAATCGACCCTTCCCACCAAAGCGGGCGTGCGTGGTGGAGATCTGGAAGGCGTGCTGCCGGATAAGGCCAACTGGCCCGCCCACAATCACACGCACCTGCATGAACAGCCGACCTTGTTCTACGCAGTGGCTGTAATCCTGGCGATGATTGGCCCATCCGCGTTCGACGTGCTGCTGGCTTGGGTCTATGTCGGAGTGCGGATTGTGCATTCCTTGTGGCAGAACCTGTTCAACGGCGTGCCAATTCGATTTGTGCTGTTTATGATTAGCTCAATTGTGCTGATCATTCTGGCTGTGCGAGCTTTGATGGCTACGATGTTTGCTGATCCCAGCCTCGCCCCCTAATAACCAATTTAAGAAAAGGCCCAGAAAACAATGATCGGAATGGACATCCTGCAACCGGCGATCGCGCTGATGATTTGGACCATGATCATGTGGGCATGGATGTACGCCACCCGCATTCCGGCCATGTCAAAAGCACCGGGTATCGAAGACCCGTCGAAGATGGTTGGAACAACGGGCTCCAGTTTACGAAATGAACTGCCGGATAAGGTCAACTGGAAAGCTGACAATTACAATCACTTACACGAAGCACCTACAGTGTTTTATGCAGTGGCAATTATCCTGGCGATCCTAGGTCAGGGCGACGGGATGAACGCTTTTCTAGCTTGGATATACACTGGCCTGCGCGTCGCACACAGCTTGATCCAAGTCACCGCAAACAAAGTGATTGTGCGCTTTGTTCTGTTCGCTTTGTCGAGCGTGGTGCTGATGGTCTTAATCGCGAAGGCCTCTTTGCTGGTCTTCGCTGTTTAAGGCGCCGCTTATTCAGCCGCCTCGGCGGCTTCCTCTGCATCCTCAAGTGCCGCAAGATAGCGCTCACCATCAAGCGCCGCCATACAGCCCATTCCGGCTGCGGTGACCGCTTGGCGATAGACGTGATCGGTCACGTCACCAGCTGCAAAGACACCCGGGATTGCTGTTTTAGGGGTGCCGGGTTCGGTATCGAGATACCCGCCGCCATCCATCGCCAGTTTACCCTTGAACAATTCGGTTGCAGGGGCGTGACCAATCGCGACAAAGGCACCATCCACGGCGAGCGTCGACGCCTCACCGGTCTGCGTATCCTTAAGCGCAAGATGTCCTAAAGCACCTCCTTCATTGGCCTCGAAACTTTCTACAGTTTTATTCCAGAGCACTGAAATTTTTGGATTCTTCATCAAACGCTCTTCGAGAATCTTCTCAGAACGCAATTCATCGCGGCGATGGATCAGTGTGACATCATCGGAATGGTTCGTGAGATACAGCGCCTCTTCAACTGCAGTGTTGCCGCCGCCAATAACCGCCACTTTCTTACCGCGGTAAAAGAACCCGTCACAGGTCGCACAGGCGGATACGCCCTTGCCGCCCAGCTCTTGCTCACCCGGAACGCCCAGCCATTTCGCCTGAGCACCGGTGCAGATCACCAAAGTATCGCCAATATACTCATCGCCACTATCGCCGACCGCACGGAACGGAGGTCCGCTTTCCAAATCGACCGAGACGATAGTGTCCCACATCATGCGCGTGCCGACATGTTCGGCCTGCGCTTGCATTTCTTCCATCAACCACGGCCCCTGCACCACGTCGCGGTATCCGGGATAGTTTTCGACATCGGTGGTGATCGTCAACTGACCGCCAGGCTGAAGGCCCTGCACCACGATTGGCTCAAGCATGGCGCGGGCAGCGTAGATTGCGGCGCTGTAACCGGCAGGGCCGGAGCCTATGATGAGCATTTTGGTGCGATGGGTTGCCATAGTCTGTCTCTTCAATTCGTCTGTATTCGTGCTGTTGATATGGGGTGGGTCGGCTCGCTTGTCACGTCAGGAACCGGTCTCTGAGACGAGCTTTCCTTGCCTCATCCACACCTAAAGTTTGCGCAAGATAGGTGTCGATCGATCCATGATCGCGCTCAATCTCGGCAAAGTAGGTCGCAATGTATTCCGGAAGCACGCCCATGAGATTGAGCAAAGCCTCAGGTTCGATGGTGCCGTAATGCGCTTCCATCCGCGGCAAAGACTGCCGTTCGAGGATTTCGCGCGTGGGGGCATCATTGGTGCGCATGAACTCGGCCACACTGTCATCGCGGTGCACACCCAAGACATGCAGCAAAAGGCTCGCCGCAATGCCAGTGCGGTCCTTACCCGCAAAACAATGGACCAAACTGCCACCATCACGGCTATCCAACGCATTGAAATAGCTCGTAAACATATCAATCATCGCAGGGTTCACCGGCATACGCGTGTAAACTGCCAGCATCCGATTGCGCGCCTTTTCCGCGGTCATTGCGATGGCTCCGCCGCCGCCCTCATGCGGAGGAGAATTGCTGGTCTCGCCATCGAAAGCAATCACTTGCGCATTAAAATCGCCATGGCGACGGCAGGGAAAGCTGGTCCGCTCACTCGTCCCGCGCAGATCGATAATTGTGCGAATATCAAGGCTGTGGATCAGTTCCAGATCCGCATCACTCGCCTCCATATGCTGTCCAGACCGGAACAGCAGGCCATTTTTGACCCTGGCTCCGTCCGCTGCGGCATAACCGCCGTAATCACGCAGATTGTGGATGCCATCAGTGGGCAAGAACGGGTTCTGGGGGGATTGTCGAATCATCACAGAAGGCTCTGACAGCGCCGCACAGCCTCCGCAACAGCAAGGGTGCCCTGTGCGTCGAAAGCTATAGGTATTGCTTCGGAGGCTCGCACAAAGCCAGCATTGGTGAATGGCCGTGTAATCGCCCTAGTCACTGAAAATCGGACAACGGCGGACCCTATGGCTCACATATTGATTGCAGATGACGATGAACTGATTGCGGAACTCGCTTCCCAAGTCCTAATCGATGCAGGACATGCTTGCGGCTGGGTGACCAGTGGAGAGGATGCGTGGAAAGTGATCAGCAAGCGGCGGCCGGATGTCATGCTGCTCGATCAGGATATGCCGGGCATGTCAGGGGTCACTTTGCTGCGAAAAATACGCCAATCGCCCAAATTCTATGACTTACCCGTAGTTATGTTTACCGCGATGTCAGGGGTCGAGGATGAATCCCAAGCGATCTACGCCGGAGCACAGGACTTTGTGCGCAAACCATTTGATCCGCGCAGCCTAACCAGCCGCATTCAACGCGTCCTTTCAAAGACTCGTGACCGCCCACAGCACACCGATCTAAAGACGTATCTGGCGCGGAGTTCAGGCTTGATAAGCGAGCCAGCACCACGCCAGCCGCGCTTTATCTGACTAAAGCTGATTAAACCGCCTAAAGCGCGTTATTCGACCTCGTAACGAACCGTTATGGTGAAATCTCCGCCCGCTGAGAACGCGCCCGCTGGATTGACTCGGAAGTCTGTGATGAGGGTATCGCACCCTTCCCCATCATCGATCGGCGTGTAGTCGAAAGTCACTCCGCCATCGTCCGAAAACTCTAGATCATCGGTCGTGACAGCCAAATCAGTCTCGACGCTGCCCGCGCCACCATAATCATAGGTGAGGTTGGAGTTGCTTCCCGGATCGCCAAAGATCACAGGCCCTCCGCTGCGCCCGATCAGGCACATTTTCGCATCCGCAGGCCCATCATCCCAAACGACCACCGTTCCCGGATCGGTGGCAATAAGCCCAGTGTTTGCAACAGTGATCAAGTACTCAATAGTCGCGCCAGGAATGGCCTTAGGGTTGGTGTTACCATTAACCGGATCGGCGATGATTGAGCTGATCTTGCTCACACTCAACGTCGTCGTCGTCACAGGATTACACGCAAGCAGATCGTGAATGCCAATGATTTGCTGTCCCGGATCGCCAGGGGCAGTGGTGTGGTTGCCATAACGGATGACAATTGTGTCGACAGCCCCGGTAAAGGTCACAACAACATTGCCGAGCGCCTGATTGTTCTCAGATGCGCCATCACCGATGGCGACATTGCCGCCGGAGATGAAGTTGACGTTGCCATTGGTCAGCGTGACAGGTGAACTGGATGCACCATTTGACCCCGTAACCTCGATCCGGTCTGCGAATTGGCCTGCAAGGAAATCGACGTCGAAGATCGTGAATTGCACACCCGTCAAAGACTGAGGCAGAGTGATCGTAATCTCAACCTCACCGTTTTGATCGGCTTGATTGGCCAGCATGTTAAGGCTCGCCTCTGCCGTCGGCAGGCCGCCGCTGAACACGTCCTCCGCATTGGGAGATTGACCGCCAAACAAGGCATTGTTGAGATAGACCCCATCATTGTCGAGCTCAAAGCGGACATCGCCCAAGCTTGCGAACGCATAAGTGTTGTCGGTTGTCCCCGATGTCCAGCCGCTAATCGTGTCCCAGTCGAACAGGGACGATCCCGCAGGACATGACAATATCGGCGGTATTCCAGGCGAACGCCCCGTCTGCACGGTAAAGGTGGAGGTGGCGAAATCGTCCTCTCCATTATTGCCGTTGTTCACAGTGGAATCGATATCATTTTCGTTTGCCGCAATGATTTCCGCGGTGTTGGTAATCGTGGTGCCTGCGCTAGACGATATGGTGCCTGTAATCGTCAGGATTGCGCTTTCACCCGGAGCCAGATCGGGCACGCTCCAGTTGGAATTGCCGGTGTTGAAACTACCATCGCCGGTCGCGGTGCCAAAGGTGAAGCCAGAGGGGAATGTATCGCGCACAACGATACTGGTCGCGGTCTCAGTTGCCTCTGTGTCGTTGACAACGGTCAGCCGCCAAGTCGCGCTGCCCCCTTGGACCGGTGGTGCACCGATCAACACTTTGGTGAGCGACAGATCAACGCCCTGCGCACTATACGCCAAATCCGATAGCCCAACAAACTGTCCGCTTGGATTCCCTGTTCCAGAATAGCTGAAATAGACAACACGGATACGGCGCACAGCGGTCCCATTAAAGTCGAACGCAACGTCACCATCCGTGGTGAACTGATTCGAAGGTGCAGTCCCGCGCCAGCCATTCACGATGCTGTCGTTGGTGCGCGTCACCGAAGGTCCGATGCTCCACAGACTGGTATCGTTTGCGGCGTTGGTGAAACCGCCGGTGAGGTCGTCATCATAGAACACCTCAATCGCATCGGTGTTCGTACCGTTATCAACATCGCTCAAAGCAAAATTGAGATTTGTCACTGACTGGCTGAGCACGATCTCATACGTCACTTTGTCGAGTGGATCGAATTCAGAATTGTCGAAATTGAGCAACAATGGCGATTGGCCATCGCCGATCTGTCCGTTGAAATAGCTAAGAAAATCGGTCGCAAAAGTGGCCGCTGTAAACGTGCTGCCACCCGACGTGGTCACAGTCCGGCTGACGGTCGCTGTGGTACCATCCGAACCCGTTACCGTTGTACCGTTGGGAACAGTCCCTTGGCTAGCAACGCCCGCATCAGCCCAGTCAATATCGGAGTTCTGCGCGCGCGCGTCACCCGTCGCCACAACGCCGATCCCCAAAAGGACCGCCATCGCGTAGACGCAAAGCTTCATGCCAACCTGAACCCGATCAACCATCTGCCCCAGATAGGACAACATGGTAAACGCCGCGTTTACTCTGTTCAATTTAGCCCGCTCCATCACCGACGTCCCCCTAGACCGAGGAAATCGAATGTATCGGTGTCAAACTTGAAGCGGACAGCGGCAAACAGGCCTTCATCGGTGTTACGCGCAGCGGAGAAATCTCCGTCACGGTAACCTTCGATATTGTAACCCAGCGTCAGCAGCATCCCCTCAACCGGCACGAAACCGATTGTCGGGCCGTATGAATAGCTGGTCACGTTGTCTTCCAGGTTCGCACGCACCGTGCCGGTTGCGCCGATTTCAAAGCGGTCGCCAATGCCAATCCGTGCATCTGCACCGGCAAGGATCGTTGTGCCTGAGAATTCCGTGCCTTCGAACTCATCGAAGTTGTAGCGGCCACCCAGGAACAATGTGTATTCATCGCGGCGGGTTTGCTGATCGATACCAAATTCGTCTTCGTCCCAACCGCGCGGGCTCCAATTGGTTGACCAGCTGGCCACCACACGGCGCGCCGTTGCGTCGCCATCAACAATCAAAGCAGTGTTGCCGACGGGGCTGTTTTGGCCAGCGACGCCGCCAACAACCTGGTCGCTGCGATATTCGAGTTTACCAAGCATCGCGACTTCGGAGTGATCGGGGCGATGCGCAAAGGCGATGCTTGCGTCAAAGATTTCGGTCGATGCGCCATTGCCGTCTTCTGCACGGGTCCAGGTCGCGCCTGATCCCACGATGCTGCCTTCGCCCAATTGACGGATCGCGCCAACGGTCACACCGGTGCGATCAGCGAATTCGCCATCGCGATATTCACCGCGTGCAGTGACGCTCCAGCGATCCTTGCGCCATGCACCACCGAATGTGACGGCGGTGAAGTCTTCAAATTGCTGTGCACCGGTCAATTGACCGCCGCTGGCCGCAGGTTGCAGCGTGTTGACGAGGTCGAATGAATTGGCCTCACCATTCAAGGTGCGGTTGCCGTCAATCGTCGCATCAATCGTCAACTCAGGGGTCACCTGCAAAGTCTGCGCAAGGCCAAAGGCTGCAAAAGTGCGGTTGCCGAATTCGCCAATGGTTTCTTGACCCAATGAGGTGATGATCTGACCACCCTGCCACGGGGTTGCTTCAATACCGCCGCGCAATTGACGTGAATTGATGTTCTCGCCATCGGCGATCTCATACTGGCCAACCAGACGCACATTGCGGGTCAGCGCATAACGCAGGCCTATGCGATGGCGCGCAGGCAAATCAATGCTCTCTGCATTGTCCAGCGCGATGGCGCTCGACAGGGACACTTCGAGTGAATTGTCGAACAGACGCTGTGTCGCGCCCGCTTCAAGCACAGTCGATGTGTTGTTGCTGCCATCTACCAGACGGTCATCAAAGTGCGACAGGCCAAGACGCAGATCGGTGTTGCGGCGTGTGAAGTTCAACTGAGCCTGACCAGCGCGGCGACGCGAGCTGTCAGTCAGGCTATCATCCTGCCATACGCTGCCGGTCACGCTCAGGTTGTCTTGCAAGAACACGCGGCCATCCACGCCAACCTTACGACGGCCAAGCTCTGCGCCGTTTTGCTGGCCAATGCCGTAATCGGCATCAAGCTGACGCGCATAGGCAAGGATATCGAGGCGACCGGTCTGGTGCTGAACTTCAGCGATCCAGCCGGTTGCAGTGCTGCCATCCGAACGGCTTGCGGCAAGCTCACCACGGATTTCGGTGTTGGCGCCGACTTGCGCACGGATATCGATAGCGCCGATATCGGTGCGTGGGCCTTCGCCTTTGTCAGTGATCGCGTTGATGCCGATGCGCACACGGCCATCGCCGCTGGTCCAATCGGCGCGCAGACCTGCATTCAGCTCACTTTGACCCAGTCCATCGGTTTCGTATTCGATCACGATGAATTGCGGGTTCAGATTGTCATCGCGGCTCAAAACTGGCTGCGCGAAAGTGATCGTGCCTGAGAGCAGGTCGATGTCATAGTCGAGGAAACGTGTGAGTGTGCGGGTCGACACGATCAGTTCCGAACGGAAACGGTCACGCACTTCGATGGTTACGCGTTCGCTATTGGCGAGGATAGAACGATTGCCGAGCTGGTATGGGCCAGAGATGCCCTGCCCCTGGATCTCATCGCGTTGCAGGCGGCTGGAGATTTCGGCGGCGAAAGCGGTTGCTTTCACCTGACCAAAGCGCGCCTCTCCGCGAAGGCCGGTGGCCGTGCGGTTGTAGCGGGCCAGACGGGTCTGATCGAACGATGTCTCAAAGTCGCCATAGAGCGCGTAGAATGTCGCGGTTTCGATGCGGACATACAGGTTTTCACGGCTAGCCGCATCAAACCGACGCGATGAGCCATCGGCGAACACGGTGTAATAGGCCTGCGGATCAATTGTACCGAGGACGCGCTGGTCTTCGCGTTGTTTCGCGCTATCATAGGCGAGCGTCAGGAGATAGCGGCCCAGCACGCGGCCTTTGGCATAGAGCGCAACGCGGGCATCATCGCCAAAATCGCTGTTAAAGCGCCCCTCGCGTTCCATATTTTCGGCAACTGAGCGAGCGCCCACGGTGCCCTCTGCAAGGCCAACAATGGTCCATTCGATATCGCCCGGCTCAATCCAGGTGTCGAGCTGTTGTTCGCGAACTAGGTCACCCTCGGCAAAGTCAAAGTCGAGACGCAGCGAGCCGCTGACCATGGTTGGCGCGAGCTCAATGCGCGCAATACCGTCAGTGCCTTCGACAACCCAACGGGCAGACGTTGGCGCAAATCCGGTGAGCTGGTTAAGCTGTTGGCGGTCGATTGACTCCGCGCTTTCATACGGCGCGTTCAATTGGAAGTTGCCAGACACACCAGCACGCAGCGGGCGGTTGTTACGGTCCAGAACACGGATCGCGACCACGGGGCGTGTGCGGCCATCGGCGATCAGGTTCGATTGCTCAGGCACCAGTTCAACGCGCGCAGGCGTGGTCGTGAAGAACACTTCGCGGGTGAAGGTCTTGCTGACTGCGCCAAAGCTGTTGACGATGTCCGCTTCGAGCACCGTGCGATCATTCTCAAGCAGAATACCGCGCCATGTGCTGACACCGAACTGGCCGCGCTCTGGGTTCAAAGTGCCGTCAAAGTTCAACCCGCTCACTTCTTCGCCGTTCACGCGCAGGATCACAGTTTGACCGCGGCGGTGACGGATAGCGACCCGGATTGCGGGAGCGCGTGGATTGGCAGTGACGCCGGGCGTCAGGAAGCCGTCTTCGCCATCACCGAGCGCGATCCAATCGGTGTTGGGCGCATAGGAGACAGGCGCAACTTCCGCGGCCTCAGCGGTGCTGTCCAGCACGCCAGCATCACTCAGTGTTTCAGCATCCAGTTGTGGCGCACCGCGTTGCACGGGGCCCTCAGCAATCGCATCGACTGCGCGTGCACCGGCACCATCAGGGCGGCTTTCGGCAAATTGAGCGACCGCACCAAGGCTGGCATCAACGTCTGGAACAATTGCGTGGAAATCGGCGACGATCAGGCTACCCCCCTGCCCGATGACAAAGCGTGAGCTTGCGCTACCAGCGCTGCGGGTGTCGCGATGGCAATCCACCAGCTCAGCGCCTTCAGGCAGCGTCATTTGCGCCACTGCAACGACGTGTGTGCCGGGCACAACACCTTCGAAGTGATAGCGGCCATCGGCATCGGTGATCGCATAGCTGCCATCTTCCATCACAACGCGCACACCGGGAATTCCGCGACGCGGATCATCGATGCTGCATGGGCCAGCGGTTATGCGGCCAATGATGGTCATCCGGTCGGCAATGGTCTCACGATCAATATCGACGACGGCGCTGGCACGAGCGGTCCGGCCAAGCGAGTCTGTCACCACAGCATCGTTCAGTGCGCGGCCCGGAGGCGCATCAGGACGCACAGACATCGCGTAAGTCACACGGCGCGAGGCTCCACCGGCAAGATCGCCAAGAGCAATGCTCAAAGTGCTGCCATCGGGCGCAATTGTGACCGCATCAGGGGCTTCTACACCGTCGACGCGGATAGAATCCGGGCGCAGACGCAGGAAGGTTGATGGCGTATCGTTCAACACCACATTGCGCTTTGGCCGCGAAGGATCGGAATTGCTCGTTGTGATCGCATAGAACACGACATCACCAGGCTGCACGCGGTCGCGTGACGCGGTTTTGACAAGGCCAAGATCAAGACTTGGGCGATCGAGCGGAATGTCAATCTGCACCGGCGTCGGGTCAGTCAGCGTGAAATTGCCGCCGAATGAGCCGTCAAGGATCACAAATGAGCGACCATCCGGGCGTGTCAGCGCCGCAAGATCGGCTCTACTAACCACAGAAGGCGCGGTATAGGGCTCAGGTGGTTCGATGACCAGGCGATAAGTTCCCAAAAAGGTTAGTGGGAACCAGAACTCGCCCGGACCCATATCCACCACATTGCCCGCACCATCAGTGATCGGCTGCCCCGAAATCACCGTCGAAGGCCATGATGTCACGCCATCCTCAGCAAAAACCGTTGCAGGCTGGCCCGTGGCGACATCAATCAATGTAACCGTCGCGCCATCAACCGGAACACCGGTTTCGCTGTCAAACACCACGCCAAATGGATCGGCGAGCACTTCAACCTCGGTTTCGACCAAGACGGTGGTTTGGCCCGGAAGCGTCGCAGCAATCGCGACTTGTGCGCCATCAACGATGCTCAGGCGGCAATCGCCCTGAACAACCGGAGGCGGCATGCGAACGGTGCCAATCTGGCCGATAAATACGCCGGTATTCTCGCCAGTTTCAAAAATGGTTTCGGTCTCACGATCACCCGTAGAGGTCGTGATCGTAACCGAAAGTTGATCGACCGCATTGGGATCGACATTGGCTGCGAGTGCGGTGACTTCGAACAGCACAGTTTGCCCGGCCCGCACGGTTGCCGTTTGTTCGGCCATCCCGTTTTGCGGCGTCAGGGGAATTTCTGAAGTGCCAGTGTTGCCCGTATTGCCCTGCGTCGACTGGCCGACCGCGCTGCACAATGGCGCACGGAATGTCAGATCGACATCACCTGTCGATGCAGGGCGAAATGTACGGATTTCTGGTGGGGGAAGTGTCACATCAAATGTCACACGGTTCGAAGTCGTCGAAATCTGACGACCACCAAATTCCCAAGTGGCTTCAGCGGTATTCTCGATTGTGCCGACAACAGGAGCCGAATTGTCTCCGCTGCCGTCAGAACCATTATTTTGGGCGAGTGCCCCCTCTCCGCCCACGCCTAATGGCAGCAGCACTAATGAAAGTGCCGCTGCCACGCGGTTAAGAGAGGGGGGAACACGCAAAGTTCTAAGTCCTTGTTCTAGATCAAACTATTAGTTGATCGTGACGCGGAAATAGAGCGAACGCGTTGTGCTCGCTGGGATATCGCTGAGCAAGCCAGCGATCAGGTCGAGACCACCAGTACCACCAGCAGCAGTATAGGTAGCGTCGCCGCCCTCTTCGTCGGTCCCGCCAGCGCAGGTTGCAACCGGAGTCGCGCCCGATGTGTCAATCGTTGCCGTGCCATCGACAAAGATACCGAAATCGTTCTCGGCAAAAGTCACGTCAGCTGGCAGATCATCGGCCACGTTAACAGCGGTTGCTGTCGCAGCGTCAGCAGCGTTCGATACTGCGATACAGTATTCGATTACCGCACCCGGAATTGCTTTCGGGTCGGTAGTGCCGTTGACTGGGTCGCTGATGATACGGCTCGACTTGACGACGCTGACAAGAGCGCCAGCAACTTCGAACTGACCTTGGTCAGAGAAATCGCCGTCATTGTCATTGTCTTCACCGGTGCCGCCATTGCCATCAGCAAGGACAGTGTCGATGCCAGCAGTGTTAGCGCCTGCGGTCGCGTTGATTTCGCCACCAAGTACACCAACGGTGCCATCTTCGTGTGCGTCAGCAACCAGAACGACGTCAAATGTGTCATCGTTCACAGCGTCCGTAGTAATGTCAGCGACAACCACGACCGAAATGGTCTCAGTGCCAGTGCCATCATCGGCAGCAACTTCGTCGAGGAAGGTGATTGGACCCGCCGCGATTTCAGCTGCATCGAGCGAACCATTGCCGTCTGCATCAAGATAAATCTCGAAGTTTTCGATATTGGCCGCCGTACCGCCCGTAAGGACAGTCGACAGGTCGAGATCGACAACAGCGTTCGACAGGTTGGTTACGTCAAATGCAAGGCCGGCTTGTTCCTGACCCGGCGAAACCGCGACAGGCGTTGCGCCCGTGAAATTGACGTTGACGTCGATGACACGGTCAACCGTAAAGGTATCGCTTGCCGTCACATCATCTTGCTCTTCGCCGCCAACTTCAAAGCTGACGGTGACGTTGTTGGTGATCGAGTCACCAGCAGTCGTCCCGACCGCAAGGGCCGGTGTACTGGACATAGCGACTAGCGCTACCGCGCTAACCGCGCCCAGTAACTGGGTGGTACGTTTCATGGTTTTGGTCCTCTGCGTGTGTCCTGTGTCAAAAAACCCGCCCACTGGACTTGGCGGTTATCTTCCCCCTGTTCGGAGAATGATTTCGTGAAATGGATCAGCGAATGATCGCCGGATATTCGAGCCGTCCGCTCTCGCCCGGTGCAATCGATGCGATTGTCCAACGGACATGCGTGACATCGGCATGCGCGGCGGTCCGCGTGGTGCCGTCCTCATTGGCGACGGTCAATGTGCCAAGAGTGCCCCAAGTCACACCGCCATCAACCGATACGGTTAACTCAGCATCTGCGTCTGGTGCGAGGCGAACTGCCGAAGGAAGCGGGTTTGTGACAACAAAGTTCTCAACCGGCTCTGCGCCCTGATTGGCGTAGTCAGTGCCGAAAACCAGACGGTCGCCCGGTACGATGACGCTTGGCTCAACCAATTGCGTGCTTTCATTGCCGGCTTCATCAACGGATGTTTCAACCGCCATCACATCGCCCGAAAGCGAAACAGGGCTTCGGCCTTGCGCATGTGCGGAAATTGGCATTGCGACGCTTGAGAAGACAAGCAAAGCTGCGACCATTTGTTTTAGGGTTTTCATGCTCTTGGTTCCAAGTTTCATGGGATTAATCAACGGTGACGTCGAAAGTGATGGAATGAACGGTGCCGCCAGCGACCGTGCCGAGATCAACCGAAATGCCGTCTGCATCAGATGCTTCGCCAGCATCGTCTCCGCTCGCATCGGTCAGATCGACACTGTCCAGCGTCAGCGTGCCGTCGACATAGGTTGTGCCTTCGGGAATGGCGTCGGTGACGACCAAGTCATCAACCGAGCCACTGCCCGCGACATTGGCGATAATTGTAAAGGTGGCGACTGACCCAGGAACGGCATTGGTTCCGCCAAATGGGTCGGTAACGCTAACTGATTTGGTTAGATCAACCGATGTGATGCCAACGATAAGAGTGCCAACCGCGCTATCATCTGCGCCTGTGGCACCAACAATTGCATCGCCGCCATCAACGCCGCGACCCGCAAACACGGTGCCCGGTGCGCCGGTGCCGGTTACGGCCTCAGCTAGCAGCTCAACATCGCTGGCCTGACCATCGGTCACACCAGCAGGAACGGTGACGATCACAAAAACGCGCAACGCTTCGTCGGCGTCGAGGACCTGTGTGGTCTCCGGCGCTGTAAGGATTTCATCGACGCCCGGATCATATGTGCCGTTGCCATTGGTATCGACAGCGATGTTGACGACCGTTGTGTCGAAGTCGTTTCCGGCAACTGTGGGGTTCGCGGTAAGCTCATAGGCTTCGGGGCCATTGCCCTGATTGGTGACTTCGTATGTGAGGACCGCTTCGCCTGGCTGAACGCCAATTGGGCCACTGTCGAGCGAAGTGACTGTTACGTCCAGCAGCTCGTCCACCCGCACCACTACGGTGTTGGAATCGACCGTCTGCGGCCCGTCTCCGTCCTCATAGGTGGCGGTTGCGGTGTTCTCGATAAGAGTACCCGCGCTCACCCCATCGGCATAGGCCGGCGCGGAAAGCGTAAACAGCGCCACAACAGGTGTGGCGAAAAGCGACATTCTTATAACTTGCGTATTCATACATAGGACGAATACGCGGCAATGGTTATCAAGCCGTTAGCAGTGTGGCCGAAACGGCAGAGTTCTGCGGTTTCGATACATGTGCTTACAACTTACGATGGTTAACCTTGGGTCACTTTCGAGCATCGAAAATTCTGCGAGAATGGCGAAAAATGGCAGAATTCTACCGTTCGGTCAGCTTTTGGGCAGAACGGGGAATGAATCGGAAACTTTAGGCGCGCTTCCAGAGACATACTCACAATGGCCCAAAAAAATCTGCGTTCAGGCTGTATTGCCGCGCTCTAAAAGGGCCAAAAGCGCGAAACTGGCGAGCCAATGCTCCCCCATATAGTCACCCGAAACATGCGGCATCGCAGCCTCCAAATGGCTTTGGATGCGTTGATTGAGCAAGGGAGAAGCAGCGCTATCACTCATAACATAATCAATGCCACGCAAGCACCAAGCGCGGCTGAGGCAAAGCCCGTCCAGATGCGCTATCTTGCCATCGCTTCGGTCTGAAACAGTGACCGGATGACACTCCCGCTCCAGCCAGCCATTTGCGAGCACTAAGCGGTTAAACCATGGCGCAAATTCAGAACGCGACATGATGCGGCTCATCAACAAAGCGGCGATCAAAACAGGCGAAAGAAATTCATCTCCACCCGGCTCCCATCCGGAATAGTCTGACCTTCCTGCAAACGCCCTGAGCGACCAATCATCTAAACTCTCAAGCAGTTCAGGATCACGCTCCTGTGCCCATTCACGTGCCAGCACCAACGCAAAAGCCGTGTTGCCATGCGTGCCCACGGTAATTGGATAGGTCAGCAATGGAAGATAAGCGCCAAATCGCGCCGCAAACCCGCGTGCCAATCCCTCCATATGCGCGGACCAAGGCTTATCATCATGCCGGGTAGCCTCATGGTGTAAATATAGCAGCCACCCCCAGCCATAAGGCCGTTCAAATCCACGCGATTCAGACCGATCCAAATAGGCTAATTCAGCGCCCAGTTTCTCTTGTGTAAAGGTCACATCCGCCAGCGCTTCAATATCCCGCGCCTCAGGGATGTTGGGATAGAGGCGACGCACAGTGAGCAACGTCCACCAGCTGTGGACGCAGGAATGCCAATCAAAACTACCAAAGAATACAGGATGCAAGTCGCGTGGTGTGCGAGCATCGGCATCATTGGCCAGAACATGATCAAGCTTATTCGGATATTCCTGGACAACATGTCCCAGCGCGATCCGAGCAAAGCTGCTGGCGATTTCTTGCGTCAATTCCACAGCAAAAACGCTCCCACATAGATAATCGCCACATTGCATATCCAAAGCGGGATAGCGGTGCCAACCTGCTGACGAATAACGGCATTCTTGTCTTTGAGTTCAAGCAAGACCGCAGGGACAATATTGAAATTTGCGGCCATCGGCGTGAGCAGGGTTCCACAAAAACCAGCAAGCATTCCGACCGCTCCGATGACGGCGGGATCACCATCATATGCTTCTATCAACAATGGTATCCCAATAGCAGCGGCCATGACCGGAAAAGCAGCAAAGGCGTTGCCCATGATCATCGTGAACAACGCCATGCCCAGCGCAAAGACTAAAACGGTCAGAAACACGCTGCCGTCAGGGATCACGCTTTGCGCCGCGCCGCCGATAATCTCTCCCACACCAGCGAGCGCAAACACGGCCCCTAACGATGCGAGCATTTGCGGTAAGATTGCAGCCCATCCGATAGAGTCAATCAAACGCCGCCCCTCCTCAGCGGGGGCCAGCGCGGGCGGCCTAAGCCACACAACGGCCGCGACCAGCGCAATCACCACACCCACGCCATAAAGGATCAAGGTTTCCCGTCGTTCTTCGAAAAGATCGACCGGGAACAGCGGCGTGTAGTTATAGAGCAACGTCCCAGCCACTGCCGTTATTGGCACAATAAGAGCAGGCAAAAACAGATAGTTGCCAAATTCTCGCGCCAAATCATCGCGCTGTTCAAGCGATGTTGTCTCTGGCTCGCTGCGTTTCAATCCACCGAACCCGGCAATGGCCACCAATGCAAGAACCAGCACTCCATTGGCGAAGTCTGACAAATCCGATCCGAAGAAGAAGCTCCCGGCAAGCAAACCCCAGAATGCCGCGTTGCCATATCGCTGATCGCGCAGGCTCAAGATCGCCCAAACCGCGAAGAATGGACCTGCGAGCCAATAGAGCCAGTCCAAGGTAATCATACAGAGCCCTCCGCCTTTGGAGCCTCACGGACCTTGGAGAGCCTGCGGTCTAGAGCATTGATACGCCATCCATGGATGATGAATGCAAAGATCGCAGTTGGTATCGCCCAAACCGCGAGCTGGAACGGAGTGAGCGGGTAGCCAGCGCTTTCGAGCACGCCTTGGATTAGCAGGATAGAGGCTATGGCGAAGAAAATGTCTTCGCCAAAGAACAGCCCGACATTGTCGGTTGCCGCTGACATGGCAAGAACCTTCTCCCGCTCGTCTTCACCCAGAGCGCCGTGCGACTTTTCTGCCGCCGCCTCGGCCATCGGGGCCACAATCGGCCTCACTGTTTGGGGATGCCCGCCAATGTCTTTCATGCCGATTGCGGCGGTGATCTGACGAAAGAGAAGGTATGCGGTAAGCAGCCTACCCATCGTCGCCCCACGCATCGCGACAATCATGCCGCGTGCGCGCTGTTGCAGGCCATATCGTTCCAACAGGCCGATGACAGGTAGAATGATCCAAGTGACTGAAATGTAGCGATTATCGTTAAATGCTTTGCCTAACGCCTCAACAACAGCGCCCAGATCAAACCCTGCGAGTAAACCGGTGGCCAAGGCGGCCCCAACCACGACCATCAGTGGGTTAAAGCGCAGGGCAAAGCCAATTACGACGAGAACGATACCCAAAAGCGGCCAGTAATTCGTTGCGACTTCGGCTTCATCCATGTCCGAAACCCCCTCCACCAGGTGTCAATATTACGATTGTATCGCCGGGCTGCATTGCAACCGACCCGGTTGCGCCAAACTCCTCGCGCGCGCCATCAAGGCGCTCCACCCAGTTTCGGCCAGGCGAGGCGTCACATCCACCGTTGAGGCCCGATGGCGGCACGGCTCTGCGATTGGCGAGCATATTGGCACGCATCGCTTCGAGGAAGGTAACAGCGCGCTCAACTCCGTCCCCTCCCTTGAATTTCCCCGTCCCGCCCGATCCACGACGGATGGCGAACCGGTCAAGTCGCACCGGTAGACGAGTTTCCAGTATTTCGGGATCAGTCAGGCGGCTATTTGTCATATGCGTTTGAACCGAATTGGTTCCTTCATGATCAATCCCAGCGCCCGATCCGCCACAAATCGTCTCGTAATATTGGTGGTGTTCATTGCCGAAGGTAAAGTTGTTCATCGTCCCCTGACTGGGCGCGAGTTTGCCTGTTGCTGCGAACAATGCATCGGTGACCGCTTGGCTGGTTTCAACATTACCTGCAACCACGGCAGCACCAGGTTGGGGATTGAGCATAGAACCCTCTGGAATGATCTGTTCGACAGGTCGCAAACACCCATCATTCATCGGAATTACATCGTCGATAAGAGTGCGCAAAACATAGAGAGCCGCCGCCCGTGTAATAGAGCGAGGGGCGTTGAAATTGTCCGGCAACTGGTCCGAAGTTCCAGTGAAATCGAACACGGCAGAACGGGATGTTTTATCTATGCGAATCGCAACTTTCACCACCGCGCCATTGTCCATGGGATATGTGAAACTGCCATCCTCCAATCGATCAATCAGCCGGCGCACGCTTTCCTCAGCATAGGCGAGCACATGATCCATGTAGGCAGCCACCACGTCACCCCCGGCATCGCGCGCCGCCCCACAAAGAAGTTCCGCTCCGCGAGTGCATGCTGCGAGTTGAGCGCGAAGGTCAGAAAGGTTGCGATCAGGTGCTCGTGCCGGATATTGTGCGTCGCCCAACACGTCTCGTACGGCGCCTTCACGGAATACCCCGCGATCGACCATCAAGAGGTTGTCGATCATCACCCCTTCTTCGTGGATTGAGCGGCTTTCAGGCGGCATTGAGCCGGGGGCTATGCCACCGATATCGGCATGATGACCGCGTGCCGCGACAAACCCATTTGGTTCATTGTTACAGTCATCATAGAACACAGGCGCAATGACAGTAATGTCAGGCAGATGGGTGCCACCACGGTAGGGATCGTTGAGCACATAGGCATCGCCGCGCTGAAACCCGCGACCATCGCGCGCATTGCCTCGCGCCTCTATCACCCGCGCAATGCTATCGCCCATCGATCCCAGGTGAACCGGGATGTGCGGAGCGTTTGCGATCAAGGCTCCGCTCGCGTCGAATAAAGCGCAGGAAAAGTCGAGCCGCTCCTTTATATTCACAGAGGTCGCGGTGGATTGCAGCACCACACCCATCTCCTCTGCAATCGCCATGAAGAGATTATTGAAGACCTCCAACCGTACCGGATCAACTTGGGTACCAACGGCACGATCGCGCACAAGCGCCTCGACGCGGTTGAGGATCAAACTGCCTTCGTCTTCCAATCTTGCCTGCCACCCCTCTTCTACGAAAGTTGTAGAACCCGGGTCGATAATTAGCGCCGGTCCATTGATGGCGTTGCCCTTCTCCATCGCAGAGCGAGAGATTGTAGGCCATTTCCCGGAGGGTTTGCCCGTCGCCGCAACAGGCTCGGCGTTAGATGTCTGCACCCCACCCGACATTCCGATGGCCTCAACGCTTAGCGCTTCAACGATGATCTGAGCGACCCTATCCGTATAACCAAAACGTTGGCGATGAAGTTTGCGGAATGCTGCTTCCATTACCTCTGTGTCACCGCATGCAATGCTCAAAGATGAATCGCTGCCGTGAAAGCGCAGCCTAGCGCGTGCCTCAATTGCGATGTCTGCTTCATCGATGTCCTGCTCTACCAAAGCAGAGCGCGCCGCCTCGCTAAGTTGAGCCAATTCTTGCGCGAATCCATCGCCCAACGGACGAATAATGCTGACTTCTTGAATGGCTTTAACCGGAGCCAAGCCTATCCCAAAGGCCGACAACATGCCCGCTAGCGGGTGCACGACCACAGTCTCCATGCCCAATTCATCGGCCACCATACAGGCATGCTGCCCCCCTGCTCCGCCGAAGCAGGCGAGCGCATAGGTGGTTACGTCGTGCCCGCGCGCCACCGATATTTTGCGGATCGCATTCGCCATATTGTCGACCGCAATCGTGAGGAACCCCTTCGCAATATCCTCCAGCGATCGCGGCTCAGGCAAGGTGGCGGCGACCTTCTCAAGCGCTAATCTTGCCGCAAGAGGATCAAGCGCCTCGTTTCCATCTGGGCCAAAGACTCTGGGAAAGAATGCAGGGTCAATCCGGCCTAGAAATAGGTTGCAGTCCGTAACAGTCAGAGGACCGCCTTTACGATAACAAGCCGGACCGGGGTCAGCGCCCGCGCTATGCGGACCGACACGAAAGCGCGCACCATCAAAACTGCAAATCGAACCACCACCAGCCGCTACCGTGTGGATCTGCATCATGGGTGCCGCGACCCGAACGCCGGCAACGACGCTGTCGCCGGTCAGTTCATATTCCCCAGAATAGTGGGCCACATCGGTGCTGGTCCCACCCATGTCGAACCCAATCAATTTCGAGTGCCCTAGCGGTCTGCAAGCTGCCACCATCCCAACGACCCCGCCAGCAGGTCCTGATAAAATTGCGTCTTTGCCGCGAAAGGCACCGACCTCTGCTAGCCCGCCATTAGACTGCATGAACCGCAATTGCCCGGCTTGCGGCAATTGCCCCTGCAATGTGTCGATGTACCGGCGTAGAACGGGGGAAAGATAGGCATCGACGACGGTTGTGTCTCCGCGCGGGATCAGCTTTATAAGAGGGGCAACTTCGTGGCTGACGCTTATTTGCGCAAAACCGACATCGCGCGCAATTTGAGCCAGCCGCACCTCATGCTCGCGATGCTTCCAACCGTGCATCAAGATTATTGCAATCGCATCAAAGCCTTGTTCACGCAAAGCTTCGAATTGAGCGTGCGCCGCTTCGTGAGAGAGCGGGGTCAGGACGGTACCATCGACCGCAACCCGTTCGTTAATCTCAACGACTTGCGCGGATAACTGTTCAGGCAATATAATGTGGCGTGCAAAGATCTCAGGCCGCGCCTGCGTCCCAATCCGCAAAGCATCACCGAACCCTTTAGTGATGGCCAGCGCCACTCGCTCACCTTTGCGCTCCAACAAAGCATTGGTGGCAACCGTTGTCCCAATGCGCAATTCTGCAATCGGACCCTCGCCATGATGCGCAATCAAACGCCGCACTGCCTCGCCCGCAGCATCGGTGTAGTGATCTGGATTTTCGGACAACAATTTATCCGTCACCAGCCGCCCATCGGGTGTCTGCGCAACAACATCGGTAAAGGTCCCGCCGCGATCAATCGCAAAGCGCCAAGCGTTCATGCTTTTTCGCGGTCCCTTGAGATGGCCAATCGCCTGTAAGTGGCGGTCAACGCCCTTCTCGCAACACCGCCGCATTCCGTCAATCGTGCGTCTTCCTATCCCGCAACCTCCAATTTGAGAGCTTGCTTTCAGGGCGACTTTTGGCTGTGAGCAATGCAAACACGAAACACATCCAGAGAGAGACCCATGGCTGACTACGAAACAATCCGATTTGAGCGCACAGGTGACTTGGCGACGATCACACTCAACCGGCCTGAGCGGCTCAACGCATGTGCCCCAGCGATGGCAGAGGAAATCTTCAATGCGATCCGCGATATTGGCGATGCACGCGCACTATTGATCAAAGGCGAAGGGCGCGCATTCTGTTCTGGTGCCGACCTGTCGGGTGGGCGCGGATCACGAACCAGTACAACTGCAGGCGACGGTTCGTTCACTGTCCTCCAGCAAAGCTACAATCCGATGATAGCCTCACTTTGGAACCTTCCAATCCCGGTGGTCACTGCTGTGAACGGTCCAGCAGCAGGGATCGGTTGCTCCATAGCACTGGCCGGTGATTTCGTGCTCGCGGGCAAGAGCGGCTATTTCCTGCAAGCCTTCGTCAATATCGGCCTGGTCCCTGATGGTGGATCAAGCTGGATCTTGCCACGCCTTGCCGGCCTTGCTCAGGCAACCCGGATGATGATGCTGGGCGAGCGGATCCATGGCGAGGAAGCGGAGCGCATCGGACTGATCTATAAATGCGTCGAAGATGATGCGCTCGCGGCGGAAGCTCAGGCGATTGCAGAGCGGCTCGCTGCGGGTCCAACGGTCGCACTATCGCGTATGAAGGCGAATATTCGCGGCGCACTGCAATGCGACCTTTCGACTGCGTTGATGATGGAGGCCCAAGGTCAACGTATTGCCGGGTCAAGTGAAGACGCAGCCGAAGGCGGCAAGTCTTTCCTTGAGAAGCGTAAACCCGTTTTCAAAGGCCGCTAAACCGCTGTCTTTGCACGCGCTCCGGGTGGTGGTGGATCTTGCGGTGGTCCCGCAAAACATTGAGCCATCGCCATCCAACGTGTTGCATTCTCGCCTGTCACTTTAAGCGAAGTGTCGGCGATATTGCGGCATTGTGTCACAACTTGGCAGAATTCCTGCGCGGATCCCTCAATCCGCTCTCCCTCGGTATCATCACCAAAGATCTGCATTTCGCCAGACGCCACAGTAAGCGAGAGTTGTGGACGCGGTTCTGGCACTTCCAATTTGCGGTTGGCGAAGGTCCAGCCATAAGTGTTCATGCCCAGCACCACAATATTATCGAGCGCATCGGAAAGTGGGCGATCCACGCCCAATTCATCGTAGATTGCCTGCGCATGAGACCACGTTTCCATCAACCGTGCGGTGATCGATGAGCGCGCGCTCATGCTCGGACCTGCCCAGGGCAATCGCGCCTTTGGGTCCGCCGCTGCAAAGGCATCGGAAAGCTCAGGATAGAAGCCGCGCCATGCATCAAGCAGAGCCTGACCGCTGAGCCCGCCCGCTTGTCCCTTTTCGAAGTCTCGAAAATTGAGTCCGCGAGATGCCGTCACGTCCTGCATGAACACCTTGAAACCAGCCGCGTCCATCAGCGAAAACAAAGCTGCGCGGTTCCAGACGTGCAAATGGCGTAGAATCTCATCGACGCTCCAGCTTTTGAAGCCAGTCTTGCGCTCAAAGTCTGCATCCGACAAATCAGAAAGCAGCGAGTCCAAATCGGCGCTGACGCCGCGAAAATCTTCTGCCTGTTTCATATCATTCCGCGTCCTGCATGATGGTCAGAGCAGCTGACGAATAAGCGCCAGCAATTCATGCGGACTTACCGGTTTTGCAAGCGTCCGATCTGCTCCGACTGTCATGGCTGTAGAGATTGCGTGATACTTGTCGCGTGTGAATGCACCAGAGATCGCAATGACGGGCGCAGGATGATCGCGGATCTGTTTGAGGGCCGAGATCAGTGTAACTCCCCCGTGCGGACTAGGCTTACCGTTCTCCTCGATCAGCAGGTCGGAAATGACCAAGTCGACGTGGTTTTCATCAGCATGTTTCAAAGCGGTTTGGGCATTGGTGTGAAGTGAAACCGCATATCCCTCATCCTCAAGCGAATACTTAAGCAGTGGGCCAAATTCGGCGTCATCCTCAAGAATGAGGATTTGGGGAACTTTACCAGTTTCTACCATTTTGCCCCTCCCAAGCATCAGCCATCGGCGTCACCTTTGGCCTTGCTGTCCAATACTTCTCTTATCTGCGCCGATGCCATTGAGGGTGACGATGGTTTTGGCAAGAGCGGAGCGATAACTTCGCCCATTTCTTCATCGGTGAACCCGGTATATCCCGACATGTAGATGATCGGGAGATCAGGGATGATCTTGCGCGCCAAACGGGCCAACTCAAACCCACCAACTCCACCGGGCATCACCACATCCGTGATCAAAAGATCCGCACGCACGCCCTCTTCAAACATCTTGATCGCATCGCGGCCAGATGGCGCAAGAACCGTCTTGTAGTTCAACTCGCGCAACAACTCGTCCAACTGCTCCAACAAGAAATGCTCATCCTCTACAACAAAGATCGTCTCACCCTTGCCTTCAACCAAGGGAGCCAATGCGATTGGACCTTCTTGGCCAGTTTCAGCACTACCGCGTGGCAGGAACAGTTTGACCGTCGTGCCCTCGCCCTCTTCGGTGTAAATACGAATTTCGCCTTCGGATTGCTGGACGAAACCATAGACCATGGACAGGCCAAGCCCGGTCCCCGAATTGGTCCCTTTTGTGGTGAAAAACGGGTCTAGCGCCCGCGAGACAACCGCTTTGGACATGCCAGGACCGTTATCGGAAACAGATATCTCGATATAACGATGCGCCTGGCCATCGGCCCTGACCTGGTCGCTGTGCTGTTGAGCCAACCGCCCCTCGGTTGAATGCACTGCGTCCTGTCTGCTCACCCCTTCGACTTCCGCGGGCAGCGCATCGACCGAACGCGCGCTGAGCCGGATTGCATGACCGGTATTGGCTTGCATGATCGCGTCTCTGCTATTCAGGATCAGATTGAGCACTGCATTTTGCAACTGCCCCTGATCGCAAAAGACCATAAGCTCATCGTCCAATGCAGGAAACTCGACAGTTATCGATGCCTCGATTGCCGGATCAACCAGCGCCTTCAATTCCAACATCACCTCTGACATTGTGCGTGCCGTTGCCCGCGCAGGCTGTTTTTTCGCAAAGGCGAGCAAGCGACTGGTAAGCTCCGCCCCGCGTGTGATCGACTTCAACGCGGCGCTCGCCGAACGCTCACCACGTTCACTTAGGTCGTCGCGCCGGATAAGCTCCAACGCATATTGCATCGTGTTCAGCAGGTTATTGAAATCATGCGCGATACCCCCCGTGAGTTGGCCAAGCGCGTCCAATCTCGACTGACGCTCAATCTGCTGACGATTGCGCTCCGCTTCTGACACATCATCCAACACGATCACGGTGTGTAGCGGAGAGGACTGACTTCGGACCAAAGCTGATGTTACGCGGACATACCGGGTATCGTCAGCCCCTGCGCGGGTCATCAAATGCACCTCACCACCGATCTTTTGCCCGATTTGCGCACGCGCGATTGGATCATGTGATGATTCAAGCGGAGCCATGTCTTGCGGGTCAAGAAATACAATTGCTTCAGGCCAAGCAAACGGTGTCTGTGCCGTGATCCCGCCGAGGATATGGCGACCCGCATTGTTGATCATCAAGACCCGCTTATCTGCATCAAGGCCCACAACCGCACCGGTTACGGTGTCGAAGACATTGTTGAGCAGCTCAAGCGCTTGTTCATTTTCACGCCGCACTTCAACAAGTTCAGAGATGTCGCGCGCGATCGCAAGCACGAAAGGCTCGCCCTGCAAATCCTCAAATCGCACCTTCTTCGTTAATACGGTCCGGCGTTCACCGTTTGGGAATTCAACACTCTCTTCGATTTCAGTGGCACCGCGTTCGAACGCAATACGATCCTGTTCAAGAAACAAATTTCGCTCTTGCTCGTCATATTGCTCGATTGTGGTGGTCCCGATTATGCTGTCACGCATGTCTTCAGGATAGACATTGAGGAAATTTTGGTTGGCCTCGACAATCCTGAATTCCGCATCTTTGACAAAGATCAGATCGGGAATGTGCTCAAGCATCAGATTTTGGAACGCGTTCGCCGCCAATAGGCGCTTCTCAGCTTCAAGAGCGTCAGTGACGTCACGCGCGACTGCCAACAAGAAGACTTCGCCATTGCTATTTTCAAACCGAATCTTCTTCGTTTGAAATGTACGCATGGGGCCACCCATTACTGCGATTTGCTCAATCGCAATCGACTGCCCTGTTTCAAATGCTTCGCGATCTTTGGCCTGAAACGCTTCGACAGCCTCCGGATTGATTTCCTCGGCACCGGTCGTGCCAATAATCGAGTCGCGCATGTCTTCGGGAAAAAGGTCAAAGAAGGCGGGGTTGCCTTGAATGTGTCTATACTCGGCATCCTTGACAAAAATGAGGTCCGGAATGTTGTCCAAAATCAGCTCAAGGAATTTGCGGGCATCCTCACTTTCGCCGCGCGCCAGAATTGCTGCCTCCAATACGCTATCGCGGCCTTCCGCTCGAGGGAGATCATCGACATATTCTTCCCGGGCCTCCTCTGAAGGAGAGGCGAGGAAAGCTGCCACCATTTCAGCCAGTGACGCCAACTTCGCTTTGCCCGCGCCATCCAAATCGCGCGGATTGGTATCGGCTATGCAAAGTGCTCCAATCGCGACCCCATCGACGATGATCGGAGCGCCTGCATAGAA
Organism: uncultured Erythrobacter sp.; assembly: GCA_947488085.1. GTDB lineage: Bacteria > Pseudomonadota > Alphaproteobacteria > Sphingomonadales > Sphingomonadaceae > Erythrobacter. Next base: position 1,352,828 of record CANKYI010000001.1, read on the forward strand.
GCGCGTATGGGCTTCATCGAAATGCTCGGTATGCGCGGACCTGTCATCCAATTGTGCATCGGAGACAATCAATGGCCCATCACTGCGGATCACCTGACCTGCAAACGATGGATCGTGACTGCCTCCGTCGTCACTCAGGCCGTGACGCGATATGAACCAATTGCGTTCCTCCCCAACCAAAGAGATGAACGCGGTGGACGCGTCAAAATATGCCTTCGCGATGAGTGTAACCGCATCCAACCGGTCATCAGCCACCGTTTCTGATGAAGAAAGTCCCCGAAGAACCTTCAACCGGTCAACGTCGTTGAAGTTATCCAATAAAAAACTCCATGAAATATAGTGATTATTACGTATCTCACCAGTTTCCATCGCAGGTCTTTGATCAGTACAATTGTTGAATAAATGAACAACACTTGTACTTCAATCAATATTGAATTCCCATTTTTCACCAAATAGAGGTCTAAGAAATTCACAGCTTGGATCATCTTTCGCGATCCAGCGTTTCATGGTGGCATTTGGCTTGCAGGATTGCCATTGGACGCGGCGCCTGAAGTCGGCTAGTTGCACTGCAACATCGGAGCTCATGCTCCCGTGGACGACCAACAAGCGTCCGCGCGCGCGACGCAAATTGCGCGACCCTCGCACCGTAAAACACACAAATGCAAATGCGATCCCAGCCGAGCGATAAGGCCCGCTGACACGCATTGTCGCACGACCAAAGAAAAGAATGACATGACCTTTGAAGACCTCCCCATCGGCCTGAAAACTGCGCTCGCGGAACGCGATTATTCACAGCCGACCGACGTTCAGGCCGCTGTGCTTGAACCCGAAGCTTTGGGGCGTGATTTGGTCGTTTCGGCTCAGACCGGTTCGGGCAAGACCGTCGCATTTGGCTTGGCCATGGCGGGTGAGCTGCTGGACGATGGGGGCGAATTAAACCGCGCGGACAGCCCGCTTGCGCTGGTGATTGCTCCGACACGGGAACTAGCATTGCAGGTTAGTCGCGAGCTGGGTTGGCTCTACAGCGCAATCGGCGCGCGTGTGGCGACCTGTGTCGGCGGCATGAACCCATCGCATGAGCGCAAAGTTCTGCGATCAGGAGCCACCATCGTGGTAGGCACACCGGGCCGCTTGCGCGACCATTTGGAACGCGGCGCGCTTGACCTGTCCGCTCTCAGTGCAATTGTCCTCGATGAAGCAGATGAGATGCTCGACATGGGCTTTCGCGATGAGCTGGAAGCGATCCTTGATGCAGCGCCAGAAACACGCCGCACGCTCCTTTTCTCCGCTACAATGCCTCGCCCAATCGAGGCGCTCGCTCAACGATATCAGCGCAATGCCTTGCGTATTGCCACCGTTGATAAAGGCCGCAGCCACGAGGACATCTCGTATCAGGCGGTGACGGTTTCTCCTCCAGAGATCGAAAACGCGGTGGTCAACTTGTTGCGCTTCCATGAAGCGGAGACCGCAATTCTGTTTTGCGCCACACGCGAGAGTGTCCGGCGATTGCATGCGACATTGCAAGAACGCGGGTTCAGCGTGGTGGCTTTGTCAGGTGAGCATTCACAACAAGAACGCAATCAGGCGTTGCAGGCTCTGCGCGACCGCCGGGCGCGCGTTTGTGTCGCCACCGACGTCGCAGCACGGGGCATCGATCTGCCCTCGCTTAGCCTCGTTGTACATGTCGAAATCCCGCGTGATGCCGAAACGCTGCAACACCGTTCAGGTCGGACGGGTCGCGCTGGTAAGAAAGGCACGGCGGTCCTCATTGTTCCCTTCCCCCGCCGCAAAAGGGTCGAAGGGATGCTGCGCCGCGCCAGTATCAAAGCGATGTGGACCGATGCACCTGACCGCGAAGCGATCATGGCGCAGGATCGCGAGCGTTTGCTCGAGACGTTGATGCAACCAGTCGAAGTGACCGATGCTGACCGCGAACTTGCAGAAAAACTGATGACTCAGAAAAGCCCGGCAGAATTGGCCGCAATGCTGGTTCATGCACATCGGTCCAAAATGCCTGCGCCCGAAGATTTGATGCCTAACACGCCAGAGGCTCGCCGTGCGGCACAACAGGAAAAGCATCGCCCGGGTTTTGAGGATACTGTGTGGTTCCGCATGGATATTGGGCGCAAGCAGAACGCCGACCCGCGCTGGATCCTGCCGCTATTGTGTCGCCGCGGTCACGTGACGCGCAACGAAATCGGCGCCATTCGCATTGGTCCCGATGAGACCTACTTCCAAATCCCGCGCACTCTCGCTGATAAATTCCATTCCGCCACCCAACGCACAGCAGGCACCGAAAGCGATGAAGAAGCCATCCGCTTTGAAGTGTCGCAAGACGGACCCCGCGTCGTTGCACGTGCCAATCGCAAAGGTCGGTCCGACCCGGGTCGCAGGCCTCGCCCACCGGGCGTAAAGGCGCAACCTTCACGCGGCCCCCAAGGGGAGCGCAAAGGCGACTTCAAAGGCAAAAAGAAAGGCAAGCCCAAGGGCAAATTTGGCGATAAGTCCGGCTCACCGAAAAATGGTGGTGGTCAAAGACGGCGTCCAAACGATAGCTGAACGCTTATCGTAGCCGCCTCGGGGTAGCTTGACATCCGGAAGAAAGGCGAAGAGCCATCACTTCTTGTCGCGCGCGCAACGTTGTGCATTTCCACAAGACCCGTGATGCACAATAAGCTGCCTCACTTGAAAACCGATGGAGTTGCGCGTCAATTCTTTCGTGTGATACCTTCCGAAAGCATCCGGTTCACCGCTTCGGCAAGATCACTCATCTTTTCGTTTCCCGCGCCCCACACCGCATATCTCAGGCCAACAAACACATTGATGCCCATGATTGCCCAAGCCTCAATCTCGCTAAGATCGTCGCGCAATTCACCTCTCTCACCACCCGCCTTCAGGCGCGCTTCGATAAGGGTGGCGATGGACTCGTAGTGTGTGCGATAACTTGCAGGGTTAACAAATTCGGCTTCGTCGATAATGCGATAGACCTCTTTGTGTTCGCGGGCGAATTCAAGGAACGCAGCGAGTGCCGCCTGCTCGATTTCCAAGGCGCTCATCTCTTCTGACAAAGCGGACCGTGCGCTCGTTTTCACATTGTTGCTCATATCGACGACAAGCGCCTTGAACAGAGCCTCTTTGCTATCAAAATAGGTGTAGAACGTGCCTAGCGCGACACCTGCGCGGCGCGTGATCGAACTCACCGAAGCTTCATGAAAACCGCGTTCGCCAAACTCAATCGCAGAAGCATCCAACAGCTTTCGCAAAGTCCGCCGTCCACGCTCGGTGCGCGGCGTCTTGCTTTCTGCGTTGGTTGCTAAGCCGTTTGGCGCGTCCATTCTTATTCCCCTTCGCAGTGGCCTACGGAATCTGAATGAACTTCACAAGTCATAACTTGAAAGTTGGTTCAACTTTCAATATTGCTGGGAATCAGAGAGAGTTTGGGAGCGAAACACATGACGAAAATTGCAATTGGTAACCGCACGCTGCTTTTGACCGGATGCGCCGCCATCGCTGCATATGCTGCCCCCGCCGCAGCCCAGGATGCACCAATTGCAGACGGCGACGACGCGCAAAGCACACAGGGCAATGGCATCATTGTGACCGCTCGCCGCCGTGAGGAACGGCTGCAGGATGTGCCGCTATCGATCACCGCGATCACTGGAGAAGCGCTCGAGCAACGCGGCGTGCTTGAACTCACACAGGTCGCACAGACGGTGCCCAATACTACGCTGGAAGTCAGCCGTGGCACCAACACCACCCTGACCGCTTTCATTCGCGGCGTGGGTCAGCAGGACCCTGTTGCTGGGTTTGAAGCGGGTGTCGGCGTCTATATCGACGATGTCTATCTCAACCGTCCTCAGGCCGCCGTGCTCGATGTCTATGATGTTGATCGGATTGAGGTATTGCGCGGACCGCAAGGCACGCTTTACGGTCGCAACACAATCGGCGGTGCGATCAAATATGTCACAGCGCCGCTGCCCGATGAAACGAGCGTTTCGGTGCGCGGAACCTTGGGTTCGTATGATCAAGCGGACCTGATCATCACCGGATCAACCCCGATCACAGATAGCCTGACCATTGGCGCGAGCGGAGCGCGTTTGTCGCGCGGAGGGTTTGGCGACAACCTCAACCTGGGAACAGAGAACTACAATAAGGATGTCTGGGCCGCACGCGGCACTCTTGAGTTTGATAATGGCCCCGTCTTTGTCCGCCTTTCTGGCGACTACGTGTTTGACGAAAGCGAGGCACGACAGGGCACTCGGTTGATCCCCGGTCTCTTCTCCGGCGCTCCTGTGTTAGACGACGTGTTCGACACGCGCGCAGGCCTCAATGTGGTTGACCAAGAGGTTGAAGCTTATGGCGGCGCTCTCAACGTCGCGATTGAGTTAAACGACACGCTGACCTTAAAATTGATCACGGGTTATCGAGAGGATAAATCGACCACACCGATTGACTTTGATAGCCTGCCTTCCGGGGACCTGGATGTTCCTGCAATCTATGAGAACGACCAGTTCAGCCAGGAGTTGCAGCTGCTCTACGAAGGCGACCGCATATCGGGTGTTCTTGGCGCTTACTATCTCGATGCCAATGCCTTCACCGCTTTCGATGTGTTACTAGCAAACACCGGCGCTTTGATCGGCCTGCCCGGATTGAATGCGCAAACATTGGGCGACGTTGAGACAGAGACTTGGTCCGTTTTCGGCGACTTCACATTTGAGCTGACTGATACGATCAGTGTTTCGCTTGGCGGCCGGTATACCAATGATAAGCGTTCAAGCCGGGTGTTGCGCACAACCTTTATCGGTGGTTTTTCGGACCTGTTCGTACCGGACAGCCCAGCGATCCCAATCGCGGTCACAAGTGACTTTGAAGGCAGCGAAACCTTCGAAGATTTCAACCCGCGCGCATCGATCAGTTGGCAGCCCGACACCAATCACAACATCTATTTCACTTACAGCCAGGGCTTCAAAGGCGGCGGCTTTGATCCGCGCGGACAGACCACTGCAGCGCCCGATCTGGACGGTGATGGCGACATCGACTTTGATGATCAGTTCGAGTTCCTGCGCTTTGCGCCCGAAACGGTCGATAGCTATGAATTGGGCTGGAAAGGGTCGCTGCTGGACAATCGCCTGAACGTCTCGCTTGCCGTGTTCTTTGGCCAGTATAACGATGTTCAAATCCCCGGCTCTGTGGGATTGGACACGAATGGAGATGGCATAAATGATAGCTTCATTGGCATCACCTCAAACGCGGCAAGTGCGGACGTAAACGGTTTTGAATTTGAAGGCAGCGCGCTTGTCGGAGAAGACTTCGCAGGCGACGGAAGTCGATTCAGTGTGAACTGGTCCCTAGGCTACCTCGATGCCAGTTTTGACACCTTTATCGATGCCTTTGGGGTAGATGTGGCAGACCAACGAGTCTTCCAAAACACACCCGACATAACCGCGCACATGGGCTTCAACCTCGGACTTCCGATTGCCGATGGCATAGTCGATTTCATCGGCATTGCCTCGCTGCGATCCGACGCCAGCCAGTTTGAAACACCAAACGCGTTTCTCGATCAGGATGGCTTTGTTTTGGTCGATGCGAGCATTGTGTACACGGATGATGAGGGGCGCTTTTCGATTGGTGCACACGCCAAAAACCTGCTCGATAAGGAATATATCGTCGCTGGCTATAACTTCGTTGCAGGCGGGACCGGAGGGGTGCCTTTCACACCGACACTGGGTCTGGAAGGAACGCTAACCGGTTTCTACGGAGATCCGCAGAGGTTCTATGTGACGGCAGAATTCAATTTCTGACTGTGGATCAAGAAGGCACAGGTTCCGGAGAGCGCGTTGCCCTAATCCGCGTCATCCAACGCATAGGCGATGACATAGCCTCCTTTGCCGTCACGCACGCTCTGTGAATCCAGATACTCGTTAGTCGCTGGATCACGCGGGTAACGCCAACTGGGGTTTGGCACAGTCACGATGAGCGTCTGACGCCCCGATTGTGGCGCGCGATATGACATGGGAGTTGATTGCCCGTTACCGGGGAGGTCTGATGCCCAGGCTTCCTCACCCGTACGAACGTTATAGGCCCGCACTTTGGCATCCATGGTTGAACTAATGAAGGTCAACCCGCCACGCGTCGTCAGCGTTCCTGCACGCACTGCAGTACCCACATCAATCGGCAATCCACTCCGCAAATTAAATGGCCCGGCATCGCTCATGTCACCAACCGGGCGGCTCCAGAGCAGCTTCTTGGTATTTAGATCGATCACGGCGATCCGCGCCCATGGCGGTTCAAAACAGGGAATCGATGTGCCCAAACGCGACATAAATGGCATTGGAATGCCGAAATATTTGACCCGCATCTGGTCATACGGATCGTTTGGATTGACGTCTGGCAGAGCCGCAATGGGTGCGTTCTCATCCATGCGCACGGCGGGATGATCCTCTCCCAAAACAGCTGCGGCAACCGGCCCCGCCTGCTGAACTTGCTCTGGGGTTGCTAGGATTACGCGGTGAGCGAGCAGCATTGGTGCGGCGACAAGCAGGCCGTTATCTGCATCAACCGAGACGCTCCCCCAATTGAACCCACCAAAGTTGCCCGGCGCAAGCAGCGTGCCACCGCGCGTTGGCGGAGTGAACATCCCCTCATACCGCATCATTCGGTATTCGATCCGACACACCATCTGATCAATAGGAGTAATGCCCCACATATCCTTTTCATGCCGATAAGGATGGAAGTTGGGCAGCGGCGATTCCGGCTGAGTTGGCGAAAGGAAATCGCCCAATTCAGGGTCTTGCGGGACGTCGACTTCGGGTATCGGGTGCACTGGAGTGCCATCACGGCGATCTAGCAAAAAGATCGAGCCCATCTTCGTTGGTAGTGCAACGGAAGGCACATTCTCGCCGTCGCGCGTCACATCTACCAAAACCGGTTGTGCCGGCGCGTCGTAGTCCCAGACATCGTGATGCACCGTTTGATACTTCCAACGCGGCTCACCGGTCGCGCCATCCAGTGCAACGATTGCTGATGACCATTCCTCATCAAAGTCGCGCCGTTCACCACCGTAATAGTCGGGGTTTGCATTTCCTGTGGGCAAGTAAACGAGATCGAGCTCTTCATCATAACTCATGACCGACCAGACATTAGGCGTGCCAGGCGTGTAGGTCTCGCCCTCTGCTGGTTCATCATAATTGCCCGGATTACCCATATCCCATGCCCATGAGAACGCACCTGTAGTCGCATCAAAGGCGCGCACTACACCGGATGGCAAACCAAGCTTTTGGCTGTCGAGCACCAGCCCGCCCACGACCAGATTGTCGCCAGCAACGGTTGGCGGCGAGGTCTGGTAATATTCGTTGGGTGCATGTTCGCCTATGCCAGTGCGCAGGTCGACTATACCGTTTTCGCCAAAGTCGTCGCAGACCTCACCAGTCTCGGCATTCACTGCAATCAGGCTGGCATCGACGGTGGCGGTAACAATTCGCGCCGAGCACTGACCGGCATAGCCCTCGCCCGCTTCGTAGTAAGCTACTCCGCGGCAGGTGATCGCATATTGGTGATCAGCTGGCGGAGTGATTTCCGGATCGTATTTCCATATTTCGTCGCCGGTTTCTGCATTCAGCGCGATAACGACATTAGCGGCCGCACAAAGGTAAAGATTGTCGCCCACTTGCAGCGGGGTCGCCTTAAAATCCTCTTCGCTACCAGTGCGGTAGCGCCAGATTTCCTTGAGCCCACCAACCGTCTCTGGCGTGATGTCATCAATCGGAGCAAAGCGCGTGCCGCCAGCGGTGTTGCCATAATTGCGCCAGTCAGATGCGAGATCAGCTTTGCCTTCGCGCACCGTTCCCGTACCATTTTGCGTGTAGCTTGGGATGCTAGCCACCAGCATGATCGCGATCGCGGCGAGTGATGGTGCACCCACCAGCCAGCGATTGGGGATAGGAATATCCGTGCCCTCTTCGCGCGCGCGAAGCGACTGGCGATACCACGGCGTCAGGAAATAGAGACCAACGACCAGCCAAGCCGCGAGCCGAGGAAGCAGCGCGAACAGATCAAGCCCAGCCTCAAACAGCGACCAAACCACGGTAATCGCCAGAATTGCGCCATATGTCGGGACCGCACGCGAAGAGCGGCGAAAAATAAGGAACGCCGTGACCAATGTCGCCAACCCGGCGAGCACATAATACGGGCTGCCGCCGAGATAGACCAAACCACCGCCCGGCACAGCCAGCAACAGGCCGATCAGGACAAGCAAAATGGCGTAAGCCCAATGGCCGATAGCTCGCTGTTTCATGTTCTCTCCACCTGTCCAACCCGGAAACCGATATCACATCGGGTGAATTGTATGACCACCGTCCAGGATGAGCGTGCGCCCAGTCATAAAATCGCTGTGATCTGAAGCAAGAAAGACCGCCGGGCCCTCCATATCTTCAAGCGTGCCGATCCGGCCAATGGCTGAACGACGGCGAGCGGAGTCCTGAAAAGCCTTGCTCGTATCAAGCGACATTTCGGTTTCGATAAAGCCGGGCAAAATCGCATTCACGCGGATACCACCTTGGCCAAGCTCCAGCGCAAGCGCTTGCACGAGACCGATGACCGCTGCTTTGGTTGTAGAATAGCTTGCTGCACCACCTGTCCCGACAAGGGCCGCGACGGACGATGTGACAATCAATCGACCACCTTCACCGCGAGCGAGCAAATGCTCGGTTACAGGCTTCCAGGTTTGCACAACACTCATCAGGTTGAGGTCGATTGAGTCCAGCCACGTCTCACGACTGGTCAGATGCGACATTCCGCGATAGCCGCCACCGCCCGCATTGGCGAAGCAACTGTCAATCTTGCCAAACCGCTTTATCGTCCCAGCAAAAGCCTTTGCGATCTGATCCTCATCAGTCACGTCGCAGGCGAAAGCTTCCACATCTCCGCCCATCGCCCGCAGTTGTTCAATCGCAGCTGCATTTTTGTCTGTGTTGCGGCCCCATACGGCAACGTGTGCGCCGCATTTTACCAGTCCACGCGCATATGCAAGGCCCAGTCCGCCATTGCCGCCGGTTACAATCGCAACTTTACCCGTAAGGTCGAACATTTGAACTCCTGAAGTTATTTGGTGCCGTTGTCGGCAAAATTTTTGGCTGAGAATGGTGAGCTGTCTGCGGTCTTGTGCAGCACCAGCAGATTGCCATCCGGGTCGCGGCCAAAGATGGCCTGACCTCCCGCAAAGCTCTCGGGCCCGGCAACCAATTCGCCACCTGCATCGACCAATCGCTGACGCGCAGCATCGAGATCCGACACATCGAGCACAATCATATTGTATCCCGCCGCATCCAATGGGCGCGGCTCAGCTGGGCGTTCAGGCAGATGGCTGTGATATTGGAAAATCTCGAGCTCCAGATTGCGAATCTGGAACCAAGCCATTTCGACTTCGACATCCTTGAGGCCGGAGACTTGATCGATTGTGTCAGCAGAGATGGGGAACCATGATCCGACATGCCGCGGCTCCTGACCGCCTAGAAATGCTGAATAAAAGTCGATCAAACCATCAAGGTTAGAAGTCGCAAGTGAGACATGACGGATGCGATATTGGTTGGTCGGTGGCTCTGGCAGATCAAGCGCCGCAATATCCACCTCCTCAATCTCAGTGACGATACCATGTGGATCAGCAAGATAGCCGTAATAGACAGGGTTCTTGGGATTGAGATGGATCAATTCATCCGCACCCACAGGTGTCGCACCGGCGTCTCGCATTCTTGAATATGCGTTGGTCTCGCGAGCAACTTGGAAGCACACATGCGCAATGCCCGTGCCATTAACTGGCACTGCGGACATCTGCGCACCCACCTCAGAACGATTGGCTGACGTCATCAGCAACAATTGCGCATTACTACTTCGGATCAGTCTGGCTATGAGCTCATTTCCGGCAGCACTCGCGTCTGCGCCATCTTCGGCGGTTGGACCGTTCGCACCAAAGGCCGCGAGGATGCCGGTCGTCTCCAGAGCAGGGGCATCGACAACTTCGGTTGCCACAGAGTTGCCGTAATAGGCTTCGGCTGCATCCACGTCATCCACATAAACACCGACGAAGTTGACACCTAAGATGACGCTATCAGGCTCCACCTCACGCGGCTCACCACCGCCTAATAGGCTGCAACCTGCAAGCAACGCACTGGCCAGCGCCACTCCGCCAAATTTGAGCGCCTTGCGACCGATCATATCCGTATTCTCCCGAGCAAGCTCTTCATGAAGCATTTCGGCAACGCTGCACTTAGATAGACAATAAGTCAATTTAAAAGCTTTGACATCGTGTATTTTAGGCATATTACGCCCTCTAGAAAGACATAAAGTCTATTTAAAGGGAGGGAATAATGTCCGTATCAGTCGGAAAAAGCACCAGAATCGCTCTGTTCGCTGGAGTCGCATCTTTATCGCTCAGCGCCTTTGCGGCTCCCGCTTATGCGCAAGATTCGGATGAAGGGGCCAATGAGGGCTCCGCTGGTAGTGGCAATGTCATTCTCGTGACTGCACAAAAACGCTCACAAGACATTCAAGACGTTCCAATCGCGATTTCAGCTTTCGATGCCTCTGCGATCGATGACAAAGTGATCGACGATGCAGTCGACCTTAGCTTTTCTGTTCCCAATCTGACCGTTGACCAGTTCGGCGCATCTCTGCGCGGCGTGGGTAATTTGGCAATCTCTTCGACTGCAGAAGCTGGTCTGGGATCGCATGTGAACGGCGTCTATTTGGGGTCACAAGCCACAGAGGCCGAATTTTACGACCTTGAGCGGATCGAAGTTCTGCGCGGCCCTCAAGGTACTTTGTATGGCCGCAACACCACGGCTGGTGTCCTCAATGTCATCACTCAAAAGGCGACTGACGATTTCGAAGGGTACGTCACCGCGGGGTACGGCAACTTCAATTCGATCAAACTTCGCGGGGCACTTAACGTCCCGCTGACCGAAAGCCTGTCTACTCGCATTGCAGGCTTCTTCCTCGACCGTGACGGTTATTCCACCAACCTGTTCACCGGCAACGATGTCGATGACCGTGAGATGTTCGGCGTGCGCAGCAGCACAAAACTGGAATTTGGCGATACCCGCGCAGACCTAGTGGTCTCCTATTTCCGCGAAAATGATCGCCGCCAGTTACGCACCAAAGTTCTCTGCGTCGAAGACCCCGCGCTTGGTTGTTCGCCTCTTGAAAGTGGGTTTGGCGTACCGAATTCACAATCTTCAATCTTCAACGCGTTTGGTGGCGCACTCGGCCTTATTGCTCCGGGCACCAACTACTTCGCAGGCAGCCTCAACCCAACGGACACGCGTCTGCTCAATGAGGATGTCGACCCGAGCTATTTCGTTGAGGAATGGCAAGGTTCGCTTGAAGTCACGCATGAATTCGGCGCACTGACGCTGACCTCGCTCACTGGCTACACCGAGATTGAACGCGATAGCTTTCGCGATTTTGATCGGTTCGTTCCGACGGTAAACCTGCCGATCCCCGTTACGTTCGATTTCTTCGATGATGGCACCACCGTCACAAGCAACGCCATCCTCAACGGTCGTCGTGACCGCAGCGAAGCTCGTGAATTCTACCAAGAATTGCGTTTGGCATCGGACTATGATGGACCTCTCAACTTTATCGTTGGCGGTAACTATTATGACCGTCGCAGCTCAGGCAGTTCGATCTTCACGAGCAACATCTTCGCATTCCGGCAGCAAGTGACCGGCCTCAGCGAAGATTTTGCAGCGCTGACAACTGAGTCGGACCCGACAACGACGGAGAGTTTCGGTGTTTTCGGAGAGGTTTATTTCGACCTCACAGACAACACTCGGATCACCGGCGGACTGCGCTATTCAGATGATAAGAAGACTATCCTGACACGTCAGGTATTCTTCAACCCGCAAGCCAATGGCAGCGTTCCTGACTTTACATTCGGTGAGTTTGAGCGAGGCGTTGTCACTGGCCGGATTGTTATCGATCAACGTCTGACCGACGATATTCTCGGCTATGCAAGCTTCTCTCGCGGTTACAAAGCAGGCGGCATCAATCCTGGCCAAATCGACGTGGGCGTTCGCGGCTTCGACCCTGAATTCCTGAGCGCTTATGAAATCGGCTTTAAAGGTGGGACCGCCGATGGCACTTTCAATGCAAGTGTCGCTGCATTCTATTATGACTATGAGGGGCTCCAACTCGGTCAAACAACGCCGACTTCCGCCCTTACAGTCAACTCCGATGCCAATGTGTGGGGGGTTGAGGCCGAATTTGCCGTGCGCCCGAGCAGCCGGTTCCAAATCGATGGTAGTTTTTCCTATCTCAACACCGAAATAGTCGGTTTTGAATCGATCGATGAAACCGATCCATTTGGTGTTGCGCCAGGCACAGTTATCGTTGCACCAACGCCGGCCGGCGTGATCAAGAATGCAGATGGCAATCCCCTGCCCTTCTCACCACAGATCAAGATCAGCATCGGTGCGCAATGGGAAATTCCTGTGGGCACCTGGACGATCACACCGCGCGTCGATCACTATTTGCAAAGCGAATTTGTGAGCTCGGCATTCGACAAGCCAATCGACCGGTTCGATGGATACAGCCAGACCGATCTCAAAGTGCTTTTGGCACCGGATGACGGTCCATTTGAGATCCGCGGCTTTGTCAAAAACCTGTTCGACAATGACGACATCACGCGCGTGTTACCAGCTGGTCGTTTGGTCGGTCGCTTCCGTGAAGTCGTGATCCTCGAACCGCGCACATACGGTGTAGAGGCAACCTTCCGCTTCTAGTCTTCGAAACTGGCGCAGCGACCGCCTAAAAAGCTCTCTCCTCATGGCTCGGCCTTTCCACGGCCGGGCCATCTCTATTTCTAACCAAGTCGGCAGTGATTTCGCCACTTTCGCAGCATTTCAGAATGGACTGGCAAGGCTGGAAAAAGTTCGTTCAGTAACGTTTAGCGCTTCAACGCGCGCTTACGGACCATGTAATTGTCGCGCACGCCATTGATGGTGCCGATAATCATCGAAACTGTGATGTCTTCGAGCTCTTCCATATCGACCTTATGTCGCAACAAATACGATCCAGCCGATACGGGCACACCAAAGGATATGTCGGTCACAGCGCGTGCCGTCTCCAACGGAAGGTCGAAGTTGTTGTGCACAATCTTTGCAAAATACTCGACCGCAACCTCGCGGTCAAAAGTCGCTGGATCGGTCAAATCGGAGATCGCTGGATCAGACTGCAATCGCTCAATCAAAAGCCCGCGCTTCTCAATATATCGAAGATAGACCTTCGTTACCCCGCGCACCATATCTTCAAAAGTTCGCGCATCTTCTGCTGCTGAAAATTGCGCTCTGCGCAGCGTCAGAAGCTCTCGGTCCAACAGCTCGCGCAGAATCTCCGTAGTGTTGTCAAAGTACTTATAAATAAGAGACTTACTGATATCAGCACTCTTGGCTACGCGCTCCATTGAGACTTGCGAAATGCCTTCTCGCTCGACCATTCCAGCCGCCGCATCAAGGATCATAGATCGGCGTACTTCAGGCGAATAGCGCCGCTGAATCTTAGCCTTCTCAACCGTTTTGACCATTGCTTGAATGTCTCGCGAAATTGGAAACCGAACTACTTGGACTGGCTAACAGATTTACCAATTCAACTCCATCCCAGCACTTTTTTCACATGCAAAAGATGACTGCAAATTTGGTAACGGCGGACGGGCTTGAACCCCGAAGAGACGGATTGTTAATTAGCTCGACATGCCAGAGACTTGGCCGGAATTTGCAAGCGACGTGGGCCCACTTGCTGCGACGGATCAAAGCCTCAATCAGCTATAAACCCACCGGCAACATCCGAGCGATCCAAATCTTGCTGGATCACTCCAAGATTGAGAACACGGTGCCGTATCTCCGCGTCGACATTAAAGACGCCCTTATACGTGCTCATACTTGCCGCGAAAAACGAGATATGACCGGAGCTTCGGCGCCAAGTGTACTCGGGCTGGCATCCGCTCATGAACGTGTCGAGCCCGCATCTAGCAATTATCACATTCGGCCTGACTAGTTAGGCGTTCGTCGAACTTCTGAGCTCCGCCTAGTTCAACTGGTTGACGATCGAGGAACACACGCCTACGCGAAATGTGATAACATCACATCGAGCCTCTATGCCCTCCTCTTCCACCATTGATCGCGCTGCTATTGCACTCAGCTTTGCTTGTGTGGCGCATTGTGTTGCGCTGCCAGTGATCGCCATTGCAGCGCCTCTCTTGTCTACAACCGCTGAGGCCGAGTGGGTGCATTGGCTGCTAACAGCCCTTGCGATTGGGGCATCGGCAATTGTGATGGCAAAGGCTCATTCGGGACGTGAGCCCTCTTTCCTTGTTCCAGCGCTCAGCGGCATCGGCTTGATGCTTGCTGCGCTTTTCGCCGAACATTGGGGCCTCAACGAGACGATCCTGACCCTTTCGGGCGGCCTACTGATGGCAGCCGCACATATTTTCCGCCTAATTCGACACACATGATCCGGGGGTCCTCATGGCCAATCCACGACTAATCGCATCCACATCCGCTATCGCCATTCTCGCGCTGGCTCCCGCTCCTGCATTCGCTCAAGACTTCGAGAATTCTGAAGCGGCAGAGACCTCAGAAAACGAAATACTCGTGACTGACCGGCGCGCCTATCGCGGGGATTTTGAGCCTCTCGAAGTGCCTCAAATTGATCAGGTTATAGACCAGGATTTGCTACGCGAAGCCAACGCGCTTGATCTCAATCAAGCTCTCGACCTGTCCGCATCCGTGGCACGCCAGAACAATTTTGGTGGCCTATGGAATGCCTTCTCGGTTCGGGGGTTTTCCGGCGATATCAATCTGCCATCAGGCTATCTGGTGAATGGCTTTAATGCCGGGCGCGGCTTTGGCGGTCCACGTGATCTTGCGGGGATCGAAGCAGTCGAAGTGCTCAAAGGCCCACGTTCCGCGCTTTACGGTCGCGGAGAGCCCGGCGGTACAGTCAACCTAGTTACCAAGCGGCCGGGTTTTGAAACCTCCGGCTATGTCCAGTTTCAAGGTGGATCGTTCGATTTCTATCGTGGTGATGTCGACCTCCAAACCACGTTGGGCGACAATCTAGGCGTGCGTCTTGTTGGCTTTTACGAGGATGCTGGCTCATTCCGCGAAACCGTTGAGACGGAGCGTTATGGCTTTTACCCCTCAATCACTGCCAATCTGGGCGAAGACACGCGCGCAACCTACGAATTCGAATACACCGCGCAGGACATCCCCTTTGATCGCGGAGTAGTTTTCTCTGACACTTTCGGCTTCAGCCCCCGCCGCACCTTCACTGGTGAACCGGGAGATGGCCCGATTGAAACCGAAGTCACCGGCCACCAGTTCGAAGTTCAGCACGATTTCTCCGACAATTGGAGCTTGCTCACCGGTATCGGCTACCGCGAGACTTCATTGGTGGGCAACGCTTCGGAAAACAACTTTGGCGGTCGCCAACTCTATCTTCGCGATGGCGACACGATCACGCGTTTCTTCCGCTTCCGCGACTTCGATTCCGAATACTTTGTGGCCCGTGCAGAGCTTGCTGGAGAATTTGAAACAGGTGCGCTGCGTCACCGTTTGATCTTTGGTGCAGATTATGACCGGTTTGAAAACAGCCTTTTCATTCTGCGTTTCCGCCCGCCTTTTGTCCCGGCAGATGCAGATCTGTCGACACTGGACCCTGCGACCTATTTGTCGCTGAGCGCTAGCAACCCGGTCTACGGCCAATTCCCGATACCCACACCCGGCCCGAACACAGACCGCAATGAAGTGCTCAAGGGCTTTGGCTTCTACGTTCAGGACCAAATCGAAATCACCGATAGGCTGCAAATCCGCGTTGGCGGACGCTTCGATGATTTTGAACAAGACCTCACCAATTTGCGCGCAACACCTGCGACCACGACGTCGGCACAATCCGATCGTTTCTCACCGCAAGTCGGCGCGGTTTATCAGATTGATGACGGCGTCAGCCTTTACGCATCATATGGCGAAGGTTTCCGCCAACAGACCGGCTCAGACTTTGAAGGCAACCAGTTTGCGCCCAACATCACCGAAAGCGCCGAATTCGGTGCTAAGCTGGATCTTGGTGCGTATTCGGACAGTGTGAATGGCATCATCACGCTGACATTCTTTCAGGTCGACCAAAGCAACATCCTCAATAATGATGATCGTCCCGAAGCGGTAGCCGCTGGCTTTTTCCTGTTCACCGCCGGCGAGGCGCGCAGCCGAGGTATCGAATTCGATGCGAACCTTGATTTTGAAAGCGGCTTCAACCTCTTCTTATCGTACGCCTACACCGATGCAGACTACCTCAACACTACGCTCGATGAGAGTGGCTTTGGCGCGACAATCGAAGCGGGCGATCCTCTGATTAACTCACCTGATCGCCAACTCAGCATTCTCGCGAGCCAAGAGTTCAACATCGCGCAAATGCCAGCACAATTTGGTGGCGGGTTGCTGCATGTCGGTGAGCGCAACGGCTTTGCCGGTTTCGATTTCGACCTGCCTGCTTACACGACGCTGCGCGCCTTCGCGGAACTTGAGGTCGCCGAAGGGTTTGTCTTGAGAGCGGACGTGGACAACATCTTCAATGAGACTTTCTACACCAACTCATTCGCAGATGTCTGGGTGCAACCGGGTGCTCCACGCAGTTTCCGTGCAACCGCACGCTACAGTTTCTAGGACAGAAGGGTACACGCAATGATATCCCCTTTGGAGGCTCGTTCGCTTTCTCTGGTTCGTGAGGGAAACGCCGTGTTGGATGGCGTTTGTTTTGCTGTGCAGCAAGGCGAGATATTCGCACTGCTCGGTGGAAATGGTGCGGGCAAATCAAGCACACTGCTCACGTTTCTGGGCTTCCTAGAACCTTCAGGCGGAGAGGTTTTAGTGAACGGCGCCAGCGTCAGCAGCGATGTAGCTGCTGCGCGAAATGCGATTGCTTACTTGCCGGAGGCCGCGTCGCTTTATGGCCATATGAACGCCTATGAAAACCTCGACTATTTCCTCGATCTGGCCGGTAAGTCGGCGGGGCGGTCTGAGATAGATGCAGCCCTTGAACGAGTGGCCTTGCCACAAGAGGCACGCAAGCGTCGTTTGCAGTCTTACTCAAAGGGTATGCGCCAAAAGACGGCAATTGCATTGGCGCTACTTCGAGAGACGCCAATCCTGTTGCTGGACGAGCCGACATCTGGCCTCGATCCGGTGGCGATTGATGAATTTCATGATCTGGTCAAGGCGCTGGCGACAGGTGGGCAGACCATCCTGATGGTGACGCATGATGTCTATGGCGCGTGTCAGGTCGCTGACCGGGTTGGTCTTATTCGCGGCGGCAAACTCGTCGGGAGCTTTGCGGCGGAAAATGGCGAGCGGATCGACACCGAGACCGTTCACGCCGCCTTTGCCGGGCGTGGGGTGGCATGAGCGCTGTCACTCGTATCGCGCGTGAGGAATGGCGGTTGTGGCTGAGATCCAAGGTCGTGATCGCTGCTGCGTTGATCATTGCTGTGTTGCTGGCCGCCACCAGCTTTCTAACGATAGACCGGATCGCGAGTGAGCAATCGCAGCGGTTGGAACAGCAGATAGCAGCCGAGCAAACCTTCTTCGCTCAGCCTGATCGGCACCCGCACCGCATGGTGCATTATGGCCATTATGCCTTCCGCCCTCCGCCCCCGCTCGCCATGTTTGAGCCGGGCGTTGATGCGGTCACTGGCCAGTCAATCTTCCTCGAAGGGCACCGTCAAAACACCGCCATGTTCGCCGATACAAAGGCGGCAGCGGATCTTGGCGGATTTGCTGCCCTGACCCCTGCGAGCCTCTATCAACTCTTATTGCCGCTGCTTCTGATCGTATTGGGTCATGCGATGTTCTTGCGCGAACGGGAGAGCGGGACGTTGGCCGTCATGCTTGCTCAGGGGCAGTCAGGCGTGACGCTAGCTATGGGTAAAGCGGCTGCGCTGCTCGGTGTGATTGTGATATTTATGCTGCCTCTCATTGGCGTCGCGGCTTTCTCCGTTAGCGCAGGCGAAAGCGCACTTGCCGCCTTCACGCTGGTCGGCGGATACTTCCTCTATCTGTGTGTTTGGGGCGCGATTGTGCTTGCGGCCTCTGTCATCCTCAAACAGCGCGCAGTATCGCTGGGCGTGCTGATCTTTGCATGGCTATTCGCCGCTCTCATCGTTCCGCGTTTTGCTATCAACACCAGCAGCGCCGCTATTGATGCGCCGGGCAAGATTGAAAGCGACCTTGTGATGCTCGCGGAACAGCGCAAGCTGGGCGATGGCCACAATGCCGCAGACCCCGCTTTTCAGCAGCTTCAGGCCCAAGTGCTTGAGGAATATGAGGTTGAAACGATCGAAGAACTTCCGATCAACTGGCGCGGCGTGGTCGCGTCCTATTCGGAAGCCGAGCTGACCGACCTGCTGAATTCCTACACAGAAGAACGGATGGGCCTTGAGGCGAGCCAATCGCGCATGTTTGACCTGTTTGGTGTCGCATCACCCACCATCGCGATCAGCTCAGCTTCACGCACTCTCGCAGGCACTGACCTTGCGACCCATCACCGGTTCTTGCGCGAAGCGGAAACTTTGCGCTTTGATTTCGTGCAAGCGCTCAATCAGGCTCATGCCGAGCAGCTCGACTACACAGTTGATATCAATCGCAGCAATGATGCAGCCTCCAGCCAACGCGCGCGTATCAATGCGGCGAGCTGGCAGGTTCTCAATGAATTCCGCTTCGAACCGGACAGCGCCGATGAACGTCTTGCCCGCTCCGGCCTGACGCTTGGCATTTTGCTTGGCTGGTTGATCTTTGCTGGTGGTGTGGTCGTCTTTGCAGCGCGAAGGGTGAAGATTTGATGCTGAATTCTCTTTCCCGCGAAATCCGTTTTTTGGGTAAGGATAAGGGCGCCGTCTTTTGGTTGGCACTCGCCTTTACCCTATCGGTAATTGCGGTCAGCTTTGGCGTGTCCGAAGTTCGCGAGCAGCGGGAAACCATCGCGACCTTATTGGAAGAAGATGCACTCGACCGGGCAAGCGCGCTCGAAGGGCATGAGGAATGGGGAAGTGCGGCTTACTACGCTTTCCATTTCACTTATGCGCCGCCCTCTGATTTTGCTTTTGCGTCGATGGGTCAGCGCGATACCGCGCCGTGGAAGCACCGCGTGCGGATGCTCGCATTGGAAGGGCAAATTCACGAAGCGGATACGCGCAATGCGAATTTCGGGCTTGTGGGGCGGTTCGACTTTGCCTTTCTGGCTGCATCGGTCGCGCCGCTTCTTTTGATCCTGCTGCTTTACGACCTACGCGCCTCTGAACGAACGGCGCGCAGACATGATCTGTTGGTTGCAACCGCAGGTGCATCGTCGCGCCTTTGGCTGCCCCGTGCGATCGTTCGGGTCGGTGCGCTGGCCACCTTGTTGCTCGCGCCTTTGTGGGTGGCCTCAGCAATCGAAGGAACAGGCGCAGGAATGAGCTTGCAAGCGAGCGCCATTGTGATCGGTTCGTTGCTTGTCTGGTGGCTGATCGTTGAGCTGGTGAGCCGCATCAACGCCACGCCTTCGGTTCTCCTGACCTCGCTCATCGGATTGTGGCTGGCTCTCGCTATCGTGGTGCCTGCGCTTTCGAAATTCGCGATTGAGGCGGCAAACCCGGTTCCTGATGGGGGCGAGATTTTGCTGCTCCAGCGTGAAACCGTCAACGATGCGTGGGACTTGCCCAAAGAAGCAACCATGGACCCCTTCGTTGCTGAGCACCCTGAATATGCCGAGCACGCAGTGATTGAGGAAACCTGGGCTTGGAATTGGTATTATGCGTTCCAGCAGGTCGGTGATCAGGCCGCTGCCCCCCTCGTGCAGCAATATCGCGATGCGCGCGTCGCACGTGACCGACAGGCTCAGATTGCAGCATTCTTGTCACCAACAAGCTTCGTTGAACGTTCATTCGAAAAGCTGGCGGGCACCGATGCTCTTTCTATGATTGCCTATGAAGATGCGGTTCGCGATTTCCATGAGGAACTGCGTGCGTTTCATTATCCGCTGATGTTTCCAGAAGCACCCTATGATGAGGAACTTCTGGAGGATCTGCCCGCTTATGCTCCACCATCCTAGGAGTGCTTTCAAAGATGCTTCAATCCATCATTCGCCTGTTTGTGAGCGCGTTGTTCCTTGTTATCACACCTGCAGCCTTGGCTTCGGATGTGGTGCCGTTCGAAATTGGTGGCCAAAGCGTTGAGCCGGGCACACGATCTGATTTTCGCATCACTGTTCCTGCGCGCGGCGATGAGCCGGAGGGTTTTATTCCCGTCACCGTCCTTCACGGCGATGAGGAAGGCCCTGTTTTGGCAGCCGTTGCTGGAGTGCACGGGTTTGAGTTTTCGTCCATTCTTGCGGTCGATCGACTGCCCGACCGGATTGATCCGGCAGACTTGTCAGGGACGATCATTTTTGTGCGCATCGCAAACATCCCCTCGTTTGAATATCGCACACCGCATTTCAATCCAGTGGATCGCAAGAACCTTAATCGCAGCTTCCCCGGCAGTCCCGATGGCACATCAACCGAACGCATCGCCGATCTGATCTCGCGCGAGGTCGTGGCGCGTGCGGATTTCTTGATGGACCTTCACTCTGGCGATGCAGGTGAGTTCCTGGAGCCATTTGTGGGCGTCTATGGCGGGCCGCTTGCGACTGATTTTGGCCTTGCGCTTGAAGTCGCCGGTGGCTTCGGTTTCCCCAATCTCGTGCGCTACAAAATGAATACGCAGGAACAGGTCGACACGCGCCGCTCGTTGAACCGCCAAGGGGTAGCGGCTGGTATTCCAACAGTCCTTGTCGAACTTGGCGAGAATGGCAGCCGCTCAGAGGAGCATGCAGAACGTGTCGCAGCTGGCGTGCAAAACGCACTGAGTATTCTTGGCATTTGGGACAAGCCTCTCACCAACTTCCCTCGTGCGGTGCGCTATTTTGAGAGCTCGACCGCCATACGCGCGGAGCATTCGGGGATCTATTATCCGGTCGATTTAGAGCGCCGATATGTCTTCGAGGGCGACCTTATAGGCATCATCCGCGATTACTCTGGTCAAGAGGTGCAGCGATTGCACTCACCGATTGATGGTTACGCACTTTATGGAAAACGCGGCCCGTCCATGCGCGTAGGCGATCCGGTCATGACGATAGGCATTCCAGTCGACGGCTTTTGAGGGAGAATGTGAGTCGTCAGCAGCCTGTCTGCTTTTTCAAGCTCCTCAAGCCTGACCGCCATTTTGATCCCCTACCGAACGGTGAAACCGTCTTTCGTCCGGAGGTATAACACGCAGTTATCATCAGCGATGCAGGTGATTTCGTGGTCTGTGTTGTCATCTGATGCAATGTATCCACCAGCGTCCAGACGTGTCGCGTCGCGGCCGATTGACTTATGATCGACTGCTCCTGCGATAATTACAGTCTTTAGACTTCCCTCACTCACGGAGAGCGTGACTGAGGAATTTGGCGGCAGTTTCAGCAGCGAGCCATTGCTGGCGGTCGGTTCCCCTGACTGCCACAGCACAGCTACCTCTGGTCCCGGCCCTTCTGGATTCTCAGTATTGATCCAAACGCTTTCCTCAGCACTAAGCCAAACCAGATTTCGGCTCGCCAGATTGATTGGTAACTCCCCGTTGTTGAATTCTTGACCCACCCCTTGAACAAGATAGGGACCGGAGAGAATCTCCAGAAATGCAGTCGCAGTTTCGCCCGGCTTGGCAGCCGTAATGTGGGGTTCGCCCGCAGGCTGCGTCCAATATGAGCCGGGTTCCATCCACATTTTGGCCGCCTGTGGGTCGTCATTGTGAATAGCTCCGCTGATCACAATGGCCCGGTAGGTGATGTTGTGAATGTGCGGCGGAGAGGAAAAACCGTCACCAAATTTCAACAACATTCCCGAAGGGACATCCTGCGTGATATCGCCCCAAAGAACACCAGCTTGTGGGCTGGCGTCACCTCTGGCGGGGTTGAGCGGCTGATAGGTCACTTCATCAACGGGGATGACAGTGACATCGTTTCCCTCACCCATTAACTCAGGCTCATCGGCGGTATCTAAACAGCCCGCCGCAAGCATCACCGCTGCACCCATCATAATGGAAACCGTGCGTTTCATGGTTAGGCCCGCTCTTGCTTAGTTGGAGATGACAATCTTGCCTTTGGCTTTGCCGCTGGCCAAGCGGTCGTAAGCAGCGCCGACTTCAGCCAAGCCGAAGGACATCTCATCCACGAGCGGTTTTAACGCGCCTGCATCTGCAACCCGCGCAAGCTCTGCGAGGATCTGACCATGCTGTTCGCGCCCATGATTGTGCAGCATCGGGATCAGCATAAAGACGACATGGATCGACAGGCCTTTGAAATGCGCTGGCGTCAGGTCGAGTTCAAGCATGGAGACAGTGGTAGCCACCTGTCCATTCAAGGCTGCGGCTTCAAAGGAATTGGTCATATTGGCGCCGCCGACAGAATCGAAAACGACATCAAAACCCGTCCCGCCAGTGTGCTTCGCCACATAATCGGTGACTGCTTCATTGGTGAAGTTGATCGCTTTGGCACCGTAACCCTCAATGGTCCCCACCTCGTTATCATCCCTGATGGTTGCATAGACATCCGCCCCCATATGCTTGGCCAATTGCACAGCGAGATGGCCAACACCACCGACACCGCCATGGACGAGGACTGTCTGTCCTTCTTTGACGCCCGCACGCATCAAACCCTCAAAAGCCGTAATTCCCACCAGCGGGATGGCAGCGGCTTCACGCATGGTCAGCGATTTGGGCTTGTGGGCAATCAGTTTGGCATCTGCGTTGATAAACTCAGCCAATGTGCCCTGAAGACCGATCAATCCGCCAGCGCAGCCATACACTTCGTCGCCCGGTTTAAAGCCGTCGACACCTTCTCCGACCGCCTCGACAGTTCCGGCGAAATCCATACCCAAAACGGCGGGAAGGTCGGGTGAAAGGGGAAGCTGATCCTGACCCATTTTGCGGATCATCGTATCAACCGTATTCACACTGCTGGCGGCAATACGCACCAGAACATGGCCGGGCGTGACCACTGGATCAGCGATTTCGGCTGCCTTAAACTGGGCGTCATCACCGTATAAATTCAGGACCATCGACTTCATTGCGCTTACCTCTTTGAAAATTGAGGCATGTATGTGCATCATATCCTCTTGCGAGATAAGCTGGTCTCGACGATAATCACTTTTCTGCTTTTCAATACAATCCGGTCAATCGTCTAAGACCAACCGCGGGCCAATTCTCTCTACGAGAAAGTCGATCATCACACGCACTTTGGCCGACAAGACGTTCGATTTCGGATAGACGAGCCAGACTGCTGAGCCATCGCTGACCTGGTATTCAGGCAGAACCCGTACGAGTGATCCTTCCCGCAAATGATCATTGATACTCCAAAGCGAATTCATGGAAATGCCAACCCCAGCAAGTGTTGCGATGCGTGTGCTTGCGCCGTCATCGCATCGAACCTGCTCGTTTGCATCGGCCGGTGGGAAAAGGCATTCACGATTGTTATCAGCGCTTAAAGTGCGGCTGCCACTGCCAAACACCAACAATCGATGCCCTTGCAGATCGTTCGGCGTATCAGGCGTGCCATGTCGCGCGAGATAATCTGGCGAAGCGGCCAGAATGCGGGTGTCGTCTGCGAGCTTTCGCCCGACCATCGAACTGTCCTCTATGGCAAGGTTGCGCAGAGCAAGATCATAAGCACCTTCGATCAGATTGGTTTGTGTATCCGAAAGCCGGAGATCCAAATTCACGTCTGGATGTCGGTCCAAAAACTCCGACAATATGGGTGCGATGTAAAGCTGAGCGAACGTGCTTGAACACGCAAACCGCAAAGTACCCGATGCAGCCGGGTTCCCCTTGCCCAGCGCGACCAGTCCGGCATCCTGTTGCGCGATAATTTCCTTGGCGAACGGAAGAAACTCTGCCCCTTTGAGCGATAGAGAAACTTTGCGCGTGGAACGATGAAGCAGGTCGGCTCCCACTTCCTTTTCCAGCTTTGCCAAACGTGCGCCCGCCACCGCAGGAGCCAGTCCCAACTGCCTCCCGGCGGCGCTTATGTTTAACAACTCCGCAGCGATGACGAACAGGCGCAGTGCATCTGTATCCATATTATACTGATATCCTATATTCTATATCGCAATTGGCTATATTTTATATCGATAAAGGAGGCAATATATCCAAATCCAAGGTCGCGGCGCTTAGGGCGGCGCTCATTTGGAGACAGGTCATGCAAATTGACGCAAGCGTGAACTACCACATCAAAAAGGCCGCCCCGCAGGCGTTCGAATTTGATGTAGATGGTATCATCGGCAATCTGGTCTCACCCGAATTGGTTGAGACCAAAATCAAGGTCGCCGATATGCGCGGCAGGGAGACTGACCTCGATTTTCAGCGTGATGGAATTGCGTTTCTCAATCACGTCTCGACCATTGATCAGTTCACCGACGACGGTGAGTGGGAAGCAACTTACAATGCCGAATTGACCGGCCTGCTGCAAAAGCAAATCGGCGCGAAGGAGGTCATCATCTTTGACCACACCGTGCGCATCGATGATGCAAACGCCGCGCGCCGCCCTGCCCGCAACGTCCACAATGACTACAACAAGGCGGGCGCTCATCAGCGCCTGATCGATCTTGTCGGCGAAGCACGCGCTGATGAATTCGAACGCGCCGGATTTGGGTTTGTGAATGTGTGGCGCCCTATTGATCGCGTTATCAAAACGTCACCCCTCGGCTTCATTCGTCCATCCTCGATACGAGACAATGACTGGATGGATATCGGGTTGGTCTATCCGGACCGCTTTGGCCAAATTCTCGGGGTCGCCGCAAACCGCAACCACGAGTGGTTCTACCGTTCCCAGATGACCTCTGGCGAGGTCGTCGTCTTCAACATCTACGACAATGGCGGGCGCCCTCATCTGGCCCACAGTGCTCTCGACTTGCCGGGGGATCGCAATGCGAACGCCCCACGCAAAAGCATAGAGAGCCGCACGCTCGTCCGGTATTGCTGAACACGAAAGGCATAGAACAATGTCGACCGATCTACTCGAAAAAGCCCGCACCGTGATCCGCCCAACGCGGGCAGAGATGCTGCAACGGACACCGAGCGTAAATCGCTTCTGGAACGAGAACGAGGATGTGTTTGAGCATGCTTGGGCACAATGGGAGGAAAATGGAGGTCTGGCTGACCTTGGCCTCGACCGCTCGCTTTATGCGCCTGAACTGCGGCGGGCTGTCGAGCAAGCCTGGCAAGACCCGGAGCAAGAGATTGCGGTGAGGGCCCTTTGGACCGAAGTGTTTCCAAACGTCTACGAAGCGCAATTCTTTGATCCAGACAAACTCTCCATCTTGAGGGAATTCCTGCACCGCGCTGGGCAAGCGGATATCCCGCTTCGGCCACCCTATGGGCTTGTGCTCAATCGCGGCGGTGCCATGCTTGATCCGCGCTCCGAAGGGTATCTCGCCGCCCCATCATTTCAGGCGTTTTACAAAGATCTCATGGATCACTTTATGCGACCGATTGCGCGGCTCCTGTGTCCGGATGTTTATGGTTATGACAGCCAGACATTCGGCTTTTCCATCCAATGGGAGGCAGGCAAGGACACCACGTTGCAGGCGCACACGGATGCATCGAGCGTGACATTAAATATCAACTTGAACCTGCGGGGTGAGGACTTTTCCGGTTCAGCTGTACGCTTCATGGACCCGGCAACCAACTCCGTAAAGGATTTGACCTTTGCACCGGGTACAGCGCTCATCCATCACGGTAGAGCCATGCACGCCTCCAAACCGATCACCCAAGGTGAGCGGCACAATTTCGTGCTCTGGCTTTACGGCCAGAATGGCCAGACACCCTATCAACACGGGCGCTCCGACAACACTGTATCAGCGCAAGAGCGTTGGTCACTGCCACGGGTTCAGCCCGACAATTTTGCCCCGTTCTGATCGGGCAAATTGAACCTCACCACTCTCATTCAATGAACGGATACATCCCATGACCAAAACGATAATCATCACTGGCGCCACCGACGGCATTGGCCTTGAAACTGCCAAAATGATCGCGGCTGAAGGGCACACGCTTTTGCTCCATGGACGCAGCGCTGAAAAAGTTGTTGCAGCGGCGGACGCTGTATCGGCCATCCCCGGCGCGGGGACGATCAACACGTACCGCGCCGACCTTTCGATCTTGGCAGAGGTCAAAGAGTTGGCGACGCAGATCAAATCCGATTTCGACGCAATCGACGTGCTGATCAACAATGCAGGCGTGTTCACAACACCCAACCCGACCAATGCCGATGGCTATGACACGCGCTTTATCGTCAACGTCGTTGCCCCCTATCTGCTGACCAAGTCTCTAATGGCGAACTTCAGCGAAGAGGCGCGCGTTGTGAACCTGTCTTCGGCTGCCCAGTCCCCTGTCGATGTGGATGGCCTCCTGGCTAAACAGGCCTTCTCCGACAACGCGGCCTACGCCCAAAGCAAGCTTGCTCTGACCATGTGGTCGTTCGAACTGGCGAACCAGCTTGGGGCGGATGGTCCGATGATTGTGGCAGTAAACCCAGCATCGTTTCTTGGCAGCAAAATGGTCAAGGAAGCCTACGGTCAGAAAGGCAACGATCTTCGCATTGGTGCTGACATTTTGACCAGAGCAGCGCTCAGCGAAGAGTTCGCTGGCGCGTCTGGCCGGTATTACGACAATGATCGCAAGACCTTCACACAGCCACATCCTGACGCGCTAAATCCCGCAAAAAATAGGCGTGTGATCAACGCCGTCGAGCAGCTGATCCGCTAAGCCAATTATCCAATCTGACGACAATCTGGCCAAGCGCATTGTGCAATTCCCGGCTGAATCGATCAACGCTTATAAGCAGATGGTCTATGAGAGCATCGACAAACCCATCGATGATGCGCTGAAAGCTGAGGCCTATTGGCTGTATCAGGCGACCAGCAAGACACCGGCAGTCAAACGTTTCCGCATCGCTGATGAGCAAGGCCTCGAACACGATATCGAAAATCAGCGAAAGTGGGTCGAACTTGTTATGGATGTCCAAGACATCAACTAGTTGCCGCTACTTCGATGAACAGAAAACCGGCTCTGCATTGCGGAGCCGATTTTCGAGTGTTTCACCATTGTGGATATGAGCTTGTACGCCCTCGACGACGATGTCTGCGCAACTCAGCACCGACATAAGCAATCCCCCTGCCTTACAGCTAAGCTCACGATAGAGGCTGTGGGCGTGCTCCGTTTGCCCTCAATCTAGTGGCGTGATCAAAACGGAATGAGCATTGCTTGACTCATAACTCTACATAGATAGAGTATTGCGAATGAAACGTAAGCGTAAGCCATCACGTCAGACTCTTCTTGTTCTATCAGCGCTCGCGGCTCGACCAAATGATTGGCTCTATGGACTGGAGATTGCGCAGCTAACTGAGCTCAAATCGGGCTCGCTATATCCAATTCTCATTCGATGTTCTGAAAGGGGACTTTTGGAATCGCAATGGCTCGAACCCATTGTCCAAGGACGTCCTCCCAGACACGCCTATCGTATCCTCCCTTTGGGCGCTGATTTACTTGCCCAATCTCACCGTCAGATTGTTCGACTGCCAGATCAAGGACTGCCTACATGACTCAGTTAAGTTTGATCGAGGTCATCTTGCTGCGGCTCTCAAATTGGATCTCAGAGCCTGCGGATCGGGACTGGATTGCCGCAATGGCTGTTGAAACGACCGAAGTGAGGACGAACAGATTAGATTGGGCGGCTGGGTGCCTTCTGGCGGCAATCAGAACGAAATGGGAAAACCAATGGCCGAGACTGTTGCTCGCCATGGCTTCTCCATTGCTGGTTGTTGTCCTAAACGCTCTTACGTTCGGCTTTGCCGCCACGTTCGCCGGTGGGCTTTTGCGCCAAGAGCTGTTTCTGCTGATCGTTATGTTAACCCCGGTTTTCTGCGTCGCCGTTTTGATCGGCTTCGTCGCAGTTCACCAATTTCCTCTTGGTTCAACTATCATTGCCGCAACTGGAAACGTGCTGTTTCCGCTCATGATGTATTGGATTCTCACCAGCGGCAATCCGGTTGCATTGCTGCACTCGGAGGCTTCATGGCTTTCATTGACGCCAGTGCTTGGCATTACTGCTCAGACATTTGTTTTGGCTTCTGGCGCGTATATCGGCCGGAGGCTTCGGAAGCTTAACTGGACTTCAGCCAAGTCAACTTGATTGGCCCTCGCTGAAGTGTCTGATCATGGGTCGGCCGCCGATATTGAGGTCAAGTCGTGAATTGGATGCGTTGGTTGTTCACCGCTATCAATTTCTGCGACTTGGACTAGCCGTAGCAGTGCACCACATGATGCGCGTGAGATCACCCGTGCAACAAGCTGGATGGCCAGCCAAACACCGCATCATTGATGAAATTTGGTAGCGGAGGAGGGACTTGAACCCCCGACACGCGGATTATGATTCCGCTGCTCTAACCACCTGAGCTACTCCGCCCCAAAGGGATCCCGCTCGTTATATTACAGGGCGGGATTCGCGAGGCCAAAGACCTCAAGCGAGCGGCGCGTTTAGGGCGCAGGTTCGCGCCGGTCAACCTCAAGTTTGCCGCCGAGCCACCTCTAACGCGAGCTCTTGTTCATCCGCAGCACTTTGACCGCCAAACTGCGGTTGAACGCACGGTCCACCGCTTTGCCGATTTCAGGCAAGCTGGCCGCCAATTGCCCCAGGGCATCGCGGTCGATCCTCGCCATGCGCATGTCCTGCGTGACAGTAACGGTCGCGCTTGCACGTTCGCCGGAGACATGGCTCATTTCACCCAGAAATTCGCCCGCACCGCATTCGCTGATAATGGCCAGATCGCGTTCAATCTCTGCTCGACCGCTGGCGATGTAGATTAGGGGTGGATCGAGTTCTCCTTGTTTGATCAATTGCGAGCCGACGGTGACATCTTCCCAAATCATGAGATCGCGCAGGCGGCTTTGCTGGGTCGGCTCCTCAATCTTCATCACATGGTCGAACAGATCACGCTCTTCGCTCGTCATCACGCCAGAGCGTGCTCTGCGGCGGAGTTCGAACAGGCGCGCGCCATTTACGGCCACAAAGCCGATCGCGATCACCAGTCCGATGCCAATACCTGCGGTGAGCGCAAAGTAGGCGACACCCAAAAGGCCAGCAGCGAGGCACAGCATTCGGATCGTGCGCACTTGATGCGGGATCATCGCCGCGATCAACGCGATCCCTGCTCCCCAGCCGACCAATGTGCTCCAATTGTCCATCCCTGCCCCTTAGCAGCCACCATCCTGCACCGTCGCGCGAAAACGTTAAACCAACCGCTCCTTGCCCCGAAAAGCACAGCGTTTCACCGCCTCCCACGGGCCATCTTGATAGAGATGCAATTCGAGCGCGGGAAAGGTGAATGCGCGCGTTTCAATCGCCGGGCCAAGCCGCGCCTGAAGCTCGCGCGCCTCACGCTTGGAGACCTTGTTCTGGATCGTAATGTGTGGGCGCGGCTCGTACAGGTCCTGCGCGGTCAGACTGCCGTGGAAGTGTTCGGCTATCATGGCACGCAATGTCAGCAAAGGCTCGCTTTGCAGCGCGATGGCGGTTCCTGTGTGAAGGTCCATTACGCCAGAGATCATGGCCTCAGGGGGTGCGAATTCGCGCGTAATGGTGGGCAGGAATATCTTGAGTTCCTCCAAAAGCGACGGCGCAAAAGAATGGAACATGGTGACATGCGCGTTCAAGTGATTGCGCTCCGCCGGATAGTGCTCTCGGCGCAGACCATCGGCCCATGCCTGAATATTCGGCGGCAAAGCGGCGGTGACGATAAACGGCCGCGCCACGTCCCTACTCCATCTCTCCGCGTTCTCGGCGAAGTTCAAACCACTTCTCAACCGCCGCATTGTGGCCATCCAGCGTTGCGTTGAACTCATGCCCGCCCGTGCCATCCGCGACCATGAAGAGGTATTCGTGATCTTCTGGGTTGAGGACAGCTGCGATGCTCTCACGCCCCGGATTGGTGATCGGACCACTGGGTAGGCCAACCATCGTATAAGTGTTGTAGCCATTCACCGCTGCGATCTCGGACTGACGGATCCGGCGGCCCAAAGGTTTACCCTGCGTGATCGGATAGATGATCGTGGGGTCCGCTTGCAGCATCATCCCCACTTCGAGCCGGTTGGAATAAAGGCCCGCAACTGTGCCGCGCTCCTCGGGTGTGCCGGTCTCTTTTTCAACTACGGAGGCAAGGATCAATGCCTCTCGCAGCGTTTCAACCGCAATGTCATCGGACCGCTCTGCCCATGCCTCAGCCAGGTACAAGTCCATCGCTGCCTGCATCTGCTCGACCAGCGCGCTGCGTTCCTGTCCGCGTTCAAAGGCGTATGTGTCAGGCAGGATTGAGCCTTCAGGCGGCACGTCTAAATCGCCAGTCATCAGCTCTTCGGCCATCAATCGTTCCCACACCAAAACAGACGGCATGCCTTCGGGGATGGTGACGAAACGGCGAATGACATCGCCAGATTGGAACATGTTAAGGATGTCACCTTGCGACATGCCTTCGGTTAGCTGGAACTCGCCCGCTTGAATGGGATCAGAGGACCCGAACAGGCGTGCATTCATCAGGAAGCCGTCAGCGGATTCGATCAAGCCGCCCTCTTCCAAATCCTTGGCCACCGCGCTCAATGAGGAGCCTGCTGGCACAATAAATGGCGTGTCTTGCTCAACCGTGGCTGCGCCCAGCCCTGCCCCGCTAACGAACAAAGCGACAGCGGCGACCAAGGCCAAAACCAGTCCGACGATGCAGCCGAACCGCTTCATCGGATCAATCCACCTTCTGCATGATGATCGACGCGTTGGTGCCGCCAAAACCGAAGGAATTGTTCAGCACTGCGTTCACTTCACGCTTCTTCGCCTTCAGTGGCACAAGGTCAATGCCTTCTGTGCCGTCATCGGGATTGTGCAGGTTGAGCGTCGGAGGCACCACACCGTCGCGCATGGCAAGGATGCAGAACACCGCCTCGACCGCGCCAGCACCGCCCAGCAAATGACCGATTGCGCTCTTGGTCGAACTCATCGATGCGCCGCTGAGATCATCGCCCAACACGCGCTTCACCGCAGCCAACTCAATCGTGTCGGCCATGGTCGATGTGCCATGCGCGTTGACATAGTCGATATCACCGGGGCCAAGGCCCGCCTTCTTCAAAGCCATACGCATCGCCAATTCGGCGCCCTTGCCCTCTGGGTGCGGGGCAGTCACATGATAAGCGTCGCCTGACAGCCCGTACCCGGTGACCTCGGCATAAATTGTCGCGCCGCGTGCTTTGGCATGCTCGTATTCCTCAAGCACAACAACGCCCGCACCTTCACCCATGACGAAGCCTTCGCGGTCCTTGTCATAGGGGCGGCTTGCCTCTTTTGGCCGGTCATTAAAGCTGGTGTTGAGCGCGCGCGCCTGTGCGAACCCTGCAATGCCCAGCGGGTTGACGGTGCTTTCCGCTCCGCCCGCCAGCATGATATCCGCATCGTCCATCATAATCATCCGCGCCGCATCACCGATGGAATGCGCACCGGTTGAACAAGCCGTCACAACAGCATGGTTCGGACCCATGAAACCATATTTGATCTGCACTTGCCCAGTGACCAGATTGATCAAGCGACCATGCACAAAATGCGGAGAAACGCGGCCCGGACCGCGTTCTTTCAGGACGATGCTCTCGCTTTCGATCCCCGGCAAACCGCCAATCCCCGCGCCGATTGAACAACCCACGCGCTCTTTTTCTGCATCGGAAAGATCGGTCAGGCCTGCGTCTTCCAACGCCTGACCCGCGGCATCGATGCCGTATACGATGAAGGGATCGACTTGCCGCTGAACCTTGTGATCAACACGCTTGTCCGCATCAAAGCCCCAAGGATGATCCTTGTCCTTTACCTCGCATGCGATGGTGCATTTCTGCCCTTCTGGATCAAAGCTCGTGATTGGCCCTGCACCGCTTTCGCCAGCGATCAGATTTTTCCAAGAGGTCTCGACATCGCCCCCAAGCGGGGTGACAAGGCCAAGTCCGGTGACAACAACGCGGCGCATTCATCTCTCCAAAGCCTAAGCGGGCCAAATGCTTGTTTGCTCAAACACTACAGGCCCGCCACCCTTTCAAAAAGGGCTCGGGCCTGTCGGTCAGAGACCCGACCTTGCAAGCAAGGAACCGGGCAATCTGGGGGCGATTAGCCCTTGTGCTCTTCGATGAATTTGGTCGCATCGCCAACGGTGCTGATCTTTTCAGCCGCATCGTCGGGGATTTCCACGCCAAACTCTTCTTCAAAAGCCATCACCAGCTCGACAATGTCGAGGCTGTCAGCGCCCAGATCATCGATGAAGCTCGCTTCTTGAGTGACCTTGTCACCTTCGACGCCGAGATGCTCGACGACAATTTTCTGCACGCGGTCGGCAGTATCGCTCATGTGTTTCCCTCTTAGATTTGGGGTTTCAATTACCCCATGGCCCTAAAGGTGCGTTCGATTGAGCGCAAGTCAAGATGCAATGCGCATTCCCGATCATCACCGACCTTCACACAAATAGTTCGCGCGTATCGAGAATTTCAACGTCATCGCGCGGCTCCAAGCTCTGCAAAATCTTATACTTATGCGCGCTGCCAAAGGTGATGAGCGCGGTCAGCCCTTGTCCGCTAATCATATCGAGCGCGCGGTTGATCAGGTTAGTGTGCGCCAGGTTGATCTGCGTCCAGCCACCGGGGCCAAGATCTTCGTCGAAGAAACGCTGATAGGGAGTACGTGATTTTTCAACGAGTTGATCGAATTCTTGCGTATGGATGAAACGCGGATCGTCACCGCGACCGGCGATCTCGCGC
Organism: uncultured Erythrobacter sp.; assembly: GCA_947488085.1. GTDB lineage: Bacteria > Pseudomonadota > Alphaproteobacteria > Sphingomonadales > Sphingomonadaceae > Erythrobacter. The sequence goes on from CANKYI010000001.1 coordinate 1,385,746, forward strand.
GAATAGTGGCTCAACGCGGCCTGATGGACTTCCCATTCGATCGCCCGCGATGGGTCGCTCTCAATCCGCTCCAAAGCCGCACGGCGATCATCGGCAATCTTTTGTGTCCAACCCGCCGTGCCCAAGATGCGGAAACCCATTTCCTGGCTCAGCGGAAAGACGACATCCGTGTATTCTGGGAAAACCTGCGTGCGCGGTTCGTCCACTTTTCCGGTTTCTCGAAACGAAGTGATGGCTTGATCCACCCTCTCAGGGGGAATTTCGGTCAGGATCACGTCTGGCGCGGCTTTGCGGATTGCCGCTTCGAGTATGGGCAGCGAATATCGCTCACTGGTGCGATGGCCGGAATGGATCACGCCCATCACATGCACCTGAGTTGTGACGGATGACGCTCCGTCGTGAGCGCTGCACGCCGTCAGCGGAATGGCCGCTGCCAATCCAATCGATCCAGTGAGCGCGGACCGCCGGGTTAACGTGAAGCCTTGTTTCATATCATGGGGTTCGGCGCGCGCGTTCATTTGGTTTCACACCTTCTACTCGAAACCCTCAATACCTCGACCGCGCCGCCAACTGAGCCTCTGCTCTCATACGGCTGCTCACCCGGTTCAAGCCTTCCTGAGGATAGTCACGATCCGGATCAATGGCGAGTGCGCGGCGGTAGTAATCGCCTGCCCCTTCCAACTCTCCGCCGCTTTCATAGCACAGTCCAATATTGAACAGGACGGAGACATGATCGGGGTTCGTCTGCTCCAACCCCTCAAAGCCCGCACAAGCCGCTTCAATACTCTCATTGGTCGCCCGCACAGCATCGCGGAAAGGATCGCGGTCCTCACGGCGCAAGTCGCGGCGCCGTTCCATAACGCGAATATTGCGCAGCGTTTCTCTGGGGGCAAGGTCGCGGCGGATCGCGCCGACTAGCTGATCTACCATCCCATTGGCCATATCGAGAACCGATGGCACTGTGCTTTCATCAGCGCAAAATCGCACACTTTCACTGCGAGAGGCGTCGAAGGAATAGAGCTGCTCCCCGCGCGCACTGACCAGCAGGATGCGTGGGTCGACGCGGACGGTCAGCTCACTGCATTGGATACGAACTTCTCGGCGTTCAATGCACTTATCTTCATCATCACGAGCAACGCATTCGCGCTCAATCTTGGGATCAATATCGCGCTCAATCGCTTCGCTACGCACGGTTCCGCGCAGCCGGGCATCGGCCTGTAAAGGCGCGGTTGTGATTGTGCCGTCATTTCCCTCCACCTCAACCGTCGCACTGCGCAGCGCGCCCGGTGAAATGATGTCGAACCATGGCTCGCCGCGAATGGAGATATTGCCCAGCACGTCGCTCAAAGCGAGCTCAACGTCTTGACCAATATCACCGCCAAAGCGTTCCATGACGATCAGCTGCGTCTCTGCGGGGATGTCCGCATCCGATGGATAGACGCCGCGCACAGGGATCGTTTCCGCTGCTGCACTTTGTGCGAAAAACGCCGCCATGGCGCCCGCGCAAACCGTCAATAACCTGCCAGATCGGTAACTCATGAATTGCCCCCAAGTGAGTTCTCGACCAGTATTCGTTCATTTAAACTGTATTATGTATGAACGAAAGTCAGCCCTCCTCTGGAGTCTGCTTTTGTACCTGCTTTTGCGGAGGCTCAACCAAACGCAGCATCAGTTCGCGCAATTGCGCCGGCTGCGCTTTGGACGGCGCGCCCATCATCAGGTCCTCGCCCTTCTGGTTCATCGGGAAGGCAATCACTTCGCGGATCGCTTCTTCACCAGCGAGCAACATCACAATCCGGTCAATGCCCGGAGCCGATCCACCATGCGGCGGCGCGCCCAATTTGAACGCTTCGATCATGCCGGAAAATTCGCGGTCGACAGTCGCCTTGTCATAGCCTGCGAGTTCAAAGGCTTTGTACATGATGTCCGGGCGGTGGTTCCGGATTGCGCCTGAGCTGAGCTCATAACCGTTGCAGACAATGTCATATTGCCACGCTTTGATGTCGAGCGGGTCCATCGTCTCCAATGCTTCCATCTCGCCTTGCGGCATCGAGAATGGGTTGTGCGAGAAATCGACCTTCTTCGCGTCTTCGTCCCATTCATACATGGGGAAATCGACGATCCAGCAGAATTTAAAGCAACCCTCTTCGATCAGGCCAAGCTGCTCACCAACTTGCGTGCGTGCTGCGCCTGCGAGTTTGGCGGCATCCTTCTCCTTGCCAGCAGCAAAGAACAGGCCGTCATCGGGGCCGAGGCCGAGTTCGTTGTAGAGGTCAGCCATCAGGTCCGGCCCATGGTTCTTCGCAATCGGCCCGCCGAATTCACCGCCTTTGCGAGTGACATAACCAAGCCCAGCGAACCCTTCCGAACGCGCCCAATTGTTCATGTCATCGAAGAATTTACGGCTCTTCTCATTGGTTTTGGGAGCTGGCACCACGCGCACCACACCGCCGCCGCCAACGATCTTCTCAAATAGGCCAAAGCCCGATTTTTCGAAGTGGCTGGTGACATCGCTGATCTCCAACGGGTTGCGCAGATCGGGTTTGTCCGTGCCGTATTTCAGCATCGTTTCCGCATACGGAATGCGCGGGAAGTCACCCGAAGCAGTCACCGTCTTGCCATCGGCGAATTCAGCAAATGTGCCTGCGAGCACGGGCTCAAGCGCTTGAAACACATCTTCCTGTGTCACAAAGCTCATCTCGAAATCGAGCTGGTAGAATTCCAAGCTGCGATCAGCGCGCAAATCCTCATCGCGGAAACACGGCGCGATTTGGAAATAGCGATCAAAGCCACTCACCATCAACATCTGTTTGAACATTTGCGGAGCCTGCGGCAGCGCATAGAAATTGTTCGGATGCATCCGGCTTGGCACGAGGAAGTCGCGCGCGCCCTCTGGGCTGGATGCGGTCAAGATCGGCGTCTGGAACTCAGTAAAGCCTTGCTCTGTCATCCGCTGACGCAGCGAGGTTATCACCTTGGAACGCAGCATAATATTGCGGTGCATCGTCTCACGCCGCAGATCGAGGAAACGGTATTTGAGGCGAATGTCCTCTGGGTAATCCTGCTCACCAGCGACCGGCATAGGCAATTCTTCGGCCGCACTTTGAACCGTAATGCTGCGCGCAAACACTTCGATCTCGCCTGTAGGCAAGTCGGCGTTCACCGTCTCAGGCGTGCGAGCCTTCACATCGCCATCAATGGTCACAACCGATTCGGCTCGAAGCCCTTCGAACACGCTCAAGGCTGGAGAATCTTCGTCAGCGACGATTTGTGTGATGCCGTAATGATCGCGCAGATCGACGAACAAAACCCCGCCATGATCGCGTTTGCGGTGGACCCAGCCGGACAAACGGACGGATTCTCCGACATTTTTCGCTGAAAGCTGTGCGCAAGTGTGGGTACGATAGGCGTGCATCTAAACTCTTGTCCTGTTCGAAGCTATGACGCTAAGGCGCGCCAGCGGTTTTTGCGTCGGTAACACCTCGCATTCGCTGCGCGCGCTAACAGGGCATGACCTGCACTTTGTCAAGTCGCGCACCACTCGAACTCACTGGGCCAACAACGGCCCGAGAGCGGCACTCCGCTCAAGCAAGCATAAGAAGAACCATGAAAATACATGATCTGATCACCACAACCGAAGCGCTCGAAGATCTATGTGAGCGTCTGGCAAAATCAGATTTTGTCACGGTCGACACCGAATTCATGCGCGAAAACACCTATTGGCCTGAACTGTGCCTGGTACAGATCGCCAACACCGAAGAAGCTGCTGCGATTGACCCATTGGCGGACGGGCTCGACATGACCCCGCTGCTCGATCTGCTGACAGAGAATGATGAGGTTCTCAAAGTTTTCCATGCTGGCGGGCAGGACGTTGAGATCATCGTCAATCTGACAGGCAAGACCCCCTTCCCCATTTTCGATACGCAAATCTCGATGATGTCGATCAGCCAGTCCGAACAGATCGGCTATGCCAATATGGTCGATCATTGGCTGAACATTCAAATCGACAAAGGCGCACGCTTTACCGATTGGAGCCGCCGTCCGTTGACCGAACGGCAGATTGAATACGCTATTGGCGATGTGACCCATCTGTCCAAAATCTTCCCAAAAATCCTCAAAAAGCTGATAAAAACCGGGCGCGGTGATTGGCTGGATGCGGAGATGGAAAAACTTGCCGATGCGTCCAATTACATCGTCAATCCCGAGACATCGTGGAAACGCATCCGCCAACCGGGCCGCAATCCGCAAGCGTTGGGCAGATTGAAAGCGCTGGCCGCATGGCGCGAGGGTGAGGCGCAGCATAAGAACATTCCGCGTGGTCGGATCATGCGCGATGAGACTTTGGCTGATGTCGCATCCCATCCCCCTAAGAAACAGGGTGATCTGGCGAAAGTGCGCGGCCTGTCTGCCTCTTGGAAGGACAATGATATCGGCAAGCGTTTGATGAAAGTGATCGCGGAGGCAGAACCCTTGCCCAAATCGGAAATGCCCGAAAAGATGAAACGCGGCGCGCCATTGGGTAAAGAGGGCGCATTGGTCGCCGATCTGCTCAAACTCCTCCTGAAAATACGCGCGCGCGAAATTGACGTAGCCTCGCGCCTTTTGACCCGCGCTGATGAGCTGGAGGCTCTGGCCGCTGGTGTGCGTGATCTCAAAGTGTTGACCGGTTGGCGCTATGATGTGTTTGGCAAAGATGCACTGGAACTGGTCGAGGGTAAACTCGCCTTTGCTGTTAAGGACGGCAAGCTCACCATGACCCATATCGACGATATGCAAGCCAGCATGGAAGAGGGTTTGGCGGAAGCAGAGCCAGTTGCCGAAGCCCCGACAGAGGAATGAGGTGAGCACTTACCTGCCCACCATCAAACAGCTGCAATATTTGGTGGCGCTGCACGAACATGGCCATTTTGGCCGTGCGGCAGAGGCCAGCTTCGTTTCCCAATCCACTCTATCCGCCGGTATTCGAGAATTGGAATCGCTGCTGGGCGTGACGTTGGTGGAACGCTCGCGTCGCGTTGTTCGGTTCACCGCCTTGGGCGATGCCGTGGTGGCCAAAGCGAACCGCTTGCTGCGCGAGGCTGAGGAATTGTCCGATCTGGTTCAGGCGTCGGGAAAGCCGCTCTCGGGCCAGCTGCGCATGAGCGTTATTCCCACCATCGCTCCCTTTATGCTGCCGCGTATTCTGCCGCGTTTGCGCAAAGAGCGCCCGGACCTGTCGCTGATGCTGCGTGAAGAGACCAGCCACGATGCGATTGAATCGCTGCAACATGGACGGGTTGATTGCGTCCTCTTGGCTCTGCCATTTGATACGGGCGAAGTGGAGGTCGAACATATCGCCGATGACCGGCTGTTTGTAGCCTTCCCAAAGGATGATCCGCGTGACCCGCCTGCGCAGATTCCGCCAGATATGATTGATGAAGGGCGGTTGTTGCTCCTCGAAGATGGTCACTGTCTGCGCGATCACGCACTGGCTGCATGCAACCGATCCGAACTACGCGCGAGTGCAAGCATGATCGCCACGAGCCTGCATACTCTGGTGCAAATGGTCGAGAATGATTTAGGCCTCACCATGCTGCCCGAAATGGCAATTGATGCGGGTATCTTGACCACGACCGAAGTGGTCGCGCGCCCCGTTAAAAGCGCCACTGCCGTGCGTAAAATCGCGCTTGTCTGGCGCAAGAACTCTCCGCGAGAGGCAGACTTTCGCCTGCTCGCAGACGAATTGCGCGCAGGATAGCGTTCAAAATCGGCACAGTTTGCATCCTTAGGTCAAGTCCCTATGGTGCGAGGCAACAAGCGCTGTCCGTTCGGTAAGCCGCGCGTGAAACGCCAGAAAAATACTCGGGAAGACCCATCGCACATTCCACCATGCCCAATGAGGCTGATACTCCGATTGACCCGCCATTAGTCGATCTGCCAATCAACACCCACGATAGCGGTTTCTACAACGGTTTCAGCCGCGAGGTCACGATTCCTGGCAAGATCATCGTGTCACTCATCATCATGTGGGCGATCTTTTTCCCAGTAAATGCGATGGAGACGCTTAAGATTGCCAACTCAACGATCATCGCATCGTTTAGTGGTTGGTACATCTATCTCGTCGCGTCGTTCATCGTGGTTTGCGGGGTGCTCGCATTGCTCCCTCAAAGCGGCCGCTTGCGCATTGGTGAACCCGACGGAAAGCCGGAGTTTTCTCGTTTTTCGTGGTTTTCGATGCTGTTCGGTGCCGGGATAGGGATCGGAATGCTGACCTATTCCACGGGCGAACCACTCGCCCATTTTGCAAGCAATCCAGACATAATCCGCGGCACAATCGAAGCCTCCTCGCCCGAGGCGGTGCGTTCTGCATACATGTGGACGTTCCTGCATTGGGGCTTCGGCGCTTGGTGCACCTATGCGCTGGTTGGCTTGGCAATCGGCTATGTTGCGCACCGCCGCGGATTGCCTTTGACGATCCGATCAAGCCTCGCGCCAATCTTTGGCGAGCGGATGTCAGGACCAGCGGGTCATTTGGTCGATATTGTCGCTGTGGTCGCAACGATCCTTGGCGTGGCGGTCACGATGGGATTGGGCGTTCAACAATTTGTCGCAGGGCTGCACCGCATCGGCCTTGGTGATTGGTTGATGGTGACGAACGCCGATGGCGAACTCACTGCATCTGCCGCCGCGATTGTGGTTGCGCTATTGCTGTTGGTGGGAGCATCGACGATTAGCGCACTTTCAGGTGTGGGCCGCGGGATTAAGTGGCTTTCGAACATCAATATGGGGCTGTCTTTCGCACTGCTCGCACTGTTCGCAGTGGCTGGATCAGGTTTGTATGGCCTGAAGTTGCTGGGCGTTGGCATCTGGGATTATATCGTCACCCTTCCCGCCAACTCGCTCACTCTATTCAGCTCTGATGGCAGCGATGCGGGCGATGCGTTGGTTCAATGGCAGCTTGATTGGTCGGTGTTCTATTGGGCGTGGTGGATCGCCTTTGCGCCGTTTGTTGGCATGTTCATCGCGCGCATTTCTCGAGGACGAACGATCCGCGAATATATCTTCGGCGTTGCCTTGGTCCCTGCTCTTATGTGCTTCCTTTGGATGGGACTTGCAGGCGGCACAGCGATCGATCTGGAACTGAACGGTCAAGCACAAGGTGCGATCCTCAACACCGGCATCTCTGATCAACTTTACGCCACTCTCGCCGTATTGCTCAGCCCGAATGTCGCATGGGTGGTGTCCGGGCTCGTCGTGGTTTTGTTGATGACGTATCTCATCACATCGGTCGACAGCGCAATCCTGATCGTCAACACTATTAATGGCGCCGGCGAAGATGAAGGCGGGCGGCGATATCACATCCTGTTCTGGGGCACTGCACTGGCGTTTGTCGTGGGATCGATGCTGATCCTTGGCGGGATCGAAGCCATTCGGATCACTATGATCATCGGAGCCTTACCGTTTTCCGTCGTTGTGACGCTGATGGGTGCATCGATTATCAAGGCTGTCGTCTACGACCTCATCCGCAAACGCCAAGGCGTGCCGACCACCGAAGAGGCGTGTCTGGAATGGGCGGAAGAGCAAAAAGTGGCCTGAAGACTTTATGCAACACTTAGATTTTCAAATAAACTCAAAGTTGCATTTGACTATATTTGAATAGTTTTAATCTTCCCTTGAGAGAATTATCCATAGAATAAGGTCTTCTCTCGATGATTGTAAGTATACGATCTGAATACTGAAGATTTACAACTCATGCTGATCTGTGTTGTTATTCTGCAACAAGGCAGCAAAGGTTCTTGAAAACTCACACTTTCACTGTGGCCAGCTTACTGACCGCTTGGTAACGGGCCTTTGCGCCAGCGTTGCGTTTACTCGCTCGCGCGCAATTCTTGGGTTTACGCTGATGCAGTTCCGCATCGCGGGCCCATACGAAAGCTCAAAGGGGCATATAAATGTCAAAGTACATAAGCGGGGCGTCGATTGGCGCACTCGCGGTCGCAATTGCATCGCCAGTTGCGGCGCAAACCGCAGATCAACCGGCTCAGGCTGAAGAACGCCAAGGCGGCGTTGGCTCCATCGTTGTTACCGCACAACGCCGCAGCGAAGACCTGCAGGACGTGCCGGTTTCCGTCTCCGCCATTGGCGCAGAAGCTCTCGATGAGCTGAACATCGACACGTTTGAGGACTATCTCGACCAGATCCCAACTGTAACCGCAGGCGGCAATGGCCCGGGTCAAAGCACGATATACATTCGCGGCCTTGCCTCCACCACGCCGAACATCACGGTTGCTGGTGTTGCCGGTCTTGCGCCAAACGTTGCGCTCTACCTCAACGATCAACCGCTCTCACAGCCGGGCCGTAACCTCGACGTTTACGCCGCTGACCTTGAGCGGATCGAAGTGCTCTCGGGCCCGCAAGGCACTCTGTTCGGCGCTAGTTCGCAAGCGGGCGTTGTGCGCCTGATCACGAACAAGCCTGATCTGTCGGGCTTCTCTGCAAGTTCATCGGCTGGCATCTCCTTCACCAAAGGCGGCGAAGCGAGCTACCAGGGCGAAGTGATGGTCAACGTGCCGGTTAGCGACACGTTCGCACTGCGCGGCGTCGTCTATCTTGATGATCAAGGCGGCTACATCGACAATGTCGCTGGCACCCGCGATCTGACCGAAAGCGCGCGTTTCCGCCCTGAAGGTTTCGTCCGTGAAAACGGCGTGCCTGTGAACGCCAACCGCGCCGGTTTCCAGTCAACCGCTGATCTGTCGGGCGTCACATTCCTGCAAGCTGACAACGCCGGCATTGCCGAAGATAACTTCAACGACACCACCTATGCTGGCTTCCGCGTCAGCGCATTGTGGGAAGTCACACCGGATTGGACAGTAAGCCTGTCCCACCAGCGTCAGAGCTTGGAATCAGACGGTGTGTTCTTTGCCGACCCGGAATTGGGTGGTCTGGATGATCTGGAAATCGAGCGTTTCGAAGCAGACCGTCTCGAAGACGATTTCTCGAACACCAGCTGGACCGTCGAAGGACGCATTGGCTGGCTCGATGTGATCTATACCGGCGCATACACCGACCGCGAAAGCGAACAGCGCGCGGATTACACCGACTACCTATTTGCGGGCCAATATCTTCCCTATTACATCTGTGATGGTTCGGTGAGCTATCCCGGCGCGGGCAACGATCCGTCCGGCACATGCCAAGCGCCAAACCTGTTCGTGAACTCCTTCTCCAAAACCGAAGTGTTCACACAGGAATTGCGTTTCAGCACACCTGAAGATTGGCGCGTGCGCTTCCAAGGCGGCGGCTTCTATTCCGATCTCAGCCTCGAAGAGCGCGTTGATTTTGCCTATCCCGGCAACACCATTGCGCAGCCATTTGGTCCGTTTGCTGAAAACTTCCCGCAAACAACCGGCTTTGTCTCCGATCCGGGTCCATTCCCCGCCTCGACAATCTTCCGCAACGACATTCGCCGTACAGACGAACAGTTCGGCATCTTTGGCGAAGCAAGCTTCGACATTGTGCCTGACCTGCTGACCGTCACACTCGGCGCGCGTTATTATGATGTTGAAGTTGATTTTGAAGGCAGCGCCAACGGTTCGTTCTGTAACTCTGGCGGCACCGATCAAAACGCATTCGGCACCGACATCAGCGATCTTTATAATGGCGATGGGCAGTTCACCTTTATCGGATCATGCGATCCTGCTTTGCGCCAGACTTTCGACTTGAATGACAGCTTGGCTGATATTCAGGCCGCTGGCCTTTCTGCAGCGCAAGCGCAGCAAGTGTTCAACGCCGTTCGCGCGCCAGACACCGCATCGACCGATGGCTTGATCTACAAGGGTACGGTTACGCTGACCCCAAATGAAGACCTGCTGTTCTATGCAACATATTCAGAGGGCTTCCGCCCCGGCCTGCTCAACCGTCCCGGCGGCGCAGTGGCACCGGGAACTGGCTTTGTTGTGCCATTCGAGGTCGAAACCGATGAAGTGAAAAACTACGAGCTGGGTTGGAAAATGGACCTTCTCGAGGGTCAATTCCGCTTCAACGGCTCGGCGTTCTTCGTGGACATTTCGAACCTGCAAACGCAGATTTTCGATCCTTCGATCACAAACCTCTTCTTCTCGTCCAACGCGGCCGATGCAGAGATTTACGGGATTGAAGCAGACTTTACCGTTGCACCTTATGCGACGCCGGGTCTGACACTGTCGGGCGCATTCTCGATCCTCGATACAGAGATCACCGAAATCCTCATCCCGACCACAGACGTGATCGAAGGTGAAGAGCTTGCATACGCTCCGGGTTTTCAGGGCAATATTCGCGCTCGATACGAATGGGATCTGTCGGATAGCCTTGAGGCGTATATCCAACCGCAAATGACCTATTCGGGTTCGAAGTTCACTGACATTATCGAGATCAACAAGATCGAACTCGATAGCTACACCACGTTCGACCTGTCGGTTGGTGTGAAAGCGGAACAGTGGCGTTTTGAAGTGTTTGGTGAGAACCTTTCAGATGAACGCGCCGAAGTATCCGGCATCTTTGGCAATGACCGCGAACGCATCATCACCAACCGTCCTTTGACGGTCGGCATGCGCGTGTCATTCGACTACTAAGTCGAATTCGATCCAATCAAAGCGGCGGGAGTGGCAGATCGTCACTCCCGCCGTTTTGCTGTCTGGCGCAATTTGGCTAAGGCCCCATGATGACACGCGAAGAGCAACTCAAAGACGCGCAATCGGCGCTGCAATCGGGCCAGTTTGAGGCTGGCTTGAACGCCGCGCGCGCTGTGTTGACTGACAACCCAGCCGATGGCGAAGCGCTGTATATGGCGGCGGTTGCGGCGCGCTATCTGAAGCAGTTCGGCACTGCTGGCGAGCACCTTTCCGCGCTACACGCCGCCATGCCTGAATATGGCCGTGCTTGGCAGGAAGAGGGACATCTTGCGGTGGCTCGCGGCGACAATCCGGCGGCGCTAGCGGCATTCGTGCGCGCAACCCGATTCAACCCTGCGCTAGAGGCAAGCTGGCGCGAACAGGCGCGTTTGCAGACCGAGGCTGGGCGCACTGGCGAAGCGCAGGCGGCAAACGCACAGCGTGAACGACTTGCGAAATTACCGCGCGAATTGCTGGCGGTGACTAATCATCTGGCAGAGGGACGCTTGATGCGAGCAGAGGAAATCTGCCGCCACTTCCTGCGCCGGAACCCCAAAAACGTAGAAGGCATGCGGCTGCTGGCTAAGATCGGGATTGATCTTGGCATTTTGGATGATGCGGAATTCCTGCTGGAAAGCGCGGTCGAATTTTCGCCGGACGATGTGCAATTGCGCTTTGACTACATCGATGCCCTGCGCCGCCGTCAGAAATCGGCCGAAGCCCGCGAACAGGCAGAGCTGTTGTATCAGCGTGATCCCGCCAATGCGTTGTTCCAAAGCCGCCTTGCGATCGAGTGCATTCAAACGGGTGATTATGATCGGGGCTTGGAGCTCTTCGACAGCGTCCTTGAGAAAATCCCCAATGACCCGGCCAGCCTAACCAGCCGCGGCCATGCGCTCAAAACGAAAGGCGACCGGGCTGAGGCAGAGGCAAGCTATCGCGCTGCTATCACCGCCAGACCCGATCACGGTGATGCCTACTATGCGCTCGCCAACCTCAAAACCTATCGCTTTGACGTGGACGAACTGGCCGCGATGAAGGCCCAAGTGGAGCGTACGGATCTCGCCTTTATGGACCGTGTGCACCTCAACTTTGCGCTGGCCAAAGCGTTAGAGGATGAGGGCGATTATGAGGGTGCCTTTGCGTGTTATGACAAAGGCAATGCGTTGAAACGTGCGCAAACCCGGTACAGCGCGGACGGGATGACAAAGGAGTTGGAGCGGCAAAAAGAGCATTGCACGCCTGACCTCTTCGCCAAGCATCAAGGCGCAGGCCATACCGCGCCTGACCCAATTTTCATCCTTGGCCTGCCACGCGCGGGTTCAACCCTGCTAGAGCAGATCCTCGCCAGCCACTCGCAGATAGACGGCACGCTGGAACTGCCCAATATCCTCGCGCTGGCGCACCGGCTACGCGGGCGCAAAGCCGGACAGTCGCTCTATCCGCAAGTGCTGCATGATTTGAACGCGGAGCAATTGGAAAAGTTCGGCGCAGACTTCATCGAAAACACCCGCATTCATCGCGCTGGCGCACCGTTCTTCATCGACAAGATGCCGAACAATTTCCGCCATATCGGCCTGATCCACCTGATCCTGCCGAATGCGAAAATCATCGACGCACGGCGCGCGCCGATGGATTGCTGTTTTTCCGGCTTCAAACAGCTCTTCGCAGAGGGGCAAGAATTCACATATGGCCTCGCCGAAGTGGGCCGATACTACGCCGATTATGTCGACCTGATGGACCATTGGGACGCGGTGCTGCCGGGCAAAGTCCTGCGTGTGCAGCACGAAGATGTGCTCGATGATCTGGAGGGTCAAACCCGGCGCATGCTCGACTATCTGGAAGTGCCATTTGAGGAACAATGCCTCGCCTTCCACCAAACCGACCGCGCCGTGCGCACCGCCTCATCCGAACAAGTGCGCGAGCCGATCAACCGCAAGGGGCAGGATGCGTGGAAACCGTTTGAGCCGTGGTTGGGCGATTTGAAAGCGGCCCTAGGAAAGTGACCGGGGAGTAGGCGCTGCGCCTCACTCCATATGTTTCAAACCCACCCGCAAGTAATCCCAGCCGGTGATGCAAGTGAGCACCGCCGCCGCCCATAGGGCAACCAATCCGACCACATGGACCCAGCTTTCCGCCAATGTGGCGCAAGTCGGCGCATCGAGCGATTGGCACGGTTGGCCATGCACCGCCCCGCCAAGGATCAGCATGGCGAGCGCGATAAGCTGAAACGCGGTCTTCCACTTGGCGAGTTTTGAGACGGGGACTGACACCTGGATGCCGCCCAGAAATTCGCGCAGGCCTGATACCGCTATCTCTCGGATCAAGATGATCGTGCCCGCAATAACATGCACATCGCCCACATACGGCCCGCGCAAATACCCTTGTGCGGTCAGGATCAGGATGACGGCCGCCACCATGATTTTGTCCGCAATCGGATCGAGGAAGATGCCCAATTTCGACACGGTCCCCTGTGCCCGCGCCAAATATCCATCGAGGAAATCGGTAAGCGCAATCACGCAGTAAAGCAGGAACCCAATCAGATAGCCGAGCTGCCAATCCGGCCACCACAGGAAGAACCCGAGCAACGGAACCGCGAAAATCCGCGACAGTGTCAATATGTTAGGCAGCGTCAGCATAATCTTTGCACAACCCCTTAGCCGGTCTGAGCCCCAAGCAAAACAGTTAGCGCAGCTGTGATGCACAGGACTTGTGCCTTAACACTTAACCGCTATGTCAGCATGATAGAGAACGGGCGGGCGCACCACACTGCATGACAACATCGACGAATTTGTTGCGCCAAAAGCGCTTTATGCCGTTGATGGTCACGCAATTCTTCAACGCGTTTAACGACAATCTGTTCAAGACCGCGCTGGTCCTTTTCGTGGTCTACTCGGTCTATAATGACGAGAAGCAGGAAGCGCTGTTTAGCGGCCTCGCCTCTGTCATTTTCATCGTGCCGTTCGTTTTGCTGTCCGCGCTGGCGGGGCAATTGGCGGATACGCGCGACAAGGCGGCGATCATTCGAGTTGTCAAACTGTGCGAAATTGGATGGGCGTCGTTGGGTGCAATCGGCCTGTTTATGGCTTGGCAAGGGATCATGGTGCACACGGTCGCCATCCCGCTGCTCTTACTCGTGGTGTTTCTGGCTGCCGCGCAGTCCACATTCCTGGGACCGATTAAATATGCGATCCTGCCGCAACACCTTGAAGCAGAACAAGTATTGCCCGGCACGGGATTGGTCGAAGCGGGCACCTATATTGCGATCCTGACCGGCACGATATTGGCCGGTTTCATCGCGGTTGAGCTTGCGATGGTGTTGATCGTGATCACCGCGATTGTTGGCTATTTCGTCAGCCGATTGGTGCCTGATGCACCCCCGCAAAGCGACTATGAAATGCACTATCCGCTGTTGGAGCCGTATGCGAAGAAGGTGACCAACCCGGTTTTGCGCTGGCTGGGCTATGTCCCTGTCGCGATTGCAGATCAGGTCACGATGAGCTTCAAACTGGTCCGCGATACGATGCACAATCGCGAGATATGGCTCGCCATTGTTGCGATCAGTTTCTTTTGGACCATTGGCGCGGTCCTATTCATCCAATTTCCACCACTGGCAAAGAACCAATTGCTCGCCAGCAAAGAGGTTGCGAGCTTCTTCCTTGTCATTTTCTCGGTCGGAATTGCGATTGGATCGGTGGGGATCAACGCCTTGTTGAAAGGCGAGGTTTCTGCTCGCTTCTCCCCAATCTCTGTGATCGTGATGGGCGGTTTTGTGATCGGCTTTTACGTGATTGCGAAGGCGTGGACGCCCAACGCAGCGGGCGAATTGCTGCCGATTCAAACGTGGCTGCTTGAACCGCTGGCGATACCTTTGTCTTTGATGCTGCTGGGAATTTCGACTGCGGGCGGGTTCTTTGTCGTGCCGCTCTATGCGTTTTTGACAACCCGGTGCGCGCATGACGCCGCCGCGCGCACGATTGCGGCGAACAATATCGTCAATTCGCTATCGATGGTGATTGGATCAGTGATCGCCATTGGTATGACCACGCTGGGCATTCCGGTGGTTGAACAATTGCTTCTCGCAGGGGCCATGACGATGGTTTCCGCCTGGCTGGGCTGGCTGCTTTTCAAAGCCGAAAAAGACGCGGCCGCGCTAAAAAGCGAAGCGGCGCAGTAAGCTCACATAATAAAGACGAGCACTGCGGCCGTTGTTGCGACATAAGTGCTGGCCACACCGCGCACATCATCCATGGTCAATCGCCACAGGCTTTCCGCCGGAATATCGTGCAGATCATCGCGCACATGCGGCGGCAGATTTGCCCGGAACGGATGCAACGCGCCCTCATCTGTAAGAACCAGACTGCGACGTTTTGCGTTATCGCGCGCCTCTGTCGGGCGCTGCACGAGGGTGCTGGAAAGAGATGCATAGCTCATGGGTCAAGGTGTTAACACTTTCTTAACCTCTGGCGAGAGCGTGCTTTCCCCTGCCCAAAAGCGGGACAGTAAGCGAACCTTGTGGTTAATCGGCTGACGGCCTAACCGGACAAGTAACAGGAGAAACCAATTCGTGACCAAAACCGCTCAAACCGCCGCAGAATTGCTTGTCGATTGCCTGGTCGAACAGGGTGCTGACCGGGTTTTTACAGTGCCGGGTGAGAGTTTCCTCGCAGTTTTGGACGCGCTTCACGAACGCTCTGACATTGAGACGGTGACGTGCCGGCAAGAGGGCGGTGCGGCGTTTATGGCTTGTGCTGACGGCGCGATGAGTGCGGCGGAAGCGATCCGGCCTGGCATCGCCTTTGTCACGCGCGGTCCGGGCGCGACCAATGCGAGCATTGGGGTGCATGTCGCTCATCAAGATTCGCAGCCAATGATCCTGTTTGTCGGTGACGTGGCCCGCCCCATGCGCGATCGTGAGGGGTTTCAGGAGGTCAATTTCGAGGCGTTCTTTGGTCCCATTTGCAAATGGGCTGCGCGCATTGATGACCCTGCCCGCATTCCGGAATATATCGCCCGCGCACACTCGGTTGCGATCAGCGGGCGGCCCGGCCCCGTTGTGCTTGCCCTACCCGAAGATATGCTGTGCGACGCCGTTGATGCGAGCCTGATCCCGCGCCCGCTGACGACCCGTCCGGCCCAAGCTGTATGCCCTGACGCGATGCAGGCACTGTTCGCAATGATCGGCGATGCCGCCAGCCCGATTGCGATTATCGGCGGCGCTGGGTGGAATGCGAAAGCACGCGAGCATTTTGAGAGTTTTGCAGCCAGCATCGGCCTTCCAACCGTGACCGCGTTTAGGCGGCAGGATGCAATTGATCCCGCATCCTCGGTCTATGCCGGCAATCTCGGCTATGGCCCCAATCCGAAATTGGTTGAGCGCGTGAAGAATGCCGATCTGGTGCTCGCCGTGGGCGCTCGCTTGGGAGAGGCAACGACGGATGGATACGAGGTCCTGACGCCCAACCATCCCGGTCAAACCCTGATCCATGTGCACCCGAACCCCGATGAGTTGGGGCGGGTCTATCGCGCTGATCTGGCGCTGGCTTGCTCCGTCGATGAATTCGCAGAGGCCGCCGCCCTGTGGGAGGATCATGCGATCATTCCGTTTGATGCTGGGACAGCTGCACATGAAGAGTGGCTCACATGGGCGACGCACAATCCATCGGACAATCCCCCTGCACTCGATATGGCCGCCTGTGTCACCGCAATGCGCAGCGCGCTGCCAGCTGACACGATCATCTGCAACGGTGCGGGGAACTTCGCGGGATGGTGGCACCGCTATTGGCGCTATGCCGGGTATCCAAGCCAGCTTGCTCCAACCGCAGGCGCGATGGGATATGGGCTGCCTGCCAGTGTTGCCGCCGCTCTGCGCCACCCCGAACGCACAGCGGTGGCTGTTGCTGGTGATGGCGATTTTCTGATGAACGGACAGGAGCTGGCCACCGCTGCCCAATACGGTGCAAACCTCATCGTATTGGTGGTCGATAACGGGGCATATGGCACCATTCGAATGCATCAGGAACGCGAATATCCCGGTCGGGTTTCAGGCACAAAGCTTGCCAATCCCGACTTCGCAGCCTTGGGCGCAGCTTTCGGTGCTTGGAGTGCGACGGCGGCGACCACAGAGGAATTCACACAAGCGCTCAGTGAAGCGCAAAGCCGCAGCGGTATCCGTCTCATTCATATGAAGATCGATGTCGAACAACTCGCTGCCAGCGGCGCTACGATCAGCGGGCTGCGAGCGAAGGCTTAACTCAGCCTTCTGCCATCTGGCAGATCAGTTCCCACTCTTCGGGCCGGATCTTGGCCACTGATAGGCGCGACAACCGCACCAGCTCGCATTCGGCAAGACGGGGTTCTGCCTTGATCTGTTTCAGTGTGACCGGGTTGTCGAACTTGCGCACCGGTTTGAACTTAACCGCTGCCCATTTGCCGGTCTCATCAGTGGGGTCGAGGATGCCCGCAACGGTGACTTCGCAAATGCCGACAATCTCCAGCCCTTCGCGCGAATGATAGAAGAAGGATTGATCGCCCACTTCCATCGCGCGCAGGTTCAGCTTTGCCGTGTGGTTGCGCACACCGTCCCACACGCCTTCGACCTCTTCGACAAGATCATCCCAGCTGTATTTAAACGGCTCAGATTTGACCAACCAGAAATTTGCCAAAAGTGCTCTCCAAATGTTGCCGAAGAAAAAGGCGCGATTGAAGCTGTAATAAGCCTCGATCCGACCCTGCACCAGTCCTTTACTGCCGCCACACTCAAGGCGGTTAACTCGATCTTTAGCAAGACCCCCCATAGCGGGAACACTTGCACACAATAGGGGCGGTCTCTGAAAGGGCCGAGACAAAGTACGTGGCAAACGACGAACGAAAAAGACGATTGGGCAGCGCTGACCGAGATCTGGTCGCGCTGGGCATTGCGACCGCTGCGATCATCCTGTTCGTGGCGACCGGCAGCTCAGTTTTGCCCGGTGCGATCAATGCGATTGTCTCTGGCGGAGCAGGCCCAGATCACTTGTTGGTGAACGCGCTCTTGCTCAATGTTGTGCTCGTGATTTTTGGCTGGCGACGGTACCGCGAATTGCGCGATGAGATCACCGAACGCCGCAGCGCAGAGGCCTTAGCCCGCGAATTGGCAGAGATTGATCCGCTGACCGGATGCCTGAACCGCCGCAGCATGACAGAGGCGACAGAGCAATTGCGCGAGAGTGCCTTTGCTGATCGTATGGCGATTGCCTATTGCATGATCGACTTTGATAACTTCAAGAATATCAATGATATGCACGGGCATTCGATTGGCGATTCAGTGCTCGTCACCATGGCACAGCGCATTCGCGAGAGTCTGCCAAAACAGGCCCAGTTGGCGCGGCTTGGCGGGGATGAATTCGCTTTTGCCTGCCCTTATGATCCCGCAACCCGTGATCGCATCGATGACCTGATCATCCGCTTGTTTGAGCAAATGGCGCGGCCGTTTGAAATGGAAACCGTCACCCTGGATGCCACCATCTCTATTGGTGTTGCCACAGACCATGATGAGCACGGCTACAACCCTGATCTCGCATCAGCAGAAGTGTTGATGCAGCATGCCGACATCGCGATGTATACGGCTAAAAAGCAGGGCAAAAATCGCTATTTCTGGTTCGAGCCGACAATGGAAAACGAACTGCGTTTCCGCAACGAGTTGGAGACAGGCATCCGCCGCGGTCTGGCCGTGGGCGAATTTGTGCCGTTTTACGAACAGCAAGTTGACCTCGAAAGCGGCGATTTGGTCGGCTTTGAGATGCTGGCGCGTTGGAGATCACCCGATATGGGTCTCGTAAGCCCTGAGATATTCATCCCCATCGCCGAAGAAATCGGGTTGATCACTGACCTTTCCGACAGTTTGATGGATCAGGCCTTTATCGACGCACGCGAGTGGGACGAAAGCCTCACTTTGTCTATCAACATCTCGCCCATTCAGCTGCGCGATCCGTGGTTTGCGCAGAAACTGCTCAAAATGCTGGTGAAGCACAATTTCCCCGCGCAACGGCTGGAAATAGAGATCACTGAGAGCTGCTTGCACGACAATATCGGCCTTGTGCGCTCGATCATTATGAGCCTGCGCAATCAGGGTGTTCGCATCAGCCTTGACGATTTTGGCACCGGCTATTCCTCACTCGAGCAACTGCGGACGCTGCCATTTGACCGGCTTAAGATCGACCGCAGTTTTGTCGGCGAGCTGAAGAACCCCAACGCCAATTCCAAAATCGTTGACGCGATCGTCTCGCTGGGCCGTGGGCTGGAACTGCCGATCACGGCAGAAGGTATTGAAGATCAAGCGATCCTTGATGCGCTCAAGAAAATGGGCAAACTAAAAGGCCAAGGCTATCTTTATGGTAAGCCGGAAAGCGCCGACCAAGTTCGCAAGCGGCTTGCAGAGGCTGGAAGACTAGTCGCGGGACCCCAAGAACCTGCCAAAACCGAGGTCGAAGAAAACAGCGCGCCGACAATGCCAAAAATTGCGAATATGTAATTGGGCAAGCGGCAAAGTGCCGCAAGACTGGACGCTAGGCCTATGGGTGCATAGATGCAGGCCACTATGCGCATCCCCTTTGTAAAAATGCACGGACTAGGCAACGATTTCATCGTGCTTGATGCGCGGGTCGACGCGTTGCCTGAAATGACAAGTGCGATAGCGCGTGCGCTTGCTGATCGGCGTGAAGGCATTGGCTGCGATCAATTGGTGCTGCTTGAACCCAGCGCAGCCGAAGCGTTTCGCATGCGCTTTTTCAATTCCGATGGCGGCGAAGTAGAAGCATGCGGGAATGCGTCGCGCGCAGTTGCTCTGTTGCATGGAAAAGCTGCGCGGGTTGAGACCGCTGGCGGCGCGATCATGTTAGAGCCTGCTGGAAGCGGCGCGACCGTCGATATGGGCCACCCGAGATTTGAGTGGGACGCGATCCCCCTCGCCTATGCCATGGACACTGCGCAGATGCCGGTGGGTTGGCCAAGTGACGATGGCGCGCTGGAGACACCGATTGCCGTCAATGTCGGCAATCCGCATGTAGTGTTTTTCGTCGAAGATGCCGATGCCATCGACCTTGCGACGCTCGGCCCACTGATAGAGCACGACCCTTTGTTTCCCGAAGCGATCAATGTGAATGTCGCCAGCATGATTGGCAAAGATCACTTGCGGCTGAACGTGTGGGAGCGCGGAGCAGGACTGACGCGTGCCTGCGGAACAGGCGCCTGTGCCAGTGCGGTTGCAGCGATCCAACGCGGGCTGGCTGGACACCGAGTGACAGTGACTTTGCCGGGTGGCGATCTGGTGATTGAATGGGCACCGGGTGAGACAATCCGCATGACGGGCCCTGCGACAGAATCCTATCGCGGTTCGTTCGAATGGGACGATTTCTCTTGAATGATCCCGAAGTCATATCCTTAGGCTGCCGCCTCAACATCGCTGAAAGCGAACGCATGAAGGCCATGCTTGCCGATGCAGGCGATGTCGTTGTCGTCAATTCTTGCGCAGTGACATCAGAGGCAGTGCGGCAAACCCGGCAAGCCATCCGCAAGGCGCGACGTGCGCGGCCTGATGCGCGGTTGATCGTAACGGGATGCGCCGCCGATATTGAGCGCGATCAAATCGCCGATATGCCCGAAGTTGATGGCTTGATAGCCAATGCGGCAAAATTGGACCCTCGCGCATGGAATGTGCCTCTGCCAGAGGCTCCACCCACTCCAACCCGCACGCGCGCTTTTATCGCCGTGCAAAATGGCTGTGACCACGCCTGCACCTTTTGCGTAATCCCCCAAGGACGCGGGGTAAGCCGTTCGATGACTATCACCGAGGTGCTTCGCGAGGTTGAGCATCACCTGAGCCAAGGCGCGCGCGAAGTCGTGTTGACCGGCGTGGACGTTACATCGTGGGGCCATGACCTTGCTGACACGCCGCCGCTGGGCGCTTTGGTGAAAGCGGTCCTCGACACGTTTCCGCAATTGCCGCGCCTGCGTATGTCATCGCTGGACGGGATAGAAATTGACCCGTTGCTGTTTGACCTGTTCGCAGGTGAGCCGCGGTTGATGCCGCACTTGCACCTATCGCTGCAACATGGGCACGACCTGATCCTCAAACGCATGAAGCGCCGCCATAGCCGCGGTGATGCAGTTGACTTAGTGTCACGGCTTAAGGCCTTGCGCCCTGACATCGCCATTGGCGCAGACCTTATCGCAGGCTTTCCAACCGAAACGGATGAGCACCACGCGGCCAACCTTTCAATTATCGATGACCTAGATATCGTACATGGCCACATCTTCCCCTATTCGCCCCGCCCCGGCACACCCGCAGCTCGCATGCCGCAAGTCGACCGCGCGGTGGTGAAGGCACGCGCCGCCGAATTGCGCAGCGCCGTTGCTGCGCGCCGAACCACATGGCTGGACGGGTTTGTGGGTGAAACCATCAGCGTCCTCGCCGAACGCGACGGCACCGGCTATGCGCCCCATTACGCGCGAGTGCGCCTTGGCCAAGGCACTGCCGCTAGCACGATAATCGAAATGACACCGCGCGCGGTAACAGAAGGGTTTTTGGAATGACGGAGAGCTGGAGCCAGCGGCTATTGGGGGGCTTTCGCAAAACCTCAGAGCGGCTCGGCAGCAACCTCACCGGCGTCGCAACCCGGCTGGATGATGCGACGCTCGATGATATTGAGGATGCGCTGATCACATCGGACCTTGGCCCCGCAGCAGCAGGCCGTATTCGCGCGCGCCTTTCGGATAAGAGCTTCGGGCTTGAGATTACTCAGAGTGAGTTGAAACAGGCGGTCGCGGATGAAATCGCCGAAATCCTGCGCCCTGTTGCAAAGCCGCTGGAGATCACTGCCTTTCCCCGTCCGCAGGTGATCCTCGTCATCGGCGTCAACGGATCGGGCAAAACCACCACCATCGCAAAACTCGCTCATCTTTTTACAGAAGACGATTACGGCGTCCTGTTGGCGGCAGGTGACACATTCCGCGCCGCCGCGATCGGCCAACTGGCCACGTGGGCAGAGCGCGCCGGCGTTGATCTGGTGCGCGGTCCAGAAGGCGGCGACCCCGCCTCCATCGTGTTCGACGCGGTGAAACAAGCCACTGACACCGGGATCGACGCTCTGGTGGTCGACACAGCTGGCCGTTTGCAAAACAAAGCCGAATTGATGGAAGAACTGGCGAAAATTCGCCGTGTTCTTGGTAAATTGAACGAAGACGCGCCACATGATGTGGTGCTGGTTCTGGATGCAACCAATGGCCAGAATGCGCTGTCTCAGATTGACGTTTTCAAGGAGGTCGCAGGCGTCACTGGCCTTATCATGACCAAGCTGGACGGCACGGCGCGCGGCGGCGTTCTGGTTGCAGCCGCTGAGCAATATTGCCTGCCAATCCATGCGATTGGCGTGGGTGAGAAAATGGAAGATTTGCGCCCCTTCGACCCCGATCTGGTCGCGCGCGTTATTGCAGGAGTGGCGTAATGGCCGAGGGTGAAACCGAAACCCAATCAAAGCCAAAGTCTGAGGCGAAAAAGGCGGGATCAGGCTGGATCAGTGTCGCTGTCGATTACGGTCCGCTGCTCGTTTTCCTCGGCGTGTACCGCTACTACGCGCCGTCCGATCCCAACCCGGCGGGCGAAATCCTTGCCATCATATACGGCACCGGCGCTTTTATGCTCGCAGCGATCACCGCGCTACTCGTGTCGAAATGGCGGTTGGGCAAGATCTCACCAATGCTGTGGTTCTCAACCATCCTTATCATTGGCTTTGGCGCGCTAACAATATTTTTTGGCGACCCAACCTTTGTCCAGATCAAGCCAACGATCATCTATGCTGGCATGGGCGGAGCGCTGTTGATCGGGTTCTTCTTGGGCCGCGCTCTGCTGCAAATCCTGCTGGAGGCTGCATTTGAGGGCGTGGACGAGGCCGGATGGCTCAAACTGTCGCGAAATTGGGGCGTGTTCTTCTTGGCACTTGCAGCCCTGAACGAAATGATCCGCTTTAATTTCAACGCCGATAATGGCGGGTTTGAAACGTGGCTATGGGCGAAGTTCTGGGTCTTTATGCCGCTGAGCTTTATCTTCACATTCAGCCAAATCCCGATGCTGTTGAAGCATGGATTGGATGTCGGGCAGGATGATGAAGAAGCCGACGAAGGCTCTGCTTAGGAAAACACTTCCGGTTCGCCTCGCAATCGTAGTCGCCTCGCTTGGATCTCTTGGGTCATAAACGGAATAGTGATGGAAGAGACAATTGTCGCAATGACCAATGCGAAGGTCAGATAATTTGCGCTCAACATATCGATCCCAAGCCAAGTGTACCAAGCCTGTGCACTGATGGTGCCTGTCAACGCCACTAAAGGTACCGAGCTTGCAAGGCTCCTTTTTGCAAGCAGAAACTCGAAGACCAGCGCGGTGACCAACGTAGGAACAAAGCCGGTGGTCAGGATCATTTCGGCCAAGCGCGATGGTCCCAAAAGCACAATGCCGAGCAATGGCCAAAACGTCAGAATGGCAAAGATCGAATAGCCCACAAATGGCAGGACTAGCGCCCAAACCAATGCTCTGAAAATCCGGGTGATCTGCATCGCCATACTGGTCCGATATCAGCTGATCGCTAATACCTGTTTAAGCGCCTAAATCTCCACTTGGCTCCCAAGCTCAACAACCCTGTTCGTGGGTAGCTTAAAGAAGTCCATCGCGCTCGCTGAATTCATCAGCATCCATGCGAAAATCTTCTCTCGCCAGATCGGCATGCCCGGCTTGTCACTCGCCAGTAGAGTTTGGCGCGAGAGGAAGAAGCTGGTGTGCATCATGTCGAACTCACCCCCGCATCTCTCCATGTGTTTGAGCCCCGTTGGAACGTCGGTTTCCTCCATAAAGCCATAATGGAGCACCGCGCGGAAGAACCCGTCGCCAAGGTCAGTGAACTCGCACCGTTTGGTCGGATCGGCATAGGGCACATCGGCGATATCAATCGTCAGGATCACAACCCGTTCGTGAAGGACCTTGTTGTGCTTGATATTGTGCAGCAACGCAGAAGGAACGCCCGCCGTGCTCGATGCCATAAAGATCGCTGTTCCGGGGACGCGCAGAGCGGAGTTCTTGGCTGATTTTGCAAATATCTCCATCGGCAGCGCATGCTCGCTCATCCGTTCGCGCATCAATTTGCGACCGCGTGACCATGTGGTGAGTAGGAGAAAAGCGACAAAGCCCACCGCGAGCGGGAACCAGCCGCCCTCAGGCACCTTGGTGAGGTTCGCTGCGAAATACGCACCGTCGACGATCAAGAAGACCAGCACGACCGGCACCGCATACCACCACTTCCATTTCCACACGCCGATCAAGAGCACCGCCATCAAAAGAGTGTCGATAGTCACAGCCCCCGTCACCGCGATGCCATATGCATTGGCGAGGTTGGATGAGTTCTGGAACGTCAGAACCAGAATGATGACCGCGATCATCAGCGCCCAATTGACCGCCGGAATGTAGATCTGACCGCCCTCAGTCTCCGATGTATGGCGGATGTTGAGGCGGGGGATATAGCCCATCTGGATCGCTTGCTGCGTGATCGAGAACGCGCCTGAGATCACCGCTTGGCTGGCAATGAAGGTTGCGATTGTGGCGAGGAAGACGAGCGGTAGACGCCATTCCTCCGATGCCAAGAAGAAGAACGGGTTTTGGATCGCCTCGGCGGCCTGTTCGGCGGGCAGGCCGATGACCATAGCGCCTTGACCGAAATAGTTGAGCAGCAGGCAAGGCATGACAAAGCCGAACCATGAAAGCCGCATTGGCCCGCGCCCAAAATGGCCCATGTCGGAATACAGCGCCTCGGAACCCGTCACAGCCAGCACGACCGTCCCCAATGCAAGGAAGGCGAACCAGCCATCAAGAATGAAGAAATTGACCGCATGGTGCGGAGATAGTGCCCACAAGATATCCGGCGTTTGCACAATCTGCCAGGCGCCCAACCCCGCGATCACAGTGAAGTAGACGATCATCACCGGCGCAAACAAAGCGCCAACTTTTGCTGTGCCGCGTTTTTGCAGCACGAATAGAAACACCAGCAATGCGAGAGAGATTGGGATCACATATCGCTCAAACCCTTCATCCACGACCGTCAAACCTTCGACCGCCGAGAGGACCGAGATGGCAGGCGTAATCATGCTGTCGCCATAGAACAACGCGGTCGCAAACACGCCCAAGAGCACCGCGATCCAGCCATATTTCGACTTAGAAAGGCTGCGACTGATCAGAGCAACGAGAGCGAGCGAACCGCCCTGCCCCTTGTTATCCGCACGCATCAGGATGGAGACATATTGGATCGAGACGACCAGCGTCATCGACCAGAAAATCAGGCTGACCACGCCCAGCACATGAGCCGGGTCCAATTGCACTTCGGCGCGGCCCACAAAGGTTTCACGAAAGGCGTAAAGTGGGCTGGTGCCGATATCGCCAAAGACGACGCCAATCGCGCCGACCGCCAGCGCCCCTTTGGAAGCGCTGTGGCTCTTGCCACCCTCTGGGGGGTGGTGAGCGGGTGCTGGAGCTGACGTGTCGCTCATATGCGGCGATTATCCCGAGAGGCCGGGCGCGCTGGCCCATCCAAGGCCGCGCCACCTAGCACCGCGCTCCTGCCCCTGCAACATCGCGACTCGCAAGCGCCCCACAGCGGATTATTGCAGCATCGGAGCGTTGGCGATCATTTGGTCGAGCTGAGCGATGCGTGCCTCGATGTCATCACGCCACGGCGCGTCCTCAGGCGAGCGCGCCAACAGGTTCGCCCAAGTGTCCCGCGCCGCACGAACTTGGCCGGTTTGCAACAGAGAGAAGCCCATGAAGTAGTCGGCTCCGGGGTTGAGCGGATCAATTGCGCGCGCTTTGCTATAGGCGAACGCCGCCGCCGGGGTCACAAAGCCATCGGCATGGCCAGTCAGCGACATCGCAAGCGCCAGCCATCCTTCGAGATGGTCGGGATTGTCGTTCAAGCCTTTGCGCAGCATCGCCGCCGCTTCATCAAATTTTCCCCGCCGGGCAAAGCCATCGGATAAGACCAGATAATCGGGTTTCGGTATTGCATCGTCGAATAGCTGTCGGCGAGCGGTCACCATTTCCTCGCCAGATTGCTGATCGCTGGCAATATCCGGCTCTTTCGGACTGCCGGGCTGATCAGGGGAACCTTGCCACGCATATCCGACCAGACCGAACAGCAGAATCGCACCGAACACGGCAAAGCCTTCTTTCGGCAATCGCAGCATAAACGCCGCAATCGCAAAGCTGACCAGCGCCAGCGACAAAACACCAAGCCAGCCGCCCATTATTCGGTGCCCTTGTCAGAGCGCCGCTTGCCCAGACGCGTGAACAGCACTCCGCCAACGATCAACAGCAGCAAGAGCGGGATCGCGAAAAGCGGCCATGTGGTTGAGGAAACTTCGGGCTGATAGCTGACATAATCGCCATAACGCTGAGTCAGCCAGCTACGGATCGCATCGGGGCTTTCGCCTGCGAGTATGCGCGAGCGAACCTGATGACGCATATCGCCTGCCATCGGCGCATCGCTATCATTGATCGATTGCGACTGGCATTTGAGGCAGCGCAAGGTCTCCATCAGCTCGGTCGCCTCTGCCTCTAGCGCCGGATCTTCGAGCTGCGTGTAGGCATAAGGCGCAGGCGGCATCGATTGCTGAGCCAGCACGGGCGCCGCGAACAATGCAAGGATTGCGAACCAAAACCGCATCATCGCACCTCTTCCAGTTTTTCGAGCAGCAGCGGCACGGTTTCGGCGCGGATATCGCCGATATGCTGATACCTAATGTTGCCGGCAGCATCGATCACATAGGTCTCCGGCACACCCGACGCACCGATCTCCAGCATCAATTCGGAGATATCGTCCGATCCGATGCGCGAATAGGGATTGCCATAACGGTTTAGGAAATCAGCCACAGCCTCAGGCCGGTCGCGCACCGCAATGCCGATGATCTCGACGCCTTCTTCGCGCAGGCGCTCCAGATGAGGTGCCTCCGCGATGCAAGGTAGGCACCAGCTCGCCCAGATATTGAGCAGGCGAGGCTGACCATCAACAAAGTCCGCGCGCGATACGCCCGGCATCCCCTCCAAAGCAGGTTCCAGCGTGAAATCGGGCAGCGGCTGTTCGATCATTTGCGACCGGACATTCTGCTCTTTTGGCTGAGTTAGCTGATATCCGGCGAGCCCTGCGAAAAAGAGGAAGAGTGCCAGCGGTATGAAGTAGGCAAGGCGCATTATTCAGCAGGCTCCGGCGCGGCGGCGGTTCCGGGTTCATCACCGTCGGAGCTGCCCAGTGCCTCAACATCAGCACGGCGCGCTTTGCCTTGTGCTTTGGCGCTGCGGCGTTTCAGATCAACCTGCAAACGGCCTACAATCGACAGGATTCCGCCAAACGCGATCAGCAATCCGCCATACCAGATGAAGGTCACAAATGGCTTCCACCAGACCCGGATCTGCCAGCGCTCATTGCCATTGGCATCAATGCCAGCACTGTCCCCAACCACGACATAGAGCTGTCCATCCCAGCGGGTCACTAGCGCGCTTTCAGATGTGGGTTGTGGCGGGGACCAGAAATTGCGCGATTGCGGGCCGAGCACGGTTGGATCTTCATCACCGCGTGCAGCCAAAACCCGCGCCTCTATTGCAGTCCAATTGGGACCGGCCACGGGGTCGACGCTTTCAAGTTGAATGTTCCAGCCTGCGACCACTTCGCTATCGCCCGGAGCCATCGCAGCGAGCTTTTCCGACGTGAACGCGCTCTCACTCGCCATGCCGAACAGAGAAACTGCAACGCCGAAATGCGCCGCAATCATGCCCCATGTCGCAGTGGGTACACGGCGGATATTGCGTCCTTTCAACGGCAGCAATGCACCGATGCCGAGCGCCACCGACAATGCCAAACCCAGCACAGCGAGCACTGAATAATCTCCGAGGATCGCGACCAGCGCGACAATCGCAATGGCTACCGCTGCCAACAGAGCCAGCTCAAATTGAATGCGAGCCGGCTTATCATCTTTCCACCGCAGCAATGGGCCGACAGCCATCACAATAAACATCGGGATCGCAAAGATCGCACCCGCCGGATTGAAATATGGAGGCCCAACACTGACGCGCACATCAAACGCTTCTGTCAGCAGCGGATAGAGCGTGCCCAGCAGCACAATCGCAAGGATCGCAGACAGCATCACATTGTTGAACACCAGCGCCCCTTCGCGGCTGGTCACGGTGAAGCGCTTACCCTCTGAAATCGAGCCAGCCCGCATCGCAAAAATCACCAGCGCGCCGCCAATATAGAGGCCAAGCAAGCCCAGGATGAAGCTGCCGCGTTCTGGATCAACGGCGAAGGCATGAACGCTGGTAAGCACACCTGATCGCACCAAGAATGTACCCAGCATCGACATAGAAAATGCCAGCACACCCAGCATAATCGTCCATGTGCGCAAAGCGTCGCGCGCGGCCAATACGGTGACCGAATGGAGCAAAGCGGTCGCCGCGAGCCACGGCATAAGCGAGGCGTTTTCAACCGGGTCCCAGAACCACCAGCCGCCCCAGCCGAGCTCATAATATGCCCAGTAGGAACCCGCCGTAATACCAAAGGTCAGGAACACCCAAGCGCCCAGCACCCATGGCCGCATGACTTTCGCAAAATCGGGGGTCACTTGCCGCGTGATCAGCGCACCCATCGCGAGGCTGAACGCGACCGACAGGCCGACATAGCCAACATACAATGTAGGCGGATGGATCGCGAGGCCGATATCTTGGAGCAGCGGGTTAAGACCGCCCCCCTCAAGTGCAGGTACTGGCAGTCGCTCAAACGGGTTCGAGCTGAGCAGCATAAAGGCGTAGAAACCCAGCGCCACAAAGCCCTGCACCATCAAAGTCGCGCTCATCGTTTTTTCTGGCAAGCGCCGCTCTAAGCCGCCGAGCAATCCGCCTGACAGTGCGAGCACTGCGACCCAAAGCAGCATGGAGCCTTCGTGATTGCCCCATGTTCCGGTGAGTTTGTAGATAAACGGCTTGGCCGAATGCGAATTGGTCGCGACCAGCTTGATCGACAAATCGGTGACCGCGAAAGCATACAGCAGCAGGAAAAACGCCAGCACTGCCAAGAACGCCTGAACCACCGCGGCCGGGCGAGCATAAAGTGCATGGGGGCTGGCGGCATCGCGCAGGCCCATAGCGCCGGAAATCATCATCAACACAGACAATGCGGCGGATAGCCACAATGCGGCAAGGCCCAATTCAGCGATCATAGTCTGTGTCCGTCCGCTCTATTCTAACCCGGCGACCGTTTCGGCATAATCGTCATTGCCGTCATGCCCTTCCAGACCTTCAAGCTCTCGCGGCACGTAATTCTCATCATGTTTGGCGAGCAGATTGGTGGCGAGGAATGTGCCGTCCGATTGCAAACTGCCCTCTGCAACAACGCCGGATCCTTCGACAAACAGATCGGGCAGGATGCCGCTATAGGTGACAGGCACGCTGCTATCTTCATTGCCGGTGACGATGAAATCGACCGTAATACCATCCGCTTGAGTGGCGATAGAGCCCGGCTGCACCATTCCGCCAAGCCGGACGGGTTGTCCAACGGCGGGCGGTTCAGCTGACATTTGTTCGGGCAGATAGAAATAGTTCGCTTGGCTGCGCAAAGCCCATGCCGCGATCAGGCCAGCGGCAACAATCGCGACCAGAGCAAGAATGACCAATGTCATACGCTGATGTTTGGCTTTCATCGCCATTTTATTTCCGCCTCATTTCATCGCGGCGCTTTTCCGCGCTGCGCATTGAGTAGTAGCTCCAGATGATGAGAAGCGCGAGCGCGATCAGACCAACTGCAAGTGCACCATAGACAAAGGGCCACGGATCAAGCGATTCCCGCATTATGCCGCTCCCATCGCAGGTGTGACCGTGGGCGCTTCATCATCAAGCGCACGGCGACGAAGGCGCGCCTCAACCTGTTGCTCAGCGATGAGCGCCCGCATCCGCATCAGGACCAAGCCGCCAAATAGCAGCGAAAAACCGAACGCGCCGACAAGAAGCGGATAGAAGTAGACGCCTTCAATCGAGCTGTTGCCTGCGGTGATGCTGGGCGGTTGGTGAAGCGAATTCCACCATACGACGCTGCGATTGATAATCGGCACATTGATCGCGCCAACAAGACCAAAGATCGCGGCGATCTTTACCGACCCGCCTTCACGCGCAGCAGCATTTGAGAGCGCAATGTAACCGCCATACAGAAAAAGCAGCACCAACATTGAAGTGAGCCTTCCGTCCCACTCCCACCAAGTGCCCCATGTCGGGCGACCCCAGATGGAACCGGTCGCAAGGCAAATCGCGCAAAAAACCATGCCGGGCATAGCAATGGCGCGCGCAGCGATCCCGGCAAGGGGATGTTTCCATATCAGCAAAGCGGCAGAGGATAGCGCGATGCCAGTCCATCCGCCCATTCCCAACCAAGCGGCAGGTACATGGATAAAGAGGATGCGCACAGTCTCACCCATCAACCGATCTGGCGGAACGACAAAAAGGCCCCAGGCAAGCGTGCCCAGCGACAGCACCAAACCGCTCCAAAACAGAAGCGGCATCAGCCATTTGGCGAGCGACAAAAAGCGCTTTGGATTGGCGTAAATATGCACGTCTATGTCCCCTGCACCGTCATACCGTCCCAGACGCGTGTAGCAAGGGCGCAAAACTCGCAAGTGTGACTATGGCTCAACGCAACATTCCCGGTGGCGGGCTAAGCAAAAACTCTCACCTCATTTAAACCAGAGGCACACAATTGGTTCCGGCCTATTAGCTTCGCCCAATAAGCTCTTGAGCCATCCGGTCTGCAACGACATCAGGCGACGTGCCATCCGCTTCGCTTGCCTGCCAGATTTGTGCAAGGCGCGCCGGGATCTTTTCGATCAGAGCATTCACATCGCCAACGCTCGCCTGTTTGCCGTCACGACGGGCGAGATATTCGGTGGCGACCGAGATAATGCCGCCTGCATTGATGACATAATCGGGCGCATACAGGATGCCACGGTCAAATAGCACCCCGCCATGGCCAGCGCGGGCCAATTGGTTGTTTGCCCCCCCTGCGACAATCTTTGTGTTGAGCGCTGCAATAGTCTTATCATCAAGGATCGCGCCCAGAGCATTAGGGCTGAGCACGTCGCATTGTGTGGTCAGGATCGCATCAGGAGCGACGACTTCAGCGCCCAATTTCTCGGCCAGCGCCTTGACGCCATCCGCATGAATATCCGCCAGCGTCAATCGCGCACCGTCTTTAGCGAGCAATCGGGCAACCCCGCCGCCAACACTGCCAGTGCCCTGCACCGCAACGTGGACGCCCGTCATATCGTCCGTCTTCAAGCGATGCTGAACCGCCGCCTTGATCCCCAAATAGATACCGTATGACGTGAACGGGCCGGGATCGCCGCCAGCGCTACCGTCTCCGGCAACAGGTAGGCCTGAGACATGAGCGGTCCGCTTAGACACTGCGACCATATCCGCTTCGCTAATGCCGACATCTTCTGCTGTGACATAGCGCCCGCCCAAGCCTTCGACTGCATCGCCAAAGGCCGCGAGCATTTCTGGTGTTTTGGTTCGCTCTTCATCGGCAAGGATGACGGCTTTGCCTCCACCCATAGGCAGGCCGGCCATCGCGTTCTTGTAACTCATGCCGCGCGACAGGCGCAGGGCATCACGCAAGCCATCCTTTGGATCGGGATAATGCCAAAACCGCGTGCCGCCCGCACCAGGACCAAGATGCGCCGAATGAACCGCAATAATCGCCGTCAATCCTGACGCACGATCGCGCACGACGTGCACCATCTCATGATCGTCAAAATCGGGTTCGGTCCAAAAAGCTGTCATAATCTTACGCGCCTTGCCTGTTTGCCCAATGGGCCGGTGCGCAAATAACCTGACAAAAGCCCCCATTTAATCTGGGTTACTGCGGGGAAGTGGGGCGATCGACGGGACTTGAACCCGCGACCTCCGGCATCACAAGCCGGCGTTCTAACCAACTGAACTACGATCGCCACATACCCGCCTTGGCCAAAACCCCATCGCTAGAATCTCTACGCCAAGTCACGCGCTATCCACTGCCATTAAGCGGCTGTTTGCGGCGGTCAAGACCACCACGCGCGGGCGAGCGCCTGTTGCACAATGCGCAGGCCAAGGGAAGAGAAAACTGCCTTCACCGCGCACATGCGCAACAAAATTGCGCAAGGCTTCCAACCCTTGCTTGAGACGCGGCGCAGCGTAAGCATGTTAGGCATGCAGTTCGCATCCGATTCTGTGGCGCATCGCATCGCGCAAACCGACGGCATTCAGCGCGTGCCGCATCCCAAAATTGAGCTGTTTCAGTTGAAGGGTTTCGTGAGCAGCGACCTTGCCAGCGAGCTCATCACGTTGATCGACCGCGACCGTCGCCCCTCGACCATCGCCGATGCCAATGGAGATGACTATTTCCGTACCAGCGAAACATGCGACCTTGATACGAACAATCCTGCTGTCAAAGCGTTAGAAGCACAATTTGCAGCACTCAACGGCATCGACCCGATGCTGGGCGAGCCCTGTCAGGGTCAACGCTATGATGTGGGACAGGAGTTTAAGGCACACACTGACTACTTCACCCCCGGTGGAACCGACTACGAGAAGTTTTGCAGCGTGAGCGGACAGCGAACGTGGACGTTCATGATTTATCTCAATCCCGTTGAGGCGGGCGGCGCAACGCGGTTCAAAGTGATTGGCAAAAGCTTTCAACCC
The DNA here is from genome assembly GCA_947488085.1 of uncultured Erythrobacter sp. GTDB lineage: Bacteria > Pseudomonadota > Alphaproteobacteria > Sphingomonadales > Sphingomonadaceae > Erythrobacter. The sequence continues at coordinate 1,418,158 of CANKYI010000001.1, forward strand.
GAACTGGGAAAGCTGCTTTGTTGGAACAACGCCCGACCCGATGGCAGCGTTAATCCGGCGACACTGCATCATGGAATGAAAGTGCGAAAAGGCGTAAAATACGTGATCACCAAATGGTATCGCGAATTACCTTGGCCATGGTAATATATTGATCGGGTAGTCCAGACGTGTTTACATATTTTGATGTAAACTATTATTCAAGCAATTATAAGTGTTTGAACGATTTTACCCATCTGTTCGGGAACACATCCGTTTATAATAGGTTTATAATTCCAAGAACTGAGTACTTATCGTATTCGGATGATTTAGTGATTGTAGAAATTTTATGTCAGTTATCAACTATATAGGAACAGTCGTCGAGGTTAGCAGCTCAACTGATCGTCAGTTTAGCAAGGACCGTAGCAGCGCGATTAAGATCGCGGCCGGTCATGGTGTTGTTGGCGATGTGCATGGCGGCAAAACGATCAAGCATCGCAGTCGGATGGAGATTGATCCCAATCAACCCAATCTGCGTCAGGTTCATTTGATGCCCGTCGAATTGCTAGAAGAGCTGGACCGTAAAGGGTTCGAAGTGAATCCCGGCGATCTGGGTGAGAACATCACGACAAGAGGCATCGATTTGATCAACCTAAGCCGCGATACGATTTTGCGGATTGGAGCTGAAACCGTGTTGAGCGTGACCGGCTTGCGCAATCCCTGTGTCCAGATCGAGCAATTCGCGCCCGGCCTGCTGAATGAACTTGCTTACAAAGCCAATGGCGAGGTCAAACTCAAAGCAGGCATTATGTGCATCGCTTTGTGTTCGGGGACAGTGCGTCCAACAGACGAAATCACGGTGTATCACCCAGAGGGCCCGCATATACCGCTTGAAAGGGTGTAACCTGACAGGGGTCGTGAGACGCTACAGTTAGCAAGACGCAAAAAAGGCGGCTCCGAAAAGAGCCGCCTTTTTCATGCGCTGCGATTGGATCGCGCGCAAATTGTGCATCGCTGTTTACTTCTTGAGAGTAAGCCCGCCAAAACGCTTGTTGAATTGAGCCACACGACCACCTTCTTGAAGTTGTTGACGACCGCCAGTCCAAGCCGGGTGGCTGGTTGGGTCAATATCAAGTGCGAGTGTGTCGCCCTCTTTGCCCCAAGTGGAACGAGTTTGAAATTCAGAACCATCGGTCATTTTGACCGTGATCATGTGATACTCTGGATGCCCTTCGGCTTTCATCGTCTTATTCCTTTGCTCGGCGTGTCCCGGTTCCGACCGGGGTGCCTATCGAGTGGATTTGTGTGAATTCGAAGCGGCGCGCCTAGGCGGCTTTTGCACAATTGGCAAGTGTTTTGCCCCGTTCGACTATCCCGCTGGCGGATCGGCGATCATCGCAGTGAACTCAACCTGGCAGGTCGGCTTACCTTCAACACTGGCGAGGCCTTTGAACTTGTAGACCCGGCTGCGTTTTTGCAGAAACTCGACCTCAAGATCGAGCAAGCAACCCGGCGTCACAGGCGCGCGGAACTTGGCGTTCTCAATCCCCATGAAGATCACCAGCTTACCTGTACCCGAGAGCTCCAGCGTCTCAATTCCCAGAATTGCTGCGGCTTGAGCCAGCGCCTCAATCTGAAGCACGCCAGGCATAATCGGCGCGCCGGGGAAATGGCCCTGAAAGAACTCCTCATTCATGCTGACGGCTTTCACCGCATGAATGCGCTCATTCAGGTGGATCGTTTTGACCCGGTCAACCAGCAACAGCGGATAGCGGTGCGGCAGGGCTTTCAAGATCTTGTGGATGTCATAGTCCACAATCGGTTCTGCTGAACCTGTCTCAGTCTCGCTCATGCCCTGCCCCCTCTATGCTGCGTGCTGCTGTTCAGCTTAACGCCCGGATGGTGCCGGAGCAGCTGGCTGCTGACCTTGTTGCGCGGCTTGCTGTTGCTGGATCAATTGCGCTTGCAGCAAAGTTTGCTGGATCTCTTGGAAGATCTGAGCCCCGTTGCGCGACGGGCGCCAATCAGCCGGCGGCACAATCGCAACCGATGGCACGCGCGCATTTAGAGCGGTTGTGATCAATGCCGTGATATCTGCACCTTCAGCGGCAAACTGAACTGCCTCAGGCTGTAGAACCATGACGATCTGCTGCTGTGTGGTGACATCGGTCAGCGCGGTCGGATACTGCGCCAAAATCTGATCAACGGCGTAGATACGCGCAGCATTGACCTGATTGGTGATTGCGCCGACTTCTTGTTCCAGAGTCTGAATTTGCGCAAAGTTTGACGCCTGTTGCACAGCCGGAAGCTCCGCTTCGTCAAGTTGACCATTACCATTGGTGTCAAACGGCTGAAGCAGCTGGGTTAGCTGTTGCTGTTTGGTCTGACGGGTTTCGATCTGTGCCTGATAGGTGACGCCGATCTGTTGGTAAGCGGTTTGCAGAGCGCTCGACCCGATGATCGCACGGCTGACATCAGCGGTTGCGAAACGGCCATCAACCTGAGCGGTGGCAGGAGCAGCAGCCAGCGCAGCGAGCGCGAGCGCCGCAGGGGCGAGTGTCTTGGAAAGAAGTTTCATTAGAATTGTGTTCCTACGTTGAACGTTAAGGTCTTATCGTCATCGCCTTCGACCTTTCGAATGGTCTGTGCGAAGTCGATCCGGAACGGGCCGAAGGGCGAGTTCCAGTTGACGCCGATACCGGCGGTGATGCGAGGGGAAGGCGAATCGCCAAGGAAGACCTCGCGAATTGCACTACCCCTGCGGATGAGACGGGTGTTGGGAGTGACGCCATCAGCAGCAAGAGCATTGATGGTCAAAGTGCCATCGTCAGTGCTGATGAAGAGCGGGTTGCCAGAGGCATCAACTTGCGGAAGGCCAGTTGGGTTATCCTGAAGGATGGGAGTATCGACGCCCCACAAGGAACCAACATCAAGGAAGATAGAAGGCCGCAGGCCCAGTTCGCGAGCACCCGTGCCGAGTGGAATCTCAATCTCAGCGCGACCCAGATAGTAATTGCGGCCACCAATGGAATCGTCGCGGATCGAATTGCGATCCGTGATGAGCACCGGAGCGCCATTGTCATCAAGGACGTTGTTGTTGAACCCATCGAGGACATAGGCCTGCGTCAGGATGCGCGGACCAACGCCGCGAATGCCGAAGCCACGGAATTGTGGTTCACCCAAGAAGAACCGGTCGGTCAACAGAATGTCATCGACATCAGGTCCGCCGCGATCACGCAACGGAACGATGGTCCCACCTTCTAGCGAAAGCGAGAAGATAAAGCCGGTATTGGCGACGTTCCAGAATTGCTGTGCACGCCCACGGAACCGTGCATAGCGCACATCACCACCAAGGCCAGCAAACTCCGTGCTCAATGAAACGGTGCGTCCGCGCGTCGGGCGCAGGCGCGAGTTCAGCGAGTTATAGCTGAGGCTCAGCCCCAGAATTGAACTCAACCGATTACCCAGGGAATCGCACAAGAAGCGGCCAGCAAGCAGCGGATCGCATTCGATGTCACCATCGCCATCCGTATCGGAGAAGAACAGGTTTCTGTCTAAGCTGACTTCATCATAGTTGAGCGTGTAACTGCCCACCAGCGACATAAATTCCGTCAGCGGCACACCGACGCGATATTGAACGCCTGTGGTTGCCTGCTCAAATGTCGTGTTGCGATCATTGTTAGTGAAGTTGAAGCTGTTGAAATCGCGCCGATACAGATCCGCACCCGCAGAGATGTTGCGGTCAAAGACATAAGGTTCAGTGAAGCTGACCTGCGCAGAGCGAGAGAATTGCGAATAGTTGAGGCTCAGCCCGATTGTCTGACCGCGCCCGCGGAAATTGCGCTGGCGGATGGAGCCTGCGAGAATGAACTGCTCGATCGAAGAGAAACCGGCGGAGAATTGCAGTTCGCCGGTCGGTTGTTCTTCGACATTGGCTTCGAGGATGATCCGGTCCGGCGCAGAGCCTTCGACCTGGCTGACCTCAAAATTCTCTTGGAAATAGCCCAGCGAATTGATCCGGGCTGTCGTCCGTTGCACACCTAGGGAGTTAAAGGCATCGCCTTCCGACAAACGGAATTCCCGACGCACAACTTTGTCCTGCGTCAGCGTGTTGCCGTTAATGTCCACCTGCTCAATATAAACACGTGGCGCCTGTCTGAGGATGAACGTGATATCCATCGTCAGATCATCAGGATTGCGGTTAAAGCGCGGCTGAACATCAGCAAAAGCATAGCCGAAGCGGCCCGCAAGCTCAGTTAGCTGCTCGACCGTGTCTTCCACCGTTTTGGCGTTGTAAAAATCGCCGCCTTGCATGACGAGACCCGCTTGCAGCGCATCGCTGTCAAAATCGCGCAGTTGGCTTTCCACTTCGACATCGCCGAACGTGTAACGTTCGCCTTCCTCAACCACATAGGTGATGATGAAGTCGCGTTGATCCGGGGTTAGCTCGGCAACCGCAGAGACAACGCGGAAATCGGCATAGCCTTCTGTCAAATAGAACTGGCGCAGCTTTTGTTGGTCAAAGGCAAGCCGGTCCGGATCGTAGCTGGTGTTGGAGCTGAAAAAGCGGAAGAAGCGCGATTGCTTCGTGACCATCTCGCTTCGCAAATCGCCATCGGAGAACACTTCGTTGCCGATAATGTTGATCTGGCGGACCTTGGATTTGGGCCCTTCGACAATTTCAAACACCACATCGACACGGTTTTGCGGCAGCTGCACCATTTTTGGTTCAACCGTCGCAGCAAAGCGGCCTTGGCGTTTGTAAAGCTCGATAATACGCGCAACATCGGCGCGCACTTTGGAACGAGTGAAAATCTGACGCGGGGCAAGGCGAATTTCCGGAAGGATCTTGTCAGCATCCAACCGATCATTGCCCTCTAGCACGATGCGATTGATCACCGGGTTTTCTGTCACGGTGATAACGACATTGCCGGCATCATTGCGGATCGAGAAATTGGAGAACAGTTCGGTCGCGCCCAAATCTTTGAGCGCCTCGTCAGCCCCCGCCGACGTATATTCCTGACCCACGCGCAGGCGGATATAGGAAAGAATGGTGGTGGGTTCCAACCGCTCAGCGCCAGCCACGCTGATCGAACGGATCGTGTTGGTCACCGGAGCGGGTGCTGGGGTTGGTTCAGCCGCAGGCGCAGGTTGCGCCGTCGGGGTAGCCGGAGCCGCCTCGTCCTGCGCAATTGCCGCATACGGTACACCAGCCAGCATCGTGGCACCGGTAAGCGCCATTGCCAGCCGACCTGTGGCACTCTTCGAAGCAACAGACTGAATGCCTGTCTCGTTGCATTGATTCATGGAGTAAATGATCCCGTCCAACCCGTATTTGACGCGCCTGCCCCGGACGCAAACGCAAGGCGAAGTATGCCTTGCAAACCCCTAACTCAATTATCGCCTGTGCCCGATGCACGATACACGGGTCAAGCAGGCATAACGGACAATGTCAGATCGTCCGTTTCCTTTCCCCGACAAACTCCCCCTTAGAGGCAATTTGCGCGAAGATCAGCCCATGTTAGCTGCCAAATGGCAGTAACGACACAACATCATTCCAGGTGACGACCACCATGAAGATGAGCACAAGCGAGATGCCGGTTCGATACGCCCACTCCGTTGTTTGCGGCCCGGCCGGTTTGCGGCGGATCGCTTCAACGGCGTAGAAAGCAAGGTGCCCGCCATCCAGTGCGGGGATTGGCAAGAAATTGATGAATGCCAAATTAAGCGAGATGAGCGCACACAAGGTCACAAACGGCACGAGGCCCAAACTCATCTGTTCACCAGAGAATTTCGCAATCTTTACAGGGCCTCCCAGCTCTTTGATCGAACGCTGACCTGTAAAGATTTGTTTGATGCCGGTGACCATCATGCCGGTGATTTCCCAGCAACGCTGTGCGGCAAGAGGAATGGATTCGAGCACGCCGACCTCTTCGAAGACATAACGCCCACCATCCGGTCCCACGCCTATCCGTCCAATCACGCTGACATTGCCGAAGCTGTCGGTTTCCTCAAGGCGAGCGGTGGTCAACGGGATATCGATCTCATCGCCGTTGCGGTCGACCGTCATAACCATGGGTCGGTCAGGGTGGAGTGCGACTTCAAGGCGGATTTCCTCAAAATCCTCAATCGCTTCGCCATCAATTGCGACGATTGTATCGCCCAATTGCATGCCCGCATCGCGCGCCACCGATTCCTCAGCGAACTGACCAATCGTGCGCGAATCCTCGGCGCCTTCAATGACCGGGTTGCCGTAAATCACGAAGAAGGCGGCGAATATGCCAATCGCTACAACCAGGTTCGTCACCGGACCTGCAGCCACGATCAGCGCGCGCCGCCATAGGGCCGCACTTTGGAAATTGCCGTCATTGGCCTGCAGAGGTGGAGCATCGGGGTCCGGGATGCTGGCCGGATTCATATCACCCCTAAACTGAACATAGCCGCCAAGCGGCAATGCAGAGATACGCCAGCGTGTGCCATGCTTATCCGTGCGCCCGATCAGCTCACTGCCGAACCCGACAGAGAAAGCGTCCGCCTTTACGCCCAACCATCGGCCCACGAGATAATGGCCCAGCTCGTGCACAGTCACCAATGGACCCAGCAGCAGCAAGAAGCCGACAAAATACATCCAGAACGGGGGCTGATCAAACAAAGGTAGCGCTCTCCAGCGTATCGCGGGCGCATCGGCGCGCCTCGCAGTCTATCTCAAGCACTTCATTAAGCGTGCTCGGTTGCGGCGCGCTATAGCGTGCCAAAGTCGCTTCTACCACTGCCGTAATGCGGGTGAACGCAATGTGACCGCGCAAAAATGCCTCCACAGCAACTTCATTCGCTGCGTTCAGGATCGCAGGAGCCGCCCCGCCCGCCTCTATCGCTTCGCGACAAATGCGGGTTGCCGGGAACAGTTCTTCATTGGGCTCTTGGAATGTGAGTTGCCCAATCGCCGCTAGATCAAGCGGCGCAAGCGACGTCTCCATCCGCGTGGGATAGGCCAAACACGATGCAATCGGCACGCGCATATCCGACGGGCCAAGCTGTGCGAGCACTGAGCGGTCGCGATATTCGACCATGGAGTGAACGATGCTTTGTGGGTGGACGATGATTTCGATGTTCTCAAGGCCCACGGGGAACAGGTGATGAGCCTCAATAAATTCGAGGCCCTTGTTCATCATCGTCGCAGAATCGATGGTGATCTTTGCACCCATCTCCCAATTGGGATGTTTGAGCGCCTGCTCTCGCGTCACAGATTTCAGCGCGTCGGCATCCAGAGTGCGAAACGGCCCGCCGCTCGCAGTAAGGATGATACGCCGGACCTGTTCGATATCATTGCCAGCCAAGCATTGAAAAATCGCATTGTGCTCTGAGTCTGTGGGAAGCAGCGTCGCCCCCGCCCGCTCCACCGCCGATTTCAGGATCACGCCCGCCGAAACCAACGCCTCTTTGTTCGCTAGCGCAATCGTGCCGCCGCGTTCCACCGCCGCCATGGTCGGGGCAAGTCCTGCACAACCGACGATCGCGGCAACCGTCATATCAACCGGGCGCGAAGCCGCATCGCACAATGCCTGAGCCCCGCCAGCCGCTTCGATCCCACTGCCGCCTAATTCTGCGCGCAGTTCATCAAGGCAGTTTTCATCGCCCACAACCGCGATCTTCGCGCCAAATTCGCGGGCGAGTGCGGCAAGCTCCTTGGCGCTGCAATTGGCGGTCAGCGCCTCGATTTCCCAATCGTCCCGATTGCAACGCACGAGGTCGAGTGTCGATGCACCGATAGAGCCGGTTGCGCCCAAAAGGCTCATTGAGCGGGCCATATTAGAACCCGCTCATATAGGCTGGTAGGACCGCGAGCAGGAAGAGCACAAAGAAGACCGCAAGAAAGCCATCAAGCCGGTCAAAAATGCCGCCATGTCCGGGGATGAGTTTGCTGGAATCTTTGACACCCGCGCGGCGTTTCATTGAGCTTTCGAAGAAGTCTCCCGCCTGTGCAATGATGGCGATAACGACGCCTGCCGCAAGCGCTCCGGCAAGGCCGGTCACATCGAAACTGGGAATGACCGCGCCCGGCCCCACGTCGAAAATCTCCGCAAAAATGCACACAATGCCAGCGGCCAGCGCGCCGCCGCCCAGTCCGGCCCATGTCTTGGACGGGCTGACCGAAGGCATGATGCGCGGACCACCAATCGCGCGGCCAGCGAAATAGGCTCCTACATCGACCGCAACCACTGGCAGGACAAAGGCAATCAGCACCGCCCACATTCCATAATCGAGCCGCACTTGAACCATCGCATGCGCCGCCGCACCGACATAAAGCGCACCCACAAACAGCCATGCAATCTCTGACAAAGGCGATCCAGCAAAGCGGCTGGCGAGCCCGTTCCACTCCCACAGGATCAACCCGGCGAGCAGCACCACAAACCCAATCCAGAACCAACCGCCCAGCCACAGCGCGATCAGCGTAACGCCCGCCATCGCGACAGCAGAAACGAACCGCACGAGCAGGTCGTTCATTCCACCCGCATCCGGCGCGGCATCAGAGGCCGCCTTGGGGGAAACCTCATCCATCGCCTGACGCGTAATTTCGTCCAGCCGACCTTTAACGTCCGCCATAACGCCGCTCCCTTTGAGCAAAATCATTGAGCGCTTGGGATAGGTGTTCAGGCTTAAAATCTGGCCAAAGTGTGTCGACAAACAGCATTTCGGCATAGGCGGCCTGCCACAGCAGGAAGTTCGAGAGGCGTATTTCGCCGCTTGTGCGGATCAACAGGTCAAGCGGGGGGAGGTCACTTGTATCAAGCTGTGCGGTGATGCTTTCAGTGGTAATCGCCCCCGTTTCCGCCGCTTTGACCGCAGCGCGCGCAATCTCATTTTGTGCCCCATAGTTGAGCGCGACCGCCAAGGTTTGCGTGCCATTGGCCGTTTGCGCCAAAGCGTCTTCGAGCATCGCGACAATATCAGGGGCCAGCGATTGCCAGTCACCGATGATTTTCAGCTTCACCCCATTGGCAACAAATTCTGGAAGATCCGATTTGATGAACTTGCGCATTAAATTCATCAAATCATCAACTTCGTCCTCAGACCGTTTCCAGTTCTCAGAGCTGAACGCATACAAAGTCAGGCAATCCAGCCCCATCGGCTCCAGCGCGCGGACGAGCCTGCGCACAGCCTCTACCCCGCGTTGATGCCCGATAGAGCGCGGCAGGGCGCGTTTTTTGGCCCAGCGACCATTGCCGTCCATGATGATCGCGACATGACGCGCTCCAGCAGATCTGTCTGGGCTATCGCCCATGCGCTTGGCTCTCCCCTACCCGTACTCAGACCCTCACTGAGTCAGGATTTCCTGTTCTTTCTTCGCCGCGGCTTCGTCCGCATCCGCGACAAATTTGTCAGTCAGCTTCTGGACTTCGTCCTCCATCCGCTTGCGCTCGTCTTCGGAGATTTCTTTCTTCTTCTCATCCGCTTTGAGCGTTTCCATGCCATCGCGGCGCACATTGCGGATCGCAATTTTCGCGTTCTCAGCATAGGTGCCTGCAAGCTTTGCCAGCTCCTTGCGGCGCTCCTCTGTCAGGTCGGGCATTGGTAGACGCACGGTCTGACCGTCGGTCATCGGGTTCAGGCCAAGATTGGCCTTAGTGATCCCCTTCTCTACCGCGCTGACATTCGTTTTGTCCCACACTTGCACACTCAACATGCGCGGCTCTGGAGCAGAGACAGTGGCAACCTGGCTCAACGGCATCATCGCACCATACACTTCGCAGACCACTGGATCGAGCAAGGCGGTGTTCGCCCGGCCTGTGCGCAAACCGCCCAAATCACTTTTCAGCGATTCCACTGCGCCGGTCATGCGGCGTTCGATGTCTGCCTTGTCATATTGCGGCATGGATCATGATCCTCTTTTATTCATTGGCACTATTGAGCGCCTGATTGCACGATTGTCTGTGTGCCTTTGCCCGAAAGGACGGTGGCCACATTGCCTTTTTCGCGGATGGAAAAGACCACTAACGGAATGTCGTTCTCTCGGCAAAGCGCGACGGCGGTGGCGTCCATAACTTTCAGATTGTCGGACAACACCTGATCATAAGAGATCGTGTCGAAGCGGACCGCATTCGGATTATGCTTGGGATCGCTGTCATATACGCCATCGACGCTGGTGCCCTTAAACAAGGCATCACAGCTCATCTCCGCCGCTCGCAAAGCGGCTCCTGTATCAGTGGTGAAGAACGGGTTGCCTGTGCCCGCTGCAAATATCACGATCCGGCCCTTTTCCAGATGCCGCTCTGCGCGCCTGCGGATATAGGGTTCGCAAACGCTGCTCATCGGAATGGCCGATTGCACGCGGGTTTGTACGCCCAGCTGCTCGAGCGCATTTTGCATCGCCAGCGCATTCATCACCGTCGCCAGCATTCCCATATAATCGCCGGTTGTCCGGTCCAGTCCTTTGGCCGCGGCGGAAATGCCGCGAAAGATGTTGCCGCCGCCGATCACCAGACACACCTGAATGCCCGAATCCTTGGCCGCCTTCACCTCTTCGGCAAGGCGCGCGACATAGGCGGGATCGATCCCATATTCCTGCTCGCCCATCAAAACTTCGCCAGACAGTTTGAGCAGGACTCGCTTGATTTCGGGAAGGGCCATTTGGGAAAGTCTCTCCGGGTGGATTGTGAGTTGGCCAGCCCATATCCGCGCCGGGGGTCGCTGCCAAGGGGAATAGAACGCACAGCCTGTACGAATTGTGTGCGCAGATTTGCAAAGCCTTATGGTTGCGCCCGGCCACCTGTCTGCGCGAAACGAAGCGAATGATGGCTTTGTTAAAGAACCGCTGGGTGCGCGCGATTGCGCTCGTCACACTAATTGCGGGGATCATGCTAGTCGCCAAAGCGTGGTACGACACGATGCGCGATCCCGTGGTTCAACGGTTGGTGATTGAAAGCGAGGGTCTGCTCGCAGGTTCCGAGCCGGTAACGATCGCGTTCCTCACAGACATCCATGTTGCAGGGCCCGATATGCCGCCATCACGGCTTGAGCGGATTGTGGCGCAGGTGAACGCATTGGAGCCGGACCTTGTAGCGATCACGGGCGATCTGGTCAGCGAAAAACGCACTGCGACCCATATCTATTCAGCTGAGGAAATCGTCACACCCCTCGGCGGGTTGGAGGCTACACACGGTGTGGTGGTTGTGCCCGGCAATCACGATCACTGGTATGACTGGCCCGCTTTGTCCGCTGAGCTTGCTAAGCACCCGGGTATCACCGTGCTCGAAAACGCAGCAGCCCAGATGGGACCGTTCGCAGTGGCGGGCCTAGACGATGATTTCACCGGCAAAGCGAATTTGGAAGCAACGGCCAACGCGATGCAGCCTTTAACCGGAGCGCAAATCTGGCTCTCCCACAGCCCCGATGTGTTTCCCTCTGTTCCCGTAAGCGCCGACCTAATCCTCGCCGGCCACACCCATTGCGGCCAGATCGCCTATCCGTGGGGCGGATCACCCGCCACCATGTCAGACTACGGCCAAACCTACGCCTGCGGAGTGAAGGAGCTGCACGGCAAGACCTTGGTGACGGGCGCTGGGTTGGGCACAAGTTTGCTGCCCGTGCGATTGTTCACGCAGCCGGAGATTTGGGTGGTGGAGGTGCGGGGTATGGGGAGCCTTGAATGACCGAAAACGGGGTGGGAGCCGATGTCGAGCGCTTACTCAAGCAAGCAGCCTCGCCCCGCCTTTCATCCAGTATTTGCGATAGATAAACCAGCCAGTCCACATCACAGCATAAAGCCCTAAGGCAGCAAAAATTGCGGGTCGCGGATCGTCCAAAGTGCTGACCGATCCCGCGTAAGCGGCAATACCCATATAGGGCAAAGTTCCCACCACCCAGAACATAGCAAAGCGCAGCAAGGGCATGCGCGTCATCCCGGCCATGCAGGCAGTCACCTCGGGCAGGATTGGAGCGGCGCGAGACAGCATGATCATGCCGGGGCCATGCGAGGTGAAGGCGTCGCGCATCTCGGCACGCTCGTCCTCATCTCGGATCACTTTGGTAAGCGCGCCTTCGCCCCAGCGTTGACAGATCGCATAGCCGCCAAAGGCAGCAATGGCTGAACCAGTCATGGAGGCAGCAAAACCCAACTCAAACCCGAGGAAATAACTGCCAAGGATGACAATGGTAAGTGTCGGCACAGCGACGAATAGATCAATGGCGAGGAGGCCCACGACGACAGCAATCACAGTGAGCGCAGAAAGAGTGCTCGCAGTCTCCAGCCATTCTCGCACATTGTCCTCGGTCAAGATTCCAAGCACGCGGCCAAGAATGAACGTGGATGCGAAGATCGCAGCGATGGTCAACATGACCTTGAGCAGAGTTTTCATGAGTCACCTTTTTGCATGATAGCGTTAGCAATTGAGGGAGAGAGGCGGTTGATGACGCGCAGCAGTTTGGCTTTGCCGATGTCATTATCGAGCGTACCGCGTTCGATTCCTCGAATGATCTGACGCGCGACCTCTTGCGACGGGAGCTTGCCGCTTCCGCGTCCAGTAGTCATTGGCGTGTCGACCAGCGGGAGGAAGGCCTGCTGAAGCCGAATATTAGTTCCGTTTAGTTGCGCTCGCAGACCGCGAGAGAGATTATCGAGCCCGCCTTTGGTGGCGCAGTAGATCGCCGACTCTTTCTTAGGCACCAGACCCAGGCCGGAATTGACGTTGAGGATGAAACTCTCTGGCCGCTTGCGCAGGCTTCCGAGCAGACCGTGGATCAGCTGAGCTGGGCTGGTAAGATTGATCGCAATTTCTGTGGCAATGCTGGCTGGATCAAATTCATTGTCGGTGAATTTGGGCAAGAATTGCACAGCCGCGCAATTGATCAACCCATCGATCCCATCAGGACTAGAATGGGTGATTGCTTCAATAGCCAGATCAACGCTCGCCGCATCGGCCAGATTAGTCGCAATATGGACAAGTCCAGGCGACATTTGCACCGCATCCTTTGGGGGAGCACGTCGCGAAAGGTTGATGATAGTGTTGGACGCGCCAAGCGCGCTCAAAAGATCGAGGCCAACACCAGAGCTGGCTCCGGTCAAGACGATGGTTTTGTTTTCGAGTTTCATGGCGCTAGGGTATTGCCCATGCGCAGCGCGCTGTAATTAACCGAGGTTCATTTGTCGCAATTTCAAGAACTTGTGGTCCAAAATGGACGTCAGATCACATTGAAAACCGGAGACCATGCTTTCATGCAGGGGGACGATGACTCAAATGTCTACTTCGTCAAATCCGGCTTGCTAAAAGCGTATTACATTCGCGCCGATGGCAAAGAGCACATTAAATCCTTCCTCGGCGAAGGTTCGATTATTGGCAGCATGGTGGCTTTGGTGGATGGCGATCCTTGCACCTTTAGCCTAGTCGCTAACGAACCCACTTTGGCGATCGCATTGCCTTACAAGGCGTTGGCGGACGCAGCGCAAAACGACATTTCGCTCGCCAATGCACTGGTCGGATTCCTCTCCACCTACGGCAAGCGCAAGGAACAGCGCGAATACCAATTGCTGAGCCTTTCAGCGGAAGATCGCTACGAACTGATGATGGAGACAATGCCTGAAATCTCTGGGAGGATTAGCCAAGCCGACCTTGCTGCCTATATCGGGATTACCCCGCAAGCGCTCAGCCGGATCAAACGGCGATTGACTAAATGAGCTAAGATCTTCTGCCTTTGGTCTGATTCTGGATCAAATCCGGACAGCCGCATGTGCTCCCGAACGAAATGGCCGTCGCGGGTTTAGACTTCGGCGGTCGTGATTCTGCCTCCACTTGCAAAGAAAGCTTGAGAGCTTGGTGCCTCTTCAGACAGCTCTAATTCGGTCGATCAGCAACGGTTGCAGTGCCGTCCATCGCTTCAAAACGAACAAAGGGCCACCCAACAGGTTCCGACCAGAAATGCGCTCTGGCAACACAGCGCCATGGTGTGTCAGCATCAGCCTGGATCACCGAAATGAGGCTTTCAAGCAAAGTGGGGTTTGCCAATATGGTCGCGGCCCCGCCGTTCCGGTCAACGAAGTCAGCGAGCTTGTCATATGTGGCATCTCGCAGATCAGAAGGTGACACCGCTTTGCCATTGACTGCGATGTCGCACCGGTCATCCTCTGGCGAATAACCAGCAAGGATACCCATGTGCTGCGGCTCGATTTCACCAGCGAACCCTGTAGTCAGCAATTCATCAGCAGCGCTTTGGCGCAATCGATCACTGAAGAAATCCACATCCCCGGCCATCAAGACATACGGGCCTGCATCTTCAATTTTGCTCAATGCCCGAAGCACGGTGCCAAACCCGGCGTCCCTGTGTGCCGACACAAAAATTGTCTTGGCAACATACTCCTGATCCTGCGCGGAGAGTTGGTGGGGTCTTTCGGGTGCGACGAAAACGGGTTCGGGCGGTTGGATGTTGGTTTGTCTTGCTCCGTCTTTGATGAAGGAGAGATCCCCCGTTGGCGAGATGACGATGTAGTCACCCTCGCCCGCATTCCAGCGACGCAGCACTTCGCGGCTCAAACGGGGTGTCGGTGGTTCGTAGAGATGCGAGATAACCTGCTTGCGCGCTACCGGATCATCCGAGCAAGAGGAAACCGCTGTAAGTAGCGCGAATGCCAATGCGAGGGTCGGCCAGGAGGTGCTCATACAGCTATGCCTAGCCGCAAGTTCCTAAGAGAGGCATTATTCGATGCGTACTGACGTATGGCTCAGCGCAAAGGTTAGGTGGTCGGGATCGCCGCAACCACGCAAATTGCCTCCAATTTTCCTACATGCTCTGCCGCTGTTAGCCTCGCATCGGCTCTTTGAAACCGTAGAACGCCCATTCTGGGCTAGCTCACTATGATAACGCCCACCCCGCGCATGTATTTTATGAACGAAACCCGGTTAGCGCCCGCGAATCATACAAAAAGGCCGCCGGAAACGGTGTCCGACGGCCTTCAAATTGTAGTGCGATAAATGGAGGGTTTAGCCCTTCACAGCCGCAGCAACTTCCGCTGCAAAATCTTCTTCTTCTTTCTCGATGCCTTCACCAAGTTGGAAGCGGACATAGTCCTTGAGAACGATTTCGCTGCCAGCTTCTTTGCCAGCTTGCGCGACGACCTCTGCAATTGGGGTCTTGTTGTCCATTACGAAAATCTGGCTGAGCAGCGCGTTTTCCTTGGCGAATTTCTTCACCGCGCCTTCGACCATCTTTTCCTGCACATTTTCAGGCTTGCCGCTTTCGGCTGCCTTTTCCGCCGCAATTTTGCGCTCGCGGTCGAGCAGTTCAGGATCAAGCCCGTCCGCATCCAGCGCCTGTGGGAAAGCAGCAGCAGCATGCATTGCAAGGTTACGGCCCAATGCCGCCAATGCGTCAGCAGGCGCTTCGCTTTCCAAAGCGATCAGCACGCCGATTTTGCCAAGGCCATCAGCAGCAGCGGTGTGCATGTAAGAAACAACCGCGCCCTTTTCGACAGAGACAGTCTTCATCCGCCGAACCTGTTGGTTCTCACCAATGGTCGCGATATTGTCAGTCAGCTTGTCCGTGACAGTACCGCCATCGGGATAGGTTGCGCCTTTGAGCGCTTCCACATCGTCTGCACCCATGGTGAGAGCGACGTCAGTGGTTTTGCGGACGAAGTCCTGAAACTTGTCGTTCTTTGCGACAAAGTCGGTTTCAGAGTTTACTTCGACGGCCACACCTTTGGTGCCCGATACGGCGACGCCGACAAGCCCTTCTGCTGCGGTGCGGCTCGATTTTTTCTGAGCGGTCGCAAGACCCTTGGCACGCAATGCGTCAACAGCGGCTTCGATATCGCCGTTCGCTTCGGTCAATGCCTTTTTGGCGTCCATCATGCCTGCGCCGGTTTTTTCGCGCAGGGTCTTCACATCGGCGACGGTAAAATCAGCCATGGAGAATTCCTTCTTAAAAGCTTGGGTGCGCCGGACAGGCCCACTGTATCGGGATGTCCGGCGCGCTAGTCTGGTTTTGTGACGCGCGGGTTGCGCGCGTCGGTTTGGCTCAAAGCTTAAGCAGCAGGCGTTTCAGCGGCAGCATCAGCAACTGGCGCTTCCGGAGCAGGCGCTGCTTCTTCAGCGGGTGCCTCGGTCGCGGTCGACTCTTCGGGTGGTTGTTCCATCGCGCCAAAATCTTCGCCCGATGTCTCAATCGCTCCGCCTTTGCCCGCAATCGCTGCATCGCCAATCGCTTGGCAATAGAGGCGAACCGCACGGGCCGCATCGTCATTGCCGGGAACTGGGAAAGCGATGTTGCTAGGATCAACATTGGTGTCGAGCACGCCGATCACGGGAATGCCAAGAACAGCTGCTTCCTTAATCGCCAGATCTTCTTTGTTCGCGTCGATTACAAACATCACGTCAGGAATACCGCCCATATCCCGGATCCCGCCGAGCGACAGTTCCAGTTTGTCACGCTCACGCGTAAGCTGAAGGACCTCTTTCTTGGTGAAGCCGCTGCTGTCACCGGACAGTTGCTCTTCGAGGGTCTTGAGACGCTTGATCGAGCCGCTGATGGTTTTCCAGTTGGTTAGCATCCCACCGAGCCAACGGTGGTTCACAAAATGCTGACCCGACATGCGAGCAGCTTCTGCGATCGGCTCTTGCGCCTGACGCTTGGTGCCGACGAACAGAACTTTACCGCCTGCGCGAACGGTGGACTCAACAAAATCGAGCGCGCGTGCGAACAAGGGCACGGTTTGCGACAGGTCGATGATGTGAACACCGTTGCGGTTGCCGAAGATATACGGCTTCATCCGCGGGTTCCAGCGGTGGGTCTGATGGCCGAAATGTGCGCCGGCCTCGATCAATTGCTGCATTGTGACGGTGGGTCCCGCCATAGATAATTCCTTCCGGTTGTTCCTCTGGAAAGCTGGAACTGCGTGGCGGAGATCCCGCGTGCAGCACCGGTATGAGCGCTTTCCATGTGAATTTCGCCGATTTGCGATTGCGTGATTCGCAGCCATTCCTCGACAAGGCTCGCGCCATTAACGCCCTTTAGACACAAAATCCAGTGTAAACCGACGCCCGCTCAACCAAAAAGAACACAAGTGGAACAAATTTACTTGACTAGGGAGAACACTTATAGAACAAGCAAGGGAGAACAAACGCTGAACGCCGAATCGGAAGGCCCACCATGATCCTATCAATGACACTCACTGGCCTATTTGCTGTTGTGACAATCGCGACCGGGCTTAGCCTGCTCGACAGCTGGCTGCGTGGGCGCAGCGTGTATCGGGTGTTGAAGCGCGAGCAATCGCTGCTGAAAGCGGGGTTTATGCCTCAGGTCCACGCGCATGAAGTTCGCTTGAGAAAGCCTGCTCGGCGCACTTTGGCATCAGCGGCTCGTCCCTATGCCCGCCGCACGCCTTTACCGGTGTTTCAGACCGCGGCTTGATCTGCTTTGCGGCGTTTGACCTTGCCATATTTGTAAAGCGCATAGGGCATCGCCAAAAGATAGCCTAAGCTCATCACAGTGAGCGTCCACCATGGCTCCAACATCAACGCGGCAAAGCCCAATGCCGATGCAGCCAACAAAGGCAGCCGTACATCGCGGCGCGGACGGATCGCCCCCCAGCTGAGCGTGGCCATGTTCGAGATCATCAGGATGGCGATCGCGCTGACCCAAAAGGCAAGGATCATTGGGTCCCGGAAAATCGGCAGACCGGTTTCCAACCACAAATAGCACGGCATGAAGGCAATCCCGGCAGCAACTGGAGCTGGGATACCGGTCAGGAAACCAGCGGCGCTGTGCGGCTGATCCTCCATATCGATCCGAGCGTTGAAACGCGCGAGCCGCAACGCGCAGCAAATCGCAAAGCCCAAAGCTGCAAACCAACCAAAGCGCGGCAAATCCTGCAATGACCACATGAACAAGATAAGCGCTGGCGCCATGCCGAAAGACAGCGAGTCAGCAAGGCTATCAAGCTCTGCTCCGAACCGCGATTGCGCATTCAACAGCCGCGCAATTCGGCCATCAATACCATCAAGGACACCAGCCAAACACACTGCAAGGATCGCATAGGCCCACAGGCCATCAATCGCGAAACGCACACCAGTGAGCCCGGAGCACAAAGCCGCCGCGGTGATCGCATTCGGCAACATTGCTCTGAGCGTCAGCCCGCTACCATCGACTACATCGACGTCTTCATCTTCCGCTGCCCTTGGTCCGACTCTTGCTGGGACAGACTCAGGAGGCGTACGATCTTTGGAACGCTTGCTCACAACCAATACCAGATGCGCTTCGTAACAAAGGCAGGTTCGCAGGTTATTGGGCGATCCCTTCGATCAATGCCGTCGCGCCCACTTCGGCAAGCAC
Organism: uncultured Erythrobacter sp.; assembly: GCA_947488085.1. GTDB lineage: Bacteria > Pseudomonadota > Alphaproteobacteria > Sphingomonadales > Sphingomonadaceae > Erythrobacter. Next base: position 1,436,455 of record CANKYI010000001.1, read on the forward strand.
CGTTTCGCCTGCGATGATTTTCTGGCCCATCAACACTTTGGGATCGGTCCCTGCGGGCAGGTATACGTCAACGCGGCTGCCAAACCGGATCAAGCCAACCCGCTGCCCCTTCGCTACCAAATCGCCCGGCTTCACAAACGGTACAATCCGCCGCGCAACCAGTCCTGCAATTTGAGTGAACCCGATTGCCAGACCATCGCTGCGCTCAATCAAAATATGCTGACGCTCATTCTCTTCGCTTGCCTTGTCCAAATCCGCGTTCACAAACTTGCCCGGCACATAGACGAGCCGGCGAATGGTCCCTGCAACGGGCGCGCGATTGATATGAACATCAAACACACTCATGAAAATCGAGATGCGCGTCACTGGCCCAGCGGGAAGTCCCGGATTGCCTGAGCCATCATCAACCTGCATTTCCTGAGGTGGTTCGACGCTTTGGATCAAGGTTACCAATCCATCTGCGGGCGCGACAATCGCATTATCAGATTGCGGCACCACCCGTTCGGGATCGCGGAAGAACGCAAACACACCGATAGACAAAAATAGCAAAGGCCAGCCTACAATCGCCCAATCCAGCAGCAAGAGCGGGATTAAGCTGATCGCGACTGCGATAACGCCATATTTGCGGCCTTCGGGATGGATCGGGGGCCAACCCCAAGTCGCTTCGCCGCGACCCTGATTGTCGAGAATTTCACCTGCCATGCTTGCGCATCTAGGGTCTGGTGATGCCGCAAGCAAGCAAGCGAATGGGATTTAAACGCGATCTGTTGCACGCGCAGCATCCTGTGTCCCGGTTCGCATTCACACTTTAGTGATACGTTTACCCTAATTGAGGGCGCGAAAAGATCGCAGCTACGCAAGCACGGAAACCGCCCAAACAATGAATTCGGCATCAGCAATCCCAGGGTCCACCTCCACCAGCGTGCAAACGAACAACCTGTTCTCGCGCTGGGTTGGAGAGGCACCGATTTTCGTGATCGGCTGCGCTTTGATGGCGGTTTGTCTCGCGTTGCTCGCGGCAAACGGGGTCAATCCCGGCATAGGCGGGATCATCGCCAACACACAGATTTTCCTTATGTTTGTGATCGTTCTCGCGTGTTGGGATGCGGGGCGCGAGTTGTTTCGCAGCCGACCGGAAAGTCCCGTCGCTCATCTCAAAGCTCGTTACACCGACCCCGCCTTCACGCGCGGCGTCGCCGCCGGATTGCCGTTGCTCGGCGTCGCCATCATCTTGCTTCCCTATTTCTCAAAAATGAAATCGGCGATCCCGCTCTTCAACGACTACACTTGGGATCAAGCCTTTATCGAATGGGATCGGGCAATATTCTTTGGCTATGATGCATGGCAGGTGCTTCAACCCGTACTCGGCTATCCGATTGTCACGGCATTCCTCGCGCTGCTGTATCAATTGTGGTTCTTGCTGCTTTATCCTGGGGTCATGTTCTTTGCGTTTGCACGGATCGACAGCCAGGTGCGGCGGCAATTCTTTCTGTCATACGTGCTCAGTTGGACGCTGGTTGGCGGAGCGATGGCAACGTGGCTTGCCTCCGTCGGCCCATGTTTTGTCGGCCCGATGATGGGCAATCCGACTTTCGATGACCAGATGGCCTATCTTTACGCCGCCAATGAACAGGTACCGATCATGGTGCTGCCAGTGCAGGAAATGCTGCTCGAATGGTATGGCAAGGCAGAGAATGGATTGGGTAGCGGCATTACCGCCATGCCCAGCATGCATTGCGCCATCGCGTTCCTGTATTGGATCGCCATGCGCCGCGTGCACAAAGGCTGGGGTGCGTTTTTCGGCGTATTCTTCTTCATCACATGGATCAGCAGCGTCCACCTCGCCTACCACTACGCAGTGGACGGCCTCGTCTCATTGTTGGCGGTGGCATTGATTTGGACGGCATCGCGGCACATCATCGCTGCATGGGACAAATGGCTCGCGGGCCGTAATCAGGCGACCTTGCGCACAAACACCGTTCCGGCGGAATAGCCCGCGCCAAAGCTACAAATCATGCCTGTGTCACCACTGGCGAGATCATCGCTATTTAAGTGAAATGCGATGATCGAGCCTGCGCTTGATGTGTTGCCATAGGTGTCGAGCACGGTCGGACTTTCATCATCATTCGCCTCATGGCCAAGCACTTTTTGAGCGATCAGGCGGTTCATCCCGGCATTCGCCTGATGCAACCACAGACGGCGCAGGGTCGCAGGGTCCATTTGCAGCTTTTCCGCCTCGTCTACGATCATCTGAGCGACCATAGGCACGACCTCCTTGAAGACCTTGCGGCCCTCCTGGACAAACAGCTTATCGGCATCCTGCGCGCTTTCGGGATTGGCGCGGTTGAGAAAGCCAAAATTGTTGCGGATATTGTTTGAGAACACGGTTTTGAGTTTCGTGCTGAGCACTTCCCAATGGTTTGCAGGCGCGATGGCCGCATCCTCGACAAGCACGGCGGTGGCGACATCACCAAAGATGAAGTGGCTGTCTCGATCGCACCAATTGAGGTGCCCCGAAGTGATCTCTGGGCTGACCACCAGCACGCTTTTCGCATTGCCCGCACGGACATAGTCGGCGGCGGTTTGGATGCCGAAGGTAGCCGATGAACACGCGACATTCATATCAAAGCCAAAGCCATCAATGCCCAGCGCCTGCTGAATCTCGATCGCCATCGCAGGATAAGCGCGTTGCATATTCGATGCCGCGCACAGCACCGCATCGACATCGGCAACATCGCGCCCCGCCCGCTCCAAAGCTTGCTTGGCGGCAATCACACCAATCTCCGCCATAACCGAGATTTCATCATTAGGGCGATCATCAAGACGCGGCGCCATTGTGGCCGGGTCTAGGATCGGTGCTTTGCTCATCACATGACGCGCTTTGATCCCGCTCGCCTTTTCAATGAATTCAACCGAACTGTGCGATAATGCGTCAACTTCGCCCGCAGCAATGGCCGCTTCGTTATCGGCGTTAAAACGGTCAACATACTGGTTGAAGCTTGCAACCAGCTCTTCGTTCGAGATCGATTCAGACGGGGTGAACAGGCCGGTAGCAGAGATGACCGGACGACCTGTGAGGGGAGGAGTGTTGTTCATGGCGCGCAGGGATAGAACTCACCACGTGCCGCCGCAAGCCTATCTGTACGCGCGATGCACGGGAATGTGGCGGGGTAAAGGAGCGGTGGTGGACAGGATAGGATTCGAACCTATGTACGCTTGCGCGGGCAGATTTACAGTCTGCTGCCTTTAACCACTCGGCCACCTGTCCACACATGGCTCGTTCAAAAATACACACGAAGGCGTATTGAAAAGAAGCGCCGCTCAAAGGAGCAGCGCTGCCGAGAGGCGCCCCTTTGGCGAAGCGGCGCTTGCCTGTCAATGGGGCGACTGGCAGGGGAGCGCTCGAAATAGCGAAAGCGAGAATTGAAATGTCAAAGGGCGAGCGCAAACGCGCATTGCGTGGAAGAGCGGGCCGGATGAAGGGTGGGCGCGGATCTGGCAAAGGATCACCCAGTGTCGTGCGTCTATGGGGCCGTCATCCGGTTGAGGCTGCGCTGAAAAATCCTGCACGCCAACACCTCAAATTGTGGGCAACACTGGAGGGGATCGATAGCCTCGACGGTGATCTGCCCGAGAATTTTCCGATCCAAAGAGCAGAAGTTGCCGACCTCGGACGGCTCGTCGCGAAAGACGCCCCACATCAAGGATTAGTACTGGAATGCGAGCCGTTGGAGGATCGCTTCCTCAATGAAGTCGCATTGGGCAAGCCCGGCGCACCCGTTGTCGTTCTCGACCAGGTTACCGATCCGCACAATGTCGGGGCCATCCTGCGGTCTGCCGCAGCGTTCGGTGCAGCTTGCATCGTGACTCAAGACCGCCACGCGCCGCCTGAAAGCGGCGTAATTGCCAAGTCTGCATCTGGCGCGCTGGAAACCATGCCATGGGTCCGGGTGGTCAACTTAGCGCGCGCGCTGGATGAGTTGGCCGAAGCGGGATATTGGCGCATCGGCATGGCGGGAGAGGCAGAGGCAACTTTGGCGGAAAGCTTGCCCACAGGCGCGCTTGCCATTGTGATGGGCGCAGAAGGCGAAGGATTACGGCACAATATTGCGGGCCATTGCGATGCGCTTGCCCGGCTGCCGATCACATCGGATATCGAAAGTCTTAACGTTTCGAATGCAGCAGCAATTGCGTTATATGCAGCGGCGACGCGTTCGTCAGGATAGCTGCGTAATAGGGGGAGACATTTGCCATGAACATTCAACGATCATCGAGGCTGGCTGCAACCGCAATGTTGGCGGGGCTTTCGCTGCTGCTTTCGGGTTGCTTTATGACGCCAGGCAAATTCACCTCAGAGCTAGTTCTTACCGAAAACGACCGCTTCACCTTCACCTATGACGGTGAGATTTTCTTTCTCGGCCTCTCCAGCCTTGCTCAGATGTCGGAGGCATCCGAAGAATTTGAGGCAGAGCCCTGCTATGTCGATACCACATTCGAAGAGCGCAAATGCAGCGCTAACGAGTTGTCCGCACAGCGCGCGGAATGGGAATCAGGTGCAGCCACGCGCGCCGCGGAAGCCGCGCAGCAAGCCGAACAAATGGCCGCGATGATGGGCGGCATTGATCCAACCGATCCCGAAGCAACCGCAGAACTGGCGCGCTTGCTACAACGGCAAGAAGGCTGGGAGCGGGTTGAGGATAAAGGCGATGGCGTGTTCGATGTGCGCTATTCGGTCAGCGGCGAATTGAGCCACGATTTCATGTTCCCTGTGATTGAGGACTTTCCGCTCGCCAATCCGTTCGTTCAAATCATCTTGCGAGACGGTGACGTTGTGCGCGTGAATGCGCCCGGCTTTGCCGCGCAGAACGAGACCAATCCCTTGGCTCCAATGATGGGTATGGGCGGTATGGCAGGTCTTGCTGGGCTCGCCGCGCTTGGTGAGCAAGGGGAAGGCGCAGAGCAAATGCCGCAAATCCCTGCGATTGAGGGCACCTTCACGATAGTGACGAACGGAACGATCCGAGCAAACAACACCGATGAAGGGTCAACTCCAGGTCCTTCGGGTGACGTGCTGCGCTGGGATGTTTCGGCCCGCACAACTGATGCTCCCACCGCGCTCATCGATATGACGCGCTAACCCGGACGCGCATAAACCGAATTTGAAAACAAAGACCCCGCCAACCAGAGCGGTTGACGGGGTCTGAAATGTCTCGCGCTATGCGCTGAACTAAATGCCGGTATCCGGCATCAGTTCAGTTGACGGCGTCCTTAAGGCCCTTACCGGCCTTGAATTTGGGTTGGTTCGAAGCCTTGATCGGCATCGGCTCACCAGTTCGAGGGTTGCGACCCATCGATGCCTTACGCTTGGCAACGGCAAATGTACCAAACCCGACCAGTCGCACTTCGTCACCCCCTGCAAGCGCTTTCTGAATCGCGTCAAAAACACCCTCAACGGCGTTCGATGCGTCGTTCTTGGAAAGACCGCTGGACTCGGCAACTGCACTGATCAGATCATTCTTATTCATCTTCTCGTTCCCCTCGTTTCGTTCGCATTCGAAATTAAATGAATCGCCACCACCACAGAAAACGTTCTGAGCCGTTTTTCAGAAGGCTGTCAAAGGCAAAATCGCCCGGAAATGCGCCAGTTTGGGGCAATCGGCGCAATGATGCACCAAATGCAAGCCCACCTTGGGCGCGACACAACTCCCGCTGATAATCAGCAATTGTTCGATTGGATTAGCGACCCTGCCACGATTCGCGGCAAGTCCGATTTCACTAGCGGATCAATGTGCGGTTGGCACGTCAGAACCCGCGCCGCTGCCTCCAGAAGAGCCACTTTGCGACTGATTGCCCGGTTGAGAGGCTAAGTCGTCCGCTTCGGTCCACTCAATCGGCGAAGGCATTTCGGTCAGTGCATGTTCCAACACCTGATCAACATGGCTGACAGGCAGGATTTCCAACCCTTCTTTCACATTATCAGGGATTTCGGCGAGGTCTTTGACGTTTTCCTCGGGGATTAGGACAGTGCCGATACCCCCGCGCAAAGCCGCAAGCAGCTTCTCTTTCAAACCGCCAATCGGCAACACACGCCCCCGCAATGTCACTTCGCCAGTCATCGCAACATCGGGACGAACAGTCGCACCCGTCAGCGACGATACGATGGATGTCACCATACCGATCCCCGCGCTTGGCCCGTCTTTTGGTACGGCCCCCTCGGGCAGGTGGATATGGATATTCTTACGATGGAAAATCGACGGCTTGATGCCGTAGGTCGGCGCACGTGCTTTTACGAAAGAAAATGCCGCTGCGACGCTTTCTTGCATGACATCGCCGAGCTTGCCCGTCGTTTTTACCTCGCCCTTACCCGGAGTCGTCACGCTTTCGATGGTCAAAAGCTCGCCGCCAACAGAGGTCCATGCCAGCCCAGTGACCGCCCCAACCTGCGCTTCATCCTCGCTCATACCGTGCTTGAATTTGCGCACGCCAGCAAAGTCACCCAGATTATCTGGCGTGATTGTGATCGAGGTTGCTTCTTTCTCAAGGATTTTGCGCAGGCTCTTACGCGCAAGACGTGCGATCTCACGTTCCAAAGTCCGCACCCCGGCCTCGCGGGTGTAATATCGGATTAGATCGCGCAGGCCTTCGTCGGTCAGCTCAAACTCGCTTTCCTTCAGACCATGCGCCTCAACCTGCTTGCCGATCAGGTGACGCTTGGCAATCTCAACCTTTTCATCCTCGGTATACCCTTCGAGCCGGATGATCTCCATCCGATCGAGCAGCGGTTGTGGCAGGTCGAGGCTGTTCGCAGTGGTGACAAACATAATGTTCGACAGATCTAGGTCGAGCTCCAGGTAATGATCCTGAAACTTGTTGTTCTGTTCCGGGTCGAGCACTTCGAGCAAAGCCGACGCCGGATCGCCCCGGAAATCTTGGCCCAACTTATCAATCTCATCGAGCAGGAAGAGCGGGTTGCTGGTCCCGGCCTTTTTGAGATTGGAGACGATCTTGCCCGGCATCGAACCAATATAGGTGCGCCGATGCCCGCGGATCTCAGCTTCATCACGCACCCCGCCCAGCGACTGGCGCACAAATTCACGGCCCGTTGCCTTGGCGATACTCTTACCAAGTGACGTTTTGCCGACACCCGGTGGCCCGACGAGGCATAGGATCGGACCTTTCAACTTGTTCGTACGCGCCTGCACCGCGAGATATTCGATGATGCGATCCTTGACCTTCTCAAGGCCGTAATGGTCAGCATCCAGCACCAATTGAGCTTTGCCAATGTCCTTTTTGACCTTAGATTTCTTGCCCCAAGGCAGGCCTAACAGCACATCAAGATAGTTGCGAACGACAGTCGCCTCGGCGCTCATCGGCTGCATGCCTTTGAGCTTTTTCAGCTCAGCTTTCGCTTTGGTTTTGGCTTCCTTAGAAAGCTTGGTCTTTTCGATCGTCTCGGTCAGTTCGGCGATCTCATCACCGTCTTCGCCGTCGCCTCCGCCCAGCTCGCTCTGAATGGCTTTCAATTGCTCATTGAGGTAATATTCGCGCTGGGTCTTCTCCATCTGGCGTTTGACCCGCCCACGAATTTTGCGCTCCACCTGAAGCACGGACAACTCGCCTTCCATAAAGGCCATGACCAGTTCGAGGCGCTTTAACGGGTTTGCTTCGGTCAACAGCGATTGTTTGTCAGAAACCTTGGCATTGAGCGCCGCTGCGATTGTGTCTGCGAGCACGCTTGCGTCATCGACATCGGTGAGGTCGACATTCGTCTCATCGCCCATCTTCTTGTTCAGTTTGGCGTATTCACCGAACTGATCGGTCACCTGCCGCATCAGGGCGGTGACCTCAGTGCCCGCTACTGTCTCCGGCTCTTGCAGATCGATTTCGGCTAGAACGTATCCGTCTTGCGCACGCAAAGATACCAGCGAGGCGCGCTCGCTCCCTTCAACCAAAACACGCACCGTTCCATCGGGCAGTTTCAGCAGCTGGAGAACCTGCGCCACGACCCCGACGTCATATAGATCATCGCCGTCTGGATCATCGCATGCCGGATCAAGCTGCGCGAGGAGGAAGATATCCTTGCTGGCCTCCATCGCCGCTTCAAGGGCTGCAACCGACTTATCGCGGCCTACGAACAGCGGCACAACCATGCCGGGAAACACGACAATGTCGCGCAGAGGAAGGAGAGGAAAATGCTGTGTCATTTTGGATATCCGTGGCCGCCATTTGGGCGCGCCGTTTGAAGGGATATGGGAAGCCGCAACCCGCGTCGCAATGGCGGGTGTGAGGAAGCTGTGGATGCCGCTATAAGTCCGGTTAACTCAAGCCCATTCGTTAAGGTCAAGGTTCGCCATATCGGCTCTTAAATCAGGATGCCTCTTGTCGAGGTAACGTTTGGCCTTGCGATACACTGGTTTGAGGTAGTCCTTCAAAGCATCCTTAGATTGCGCGGCTCCATCGAAACGTCGCTCAAACATAGCAATAGCGGTGACCAGCGCATTTTCAGACAAATAGCCTGAAGTCTTCGATTCCCAGCCCTGCATCGCGCCGTCGTTAAATTGACCGAAGTTGCGAGCGCTGTTCGCCAAGAAGATACCGAAGCCCAGATAAACTGCCATGCAATCGGTCGCGTGTTCCTCCAATGCTTCTCCCCCGGGAGGCATGCCCAGCGAGTGAATTACAAGATGCGCCAACTCATGAGCGAAAGTTGCAACCAATGCGTCGGGCTGGCGAAGCAATGCGGGATCATAGCGGATGACCGGTGTGTTGCCCTCAACACTGAATGTCCCCAGCGCACTGCTTTGCGAAAAGAGCCCTGTTGCGAGACCGGTATCAACCCGCTCGCGCTGCGCCGCGCCTTTCTCCAAGCGGCATTCCCAGCTTTCGAGCCCAGCGGCGCGCTTCACAGCTACAAAAAGGTCACTCGCGGTTGAAGCGGATTTCAGGCCAGGGTCGTCAGGCAAAACCAATTGCGGCGCGAACCCGTCCACGCCATCGCGTTTGCCAAGCGTCCGATCAATCCAGGCAAAACAGGCCAAAAGCCATTCAAACTCATCGCGATCTATCGGCGGCGATGGTCCAAATAGACCCACGGCGAATTCACCCCATACCCGGCAGGTTAAAGCCCGGTGGTAGGCCCATGCCGCCTTGTATCTCTTTCATCTGCTCTTCGGACACCCGATCCGCTTTGTCGCGCGCATCGTTAAAGGCGGCTGTTACCAGATCTTCGACGATGTTCTTCTCATCGGGCTTCATCAGGCTGTCATCAATACTGACGCCTAGGATGCGCCCTTTTGCAGACGCACGCACTATTACCAATCCGCCGCCTGCTTTGCCCTCAACTTCGATCGCATCCAGTTTGACCTGCATGTCGTTCATCTGGTTTTGGATCGTCTCAGCCGCTTGCTGAGCGGCTTGCATCATTTCTTCCATGCTTTTCATGGCCGGGGGTTCCTTTCGTTCAATTCCATTTGCCGCCTGCAGAAGCAGCGCGGGCCAAGTTATCTTTGGGGTCGATCAATTCCGCATCGGGGAATGCCTCTTTGGCCGCTTTGACCAAGGGGTGGCCTTCGATCCGCTCCCTGTTCGCTTTCGCATCGGCCTCTGCCATCTCACGCAGCGACGGTTTGGCATCTCCGCTGCCACGTTCAACCAGCCAACGCTTTCCAGAGAGCTTAAACAGAGCATCGCGGATATCGGGCACGGGATCATCGGAATAGTCATCGGCAGGCGCAAAAATCAGCCGCTCGGGAGACAGTTCGATCACTCGCACCCGGTCCCGCATCATCTGAGCAACGCGCAGCTGTCCTGCCTGATCAACCTGTTCGACCAGATCACCCCAGTCCATCGAAGCGCTCGCGGCAGGCGCATTGGCCGCAAGTTCGCTCGATTGCGGTGTAGCCGAAGGAGCAGGTCCAGACTTCGCAATCTCTTCAATCCGCGCCGCAAGTTTACCCGGATCGGGCATTTGCGCTGCATGCAGCACCCGCAGCAGCGCCATTTGCAGCGACACAAGCGGATCGGGAGCTTGCCGCACCTCGTCATGCCCTTTCAGCAACAATTGCCACAGTCGGTGCAGTTCAGGTGCGCCCAATCGCTTGGCGAAGTCAGCCAAGGCTGTACGTTCTTCCTCGCTCGGCGCATCGGGTTCGCCGCCTGCGACCTGTGCCAAAGTAATTCGGTGCACCAAATCCATGAGCGCCCGCATCAACGCAAGTGGCTCGACACCGAGCGCGTATTGGTCGGCAATCGCGGCGATCAACGCCTTGGCATCACCTTCCAGCATATGGTTGAGCAACCGCCGCTGAGCGCCCTTATCAGCAAGGCCCAGCATGTCGCGCACGCGCTCTGCGGATACCTTGCTCCCTGCGTCCATATCCGCATGAGCAATTGCTTGATCCAAAATCGAAAGACCATCGCGCACGGACCCTTCGGAGGCGGCTGCGATAATACGCAAGGCTTCCTCGTCAGCCTCAACCCCTTCCAATCCGCACACCCGCGCGAAGTGTTCAGCGAGCATCTCTGCCGGAATGCGCCTCAGATCAAAGCGCTGCGTGCGGCTCAACACGGTCACAGGCAGTTTTTCCACCTCGGTGGTCGCAAACAGGAATTTGACGTGCGCAGGCGGTTCTTCAAGTGTCTTAAGCAACGCATTGAATGCATTGCGCGACAGCATGTGAACCTCATCAATGATGTAGATTTTGTAGCGCGCGGAAACGGCGGCATAACGCACCTGTTCGATGATCTCACGCACATCATCGACGCCGGTATGGCTCGCGGCATCCATCTCAATCACATCGATGTGGCGTCCCTCAGCGATTGCCTGACACGGCTCACATTGCCCGCATGGATCGATAGTCGGGCCGCCAGTACCGTCAGCCCCGACGCAATTCAGTGCCTTAGCAATCAGCCGCGCGGTTGATGTCTTGCCGACCCCGCGCACGCCGGTCATCAGGAATGCATGGGCTAGCCGGTCCCGCTCGATCGCATTGCCAAGCGTGCGCACCATCGGTTCTTGCCCGATCAGCTCTGAAAATGTCTGTGGTCGATATTTCCGCGCGAGCACACGATAGGGCTGGCTGGTGCCTGCGGGATTTTGTTCCGTCGGTTCCGGTTTATGAGGCGCTACAGGAGGTGCCGCTTCGACCGGCGCTGTCTCGATAGGCGTTGCCTCCGCAGGCGGCGCATCGCCAAACATCGAATTTTGCCCAGCCGCTTCCAGCTCGGCCGCCGTCGGAGCGGTTTCTTCTTCGTTTTCGGGCGTATCTGGATCGGAATCAGTCACGCCGCACAGGCTACGCGTTCAATGCCCATTTGTCATGGCGCAGATTAAGTACGGATTGGGAAAATAATAGGAGCCGAGCGACCCGTCGCAATTCACCTGGGCTGCTTCCTTCCGGACCTGACCCGGTGAGCGAACGCAAACGTCCACCCGACTCCCGCAACCCTTTATGGTGAGGGGCTTGCATTTATCAAGCCATTTGACGAAAGTTGCGCCAACCAAAAGGGGATTTCAAGAATATGCGTAAGATCATCCTGTCACTCGCCATCCTTCCACTCGCAGCTTGCGGGGCCGAAGGCGGCGACACAACTGCACTAACCGCAGAAGAACTTGCATCGCGCACAGACGCCGCAAGCGTGGATTTTGGCACCGATAGCGGCGAATGGGCGAATGATGGCGAATGCGATGATCCGCGTTTCAAAGGTCCCGGTATGACCACAACGCCACTTCTCGAAGAAGACACAAAGGCGGATGCCACCGATTGCCGGACAGCATATGAAAGCGGCAATCTGACTTTGATTGAATGATCGCAGGCTGGCGCAATTTGTCAGCCAATCTCAGTCAGCCATATTCATGTTAGTCGCATAAGTGTTTCGCGCGATGTGTATTCGCGTGAACCACCAGGCAACGCCATGTTAACCTGAGATCGTCAGTCTGAGGTCGTTCAATCAATAGGGGGACACTATGCACATCAGGAACTTCGCAATCGCCGCCTTGGCAGGAACGGCTCTGATCAGCCCGCCGGCCCACACACAGGCTAATGCGCAAGCAAACTCCCTAGAGTTTGGCGACAATTCCAGCACTTGGGCCAATGATGGCGAGTGCGATGATCCGCGGTTTGAAGGTACCGGAATGGCCAGCACGCTGCTGGAGGATGACCGCCTTCGCGACGCCAATGATTGCCGGGAGCTGTATCAGCGCGGTGATGTCCGTCTGCGCCGTTCTGTGAATTTTGGCGACAATTCGAGCACTTGGGCCAATGATGGCGAGTGCGATGATCCGCGTTTTCGTGGTTCGGGCATGGCCAGCACATTGTCGGACGAACACAGATTGCGCGATGCCAATGATTGCCGCTCGCTTTATGAGACTGGGCGCATCCAATTGGTCACCGCGAGCAGCAGCTTTAACTTCGGTGATGACACCAGCTCCTGGGCCAATGATGGTGAATGCGATGACCCCCGTTTCGAAGGGCCAGGCACAGCCAACGTGTTGTTAGAAGCAGACCGGTTCCGCGATGGCACCGATTGCCGTTCGCTTTACAATTCAGGTCAGGTCCAATTGCGCTCCAACTATGTGGATTTCGGCGACAATACAAGCATGTGGGCCGATGATGGCGAATGCGATGATCCACGCTTCATCGGCTCTGGAATGGCCAGCACGCTGGTGGATTCAGACCTATTATCCGATGCAAATGATTGCCGCGCGCTCTACAATGCGGGCCAAATCCGGTTGCGGTAAGATGAGGCAAGACCTCAAGGCTGCGCGGCTCATTTGAGCGGTGCACCTTGCGGGATAAAAGTGCTCTGTCCGCCTCAAACGATCACTTAAAATTGTCAGCGTATGCTTGCAGCTTCAGCGTTTTCGCAGGCGTTGAATGCACGCGCGCAGCGATGTCGTGCTTTGCCGCGTATTCTTTCGCAGCATCCTTGCTGGGGAAGTTCAACTTTACTTGTGCCTGCGTATCGCCGCTGCCGGTCCAACCCATCAAAGGGTCGGGTTTGCGCGCCTCGCTTTGCTCAAATTCAAGCACCCAAATATCAGTCTTGGCCTTGCCCGATTGCATCGCGCTTTTGGGCTGTTGGTATATTCTTGCGGTCATGCCGGACCAATAATCCAAACTCAGCTGCGATTGAAGGCATTTTTGGTCTTTAGGCTGGGCTTTTCCAACCACGGTGCCTCTGGCCAGCGATGTTTGGGGTAGCGGCCCTTCATATCCTTTGCGACATCCGACCATGATCCGCGCCAGAAACCGGGCAAATCACGCGTCGATTGGATCGGGCGGCCAGCCGGGCTGGTCAGTTTGAGCAACAAGGGCGTATCACCGATCATCGGATGCTGGTCGAGCCCGAAAAGCGCTTGCACCCGCACCTCAACGCTGGGTGCATCATCGCCAGCGTAATCAATCGGATGGCTGGTTTGCGCTGGTGATGTGAACCGGATGGGCGCAGCCTTATCGAGCCTTTGCCGCGTATCCCAATCGAGCAATCCCAATGCCGCATCGGCAAAGCGCGCTGCGGGTAAGTCAAGATCGCGGCGACCTTGCAAAAGCGGCTCCAACCACAGAACTGATTGATCCGCCAGTGCGGAAAGGGAAAGAGCATCAATGCTGGCGAATTCCGCGCGTGCAAGAAAACCTGCGGGCAGCACTTCCCCCAGCTTTTCCAACGCTTTGTCCATAAGGATATCCACAAACGCCTGAGGATCCGGCTGCGGGTCAGGTCCACTGGAGAGTACAATCGCACCCAGCCGTTTCTCTCGCCTGGCTTCAGCTCGCTTTTTGCTCGTATTCCAATGAATGGAGGATCGCTCTTCCAGTTCTGCGGAAAATAGCGCTTCAACCTGATTGGGCAACAGCGCGACTCCAGCAGTGATCCGCGCACCTTTTGCCTGACCCTGCGCATCGCCGATCACAATCCACTCTGAGCTGGCCAAGGGAGAGCTGGGGTCCATTTGAAAGCCGCGCCCGCCAGCGCTCAACCACTGCTCCCCACTCGGATCGCGGCGGCGTGCGACGAAATCTGGGCGCGCAAGCGCAAGGCATTCACTTGGTTCCAGTGAGGCACTTGGTTCCAGCGAGGCCTCTCCTGAGGTCAAAGCGCGACTCGCGGCACTCTTTGACCATCCTTGCGCAATTCGCGCTGCACTGCTCGCACGCTTTGACCGGTCGCCGCGCCATTGGCTCAATCGCTGTGCAAGGTCCTCACTGTGTCCGCCCAGCCCGCGTTCTTGCAACAGCATCACCAGTCGCGCGGCATCTTCACCGCATTCCCCCCGCGCCCCGTGCAGTACCGCAGCGGCGTGATCCGGTGCCATCGGCATAGATGCGATCGCTTCTCCCCAAGGAGTAATACGTCCCTCCGCATTCAAGGCACCCAATGCCTCAAGGCTCGCTCGCGCCGCTTTCACCGATGCCGTGGGAGGCGGATCAAGCCATCGCAACGCCGTCGGATCACTCGTCCCCCATTTGGCGAGTTTCAGGATAAGCGGGGTCAGGTCAGCCGTCTCAATCTCTGGCGGTGAGAATTCCGGACGCCCCAAATGTCCGCCTTCCTCCCACAGTCGATAGGCGACACCGGGACCTTGCCGTGCAGCACGCCCCGCCCGTTGAGCAGATGCCGCCTGACTGGCCCGCCGCGTCACCAAATGCGTGGTTCCCGCCTGCCGGTCATGCTCCGCAAAGCGCGATAAGCCGCCATCGACAACCGCTGTCACTCCATCCAGTGTCAGGGATGTTTCGGCAATCGCGCTGGCCAGCACCACGCGGCGGCGACCCTCTGGATCGCGCTTGATTGCTGCGCGCTGACCCGCAGGCTCGATTTGACCATGAAGCGCTAGGATCGGCGTATCAGGCAGCTTCCCCTCAAGTCGCTCTCGCACGCGCTCAATCTCACCGACGCCGGGCAGAAAAGCGAGGATATCTCCGCCACCGTCTCTCCATGCGGTCATCACGCCAGCTGCAACGTGATCCTCAATTCGCTGGGTCGGATTACTGCCCAGCCATTTGATTTCCAGAGGGAAACTTCGCCCCTCGCTCTCAATCACCGGCGCATCCTCACCCAACAATCGAGAAAACCGCGCGCCATCAATGGTGGCCGACATCACAAGCAGCCGCAAATCCTCACGCAGCACCGCCCGTGTCTCCAAAGCCAGAGCTAGACTGAGATCGCTGTCCAAGTGCCGCTCATGCGCTTCATCGAGAAGGACTGCACTGATACCGGGTAGTTCAGGGTCCGCGACCAACCGGTTCACAAGGATAGCCTCTGTCACAACCAGAACCCGCGTTTTCTCAGAACTTTTGCTGTCGAGCCGCGTCATGTAGCCGATGGTTTCACCCGGCTTTTCGCCCAACATCTCCGCCATGCGCTCTGCCGCCGCCCGCGCGGCCACTCGACGTGGGGATGTAATGATGATCTGCCCGGTGCACCAATCCTCGCGCAGCAAATCCGGCGCGACCGCAGTCGTCTTGCCCGCGCCCGGAGGAGCGATCAAAACCGCCGCACCAACACGCGATAATGCTTCCCGAATATCGGGCAAAACGGATTGAATGGGCAGCTGAGGGCTCACGCCAGCCCAATTAGCGCGATTAATATCCGCGCGCGACCGCGAATTGTGCCGCTTCGGCCATTGCCGCGCGTGCATTGCTGTCGGGGAAGATCGAAATCGCGTCGATGGCGCGCTGTGCAAAGTGACGGGCGCGTTCGCGCGTGTCTTCGAGAGCGTTGTGTTTGCCGATTAACGCAATGGCCTGAGCCAAGTCGTCGTCGGACGTGCGATGGCCAAGGATCGCGTCTTTCCAGAATTTGCGCTCCGCCTCATCCCCGCGTTGATGCGCAAGGATGACAGGCAGTGTCATCTTGCCTTCGCGGAAATCATCGCCTTGATCTTTGCCCATTTCTGCGGCGTCTGAATCGTAATCTATCGCATCATCGACCAGCTGAAATGCAACGCCGAGATTGCGACCATAGGCTTCAAGTGCGCGTTCTTGCTCTTCTCCGCATTCTGCGACCACAGCGCTGATCTGGCTAGCAGCAGCGAACAAAGCCGCAGTTTTCGCGCCGATTATGTGGAGGTAGCGTTCTTCGCTCGTCTCGATCTGACGCTGAGCGGTAAGCTGGGAGACTTCGCCCTCGGCGATCACGGCGCTCGCATTGCTGAGGATTTTGAGGACTTTCAACGACCCGTCTTCAGTCATCAATTCAAACGCACGGCTGAACAGGAAATCACCAACAAGCACAGTCGCTGGGTTGCCAAAGATGATGTTGGCCGCCGCCTTGCCCCGGCGCAGCTCACTGCCATCAACAACATCGTCATGCAGCAAAGTCGCTGTGTGAATGAACTCAACCGCAGCCGCCAATTTGTGATGGCGCGATCCCTGGTATCCAACCAGTTCCGCTCCGGCGAGCGTCAGCATCGGGCGCAGCCGTTTGCCACCACCCGAAATCAAATGGCCGGCCAGTCGCGGAATAAGTGGGATTTCACTGTGCATCCGTTCCAGAATCACGGTGTTCACCGAATTCATACCGCTAGCGGTCAGCGACAGCATCGGATCAAGCGTCGGCGTCTTGCGCGGCAGGGGAACGACGTCTGCAGTCATCACAAATCGCAATAGGGGTAGCCTCGCGCGCTTGGCAAGCGCTGAATTGCTGCTAGTTTTGCGCGATATGTCGCAAGAGATGCAAAACCCCAAGAGCGCCCCTGCGGCGCATAAAGCCGCCGATGAAGCCGGAGGTGATCCGGTTCTTGGCACTTATCGCAAGAGCATCGACAACATCGATGCCGCGATCATTCATATGCTGGCCGAACGGTTTCGCATCACACAGGCGGTGGGCGAGTATAAAGCGAAAAGCACCCTCCCCCCAGCTGATCCCGAGCGCGAAAAGCGCCAGATTGAGCGGCTGCGCGCATTGTCAGAGGCAGCGGATCTGGACCCTGAATTCAGCGAGAAGTTCCTGCGTTTCATCATCGATGAGGTCATCCGGCACCACGAAAAGGCGCGGTTGGGCTAATTTCGAATTCAGTTTTCGGAAGCGGGCTTTGAAGCAACTGGCGGTGCAGTCGGTGCCGGGATTGGCGGAGCAGCGGCTTGCCTTGCATTGAATTCTTCGACGCGGCGGTTGATTTCGGCCTGATCGCGGATCGCTCTGAACCGGGCGCGCAATACTCGGCGGTCCGCGCGCGATAGCTGAACTCGATTGCCATTGCGATCATAGGCGAAATCGCCGCGCCCCGGATAAGTCAGACCTTCAAGCCAGCGTCCATCTATACCCGGGCAGTCTGCACATTGATCGGGGCCGACGGGACCGTTGGCCAATTCGGGGGCAGCATAAGGATTGTGGAAGACACTGCGGTTTCCATCGAGACCGAGCTGCTGATCGGAGCTTGCACAGGCACCGAGCGCCAAACTCGCTGCGATTGCTAATGCTGCCGTCGTCTTCATAAGCCTGTCCCCCGTTCAACGATCCCCACTGATCGCAAAGGGCATTTGAACAATAGATGAACTTTTGGAGTGCGCCACTAGGCGCGCGGCAAGCGCAATTCGACCAACAATCCGCCTAAATCTTCGCTTTCATCAAGCGTGACCGAGCCGCCGTAAATCTCAGCCACATCGCGCACAATCGCAAGGCCAAGACCGGTGCCAGGTTTGCCAGTATCCAACCGAGCGCCCCGATCAAAAATGCGGATCCGTTCTTCTTCGGGAATTCCCATACCGTCATCTTCTACCCAGATCCGGCATAACGGGCTTCCAGGTTCGTGGTCGAGTGTAACGAACACGCTGCCGCCGCCATATTTCGCGGCGTTTTCGATCAAATTGCCGAGTATCTCATCCAAATCCTGACGCTCAATTGCGACCATTGCATCTTTGCTACCCGCAATATCCAGCCGCCCGTTGGGGTAAAGCCGCTCAACCGCGCGGCGCACAGCTTCGGCGCTTTGACGAACATCGGTGCGTGCTTGGCCCACTGCCCGGCGCCCAACTGCCCGAGCCCGCGCGAGATGGTGGTCGACATGACGCTGCATCGTGCGGGTCTCGCGGAACACGGCATCACTTAGGTTAGGATCACGCGCAGTCGCGGCATTGGTAAGCACGGTCAGCGGCGTCTTGAGAGCATGCGCAAGATTGCCCGCATGGGTGCGCGCTTCCTCCGCCTGCCGCTCTGTGTGTTCTAACAACGCATTGACCTCGTCGACTAAGGGTTGGACCTCAGTAGGCAGCGGATCGGTGATGCGATTGTCACCCGTTGTCCTCAATTTCTGGATTGCCACACGCACCCGCCGCAAGGGCGAGAGGCCATAGCGAATTTGAATCAAAGCCATCACAAACAGGCCAAAACCCAGTACTGCAAAAGACCAGATTAGGATGAGCCGCACCCGGCTAATCTGCGCATCCATATCGGCAGTCGCGCTGGCCACAGCAAAGGTCCAACGCGTCTCACTACCCGGCAGAATCAAGGTGCGTTCGGCAATTCGCAAGCGTTCTCCTTCGAATTGATCAGAGTTGTAGAATTGCGGTTCATCGACGAAGCTCTCTCCGCCCTCCCCGCGTTCAACCACACCGCGTAGGTCAAGTGTTCGATCCCACAGGCTGCGCGATGGCCACGGTTCGAACCCTTCTCCATCAATCTGCCAGTAGAGCCCGCTACCTGGCTCAAGAAAACGCTGATCGCCCAGAGATCGATAGAACAGCACCTCACCAAAACTGTCTATCTCTGCTGAGGTGATCATGGCGGTAAGTTGATAGTCGAGCTGTTCGTCGAAATTCGCCTCAACCTGACTGGTTAACGTCCGCTCCAGCGCTATTCCGCCGCCAAGGAGCAACACGATGATCCAGCCGGCCGCGATGAAACCCATGCGCCGGGCAAGGCTTGAACGCGGCTTTGGAGCCGGAATTGCAGGAGGATTTGCAGAATCGCTCGACGATGCGCCGCCCCCACCTTGTCCGGAGGGAGCGAACGCTGCGGCATCACCTGCTGCCCTATGCGCGGGGGGCGTCTGCCGGGTCGTCGAGGCTGTAACCGAGGCCACGGATCGTAGTGATTACCTCTGCACCTAGTTTCTTACGAATACGAGTGACGAAGACCTCGATTGTGTTCGAGTCGCGGTCAAAGTCCTGATCATAAATGTGCTCGATTAACTCAGTCCGACTGACAACCTTGCCTTTATGATGCATCAAATAGCTGAGCAGTTTGTACTCTTGAGCGGTGAGCTTCACCGGCTCACCATCCAAAGTCACCCGGCCCGAACGCGTATCCAGTCGGACATTGCCCGCTGTCAGCTCACTCGAAGTGTTGCCAGAAGCACGGCGGATCAAGGCGCGCAGGCGAGCGATCAGCTCTTCGGTTTGGAACGGTTTAGCGAGATAGTCATCCGCGCCCGCATCCAGCCCAGCAACCTTATCCGACCAGCTATCGCGCGCAGTCAGGACCAAGACAGGAAAGTCACGACCTTCCTTACGCCACATGCCCAGCACGGAAAGGCCATCGATCTCCGGCAAGCCCAGATCGAGGATGCAGGCATCGTATTCCTCTGTGCTGCCCAGAAAGTGCCCATCTTCGCCATCGGTCGACAGATCGACGGCATAGCCGGTCTGTTCAAGCGTCGATTTAAGCTGCTGGCCGAGTGTGGGTTCGTCTTCGACAATCAGGATGCGCATGGTCCACCATTTTCAAGGGTATAAGCGACATGGTGACTGCGCGTTTGCGCCGCTCGCGTCAAGCAAGCGAAGGGCAAGGTTGCCTGCTCTTCCACGGACAAGTCAGTCACAATGCGCTTTAAGATCAATTTGAACGGTTGATGATGCGGCCGGTGCGGGCGTCGACATCGATATATGTCACCCGACCCTCACGGATGAATTTGAGCCGGTATGCACGTGCGGTGCTGTCATAAGACGGCCCCAGATACTCACTGCCGCGCATTTGCGGGAGAACGCGGCTCTCAATCTGACGCAGGGATAGTTGATTTCCTGCACGCATTTCGCGGCGTGCTTCACCCTGTTCGCTGCGTGATTGCTCTTGTGCAATCGCTCCATCGGCCACCAGCGCGGATGCCGTGCCAGTACCAAGACCGACCAGCAGTGTCGCAGCACCAATCGCGGCCAAAAGGGAGTGTTTGCGTTTCATTGTGCTATCATGCCTAGAGCAAATGCGTTGAACAAGCAGTGAATAGCGTTGGTGAGCATCGTTCAGTGATGTGTCGCCATTACATCATCACTCCGCCGCGGGCCCGCCAACCATCTCATATTTGATCATGATGCTGACGCCCGTGCTTACCTGACCTGGTTGGACCGGCGTGCTGACCGCGTCCACTTCAATAGCCTGTGCGCGGAGCCCTGCCTGCGGGACAGCCCCGCTGCCGCGGATCACTTCGCTGATGGAAAGGACGCGGACCCCTTGATAACCTGATAGGCGGGCATAGGCCTCGGCGCGCTGTTGTGCTCGTTCCACAGCGCGTTCGCGCGCCAGATCTTTGGCCTCGTCTTCGTTCTCGATGCTGAAACTGGGTCCTGAAAGGTTGGTTGCACCTGACTCTACTAGCGCATCAAGCACCGCGCCCGTTTCCTCAATCTCGCGCAGTTTTACCGTGACCCTGTTCGACACCTGATAGCCGCGAAAGATCTGTTGCTGCGAATTGCGATTATAGTCGTAGCGTGCGTTGAGATTGATCCCGGCGGTCTGAATGTCATCTTCGTCCACGCCAAGCGCGCGGATACGCGAAATGACCGCGGTCATTTCGGCCGCATTTTGCCGCATAGCTTCAACGGCGGTGCGCGCTTCGGTTGTTACACCTGCGCTAATTGTCACGATGTCAGGTGCAGAGGTCACACTTTCATAGATGGACAGTTCAATCACCGGGCCGTCAGCGTCGATCTCTACCTCGGTCGCGTGTGCCACACCGGGCATAGCCATAGGGATTGTAAGAGCAGCAGCGGCCATAGCAGCCAGCGAATGACGGATCATGGGTGGTTCCTCCTAAACGCGCGATTTGCACATTCGCGCCTTACCCCACACTGAACCCGCTTGTAGCGAGCAGCGCAAGCCCCTACGTGCCGCAGCCCATGGCACAACCTCCACTTCTCTCTTGGGAAGGGCTTTCCCTTCAGCAAGGCGCGCGCTGGCTCTTTGGCGGACCGCAGCCGGGTCAGGGTGCGGAGCCGATTGACCTGCACATCCTGCCGGGTGACCGGCTGGCGCTGATCGGCCGCAACGGTGCGGGTAAGACAACGCTGCTTAAACTGATCGATGACCGGATCGAGGCGGATCGCGGCACGCGCCGGGTCAAGCCGAACACACGGATTGTGTTTCTGGAGCAGGAGCCTGACTTCACGGCCTATGACACGCTGATGGACTTTGCGCTGGCGGGTGATGATGCGCCCGCCACTTACGAGGTTGAGAGCATTGCCGGACAGCTTGGCATCGACATGGCGACCGATGCAGCATCAGCCAGTGGGGGAGAGCGTCGCCGCGCTGCCATTGCCCGTGCGCTTGCCCAAGACCCCGATATCCTGTTGCTCGATGAGCCTACCAACCACTTGGATTTGAGCGCCATTGACTGGCTTGAGGACTGGTTGAAGCGGTACAAGGGCGCCTTCATCACCATCAGCCATGACCGAACCTTCCTCAAGCGCCTGACCCGCGCGACACTGTGGCTCGACCGCGGCACATTGCGGCGCAAAGAGGTCGGCTTTGGCGGGTACGAGGCGTGGGAAGAGTCGGTCTATGCCGAGGAGGCTCAGGCCGCTGAGAAGCTGGATGCGAGACTGAAGCTTGAGGCGCATTGGCTGGAGCGCGGAGTGACCGCACGGCGCAAGCGCAACCAAGGGCGACTTGAGAAGCTCTACCAGATGCGCGCCGCTCGGGCCGCCATGATCTCTGACAGCGGGTCGGCCAAGCTGAAGCTCGCCAATGACGATGAGTTCAAATCGAAGTCGGTGATCGTCGCAGAGGGCATATCCAAGACCTATGACGGGCGGGCAGTCATCAAGCCGTTCACTCTGCGCATCCAGAATGGCGACCGGATCGGCATCGTTGGCGCGAATGGCGCAGGTAAGACGACTTTGCTCAAGATGCTGACCGGCGATCTGGAGCCGGATACCGGCACCGTGCAGCGCGCTAGTACTCTGTCCGGTGTAATGATCGACCAACAACGCAAGCTGCTCGAGCCCGGTGCCAGCGTGCGCGATATCCTTGTCCAAGGCGGGGATTGGATCGACGTACGCGGGGTGCGAAAGCATGTGCAGGCCTATCTCAAGGACTTCCTGTTCGACCCCAAGATCGTCGACACCAAGGTCGGCATCCTGTCGGGCGGTGAGCGCTCACGCCTGCTGCTGGCCCGCGAGTTCGCGCGCACTGCCAACCTGCTCGTACTCGATGAGCCGACCAACGACCTCGACCTTGAGACGCTGGATCTGTTGCAAGAAGTCATCGCTGACTTCGACGGCACCGTTCTCATAGTCAGCCATGATCGCGACTTTCTCGACAAGACAGTGACTGTGACGCTGGGCCTGGATGGCTCGGGCCGGGTCGACATCGTTGCAGGCGGGTTTGCTGATTGGGAGGCCAAGCGTCGGCAGCCCGTTGCAGGCAAGGCGAAGGTCAACACTCCAGCCGCATCCGCGCCTGCCGCCGCGCCTATCGCGCCTACCCCGAGCTCGGACAAGCTGTCTTACAAGGACCAGCGCGACTACGAACTCCTCCCCAAGCGCATTGAGGAGCTGGAGGCTGCTATTGCCAAAGGTGAGGCGATCCTTGCCGACCCTGACCTGTTCACCTCTGATCCGCAGCGTTTCGCTACCATTTCCAAAGGGATCGAGAACGCCCGAGATGAGAAGGACGCCGCCGAGGAGCGCTGGCTCGATCTGGCTGAGAGGGTTGAAGGATGAGTGAGACTGCCGCCACCAAGCTTCACCAAGAGGTCGCGGCATGTACCATCTGCGCAGAGCACCTGCCGCTTGGACCGCGACCGGTGGTGCAGTTCTCTGAGCGCTCGCGCATCCTGATCATCGGGCAAGCCCCCGGCACGCGCGTCCACGCTAGCGGTGTTCCGTGGGACGATGATAGCGGCGACCGGCTGCGCGACTGGCTGGGACTGGACAAGGACCGGTTCTACGATCCGGATACGCTCGCATTGATGCCGATGGGGTTCTGCTATCCGGGCAAAGCCGGCAGCGGTGATGCCCCGCCCCGTCCCGAATGCGCGCCCGTTTGGCATGACCGCATCCTTGCTATCCTGCCTGATACCCGCCTGACCTTGCTCGTCGGAGCCTATGCTCAGCGCGCTTACATGCCTGATACGGCGAAGCTCTCCATGACTGAACGCGTGCGACGCGGTCATGAGTTTGCCCCCTTTGTGCCGCTGCCCCATCCTTCCTGGCGGGTGCGGATGTGGATGGGCAAGAACCCGTGGTACGAGACAGAGACCCTCCCCCGCCTGCGCGCGGCAGTGGCTGAGCGCCTCGACTGAACTCGCTCGGTTCACCGATGCTGTGGGGCACTTGGACCGGATGTTACACGCTCTTGTAGGGAAAAACCTTGGACGTGGCCGACGCCCTTTGCCAAATTGCCTGACCATGGTGGGGAGAGCGCAATGAACACGACTGAGATTGCCCGAGACTTCGTCAAAATGCTGATCGAGGAATATCCAGAGGGCTATCAGGCGTATTGGTCTGAAGATATCGTCAGCATCGAACCGCGCGAAGGTCCTGCCGCCCGCGTTCAAGGACGCGCAGCCTTGCTTGAAAAACACGCATGGTGGGCCGCCAACAGCCAATCGCATTCGACCACAGTGGATGGCACCTATGTCATCGGCGATCAATTCACCGTCCGCTTCACTTCGGATGTGACGTTGAACGGTGAGCGTTTGCAGTTCACCGAAATCGGTCTCTACACGCTTGAAGACGGCAAAATTATCGAAGAGAAATTCTTCGCCGCCGCCGACGAATGGTAAGCGATCTGCGCTGCATTGCTTTGCCCGCGTATGACCCGATCTCGCCACAATCTTGCGGTAGCGAAACACGCATTCACACAGGAGAGAACAATGTCGATTGAACAACTCGCACAAGATTTCACGCAAGCCGTCAAAGACGACAATGCAGAAGGCTATCAGGCGTTCTGGGCAGACGATATTGTCAGCCTTGAACCAAACAGCCTCGATCCCGACGATCACAACCCGATGTCCCGCGTCGAAGGGCGCGGAACCTTGCTTGAAAAGCACGCATGGTGGGAAGCCAACACCGAAATGCACGAAGTCACCACCGAAGGCCCCTATGTCTTTGGAGACCAGTTTGCGGTGCGGTACACGATGGACGTGACAATGACTGTCGATGGACATTCTGAGCGTTCACAAATGGAAGAGGTCGGCATTTACACCGTCAAAAACGGCAAGATCGCCGAAGAACGCTTCTTTTACGGCACTGCTTCTGAGTAGGAAAATGCACAAAGCCAGCGCTGCATCAAAGACTATGCGGCGCTGGCTTCATTCTTTCTTGTAGCGTGCCTCACTCCGCCCCGCGCGCAGGCAGCACCTTTGGATTCTTGAGAATAAACGCCGAGATCAGAGCCACCACCAGCCCAACCGGGAAAATCTCTATAAAGGTAACCGGAATGCGGAAGAACGGATTGCGGTACATTTCCATATTGTCTTTGATCTCTGCAATCTTGGTCGCTTCCTCCGCCGCGGCCAGCCCTTCGGCTTTGATCGCCGCGATCATGCTTTGCGAGTATGATTCGATAAAGGCGAAATCGGTCGCGACCAGGACAACTTCCCAGCTAATCGCATAGATAATGGCCGCGATAACGGCGATCCCGGTTCCCATAGCGGCGCCCGTTTTAAACGAAATAACCCCGCCTTGTTCGACATCGCGGTACCGTTTTATCCCAACGAATAGCAGGCTGAGAATAGCGAGCATCGTCGCATATCCCAATGCTTCGGTCGTGCCACCTGCGTCCGGGCCAAGCACGAACAAAGTGACCGTCATCAAGGCAATAACAAGAACCCCAATGATCCCTCCGAAAATGAGTGAATAGCGCAGCATTTGAAACCTCCCCTTTGCTTTTTCCCGATTGTCGGGGCCCGCATGTCGGGCTGCGCAATTGCTTCCCCAAATCACCGTGCAAAACCATCACCCAGATGGGTGATTTCGCCCTTCTCACCCATATTTGTGAGGGCGCTTTACGGGATCAATGCCAGCGTCCGCGCCGCCTCAACCGCTTTGCCACGCCCAGTCACCTCCAGTTTCATATACAGGCTCGCTATGTGAGTTTTTACGGTGTTGGGCGATATTCCGAGCGTCCGCGCGATCTCCTTATTGCTCGCCCCTTTCGAGAGGTGATCGAGGATTTCGCATTCGCGGGGAGTAAGGCGCAGAGCCGCGATAGCTTTGTCATTGCGCTCGAACGCGCTGGGCCCAGAGGTGGCCGTGAGCCGAATACCCACCCAAATGCCAATCATCACAAACACCACAGCGATCAGAGCGATATAGCCCTCACCCGGCATCTGCATCACAAGATATCGGTATTGCGCCCATTGCAGCACCAGCGCGATCCCTGCGAGCGCCGCGCTATATAACAGGACGTATTTGATGATCCCTTTTTTCATCACTACGCTAAACTGCCAGAATGCGCGGTGATTTGCCAGATCACCGGATCCGGTAGAAATCTGCCACCCGGTCGAGAGCCAGCTTCAGCACGAGCTTTCCGCTGCGCGCTGGCCAACCCAGGGCCTTTTCCGCCTCCGGCAAGCCCTCACCGGC
The DNA here is from genome assembly GCA_947488085.1 of uncultured Erythrobacter sp. GTDB lineage: Bacteria > Pseudomonadota > Alphaproteobacteria > Sphingomonadales > Sphingomonadaceae > Erythrobacter. The sequence continues at coordinate 1,462,200 of CANKYI010000001.1, forward strand.
GCACACGACTCGCCATAGGACATCCTCCAACCCCTTGCCCGCCGCAATCAATGCACCGTCAAATCGCTGTTTGGCCGCGATCTGCTTTTCTGTACCAGAAAGGCCTGTGTCACCAGTGGATTTGATCCGCACGGCATCCCACCGCATCGTAACGTTGGGAGAGAGTTGCGCACGCTCATAATCACCGCGCAGCGCTTCGCCTGCATCGAACAGCCTCCCGTCCAAATGCCCGCGCGAATGAAGCCATGCGATCGGCGATTCGCCCAGGTTAACAGTGACGCTACGCCGCTTTGCAGCAGTTCCCGGTCCGCGGCGGGGTCCTTCGGATGTCAACTCGCGTTCGACCAATTGCCTTTTCATAAACCGTTCTCCCACGGCGCTCTGATTGGCCGTGAAACCTCCTTGCCAAATTTGGAAAAGTGTAGGAAAGTGAAAAACCGATTTGGTTCATTGAATTCGGCATGGAGCCTCAGAATGATCAACCGTATCCGCGAAATTCGAAAGGCAAAGGGCCTGACCCTCGCCGATCTCGCAGAAGCCTGTGATCCGCCCACAACCGCTCAAACAATCGGGCGTTTGGAGACAGGGATGCGTAACCTGTCGATCAAGTGGATGGACCGAATTGGCACGGCGCTCGACATTGATCCCGAAATTTTGGTTCGTTCCGAAGGACAAGAGCGCGCTCAGATCGTTGCGCAAATGGGATTGAGCGAGCCAGAGGCGCTCTCCACTCCGCGAGAGGCAATTTTGCCCACTGAAATCGCGGCTTCTGGCGAAGATGCCAAGATGCTGGTACTCGAAGTGACTGCATCGGTCGGCGAATACAGGCCCGGAGACATGGTATGGCTGCGACAGATACAGCCCGAAGATGCCGCAAGTGCGATTAACCGCGATTGCTTGGTCCCTCGCCCCGGTGGCCGCTTCACCTTTGGCCGCTTGATCGACCGTAAGGGGACAATGGTGGGCATTCTCCCCTCACAGGCGGGAAACAAGCAGCAAGTCATCGACAATCCACCATGGATCGCAGTCGCGATGATGCTGGTGCGCCCTTTGTGATATCCGGTGTCTGATATGCGATGTTCTTGGCGCGCGGCCTTAACCACAAACAGCGCAAACCGCTTTAACACAACGCGCCTAACCTGATGGATAGGCAAGGAGAGACTTTGGTGAATACGGTGCTGGAGATTATGACATGAAGCATGTCCTAGCGCTCAGCACGCTCTATCCAAACTCGGTCAATCCGCGCTTTGGCACCTTTGTGGCGCGCTCATTAGAGGCGCTGGCGAAGCGTGGGCGCGACCATAGCGATTGGCGAGTGAGCGTAATCAACCCCATCGGACTGCCTCCGATTGCGCTGGGCCGGTATCGTGCGCTGTCACAACTTGATCCTGTCGGCGAAGAGCATGGTGTTACGATCCACCGTCCACGCTTTACTCTAATCCCCAATATCGGCGCGCGGCGCAACGCCTCTGCCATAGCAAAGGCCGCGTTGCCGCTGGTGGAGCAGATCCACGCAGCGACGCCAATCGATATCATCGATGCGCAATTCTTTTTCCCCGATGGCCCTGCGGCTGCTTGGATCGCGGGCAAATTAGGTGTGCCGCTCTCTCTCAAGGCGCGGGGTAGCGACATAACCTATTGGGGCGGAATTGATTTCGCGCGTGAACAAATGCTTGAGGCCGCTGGACAGGCCGACGGATTGCTGGCTGTGAGCGCAGCCTTGGCCGACCAAATGGCGGATATAGGCATGCCGCGAAACAAGATCAGAGTGCATTATACGGGGTTGGATCGCGACCGCTTTCGCCCGCTCGAACACACCCAATTGCGCGCGCAAATCGGCGCCGAGCTGGGCTTTGTGATCCCTGACAATGCCCCTTTGCTGACCTGCGTGGGCGCGTTGATAGAGCGCAAGGGGCAAGACATCGCAATCGCCGCTACCGCTCAGATTGAAGGCGCGCGACTAATCCTAGTCGGCAAAGGCGATGATGAGGCGCATTTGCGCGATCTGGCGCGTGATCTCGGCGTTGCAGAGCGCGTGCATTTTGTCGGCTCGCTCGACCATGATCTGTTACCGCTGGTGCTATCGGCCTCCGATGTGATGGTGCTGCCCACTCGCAATGAAGGGCTGGCCAATGCTTGGGTCGAAGCGCTCGCCTGCGGTACACCTGTCGTGACTTGCGACGTGGGTGGGGCGCGCGAATTGATCACCAACAACACCGCCGGACGGCTAGTAGAACGCAATCCAGAAGCGGTGGCAGCGGGTATAAGCGAAGTGTTGAACAACCCGCCCATGCGACAGGCTGTGGCGGCGCTTGCAGAGAAATTCAGCTGGGACACCAACGCTCTAGAGCTGGCTGCACATTACGAACAGCTCCTGCGATAACGCTGTGAACTGGTGGCCTTAGAGCTGCCCCAGCACCTTCTTCTCTTGCTTGTCCGCTTCCGTCTCTGTCGGAACGAAACTGTCGGAATTGACACCCATCCAGATGAGGATCGGCGATGCGAGATACACGCTCGAATAGGTGCCGATAAACAGACCCGCCGTGATCGCCACGACCAAGCCGAACAGGCTGGCAGGGCCAAACAATAGCAACGGCAAGAGCGCCACCAACAGCGTCAACGACGTCATCACTGTGCGTGCCAAAGTCTCATTCACTGACAGATCAAGCAACTCCGGAAGCGGCATCTTGCGATACTTTTTCAAGTTTTCCCGGATGCGATCATAAACGACGATCGTATCGTTCAACGAATAGCCGATAATGGCCAGAATGGCGGCGATGATCTGGAGACTAAATTCCAGCTGAAACAGCGCGAACATGCCCATCGTCACGGAGACATCGTGGAACAAAGCGAACAATGCGCCCACGCCAAACTGCCATTCGAACCGGATCCAAATGTACAACGCAACCATGACCATCGCGGCCAGCAGCGCTAGCCCGGCATCGCGGCTAAATTCCTCGGCCACTTTACCTGAAACCGTGTTGTTACCATCGGTTCGCACACCGTCATATTGGCTCTCAATCGCAGCGACGACTTCATTGCCAATCTCAGTTGCTGCACCCGGTGTATCTTCGACATCTGCGGGTAGCGGCACGCGGATTGAGACCACATTGGGAGCGCCAAATTCCTGCACTACAGGCGTACCATAGCCAAGCGCCTCAACCTGCTCACGCAGATCAGCAACAGGCGCCACAGCCTGATCTTCAAAAGTGAGGTTGACCTCCTGACCACCGGCAAAATCAATGCCTAGATTCAAGCCATTGACCGCGACCAGCGCCCAGCTTGCGATCATCAAAGCGATGCTGAACATAAAGAACGGCACGCGCAGTTTGAGGAATTTGATGTTGGTGTCCTGAGGGACGAGTTTAAGCAGTTTCATGTCTCGGCTCCCTAGGCTCAAATCGTGATGTCTTTGGGGCGTTTCGCGCTGAGATAGCCAGCCACCCACATCTTGGTCAGAGTGAGTGCGGTAAAGACCGACGTCACCAGCCCGATCACCAGCACAACGGCAAAGCCACGGATCGGACCAGAGCCGAATGCGAACAGCAATGCGCCTGCGATAAAGTTGGTGATGTTCGCATCGTAAATCGCGCGGCTCGCCTCTTTATAGCCATTCTCGACTGCGGTTATGACCTTGCGTCCGCGTTTTCGCTCTTCGCGTATGCGTTCATTGATCAGCACGTTGGCATCAACCGCCGCGCCCACTGTCAGAACAAAGCCAGCAATGCCCGGCAAGGTCAGCGTAAAGTTGCCAATCGCCATCGCTCCCAGCAGGATCAGAACGTTGAACACCAGCGCGATGGTCGCATAAACGCCAAACCGGCCATAGGTCGCCATCATCAAGGCGATCACAGCCAAGCTGCCGATCATCATCGCAATCAAACCACTACGGATCGACTGCTCGCCCAATTCTGCACTGACCGTGCGCTCCTCGATCACAGTCAAAGGCACTGGCAACGCACCCGATTGCAGCGAGATCGCCAGCTGGTTGGCGCTTTCTGCGGTGAAATTGCCGGATATTTGCGCAGACCCGCCCAAGATCGGTTCGTTAAATTGCGGCGCTGAGATCACCTCACCATCGAGGATAATCGCAAATCTTTCGCCTACATTTTCGGTAGACAGCTTGGCAAAACGTTGTCCGCCCTGCTGATCAAATGTGATGTTGACGACGTCTTCATTGTTGCGTTGATCCACACCGGCGCGCGCATCAATCAGGCTATCACCGCGAATACCGCCCAGCCGTTTTACCGCAATCGCGGTAAGCCCTTCATCGGCCCCCTCGGCGAATGGGAATATCTGGCTGCCAGCCCCCGCAACACCAGCGTCTGTATTGGTTTGAAGCGCTTGTTGATCGACCAGTTTAAACTCCAACTGAGCGGTCTGGCCCAGTTGATCTTTCAAAGCTTGGGGATCGGCAAGGCCGGGCACCTGCACGACGATACGTGTGTCGCCCTGGCGGATGATCGTCGGCTCGCGCGTACCGAGCAAATCGATCCGGCGACGGACCACTTCAACCGCGCCTTCCATGGCCGTGTTGAGCGCCTGTTCCGCGCCGCTATCAGTTGTTTCAAGGACGATGCGCTGGCCGTCATCGACGCTGAAATCCCATTCGCGCTGCAAACCATCCCCCATCATCAGAGGCTCTAGAACACCGCGCGCACGGTCAATATCGGCGGACGTTTCGAGGATCAGCGACAATTGCCCGTTGTTGCGCGACGTGCTGCCAAACTCGATTTCCGGAGTGGCGTTGCGCAATGCCGCTTCAACTGCCTCTTCCATATTTTCAAGCCGTTGCAGCGCAACATCCGCTGGGTCCGCTTCGAGCAGCAAGTGCGATCCGCCGGCAAGGTCGAGGCCAAGATTGACTTGCGGGAATGGGGACTCGCTATCGTCATCCCCATCATCGCCAGTAACAGCGTCGCCAGCATCAATAGCCTCTACAGGGGTCGCCACCTCGGGCTCGGCGATGAATGGCTGCACCAACGATGGCAGCGCCGCAGCGGCCATCGCGAGGGTAAAGACCCAAAGCGAAATCTTCTTCCAGAGGGGGAATTCAAGCATTGCCGCTCAGTCTCAATCCAGTTTCCATGTCTATTCGGTGAAGGGGTTTCGCCCCTTAATCGTTGGCTGGCTTGCCGCCTGGCTCAATCAGATCGGCGATAGTGTGCTTGACCGCTTTCACGCGCACGTCTTTGCCCAATTCCAACTCAGCATAGGTGTCATCAACTTTGAGCACTTTGCCAACCAAGCCGCCTTGCGTGATGACCTTGTCACCCTTTTTCAGGCCGCTGACCTTCTCTTGGTGCTCTTTGGTTCGCTTCATTTGAGGGCGGATGATCAGGAACCAGAAAATCACAACCATGCCGACAATCGGCAGCCAATTAATCCAGGCCGGTGGCGCTTCTCCGGCACCTGTTGCTGCTGCGGCTAAAAGCTCAATCATGTGTCTAGAAACCCGTCGAAATATATGTGTCGTCAATCGGCCTAGTCAGATCGCGCCGCTCCATTAAGAGCGCCACAATCCAGCCTTGACCCTGTGCGTAAGTGGGCGCGGTTAGCAGCAATGCAACCGCGCGGCAATTGGAGCGCGCAAAAGGTGGTGCAAGGCTGCATCACTGGCTCTGTATGCGCTTTGCCATGACAGGTCGCTTGCCAGACCAAAATCCCCCGCCTATAGCGCGCGCCTCCACTGGATACGGGAAGTAGCGCAGCCTGGTAGCGCATCACACTGGGGGTGTGGGGGTCGCAGGTTCGAATCCTGTCTTCCCGACCAGTGGAAACAATGACTTAGTGACGATCGCTTTCCTAGAAGTTTCGCGTGGTAAGCGTATGGTAAGCGGGCTCTTGGTTTTCGCCTCAGTGGCTTAAGTGGTCTGCTACTCGCAGATTTGCTACTCAGTCTTTGGTTGATCCTTTCCTCGACGTGCATATGCTTCGAGGCCTTTCAACATGCTTCGATCGTAGAACACTTTTTGCGTGGTTCTCTGGTTCATCAATTCGGACAGGAACCCGAGGATTAGATCAGGCTCTACTCCAAAAGATCTCGCGATCTCTAAGCCGGATGCGAGCTTTTGCGGTGTCCCTCGCCGAAACAAGACCTTCCGCTTCCATCGCCATGAGCGGAAGGGTTGCGAGCTAGCATTCAATCCAGAGAAAGGCCTGCCCACTCTGGCTCTTTGTCATCCCAAAGCGGCTAGTCGGTTCACGGCCCAGTTGCGGCCACAGACGGACCTAATAGTCTGTTTGAAAAATGGACGCCTATGCGGATCACGACTATGGCAGTCCACAGATGCGGGCCAATTCTGTTTTTGGTGATCATTTGTTGAACGCGGCGCCCAGAAGCGCGAGCCTGCGCGAATGCTCGATCCCAGCGACCCCAACCAAGCCAGAAGCTATGGCAACGTTCTTGAAGAAAAGAGACAGCTCCAATTGAGCCATGATCCCTTCCAGCGCCCAGAATCGATGGAAAACCAGATTTGTCGCAAGGGTAAATGCTGCAAGAACAATGGCACCCAATACTGACCCACGAACACCGAACGCGACGATAAATCCACCAATCAACTCAAGCAGAATGACAGCCGGCAAAAGCAGTGCCGGCTGCTGCATTCCTGCATCCGTCATCTTGTGCAATGTGGGTCCATACGATGCGAGTTTGTTGATACCACCCAGCACGAACAGCGACGCCAAACCTATGCGCCCGGCGGTGTAGGAGGCGTGCGTTAACGTCATTGAGATTGCGCAGTACGCCCTTGAGAGATCAGCGTCGCAGTATTGACCCATTCCGCAAAGTTCGTGATTTTACCATCCTCGTTGATTGAAATCTTGAAGACGTAACGGTTGCGATAAGGGGCGCCGGTTTCGGCGACTTGCAGGTTGCCGTTGGCCTCCATCCAAACCGTTCGTTTGTCAGATGAGACTGTGTAAGTCCGATCGACGAACTCGATGTTCTCATAATTGGCTGTGATGATTTGGAAATAAGCGGTTGCCGGAAAGCTTCTTATCGAACCTTCGCCGGTCTCTCCGTTGGGATTGAACATTGCGTGTACCATCGCTCCATCCGCAATGGCCTCGCGAACCGCTGGCATGTCCTCTGCCAAAACCGCTTCAAACAAGGGATCCACCACTTCGGCAATGGGATCGTTTGGGTCAAGAGCAAAGGCAGGTGACGCCGCCAATGCTGCGGCTGCGGTGACACAGATTGCGAAAGTCTTCATCATTTTGGGCTCCTAAATTAACAGTTGTTTGGACGGATCGGCGGCTCAATCTGTCCAGAAGTCTATGGCCGCTTGCCGGCGCTTCCTGATCGGGCTGTCAGGATCATTGGCTGCATAAGATGCCCAGCCATGGGCAGCATCGGCTTCTGGCACTTGCCAAGAACCATTGATCGCGCCGGTTAACGCCGCGCCCAATGCTTCGAACCCTTGCGCAGTGTAGAGGTCCGCCTCTACGTTCTTGTTGATCATGAACTTTAGCTGCCTCAGCCCTTGCTGGTTTTTCATAAGTAGCAATTCGACAAGTGCCTGCGTTTCATCAGCGAGTGTTTCGCTAGGCACGACACGGTTGAACAATCCAAGTTCCACCCCGCGGCTTGCTGGATGCAACGCACCGAGCAGATTGATCTCTTTGGTCATTCGCCGTCCAATGAGCCGCGCCATCCGCGTCGTGCCGCCCCAACCCGGCGTAATGCCCCAGTCAACTTCGGGCATCCCCCATTTGGAGCGCTCCGTACAAATCACGAAATCGCACGCCATCGAGATTTCAAGTCCACCGCCGACACAGTAACCGTCGACCGAGGCGATGGTTATTTTATCAAGCTCTTCCAATGTGTTGGCCATGTGTTGGTATAGCCTCACACGGCGCATGATCTGATTGGCATCACCCCATGCCCCCGATCCCATTTCGGTAAGATCATCTCCGGTGCAAAAGTTGTCGCCAGCACCGCTGATCACGACAACCTTCGTTTCTAGGTCATCGCGCAAGTGCTCCATCACAGCGGTGAATTCAGCAGACAGATTGATTGACAAGGCGTTGAAGACCTCTGGCCGATTGAGCGTGACTCGCACAACGGGGCCGTCTTGCTCAAACGTCAGATCTTCAATCGTCGGCAGCTTGGCTGTTTGGAGCATTTTCGATATCCTTTGTGGTTGCATATGACCAACCGAATGGTCACTATCGAATCGCAAGTAACTTATAGGATATCGTTTTGCAAGTGACTAGTCAGAATGAAGGCACTGCGCGCCCTTTGCGGGATTCTGTGGAACAAGCCGTGGCCGAAATGGGAGATAGCTGGAGCTTCCTCATCCTGCGCGATGCCTTCTTTGGCGTCAGGCGGTTCGATGGATTGTTAAAAACGACGGGTGCATCGCCCAATATTCTTAGCGCTCGGCTCAAGAAGCTGGTGGGCTTCGGCATCCTGGAAAAGCGCGCCTATAATGAAAAGCCCCCCCGCTTTGAATATCGTCTGACGGAAAAAGGGCGTGATCTTTATCCAGCGATCATCTTGTTGATGAAGTGGGGCGACCATTGGGCTGGAAATGGTGATGGCAACGAAGCGAAATCCACCGCGAAGCCACCGATTGAGCTCATTCATCGCACGTGCGGCAAACCGATTGATCCGGTTCTCGAATGTGACAAATGCGGTGAACCTTTAAGGGTTCATGAGATGGACTGGAAAGCAACTGGTGATTGACCCGCTGCTTTGCCCCGATCCACGGCTTGGCGACATTTTTCACTACGTCCGCTCCCACCCCCACAAGCGGACCAAATCTGCGCTGGCTGCACCGGCAAAGAGCCGTCTGTCCGCTTAGTCAGGTGGTCACCCAAAAGCCGACCGGCTGGTCGCGACCCACTTGCGGACTTCGGAGCTAGCAGAAAATCAAGACCACAATGGAAGGCCTTTAAGGCTCTTTGGGAGCCAATCTGTCCAGCAAGGTCTCAATCCCGTCGATGTGCTCTCGATGCTTCTCTATGCATTCAAGTTTCGTCGGTCCGATTTCGTCTTCATTAAGGTCTCGAGGGGCCAATGGCATGATGGCGGGGCCTTTTCGCGCGTCTCGCGTTACCCTTGGGAACAGGCGGTTCAGGTTGTCACCTCGGCATCCCGGATCAGCGGCGCTGACGCAAATGACCTATGCGAAGAATTTGGCAAATTCCTGTTTGGTCGTTTCACCGTTCTCTACACCGAAATCGTAGAGCGTTACCCAACGGCCGAGGGCATGCTTGCGCATGTCGAAGACCACATCCACGAAGAAGTCCGCATTCTTTACCCAGATGCCGAGCCTCCCAAGGTCGCTTCTTGGAAGGACGATAAAGGGTTTGTCGTGGAATATTCTTCGCACCGACCATTCGCTCACATCGCCTTTGGGCTGGTCCAAGGGTGCATGTCGCACTTTAGCGATCCTCGGTCCATCGAATGGGTGAAACGTGATCCATCCGGCAAAACCGCGTATTTTAGGATACAGTAATGACGCAATCCAAAGTCCTTATCGTCGAAGATAGCGCCTCACTGGCTTTGGGATATGCGGCCCAATTGGAGGATGCCGGTCACGAAGTCAGTCTGTGCGAGACTTTGGCCGAAGCGCGCCGCGCACTTCTTGGTGAAACGTTCGAAGTTGTCTTGCTCGACTTACAGCTTCCCGATGGTGATGGACTAACGCTCTTTGATGCGCTGCCGGGCAGCAAGGGCAACCCAGCTGTCATCGTGGTCACTGCGGATGGCTCTTTGAACCGCGCTATCACGGCAATGCGTCTTGGAGCGTATGACTTCTTGGTCAAACCGGTAGCAGGCACGAGGCTTGTGAGCACGGTTGGCGCTGCTGCGGAGCAAACCGAGAGGCTGGGCGCGGCAAGCGAACCTAAAGCAAGCGCGCACGAAGAAGCTGACACCTTCCACGGTTTCATCGGCAAATCGACAGCGATGCGGGCAGTGTTTCGTACAATCGAAAGCGTGGCAGATTCCAAGGCGACTGTTTTTGTGACAGGCGAAAGCGGGACGGGTAAAGAGGTCACAGCCGAGGCTATTCACTCGGCAAGCAACCGCAAAAACGGCCCCTTCGTTGCCATCAACTGCGGCGCAATTCCTGAAAACCTTCTCGAATCCGAATTGTTCGGCCATGTGAAGGGGGCCTTCACAGGCGCAATTGAAAACCGCATCGGCGCGGCAAAAGCAGCGGATGGTGGGACGCTGTTCCTAGATGAAATCTGCGAGATGGATCTGAAATTGCAGGTCAAACTGCTGCGCTTCCTACAAACAGGAATGATCCAGAGAGTGGGCACCTCTGCGGCAGAACCAGTTAATGTGCGCATCGTATGTGCAACGAACCGGGATCCCGAAAGGGAGGTCGTCGAGGGGCGCTTTCGCGAGGACTTGTACTACCGCTTGAATGTTATTCCCATCACGCTTCCCGCTTTGCGAGAGCGTGGGGAAGACGTAGCCCTGATCGCAACCAATCTGGCGAGCAGAATTGCCACCGAGGAAGGCCGCTCTTTCTCCGGTTTTTCAAAGGCAAGTTCGGCATTTCTTGAGCAACACAATTGGCCAGGAAACGTTCGCGAGCTGCAAAACGCGCTTCGCCGTGCCATCATCACTGGCGCTAGAGGCAAAATTGAGTTGGTTGGCATTGCCCGGCGAAGCGCGCTCGGACAGGCACCTCTTTCAGGGATGCTTCAACCCTCTCCCACATTACCCGGTCAATTAGAGCCGCTCAGCTCGGCCCCTTCAACGGGTGACTTTGCTGGAATGACACTCGAACAGATCGAACGCACAGCGATCGAGCAAGCGATCGCCCGCAAGTCAGGCAATATCGTCCAAGCAGCCCGGGCGCTCGGAGTGAGCCCTTCGACGATCTATAGAAAAATCGAAAAATGGAGCGATTAGTGAGCGCCTAATTTGGGTGCGTGAGGCAAAGAGTATCAACTCGCAAAAACAAATGATGAATGTCTGCTTTCAGGAGCTCGAATTTCGGATCGCTACGTCTTGGACTGGGGTGCAAAGCTGACATCGAGTTCAATTCTGAGAACATGTCACGTTTCGCCAAGTTTGCAGTTTCCCAAAACGCCCGTCTTCGAGACGCATAAGTCCAACGTGCCAAATCGGCTCTCCGCCACACAGCAATTCACTTATGTTCCAGCCCTAGATAGCCGACCTCGCAGTGTCATTGAGGGGAGACCTTTTCGGGCAGGCGTTCATGCAATTGGTCTGCGACCCATCGGTCCAGAGACTCCTTCATCTTTACGCCCCAAGCATCCAGTGCCTCTCGTTTCTCTTCCCCCCAATCATGCCTTTGGTAAACCGAAGCGACACCAGACTGAGTCAGTGAAACGTGGTTCAGGATCGCTTCGGTGACTTCAAATCGCACACCCAAGCGCTGCATATTTGTGGCTACGGTTCGGCGCAGATCATGCAACCGCCAGGGCCGGACGTTTTCATCGATCGACGCAACCTCCAGATCAAGCTTGCGTTTCATTCTTGAGAACCCAGACACAGGCTTTCCAGCTTTGTGAGAAAATACGAATCCCGAGGTAGACCAAGCGCCTGTGCCGGCAACTTCGCTAAGGGTAGAACACGCTGCGTTATTCAACGGCACGACGTGCTCTCGACGATTTTTTGTCCTTTCTGCAGGGATCGTCCAAAGCTGTTTGACTTGGTCAAATTCCGACCAATCAGCTTCCGCAACCTCGCGCAGCCGTTGGCCAGTCCATAACAGCATATGGATCAACCCTTCCCAGATCTTGCCCATTTTGAGCGCCGCCAATGCGACAACAATGACCTCCTCATCGGAAAGTATGTGGTGCCGTTCCGGTGGCGCAGCGGGTCTTTTCATCCCGGCCATCGGGCTCTTCTCCAAGTCACCGCGATCGATAGCCCAATTGAACATCGTGCGCGTTAAAACAAAAAGGTTCCGCGGCAAGGCTGGCTTGTCTGGCTCAATCTGGTCGAGAACTTTGGTAACGTGCGACCGCTCGATCCTGTCGATGCGTGTTTTGCCGAGAATCGGATTGAGCCACCGCTCGATGTTACTCCGATGCGTTTCAATGGTTCTTGGCGACCAATTCCGTGCCGCGTACAGTTTCAGAAAACGAACAGAGAAGTCGACAAAAAGCTCTGGCAAATCATCCGAATTCTTGTGATGGCCTCTTGCGGAAAGGTCGTGTCCCAGACCAACGAGGTGAAGCAACCGCGCAGCCTCGTCACGAGCTGACTTCGGCGACCATGGGCTTTCAAATTTGCCAATCGATCTGCGTATCGTTTTGCCGTCACTCATTGCTCGATATTGGACTACGAAGGTTTTGGTCCCGCTCGGGAATACCTTCAAGCCGAAGCCCTTCAAATCAGAATCCCAAATGAAGTAGGGCTTGTCGGCGCTCCTCGCCGCGCCAACTGTCTTTGCCGTCAGCTTCTTTCGTTTCATCCCTCACCCTTCCGTGGTAAGCAGAATATCCCGGTTTAGCCAGTTTTTTGGACTCTTTGTACGATCACGCAATCGAGAAATTGCACTATAAAACAATGATATGAGACGATATTTTCCGATTTACACAACTTTTGAGCATCACATGGGGGTGTGGGGGTCGCAGGTTCGGATCCTGTCTTCCCGACCAGTGGAAACAATGACTTAGCGGAATCCGCCTCGAGCGAGATTTCGCGTGTTAAACGTATGGTAAGTAGCCTGCTTCGAATCCGACCGAAGTTCGCATTCACCCAAAGTGTCGAAGTCCAGTATTTTCTGACCAAACTTAGTCGACCCAGCTAACGTTCGCCCTTGGACAAAGCGCGTGCAGCCCCTCAAAGAAGGCGGTTACGGACTTGGCTTTTCATCGGCCGAACCAAGGTTCGCGAGCCCCCTCCTTAAGTTTTCGACTTATGTCGTTTGGCGATCCCGATTGCCAAAGAAAGCCAAGCAAGAAGTACGCGGGCACGTCGTGTCGATTGGCATAGGCCATTTGTCGCGACCAGAGTGACAGCCGCCTCTTCTTGGTCACGACCCTATGCGGATCAATCGCTAGCAGTCCGAAGTGAAATGGATTGTCCGCATAGTGAAGCCGGGCAGGCTCAATCTCAAATCTCCTCGCGATGCCCTTTATCACATTGTGCTTGCCTTCATCAGCGATAGTGCTGCGCAAGAGCTCGTACGACTCTCGTTTGAAGGTTCCTAGTGGGCTCTCATATGGAGTCGCCCCTTTTGCTAGATGCCGCCTGTCGGAGCCTTCAACTATTCTATCTGCTGAGTCTTCGAAGTTGCTTAGCGCAGCGAGCCTTGCCCGTTTCGGCACCACATTCTTTCCTTGCAAATGAACTGACGCCACTATGCACAAAGTCGCTTCCAAAAGCGACTTTCATTCGCCAACGTCGCATTCAACTCGTCTCGCAATCGCGCTGCAGCAGCTCTGTGCGGATCTACGAAATTTCGACCGAAGCGCTTGGCAGGCCGCCCGCAAAGCTCGGCTAACTTCTATTCTCCCGAAAGCAATTCCGAGGATGGATTCGATGAGAAGCCACAAATGCAAACCACGCGTCAAGCTGACCGACCGCGACGCAAAACGCGCATATCACGAGGCCCGCCAGCCAAAACCGGGAAGGCCGGGTGTTTCCAGCCTTATCCTACCGGGGAAGCATTATCGCCCTGGCATTCAGCAAAGTGATTTCGAAACCAAATCGTTTTGCATGCAGGAGGATGAGTTGAGGTCGCGGTTGCTTGCGAAAACAGCACACCAAGGAGTTTTGGGGTGATACTGCCCGTGACCTCGCACTCCGTTTGCAAGCTGCCACACGTCGATACCCTTGGCCCACCCTCGCCAGCTTGCTCTATTGGCGAGACCTGCGCGAACGCATCGTTGGCAACCTGAATGCCCTCATCGACAATGATACGCCCGACAGAGTGAGCTTCGCGACCATCATCCGACAAGATTGGGCCCGCCATCCCGCTGACCTCGACGACGTCGACGTCGCTGCGTTCAAGAGCTTCTTGCGCAAAAACATCGCGGACACTGGGGTAGAAATCGCCGAAGGCTTCCTAATCGGCTGCTTCGAAGCGTCCTACGAAATCAGCCAGCAATGCTATCAGTTTCACGCTCACCTGTTGGCGACCGGCAATTACGTCGACGCGATCAACGCCCTTCAGGGACGCAAGCCCTATCAGCCCTGGGCCCAAGTCCCTGGCGTCCCTGACTGTCAGCATCCCGTCGAAAACCCCCAGATCCACATCGATGAGGCAGCACGGTCCTTCGCCTACAGCTTAAAGGGCTATTGGGAACTCCGAAATGCCAGGCCAGCAAAGCGCCTACAAGGCGACGAGCACACCCGGTCATTGCTGTTCCTTGATCGACACCGTCCTGAGGACCTTTTCGTTCTGATGGGTGTCCACGTGAAAGGAGGTGTGCTGGCTCTGAGCGCGTAACATGGCAGTGCACTTATTCATGGGCTGATCGGGGGGGTGCGCTGTCTACGACTATCCCTTGTGCATCCGATCCATCAATTGGTGTTGGGAAATCAATAAAACTAGCGAGGCCTGGTCGGCCTGCATGATCCGGGAGTTTTCGGCCCTTCGAACCGCGTCACTGTCGAGTTTCGCGCCGTAGTGCCGTGTCTGATGCAGATCTCCTCCCCGATCTCCCCGACCTCCCCGCTCAAACAGTAGGAGTAAGGTGAAATACGATACGTACCCAAGACTGAATTCCAAGACAGAACTCATGTTTTCATCCGTAAGCGCCGTGATCAAGATGGTGTGAATTGGGTCCAGATTAGAGTGGGTCGAAGGATTGCGAAACATCAGAAGCAGACGGATTTCCGTGGCGAGGGTCGCAAGGCCATCGCTGCGCTTGACGAAGCGGACTTTCCGCAACCGGCCCTAAACGCGATTATTTACGGAGTGGCAGTTGCCCAGAGGTTAATGAGATCAGGCAAAAGAATATTCTTCCGACCAATGGTGGTAGCTAGATCGGCTCAAAGCTCAGACACCATCTATTCACCTGATCGCGGACAAGATAACATTCGCAATTGCGCGATTGCTGACATCACCATGGCCTGACACATAATCATCAGCCCTCAGATTGGTAATCTGGTGAGTATGGAAGCCGTCATAGTCATGGTTCTCTCCTTGCATCTCGAGATAATGCGCCTCACCGTCCTCCACATTGACAGCTCCATTTCGACCAATTCCGCCATATTGGTCTGAAGCGTCGCCGAATTTGGCTGCGTTTACTCCCGAGACTTTCGATGCGATCGCATAAGCGATCCCAACGGCCCGGTCATTCTTGGTGTGCGTGACGACAATCGGACCATTGACGCGCCTCTCCGCAATCACATTTCGGAAATAGCCAGCTCCGCCGCCGGAAACATTGGCGGAAAACCCACTATGCGAAAATGCGCCTTGAAGCAGCGAAAGGCTGGAGGGCGCAAAACTCTGAGCGCGGATCGATGCCGATACTAGCCGCGCACCAAAGCTGTGCCCGACCAGGTGTATCCTCAGCGAAGCATTTCTTTGCCGCACCTCGTCAAGGACGCTTCCCAAACTTGCGCCCACGATCCCCGCGCGCTCTTTCATCAGGAAATAGGTGGTGTAGTTCAGAACGCGCCGGGCGCCCGTAAGCAATCCGCCAAATGCTTCCGAGAAGCCAGCTGCTGCCAACTCGGCTTCCGGGCGAACGACCGCTCCAATGGGTGCGATCCCTCCCGACTCAGGGTCCTTAGCCCGACTGAGCTTGAAGGATGGACTCAATCGAGCCACGATATCGCCATTTCCTCCAAACAGTGTAGCGGAACTTTCTGGAGATGCCGAGAGCCCTACATCTGCTACGATGGCGTCGATCGCGTCCACGAAGGCGTTCAAAGCCCCCGGCCCATTCTGGAGATCTGACACCGCTGTCTTGGCGTTCGCCACCAAGGCGGGGTCTCCAGAAATCAAGTCTGCCAGTTGGTCGATGAGTTCGGTGACTTCCTCCTCCGTTGCACCGGACGCCCCATCGAGGCTCGCGGTCATGGAGCGGTTGCTAATGCGCGGTATCAAATCATCGTCGGCCCATTTGATCGAAGGCCAGAAGACGCCGGCCACCAAAACCTTACGATTTTGAAAGGCATCTGCATGCGCTCCTGCTTTGAGAGAATGCATATTGCCGAGCAGATCGCGGTAGAGCTCTGTGGCGAAAGCTATGTCATTGTTCCAGCCATGCGAAAGTACGAGGACATCCGTGGGAGCATCCTCGGAACTCGACAATGCTGCGGTCAGCGCTTCCTTCTGCTTGGTATCAACAGCCCCGCTTTCGTTGAATGTTAGTTTCGCGAACGGCCAGCCAGAGAGTTCTTCCACCCAAATTCTCCTTCATCACACTGATTGAATCGAGCGCATCAGATCAACCAGACCTTTTCCTTGAAAGTACGGCTCGCGGTTGAGGTCGGTAGCGTTCTCTACAAAGATCTTCTTTACGGCCAACGGATCGCCGATAAATTCGCGTCGAGCGGAGAGAAACGCCGCAATGACGCCGGAAACATGCGGCGCCGCCATGCTGGTTCCGCTATCTTCAATATACCGCGCTACAACTGCTTCAGTGTCTTGGCCGCTGAGTTCAACATTTTGGATGGTCGACTGGCCACGATTTGTCTCGCAGCTCAGGATTTTCTCGCCGGGGGCAACGAGGTCAGGCTTCAAGCGGCCGTCGCCTGTTGGCCCCTTGGACGAGAAATATGAAACTCCATAAGTATGCGGCTCGTCACGATGCGTTGAACCTACTGTAATTGCCAACTCCGCGTTGCCTGGGTCATTGATTGTGACGTTCAGGCCTGCCGTGACCGGGCCAGTGGCCGTCGGGTTGTTGTAACCATAGCCAGTGTTTCCGGCTGCAGTCACGACCACCACGCCCATCCTGACAAGGCGATTGACTTCAACACACATAGGACTTTGCCCGCACGCATACCAAGCGGGGTCAAAACCGTATCCGACGCTCAAATTCACACCCTGAACTTTAATAAGCCTACCGTATGAGTTCAGCTTGTTAACGTATTCAAGCGCGGCAATGATATTGCTGGCTTTGCCAGCTCCTTTGTCGTCCAGCACTTTGAGGCTCAAGATCTTGGCCTTCGGAGCCATGCCTGACATCTCGATGTTTTCTATGGTGTCCTGAACGTCTTCAGATTTACCATCCTCTTGGTATCGCTTCCATTTTGATTGAACCACACCGGGTCTATCTTCTTGGTCAGCGTTAGCCAATTGCTGGCCTGCCCTTGGACCAGCTTCAAACTGTCCGGCGATGATGCCAGCTACATGTGTACCATGACCGCTTTCGTCCTGGAGTGCCGTCTCTCCAGTGGAGTTGGCCAAGCCTTTGGTCGCAAAATCTGCATGGTAAAGCGGGGATTTTAGATCGAGCGTGCCATGGGTTTTAAAGTGCGGATGTTCGCCATCCACTCCGGTATCAAGCACCGCCCAAACGATGTTGTCGCCCAGTGCGCCAAATGCCGTGCGGGCGGCATCGGCCTTTACGGTGCTTATCGACTTGTTGACATAAAGTTCAATCTCATGGTCGAACCAGATCCTGTGAATAGTCCGGTTCATAGAAGCGCCCTTGTCAGGGTCAGATGCGGTATGTTTGGCTAGATCTAGTCTCGCTAGTTCCCTGATCTCACTTGGGTAAAGTGAGGCAAAGACATAGTGTCTGCTGGCTTTGCTCTTCGCTTCCTGGATAGCTCCGCCTCTTTCTTTGGTGATTTCGCCAATCATCTCAAAGATTTTCAGTCGAGCAGCGTCCATCGGAGAGGCTGCCTCTGATATCTGCTGGACATCTCCATCGACGGGACGGTCAAGATTGATGTCAATTATCACGTCAAGCGGAGGTGCAGCTTGTTCCTGTTCCTCCCGCGCGGCAAGACGTGGTGAGCTTGATCCCGCCTGTCCCTTAGTTCTTTTATTCTCGCGCTCTTCCCACTTATCCATCTCTTCCAGCAATGGAAGGGCGATTAGCGATTTGCCGAGCCTCTCTGGATCAAACCGGCTAGGCCCCCTCTTATCGGCATAAGCCTGTGGGTCGTTATCATTCTCGCTCATATGCCGCTGCCCTCAGTTCTTTTGTTATGTAAGTCAAAAACGCTTTGGATATCTCAAAGCGAAATCAACGATCGAATTTCCTGCACTGAATATATGCATATCATGATTTCACGCGAGTACTTTTCTTTGACTTCACTAATTCTTTGCATAACGTGCATGGAGAACGCATCGAGTATTCGTGTTTGCTGTCGTTTAGGGGGCAGCCGCGGGTGAAAGTCGTGAGATACACGACAATAGTAAGCGGTCACCATAGGGCGATTGGGTGTACCGTCGATCTGGTGCAGTAACGGGTCAAAAATAGCCCAGTGTCTGCACAGGGGTACAGGGTGATCAAGGGGGAGGGATATGACGGCACCGAAGCTGTTTATCGGATCATCGAGCGAAGGGCTCGAGGTTGCAAGAGCGCTACAGGCCGAGCTTGGAGGCATCGTCGAAACAGGTATTTGGTCCCAGGGAGTTTTCGAGCCGGGGCAGAATTATTTGGAGGACCTGTTTAAGTTCAGCACGACTTATGACTTTGCCGTGATGGTTCTCCGGGCCGATGACTGGGAGCGTTCGCGCGAAAAAGAACAGATCGTGCCTAGGGATAATGTTCTGTTTGAAGTCGGCCTCTTTATGGGCTCAATCGGACGTCGGCGTACGTTTTTACTCTACGATATGAGCTCAATGCCCAAACTGCCAAGCGACCTTGCGGGAATAACGACACTGACTTTCGAAGAGAGAGACGAAACATCCGCATTGCGAGCATCTTTGGGCCCTGCCGCTCAATCGATAGGCGACAAAGTCAAAGAGCTGGGATGCAACACGAAAAATTGGATCAATCTTAACCCCTTGGGCGAGAGCGTGGCCAAGATTGCGCAGCACTCGCACGACTTTATCGTGACCGAGGAAAGGGTGCTTAGGGCTTTCAAGCGTCACATTGAGAAGGAACTAGACGAATGGGAGGACGAGGCCATTCGATGGTCTGAGGGTGTATTTTTGATCCAGAACAAGTATTCCACCCTCTTGCGCGAAGTGTACAGCTATGCACGCAGCGAAATATTCTCAACTAGTGTTGCGGGTTACTCCGACTATTGGAGCGAGGATAACGGGAAAGGCATCCTGAATGTCCAAAGGGAAAACAAGACGGCCAGCTCAACTCGGGTCTTTATCCTCGATTCTAGATCTGATCTCGATCAAGAGACGAAACAATTGCTCAAGCTTCATCAAGACCATGGAGTGAAGGTTTTGGTGCTATTTCTGGATGAGTACGAGCAACACGAAGAAGCAGCAGTGGGCCCTCAAGACGTTGCCGACTGGACCATTGTTGATGAGAAAGTCGTCGGCGTTACCATGCAATTTGGAAAAGAGATGCAGGCGAATTGGACGGTGGATGACCCGAAAAAGAACGAGCGCTTTGTAAGATACCGCGATCGACTCATTGAGTACTCTGAACCATTCCTTGGCTAACTTTGGGGTGTAAAACCTTACCTTTGCCCGTTGGGAGAGAGGGGGCGGCAATGTCGAAGGTTCTAGCGGCCGAAAGCGAGCGAGCCGCTCGCAGCGCTACGATACGTTTTTTGGAAGAAACACATCGTGATGGGCACTTTGCTTTCGGGGGCAAAGCATGGTCCGATACACATCAGGAACTTCACAGAATCGCTCTAGTCACCAAGCCAGCCGGTGGCTCAAGAGAGATGCAGGACAATCTGCTCGACATGTCCAGTCCCAGCTTCTGGCATATGTGTTGTTACGTCCTGTACCGATGGACGCTTAGCCGTTGCAGAGTTGACTATCTTGCAGACTATTTCGGAGCGAGCCTTTATCGCGGTCAGGCTCAATCCTGGCCTATGCTGCCGAGCCGATGGCGGCTCGATGAAGCTCAACCTGCGAAAGACTATAACAGGCATCTTGCCGATTTCTTCGCGAAAGAACGACCCCTCACCAATGGTCTTGAATTTTTCGCGGCGCCTGACGAGCTGCGTATTGCGGAGGCGATTGGCCAGCATCACGGCCTTCCAACCAACCTGATAGATTTTAGCTTCGACCCAATCGTCGCGCTTCATTTTGCAGGCTGCCGATCAGCGTGCGAACAAAACAAAGGCATGGGCATCCTTTTCACCAACGCCCTCAACAATATGAACACCGCAAAAGAGCGGCCAAATCCACTGATGCCACGTTTCGAGTTGCTTCCTCCCTCACATGCGCCCAGGATTTATCAACAATCCGGTGTGTTTCTGGATTGTGATGCACTTGATGAGCGATCGCTTCTTTCCTCTGATCACTCAAGCGGTCAGGATATGGCGAGGAATGAAAAACTCAGCGCAATCAGAGATGCTGCTTCGAGCGAGTTACGCCTGATGTGCACCACCTGCTCGTTCGAAAGAACTTACCCTGAGATCGAAGGATTTGAAGAGGTCTTTGGCGAAGAAGCGATGGCGTACTGGACCGGCTCTGCGACTGCCAATCGAATCAATCCTTTCTTCACCAAACTCACACTCGATGTTGGTCATAAGTGGTATCATGCCCCTGAATTTGTTGAGGTTGCGGTGGATGAGATCAAGCGGACCGACCAAACTCAAGGCGATGGTTGTGCTTCATCCTCATTGGCAGAAAGATTGAACGTCGCCACGTCAAATATTCCTCGACCATTCCCTGGTCCTGGTGAATCCGTTTTCTCGAGAGCGTTTCAGTATGCGGAGCATTTGTCTTTGCCATTGGCAACGATAGCTCAGGCTGCGTTTATCTGGGGTGTAGATGGGACTGACGTAGATAGTGACGTTATAGATGCCTTTGTGCTCAGCAATCTGAGGTTTTTTGGTGCTTGCTGCTACGCATCAGAAAATATCAGCATCTTTAGTCTTTCCTCGTTTGTAGAAAGTATGGAAGATGTTTCGCCCCTTGCATTTGCGCAAGCCCGAAAGTCACTAACGCCTAAGGAGATCGATTGCCTGCGCGGTCTGCCGACGCTCAGAGATGGTGACGAGGTTCGGAACGAAGGTGACATTGTGCTCAGACCGGAGGACATTTAAAATGGTTCGAGGCCCTAATGTGAGCTCCGAGTCACGTCTCACGATGTCGATTTCGATACTTTCTCAATACTATTGGGAATACTTCTAAGTTATGCGTGGGAACGATTGAATTAAATCAAAGAATATGTAGGCCTTCACCAATGTTGTTATTGATAGGTGGGAAGTGACATTCCGGGATTGGTTTGGTCAGGCTTACCCTGACCGCCATAATAATTTGTTCTTTTTCAACGCGTTGAATGAGGTCGACTTTGAGGATTTGTTGGACAGGGGCGAGCGTCGCGCAAGACTTGACTCTGCGGATATCCCGGATCGGTTCCGCGAATTTGACAACTACCTCAGGCAAAACCCGGGTGGGGACTGTTCGGATTTGCTGTATGACTTCTTCGCTGAATGTGGCGAAGAGACTCGTGCTGGTGCGAGCATCGCTGATCAAGAGGGCTTGTTAGGTATCAAGGGGTTCGGTGGCTTTAGTGCCGATCATGACGAGGTGGAGTTGAGCGCTCTTGATCTGTCCCGAAACGATTGCAGTGCGGCAATCGAGGCGGTCAATTCCAAAATTCGGGATCTTAGGGAGTCGAGGCCTGACCAAGATCAAGTGCTTGACGAAGAAAAGGAGGAGATAAATCGCCTAATTCAAAAGGGCTTCAGAACGAACCAGCGTTGGCAACGGGAAGAGCGTTCGCAATTTGCTACGTTTGAGTTGGATGACCACACAGACATTGCGCCGACAGCACTCTCGGACGAGTTCGTTTGGTTGACGCGCGAGGCTGCACTGAATGAGGAATGCACCGATCCAACAGACACCACTCATGGCCTGTTGCGATCAGGGTACATTGCCAAAGTCAGAAATGAGCTTGGCATTTATCACGCCAGCGACGGCGATGGAGACATGGGCGGTGCGATCCAGTATCGTATTTTCATCAAAATGTCTGCGGCATTCAACTCAGAGGACTTGGGCTCGGTCCGCCAGCCGACGATATTCTCGAGGGGATTTGACGATGTGTTTGTGTCCCGTATGCCTGCCGAATTGCGCGACGGTGATATTGATCAGATACCGGGGCGCACAGTTCGGATGGTTGATACTCAGTGTGATCATGGCGGGGGTGAATTGGAGGATTGTGACACTTGTGGAACGGAAGGGCTTCCTGAAGTTGTTGTTCCAAGAGCACATTTCTTCGAAAAGGGGCAATTAGAGAATGCTGGTGCTTACGTAGCTTTCGCTAGTGACCTGCGGCGCTACACAGTGCCCAGCCCGCGTGTTATAAGGCAAAAGAATCCAAGTGGCATCAGTGGGGCAAGGGATGGGTAAAATCGAGTTTGCTGATGTCCCAAGCGATTGGACGAGTTTTTGTGCGCAGCAAATGGTGTCCGACGAGGCTCGAACATCACTGACAAAAAGCCTTCTCAAAAAATGGACTGGTCGATTTTCGAAGCCCGCGGATCGATTCCTAAATCCAAGAAATCTCGACTCGCTCGGCTTCCCTTGGTCGATGCTATTGAGCTTCGCTATTTCTCAGCGAGATTTCCCGACAATGGCACGGAGCAATTTAGTAGGAGCATTTGAAGATGCTCTGCTCGAATTTGAGCCGGATTTGACGAAAGGTCTCGTTTGGCTGACTGATGTATTGGCCTTGCGTTTTTTGAGGTATTCGCCAGATGATGCAGAGGTTTCGCTGCGCGCGATGGAGTTGATGCTGAGCGGTTTAGAAGTCCTGCCAGCCAAGATGCCTAAAAACAACAGAGGTACGTATAATCGATTTAACGAGATGTATTCGGCTGTTGCTGAATGCTTGGTTGTTGAGCCATTCGAACCCGAAACCGTAAGAGACGCATTTATCGCTGGCGCAAGACTTCAGCCTGATTTCCACCAGACGCTTTTTCAGAATATGAGTCGCCTTGCAGAGGAAGGCAGTTACCTCGCACTGGATGAAGTGGCGGGCTTAGAAATTGAGTCTCGTTCCGAGTTTAGGATTGCGGAGCTAAAGCAATGGGCAAGCTTCGCGTCGCGACGTCAAGAATTAGTCAACAACTTGTTTTTGACCCTTTGCGCAATAAACCGAGATTTTTCGTTGCAGGTCGAATGTCGGATGCCGGGAGACGCCCTGCCTGCTTTTTCGGCTGATGCGGTCTATTCCTTGGCTCGCGAGCTGGATGTTGCTTGGTTCAGATTAGCGCATGTTTCCAACTTGGAGCCAAATCGGCATTTGGCGATCAATTATATAAAACAAGTTCGGACTGGGGACGAGAGTCTTTTCCCAATTTCGGCAACGCGATTGACTGAGCCACGCCCGACCTTTGCAAATACGCTGCAAGTGGAGTTTGTGGATAAGGAGGATGGGCAGATAAAGATGGAGCTGTTTGGCGAGGCCAAGGAGCAAGTTGAAGAGGTTCCCCCGATGGCTGTTGCAGGATGACTTTCGATCCCGAGAAAGACCTGTCTGATTTGCAGCAACGATTGCGTATCAGCCCCCATTCCATTGCCGATGCAGAGGAAGTTTGGCGAAAGCGGAACGATGCTTTGCTCGCTGGCTTACATGCCCAAGCAACCGCCGATGTTTCCGCAGATGCGATATTAGACAATCGGCAGCTGGTTGCACATCGAGATCGATATCTTTCGATTGAACGCTATTGTGACGAAGCTCGCGAGTTGCTTTCCAGATATCGAGGGGAGCTTGGGTCGGTTGAAGGTTCAGAAGTCAGCGGCGGAGAGAAGATCTTTCTGATCGATCCGCATGTAATGGTGGCATATTGCGAGTTTTGGCGCCGAGATGTGCATACAGGCTTCGAATTTTTTGATGGTGAACTCGATGATGAAGAGCGAATGGACTACCAACTGTTCGTCTACGCATCTCTTCTCAGTGGTAACCAGTTGGGACTGCCAAACGCAGCGAGACAAGATCTTTCAAGAGCCATTGCGTTTTATGTTGAAGAGCACCGGCAGCGATCCGAAGATGGCCGTAATGCCCAAGAAATATACAAGGAACTCAAATCTGCGCTCCTGGCAGCTCCATTTGCAGGAAAGACGAGTGAGCAATTAGACTATATTCATAACAAGGCTACCTCGCTCGCGACCTCTGTTGCCGGAGCGGCTGAGCGTCAGTCTCTGGCGTTGGCGCGCATGAAAAAGCTAATGACTAGTGGTGCATTTTTTGTTCCCGAAGCGCTGGTAAGGAACAAGTTTAAGAATGAGCCAGACAAAGTCAGCCGATTCTCTAGACTTGTGCAAGCAATCCGGACCGATCCATCGAAATTGAATGACAGTCATCTCGATCTCTCTTCAACATATGATAGATTTCGAAGGCTAACTGACTTTTCAAGAGCGCCAGGTTCAGAGGCCGATAGAAAGCGCCCAATCCGAGGAGGCGAGCAAATTGACCTAGATATTGTTCAGGAAGTGCACTTCTTGAATTCCGCGTTGAAAGTCAGCGATATCGATTGTGAATTTGTATACATAACTCTGTCTAGACGTATCTATAATTTTCTCAGTGCTTTTAGTCAGCAAGACCTTTTTTGTCCGATAATTCATCCACGTTCTGCGCTCGTCTATCGCGAAAATAAGCTCGCCAAAGATCAGCGGGATGCTCTCGAGACTGCGCTGTCCAGCCCAATCGCGTTTGGTCGAGGAATCCCGAAAGATGATTTTATTCGCCCTGAAGAACTGAGTAACTTCGAGGCAACAATGGGCACAGTACTCAAGGCGACGCGCGAAGCATTTAGTTATTCAGCTGTAACGCAAAGCGATGGCTTAGATCACTTCTTTGACGCATTTCAGAGTATTTTCGAGAACAGTTCGGAAGAGAAGTTTAAGACAGAAGGGCTGGCTCTGATTAAGGGCTTGAGAACCAAGTTTGAGAAAGTCGCTGATTTGGTCGGAGACGCCTACTCGAAGGCGATATCACATGGATTATCCGAAGAGACGTGGCAAGCTTATCAGAATTTCTCAGCCAAGCTCACCGCGCTTGATAGCCAACCCGTTTCCATAAGAAGATACGAATTTGAAGGCAGTGAGGTCGCCAGCCGTTATGCTGTGATCCCACTTACGCGCGGCTTTCGCCATTTGTTCGTGCTGCATAACGCATTCCTCGACGACCCGCTTCTGAAGGCCGTCGGTGGCGAAGAAACCCTTTTGAGCATGAGTGAGCTGCTCACAATCGCTATCGGGTCGGTCGAGGAAAGACTGAACAAAGGCGAAATGGGGGACGAAGAGAGAGCAAGAGCGAAAGCAACCAGATTCTTTCTTCGAGCGTGCTACGCTGCATGCAATGGCGAATGGAACCTAGTTCATAGTATGACCAGTAATGGTCGAACCAAGTTGGGTGATTACGGAACGTTTGATGACGCCACAGAATTGAACGTTGCGAGCGCGCGTTCAATTTTAATTGGCCAAGAGCTTAGCTTTCTGCGCCATCTAGCTGATCGAGCTTTGGCTGAATCATCGACAAGTCCAAACCTTCATAGTTCCAGACTCACACGCGCGGCGGGTTCGCTGTATGAGAGCTCTGTAGTGACAGTGAATATGCCGAAGGAGTTTGCGCCTTACGTTACTGCTTACTCACCTTCGTCAGTGCGCGATGGATTGGCGGCGATTGGCTTGCTTTTGGAATGGTGGCTCAAAGGGTCTTGGCGACAGCTAACCTCGCGCGATCATATAATTCGACCATTGTTGTGCGCGACTCAGAACCACGAGATTGTCTGGTCCAATATTGAATTCCTTACGCGTGAGATTGATCGGGAGGAATTGGACGGTTCCACATTGTTGGTCGACGCAGCCAATTCCGTGCTTGCGAAGGCCAAGGAATGTCTTGAATTCACGAAGGAGCTCAACCCGAACGGAAATGAGACTTGGCGATATCTTGTACTGCGTGCACACGCCATGACGATAATGGCTTCGCAAGTCAGCGGGGTTTTGGCAGGCAACAACTATGACGGAGCTGATTATGCCCAAGTGGAGGAAATGCGTAGGCTCAGGATGGAGCACAACAAGAAATTCCAAAAGTGCCGTGTGGGCGGCTCTGCGCAAACTTGTCTAGATCATAACCCATTCACCGACGGCCTGCTTGGAATTGAAAGGTTCTTACGAGCGACGCATCGCAACGAAGAAGGCAAAATCGAGATATTGGATTTGCCGGAGGCAATTCGAGCCTTTGCCGATGTCGATCAAAACTGCAGTGAGCTTTACAGGTTCGGCTTCCCGAGAATGTACCTTCGCCGCGCTAAGGAGTTGTTGATCTATCCTATCCTCGGCAACCTCAGAACGACATATTTACCGCGTGAAGTTAACTTTTGATGGTGGTCTTCGCTGATGGAGTGTTTGTGAGCGGACTCGTAACAAAGGCATGGTTCAGGTCCACGTCTTCGATCAGGTTTGTTTCTGCCAAACCGCAGAAAATAGCATGAGTGGGGATAGATCGAGCAACGCGCAACGCGTGCTACTTTGTGGGTGCTGCACCCATAACCCCTGATTATCTTTCAGCGGCAAATGATTTATCCAAGCGTTGCAGTCGTGATCTGACAGTCTGATGTCGGCTTGAAAGGCCCTAATCGCGTAAAGCAGACAGTCAGCAAACGGCCCATCCCCCGACCTAAAATCTGGTAATCACTACGGAATGTCACATCGTTGTTGTGGAGTGCATTTCGACGAGCGGGATCTATGGGTATTCCGGCTGTGTATGTGACCTTCGACTGAAAAAGCGAAGTCAGCCCCCTCACGGAGACTAACTTAGCGGCATTCAGTCATCGCTTGACCGTTGAGCAGCCAACCGCCCTCCCTATTGCGCGAGAGCTTCAGCTCGCGGTCGGGAACGTCCTCAATCGGAGTGGCTGAACCGATCTCGAATTTCTGACCATCAAACAGCGAAAGTGTTTCGCCATCATAGGTATAGAAGAAAACCAGATGGTATGCGTCGCTTTCAGGATGCCAAGCGATCTTGCCATCCAGCCAATTCGCCCATGCTTCGCCTTCGCAAACGTTTTCAGCTCCGACGTAATAGCTTATCCGATTGGAAAAAATCTCTGGAGTCGAACCTTCGATGATCATTGGCATTGGCACCCTGCCTATGGCTCTTCATAAGACTGTGAAGGCTGTGGCTCGGGAGCGAGTTGCTGATCGCTGTCTTCCCGACTTGGCAGGTTCGCGCCTTGATCATCGTCTTCGCCTGTCGCTAGGTAGTCCTCTCAGACCAGTTCGACGCCGCATATTTGCTCAGGAATCGGTTTGCATATTCGACAAACGGCTCAGACTGCGAGCCGTCAATTTCAAGCGAAGCTTTCGCGTCTGGATCGTCTCCTAGCCCTACCACATGGAGAACGCGTGACGCTTCATCTCGCGCCTCTTTCGCGGTCCATGGACTTCCAAGCTTGCCGATTGATCGGCGTTTGGATTTGCCGTCCGCCGGTGATCGGTATTGAACGACGATTTCGTACCGCTCGGAAGAACTTTGAGCCCGAAGCCTTATAGATCGCGGTCCCAAAGAAAGTATGGTTTGTCTTGACACCTTGCTGCATCAGCTAAACGAGCCGTAAGCCTTTTCCCATTCATCGTGCGTTCCTCTGTGGTAAGCATATGGTAAACACGAAACCACGAAAGGGCTAGCAGAATGACGCAAATTTCGAAGAGAAGTGTCAACTGCGAGTCCGTTATCCATTTGTTTTACTTGGACTCCTTTGACACCGCGCCAGTATAGCCATCACTGTGGGGGTCGCAGGTTCGAATCCTGTCTTCCCAACCAGTGGAGCACTCGTCACCCCATCGAAAGCCCTTCATCGGAAACAGGCGACCGTTCGTCCCTTGACGCTGTTCAATTATGTCGAGGCTGCGCAAGGAACTTTCATGCATCCCTGGCGTTCCTCCCCTCCGATGAAACTCCGCTTTTCTTCTGCCCAATTGTTATTGGGTGCGACCGCATTGGCGCTGTGCCCGGCACAACTTTCTGCCGACACCGGTGAAGAGGCATTGGATGAAACGGGAGAGACATCATCAGAGGCAAACACTCGGCGTACCTTTACACCAGAAGACTTTGCACGTTTTGCTCCCCGCAGCGCGCTCGACATGGCGCGCCAGATCCCCGGCTTCTCTATAGATGAAGGCGGCGGTTCACGCGGGCTGGGACAGGCGGATACCAATGTCCTGATCAATGGGCGGCGCATTTCGGGCAAGTCCAATGGGCCGGTCGAAGCACTACAGCGCATTCCAGCCGAAGAAGTCGTCCGACTGGAACTGGTAGACGGGGCCAGCCTCGATATTGGCGGGTTGAGCGGGCAAGTGCTCAACGTCATCACCAGCAGCACGGGCGGTATCACCGGACAGTTTCGCTATGCACCGCGTTTTCGCAGCAGGGGCACGCCAGCCCGGCTGTTCGATGCATCCATTTCGCTCGCAGGCGGCGGCGCGAAGGAAGAATGGACCCTAGCGCTGGAAAACGATTCCAACCGGCGCGGTAATGACGGGATTGAGCAGGTTTTCGACGGTGCAGGCACACTGATCGATACGCGCGATGAACAGGCGAATTTTCAGTCAGACCGGATCAGCCTGTCGGGGTCTTACACCCGCATCGCCGACAACGGGAACGTGTTGAACTTTACCGGCGAGGCTGTGGGTTTCATCTTTCGCCGGCGCGAAACCTCTTTGCGCAGCGGCACAATCGCGCAAACCGACCGCGACCGCTTGTTTACCGGCGGAGAGGATGAGGTGAATTTCGAAGTCGGGCTGGACTATCAATTCGCCTTTGGTCCCGGCCAGCTGAAACTGATCGGCCTACACCGGTATGAAAACAGCCCGACCTTTTCCGAAGTCACGACCAATTTCGCCGATGGCAGCGCGCCGACCGGGTCGGTGTTTGACCGGCTTGCGGACGAATATGAAAGCATCGCACGCGCCGAATACAGCGTTGATGGGTTAGGCGGAAATCTGCTCTTTGCCGCCGAAGGCGTTCGCAACATCCTCGACATCACGTCGTCTTTGCAAGAGCGTGATGACGCAGGCACGTTGCAGCCCGTCGAACTGCTCGGCGCAAGCGCGCGGGTGGACGAGGATCGCGCCGAAATCAGCGCAACCTATTCGCGGCCCCTTTCACCCAATCTGCAATTTCAGGCTTCCGCTGGCGCCGAATATTCGCAGCTCAGCCAAAGCGGCGCATTTGGTCAGACCCGCACATTCTACCGGCCCAAGGGTTTCGTCTCACTCGATTGGAAAGTCAGCAATGCGGTCAACATATCAGGTCGAGTTGAACGCGACGTTGGGCAGCTCAATTTCTTCGACTTCCTAAGCTCGGTTGACCTCAATCAAGAGCGCGAAAACGTCACCAATGCCGATCTCGTCCCACAACAAAGTTGGGTCTTTGAGGTTGAGACAACTTTGGGTCTAGGCACGCTGGGCTCGCTCAATTTGCGCACGTTTTACGAAGACATCACCGACATCGTTGACCAAATCCCGATCGCTGGCGGCGGACAGGCACCGGGCAATATCGCATCGGCTGAATTCTATGGAATGAATGGCAATCTAACGTTGCTGTCCGAGGGCGTCGGCTGGAACGGCACACGGCTGGATGTGGAGCTAGACCTCACGGATTCCTCGGTTCTGGACCCGCTGCTCGGCACACCGCGCAAATTGTCGCGCAACACGCTTGCTGGGCTTGAAGTCGATCTGCGTCACGATTTCCCCGGCTCTGTCTGGGCGATTGGTGGCGGCGCGCGTTGGCAGGATGAAGCCGATGACGTTCGCATCGATGAAGTGTCGGCACGCCGCGAGCCATTTGGCTTTATCTCCGCCTTTGTCGAAAACAAGGATGTGCGCGGCCTCACCATGCGCGCCAGCGTCGCCAATCTCACCAACCGCGCCGATCTGTTTACGCGCACTGTGTTCACCGACCGTGCGGCTGGCCAGATCGATTTCATTGAAGATCGCGACCGTAGATTTGGCACGATCTTCACACTGGCGATTGAAGGTTCGTTCTAAGCATCCTACTCGGCTCAATCAGAGAGGATTTGCTATGACCCAAACCACTGGATTGCGCATGCGCAGCTGGCTCTTTGCGCCTGGCGATAGCGAGAAAAAGATGGGCAAGGCGATTGCCAGCGATGCCGATATCGCGCTGCTCGACCTTGAGGATTCGGTGGTACCTGATCGTAAGACAGAAGCCCGCGCAATGGTCGCCGCAGCGATCAATAATGCACCCGACAAGACGCGCGTTTGGGTTCGTGTAAATCCGCTATCTGGCGGTCTAACCGAAGCAGATTTGGACACCGTGATCGCTGCTGGTCCCGGAGGTGTATTCCTGCCGAAAGCAGAAGGTGGTCACGACGTCGAAACCCTTGATGCAATGCTCACTGCGCGCGAAAAAACCGCGGGTATCGCACCCGGATCGACCAAAGTCGCAGCGTTGGTGACTGAAACTGCCGCTGCGATGTTCACCACTGGCACCTATGACGGCGCACCGCGTCTGGTCGCGATGAGCTGGGGCGCAGAGGATTTATCGAGCGAGCTGGGCGCACGCGAACAACGCGGCCCCGATGGCGAATACAGCCATGTCTATGAAATGGCGCGCAGCCTTTGCTTACTCGGCGCGGTTAAAGCAGGCGTTGCCCCGATTGAGACCGTCCAACCGGAATTTCGTGACCTAGAGGCGTTGGAAACCCGCGCCCGCCGCGTTCGCGCGCAGGGGTTCCGCGGGATGCTGGCGATCCACCCTGCGCAAATTGCCCCAATCAATACCGCCTTTACTCCAAGCGCCGAGGAGCTAGCCCATGCTCGCGCAGTGGTTCAGGCCTTCGCCGATAATCCCGATGCGGGCACCGTGGCGATGGACGGTAATATGCTTGACCGCCCGCACCTCGCATTGGCTCAGCGACTGCTCGCGGAAGCAGGCAAGTAGAATATTGATGGATGATTAATTTTCCTACATGAACCATATTGGTTATCTGATGTGCAATTCGCAAATAGGAGCGCGCATCGCATGGCCATTATCGAAACCCTTATCGGCCCGATCACATCTATTCTGGACAAGATCATCCCGGATAAAGAGGCCCGCGCCAAAGCGCAGTTTGAGTTACTGAAACTCGAAGGGACGCAAGAGATGGCTCTGATCGAAGCGCGTCTGCAAGCGATTGTAGCAGAGGCGCAATCAGCGGACCCATGGACGAGCCGGGCGCGCCCCAGCTTTCTTTACGTGATGTATGTCCTGATCCTCACAGCGCTGCCGATGGGCCTGCTCAGCGCGTTTAATCCCGCGGCTGCTAGCGATATTGCGCAAGGCATGAACGCTTATTTGGGCGGTCTGCCTGATCCGCTCTATGCGCTGTTTGGAACCGGCTATCTCGGTTACACAGCCGCGCGCCAATGGGGCAAAGTGAAGGGCGTCGACAAATAGTCGTTTAGGTGACGGAAATGCCATCTGAGGTATTTACCTAGACAACGTGTCGCGGTAGCTTGCTCCTTGAAAACGCATAATGTGGGGCAAAGATGAAGACACTTGTTTGGGCAGCGACATCAGTATTCGCACTCTCAATAGCAGCTCCAACCTTTGCGCAAGACAACTCCAGCACAATTGACCAAAGTGGCAATGGCAATTCTGCGACTGTCGCCCAACCCGGTTCTAACAATGAATCGCTCATTACTCAGAACGGCACAGCAACCGGTGTGGATGGCATCGCCAACGAAGCCACCATTACGCAAGCGGGAGCGGGAGGCTTCTCTGAGGCCATTCAGACCGGCGATAACCAGCTGACAGTTGATCAAACTGCGACCAGCAGCGGGATGAACTCCGAAGTCATTCAGGTGAATGCCGGTGGAGGCGCCAGTAACCTCGCGACCGTAGAGCAAGAAGGCATCGGCTCCGGTATTGGCTCTGGTACAGGCAACTTTATCGAACAAATTGGCGAAGGCGGCGTCATCAGAGTCAATCAGGATGATCGCACCACTAACGCCACGAGCGTCGTCTTTCAGTCAGGCTTGATCAACCGAGCGACAGTGCTCCAATTCGGTCGCTTTGGTAGCACTGGTGACAACAACTTCTCGATCATCAATCAATCCGGTGAAGATCATAGCACCCTCGCATTCCAGTCTGGCGATAACAATTCCGCCAATTTAACGCAGTCGAATATCGATAATGGTACCGGGCTGGTGCAAAGCGGTTCAAGGAACATCTCTTTGGCAACTCAAAGCGGGATAGACGGCCTGCTTGGCATTAGGCAAAGAGGCGAAGACAACGATTCAATGGCCACCCAATCCGGCGATACGAATCAGGCGGATCTCTCTCAAGAAGGCAATTTCAATGAGAGCGTGATTATTCAGGCTGGCGCTTCAAGCGTGATCGATGTCTCGCAAACCGGTAACGAGCACGTGTCGAGCGTCGACCAAAACGGCACCGGTAACAGTGTCATGGTAACCCAAAGCACCCCTTAATTGCTTTGCTGAATGCGTCCCAGGCAAGCGGGATTAGCAAAGACGCGCGCGTTAACCTGACAAAAAGCCCTTGGCCTTAATTGGCTGTGGCATGATCCAGTTGATTTACACGAGCTGCGCTGAACGCTCCGTCGACTCGCGTGACATTTTCAAAATCATTGAAGTGTCGGCGAAGAACAATGCGCGCGATTATCTCACGGGATTTCTCATTTTCACCGATCAACGCTTCTTTCAGTTGATCGAGGGACCAGACGACGCAATCGAAACCTTGCTGAACAAATTGAGCGATGACCCTCGGCATACGCAGATCGAGATTTTAAAGCGTGAAGCTGTTGAGCAGCGCGCTTTCCCCAAATGGTCCATGAAGCGCCTCATGCCTAATGCCGCATCGCTTTCGCTGGCCGATGAGATCAGCGGATTTGCCGACACGTCATCTGATGTAAAACAAGCCGTCGACGAATTTTTAAAGTCTGCACAAACGCCTAGCACCGCCGACTAACGCCTTCACCCAGTCGCAGCGACACGCTATCGGGTTGGTATGACCGACCCTGCATCTGACACTGTTTTCGTCCTCAACGGGCCCAATCTCAACCTGCTCGGCCTGCGCGAGCCGCAGATTTATGGGTCGACCACACTCGATGAAATTGCCGGAATGCTCGAAGATCGCGCGCTGGAACTGGGTCTGACCATCGATATGCGCCAGACCAATCACGAAGGGATGTTGGTCGATTGGTTGCACGAGGCGCAGGCCGAAGGCGCGCGGGCAGTGTTGCTGAATGCGGCGGCCTATACCCACACTTCCATCGCGCTGCTCGATGCGATCAAGGCGATCCAAACCCCTGTTATCGAAGTGCATTTATCCGATCCCAAGACGCGTGAGACGTTCCGCCATACCTCTTTTGTGGGGATGGCCGCGGTCAAAACGGTCGAAGGACACGGGGCCGATTCTTACCGCATTGCCTTGGAAACCGTAGCGTCCGGCGATATCTGACGCCGCAGCAATATTCGACAAAACGCAAGG
The DNA here is from genome assembly GCA_947488085.1 of uncultured Erythrobacter sp. Classification (GTDB taxonomy): domain Bacteria; phylum Pseudomonadota; class Alphaproteobacteria; order Sphingomonadales; family Sphingomonadaceae; genus Erythrobacter. The sequence continues at coordinate 1,495,662 of CANKYI010000001.1, forward strand.
ATTGCCACTTGCCAGCCGCAATTGGCGGCAATAGTCACGACGGAAACGACATAAGGGGCATGCATGGCTGACAAAAAGCCAAGTGCGGGGCAAATGCCCAGCATGAATATCGACACTTCGCTGGTTCGTGAGCTCGCAGAGCTTTTGGACAAAACTGGCCTAACCGAAATCGAAGTAGAGGATAATGATCGCAAGATCCGCGTCGCTCGCGGCGGTGGTGTGGTCTCTGCACCGGTCGCAGCTCCCGCTCCGATTGCTGCAGCCGCGCCAGCCCCTGCTGCGGCAGCGCCCGCGCCAGAAGCAGCGCCGGCGGATGATCATGCAAATGCATTCAAGTCTCCGATGGTCGGCACCGTCTATCTTGCAGCTGAACCGGGTGCGGCCAACTTTATCAAAGTCGGTGACAGTGTTGCTGAGGGTGACACATTGCTGATCGTTGAGGCAATGAAGGTTATGAACCCAATCGCCGCTGACAAAGCTGGCACGGTCAAAGCGATCTTGGTTGAAAACGCCCAGCCGGTCGAGTTTGACCAGCCGCTCGTTGTCATCGGGTAATCCATCATGGGCATTACCCGCATATTGATCGCCAATCGCGGCGAAATCGCGCTGCGCATCCACCGTGCGGCGCATGAGATGGGGATTGAGACGGTCGCGGTGCACTCCACCGCCGATGCCGACGCAATGCACGTGCGGCTGGCCGATCATGCAGTTTGCATTGGCCCACCCTCTGCGACCGACAGCTATCTCAACATGGCCAACATCATATCGGCCGCCGAAGTGGCTGAATGCGATGCGATCCATCCCGGCTATGGCTTTCTGTCCGAAAACGCCAAATTTGCAGAGATTGTCGAAGCGCATGACCTCGCATGGATCGGGCCAAAGCCTGAGCATATCCGTACGATGGGCGACAAGGTCGAAGCCAAGCGCTCCGCAGGGGCGCTCGGCCTGCCACTGGTCCCCGGATCAGACGGCGCGATCGACGACCCCGAAGAGGGAAAACGCGTCGCTGCTGAAGTAGGCTACCCCGTAATTATCAAAGCTGCCAGTGGCGGCGGTGGCCGCGGCATGAAGGTCTGCGAAAGCGAAGATCAGCTCGAAACATTGATGAAGCAAGCGGGCAGCGAGGCGAAAGCCGCGTTCGGTGATGCGACCGTCTATATTGAGAAATATCTTGGCAATCCGCGCCACATCGAATTCCAAGTGTTCGGCGACGGCAATGGCGCTGCGATCCATTTGGGAGAGCGTGATTGCTCCCTCCAACGCCGCCACCAAAAAGTGCTCGAAGAGGCTCCCTCCCCTGTCATCAGCGAAGATGAGCGGATGCGCATGGGCGAAGTCTGCTCAAAAGCGATGCGCGACATGGCCTATCGCGGTGCAGGCACAATTGAGTTCCTGTGGGAAGACGGCGAGTTCTACTTCATCGAAATGAACACCCGGCTTCAGGTCGAGCACCCTGTGACCGAAGCGATCACCGGGGTCGATTTGGTGCGCGAACAAATTCGTATTGCGGCTGGCAAGCCACTTTCGGTTGCCCAAGAAGATCTGGAGTTTAATGGCCACGCCATCGAATGCCGGATCAATGCCGAGGACCCGTTCACCTTCGCCCCATCACCGGGCAAGGTCACCTATTACCACCCCGCGGGCGGCATGCATGTGCGGGTCGATTCGGGGCTGTATGCGGGCTATTCCATCCCACCTTACTACGACAGCATGATCGCAAAATTGATCGTCTATGGCCGCAATCGCGAGGGATGCATCATGCGCCTGCGCCGTGCGCTGGAAGAAATGGTTGTCGAAGGGGTGAAAACCAACATTCCACTGCATCAAGAATTGCTGCGTCAAGATGATGTTCTGCATGGCGATTATTCGATTAAATGGCTTGAAGAATGGCTGGAGCAACGCGAAGGCTGACAAGCGGTTTCGATTGTCATATATTGCAGCAAGGCATTTGGGGGGCTGCGAATTGTGACCGTTAAGTCTCGTAGACTGTGTTTGGGCCTCGGTTCTCTGACGCTTCTGGCGAGCTGCATGAACTCCGGTGAGCCTGTCACGAGCGCTTACGCTGAACCCCAGATTGAACCAGCAGTGGTTGAGGAACCGACACCGAGCAGTGTCCAAATCGACACGGCACCGGCCGTGGCCGCCGCACTTCCCCGCCCCGGCATAGACGGCCTCTCGGCTGCGCGCCCAATTCCCCGCCCCGCCCCTACAACTCCCCCTCGTCGAAGGTCTGGCAATTTCGGGCAGCTTGGAAACAGTGCATTCCACGGAGGTTCGAGCTCATCCAGTAACTCATCTGACAATGGGAACACATCTACGGGTACTGGCGCGGGCGGTGCGACATCCAGCACACAAGTGGTCGTGCGAGGTTCGAATTTTCAGGTCCGTGAAACTGACTTTCGGCCGCGTCCGGCAGATGCAGGTAGCTTCACGGGCGCACAATCTGAACCTTTTGAGACGGCTAATCCTTGTTCCGCACCTCCACCACCCGGATTGAACTTACCCGCCTATCAACCATGGCCACCTGAAGAGGCTTCATCGAGAGTCGCTCTTGACCGACTAATCGGTCCACGCGGCAATCTGTCGCTTTATGATACGGGTGAGTTGCTGCGAGAGGCGCTGAACCAGTCGGGTTATCAGCAGCATGCGTTCTATGCGGTCCCGGGCGGCTTTATCCTCGTGACAGAGACCGAGCGAACCGATCCTGAAGGCAATGGTGTCAATGGGATAGGCCGCTATCAAAGGCCGGGGGAGGATCGGACCGGCTTGCTCATCTCAATCCGAGACCTGTTTCTGGAGCGGCCCCCAACATATTATCGCTATATCGCAATTGTGGTCACAGACAGGCCATTTTGCTCTTCGGGAGCCACCCTTACACTTGAAGAGGCCTCGGCCCGCGTGCGACGGGGCCTGACCGATCTCACCGATGAAACACGCGACATCGCATTCGAAGATCGGTATCGCGTTACCGCGCTGATCTACGAATTCGTCAATGACGGCATTGGGTATGATCTTTCGATGGTCGCCCCCGGTCGCATTCCACCACAGGATCACCTCGCTCTTTCTGGACTGTCTGAGACAATTCCTCAAAGCTTCATCAAGGCGCGAAACTCAACTCCAGAAGCGCTGCCGTAATGCGGGTTTTTATCAGCTATCGCCGCTCGGACAGTAAGGATGTGGCGGCTCGCATCGCCGATAATCTCGCGATGACACCAGAGATTGATCACGTGTTCCTTGACGTTGATTCTATCGCGCATGGCGAGAATTTTCCTGATCGGTTGAACTCAGAAATTGCCCGCGCCGACATTGTGCTTGCCGTAATCGGACCCCGTTGGCGGGGCGCAATCGCCGCGAATGACAAGCCTCGCATATTCAGCGATGAGGATTTCGTCCGGCGCGAGATTGAAATGGCATTGGGCAAAGGGAAACGCGTAATTCCGTGCCTTGTCGATAATGCGGAAATGCCATCAGCTGAAACACTGCCCGCAAGCATCCACCAATTGGTAGAGCGCAACGCGATCACATTGCGCCACACGAGTTTCCGGGTCGATCTGGAAATTCTCGAAGACTCTATTCTAAACCGCAAAAGGGAATTGCGTCGTTCGCCAAGGCGGGTCGCAATGGGTGCCGTGTGGCGTTTTCTCGCAGGCTTCGCCGTCGCTACGCTCATTGCAATCGCGATTGCGTGGACTGGCGTGCGGACTATGCAAATGCCGCTTGAAACCATTCTTGGCGGCAGAGTGATGCTTGCACTTTTCCTGCTAATCCTCTTCGCAGTTTGTCAGTATCGCACCTTTGTCCATCTGCGCAGATACCTGTCGTAGCCTACCGGTCTGCGCCTGCCGGGGCATACAGCTGGGAACGCCCCCTGCATCAAGGCGTTTGTTTATCACGGCTAAAGACCAAGATGTCGGCTCCGAGGGATCGGGAGCTTCCATTTAAAGGCGATTTATGAAGCACGAAGATTTCCGCGCTGAGCGAGCGGGCGATCCCATGGACTCACGATCCGATGGAGCGAACCGTCCGCGCAAGACCCAGATTGTTGTCGTGGGCGGCGGCGCTGGCGGGCTTGAACTCGTGCGCAAACTCGGCGCGAAATATGGGCGCAAACGGCACGACATCATTCTGGTCGACCAAAACCTCTCCCACATCTGGAAACCCCTACTGCACGAAGTTGCGGCTGGCTCGCTTGACGCCAATCTCGATGAAGTCGGCTATCGCGGGCATTGCGCGCGATGGGGCTATCGCTTCTTCCAAGGGTCGCTGGAGAGTATTGATCGTGATGCAAAGACCATCAGCCTAGCGCCCGTCATGGACAAAGATGGCGAGGAGATGATTGGCGGGCACACGATCCGGTATGACATTCTGGTGCTCGCTCTAGGCTCTGTCTCTAACGATTTTGGGGTACCGGGCGTGGCGGAGCACTGCCTCTATCTCGACAGCCGCGAACAGGCGGACCGTTTCCGCACAAAACTGCTTAACAATTGTCTGCGGGTCAGCCGCGCGATGATCGCAAATCCCGATGCAGATGAGCGGGTGAAGGTCGCAATTGTTGGCGCAGGCGCAACCGGCGTTGAATTGGCAGCCGAACTCTACAACGCAGCCGGCGCACTGAAATTCTATGGTCTCGAAGTGTTTGACGAAAGTCGGCTGGATGTGACTATCTTAGAGGCCGGACCGCGTATCCTACCCGCTTTGCCCGAAAAGCTATCCGAGGGCGCGCGCTCAGAGCTCAACAAACTGGGTGTCGCTGTGCGCGAAAACACGCAAGTGATCGAGGCCCAACGTCGTCACATGGTCACGCAAACAGGTGACACAATTGAAGCAGACCTGATGGTTTGGGCGGCAGGGGTAAAAGGGGCCGAATTTCTGAGCAGGCTCGGACTGAAGACCAATCCACGCAATCAAATCCTCGTCAGTGAGACCATGCAAACCGTGAGCGATCCGGACATTTTCGCGCTCGGCGATTGCGCCTCCTTCACTCCCGAAGGCGAAGATTCGCCGATCCCGCCGCGCGCTCAGGCTGCGCATCAAATGGCGCTGACCGTGTTCAAGAATATTCACGCCAAACAAAAGGGCAAAAAGCTCAGAGCTTTCATATATGAAGACAAAGGATCGCTGATCTCGCTCAGCCGCTTTTCAACTGTGGGCAGCCTTATGGGCAATCTGGTTGGCGGTGCGCTGGCGGTGGAAGGGCGCATGGCCCGACTGATCTATACCTCGTTATACCGGATGCACTTGCTTGGCATTCACGGCTGGATTCGCGGTATCGGATTGATGATCATTGGCCGTGTAAATCGGGTCGTTCGGCCAAAGTTGAAACTGCACTAGGCGCTAAAAGTCGATCTTCACTCGCACTTCACCACCGTTAGCGTTGAAACCGCCAACCCCTTTGTTGATTGCGTTAGCCTGAGCTTCTGCGCCCTCGGACAATTGCACCCGCGCACGAGGTATCGCATTGCCAAAATCGTCAACCTCTGGAAGCGGATTTGGTCCAATGCGCGGCGAAAGGGTGACTTCGCGGCACACCAAAATTTCAGGATTGAACGGGTCTGGCTCTTCTGTTGCGCACTCGTTGGGCTGACGTCCCAGTGACAATAGGTCAATAATGACCGAACCGTCCTCGCGCTCTTCGATAGACCCGTGTGGAGCGACCTCAATTACATCTGGCGACGATATAGTGGGAGGCGGTGGGCTTGGCAGGGGCGGTTCATCAAGCATCGCATCGTCTCCTTAATCGCGTCCGTCACTCCCCACTTCTAGTCAAACGTGAAGCCCGCCGCCTCGGCCTCAGCGATGATTTCTGCACCCGTTTTCTTGGGGCTATCCTGCGCGATGTCGAACCAGTCGGGTTTCTCATCAACAAAGATCTGATGCTTGATCGGCAAACCGGCCGGCAGATCGAACAGTCCGGCTAGAAATGTGCGTGCGCCAGTCGGCACAAATTTGTACCACAGGCTGCTGCCACACTTGCTGCAAAAGGCGCGTTCCGCCCAATCGCTGGAAGCATAGGTCGCGATGTTGTCTTCGCCAGTAATGCGAAATGTATCGCATTCGATCCCAGCATACATCGATCCAACCCATTGCTGGCACATGGAGCAATGGCACACGTCGATCTCTTTGTGTGCATCGTTCAATGTGACCTCAACCGCGCCACACAGACATTTACCGCTTACCGGACCGGAAATGCGTTCGACATCGCTCATAACTGCGTCTCCTATGCGAAAACCTAGAGCGGAACTCCTGGCTCATGCTTTGCCGTACGGATCGTCAGCGAGGTTTTGACACTAGCCACATTTGGTGCTGGTGTCAGCTTACTGGTCAGGAATTCCTGAAAACTTTGAAGGTCTTGGCTGACGATCTTAAGAATAAAGTCGATCTCGCCATTGAGCATGTGGCACTCCCGAACTTCTGGTAGATCAGCCATGTGATCTTCGAATTCGCGAAGTCCCGCCTCTGCCTGACTTTTCAAACTGACCATCGCAAACACCGTGATGGCAAAGCCCAGTTTGGACGGGTCAAGGTCGGCGTGATACCCGCGAATAACGCCATCCTCTTCCAACCCGCGCACCCGGCGCAAACAAGGCGGCGCAGTCAATCCGACGCGCTGTGCAAGCTCAACATTGGTAACCCGGCCTTCCGCCTGAAGTTCACTGAGCAAGCGTTTGTCGATCTCGTCCAGATTCGCCATAAAGCCTGTGGTTCCCCCGATAGGCCAGCGCGCGAACATAAGGTGCTTTGCAGCGCCGCGCGCCATTTCAATTTCAATCGCGCGCCAGAATGGCTTACGCGGTAACAATAGTCTGAAAGAACACGAAGGACTTCGCGCACCTCAGAACAACAATATTAGGTGTGCCAGCAATTGTCCCGCTTTGCAACGCGCTCGATACGCGTGGTGTGACATTTTGTATCCGGTGGTAGAGAAATAGCCTTGCTCTAGCTGTATCGGCATTCCCCGATGACGTGCGAGTAGGACTCGTTCTGTGAAGGTGATTGCCTTTGCGGCCTCTTTTTCCTCCGGCAGGAGCCTGAATGTTTTTCGATGATCGCCTTGCGACTGTGCTGCGTCAGCGTGCCGGAAGCGACGTCGGATTGCGCACACAATTCAGGCAATTGCTCGATATTTTGGGTGCGGAGAAAGTCAGCGCACGTTCTGCCCGCGATCCCAGTCTGGTGGCCACAGCTTGGATGCGGATGGATGCGCTGGGTGAAAAAATTCCCCCGCGCGAGCGCGCAAAGATGGTGCGTGAAGCCGGGTGGCGGTTTCGCAATCCCGAGCTGGCCGCGCATCTTGCAGACTTTGAACCGGATGTTGCCTCAGCAGCGCTGAACCGGGCCGAGCTATCGCCAGAGGATTGGGCTGCCCTGATCCCGCGTTTGCCCGTACGTGCGCGAGGTTTTCTTCGTTTACGCAAAGACTTACCTATCGATGTTGAAGTTCTACTTGAACGATTGGGCGTGCATGATCGAGGCTTGCCTTCGCCTGGTGACGATCCTGTCAATGCGGTGGATGACGTGGATGCGGGGTTTGTACCACCCCCGCCAGTGCGGATCGCTCCGCCGGCTCCCTTTGCCATCGACGAAGATACTCCGCCTCCCTTTGATATTCCGGCTCAGCCAGAGCCTGAACCAGAAACTGCATTTCAATCGCCTGCACCGCCAATCGATCCAGATGGCCCGCTTGATGAAGCGAGTGAGCGGCGCAGCGAAATCTCGGTGCTGGTGCAACGGATTGCCCAGTTCAAGCGCACGCGAGAAGGGGATGGTGAGCTCGATAGCAGCGAACCGCGCCTGCCACTTGGCGAGGATCAACCGCGCAAGGGCCGCATGGTCGGTGCGTTTGGCTTTGCCGCCGATGCCGCTGGGCGAATCGAATGGGCAGACAGCGAGATCGCCCCAATGGTAATCGGCGCAAGGCTGGTCACACCGCCGCGCTTGGGTGGTGCAAGCAGCGAAAGCCCACTGGAGCGGGCATTCAGCCGCCGCCAGCCGGTCGCCGATGCGCACATAACGTTGAATGGAGCTGAGGCGATCGCAGGAGAGTGGGTTGTCAATGCCCAGCCCCGCTTCACCGATGACGGCAACTTCACAGGCTATTTTGGACGCTTTCGCCGTCCCGCAAATGCCGATCCAACCGCCCCCACCGCCGCGGAGCGAGAGGCGGATCGCCTGCGCCAATTGCTGCACGAATTGCGCACTCCGGTTACCGCTGTTCAAGGATATGCAGAGGTAATCCAACAGCAATTGTTCGGCACCGCGCCACACGAATATCGCGCCCTCGCCGCTGCAATTGCCGCTGATGCTGCGCGAATTCTGGCTGGGTTTGAGGAACTCGACCGGCTCGCCAAGATGGAAGCAGGCATCGAAGAGATCGAGACCGGTGAAACCGATCTTGCGGCAATGGCCGCGCGCACGTGCCGTCAGCTCGATCAGGTCTTGCACCCCCGAATGGCCGGCATTGCGATTGATGGAGCGGACATTCCTTGCATTGTCCCCCTTGATCCAGAACAAGCCGAAGCGATCATTTGGCGATTGCTCGCGACACTTGGCGGAGGCTGCGCGACGGGCGAGACGCTAAAGGCGTCAATTGTGGCAAAGGATGGTTTTGCAGTTCTCAAATGCGAATTGCCCGCGCAATTGCTGGCCGAAACAGACATTTTTGCAGCCGAAGCCAGACCGATTGGGACCGCCATTAATCCAGGCCTCTTCGGAGCAGGCTTTGCTCTGCGATTAGCCCGAGCAGAGGCGCGCGCAGCAGGCGGCGGATTGCAACAAGAGACTGATCAAGTGGTGCTAAGCGTGCCATTGCTCATTGAGGATGCGGACAGCGACAGCCAATTCAATGCCGATTGCGGGGCCGGGTCGGATTTCTAGGTGTTGCTGAGTTAGTAAGGCATCGCTTACGAGTTTGGTGTATGCGCGGTACATCATGAGCAGGGGCAGTGCACAAAATCGCGCAACGCATCAGGTGGCTGGCGCAGCATCGGCCACACGCGCGCATCCCGTTTCAATGATCGAATCACCACACACGCTCAATTCACCGCAATTCACACAAGGCTTTGGACAGCGCGTCCTGCTCACGGTCGATACGGAGGAAGAGTTTGACTGGCATGCGCCATTCACGCGCGACCAGCACGGGCTGAAACATGTCGCTGCAATCCCACGATTTCAGGAGTTTTGCGAAAAAGTCGGCGCGCATCCCGTCTATCTGGTCGACTGGCCCATCGCCAATGACCCGCGCGCAGTGGAAATCATCAAAGACGCGGTTCAGCGCGGCACAGCAGATATCGGTGCGCAGTTGCACCCATGGGTAAATCCGCCCTTCGATGAGGAACTGTCTCCGCGCAACTCTTATCCCGGCAGCCTGCCCGGCGATCTGGAAACAACTAAGCTGACCATGCTGCGCGACCGCATCGAAGATGCATTCGAGACGGCTCCGCTCATCTATCGCGCAGGCCGCTATGGCCTGGGTCCAAACAGCGCGCAGGCCCTCAAATCCTGCGGTTTTGCCATCGACACATCGGTGCGTTCGCTGTTCGATTACCGCAAACAGGATGGTCCGGATTATTCCAACCATCCTCTCACCCCCTATTGGGTCGATCAAGAACGCAAGTTGCTCGAATTGCCAGTGACCAGCATTTACTGGGGTTTGCTGCGCCAGATGGGCCCCCAAATCCACCGCGCACAGCAGCACATGCCAACATTGTTTGGCGGATTTTCAAAGCTCAAACTGTTGGAACGCATCGCGCTGACACCAGAAGGCGTCACCGCAGAAGAGGCAATTCGCGGCATTGATATTGCATTGGATGATGATCTGCCGCTTTTAGTGCTGTCGTTCCACAGCCCTACTCTGGCCCCGGGATTTACCCCCTATGCACAGTCAGAACGCGATGTGGAGGCGCTTTATGACTGGTTTGAGCAGGTCTATGCCTATCTCTCAGCGCGCGGCGTCAACAGCACGAATATCGCACAGATTGTCGCTGCGACACAAAGCTGAGCGGATACCACTTGTGTCTCGCGCAAACGCGCTGTAGGGGCAGCGCTGCTTTCGTCGGCGCGGGCCTTTTACAAGGGTGCGTTTGGGACCTATGGGCCTGTAGCTCAGTGGTTAGAGCTGGCCGCTCATAACGGCTAGGTCGCGGGTTCGAATCCTGCCGGGCCCACCAAACGGCAGTTGGCGAAGCGGTTGAAAAGAGTCGGGGAGTGGCGCAGCCTGGTAGCGCACCTGTTTTGGGTACAGGGGGTCGCAAGTTCGAATCTTGTCTCCCCGACCATTTCAACCAAATTGTCCCAGAAAAATCAGTAGATTCGCCAGGCATGCGGCGCTCTTTCGGGCGCACATGCGACACTTTGCGACCATTGGCGACGTGACTTGGCGTCGGCCTTGCGCCATTCTGCAACAAGGTAGACAAGGCATAGCACAAGGGAACAACGCCCATGAGCAGACCGAACATCGCCCTCAACCGGTTTGGTTATGGCGTGCGCATAGGCGGCGAAGCGCCCACGAATCCGAGACAATATTTGCTGCGTCAACTCGATGTGTTTGACCCTGCCCCGCGCGTATTGGCGGGCCGCACCGACAATTCTGCAAAGCCGGGCGAGATAGTCGATGCCCTGCGCCGCAATCGGCGCGAGCGGCGGATGCAAGCCACCGATGCAGGTGAATCCATGGATTCGATGGCCAATGATTCCGCGCCGCAGCGCCGCGGTCGCCGGCGTAGACAATTGACCGGGTTTCCGCCTGAGGTTCAGCGCACTTATCTTGGCGCGGGCCGAACGCTGCGCGAAGATATCGGTCTGCGCACGAATATCTCGGTCGCCAGCCGTGCACCTATGGTGGAGCGGCTGGTGCATTTCTGGTCCAACCATTTCAGTGTCTCTGCGCAAAAGCCGGGCACGCATTATCAAGTCGCGGATCACGAATTCTTCGCCATCCGACCGCATGTGCTCGGCAAATTTTCTGAAATGCTCAAAGCGGCCGTGCTGCATCCAGCAATGCTGCTCTATCTCGACCAATTCCGATCCGTTGGGCCCAATTCGCCGTTTCAGGAGCGCCGACGTGAACGTCAGGACCCTCCCAGACGCGAACGCGGACTTAACGAAAACCTCGCGCGGGAAGTCTTTGAGCTGCACACGACCGGCGTCGATGGTGGCTATTCGCAAGCCGACATCACAGAATTCGCCCGTGCTTTGACCGGGTGGACCATCCAAGGCATCCGCCGGGTCGAACGCCGCAGCGTCCCACAGCCAAACGGTGCGGCTTTTGTCGCCTATGCGCATGAGCCCGGTTCGCGCCAAATTATGGGCCGCACCTATCGCGATAACAACGCTGGTCAGGCGCGTGTCGTTCTCAATGACCTAGCGACCCATCCCGCAACCGCGCGGTTCATTGCCACAAAGCTGGCGCGTCATTTTGCAGGTGACACACCACCGCCTGCACTGGTCACGCGGCTGGAAGAAGATTTCCTGCGAACAGGCGGCGATCTTGCGAGCCTCACGCGCACTTTGATCGATGCTCCCGAAGTTTGGACAGAAGGTCCCGTCAAATACCGCCAGCCATTTGAGTGGCTTGTCGCGGCACTGCGCATCACCGGTGTCGACAACCTCAATGCAAGGGTGCTTGCCGATGCACTCAATGAGCTGGGTCAGGCGCCGTGGCGCGCGCCCTCACCCGCAGGATATGACGATCTGGAGGGCAGTTGGGCCGGTCCGGATGCTTTGTTCCGCCGGGTTGAACTCGCAGAACGGCTCGCCAGCAATGCCCGCGCCGATGACATAATGAACCGCGCACAGACGGCGTTTCCTGGCGCGCTCACAGACAACACGCGGACTTGGCTGTCCCGCGCAGAGAGCGGCGCGCAGGCGCTGGGCCTGTTGCTGGTCTCACCAGAAATGATGCGGAGGTAACGACAAATGACCATGGATCTCAATCGCCGCACACTTCTAGGAAGCTCACTTGCCCTCGGCGCAGCGAGCCTTGCCCTGCCCCGCATCGCCCTTGCGCAAGGTGTGGGAGACAAGAACCTGCTGTTCGTGATGCTGCGCGGAGCGGCAGATGGAATGGCCATGGCGGCGCCGCTCGGTGATCCCGGCTATGAGGCCCTTCGCGGAGCCACTTTGTCCGAATATGAAGGCGCACGCCGAACCAACGGATTTTTCGCTATCCACCCGGCCTTTGAACAGGTGGGCATGGCTTTTGACGCAGGCGAGGCGTTGTTCGTGCACGCGGCGGCCACATCCTATAGGGAACGCTCGCATTTCGACGGGCAAAACATGCTCGAAACGGGCGCAACACAGCCCTATGCGAAGAGTGATGGCTGGCTGAACCGGTTGGCCGGAATGATGTTGGAGCGAGACGGTGAGGATGCTGGCCGCGCACTTGCCATTTCGGCGACAATGCCGCTGGCGTTGCGTGGAGCGGCCCCTGCCTCAAGCTATGCCCCCAACAACCTGCCTGAGGCGAGCAATGAATTCAAAGCGCGGGTCGGACTGCTCTATGGCGAGGACCAGCAACTGGGCGAATTGTGGTCGCAAGCCTTGGAAACTCAGGCGATGGCCAATATGGGCGGCGGGGACGATGGCATTAGAAGCCTGCGCGATGCTCAAGCCACGGGCGAACTCACGGCATCACTGATGCGCGGGCGCGACGGTGCGCGGATCGCGATGGTTGAGCTGGGCGGATGGGATACGCACGCCAATCAACTCAGCAGGTTCCGCCGCAACGCGCGAGCGCTCGACACATTGCTGGGCGCCTATCGCGATGGATTGGGCGCAGAATGGGCGAACACTATGGTCGTGGTCGTGACCGAATTTGGCCGCACGGTCCGTTTTAACGGTACCAATGGCACCGATCACGGCACCGGATCGGCGGCGATGGTCATGGGGGGCGCAGTAAAGGGCGGTCGCGTGATCGCAGACTGGCCCGGCCTTCGCGAAAACGATCTGTTCGAAGCGCGCGATTTGCAGCCTACCATCGCGCTGGAAAGCGTGCTGTCAGGGGCCATTGCCGAGCATATGACGCTTGATCCCGAACTGACGATGGCAAGGCTGTTCCCCGGACGCAGCGGTCAGGCGTTGAGCGGGATTGTCCGCAGCTAACCGCGCATCAATCTTCCATAGTTGCAGGAGCAGATGGGATCACGCCGCCTGTTTGAATGGAGGCACTTTCATTGGCGAGGATACCCGCAACGGTCGTCCACACGGCGACGTTCTGACGCAATTGCACCGGATCGATTTTGTCGAGTGTGTCGTCAGGCGTGTGGTGCAGGTCGAAGTAGCGCGTGCCATCCTGTTGCAAGTCGATGATCGCCCCGCCCTGATCACGCACAATGTTCAGGTCAGCTCCGCCGCGCGCAACAATGGTTGAATTGGCCACGCCAAAGCGCGCCACGGCATTCGCAAGACGGGCATGCAGGTCAGGGTTGGTTTCGCGGAAATTGCTTTCAAAGCGCCAGATTCGATCTGCGCCAAAGTCGCTTTCCAACCCAACCGCGATCGGTTCGTTAATATGAGCCGCCGAATATGCGGTTGAGCCGAATAGGCCCACTTCTTCAGCCCCCGCAAACAGCACGCGGATGGTACGCAATGGCTGGCCGCTCTTTGCGACGTTCAAAGCAGCTGCTGCGATAATTCCACAGCCCGCGCCATCGTCAAACGCGCCCGGTGCATTCCACCAACTGTCCAAATGGCATGCAAGCAGGACCGGCGGGAGGTCAGGATTGCGCCCGACAATCTCACCCACGACATTGCCGCTGATTGTCGTGCCCAGATTCTCTGGGGTCAGCGTCAACTTCATCATGATCGGACGGCCATTGGCCCGCTCAAACATCCGCTCTAGATTGGCCGCATCCGGCAGTGACAAAGCCCCTGCTGGCGTCGGAACCAATCGGCCCACATCGGTCGATCCATCAGTCCGGCGGAAGGTCGTGCCACCCACATGCGGATTGCGGTGATAGTCGGTGCCCACCGATTTAATGACCGTCGCCACTGCACCTTTTTGCTCGGCAATCCCCGCACCAACCCAGCGCGCGGGGCCCGCAAAGCCATATTGCGAGCCATCCTGAGTCGGCGTCATGGAATGGGAGATATAGGCGATCTTGCCTTGCAAACTCCCTTCAGGAGCCGCGCGCAAGGCTGCGACGTTGTCAAACATCACCACCTCGGCAGTGATCCCGTCGGGTCCGGTCGAAATGCTACCGCCCAAGGGCTGAATGACAAGCGGTTGCGGGAACGGGCTTGTAATTTCAGCGCGGTGCAGATCTCCCGGCACCCAAGTTTCCATCTCAAATGGTTCATCCGCGACATTGGCAAAACCGTTCGCGTTCAGCCATGCGACCGCCCATTGACGTCCGCGTGTCTCTGCCTCTGTCCCGGCCTGACGTGGGCCAACTTCGGTTGTGACCCCTTCGACAAAGTCCCAAGCGACCTTGTCATTTTCAAGCGCATCATCTGCGACCGCTTCAAGCGACGGAGTGTTGCCAGCATCGCTGTGGCCATCGGCGGAAAGAGGTGCAGCGATCAAAAGCGCAGCGGCGGTCGTCAGAAGCGATTTTTTCATGGTCCGGACTGCTAAGCCGCTTGGCAGAGCCTGTCCAGTTTAGCCTAAATGGAACGCACGGAGCTCAGCCGCGCTTGCCCGCATGTCGTTCAGCCAACGATACGACTTTGCCTTCATGCCTCGAACCGGGTGTGCCAAAGGCTTCGGCTTGTTCAGAGCCGAACTCCGCGTGTTGAACGCTTGCAAAATCGCCGCACTGTTCTCCAACCACGCAGTTTCGCCCGGACCGCTTAGCGGTATAAAGCGCGGCATCGGCAATCTCAAATGTGCGCGCATAGTCCGCACCTGCTCTGAATTGAGCCACCCCAAAACTGGCGCTGATCACTTCGTCTGGGGGCAAGGCATCATTTCGCATAGCGACAAACGCTGTGCGTAACCGTTCCGCCAGAATGCTCGCACCGTCTTCGGTGCAATTCCAAGCGAGGATGCAAAATTCCTCGCCTCCAATTCTGCCGGCCACATCGCCAGGGCGCACACATGATCCGATCATACGTCCAAAAGCGGCAATCACCTTGTCGCCCACATGGTGTCCGTAGGTATCGTTGATGCGTTTGAAATGATCGATATCGCCAACGATCAAACTCACCGGAATGCGTTCCGCAACGGCCCTCTCCAGCATCTCTTTCGCCGAAAACTCGAATGCGCCGCGCGTGGGCAACCCTGTAAGCGTATCTTGGGTCGCTTGTTTTGCATCCTTTTCCTGTTTGTCCGCCAGTATCGACGCCGCAAGTGCGATGCCAAGAAACACAATCAGCACACAGAGCACGAGGACATGGACCGACATTAGGAGAAGCACGCCGTCTTCGCCTGGCCCAAACAATCGATTAGAAAACACGCTCAAGAATGGGCGCGTAAAACCAAAGGCTGCAAAGGCGGCGAACACCCAGATGATTGCCCTATCAACCAAGCCTTTGGCTCCCGCATGCCAAAGATTTTGCGCTGTCAAAGCTAGCAGCAGAGCCGAGTTCATATTTTGCGCGATCTTCATGGCATCACGCTCACCATAGGCGCTTGTCACCCACAAAACTGCGGATGTTATGAGAACTGTGAGGCAATAAGCGGCAATTGGTGTGCGCAGCCCGACGCGCGCCGCGGTGCCCCACATAATCGCGATCAGTCCAGCCATGGACATCAAATGATACGATAATATGCCGAGCGGCCCGATGCCCCCCAACAGGAATATATTGAGGATCACACCACAGGCCATAGCTGCAAAGCCAAAGGAGTAGGCAAGCACATGGCGTTGGCTTTTGTCCGCCCACCACAGCGTCGCAAACAACAACGCATAGATGAGCGTTATTGCCGGAAACACAAATATAAGTATCTGAGCTTGCATGCTGCGCCTTAAAGCTTCTGCGTGAGCGATACCGCGATTTGCTTAGCGCGAGGTTACCATCAAGCACGGGCAGAAATGCGTGTCGTCGCCCACAGGTTTGTTAACCGCTTGCCCCTGTTCCCCTCCGCGCCTAAGTGCGCAGGCAAAGCATTTTCGCATTCTTCTCGATCAACAAGGACCTACCCAATGGCCGCGCAATACGCCTTCGTCATGAAAGGCATGACTAAGACTTTCCCCGGTGCCCCAAAGCCGGTTCTCTCCGACATCAATTTGCAATTCTATCAGGGCGCAAAGATCGGGATTGTAGGCCCAAATGGCGCAGGCAAATCGACCCTGATCAAGATCATGGCGGGGATCGACACCGACTTTGCGGGTGAAGCTTGGCCAGGTGAGAACATCACGGTCGGTTATTTGCCGCAGGAGCCGGAGCTGGACGAGACCAAGACAGTTCTCGAAAACGTTAAAGACGGCGCGCGTGAAACCGCCGATCTGGTTGAGAAATTCAACGCGATCTCTGCTCAAATGGCCGAGCCTGACGCCGATTTTGAAGCTTTGGGCGACCAAATGGCCGAACTTCAGACACAGATTGATGCGGTCGATGGCTGGACGCTCGACAATCAGCTTGAGATTGCGATGGAAGCTTTGCGTTGCCCGCCATCCGATATGGGCGTTGAGAGCCTTTCTGGCGGTGAGAAACGCCGTGTTGCCCTGACCCGTTTGCTGATCCAAAAGCCGTCGATCCTGCTACTTGATGAGCCGACCAACCACTTGGATGCGGAATCTGTCGAATGGCTTGAAAACCACCTTAAGGAATATGCAGGTGCGGTGCTGATGATCACTCACGATCGCTACTTCCTCGATAATGTGGTGGAGTGGATCCTCGAATTGGATCGCGGCACATACTACCCGTACGAAGGCAATTATTCGACCTATCTGGAGAAGAAAGCCAAGCGGCTGGAACAGGAAAGCCGCGAGGAATCGGGTAAGCAAAAAGCGCTTCAACGCGAGCTCGAATGGATCAGGCAGACCCCAGCGGCGCGTCAAACCAAATCAAAAGCACGCGTTCGCAAATTCGAAGAATTGCAAGACGCACAATCGGGCCGTGCACCCGGCAAAGCTCAGATCGTCATTCAGGTTCCTGAACGGCTCGGTGGTAAGGTCATCGAGGCCAAAGGCATTTCCAAGGCCTATGGCGACAAACTGCTTTTCGAGGACCTCTCTTTCATGCTGCCACCGGGCGGTATTGTGGGTGTGATCGGACCAAACGGTGCTGGCAAATCGACCTTGTTCAAGATGATCACCGGTCAGGAAACACCAGATACGGGCACCATCGAAATCGGCGACACTGTGCATCTCGGCTATGTCGATCAGTCGCGCGATGACCTGACGCCAACAAACAACGTGTGGGAGGAAATCTCAGACGGGCTCGATTACATGCAGGTCAACGGCCACGACGCCTCAACCCGCGCCTATGTCGGGGCGTTCAACTTCAAAGGCAGCGACCAACAGAAGAATGTCGGCAAACTGTCGGGTGGTGAGCGTAACCGCGTTCACATGGCCAAGATGCTGAAGCAAGGCGGCAATGTCCTGCTGCTCGATGAGCCGACCAACGATCTTGATGTGGAAACATTGGGCGCACTTGAGGACGCGATTGAGAACTTCGCCGGATGCGCTGTGGTTATCTCACACGACCGTTTCTTCCTCGACCGTCTCGCTACGCATATTCTTGCATTTGAGGGCAACAGCCATGTCGAATGGTTTGAAGGAAACTTTGAAGCCTACGAAGAAGACAAGCGCCGCCGTTTGGGCGACGCTGCGGATCGACCTACACGATTGGCCTATAAGAAGCTGACGCGGTAAAAGCCACGCAGATTGGAAAAGAGGGAAGCACAGCAATGAACATGACACCACGCAATCTTGCCTTGTTTGGCGGAGCAATCCTTGTCGGGATCGTTTTGGGGTTCATATACCCCGCGTTCTTCATATTCCTGCTAATCCCTCTTTTCGGTTTCGTCATATTTGTGTTGATCCGCAACAAGGGCAGCGCAGAGGTCGATGAGAGCACCGCTGCTGCCGCTCGCAACTTCACCGCGCAAGATAGCAAGGCGGCCATCTATGTGATGCGCAAAGGATTTGTTGCGGGGCAACAGGGCCTGAATGTGACGGTCAATGATGGCATGACGGCGCAATTCCGCACGGGTCGATTTGCAAAAGCTGATGTTGAGCCGGGCGAGCACACAGTTGTTTCACAAATGGCCAGCCAAACCAAAGGGACCGCCAGATCACACAGCGTAACAGTCGCGGCGGGTGAATGTGTGCTGCTGGATGCGAAGCTCAATATGGGCGCTTTGCAAGGATCGATTGAAATGATCGAAACCCGTGACGGGCACGAAGCGCGCGGTAAACTTGCAGGTCTCAAAATGGTGGAATGGAATGCCCCGGAATAAGTGATCACCGCGCCGAAAGCTCAGTTGTAAAAAATTCTGACAATTTTCGTGCGCGCCTAACTCGCTCTTAACTCTCTCGCACTAGGTATTTCCCCCTGCAACGGGGACCACATTGCGCGATTTTCTACTCTTGCTGTCAACGCCTATGGTGGCGCTGATTTTCGCTGTGACTTTTTTGGTTATCTGGCGACGGGATCAGGCGCGCACGGAGAATCTTGCGCTTGGTACCGGGTGGTTAATGCTAGCGACCGCTATGCTGATCTCTCAGCTCAGCCCCGCGCATATGGGTCGCGCGCTCGTTGCGATCACCCATGTCCCCTACACAATCGCTGCGCTTGGCATGGCCTCTGGCATAATGCTTCGCGTGGGAGTGAAGCCTCCGACCAAAGTGTTCTTGATGATCGGGCTTGGCGGTATTTGTGCGATGGCGCTCACACAGGCAGTAGGCAATTCGATTAAAGCCGACCTGTTCATTACCAACATAACCAGCGGCGTGATCATGGTGATGACAACGCAAAGCTTCGCTATGGCGGCAAAGCGCGATCCTATTGAACGGTTCATGTTTGTGACGCTGGTTCTTGTGACGGCCCAGTTCTTTTTGCGCCCGGTCTTTTCCTTCATGTTTGATGGCCCGATTGCGCCGGAGGCTTACCGTGAAAGTGCGTATTATATGACGCTTGCTTGGCTGTTTGGTTTTGGCTCTGTGATGTTCGGCATTGCGCAGCTTGTCACTGCGATGAAGGATCACATTGACGCATTAAAAGCGCACAACGCAACTGACGAGCTATCCGGTCTGCTTGCTCGCGGGGAATTCGAACTGCGCGTTAAAGCTGCACTAAACGCGGCAGCGAATAAAGGCACTGATGTATCGTTGGTCGTGGGCGATATCGACCACTTTAAAAAGGTCAACGACATCTGGGGCCATCAAGCTGGTGACCGCGCAATCGCGGGGTTTGGCGCTATGATAAACGAGACAATCCGCGGCACCGACATTGCCGGACGTGTCGGCGGTGAGGAATTCTGCATCCTGGTTTGGAGCGCTGACGAAGATATTTCCGCGCGACTTGCAGAGCGGCTGCGTTTGCGCACTACCGAGCTTGATGTGACTGACGGTTCGCTTGATGTGCGGATTACCGCCAGTTTTGGCGTAGCCCAA
This sequence comes from uncultured Erythrobacter sp., assembly GCA_947488085.1. Taxonomy (GTDB): domain Bacteria; phylum Pseudomonadota; class Alphaproteobacteria; order Sphingomonadales; family Sphingomonadaceae; genus Erythrobacter. Next base: position 1,515,158 of record CANKYI010000001.1, read on the forward strand.
CGCGTGGAAGGTGAGAATTACCGCTCCGTATTCGCAAGGGCGGACAAGGCGTTGTATGAGGCCAAACAAGGCGGACGTAATCAGGTGAGGAAGGCCGTAGATATGAGTCTTGATGAAGGCAAGAAACCCTCAATTACCGGCAGTTCCCCAACGAAAGACGTTGCCGCTTAACATATTGAGCGTCGGCCAAACCGCCCATTTGCAAACCTTTACGCCCCTTTAACCTGCCTTAGGGCAAAACGCTGGCTCGTCGAGCGGGGAGCTCGCTGAAAACAGGGGGCTGCCTTCATGCAAGCTATCGCGAGCATTCAATTTGCCGATCCGATCTACGGACTGATCGCAGCTGCGCTATTTGGCGCGCTTGCAGGAGCAATGCTCGTGCGAAGCATCTCTCGCTTCGGTAGATCTGGAAACCCGCTGTCAGGTCTGTTCAACACCCCTCAATTTGATGCCGAAGCCAACGCGGTCACCCGTACGTCCACTAGCGTATTTGCAAAGTCCAACGAACGCCGCGTAGCCCTGCGCCATCCGCACAGCACGGTGCTGCGCGGTCGGATCGATCACCTCAATCAAGTGAGCAACATTTGGGGACCCGAAACCCGCGATGAAGCGATTGCACAAGTCGCCCAAGTCATGCGTTCTGGATTACGCAAAAACGACACCATGATTGAGGCCGATGGCCCCGCTGGCGACACCTCGTTCATCATCCTTGCCAGGGGCGCAAGCGAGGATGAGGCCAGCTGCATTGCCAAAAGGCTGCTTGATCGCATCGCAGCGACCGAAGTGAACGGCATGAGCGCCGGCTTTGGCCTGACTGCAAGTTTTGGCATCGCCGCTCGGCGTCCGGACGAAACCGTTAATGAATGGCACGCTCGCGCCGGATCAGCATTGGATGCTGCGCAATCATCGGGCGAGGACAGAGTGTTCACAGCAACCGAATGGGAAGAGGTCGCATTGCTGCCCTCACCCGCTGCGTCACAATCGCTAAGCGAAGAGCGTGCTAAAGTCGCCTAAGGCGAGACCCAGCGCCCCTGCCAATCACCATCGCTGAGAGTGAACTGCGCACGCATATGACCGGTATGCGCCAGATACAGCCAGTCGAATTCCAATAGCTCCACGAGTAGCACCGCGAAATTGGGACGCGCCGGCACAAGTTGCTCAACACTGGGCTCCCGTCCTTCAAACTCTGACGGCAGGCCGCTGGTCGGCTCATCACTGAGCGCGCCCGGCCCTTCACCCAGATAACAACGCCGGGCGAAATTGTCGCTGTTGGCCCAAGCCGTATCGGTCACCTCTGCATCGCGCAGCAACCGCCCTTTGCCTTTTACCCGGATCTGGACCTTTGCGCTTTTGTCATAGAACAGCACCGCCATGCGCGGGTCAGCTTCGATAGGCGCGACCTTTGGCGCGCGAGTGTCCGTGTGAAAACGCAAAGTCCACGCTTGCTGGTTAAATTCTCGCAGAACCATAACCCGTGCATCGATATCGCTGGTGACAACGGTAGGCACATGCATGGGTGACTTGCGGTCCTTGGCGGCGCGTGCAAGCCGCCCCGCCACCTCGCGCCGGACATCATCGAGTGTTTCAAACATCAGTGCTGCATTTGGGTTTTCGAGGGCCGCGGTCAAGCTGCGACGCTCGTCGTTCAGAAAAATTGTCTCGAACATGAACGTAAGCCTAAACGACTGGTTAAGGGAGCGGACATCGACTCGCCTCTAGAAAGCAACGTATCAACAGGTAACAACATAGCCGTGAGTGGTGGGGCGGCAGGACTGGAGGCAACTCATGGATATTACTATATTTCTAAAAGGTAGTGCGCTGTCCGCCCTTGCATTAGCATTGGCATTCGTCGCGCCGCCCGAAGCTGCTGAGGCTGCGAACACGGCGTCAGCGGAGGCCAGCGGCGAATTTGAGCAGGCACGCCAAGACCGCCGTGCCAACCGATCAGAGCGCCGTGCGCAGCGTCAGAGCAACCGTCAAAGCAATCGTCGGGCAAACCGCTCTGAGCGTCGCGCTCAGCGTCAGGAATCACGTCCCGCCAATCGCGGTCGCCAATTCCAGCAACGCGGCAATCGCTCTGCTGAACCCGATGCGCGTCCAGTGCAGCGTCAACAGCGCACCGAGCGCCGTTCAGAACGACGTCAGCAACGAACCGAGAACCGCGGTGAACGTCGCACGCAGCGCACTGAGAATCGCGGCGAGCGCCGTGCTCAGCGCTCCGAGAACCGGGGCCAGAACGTCCAACGTCGGGTTGAACGTCGCGGTGAACGTAGAGGTGATCGCGTCGAACGCCGGACAGAACGCAGAGGTGATCGTGTCGAGCGTCGCGGTGAACGCCGGGTTGAACGCCGTGGCAATCGCGTAGAACGTCGGGGTGATCGTCGCACAGAACGTCGTGCAAACCGGGGCAATCGCGATTTCGACCGTCGGTCAGATCGTCGGCTTGAACGCCGCGACCGTCGCTCAGATCGCCGCGTTGACCGTCGCCGTGACCGGACCGAGAACCGTCGCATTCGCCGGGATGGCTATCGCAACGGATACCGTGATGGTCGCCGCAATGGAGCGCGCGCCGAGAGGCGTAACCATCGTCGCTGGGATCGTCGCGGATGGCGTTCGGACCGCCGCTATGGCTGGCAACGGCATCGTCAGGCAAATCGCTCGATCTTCCGCTTGGGCCGCTATTACGCACCCTTCCGCGCGCATCGGTACAATCGCCTGAGGGTCGGCTTCTTCCTTGATAGCCTGTTCTTCAGCTCGCGGTATTACATAAACGATCCATGGTCCTATCGCCTGCCTCAGGTCTACGGTCCATATCGCTGGGTTCGCTATTACGACGATGTCGTTCTGGTCGATATCTACACCGGCGAAGTGGTCGATGTGATCCACGACTTCTTCTGGTAAACTCCAGACCGTCCTTTTCCGGACAAGTGACCCCCGCTGGTGCAAACCGGCGGGGGTTTGCATTCTGGTCATGATACCGCATGCAGTACTTGCGCAGGGCACCGCCTTTGCTAGTCTTTCGGCGCTATGGCCAAGACCAAAACCATCCCCGACCAAGACGCCCTTCGCCGCGTGGGTAAGACTGTGCGAGAACGGCTCGCCGCTGATCCCGGCGTGTATGAGATCAAGAATGACCGGCTTGAGCTGTTCGCCATTGGCGATTTCCTGACCAAGGCGGAATGCGAGCGTTTGTGCCTGATGGTCGATCAGACTGCACGCCCATCCGCTTTGCATGATGTTGATTATGATAGCGGCTTTCGCACCTCCTATTCCGGCGACCTCGATCCGCATGACAGCTTCGTCAAAGGGATCAGCAGGCGGATCGATGATCTGCTGGGCATTGATCCCAAGGTTGGCGAACCGATCCAGGGCCAGCGTTACCTGCCTGGCCAGGAGTTCAAACCGCACAATGACTGGTTCTACACTTCAGAGAAGTACTGGCAGTATGAACGCAAACGGGGCGGTCAGCGCAGTTGGACAACGATGGCCTTCCTCAACACCGTTGAAGAAGGGGGCGAGACCGCCTTCGTCAATGCGGGTCTTAGGATTGAGCCAAAGCCGGGTGTGCTATTGGTCTGGAACAACGCATTGCTCGATGGCAGCCCCAATGAAGGGACAATGCATGCTGGGACCCCGGTTATTCAAGGCTCCAAATACATCATCACTAAATGGTATCGCACACGCACGTGGAAGTAGGAAACGTGTTTGTTTCGCGGCGTTGGCCTATCCGCTAACGAGAGAGCGCTTCCGCGATCAGCTTGCGCGTAGGCTCCACTCCATACAACGCGATGAAGCTGCCCATACGTGGCCCTTGCTCGCTGCCCAATAGCGTTTCGTAAAGCGCTCGGAACCAGTCGCGCAGGTTCTCAAAGCCGTGCGCTTCGTCCTTGCCGATTTCATAGACCATCGTTTGCAAGTCCTCTGCACTCGCATCCGCTGACGCCGCTGCGAGTTGAGCATCAAGCGCCTGCAATGCCCCAACCTCTCCGCCAACCGGTGCGCGCTTCGCCAGAGTGGGTGCTACGAAGTCGCGGTTGTAGTTCACCGCTGCCTCAATCAGGCGCAGCAATGCGGGGTCTTCAACGGGCGCACCGGTATAGCTCGCCACATAGTCGGCCAAGTTGGCAGGCGTCGCCTCCAAACCCAGCACACTGACGAGGTTCAACAGCAAGCTATACGGGACCAATAGCTTGTCACCTGCACCTGGCGCATCCGGCCCATTCATCCGCGCATTGGCACGCGTCAGATGCCATGCGGGGTTGCCCAATTGCTTGTCGAGCGGTTGTTCAGCCAGTCGTTCGCGGAACTGCCAATAGTCGTCAATCGCCTTGGGGATGACGCCTGCATGGAGCTGCTTTGCGCTCTTGGGATTGGGGAAGATGTAGAAGCCTAGCGATTCCTCGCTGCCATAGGTCAGCCATTCTTCAATCGTCAGACCGTTGCCTTTGGACTTACTGATCTTCTCACCGTTCTCATCAAGGAACAGCTCATAGATCAGCCCCTCCGGCTTGTTCCCGCCCAGGACGCGGGCGATCTTGCCGGACTGCACGCCGCTATCAGTGAGGTCCTTGCCATACATCTCATAGTCAACGCCCAGCGCAACCCAGCGCATCGCCCAATCGACCTTCCACTGACACTTGGCCATCCCGCCAAGAGCGCTTTGTTCGATCACACTGCCATCTTCATCGGCAAAGCGGATGATGCCAGCATCGGCATCCACCACTTCGATGGGCACTTGCAGCACTGCACCGCTTGTCGGGCTGACCGGCATGACGGGTGAGTAGGTCTTGCGCCGTTCTTCACCCAGTGTCGGCAACATGATGTCCTGTATCGCGTCGAACCCGCGCAGCACGCCGCGCAGAGCATCGTCGAATGCGCCTGTGTTGTAGCGGTCGGATGAGCTTACGAACTCGTAGTCAAAGCCGAACTGATCGAGGAAGGCGCGCAGCATCGCGTTGTTGTGCGCGGCAAAGCTGTCATATTCGGTGCCGAACGGGTTGGGAATGCGCGATAGTGGCTTACCCAGATGCTCGGTCAGCATCTCCTTGTTCGGCACGTTATCGGGCACCTTGCGCAGGCCATCCATGTCATCGCTAAACGCAACCAGTCGCGTTTCTTGCCCGGTCAGCGCCTCATATGCGCGCCGCACGAACGTCGTGCGCAACACCTCTTGGAACGTACCGATATGCGGCAGACCCGATGGGCCATAGCCGGTCTCAAACAGCACAGGCGCACCATCCGGCTTACCCTTGCCGCCCTTACCATTTAGGCGTTTGGCGAGGCGCTGTGCCTCTTGAAACGGCCATGCCTTGGATTGCGCTGCGGCGTCGATGAGTGCTGTATCGGTCATAGGGGCACGCGCTTTGCAGAAGCAGCCGGCCTGTTCAAGCGCGAATCCTGTCCGAACGAGCATGCGCTGGACTTGGACCACTCACCCCTATGCTTTGGAAAATACGCGATTTCCCGCAAGCCCAGCATTTGCGCGGGGTTCAGCGGGGTCAGCACACAGTTAAGTGTCAACTTCCGATTTGACCCGAATAAGGCAGATAAGGGGCGGTCTGGCAAAAACATCACACCGCGCGATTTATCGCAGGATTAGCCTGTAGGACAGCGAATTGCCCCCTTGGCGCGGTATCATCGCAATTGTAATGGCCATCGCACCATTGGCACGCAGCGTCGCTATTTCAGGGCGCATTCAGGCATTAGCTTTATGTGCTGAAGGGGACACTGACCTGACTAAAAGTCGGACTGAGCTGCAACTCGCGGCGCTTTGCGCGGTTGGCGGCTTGGGATCAAAGGTGGGGTTCCGATCGTTGAAGATCTGAACGGCCCGCAAGTGCCAACCGATTACACACTGACGCGTGGCGTTCAGAAGAGTTTTTTGACCGGTTTCACGGCCAGCCCTGGGGCATTTATGCCCTAAGGGTCGCAAGGAGGGGCGGCTGGACTTCGGTCCGGTCGTCCCTTTTTACGCAAAGACGCCTTGATAATCGTGTTCTTCTTTGAATTTCTTCAACATTCCCGGGATCATGAACAGGTCACCGATGATCCAGCACATCCAGAGCGCGAACCCGACCAGCCCCAGCGGCGGGAAGATAAAGAGCGTGACCAAACTGCCAAAAAACAACCCCATCTGAATGAACGCGCTGTCTTTTTGTCCGCAGTAGAAACGGTGCAGCGAAAACTGCCCCAGAACAAACCACAGGACATAGGCCAGCCCGACATTGCGGGTCGCGGGATCACCAAAGACGTACCCTGAACTGCCAGATCCACTGCGCGCCGGGGCGCGTCCCGACATGCTGCGCGCGGCGGCTCTGATCTCGGCTTCTTGTTGCGCTGACATGCCGCCGCCAGTGGATCCACCACCATTGTTCACGCCTAGGCCCAATGGTTGTGCAGGTTGAGGGCGCGCTGGATTGCGAAAGGCCGCCATGGGATCTTCGGGTTCAGCAGAGGCGACGGGAGGCTTGCCCGCTCGCTCACGCTCTGCGGCGATAAAGGCGTCACGCGCGGCAGCTACATCAGCATCACCAACCGGTGCATCCACTGAAGCAGCCTGTTGCGCTTGTGCCCGCTGTGCCAGTGCTGGATCCGCACGGCCAAATCCGCCGCCCGGTGCCGGAGCCACCTCACCTGGTGCCAGCCCTTTACGTCCAAAACTCATTGCGTCCCTCTTGAGTTTGTAAATCTCAAATATTCGGCATCGTATTTACAGTAAGGGGGTTAATGCGGGCTTATCGCCCAATAACCGCCAATCAGTGTGTTCAGCAAACTATCCGCTGGTCCCGATATAGCTGACTTTGCCATTGGTGATTTCATACTCAGAATAAGAGCAACACATTTCAGCTCCATCCGCCATGATGTATCCCACCGACAAGAACACATATTCACCGCTGACGCCGCTATCCTCGATGCGGATTGTGGGCGCGTCGGGCGCAAAATTGAGCCGGTAAAGCGCGCGAATTTCATCATGGCCAACCGCGACCAAGCCATTGGCATGGACTTCGGCATCGGGCGTAAAGGTGGCGATAAAGCGGTCCATATTGCGCGATCGATATGCATCAACATGGTCTTGCACGGCGGCGACTTTGGCCAAGGTTTGCGGATCAGGGGCGCTTTGTTGCGCGCTGTCTGATGCAGCCGCACTGCCCTGTTCTTGTGCGATCGCGGATGCGCTCCATAACAAGGCGCTCGCCGTGATAAGCTTCAATGTTCCCTGCATGTTGGACTTCATCACCGACTCCCCTGATATCACCGTCCAATTCTTGCCCAGAACTATCGGGACGATCCGTTTACATATCGTTTGCGCCGTCGCATCGTCATTGAACCGTGAATATGCCCGCGACCCCCTCTTTTGCGCCGCTGCCGCTACCCGCCCTTCACGCCAGTCATGGCGGCAATTGGTTGCGCCCCGCAAACGGCACAACCGGCGCCGTGTCCAAGGGTGAAGCGATTATGGCGGCAGCAGATACGCCGATCCTAATCCTGAACGCACCGCTGGTTGCGAACCGTCTGGGCTATCCTGACCTGTCGGGGCTCGACCTGTTGGAGCTGTTCGCTTTCGTCCATCCTGCGCGGTTTTGCGTGCCCACCCCGCGCGGATTGGCTCAGGCGTTAGAATTGGACGAGCCAGAGGGCGATGACGGCGTGCCCGCATTCCTGCAATTGGCAGCGGGTGCCTTGGTCGCCGCGTGTGAGGACCCAGAATGGTTTGAGCGGGCGGGCGCGTGGAGTGTGCTGCAATCGCTGGAGAGACTACGCTGGCCATGGGCGCAGGTGATAAAACCGCATGTTGCACGGCCCGAACAGGCGGAAAAGTGGCTGTTCTCGGCGCTGCCCGAATGGGAGGAGGCGGGCGAGCGCGCCCCGCCCCGTCAGGTCGATTTGCCAGAGGCGGACGTGCTCGCGCAGCTTGATGCTCTGACCGGAGAGGCAGCGGAGCGGCGCGAGGGTCAGCGTGCCTATTCAAGCGATGTCACACGCATCTTTGCCCCTCGCACTAAAAGCGAAGTTCCGCATGTCGCGCTCGCACAGGCAGGGACGGGGATTGGTAAGACCTTGGGCTATCTGGCGCCCGCATCTCTATGGGCCAGCGCATCAGGCGGGACCGTCTGGGTCTCCACCTTTACAAAGAACTTGCAACGCCAATTGCGCAGTGAAAGCCGCAGAGCTTGGCCCGCGAAACGCCCTGATGGCACGCCACCGGTTGTGGTGCGCAAAGGGCGTGAGAATTACCTGTGCCTCCTCAATCTGGAGGATGCCTTGCAGGGTGGCTTTGCGGGCCGCCCGGCGGTTCTTGCGCAATTGGTCGCGCGCTGGGCCGCGTTCACCCGCGATGGCGATATGATCGGAGGCGACCTGCCCGGCTGGCTGGGCACATTGTTTCGCAAACGCGGGATCGCCGCGCTCACCGATCAACGCGGCGAGTGCATCTACGCCGGGTGCCCGCATTACCGAAAATGCTTCATCGAACGCGCCGCCCGCGACAGTGCTCAGGCCGATTTGGTGATCGCCAATCATGCATTGGTGATGGTCAATGCTGCGCGTGGCCGCGATCATGCTCAGCAACCGACCCGCATGATCTTTGACGAGGGACATCATGTCTTTGAGGCCGCCGACAGCACCTTTGCCGCCACGCTGTCGGGACAGGAAGCGATTGAGCTGCGCCGCTGGATCATGGGGCCAGAGCGCAAAAATCGCGGACGCAGGCGCGGCCTGTCTGCGCGGCTCGCCGATGTGGCGAGCTATGATGATGCAGGCGGCGAGGCGATTGAGGCGGCGAGCGAAGCAGGCAAATTGCTGCCCGGCGAAGGGTGGCTGCAACGTCTGGCTGAAGGGGAACCGCTGGGGCCCATCGAAACATTGCTCGCAGCGGTGCGCACGGCGACCTATGCCCGGGACGAATCCGGCGGACAGGATGCGGGTTACGGGATTGAAACCGAGGCCAGCGGATTGCCCGGCGAAGTGATAGAGGCCGCCGGTCTTGGCGCTCAGGCATTAGCCAGCATTCGAACACCTCTAATCCAGCTTGGCGGTCGGCTGGAGGCGATTATGGCGGACCCGCCGGATTGGCTCGATGGACAAGGTCGCGCACGGATCGAAGGCGCACGGTTCTCACTGCAATGGCGGGTCGATCTGCTCACCGCTTGGGAATCGTTGCTGGCGCGATTGGGCGGCCCGGCGGACCCTGAATTCGTCGACTGGCTCGCGGTTGACCGCTCCGACGCGCGCGAATTTGACGTGGCGATCCATCGCCGTTGGCTCGACCCGATGAAGCCCTTTGCGCGCACCGTTCTTGAGCCCGCTCATGGCGTAATGCTCACCAGCGCAACCCTAACCGACCGCATTGGTACGGAAGCTGGCGATCCGTGGGAGGCTGCGATAGCCCGATCCGGGGCGGCTCATGTTGAAAGCCAACCGCTGCTCTCCTCTGCTGACAGCCCGTTCGACTACGCCTCGCGCGCCGAAGTTCTGATCGTCACCGATGTCAAAAAGGGGGACCTGCCCGGCCTGGCAGGAGCCTATGCGCGCCTGATCGAAGCATCGGATGGCGGCGTGCTGGGCCTGTTCACTGCAATCCGACGGATGCGCGCAGTGCATGGGCGGATCGCAGACCGATTGGCGCGCGAAGGTCTGCCCATTTATGCCCAACATGTGGACCCGATTGATACGGGCACTCTGGTCGATATCTTTCGCGATGACCCGCGCGCCAGCCTGCTGGGCACCGATGCCTTGCGCGATGGAGTGGATGTGCCCGGTCGATCTCTGCGATGCGTCGTGCTCGAAGCCGTGCCGTGGCCACGCCCTGATATCCTGCACAAAGCCCGCCGCGCCGCCGCATCCGGTTCGGGCAGCGCGCATGACGACCGCATCATCCGCGCGCGTTTGGCTCAAGGGTTCGGGCGGTTGATCCGCAACAAGGATGATGCCGGCCATTTCGTCGTCCTGTCCGCCGCCTTTCCCACCCGGCTGCTCACCGCTTTTCCTGAGGGAACCCATGTGCGCCGCGTCACTCTCGACGAAGCGCTCACGCGGGTTGCAGGCGGATTGATCGGCGAAGATGCAACCTCGCCCGCTGAAACGGGTGGAAACATCGACGCCGATGCCCCAGATACAATCGCATGATCGAAGAGTTTAACTACCTGCTGCGCATGATCGCATTGGGTGCAGGACTTATGCTGCTGGCGCAAATCGTCGCCAATTCGGTGCGCACAGCCATCAAATGGCCGCTGGTTGGCATGATCGTTGGCGTTATCGGCTACCTTGTTAACTCCACCCCGCTTGCCGCGCCTCAGGGCATATTCGATTCGCTGGTCGATCTGGTCTCGCTATCAACGCCGTTCTTTATCTGGCTGTTCGCGCGGCGATTATTGGAGCGTGATCCAGACCGCCGCGTCATAATCGGCGCAGCCGGAGTGCTGCTATTCGCATGGTTCATCGCCAATTTCCTGCCATGGACCCAGCCTGTCGGCTTCTTCGTGGTGCACCTCGCATCGCTCGCGCTGATCGTCGATCTGGTACGCGTGGGCGTGTTTGAGCGGGACGATGATCTTGTCGAACAACGCCGCACAATCCGCCTTTGGCTGCCATTGCTGGTCGCCGCGCAAGCGGCCAGCATTCTTATCTTTGAAATGATTGAGGTCATCGGTGCAGTCGATGAAAGATCGATGATCGCTCAACTGATCAACTCGATCATCATCGTTGTGCTGATGCTATTTGCGGGCCTTGCTGTGATGCGAACCGATCCGGAATTGCTGCTGGAGACGGAGAGGGATCACGCTCCGGATAAAGAGGAAGTCCCTGCGCTTGACCTTTCGCCCAGCGAAACAGTGCTGCACGACAAGCTGACCGCTGCGATGAAGGATGGTGCCTATCGCGAGCCCGGCCTCTCTATCGCCGGGTTGGCGGCTTTGCTGGACACGCCCGAGCATCGTCTGCGCGCGCTCATCAATCAACGGCTCGGCTATCGCAATTTCTCCGCCTTTTTGAACCGCCACCGGATCACCGAAGCGCGCGAAAAGCTCTCCAGCCGCGATGATGTCGACATGCCCGTGCTCACAATTGCGATGGATTTGGGATACAATTCGCTGCCGACCTTCAACCGCGCCTTTCGCAGTGAAACCGGCACAACACCCAGCGAATTCAGACGCTTGGCCATCACAGACGGGACTGTTGAGCTCGAAAAAGCGACTGTTCAAAACTGAAAAAGCACGGTCAGTTTCGAAATTGACCGCATGTTTTTGGCATTGAGAGGATTTTGGCGGTCGTGATCGGCAGTTTGGGCTCATCAGCTCAAACAGGAGACCGTGTCCATGCAACCATCCGAAGCCCAATCGACGCTCGATTACACCATCGACCTCGTCACATCACACTTTGTGAATGTGCTCTATTTTGACCTTGGACGGTATCTGATCGTTGCAGGCGCAATGACAGCGGCGCTGTTTCTCTTCCGCGGCTATGCGAAAGCGCGGCAGATACAGGAACGCAAGGCCAAGCGGGCCGATTACATCCGCGAGATTTCTTCGTCGCTGCGCACAGTGTTTGTCTTTTTCGTCACCACATTGGCCACGATTATCGGGATTGAGTTTGGTGTCATCAATCTCAAGATCGACAGCGCACCCCTGATCACGGTCGCTTGGCATTTCGCTCTGATCGTCCTGCTGCATGACGCCTATTTCTACTGGGCGCACCGCGCGATGCACACAAAGCGGTTGTTCAAAGCGACCCATCTGCATCACCACAAATCCCGCACGCCAACCCCGTGGACCGCCTACAGCTTCTCTGTCTGGGAAGCCGCGATTGAGGCTGCATTTGTGCCGATCTTCCTGCTCATCACAAGCACGATGGGGATCGCATTTGCGGGCTTTGCGATGTTCCTGTTCCTCTGGAATATGATCATCCGCAATGTGATGGGCCATGCCGGGCATGAACTGTTCCCAGCAGGGTGGCTCGACATCCCCATCCTGCGCTGGATCAGCACAACGACGCATCATGATCTGCACCATTCATCCGGCTACAATTTCGGGTTCTATTTCACCTGGTGGGACAAATGGATGGGAACCGAGCACCCCCGCTATGCCGAAGCGTTCAACGCCAATGCAAAGCCGCTGCCCCTTCCCCAATTCACCCTGCCAAAGATCACCCGCAACCTGGTCGAGAAAGTAAGCGTAGTCTGCGCCGCATTGCTGGCCGCAGCAGCGACCTTGAACGGCTGGCTGATCGCGGTTGAGCCGGGATTGATCTGAACCGCTTACCCGAACAACTCGCAAGCGCGCCGCTTCTCTTCTCGCGGTGGCGCCTTGCGGGGCGGCAGTCTTGTCAGCGCCCTTCCCCAGCTTGGCGTTGCAAGGCTGCCGCATTGGCATACGCGCTTGTTGGTGCCATAGGGGCAACCAGTTGCGAAGGCGTGTTGCCTCGCTCGGTGGGATAGCAGCGACTTGAAAATCTTGGGCCTCTTTCGCCATGCCAAATCGGAATGGGATGCCGGTGTCAGCCGTGATTTTGATCGCGGGTTGAATGAGCGTGGACGGACAGGCGCGAAATTGCTCGGCGACCACATTCGCGGTCACGGCATCAAGTGGGACCGGATCGTCGCCAGCCCAGCAGTCCGGGTCACCGAAACTCTCGACATCGCAGTGCCAGAGATCGAGACGGTCTATGATGACAAGCTCTACCTCGCCAGCCCAGAGACGATCCTGGAGGTTGCCGCCGCGCATAGTGATGATGACCCGGCAGCGATCATGATGTCGGGGCACAATCCCGGTTTGCAGGAGGTGCTGCTCGATCTGGTGGCCCCTGCGCGTGAGAATGATCTGTTTCGCGAAGCGGCTGTGAAGTTTCCAACCGCTGCATTCGCGGTGTTGGAATGCAAGATTGATCGGTGGGCTGATCTCAAGGTTCGTTGCGCAGAGCTGGTGCATTTTGCCCGTCCTCGCGATCTGGATCCGGAGCTTGGCCCAGATTACTAAACAGGCCTGTTAAGCGGGCGGATCAAGAACCAGCCGCGGCCCTGCGCCCAATTGCGCCATTTTGTCATCAGCATTGTAAATCGCGCAGCGCTTCAGACTGAGGCACCCGCACCCAATACACCCATCCAACTTGTCCCGCATTGCCGTCATCTGCGCGATTTTGCGGTCGAGCAGCGCGCGAATTGAGCGACTGATAACCTCCCAATCGCGTGCGGTCGGCGTGCGTCCTTGAGGGAGTTTGCGCATCTCCGCATCAATCTCTCCCAGCGTCAGGCCCAATTGTTGTGCGATGAGGATAAAGCTGACCCGGCGAATATCGGAGCGCAAAAAGCGCCGCTGATTGCCGCTGGTGCGGACAGGTTCGATCAATCCACGATCTTCGTAAAACCGGATGGCGGAGACCGATAGCCCAGTGCGACGAGCCATTTCGCCGATAGGAATGAGATCGGATTTGGAGAGGCGTTTTGACATGCGTAAAGACCTAGCGAAGAAATAGCTTGATCTCAAGTTAACTTGAGGTTGCATGATTATGGCAGACAGCGAATCAGGAGACGCATCGCTATGCCAATAGGAACCATCGAACACGCCAACCTCACCGTCACCAATCCCGAACGCAGCGCGCAATTGTTCAAGGAACTGTGCGGATGGGAGGAACGCTGGCGCGGTCATTCAAAGCTCGGCGGAGACACGGTGCATGTCGGACAGCCTGGAAATGGCGCAACCTATGTGGCGCTGTACACCAATGCGGATGTGCGCGCCGACAGCGAGAGGCGCTATGCGAAAGGCCAACCGCTCAACCATATCGGACTGCTTGTGGATGATCTGAAGGCGGCAGAGGCTGTCGTGATCGCCGCTGGTCTCAAGCCGTTTGGCCATGATGACTACGATCCCGGGCGGCGGTTCTACTTCTTTGACTGGGACGGGATCGAGTTTGAAGTCGTCACTTATTCAGGAGAAGTCGCATGAACGAGCCCATCTTGCGCGAACCCATGTTCGGCCCGCCTCGAAACAAGGATCAACGGGACATGCCGCGCGCGCCCGCTAAGCGCCCGCATTCCCCACCACAAAACACGCCGCTGCCATCAATGCCCCTGCCCAGCGGTTAGAGCGGAAGCGCGCGAGCGGATTGTCGGGGTCAGCTGGGTCAAGCGTGGCGACTTGCCACACGAGGTGCAGCGCAACGGGCAACAGTGCGACAAGCGCAAACACGTCGGGGCGGTACAGCCATACACCGATTCCCCACAGCGCAATCGTCGCAGCATAGAACGCGCCAACGCCGCCATGCACCCGCTTGCCCATGCGCAATGCAGAGCTTTTGATGCCAACCGACGCATCATCCTCGCGGTCTTGCAACGCATAGATCGTGTCGAACCCAATGACCCAGCAGATGGCGCCCAGATAAAGGCATGCGAGCACCGCCCAATTGTCAAACCGCAGCTCGACCCAGCCGACCAAAATGCCCCATGTAAACACCATGCCCAGCCACGCCTGAGGCCACCACGTGATCCGCTTCATAAACGGATAAGCGGCGACCAAGGCTAGACTAGCCAGCGCCACCACCTGAGCCTCCAAACGCAATTGGAGCAAGACCACCAACCCCACCAGACACAAAGCGACCAACCAGCCCCAAGCGGCCCGTTTGCTAACCCGCCCGCTGGCAATGGGACGCGCGGCGGTGCGGGTCACCTGCTTATCAAGGTCCGCATCGATGATATCGTTGTAAACGCAACCGGCCCCGCGCATCGCAACCGCGCCCAGAAGCATCCAACCGAGCAGCGCGAATTGCGGCCCAGCTCCAGCCAACCAAACGGCAAAAACGCATGGCCAGAACAACAGCCACCACCCAATCGGCCGATCAAACCGCGCCAATTGCGCAAGATCGCGCGGCAATTGCGGCAGTCGCGCGACAAGGCCACCCGAAACACTTTTGTGTTCGGTATCGGGGACGATCGTATCAGTCATAGCTTGGCCTGCTTATCAGCCGCTCTCCACCCGATAAAACAGGCGATGAACATCGTCAGATTGCCTGCAAAATCGAGCATTCCGATAGAAGTGAGCACCGGCATTTCGTAGTGAAAATACCAGTTAAAGATAAAGAACGGCACCAGCACCACAGCGAAGATCGCAAAGGCCCGCGCGGACCATTTCACCACCAGCGCCATAATGCCAAACATCACCGCCTGCGCGCCGAAACATGCCATCGTAAAACGTATCAAGAACGTGTTCTCACGGTAGTTTTCGGTAATGGCGACATCGATCACGTGGCCCGGAAAGAAGAGCGCCCATCCGCCAAGGCCGAGGAACGCCGAAGCAATGTAGATCTGGGCCAGTCGTGCAGTCATGCTTGCTCCCTAGCGGTGGACAGGCTTAGGGAGCAAGCCATGCCTGCGACACCTTCATGGCCTCCGAAAAGCGCACCGCGCCTGTTTGTTGCTGATCAGCTCGGCAATGGGCGCATTTTGGCGCTCGACGGCAATCACGCGCATTATCTGGGCAAGGTCATGCGAGTTCGCGAAGGTGAAACGGTGATCCTGTGCGATAACCAAACGGGCGAGTGGGCTGCGCGTGTCGGACAGGTCGATAAGCGCAGCGTTGATCTGACTGTGATTGAACGCCTTCGCCCGCGTGAAGAAGTGCCTGACCTATGGCTTTGCCCCGCTCTGCTCAAAAAAGACCGGTTTGATGTGGTGCTGGAGAAGGTGACCGAGCTTGGCGTGGGGCGCATTCAGCCGGCCATCACGCGCCGCTGTGTCGCAGATAAGCTCAATCTTGATCGCGCTCGCACGATCACCACCGAGGCCGCTGAACAATGCGCACGAACTGCGCTTCCCGAACTGGTGGAGCCGGTAAAACTTGATGCTCTGCTCCGCGATTGGCCCACGAACCGCGCGTTATTCTTTGCCGATGAGGAAGGCGGGCAGCCTGCTGGCGATGCCTTTGCGCATCAAGGTGGACCTGCGGCAATACTGATCGGTCCCGAGGGCGGCTTTGACGATGCGGAACGCCGCGCTATTCGCGCCCATCCCAATGCGCACGCCATCTCGCTTGGTCCCCGCATCCTCAGAGGCGAAACCGCCGCAATTGCGGCACTCGCGGTTTGGATGTCGGAGGCCGGGGACTGGGCAGACGGTGGCGCGGACGAAGAATGACTTCGCCGCACAAAACAGAAATTTCACTTCCCACATCGGAATCGGTTTTCTAGGGCAACCGATATGAGAGGCCTCCCCTTATGAGCACGAGAGAAGCATCCAGCCCTGATGAACCGGTGATCGAAACGCTCGATCAACTGATCGCGCCAATGCGCGGCGGCGAAAAGCCAAAGGATCAATGGCGCATCGGAACAGAGCATGAAAAGCTCGTCTACAAACGCGCCGATGCCGACGGAAACCGCCGCGCACCTTCCTATGGCGAACAATGCGGCATCCGCGACCTCTTGATGGGACTCACCGAATTTGGCTGGGAACCGGTGGAAGAAGGCGGGCACGTCATCGCCTTGAAAGGCAAAGATGGTGCGGTCAGTCTGGAGCCTGCGGGTCAGCTAGAGTTATCAGGCGCACCGCTCACCAACCTGCACGAAACCTGCGCAGAAACCGGGCGGCATCTGGAGCAGGTGAAGACCATCGGAGAACGTTGCGGCGTTGGCTATCTGGGCCTCGGTATGTGGCCGGACAAAACGCGCGCAGAGCTGCCGGTAATGCCTAAGGGTCGGTATAAGATCATGATGGAGCATATGCCCAAAGTCGGCTCGCTTGGTCTGGACATGATGCTGCGGACCTGCACAATTCAGGTCAATCTCGACTATCAATCCGAAGCGGACATGTCGCAGAAATTCCGCGTCGGCCTCGCGCTGCAACCGCTGGCAACCGCCTTGTTTGCGAATTCGCCATTCACCGAAGGCAAGCCCAATGGCTACCTTTCCTACCGAAGTCATATCTGGTCCGACACCGATCCGCACAGGACGGGAATGCTGCCTTTCGTGTTTGAAGACGGCTTTGGCTATGAACGCTGGGCGCAATACATGCTCGATGTGCCGATGTATTTTGTGTTCCGCGATGGCAAATATCTTGATGCGGCTGGACTTTCCTTTCGCGACTTTCTTGAGGGCAAACTCTCAATCCTGCCCGGCGAACTTCCCACGGCGAGCGATTGGTGGGATCACCTCTCTACCGCATTCCCCGAAGTGCGCCTGAAGAGCTTCCTAGAGATGCGCGGCGCAGATGGCGGGCCTTGGAGTCGGATTTGCGCGCTGCCTGCCCTTTGGGTGGGCCTGCTTTATGATCAAGGCGCGTTGGATGCCGCGTGGGATCTTGTCAAAGACTGGTCGATGGAAGAGCGTGAGCAATTGCGCAATGACGCACCGAAACTGGGCCTCAACGCGCCCATTCCCGGCGGCGGTACAATGCAAGACCTCGGCAAAGAGGTTCTGGCCATCGCCCATTCCGGCTTAGCGGCTCGGGGCAAGCTGAATGCCAGCGGCGACAACGAAACGGGCTATCTCGAAACGCTCGACGAAATCGTCAAAACTGGCAAAGTGCCAGCGCAGCGCCTGCTCGACGCCTATCATGGCGAATGGAGTGAAGACGTATCGCGGGTCTATAAATACTCGTTCTAGTTCGTCGGCACCGTACTATCTGAAATCCTTGGTCAAATGCACCTTCTCCTGCAGCAATAGGGGAAGAACATGTCAAATCATCGTATCACGCTGATCAGGCAGGCTGATGCTCACATCGACGCATTAGATCCAGTTATGATCGTCGAACAAGCAATTCACACATGCCGCTATATGGTGGCCAGTGCGAGCAAAGAGATCAGTGACATTCGGCTGGCTGGTGGTGAAGCAGGTGAAGGGATGGACAAGGTCAAGGAGGCCTATTTTAACAGCGAGGGGAAGAGCTTTCCAATCTGGTTCGGCTGGCACGAAAGCAACCCAGACAGAGCTCTCAAACGCATCGAAACACGCTTTAACGAGATCATTCAGAGGATTGATAAGGGTTTAAACATCCGATGCCGCCCCGCTACCGGGCGAAGGTCCGGCCGCTGCGACAAAGGCGACTTTGCTTATCAGTTGGGCGGATCAATTACGGCGCGCAAGTTTCACCTGTGTCCAAAGTGGTTCAACAAAAATTTTCAGGACGGCGGTCACGCGCTGAAGCTTGATAACAATGTCTATCGCGCATCGATTATTGCACATGAAATCTGTCATGCGGTTGGTGGGCTTGGCACTAGAGATCAAAGACTGGCTCCTTGCGTCAAAGTTTACAACGAAGACAAAGCCCTTGCCTTCGCCGCCAATGAACCATTGAAGGCGGCCAAGAGCCCGGAAAATGTCGAACAGTTTCTGGTGTACCGCGAGAGGGTTCGTCAAAAACCGCGGTCCTTTATCCGTATGCCAAAGGCTGGCAGTACCCCTGCTTTGCAGTGGACAGGCGTGCCGGCCAGTCCTGATACGGCGGTCCATCATCCCAACGGCAAGATCTATTTCTTTAAAGGGGACAGATATTGGCGATACAATCCAACCACGTTTCAGGTCGACAAAGCCAATGCCAGAATTGGTATCGATGGCTGGGCTGGCGTCCCTCATAATCTGGATGCGGCATTGCTGCATCCAAGCAATGGAAAAATCTATTTCTTCAAAGGAGACTGCTATTACCGGTTCGATCCCACCAACGGAATCGATCGCATAGATCACGATGATGTGCGCAAGATAGGACAGTATGGGTGGGCCGGAGTTACACCCAATATCGACGCTGCGATCATGTCGAAGAACAAATCCCACGCGCTGTTTTTCTACGGACCATATTATCGCACATTCAGCTTCGGATCAGGTCGCGCAGGCGCATTAATGCACATCCGAGACACGCGAGAGTGGGGCCAATTTGACTATTTGTATGGCAGTTTCGACGCGGCATTGATGAATGAACAAACGGGCCATGGGACGTTCTTCACCGGCGATCATTATCAAATGGACGATATGGCAGGATACAACACCCACTTTGGCGGCTAGGCTGCGTGAAACAAGAATCAGGAGTAAATCGACCATGTTGATCGTATTGGCAGAGGCCACTTTGGGTGAAGGCGCGCTGGATGCAGCGCGTGACGCTATGACCACGATGGTTGCCGCATCGAATGATGAAGAAGGCTGCGTCAGCTATGCCTATGCGATCGATGTGCTCAACCCGGCAAAGCTTCATATCATTGAGAAGTGGGTGGATGAGGCCGCGCTCGCCTTTCATTTTCAAACGCCGCATATGGCCGCGTTTCAGAAGGCTTTGGGATCGCTCGACGTACAAATTACCGAGCTTGCGAAGTTCGCTGCTGATGACGGCTCGCCGGTGATGTGAGCCACACAATGGGGGCAAAGATATGATTGTAGTCACCGGCACATTTCGCGTGCCGCCAAGCATGATGTCCGTTGTCATCCCGGCGATGGAGGAGATGATTGCCGCCAGCCGCGCCGAAGAGGGCTGCATCGAATACGCCTATGGCTTTGACGTGTTGGATCAAGGGCTGGTTCGGGTGAGCGAGACGTGGCGCGACCGCGAAGCGCTGGAATCGCATTTCCGCACTGCGCATATTGCCGAATGGCGCGCTCAATTTTCCGCTTTAGCGATCTCAGAACGTGATCTGTTCGCGTATGAAACAGCTGATGAAGGCTTTCACATCTGACACTATGTCGCGCGAATATCGCATTGTGTAACGCTTTGTCGCACCGGCCCAATCTGGGCAAAATGTTCACTTAACTGACAGACTTAGAAGTGCCTTGTGCGGATGAATATTCCGCAGGAGGGACTTGATTTGGATAGACAATGGACGCGCACTGCCGCTCGCGGTGCGCTTGCAATTGCAATGCTCACCGCGCTTGGCGCATGCGGAGGAGGCGGAGACAGTTCGAACAATAACGGCGTCGCGGTAACCCCAACTCCCACGCCTACGCCCACGGCAACGGGCACTTCGGCCAATCAGATCGTTCAGCAATTCCTCGCGCTCGATCTCGACAATCTCGACAATTACGCCAATCCCACATTGCCTGCCTACTATGACGGCACGGTCTTTGCTCTCGACAATACGCCCAACAATGATCCGGTGAATGATGCAGCGGCGACGCTAGGCCGAGTGCTGTTTTACGATCGCCAGCTGAGCGTCAACGACACAACGTCCTGCGCCACCTGCCACCAACAAAGCATCGGTTTTGACGATGATGAAGAGCTTTCGACAGGCTTTAATGGCGGGCAAACCGGCGCGCATGCAATGCGGCTGGGCAATGTCCGTTTTTATGAAGCGGATGACATGTTCTGGGATCGGCGGGCAGAGACACTCGAAGATCAAGCACTCCAACCAATCCTCGATGCAACCGAGATGGGCTGGTCGGACAATGGTGGCACGGCTGCCCTGATTAGCAAGATGGAAGGTCTGGAATATTACCCGGCTCTGTTCGGCTTCGTCTTCGGAGATGAGGCAATCAGTGAGGCTCGCATCGCGCAAGCGCTGGCGCATTTTCAGCGAACCATGATCTCATCAGACAGCCGCTGGGATCGTGCCTATGCGCAGGTCTTTGCAGCGGGCGCACCAAATCGCGCGTTGAACGACGCATTGCCCGGATTTTCAGCAAGCGAGCAACGTGGGCGCGAATTGTTTATCACAGGCGTCAATAATGGCGGTGCGGGCTGTGCGACATGCCATTTGCCGCCGACCTTCGCCCTCAATCAAAACAGCCGCTCCAACGGTCTGGATGCTGGTGAGACGACGATTTTCAAATCACCCTCGCTCAAGAATGTCGGGCGTTCCACCTTCTTTATGCATGATGGGCGTTTCACAAACTTGCGCCAAGTGGTCGACCATTATGCGGACGGCGTTCAAGCCGGGCCTGCGCTCGACAATCGACTGCAACAAGGCGGCAATCCGCGTCGTTTGAACCTAACCGACACTGATCGCCAGGCGCTGGTCGATTTTCTACTCACGCTCACCGACGAAACGCTCGAAAGCGATCCCAAATTCAGTGACCCGTTCAATCGGTGATCTGAACCGCCCGCTGTGTGAGAGCGCAGACTTACTCAGCGGGTTCCTCGTCCGGGTGCGATTGTGCCCCATTCGCATCCGGACTTTTCCCAATTTGCTGGCCTGAGAAGCGCGCGGCAAACCGCCGTTTGATCCGGGCGAGCGGCGCAGTGATGACACCGTTTTGTTCCATCCAGTCATAATATTGCCGGTATTTGGGATCTTCGGCGAGCAAATGCGCCTCTTCTGTTCGCGCGCGCCAGTAGTAGATTGCGTTGACCACCAACAAGAAGAACGTGTTGCGGATCATGTCTACTGGCGATCCGCTGGTGACGAGAAATGGCATCACCGAGCACCACCAGAACAGGTTCTTTGACAGATAGGCCGGGTGACGGGTGTAGCGATACGGCCCGTTGGTCAGCACTCCGCGATAGGTGAGATTGGAAAAGCGAATGCCAAACGCGACCGTTGCCCAAGCATATATTGCGGTCAGGAAAACCAGCCAGGCGCCCCATACCCACAGCATCGGCTCATTGCCGGCTAGCCAGTGCCCCCAGCCCTCCACATTCGCCTCATAGCTGAGTATCTGGTTGTTGTTGCCGATGATCCCCCAAACGAAGGGCGGATAACACAGCAATGCCGCCAGCCACCCGCCAAGGAATGGGTTGCCAGAACGGATATGCGCATCCAGGGGCCGCAGTGTGAACAGATAGCCCACAGTCCCGATCTGCACATCAATCAGGAACAAAAGCGTGATCAACAGCATCCCGAACTCAACCGGGTTGGAAAGGATCACGGCGGGATTGCTCTCGACGATAAAGGCGAAGCCGGGCGGCAGGATCGAGATCATAAATGCGCCAAAAAACGCCTTAATCGCCCATGCGCGCCAATGTTTCTTGATCAGATCAACGTCCCACTGATCACGCCCGATCAACATTGCGCCAAAATGCCATGTGCCATCCGCGCGCGGGTCAATCATATATCGGTCGAGCCAGATGATATAGGGCACTGACAGCACCACCATGGGCACTATCGCAAAGCCCAAAACCTCCATCGCGAACAGGTATGATCCGTCCCAATACCACCGCGCGAGGCAGTAAAATCCGGCGAGGATCACCCATGTCGCCCACAGACCGGCGATCTTCACCGCCGCGGTCGGCATCGCGTCGTTGACGCTGCGCGAGAGGCTCCAATCAAGCCCGGTCGAAGGACGCAAATGCACGCGGTCCACCATCAGCGACCAAATCGCCATCGGCCCTGCGGTAAACACCATCGCAGTCAACGCGGCATAGGGACCGGACAGAACGCCATATTCTCCTTCCAACCCAACCATTTCGGCAAAGGCGGGAAAGGTGCGGCAGAACAAAATCCACACGAACAGACCCAGCAATCCAGCAAGGCCCACGCCTGCGGAAACATCGCTTTTGGGCAATGTTAAGGGTTTCGAGAGGGAATGCTCGCTCATTACCCCCTGGCCAATAGCGCCAAAGGGTTAATTCTCCGGGTACATTATCCGCGTTGTGCCGCGGACGGACACGCTCGCTTCAATGGTTAACAGTGCGCCACCGCCAACGCCTCATTTCCAGGCGTGGATGGTTCCGCTGTCGTCCAGGACATAGAGCATGTTGTCGGCAACCACAGGTGGCAACGTCACAGGCTGATCGATATCCGCAAACATCTCAGCAGAGCCTTCGCCAACACTGACCTTCCAGATTTCGCCGCGCGAACTGGCAACCCACAGATTGCCGCCAGCGAGAACGGGACCGGTCCAGAAGATCGGGCCTTTCCGATCTTCCTCATCACGGAACTGCTGCAACTGACTGATCCAGCGCACGCGTCCGGTGGAGCGCGCAATGGCGAGCAAACGGGCATCATCGGTGAGAGTGAAAATCCACTCACCCGCGATGGAAGGCGTTGAGATACCGGCAAGGTTCAATTCCCAAATCCGCTGACCCGTGACCAGTTCATAAGCAGCCATGCGGCCACCTTGACCCAAGGCATAGACGCGGCCTGAATCGATGATGGGATCGGCGTCGATATCCGTCAGCGAGCTAACCGTGGTCGAGATATTGGTCCGTGCCAAAGCATCGGCCCACAAAGTGCGCCCGTTCTCGTAACGATAAGCACTGAGTTCTCCCGACGAATAGCCCGCAATCACAGTGCCATTGCCAGCCGCAGGAGCAGCAACGCCAAACACGCCGGATTGTGCGCTGGAGCCGGATTCGTTCCACAACAGCGCACCGTCGGTGGAATTGAGCGCGAGGATCTGATTATCCTGCGTCATCACATAGACCTGACCGAAAGCTATTGTCGGTGATCCGCGCAGTGGGCCAGCCGGCTTAACCAGCCAATTGACCTCACCACTCATGGCGTTGATCGCCTTAGCCTCGCCCGCGCCATTGGTGGCATAGAGCAGACCGTTGTCATAGCTGACCCCGCCACCAAAGGCCGAGGGGCGCATATCGTCGGACATCTCTGCATCGGAATTCCAGACGCGCGCGCCGGTCCCTTTATCAAAGGCGTGGATCGTGCCATCTGATCCCACTGCATAAAGCATCTGACCACCAATGACGGGTGCCGCTGCGAGGCGCGCACGATCGCTTGATCCCTCAATCCGTGCGGTCCAAACTTTGGTTGGGTTATCGGCCAAGGTCAGGTGTCCATAGGACTTGCTCGCCGAACCGCCGACCTGTGCCCATTCAGGATTGGTCTGCGCGGGCGGTAGGACAACCGAGACAGTCGCGAGCGCGGGATCAACCGCAGCACCTGTTTCAATGCGTGACAGGATCGGAGTGCGGTCGCCGACGGTCGGCGTGGTTTTTTCACCACCGCCAAACAGGCCGCCACCGGCGCACCCAGTTAGCGCCGCTGCGAGTGCGCCAACTGTCAAAGCGCCCTTCATTCGGGTCAATCGTTTATCCATCTATCCGTCCAGTCCAAATTGTCTTTATTGCCGAGGTCCGGTGGGTCCAGCTTGCGCAGCCCCATCGGCAGGGATCACGCCTTCATCTTGCAGCAATTGCTCCACATCCTCGATCGCATCCACACCCAATAGACCCGCCATCTGGCGCGCACGTGAACGCAATGTCTCTGGAAGATCCTCATCCTTCGATATTTCGCCGAACAGTGCGCCTGCCTCATCGCGGTTCCCCGCTTCGAGATGCGCAATCGCGACCAGTTCGCCCGCACTGCCAAAGAATGCGTGGCCGGGCACAGCCAATCGGTCGAGCTTTGCAATAATGTCAGCGGGTTCGCGGTCGTCGAAATTGGTGGCCACTTCGCGCACCAGAGCAAGATCACGCATGGCTTGGGGTGCTTCGGTGTCAGCGACTATGGCGGCGTACAGCTCCACCGCGCGGCCTGTGTCTTCTTGTTCAAGAGCAGAGGCAGCTTGAAGGAAGCGTGCGACCGTGCGCGCACCAGGTGATCCGTCTTCGACCAGAGGCGCGACCTTTTCGTCTGCCCCGGCGAAATCCTGCGCGTCCACCGAATCGAGCGCGCTGATGATGGCCTCAGATTGCTCTTCGAGGCCAGCCTCTGTCGTGCTGTCCCAATACCAATAGCCGAACAGACCAGCCAAAAGCAGCGCAATACCACCGCCTAACGCAACGCCGTAATCCTTCAAGAAGTTGGCTGCATCATCTTTGCGCACAGCTTCATCAATCTCGCGCATGAGAATTTCATCCTCGCGCGATGGACCCTCAGGTGATGGCTCACCGGGGTTTTGGTCACCGGGAATTTCAGTTGGAGTGCGCGCCACGGGGCGGATTTCCTCGTTACAATGTTCAGATTAGCTTAGCGCGGCTCTTTAAGCAGCGCAGCGCGTGGGCGCAATGGCACACGGACAGGCGATCACAGTTGCGATTGTCACTCCTGGCTCACAATTAACGACCCGCTCCTTTTGCAAAGATGACGCGGCTAAGTTGAACGCGCAATTAAGGGCGCTCAGCCACCGTGGCTCAACGCACCCCAATAGAGCGCGTGATAGCTCGCGATCATACGCCCTTGATCAAAGTGTTCCGTGGCCCGTTCGCGGTTCGCCTTCCCCAAACGCGCGCGCAGTTCAGGCTCTATGGCGAGTGTCTCCAGCACTTCAGCAAGCGCACCCATATTATCCGGAGCAGCGATGAGCGCGCGGTTAGACTCGGACAATATCATGCGAATATCGCCGACATCAGGCGCGGCCACGGGAAGGCCAGCAGCCATGGCCTCCACCACCGAAAGCGGAAATTGTTCGCTTTTCGAAGACAGCGCGAAGATGTCGAACATTCCGATTAATCGCTCTGGATCAGTAACAGCGCCCGGCAAGTGGACGCGGTGCGACACTTCCAGATCATCGGCCGCCTCCTTGATTGCCTCGCGATCTGGCCCCTCACCCAGAATCACCAGCTGCCAATTCTCCGGAAGGCCTGCGAAAGCGCGCACCATCATGGTCAACTGTTTAACGGGACGCAGACCCGCCAGCGTGCCAACCCATAGCTCGCCCTTACGTTTAACCACGCGGAAGCCGCTAGGATCGGGTTTGCTCGCAAATTTCGCGCTCGCAATACCATTGGGAATGCGAGAGACCTGTTCACGCGGTTGCTGCCAGGCAGTGTGTGCAATCTGTTCCAGCACCCGGCTTGGCACCACCAGTTGATGCGTGCGGCGCAGCGCTATTCGGCGGAACCAATTGCGCGATGATTTAAGCTGGTCCGCCTCATCCTCATTAAAGCCATCCTCATGATGGATCAGCGGCGGCAGTTTCAACGGGTCGCAAAACACCGTGTGCGCCATGACCGCGTTCATTGCGCCCCAATTGTAGGTCAGGACAAGATCAAACGGCTTCATCGCTTTGGCAATCGCGACCATTCGTCCCGGTGTTGGCAGACCGGTCAGGGAAGGAAAGTCCGCCGGAAAATCGGCTTTCACCCCATGTGCAATATGATCGCGCGCGCCCATTTGTTCAGGCATCCCAGAGACCACAGTGTGCGACAACTCATCGCCAAACGCATTCATCAATTGCACCGCGCGAAGCTCTTTGCCGCCGGGCGCAAAGGTCGAATGCAGGTGCAGGATTTTGGGAACTTTGGCTTCTGACGTCATGACGCCGCGTTATACTTTGGCCAATAAAGCATCAATCGCCGCGCGCGCTTCGGGTTCGTCCAACGTCGGCGCATGGCCAACCCGCGGCACGGTGACGCTGGTCATAGACGGATTACGCGCGCCCATCTGCTTAACCGTCTCCGCGGTCAAAAGATCGGACAATTCCCCGCGGACAAGCACCATCGGCACATCACGCAAAGATTCATATGCAAGCCATAGATTGGGCGGTGCGGCATTGTCCGCCTCCTTAAACGGCTCAGCAATTGCCATGTCATAGTCAAACCCGATCCGTCCGTTTTGCCCGACCACAAATGTGCGCTTTGCCATCTCCAGCCATTGGTCGAGATCGTAGTCGGGGAATGAGGATGAATGCACATCACTGATCGAACGCGCCGCATGTATCCATGTGGGATAGCTGCGTGATTGTCCGACATAACCAGAGATACGCTCAATCCCCTCTGGGTTAATCTCTGGCCCGATATCGTTCATCACCAATGCCTTGATCCGGCCGGGACCGGCTGCGGCCATCAACATTGCCATCAAACCACCCATGGAGGTGCCGATGATGACGAACGTGTCTGCACCCAATTCGCTCAGCAGCTTTTCCACATCAGCGACATATTGCATCGGATTGTAGGTCGCCGATGAAGGCGCATAGTCGCTTTGCCCGCGCCCACGCATTTCGGGCACAATTACTCGGCGGAATTGCGCGACATGCGCGGCCAGATCGGCAAAATCGCGCGAATTGCGGGTCAGGCCATGCATGCACAAAACCGGCGGTCCATCATAACCCTTCGGCCCTGCATAATCGCGGTAATAGAGGTTAAGGCCGTCCGCACTGGTCCAGCTTTTATCGTCGAAATTATTGGCCATGAAAGGAACGCGCCCGTTAGGATGTGTTGAGCGCGCTTGCAGGCACGCTTGCTTATCCCCACTATCGCGGGATGACCGACGAACCGCAAGCCGCGATCTACACCCCTGACCCCGCTATAAACACTCTGGCCGATTGGCTCGCTGCGCCGGTGGAGGGTGCAGACTTCCCCAAAACCCTCTTGCGTTTTCGCAATGATAGCGCGGCGGCAAGCATCGGCTTGGCAGGCTTAAACGACGAGGCATGGTGCCAACATATGGGCCGTTTTGCTCCGTTGGAGGAGAATTTGCCTCAGCCGCTTGCGCTGAAATATCACGGCCATCAATTCCGGGTCTACAATCCGGAAATCGGCGATGGGCGCGGATTTCTGTTTGCGCAAATGCGCGATGAGCATGGTCGATTGATGGACCTTGGCACCAAGGGTTCGGGCACCACGCCCTTTAGCCGTTTGGGCGATGGGCGGCTGACGTTGAAAGGTGCGGTGCGAGAAATTTTGGCGACTGAGATGCTGGAGGCGCTCGGCGTCAACACATCGAAGACATTGAGCGTCATCGAGACCGGCGAAAAACTGATGCGCGAGGATGAACCCTCGCCCACTCGTTCGGCGGTAATGGTGCGGTTGAGCCATTCGCATATCCGAATCGGCACATTCCAACGCTTGCTCGCGCATGAAGAAACCGATCAGATGGCGGCGCTGGTCCAATATTGCCTCACTCATTTTCCCGGCCCGCCTCCACCTGGCGATGCGCCGGGCCGCGATGAACCTGCGGTCAAATTGATGCACAATCTGGTCGAGCGCATGGCCGATCTCGCGGCTAGCTATATGGTCGCGGGGTTCGTCCACGGTGTGCTCAATACCGACAATATGAATGTGACAGGTGAGAGCTTTGATTATGGACCATGGCGCTGGCTGCCGACATGGGACCCTAGTTTTACTGCCGCCTATTTCGACCATGGCGGCCTCTATTCCTTTGGCCGCCAGCCAGAGGCCCTGCATTGGAATTGCGGGCAATTCGCGGTCGCTTTGCGATTGCTAGCAGAGACCGAACCGTTGGTCTTTGCGCTAGAACGGTTCGGGACTCTTTATATGCAAGCGATCGCGCGGCGGTGGTGTTGGCGATTGGGCGTGGAGCCGCGCGGGGTCGAGTATGACAGCGCGCTGGTATCCCTATGCGAAAAGGCGATGCGCGAGAGTAGAGTTCAGCCCGATGCTTTCTTCTTCAAACATCGCGGCGGACGCGGGGCAGAGGGAGAACTGGCAGAGGCTTTGGCTGACTACACCGCGAGCGATATGTCGCATGATTATTGGCAAGACACCGTCCCACAAAGCATGGTGGTGGACGAGGTTGAGTCGATATGGTCCGCGATTGATGAGAGTGATGATTGGCAGCCACTCAACGACAAAGTTGCCGCCCTGCGCCGCATGGGCGCTGCACATGGCCCTGCGCCAAAGCCAGCGGGCCATGCAGACTAAGCATTCAAACGGAAGCGCTGCTCCAGTGTAAACACATGTCTTCCCACTATCATTTTCTCAAATCTCGGAGTAACCAACTTGGCACGGGGGGCGTATACCACTCGGTAAACGCGGTATTTCGGCAATGCAGGCCCGATACGGGCGCACAGCAGGCGGGGACAGCCAAAGAGCCGGCACAATGACGGATAACATTCTGATATCTTATGCCCCTGCCACGGGCGAGGAAGTGTGGCGTGGAGCCCATGGAGATGTGGACGCCGCAGTTAGCCGTGCGCGCCGCGCATGGCCCGCATGGGCTGGCCGCGCACTCGCCAATCGGATTGAGCTGGCACGCCGTTTCGCCAATGAAGTGCGCGCCGATACGGACAAAATTTCCGAGCTGATCGCTAATGAGACCGGCAAACCCATTTGGGAAGCCCGCACCGAAGTCGACGCAGTGATCGCCAAGGTCGATATCTCGGTACAGGCCTATGCCGAGCGCACGGGCAAGAAAAAGCTCGACAGCGCGTTGCAAGGCACCGCCGCCGTGCGCCACAAACCACACGGGGTGATGGCCGTGCTTGGCCCGTACAACTTCCCCGCACACCTGCCCAATGGTCACATGGTCCCGGCATTGATTGCAGGCAATGTGGTCTTGCTTAAACCATCGGAAAAAGCGCCGGGCGTGTCAGAAGCCCTGATCGAATGCTGGCGCCGAGCGGGCGCTCCTGATGATGCTATCCAATTGGTGATCGGAGGCCCTGACGAAGGCAAAGCTCTGGTCGCGCATCCGGGCGTCGACGGCGTGCTGTTCACCGGTTCCGCTCAAGCCGGCATCGCGATCAACCGCAAACTGGCGGCCAATCCGGGCAAGATTGTTGCGTTGGAAATGGGCGGAAACAATCCGATTGTCGTGATTGACACGCCCAAGGTGCAAGACGCCGCTTCGCTGATCATTCAAAGCGCCTTTACCACAGCCGGACAACGCTGCACCGCAGCGCGGCGATTGGTGGTCGTCGACAGCATGTATGATGCGTTGATGGCAGAATTGCTGCCTATGGCGAAAAAATTGATCGTGGGCGAACCCTTTGCCGATCCGCAGCCATTTATGGGCCCCGTCATCGACAATGACACCGCCCAAAGGTTGATGGAAAGCTTCCTCACCTTACTGACCGCAGGCGGTAAAGCTCTGCTGCCCATGCGTCGTCCGGATTCAGACAAGCCGTTCCTAACGCCGGGCATTATCGACACAACCGACATGCCCGATCGCCCCGATGTCGAATTGTTTGGCCCAGTCTTGCAAGTCATCCGGGTGCCCGATTTCGATGCAGGTATTGCAGAGGCGAACAACACGCGCTTCGGACTTTCAGCATCCCTGATCGGCGGGTCGCCCGATGATTATGGACGGTTCTGGGCGAATATTCGTGCCGGCATCATCAATTGGAACCGCCCGACCAATGGCGCGTCATCGTCTGCACCCTTTGGCGGCATTGGGTTGTCCGGCAATCATCGCCCGGCCGCCTATTACGCTGCTGATTATTGCGCATATCCGGTCGCGAGCACCGAAATGGATCAACCGCGTGCGAATATCGGGATTGGCCTGAAGGACTAGGCGTCGCGGCCGCTCTGCGACGTTTATTTGCGCCAGTGGATCACATCGACAGCAGTCATGCCGCCAGTGCTCTCGCGCACATGCACCGCCATCACCTGATCCCGCCGTTCACCGCGCAATTGCATCTCGGGCGCATCAAACCTCTCGATCCGGAAACGCGCCCGGTCAGCTTTGGTAAAGTGGTATTCCAGCGCATCCTCGCGCGAGACCGGTGTCAGATAACGCACGACCCGGATCACGCAGGTGCCCTCATCCACGCCCGCCGCCTGACGAACCATACCATGCGGCATGATCGAAGAAGTTGGCGGAAGGCCCGTCGACCATGTGAGCCGCCCAGTCAGGTTTTCGATGCAGTCAGTGCGGCTTCCCACCGCCTCAACCATGTCGCCCGCATTCGTCAGCTCAGCAAGCGATGGGTTACCTTCGCCACCACTGGCAGCAGGCAGATCAGGGATAGGCCCATTTTCAAGCAGTTCAATCCGCGCCGCATCGCGTGCCCTATCAGCGGCACCAGCATGCGCGTTAAAGGGAGGCAGCGGATGCCCATCGCGATAGGCGATCACCGCATTGGCCTCGTTCCGCCAAGACAGGTCGGGATCAACCATCAAGGGATCATTCAGCGCCCGCGCAAGCAAGGGGTCCTGTGCCAGAACTGGCTCAGCCTCCACGATCGGCTCTTCGCCACACGCAACAAGCGTGAACGCGGTTACTGCGAACAAGAAAAGAGGAGCGCGGCGTTGCATGCGCGTTCTTTTGCCCGATTTTGGTTAATTTTCGCTATTCTTGCCGCGCAAAACTTGGGCCGCAATATCTTGATCGCATTGAGGCCAGAGTCGAAAACGCCCCCACACTCCCCAAAGGGACCATGAGAGCGCTTTCCACGGCTGGTGGGAGCCGCGCCAAGGCCACCGGGTGGAGGTGACCCAAGATTGGATCAAGGGACCATCTAACGTGGTGTGGGAGGTGACGCCCCTTGACTATGCGTTCATCTATACACTCACGAAACTGAACAGAACGAGAGCGCGATGTTGGCGTTTGTTCAGGCTTTTATCGAAAAACCTTACAATTGGGCGATGTTTGCTGCGCCCTTGCGCCGACCCTTCGCGCGGCCTAGGGCGCGGTCCTCCTATGGAAAATGCGCCCTCTTCAAAGTCTGATGAGACACCATCCGGCCTTCCCGCGGCACTGGGCGCTTATCTTATTTGGGGCTTCCTGCCGCTCTATCTGATTTTGGTGAGCGCAGTTCCGCCGTTCGAATTTGTGGGCTGGCGGATCATTTGGACGCTGCCATTGTGCCTGTTGATCATCGCGTTGCGCCGGCAAATGCCAGAGTTGAAAGCAGCCCTTTCGAACCCGCGCACTCTGATCGCACTATTCGCAAGCGCATTGCTCATTGGTCTCAATTGGTTTGTGTATGTCTGGGCTATCGCCGAAAATCAGGTCTACGCCGCCAGCCTCGGCTACTACCTCAACCCACTCTTGAACGTCCTGCTGGGCACTGTTTTCCTGAAAGAACGGCTGTCGAGATGGCAGTGGATCGCGGTCGCGATCGCTGCCAGCGCGGTGGCCTTGCTGTCGGTCGGTGCGTTGACCAGCCTCTGGATCAGCTTGACGCTCGCTTTGAGCTTTTGCCTCTATGGTCTTGTTCGCAAACAGGTTGCCGTCGGGTCATTGCCCGGACTGACCATCGAAAGCGCGATCCTGTTGCTACCGGCTTGCGGAATTGCGGCATGGTATGCGGCCACCCCACAGGGCTCTGCATTCGGCAATGATGCGATGCTCAGCCTCATCATCATCTTCTCCGGCGTGGTGACAGCGGTGCCGCTTTTGCTGTTTGCGATTGCGGCGCGGCGAATGCCTTATTCGACGCTTGGCTTTATCCAATATCTCGCGCCCACCATTGTGTTTCTGCTGGGCCTAACCGTGTTTGGTCAACAACTGCGCCCGGTGCAATTGGGCAGCTTCATCCTAATCTGGATTGCCATTGCGATCTTTGTCGCCGACCTTTGGGCAAAATCACGCCGCGCCAAAGCGACAGCAACCGCGGTTTAGCCCACAAAGCGCCAGTCCAGCGTCTGACCACCATGCCACGGCACAATTTTTGAACCAGCAAGGTCCAACTCTTCAGGTACCGCATTATCGGCCCGTTCCAACGTCACGGTCTCTTCATTTACAGGCAGACCATAAAATGCAGGACCGTTGAGCGAGGCAAAGCCCTCAAAATGCTCCAACGCATCCTCTTCATTAAAGACGGTCAGATAGCTTTCCAGCGCATAGGGCGCACCAAAAATACCCGCGCATCCGCACGCACTCTCTTTATCCCCGCGCAGATGCGGGGCCGAGTCGGTGCCTAAGAAGAACTTTGGAGAACCCGATGTCGCCGCTGCGCGCAGCGCTAATCGGTGCAACTCGCGTTTGGCCACGGGAAGGCAGTAATTGTGGGGCTGTATCCCACCCACCAACATGGCGTTGCGATTGATATGAAGATGTTGTGGCGTGATCGTTGCGGCGACTTGCGGCCCCTCACCCATCACAAAGTCCACCGCATCCTTTGTGGTAATGTGTTCAAACACCACCTTAAGACGCGGAAAATTTGCCACAATTGCGCGCATATGGCGATCGATGAACTCCGCCTCACGGTCGAAGACGTCGATATCTGCATCGGTCACTTCGCCATGAATGCACAGAGCAATGCCCTCCGCCTCCATCCTCTCCAGCACGGGATAGATACGCTCAACATCACTGACACCATGCGCGGAATTGGTGGTGGCATTGGCGGGATAGAGTTTGGCGGCAGTGAAAACACCGTCTGCCGCGCCCCGCGCCAGGTCATCAGGATCGGTGGTGTCGGTGAGGTAGCATGTCATCAGCGGGGTGAAGTCTATGCCCGCTGGCACGGCAGCCAAAATTCGCTCCCGATATTCCGCCGCCAGCGCAGCCGTCGTCACCGGAGGGGTCAGGTTGGGCATCACAATTGCGCGCGCAAATTGCCTCGTCGTATAGGGCACCACACCGCGCATGATCTCTCCATCGCGGAAATGCAGGTGCCAGTCGTCAGGGCGGCGAATTGTGAGCGTGTCAGTCATGGGCAAAGCCTTAGTGCGACGCGAAAAGGCTTTCCAGTCCCGCCGCGCGGCAATAGACGGCTTGCCATGACCACAATCGGATTTCTCGCCTGCGAAACTACGCTGCCAACAGGCAAAGACAGCACAAAGATGCGGCGAGAAGACGCATTTGAGCACGATCTGATGATTCGCGCTTTGGAGCCTGCCTTTGCGGCGAAGGGACTGGAGTTGAGAGTGATCGATTGGGAGGCCCCGATTGATGACTTTGATGGGATCGATCTGGTGATGCTCGGCTCTGCATGGAATTATCAGGACCAGGCGGATGCCTTTCTGGCAAAGCTTGATGCGCTCGCCGCGAGCGGCATCATAGTATGCAATTCGCCTGAGGTCGTGCGCTGGAACATCGCCAAAACCTATCTGCGCGAACTGAAGGAAAAAGGCGCAGCCACAATCCCGACTTTGTGGCGCGAATCGGTAACCGCCAAAGGGGTCGTTGAAGCTTTCCATGTGTTCGAATGCGACCGAGTCGTCGTAAAGCGCCAGGTCGGCGCAGGCGCAGAAGGCCAGGAACTGATCGCAAAAGGCACATTACCAAGTCCCGATTGGAGCTTTGGCCACCCCGCCATGATCCAGCCATTCCTGCCCGCAATCGCGCAAGAGGGAGAGTTGAGCTTCGTGTTTATCGATGGCGAACTCAGCCACGCTCTGCGCAAATGTGCCGCCAAAGGCGAATACCGCATCCAGTCGCTCTATGGTGGAACCGAAGAAGATCATTCCCCTTCCGACGACGAAACCAAAGCGGCATGCGCCGTCATCGCCGCTCTCCCTTTCGACCCGCCACTTTATGCTCGCATCGACATGCTGCGGATGGAAGATGGCGCATTGGCGGTTATGGAAGCGGAGATGATTGAACCCTATCTCTACCCTGTGCAAGGGCCGGAATTGGGCGAGCGTTTAGCAACGGCGATAGAGAAAAGAGTGTCTGCAAGATGACTGCGATGATCCTGGAATCCCGTGCGATCATTCGCATGTCCCCCGCCGAAGTGGGCGAGGATGTGCGCGAGTTTTTACAGGGACTGGTTACCAATGATGTATCCGGCGAGCTGCCAGTCTATGCCGCGCTGCTCTCTTCCCAGGGCAAGGCCATGTTCGACTTTTTCGTATGGGAAGGTGCCCATGGCGGAGTGTTGATCGATTGTGAGGACAACGGCGCGGATGATCTGGTCAAGCGGCTGTCACTCTATCGCCTGCGCCGCAAGATCGACATCGCGCGCGAACCGGCACTTGGCACCTATTGGAGCATCGACGCGTTCGAGGGTTCCTCACCAGACCCACGCCTGCCATCACTGGGTAACCGCATGGTCGGACCTATTGGCAACGCGCCATCAGCGGATGCAGATTACCTTGCACACCGCCTAGCGAAAGGCGTACCAGAAGGCCGTGCAGAACTAGGCGATATCCTTTGGCTGGAGACCAATGCGGTTGAGCTTCACGGCGTCAGCTTCGAAAAGGGCTGCTATATCGGTCAGGAAAACACCGCGCGCATGAATTGGCGGCAAAAGGTCAATCGACGCTTGGTTGTCGTGCCGCTGGACGCATCTCAGGAAAAGCGCCGCAAGATCGCATATCCTGACCTCGCGCTAGCTATCGACCATTTGCGTGTCGCCGATCTGGACTCAGCCAGCCTGCCCGATTGGCAAAGCGTGGGCATCACCGACTAACTTTGATAATGTGCTGCCATTGAGGCTTCGAGGTTTGCCGCTGCGCGATCGCGCGCCGTATCACGCGGCAAGTTGAGCGATTTTGCCAAAGCCGCGCCAATCAACGCATCGCCTAACGCCAACAGCACTAGGCTCAGAGTGTCTTTATGCACATGCATCTCATCGCCATGCATCTCAGCTTCGCCCGGCGCGATTTCGTCGACCAGTTCGTGGATCGTTGAGATAATCGGGTTGAGCGCGTCTTCGTTGCCCGTCAGCAACATCCAACTGGTTAGCGCGCCCGCCCCTTCGCGGTCAAATGCATCAAATGCCAAGTCCACTACTTCGCGTGCGGAACCCAATCCCGCACGGCTCGCATGAACCGCCTCGATTATGGTCTCGCACACTGTGCGAGCCAAATGCTCCGCCAACGCCTTTTGCAGGCCCGAGGCCGACCCGAAATGGTGCAACAGATTGGCATGCGTGCGCCCGATCCGCCCAGCCACTGCTTTCAAAGTGACCGATTGCGGGCCAGTTTCGATAAGCAATGCGCGAGCAGCCTCGAGGGCCGAATTGCGCGATTCTTCAGGGCTTAGACGTTTGCGAGCTGTCATTGGCAACACGGGTAGGCCAGTTGGTACGCGCGCTCAAGCCGCGCGCTGCACCGGACTCACATCTTCCACCAGTTCCAGCTCATATTCGCTTGCGAGCGCCGCTTCGCCTCTCCCCAATGAATGCTGCATCCGCTGTGTTCCGGTGGAGACGAATCCGATTTTGCGCAGAACTGCACCCGATGCAGGGTTGTCGATGAAATGCGCTGCGGTGATCCGGCGAAAACCAAGTGTGCGCGCCATCGCCACAACGGCCAACCCGGCTTCGGTAGCATAACCCCGTCCCCAATGCGGACGGGCAATCCAATAGCCGACCTCGCCATCGCTTTGATCGCAGGCATCCAGACCAATCGTGCCAATGACAGCGCCGGTCTCAGGACGGGTAATCAGGAAACGTGGATACAGAGCAGGGATGGGACGACTCGCAAATTGCCGCGCATCGGCGTCAGTATATGGATGTGGGGCGCTGGCCAGATTGCGCAGCACTTCAAGGTCAGCGATCCCGGCTTTGATGCCCTGCCAATCCTCGGGCCATATGGGCCGGAGCAACAATCTTTCGCTTCGGTGAAACACGTCTCTCTCCCTTCCTTTCCACATTGCCGGGACCTCACCGCAGGATTTACCCGCCGCAAGTGACAGTGTGACGACCCGGTGCCCACCGGGACATCCGGATCAATACTCAAGGGAGAAACGAGAAGAGGGAGACAGCTCCCCCGGTCTAATCCGGGGTGGCCCTTCTCCCTCTACGCTGCCGGTGTGTTGACCCGGCTAGGACCGCCCCGTTGGACGATCCTGTTTTGAAACGTCCAGTTTATTCCGCCGCTAGCGCAATCGTATCGACCGATACGTATTTGCGGCCCAGCTTGCCTTTGTGGAATCGCACCACGCCTTCTTCGAGTGCGAAGAGGGTGTGATCCTTGCCCATGCCGACATTGGTACCCGGATAGAATTTGGTTCCGCGCTGACGCACGAGGATGTTGCCGCCGATCACGCCCTGACCGCCGAATTTCTTCACACCAAGGCGGCGACCGACTGAGTCGCGACCGTTACGCGATGAACCGCCTGCTTTTTTATGTGCCATGGGTCCTGATCCTTACTTGCTGTCGTCAGCTTTGGGCGCGGCTTTCTTAGCCGGTGCCTTTTTTGCTGGAGCTTTTTTCGCAGCAGGCTTTTTCGCCGCTGCTTCGGTTTTTGGTGCTGCTTTAGCCGCTGGAGCCTTCTTGGCCGGAGCGTTTTTCGCAGGTGCTGCCTTCGCTTCGCTCTCTGCTTTTGGTGCAACTTCCTTTTTAGGAGCAGCAGCCTTCTTCGCAGGTGCTTTCTTGCCTTCGCCCACATCAGTGATGCGCAGCAACGTCATTTGCTGACGATGGCCCGCTTTACGACGATAGTTGTGGCGGCGACGCTTTTTGAAAACGATCACCTTCTCACTTTTCGCCTGAGCGATAATCTCAGCCGATACGGTGACCTTAGCAGCGTCAGCGATAGAGTCGCCCTCGCCAGCCAATAGGACATCACCCAGCGTGACGGTATCACCCGCTTCACCAGCGAGCTTCTCAACAGAAATTTTGTCTCCGGCGGCAACCCGATATTGCTTGCCGCCTGTGCGCACTATCGCGAACATGGCTTAATACTCTCAATCTTGTGCTGTGCCCGATCCAGAACAAATAAGTTGCAACAATCGAACGGCAGTTCGACGCCGCGAATTTGCAGCGTCGGAAAGATGGGTGCCGTTAAGGGGAATGCAGCGCCAAGTCAACGTTGGTCTTCGCACAAATTGACCAATCGCGATTAACTGGCCGCTTTCTCGATCATCTATGTGATGGTAACGCAGGTCGTAATGATGTTGAAGACACCTCTAAATCTTTGCCTTTGTGCCTTGGCCAGCGCGCTTACCATGGGATGCGCGGGAAGCAGTGATATCTATCCTTCGCTCGCTGTGCGTGATGCAGAACGCGCGAGCGGGCTAAACGGGCCAGCCAACCCAATCGCACCTTCACCGATTACAGCGCAAGACCGCGCCCGCATCGGCGATTTGGTCGAGCAAGCGCGCCTTTCGCATCGCGCATTCGAAGCTGCACAGCCCCGCACAGCGCGGCTTGCAAGGGCAGCTGGCGGCATTGAAAGCGACAGTCGCGCGCGCGCTCTGGTGGCAGTCGCCAACCTCAGCACATTGCGGGGGCAGACCACGGTTGCTTTGGCGAGCCTCGACCGACTGGCTGCGCAGGCCGCAACTCAGCTAACGGCGACCGATGAAATTGATCGCGCGCAATCACAGGTTGAAGCCATGGTCAGCGCTCAGGACAATGCGCTAACTGCGATCGAAGCCGCTTTACGATGACCAATCTTGCTTGCGAGACCTGCCCGGTTCGCGACAGTGCGGCATGTTCGGTTTTGAGCGACGAAGAGCGCGACGCCTTGGCCGCATCGGGCCGCACCCGGGTACTCAAGCGAGGAGAAATGCTGTTTGCAGCGGGAGACAGTGAAGCTGCCTGCGCGACACTGGTCAGCGGGGCGCTAAAAGTGTCCTCAGTCGATATGGATGGCAACGAACAAATTCTCGCCCTGGTGCATCCGTCCGGCTTTATCGGGGAATTGTTCGCCCCCTTTGCGCATCACGATGTGACGGCCCTCACAGATAGCAAATTGTGTACCTTTGCACGCAGTGATCTGGAGAATGCGTTAGAGGCTTATCCTGCGCTTGCCCGCGTGCTGCTGCGCCGGTCGCAGGAAGATTTACTGGCCACGCGCAATCTGCTGGAGTTGACCGGTCAAGCCAGTGCCGAAACCCGCATCGCCGCACTGCTGCACGACTTCGCAAGCGCGGCCAGCGAATCGTCCTGTCACTTGGCAAGCGAGTTTGAACTGCCTCTGACGCGCGGTGAGATAGCCAATATGTTGGGTCTGACGATCGAGACGGTCAGCCGTAAGCTGGGTGAGATCGAGGCGATGGGAGCGATCCGCCGCAAAGGGAAACGCGGGATCGAAATGGCCGATCCCGCGCTCCTCCTCAACCTCTCCGCGCGTCCAGTTGGTTGATCCTCAAACCAAGGCAGCGATCAACACGACCGTGAGGCCCCAAGCGACGATCAACACGGGCAGAATCAGCATCTGAATGGTCGCATCACGCGCGCTTAAGCGACCGGTGTAAGTCATGATCCCAGCCTGTGCGAATTGGCCCATGGTCATTGGCTCGCTGTCATTACCTTTCAGCCGAGTCCAAATTGCAGGAGCGCCAAACAGGCCCAGTGTGAACACGACGAAAATCGCCATCGGAATGATCAGGCCCGGTGT
Source organism: uncultured Erythrobacter sp. (assembly GCA_947488085.1). GTDB lineage: Bacteria > Pseudomonadota > Alphaproteobacteria > Sphingomonadales > Sphingomonadaceae > Erythrobacter. The sequence continues at coordinate 1,553,809 of CANKYI010000001.1, forward strand.
GGCAAGCCCAGCAGCCAACACTGCAAAGAATGTGAGATAGAGACCGACAGTTGTCGCATAAAGCGCGGTGGGAAGCTCAAAATTGCGATCAACCTCCACCTGATGACGGTGCGCAAGCTGGCCAGCGTCCGGCGCGGCGACAATCTGCGCCTTGCCTTGGTCGAGTTGCTCTTGGATCTGCTTACTCATCATTCTGCTCCTTTGTTGGACGCAGAATTAGGGCCAAGCCGCATGGCCCACATTGATCTGGATCAAACTGGCGCGTTTTTTCCGGCCCAACGCGCCAAATCGGCATGATCGGCAGCGCGTGGTTCGATCCAATGCCATTGCCCGGCACGCTTTTCCCGTTTCCAGAACCATGCCGCGCTTTTGAGGTGATCCATGCAGAAATCGACCGCTTCGATTGCGTCGCGCCGATGGCGTGCAGCGGCGGCGACACAAACGATAGGTTCGCCCGGTGCTAGCTCTCCGACACGGTGCAACATCACCAGACCCATCAGGTCAAAGCGCACATGGGCATCGCTTGCCAGCGCCTGCATTGATGGCAGTGTGAGTGGTTCGTAATACGACAATTCGAGCGCATCGACGCCGCTTGCCCGCACTTTTCCAATGAAACTCGCAATTCCACCCGCATCAGGTGCCACCATTGCAAGCTGATCCATTACCTGATTCGTATTGAGCGATCCCATGACCAAGCGAATGTCGTCCATCACTTGACTCTCAACCGCCCGAAACAGGGGGGAGCAACGCCACTTCTTCGCCATCTTGCGCACTGAGCTGTGTTTTGTCGGACAGAACCTTGCCACCGCAGGCAACATTGATACGCGCTTCGGTCAATTGCTCGGCGACCGCTTCTCCGACGTGATCCAGCAACCCCGCCCAGTCCAGCGGGCCTGGGACCTCGCGGCTTTCTGTCCCTGCCAAATCGCGCAACGGGCCTAAGAAGATGATCGTTACTGCCATACCACTTAGCCCCCAGTCATTGACATATGCCGCGCCAATGCTGGATCGGCGCCGCGCTCACCCATACGGAAATGGTGGCGTTCCGGCTTGATCGTCATGGCTTCCTCCAAGGCTTTGGCAAGCTCGCGTTGCGGAGCATCGGAACGCAAGGCCGCGCGCAAATCTACCTGTTCGGCCCCGCCAAGGCACGGGTAAAGCTGACCTGTCGCTGTCACGCGCAAGCGGTTGCAGCCTGCGCAGAAGTTACTGGTGTGCGGCGTGATCAAGCCGAGCCTGCCGCCAGTCTCTGCAATATCAATGTAGCGCGCTGGACCACCGGTCGATGCGTCATTGTCGGTCAAGGTCCAGCGCTGTTCAAGACGAGCGCGAACGTCATCCAAGGGCAGATATTGATCGAGCCGCTCCTCCTCCACATCACCCAGTGGCATCACTTCGATCAGGGTCACATCATGCCCTTGAGAATGACCCCACGCGATCAAGTCAGGCAGCTCTTCCTCATTCACGCCCTTTAACGCCACCGCGTTCAGTTTAACCTTCAGACCGGCATCTTTAGCCGCCGCGATTCCTTCGAGCACCTGCGGCAAAGCATCGCGCCGGGTGAGTTCAGCAAAACGCGCACGGTCCAACGTATCCAGCGAGACATTGACCCGCCGCACCCCTGCCTTTGCCAGACTATCTGCATGAGCAGCGAGTTGCGTTGCATTGGTCGTCAGGGTGAGTTCTTTGAGACCGTGCCCCAATCTGCGTCCCAGAGCGGAAAACAGATCCATAATATCCCGACGCACCAATGGCTCACCGCCAGTAATCCGGATTTTGGAAACGCCGCGATCAATAAATCCGCTGGCCAGCTCATACAACTCTTCCAGCGTCAAAACTTCGCGTTTCGGCAGAAAAGTCATGCGTTCCGGCATGCAATAGGTGCAGCGCAAATCGCAGCGATCCGTCACAGACAGGCGCAAATAGGTTATGCGGCGTTGGAATGTATCAACCAGCGGCATTGGTTGATGATCGTCGACCATAATTCGGTCGCGGGTTCTGGGAGTAACCTCAGTCATGCGCCTCAACATAGTGCCCAGTGACGCCGGGTGCATTCCCCAAATACGCTAGCACCTCTTCAAGGCTCTTTCCTGGAGCGCCAGCGGCGACATTCACGCGCTTCGGAGCATATTCACGCGCCAGATCACGGGCAATCGCGGTGCGCCAGTCTTTGTGTTCGGGGCCCGCGGCGGGCAGTGCAACGACCAAAGTGACGACCGCATCATCGCTCAACAATGCCCGCGCTTCTTCAAGATAATCGGCCATAAAGGTAGCCGCGGCCACAAGGCTGCTTTCGGGCAGCCGGGCAATACTCAGCACGCGCTGTTCGCTGACACTCACCCCGCAGGGCGCTCACGGTGGAGGGTAATGCCGATCTTCTCATTCGCCTCTGCAATGGCCAGTTTCACGATCTTCACCGTGACCGCCTGAACGCGAATATCCTGCACAAAGAGCGTTTCACAAATGTGATCCCCCACAGCTTCGATCAGCTTGAAATGCACACCCTCTGGCAACCCTTCCGAAGCTGCAAATTTGAGGTCCATATAATTCTTGCTCGCATCCAGCGGCGTGTCCGGATCATACCTGTCCGCAATGTCATATCGCGCCTGCACGGTAATGCGCAGGGGTTGGGGTTTGCCGGTTTCTTCTGAGTAAATGCCAGTGAGGACATTCACTTCGAGATCGGCGACTTCGAGGATGAGCGAATCGGTGTTGGTCATATTGGCCGCTGCCTTAGCCCGGATTGGACCACCGTGCGAAGATAGCGGTTGGCAGCAGGCGGCCACCCTGTCCCTCTTCGCGCACGGCAAGGTCGCCATGTTCGATTTTGCCGGGCAAATCACTGAGCGCTTCGTCGAGAAGACCTGCAATCGAGAGGCTGCTCATCCGCACAGCATAGACAGTGAGGAATAGGAACGCGCTCTTGTCATCCAGCAGCTTCGCGCAATCGCCGATCAGGTCGGGCAGGCCCTCTTCTATCCGCCAAGTTTCATTCTTCGGCCCGCGCCCGAATTTGGGCGGATCAAGGATGATCCCATCATAGCGTTTCTCGCGTCGAACTTCGCGCGCGGCAAATTTCGCTGCATCATCAATCAGCCAGCGGATCGGACGATCCTCCATATTGGACAGCGCGGCGTTCTCGCGCGCCTGTGCCACCGACTTTTTCGAAGCATCCACATGGGTGACCGGCCCGTGCTGGCTCAACGCAAGCGAACCAAGGCCGGTATAGCCGAACATATTCATCGTCTCAGCATCGGCCCGCTCGGAAAGCTGCTCTCGCATCCAATCCCACACTGCCGACATATCAGGGAAGAATTGCAGATGGCGAAAGGGCGTGGGGAGCGCGGTGAAACGCACATCATCCCATGCCAGCTCCCAACCCGTTTCTGGCACCGCTGAATCAAGCGACCAGCGACCACCGCCATCTTCGTCGGACCCGGGAACGAACTCACCGGCGGCGGGCCACTCAGCTAGGCGCGGTTGCCACAACGCTTGGGGTTCGGGGCGGATGAAGGCGTGGGGGCCGAACGACTCATATTTGCGCCCAGCCCCGCTATCGAGCAGGCGATAGGCATCCCACCCAGTCGCCTCCATCACCAACGGTTGCTGGACCAGCTGCGCCATCAGCCTTTGGCTGCAGATGCGTTTTCGAGCACGAAATCGCGCGACGTCTCATAATCACCGGCAAGCTCAGTGAAATGCTCCTCACGCCCGAACAGATCGCCGACGCGGGGCGGTAATGGTGGGCGAACCCCAACCGCACGCTCAACCGCATCGCGGAACTTGGCGGGATGCGCGGTGGCAAGGGTAACGATGGGCGTGCCTGGTGCCACTTGACCAGCAGAGGGCGCGGCAAGGCTGGCGTGCAGTCCAACGCCGGTATGCGGATCGATCACTTGTGCAGTGTTGCGGTAGGCCCATTGCAAGGCACGCGCGGTTTCCTCTTGATCAGCGCGTGCGCTGGTGAACAACGCCGCTGCCCCTTCCCGCTGTGCATTGGTGAGTTGCATTGCCCGGTTGGCGTCGAATTCTGCCATCTGCGCAGCCATCGCGGCACCATCGCGTCCGCCGCAATCGAACAACAGCCGCTCGAAATTCGAGCTGACTTGAATGTCCATCGATGGCGTGATTGTCGCAGTCGTGTCGCCAGCGGAGTAGTCACCGTCTGACAAAGCACGGTGGAGGATATCGTTGATATTCGTCGCTACGATCAGCCGCTCAATCGGCAACCCCATTTGCGCGGCGACGTAGCCTGCAAACACGTCACCAAAGTTGCCGGTCGGCACGCTATAGGCAACCTTGCGATCAGGCGCGCCCAATTGCAGCGCGGAGGTGAAGTAATAGACCACCTGCGCCATCAAACGCGCCCAATTGATAGAGTTCACCGCGCCAAGGTTCAGCGGGCCATTCACGCTAGTGTCTGAGAACATCGCCTTCACATGACGCTGAGCATCGTCAAAGCTGCCTTCGATGGCGATATTGTGCACGTTCGGCGCGCGCACGGTCGTCATCTGGCGCCGCTGCACTTCGCTAACCCGGCCTGCGGGATGGAGCATGAAAATCTCTGTGCGATCACGCCCGGCCACGGCGTTGATTGCAGCGGAGCCCGTATCGCCACTGGTTGCACCAACAATCGTCAAGCGCTCGCCGCGCCGTTCCAGAAACGTCTCGAACAAATGACCCAGCATTTGCAATGCCACATCCTTGAAGGCGAGCGTCGGCCCGTGGAACAACTCCAGCAGCCAATGCGTCTCATCCAATTGCACCAATGGCGCAACGGCAGCGTGGCCAAAATCACCGTAAACGGCGTGGCACAGACCCGACAGTTCATCATCGCCAAGGCTACCTGCCACAAACGGACGCATGATGCGGATCGCGACTTCGGCATAGGACGCCCCGCGCAATTCGCGTATTTCATCAAGGGTGAGACGCGGCCATTCGCGCGGCAGATATAGCCCACCATCAGAGGCTAGGCCCGCCAGTGTAACGCCTTCAAAATCGAGTACGGGCGCAGCGCCCCTGGTGGATATATATTCCATATTACTGATGCGGTTAGCCGGGAGCGGTTGCGGGGGCAAGGAGGCTCGACAATCAACACCATTGCCCTGCCCCTCACTCTCATTCGATCGCCTGTTTAAGCTGCAACAATGCCGATGCCGCCTGAGCCGCATGTGGACCGATCCATCGCTCATGAATGGCCTGAATAGGCATGGCGTCGAGATGGTTGATCCGCTCGCGCCCTTTCCTGATCGGGACAACCAAGCCAGCGCCTTCGAGCACACGCAAATGCTGCATCACCGTGCACCGATCACGCTGCGGGAAGCACTCGCACAATTGCTTGGTCGTTAGCGGGCGCGTTCTGAGTTCGTCGCAAATCTCGCGCCGAACAGGATTGGCCAATGCTTTGAACACCCTATCCAGATCAATTGACATGTTATATTTTTATAACATAATATTGACCGAATCAAGGGAGAAGCGCGATGGAAATCAATTTCAGGGTTGCAGGTCGGATCGCAAAGCCGGTCGCCGAGATCTATGAAGCTGTCGCTAATCCAGCCATCTTGTCGAAATTCTTCACCACCGGCGGCGCGAAGGGGCGCATCGAGCCGGGCGCGACTGTTCAATGGAGTTTCGCCGAGGAGCCTGGAGAATTCGCAGTCAAGATCATCGAAGCTGTGCCTAACGAGAAAATCATCTTCCAATGGCCAGGCTATGAAGGGGAAGACGGAAAGATCGGGACCAAGATGTCGACCGCCGATTATCTCACGACCGTCACAATGCTCTTCACGCCAACTGACGATGGACGCACATTGGTGCAGATCACAGAAGAAGGTTGGCCGGAAACACCCGGCGGGCTGCGCGGCTCTTACACCAATTGCGAAGGTTGGACGATCATGCTGCTGGCGATGAAATCTTGGCTAGAGCATGGGATCGACATCGGCAGAGATCTTTACAGTTAGCGAGCGCGCCGAATCCGCGCCCGAACTGCCAACCAATAGATCACAAGCGCCGTCAGCGCGAAGAAGAACCACTGGCCGACATAGGCCATATGGTTGTTGGGCAGATCATTGGGATCGGGCTCTGCAAGCGGCTCAAGTCCCGATACAGGCGTGCTTGCGACGAGCCTAGGTCCGGGCGCGACAATTCCGGACACCGGGCCGCCGTCCCACTCCACATCAATCAGATCGCGGGAAAAGCCGATATCGACCGTGACCTCGCCACCTGCGCTGGTCGCGCAGGTCGCGCGCTGTGCCCAGCCTTTTTGCCCCCGCGCTGATGTCCCGGCGATTGTCTCGATTGAAAGCACCTGTTCGCAATCAATGCTAGAGCGGCGGAACCATACGTCTTCACCCGGTCCCGAGATTGGGAATTCGGCCTCTTGCGTAACAGCACTGGATGCTGAGTATTGCTCAATCAGCGCGTCTTTCTCCGCCGCTCGACCAAGCTGCCAAAAGCCCAGCCACACCATTGTGACAACGGCGGCAAGAACCAGCACAGTCGGGATAATCGGCAATTGGCGGATCATTGGCTTTGGCCCTCGCTGTCTTCAAACGCTTCGTACAACAACGCAGTTTTGAACAAGCGCAACGTCCCGATCACCCCAAACACCGTCACCGGTGCCCAAAACGCCGCCTGCAACCAGAGCGGTGGGCGAAACATGGTCTCAACCCCATAGGCAATCAGGATCAGCACAATCGCGATCAAAGCCGTCAGCACTCCGCCAAGCCGCCCACCGCGTTCCAACGAACCCAGATCGAGATCACATTGCCGACAGGTCATCGCGACACGCGCAGGCGCTTCAAACAGCGTCTTCTCGCCACATCGGGGGCATAGACCCAAAAGGGCAGCCCGAAATATTCCGGACTGCCCTTTTTGTGTCTCAGAGCTTTCGCCCGGATTCATCAGTGCACTTCAGCGCCCGCACCGCCCCAGATATAAATGGCGATAAACAGGAACAACCACACCACATCGACAAAGTGCCAATACCATGCAGCCGCTTCGAAACCGAAATGCTGACGCGAGGTGAAGTGGCCGATATAGGCGCGGTATAGGCATACAGCGAGGAAGATCGTGCCGATCAGAACGTGGAAACCGTGGAAGCCGGTCGCCATGTAAAATGCCGAGCTGTAGGTGTTCTGGCCGAAGACAAACGGCGCAACGCTGTATTCGTATGCTTGGATTGCGCTGAACAGCACGCCCAAAGCAACCGTCGCCCACAGACCCTGCTTCAAACCTTCACGGTCACCATGGATCAGCGCGTGATGCGCCCATGTGACGGTCGTGCCAGAGCACAGCAGGATCAGCGTGTTGAGCAGTGGCAGGCTGAAGGGGTCGAGCACTTCCATGCCATCGGGCACAAGCGTGCCGAGCGCCGTAACACCTTCAGAAATGAACAAGTTGGTGGTCGCCTGATCGGCAGTTCCCGCAGCGGCCACTTCAAGCGGCGCGGGGAACAGAGCAAAGTCGAAAAAGCTCCAGAACCAACCGACAAAGAACATGACTTCCGATGCGATAAACAGGATCATGCCGTAACGCATGTGCAGTTGCACCACAGGCGTGTGATCGCCGCGTTGCGCTTCAACTACGACATTCTTGAACCAGAAGAAGAACGTCGCGAGCAGCCCGGCGAGTCCAGCCCACATCACAATATTGGAGGCGGCCCCGAACAAATCAGGGTAAAAGCTCAAGACCATGCCGCTGGTGAAAGTCAGCCCCGAAAACGCGCCGATCAGCGGCCACGGATCCGGGTCAAGAATGTGATAATCGTGGTTTACATTGCCAGCCATGGTAATTGTCCCATCCCTAGGAGAAATGCGTCGTATTGCGAGCGGTCAAGACCCTGATACGGGGTCTATCGCGCGGTGAAAAGTGTAACTGAGTGTTATTTGCTCGATATCGCCGATCACCTCATCATCCAAGATGGCCGGATCGACGTAATAGAGTACCGGCATATTGACCTCTTGGCCCGGTGCCAGCGTCTGCTCGGTGAAGCAGAAACATTGTATCTTGTTGAAGTAGATGCCTGCTTGCGCAGGCTCTACGTTGAATGTCGCGGTGCCGGTTACCGGCTCGCTGGAATTGTTGCGCGCCACATAGGTCGCAATGTCGCGCTGGCCGATGCGCACGGTGTCGGTAGATTGTGACGGGCGAAATTCCCATGGCACATCGCGCGCGGTCGACGCATCAAAGCGGATTGAAATGTCGCGGGTGGTTGCCAGCGCTGCGGCGCGGTTAGCATCCGCCTCGCTCGCAACTTGCGTGGTCCCGCCAAATCCGGTGACGCGGCAGAATAGATCGTAAAGCGGCACCGAAGCATAGCCGAGCCCCAACATCGCGAGCGCGCCAAATATCGCCAACGCACCCGTTTGCGCGTTTTTACGATCCGCTTCGCTTTGAATGGGAGCAGACGCCATATCAGTCGCTCATCCTAACAACGGTGATCGCGTAAAACAGCACCGCGAAAAACAACAGGGTTCCGCCAACCACAAGGTTGCGGCTTTTCTGACGCCGCTTGAATTCTGTCTCTTCGTCGGGCGTCATGCGAACATCCCTGCGCCGATGATGCCCTGCGCCGCGAGCACGCGGTCGGCGACAAGCGCTGCGAACAGCACGAAGAGGTAATAGATGCTAAATTTGAACAGCGTCTTTTCCGGCGTCATGGTATCCTCGTCAGCGCGTTCCCGCGTGCCAACCGGCATGGCGAGCACGAAGAACAAGACCGAAAGCACAACAGCGACCGAGCCATAGACCCAGCTCGTCCCGCCAATTGCCCATGGCGCAATCGCCACCGGTGCCAGCAGAACGGTGTAGGCAAGGATCTGGCGGCGCGTCGAACGCTCGCCTGCGACCACGGGCATCATCGGAATACCGACTTTCGCGTAGTCAGACTTCATAAACAGGGCGAGTGCCCAAAAATGCGGCGGCGTCCACATGAAGATGATGGCGAAGAGTAGCACGGGCATTGCCGTGATCTCACCCGTCACCGCGATCCAACCGATCAAGGGCGGGAATGCGCCCGAACCGCCACCGATGACGATGTTCTGAGGCGTGCGCGGCTTTAGCCACATTGTGTAGACGACAGCGTAATAGATAATCGCAACCAGCAACATCGCCGCTGCGAGCCAGCCAATCGCGACACCCATCAGGAACACTGAGACCGCCGAAAGGAATATACCAAAATCACGAGCATCTTCGCGACGCATCCGGCCGCTTGGTAACGGGCGCGACTGAGTGCGCTTCATGCCCGCATCCAGCTCAACTTCCCACCAATGGTTGAGCGCCGCTGATCCGCCCGCTCCCATCGCAATCGCAAGGATCGCTGTGAAGCCAAGGATCGGGTGAATGTTACCCGGCGCCGCCAGCAGTCCGCAGATCGCAGTAAAGATCACCAGCGTCATGACGCGCGGCTTTGTCAGCGTGAAGAAATCACGCCATTCTGCCGGCAGGTTCGACGTCTTTGCAGTGGTGTTTGCAGCGGTGTTCATATCAGCTCTTGGCTTTGGTCTCTTATTCGAAAGAGAGCGCGCCTTCACAGCACGCCCTCTCCCTTTTTCATTTGTCTCACCTTGCCGAGGAAGTCCCAGCAAGGTCGATCACGGTTAAGCAGTCGCTGGACGGTGATCGTGGTAATCGTGGTGATCCTCGATCACGGGAAGCGTTTCGAACTGGTGGTATGGCGGCGGGCTAGGCAGCGTCCATTCCAGTGTCGTTGCGCCTTCGCCCCATGGGTTCGCTTCAGCCTTTTTGCCAGCAAGGAATGCGTAAGCAAGGTTGATGAAGAACAGCAGCATGGATGCAGCCATAATCACATAGCCGATGGAGCTGATCGAGTTCCAGTAAGCAAACTGCTCAGGGAAATCAGGGATACGGCGCGGCATCCCGTTCATGCCCAAGAAGTGCTGTGGGAAGAAGATCACGTTCACGCCGATGAAGAACGTCCAGAAATGGATGTGGCTCAGCATTTCCGAATGCATCCGCCCGCTCATCTTCGGGAACCAATAATAGAAGCCCGCGAACAACGAGAACACGGCACCCATCGACAGCACGTAATGGAAGTGCGCGACGACGTAATATGTGTCGTGAAGGTTGTCATCGACCCCGCCATTGGCCAGAACGACGCCGGTCACACCGCCCACGGTGAACAGGAAGATGAAGCCCAATGCCCAAACCATCGGTGATTTGAACTCAAGGCTGCCGCCCCACATGGTCGCGATCCAGCTGAAGATTTTCACTCCGGTAGGGACAGCGATAACCATCGTGGCCGCGGTGAAATACATCTTCGTATTTACGTCGAGGCCCACGGTATACATGTGGTGCGCCCACACGACGAAGCCGACGACGCCAATCGCAACCATCGCATAAGCCATGCCGAGATAGCCAAAGACAGGTTTTTTCGAGAAGGTCGCGACGATCTGCGAGATCATGCCAAAGCCTGGCAGGATCATGATGTAGACCTCTGGGTGACCAAAGAACCAGAACAGGTGCTGGTAAAGAACAGGGTCTCCGCCGCCCGCAGGATCAAAGAATGTCGTGCCAAAGTTACGATCAGTCAGCAGCATCGTAATCGCAGCGGCAAGCACCGGAAGCGCGAGCAGCAGCAAGAATGCTGTAACCAACACCGACCATACGAACAACGGCATTTTGTGCAGAGTCATACCCGGCGCGCGCATGTTGAAAATGGTGGTGATGAAGTTGGTTGCACCAAGAATCGAGCCTGCGCCCGCCAAGTGCAACGAGAAGATGGCAAAATCGACGGCTGGCCCCGCAGAACCTGTGGTGGAAAGCGGTGCATAAACGGTCCAGCCGACACCAGCACCAAGACCGCCGCCACCCGGCACGAACAGCGAGAACAGCAAGCTCAGGAAGCCAACAACGGTCAACCAGAACGAGATGTTGTTCATACGCGGGAACGCCATATCCGGCGCACCAATCATCAAGGGTACGAACCAGTTACCAAAACCGCCAATCATCGCCGGCATTACCATGAAGAAGACCATGATCAGGCCGTGAGCGGTGATAAACACGTTCCACATATGGCCTGTCGCCGCGAGATCCTCTGGCGAGGAACCGGCAAACCAGTGCAGATATTGAATGCCCGGCTCAGCCAGCTCAAACCGCATCACGCCGGAAATCGCGCCGCCGATGATCCCTGCGATAATCGCAAAAATCAGATAGAGCGTGCCGATATCCTTGTGGTTGGTCGACATGAACCAGCGGGCAAAAAAGCCCGGTTTGTGGTCCGCGTGATCATGCGAATGATCCCCGCCATGACCGGCGGTTGGAGCGTCGAAACCTTCTGCGGTGGTGGCCATCGTTTGCGTCTCTTCAGTTCGGTTTAAATCGTAATTCTAAGTGTCAAAGCTGCGATTCACGCAGGCTCTTGTGCGGCTTCTTCGTCAGAAGGAGCCTCTTCGGCGCCCTCTTCAACAGCAGTGTCAGCCAATTCTTCCGCGCCCGGCATCGTGCCGCCCTGCGAAGCAACCCAAATCTCAAACTGCTCCATCGGAACCGCTTCAACTGCGATAGGCATGTAACCATGCAGCGAACCGCATAGTTCCGAGCATTGCCCATAATACACACCGGGCTCATCAATCACGAGCATCCGCTCATTCAAACGACCCGGCACCGCGTCTTGCTTGAACCACAGTGACGGAACCGCAAAAGCGTGGATCACATCAGCGGCAGTTGTCTGCATGCGGATAGGCACGCCAACCGGCACAACCATGCGATTATCAACAGCCAATTGATGCGTTTCACCACTGTTCAGCGCTTCGTTTGCATCCAGCATGTTGGAGATAACTTCGACGTCATGATCGGGATATTCGTAACCCCAATACCACTGATACCCGACTGCCTTTACCGTAATCGCATCGGCGGGCGGTGTTTCATACTGGCGCGCCAACAGGGTGATCGAGGGAACCGCAATCACCACGAGGATCAGAGCCGGAATAACCGTCCAGATTACCTCGATCGCGGTGTTGTGTGTTGTCTTTGACGCAACCGGGTTCGCCTTACGATTAAAGCGCACAACCACATAGAGAAGCAGTCCGAGGACAAACAGGCTGATCAATGTGATCACCGGCATCAAAATCCAGTCATGCATCCAAAGCGCATATTCGCCATCGGCAGTGTACTGATCTTGGAAAGTCATGCTTTTCCAAGGGTTGGATTCGAAGCTCGTGGGCATGCCTTTATCTTCGACCGGCTCAAGCGATTGATAGGTCGGCGCCGCATCAGCCGCCTCCTCCACCGGAGCGACATCAGCCGCGTCTTGCGCAATCGCCATTTGCGGTGCTGCCAATGCGAACACAGCCGCCATCAACGCCACAATCCCAAATTTCATACGGGCAAAAGCCTGAACCATTTTCATGCCTAATCGGTTTCTCGAATGTATCCCATGCTGGCCGTGTGAGGAGTGTTGAATTGTGCCCCACGCGTCCAGCGCGCAAATGACATTACTGCCATAGTCTGTCGTCCCCTTAGCCGCGCTTGCTCAGTGCCTCAAGCGCTTCTAGGGAGAAAAATATGCAAGCATCCATGATGCCTGCGCAATCGGCCTTTTACCTTGGCCAACACAATGCTCGTATTTCCAGCGCGATACCCTACGGAAAATCACTAATATGACCACAAACGCAAACGGCGCCCAAACTATCCCCAATACTGTTGAAGAGGTGCTTTCAGAATTCCGCAGCTGCGGCGCATTACTCGAAGGGCATTTCAAGCTCTCCTCCGGACGGCATAGCGGGCACTACCTACAATGCGCGCGCGTTTTGATGAACCCGGCGCGTGCGGCCCGACTTGCTCAAGGGGTGGTGAATGGTATCCCAGCGGATGTGCTCGCGGCTGTGGATGTGGTCGTCTCGCCTGCCATGGGCGGCATTATTATTGGGCATGAAGTGGCTCGGGTGCTGGGCAAGGACGCACTATTCCTTGAACGACCCGAGGGAACATTTCATTTGCGACGCGGCTTTGCGCTCGAACCCGGCTCCAAAGTTTTGATGGTAGAGGACGTGGTCACGACCGGGCTCTCAAGCCGAGAGGCTATCGCGGCCGTCACTGCAGAAGGGGCCGAGGTCATCGCCGAATGTTCATTGATCGACCGATCCTTGGGTTCAGTCGATCTGGGTGTGCCGTTCTATCCATTGGCTGCTTTTGATTTCCCAACATATGATGCGGACGACATCCCTCAAGAACTTGCCAACGTAGCTGTTACGAAACCCGGCAGCCGCAAAGCATGATGGAATCGCAATGACACATCCCCTCCGGCTTGGAGTGAATATCGATCACGTCGCCACGATCCGAAACGCACGCGGCGGCGATCACCCCGATCCTGTGCGCGCGGCAGAAATTGTCGCGCAAGTGGGTGGCGATGGCATCACCGCGCATCTGCGCGAGGATCGCCGGCATATCCGCGATGAGGATCTCGCACGCATTCAGGATGCAACCGATTTGCCGCTGAATTTGGAGATGGCGGCGACGCCCGAAATGCTGACGATTGCATTGCGCCATAAACCCCATGCTGCCTGTATCGTCCCGGAAAAGCGAGAAGAACGCACAACCGAAGGTGGATTGGATGCAGCGGGTCTTCACAACACTCTGGTTCCGATTGTCGATCAATTGCGCGATGCGAATATCCGCGTGTCGTTGTTTATCGAGGCAGATCAGCGTCAATTGGAAACCGCAATTCGTTTGGGCGTACCGGTCGTCGAATTTCACACCGGTGAATATGCTCACGCAATCCTTGATGGTGATACAGAGCGCACAGCGAAGGAATTGCGCCGCATCACTGATATGTCGGCCCTTGCAGCTAAAAACGGGATTGAGCCGCATGCAGGCCACGGCCTGACATTCGACAATGTCCAACCCATCGCTGCCATCCCGCAACTCGCAGAGCTGAATATCGGGCACTATCTGATCGGAGAGGCTGTGTTCACCGGACTTGAAGGCGCAATCCGGCGGATGCGCGATTTGATGGATGAGGCACGTTGAATATGGCGGGGGAGGAACTGCCAGAGTTGTCACGCGGGCAAAAGCTGTGGTCGCTCTCCGCGGCAATCTTGTTTCTAATCGCGGTCGCTTTTCTTGGCTTTGCTCTCAACACGGGCATCATGCGTGGGTTCGCGATTGGTTGGGTCGCATTGCAGATTTTTGGGTTTGTCGGCGCGCTGAAATTCGCGAAGGGCGATTTCGCGCATCCCTTGTTTAAGTCGCAGGTGATCCTGCATGGGATTGCGCTAATGCTGCTTGTTGTCGTTATAGTGAGGGCATTCCAATGATCATCGGACTGGGTTCGGACCTTTGCAATATCGACCGGATCGCCAATTCTCTTGAACGGTTTGGTGAGCGGTTTGAAAACCGTGTCTTTACCGAAACCGAGCGCGCAAAGGCTCGGCGGCGACCCTACACTATCGCTGGAACCTACGCGAAGCGGTTCGCTGCAAAAGAAGCGTTCAGCAAAGCGGTCGGCACGGGGTTCAGACGCGGCGTTTTCATGAAAGACATCGGCGTTGTGAATGCCCCTTCTGGCGCACCGACGCTTTCACTAACAGGCGGGGCGGCTAATCGGCTTGAACAAATGATCCCATCGGGCCATGAGGCGCACATTCATCTTACCCTAACCGACGATCACCCATGGGCGCAGGCCTTCGTCATCATTGAGGCGATACGGGCGTGATCGTGTGCGTGAACAATCTAAGGCAAAGTATTCACTCGTGACCGAAGACAAAAACGACGAAGCTGAGAAGGTCAATTGGTTCGCCGAATTTCGCGGACTGGCTTTGATGCTGCTGGCAGTGCTGGCGTTCCACAGCTTTGTCGCAAAGCCATTTTACATCCCCTCCACATCGATGATGCCCGCTCTGCATGTGGGCGATCGTTTGGTGGTGAGCAAATATCCCTATGGATGGTCATGGGCATCGGCCAGTTTCCACATTCTACCTCGCAGCGATTGGCGCGTCTTTGGCTCCACGCCTGAATATGGCGATGTGGTGATCCCGGTGCATCCCACCCGCAACGAAGATTATATCAAGCGTGTTGTCGGCCTACCCGGCGATGTGATCGAAGTGCGAGACAGCCGTCTGATCCTCAACGGTGTGCCAGTAAAGCGCGAAATCGTGCCACCAGTGCGCATCCCGTTTGAACCAGAATTGCTGTGTGAAAACGGCCCTTGCCTTGCCAACTTCGAAAGTTATCGGGTGCGCGAGGCGAATGGCGATGAGTTTTACGAGCCGCCCACCTATCGTGAGACTCTGCCCAATGGCGCGACATATCTCATAATCGATCACAAGACGCAGTTTCTCGACAATTTTGGCCCTTATAATGTGCCAGAAGGCAATGTGTTTGTGATGGGCGACAACCGTGATGAAAGCGCCGACAGCCGCGCCTCGGCCGAAGATCGCGGATTGGGTTATGGTGTGCCGTTAGAAAATATTGGAGGGCGGGCCGAGTTTATCACATTCTCGCTCGACGGATCGGCGACATGGAACCCGTTCAGTTGGTACTCCGCGATGCGCGGTGACCGTGCGTGGACCACGTTACGCCCTGCCCTTGCCGAGCAGCCACAGCCCGCCGAATAAAACTGGAAAACAGCGCGAATGGCTAAGAAATTCCTCTATTTCGTCGCGATTTGCATCGTGATCTTCCTGATCGGGCGGATCGGTTGGGAGATGTTTCAGGACGAACTGGCTGAGATCGCATTGGTCCCCAGCGCTGACTTTACGCCGACTGTGGCTCTGGAGAACAACGCTTACCAAGACCCCGGGCTGTGGTATTCGCGTCCTGGCATTGGGGTCACGGACCCCGCCCGCTGGCAGCCGGCTTTAGCCGAGGGCGCTGAGACTGCGCCCGCGCCTGACGTTCCGGATTTCGCGGTCTTCTTCGTCCATCCGACCAGCTATCTCAGCCGCGACAATTGGAATGCGCCAATGGGCGATGACGAGGCGGAGCGGATCGCCCGAATTTATGTGCGCGGCATGGCAAGCCCATTTAACGCTGCGAGCGAAATCTGGGCGCCGCGTTATCGCCAGGCGACGATGGGCGCGTTTTTGACTGACGAGCCTGAGGCAGAGCAAGCAATCTCCGCCGCCTATGATGATGTGGTCGAGGCGTATCGCTACTTCCTCGATACGGTTGATGCCGATACGCCCATTGTGATCGCAGGGCACAGTCAAGGTTCGCTTCATGTGCTGCGATTGCTGCGCGACGAAGTGCGCGGATCGCGTGTCGCAGACCGGCTTGTCGCCGCCTATGCTATCGGTTGGCCGATATCGGTTGAACACGATGTGCCTGAACTTGGCTTTGCTGCCTGCGCTACTCCCGCACAAACAGGCTGCCTGATATCTTGGTCAAGCTTTGCAGAGCCTGCTGATCCGTCTTCAGTGATCGAGACTTACGCGGCCTCTGCTGGATATGATGGAGCACCACGCGGAGAGAGCCAGATTCTGTGCACCAACCCACTTACCGGAACATTTGGCGGCTCTGCTCCAGCTGCTGCCAATCTGGGCACACTTGTCCCGGATGACCGCATGTCGAACGGTGAGCTGATCCCCGCATCTGTGCCTGCACGCTGTGATGAGCGCGGCCTACTGCTAATCGGGGATCCGCCTGAACTGGGTTCGTATGTGCTGCCGGGCAACAATTACCATGTCTATGACATCCCGCTATTCTGGGCGAACACTAAGGCCGATGTCGCCAGACGGGTTTTAGCAAAGAGTGCAGCAAACTGATTATCGAATTCGCACCCGATTTTGCGGAAGCCTTACCCGATGGCGGAGTGCTGATCGGCCTCGACCTTGGCACAAAGACCATCGGCACTGCGATTTGTGATGCCGGTTGGCGCTTTGCAAGCAATGGTAAGACGATTACGCGCGGCAAATGGGCGCGTGATCGGGCATTGTTGGGCGAATTGATCGAAGCGCGCGCAGCAAGAGGCCTCGTCTTGGGCCTCCCCCGCAATATGGACGGAAGCGAAGGACCGCGCGCACAAGCCAGCCGCGCCTTTGCCCGAAACGTTGATGAGGCGTTCGGCCTGCCCTTGCTATTATGGGATGAACGCTGGTCCACGCAAAGCGCCGAGTCGGCAATGATCGGACAGGATATGAGTCGAGCCAAACGGGCCGAGGCTATCGATAGCCATGCCGCAGCGGTAATCTTGCAAGGGGCGATCGATCGGCTGGCTGGCGGTATAATCTAAACCCGTCGCTCGCGCGCTATTGTGGTAACCATCCGACTGCCATTGCGCTCTGCTTCACGCCATAAATCATCGCGCGCCTGCTGGTCAGAGGCGCGCCCGGCCCGCGCCTCAAAGCTCGCAAGCCGTAATCGCTCACTCGGATGGGTAGCACCCACCCATTGCGCGAAATCCTCCGCTTCCTGCGAACCGCTAGCGACCGCCGTGCGCAAGAAAACTTCTGTCGCATTGGGGCTAAGCACGCGCGTGACTTCACCGTTATCGAGGTCAAAGCCATATTGGTCATGCCAAGGCTGCGCGGGATCAACATGCATGACGTTGAGTGAGACCGAGAGGCTGCTCGGCGGCAACTGCGAATGCACATCGAGATGCGCACGGTAGAGCATCAGCTTCCCCTCCTCCAGCGCGCTGCGACCTGCAAAGCGCAAATCCGCTGGTTCACCAGGATATCCGGTAACCTGAGCGTAGTCATAGGTGTAATAGTCGCTGCGATAGCCCGGCCCGAGATAACCGCTCGTCAGAAACGCGAAATTGTGATCATGCGGGATGCCGTAAACAAACGTCTTTGCTCCGCTGTTTTGAAAGCACAGATCGTGTTCCGCGGGCCAGATATTGGCGCGCAGGAATATGCCGCCCCGCGCGCCTGTTCGTAGAGGGCTGAGAATGATGGCTTGCGGGCCATAGGCGCTTGTGGGTTCGCCAACAGACCGCCCCGAAAGCCTATCGATAAGCCGGTCGGCAAGGAAAGTGCGGTTGTTGCTCAACCGCCGCAACCAATGCGCGGCTTTGGCGGTGCTCTCCGCATCACGCGGATCGAAATCGAGCGCCGCTATTGCTTCGGTGGCTTCAGGCAGCGAACAGCTCTTTTCACACAGATTGTGGATGACTTGCGGCATTATGATGCCTGCCTTTCATATCTGCGCAGCTGTGGATTCGCGGTAATGACTCGATGACGCAAAGCCACCGCTGGCACTTGCAAAGGATCGTCAGCACAGCCGGACAAATGCTTAAGCAGGCTAAGCCCACAGGCAGTATCCATCGCCAAGACCTGCCGAACCGCCTCCCATCGCGCATCGGGATCTCCAGCGCGCTCATGTGCAAAGTCGATCATCGCACCCAGTCCCGCATGATGCTCCATCGCGCCGAGCACAGCCAGCGCCATGACCTGTTCGCTTGCGCGTTTGTCGCCGCTGGTTTGATGAAACAAAGCACCGTCAGACAGTCGATATTCAACAGTGGGCTTTGGACTAGAGGGCGTGCGGCTCAGCTGGAGGACAAGAGCTGTCTGGCGCACAGAGACAAAGTGCCGCGTCTCGCATCTGGCACGTCGCGCGATCTGGGCTCCCGCAGGCCATTGAACATTATGTGACGATACTAATGCAGCACCCGCGTTGTGACCATTCAAAGTGTGAAAAGCACCGTCGACACAGCCAGCAATCACCAACTCAACCACTTCAGAATCAACGAATTGTGCAACTTCGGGAGCTTGCGAATGAGGAAGCGGCTCATAAGCACAAAGCATCAACGATGTGCCGCCGCTTTGCAGCAATTGAAGTCGGGCGAAGCCAGCGCTCGACCCATGCGTTAGAGGCACTTCACAAAGAGGCTCTTGGCGCAAAGCATCGATGAAGATTGCGCAAAACTCGCTGACAAAGTTCGAAGCTAAGGTGTGATCTGTCAAAACCCCGCGCAGACCGGCCAGCTCATTCAGTTCTATGCCCCTATCATAGTGCGCCAGTTCCCTGCGTATCTTGGCAATTTCATCGCAGCTCAACCATCGACCCAAAGCGGTCTGCGCAACAGCGCGCGAACGGCGCTGCAAAGCGGGGTGTCTTTGCAGCGCCGAAATCGCAGGGTGCACACGCATGTGTGTTCGCCCTTCAGATCAGAAAAAAGGCGGCGGCGGCGGAGGCGGGGTTGTGTCGTAGACATAGACCATCACACCCACGATTGAATCCTCATACGATGACGTTTGTGCTCGCACTGCTCCAAATAGGGATTGAGCGGTTTCGAGGCCCGGAATATGGGCAAGATCGATTTTTGGCATAATGCACTACCTTTCTTCGCTATGGTGGCGTCGGCCATCACGAAGCACTCGTGAGGCATTGCTAAATTGATCGAGAATGACGCATTTTTGAAATTAAATTATTGTAATGCCGCCCAAATGAGATAAATTTTATAAAAATGAGCAAAGATAAAACCCAACAGCTTCCTGATTTTGATGCAAAAGCCGCTTCGAAGTTTTTCTTTCGCGCTGGTCACACGGGCTGGCTGGGTCTTTGCTATTCCGCCCATGGTGATAATTGGGTTGAGCTTGAGCTGCCTTGGCGTGAGGATTTGCTTGGCGACCCGACCCAAGCCGTGCTGGCTTCTGGTCCGATTATCAGCCTGATGGACATGGCTAGCGGGATGTCGATCTGGCAAACCACGGGCACATTTGCTCCGGTCGCAACGCTTGACCTCAGAGTCGATTATCAGCGCCCCGCCCGTGCGCGCAGCGCGGTGTGGGGCCGTGTTGAATGCTATCGTAGAACCCGCTCTGCTGCCTTTGTGCGCGGCATCGCTCATGATGGAGACCGTGATGACCCCGTCGCCCATGTCGCAGGCGTCTTTATGAATATCGGCAAGGACCCACGACAAGGCAAATTGCCCAGCAACGCCGATGCTAGCGAAGCGGGAACAGGCGATGAGTGATTTCGAGCTCCCTCCCTATGCGAAGGCATTGGGCATTGAATTGAGCGCAATTGACGATGGCGTGCCCGTGTTGACGGTTGGATTCGGCACAAATGTTGAAGGACGCCCGCAACACTATCATGGCGGCGCAACCGCAGGCTTGCTAGAGAACGCAGGCTATGCTGTCCTTCGCACGCGCTTGATCGAGGAAGGGCGCGACGCTCAGCTCAAACCGGTAAATATCACGGTGCAATATCTGTCTGCAGGGAAATCACAGCCCAGCTTTGCCAAAGGGCGCATTACGCGGCTCGGACGGCGCAACGCCAATATTGCGGTTGAGGCATGGCAGGACGATCCCGCGCGACCCATTGCAACAGCGATTATGAATATTCTGATGCGCTGAGACGGGGCTCGCCGAACCTATTCGACGGGCTCGACCTCTTCGATCTGGAAGCCGTCTTCATCCAAGCGGATTTCCACCGGCACGCCGTCTTGCGATAGGACAATGCCTTCCTCCTCAAACCGCAATGAGGTTCCGTCTTCACCAAGCGGAATCTCCTCGCCCTCTTCAATGTCGAGCGGTTGCACGGGGCCTTGGGGATCAGGTGCCGCGCTGGGTTTTGGAGCGGGTAGTGAGAGAGCACCGCGCATAAAGTCCTTCCAAATGCGCGCCGGCAATCCGCCGCCGCTGATCTGATCCAACGGGGAATTGTCGTCATTGCCGATCCATACACCGACGACCAGATCGCCTGCATATCCGACGAACAAGGCATCGCGATAATTCTGGGTCGTGCCGGTCTTGCCGAAATTGGCAATCGGCAGCTCCGCCGCCTTGCCCGTGCCGCGATTGATCGCGCCGCGTAACATCGCCTCTATATCATCATGCGTGCGTGAAGAGGCGCTGTCGCTCGGCGTGGTCATCCATTCCCACCATCCCTGCTCCTGCGGCGCGAAGGCATAGGGGCGCACCGGAAACTGGTTCGCGGCAACCCCCGCATACGCGGTGGTCAGCTCCAGCAAGCTCATGCTCGACGTGCCCAAAGCCATGCTCGGATCGCCTTTGGTAAGGTCAGACGTCACGCCAAGCGATCGTGCCATGCGGATTACCCGCTCACTGCCAACCTCATTGAACAAGCGCACGGCGGCGACATTGCTGGAGGTCGCAAAGGCATCGACCAAAGTGATCTCATCGGAGTAATTCTCACGTGAGTTTTTGGGGCGATATGATCCAGTCTCAATCGGCGTGTTGGCGATCGTGTCTTCGGGCGACCATCCGGCCTCCAACGCGGCGAGATAGACGAACAGTTTGAAGGTCGACCCCGGTTGTCGCCGCGCCTGTGTCGCGCGGTTGAACGGCGATTCCGCATAACTGCGCCCTCCCACCATCGCGACAACTTCACCCGTGGGCCGCATGGCTACCAAGGCGACCTGCGCATCACCCAGAGCGGCGCGGCTTGTCACCCTATTGGCTAATGCTTGAAGCTGCGCATCAAGCGTCGTTGTCAAAACTTGGCGGGCATATCCTGTTTCCATGTCATCACGCGCAATCGGCAGTGCCCAATCGGCGAAATATGTACCCGTCGGCAGATCGTTGCGCGTGCGCACATCCAGCACCGGATCAGGCAACGCATCGGCCTCGCTCTGTGTCAGATATCCCGCCGCAACCATCGATCCGATCACCTGATCCATGCGCGCCTTTGCCCGGTCATAATGGCGCGTCGGGGCATAGCGTGATGGCGCTTGCAACAATCCAGCCAGCATTGCGGCCTGCGCGGGTTTGAGGTTCTCGGGTTGGCGATAGAAATAGTGCAAACTCGCCGCGCGCAATCCGTATTGATTGTCCCCGAAATAGGCGTTCGAAAGGTATCGTTCTAAGATCTCATCCTTAGTCAGCCACCCTTCCAACCAGAGCGCAATCATCGCTTCGCGCGCCTTGCGAGTCATGGTCTGTTCGGGGGTGAGAAACGTGAACTTGGCGAGCTGCTGTGTGATGGTGCTGCCACCGCCGCGCCCGGTCCACGCCGCACGCGCAATCCCGCGCGGGTCGATGCCCCAATGTGAATAGAAGCGCCGGTCCTCAATCGCCAGAAATGCCTCAACCACGTGCGGCGGCAAATCCTCGACCTCAACCGGAGCATCCACCATCGCCCCATGGCGCGCTATCGGAGTGCCATCGCTGGCCAACAGAGTGACTTGCGGTGCAGCAATCGGCTCTAAGCTCTTGGAAAGTGGTGCGGTCCAAGCAAGCCACGCAAACAGCACAATAAATAGCGCAAGACACGCGGCGACAAAGCGTACCACCCACCAGCGCTTTCGGCGGCCCAGCCAATAGCTACGCCGCCAAAACGGCAGACGTCGCCGTTCCTCACGCTCAACATGCACATCAAGTTGAGAGAGGCGATCATCCCAAGTGTCGTAATTGGGTGAGCCAGCCGGGCGATAGGCGGGCGTATCATCGTCATACGCAGGGCGCTGCGATTCATATGTCGCGTAATAGCCCGGCTCACCCGAAGGCGAGGCGTCACTATCTCTCCGCTTCCAGAATCGTTCGAACAGCGCCATCACTTAGTGTATTAGCAGGCTATTACACCCAAGTGCAAGTTTGCTTAAACTGCGCTCTCGGGCAAGTCTTCGTCAAACACGCGCTGGTAATATTCGCTCACCAATGTCCGCTCCGCTTCATCGCATTTGTTGAGGAAGGAGAGGCGGAAAGAAAATCCGACCGAATTGAAGATCGCAGCGTTCTGTGCCCAAGTGATGACCGTGCGTGGGCTCATCACGGTTGAGATGTCGCCGTTCATAAAGCCCTGACGGGTAAGCTCGGCAACCTTCACCATATCCGCAATCATTGCATCATCGGTATCTGGTGTCTTGGATTTGACGATGGCTTGCTCTGTTTCGGCTGGCAAATAATTCAGGGCGCATACGATATTCCAACGGTCCATTTGCGCTTGGTTGATCGCCTGCGTTCCGTGATACAGCCCGCTCGTATCGCCCAGCCCAACAGTGTTGGTGGTCGCAAACAGGCGGAAATGCGGGTTGGGTGTGATCACGCGGTTCTGATCAAGCAGCGTCAAACGGCCATCAAACTCCAGAATCCGCTGAATCACGAACATCACATCTGGGCGACCCGCATCATATTCGTCAAAGGTCAGCGCGACAGGGTGTTGCAAAGCCCACGGCAAAATGCCTTCTTTAAACTCAGTGACTTGCAGGCCGTCTTTCAAAACGATCGCGTCGCGCCCAATCAAATCGATCCGGCTGATATGCGCGTCCAGATTTACCCGGATGCTGGGCCAATTCAGCCGCGCGGCGACTTGTTCGATATGAGTTGATTTGCCGGTGCCGTGATAACCCTGGATCATCACTCGGCGATTATGCGCAAAACCAGCAAGAATCGCGAGCGTCGTATCATGATCAAACACATAGCTTTCATCGAGCTCCGGCACATGCTCATCATTCGAGGCAAAGGCAGGAACTTGCCAATCGATATCGATGCCAAATGTGTCGCGCACATCGACAACCGCGTCGGGCTTGGACGGAATGGCGCTGGCGCCGGCGAATTCTTCGGAGGAGTGTGAGTTCATTACGGTTGCGGCGTTAATGGCCTATCGCCATGCGGGCAAGAGGCGGCTTGCCCATCACCCCTGACATTTTTGCGCAGACTTCTCAATCTTGCGACGGAACTCGAATTTCGCTCAGATGGCCGCGCTTTATCCAAACCCGCGCAGCCGTGCCGCCAACGGTGAAGTGTGCGGCCATTTGCGCCGGTACGCGCAGCCAATCATGGGTCTGATAGAGTGTGCCATCATAGCTCAGCTCGCCTGACAGGATCAGTACCTCAAATCCGCCCTCATCAACGATAGCGACTGCTGCGCCCGACTCCCATTCTTCCAGCGCAACCTGTTCATAGGTCCGGTCAGCCAGGATGACGCGTTGAACACCCGGGTGTGCAGGATCCGGCGTCAGCTCGACCGTGTTAAGATCGAGCGACATCTGCTCCTGATCTGCAGGGTCAAACTGCCACAATTTCACAAAGATGGTGCAGCCCGGATCAGAGCGCGGCACATGATGCGTACCCACCGGATTGCGGACATAGGTGCCAGCGGGATAATCGCCGTGCTCATCCTGGAACACGCCTTCGAGTACGATAAACTCCTCACCACCCGAATGGGTGTGTTCGGCAAATGCGCTTCCCTCAGCATAGCGAACAATAGACGTCGCGCGGGCGACCTCATCGCCGATCCGGTCAAGCATGCGCCGGTCCACACCCGCCATCGGTGACGGTATCCAATCGAGTGCGCTGGTCTTGATCTGCACAGGCTCTGCAAAGTTAGCGTTGATCTCCATGATCCAAGAAATGGGTAGGCCTGAGCCAAAGTTAAGGTGAACCGCTCGAAAAATGCGGTTGGGATCGCTACCTTACGGTAATGGCCGATCCGATCGAATCCTTGCGTCTGCGACTTGTCGATCAAGTGCGCGGCGTTTTTAACGACACCTCCAACGGGCAAAAGCCGACCCCACCATCGGACGATGCGCTGTTCGCCAAGGACACACCGATCCGCATGGTGCATGCCGATCTAGTGGGCATGATGACCGGAGGTATCCGCAGCCTGCTGCTGCAAATGCTCCATCCAGAGGCGCTGCAAGGGGTGCTCGACCATTCCAATTTTCGCGAGGATATGCATGGCCGCCTGCGTCGTACTGCTCAATTTATTGCGGTCACCACCTTCGGCCACGAAACCCGTGCAAACGCTGCCATAGCGCGGGTCAATGCGATCCACGCAAAAGTCACAGGGACATTGCCCGATGGCACACCCTATCAGGCCAACAATCCGCGCACATTGGCATGGGTGCATGTGGTCGAAGCACAGAGCTTTCTTGCAGGCTATTTGCGCCATGTTCGCCCCAATATGCCCAGTGCCGAGCAAGATGAGTATTACCGCCAATTCGCATTTGTAGCCCGTGCACTGGGCGCCGATCCAGTGCCAGAGACACGCAATGAGGCTGAGGCCATTTTCCGAGAGCTACGCGCTGACCTGCGCCCTTCGCCAGAGGCGCGCGAAATCGCTCAATTGGTGCTAACGCAAAAGCCCGAGGGCACGCCGCCAGGAGTGCAAGCCATTCTTGGCGCAGAGGCGGTGGCGATGTTGCCCGATTGGGGTCGTTCAATGTTGAAGCTCCAACGTCCCGTTCTCACTGCCCTGCCCGCGCGCGCGGCGACTTGGGGTGTGGGCCGCACCTTACGCTGGGCGTTTCGGCAGAATTAACCGAAGGCTGCCGAATTCTGCTAAACTGATTCAATCTGAGAAGGGAGAATGCAGATGTATGTGGCTATCGCAGCGTTATCGGTGCCTGAGGAAAACCGTGATGCCTATATCAAGGCAGCTGAATTCATGGCCAATTGGTCGATGGATCATGGCGCGATTGAGGTGATGGAGGCATGGGAAGCGCATGTTCCAGACGGGAAGGTCACCGATATGCGCAAGGCTGTCGCTGCGCCTGAAGGCGAAAAGATGGTCACAGGCTGGGTGATCTGGCCTGACAAGGAAACGTTGGACAAAGCGAAAGAGGCAATGGGCAAAGGCGAAGGCTTCGAAAACTATCCCGAGGGCGACCCGCCTTTTGACGGCTCACGGCTGATATTTGGCGAGTTTGAGCCCCTTTTTACGCGGGGACGCGGCTAATATGGCTGAGTTCACATTCTACACAGTCGCCATGAGCCGCGGCCAAATTTCGCGCTGGGCCTTGCACGAAGCGGGCGCGGATTATGATCAGGTCGTGTTTGATTTTGCGGATAGGCCCGACGATTTTTTGGCCATCAACCCGATGAACAAAGTGCCTGCTTTGGTTCACCACGTTGGCGGGCAAGATCACGTCATAACCGAAGCTGCGGCGATTAATCACTACCTTGCTGAAACCCACTCAGATAAGGGACTTTTGCCGCAATCGGATGAGAAAGCAGCCTATTTCCGCTGGTTGTTCTTTGCCGCCGGACCGATTGAGCAAGCCGTAATGGCGTCTGCGTTAGGCTGGAAAGTCCCAGAAGAGCGCACTGCGACCGCCGGTTTTGGCAGCTTGGATTTGGCTTTATCGGCAATGGAAGGATGGCTGAAAAATAACGATTTCGCCGCTGGCAATCGTTTCACCATGGCGGACACTTATGTCGGCAGCCAGTTCGTGTGGGGATTGAGGTTCGGCTCAATCCCAGAGCAGCCTGCCTTCAAAGCCTATGTCGATCGCATCACTCAGAGGCCTGCATACGCAGAGGCGAATGCGATCGATGCGAAATTGATCGCGGAAGCCGGCTAAGAAATCACCGCGCTTTTGCGCAACAATTGATACGCATCTACCACCTTGCCAAGCCGCGTCTCATAGCTGCGGTCGCCGCCATTGCGATCCGGGTGGTATCGTCGCACCAATTCGGAATATCGCCGGCGCAATCGTGCGCGGTCTGTGTCAGAGCCAAGACCCATTGTCTCAAGCGCTTCGGCCTCATCCTTTGAAAACCGCGCATCCATTGCCATCGCGGCCTCTCTTTGCGCGCGGCTACGAATGCCGTTTGCGCGCGCTGAGATGGCATCGAGTGGATCATCAAAATCGGCCCAGCGTGGCATTCCGTCGACGCCGGCACGCGGTCCGAAACTCGGGCTTTCCGTGCGCCATCCCGAAGCAGGCGATTGCGCATCGAGGATTTCATCCGCACTCATCCCCTCAAACCAGTCATAGCCCGCATTGAATTCGCGCACATGGTCCAAACAGAACCAGCGCCATTCGCCTGGACCATCAAAGCCATTCGGGCGATAGCCAGGCGCGCGAAACTCACCTGCCTCCCGACAAGTGGGATGTTCGCACTGGCGAGCCTCGGCTTCGTGCCGTCCGTGGAATCGCGATTGCGCCATAGGGGCTTGAGAATGGCGTTGGAGTCGCCAGATTCCAACCCATAGACCCATGCAAAATAGGAAACAGGCGCGATGAGCGGAACAGTGGCAGACGAAATGCAGGCGCTTTTGACGGACGCCTTTGCTCCAACAATGCTCGATATCATCAATGACAGTGCGCAGCATTCGGGCCATTCCGGCGATGATGGATCGGGCGAATCGCACTTTACCATCGTGATCGAAGCACCAGTTTTCGCAGAAATGAGCCGCCTTGCGCGTCAACGCGCGGTAATTGCGGCATTGGGCGATATTGTCGGTGAGCGTGTGCATGCCGTCGCAATCAAGGCCAGCGCGCCCGCTGCATGAGCGAATTTGCACCCGGAAAACGCGTGCGGCGATCTGCACGGATTATCGTGATTGATGCGGAGAGCCGCGTGCTGATGTTTCGCTTCGACGTGGCCGATCGCCCGCCATTCTGGGTCACGGCCGGCGGTGAGTGCGAGCGAGGAGAGAGCTTTGACCAAGCCGCCCGGCGCGAGTTGTTGGAAGAGACGGGGATTACCGCTGATCCCGGCGCGCAAATCGCGCGCACCACGCCGGAATTTGTCACTGTTGAGGGGGAGCCAGTGCAGGCGGACGAGCGGTACTATATCGTTCGCCTGCAATCCGCGCAGATCGACACATCACGGCACACGCCGCTGGAGCAAAAGGTGATGACACAGCACCGTTGGTTCACCCTTGCTGAGCTTAATAAATGGCACGAGGCCGTGTTTCCCGAAAATCTCGCAGCGATCATTCAAGAAAGCGCCGCAATCTGATTGCCCAGTCCTTCGCCCCGTTCTAACGCTGGCATCAAACGGGAGATTGAAATGGACTACACGGGCAAGGTGGCGTGGATCACCGGAGCATCTTCGGGCATTGGCGCAGCGTTGGCGCGCGACCTTTCATCACGCGGTTCGCATTTGGTGCTATCAGGCCGCGATGAAGCGCGACTTGCACAAGTTGCTGCGGATTGTGGCGAGACCGTCATCCTGCCATTTGATGTACGCAATGATGCAGCGCTTGCTGATGCCACGGCCAAGGCGATCGCTTGGAAAGGCGGAGTAGACATCGCCTTTGCCAATGCCGGTGTTTCGCAGCGCAGTCGCGCCCTCAAAACCGACATGCAGGTCTATCGCGACATTATCGATATCGACCTCACATCACAGATCGCATTCAGTCAGGGCTTGATTGGTCATATGGCAGAACGCGGTTCCGGCAATATTGCGTTCATTTCATCCATCGCCGGCAAAGTCGGCGTACCGATGCGCACCGCTTATAGCGCGGTAAAGTTCGGACTGGCAGGATACGGCGACGCCCTGCGCGGTGAGCTGTCGCAGACGGGCGTCAATGTCCATGTCATCTACCCTGGATCAGTCGCCACCGATGTCGCGCGCAATGCCTTGGTTTCCGATGGCTCAAAACGTGGCGTCAGCGACAAGGTCATCGATGAAGGCATTCCCGCCA
This sequence comes from uncultured Erythrobacter sp., assembly GCA_947488085.1. Lineage (GTDB taxonomy): Bacteria > Pseudomonadota > Alphaproteobacteria > Sphingomonadales > Sphingomonadaceae > Erythrobacter. The sequence goes on from CANKYI010000001.1 coordinate 1,582,057, forward strand.
ATGACGCAGCCAAAGCAATGCTGGACGGCATGGCAGCAGGAGAGCGTGAAATCATAGTCGCGCAAGGGATGGAGGCAGGCATGGGCGAGATGCGCCGCACTCCCGATGCACTGTTCGATCAAGTCGCAGCAATGGTCGCCAATGGTTATATGGAACGCATGGAAGAAGGCGAGTGAGCGCAATGGAACAACGCCGCGTAAAGCTCGCCAATGGCATTCATCTGGATGTGGTTGATGAAGGTCCACGCGACGCGCCGGTGCTGATCTTCCTCCACGGCTTTCCCGAAAATTATCGCACTTGGCGGTACCAGATCGCACATTTTTCTGACAGCTTTCGCTGTATCGCGCCGGATCAGCGCGGCTATCGCGGATCATCAAAACCGCAAGAGGTAGAGGCCTACACTCCGGACAAATTGATCAGTGATGTGTTCCTGCTCGCCGATGCGTTGGGCGTCGATAAATTCACGATTGTCGGCCACGATTGGGGCGGCGCGATTGCCTGGGGTGTGGCCCTTGGCGGCCAACATGCACGGGTGGAACGCGCTGTAATCGCCAATGCGCCGCATCCGTCGATCTTTCAAAAACTGCTCTACACCCATCCCGGTCAGCGGGCTGCGAGCCAATATATTATCGGCTTCAAAGACCCTGCCAACGATGCCCTGATCCGCGAACACGGGATCACCGGCATCCTCAAACAAGAGGTGAACTGGGACCGATCTGACGCCATGCCGCCAGAAGAGCGGGCGCAAATGCTCAAAGATTGGGAAGACCGCGACATGTGCTTTGGGATGATCAACTACTATCGGGGCAGTTCGATGCATGTGCCGACGATGGATGAACCGTTTGAGTTACCTGCCGACTATTCCGCGCCAAACCTTCCCAAATTAACGATCCCTACGCTGGTGGTCTGGGCACTGGATGATATCGCCTTGCCGCCGGAAAACCTCGAAGGGTTGGACGCGCTCATCGATCCGCTCACCATCGTCAAAGTTCCCGATTGCGGGCATTTTGTGCCCTGGGAAGCGCCCGAGGCGGTGAACGCTGCGATGGAGCAATTTCTGAGGCTCTAAACTGTCCGACCCTACAAGTTGGCGTGGCGGACTAGACGCTCAGCGCCCTCGTAATTCCGAACTCCTCGCGAATTTCCGATACACTTTGCTGTCGATATTGCGCATTATCTGACCAACGCCATTTCTTACGCAGTTGACGCGAGCGCCACAGAATTGCTGCATTGTCTGGCAAGCTGAGCAGAAACCCTTTGGTGAGCGACCACCAACCGATTTCTTCAAGCAAGTTTACCTCTTCAGGCAATTTCATGAAGGTGCGAATATCCCGCCAGCTTATGTCGCTGCCAATAAGCGTCCAACCGTCGGCCTGCGCCTCCTTACGAAGGGTCGTATCAAGACCGAACAAAACGTGGATAATATCGTGTCGCTCAAAGTGGTCCTGCGCCTCTGGACTCATCGCGCGGTACTTGCCTTCAAGGTCATGATCCTTGCGAAAAGCAGCGAGCGCCTGATCAAGAGTCAGATCACCATAGGGGAGGCATTTATCATTCACATCAATGGCATAGCAATTTAAGTTGCAAAATGCAATTATAATTCCAACCACTCCACCCATGCCCCGTGCGGATGGGCATGGCTAAGTAGAACTGTTTCACCATCATTCGCTTCTCCGGTCCAACGGCGAACCTTTAACTCGTGACGAAACGTCTTCGGGTCAGTTTCAAGACTGATCCAGCCGAGCGGACGATCTGGAGTTGCTTTTGCGCCAGCCTTTTCAAAAGCTGACGTGATCGATTCCTGTGTCGCGGCGGGCATATATTGCCACATGATCGAATGAAACATTGCGCGCGTCGTGCCCTCAGCCTGCGGTTGCTCCAGCATCTCGTGCACGAAGGCTCCTGCATCTTGCTGAACTATGTCGGGCGCGACCTCGCTTGCCAGCTGGATCGCTGCATCAATGCGTGACATGCGAACAGGCGCATCGGGCCAAACATAGCTTTTGAGCCGCAACGCGCTGGCGCTATCCGACAGGTCAATCGGGCCGACATCGCATCCGCGCACAGAAAGAATAGCAAAGTCATCCGGTGCATTGGGGGGCGAGCCCGCATCACCGCGCCATTCCGGCTCAATCCGCATTGGCGAATCTTCCGGGCCAACCGCCGTTTCGCCCAGCTGGAAATGATATCGATCCAACATCGTGTTGACCCCTGCGCTCGCGCCCAATTCGAACAGTTCAAAGCGGGGCACAACATGCTGAGCCACCCACAACAATCCCGCCATAATGCTGGCCGAGCGTCCGGCTTCGTTGGTCTGTGGCGGTCCGTCGAGCCATGGAAGCAGCAGCGTATCGTAAGTCTCAACCAACTCGCATACCAGCCGATCAACCTGCCCCTGGTCGGTGATCTGCCCGCTATAAACCCGCGCCAAGCGGTCATCTGTTCCTGATAGCAGCAGGTGATGCAGCCCGCCCGCCATGCGCAGCGGCATTGCGTCTTTCAACGTCAGCCCCTGCCAATTGGCAATCCGCCTACCGGTAGCGGTGTCGCCCTCTCGTACGCGAGCCAGCGCTCGAACCACCCGCGCAGTGCACGGCGCGCCGTTTTCCTCTGCATGAGTTGCCTGCCAATCAAGTGCGCTTGCGAACTCCTCAATTGCCATAATTGTCTGTTCGCTCATCGCTTGTGCCCCTGCCTCGATCATTGTCCCACCTTCGCCCGAAGCGTTTGTGTTGCCCTTTATGCGCTGGGTGCCTAAGCCCGCCCGCGCTATGACGAGTGACATGACTAACACCACAACAGGCCAACTGACCTTTGCTATACCAAAGGGCCGCATTCTCGACGAAGCGCTGCCAGTGATGGCGCGCGCTGGCGTGGTGCCCGAGGATGGCTTTCACGACAAGTCCAACCGCTCGCTTTCTTTCGGCACAACCCGACCTGATATGCGACTGATCAGAGTGCGCGCCTTTGATGTGGCGACCTTTGTTGCACATGGCGCGGCACAGGTGGGGATCGTTGGATCAGACGTCATCGAAGAGTTCGATTATGCCGACCTTTATGCGCCGGTAGACCTCGATATCGGGCATTGCCGCCTGTCGGTTGCCCGCCTTGCCAGCGATACGGATGAACCCTCCGGCGTCAGTCATCTGCGCGTTGCAACCAAATATCCCAGCCTGACCGCCCGCCATTTTGAGCGACAGGGCATTCAGGCCGAATGCGTCAAACTGAGCGGAGCGATGGAGCTTGCCCCTTCGCTTGGCCTCGCGCGTCAGATCGTCGATCTGGTTTCGACCGGCACCACTTTAAAGCAAAACGGGTTGATGGAGACACAGCGCATCATCGACATCTCTGCTCGCCTGATCGTGAACCGCGCAGCGTTTAAAACCGATCCACGCGTCGCCAATCTGGTCGCAGCGTTCCGCGCCGATGCGGAAAATCGCTCTGAAAAGGATGCCGCGTAATGCAGCAACTTTCAACCCTCGATCCCGATTTTGAGCAACGCTTTGCTCGCGTGGTCAACGCACGGCGCGAAGCCGATGGAGATGTTGGCGGCGTGGTGCAGGACATCCTGCGCACGGTGAAAACCGGTGGCGATGATGCACTGGTCAAATACACGCAGCGTTACGACGGCTACGCACTGATCGATGATGCCGACTGGAAAATCACCCCAGAACGGTGCGCAGAGGCCTATGAACAGATCGATGCGGACCTACGCGATGCCCTTAACCTCTCGGCCACCCGGATCCGCGCTTATCACGAAGACCAATTGCCCAGGAACCGTGACTATACCGATGATGCGGGCGTGCGGCTTGGCGCGATTTGGCGGCCGGTTGATGCGGCGGGGCTGTATGTGCCCGGTGGCCGCGCGGCCTACCCTTCATCCTTGCTGATGAATGCGATCCCCGCGCGCGTCGCGGGGGTGGAGCGGGTTGTGGTCGTAACGCCCACGCCCAAAGGAAATTCCAACCCCCTAGTCCTTGCTGCAGCGCATGTTGCCGGGATTGATGAGATTTGGCGAGTTGGCGGCGCTCAGGCGGTTGGCGCACTTGCCTATGGCACGGAAAAAATCGCGCCTGTTGATGTCATCACTGGCCCCGGAAATGCCTATGTAGCAGAGGCAAAACGCCAACTATTCGGCGTGGTCGGCATCGATATGGTAGCTGGGCCAAGCGAGATTTTGGTGGTGGCCGATGGGGAGAATGACCCCGATTGGACCGCTGCCGATCTGCTCAGCCAGGCGGAGCACGATCCCTCATCACAATCGATCCTGATCACCGATGATGCAGGCTATGCCAGAATGGTCGAAGACTGCATTTCCTTGCAGCTTACTCAGCTTTCAACTGGCAAGACCGCAAAGGCAAGCTGGGACGATCATGGCGTGATCATATTGGTGAATGACATTGAGAGCGAGGCTCCCGCTTTGATCAACCGCCTAGCCGCCGAACACGTAGAGCTCGCCATCAAAGATCCCGAAGCCATGTTGCTAAAAATCCGCCATGCCGGAAGCGTGTTTCTTGGCCGCATGACGCCAGAAGCGGTGGGAGATTACGTTGCCGGCCCGAACCATGTGCTGCCTACGGGTCGCCGCGCACGTTTTTCCAGCGGGCTGTCAGTGCTCGACTTTATGAAGCGCACCAGTTTTATCGCGCTCGACGACGGAGCTTTTAACACTATTGGTCCAGCCGCCGCCGCACTCGCCCATGCAGAGGGCCTACCCGCTCACGCCAAATCAGTAGAATTGCGCATCAAATGAACATTCCCGCCCGCTCTCAGGCTCGCTCGACCGCGCGCCTCGCCGCCGTTCAGGCCCTCTATCAACAACAGATGGAGAGCACTGCGCTCAACAAATTGCTCAATGAATTTCACCAGCATCGGCTCGGTCGCGAAGTCGATGATGAGGACCACGAAGGTGAAGTTTTTGCCGATGCAGAGGTCGATTTCTTTGACGACATCGTACGCGGTGTCGATGCGCGCAGGGATGAGATCGACGCGGCCTTGATCGAAAAACTGTCCGCAGGCTGGACGCTCGCGCGGTTAGACAAAACGATGCTGCAAATCCTGCGCGCTGGCACCTATGAGCTGATCGCGCGCGCCGACGTGCCCACTGCCAGCGCAATCACCGAATATGTCGACGTTGCAAAAGCGTTCTTTGATGATCGCGAGGCGAAATTCGTGAACGGCATTCTCGATGCCGTCGCCAAGGATGCTCGATCATAAACGAGGGCGAATTTCTCGCTGCGTTGCGCACATTGCCGCTGCATCCCGGCGCGCGGGGCTTGCGCGATGATTGCGCGGTGATCCCCTTTGGTGATGAGACACTGATCCTCAATCACGAGATGATGGCCGAGGGCACGCATTTTCGCGCCGAAGCCGATCCCGCAGACGTCGCCTGGAAGTTGGTCGCAATCAACCTCTCAGACCTAGCTAGCAAAGGCGCAGAACCGGTCGGCGTACTGCAAGGGCATTCGTTGGGCGACGATGACCTGCGCTTTGTCGAGGGCCTCCGCGAGGCGCTAACTTCCTACAATGTGCCAATCTTAGGCGGTGATACAGTCGCAGCGACCGGCGCAAGCACCTATTCCATGACCGCAATTGGTCGTGCCACGCACACCCCAGTACCATCACGTGTCGGAGCACAAATCGGTGACGGGGTGTATGTCACAGGCATCTTAGGCCGGGCAATGCTGGGCTTTCTCGGCCATAGTGAGCACTTGCAAGCCTTCGACCGCCCTCGCCCGCGATTGGACGAAGGGCGCAAACTGGCTCCCATAGTCACCGCGATGATGGACATCTCCGATGGCCTGTTGTTGGACGCATTCCGCCTTGCCGAAGCGAGCGAGGTTACGTTGTCCATCGACTGCGCCAATGTCCCTGTCGCTGACCTCACCCGACCGGATGATTGCATGCGTTGGGGCGATGATTACGAATTGCTGTTCACCATTCCAGCAGACACCAAATGCCCCGTTCCGGCCGCACAAATCGGAGCAGTAAGCCCAAGAGGATTCGCGCCGTTGGTGATTGATGGAAACCCAATCGTGAACGCTATCGGGCTAGGTTATCAACACGGATAAAGCCGGATAAATTGGCGCTTCTCATACCAAAATTGGTAAAACCCGCGCGCTAGCCCACAATTGCGCCGTTTTCCGGCTTGCAAGCTTGTATCCAAACCCTATGACTATCCGCCTTGCGCCCGCGCTGCCATCAGAGCGGATTTATAAGAGGCGCATTTTCCACGCTTCAGAGGGGATTTTACGTGGACCTTATTCTCATATCTATCGGGTTGGGTGTGCTTGCCATTATCTATGGCTTTGTCACCAGTCGCCAGGTGCTGAATGCCAGCGCTGGTAATGAAAAAATGCAAGAGATTGCAGCCGCCATTCAAGAAGGCGCGCAAGCTTATCTCAACCGTCAATACACCGCGATCGGGATCGTCGGCGTGGTTGTTGCGATCATCGTTGGCGTTGCGCTGGGCATGATCCCGGCGGTCGGCTTTTTGATCGGCGCAATTCTGTCGGGTGTTGCAGGCTATATCGGGATGAATATCTCGGTTCGCTCAAACGTTCGCACGGCAGCGGCGGCGGAAACGGGCTTGCAAGCGGGTCTGACGCTGGCGTTCCGCGCTGGTGCGATCACCGGCATGTTGGTGGCTGGCCTTGCATTGCTCGCTATCGCAGTGTTCTTCTACGTTTTGATCGGCCCGATGGCACTTGCCCCGAACAGCCGCGAGGTCATTGACGGCCTTGTTGGTCTGGCCTTTGGCGCGTCGCTGATTTCGATCTTTGCGCGCCTTGGCGGCGGTATCTTTACCAAGGCCGCAGATGTGGGCGCGGACTTGGTCGGTAAGGTCGAAGCGGGCATTCCAGAGGATGATCCACGCAACCCTGCGACCATCGCGGATAACGTAGGCGATAATGTTGGCGATTGCGCTGGCATGGCGGCTGACTTGTTCGAGACATATGTTGTGACCGTTGGTGCAACCATGGTTCTTACCGCATTGCTCCTAACCCAATTGGGCGATCTATTGCTGCCATTGATGGCTCTGCCATTGCTGATCGGCGGCGCGTGTATCGTTACCTCGATCATCGGTACATATTTCGTTCGCCTTGGCGGCGGTACGAATGTGATGGGCGCGATGTATAAGGGCTTCCTTGTCACCGCATTCCTTTCGATCCCGCTGATCTATCTGGCGATTTCATACGCGCTGGGAACAGCGGGTTCTGACATGACCACAGTGCTCAATGCAGGAACCGGCATGGTTGAATTTAACGGCATGGACTTGTTCTATTGCTCGTTGATCGGCCTTGCTCTCACCGGCATCATCATTTGGATCACAGAGTATTACACCGGCACGAACTTCCGTCCGGTGCGCTCGATCGCTAAAGCTTCGGAAACGGGCCACGGCACCAATGTGATCCAAGGTCTGGCAATCAGCCTTGAATCAACCGCACTGCCGACAATCGTCATCATTGCAGCGATCATTGGCGCATTCCAACTCGCCGGTCTGATCGGTCTCGCCTTCGGTGCAACCGCGATGCTTGCACTCGCTGGCATGGTCGTGGCGCTCGACGCTTATGGTCCTGTGACCGATAATGCGGGCGGCATTGCCGAAATGGCGGGTCTGGATGAAAGCGTGCGTGAGAAAACCGACTTGCTTGATGCGGTTGGTAACACCACCAAAGCTGTGACCAAAGGCTATGCCATCGGCTCAGCGGGTCTTGCAGCCCTCGTGCTGTTCGCCGCTTACACCGCTGACCTTCGGGAGTACTTCCCGAGCGCCAATGTCGATTTCAGCCTCGAAAACCCGTATGTGATCGTTGGGCTGCTGCTCGGCGCGCTTTTGCCTTACCTCTTCGGAGCGATGGGCATGACCGCGGTAGGCCGGGCTGCTGGCGATGTGGTGAAGGACGTGCGCGAGCAGTTCAAAGAAAAGCCGGGCATCATGGATTACTCCGAGAAGCCTGACTACGCGCGCACCGTTGACCTTGTGACTAAGGCGGCGATCAAAGAGATGATCGTGCCGTCGCTGTTGCCTGTCCTTGCACCGATCGTGACCTACTTCGTGATCTATATGATCGCAGGTCAGGACGAGGCCTTTGCTGCACTTGGCGCGTTGTTGCTCGGTGTGATCGTTGGCGGCTTGTTCGTCGCGCTTTCCATGACCGCTGGTGGCGGCGCATGGGACAATGCGAAGAAGTACATCGAAGACGGCAATCACGGCGGTAAAGGCTCTGAGGCTCACAAAGCTGCCGTCACAGGCGACACGGTCGGCGATCCTTACAAGGATACCGCTGGCCCAGCTGTGAACCCGATGATCAAGATCACCAACATTGTCGCGTTGCTTTTGCTCGCGGCATTGGCTCACTGATCAAAGGCAAAGCGGCCCCTGAGGATCGCTGAAAGCTAGAAGCAAGACCCCGTCCGGAGCAATCCGGGCGGGGTTTTGATTTTGGGGCTGTTAGTTTTGCCCCTGCCGGTGTGCCACGTTTGGACAGCGCGCCTGAACTCCAAGCATTCTTAACCCCTTCATGCGAAGGGAGAATTTGAAGGGGTTCACGCGATGCTTATGGCGACCACGCCAGACAGTAATGACGGTGTTACCGCGCCTGAGCATCACGGTGACGGGCGTGCAGAATTGCGCCTTGTCTCTGGATCACAAGCCACCGATCCGCGCTTTATCGAGAAGTGGCAGGCGCTTGCCGCAGAGGTGAGCGAGCCTAATCCATTCTTCGAACCATGGTGTCTGATCCCAGCCATGAAACACTTGCATGGCGGCGCTAAACTTGCGCTGTTATCCTATGTTGTGGACGGGCGTTTACGCGGGTTGATGCCGATTGAACGAGCCTCGCGTTACTACGGATATCGCGTGCCCCATGCTGCCATTTGGCTGCATGACAACGCCTTTTGCAGCACGCCTCTCGTCGCCGCCGGTTACGAGCAGGACTTCTGGCATGCCGTCCTCGCCAAGCTGGATGCTAAGCCAAAGGGCGCGCTATTCCTACACCTGCCGCAATTGTGTGAAGACGGTCCCATGGCGAATGCGCTTGAGACCGTTGCGGAGCGCGACGGACGGCTCTGTCGCACCGTCAAGCGGTCTGAGCGCGCCATGCTTGCACCCGACACCTCCGATCCAGAGGCGTATCTTGAGCAAGCCATGAGCGCCAAGAAGCGCAAGGAGCTGCGCCGCCAGTACAAGCGCCTATCCGAACAGGGCGAGTTGCTTTTGGAACGGCGCGAAGATGCGACTAAGCTCGCTGAGTGGACTGCGCAATTCCTCGCACTAGAGGCAGAGGGTTGGAAGGGCGAGGCGGGCTCTGCCCTTAGCAGCGCTGATGGGACACGCCGCTTCTTCAAAGAGACCCTGCAACGTGCGGCCAAGGCTGGACGGCTCGAACGGTTGGCGCTCCAGCTGGATGGCCGCCCCATCGCTATGCTCGCCAGCTTTGTGACATCGCCCGGTGTCTTCAGCTTCAAGACCACATTCGACGAAGCCTTCGCTCGCTTCTCCCCCGGCCTGCTGCTCCAGATTGAGAACCTTGCCATGCTGGAGCGTGGCGACATCGCATGGGCCGACAGTTGCGCCGCTGAAGGGCACTCCATGATCGAGCGGATCTGGCGCGAGAAGCGCACCATGGTCAGCCGCAATGTCGCCATTGGTGGCGGTGTCCGCCGCTTCGTATGCAAGCAGATGATGGCGTATGAGATGCGCGGGAGCAGCAAGTCATGAACGCACCGAACCATCAGTGGCAGCGTCCTGTCCCCTACACCACGCGACCAATTGGCACCTTCCATGACACCGCTCGTGATGCCTTTGCGCGTTCCTATCCCGAGACGCCGCATACGCTGCGACACACGCTCGGTCACCATCCGCTGCTTGAGCTTGAAGCGCTTGCCGCTCTTGCAGAGCAGTTGCCAGCTACTAGCGTCGAGTACAATCGTGGCGACTTGCCCATAGGCGTTACAGGGAAGCCCGGCGCAACCGGCCTGACCATTGGCGAGACGATCCGACAGGTTGCCAAAGCTGAGAGTTGGGCGGTCCTTAAACACGTTGAGCAAGTGCCCGCTTACCGTGCCCTTCTGACTGATCTGTTGGATGAGTTGCAAGCCGAGATCGCAGTCAAAACCGGAGCTTTGCTCACCCCGCAAGCCTTCATCTTCATCTCTAGCCCTAACGCCGTCACCCCATATCACTTCGACCCGGAGCACAACATCCTGTTGCAGGTGAAGGGCACCAAAGTGATGACGCAGTTCCCCGCTGGCGACCCCCGGTTTGCGCCTGATACCGCGCATGAGAGCTACTACACTGGCGGCCCGCGAGAGCTGGCTTGGGATGAGGCGTATATGGACGCCGCCCGCCCCTTTCCGCTTGGTCCCGGTGACGCAGTCTATGTGCCGGTCATGGCGCCCCACTTCGTGCGCAATGGCCCGTCCAGTTCGATCTCGCTTTCCATCACTTGGCGTTCCACATGGAGCTATGGTGAGAGCGATGCACGCGCCTTCAACCACTGGCTGCGTCAGCGCGGGTTTGTCCCTAAAGCACCGGCGCGCTGGCCTGCCAGCAACCGGCCCAAAGCCTATGCCTATCGCATACTGCGCAAGCTGGGTCTGGCAGGTCGGGGTTAGCCTGACTTGACCACGGCACTTGGCCCCCGCATGGGCCTCGCTATGACTGATACACCCGCTCACTCCCAGCCCACACCGCAAGCTCTGACCGACGGTCTCGTCCGGCTGCTGACAGTCGATAAGCGCGCCGCTGACGTCTATGCCGGGCGTGAGCAGAAGGGAGGCATTGGCCGTGTGTTCGGTGGTCAGGTCCTCGCACAGGCGCTCCAAGCCGCCCAAGCCAGCGTTCCTGCAACCAAGACCGCGCATTCGCTCCACGCCTACTTCCTGCGCGGCGGGCGCGAGGGTGCGCCTATTGAGTACCGCATAGAACGTGACTTTGATGGGCGCAGCTTTGCCAATCGCCGGGTCGTTGCCGCTCAAGAGAGCGAGGACGGCACCGCGACCCCAATCCTCAACCTCACCGCCAGCTTTCAGGTGCCAGAAGACGGTATGAGCCACGATGACGTGGTCATGCCTGATGTCGCCCCGCCAGAGAAGCTGAAATCCGATATGGAGATGCGCACGGTCATGGCGGACCAGATCGGCGACAGACTGAGCGAGGCGCAACGCGCACTGATGCTGCGCCCGCGTCCGATTGAGATGCGCACCGTTGATCGGCTGCACTGGATGAACAGCGAACCGCGCGAACCGCGCGCGCATAGCTGGTTTCGTACCGGTGGGTCGCTGCCCGATGACATGGCCCTGCACCGCGCCATCATCACCTATGCCAGCGACTACACGCTGCTCGGAACCAGCGCTCTGCCCCATGGGCTCAGCTGGATGCGCGGGGAGTTGGTCGGAGCAAGCCTCGATCATGCGATCTGGTTCCACCGCGAAGCGCGCGCTGATGAGTGGTTGCTCTATGCAACGGATGCGCCGTGGTCGGGCGGCGGGCGCGGCTTCAACCGGGGCCGCATCTTCAACCGCGCAGGCCAACTGGTCGCCAGCGTCGCGCAAGAGGGCATGATGCGGCAACGCAAAGCCAAGAGTTGAGCGGGGCAGAGGTTGAAGCATGGACCGCACAAGGGGGCGTTTAGGAAATAACCGGAACTCCCACAAAACACTGATTCTGAGGTGATTTTTCAGGAAACTGCACTGCTGGAGTGTCAACTTTCGCAATTCGACCATTCTGCCATGCGTTCATTAAAGAATGCGCAGATTCTACTCTGACCGGCACCAGTAGGAAAACCACTTCCGCCCCATCGCCCCACCATTCATGCTTCACCCCAAGCCTTCGGGAACTGTTGCTGCTCGGCTGCTATCAATGCGCGAGGAAGATCGGCATCTTCGGATCATTGAGGCTGCGCCGGGTCACCCCGCCCAGCAACATTTCGGCCAATCGCGAATGGCCATAAGCACCCATCACAAGCATCGAACACCCGAGCTTTTCCGCCTCTGCACACAGAACATCAGCCACTTTTGCATCGCCGCGCTCTACCTCTGTCACCTCCACACTGATCCCGTAACGGTTGAGATAGGCGGCGGCTTCGTGAGCGGAAAAATCGACGCGTTGTTCACGCTTGACCTCTTGCACAGTGGCGATGTGCACCGCACTGGCGTGTTTCAGCAAAGGCACCGCTGAGCGCAGAGCAACACTCGCCTCGGATGAGCCATTCCACGCAATGAGAACCGGCGCCGTTAGGTCAAATCGCTGCGTATCGCCCGGTATTACGAGAACGGGCACCGCTGCGCGCATCGCCAGTTCGCCCGCCATCGCAGACGGTCCGCGCGTCCCATCCTCACCAATATCATGCGGGCCAACCAGAATGATGTCATGGAGCGCGGATTGTTCAAGTAAGCGATGCTCGGCCCGCCCGCTGATGAAGCGCCATTCCCAAGAGACGTCCTCATTCGATAGATCGCTCTCGATCTTGGCCCTCAGGCGCTCTGCGGCTTGTCTGATCTGCGGCATAGCAGCTGCCATTGCCGAGCCGTAAAAGTCGCCGGGCGCAAAGACCTCGTAAGTGACCGCTTGCAGGCACGTAATATGGCCATCGCATGCTCGCGCGATGTCCATCGCGGTTTGCAAACGCGCTTCCATGCAGGAATCGCCATCAATGTGTAACAGGATGGATTTCATTGCAGCCTCCTTTGTGATGCAGTCGAGGGCTACACCGCGAATGCGCGGCCGCGCATTGATCCAGATCAAGTTTGCATGAAGAATTTTTTGGCCTAACCTTGCGGGTCAAGGGAGAACACCGAATGCAGGTCACACGCCAACCGCCGGTTCGCACCACCTTAGAGCCGTCGAACCACCCCTATCTCTCCGGCCCATGGACGCCCGTGCATGAAGAGGTGGATGTGGACGAGCTTGAGGTGATCGAAGGCGAAATTCCGGCAGATTTGGACGGCATCTATCTGCGCAATACCGAAAACCCCGTGCATCAGCCACTGGGCCGGCACCACCCGTTTGATGGCGATGCGATGGTGCACCAGGTCAGCATTTCGGGCGGCAAAGCCAGCTATCGCAACCGCTTTGTGCGCACCCATTGCTTTGATGCAGAACAGATCGCTGGTGGAGCACTATGGGGCGGATTGATGGACCCGGTTGGCACGTCCAAGCGCCCCGGGTTTGGCGCGCATGAAGGGCTTAAAGACACAGGCTCAACCGACATTGTCGTCCATGCAGGGGTTGCGCTCGCGACCCTCTATCAATGTGGCGAAGCGTGGCAGATGGACCCCGTCACCCTGGAGAATTTGGGCAAGGCATCATGGGGGCCCTTGGACGGCATTTCCGCGCATCCTAAAGTGGATGAGGCGACAGGCGAGCTGATGTTCTTCAACTACTCCAAATACGCCCCTTACATGCACTATGGCGTCGTCGACCGGGCTGGAAAGCTGGTGCATTATGTGCCGATCCCGCTGCCCGGACCGCGCCTGCCACACGATATGGCAATCACACGCAATTGGTCGATCCTCAATGATATGCCGCTTTTCTGGGACAAGGATTTGCTGGAACGGGACATTCACGCCGCCCGCATCCATGACGGAGTGCCCACCCGTTTTGCTCTAATCCCGCGCCATGGGCAGCCAGAGGATATCCGCTGGTTCGAAGCCTCACCAACCTATGTGCTGCATTGGACAAATGCTTGGGAGGAAGGCGATGAGGTGATCCTAGAGGGGTACTATCAGGACAAACCTATGCCTGACCCGATCGAGGAAGCGGGCCAATACAGTCACATGATGGCCTATGTGGACGAACATTCCTTCCAAAGCCGCCTGCACCGTTGGCGCTTTAACCTGAAGACCGGCGAGACGGTTGAAGAGCGTCTATGCGACCGCATCGTCGAATTCGGCATGATCAATCCCGCATATTTGATGGAGAAGAGCCGCTATATCTGGTCCACCACAACCCGCCCCGGCTGGTTCTTATTCAACGGATATGTTCGCCATGACACGGAAACCGGCGAAGAGCAGGTGTTCCAACTGCCCGACGGAGTGTATGCGAGCGAGAGCCCGATGGTGCCGAGGAAAGGCGCGACGTCAGAAGATGACGGTTATCTCGTTACGTTCCTGATCGATGAAAATTCAGGCAACTCGGAGCTGGCGATATTGGATGCGAGCGATGTTACCAAGGGGCCGATCTGCCGCGCACGTCTGCCGCACAAGATTTCCAGCGGGGTCCACACAACCTGGGTCGAACATTCACAATTGCGCGCGGACGCTGCGTTTAAGCGTGAGACGCTTGCCGCATAAGTCGCGCCTTAACCAATCGCCTTATCTCCAGCGCAGCAGTGGTACCCGCGCGAGAATTTTGCCAAACACCTCGTCGCGGGAAACTGAGCCGAGGCGCGATCCATTGGTCGACAAGCGCGACATGCCATTCAGCGCAACGCGACCATTCTTAGCAATCGCCCCAACCTCTTTAACGATCCAGCCGAATTCGGGATGTTTGGCGAGCACAATATCGCCACGCCGGACCCGTGATGAGCGGCGGAAAACGGCAAAGTTTCCATCGCGCAACTTGGGTTCCATGCTGCGTCCTGTGACACGGGCGAGCTTAATCGGTAACATGGCCGGAATATAACCTCATTTGCCAATCATTCGCACGTAAGCTTATGTAAGTTACTTCAGATTTGGAGCAATTGGGCGGCTACCCCACCGCGATGCAGAATTCTCGAGGTGTTCTCGCAACCTTTGCCGCGCCGACGCATTGTGTTTATAGCGCCCACAAAACCAACCCAAAAAGAGGACACTAACGTGGCTTTCAACCTGATCGAACTGCCTTATCCCGACACCGCTCTTGCTCCGGCCATTTCGGCAGAGACGCTTTCCTTCCACCATGGCAAGCATCACAAGGCCTATGTCGACAAAATGAACGCAGCAATCGAGGGCACAGCGCATGACAGCGCGTCGCTCGAATCCGTTGTCGCCGCTGCACGCGGCAGCAATGCAGGTCTGTTCAACAATGCTGCGCAAACGTGGAACCACGCGTTTTATTGGCACTCAATGGCCGCCAACGAAACCGCTCCATCAGCGGACCTCGCCGCCAAAATCGACGAGGCATTCGGCTCTATGGATGAGCTCAAAGCACAGCTAAAAGCGCGTGGCGCAGGCCATTTCGCCAGCGGTTGGGTGTGGCTGGCTGAAAAAGGCGGCAAGCTGTCTATCGAAGAAACCCATGATGGCGATACGCTTGCAGATAGTGGCTTCAACCCGTTGCTGACAATCGATGTTTGGGAGCACGCCTATTACATCGACCACCGCAATGCGCGGCCCGCATATCTTGATGCCGTCGTCGATGGTAAGCTGAACTTTGCATTTGCGAGCGAGAACCTCGCGCGTGGTTCGGCTTGGACCTATCCGAACTAAGCTTTCAAACAGCTATTGAAAAAAGGCCAGCCCGCATACCAGCGCGGCTGGCCTTTTTTGTGTTGGGTTGCCGGGGATGCGCGCCTTCACCCGCTCGCGTGATAAAAGTCATAGATCTGCCGCGCCACTGTCTCGCTGACGCCGGGCGCGCGTTGCAGGTCCTCTAAGGAGGCAGCGCGCACTTTGCTGGCTGTTCCAAAGTGCAACAGCAGCGCGCGCTTGCGGGCCGGACCGATGCCGGGGATTTCGTCCAAGGGTGATGCAGTGATCGCTTTGCTGCGTTTGGCGCGGTGGGCACCGATGGCGTAGCGGTGCACTTCATCGCGTAGGCGCTGCGCATAAAACAACACTTGCGAATTGGTGGGCAGCATCTTTTCGCGGCCATCGGGAAAATGGAACACTTCGCGGCCCTCGCGTCCGTGATGGGGACCTTTGGCGATGCCCACCACAGGTAAGTCTTCGATGCCCAGCTCGCCCAGAACCTCCATCACGCTGGATAGCTGCCCCTTGCCGCCATCGACCAGCACCAGGTCCGGCCACACGCCTTCACGCTCACGGTCAGGATCGTCCTTCATCGCGCGCGTAAAGCGCCGCTCCATCACTTCGCGCATCATCGCATAGTCATCATTGGTCTGCGCGGTCTTGATGTTGAATTTGCGGTATTGCGATTTCTCAAAGCCTTCGGGCGAGGCAACCACCATCGCACCCACGGCCTTCGCGCCTTGGATATGGCTGTTGTCGTAAACCTCGATGCGCTGCGGTGGTTCGGGCAGCTCCAAAAACTCCGCCAGATCGCGATTGACCTTCGCCTTAGTGCCGCTTTCGGCCAGCCGCCGCTCCAGTGCCTCAACCGCATTGCGCTGCGCTTGGGCGAGCAATTTGCGCCTGTCGCCGCGCTGGGGAATCGATAGCGAGACCTTCTTCTCCGCCACCTCTGACAAAGCCGCCTCAATCAGTTCGCGCTCTGACAACTCGCGGTCGATCAGGATGGTCGGCGGTGGTGGCACTTCTTCGTAGAATTGCAGCATAACGTTGGAGAGAACATGCGCCTCGTCCACTTCCTTTGTATGGCTTGGGAAAAAGGCGCGGTGACCCCAGTTTTGACCGCCGCGAATGAAGAAGGCTTGGACGCCGATATGCCCGCCTTTGGCTGCGAGCGCGAAGACATCGGCGTCCCCCACCCCGCTCGCATTGATTGCTTGGCTACCCTGAATGAAGGTCGCCGCGCGTAGCCGGTCGCGCAGGATCGCTGCGGTTTCAAAGTCCAGCTCTTCCGCCGCTTTCGCCATCTGCTTTTCAAGATCAGCCTGCACTTTACCCGATTTGCCTGCGAGGAATTCCTTCGCCTGATCCACCAAAGCGTCATAATCCTGCGTGCTCACCCGCCCTACACAGGGCGCAGAGCACCGTTTGATCTGGTAAAGCAAACAAGGCCGGTCACGATTGTTGAAGAAGCTGTCGGTGCAGGACCGCAGCAGAAACAGCTTTTGCAGCGCGTTGAGTGTAGTGTTGACGCTGCCCGCGCTTGCAAATGGGCCGTAATAGTTTCCCTTTGCCCGGCGCGCGCCGCGGTGTTTGTGGATGCGCGGAAATGCATGATCGGACCGCAGCAAGATGAAGGGAAAGCTCTTATCGTCTCTCAAGAGCACATTGAATGGCGGGCGAAACCTTTTGATCAATTGCGCTTCGAGCAGCAGCGCCTCAGCCTCAGAATTGGTCGTGATGATTTCCATATTGCGACATTGAGAAACCATGCGCAGTAGCCGGTTGGTCATGCCGCTCGCCTGTGTGTAATTCGCAACCCGCGCCTTTAGGCTGCGCGCCTTGCCCACATACAAGACGTCCCCGCGCGTATCGAGCATCCGGTAGACGCCAGGAACCGGTTTGAGCGTTTTGACGACTTCGCGGATCGCCGTGATGCCTGCATCAAGGTTCGGTTGTGCACGCGACACGGTGTAGGCCGCGCGTTCCTCATTGAAACGCTCGGCTCCATCGGGGTTATGTGGTGCTCCAGCCTTATTTCGTGACATGGATCAAGAGATAGGATGTCAGGTCGGTAAGGGGAAGATACGGCCTTGGCCTACCCCCGAAACAAAACCCGTGTCGCACTCCTACAACCTTTGTGGCGCGTCTTTACAACAGAAAACAAGTAAAAACTCATGTCGTCGACAGCGAAACACAATATATCGCAATAAGCGGATTCATGGCGGCTCACTACAATGGGTTTCTCGAAATAAATGAATAATCTGTACTTATAAAAAATCAACCGGGTTGCCTTAAGTTAAACTAACAAAGGCAATACAAATGACAAATCCAGACTATCACGGAATGAAGAGCCTCGAAGGCCTTAATCCCTATTGCTCCATGAGCCTTTATGGCGATGAAGATATGGGCGGCCTGCGCGAAGACCGCTTTGGCCGTATGTTCCCGCAATTGCGCCCCGCCTATACCCGGCCTGACATTCTCAGAACCATTGGTGAGCCAGGCGGTGCAATGGACAGCGGTGCACGGGTCAACCGCACCGATGGCGTGCCAGCCGGGATCATCTTCTTTGGCCAGTTCATTGACCACGACATCACCCTTGATGCCTCGACCAGTTTCGACAGTGTGATCGACAATCCGGGAGAGATTTCCAACCTTCGCACTCCGACATTGGACTTAGACTGTATCTATGGTCTGGGGCCTGAGGCACAACCTTATTTGTATGAGCAAGGTGGTGCGTTTGGTGGAGTAAAATTGCTGACCGGAGCGGACAATCCGGGACAGAACGGCGTGAATGAGCATGACCTGCTGCGCAGCCCCAATGGCCGCGCGATCATTGGCGACCCGCGCAATGATGAAAACCGCATCATCAGCCAACTTCAACTGACCATCATTCGGTTCCACAATCATGTCGCGCAGGTGCTGCATGATGAAAGCGTCGCTGATCCGACGGCGAAAGATCTGGAAGGCCACGACCTCTACGAAGCCGCGCGTGAACAGACGACTTGGCATTACCAGTGGGCGGTTGTGAATGACTTCCTGACTGCGATGTGCGGAACGCCTGTGGTGGAGCGCATTTTGGGCTGTGGGCGCGAATTTTATTGCGGCCATACGCCTTTCATCCCGGTGGAATTCTCAGTCGCAGCTTATCGCTTTGGACACTCAATGATCCCACGCAATGTGCAGGTGCGCAAAGGCGGCGACCGGTTCGATTTGTTCGATGGCGGTTTGGGCGCAGGATTTAGCGCGGTGACAGACCCCGCCACCGTGGTCGACTGGCATGAGTTGGTCGACACGCCCCTGCCACGCAGTCTCGATCTCGCTGATCAGCTTGATACGAAGCTTGTCTCGATACTGCTCGCTTTGCCGTTCATCGATGGACCACCAGAGGATAAGTCGCTGGCGACGCGCAATCTGCGTCGGGGCAATGCGTTCTTGCTGCCAGCGGGTGAGAAGGTTGCCGAGCTGATGGGTGTCGATGATGCGCATGTCACAGCGACACTGGCCAAGGTGGCCGATGTGAACGCCGATCTGGGCAATGATGGCATCCCGCTCTGGCTCTATATCCTTGCCGAAGCAGAAGTGGTGGGCCGCGCGGAGAGCGATGGTTCATTCAAACCGGGAGAAGGGCTTGGCCCCGTTGGCGCGACCATTGTTGCCGAGGTGCTGATTGGGCTGCTTGAGCTGGACGATCACTCCTATCTCGGGGCGAACCGCGATTTCATCCCGCGCGAAGAGTGGGACACTTTGGGCAAATTTGCGACCGTCGCGCAGCCCGAATTGCCGGTCCTGCCGTAATCTTTTGGCGCAGCAATGCGCCCACACGCAATCGCCAGCTGATTGGTCTCTTCTCGATCAGCTGGTGTTTGGCGGAGCGGGACGAAATAGTCCTCGGCACCCGCTCCGCCAATTTACCTCCGATTGGGCAGGCTAGTCATTGGCAGGCTGCGCATATGCGCCTACCGCGGCTGCCATGCACACTTACGACGTTATCATCCTTGGCGCAGGAGCCGCCGGGCTCATGTGCGCCGCGCGCGCGGGTCAACGAGGACTTCGCGTCGCTGTGCTCGAAAAGGCAGAGAAGCCGGGCAAGAAGATCCTGATTTCAGGCGGTGGGCGCTGCAATTTCACCAATGTGGATGCAGGACCTTCGAACTTTCTTTCCGCCAATCCACATTTCGCCAAATCGGCTCTGGCGCGGTACACTCCGCGTGACTTTATCGGGCTGGTGGATCGGTACGGGATCGCGTGGCACGAAAAAACATTAGGCCAGCTTTTCTGTGACGGGTCGGCCAAGCAGATCGTGCAAATGCTGCTCGACGAATGCCCGGACACCGTTGATGTGATCTGTGACGCCGATGTTGAAACGGTGGTGCGCGATGGCGATGCGTTCGGCGTCTCCGCCTCTGGCGAACATTATTCCGCACCGTCTCTTGTCATTGCAACAGGCGGCCCATCGATCCCCAAAATGGGTGCAACCAGCTTCGCTTATGATCTGGCGCGGCAATTTGGTCTCAAAGTGGTTGAACCGCGCCCTGCCCTCGTCCCGTTGACTCTGGGCGAGGATGACGTGTTGTTTCGTGAGCTTTCCGGGGTTTCTGCCCCCGTGCGCGCGACCGCCGGGACGGGCAAAGGTAAGGGACAGTTTGATGAGGCGGCTCTGTTCACCCATCGCGGCCTGTCTGGCCCTGCGATCCTGCAAATATCCTCCTATTGGCGCCATGGTGAAGAGATCGGTATCCGCTTCTTGCCACAGGCCGATGGTGATTGGCTGATCAGCCTCAAACGGGATCGTCCGAGGGCCGGCCTGCGCAGCGTCTTGAGCGAGCATCTGCCCGACCGGCTCGCCGATGCGCTGGCCATGCGATTGGGCGCTCAGCATGGGATCGACCGTGAGCTTGGCAATGTGCCTGATAAAGTCTTGCGCAAAGCCGGTGAACAGCTGGCCAATTGGCGATTTAGCCCCAATGGAACGGAAGGGTTTGCGAAAGCCGAAGTCACAATCGGCGGTATCTCCACGGCGGAACTGTCCAGTCGCACGATGGAAGCGAGCAAAACACCCGGCCTTTATGCCATTGGTGAGGCTGTGGACGTGACCGGGTGGCTGGGCGGATACAATTTCCAATGGGCATGGGCCAGCGGGGTCGCGGCAGGCGACGCGATCAACCTATAAGAAAATTTCAATGCGCCTGTGGCAAACGCAATACTTACGCTTGCGTGAGGTTGTCACACCATTGAAACATCCTTACGTCGCATTTCAGAGCCCGAATACGGGCCAACCCATGAGGATGTTCGTAGGAGAGCCGCTTGCGCCAATTGCAGGGCATGGATTCATCGTTTGTAGCGCTTGAATCGCCGAATTCGCCGATGCATATCGGCAGCGTCCTGATTTACAATCCGGAGACTGCTCCGGGCGGCTTCGTTCGGTTCAAAGACATCCTGCAATTCATCGGTTCGCGGATGCAATTGTCAAAGACCATGCGCCAACGATTGGTGCGGGTCCCATTCGACCTCGACTATCCATACTGGATTGAGGACCCCAATTTCGACCTTGAATATCACGTCCGCCATGTCGCTTTGCCGAAGCCGGGCGATTGGCGACAATTGTGCATTCAGGCCGCCCGCGTCCATGCGCGCCCGCTCGACCTGAACCGCCCGCCATGGGAATTCACCGTGATCGAGGGGCTCGACAATGTGCGCGACTACCCGCCTGGCTGCTTTGCCTTTGTCACCAAAGTGCACCACGCCGCGATTGATGGGATGAGCGGGATTGATTTGATGGAGGCTCTGCACACCGTCACCCCCAGCACCGCACCGCCGAACGAACCGGACGATTGGAAACCTGAAAAGGTGCCCGGACCTGTCGAGTTGCTGGGCAAGAGTTATGTCAACGCGATCCTCAATCCGCTGAAACAGGCACAGGTAGCAGCCCAAGCTGTTCCCGGTGTGGCAAGCGCGATCAAAGGTCTGGTGACACGTGATTTCAAGCTCAGCACGGACATGGTGCCGCCGCGCACTCGCTTTAACCGCTCAATCTCACCGCACCGCGTAATCGAGGGGCGCAGTTTTGATTTGAAAGAGTTCAAATCGATCCGTGCGCTTCTGCCAGAAGCGAAAGTCAATGACGTGGCGCTCGCGGTGATTGGCGGCGCGCTGAACAAATACCTCACATCCAAAGATGATTTGCCCAAAGGCACTATGACGGCGATGGCTCCGATCTCTGTGCGTTCTGGCGATGAAAAGGGGGACATGGGCAACCAAGTTTCTGCCATGGTCGCCCCGCTGGGCACACATATCGCGGACCCCAAAGAGCGGTTGGAATATGTCTTTGGCCAGACCAAGAATTCCAAAGCGATGACCAACGCCATTGGCGCGCGCACTATGACAGAGGTAAGCAAGGTCAACCCGCTGCTTTATATGGCATTGGGCGCTCAATTGTTCAGCCGGGTCAGCCTCGCTCACCGCGCCATGCCGTTCAACACAGTTGTTACCAATGTGCCGGGACCTCCGATCCATATCTATTCCGCCGGCTCGCGGCTTGAGAGTATGGCGCTGTCGCTGATCTGCCTGACCGACGGGCTAGGCCTTGCGCATGTCGTGCAAAGCTATGTCGATGAAGCTTACATCAGCTTCACCGCATGCCGCGATATCATGCCTGACCCGGAATTTTACTCGCAGTGCATTCAGGATAGCTTCAACGAGATGCTGTTAGCTGCAAGGGCAATAGAAGCACCTGCTGCGAAGAAAGCCCCTCGGGCAAAAAAAGCTCCGGCGGCGAGAAAAGCTCCTGCACGTAAGCCTGCGGCGAAGGCAGCTGCGAAACCCGCGCGCAAAGCACCAGCAAAATCTCCGGCAAAACGCAAACCGCGTGCCGCGACCAAGAAAACAATAACAACTGCCAAAAAGACAAACGGCAAATAAGAGCCCCGAGGAGAGCAAATAATGGCGAGCATCGCCCCAAACGCCAGCGATTTTGACGCTGATACAGAAGCGCATACGGTCTCCGGACCACGGCGAATTTGGACGCTCAGCGAAGGGCGTGCGATGTTTGAACTCGGCGCGTTTTACGCGATGCGCCCGCTGCTTGGCACACTGCCGCATGGCGATGGGCATTCGGTTATGTGCCTGCCCGGCTTTATGGCCTCCAACAGCTCTACCATACCGATGCGGGGGCTTTTAACGCAGCTTGGCTACGACGTTCATGGATGGGACTCAGGCCGCAACGTGCGGATCAATGGAGAGCTTATTGCGCGGCTAGAAAGCCAGTTGCTGCGGCTTTACAAGTCCAGTGGACGCAAGGTGTCATTGATCGGGTGGAGCCTTGGCGGCGTAATCGCGCGCGAACTGGCCAAATTTCAACCTGACAAAGTGCGACTGGTGATCAGTCTAGGCAGCCCGATCACCAATGATCGCCGCATTTCAAACGCGGCTGCTCTGTTCGAATTGCTCAACGGCAAAGAGCCCGAAGTGATGCAGGATGGCCGCTTTCAAGCTCTCGACGAGGCACCGCCCGTGCCCACAACCTCTGTCTACACAAAGACCGACGGGATCGTCCATTGGCGCGGAAGTATTCAGGCAAAGAGCAAAACTCCAAGCGAAAATATTCGCGTCCATGCCAGCCATTGCGGCCTAGGGGTGAACCCATCGGTAATGGTCGCCTTGGCTGACCGATTGGCTCAGGATGAGGGATCATGGAAACCGTTTAAGGCCAAACCAGGCCAAGGTTGGATGTTTCCCAAGTCTTAAAACAACTTCCGCAAATCAACCCCGATAAACCGACCAACCGGATCAATGAGGAACGGTTGGAAGTTCGTTGGTGTGTCGCCGTTTGAATCGGTGACCTGTCGGCGCGCGTCGAAGATATTGTCCATGCGCAAAGAAACGCGGAAATTCTTCAGCACGCCGTCATTGCGCCCGACAAGCTGGCCCAGCTCAGTGAAAAGGCGGATATCGAACGTCGCCAGATCGTCAAAGAAAAGGTCCGAACTGCCCGGCAGACCTGATCCATCCAGCCTCGTGGAGCCAGTGTAGCGTCCCGAAAGTCGCATCCCGACACCTGAACCGAATAACCCCGCTTCTAACCGCGATGTGTGGCGAGGCAGGCCGAATGGGCCCGTTGCCTGACCATTCAACTGGTCGAGCGGGGCAAGGCCCGGTGCGATCAGAATCTCATTCTCCAGCTCGATTGCGTGGTTGAGCGAGACGAAATAACGGAAGCCCTGGAAATTGCGCCGTTGCAGCGGATTGAAGCCTGCGGGTGGTCCGCCGCCGCCGCCAGACGCCTGTTGTCCGCCCTCACCTCCTTCACTCTCACAGAAACGCGCGCGCATTCCCGCGATGCGTTCAGACGAAATCTCTCCATCTTCACCGCGCAATCGGTCGAGGATAAAACCGGCCATATTGGGATCAAAACCGGGCAGTTCGTCGGAGACATCTTCTCCTGCATCAATCCGCGCGATCAGAGTTCGAATGCGAGCCTCTCCGTCTTCACCGCAAGCGATTGCGCGGAATGCCGCGAAACCTTCGCCCATGGGACCACCGCCGCCACGTCTGGGACCGCGATCACCGGGAGGACCGTCGCCTCTGCCCCGCATATTGGCCGGGTCAAAGCTACAAATCCGCTCCCGCACCCGCGCCACCCGCTCTGGGTCAATATCGCCATTGTCGTCACGAACGCGGGCGAGCATCCGCTGGAACCTTTGTGCGTTAAAGCCGGGAATGGTCGCGGACAGGTCCTCGCCATTCTCCACCGCCGTGATCAATCTTGTGAGCACATCCAAGCCATCATCGGCGCAAATGCGGGTGCGAAATTCGGCAAAGGCTGCGCGCTGCTCTGCGCTGGGCGGGCCGCCTGGGCCGCGTGGCGGACCACCTTGGGGCCGAGCACTTTGCGGGGGACCACCTCCGCCACGACCGCGCGCACCGCCTCTCCCACCCTGCTCACCAGCGCCAATAGAGCCGCGAATTCTAAGGTTGAAGTTCAGCCGCTCAGCACGTGTTTCGGCAAAGGTCACAAACCGGCTATCCACTGCGATCAACTGACCACCCGCATCGCGCGTGATCCTGTCGGGAAATGCTGCTTCGGTCTCAGCTGTAATCGTTGGGAAACCGCGCGTCACATCGTCGGAGCGATTGCGGATATATTCGACGGTAAAACGCGCGCCATCCCAAAATGGCAATCGCCAATTCGCGGCGAATTTCCAGTCGCGCTGTGTCTCTGCAAGTAAGTCCGGATTGCCGCCCGAAATGACCGTGATCAGCGCCGTTTCACCATTGACGAAGTCGAACACCGGCACATTCAAAGTCTCAACTTGCGGTCCGCCCAAAGCGCTTAGGCCCGGTGCAACCTCACGCTCAATATAGTTTGCAGACAAGTTCAGCCCGTCGAATGGCGACCAATTTAGGCCCACTGTATAATCGCCCAGAGTCCCGAAATCAGAGAGGTTTTGGGCGCCCAGCTGCGCATTTAGGGTAAAACTGCCCAGCGCATCCGCAAACCCATTTCGGCGGCTCGTGATCGGCACGACAATGTTTACGCCGGTCGACAAATCACCGCGTGTCAGATCGACCGGCGTGGTGCCGCGCGTGTCTGCGCTTTCAAGATTTGTCCAATTGTAACCGACATCGAACGTCGTCAGCACTTCACCACCCGGCAGTTCCGCAACTGGCCCCCGCAGTGTCGTGAGCGAACTGGCAGAAAGCGTCCGCGTGGAGGCTGTATCAAACCCGGCATCCGCGATATCCGGCAGCGCACCGTCGAGCGCCAGTGTCCCTGATAATGCATCGGCGATCAGATCGCTTGTATCGAACCGGCGGTCGATCAACTGCGCGCTTTCGGTAAGGCTCGCATTGAATGTGCTCGTCAGGCGGAACGCATTGACGGGTTTCGTAAGTGATCCAGAAGTTGAAAACGTGTCTGTGGCGATCCTCTGTTCCAGCGGGGTTTCTGCACCGAAGGTGCGCAGCTCGCTGTTGCCCGCAGGATCGGTCAATGTAACTGTGTTTAGCCCTTGCAAGGAGCGCGCATCATTGCGTTCGTAACTCAAATTGGCAGACAAAGACGTGCCGCTGTCGATGATCGCTTTGGCCCAACTGACATTGGCCTCCAATGATCGTGAATCAGTGATGAGAGAGCGAAAAGCGGCTTGATCGGGATCACCTGGAACCACCGAGATCGACCCCGGCGTCTGGTTGATATCGCGTTCATCTTCGGTCAGGATCGAATTGTCGTTGGCTTCCAGATTGACATTGATCCGCGCACCATCGGCGATTTGCAGGAAACCCAGTTCCTGCTCACGCTGATAATATCCGCCACGGGCCGGACCTTCAAACTCGAACTCCACCTCCGCATTGCGGTAATTGTCTTTAAGGATCAGATTGATGACCCGGCGATCAGGCGGAAAGCCAAAACGCTGGGCAACTTCCTCGGGGAACACCTCAACCTTATCCAGCGCCTCTGGCGGATAGTTTGCAAATTCGCGGAAGGAACCAACGCGGATGCCATTGATCAAGATAACCGGACGCCCGCCACCGCCGCGCCCGCGCGATGAGCCCGATTGATTGGTGATCTGTGTGATGAGGTCGGCGATAGAGGTCACGCCTTCTGCGGCGATATCCTCCTCATTCAACTCAAGCACGGGAGCCTGTTCCACATCAAGCGAACCGCGCAACCTCTGACCTTGAACAACAATCGTGCCGGATGAAGTGCCCGTCTGACCCTCTTCGACTGGAACAGGCGCTGGAGTTGTTTCGGCAGCCTGTTCCTGCGCACTGGCGGGCGATATGGATAGCGCGGCAAGACCTGCGCTCACCATAAAGCTGGCGCGAGAGAGGGGCGAGGGGGTCATACGGTGCCTAATCAAACCAAATCGGAGTGTGTGCAAGCGTCTGAATTGTATCGGCTTGCACCACAGTGAACAAAGGACGAATGCTAGGAGGGCGTGAGTGTTCCCGGCTTTTGCGCTGTGCGTCAAAAAATCAGCCGATATGCATGTGTCTTCCCTTTTGGAGCGACCATCGCTACATGCCGCGCGATACATATGGATTAACCGGCGTAACAATCACGTCGCAACATGAATAAGGAATACCATGGCGAAAGAAGAACTTCTCGAAATGCGCGGGCGCGTCGTCGAGCTGCTGCCCAATGCGATGTTTCGGGTTGAACTTGAAAACGGCCATGAAGTGCTGGGCCACACGGCGGGAAAAATGCGCAAAAACCGTATCCGCGTGTTGGTCGGTGATGAAGTGCTATGCGAGCTGACCCCGTATGACCTCACCAAGGCGCGGATCACCTATCGCTTTATGCCTGGTCGCGGTGGCCCCGGTCAGGGCCCCGGCCCCGCTTAACAGCCAAAGTCCCGTTTGAATGGGCAAATTGCATTTAACACTAGCATCGGCATCCCCTCGACGGCGCGACTTGATCGCTCGACTGGGAATAGAGCCCGACGCGGTGACACCTGCTGACATTGATGAGAGCCCGCAACCGGCAGAGCGCCCGCGCGATTACGCTTTGCGCATGGGCCGCGAAAAGGCGCTTGCTGTCGATGTGCCCGGCTTTGTGCTTGCTGGCGACACGGTTGTCGCCGCTGGACGCCGGATATTGCCCAAGACTGAGGATGAGGCGGAGGCGCGAACATGCCTTGAGCTGTTATCCGGCCGGCGGCATGTTGTGCTCTCCAGCGTGGTTTTGCGCTCACCCGATGGCACTTTGCGCGAACGATTGAATGAAAACATCGTGCGCTTCAAAAGTCTCTCTCAAGAGGAAGTGGCCTACTATCTCGCTGGTGACGAATGGCGCGGCAAAGCGGGGGGCTACGCGATCCAAGGCGCCGCTGAAGGATTGATCCAATGGATCAAAGGCAGCCATTCGGGCGTGATGGGCCTGCCGCTCTATGAAACGCGCGCGCTGCTTAAATCGGCGGGATTCGCTGTTGGCTGAGTGGCATTTTGAACATGGAATCGGAGAGCTGCGCGGTCTGCTTATAGGGGGCGGCGCGATTTTGGCGGCCAAACTGCAATGGCCGGGCGAGTTGATCGCAGGTGATGTGCATCCCGCGCGGCTGACCACCAAGAAAGCGAGCGCGCGTCGCGGCACGGTAATGCTTGAAAACGGATCAGAAGCACTGGTCGATCATTTGCCCGGTGGCTTGAACGAGGGCGCACGCGGATATGTGCGCGTATCGCGATCATCGATTGCAGAGCGCGGCCGTTTAAAATTGGCCCAGGCGCGCTGGATCCGCAGCGACGCCGCTGCACCAGAACCCTCTTCTGATGTGCCCATCGCGCACTCGAAGCCCCTCGATGGCTTTGCAGCGGGGGATTGGGAGGAAGTCTGGCACACAGCATCCTCAGGCAACCTCGCCTTTTCTGGTGGGGAGATCCTGTGCAGCGTCACTCCAGCCATGACCGTGATCGACATTGATGGCGACCTGCCACCACGTGAATTGGCGCTCGCGGCGATCCCGGCTATCGCTCAGGCCTTGATGTGGTTGGGCATTGGCGGGTCTATCGGGATCGACTTTCCAACTTTGGAAGCCAAAGCGGACCGGCGCGCCGTAGATGAGGCGCTCAGCACTGCGTTGGTCGATTGGCCGCATGAACGCACGGCGATGAACGGGTTTGGCTTCGCCCAATTGGTCGCCAAGCTCGAGGGGCCATCGCTGCTCCACCGTTTCGCACGTTCGCGCGTCGGCATGTGCGCCCGCTATGCCCTGCGTGTGGCTGAACGCACTCAAGGCGCAGGCGTAACCCTGTTGAGAGTGCACCCTGCCCTCAAGGCTAAACTTAAACCCGAATGGCTGGATGAGCTGCGCCGCCGCACGGGTCGCGAGGTGCGGATAGAGACCGATCCCGGCCTTGCGTTAGAGGCACCCAATGCTCAGATTGTCAGCGAATGAGTATCAAGAATCGCCCCTGTCCGATCTGCAAAAGGCCTCGGCAAGAGGATTATACGCCCTTCTGTTCACAACGTTGCAAAGACCGCGATTTGGCGCGCTGGTTTGGCGATGGTTATGCGGTGCCGGGCGAACGAGTGGACCCAGAAGAGATCGCCGCACGCGATTGGGACGGACAGGAATAGGGAAACATGGCATTTCTCGCTTGCCATCCCTCTCCACCTTCGCCATAGCGCCGCTCTCATTTGCTCGCCGGAGCGCTTCCATGCTCCGTCGCCGCAGCGAATGCCCGGGTAGCTCAGGGGTAGAGCAGCGGATTGAAAATCCGCGTGTCGGTGGTTCAAATCCGCCCCCGGGCACCATTCGCGGAAAAAGGGGTTTTGTGCATGTCCCGTCGCCGTCAAATATACGAAGGCAAGGCCAAGATCCTGTATGAGGGTCCCGAACCCGGTACGATCATCCAATATTTCAAAGATGACGCGACCGCGTTCAATGCTGAAAAACAAGGCACGATCAACGGCAAAGGCGTGATCAACAATCGCATCAGCGAACACGTCTTTGCGCGCCTCGCCCATATCGGCATTCCCACCCACTTTATCCGTCGCTTGAATATGCGGGAGCAATTGGTGCGGCAGGTCGAAATCGTTCCGATAGAAGTCGTGCTGCGCAATGTTGCAGCGGGTTCGATTTGTAAGCGGCTCGGGCTTGAAGAAGGTGAGCCGCTGCCACACACGCTGATCGAATATTATTACAAGGACGATGCGCTGGGCGATCCCTTGATCGCAGAAGAGCACATTGCGTGTTTCAATTGGGCGAGCCAGGAAGAGATGCACGACATCTCGAGCATGGCGATCCGCATCAATGATTTCCTGTGCGGGATGTTTGCCGCAATCGACATTCGCCTGGTAGACTTTAAGCTCGAATTTGGCCGCTTGTTCGATGGCGATTACAGCCGCGTCATCCTCGCCGATGAAATCAGCCCTGACGGATGCCGTTTGTGGGACATGAAATCGGGCGAAAAACTCGACAAAGACCGCTTCCGACGGGATTTGGGCGGCGAAGAAGAGGCCTATCGCGAGGTCGCACGACGGCTTGGTCTGCTGAACGAGGAAGACAACGGTCCGGGCGAAGTGCTCGACCTGTCCAGCCATCGGTCACGGTTGCGCGGAACGCCGCCTGTAAAGAAATAAGCTGACAGTCAGGTTTGAGCGGTTAGTCTCCTTGGTTCTATAAAGGACTGAGAGACAACCACCCCTATGACATTCGCTACTCGCGCTATTGCCGCTGGCTTGCTGCTTGCGCTGCCCAATCTTGCTTTGACGTCTTCTTTGGCAGCACAAGACACCGACACCTCCATCCAAGAAGCGAGCGCCGATGAGGCGGTATGGGCGTTTGAGGAAAGCGATATCCCGGTCGATCCGGGCTACACTTTTGGCCAGCTCGACAATGGTATGCGGTTCATTCTGCGCGAAAACGCAACTCCAGAGGGGACAGCTTTGGTGCGGATGCGGATTGATGCCGGATCGTTTGATGAGAATGAGAGCGAGCGCGGGCTTTCGCATTACCTTGAACACATGGCGTTTAACGGTTCGACCAATATACCCGAAGGCGAAATGGTCGCTTTGCTCGAACGCGAGGGGCTAGCATTTGGCGCGGACACCAATGCATCGACGAGCTTTAATGCGATCACTTACATGCTCAACCTGCCGCGCAATGACGAAGATCTGCTCGACACCGCGCTGATGCTGATGCGGGAGACAGCAAGTGAGCTGACCATCGCCGAAGATGCAGTGGAGCGCGAACGCGGCGTGGTTTTGGCCGAACGGCGTGACCGGCGCGGCTTTCAACAGCGCGCGCAAGAGGACAGCTTTGATTTTATCGCTCCCGGTGCGCGGTTTGCGGATCGCTTGCCAATTGGCACTCTTGAATCGCTTGAAACGGCAACGGCGGCGCAATTGCGCGGACTTTATGAAAGGACTTATACGCCCGCTAACACCACACTGGTGATTGTGGGTGATTTCCCCGTTGAAGTGATGGAGGCCGCCTTGCGCCAACGCTTTGATGATTGGAGCGGTGGTGCAGCAACTGACGACCCGATCACTGGCCCGATCGATATTCAGCGCGCTGGTGAGACGGATATCTATGTCGACCCGGCATTGAGCGAAAGCGTCGCGATCTTTGCTCTTGGCCCATGGCTTGATGAACCTGATAATGCCGCCAACCGGACCACCCAATTGCTGCGTCGGATCGCCTATGGGATCATCGCGCGGCGTATGACGCGGCTTGCACGCGGCGAAGATGCACCCTTTCGCGGGGCTGGATTTGGCACAAGCAATGTTTTTGAAGATGCTCGGTTAAGCAGTCTGAACATCAGCAGCGTTGATGGTGAGTGGCGCAAAGGCGTTTCAGCAGCGACGCGCGAGCTCAATCAGGCGCTAACCTATGGCTTCACACAGGCCGAAGTGGATGAGCAGATCACCAATATTCGCACCGCGGGCGAAAACGCTGTCGCAGGGTACAATACCTTTGCCAATAGCTACTTCGTTAGCAGAGCCATTGGTCTAGTATCGAACGAGCGTGTCCCGATCACACCGGCAGAATCGCTCGCACGATTTGAGGAGGTTGTCCCCACGATCACGCCAGAAACCGTCCATGCTACTTTGCGGGAGCATGCGGTGGCGCTCGACAATCCTATGATCCGCTTTACCGGACGCACTGCACCCGAAGGCGGCGAAGAGGCCCTACGTGCTGCATTTCGCGAAGGCATGGCATTGCCCATTGCTGCACCTGAAGACACCGGTGCAGTCGAATTTGCCTATACCAACTTTGGCGAACCGGGGACGGTCGTGTCCGACACCCGCGATGACCGCCTGGGCTTTCGCTACATCACCTTTGCCAATGGCGTTCGACTCACGTTGAAACAGACCGATATTCGTGAGGATCGGATCAATTTCCGCATGCTTGTTGATGGTGGCAGCTTGCTGAACACTGCAGAGGACCCTCTGCGTACCTATCTGGTTGGATCGGTCCCCGCTGGTGGGTTGGGACAGCACAGCGCAGATGAGCTGCAAAGCGTGCTGGCCGGGCGCAGCGTCGGGTTTCGCGTAGCAAATGCCACTGACGCGTTCAGCTTTGCCGGCGGCACAACGCCGCGCGATCTGGAGCTACAATTGCAGTTGCTCACCGCGGGTCTGACTGACCCCGGTTTCCGGCCAGAGGGGCTGGAGCAATTCCGCCGTGGGATCGACAATTTCTTTGAAACGCTCCGCTCCACACCCGGCCGCGCCTATGGTTCAGCAGCAGGTGCGATCCTGTCCAACAATGATCCGCGCTTCAGCCTGTCTGACAAGGACGCCTTTTTCGCATTGGACTATGGCAAATTGCAGGCCGCCGTGGGAGATCGCTGGGCCAATGGCGCGATTGAGCTGGCGATTGTCGGCGATTTGGATGAGGATACGGCCATTGCAGCGGTTGCAAAGACCATTGGCGCTTTGCCGATGCGAGAGGCAGACTTCACACCGCAAACAGAGGCGCGTCAACGCAGTTTCACGACAAGCCGCGGACAACGTGTCTTGCGGCATGAGGGCGAGGCGGATCAGGCGCTGGTCCGCATCATCTGGCCGACCACAGATGATAGCGACTTTGAAGAGGCAATGCGCGTATCGCTACTCGCACGCGTCGCACAGATCGAGCTGACTGATAGGTTGCGAGAGGATCTGGGTCAGGCCTATTCTCCCCGTGCATCCAGTTCGATGAGCCAAGCCTATCCCGGCTATGGCACCTTTACCGTGTCCTCATCGGTGGATGTGGCACAGGTTGACGCAACCCGTGAGGCGATCGCCGCGCTGATCTCTGATCTGCGCTCTGCACCTGTGGATCAGGACGTGATCGACCGCGCGCGTCAGCCTTTGCTGGAGGCCTATGATAATGCTCTGAAATCACTGGGTGGATGGATGGGCCTTGCAGACCGCGCGCAAAGCGAAGCGGACCGGTTGGAGCGCTGGTTTGCCGGGCCTGAGACGCTGAATGCGGTGACAGCCGAGGATTTGCTAGCAACCGCGAAGAAATATCTCGCGATTGGCGACGGTGTCGAATTTTTGGTCCTGCCCGAACAGGATAGCGAAGAGGCGGAATAGACGAGCATTCACCTATTCAAAGCGGTTGATTGCCGGGTTCCATGTGATTGCGTGATGCGGCGCAGGCGTTATAGGCTGGCTCGCACATGCTCATCCCAAAGCGCGAGGCCACGCCCCTATGAATATCCGCATTCTTGTTCGTCTGAAACCCGGCGTGCTCGATCCGCAAGGCCGCGCGGTGCATCATTCGCTAGACTCGTTAGGATTCGAGGGTGTCGAAAATGTTCGCATCGGGCGCATGATCGAAATGAATGTGGCCGATGGCACTTCGGATGAGACGATCAAGGCGATGTGCGAACAATTGCTGGCCAATATGGTGATTGAGGATTTTGCGATCGAGAAACTCGATGCACAGACGGAGCCAGCCTGATGGCATTTAAGGCCGCCGTCATCACCTTTCCCGGCTCCAACTGTGACCGCGATATGGCGGTGGCTCTTGAGGCCGTTTCTGGAGAACCTGCAATCCGAGTTTGGCATGGCGATGCTGACTTGCCGGATGGACTGGATTTTATCGCTCTACCGGGCGGGTTTTCCTATGGCGATTACCTGCGCTCTGGCGCGATTGCCGCAAAAAGCCCGGTCCTGCGCGCGGTTATCGCCGCAGCGGAACGTGGTGTACCAGTGCTAGGCGTGTGCAACGGATTTCAGGTCTTGACCGAAAGCGGATTACTGCCGGGAACATTGATGCGCAATGCAGGTCAAAGTTTTGTGTGCCGCACCAGTGAATTGGAAGTTGCGAGCACCGCATCGCCTTTTACTCAAGGATTTGAGGCAGGCGAGCGGCTGCGCATTCCTGTGGCGCATCACGATGGCAACTATTTCGCTGATGAGGCTACTTTGGATGGACTGGAGGGCACTGGCCGTGTCGCATTCCGCTATCTCGACAACCCCAATGGATCACGCCGCGATATTGCCGGTGTGTTGAGCGAGAATGGCCGTGTGCTTGGCATGATGCCGCATCCTGAGCGCGCCATGGAACCCGCCGCGCATCCCAGCATGGGCGGACAAGACGGGCGCAAGCTGTTTGAGAACGTGATCAAAGGCTTAGTTGCCGCCTAACCCGGAAGTCGAGTTGGCAGCGCGGGCGATTACGCTGTCTTGCGCGCTGGCTGGTTGGGAAACAAACGCCGCGCTTCTTCGTTCGGCATGGGCCGCCCAAAATAGAACCCCTGGATCTTGTCACAGCCCAGATTGCGGATCAGGTCAGCCTGCTCCCGATCCTCCACCCCTTCGGCAGTGGTCGTCATGTCGAGGCTTTTGGCCATTGCGACAACTGCATTGATGATCGCGAGACTTTCATTGCTGCCCTGCGCTGCGCCTTGGACAAAAGTGCGATCGACCTTAATCGTTGAGAACCGCAACTTGCGCAGATAGCCAAGCGAGGAATAGCCCGTTCCAAAATCGTCTAACGCGACAGAACAGCCAAGCGCCATCGCCTGCTCCAGAGCGTTGCGAGCAATGCTGGCATCACGCATAAAGATGCTCTCAGTCACTTCGATTTCGAGCCGCTCAGGGCGCAGACCGCTCAGTGCCAGCGCATCAACGACTTCCTGATGGAAATCGGGTTCAAGCAATTGTTCAGGTGACACGTTGACGTTGATCTTGACGTGGTCGGGCCAATTGCGCGCTTCCAAGCATGCCTGACGCAGAACCCACTTGCCGATCGGGACAATAAGTCGCGTATCCTCTGCAAGCGGGATGAATTTGCCTGGGCTGACAAAGCCGTGCTCGCTGCTGTCCCAACGCACTAGAGCTTCAAAGCTGACGATGCTCTCACTGCGGGCATCAACCACGGGTTGGTAATGCAGTACGAATTCATCGAGGCCCAAGGCTTTGCGCAGGGAAACCTCCAACTGGCGACGTTCCTCAGCTGAGGCGTGGAGGACCGGTTCAAAGCGGCAATGTTCGCCGCCGCCAATATCCTTGGCCCGATAAAGCGCAAGGTCAGCGTTGCGCATCAATTCCTCGACACTGCGGCCATCGCGCGGGCCGATAGCTGATCCGACACTGGCACCAACATAGAGCGTGTGGTGATCAACCGGATACGGCTCGCTGAGCGATTGGATCACACGATTCGCGATTGATTTGACATAGTCGGTGTTGCTGGCGTCGCGGATAACGATGGCGAATTCATCACCGCCCAATCGGCCAACCATCGCATTGTCGTCAGTTATCTCTTCAAGTCGGGCTGAAACCTGCGCCAACAGCTTGTCGCCTGTCATATGACCCAGGGAATCGTTCACAGCCTTAAAGCGATCAAGATCGATCATCAGCAGCGCACAGCGCGTGCGCCATTGATGCGCATAATCGAGCGCATCGCCCAACGCCTCCGTCAGCATCAATCGGTTCGGCAAGGATGTTAACGTGTCATAGCGGGCAAGATAGGCGATTTTCTCACTGGATTCTCGCTGTTCGGTCACATCTGACCCGACCCCGCGAAACCCGGTAAAGCGCCCACGCTCATCGCGGATCGGTGTGCCAGACAGTTCCCACCAGCGCTCAACCCCTTGGATCGAGACCTGGACAATCAGGTTTGAGAAGTTTTCGCGATTGCGCAGCCGTTCTGCCAGATCATGCAAGCTCGCAGGGAAATTGCCGCTTTCCCAATTCGGGCCTGCGATCATTTCAAGCAGCGGCTTATTCTCGATCTCCCGCTCATTGGCATTGAGCGCAAAGGCGAAACGCGGCGAGACTGAGCGCACGCGGCGTTGAGGATCGACCTCCCACAGCCAGTCCGCCTCGTTCTCTTCGAATTCACGCAGCAGCAGCGAGACGACGTCTTCTTTTTCAGCAATTCCATCTTCGGCAATGCGCGCGATCAGAAATGTTCGCCCGACCTCGACCGTGCCAAGCACAGTTCCGATCATGAAAATGATCATGGCCCCTGCGACAAACCAATCCCCCGCCAACGCGGGCAGCAAGCTGATCGCTATGCCCATTATCGCTGCAAAGATGACGATGCTGATCGGGGATGCCGTGTAGAAATAGACGGAACCTGCGACCAACAGCAAAACAATAACTTGCAGCGCGGCAGCCTCTGGCGCGCCTCCCAGTGGGGCGAAGAACAACAATGGGATCGACCAGGCAATGCCTGACAAGACCGCGGTTGACGCGTGCCGATAAAACTCACCACGGCTAATGGGACGCTTGTCCGCATTGGCCAATTTGCGATCAATCATCGAACCGCGTGTTTGTACCACCGCAAGTCCCGCAAACCACAATCCGACCCACAAAGGCCCGATAATGGGTGCATATATCTGAGCCACAAACACAGCCAAAAGCATGTGCGAATAGGCGCGATAAAATGTCAGTTTGGCTAGGCTCGCATATTGCAAACCACGCAGGCGCGACCAGTCGAAATCACCCTTATTGCTCAGGCCAAGAATCGCCGAAACCGGCAAATCTTGCTGGATCGTAGAATGGGAAGGGGAAATTGCGTCGCTCACGCTAAGGGCGATTAACCGGGAAAGGTTAGTGCAGCGTAAAGTATTTGCCTGATTTCGACCGCTTTATTTCAGACTTTTCTTTGGGCCCTTGGCGCGTGACAAAATGGCATCATTCTACCGTGACGGATTTCGCCAGATTGCGCGGTTGATCGACATCGGTCCCTTTGACCACTGCGACATGGTAAGCGAGCAGTTGCACAGGGATTGCATAAACCAATGGTGCGATCAGCGGGTGGACCACCGGCATCTCAATCGTGGCGATACAGCCCTCGCCCGCTTCCTTAATCCCGGCAGCATCGGAAATCAGCACCACTTGGCCGCCGCGTGCGCGGACCTCTTCCATGTTTGAGACGGTCTTTTCAAACAGCGGCCCGGATGGCGCGATAACGACCACGGGGACCTCATCATCGATCAAAGCGATGGGGCCGTGTTTCATCTCTCCCGACGCGTAACCCTCTGCATGAATGTAGCTGATTTCCTTGAGTTTTAGCGCCCCTTCGAGCGCGAGCGGAAAGTCCTGTCCGCGCCCCAGATAAAGCACATCGCGAGCCGGTGCGATCAAAGGCGCCATCGCTGCAATATCATCGTCATGGGCGAGCGCTGCGTTCAGTGCGGCTGGCGCTTCGAGCAGATGGGCGACGACGTCTTTTTCCTGTTCGCGTGTCAATCGCCCTTTCTTCACCGCCATATGGGCGGCGAGCGCGGCAAGCACCGCGAGTTGACATGTAAATGCCTTGGTCGACGCAACGCCGATCTCTGGCCCCGCATGCGTGGGTAGCAGCAGATCGGCTTCTCGCGCCATGGAACTGGTCGGCACGTTCACGACAACACCAATAGTCTGTCCCTCGGCCTTGCAATGGCGCAAAGCTGCGAGCGTGTCTGCTGTCTCTCCGCTTTGCGAAATGAAGAGCGCAAGACCACCCTTCTCCAACACAGGCTCGCGGTAACGGAATTCGGATGCGACATCGATATCGACGGGGACGCGGGCGAATTGCTCAAACCAATATTTCGCAACCAAACCAGCATAATAGGATGTACCGCACGCTACGATAGTCAGGCGCCGAATACCGGAGATGTCAAAGTCGAATTGAGGCAACGCGACGGAATTGTCCTCCCGCCGCAAATAGGATGAAAGCGTCTGAGCAACCACGGTAGGCTGCTCAAATATCTCTTTTTGCATGAAGTGACGGTAATTGCCCTTTTCCACCGCAGCGGCCGATGCGCCTGATGCTTGCACTGGGCGAAAGGTTTCGCGGCCTTCCTTGTCAAAAATTTGCGCTCGGTCGGCGCGGATAATCGCCCAGTCGCCTTCTTCGAGATAGGTGATCCGCTGCGTCAGAGGCGCCAACGCCAAGGCGTCGGACCCAAAGAACATCTCATTATCGCCGTGACCAATGACCAACGGCGAGCCGAGTCGAGCGCCAATCAAAAGGTCAGGATGTGCGCGGAATGTGATCGCCAATGCGAATGCGCCGCGTAGACGAGGAAGGACCGTACGAACGGCATCCTCCGGTCCAGCACCGCCTTCGATCTCAC
Source organism: uncultured Erythrobacter sp. (assembly GCA_947488085.1). Classification (GTDB taxonomy): domain Bacteria; phylum Pseudomonadota; class Alphaproteobacteria; order Sphingomonadales; family Sphingomonadaceae; genus Erythrobacter. The sequence goes on from CANKYI010000001.1 coordinate 1,619,464, forward strand.
GAGAGACAAGATGCGCAACCACCTCGCTATCAGTCTCACTTTCAAAACTGCGTCCGTCTGCGGCCAGCTCCGCGCGCAATTCCTTGAAGTTTTCAATGATCCCATTGTGCACGATCGCCACTTCGCTGGTCGCATGGGGGTGCGCGTTGGCCGATGTCGGTGCGCCATGTGTGGCCCAGCGCGTGTGGGCAATGCCAATCGTGCCGGGCGCAGGATCATTTTCGAGCACACCGACAAGGTTCATCAGTTTGCCTTGCGCGCGCCGCCGCTCCATTGCGCCATCATTTAGGGTACAAATCCCTGCGCTGTCATAGCCGCGATACTCCATCCGGCGCAGGCCATCGACCAGCCGCTCACTAACGGCCTGTGAACTCACGATCCCGATAATGCCGCACATTGTCCTGATATTCCCTATGAATTGCCGTGGATGATCCGCCAGATAGTGGCTGGGCGGTAGTGCCTTAATGTTGAATAGAAGTTGACGAAAGAGTTGCTTACCCGCCTCACGCTTTTGCGCGATGCGCGGCTGGTTTCAACCCATCGCGCCAAAGATATAGGCCCGCAGCGATAATCAGCCCCGCACCTGCCAATGTATAGGCATCGGGCACGTCATCAAAAAACAGCCAACCCATGATAACCGCGACCAACATCTGGACATAAATGGTAGGGGCCACTTGCGCTGCGCCTGCGCGGCTCGTGCCGATATAGGCCAACCAATGCGCCGCGCTGGCGGTGACAGCGACAAACGCACAACGCGCCACCACGTCCCAAGTGGGCCAACCGAAATCGAGTGAGGGTTCGCCTGAAAACTTTGCTGTGAGCGCGACGACGACAAGGATCGGCACACTCAAAGCAGCGACAAATACCTGCATTGATAAAGCGCTGCCCTGACCCGCACTCGCGCGGTTGCTAACCATCAACAATGCAAAAAATGTCGCCGATACAAGCGGCAAGAGCGCTCCCCATCCGAGCAGCGCCAGATTGGGGCGCAATATGATCGCCACGCCAACCAGTGCGATGACCGATATGCCATAGACCTTTGGTTTGATCTTCTCGCCCAGCAACAGCCCCGCCAATATCTGCGTCAGGATCGGCGCAAGGAAAGCAATCGCCATCGCCTCTGCCAGCGGCATGATATAGATCGCCGAAAAGAAGCAGACCGATGCCAACGCCAAACACGTGCCACGTGCGACTTGCAACCACGGGTTTTGCGGTACAAATGCGCGCGGACCCTCGCTGCGCCACAACAACACTGACAGACCCATCGCGCCGAATGCAAATCGCAACACTGCCACTGCGTAAGGGGGCCAATCGCCCGCCATACTCTTGACTACTGCATCGCCCATAGAGAGCACAGCAAACCCGGCCACAGCATAGCCCAGCCCGCTGCGTTCTACCGGCGTCATCAGGATATTCCAGGCTCGGGGATCATGCACCCCCGTGCGCCAAGCCCTTTTGAAACGCAAGCCGTGTGAGCACCCAAAGACTTACACTGATCCAAGTTAACGGGGGCGCCATGGTAAAGCTTCATTTAACGGGCGAGCGAGCGAATTTCTTCATTGGCTACCTTGTTAACAAAGGTATCAGGGTCTTCCGCTAGTATCCATGCAAGCAAATATGATGAATTAATACAAATGCTTAAAAGATATATCCTTCACCCACAGCTCGACCGCTTCTTCTCATATCCAACGGGCGTCTCTTTCGGAAAAAATTAAGGTTTCCCATTTATTCACCTTATTTCGAGAGGCGGACTTCGTGATCTATCGCGATGGACGCAATTGGATTTGAATTTGAGCCTTGGGGGCTAGGTTATGAGCGCATTCGGCAAAAAAGGCGGCGCGGGCGGTATGCGTCCGGGTGCAAAGCCTGCATTTGGCGTGGCGCGGCCGATGAAAAGCGGCGGTGCAAAATCTGACGAAGCAGAAGGCGGCGAGCAATTTCCGCCGATCCCAGGCGAAGAAAAAGCCGAGGCTCCCAAACCAAAGGCGAAAGCCGCAAAGTCAGGTAATGCCACCGCCAATGCGATGGAGCGCCTGACAGAGCGCATGAACGCAACCAACGCTGCCGAATCTGAGGCAGGCGGGTTTGAAGCATCGGTTCACAAAATTAAAGAGCAGGTCCTACCGCGCTTGCTCGAACGGGTTGATCCCGAAGCCGCAGCGACGCTTTCGAAAGAAGAGCTGTCCGAAGAATTCCGTCCGATCATCATGGAAGTTCTGGCGGAGCTGAAAGTCACACTGAACCGTCGCGAGCAATTCGCGCTGGAAAAAGTGCTTATCGACGAATTGCTTGGCTTTGGTCCTCTTGAGGAACTGCTGGGCGATCCGGACGTGTCCGATATTATGGTCAACGGCCCGGACCAGACTTACATCGAGAAAAAAGGCAAGCTGACCATCGCACCGATCCGGTTCCGCGATGAACAGCACCTTTTCCAGATCGCACAACGGATCGTGAACCAAGTTGGCCGCCGCGTCGACCAAACCACGCCGCTGGCCGATGCTCGTTTGAAAGACGGCTCTCGTGTGAACGTTATCGTTCCGCCGCTGTCACTGCGCGGCACTGCGATCTCCATTCGTAAATTCTCTGAGAAGCCGATCACCTTGGACATGCTCAAGGAATTTGGTTCGATGTCGGAGAAGATGTGCACCGCGCTCAAAATCGCTGGGGCATGTCGGATGAACATCGTGATTTCCGGCGGTACGGGTTCTGGTAAAACGACCATGCTCAACGCTCTGTCAAAAATGATCGACCCGGGCGAACGTGTGCTGACGATTGAGGATGCTGCGGAACTTCGCTTGCAACAGCCACACTGGCTGCCGCTCGAAACGCGTCCCCCTAACCTCGAAGGACAAGGCGCGATTACGATTGGTGACCTTGTTAAGAACGCCCTGCGTATGCGTCCTGACCGTATTATCCTTGGTGAGATTCGTGGCGCTGAATGTTTCGACCTTCTCGCCGCGATGAACACGGGCCACGATGGTTCGATGTGTACGCTTCACGCCAACTCTCCGCGTGAGTGCCTTGGACGGATGGAAAACATGATTTTGATGGGTGACATCAAAATCCCGAAACAGGCGATTTCAACCCAGATCGCGGAATCCGTCGACCTCATCGTTCAGGTGAAACGTCTACGCGATGGCTCACGCCGCACCACTGACATCACTGAGGTGATCGGGATGGAAGGCGATGTGATCGTGACTCAGAATCTGTTCAAATTCGAATATCTCGATGAGAGCGAAGACGGCAAGATTATGGGCGAATTCCGCTCATCCGGCCTGCGGCCTTATACGCTGGAAAAGGCTCGTCAATACGGGTTTGATCAGGCGTATTTGGAAGCTTGCTTGTAAATCTTCTGGGCGCAGCCAAACACGGCTGCGCCTACAAATTCCCCAGCACAACCGGCAGGCTTGTCGCCAGTAATCCGCCGCCGATAATTGCGGCGCCGACGAACAGGTTTGTCCATGGGACCCAGCCGACACGCTCTAACCGTTCGAGTGAACGGCGCGCATTGCGCAGCCGCTCCATCACCAGACAAAAGCCCGCAAACACCCAACAGCCAACGCCCGATAGCGCGAGCATCGCAGCATCGCTGGCAAAAGTGAGTTGTTGAAGGAACTCCATAGTCGGCGTCATGTAGTCATGACCGAAGCTTGCGCAAACCCACAGTCTCCCTAAAGCCCCAATATGGATGGCTCCGTCGCCCGCCCTCGCCCGTTTCTGGCACTCGGTCTGCGTCTGGCCACCGCAGGCACTCTTGCGACCATGGCGATGCTACTCAAACTGGCAAGCGAACGCGGCGCGCATCTGGCAGAACTGGTGTTTTGGCGTCAGGCCATAACCTTGGTCTGCATCGCTGGGTTTCTCGCCGCCCTGGGTAAGCTCTCCAGCATCAAGACACAGCGATTTGGCGCACATGCACGGCGCGCCATATATGGCATTGTTGGCATGTTCTTCGTCTACGGTGCGGTCATCCTTTTGCCTCTAGCAGAAGCGACAGCGATCAGCTTTACCGCGCCGTTTTTCGCTGTGTTGCTGTCCGTCATCCTGTTTCGCGACAAAGTCGGACTCTATCGCTGGGGTGCGGTTGTGCTGGGCTTTGCCGGCGTAATTGTGCTCACACAGCCTGGCTTTGGACTCGGCATGGAGGAGGCAATTGATCCGTTTGGAGCAGCAGTCGGCCTAATCGCTGCATTTTTGGTCGCGGCGATCAGCATCCAGATACAGGATCTCAACAAAACCGAAGCGCCTTGGAGCATCGTATTCTGGTTTGTCGCGCTCACGACCCCGTTGGTGGCGCTGGCGCTGCCTTTTGTGTTTCAGCCCCATGATCTGGAGACTTGGGGGATCATCATCGCCATGTCGCTATGCGGCGCGTTGGCGCAGCTTCTATTGACCAGTTCGCTCCGATTTGGATCGGCCGGCGTGATCCTACTGATGGATTACACCGCACTCTTGTGGGCGACCTATTACGGTTTTACAGTTTTTGACCGCGCGCCGCCCGCGACTTTGTGGCTTGGCGCTCCGCTCATCATTGGTGCAGGGCTGCTCATCGCATGGCGCGAGCGGCAACTGGCATTGGAGCGGCAAAAGAGCGATATCGCACTTGGATAGTGGCCCACCCAATTGGCCAATAGAAAGGCAAACGCATGATCCGCAAACTTGTTATCACAACCGCGCTCGTCGCGCTCAGCATCACAACTGTTGCCTGCAACACGGTTCAGGGGCTTGGCCGCGACATTGAATCGGTCGGACGCGAAGGCGAAGAGGTCATCAACTAACTGTCCAGACACTCAGTCGGGGCAGTAGACAAGCAGCAGATTGTTCGCGGGCATTTCATAGCGCGCCATGCGGTTCATGCCATGTTTTGCGGCAACCGCGTCAATGTTGTTCAATTGACGGATGCCCCAGCGCGGATCACGTGCCTGCAGCCCTTCATCGAAGGTAAGGTTTGACGGGGCGGCATCGACGCCGCGTTCAAAAAACGGACCATAGATGATCAGTGGCGCTTCTTGTCCGCTTAAGGTCTGAGCCGCGCCTTCAAACAGACCCTCAGCCACGGCAAACGGCGCAATGTGGATCATATTACAGCACAAAATCGCGTCCGCGCTGCGTACTTCCCAACTGTCAGGCGCGCTCGCATCAAGGAGCAGTGGGATGCGCAGGTTAAGCCCCTCATACTCAGCTTTGTACGCGAGAATTGAGGCAATCGCCTCACGGTCTGGATCACTGGGCTGCCAATCAAGGTCGGGGAACTGCTCTGCGAAATAGAGCGCATGTTCGCCCGAACCCGACGCTATCTCCAACACTACGCCTGTCGGCGGCAAGACCTCTTGCAAAACCGCTGCGATCGCCTCTCGATTGCGCAAAGTCGCAGGAGCATGTTTCTTCACTCGGCTGCGCTCAGACCTTTCGGTCCTGCCCCTCCCAATAGGGTTCTCGCAATTGTCGGCGCAGGATTTTGCCTGAAGCGTTGCGCGGCATTTCTGGGATGACATCGACGCTTTTGGGAGCCTTGAACGCGGCGATCCTTTCACGCGTGTAAGCGATCAATTCACCGCTTTCGATCTCCGCACCCGGCTTGCATACGACGCAGGCTTTCACCTCCTCGCCCCAGCGTTCGGACGGCACGCCGATCACCGCAACCTCCGCAATCGCAGGGTGGCCAAAGATCGCATTTTCAACCTCTGCAGGGTAAACATTCTCGCCGCCAGAGATGATCATGTCTTTGATACGGTCTTGGATATACACATAGCCGTCCGCGTCCATGATCCCGGCATCACCTGTGTGCAGCCAGCCATCGCCATCGATTGTGCTGGCAGTCGCTTCGGGCAATTTCCAATATCCCGCAGTGTTGGAAGGAGACTTGATACAAATCTCGCCAATTTCGCCGCGTGGCACTTCTTTGTTGTCAGCTCCGCGAACCTCAATCGAAACACCTGGCACAGCTTTACCCGCAGACCGCATACGCTCATTGCCTTCGAGAACATGGTCCTCTGGCGGCAAAAGGGAAATCGTGCCGGTGGTTTCTGTCATTCCGTAGACTTGCAAGAAACCCGTATCAGGCATGGTGCCGACCGCCTCTTTCAGCAATTCAAGCGGCATCGGCGCGGCGCCATACATCAGATAGCGCAACCCCGAAAAATCAGTCTCCTTCGCGCGCGGATGCTGCACGACCATCTGGATCGCAGCGGGGACGAGAAACAGCATCGTCGTGCCGTTCTCAATCGCATCGAGCACCCCTGTCGGCGTGAACTCCTCTTGGATCAGCACGCGCACGCCATTGGCGACCCCCATTGGTGCCGAACCCGTGCCGCCAATATGCGCGCACGGCATGACCATCAAAATGCAATCGGTGGGCCGGTAATCCTGCCACGGTGCGGCTTCTTGAATGCTGGGTTTGCGGAGCGAGAACAGGTTTGCGTTGGACAGCTCCACCCCTTTCGGATTGCCTGTCGTACCTGATGTGTAGAGCTGAAGCACAGTGTCGCGCTCACCCGCTGGCTCATACTGCGCAGGTTCCATAGCGCTTGCTCGTGCAAAGAAACTCTCAACCTCCGCCACCTTTGGACCATTATCCATGCCCGCTGCGACGTCATTGGCAATGCCAAGGAACTCATCGGATGCGACGACCAGCTTTGCTCCTGTATCGCCGAGAATATATCCGATCTCACGCGGGGCCAGTCGCCAACCGAGCGGGGCCATAACCGCGCCCATTCGTCCAGCAGCATAGAGCAATAGGAAATAGCGATCCGAGTTCTTGCCGTACCACGCGATCCGATCACCCTTACGCACACCACATTCGGTAAGGCACGCGATCAACTGGCGCGAAAGGCGATCTGCCTCTGCATAGGATGTGCGCCGTCCCCCCTCTTCCACAGCAATCGTGTCGGGCCGTTCCTTCGCCCAATGGTTGAGGAACAGGTCAAATGTCATAAAATCGAGGCTAGTGGTGTCCGGCATGCGTTTGGCTCTCTTCCCATTGGAATTTTTCCAATGTTCTAGCCATGCAAACCCTCAAGTCCAGCGGCCTTGCTTACGCGCTGCTGGTTCGCGCACCAGCAACCATATACCCAGCCCCAGCGGCCCGGCCATAAAGGTTGCGAGCAAAATGGGTGCTTGGATGAAGCGCGAGACATATTTGTCATCGCCATCGCGCGCGATCCAGATGCCAACAAACAGGTCAAAAGCGAGGTAGTGCGTCCAACCAATAGTGACGCCGACATCGCTCGCAAAGATTGAACGCACCCCTTCGATTGTCGTGAAATCAGCTCCGCCATCGCCCGCAGGAATGAAGCCTGCCAGCACCCCAATCAGGCTCACAGCATAGACCACGCAAAGCATGCCCACACCCAGATAGAGCAGCGCCGCCATCAGGGCAGGCGGGCGTGGCAAGAGGATCAGCGCGGTCCATGCGACCAGCGCGAGTAAGTTGACCGCGCCAAAGATTGTGCCCCAATCCACTGCGTCTAATCCGCTAATTCAGGTGATTTGGCCCGCCATTCGCGCGCGGCGCGTTTCATCGCTTCGTTATCGTGGGTGAAACGGCCCTGCGCTTTGCGCAAAGCGAGGCCTAGAGCCGCTTCCGCGACCAGGTCAGCATCGACAGATCGGTACATCTCCCATTTCGCAGGAAGCAGCGGATCGATCAGCGGACTGGCAATCTGAGCCGCCGCCTCTAACGGGCGCAAATCGCCCTGACGCGCACCACGCAACAGGCCGGGCTGGATTATGTCGAGCCGTTTGAACCCGACTTTAGAGACCGCTTGTTCTGTCTGCGCTTTCACTTTGAGATAAAAACTCTTCGCCCGAAGACTCGCCCCGGCAGACGAGATGAGCACCATATTGCGGATACCCGCCTCTTTCGCCGCTTCAGCAGTAGCAAGCACCAAATCATGATCTACAGCGCGAAACGCCTCTTCGTCGCGGCCCGCTTTCTTCCATGTCGTACCTAATGCACAGATCAGTGTACGCGGACGGACCGCTTTAAGAACTTCGCCCCATTTTTCCGGCTCTGCCACGAACAGCTCAACCCGTGCACCCTTGGGCAAATCCACCTCACGTCGCGCAATTCCGACCATACGGGCCTGATCACCAGCACTCGAAATTTCGATCAAGCGGCGCCCGATCAAACCGGTCGCTCCGACCAATCCAATGCGTACAGGTGTTTTTGGGGTGTTGCTGGCGTCAGACATTTATCAGTCCCCTCGGTGTCTCACCATAGATCGCCTCGCATGATTTCATCGCGAAGCTGTCGCTCATCCCTGCGACAAAATCGGCGATTTTGCGACTGCGTGCAGGCTCATGCTGCGGAAGTTCGTCCTGCCAATGTTGCGGCATCAATGTTGCGTCTTGAGAGTAAGCCGCAAACAATCGCGCCACGACGTCACGCGCGTGCGTCGCAGCGCTGACTTGGTTGGGGTGATAGTACAGTTTTTCATACATGAATGCTTTTAACGCCCGTTCGTGTTCTTGCATCGCGGGCGAGAACCCTGCCAATTGCTGGCCAGCATTGCGGATTTCGGTGACGGATCCAAACCCCTTTGCCGCCTCGCGCGAATGCTCGAGCACATCGTTCACCATCAACCCAATCTGATCACGCACCAACTCACGCAGTTGACGCTCTCTTGGCGCATTGGGAAAGCGTTTTTCGACCGCCCGCCACTGATCCGCGAGGAAATCCACCTCCAGCAGGTCATCCAGCTCCAAAAAACCAGCCCGCAGACCATCATCAATATCGTGATTATCATAGGCGATATCATCAGAAACCGCAGCAATCTGCGCCTCCAGCGATGGCCATGATTTGAGGTCCAAGGGGAAATCTGCATCCAGTTGAGCCAAGGCCCAGTTCGGCGCAGTGACGGGGCCATTATGTTTGGCAAGCCCTTCGAGCAGATCCCAAGTCAGGTTCAGCCCGTCATGTTCGGGATACGGATTATCGATCCGCATGATTGTGCGCAGCGATTGGGCATTGTGACAAAATCCACCGTGGCGCGCCATCGATTCCGACAGAGCTGCCTCTCCAGCATGGCCAAAGGGCGGATGCCCAAGGTCATGCGCAAGGCACAAGGCTTCGGTTAGATCTTCATCAATCGCCAGCGCACGTGCGAGCACCCGGCCAATCTGCGCGACCTCAATCGAATGGGTCAGTCTGGTGCGGTAGTGATCGCCGTCCGGCGCAATAAAGACCTGTGTTTTCGACTTGAGCCGGCGGAAGCTCATCGAATGGATGATCCTGTCGCGGTCACGCTGAAAGTCGGTGCGCGGGCCGCGTGTTTCGCCGGCCCCTGTTTGAGCGGAGGGGCCGAATTCGCGTCCGCCATGGGCGAAAGGATCAGCTGCATAGGGTGCGCGGGTGGTCACGCCTTCCCGCTTATGTCAGCGCGGCAGGCTGCTCAACGGGAACAGAACAGCAACTCAGTCGGATTGCAGTGGACAGAGCACGTCGCAGCGCAGCGTGGGCGATCGGAAGGAGTGCAAGTTTGCAAAAAAGTGGGCCGCTTACCGGGTGCAATGGGGGGGGTGGTAAGCGGCCCCAAGAGCTTTCGCTCTTGGGTCTACGGTGCGACCCGAAGACCCGGAACTTGCCTGTTACTTATCGATGACAAATTCGGCTCCGCAAATAGTGCAGTGCGGCAAAGAGTGCACCCCTTACCGATGGGTCAATGCGGTGAGTTGTTCTTTGATGTCGATAAAGTGATGCTTAGCCCACTGTCTCTTGTTCAAGCATCCAATTCGCCGCCGCTTCGCAATGGATCCGCGTTGAATCAAACACAGGGAGCACATTGGCATCCACATCGACGACCAAGTCCAACTCGGTGCAGGCCAGAACGATGGAATCAGCACCTTCCTGCGCTTTGTTGGTGATGATCGTCTTCATTGCACGCTGCGCATCGCGGGTGACTTTACCCACCATCAATTCATCGTAGATGATGCGATCTAATGTTTCGACATTGACCATATTGGGCGGCAGCAGGTCGATACCATGCGCAACCAAACGCTTTCGATAAAAGCTCTCCGTCATCACGTTACGCGTGCCGATGATCGCGGCCGACTTGTAGCCCGCCTGTTTGAGCGCAAGCCCGACATAATCAGCGATATGAAGTATTGGAACATCCACCGCTGCGGCCACATCATCATACAATTTGTGCATGGAATTGGCGCCGATAAGCAATGCCTCGGCCCCCGCGCCTTCAAGCCGTTTAGCGCTCTCGATCAAGATGCCACTGGCGCGCTTCCAATCCTTTTCTTCGCGAAGGGCAAACAGCTGACAAAAATCTAGGCTCTCGATCAGCATCGGCGCGCTCGCCATAGGCGCTGCGCGTTTTTGCACGATGCGGTTGATGCGGTCGTAATAGATGCCGGTCGAAACCCAGCTCATCCCACCGATCATTCCCAATTTACGCAAAGCCTGCCCCAATTCTGTTGGCGAATCTATTTGCGCCTGTTTGCGCTGCAGCACCGGTGTAGCGACCAAGCGTGGCTTGCGTCCATAGGGAGCAAATTTTGGAGGCTCTCAAGCAGCTTAGATAGTTAACAAGGGATTAGGGCGTCTCATCAAGCAGCTCCGCAGGCGTGTCCAACGTCTCAAGCCAGCGGGTCATATCGGCGATGCTAGCCTCAGCCGCTTCCTCATGCGGCAGGTGACCGATATCGTCATAGAGAACCAATTGCGCGTTCGGGATGTGCTCTTCGTACCACTTGCCCGATGCCATCGGGATCAGAGGATCATCAGCTCCAAATATGACCAAAGTGGGCATGGTGAGAGTGGCGACTTGTTCAGCAGAAAAAGAACTGCGTCCGAACCCGAAACGCGCCAAAGTCGCCTCTCGATTGCCGGGATAACGCAACAATTCCCAATAGCGATCAATCGTTTCCGGTGTAATTGACGACTTGTCCGTGACCATCTCGGTTATCGCGTTCTCAATCATTGACCGCGGAGTAATCTGAGCCATCAATTGGTTGATAATGGGTGTTTGAGCGAGGGTATAAGTCAAGCTTGGCCCAGCACCGTCGCGCGCTATCGGTGCACCGCTGGACCCGACCAAGACGAGACCATCGACACGCTCAGGATGGGCCAGCGCATAGGCAACGGCATGACCGCCGCCCATCGACGATCCGCCAAGTACGAAGCTCTCCACGCCCAGTGCGTCGGCAACCTCATCAATATCGGCTACAAAGCTCGCTTTCGAATAGTCGCCATTTGGATCTGGTCCTGTGAGGCCGTGCCCGATCTGATCAAAGCGGATTACGCGATGCGTAGCGCTGAGCACGTCGGCCCAAGGTTGCCATGTGTGGAGATCGGCGGTGGAGCCATGCAGCAGGATGATCGCGGGCGCATCAGCATCGTCATTTTGGGGCCCTTCATCGCGCAAATGCACGGTGAGGCCATCGCCAATCTCTACAAATTGCGACGGCGCGCCGCCATATTTGGCTCGCATCTCAGCGGCATCGGTATCAGGCGTGCGGAAGACAAAGAACGCCGCGCCAAGCACCACGAACAAGCCCAACACAATGCGCAAAACCCACTTCATTCGCTCATCCCTTCAATCCATGTGCGCATCAAGGCGACCGCATCATGGTCAATCGTCGAACGTCCCAATTCCGGCATCGCGACACCCGGCTCGGTCGAATTCATACGGTGAACCAAGATCGAAGTGTCGGGATTGCCCGGTTCAATCGACACCAAAAATCCACCAGCCCCGCGCCCGGCGGCAACCGGTGGCTTGCGCACTCCGATGGCAAAGGGATCATTCTGTTCCCACCGCAGATCAAGACCCGTGTTTGACGCGCTGCCCCCTGGCTTGTGACAATGCGCGCAGTTTACATCGAGATACGCGCGCGCCTGCGCATCGATCTCACCATCAGTATCCGCCGCCTGCCAAACGGGCAGGACATCCGCCCCTTCAGGCATTGCGGTGAGGTGCTCACCATCAACCATCTCGGAAAGCCAATCGGCAGACAGATTGCGTGCTTTGGGACCAATGGGAATGATCTCGCTATCTTGCGAATGGCATGTCTTGCACTGGTTCATATTGGGGATGCGATAGCTGATCTCATCACCCTGTGGTGTGGTGATTGGAATACGCGCACCGGCAATCGCCAGCCGCGCCTCCGTTTGCTCTGCGTTCCAGCGATAGGGCAACGCGACCCAGCCATCGGCGCGATGCAGCAACACGCGGGTCTCAATGAAGCGCTGTTCCTCACGTTCGCCAAAGGCGAAAGTCTTGATTATCGCACTACCGACCGGAAATTGCAGCAAGCCTTCGCCATCACTTCCTATGGTCGAGTTGGCTGGAACATAGACATATCGCAACTTGTCAGCACCATCCGAAAAGAGCGGTGTGTTTAACTCATAGGCAATGACCCGATCAGCAGGGTCGCGCCCAGCAGCATCATCGAAAAATTGAAATTCGCTCAACAGTGTGGGCAGTTGATCACTCAAAATGACCTGATCGCGCTCATGCGTAGGTTCCACGAGGATCGTTGCATGGGCAACAACCGAGCCAATCAACCCGATTGTCGCCGACATCAGCAATGCAAGCGACTGTTTCACCCGATCCGCGCTTCCAGCTCCGCCGGGGCACCAATACCCGTCCGGTCAAATTCGCTCGCGGGTTCTGGCACACTCAACGGTGAAGGCTGCGCCATGCTGGTGCCCTTACCCTGTTCAGGTAGGTTGAGCGACCAACCGGGCGTGCCCGCGTCGGTAAACAAAGTGCCCAAACCGTCCCACATGACAGGCGGCAGCGCTCCGCCAAATGCGGCGAGGAGCATGTCAGCATTGTCCATCTGCGGATCATCACCGCCGACGCCATAGGTGTTCTGGCCCACCACCACATCGCGCGGCAGTGGGTTGTAGCGTTCGTCCTCAAAACCTTGGACATAGGCGATCACCATGATTGGCGCGGTGGGGTTATGCTGGAGGATATTGCCCTCGATCAGCACATCCTCATTGGCCATCACCATAATCCCTGTGCCGCGGCGCACACCAGCCACAATATTGCCTGGAGGGGCAAAATTCGCCGTGTCATTTGCGACGACCAAATTGTTGGCGACGATAACATTGCCGCCGCCCATCACAGGCAGTCCGGGCAAGTCAAAGATCAATATCCCACCAGTGTTTCGAGTCGCGATATTGTGTTCGACCAGCGCGTTGCGACTGTTTTCAATCTCAATCCCTGCGACATTCGCCTCGGCAATGGAATTGCGCACGGTGATGCCGTTGGATTGGCCGACATAAATGCCCGCATCAGAGGCTCCGGTGACTTTCGCACCGTCGATCAAGACGCCTGTGCTTTCGACCGGGTAAATGCCGTATGCGCCATTATTGGCGTCTGGGCCGTTGGTCCACGTCACGCGCACGCGGTAATAGACGATATTGTCAGCGCCCTTAGACTTGATCCCGTCACCCTTTGGATTTTCCAAGGCGAAGTCGCGCAATGTGACGTTGTCGGAGGTGACCAGCAGCCCCTCGCCCGATCCCGCCTGCGTCGTGAAATCGAGCACCGTTCCATCCATGCCCGCACCGCGAACCGTCACGTTATCGACATCCAGGCTCAGCCCGTCCGTAATCGTGTAATGCCCCGCCTCCAGCACAATCTCATCGCCGGGAGCGGCAAGGATCAACGCTTCTTGCAGGCGCTCCTGCGCGCCCTCGCCCGGTGCAATGGTGTGCGTATCGGCCAGTGCTGGCGTGCCTGATGCCATCAGCGCGGCAGCAACGGTCATTCTGAACATGTGTGGTCTCCCTCTCCAATGCGCAGTGTGGCGCAAGAGGGGGAGCGAATGCAAGCGCTAGAGGCCGAGCTCTGCGCCGATGGAATCGCGCAAGGAGCCTAGGCCACAGGTTGTGCCGCTCGAAATGAGCACACGGACCGCTTCGTCATCATCGACCCGGCGCAAACGGGCCAGCGCTTGTCCCGGAGAACTAGGAAGCCGCCCCTCTCCCTCTTCAGGGGCCAACCGTTCTAGTTTGCGCAGCTGATTGATGCTGAGCTTGTCCGTCATACGTGGGGCCATACAGGCGGCAAGATTTTCAGGCACGCCATTGGCAAGCAAAGCCTGCTCCACCCGCGTCTCTGTCACTTGTTCAAGCAAGCCATCATCGCGCAGCACGAAATAGGCACCGATACCGATGGCAAACACGACCAGAAAAATGACAAGCCTGCGCATTGCGAGTGAGCCTTAGTCCAGCGCCTTCACAATACCTTCGACCATCTTCTTCGCGTCAGACAGCAGCATAACCGTTTGCGGCATGTAGAACACGTCATTGTCGACGCCAGCATAACCGACCCCGCCCATGCTCCGCTTGATGAAGAAGACCTGTTTTGCCTTATCCACGTCGAACACTGGCATGCCATAAATGGGCGATGCCTTGTCAGTCTTCGCCGCCGGGTTCACCACGTCGTTGGCACCGATGATAAAGGCAACGTCAGCAGTGGCGAATTCAGAGTTTATATCCTCCAACTCGAACACCTCATCATACGGCACATTCGCCTCTGCGAGCAGAACGTTCATGTGCCCCGGCATCCGTCCAGCAACAGGGTGGATGGCGTATTTGACCTCAACGCCCTTTTCTTTGAGCGTGTCAGCCATTTCGCGCAGCACATGTTGAGCCTGAGCCACTGCCATGCCGTATCCCGGAATGATGATAACCTTTTCGGCCTGTTCCAGCATGAATGCCGCATCGTCGGCGCTGCCCTGCTTGTAGGGACGCACTTCACGCGGGGCGCCATCGCCGCCACCGCCAGCATCTGCACCAAAACCACCTGCAATCACGCTGATGAAGCTGCGATTCATGGCGCGGCACATGATGTAGCTCAGGATCGCTCCTGAAGAGCCGACCAACGCGCCGGTTATGATCATGGCACTGTTGCCGAGCGTAAAGCCCATGGCAGCGGCAGCCCAGCCGGAATAGCTGTTCAGCATCGACACAACGACCGGCATGTCGGCCCCGCCGATTGGGATGATCAACAGGAAGCCGATGATAAAGGCGAGAACGGTGATCGCAATGATCATCCAGCCTTCACCTGCCCCGCCCTCGGGAGACACAGCGTAGAGCCCAACCAAAGCAAGGATCGCGACAATCGTACCCAGGTTAATGACATGGCGTCCGGGCAGCATGATCGGCGAACCGCTCATCCGGCCTGACAATTTGAGGAAGGCGATAATCGAACCCGAGAACGTGATCGCACCGATGGCGATACCAAGGCCCAACTCAATTCGGCTAACCATCAGGATCTGGCCAGCGGCATCGGTGATATTAAAGCTCGCAGGATCAAGCCATGCTGCAAGGCCCACTACCACAGCGGCAAGACCGACCAAAGAGTGGAAGCCAGCAACCAATTCGGGCATCGCTGTCATCGCAATTTTGCGCGCAACCGTTACGCCGATAACCGCGCCAATTGCGATCGCGCCAAGGATCAGACCAATCGTCGTGACGTCTGGGCCAGCATAACTGTTTTGCGCATCACCGCTCAGCATCGGCCAATGAACGACCAAAGTGGTGGCCACTGCGATCACCATTCCGATGATCCCGTTCCGATTGCCTCCGCGAGATGTTGCAGGCGATGAGAGTCCGCGCAATGCGAGGATGAAGAACACGCCCGATACCAAGTATGCAAGCATTGCCCACGCGGGGGTACCGGATGCGCCGTCAGCAGCGCCTGCTAGGATGGAGAAGGTCATCTCTTACTTCTCCTTTTTCTTATACATGGCCAGCATTCGCTCAGTCACAGCAAATCCGCCGAATATGTTGATGCTAGCCAGCACCACACCGAACAAGCCTAGCCATTTGGCAATCGGGCTGCTCGCTTCGGCAGCGGCGATCAAAGCGCCCACGATAATCACCGAGGAAATCGCGTTCGTCACCGCCATCAATGGCGTATGCAGCGCTGGCGTCACCGACCACACCACATAGTAGCCGACGAAACACGCCAACACGAAGATCGATAGAATGCTGATAAAGTCCATTATCGGGTCAACTTTTCTGCCATAAGTGTTTGCAGCCCAGTGACATCGCTGTCTCGGCCAATTTTAAACTCGATCATGCCCATGCCGGACACGAACAGTTTGATCTCACCGTCAAGATCAAACGTGCCCGCGCTTTCAATCGAGTAGGCGTTGATCGAGCGATAGGGCACGGTTTTATATTCCTTCTTCGACCCCGTGATACCCTGCACATCAACATGGATCACGCGCCAATCGGTGAAGACAATCCAATCGCGAACAGTCTTGAAGGCGACCAGCACATTTTCATCCCCGATCAGGCAATGGCCGTGATCCTTGATAAATCCGTCTGCACTGGCGGTGGTTGCGTTCAAAAGTCCCATGTTCAGTCTTCCCTCATTTCGTCAGCAGCAGCCTCAACCGCCACAATAGCGTCCATCCGGTCCATCGCACTGTTCACGATCAACGCGTTAATCTCATCCACCCGCACAGTTTCTGGTGCATCAGGATCAGGGCATGCGAGGTCGACCAGCGACATTTGATAATCGAAATCCGCTTCCGCAATCGCGAGATCGATGCGGTGTTGATCCTTCTGAAGCCCCGCTTTGAATGCCTGATATCGGGCAAGCGCAGCTTCCATTGGCGTCGAAATGTGGCATGGGAAAAAGATAAGCGAGACCGCAAGTGCCGCCTCTGCACGCAAATGCGCGCCAGTCTTCGCATCTTCGATTGTGTAAGCTTCAGCCGCCAGAGGCGCTGTCGCTATGCTAGCCGCCGCAAGACCTGTGAAGAGGGACCAGTTTCTCATTCAGCCCCCTCATCAATCACCTGCAATGCCGTGTTGGCCGCCGCTCCAATCTCTTCAATCCCAAGCCCGCGTGCAGCAAGCAACGCATCGACCTGTTCATCAGTCATAGTGTCGACCCGGCACCGCACGAGAGCCTTGTTACGAACCAGAGCAATCATCTCGTCTTGATAGGTGATGTTCGCGTCCAGGATCAGCTGACCGTCTTGAAACGACGCGATCAGGTTCTCCAACTCACTCAAACTGCTTGCGACTTCCTGCGCGCGGTTTTCCGGTGTTCGTGCGGGACAAAGCTGGTGGAAACTGCGAAAATGCTTGCGAATACTAGAGCGAAATTGGCTCCTTTCTTCATCGGCGTTTTGGAGGCTTTCAAGGACCAGATATTCCGGCTGCGGCGAGGCACAGCTTGGTCCGGCAGCAAAAGCGGCCATTGCCACGAAAGGAACGAAGAACCGCTTCACCCTTGAAGCCGCTCATTCACAACCGCGCCATCTTTAGTCAGGCGAATTGCATCTCCGATTTCTTCGTCCAGTTCCGGCTTGCCAGCTTCCTTGTCCCAGAATGCTGAGAGGAAGTTGAAATGGTTGCGCGCAAACAATGCTGATGCGTCTGCAGGCAAGTGAGCCGGTGTGTTCGAATAACCGACGATTTTCACGCCATGTTTGACGACGATTTCATCAGCCTTTGACCCTTCGACATTGCCGCCTTGAGCGACCGCGAGATCGAAGATCACGCTGCCCGGCTTCATCGTCGCAATCTGCGCGTCGGTGATCAGCACAGGAGCGGCGCGTCCGGGGATCAAAGCTGTCGTGATCACAATGTCTTGCTTGGCAATGTGTTCGCTCACCAGTTTAGCTTGAGCCGCCTTATATTCATCGCTCATCTCGGTCGCATAACCGCCAGAGCCCTCGCCCTCGATCCCCGCAACGTCTTCGACAAAGATTGCCTTTGCGCCCAGGCTTTCGATCTGTTCTTTGGTGGCAGAGCGCACATCCGTAGCCGAGACCTGCGCGCCCAAACGCCGCGCGGTCGCAATCGCTTGTAGACCTGCAACACCAACGCCCATTACAAATGCCTTGGCAGCGTTAACAGTGCCCGCCGCTGTCATCATCATCGGGAATGCGCGGCCATATGTGTCCGCCGCTGCCAAAACCGCTTTGTACCCGGCAAGGTTCGATTGGCTTGAGAGCACATCCATCGATTGTGCGCGGGTGATGCGCGGCATGAATTCCATACTGAGCGCTTCAAAGCCCACTTTCGCATAAGCAGACACCAAATCGCCGTTTTGGAATGGATCAAACAAAGCCGCGACCCATGCCCCGGCTTTTGCCCCTTTCAAAACTTTGGGATCCGGTGCCTGAATGCCCAGCACAATGTCCGCATCCTTGACCGCTTTCGCCAATGGCGCGGTTGTCGCGCCCGCATCGGCAAAGGCTGCATCGGGGATAGAGGCATTATCGCCCGCACCCGCTTCCACAGCGACCTCATTACCAAGGGCAATGAATTTCTTCACCGTTTCCGGCGTGGCTGCGACACGGGTTTCACCCGCCTCGCGCTCTTTGAGCACAGCGATCTTCACTTGAATGAGAGCCCCTTTTATGGCGCGATGAGCATTACGACGAAAAGCGTTATAATCGCGATCACTGGCACCGCCCATTTTAGCGCTCCCATGAAACTCCCATAGGTACCGCGCGCTTTATCGATGTCGTGGACTGTCATAAAATGTCTCCCCGTTAAGGTCATTAACACTGAAACCGGCAAATGGTTGCCGAAAAATACCCAAATGTTCCCGTATCGAAGCGATGCGCAGACCTCAAGCCACCATTATGACGGTGAATGGCTGAGGAGGCTAAAGAGCGCCAATCGAGCGCATTGCGAAATTCTCTGCAACAGCCTTAATTCCGTCTTTACCCCTCCCCATTAAAGCAGAGCCTCGTTTCACCCTGGGACGTTTGCCGGGGTTGTGGAGGAATCAAGGTAGAACCGATGGCTCAAGCGGAAACGCTCCCTGATTCCGATATGGAAACGACTCAAACACGCGTCGTTATGCTGATCGATGATGAGCCTGCACAAAGTAGGTTGATCACCGCCATCGCCGCCCGCGAAGGCTGGCGCACTGTTGTGGCCAGCGACGCCGAAACAGCGATTGCTATGCTGGGCACGCGCGAAGGGATGCAGCTGTCTGCCATCCTGCTCGACCAGTGGGTGCCGGGCGATGATGCCTGCACTCTGATTGCAGAACTAAAAGAACGTCGCCCTGCGCTGCCGATACTGATGCTGACAACCAGCGCTTCTCCGCTCTTGGCTGTCGAAGCAATGCGTGCGGGGGCAAGTGACTACCTCGTTAAACCGGTCTCTCCCGATCGTCTGATGGAGGCGTTGCGCTCTGTCACGACACGCGAAGCACCCCGCGACGAACTGGCCCCGCTGACCGAGAAAATGTCAGCAACCCTCGATTTCGACGCGATGATTGGCACTGCGCCGACTTTCCGCACCGCCTTGGCTCAAGCAGCAAAGGCCGCACGCGGGCATGGCCATGCTTTGATAGAAGGGGAAAGCGGCACCGGCAAAGAGATGCTGATGCGCGCCATGCACGCCGCATCACCGCGTTCAAAAGACCCGCTGCGCATCATCAACATCGCCAGTGTTCCGCCCAACTCTATCGAGTCCGTCCTGTTCGGACACGAACCCAACGCTTTTCCCGGCGCATTCGACCGCCAGATCGGCGCGTTGCAACATTGCGATGGCGGCACATTGGTGCTGGACGAAGTCGACCGACTGAACACCGCCGTGCAACAACGCCTGCACGAAGCGATCGAGACCGGCATTGTCCGTCCCGTCGGTGCAAGCCACGGTTTCCGCGTCGATGTGCGGCTATTGTCAGCAAGCAATATGAGCCTGTCCCAATTGGTCGCAGGCAGTCTTTTTGAAGCTGAGCTGGCGCAATTGCTCGGTGCAACGCGCATCACATTGCCGCCTTTGCGAGATCGTACTGGTGATATTCCAGCTCTTACCCGCCATTTCCTTGGCCGCATTGGTGAACAGCCGGGCTTAACGCACCTATCAGTGTCGGACACCGCACTCGCACTGCTTTCCGCGTTTGATTGGCCGGGCAATGTCCGCCAATTGCAATCGGTACTGTTCCGCGCGGCAGTTTACTGCGAAGGCGCTACGCTTACGGCTGACAGCTTCCCGCAATTGTCCGAAATGCTCGGCGAACTTGAAGCGGGTGGTGCAAGTTCGCACGACGGCGTTGGCATCATGCTTTACACCGAAGACGGCAATCTGCGCCCACTCGAAGAGATCGAGGCAGACGTCATCCGCCTTGCCATCGGTCATTATCGCGGACGTATGACTGAAGTTGCACGGCGATTGGGCATTGGCCGATCGACCCTGTATCGCAAGCTTTCCGACCTTGGAATTGACAACGCTGCGTAATGCGAGCAGTTTGAACGCTCAGTTGGGAGCAAGTTTAATGAACAAGAGCAACCGTTAATCGGAACAACGCTTTTCTGGCACAGCGCGATTGCTGCGCCCAATGTTCATACTTGAATTCCTGAGGTCCCTTTATGTCTAGATTGAATGGCGCGATCTGCGTCGTAACCGGCGGCGCGCGTGGTATTGGCGAGGCTGTCTGCGCAGCCTTCGTTGCCGAAGGCGCAACTGTTATCCTTACCGATATTGATGCCGCCGCTGGCCAAGCCGCAGCTGATCGTTTGGGCTGCCAATTCATCACTCTTGATGTGCGTGAAGAAAGCGATTGGGAAGCGCTTGCCACCCAAGTTCCCAAAGCCGATGTCGTCGTCAACAATGCCGGTGTGACCGGTTTCGAAGAAGCGATGCGACCGCACGATCCTGAACACGCTTCGCTGGAAGACTGGCGCGCAGTGCATGCGGTCAACAATGACGGAACGTTCCTTGGCTGCCGCTATGCGCTTCGAGCGATGCGAGCGGCGGGTACCGGGTCGATCATCAACGTGTCGTCCCGCTCCGGCCTTGTCGGCATACCGGGCGCTGCTGCCTATGCGGCCTCCAAGGCTGCCATCCGTAATCACTCCAAATCGGTCGCGCTTTATGCGGCGCAGCAGGGTTGGAGTGTCCGGTGCAATTCCGTGCATCCCGCCGCAGTGCTGACCCCCATCTGGGAGCCAATGCTGGGCGATGGTCCTGACCGAGAGGCGAATATGGCTGCGCTGGTCGCGGACACGCCGCTCAAGCGGTTCGGAACACCCGAGGAGGTCGCGGCTATGTGCGTCTTCCTAGCCAGCGATGACAGCGCCTATATGACCGGCAGCGAGCTTACCGTGGATGGTGGCTTGCTGGCGGGATCAGCTGCCTCACCGGGATAGGGGCAATTACCAGCTCACGGTTCGGGTGACGCGCTCTTCGCCTTCGACTGCACCGCGCAAGGATATGGTGAAGTTGCGCGTTGCCCAATCGATCTCGACCAGACCAAAGTTCTCCTCTGAGATGAAGTCGGTGAGGCGCTTGGCGTCCGGCTCACGCGCGGTGTTTCGTTCGGTGCTCGAAAAGGAGTAATTGAGCGAGGAACTGGTCAGCTCCCAAACGCGCTCACCCTTCGTCTCTGGTGTCACATCGGAGTAGATGCCGCCTGCGTGACGATCACCGGACAGCATCACCATCCCGCTCTCTGCGCGATTGGCGAGCATCTCATAAAGCCGCGCGCGTTCCGCCGGTAGCTGTTCCCAGCTTTCGTAATCATGCGCATCGGTGATGATCTGGATTGATGAGACGATGATCCGCAAATCCGCCGGTTTCGCCAGTTCCTGTTGCAACCACTCCCACTGCGCATTGCCGAGCATGGTCTTGCTCTCATCGTCGCTGGGCACATAGGGGCCGAGCGGTGGGCGGTTCATTGTGTATTCCATCCGGTCAAAGTCAGACCGGAAGTAGCGAGTATCCAGCATGATCACCTGCGTGCGCTGACCCTCGATGCCGAAGGTGCGGCTTTCATAGATGCCAGGGCGCGAGCGGACCTCATCCGACGCGCTCCAGAACGTCTCATAGATCGTCTCTGACCAGCGGCGCGGAGCGAAATTTGCGCCGCCATCGTTAAAGCCAAAATCGTGATCGTCCCATGTTACCATCATCGGCACCTGCGCACGAAACTCGCCCAATTCGGGCGTCGTTGCCTGGACTCGATATGCTTCGCGCAGTGATGTCAGAGCCAAGTCGCCTGACCAGCCATTATCGCCGTAATTGTTGTCGCCGATGAACAGAAACAGGTCCGGGTTCGTCTCTGCGATGACGCCCCAATAATCCTGCGGGCGCAGCTGGTGGTTGCAGCTACCAAAGGCGAGCCGTGTGATGACGCTTTCCGGCGCAAGCGAAGCATTGGCAGGCGCAACCGGCAGGCCAACGCTTTCCTCCAGCTTCGCATAGTATGGCGCAAGCAGCTCTTCTGGCGTCAGGCTGACCCCGTGATCCGCAAGCGCAGTTTCCCTATGCGCATCGGCCATCAAAGGCGCTGTCGCCAAACCAGCGGCGGCGGTGCCAAGTGTGAGCAGTGAGAGAGTGCGCATTGGGGGTGGTCTCCTGAATTGGTTGGCCGCTATGTGCCGCGCCTTAGTGACGGTATCAAGTCGGCAATTGGGCAAAGTCGGTAAGCGCCGCATCGCGCAATCCCCGCCACACATTGCGAGCCTGCACCGTCTCCGCCACATCATGGACGCGAAGGATGTGAACACCCGCCTCCATCCCGCGAACGGCCAGCGCGAGTGATCCGCCCATCCGCCGATGCGCAGGCTCCTCATTCGACAGCGCTCCAATCATCCGCTTGCGACTGGCACCCAATAGCAGCGGTGATCCAAGCGCGTGGAACAGCGGCAGCGCGTTGAGCAGAGCAAGGTTATCGCTGAGCGACTTGCCAAAGCCGATGCCAGGATCGAGCAGTATGCGCTCCTCTGCAATGCCGCCCGCTATTGCATTCGCGCGCTGAGCGTGCAGCATGTCGAACACTTCGCTGACCACATCCGCATAGTCGCCGCCCTCATGAAGATCCTCGCCCGTACCCGGCGCGTGCATCAACACGACCGGACAGCCAGCACTCGCAACCAAGCCGAGCGAGCGCGGGTCATAGCGCAACGCGGAGACATCGTTCGCGAGATGCGCGCCCTTCCCCAAAGCCGCCTCAAGCACGCCAGCGCGGCGTGTATCGACACTGATCGCAGCGCCCATATTGGCGCAGTACTCGACCGCAGGGATCACCCGCTCAATCTCATCGCCTTCCCATGTTGCCGCGCCGCCGGGCCGCGTGCTCTCGCCACCAATGTCGATAATCGCTGCGCCCGCTTCCAGCATCGCTGCGGCGTGGGCTTGGCCCGCTTCGGGGCGTTCGAGGAACTCGCCGCCATCGCTGAAACTGTCCGGCGTCACATTCAGCACGCCCATGATCTGCGGCTGGTCAAGCCGCACTGTGCGCTCTCCCAGCTGAAGCGGCGCGTGGACCAGCTGCAGGTTCGCCCATTGCCGCTCTGCCTCGCTGGCAAGCGCACCACCTAGCTCGCTCAGAGCCTCCGCTGCATCGGCAAGGCCAAAAACGCGGCGGTGGACCACAGCCCCGCCCTCTCTCACGACCAGTGCGAAGCGGTTGGCATAGACCATCGAACCTGCCAACCGAATCGCTCCTGGCCCGTCCCCTTGCGAAGCGACCTGCGGGCTGTCGCTAAGCCCGATCGGGTGGAGATAGACGCTCATCAGGCGGTTCTCAGTGGGCTCAAGGGTGATTTGCGAGTCATCCTGAACGGTTTAGCGTCACGACCGCATGTGGGACAGTGCGAGCTCCCGATCTTTGCACATGATCGCTTGGATCCACGCGACCCCAGAGAAATGATCAACGCTTGAAGTTAAGCAAATGCCGTCATTGACTACGTATGTAAACTACCTACTATCCCGTCCAATACAGGGGCCAGGAGGCAGCTATTCTCAAACCATTCCAATTTGCGGTTCTTGCCGCTCTATCGGCGTCGGGCAGCCTATTGTTGCTCGATAAGAGCCATGCAGCCACAAACGCATCTACTCAAGCGGAACCCTTCGAATACGAACTCGCCCCTGTCCTTAGAGTCGAAGGCGACACCAACGAAGCAAAAACAATGTCCGAGCACGCAGAGCAGCTAGGAGTGCCCGCGGCTGCCTTTGCGGTTTATAAAAATGGCGCGTTGATCCACCAAGAATATACCGGCGAAGGCATCGGGCCGAACAGTATGTTTCAGGGCGCATCGCTCGCCAAATCTATCTCTGCCGCAACGATAGTGACCTTGGCTGAGCAGCATGACATCAGTCTAGATGAGGATATATCCGCCCACATCACCAGTTTCGATCTGACCACACTCGAAGGCTATGAGGCACCTGTCACCTTGCGAGAATTGCTGTCACATTCGTCACAAGCCAATGTCTCTGGATTTCAAGGGTATCCTCAATCGGCGGAGCTACCGACCAATGTCCAAGTCATCCTAGGATCCGAGATTACCAATTCCGACCGTGTCGCTTTCACTCAACCAGCCGGGAAATATTACTATTCTGGTGGCGGCTTTCAGATCGCTCAGGCTTTTGCAGAAGATGTTTCGGGCAAGCCATTCGATCAATTGGCGCAGGAATTGATTTTCGCTCCATTGGGTATGGACAAGACAATGTTCCGAACAGTCATGGACCCTGACACAGTCAGCCCTCTCGTCCCGGTATCCGGTTTCGAAAATCGAGGCCCGGTGGATGGTGGCTGGCACAATTACCCCGAATTGGCGACCGCTGGCTTGTGGACGACAGCGACCGATTTCGCAAAATTCATCACTGCAATCATGGCGGCGGCAGATGGTGATGAGAATGCCGGTATTCCTCCGTCAGTTGCCCGAGAGATGCTGACCAAAGTGGTCGATTTGAATCCCTATCGTTCTTATGGACTTGGACTTGGCCTCATACTCGCAGAAGACGGCAGCATCCAAACCTTTGAACATCACGGCCGAAATGTGGGCTTTCGCGTCAGCTTCAGCGCCTTTCCAAAGGATCGCGCACTTTCAATCATGCTGACTAACCATCCAAAGGGTTTGCAACTGGCAACTGAGACCCATCGCGGTGTCGGTTTAAACTTTGGCTATGTAGATCCTGCCGTGCGCACGATCACACCTGTACCAATAAGCGAGGATCTGCGAGCGCAATGCATCGGGGTCTACACGGCCGCAGATGAGGAAGCTGCAACGGTCGAATTGCTCGAAGACGATGGCAAAGTCATCTTCCGGGATGAAGATGGCGACTACCCTCTGATCCCCACCGGTGAGGGGCAATTCATATACGTTCCGCTTGGCATCACCTTCACCTGTGAGGCTTCGGGTGATGGAACCGTCCTGTCATACGGTTCATCGAACAGGTTTATCAAGCAATAGACCAGCCTCAACTGGGCCAGTTAGATCGCGAAAAAAGGGCCGCGCATCGCTGCACGGCCCCCTTCTTAGTCATTCAGTGTGACGTTACTGTCCGAACTTGACCCGCACACCAGCAGTGATCAGCGATTGCGCGCTCTCAACTTCCAATGTCGCAGGCAGCAAAGTCAGCGGAACCTCCGCATCGTCGGTTCGATCGCGATAGGTGTATTGACCGAACAGCTCGACACCATCGGTGACGGCATAGCTCGCGCCGGCCATCAACTGATAGGCGACACCGCCATCATCATCATCGGCCACCGCAACGCCCGATGGCGAATAGTCGACATCGGTCCATTGATAGCCGATCCCAGCGCCGACATAGGGGCTGAACCCGCTGCCAGTTTGCAAGTCGTAAAAGACATTACCGAACAGGCCGAAATTGCTGACGCTGCCTTGGCCATCGGCCAAAACATCGCCGACCAATGGGTTGGCCGCATCGGCTGCACCGCGAGTCAAAACGGCAGAATCAACGCCATCCAGTACCGCGCCGCCAACCGTTAGGTTGCTGTGCGTGTCGACATCATATTCCGAATATGCGCCTTCCAGCTCCACGCGAAAGCCATTGTCAAAGGCGTAACCAACTTGGCCGCCCAGTGCGAAGCCATTGTCGAACTCTGTGTCCCAGGCCAGCTCCGTTTCGGCAGGGATCGATCCAAAATCGGGGGTCGCTGGCACTTCGGCTTCAAACTCTCCGCTGTTTGAGCTGTCTTCAGGCAGAGCGATACCACCGCTCACGCCGACATAGGGTCCATCCGCCATAGCGGCAGAAGGTATCGCGGCGAGCGCAATAGCTGCACCGCTAAGGGTGAAAATGTGACGGGGTGTAATCATGTGTTCCTCGCATTGTTAATGCCCCCAAATCATGTGGTGTGCATGACGAACAAGGGGACAATTGCGAGGCAGAACATGAACGTAAGCTGCTGATATCAGACGCGGTCGTTGCGTGTGAGTTGACCCGTTTCCAGCCGTGGATGATCAGTCAAAGATGTGCGGGAAATGCGACGAAATCAGTCTTCGTTAGCAAGCCTGTAAAGCTCACGCGCAGCATCAACCGGCTTAACGGTTCCATCGACTTCATAGTGCCAGAACGTCCAGCCATTGCAGCTGGGCGCGTCTTGCAATTCCTTGCCGACGCCGTGGATTGATCCGACTTTATTCTCGCATTCAAGCGAACCATCTGCGCGCACAGTCGCGATCCAACGGCGTTTCTTGTCGAAAATTTGCGAGCCAGCAGGGATCAATCCTGTCTCCACCACTGCACCAAAGGCAACGCGCGGGGCGCTTTTCTTCGATTGCATGGTGGTCAGTGCGCTTTCATCCAGTGGCAATTCCTTCTCAATCCGCTTCATCGCGACGCCGCGATAGAAATCCTCGCGCTCACACCCGATCCAATCACGACCGAGCCGTTTGGCAACCGCGCCCGTGGTTCCAGTGCCAAAGAATGGGTCGAGCACGACATCGCCCTTTTCCGTTGTCGCCAACAACACGCGGTACAGCAGCGCTTCCGGCTTTTGCGTGGGATGCGCTTTCTTTCCGTCTTCCTTCAACCGTTCGCCGCCCGAACAGATCGGCAGCACCCAGTCGCTGCGCATTTGCAGTTCATCATTCAGCGTCTTCATGGCGCGATAATTGAAGTGATAGCGCGCCTTTTCACCTTGGCTCGCCCAGATCATCGTCTCATGCGCATTGGTGAACCGAGTGCCTTTGAAATTGGGCATCGGATTGCTTTTGCGCCAGACCACATCGTTGAGGATCCAAAACCCGATATCTTGCAGGATCGCACCAACACGAAAGATGTTATGATAGCTGCCGATGACCCACAGAGCGCCATCGGGTTTCAACACACGGCGGGCCTCAATTAGCCACGCTCGGGTAAAATCATCATAGGCTTTGAAGCTGTCAAACTGGTCCCAGTGATCGGTGACTGCGTCGACTTCACTACCATCGGGGCGGTTCAGATCACCGCCCAATTGCAAATTGTAAGGCGGGTCGGCGAACACACAGTCGATTGAATTATCAGGCAGCGAACGCATTGCCTCAATGCAATCGCCTGACAGGATTTGACCCAGCGGAAGCAGCGCGCGCGTGTCCTGCGCTGTGACTTTCGCCACACGCTTTGCACGCGTCTTTGTTGTTTCAATCACGCCCATAATTCCGCCTCGAACCGATTTAATCGCCTAAGTTATCCACAGGGATGAGTCCTCAGCGACCCTGCGTCAAGCGATTAGATTTTCGAGGCTTATGGTTAATGCTTAGTAAACAAGCACAAGTCAGATGCAGAACGAAACGTGACCCCACACAATGTTGAGTCCGCATCCAGCTCGGCGACTCCAGATATGGTGGTGTTGCATTGAGGACTCAGTGGGAGAGCTGATTAATACCAGCCGATATTCGTCCCGAAAATTTCCTTGTGACGTTCCCAAGCTGCTTCACCAATGCACATTGAGCCGAGATAATGCGACATGGTGATCACTTTGCGCATTAGATCCTCGTACGCTTCACCATGCGCGTTGACCTCGTTCCAGCCGAAGTTTTGTTCGACATGAACCTTTTCCATCAGCCCCGCGATGGGCGCATAGGCTTCATCCAGCAGCCGTTCGATTTCATCGATCAAACCGTCTGGATAAGCGCCGGGATGCTGGGGAAGCCCCAAAACCGCGCTGCTATGCTCGTCGTCAGCCAGCAGCATCTGGTTCCACGCGCCCGGCGCCCAAAGCGCGCAGCGCATGGCTAGCACTTCGCCGAAACGACCATTCCACAATTCCCACGGCAACATCGCATAGGGCGCGACTTTTGCGCCTTCCGGCAGTTGCGTATTCACTTGATCGATAAAGGCGCGTTGTTTGCTGAATTCCTCTTCGAAACGCGCATCGGCGCTTTCCTGAGTGGGGCGCTGATTGATCTCGCTTTCGGGATCGATGCCGTTTTCACGCAGAGTTTCACCCGCTTCGGTCTCCCAGATTTCGTCGGGAAACACGCGCTGCGGCACTTCGCTCACAACCGCTTCGCGCTCTGCGAGCTCCTTTGCGTTGATCGCGCGCTTTCTGCCGAATGCTGGACGTTCAAACCCCATTACCTTCACTCCGAACCTTTGTTCCGGGAAAGTCCAATAAGATCAGCAATCTAAATTTGGGTTAAGCCTGACAAAATCGCGCGATCACCTAAGCGAACACCAGCACCACATTGGCCGCGAACGCCGTCAGCAAAACCGCGCCCAATGCTCGTCCAATGCTCCTTGCGAACCACAACAGCGCCAACAATCCAGCCGCGCTCGCTGTCAACAACGCCATTTGCAGACCGCCCAATTCCGCTGGCAAAGCAAAGGGTGCAATGGTCATAGTTGTGCCGCCGATCAGCAAGATGTTGTAGATGTTGGACCCCACAACATTGCCCAGCGCCAACCCAGATTTGCCACGCAAGGCCGCCGCGATAGAGGCGGCGAGTTCGGGTAGTGATGTACCGACGGCTACGACGGTGAGGCCGATCACCGTTTCGGGGACTTCGAAAATCGTCGCAAGCGCAATCGCGCCCGTCACCAGTGCGTCTCCGCCAAGCACCAAGATAATCAGCCCGCCTATGAACAACGCGGCCGCCAACACGCCATTTGATGGCGCATCATCGAGGTCTTCTTCTGTGCCGGACTCAGGTTTGAGATAGCTGAACACGATATAGGCTGCGATGCCAAACAGCATCACGATCCCGACCCAAACCGCACCAATCTGAGCAATCACAAGACCCCATAAAAGCACCGTCACAGCCAGAGCAATGAGCGCATCCCGCCGCCCCGAACCACTCAATGCAATCGGCATGACCAGCGCGGAAACACCAAGAATCAGGAGAGTGTTGGCAAGGTTGGAGCCAACAATATTGCCCCACGCAATTTCAGGCGATCCGGCAAGGCTTGCCTGAACACTAGCGACCATTTCTGGCATGCTGGTCGCAAAGCCGACGATCACAAGGCCGGTAAACAGGGTCGACACGCCCAACTTTTGAGCAATGCCGACTGCGCCCCGCACCAACAGTTCACCGCCAATGGCAAGGCCCACAAGGCCTGCTAAACTCAGAAGAATCGCTTCGATCATGCGCGGCGCTTACGCGAGCAAGCGATTAGAGCAAAGTCGCTTGCGCAACGGGTGCGAAGCTTTGACGATGAAGAGATGTCGGACCGTGTTCGCGCAGCGCGATCATATGCTCCTTCGTCCCATACCCCTTGTTCCGCTCCCACCCATAGGCTGGATGCTCGCGCGCAGCCTCTATCATCAACCGGTCGCGCCATTCCTTTGCCACGATGGAAGCCGCACCGATAACCGGCTCAATCCCATCCCCGCCCACAATCGCACGCGCAGGCCAGCGCCAATCGGCACAGCGCCGCTCTGGCGTCTGGTTTCCATCAATCAAAACGATACTGGGCGAACCGGAAAACTGCGCAGTCAGGTCCGATACGCATCGAGTCATCGCCTCCATGGTCGCCTGAAATATGTTGATCCGGTCGATCTCCTTTGGCTCGACCACTGCCACCGCCCATTGGCAATGCGCACGGATGCTTTCATCGAGCCCCGCACGCCGCTTAGCAGAAATCGCCTTGGAATCGCCCACGCCTGCGGGTATCTCGTCGTTCAGCACCACTGCGGCGGCCACAACTGGTCCGGCTAGTGGACCCCGCCCGGCCTCGTCGACCCCAATGACGATATTTTTGGCACCGAAATCCAGTTCAGGAGTTGCCTGAGACATGAACACCCTTTCAAAACTTGCCGTTACATTGTCCCTCCCCGCTTTCGCGCTCGCAAGCTGTGCCAATGCGGAAAGTGGGGACAGCGCCGCAAAAACGACCGCCTCCAGCGCGTCTCAAACCAGTTTCGTGACTGACGTTGATGCGATGTCAGCCGAGCAAGCCGGTCTGACAATCACAGAAATGGGCGAATTTGATCGGCCATGGGCAATCAAACATATCCCCGGCTCTGACATCTTGGCGATCACGGAAAAAGCTGGGTCGCTGAAATTGCTCAATACAGAAGACGGGAAAGTCATCGAAGTCACTGGCCTGCCAGAGGTCGCCTATGGCGGTCAGGGTGGATTGGGCGATGTCGCATTTCTCAAATCGGAATATGAGCAGACTGACGACCGTACGATTTTCCTGAGCTGGGCCGAAGCGGGCGAGGGAGAAACGCGCGGTGCGGTGGTCGGACGCGGGACGCTCGCGTGCGAAAACGCGACCGATAGCTGCGCGATTGTCGATCTCGAAGTGATCTGGCGTCAGGCGCCGATGGTCGAAGGGCGCGGGCATTATTCACACCGCATCCGCTTTTCGCCTGATGAGCAATATATGTTTGTTGCCAGCGGAGACCGGCAAAAACTTACGCCTGCACAGGATCTGTCAAACACGCTTGGCACTATCGTACGGCTCAACCTTGATGGTTCACCTGCTGATGGCAATCCGTTTGCTGATCGAGGCGGCGTAACCGCCGAAATCTGGTCCTATGGCCACCGCAACATCCTCGGCATGGATTGGGATGCGCAAGGGCGGCTGTGGGATATTGAGCATGGGCCGGGTGGCGGCGATGAGCTAAACCTTGTTGAGCGAGAGGCAAATTATGGCTGGCCCACGCGCTCTTATGGCAATCACTACAATGGCGACCCGATTGCCGATCACAGCGAAGATGACGGCTTTGTCAAACCGGCGATCACATGGACCCCAGTGATCGCCCCGGGCGATATGATCTTTTATACGGGCGAAATGTTCGGCGATTGGAACGGCGATGCGTTGATCGCAGGCCTACGCTCCGAAGCTTTGATCCGGGTCGAGATCGATGGCGATGAAGCACGCGAAGCGGGCCGCTACGAAGTCGGTGGCCGCCTGCGTTCCATCGCTCAGACCCCCGATGGGGTCATCTGGGTCGCTGAAGATGGCGAAGATGGGCGCGTGTTAAAGATTACTATGTGATTTTGCGCGTCCAGTTCGCGCTTCCTTCACAATCAGCTTGGAGCGCAGCGCAAAACACCCTACGTGCGCCCACCGTGAGTGATACTGCCACCCTTATCCCGCTATCTGCGGTAGATCCTGACATGGTCGAGGCATTGCTGGACCGTGCCTTTGGTCCAGATCGCCATGCGCGCACCGCCTATCGCATTCGTGCCGGTATGGAGCCGCTTGATGCGTTGAGCTTTGCCGTGATGGATGCAGCGGAGCTGCTGGTTGGCACGATCCAATGCTATCCTATCGCATTGATGGACACTCAGGCACGCGGAGTGCCTCTCGTGATGGTTGGCCCGGTTGCCGTGGTGCCCGAACGCCAAAATGAAGGATTTGGGGCAGGCCTGATGGCTGCGATGCTGGACGCCGAAGCGCGTTTATCCGCCGATGGTGTTCCACCCTTTGCGCAAGTTTTGATCGGCGATGCAGATTATTATGGACGCTGGGGTTTTTCAGCGGCGATGACAGGCGGTTGGCGTTGCCCCGGCCCCTATGAACAGCACCGCTTACTCGCGCGCGGTCCAGCACTGTCGGCGATGCCTGCGCAGGGCATGTTGGGACCATGGGCTGGAGAAGTCGTCCCCACGGTTGAGTAAGTGAATAACCGCTTTGCGTAACAGCTCGCGGTCTGCCATTTGTCTGGCCGAACATGCCTTACGAACCACCACCCTATCTCGCCGAACTCACCCTTGCCCAAATTGCCGAGCAGGTTGAGCAGCGCAAGCTGCCCCCAGTCGAAGGATGGGCTCCGGCTCAAGTTGGCGAAAGCTATATGCGCATCGCCGCCGATGGCACTTGGTTTCACGAAGGCGATCCTATCCGCCGGCCTGCAATGGTGCGCGCATTCTCTGGCCTTTTGACCCTCGATGAAGCTGGCCAACATTGGCTGGTCACACCGTTTGAAAAACTCACGATCGAGGTCGATGACGCCGCGTTTATAGCTACCGACTGCGTGGTAAAGGAAGGCGACCTCGCTTTTCGCACCAACATCGATGAACTGGTCGTCGCAGGCCCCGACAATCCCTTGCGCGTTGCAGGCGATCCTGAAACTCCGGCTATCTATCTCCATGTCCGGCGCGGGTTGGAGGCGCGGCTTAACCGATCAACCTATGCCCAGCTCGCCGATATCGCGATAGAGACCAGCGGCGATGACTGGATCGTCAGCAGCCAAGGCGCGCTGTTCTCGTTAAGGGCATAATGAGCGACCTTTTCGACCGACTCAGCGCGGCTTTTGCACAAGGCCATGCGCGCGCAATTCCCGATCTGCTCAACGATGCGCAATTTGTGGGTGATGAGGCGCAAACACCAGCGGCGGTTCTGGTCGCGGTGACTGATCGCGATGAACCGACCGTCATCCTAACACAGCGCCCCCGCGGCATGCGCAGCCATCCCGGCCAAGTCGCCTTTCCCGGCGGCAAATGCGATCCGGGCGAGGATGCCGTGACCGCCGCTTTGCGAGAGGCGGAGGAGGAGTTGGCCCTGCCGCGCGAAGTGGTGCGAGTGATCGGGACGAGCGATCTTTACCAAACCGGCACTGGATTTGATGTGACGCCTGTTTTGGCGGTCGTGCCGCCTGATTTGCCGCTCACTCCTAACCCGGCAGAGGTCGAAGCGTGGTTTGAAGCGCCGCTCTCTTTGCTACTGGATCTGGCAAGTTGGGATCATAACGAGGTCATGTGGCGCGGGGCGATGCGGGAATATCTGGAGATGGATTATGAAGGGTTTCGCATCTGGGGCGTGACCGCTGCGATCTTGTCCAACCTTGCCCGGCGAATTGATCTGGCTGTCGTCCTCGACACTACACAGCAGCGCTAAGCTTGCCGCGCGCGCACTTTTTCCTATAGCGATCCGCATTGTGACCGATGCACTCACCTCAACTCTGGCTCAGGCCGACTGGCCGCGCCGCGCTGGGCTTGCTGCTTTGACAGCCGCTTTAGGCGCCGATCAGATACGCTGGGTTGGCGGAGCAGTGCGCGATACACTGTTGGGTATGGCGGTGCACGATGTCGATTGCGCGACCCTCCACTTGCCCGCCACGGTCATTGATCTGTGTGCAAAGGCGGGGATCAAAACCGTACCTACGGGGATTGAGCATGGCACAGTAACCGCTGTCCTCGCCGATGGCCCGGTGGAAATCACCACCCTACGCCGTGATGTCGCCACCGATGGCAGACGCGCAACCATCGCCTTTGCAAACGACTGGCGCGAAGATGCCGCGCGGCGCGACTTCACCATAAACGCGCTCTACACCCACCCAGAAACCCTGGCGATTGATGATTATTTCGGCGGGCTCGATGATCTGGCACAGCGACGCGTACGCTTTATCGGTGATCCACATGCGAGGATTGCCGAGGATCACTTGCGCATCCTGCGATACTATCGGTTTCAGGCACGCTTTGGTGCTGATCTCGATACAGAGGCGGAGATCGCCTGTGAGGAGCTGGCACCCACGCTCAAAGGGTTAAGCCGAGAGCGGATTGCGAGTGAGTTGCTCGGATTGCTGGCACTTCCCGATCCCCATGCAACAATTGCGCGGATGCGCGCAGGCGGCGTGCTTGGTGTGATCCTACCTGAGACCGGCAATGCGCATATCGAAGGATTGGCGAAGCTGATTGAGCGAGAAGCTGCGCAAAAGTTTACCCCTGTCGCTTTGCGGCGATTGGCGGCGTTGCTGCCGCCCTCTCCCGATGTGGCCGAAGGTGTCGCGGCACGCCTGCGCCTATCCAAAGCACAACGCGCACGGCTGATTTCAGCATCAGAAAGGATGCGCGAAGACGCCGCCAATGCAAAGGCGCTAGCCTATCGGATCACGCCCGAATTCGCGGTCGACCGGCTGTTGCTGCTCGGTGAAGATCCGCAAGAACTGGCCGATTGGCAGCCGCCGAAATTCCCGCTGAAAGGCGGCGCAATCGTTGCGCGCGGCGTTGCCGCTGGACCAGAAGTCGCGCGAATTATGCGCAGCGTTGAGCGACGCTGGGTCGCAGAGGGCTTTCCCGATGATGCGCGGATTGAGCAGATGCTCGGCGAAGAGCTCGGGAGGTAGATGCCTTGACCAACAAAACCTCACTAAACGGTTCCTGCAATTGCGCCGGAGTGCAGTTCGTCGTGGATGGAAAGATCGGCCCTGTCGGTCAATGCCACTGCTCCAAATGCCGCAAGGCTTCGGGCACTGACGGTAACGCAGTCTTCTACACCGCCTCGCAGTCACTGAGCTTTACTCGGGGCGAAGAACTGATCCAAACGTGGTCGGATCAAGGATGGGCAAATACGTTCTGCAAAAACTGCGGAAGTCCAGTTCCTCACCGCGACCCTGACGCCAAAATCTGGTTCGTTCCAGCAGGTCTAATGGACAGTGATATAGGCCATCGAGGCTATGCGGCACACATCTTTGTCGGCTCCAAAGCAGATTGGGTGAGCATCACCGATGATGCCCCGCAATTTGACGAAGGCTTCGAAAGCTAAAGCGGCTTAGTCAAACCGGTTGTTTTTCGGAAAACCCTGTGGCGGCATGCGTCCTGCGGCACCGCGCGCGACTTTCCAGAGGTGGATTTCGCTCTCAGTTCGCGTCCGGTCGCCTGATCCGCCCATCTTCCAGCTCAGTCCCTCTGACAGAACAAAGGTTCGCGCATCGCTCAATCCGCCATCGCGATAACGTTGCAGCATCACGCCTTGACCGCGCGCCATGATCGGCAGTTCTTCAAGGTTGAAGACAATGAGTTTGCGATTGTCGCCGACCGCCGCGACGTGATCGTCCTCAGGCGTGATTTCGCGGATGACTTGCAGACGCGCATCGCCCTTTAGGTTCACCACCTGGCGGCCCTTCCGAGTCTCAGCGAGCAATTCCGCAGTCTCGGCCACAAAACCTTTGCCAATGCTGGAGGCGAGCAGCAATTTCCCGCCCTCTTTGTGGACCAGCATTTTGGCGATGGATGTCTCTGTTTCGAGATCGATCATCGTGCGGACCGGTTCACCAAAGCCGCGTGCGCCGGGCAATTTGTCGCAACCCAGCGTATAGAACCGCCCATCGGAACCTGCGATCAGCAGTTTGTCCGTCGTCTGCGCATGGACGATATCGAACAGTGCATCGCCCTCCTTATACTTAAATTCCTGCGTCAGATCGACATGACCCTTAGCTGCCCTGATCCAGCCCTTTTGGCTCAGGATGATCGTGATCGGCTCCTTCTCGATCATTGCATCCATGGAAAACTCAACCGCAGGCGCAGCCTCCTCGATCCGGGTCCGGCGCGCACCCAAAGCGGTGTCTTCGGCGTAATCCTTGCGCAATGCGCGCAGGTCTTTCTTAAGCCGCGTCCGCTGGCGTGCCGGGCTTTCCAACAGTTTTGTGAGGTCATCCTGCTCGGTGAGCAGTTTGTCTTTCTCCTCGCGCAGCTGCATCTCTTCCAGCTTACGCAGCGACCGCAGCCGCATGTTGAGGATCGCCTCGGTCTGGCGATCTGTCAGGCCAAACTCAGCCATCATAATTGGCTTTGGCTCATCCTCGTAACGGATGATCTCAATCACACGGTCGAGGTTGAGGAAGGCGGTGATATACCCCTCGACCAACTCCAGCCGGGCCGCAATCTGGTCCAAGCGATGTTGAGTGCGGCGTTGCAAAATCTCGATCTGCGCCGCGGTCCAATTTTGCAGCAGCTCTTTCAGCCCCATCACCAATGGTGTGCGGGTTGCATCGAGCACATTCATGTTCAGGCCAAACCGCGTTTCCATATCGGTCAGCTTGAAAATGCTCTCTTTGAGCAATTCAGGGTCAACATTGCGGCTGCGCGGGACGAGGACGATGCGAATGCTCTCATCGCTTTCATCGCGCACATCTTCGAGGATCGGCAGTTTCTTATCCGCAATCGCCTGAGCGATCTGTTCGATCAGCTTACCCTTGGCGACTTGATAGGGGATTTCGGTGATGACGAGCTGCCATTGCCCGCCGCCCAGACGCTCAATGCCAAGTTGTTGGTCTTCGGCCTTTTCCGCCTCTGGCGCGTGGAATACACCGCGCAGCCGGAAAGAACCGCGTCCAGTGCGATAGGCCTCCGAAATGACATTCGAACTGTCAACCAACTGGCCACCGGTCGCAAAATCGGGGCCTTGGACAATTTCCATCAACCGTTCGTGTTCGACATGTGGATTGTCGACCAATTCAAGCGTCGCATCGATCACTTCGGCAACATTGTGGCTGGGAATATTGGTCGCCATGCCAACCGCAATTCCGCTCGCTCCATTGGCCAGCAGGTTGGGGAACAGACCCGGCATCAATTCCGGCTCTTCCTCCTCCCCATTATAAGTCGGGATGAAGTCAACCGTCCCCGCATCCAGCCCTTCCATAAGCTGCATCGCGGTTTTGGTCAGACGCGCTTCGGTATAGCGATAGGCCGCCGCGTTATCGCCATCGACATTACCGAAATTCCCCTGCCCTTCGACAAGAGGGTATCGCAGCGAGAAATCCTGAGCGAGACGGACCATCGCGTCATAGGCTGCGGTGTCACCATGCGGGTGGTATTTGCCGATCACCTCACCCACGACGCGGGCACTTTTCTTATATCCGCTCGACGGATCGAGTTTGAGCTGACGCATGGTCCACAGCAAACGCCGGTGCACCGGCTTTAACCCATCGCGCAAATCGGGAAGCGACCGAGCGGTGATCGTGGACAGCGCATAGACAAGATACCGCTCTGACAAAGCGGCATCGAACGGCGCATCAACGATGGCGTCAAAAGGGTCTTCGGAATCGGTGGTGATCGGATCGGACATGCGGTCCGTCTAGCAAGCGGCGGGCGGCGCTGGGAGAGCGGTTTCCACAGGAATGGCGGGAAGGTGAGATTCGACATCAATCACCCACGAAAACGCTCCGCTCACGGCTTTAGATTCTTCAATTGCGACAACGGGGCTTGAATAATGGCGAAATTGTGGCACAAATGTGGCGAGAATAAGGCACGTCCCTAAATCCCGCCTTATTCCACCCCGCAATTGTGGAGAGAGACATGAAGAAAAACTGGGTTCTGATGAGTGTTGCCGTGCTGGCGCTTGCGGCTTGCAGCGAGGCTGGCGATCAAACGGGGAGCTATGGCGACGTCGCTTATGATGCTGAAACCTCGGCCGAAATGGCAGCTGAGATCACCGAGAACGACGCAGATAGTTCGGCCATCCCTGAGCTTGCCGATATCCCGATCACCATGCCGCAATTGGCCTACACTTACGATTATCGCTGGCGGCTGCCTTCCGAAGAGATCGGCTCATTGCAGCGACGACACGCCACATTGTGCGAACAACAAGGACCCGGTGCGTGCCAAATTCTGGGCATGAGCAAGACCGGCGAAGAGGCCGGCAATGTTAGTGGCGTCCTGCAAATGGCGGTCGCCAGTCGGCAGGCGCGGGCCTTTGGTGCCTTACTCGACGATGAAGCGCAGGATGCAGGCGCGGAACAGGTTGCAGCCGAAATCGCCTCAGAAGAGCTTTCGAAGCGGATTGTCGACACCGAAGCGCGATTGCGCGCTCGCACCGAACTGCGCGACCGTTTGATGGAAGCACTTGAGACGCGCAATGGAACAGTCGAGGAATTGGTCGAGGCCGAACGGAGTGTTGCGCGGGTCAATGAAGAGATCGATCAGGCGCGCAGTTGGCTTGCTGAAATGGAGGGCCGTGTCGCTTATAGCCGCGTGACCGTTCATTATGAGACCGGTATGCCGATCAGCAATGACTTCCTTTCGCCGGTCGAAGGAGCCGTGGGCGCTCTGGGGTCAATCCTTGGTTATGTGGTCGCAGCGTTGATCCTGATCGGATCAGTTGCATTGCCACTTGGCCTTGTGATCTGGGGCATCCGCGCGGGGCGACGGCGCTTTGCCCCCCTTCCCGATACCGCCTCCGAAGCCGCAACCTGATCGGCGCTAACTGGGGTCGCCGCGTTCTTGACGGAGCGCGGCGACATCCTCGCGCAACCCCCTCAATTCATCGATAATCATCTCACGCTCTGAATGCGCATCGTCCTCTGTTGCTTCGGCCATCGCATTCACAATCACACCGATAAACAGGTTGAGCACGATGAAACTGGTGAGCAGGATGAACGGCACAAAGAAAGCCCAAGCATAGGGATAGACCTCCATCACAGGCCGCACGATGCCCATGGACCAGCTTTCCAGAGTCATGATCTGGAACAGTGAATAGAGCGATGCGCCAAGGTTTCCGAACCATTGCGGAAACGCCTCGCCAAACAGCTTCGTCGCCATCACTGCGCTGATATAAAACAACAAAAGCAGCATGACGATCACGGTGCCGATGCTGGGTATCGCGCTGAACAGTCCCACGATCACCTTACGCATGCTGGGCACAACGGACACCAACCTGAGCGCCCTCAGAATACGCAACGCCCGCAAGACAGAGAATTGCGCACCCGCCGGGACCAAAGCGATGCTGACAATCGCCAGGTCAAATATGTTCCACCCATTTTTGAAGAAAGCGAGGCGGTAGGCGAAGAATTTGATCCCCAGCTCAACCACAAAGATCGCGAGCGCAATCGTGTCGAGCCATTCGACGATAGGGCCAATGGCGGCCATCGCGCCGGGCGATGTTTCCACGCCCAACCCAATCGCATTGATAACGATAATGGCGATAATGAAGCGTTCGAATATTGCGGATTCGACCAGCGCCTTTGCGCGTTCGCGTAGTGTCATGACCCTGTATTCTGTCCCTTACATCCGGCGCGCATCGTTGCTGTCAGCCGGTACGCTAACAGTGAGCCCGTCCAATTCTTCGGTGAGGTCGATCTGGCACGACAGGCGGCTGGTGCGGCGCGCGCCAGCGGCGAAATCAAGCATGTCTTCCTCTTCCTCAGAGGGTTCAGCCAATTTCTCGAACCATTCGCCCGCGACAATCACGTGGCAGGTCGAGCACGCCATCTGCCCCTCGCATGTGCCCTCCAG
Source organism: uncultured Erythrobacter sp. (assembly GCA_947488085.1). Lineage (GTDB taxonomy): Bacteria > Pseudomonadota > Alphaproteobacteria > Sphingomonadales > Sphingomonadaceae > Erythrobacter. The sequence goes on from CANKYI010000001.1 coordinate 1,658,551, forward strand.
CGGCAATCCAGCCGCTTGGCCCACGCGCAAGAGGTTATCGCCCGGCTCTCCTTCGCAAGCGACCTCTTGGCCGCGCGGGTCGATAAAGGTGACTTTTACCCCCACAATTCCTGCTCCTTGGCCGCGGCAAGTATCGCGCGCGCGGCGGTTTCCAGATCGTCCATAGAGGTATAGCGCCCCCAGCCAAGCCGAATTGAACTTTTCGCTTGTTTATCAGTCAACCCGATAGCTTTAAGCACATGGCTAGTCCGGCCCGATCCGCTCGCACAAGCACTGCCAGCGGAGAACATGATGGTGCGGCAATCGGACATCAGGCGCGCGACATCGAGGCCGTCTTTTCGAATATTGAGATTGCCATGCCAGCGCGCGGTGCCGCTGCCGTTCAGCTCCCACCCATCGAATATATCGCGGGCGAGGGTCCATAATTGCTCGGCATGTTCAGCATCCGCGACCATGCGCTCTTCTGCGATCTGAGCCGCCGCACCAAACCCTGCGATCAGAGCGGGCGAAAGCGTGCCGGACCGAAGCTGCGCCTCTTGCCCTCCGCCGGTCTGCACTTCGGTGAGTTCAACGCCGTCACGCACCCACAATGCGCCGATTCCCTTGGGGCCGTGCAGCTTATGAGCGCTCACGGCGATCATGTCCGCCTGTGTCAGAGGAACTTTGCCATAGGCCTGCACCGCGTCTGTCAGAAACAGAGCGTTGGCCGCCTTTGCGCGGCGGTGCCATTCGGTCGTAGGCTGGATCACGCCGATCTCATTATTGACCTGCATCACCGCGACCAGCCGCGTCTGTTTGGCCAAATCCTGCGCGGGATCGCACAGGCCATCCTTGTCCACTTCGAGGATTTTGTGGGCGCCTGCATCGCGAGCCGTGTCTCCCACCGCGGAATGCTCGATCCGGCTAAACGCGACCTTGCCTTTGCCGCCGGTCCCTCGGATCGCAAGGTTCAAAGCCTCTGTTGCACCGCTGGTAAAGATCACCTGCCCACCGGGAGGGAACAAAGCCGCCACCCGGTCGCGCCCTAATTCAACGGCTGCTGCCGCTTGACGCCCCATCCGGTGCGGCGAGTGCGGATTGCCAAAGCCCGTGCCATCCGGCCCATCCAGATGCTGCATCATGGCATCGCGCGCTTCAGGTGCGAGCGGTGTGGTAGCTTGGTAGTCGAGATAGATCATGTCAGCGATCTCCAAGCGTCGGCGAATTGTTCGAGCTCTTCTGGAGTGGTCGACCAGCCGATACTCACTCGAATGGTTCGTGCAGCGATTTCATCGGAGACCCCGAAAGCATCGAGAACGCGGCTTTTCTTAAGCGTGCCCGAAGAACACGCACTGCCCGCCGATACCGCGAATCCCATCGCATCGAGGCGGATCAGGAGAGCTTGGGCAGACATTGTCGGATGAGTCAGAGCAAGAATGTAGTCGGCAGTCTCACCAACAGTCAGTCGATGATCGGACAAGCCCTGCGCAAACTCAGCTCGATCCGCCGACGAGGTTTGCCAATCTCCCGCTTCGAGAGCCGCCGCCATGCCGAGCGCGGCGGGAAGGTTCTCTGTCCCCTGACGATAGCCGCGCTCATGCCCGCCCATCGGCTCCAGCAAAGCGTAATTGCGCATGAGCAACGCGCCAATCCCAATCGGTCCGCCAAACTTGTGGGCCGAAATCACGAGCATATCCGCATCCGGCAGGTCAAGCTTTCCCGCGCTTTGCGCGCAATCGGACAGGACAACGGCTCCTGTCTCTTTCACTTTTTGCGCCATCTCACCCACGGGATTGATTGTGCCCGTCTCTGAATTCACGTGCTGGATTGCGATCAATGCTTGGTCGTCCAACACCGCGTCATCTGTGAAAATTTGCGCATCCGGTGCTGCCCGAAACACCGCGTCATGTTCCACCGCGCTGACAATACGGCGACTGGCCTTCGCGCGCTGCAAACCAATCGCCAGCGCCTCACTCGCGCCGCTTGTAAAAATCAGCTCGCCATCCCAGCTAAGCGACCGCTTAATCCGCTCGCGTGCATCCTCCAGGGCCGCTTTGGCGCGGCGTCCTTCGGCATGCGGAGAGGAGGGGTTCGCCCATAATGCGAAGCCTTCTTCCATCGTGGAGCGCACTTCGGGACGCAGCGGCGATGTGGCTGCGTGATCGAGATAAATCCGTGCCACGTTAGCGCGCCCTTACAAAAAATTGCGAAATATGCATCTTTGCCTATATAGAGCGCGCGCTCGCGGGTGCCAGCGGCACGTCGCGCTTCACACAGTTCTCAAAGGTCATTTCATGCCATCAGTCATCTTCCCCGGCCCCGAAGGCCGTCTCGAAGGACGTTTCTCCCCTCCCCCGCGCCCACGCGCGCCGGTTGCGATGATCCTGCATCCGCATCCCGAAGGCGGAGGGACCATGAATGATCGCATCGTCCAGCGGATGTACAAAACCTTTGTCGATCGCGGCTTTGCGGTTTTGCGGTTCAACTTTCGCGGTGTGGGCCGCAGCCAAGGCAGCTTTGATAGCGGGATTGGCGAATTGTCAGACGCTGCAAGCGCGCTCGATTGGGTGCAAAGCATCCATCCTGAGGCGCAGACAACTTGGGTAGCGGGCTATTCATTCGGCGCGCTGATCGGGATGCAATTGTTGATGCGTCGCCCCGAAGTACGCGGCTTTATCTCCGTTGCGCCGCCAGCCAACATGTACGATTTCTCGTTCCTCGCACCGTGCCCCGCCAGCGGCATTTTTGTGCAAGGTGCAGCCGATACTGTGGTGCAACCGGTCGCCGTGCAAAAGCTGGTCGACAAATTGCGCACGCAAAAGCACATCACGATCCATCACGACGAAATCCCCCGCGCGAACCATTTCTTTGAAAACGAGATGGAAGATATGATGGCATCGGTCGACAATTACCTCGACTTCCGCCTGTCGCCGGATTGCCCGATTAAATAGCCTTGAAAGCTATTTAATCCGCTTTTTGTCCATTTATTCGGTTTTTTGTGTGCGGCCTGAAACGCCGGACGCGCCCATCCACGCGCCTAGTCTCGTTACATTAGCGAGGACATCGCACCTACGGGTGCGGGTGCGAAAAGCAATAAAGTTTTAATTTGCATACCAGTTGCACAACACGACCAGTCGTTTTGTGCAACTCGATAGTTCTTGATTGCGTGATGTTACACTGTAACCTCTTACTCCTAGCAAAAATGAGAGGAGAGGCTTCCTGTCTTATGTAAGCACCGCCAACCGCCCTAACCCCACCGCCGCACTTGGCGCGATGGGTATTCCTGCTGGAATAGCTGCACTGTTGATCACCGGCCTGGCGATCACATATGTGCCCGTCCCCATCCCCGACAATCCGATTGGGGAGAATATCGACGTGGTTGATCTTGATCCAATTGTGGACCCTGACCCTGCACCGGACACCCCGACGTCAAGCAATCAGCCAGTCTCCCAACCCGTTCGCGACACACTGCCGCCCAGGCCGGACACAGATTTTAACTTTGAACTGACACCCAGTGGCCCGATTGGCGAATTGCCCTATTTGGGAGATGGTTTGGGCACAGATATTGGGCCAGTTGATTTCGGCATCCCAGACCCAACCCCATCTGCAACCCCGACATTTGATCCTGTATCTGCTGCGCCACGCGGCAATCCGGGGCGCTGGATCACCGACAATGACTACCGACCAAGCTGGATCAGTCGCGAGTTTTCCGGTGTGGCAGGCTTCACTCTGGAGATTGATCGCCAGGGTAGGATCAGTGATTGCACAATAACCCGCTCCACCGGGTACAGCGCACTAGATGATGCAACCTGTCGCCTGTTGCGCAGCAGAGCCGAATTCAGCCCCGCGAAGGATTCATCAGGCGCAATTGTTCCGGGCACTTACAGCAGCTCCGTCAATTGGCAGATCCCTTGACGTGAACCACACCCTCTTTCTCAGCGCCCGTCCGTGAATCCAGGGCTTTGAGGAAAACAAGCGGCCGGGGTGCTATTGCGCTTCGGCCGCTTCTGCTTGGTCAATTGGCGATGTTCCATCAGCAACCGGCACCGTCCAAAGGAGCACATTGAGGAACGCAATAAGCGCCAGCACCACCATCAAAACCGGCTTCTTGGCCTCTCCCGTTCGCCGCCACATAAAGAATGCACCCGCGATCAAAAGGAACGCCGCCAGCATCGTGATCGAGAGCACCAAATCCAACATCGCGTTCGAAAACCACCTTTACCAATCGATACATCACAGCACTGGAACATGCTGGCATTAGCGTCTAGCGTGAAACGCACATTGAACGAAGGAGGGATTAATGGGAATTTTCAGCTCTATCTCGAACGCGATTTTCGGTTCGGATGAAGAAGAAGCGGCACCAGCAGCCGACGCAGCACCAACCGGAAAAGCAGCAGCAAAGCGGGCCGCCATCAGCGGCGTCGATGTCGAAGCACGCATCGCCAGTATCCCGGGTTCGGATAAGCTCAATTGGAAGACCTCCATTGTTGATCTGATGAAGCTGGTGCGGATCGATCCGAGCTATGCAAATCGCAAAGAATTGGCGGTTGAATTGGGCAATTCCGACTATTCGGGAACAGCCGAAGACAACATCGCGCTGCACAAGGCCGTGATGAACAAGATCGCGGATGCAGGCGGCATCGTCCCGGCTGATCTGAAGGACTGATTGACTTGGAATGTTGGCGGGGTAACACCTACCAACATGACACAAGCAAACATGAATTTCACACGCCGTCAGGCCCTATCCGGGCTTGGCGGCGTTTCTGTTTTGGCGCTGACCGGCGGCTGTATGACAATGCGCGGTGCCGACGGGCAGCCAGGCGCTGCTGGCACGTCATCGCCCACGACCATCTCCGGCCCTGATGCGAAGCTGGACGAGATCGCCTATCGCATGCTGCAACACGAGCCGGGCCGGGCAACCGGGCTTGGCGTGGACACAGGCGATTACGCCGATTGGCGCGGCACATTTGGCGCAACGGGTGGTGAAGGGCGCGATGCCTATCGCAATACACTGACCGAGCTGCTCGAAGACGCGCGAGCCTATCCCAAAGAAGGTCTGACCCCAGATCAGCAAATCGGCTTTGAGGTTGTCGAAAGCGCTTTTTCCAAAGCCCTTGAAGGGATGGCGCTGCCCTATGGTGATGTGGCGGTGGGTTCCTGGCGCAATGCGCCCTATCTCGTGATCCAGAATGTCGGCGGATATATCGATTTCCCGCGCTTCTTTGGCGCAACTCAGCCGCTGCGTTCTGCGCAGGACGTGGAATATTATCTCGGCCGGGTGAGCGAGGTTAGCGCGGTCCTCGACGGCGAAACCGACCGCATCGCAGAGGCGCGCGGCATGGGTGTTGTGCCGCCCGACTTTCTGCTCGACAAAACTATCGCTCAGATGGAAGCGAACATTGCCGATGCGGCGAATAATGGCGGCGCATACACCGCGCCCCTGCAAGGTTCTGACGTTGATGCCGCCGTCAGTGGATCACGCCAAGCAGAAGGTCTGGTGAATTCCAAGCTCATCCCTGCGCTACAACGCCAATTGGCCGAGCTTAAGACACAACGCACCATCGCCAAATCGGACGCCGGTATTTGGGCGCAGCCTGAAGGCGAAGCGTGGTATTCTTGGTCCACCAGCGCATCGACCACCACTTCGATGACACCGAATGAGATTCACGAACTGGGCCTTGAAGAGCTGGCTACCTTGCACGGTCGGATGGACCCGATCCTGCGCGATATCGGCTATACTCAGGGCAGCGTGGGTGAGCGGATGCAGGCACTGGGCGACGACCCGCGCTACAAATTTGCGCCCGGTGATCCGGGACGCGAGGAAATATTCGCCTTTATCGATGAACGGATCGAATGGATCAAAGCGCAGATGCCGCGTGCGTTCAATCAATTGGTCGATCCCAATATGGAGGTGCGCCGCATCCCAATCAACGAAGAGGCTGGTGCACCGGGTGCATATGGCGGTGCGGGCAGTAAGGACGGGACGATACCGGGCCGATTCTGGATCAATCTGCGCACGACCGATTTGCATCGAAAATATGATCTGCCCGATCTGACATTCCATGAAAGTATTCCGGGTCACGTGTGGGAAGGCGAATATTCGAACCGCCTGCCTCTGATCCGGTCAATCCTCGCTTTTGGCGCATTTTCCGAAGGCTGGGCGCTGTATGGCGAACAACTCGCTGATGAGCTGGGCGCGTATGATGATTTTGTCGTCGGGCGGCTTGGCTATCTCCAAAGCCTCGCATTCCGCGCGTGCCGTCTGGTTGTCGATACGGGATTGCACTCCAAGCGCTGGACACGCGAGCAAGCGCGCAACTTCTTTGTCGAACGCAACGGATCAAAACCCGACGAGGTCGCCTCCGAAGTGGACCGCTATTGCAGCTGGCCCGGCCAAGCCTGTTCCTACAAAATCGGCCATTCCGAGATTGTCCGCCAACGCTCCCGTGCAGAGGCAGCCATGGGCACATCATATGATTTCAAAGCGTTCAACACTGCCGTCATTCTAGGCGGCAACGCGCCGCTTGATGTCGTGGGCAAAACGGTCGATCGCTATATTGCCAGTGCATAGGCAGCTTTTCATTCCATTGCCGCGCCCGCTCCCTATTTAGACTGCACAGGCCAATAGGAGACGGGCATGGAAACGTTTGGCGATGATCTTGAAACATTGCGGCGAGTGCCGTTGGCACCTGAACATGTCGATGCGATCTGTGAGATTGGTGGCGAACGCCTTTATGCGAAAGGCGATATCGTCGCTGAAATCGGCGATCAAATGGACACGTTCACCTATGTTCTCGAAGGCGAGATTGAAGTTGTCGATCCCAAAACTGATGAACGGATGTTCGAGGAATCTCTTGGCCCTGCGCAATTCATGGGCGAGATCGGCTTTCTAAGCGCGACGACCAATTATCTGCGAATGCGCGCGGCCAAACCGACGCGCGTGATCGAAGCGCCGCGTTTGCAAATGCTCGAACTCATGAGCCGCATTCCGGAATTGTCTGACCACATCATCACCATTTTCGCCGCGCGTCGCCGCAAGCAATTTGAGCTTGGAAACGCGCCGATCACCCTAGTTGGTGCGGACCGGGATCCACAGGTCCAGACGATTGAACGTTTCCTGTCACGCAATCGCATTCCGTTTAAAAGCTATGACCTCGATGGCCGCGAACCGGAGGCGCAAAAGGCTTGCAAGCTGGCTGCTGAAAAACCGGGCGTGATTCTGGGAAAAAGGCTGCGGATTGAGGAGCCAACCCCGCGTAAAGTCGCCCGCTATCTTCGGCTCGATCTCGGTATCTGTTCTCAGCGAGATTTCGACCTGCTGATCGTCGGCGGTGGACCGGCTGGCGTCGCGGCAGCGGTCTACGCAGGATCAGAAGGGCTGAACGCTCTAGTGATCGAGGACATGGCAATTGGCGGACAAGCGGGCACATCCAGCCGGATTGAGAACTATATGGGCTTTCCCACGGGGATCAGCGGCACGGACCTCACCTATCGCGGGCAAATTCAGGCGCTCAAATTCGGCACAAAATTTGTGATGCCGCGCCGGGTGGAAACCCTGACACAGCGCGAGGACGGCAGCTTTTGCGCCGTTCTTGATGGTGAGGGAGAAGACGGCGACGAGATTTGCGCCAAAGCCGTGTTGGTTAGCACAGGGGTCCAATATCGCCGCCTGCCACTAGAAAATCTGCGCGAATTGGAAGGCGCTGGAATTTTCTATTCAGCAACCGAAATGGAGGCACGCTTTTGCTCAAAAACAGAAGCGGTCGTGATAGGTGGAGGCAATTCAGCGGGACAGGCCGCGATGTATCTCTCCCGCACAGCAGCGCATGTGCATCTGGTGGTGCGGTCAGGCAGTTTGGCAGCGTCCATGTCGAGCTATCTCTCACAGCGGCTTGAAGCCGATCCACGCGTCACAATTCACTACGAAACCACAGTGACCAAATTGCATGGTGAGGAGTGGTTGGAGGGCGTGACCTTCACAAAACGCGATGAGGATACGCGTGTCGACACACGCGCTTTGTTCATCATGATCGGCGCAGCGCCCAACACTGATTGGCTGTCAGGATTGGTCGAGACAGATGAGAAAGGGTTTGTGCGCACTGGCGCATCGGTTGGCCGTTCAACCCCATTTGAAACAGGCACGGACGGCATTTTTGCAGTCGGCGATGTGCGGGCGGACTCGGTAAAACGTGTTGCCAGCGCCGTGGGAGAAGGGTCCGTGGTGGTCAGCACGATCTGGACCTATCTTGATGAATTGGCCAATAGCGCCTGAAAATACTGCAGAATTCGTAACATGACCGGCTAGCCAAACTCGGGAAGTTTCATATACTCTGCCACTTACCATGCAATCGCAGGCATCGGTCAGGGGGCTAGTTTTGATAAATTTCCGATTTCTCGCGCTTGTCGCATTGATGGTCAGCGCGCTTTTCATCGCGAACCCAGCTTCGGCCAAATGGCACAAGGCGGAAAGCGAGAGGTTTATAGTCTTTTCGGATAGTCGTGCAGAGGATCTGCAAGAGTTCGCTGAGATGCTTGAGCGCTATCATGTGGCGATGGAGTTGGAGAGCGGTCGCCAAGTTCCCGTGCCAAGCCCCTCCAACCGGTTGACGGTATATACGGTGGGAAGCCGCGAGAATTTGCGCGAAATTTATGGCAATCGCCGTTCATCTGTTGCGGGCTTCTACATCCCGCGTGCCAATGGATCGGTGACCTTTGTGCCCAATATCCGATTTGGCACACGCGATGCTGGGCGCGGTAGGACGGGAACGCGTTTTTCCCGTGGCAATGGTAGCGGCGGAATTGATTCAGATCGGTCATTTCAAATTCTGCTTCACGAATATTCACACCACTTCCTTATCGGCTCTGCGCGCCACGCAATGCCAGTATGGTTGAGCGAAGGTGCAGCAGAATACTTCTCCTCTGCGCGCTTTAACGAAGATGGATCGATCGATATCGGCCTGCCCAATAATGAGCGCGCCTATGAGATCAGTCAGGCAGCACCCGTTTCGGTTCGCGAGCTGCTCGATTATGAATTGTACCGGCAAAATCGCGGAAACCGCTATGACGCATTTTATGGACGCAGTTGGTTGCTGTTCCACTATTTGCGTTTCAATTCGAATCGTTCGGGCCAATTGCTACGCTATTGGCAAGCGGTAGCGTCAGGCACCGATAGCCTAGAAGCCGCCACACAAATCTTTGGTGATCTAGATCAGCTGGAAAGCGAACTGCGCGACTATAGCCGCCAACGATCAATGTCAGGAATGCGCTTTAGCGGCGGCGATATCACGATTGGCGCCATATCGGTCAGCGCATTGAGCGATGGTCACGCAGCGATGATGGATGTCATCATGCGCTCAGATCGTGGGGTTAGCGACGAAGATGCCATCAAAATCGTTGAAGATGCGCGCGCAGTCGCAGCGCGATATTCAGGTGATGCGAACGTTCTCGCCGCTTTGGCAGAGGCGGAATATGACGCGGGGAATGACGATGGTGCTATCGCTGCTGCGATCCGCGCTGTGGCCGCTGATCCTTCGGTTACGAATGCATATGTCCAACACGGTTATGCCCTGTTTCGCAAGGCGGAGGACGCGGAGGACAAAGATGCCGCATTTGCAGCCGCGATGGCTCCGTTTGAAGCTTTGAACGCAATCGAGGCCGACCACACACAGCCGCTCATCTACTTCTATCGCAGCTTTGTTTTGCGCGGCGTTGCTCCGCCGGATGGCGCGAAATTCGCACTGGAACGTGCGACACAACTTGCGCCCTTTGATCAAGGATTGGCGGTTGAAGTCGCGGCAATGAAAGCCGCAGAGGGCGATGCTTTCATTGCGCGGTACCTGCTCGCGCCGGTTGCAGCCAATCCACATGGAGGCAGCCAAAGCCGGTTTGCGCAATCTATGATGGATTACCTAGCGCGCGTACCCGAAGGAAGTCGCGTCAACTTCCGCGAAATGCGAGAGCGATTCAACTCTGCGCAAGAAAGTGACAGCGGCGGAGACGGGGAAGATGAAGATGAAGGAGCGTGAGCACATAACAGGGCGCTCGCGCTCATATCATTGATCGGTCAGCGGCTCATCATTCCGCCAACGATCGAACCCAGGATACCACCCAAGGGATTGCCGCCAGAAGACGATCCACCGCCAGTCGCTTGCTTCGCCATATAGCCAGCCACCGCCATGGCGAGGATAGGGAGCATCTTTTTGAGCAACCCTTCATCCAAGCCCGTCATTGCAGCGACTTCGCCAGCGACAGAGCGGCTCACATCCTTGCTGCCAAAGATATTGCCTAGGATGTCATTGCCGGGCTGAGTCGGTGTGGGTGACGTTCCCAACACCGCATCCAGCAAACCACCGCCGAGCATCCCGCCCAGGCCGCCGCCAGCTCCGCCAGAGCCTCCACCAGAGGCGCCGCCGAGGATCGCTCCTGCAAGGCCACCCAATCCGCCCATTGGGTCAGGAGTGGACGTACCGCCCGTCGCGCTGCGGCCCATGCCGGCAATGATCGCTGGCAGAAGTGCACCCGCGGCCGTTGTCGCTGTGCGTTCGTCGACGCCCAATTCGCGCGCCATGCTGGTAATTGCTCCGGATTGCTGGAGCATTGATGCTAGGCTCATGGCCGTTCCCCTTCCCTAAAATGGACGCGCTTACTTGCGACCGAATAAGCCCGATGCGAGGCCAGCCAGATCGTTGAGCGGATTTCCATCGCCATCGGAATCAAGCATGCTCATCACACCTGAGAGCTTCGAATCGCCCTGCATCCCTTCTGCGATTCCTCCCAGAGCGCCTTCGCCACCAAGCTGCTCCATAATCCCACTAAGCGCACCAGTGTCCATGCCAGTTTTTTCCGCTGCGAGTTCAACCGTGTCGCCTTCTGCGGCATGCGATGCACCCAATGCGGCCACCGCTTTTTCGGCCATTGCGGGATCAATACCGACCTTTTCAGCCAGCGCTGCGACAGTGTCCGGTGATCCTGCGACCTGCTTCATTATTCCATCGAGAATGCTCATAATTCGATCCCTTCATGTTGATTGACGGGGAGCCTAAACATTTGTGAGCACAAAAAAAGGCCCCACACGGCAATACGTGCGGGGCCTCATGTAATTTGATGTGTCCGCGCGGCGTTACACCGTGACAGGAGCCGCTTGGCGCACGCCTTCATCTACATGCGCTTCAAATTCTGCGAAGTTGTCGATGAAGAGTTGGACCAGCTTTGATGCGGTCGTATCATATTCAGCTGTATCGGCCCAAGTGCTGCGCGGATCGAGAATGGTTTGGTCAATGCCGCCCGCTTCGAGAACCGGAACATGCACGGGGACAGCAAAGCCGAAATTCGCATCTTCGCGATACTCGACATTGTCCAGATCACCGTCCAGCGCCGCGTTCAACAAAGCACGGGTTGCCTTGATAGGCATACGGTTCCCCACGCCATATTTGCCACCGGTCCAGCCTGTGTTGAGCAGCCAACACTGCACTTGTCCTTTCGCAATCCGCTCTTTCAAAAGGTTGCCATAGACGCTGGGATGACGCGGCATGAACGGCGCGCCAAAACAGGTTGAGAAGGTTGCCTCGGGCTCAGTCACGCCAATTTCTGTGCCTGCAACCTTTGCGGTGTAGCCCGAAAGGAAGTGATACATTGCCTGTTCGGGCGTAAGCTTCGCAATCGGCGGCAACACGCCAAACGCGTCGGCTGTCAACATCACGACATTCGAAGGAACCGGGCCAAGATTGTCGGCGCTGGTATTCGGAATGAAGTCGATCGGATATGCACCGCGCGTGTTTTCCGCGAGCGTGTTGTCGTCAAAATCAAGCTCGCGCGTTTCCGCATCCATCACCACATTCTCCAGCACAGTGCCAAACCGGCGAGTGGTCGCATAAATCTCAGGTTCTGCTTCCTCGGACAAGCGGATCATCTTGGCGTAACAGCCGCCTTCAAAATTGAAGACTGCGGTGTCAGACCAGCCATGTTCATCATCGCCAATGAGCGTGCGGCTGGCATCAGCGGATAGGGTCGTCTTACCCGTGCCAGACAAGCCAAAGAACACCGCAGTTTTACCGTCCGCGCTGATATTGGCGGAACAATGCATCGGCATCACACCTTTCGTTGGCAGCAGGTAATTGAGAATGCCGAACACACTCTTTTTCATCTCTCCCGCATATTTGGTACCGCCGATCAGAATGAGCTTCTCAGTCAGATTGACCGCGATTACGGTTTCGGAATTGGTGCCATGGCGAGCCGGGTCAGCTTTGAAACTGGGTAGATCAATGATCGTGTATTCGGGCGCGAAGTCGGCCAATTGAGCCGCATCCGGACGCACTAGCAAGGTCCGGATAAACAGGTTGTGCCACGCCAGCTCATTGATCACGCGGACATTCACGCGATGCTCTGGCTGCGAACCACCGAACAGATCGGCGACATAGAGCGTTTCCTTGGCCGCGACCGCGCTCATGAAATCCTCTTTCAATGCCGCGAAATGCTCCGGTGTCATCGAGGCATTCACCTTACCCCACCACACGGTATCCTCAGTCGTCGCATCTCGCACGATGAACTTGTCCTTCGCACTGCGCCCAGTTTTTGCGCCAGTTTGCACGACCAAAGCGCCATGTTTGGACAATTCGCCCTCTTTCGCAGCAAGCGAAGCCTCGACCAGAGCAGGCGTGCCAAGGTTAGAGTGAATGGCGGCATCGGTGTGAATGCCCTGCGAAGCGAGCGATTGAGCGAGGGGGATCAAAGGTAACTCTCCTGGAACGTAAGCAGCGAAAGGACGGTGAGGGCCATCGCAAAAGACCGCGCAATAAAGCGTGAAGCCGCGATTCGGATGCGAACGTTGGACCCCTGTCCGCTGGCGCTTCGCATAGATGGATGCGAGCTTTCAGTCAAACTGACGAAACCGCGATAACCCGCAGAATTCTGCGGTTTTTGGCCTACCAAAGTGCCTGTCAAACAGGGCTAATTCACAGCCAGAATTGGCCTGCTAGAGGTGTCATATACCTACAATCCGTGTCCGGCCCCACCCACGCAAGCTGCATTGTCTCAACGACGCGATGTCGCTACCGCTTGTCGTTGCACTATGTGAGGAGCAAGCAGGCAACATGGCAAGTGATACCAGCGATGATATCGAGCGCGATAGCGCCGCTGCCGCATCTAATCGGGAGGCGTTCGAAATTGCGCTGGTAGATGATGATCGCAATATCCTCACCACCGTCTCCATCGCACTTCAGGCAGAAGGGTTTGTGACCCGGCTCTATTCGGATGGAGAGACCGCGCTGAAAGCGCTACTCGAAAATCCACCGGATTTGGCCGTGTTTGACATTAAGATGCCCAAAATGGACGGGACCGAGTTGCTGCGCCGTGTGCGTGCGCATTCGCCGCTGCCCGTAATTTTTCTCACCAGCAAAGATGATGAAGCAGACGAGGAAGCGGGGCTGGAACTGGGCGCGGATGATTACATCGCCAAACCGTTCAGCCTGCGCCTTTTGACTGCGCGCATCCGTGCAATCCTGCGTCGAGCAGAGCCCGACCGTGCGATTGGTCATGAAAGCACCGCGCCGGACCCCGTTCACCCCAAGATTGATCGCGGGCGGCTCTTCATGGACCCTGCACGCCACTATGTGACGTGGAACGATCGACCGGTGACGCTCACCGTTACCGAGTTTCTGATTTTGGAGGCTCTTGCTGCGAGACCAGGCGTTATCAAAAGCCGTAACCAATTGATGGATGCGGCCTATCCCGACGATGTGTTTGTCGACGACCGCACAGTCGACAGCCACATCAAACGCATGCGCCGCAAATTCCGGGTCGTTGATAATGAGTTCGACGCCATCGATACGCTTTACGGCGCCGGGTACAGTTTCAACGATGGCTGAAACTCAGCCGATCAATCCAGATGATGACGCGCCGCTTATCGGGCGGTTCAGCGAAAGGCACAGTGTTACGGGCCGCTTTTCGCTCACCGCGCGTATCCTAATCGTGAATATTTTGCCCCTCGCTCTGTTATCCGGAGGGCTGTTTTATCTCGACACGTACCGCACACAATTGATCGATGAACGGTTCAAGATGGCCCGGATCGAAGCGCAGATCACTGCGGAGGCTCTGGCAGGTGCAACGCGTGAGCGGCAAGAGGCTCTGTTAGTTCAGATCGGGCGAGAGCAACGGATGCGGATGCGGATGTTCGATGCTGAAGGGCTGCTATGGGCAGACAGCTTTGCGCTCGCTGATCCAGCATTTGAATTGGACGATATCACCGATGACACTCCAGCTGAGGAGTGGGCGCGGTGGCTGGACGGGATGATTGATACAATCGTCAGCGCCGAAGACGCGCCAGCCTATGTTGAGCCCGAAGCGCAAACCGCTGATGCCTTTCCCGAGCTGGTGCAGGCGCGCGAAGAGGGCTTGAGCCAAATTCGGCTATACGAGTGGTTGGATGGGACGCCGGTTATCACCGCCGCTGCGCCAGTTGGCACACGTGGGGCAACGTTGCTGACCGTCCGCAATGCGGTCGACATCACCGAGAGCGTTCGTTCGGCGCGCTCAGCGTTGGTGATCGCGGTGTTGCTAGTCTTGGCAGCCTCCGCGCTGCTATCGCTCTATCTGGCGCGCACCATTGTCAGCCCACTGCAATTGCTGGCGCGCGCGGCACAGAAAGTGCGTCAGGGGCGTGAGCGCGATGTTGAAGTCCCGCGACTGCCCGAACGCAGCGATGAAATTGGCCAGCTGGCCCGCTCGGTGTCCGACATGACATTGGCGCTGCGTCAGCGGATCGACGCGGTGGACAGCTTCGCCGCCGATGTCGCGCACGAAATCAAGAATCCGCTGGCAAGCTTGCGCAGCGCAGTTGAGTCGCTGCCTAAAGTCAAAGATGCTGATACGCGGCGTGAGTTAGAGCAAATCGCCACCCATGATGTGCGCCGGATTGACCGGCTAGTTACTGAAATTTCCGACGCCAGCCGCATCGACGCGGAAATGTCGCGCGCCACTTTGGAACGGATCGAAATGGCGGATTTGATCCGCGCAATCGTTGGCAGTCGCGAACACCGTGCCGAAAATCTCAACCACCAGATCCATCTGGATGCGCGCGGCTTTGCTGCTCATGTTCTGGGCGTGGGCGCACGGTTAGAGCGGGTGATTGAAAACTTGCTCGACAACGCCGTCTCTTTCTCCCCGCCCGATGCACCGATTCAGGTGATTGTCGACAACGATGGCGAATGCGTAACTGTTTTGGTTTGCGACAAAGGGCCGGGCATTCCCGAAGGATCGCGCGATAAGGTCTTTCAACGCTTCCATTCCGATCGCCCTGATGGAGAAGATTTCGGCAACCATTCGGGGCTTGGCCTGGCGATTGCCCGCGCCATTGCAGAGGCGCATGATGGATCGCTCACCGCCGAAGGCCGCCCCGATGGTGCGCAAGGCGCATGTCTGCGCTTTCAACTACCAGCCGCAGAGTGACGCGTGATGAATGCGTTGGTGTTTCAAGCAAGCTGCGTGGAAATCGATGGCCGTGCCATTGTAATTGGGGGACAGCCCGGAAGCGGCAAATCCTCACTCGCACTGGCTCTGATTGATCGCGGCGCGCGGCTGATCGGAGATGATGGTGTCATTCTGACTCGAACCGAGCTTAACGGTGCTGAAGCGATCATCGCCAGTCCCCCTCCCAACATCGCAGGTCTGATCGAAATTCGCGGCGTGGGCCTCATTGAGCTCCCGACTGCACCAGCAACACCTCTCGCCCTTATCCTTGAACTTGGTGAGGAAGGCGAACGTTTGCCCAAAAGCACGCCTGTCACACAAATCTTAGGCGTCGCAATCCCGTGCCTTCCCTTCGATCCCGGTACAATCGCACCTGCAGAGCGCGCGCAGTGGGCATTAAAGAGACACGGAATCCGCAAGGATTGACCGACATTGTGTAAAAATTCGGCTTCCCTTCCGGCACGCAAAGGACGACAAGCTGATCCGTGATGACGACCACATCTGACACCCGATATGATCCTGCACCGCAACGCCTGTTGCTCGTCACTGGCTTATCAGGTGCGGGCAAATCGACGGCGCTCGATGTGCTTGAAGATTTGGGGTGGGAGACTATCGACAACTTCCCTGTGCGCCTACTCAAACGCCTCGTCACGGAACCAGAGGATAGCGCAGAAGGCACCCGTGCACCGCTCGCGATTGGGTTCGACTCGCGCACACGCGGCTTTGTTCCAAGCGAAATCATCGCACTCATCAAACAACTGGCAAGCCGCGGCACCCTTGCCATTACATTCATGTTTATCGATTGCGCCGGGGGAGAGCTAGAGCGGCGCTACAATGAAACTCGGCGTCGCCATCCCATGGCAGCCGGTCGCACCGTGCATGATGGCATTGCCGCAGAACGCGAGCTGTTGGAGCCGCTACGCCGCTGGGCCGATATTGTGATCGACAGTTCGTCGATGGTGGTCAACGATCTGCAATCGCAAGTCCGCGGAATGTTTGCCGATACCGACAATGCGACAATGACACTGACCGTATCGAGTTTTGGCTTTGCGCGCGGCATGCCACCGCTCGCCGATCTGGTGTTTGATATGCGGTTTTTGGACAACCCGCATTGGGTGGAAGGGTTGCGCGAACTGACTGGGCAAGACCCAGCTGTTGGCGAGCATATTCAGCGTGATCCGGCCTTCCAAACGGCATTCGAGCAAATCCGCGACCTGATCCTGACGCTGCTTCCCCGCTATGCCGCGCAGGGGAAAGCCTATGTGCACGTTGCATTCGGTTGTACCGGGGGGAGACACCGTTCAGTCTTCACCGCCGAAGCGATGAGCCGAGACTTGCGCGAGGCGGGATTTTCGCCCACTGTCCGGCACCGCAATTTGGCCTCACGCGCCGCCGACGAAATCGAAGGCGAACGGCGTTAAAATGGGACTGGATTGCATCGCATGGTGGTATTTAGTGATATGGCGCGGTTTCGCCTCTGGGAAACGAGCCGCAGGGTAAAACGGGTTTTAGTTAGCGCATGATCGGTTTGATCCTGGTAACTCACGGCCATCTGGCTGAACAATTTGTCGAAGCGATGGAACATGTCGTGGGTAAGCAGACGGGCATAGCAACCGTGTGCATCGGCCCCAGTGACGATATGGAGCACCGCCGCGCAGAGATCGCAGATAAAATCGCTGAGGTTGATACAGGCAGCGGCGTGATCGTTCTCACCGACTTGTTTGGCGGCACGCCTTCAAATTTGGCGATTTCACTGTTGGAAACAGGCCGGGTTGAAGTGATCGCGGGGATCAATCTTCCCATGCTGATCCGGCTCGCCGGGGCCCGCAAATCGATGGATGTCGTCGAGGCTGTTGCAGCGGCACAAACTGCCGGCCGGAATTACATCACCGTGGCAAGCGAATTGCTGGGCGGCGATAGCGCCCCGCGCACCGCCAGTGCCGGCAAATAGGATGAGGCATTTGTGAGCGAGCTGCGCCAGACTCTTACCATTGTCAACAAACGCGGCCTTCATGCCCGTGCAAGCGCCAAGTTCGTGGGCGCAGTTGCTGCTCTGCCGGAAGGCGCAGAGGTTAAGGTGGCGAAGGATGGCAATGTCGCCGCTGGCGGATCAATTCTGGGCCTTATGATGCTGGGTGCCGCGAAAGGCGACGCGGTCGAATTGATCGTAGGCGGCATGAATGCGGAAAGCGTACTCGCTGAACTTTCGGCTTTGGTCGAAGACGGTTTTGGCGAGGAGTGAGCCCTAGGCTGCACTCGCCCGAGCGCAAATCATGACGCACAAACACATAAGCGGTTTTTCCAATCCTACGGTGAAATATCTGCGGAGCTTGCGCGATAAGAAACACCGCAGGCGCACAGGACAATTTCTGGTCGAGGGGTTGCGTCTGCTCGAAGATGCGCGGGTCAGCGGGCGGTTGCCGCGCGAGTTGGTCATGGCCGAGGGACGCGAGCCGCATGAACTGCTCGACCAGCTGATGGCGCAGGTTGATGGGGCAGGTGGAGAGGTGGTCACAACGACGCCTGATATCCTCTCGAAAATCACCGGAAAATCCAATTCGCAAAGTGTTATCGGACTGTTCGATGAATTTGAGACTGGGCTTGATCTGCTTGACCGCGATGCCGCACACATCTGGCTGGTTGCACAAGAACTGCGCGATCCCGGCAATTTAGGGACGATGCTGCGCACGTGTGACGCGGTGGGCGCTGGTGGCTTGATCCTGATTAACGATTGCGCTGATCCATTCAGTGCCGAAGCCGTTCGTGCGAGTATGGGTGCGGTGTTTACTCAACAAGTTGCGCAGGCGCCGTGGGAGGAATTTGTGCCGTGGCTGCGCGCTGGTCCCGGCCAATTGGTCGCCGCCAGCCTGCGCGAGGCGGTGCCTTATCGCGGTGCAGATTATGCCGCGCCGTGTTTCATTTTGGTCGGCAACGAGTCGCAAGGTCTGCCGCAAGCTTATGAGGATGAGTGCGACCTCCGCGTCACCATGCCGATGCGGGGGCGCGCAGATTCGCTGAATGCTGCCGTGGCGGGCGCAGTGCTGGCCTATGAGGTATTGGCGAGGCTTGACGGTTAGTTATTCAGCAGCATCGCGGCGTTGTTCCGTTTCGGCTTCGTCAGCCACCCCATCGGCATCAGCCGCATTGTAGCGAGGCGCTGATTCTACGAGCGGCACATCTTCAATCTCACGCTTGCCGATTTCTACGCCTTTTTCGGCCAAGCGTTTGCCTGACGACAGCACGTTGCGCTCGAAACTGCCGACGAACTTATTGTAATTGTTTACGGCACTCTCAAGCCCCCCGCCAACCCGTTTGAGGTGCTGAGCGGCGGTCTCTAGCCGAGAATACAATTCTGCGCCCATGCGCCCGATTTCCTGCGCTTCCTTCGCAAGTCCATCCTGACGCCAGACCTGCGCGACTGTGCGGGCAATGGCGACAAGGTTAGTCGGCGTTGCAAGCAGTACGCGGCGCTCAAATGCGAAGTCCCATAACTCGGGATCAGCATCCAAAGCAGCTGTCACAAAATGCTCACCAGGGATGAACATGATGACGTAATCGGGCGCTTCTTCGAATTGGCTTTGATAGCTCTTGGCGCTCAATGTCTGGACATGATTGCGCATCGATTTGGCGTGCGCCTCAAGCTCGCGTTTGCGCGTGTCGTCGTCATCGGCCTCGAACGCGGCCTGATAGGCGTTGAGTGAGACCTTAGAATCGATCACCAACTTCTTTTGACCCGGCACATTGATAATCGCATCAGGACGCAACCGCCCCTCTTCGGTCTCAATCGAATGCTCCATCATAAAGTCAGTGTGCTGCGCCAAACCGCATTGTTCGAGCAGGTTTTGCAACGCCCGCTCCCCCCAGCGACCCCGCGCTTTCGGAGCATTGGTCAAAGAATTGCCCAGCCGTTGAGCCTCGCGCCGGACCTCTTCCTGCCCCTCTCTCATGGATTGGATCAGGCCGTTTAATTGCCCAAAAGCGTCAACCCGTTGTTTCTCCAGCGTTTCAACTTGGCGTTCGTATTTCTCCAGCCGCTCGCCCACAGGCGCGAGCAGCGTTTTGATCTTTGCCTCGCCCGTTTCCTCGGATTGTTTGAACCGGGCCTCTGCGCGTTTCAGGAACTCTTCCTGATTGCGCTGAAGCACTTTTGCGCCCGTATTCTCAAACTCGTTCAAGAGCTTTTCGCGCGATTCTTCGAGCAGCCGTTTCTGTTCAGCAAACCCGGCGCGCTCCGCCTTATACTCTGCGTTTTCACGCCGCGCCGCATCCAACTGCTCAGCCAATCCATCGGCACGTGCGGCGCGCTCTGACATGGTGGCCAGTTCAGTGACAGCATTGCGAAATTTATCGTCCAGGGCCTTTGCTTCGGTGTCACGCGCATTCAATCGCTCTTGCAAATCAACCACTGGCCGCGACGCAAAAAACCATGCTGCCCCGCCCCCAAAGGCAAGGCCAAGCGCCAAAGCGACAATCAAAAGAATCGGTTGTTCCATGGCATCATTATACATGGAACAAAATAAGAACACTAGCGCTTTGTAGGATATCCCCGGAAGAAAGCCGAAGGCGTCCTAAACGGCTGTATGCAGCCGCCAAAAGGCACTAAGCCACCTGACGGATTTTCTTCAGTTTTTTCAGCGCCATCTGCCGCTTCAACCGCGATAGGTGGTCGATAAACAGGATGCCTTCCAGATGGTCCATTTCATGCTGAAGGCACGTCGCCATCATCCCCTCAAGCGCTTCTTCGTGATGGTTGCCATCCAAGTCCTGATATTGAACCCTGCAGGTCGCTGGGCGATCAACGTCGGCGTATATCTCGGGGACGGACAAGCATCCTTCGTTGAAGGTCGACATATCGTCTGCCGGATCAAGAATCACCGGGTTCACGAAGACGCGCGGCTCTTTCTTGGTCGCCGGGTGCGTATGCTTGTGGCCATCATGCTCGCATTCGACCGGGTCGGCATCGGGGTCTTCGGGTTGAAGATCGATCACCAGCATCCGCTTGGGCACGCCAACCTGAATCGCAGCAAGGCCAATACCCGGCGCATCATACATCGTTTCCAGCATATCATCCGCGAGCTGTTTGAGATCGTCGTTGAACTCGTCCGCTTCGACGGGAGTGGAGACAGTTTTGAGCCGGGGGTCCGGCACTTCAAGGATTTCTAGGATAGCCATGGCCGGTGATTTAGTGACTGCTTGCTCTGGCCGCAAGCAGAACGGTTCGATCAGTCTAATCGACCTGGCTCGACGCTGAGGCGCTTTCGATAAAGCGCATCATCTCCCTTTTCTCGCTCACGCCTGATGCGACGGTACGCGATCGTAATACCTAGAGGGATCCCGATCCAAACGAACAAGAAGGGAATTGAACGGACCAGTTGAGTCGGATCAATCACCAGCGCGGCTGCGCACAGCAGGCCCCAAAAGCCGGACCACAGGAGACCCAAAAGCTCTAACAAGAACATCGGTTTGCGTATCTGATAGCGTTTGTGCGCAAAGCGCCAGAATGCAGCCCTTAGCATTATCAAATCGGCCGCCGCGCCCTTAGCGCCTGAGCAAGTGTGCCCTCATCGAGATAGTCCAGCTCTCCGCCGACCGGCAGGCCATGCGCAAGCTGCGTGATCCGTACCCCTGCATCCTCCAACCGCTCAGCAAGGTAATGCGCGGTTGTTTGCCCTTCGAGTGTGGCGTTCATGGCTAGCACCACTTCATCAACCGCAATGCCCTCCTCTTTGGCTGAGACCCGCTCCATGAGGTTTGCAATGTTGAGGTCCTCCGGCCCAATACCATCAAGCGCCGAAAGCTTTCCGCCCAGTACATGATAGCGTCCGCGAAACAGCTTTGCGCGGTCCAATGCCCAGACATCCGCGACATCCTCCACCACGCACAAAGCGCGCGCATCGCGGCGGGGATCGGCGCAGATACCACACGGATCTGTGGTGTCGACATTGCCGCAGGTCTGGCATTCAACCAGTGTCTGAGACACCGCATCCAGCGCCTCTAACAAAGCGGGCAACGCAGCCTCTCGGTTCTTTACCAGCCACAGCACCGCACGCCGCGCCGAACGCGGCCCCAGACCCGGCAACCGGGCAAGCGCGCCGGAAAGCGCTTCGATCTCTTGCGATGCCATGGGGGGAGAGATAGGGGCTGGCGCGCAGATCACAAAGATCACAGGGGCACGTTATGCGCATCACATTTATGGGAACGCCCGATTTTGCGGTGCCGGCTTTGGTCGCATTGGCCGAAGCGGGGCATGAAATAGTGTGTGTCTATTCACAGCCGCCCAGCCGCTCTGGACGGGGTAAGAAGCTGCGCCTCTCCCCAGTCCACGCCAAAGCGGAGGAGTTGGGGATCACGGTACGCACGCCCAAGAGCTTGCGCAATGAAGAGGCGCAGACGGAGTTTGCCGCGCTTAATGCAGATGTCGCTGTGGTCGCGGCCTATGGGTTGATCCTGCCGCAAGCGGTGCTAGACGCGCCACGATTGGGATGCCTGAACATCCACGCATCAATCCTGCCACGATGGCGCGGCGCCGCACCGATCCACCGCGCGGTGATGGCGGGGGATGAAGAGACCGGCGTTACAATCATGCAGATGGAGGCGGGTCTGGATACGGGGCCAATGCTGCATATTGTGCGCATTCCAGTGTCGGCGAAGACTACGGGTGAGTTGACTGGCGAACTCGCGCAGATGGGTGCTGATGCGATGGTCGAGGTTCTGTCCGATTTCGCCGCATTCCCTCCGCAGGTTCAAGACGACGCGGCGGCGATTTATGCGCCCAAGATTGATAAAGCCGAGGCTCGGATCGACTGGACACACAGCGCCGAGGCAATCGAATGCCAGGTGCGTGGGTTGGCCCCTTTCCCCGGTGCATGGTTTGAGCTTGAGGGCGAACGGGTCAAACTACTGCTTTCAGAAGTATCTGAGGGCAATGGCGCATCGGGCAAAGTGCTCGACGCAAACCTCACTATCGCTTGCGGGTCAGGCACCATTCGCCCCATCCGCCTGCAACGCGCGGGCAAACCAGCAATGGATCGTGCAGACTTTCTGCGCGGGCGCGCAGTCGATGCCGGGACGCAGCTGACTTGACCCGGTTCGCACTCACCCTCGAATTTGATGGCGGCCCGTATCAGGGGCTTCAGCGTCAAAAACACGGCCCCAGCGTGCAGCAATCGATCGAAGATGCGCTGTTCCGCATCACCGGCGAAAACATCGCTCTCCTCAGCGCCGGGCGAACCGATACCGGCGTCCATGCCTTGGGCATGCGCAGCCATATTGATGTTGAAAAAAACATGACACCGTTCCGCCTGATGGAGGCGATCAACGGGCAATTGCGGCCTGAACCGATTGCAGTTTTGGATTGCGAAATTGTGCCCGAGGATTGGCATGCGCGCTTTTCCTGCATCGGGCGCAGCTATGTTTATCGCATCCTCAACCGCCGTGCGCCCGCCACTCTGACAAAGAATCGCGTCTGGCAGGTCGGGCAGAAATTGGACATTGCCGCGATGCAAAGCGCGTCAAAGCTGCTGATCGGGCGTCATGACTTCACCACCTTTCGCTCCACCCATTGTCAGGCGAAAGATCCTGTCAAAACGCTGGACCGGCTGGACGTCGAAAGTGTCGCTACTGAATATGGACCCGAAGTGCGTATCCATGCCGCCGCACGCTCATTTCTCCACCATCAAGTGCGCTCCATGGTCGGCTGTTTAAGGCTGGTTGGCGGGGGTACTTGGGATGCCGATAGGCTCGCCAATGCCCTCGCTGCGAAAGACCGTAGCAAATTAGGACTTAACGCGCCGCCACAAGGTCTATACTTCGTCGAGGCGACCTATCCAGAGCACGAAAGCTGACCGATGGCGAACTGGTACAAAATTCCCAATCATACGAGGATGACTGCGCGCGAATATCTCGCCAATGTTGAGGGTATCAACATTGTCTTTGGCGCTGTGCTTGGCTTTGTGCTTGTGGGATCAGAAACGCTGCCCGTTTTCGATTTTGGAGCGCTGTTGATCATGAGCGCTTCTATCGTTGTCTTGATCCTGTATCTGGGGTCTAGCGAATATAAGCTGTTTTACGCCCTAGCGACCGGAGCAGCGATCATAGCATTACCATATGTTGCTGAAGACCTTTTCAGCCTTACCAAAGTCCCCAAATTGCAACCCACATTGGCGATTTGGGCGCTCATGATATTGGGCGTCGAGATGCTCCCGCATGACGACCCACACAAAGAAACACCAAAGGAGAATACTCAATGACCACCGGCAAACAACTTTTCAGCACGCTAAGCGCTGATGGGAAACTCACGTTGGAGGTCAGCGAAGAGACCTTTCCAGACCCCACCGGCAATCAAGTGCTGGTCAAAATGGAAGCCGCACCGATCAACCCATCGGATCTGGCGCTGCTGACCGGCGCGGCTGATTTTGAAACGGCTGACTATTCGACTGGCAAAGTGGTCGCGAACATGCCCGAACCGTTCCTCACAGGACAAAAGGGCCGCCATGGCCAGCGTCTGCCGGCCGGTAATGAGGGTGCAGGCACCGTCATCGCCACAGGCGACGGCGACATGGCAAAGGCGTTGATGGGTCAGCGCGTCGCATGCGTGCCCGGCAATGCGTTCAGCCAATATGCGATTGCTGATGCAATGATGTGCTTGCCATTGGGTGATCACTCATCGGAAGCGGGCGCGTCCAGCTTCGTAAACCCGATGACTGCGCTCGGCTTTGTTGAGACCGCAAAGATGGAAGGGCACGATGCGATTATTCATCTCGCTGCTGCGTCCAACCTTGGTCAGATGCTCAACAAGATCTGCCAGGAAGACGGCATGAAGCTCGTTAATATCGTGCGCAAACAAGAGCATGTGGATCTGCTCAAAGGCTTGGGTGCGAAATATGTCGTGAACTCATCTGACGATGACTACATGAAGCAATTGCGTGCAGCGATCAGCGAAACCGGTGCGTTCCTTGGCTTCGATCCGATCGGCGGCGGTCAGAACACCGACTACGTTTTGAAAGCAATGGAACAAGTCGCTGCATCGCAGATGGACGAATATTCGCGCTATGGATCAAACCAAGACAAGAAGATGTACCAGTACGGTCGGCTCGATCTGCAAAACCCAACGATCCTTACGCCGTCTTACGGTCTGCAATGGACTGTTGCGGGTTGGCTGCTGACACCGTTCCTCGCGAAAGCAGGTATGGAAACCGTGGTCAAAATGCGCACCCGCGTTCAACAGAACCTCGGCACGACATTCGCCTCAAGCTACAAAGCGAAGGTCAATCTTGAAGAGATGCTGAGCAAGGAAGCGATCACCGATTACCGCCAAATGAAGACCGGCGAAAAGTATCTCGTGACCCCTTGGAGTTGATCTCCACCAACTAAAATTACGGATTATCGAAGGCGGCTTGAACACGGTTCAGGTCGCCTTCTTTATTCGCCAACAGCAGTTGAAGCAAAACCCGCGATTTTTGCGGATTGAGCGCGCGCGCGGCGACAAAGCCGTTGGGATCATCCTCAGGCTCGCGGTCCACCAGCCCCTCATCAACCCGACTGGCGCGCACGACAGTGAGGCCTGCTTTCGCATGTTCAACCAACCGTTCGCGTAAGGGGTCAGGCATATTCCCCTCGCCCACACCAGCAATCACGATCCCGGTCGGATCGTTCGGCAATATCCGGTCGACCAGATCGGGCGTCATGCCAGCACCGATATAGAGGATCGGCACTTCAGGTAACGCCGCAGGAAAGGCAAAGCGCGGCTGATCATCTTGACGCCAGGGATTGCCAAACCAGTCGAGCGCTGCGGGTGTGACCAGCCCGATTGACCCGCGTGGAAAACCACGAAAAGCATCGTCCGTGCCCCGTGTACGCACTTTACGCGCGTCGCGAGCCGCCAATATCCGGTCGCCCATGACTAAAACCACACCGCGCCCGCTTGCCTCACTGTCGCTCGCAACGCGAACGGCATTCACAAAATTACGCATCCCATCGCTGCCCACTGCGTCCGCCGGTCGCATCGCCCCGACAATCACCACCGGCTTTGTAGGAGGCAATGTCAGGTCGAGCAGAAACGCCGTTTCTTCCGCTGTATCGGTGCCATGCGTCACCACAATTCCATCGATCGCATCATCGGCAATTGCAGCAAGGATCGCAGAGTGCAGCGCGCTCCAAATCGCCGGCCCCACGTCCTCTGAACCGATATTCGCGATTTGTTTGCCGGTGAGCTCTGCCGCCATGCCAAACTGCGCGGCCTCTGCCAGCCAATCCGCGACGCTGATCTGACCCGGGCGATATTCGTGCCGCGTCGCCGATCCTGCCATCCCGGCAATTGTGCCGCCGGTGGCAAGGACGAGAATGCGCGGCAAAGAGGCAGATTTTTCACTCATTCGGGCGATTTGGAGAGATTCTGCAAAGACAGCAATTGATTTTGAACCTTTTGCCGCTAGATAGCGCTCAACCCGGTGAACATCTTCGCATGTTCGCCCAAGGCCGTGGGGCGATTAGCTCAGTTGGTAGAGCATCTCGTTTACACCGAGAGGGTCGGCAGTTCGAGCCTGTCATCGCCCACCACGCCTTTCCGCATTTTCGACATGTTTTGCCCTTGGCGCACCTGCAAAGATGCGCCAAGGCTCAATCCATGAACCCTCTCTCAATCGCGATTGCAGGTTGCGGTCCGGCAGGCCTTGCAGCGGCCGTAATGCTTCATGACCAAGACCATAACGTCGTTATTTTCGATCAGTTTGACGAGCCCGGTCCAGTTGGTTCTGGCTTGATGATCCAGCCCAGTGGGCTTGCGGTTCTGGATAAGCTCGGCCTTGCAGAAGCAACATTGGAGCGCGGTGCTCGCGTGGATGGGTTGCTGGGGCTGGAAGAACACGGACGCTGCGTGCTGGATGCGCCCTATTCCAAGCTGGGCGTTCCGGGTGCATTTGGCATCGGCATCCACCGCGCGAGCCTGTTCGGTGTGCTCTATGATGCGGCGCGCGCCAAAGGCATTGCGATTGAAACCGGCCATGCCGTTACGGGCAGCGCGATCAGCGCTGCCGGACGCAGACTCACCTTTGACACACGATCACCGACCGCTCCGTTCGATCTTGTTGTCGATGCAAGCGGGCGACAGACTGTGTTTGATCCCGACGAGACCGAGATGCTCGAATTCGGCGCATTGTGGGCCAGCCTTCCCGCAAACCCTGACGATCCATTCAATGGAAACCTGCTGGAGCAGCGATACCGCCGCGCGGCGCAAATGGTCGGTGTTCTGCCAATCGGCAAAAGACTCGGCGAAAGTGCACCCGAAGTCGCATTCTTTTGGTCGTTGAGGCGCGCGGATTTCGAACAATGGTCGCAAACCCCGCTTGATGAATGGAAGGACGAGGTTCGCGCGCTCTGGCCCGAGACCGAAGTCCTACTCGACCGAATCGAAAACCGCAAGCAACTAACCTTCGCCCGCTATTCGCACCGCACCAATAGACGCCCCGCCGGCGACCGCATGATAGCCGTCGGCGATGCATGGCACTCCGCAAGCCCGCAACTGGGCCAAGGCGCGAATATGGCACTGCTCGATGCATGGAGCCTGGCGCGCGGGCTTGCCGAAGGGCGCACGCTGGAGGAGAAATTGCGGCTCGCCATCAGTTGGCGCAGCGATCATGTGTGGTTGTACCAATGGGTCACGAAGCTGTTTACACCGCTCTATCAATCAAGCACCGATTGGCACCCGGCTCTAAGAGACAAGCTACTCGCGCCCTTGTCCAAAGTCTGGCCAGCGTCCGCCATTCAGGCACAATTGATGAGCGGGCTGTTCGGCTTCCCTCTCGGACAGCTAGGTCTCACCTTGCCCGATTACGAGGCGCTTTCCGCTTCCGCAATCGCTTCACGCACCTGAGCAATTGCCTCTTCGCTGTCCCACTCAAACCCGCCCGCTACTCGCAATAGCTCGCGCCCTTGGGCATCGAACAGGATCGTCAGAGGCAGCAATCCGGCATCGGTAAACTCCGCCGCCATCTGCGTGTCAGGGTCGAGCCATTGTTCCAAATATTGAAAATCACGCTGTTCAAAAAATGGAGTAACAACCTCGGCTCCGCGCACATCCTGACTGATCGTGAGAACGCGAACCTCGCCCTCAAGCTCACCGGCCAAAGCATCCAACGTCGGCATCTCTACCACGCATGGCGCGCACCACGTTGCCCATAGATTGACCAACACGGGTTGATCCAACTCTGCCAAATTCAGCGTGTTGCCACTCGGGTCCTCAAAAGTCAGCGCAGGCAGTTCCGTCCCCGCAAAGGCGCGCACTATCAGTCCTGGCAATTGCGGTGGTGGGGGCACAGGGGTCGATTGGCTTGGCCCAACTTCATCTTCAACCCGTTGCGAAACATCGCCAGCCTCACTATCGCAGCCAGCCAAGGCAAGCGCTGTGAGACTTGCGAGTAATATCGAACGGATCATGACGAACTCCACCAAAGACACAAAGACCAGCGCTTCCCATACCCAATCGAATGCGATGTGGGGCGGCCGGTTCGCTGAAGGGCCTAGCGCGATCATGCGCGAAATCAATGCCTCGATCCCGTTTGACAAGGCATTGTGGCGCGAAGATATCCGCGCGTCCAAAGCGCACGTCGCGATGTTGGGCGCGCAGGGAATCGTTTCTACTCAGGATGCTGCAACCATCACAGAGGGCCTCGACCAAGTCGCTGCCGAGTATGAGCGTGACGGTGTGCCTGAGGATTGGGACCTTGAAGACATCCATATGACTGTTGAGGCGCGCTTGACCGAGTTGGTCGGCCCGGTCGCAGGGCGCCTGCACACCGCGCGCAGCCGCAACGATCAGGTCGCCACCGATTTCCGCTTATGGGTGCGCACGGCGAATGCTCGGGCTCTGGCGGGTCTTTCGGCTCTGCGTAGCGCTTTGGTTGCGCGAGCCGGTGAACATGCCGAAACGATCATGCCAGGCTTCACCCATCTGCAAACAGCTCAGCCTGTGACTTTGGGTCACCATCTGATGGCCTATTATGAAATGCTTAGCCGCGATGCTGGGCGCTTTTTAGCTGCTCAGGATCGGCTCAACGAATGCCCTCTGGGATCAGCGGCATTGGCAGGCACGGGCTTTCCAATTGACCGCAATTCAACCGCTAAGGCACTGGGTTTCCGCGAGCCGACTCGCAATTCACTCGATGCCGTATCAGATCGTGATTTTGCGCTCGATTATCTAATGGCGGCGAGCCAGTGCTCGCTGCACCTATCGCGTCTTGCCGAAGAGCTGATCTTATGGGCCAGCCAGCCTTTTGGGTTTGCCTCGCTCCCCGATAGCCTCTCCACTGGCTCATCGATCATGCCGCAAAAACGCAACCCCGACGCCGCCGAATTGGTGCGTGGCCATGCGGGGCGAATTGTTGGTGCGGCAACGTCGCTGATGATAACGATGAAGGGGCTGCCACTCGCCTATTCCAAGGACATGCAGGACGACAAACCCCCGGTGTTTGAGGCCGCCAGCCTGTTCGACCTGTCGCTTGCGGCGATGACGGGCATGATCGCAGAGACAACTTTCAAAGTGGACCGGATGCGCGCCGCTGCACAAGCAGGCCATGCGACCGCAACCGACCTTGCCGATTGGTTGGTGCGCGAAGGGGACATTCCTTTCCGCGAGGCGCATCATATCACTGGCGAAGCGGTCAAGCTGGCTGATACCAAGGGATGCTCGCTTGAGGAATTGGCGCTCGCGGACCTTAAAGCCATCGATGCACGGATTGATGAACGGGTTTATTCTGCCCTTTCGATCGACGCATCTGTTGCCTCTCGCGCGTCCTATGGCGGGACTGCGCCTGATCAGGTAAAGCAGCGCGTGGCCGAGGCGATAGCGCGGCTCAACAGTGAGGCCGAAGGGTAGGGATAATGCGTGTAGCAGCAATTCTGATGGCGACTGCGATGCTGGGCGCTTGCGGCGCTCGCACGGGGCTTGAGCCGGTGGAGAACACCAGTTTGCCACCTGCACCCTATGGCGCCAATGCTCGCCCGGATGCAGAGCAATTGCTTGAATTGGAAACACTGGCGGCGCCTGAACGCAGTGTCGAGCTGCGCCGCCGCTCTGAAGAACGCGAAGACGACCCCTTCGACCTTCCCCCCGAGTAAACCAGACGCATAAGCGAATTTCATAGGATTTCATGGACCACTTTGCCCTCAAAAACGGCGTGATGCATGCCGAAGACGTGCCTTTACCCGACATTGCTGAGGCGGTAGGCACACCCGTCTATGTCTATTCGCGCGCAACGTTAGAGCGCCACGCGAAAGTGTTTCGCGATGGCTTGGAAGCGGTTCCGGACAAGCTGATCGCCTTTGCCGTCAAATCCAATCCTAATCTCGCTGTGCTGCGCGTGTTGCAGCAACAAGGCTATGGAGCTGATGTGGTCTCGGGCGGAGAGATGCGGCGTGCATTGGCCGCGGGCATTGCACCGGAAAAAATCGTCTTCTCTGGCGTGGGGAAAACGGCAATTGAGATACAGGATGCGCTTGATGCGCGGATCGGCCAATTCAATATAGAAAGCGAAGAGGAAGGGCTGGAGCTTGCGGCATTGGCGGCGGCATCAGGTCGCACAGCTCAGTGCACCTTGCGCATCAACCCCGATGTCGATGCGGGCACGCATGACAAGATTTCGACTGGTAAAGCAGACAACAAATTCGGTGTCCCGATTGATCAAGCAGGCCAGATATTCGGCAAACTTGCAGGGCAAGACGGCGTGAACTTGCGCGGGGTGGCGGTGCATATTGGCAGCCAGTTGGGAGATCTGGCCCCACTTGAACGCGCATTTGGCAAGCTGGGCGAATTGATCAAGTCATTGCGCGGCGCAGGACACGCTATCACGCATGTAGATTTGGGTGGCGGTCTTGGTGTGCCCTATCATAAGGACGAGAACCCACCATCGCCTGCCGAATATGGTGCGATGGTCGCGCGGGTGACTAAGGATTGGGGCGTGTCGCTCATCTTTGAGCCGGGGCGAGTGATCGCAGGCAATGCTGGGGTCCTGCTAACGCGTGTTGTTCGAGTAAAGCGCGGGATCAATGATCCGTTTGTAATCGTAGATGCTGCAATGAACGATCTGGCCCGACCCGCGCTTTATGGCGCCTATCACGATTTTGCAGCGGTTAAGCCCAATGGCAAAGGCATGACAGCAAACATCGTCGGGCCTATCTGCGAGACTGGCGACACATTTGCCATGGGCCGCGATTGCGACCATCTGACCAGCGGCGATTTGGCCGTGTTCCGAACCGCAGGCGCATACGGCGCGACGATGGCATCGTCTTACAATTCACGCGGTTTTGTAGCGGAGGTTCTTGTGGATGGCGGCAAGTTTGCGGTCGTGGCTGATCGCATTGATGCCGGCGCAATCATGGATGCAGAGCGCGTTCCCGACTGGCTTGCCTGATCCGCGATGAGCGAATTGCGAAGCCTCCCCCTGTTTCACCGCATTGCTGGTCAAAGCGTTTTGGTATTGGGCGATGGAGCTGCAGCGGAGCCCAAACGACGATTGGTTGAGCGTGCGGGCGGTGTGGTCATCGACGACCAAGCGCGCGCAATTGATGAGGGGGTGCGGATCGCCTTTATAGCCTTTGACGACGAGAAAGCGTGCGAAGTGGCCGCGATCAATCTTCGGTGCGCAGGGATGATCGTCAATGTTGTCGACCGCCCCGATCTTTGCGATTTTACCACGCCTAGCATTCTGGATCGTAACCCCGTGCTGATTGCAGTCGGCACAGACGGCGCGTCCGCAGGATTAGCGAAACATATCCGCTTGAGGCTTGAGCGCATATTACCACAGTCGCTCGGCGCATTGGCAAAGGCCCTGTTTGCCGCCCGGCCCAAACTGCGTGCTTTATATCCCGATGGCAGCGATCGCCGTCGCGCGTTGGATGAAGCTTTACGCGAAGGTGGTGCTTTGGATGCGTTGGAGCCCAAATCGAGCGAAAGAGTGAATGCTTGGCTCGATCAAACACCGACAAATACAGGAACGGTTAGCGAGGTATTTGTCCTCACCAGTCCCGACCCAGAAGACCTCACCCTTAAGCAAGCTCGGCTGCTGGGCGAAGCTGATATCGTCTGCGCCAGCCCTGCAGTCCCTTCGGCGATCCTTGCACGAGCGCGTGCCGATGCAGTTCGACTGACATGTGAAGCAGGGACGTGCGAGCAGCGGTGTCCAAAAGTGGTGAACATGAACGTCGATCCCGGCCTAACGGTGATCTTGCATTGGCAACCCTAACTTAGGCAGCCTGAGCCAGCGGGACTTCAACCTCGGCAAAGTAGCGGGCCATCGCATCGCTTGATTGTTCGCTTAACGCGATAAAGGCGCGACGGCGATCGGATGGGTCAGCGACCCTCATGAAAACGCCGCAATCGACCAATTGTTTAATCCAACGCAAAGCTGTTGTGGCAGGGACCGCCGCAGCAATGCACAGGCTTGTGACAGACACCCGGCTTTGTTCAGCATGCGCCGCCGTCAGATCGAGAAGCATGTCCCATGCGGGATCAGCGAACAGCTCTTCATCAAAGAATTTTGCCCGCGCTTGTCGCGCTGCGATGATCTGGCGGACATGGCGTGGATCGGGCAATGGCAGGCGAGTGTCCTGCGCATCCTTTTTATAATTGAGTAGCGGGTTTTCATCGGCCTCGCGAAACGTTTGCCCGAAATCGCTCAGCCGATTGCCTCCGTGCTCTGTCGCTAGTTCCCGATGATCAGAAAGACTATCGAGCTTGTGCGCAATCGCTTCCACTTGGTGCGAGAGGCGCAGCAGATTGAGCCGGTCATCCTCCGTCATCTCGCGCACACGCGAGCTCGAAAGATCAGCCAGTACCCGTCCTACCGCAATCACTCGCTCCGCACGGCTCGGCTGGACCAAAATCTGTGGCTCGCATTGATCAAGCGCGGCAAACACATCGTCAAGCGCGTCGATTGAGGTGGAAACGATCAAGTGTGCACCAGCCTGGGCCACGCGCATATCAAGCCTTGAGAGCGCCGCCAAATTGCTCGCATCCAAAACCGGACAATCCACCATCACCACATCGCCAAGCAATGTAATCGGGCCATCAAGTAGGTTCGCAATCGCCCCGCCATCAACAGTACGAAAGCCAGCCCCACCCAAATCCTCGTCAATCTGATCACGCATGCTTGGTCGATCAGCAAATATTGCCACTCGCGCAGGCAATCCAGCGGGATCCTGTGCCGCATTATAAGCAAAATCAGCTGTCTGATAGTTCAACTGCGTCATCGAATCGCCTCCTGCTTCTTGAGAACAATTGTAGAACAAACAAAGATCAAGTCAAGATTTCTACGTAAACACCGGTTTTCTTGCGTGCCGAATTGAACTGTTTGCCCATTTTGCCCGACTACCATTGTAATGACACAAAGCCGTCGCCCTATTCATCCACCCAGTGTGGGCAAGCTGTTCGACGAAATGCTCGTTGTGATGGCTCGAAGCGGAGATCGACGGGCGGCTGATCGGCTGTTTTCGCGGTGGGACACACGTCTGTTGCGCGCCGCGCGTCGGTATTGCGGAAGTGACGATGCCGCACGCGATCTGACGCAGGATTGCTGGCTCGGCATATGGAAAGGGCTGGGTTCGCTGCGTGAACCGTCACGCTTTCGCAGTTTCGCTTTTGCCGTGCTGCATCGGCGCGGGGCAGAGCATTTGCGACGGGTCGTGCGCGACCGCAATGCCTTATCCCAAGACACTGAACCGCCTGAAGGTGCTCTCAAGCCCGCACAATCTGAACATGCTGCGATCAATCAGGCCTTCGCCAAACTGCCACCGGACCAACGTCTCGCTGCGCATTTGCACTTTGTCGAAGGACTAACCTTGAGCGAAATCGCTGAGGTCCAGAGCATACCTGAAGGGACTGCGAAAAGCCGCCTGTTCCATGCTCGTCGCAAGCTCAAAGCGGCGCTAACCCAACCCGAATGAAGGAGAACCAATATGGCCGACACTGATGATATGATCGCCGATGCACTTGATGCCGATGACCGCGAGTTCCTCGAGAGCCTGGAGGAGGATCGCGGGCTGTTCCGCCAGATCGGCGACAGTTGGAAGGGCCCAATGGGTGGCTGGGCCAAGCTCATCTTCGCCTTCACTACGGCGTTAGGCATGCTGCTCCTCTTCACCATCTGGCAAGTGGCCCATACGCGTGAGCCGGTGGAGCATACTTTGTGGGCGATCAGCGCGCTGGCGGTGCTTGTGCTTATGGGGTTTGCCAAGGAGTGGATGTTTGCCCGCCTGAACATGCTCACGATCCTCCGGGAAGTGAAGCGGTTGCAGGTGCAGGTTGCGCTGCTGTCAGAGCAGAAAGAGGACTAAGGGCGGATCTCGATCGGCGTGCCGTCGGGGACAATCTGCCACAGTTCCTCAATCTCGGCATTGGTGAGCGCGATGCATCCATCGGTCCAGTCACCGCGCATCCGGCCCGGACGCCCGGTTGGCTGACCATGGATGAAGATGTCGCCGCCCGGTGACCGGCCATAGGCCTGGGCGAAGGCTTGATCCTGCACATTGGGATAGGAAATTTTGAGCGAGAGATGAAAGCTAGATTGCGGGTTGCGCGTGTTGATCCGATAGATGCCCTCAGGCGTGCGCTCGTCGCCTTGAAACTGCTTGTGCCCCATCGGCCTATCGCCGAATTGCAGACCACGATAGGCGCGGATCGGACGGCCATTCTGATATGCAACCAAAAGCCTTTCCGATTTGTCGACCACCAGATAGTCCGCGATGGGCAAACCATTGCTAGTGTATGCCTCACGCGGAATAGAGCGGGTGGCATAGCGTGGTGGTGGGACAGTAGGAAAGGGCGTTGTTGTCGCAGTCGGTTCACGCGCCGATGTCGCATCGCCTGAGCTGTTCGGCCCAGCACAAGCGGCCAGCAGAAGGAACGCAAAGAGAGCAACAAACCGGGTCATCGCATACGCTTTTACGCCCCCTTTTGCGCTGCTGCAATTGCGTCTGTGCCCCCATGTCCCATGCAAGGACTCGTTTAGCGTCGCCCGCTCGGATCAGTCCTCAAACGGATCACGCATCAGGATCGTGTCATCGCGCTCTGGGCTGGTGGAGACGAGCGCTACAGGGCACTCGATCAGCTCTTGGATACGCTGGATGTACTTGATCGCATTGGCCGGTAGGTCGGCATAGGAACGCGCGCCTGCAGTGCTCTCGCTCCAACCTTCCATCTCTTCATAGATAGGTTCAACAGCCGCCTGATCTGCGGCATGGCTGGGCAGGTAGTCATAGACATTGCCATGCAGACGATAGCCGGTGCAGATCTTGACCGTCTCCAGCCCGTCGAGCACGTCGATCTTGGTCAGCGCAATGCCTGTGACGCCAGAGACCGCGCAGGATTGCCGCACGATCACTGCGTCGAACCAGCCAACGCGGCGTTGCCGTCCGGTAACAGTGCCAAACTCATGCCCGCGTTCACCGATGCCTTGCCCAATCTCATCATCCAATTCAGTCGGGAACGGGCCGCTGCCGACGCGCGTGGTGTAGGCCTTCACGATGGCAAGCACATAGCCGGTTGCGTTCGGGCCAAGGCCGCTGCCGCTGGCCGCTGTGCCGCTCACTGTGTTTGAGCTGGTGACGAAGGGGTAAGTGCCGTGATCGACATCGAGCAGCACACCTTGCGCGCCTTCAAACAGGATCTTCGCACCAGCTTTGCGCACCTTCTTCAAACGCTTCCACACAGGCTGTGCAAACCGCAGTACGAAGGGAGCAATCTCGCGCAGTTCAGCGATAAGCGCCGCGCGATCCACGGGCGGTTGGTCAAAGCCTGCACGCAACGCATCGTGATGCGCACACAGACGATCAAGCTGCGGATCAAGGCTGTCGAGATGCGCCAGATCGCAGACGCGGATCGCGCGGCGACCGACCTTGTCTTCGTAAGCAGGGCCAATACCGCGCCCGGTCGTTCCAATCTTGCCCTTGCCCGCCGCCGTTTCGCGCAGTCCATCAAGGTCGCGGTGCAACGGCAGGATTAGCGGGCAGTTGTCCGCCACGGCGAGGTTGTCATCATTGATGAGCACCCCTTGCCCCTCAAGCTTGGTCACCTCATCACGCAGCGCCCATGGGTCCAGCACAACGCCATTGCCGATCATGCTCATCGTGCCCGACACGATGCCTGATGGCAGCAGCGACAGTTTGAACACATTGCCGTCGATCACCAGTGTATGACCGGCATTGTGGCCGCCTTGAAAGCGAACCACGGCATCGGCTCGGCTCGCGAGCCAGTCGACGATCTTGCCTTTGCCTTCATCGCCCCACTGGGCGCCGATTACGGTGACGTTGGCCATGCTTTTTGACTTCCATTCGGTTGCGCAAACGGCGCGGGCCTAGGCCCTTGTCCGGGTAAGGGCAAGAGGGCGGGACAGATGCTGGGGCATGGACCATGCAAGTGGGCGCTTTGGAAATATTCGAATTTTCGCAATATATTGAAATTCAAAGAGAATTCGAAAAAGCGACGCGAATAAGTGTCAACTTCCATTTTCGCCGCGCACAGGCCGCCAGATATCACGAATTTAGCAAAGAGGATTGAGGAGCGGCGCATTTCCTCACACTGCCCACAATAGGGCGGTGTAGGAAAGCGCTGCTTTACCCCAAATCGTTCAAACGCACCTATTCAAATGCGACGCTCGTGACCTCGCACACATTCACACGTGTCACTTCAATCTCTCGCGAACTGGCTGTCACCGCTTTAAAATCGAACAGGCACGCATCAGAGCCATCGCTGGCATTCACATTCCATTGCTGGCCCGCTGATAGGGTTGATGACGAGCCGAGCTTATCCTCGCCCCAATCGAGCGTTGCCGAATTGGACCAATAGATAAAGGTCAAAACCTCACCGGTTTGGTTGAGGATCGCGATATTGCGGTTGTTGCCATCAGTGCTCGCGTTATCTTCTGGGACAGCGATAGCGGTGGCGGTTGTCGCACCGCCAGAACTGACCGGAACGGCCGAACTGTTACCGCCGCCCGAACCACCAGCATAAGAGACCGTGAAGACGTTATAGACGCCCCCCAAATTCTGCACCGTCATGTTGAAAGTCTGACAACCACCGCTGGGTGTCAAAGCTGTGTATGTGCGATCTGTCAGGTCATAGTCAGAGTGCACATTGCTGCCGTCGGGTGCGAAAATATCATAGTCGAGATCGGTGTCTCCGTCCCCTTCAATCGAAACAAAGGTGCGCTCGCAGACAGGAAGATCAACCTGCACCGTTGCATTGGCAGGCGCTCGATATTCACCTTCTCCACTGCCCACTTGCCTCACCGGGGGTCGAGGAGGTGAAGGCGGAGGCGGTGCCGGCACAACGGTAATTGGTGGTGGAGGAGTGACTGACGTTTCGATTGGCGGACGACCATTGCCCTCCGGCGGCGCGGCAAGGCCGCCCACATAGCTCACTCTGAAATCATTGTAGACATTGCCCAGGTTCTGGATCGTCATGCTGAAATCTTCACAGCCATCATTGGGCGCGAGTGCGGTGTAGGTTCGGTCGCTCAGGTCATAATTGGAATGAACATTCGACCCGCTGCTCGAATAGATATCAAAATCCAGGTCCGTATCGCCATTCCCTTCGACAGAAATGACGGTGCGATCACAGATCGGCAGGTCAATCCGCACCGTGTCATTCGATGGCGCACGATACTCACCTGCTCCGCTCCCAATTACCCGTGCGGAACGCGCAGGCCTTGACGGAGATGGAGGCGCGGGCGGCGGAATGGTTAGCTGGGTCTGCTGCGCTTGCTCAATTGCCACCACATCCGGTCCATCATCCATCGTGATCGTCATCACGTTGAACACGTTGCCCAGATTGCTGACGCTCAATTGAAAATCGGTGCAGCCATCCTCTGGCGTAAGCGAAAATTGCGTCTGATCAGAATAGTCGTAATTGCTGTGAACGTTGGTGCCCGATTGATCGGTTACGTCGTAATCAAGATCGGTATCACCATCGCCGCGCACAAACACATTGGTCAATGTGCAAGCGCGCAGTGGCACCTTGGTCGCTGCATTGGCGTTGACCCGATATTCGCCTGCACCCGAAATCCCGCCGCGATTACCCGCATCAACAAGAGCGACGGTGAAAACATTAAAGACATCGCCCAGATTGCTGACCTCCATGGCAAAGGTCTCGCAAGCACCGGCAGGCCCACTGGGCGTTAGAGTGGCAAATGTGATATCGGACAGATCGAAATCGGAATGCGCTCTGTCACCGTTGCTATCCGTGACCGTGAAATCGAGATCTGTGTCACCATCGCCGCGCACTTCCAAACGGGTCACGCCGCAAACTGGCAGATTGACGTTGATCGCGGAATTGGCATTGGCGCGGTATTCGCCCGCCCCTTCACTTTCAGCTTGAAGCACTTCGCCGGATATGCCGCTGGCGAGACTTGTAGAAGGCGCTGTTGGAGCCGACACGGGACGGGTTGCGCCCTCTGGATCAACCACCACCATCAACGCGTTGTAGACCGCGCCAAGGTTGCTGACCTCCATTTCGAAGGTTTCGCAATTGGACAAAAGACCCGCCAAAGTCGCACTTGTCTCATCGGTCAGATCATCGTCTTCATGCACGACGCCGCCGTCGGAATTGCGCACGATGAAATCGAGATCGGTATCGCCATCACCGCGCGCGGTCAGTTCAGCGCTGGTACCGCAGGCTTTGAAATCCACCGTCTGGGTTTCATTGCCCTGAATGATGTATTTCTCGATCCGAGTGGAATCGGCAAAAATCGGCTCCAGCACCACAGTGAAGGCATTTCTTTCCTCACCCAGATTAGAAACACCTAAAGCAAAGGTCGCGCAGCCACCGGACTCGTTGTCGATCACAATGGATAGGTAATCGTCGATCCCTTGGTCGGAATGGACCTGTTCACCTGAAGGGCTGGTGACGACAAAATCGAGGTCGGTTGTTGTATCGCCGCGCACGGCGAGTTGACTTTCAGGGGTGCACACTTCGAGGTTGATGACCACGCTGGCTTCGCCGCCAACCGAGTATTCATCGACGCTGGCCTGTGCAGGCGTTGCGATAATCGCCGCAACGCAAGTGCAAGCCAAAAGTGAACCGCGAACTCGAACCATAAGTGCCCCCAAAAATCAGAGCCCGAGACGGGGTCTGTTGTCAGTATTTTGAAAGCTATAAGTTTTTTCAGCTGAATGACAGATGATTTGTCAGATACATCCACACCAGTGCATTTTAGACTGACTATGCGCTTGCGATGCTTACACAATGCGACACAATTGTTGTTGTGATGCGCATCGGGTCAGGCATGATTGGCGCTGGGGGCCAGGTATGACGAACGGGAATGGATCAATGGCTTCACTATTGCACTCACGGGTTTTCAAAGGCTTTGGCCTCGCATTGGTCGCTACTCTCGTCGCAGGGCCAGTCATGGCGCAGGGTCAGGACCGCCCCTCCCCCGCATGTATGGCAGAGATCCGCACGTTGTGTTCCGCAGATGGCAGGCGCGACCGCGCACGGATACGCGAATGCGTGCGCGAGAATATCGGCTCCCTATCGGATGAGTGTGCAGCCGAAGTGCGTGCGCGCGCAGGCGCGCGGCGCGGTGAGAACACCCGCGCCTCGCAGGCTCCGATCCGGCGCATACCGGTCGCTCGCACAGTAATCTATGGCGCGGACCAACGTCAGCAGGTCGATATTTATGAACCAGAAGATGCGGTTGAGGAATTGCCGCTTATCCTGTTTGTACATGGCGGCGGATGGTCAATGGGCAGCCACAAATCGGTGCAGGGCAAGCCTGCGCATTTCCTGTCGCGCGGCTACTATTTTGGTTCCGCCGGATATCGCGTGCTACCCTATGCTCCGGTTGAACAGCAGGCCTCCGACCTGGGCGCGGCGATACAGGCATTGCGAGGACAGGCATCTGCCATTGGTTTTGATCCAGACCAGATCGTGCTGATGGGCCATAGCGCAGGTGCGCATCTCGCAGCTTTGGTGGCCACCGATCCGCAATATGCAGGCGATGCATTCGATGCGGTCAAAGGGGTCATTTTGCTTGATGGCGCAGGCTATGATGTCGCGGATAGGATAACCGCGGGTGATCCCCAAAGCTATCAACTGTTCACCAATGTCTTCTCCACCGATCCCGCTCGCCAAGCGGCTCTATCCCCGATCACCCATGTCGGGGGAGAGGATGCGCCACACTGGTTAGGGATGTATGTCGATGGCCGAAATGCATCCCAATTTCAGACGCAAGCGCTGACAAATGCATTGGTTGAGGCGGGAGTGGAGGCAGGCGCGCTGCCCATCAGCGATACTGATCATAGCCGGATGAACCGTGAGATCGGCACACAGCCGGGCGCTGCGCAGACCGAAGCAATTGATGCGTTTCTAACGCTTGTCTTCGGCTAAAGCTTGGTAACCTCAGAACCGTGCATAATATGCGTGCAGCCCCAATCAGCCGGGTCTTCATCCGCTGAAAGCTGCGCGATCACTCGGTGGCCCATGCTCACCGCTTTCTGCGCCTCAGCCGCGTCATGGCCAAGCGCGAGATAGATCGTCCAGCGTGACAGGCTTTTTGCATCCGACATTTCGGCGATCCGGTCGACATAGACGGTGAAGCCGGTCGCAGCCTCCTCGCTGCCGCCGATGCGGTATGTGCCCCCGCGCCCAGCCGCTCCGCGCAGGCCTTCGGCATAGATCGTGAAGCCGAACCAGCTTTGATATTCAAACCCGTGGCGTTCAGTTGGGTCGAGGGTGACGCGCGCGCCATCGCCAACCCGCGCCGCAATCGCCTCTAACCCATCAAGCCGGGTTGCCAGCGCGCCGCCTGCATCAAGCTCGCGCAATTTGGGCAACGCCTCTTCAATCGGCCCAGCAGCATAGAGCAGCGGCAGATAGGCTGCACCGCCCACCTGCTTCAACCCGCCTGCATCCTTTGTATCGAGCTCACGCCGGATCGCCTCAACAGTGTCAGATTCGAGAGAGAGGTCTTGCGCAGCCAAAGTGTCAACCAGATCAGGCAGCGTGAAATCAACCGAAATGCCGGTCATCCCCGTCGCCTTCATCGCAGCAATCGCCAGCGTCACAATCTCGCTCGCCGCGGCAACAGTGTCCGCTCCGATCAACTCTGCACCCAATTGCAAGCGTTCGCGTGCCGGGTCGAGCTGGCTTGCCTTGATCAGCACCGTGTCCCCGCAATATGACAGCCTGAGCGGACGCGGCGCATCCTTCATGCTCGTCGCAGCGATCCGCCCGATTTGCGGCGTGATATCAGAGCGAAGCGCCAATGTGCGCAGACTCACCGGATCGACAAAGCGGAACATCTTGCGCGTGCGCACACCAGCCATCCGGCTCGCCAGCGACCCTTCAAATTCAAGCAGCGGCGGGCGCACCCGATCATAGCCATGGCCATCCAGCACATCGAGACAGGCCCGCATCGCCTTTGTGATGCGCGCGGATGAAACGGGAAGGCAATCTTCGAGGCCTTCAGGCAGGAGATCAGTGGATTTGGTCATGTCAGGTGCGCGCTAGAAGACAAACAGGCCCACGACAACCGCCGACGCGCACCACCCAAACGGTTTGCTATACAAACCGCAAGGGCGACTGCCCGCCGGCCGCTTAGGCCGCCCTTTAGAAAGAGAGCGCCTTCACCATCTTCACGCCCTCGACTGTTTCTGCCTTCGCGATCATGTCGGCGCCGGGTGCATCATCAAGGCTAAGCAGCAGCACCGCCTCCCCACCCGCATCGCGGCGGCCAAGGTTGAACGTGCCGATATTGATGCCGGATTCGCCCAACAACGTGCCGATACGTCCAATGAAGCCGGGCTTATCATCATTGACGACATAGAGCATGTGGCCGTCCAGATCGGCTTCAATCCCGATGCCGAAAATCTCGACCAGACGCGGTGCGTCTTTGCCAAAGAGGGTTCCAGCGACCGAACGGGTGCCTTGATCTGTCTCCACCGAAACGCGGATCAAAGTGTTGAAGGCACCATCGCGGGTCTGGCGGATTTCGCTAACTTCAAGGCCGCGCTCCTTCGCCAAATATGGTGCGTTGACCATGTTCACCGTGTCGGAATAACGGCGCATAAAGCCGGCCAGAACCGCGCCGGTGATCGGCTTGCCGTTCAGCTCGGATGCCGCGCCTTCACGCTCAATGCTGATCTTGGTGAGATTGCCATGCGCCAATTGACCCACGAGCGAACCTAGCTTTTCAGCCAATGCCATA
Organism: uncultured Erythrobacter sp.; assembly: GCA_947488085.1. GTDB lineage: Bacteria > Pseudomonadota > Alphaproteobacteria > Sphingomonadales > Sphingomonadaceae > Erythrobacter. The sequence goes on from CANKYI010000001.1 coordinate 1,700,184, forward strand.
TAGGGCTTCAGCTTAGGCGCTTCTTCGGCGCTGAGACTTGGCATATTGAGCGCGTTGGTAACACCGCCATTGACCAAATAATCGGCCATTTGTTCGGCTACCTGAAGCGCGACGTTGACCTGAGCCTCGGTGGTCGATGCCCCCAAGTGCGGAGTGCAGATAAAGTTGGGCACGCCGAAAAGCGGGTTTTCCTTGGCCGGTTCCTCGGCGAACACGTCCAGAGCAGCCCCTGCGACCTGACCGCTTTCTAGGCAGTCTTTCAAAGCGACTTCATCAATCAACCCACCGCGCGCGCAATTGACGATGCGAATGCCGGGTTTTGCATTTTCCAGCCGTTCACGAGACAGGATATTGCGTGTCTCATCGGTCAACGGCGTGTGAAGCGAGACAAAGTCAGCGCGGCTCAGCAGCGTATCGAGATCGACTTTCTCAACACCCATTTCGACCGCGCGGTCCTCTGTCAGGAACGGATCGTAAGCGATAACCTTCATTTTGAGGCCTTGAGCGCGGCTCGCAAAGATCGAACCGATATTGCCCGCACCGATCAGACCGACCGTCTTGCCGGTGACTTCGACGCCCATGAAATCCTTCTTGGGCCATTCGCCTTCCTGTGTGCGTTTGTCGGCTGCCGGGATCATGCGAGCGACCGCCATAATCATGGCGATGGCGTGCTCTGCGGTTGTGATCGAGTTGCCAAACGGCGTGTTCATCACAACCACGCCCTTGCCGCTCGCATAAGGGATATCGACGTTGTCGACGCCGATGCCTGCACGGCCGATCACTTTCAGCTTGGTCGCTGCATCAAGGATAGCTGGCGTCACTTTGGTCGAGCTGCGGATTGCGAGGCCGTGATAGTCGCCGATGCGAGCAGCAAGTTCTTCGGGGCTTTCGCCGGTGATTACGTCAACATCGCAGCCGCGTTCTTCGAAAATGCGCGCTGCATTGGGGTCCATCTTATCGGAGATAAGTACGCGTGGTTTGCTCATAATAATGTCCTTGGACAGGCACGGAATTACACCGGCCAGAAATTTTCAAATTGGGGAGAAGCGGCGGCTCCGTGATTGGGAGCCGCCGATTAAAATCAGCCGTTCTTGACGGTCTCGTAGGCCCACTCAATCCAGGGCAAGAGGCGTTGAATATCCTCCTGTTCCAGAGTGCCACCGCACCAAATGCGCAGCGAAGGTGGTGCGTCGCGATAGCCGTTGAAGTCATAACCGACATGGCGCTCTTCGAGCAGCTTGACGATTTTCTTCGGCACGGCGGCCTGATCTTCGGCAGAGAGGCTTTCATACCACTCACCCTGAAACATCATGCATACGCCGGTATTGGTCTGCAAAGCAGGGTCCGACGCCATATTGCGCAGCCACGGCTTGGCTTCGATCCAATCCTTGACGATCTTCGAGTTCGCATCGGCCCGGTCGAACATAGCCTGACGCCCGCCAATCGACTTCGCCCATTCAAGCGCCGCGATATAGTCTTCGGTGGCCAGCAATGAAGGCGTATTGATCGTCGCGCCTTCAAAGATGCCTTTGTTGATCTTGTCGCCCTTTTTGATGCGAAAGAGCTTTGGCAGTGGCCAAGCAGGATCGTAGCTTTCAATCCGTTCAACTGCTTTGGGTGACAGGATCAGCATGCCGTGCTGAGCTTCACTGCCCATCACTTTTTGCCAGCTAAACGTCGTCGCATCGAGCTTTGCCCAATCCATTTCCATTGCAAAAATGGCGGATGTGGCATCGTTGATGGTGATCCCTTCGCGACCCTCTTCGAGCCAGTCGGTGTTCGGGATTTTCGCGCCCGATGTGGTGCCGTTCCATGTGAACACCACGTCATTGCGTTGCGGAATGGTGGTGAGATCCGGGATCTCACCATAATCAGCGGAAAGTGTTTGCAGGTTAGGCAGTTTCAGCTGCTTCACCGCATCCTGAATCCACACATTGCCAAAGCTCTCCCACGCCGCAACCGTTGCCGGGCGCGCGGGATCGAGCATGGTCCACATCGCCGCTTCGAGAGCGCCGGTGTCCGATGCTGGCATAATGCCAACGAGATAATCGTCCGGGATACCGAGCAGCTCACGCGTCAGATCAATCGCATACTTCAGGCGACCTTTAGCCAGCGCCGAGCGATGCGAGCGTCCGAGCGAGTCGGTTTTCAGCTTGTCGATGGACCATCCGGGGAACTTGACCGTCGGGCCGGATGAAAATTGAGGACGCTCAGGTTTGAGCGGCGGCTCATGGCTGAGCCCACGTGCGTATTCAGTCATTGTATTCTCTCCTTACAGAGAGCTCGCGCGGCGTTGGGACCGCGTGGCCCGGAGCCGCGTGTAGAGACAGACCGTAACAAGTCAATGAAGATTAATGCCGGATCGGTGGAGTGTGGTATCTCACCGACGATTCCCCTAGAGGATGGGACAATGCAAACGTCCGATCTTCGCATTGCCCTGTTTAGCGGCAACTATAACTACACCCGCGATGGCGCGAATCAGGCGCTCAATCGCCTTGTCGGCTCGCTTTTGGGCAAAGATGCCAATGTCCGCGTCTATTCGCCCACGGTCAAAGAGCCCGCTTTTGAACCCACCGGCGATTTGATCGGCACGCCATCTATCGGAATGCCATTTGGACGCGGGGAATATCGCATTCCAACCGGGTTGGGCCGCAAGGTGCGCCGCGACTTGGACAAGTTTCAGCCCAATATCGTGCATGTGTCATCACCCGACCCATCAGGCCATGCCGCTTTGCGATGGGCGCAGGATCACGATGTCCCTGTGCTCGCCTCGGTCCATACACGGTTTGAGACCTATCCGCGCTATTACAACATGGCTTTTCTAGAGCCGCTTCTGATCCGGATGCTGAAACGGTTCTACAATCGCTGCGATGCTCTGGTTGCTCCGTCGCAGAGCATGATTGATGAATTGCTGGCGATGGAAATGCACGACGATATCAGTCTGTGGTCGCGCGGGGTCGATCGCACGATATTCTCATCTGAGCGCCGCGATCTGGCATGGCGCCGCTCATTGGGGCTCGCAGATGATGATGTAGCGATAGTCTTCCTCGGCCGCTTGGTGATGGAAAAAGGCCTCGATGTCTTCGCTGAAACCATCATTCAGCTGCGCAAACGCCAGGTCCCGCACAAAGTTCTGGTGATCGGCGATGGCCCTGCGCGCAACTGGTTCGAAGAAGCATTGCCCGGCGGCATCTTCGCAGGCTTCAAAACCGGAAGTGAGCTTGGTCAAGCACTTGCAAGCGGTGACATTTTCTTGAACCCCAGCGTCACTGAGACGTTTGGCAATGTGACTTTGGAAGCGATGGCGAGCGGATTGCCTGTGGTCGCTGCGGGCGCAACCGGCGCATCAAGCCTCGTCAATGACGGTGTGACCGGCAGGCTGCTTCCCCTCATCGGCAAAAAAGGCGCAGAATGCCCTTGCCCAGAGGAATTGTCCGAAGCGATTGCGCCTTATTGCACCGATCCCGCCTTGCGTTCTGCCCACGGTCAAGCCGGCGAAACGCGAAGCTTGGAATACAGCTGGGAGGCAATCAATCAGGTGGTCGCCGATACCTATCTCCGCTTGATCGCAGACCGCCGCGCATTGCAAGCGGCAGACGCAGCGGAAGCCTCCGCATAGCCTCTATCGCAGCACCCCTGCCCGCTTCATCCGGGTGGCGTAAATGAACAGCCCAATCGTAATAACCCAAATTGCGGCAGCAAACAGATCGTTGCCGATAGTTTGCAAAGCCTCAGGTATATCAGCAAACAATCGCTGATAAACGGTCACACCGATCAGACCGACAATCGAAATCGCAAATGCGGTGACGGCGTACCCGCTGCGGAACAAGAGCAAAGCCGATCCGGCAAAGCACCCCCAAACGCCCAACGCCCAAAACGCGCTGGCCCATGCTGGAAAGCTGCTGAAATAGGCGATCTGTTCAGACGGCATTTCCATCGATTCCAGCATGCCGAGTTTCGTCGTCGAATAGCTGATCACTCCGCCGGAATTCCATAGCAGGCTGACGATACCGACGACCCACAAATGCCACGGTGTCTTTGGGCCCTTGCCCAGAATAGTGTTCATATGCGTCCCTCCCCGGAACAGCGCGACCCGTTCGTGGGGAGGGAGTATGACTGATCACGCGAGGATCACAAGAGCCGCACTGATGCCCGGCCCATACGGGAAACCAGCCTATAGCCGCTCAATCCGCTTCGCGACTTCATCGATAATGTCGACGATCTCATCCATCACATCCTTGTCGAGCTTACCCGTACGTGCGCGGTTTTTGAGGACGTTGGCGAGGTTACCCATTGCGCGAAACAGATCAGGTGATCGCACTTTGTCCGCGCGCTCTCCATGCGCTCCCAGACGATCCATCAAAGCGTCGACTTCTTTCTTGCGATCATCCAATTCGGCAGTGCCATCAGCGGTCACTTTGAAGGGCTTTTTCGCATCCTTCGATTTTGCCTCCGCGATCTTACCCTCATCGGCCAGCATTTGCAGCGTAGGATAAACCGCGCCGGGGCTTGGTGCGTAAGAACCGCCGGTCATGTCTTCAATCGCCTTAATCAGCTCATATCCGTGGCGTTCTTCAACCGCGATCAGAGCCAGCAGAGCCAGCCGCAATTCGCCTGTGCCGAACATCCTGCCCCGGCGTTTACGCCGACCACCGGGCCCACGCATTCCGCCCCTATCGCCGTCGTTCCAATCACTCCAATCGCCGCCCCAATTGCCAGAGGCTGCCATCATGGCGATCATTGGGCCCATCTTGTCCCAACCGCCGCCCATGCGCGAATATCTACGTCCTTTGTTCCACGTCACTGCCATTCTCCTACTTACACTTTGACTGCTTTCGTTAGCTCAAAGATATATCATAGACTGCTCAATTCAAGAGCCGTGCCGGATGGCGATGACATTTTCCGACGAAGTGCTTACTGCGCCTGATCAATGGCTGATTTGTTTGGAGATGATGCGCCTGCCCCCAATGCGGCAGAAGTGTCGCGTGAAGACGCGCCGCTGGCCGACCGCCTGCGCCCGCGCGCATTGGACGAGGTTATCGGGCAAGAGCACCTGACCGGACCAGCCGGAGCCATCGGACGCATGGTAAGCGCGGGAAAGCTTGCCAGCATGATCCTGTGGGGACCGCCTGGGACCGGCAAAACCAGCATCGCCCGCCTGCTCGCCGACGCGGTAGGCATTCGCTTTGTGTCGATCAGCGCGGTGTTTTCGGGCGTCGCAGACCTGAAGAAAGCCTTTGCCGAAGCGGATAAGATGGCGAGCGCTGGCAAAAAGACGCTGCTGTTCGTGGACGAGATCCACCGGTTCAACCGTGCGCAGCAGGACGGCTTCCTGCCCTTTGTTGAGCGCGGCACGGTGACATTGGTCGGCGCGACGACGGAAAACCCAAGCTTTGCTCTGAACGCGGCTTTGCTGAGCCGAGCGCAGGTTTTGATTCTTGAGCGGTTGAGCGGCGACGCGCTTGGCGCGTTACTCACCCGCGCCGAAACGCTCGAAGGCCCCCTGCCCCTCACCTCAGATGCACGAGCGGCCTTGATCGCAAGCGCCGATGGCGATGGGCGGTTTTTGCTGGGGCAGGCAGAGACTTTGTATAACGCCAACCTGCCCGAACCGCTCGACCCGGCGGCACTTGGCGCGTTCTTACAGAGACGTGTGGCGGTCTATGACAAAGATCGCGACGGGCACTACAATTTGATAAGCGCGCTGCACAAATCCCTACGCGGTTCCGATCCGCAAGCCTCGCTTTACTATCTCGCACGGATGCTGACCGCTGGCGAAGAACCGCTTTATGTCCTGCGCCGATTGGTGCGGTTTGCGAGCGAGGATATCGGGCTGGCTGACCCTAACGCGCTGGTCCAGACCCTCGCGGCCAAGGACGCTTACCAATTCCTCGGCAGTCCCGAAGGTGAACTCGCCATCGTTCAGGCCTGCCTCTATTGCGCGACCGCACCCAAATCGAATGCCGCCTATGCTGCGCAGAAAACCGCGTTCAAATCCGCACGCGAAACTGGCAGCTTGATGCCGCCCGCCAACATCCTCAACGCGCCAACAAAGCTGATGAAGGATATCGGATATGGCGCAGGCTATGCCTATGATCACAATTCCGATGAAGGATTCTCAGGCGACAATTACTGGCCCGATGAAATGGAGCCTGCACGCTTTTACGAGCCCGTAGAGCGCGGCTTTGAACGCAAAGTGCGCGAGCGGATGGAATATTGGGATCGGTTGCGCAGCGAGAGAAACGGGCACTCAAATACCGGAGCGGTAGGGCCGAAATGACGCGAGAGTTTGACCACTTTCTCGCCATTGATTGGTCGGGTGCCAAGGGGGAACGGCACAAGGGCATTGCGTTAGCAATTGCAGAGGGCATTGGCGGCGCGCCGGTGCTGGTTGAGCCGCCACCGCGCGGCTGGTCGCGCACAGAAGTGTTGGGCCTGCTGCGCGATGATCTGCCTGCGAACACTTTGGTGGGAGTGGACCTCGGCATAAGCCTGCCGTTTAACGATTGCGGCGCATTCTTTCCCGGTTGGGAGCAATCGCCCAGCCATGCGAAGAAACTGTGGGCGTTGATCGACGAAATCTGCGCCGATGATCCACATCTGGGCGCGCACAGTTTTCTCGAACATCCAATTGCCTCACGCTATTTCCGACACTCAAAAGCGCACGAAGGCGAGCATTTTCACCTTCCCGATGCGATTACAAAAGAAGGGCGTTTTCGTGAGGCGGAGATAGCGCAGCGCCGCCAAAAATGCCGCCCGGTCAGCAATTTCAACCTCGTTGGTGCGGCGCAGGTCGGCAAAAGTTCGCTCACAGGAATGCGCATGCTGCATCAATTGCGCGGATCGCTTCCCGTATGGCCAATGGACCCTGTGCCCGATCGGCGCAGTGTCACTGGCGGCTCTCTACTCGTCGAAATCTACACCGGCCTAGCGTCAAAAGAGGCCGCTGCGATGAGTGGGTCGCGGACCAAGATGCTCACCTACGGTGATCTCAATGTCGCGCTCGAAGCGATCGGCAGCCCGCCCGTGCGCGAATATGGCGAGGTCGATGATCACTCATCCGACGCTCTGCTTACCGCCGCATGGCTCCGCAAGGCAGCGAGCGAGCCAAAGCGGTGGAACCCGCGCTTCCTAACTGCGGAAATCGCCTGGACTGAAGGATGGACCTTCGGAGGGTTTTGAAACGTGCGGTGAGGCTCACCGATACAGGCTGTTGCGGCGGTCTTTCTTATAGCCGGTAGCGCGCAAATCTTCGAGCATCGCCTCGCGCTTGCGGTCTGCCTCGGTGTTGACTTTGCGCGGTTGCTGCTGCGCTTGCGGCGCGGCTAAAGGCTGCGTCGGGGTGGGCTGCGTCAATCGCGAGATGGTTTGCATATTCTGCTCGTGTACGATCCCGGGGATCAACACCAGATCAATGAGCAACCATGGGATCAGCACAAGCCAACCCACCACACTCAGCAACAATACGAGCTGCGCCAGACCCGATTTTGTCCGGCCCGAGTAGAACCGGTGCGCTCCGAATGAGCCAAGAAAAAGCCAGAGCAAATAGGCGACGCCAACCGATTTGCGGTTCGCCTCAAACACCATCTGCTTTTGTAAATCGTTGTCCATCACCACCCCTTTGTCTGTTCCAAGATGTATCTTTGAAGCGCGCAAGACAAGGGCCAATATCAACCAAATCGGCAATCAATCGACTAATGGCAAACTGTGTTCGGCAAAGCGGGAGTGCGTCCAACCCTGCTTGTCATGGACAAACATGCATCTTGCGTCTGGACATATCCGCGCCGCGCCGCTAATCGCGCGCTTCGCGTCATTGATGCGATGCAATGGGCCGGCTTAGCTCAGTTGGTAGAGCAGTTGATTTGTAATCATCAGGCCGCGCGTTCGAATCGTGCAGCCGGCACCATTTTCCCCCTGACAACGCTTCCCTTTGGGGGCTGAACTGCGATCCACCATCGCTTTGGCGTTTAGGTCGCAGAAAGCGCCGGCTCGTCTTCACCAATCGCGAATTCAACGGTGTTACCAAACACCAGCCGGTTCATAACCAAAGACGTTACGACCGAAAGGATCAACGTCACCGCCATGCCGTGAATATAGTGCGCCGGCTCCCAAACCATGCTCCAAAATCCGTAGAACGCGACACCGACGACCACGCCGATCATTGCCGCGCGCGCATCGACATTGCGGAACGCCAGACCGACGATAAAGGCGGATAGGATCGGCATCGACAGAAGGCCGTAAAGCTGCTGCACTGTGTTGATCAGGCTCTCTTGGCTCGCAAAGAACGGAACCAGTGCGAGCGCAAATACACTCATCACGATCGAGACAATTGCGCCCAGGCGTCCGACCTTCTTGGCCTTACCCACATATGCCTCATGCATATCGCATACATAGAGCGCCGCAGAAGCGTTGAGGATCGAGTTGAACGTCGTCAGCACCGCTGCAAACAAAGCCGCCGCAAACGCGCCCGATAGCCACAGTGGAAGCACCTCAGACACGATCCGGCCATAGGCGCCGTCTTGCGGGACATCGCCAAACAATTTGTATGATACGATCCCCGGCACAACCACGATCAGCGGCACGATCATCAAGCGGATGCCCGCAGCCGCGAGCACACCCTTTTGGGCCTCACCAATGCTGGGAGAAGCCATGGCGCGCTGTGTGATCGTTTGGTTGGTCGACCAATAGAATGTCTGGATAAAGATCATTCCGGTCAGCAGAGTGTGCCAAGGAATATCGGAATCATTGTCTCCGATTAGCGTCAGCCGCTCCGCCGGAATGCCGCTTAGATCGAAATTCACGGCCCTCAGCGCCAAAAATACAACCAACAACGCCAAGCCAAGGATCAGGACGCCTGAATAGGTGTCAGATACGGCAACCGCACGCAAACCGCCGAAAATCGCATAGGCCGCGCCAATCATGGCAAGGATAACGGAGAACAGCAGAATGTTCGCCACCAAACCTGAAAGACCGAGCCCTTTCAGCGTGTCCTTCGACATATCGAACAATATGAACTCAGTGCCTGGCTCATCCATGCCCAACATCGACAAGAAGAATTTGGACCCGCCATACAGGATCGCGGGAAGGAAAATGAACAGGTTGCCCGCCAGAAACAGTACCGAAATCAAGGCGCGAATATGCTTGTCGCCATACTTCTTTTGCAACAGCTCCGTCGTCGTCGTGCAGTTGTTTTTGTAGTAAACAGGCAGGAAAACGAACGCGAGAATGAACAGGCCAACGACGGCTGCAAACTCCCACCACGCGACCAGCAGCATCTGATTACCGTTCATGCTGACCAATTGATCGGTCGACAGATTGGTGAGCGTTATTGAGCCTGCCACAAAATACCAAGCCAGCCCGCCATTTGCGAGAAAGTAATCTTTCTCATCACCCGTGCCGCCGCGTTTACCCCGGCAATGCATGTAAGTGGCAAAGGCGATAAAGCCGGTGATGGCCAAAAAGACCGCGACCTGAACTGTGCTCATTTTGGCTCTCTCAATCCCATACTTCTATCGCCCGTGCTTCTGCGGCTCCGGGTCGTTTATCGCACTGTTTCAATTTCAGCGCCGCTGAGCAAGTGCGCGCAAAAGGAAATGGCGGACATCCCCCCTCAGAGATGCCCGCCTTCCTGTTGGCAAACGCCGCGAATTCACATTTCACGCTGGGAAATCGCGCCGCCGCCTGATCAGAATTTTGCGCGAACCCCGGCAGTGTAACGCGCGCCGGTGCGCTCATAGGTCAGGATGCGGTTCGCAAAGCGCGAGAAGTCGCGGGTGTCTTCATTGAGGATGTTGAGGCCCTCCACGAACACCTGGAACTGATCGGTCAGCTCGTAACTCGCCGAGAAGTCAACCTGACCAAAGCTTTCGCGCTGGCGTGGTTCGCTTTGCACGTCGCTGCCTTGGACCAAGAAACCATCGCGGAAATTGTACGACACCCGCGCTGACAGACGATCACCTTCGTAGAAACCAGTGACGTTAAGCGTGTGCGGCGTAAAGCCATTAAAGCCCAGATCGCCCGCAGGCGCATCATCCCGGTTTGAGTTCACATAGGTGTAGTTGATGATGCCGCCCAAGCCATTGTCGAGCGTCTTTTGGAACGCGATTTCAGCGCCCGAAATACTGCCCGAAAGGCCGTTACGCTGACGCGTATCTTGGAACGTGACATCAACCGGGGTGTCGACGGTCAGTCCGCCATTACCCGCTGGGAAGATCACGACACCGGGAACCGGCAGTGTTGAGGTTTCAAGGAAACCGCCAAGCTCTTTGTGGAAACCGGCAATGCTAAAATAGCTCAGCGAGTCGAAATACCATTCGAACGAGACATCAAAATTGTCCGCCTCAAAGGCTTCGAGCAATGGGTTGCCACCGCCGCTAAGCGGGGCATCGGAGCGCCCCCCAAAGTTGTTAGCCACGCCCAATGCGGTCAGCGTTGGACGTGTGACGGTCCGAGCATAGCTGAGGCGCAGGACGATATCACTGGCAGGCTCAATCCGGAAGTTCACCGACGGCAGGAAGTTCACATAGTCGTTGGGCACAGAGACATTGGTCGCTGGGCCAAAGACGGTGACAAGCTGCGTGTCGCCCGGTGTCTCACGGAATTCGATGACCGGCTGGTCAATCCCGCTGGACAGAACATCGGTGAATGCAATGCGGAAACCAACATTGGCTGCCCAAGGCAGCTCTCCGCCGAAATCGCCGCCCCATTCGGTGTTGAAATAGGCCGAATAGATCTGCTCTTCGACCGCAAAGCTGCCGCCCGGATTGAAGGACGGCGTGTAAATGCCGAACTCTGGGTCAATCTGGCCGCTGTTCAGGTAAGCCAGCAATTCTGCAGTGTTGCCGCCCGTGCGATCAGCGTTTTGAAGGTTGGCGGTGTTGTTCAACTGCGCAAAAGCATCTGCGAAACTGGCCGTCAGGATGGTCGCAGGGACAGTGTTTGCGCCTTCGACCCCGGACAGGAACCCATCAAATGAGAACTCGTTGAGGATCGAGGTGTCGAATGGCACGGTGTAACCGCAATAAGCGCAGAAAATCTCTGCTGCGGTGAGTGTACCAAAGCCGGGGTCGGCGAAGTTATCGAACAGGTCCTGTGTCTTTTCTCGGTCGGTGTAGATGCCGCCGAAGGTGATTGCAGAAAGCGGTCCTGCATCGACTTCCCATTCTCCATCAAAGCGCACCTCGAAAACCTCATCTTCAACCGCGGTGCGAGCCACGTTGACGAAGTGAAGCCGCTGGATCGAAGGATCGACAAAGTCAGCCGCGTTGATGTTGGTGATGGTCGAAATGCCAGAAGTACTGGTGGATTCGATAAGAGGCGATGTCGGGGCAAGCGCACCCAGAACCACGAATGGATTGGTGCCGTCACCCGTCGCACGGGACCACGAAACATCAGCGACAAAGGTCAGGGCATCGGTCGCTTCGAATTCGAAGTTCCCGCCGAATGCGAATGTCTCTGCCTCACGATTATTCGACGTGAGTACATTGTCGTTCTGTGACAGGCCTACCGTGTCAGCGATTGCAGGGTTGCGTGTGCCGAAATCGATGCTTGGGCGGCTGAAAGATGTGACCGTGCCATTGCCGTCGATCTGCGGGTCGAGGAATGGCGGGCTGAAGAAACCGGAGAATTGCTGATCGAAGGAATCGACCTGAAAGCGCGAATAGAGGCCATCGAATGTCGCAGTGAAGCGGTCAGATGGCGCAAACTGCAACGCACCGTTGAGTGTGATGCGCTCACGCTCTTGTTCGTCGCGGCTGAAAATCACTTGCTGTTGAACGCGCGCGCCTGCTGGCAATGCACCAATATCGGCTGCTGTTAGACCCGAAGAGCTCTCTGGTGCAAAGATAGCCTGATCACCCTCACGAAGGGCAAAACCATTGGTGATGTTGCGGTCAATCTGCGCATTGCGCAGGTTGTAGGTACCACCGAAGAGAACGCCTACCGTGCCGTTCGACCAGGAGACAACACCACTAATATCGGTGCCGACATCTTCGCTTAGGTTTTCGTAAATCGCAGCGGCCGAAACCGAAGCGTTAAAGCCTAGGCGGTCAATCGGACGGGCAGTCGTAATGTTGACCACCGCGCCAATGCCGCCGGATTGCAGGTTGGGCTGCGCTGATTTGTAAACCTCGGCGGTTTGGATGATGTCGGAAGACAGCACATCAAACGAGAATTCGCGCCCCGGATTATCGGTTGCGAGTGTGCGGCCATTCAATAGAACCGCGTTAAACTCGGGGCCAAGGCCGCGAACTGTGATCGACTGACCTTCGCCTCCCGAACGGTCAATAGCGACGCCGGTGATGCGCTGCAAAGCTTCTGCGATATTTTGGTCAGGGAATTTGCCAACGTCCTCAGCAGAAACAGCATCAACCACAGCCGAGCTGTTACGTTTTAGGTTGATCGAATCTTGCAAACTGCGGCGGAAACCGGTGACGACAATCGTGTTCTCTTCACCTTCCACCGACTGTTGTTCGCTGGACTGACCGGCGGTTTCGTCTTGATCCTGTGCGATGGCTGGAGTGGAAATGGCAATCGCGGCAAGTGCTGCGGATTGGGCCAAAACGGCCCGCTTCGAAATCAACATGGCTCTCTCCCTTGTCCATGCCCCTTATTATGGTCCCGCTTGGTGCGAGTGGGCATGGGATTGAGACCCTTGAGGGGGTCGTGATACAAAACCTGACGTTTGAAGAGCCGAATTCCATAGGTGGATTGGACTGGCATGAAGATTTTGGGAAATTGGGACAGTTTGTCAGTGGAGAAACTGCTCTGTGTCATAATTTTGCAACGCAATTGAGGATCAGCGGCTTACAATATTTCCCAAATCCTAAAATTGCTCCGGTTCACGCGCGATCCGGGATCGGTATTCTGACGGGGACCACCCGACCGTTTTGCTGAACTGACGACTGAAATGGTATTCGTCGCAATATCCCAGCTCGTCTGAGATATCACGCAGCATCACTTTGGGATCGGTCAGCATCTCGCACGCCTGCTCCATCAAAATACTGGTGCGATACCGGCCCGGAGAACGTCCCGATAGCTTACGAAAGCGTTTGCGAAATGCCTCATAGGAATGGCCCAGTGTCTGAGCCGCCAAGCGCACATCCATGGTTGCCGCAATGGTCTCCTTTGCCTTGGACAGCCATGCGATATCGTCCGCCATGTCATCCTCGCCAGCCTTTACGATATCCGCGAGCAAAGCCTGCAATTCGACCGTTTCGCTGATCAATTCGCTTTCACTCAAAGCCCCTGCGCCGCCTATCAGGCGCGTAATCCGGTCACGCCAGAAATCCATTGGCCGCAGAGAGATCACGGGACTTTCGCGGATCAAACACCCCGCTTCGTGCCATAGGTCGAACACTGGTCCTTCGAATACGAGGTAGAATTCATCCCAGCTTTCACCACGTGCAGGGCCATACCAATGCTCCAAGCCCGGAACGATCAGAATCGCATCGCCCGCTTTTACCGGCAGATCGGTTCCGCTTGCATCGCGATAGGTCCCGTGGCCTCTTGTCACATAAACCAGCGTGTAGTGCGGCAGAGTGCGGCGTGCAGTCAGGACACCGACGCCATTCTTCAAAAAGCAGGCGATCTTTATTCCGCCAATGGCAGACAGGTGCAAATTCTGCTTGTAGACCTTTTCTTCCCACATCGGGGCAACCTCTCAGCTATTCCCATACAGGATACCAAAAACTTCATGCGCCTCCAAATTCCCACTTCACACAGGCTCTCAAATGGCGTGATTATGCGATCTTGGTCGGATAATGGCGACAAAGCCGTAATGACCGGGAGTGGATCGAGTAAAGGGATGGATTGTTTGGATGGCAAATGACGCCGATCTAAGCGCGCATGGTGCGGGCCGCGGACATGCAGATCATGAAGCGGGCGATACGCCTGCGATCCATGAACACCGCCCGGTCCCGATCAAAGACCCGGTCGAACACGGCACACATCAAACGCAATATTGCGAGCTGCGCAGCGGCGGGACTTTCCTCGCTCTCGAGGCGACCAAGGGCATGCGCCCGATTATCCTTTACGCTGGGCCTGACTTGCCCGGCGTTACAGCACAGGAATTGGCGATCCTCGCCACGCGCCAGCATGCACCGGGCAGCGCGTCTGTCCCGCTGCGTGGATCGCTGCTCAATGAGATTGGCACAGGTATTTCCGGTCCCTCTGGGCTGGTCGGTCACCGCGCCGGGCACGATTGGGCAATTGATTTACGGATTAGCGCGGTTGAAACCCCGGCCCCCAACATGCTCGCAATCCATTGCGAGGACGCCAACACCGCGATTGCGACGATCCACGCGTTCACCATCGATCCCGCGACCGGAATGCTCATCAGCAATACGAGTATCGAAAATCGCGGTGAGGAAGAATTTGAGCTCGATTGGTGCGCTGCTCTATGCCTGCCGGTCGATCCGCGTCTCACGCGATTCCTAAGTTTTACAGGGCGTTGGTCTGGCGAATTTGCCATCGAGGAAGTGCCAGCATTCCAAGGCAGCATCGTGCGGGAAAACAAAGCTGGTCGCACCAGCCACGACGTGTTCCCCGGCGGCATTTTGGCCGCGCCAGAAGCGGGCGAAGATAGCGGTCTGGCCGCAGCCTTCCACCTCAGCTGGAGCGGTAATCACCGTCTGCGTATTGACCGCCACAGCGACGGTCGCGGTTTTGTGCAAATGGGCGAGATGAGCTTCCCCGGGGAAATCCGCTTGGCCAAAGGCGCGCAATATCGCACGCCCGATTTCCTCGCCGTCTGGTCCGAAGAGGGCTTTAACGGCGCATCGCACGCATTCCACGATTATCTGCGCGGATCGGTTATGGACGCGCGCAGCTTAGAGCGTGCACGCCCAGTCCACTACAACACATGGGAAGCGGTCTATTTCGACCATGATGAGGCAACTCTAATCGAGTTGGCTGAGGCTGCGGCCTCCGTTGGGGCAGAGCGATATGTCCTCGATGATGGCTGGTTTGGCGGCAGGCGTCATGATGCGGCGGGGCTTGGCGATTGGTGGGTTTCATCCGATGTCTATCCGCAAGGGCTCCACACGCTTGCCAACCGGGTCAAGGAATTGGGCATGGAGTTCGGCCTGTGGTTCGAACCCGAGATGATCAATCCCGACAGCGACCTATACCGCGCTCACCCCGATTGGGTTTTGCAGGCGCAAGGGGTCGAGGCGGTGCCGTTTCGCGGGCAATTGACGCTCGACCTCACAAAGAACGAAGTGTTTGATTATCTGTTCAAAAAAATCAGCGATCTCGTCAGCGAATACGGTGTCGCCTATATCAAGTGGGATATGAACCGCGACACCAATCACCCATCCAGCAATGGGCGCGGGGCGATGCATTTTCAGACGCAGGCGGTCTATCGCTTGCTCGAACAATTGCGCGATGCGCATCCAGAACTTGAGATTGAAAGTTGTTCGTCGGGCGGTGGACGCGCGGATTTCGGCATCCTGCGTCATACTGACCGGATTTGGACCTCAGACAACAACGATGCGCGCCAGCGTCAGGATATTCAGCGCGGTGCCACGCATTTCTTCCCCTTGCGCATTTTGGGCAGCCATGTTGGGCCCAAAAATTGTCATATAACGGGCCGCAAATTCAGTATGCATTTCCGCGTGGCCAGTGCGGTGTTCGGCCATATGGGGATGGAGCTGGATCTGCGCGACGAAGACGCAGAGGATTTGGCCGTTCTTGCCGCGGGAATTGCGCTGTATAAACAGCACAGAGACTTGATCCACACTGGGCGCTTCTGGCGCTTGGAAAGCCCGCAAGACACCAATTTTGTTGGCTGCGTTTCGGAAGACAAACAAGAGGCCCTGTTCTCCTATGCCAAGCTGGAGACAGAGCTGGCAACATTGCCCCGACGCATTCATTTCAGCGGGTTGGATCCGGCCAAGAAGTACCGCGTTCAAATGGTCTGGCCGCAGCACAATCCATCGATCAGCACGCCGTCGATCATTGACGCCGCCGATCTTCAGGGAGATGGAGCATGGGTGTCAGGCGCGGCATTGATGGGGCATGGTATGCAGCCTCCATTGACGTTCCCCGACACATGTTTGTTCTACCACCTTCAAGCAAGCGAGTAACCGCATGAGCTCTGCGATATCCTTGCCTCGCACTCTTGGAGGGCGCGCGACCTATCGCCGCGACTTTACCAAGGCAGATGGCCGTATGCTGCGCCTTTATGGACGCAATGCGCATGATGCAGCGCCGATGCCGCAGACCGCCGACGACCTCGCACAGGGTGGCGAGCTGCGTTACCACCCCTTACGCGGGGAGTGGAACGTCTACGCCGCGCATCGCCAGAACCGGACATTTAAGCCTTCCGCCGCTGATGATCCGCTGGCGCCGACTGTCGCTGGTGGGCCTGAGACCGAGATCCCATTCGGCGATTTCGAACTGGCAATTTTTGAGAATAAGTTTGCTGCATTCCACCCTTCGGCTCGGGATGCTGCGACGTTGGATGGGGTTGCAATAGAGCCTGCTCGTGGGGCGTGCGACGTTGTGGTCTATGATCCGGCTGGCACTGGCAATCTGGCGACGATAGGGCAGGATCGCCGCGAAATTCTGCTGGCGGCCTTGATTGACCGTTACGATGCGCTGTTTTCCGCCGGTTGCAAATATGTGCTACCATTTGAGAACCGAGGGGATGAGGTCGGCGTGACCCTGCATCACCCGCATGGTCAGATTTATGGATTTGAGCGGGTTCCACAGGCTCAGGCCCGCGCAGCACAAGCTTTTGCCGATGGGTATGATCTGGCGGGTGAGATTGCGGCTGCTATGCCCGATTACGGCGTTAGCCAATCAGACGACATCGCCGCTTTTGTACCGCGTTACGCGCGTTTTCCGTATGAAGTGTGGCTTGCGCCAAAACAACGGCGAGAGGGACCATGGGACTGCACCGATGGTGAGCTAGAGGCACTTGCTGACCAAATGGGCGAAATCACGCGCCGCTATGACGCGTTGTTTCAGCAAGCGGCGGCGACCATGATGGCGTTTCATGCTGCCCCGGGTGGCGCGGCCGCTGCATACCATTTCACCGTTCAATTCTATCCGCTTTTGCGAGCACCGGGCCGGATCAAATACCTCGCCTCCGTCGAACAGCATACGGGTGTTTTCACCGTGGATGTCATGCCAGAAACGGCCGCAAAAATGCTGCGCGAGTTGTGATGTGAGTGATCTTGCAAACACGGCGGCATCCGCAAAAGCCCAAGCGCCCGGACGCGTCAATTTGATCGGAGAGCACATTGACTACAATGGCGGGATGGTACTGCCTGCGGCGCTTTCGATTGGTTTAGAGGTCAAACTGACCCCACGCGATGATGACCGGGTGCTGGTGAGCGCCGATCACTATGATGAGCAGGCCGAGCGGGACTTAGGCGAGACGGCTAGCGGCCATTGGTCCGACACTGCATTGGGCGCTTCACGAAAGGCCCGCGAGCTTGGTTTGATTGCCTGCGGTGCGGACGTGACCATCCGCTCCACTGTTCCCGAAGGGTCAGGCCTATCCTCCTCCGCCGCGCTGATCGTAGCCATTCTGAAAGCCGCACGGAAGCTAGGAGAAGGCGCACATAGTGATACAGAACTCGCTGTTGCAGCGCGCGCGGTTGAGAATGATTTTATGGGTGTGCCATGCGGGATCATGGATCAAATGGCGGTCGCACTCGCAACACCGGGCACCGCGATGGCGCTGGATACCAAAGCGCTCAATTATGAGTTGTTCGATCTGCCAATAAGCCATGCTTTGGTCGTTGTGCATTCGGGTCTGACCCGAAAGCTCACTGATGGCCGTTATGGCGAGCGCAAAGAGGAATGCGACGCGGCCAAAGCGCATTTTGGCACTGATGATTTGTGCATGCTGGACCCAGCAAGCATCAGTGCTTCGCCTCTCCCGCCCGCAATCCGCAAACGCACCATGCATTGCGTTACGGAGCATGCGCGAGTTCTCACCGCCATCGCAGCGCTGAAGTCGCACGATATCGCCGCTCTTGCCGCTGCGATGAATGAAAGCCATGTGTCGATGCGTGATGATTTTGAAATGTCGCTGCCTGCAATTGATGCGTTGGTAAGCGACGCTTGCAAACTGGGAGCCGAAGGCGCGCGACTGACAGGCGGCGGGTTCGGCGGCTGCATCGTCGCCTTAGTCGCAAAGGATGCGCAGGACACATGGCTTGAGCAATTGCTTAGCCGTCATCCGCGAGCCCGCTTTATCGCTGCGGCCTGATCCAAATAAAAAGGGCCAGCCACATTCTCATGTGACCGGCCCCTTTTTAGCAGAGCTCCAATGCGCCTCGGATCGCTCTGCTAACTCGTTTCTTGCTCAGAACTTCAAACGGCCAGTAATTCGGGCCGAGTGACCGTCATAATCGCCGCCAAAGTCACCGAGATAACCGACCTCAAGTGAAAAGGTTTCCGACACATCAATATTTGCGCCAGCAGCCAGTTCAAAGCGGTCCTGATCGCGTGCAGGAGTGGTCACTACGAAGGTGCCCAGCTCTGCCGAGGTCAGTGTGAAGTCGCTGATATCTTCGTTGATGTCGTGGATTACAGTGCCGCGGATAAACCCGTCAACACCTGGTGAGACCTGTGCACCCAATTCAACGGCAGCCCGAAGTTCTGCAAAGTCAGCGTGTTCGCGTGCAACGGTAAAGCCAAAGCCGCCCGCTTCAATCGCATCGTCATAGTCAAATGTTGCGCCATTGATACCAATCGATGGGGTCAGTGAGACGCCTTCGTCTGGCAAAATATCGTAGCCCAGCGTCGCGCTATAGGCCCAGCCATCATAATCATAGGTCGAGCCGATCGCACCCAAAGCGCCATTACGGTCGCTGCTGATTTCGCCGGTGAGATATGAAAACTCACCATTGATGAAGCCGCGTGACGCAAAGTTGACCGCGCCGTATACGCCCAATTTCAGGGCTTCGACTTCGGTTTCACCGCGCAAGCCATTGGCGCTGCGATCATCGTTTTCGATATCGGCATAGCTTGCAAGCAAACCGATCCGCCCAAAATCACCCGCAGCAACATCACCACCAACAGTGAAGATCAACTGGTCGCTGCTATAGCCACCGGCTGATTGTGCCAGCGAATCCTGGGTTGCACCGCGAACGGTGAACTGGCCCCAGACGCCTGTGCCATCTCCTTCGAGGTGACGGTTTAGAACCTCGCTCGCCGCGCTAGAGGTTTCGAAAATCTCGCGTGCTGCGCCTGCGCTAAGGTTAGGCAGGGCATCCAGAGCAAGAGCTTCGAGAGCCGCATCGTCTGGCTGAGTCGTCAAGAAGTTGAAATTAGCCTGACTGATCGTGCCCGCAGCCACAGCTGCGGACACTGCTTCGCCAAATGCAGCTGCGTTGGGATCGATAAAGCCATCGAACTGGTTCACCGCAACCACTTCGACAAACAAAGATCCTTCGATCGGCACATAGTCGACCAGCAAGTCATCATCGATGATATTGATCGTCGCGCCATTGTTGGTGAAGCCCGTGCCGTCTTGCAGCACCAGAACTGTTTGACCAACCAATTCCAGATCGAGCGGCGTTTGAATGGTGATCGTGCCAGTTTCCTCCAGCGTGATCGATCCGCTTGTTGTCAGCGAGTCGACGCCAAGGCCAAGGGTGACGTTGCCGCCAACCACCACATCGCCATCCAGCGTCCGATTGCCAGCAACGGTGACATCGCCCAATATCAGCGTCTCAAAGCCGGTGATGTTGTCTGCATCCAGAGTTCCAGAAAGCGTGGCCACGTCCGTGCCCATGCCGCCATCGATGATCCCGGTCACAGATGATGCCATGCCCAGCAGTACGAACGTGTCGTCGCCGCCTTGCAGGTTGATATTGCCGATGACCGATGCGCCGACATTTTGTTGGAATTCATCATTGCCATCGCCCAACAGCACCGCATCGCCCATCCGACCTTCGATTGTGCCGAAGTTGCTGATTTGTTGTGCGCCGCTATTGCCTGCGTCCGAATTGATGCCAATGTCGCCGCGAACCACACCGTCGGCAAGGTTCATGACCACGCCATCGTCGCTGCCTGCGTCAAAGTTGATCGCCGCATCAAGCGCAGCCATTGAGCCACTACCGAGGCTTTCAAGCGTGCCAGAATTGGTGATCGAACCGCCGCTCAGCGAAACAGCATCGCTTGAGCTCGCTTGAACGAGGCCGCTGTTTGAGAGCGTCAGGCCTGATCCCGCCTCAATCCCTTGGTCGGCGCCCGCAGCTGTGGTGATGGTGCCAGCGTTAGTGATCGCAACATCGTTGACGCCAAAGGCATTAACCGCACCGCCACCGCCAGAGGTGATCGCGCCTTCATTGAGGATGACCGAACCATCAAAGGCCAAGCGAATGCCATCATCGCTGTTCGACACAATGGTGCCGTCTGCGGTGTTGGTCACATTAGCCAAGCCGCCAATATCAAGCGCGCGTTCCGCCTCGCTGAGGATATCGCCGCTATTGGTCACGGTCGCATCACCTGAAATCGCGACCGCCGTGGCGGCAACGCCTGTCGCGGAGACCAGACCTGCATTGGTGATGTCCCCGGTACCAACAACCGCAATCGCGTCTGCACCTTCGCCAAGCGTGGTAACGCTGCTGTTCACACTCAGATTGATGACAGCATTGTCACCAGTCGAAATGCCAAATGCATCATCGCCTGCGGTTGAGAGTGTGCCGTCATTGCTTAGTGCGCCATCAGCCAAGAACGTGATGCCGGTACCAGCCGCACCAGCGGTCGTGATCGAGCCATTGTTGATGATTGTCGCACCATCGCGTGCTTCGACAGCAATTGCGTTCGCGCCAAGAGTGCTGATCACACCATCGTTGGTTAGCGCGCTATCGTTGTCCAGCGAAACGGCGATGGCGAAACCGCCATCACCCTCAGTGGAAATGTCGCCCGTCGCGGTGTTGATCACGGTGATGGTGTTGCCATTGCCGAATACGCCGCGGGAGTTTGACCCTTGAGCCTGGATCTGACCATTATTGGTGACGAGGCTGTTGTCGCTGACTTGAACCGCATCAGCGAATGCGTCGCCCATCGTGACAATAGAGCCATTGTTGGTGACAGTGTTGTCGGCAAACCCGCGAATACCATTGGCGTTGCGGCCAGTTGTCTCGATGCTACCATCATTGATAACAACCGAGTTCTGGATCATCGCAACCGCATCGGCTTCTTCGCCTTCGGTCGAGACAATGCCAGCGGCGCTGTTGGTGAACGTCGCATCACTGCGGATACCAACACCTACGCCAAAGTCACCTGCGGTTTCGATCGTGCCGTTATTGGTGACTGTGCCCGCCTCTTGCGTATCGATGCCGATACCGAAGAATTCGTTAGTCTGGATCAGGCCATCATTGGTGATGATAGCGTTATCCAAAGCAAGGATACCGTAGCTGCCGAGGCCGTTCGTAACGATTTGAGCGCCTGCGGCGTTGGTCAGTTGCAGATTATCACCCAGCGCCGAAACGCCTGCTGCTTCATCGCCATCAGTCTGAATCAGGCCGTTATTGGTGATCACTGCATTGGCGCGCACCAGGACTGCATCGGCGAATGTGCCCCCTGTGGTGAGGATCGTGCCGTTGTTTGTGACGGTCGTGCCTGCAAAGCCGCGCACGCCGACCGCGGTTTCACCGCCGGTTTCGATCATGCCGTCATTGACGATGACCGAGTTATCAATCGAAGCGACACCTTCGGCTTCGTCGCCAACGGTCGTGATCACGCCCGACGCAGTGTTCGTGAAAGTGGCATCGCTGCGAATGCCAACAGCAGTCGAAAAGTTGCCAGCGGTGTCAATCGTACCGCTATTGGTGACATTGCCAGCCTCTTGCGTATCGATACCGATCGCAAAATCGTTTGTGGTCTGGACCAGACCAGCATTGCTGATCACTGCATTATCGAGAGCGATGACACCAAAGCTGCCAATACCGGTGGTGATGATCTCACCGTCTGCGGTGTTGGTGAGGTTCAGATTGTCGCCCAGTCCCAAGACACCCGCTGATTCAGAACCATCGGTTTGAATAGTACCAGCGTTCGTAATGACCGCATCTTCCCGCACATCAATCGCATCAGACAAATCACCGGTCGTCGCGAGCGTACCATTATTGGTGATATCAGCACCTGCGAAGGTGCGAATACCTGCTGCAGATGCGCCGCCCGTCTGAATTGTGCCATCATTGACGATCACGGAATTGTTGATCGCACGCAGACCGATGGCTTCATCGCCAGTAGTCGAAACCACGCCGGTTGCGGTGTTGGTGAAACTGCTGTCGCTGCGGATGCCTACACCCACAGAGCTAGCACCGCCTGTGGCGATGTTGCCGGTGTTGGTCACTGTGGCGCGTTCTTGAGTGTCGATACCGACTGCAAAATCGCCAAAGGTTTGGATCAGACCATCATTTTGAACTTCGCTGTCGTTCAGAACCGCGATGCCAAAGCTGCCTGTGCCGCTTGTGATGATTGAGCCAGTATCGGCATTAACAACGGTCAGGTCATCGCCTGAGCCGAAAACGCCAAAGGATTCTGCACCGTCGGTCTGGACAAGATCGTTATTGGTAAATGTGCTGCCAGCGCCAAGAGATACTCCGTCAGAGAAGTTGTCGCCGGTCGTATAAATCGTGCCATCATTGGTGAGAACAGCATTCGCGCCGGTCTCCACCCCGATCGCAAACTGACCATCGGTTTGGATGAAGCCGTTTACGTTAACCGCAGACGCATCGCCAACCAACAGGCCGCCTTCGCCATCATTTGACGTCTGAATCGATCCATCGACATCGCCTGTCGTCGTGCCGGTAATCACAATCGGACCCTGCACGACAGAGCCGCTTTGCACATCAAGGCCAAGCGGATCTCCGCTGACATCGAAAAATCCGTCCGCATCCGTACCCGGCGCACAAACGAGCGTACCCGCCGTAACAACGCATTCCTCTGCATTCGCTGGCGGGGTTGGCGCGGTCGGGGTAGGCGCCGACATACCCGGTGCAGGCGCTGTTTGTGCGAAAGCCGCGCCAGTCAGTGCGGTGGACAGTGCAAGCACGGAAGCGCCGCCAATAGTACGGAATTTGGTCGAAGCAGAAATCATCATTAATAGCCCTTTGGGTGACGGGATTTGTCGTCTCGGGAACAAGTAACCCCGGCGCGTTAACGCGGAGACGCAAGTGCCCCTTCGGCTTTCCGACTATGCTTAGTGTGTTACTGGAAAGTGAATTGGGTCTGGGGTGTTCGAATGGCTTCGTTAACCATTTAAAGCACCAAATCAGTAAGGATAATTCCGTATTAACCTTCGTGATTTTACAGTTAACAGACTAACCGCGGCCCCTGTATGGTTGGACGCCTTGATCCGGCACCCAAAGGCCGTTCGGGGCAGATCCCGTCTGCCAAAACACATCAATCGGGATCCCCCCGCGAGGGTACCAATATCCGCCAATTCTTAACCATTTCGGCTGCATTTCTTCTGCCAAACGTTGCCCAATTCCCACAGTAACGTCTTCGTGAAAGCCGTTGTGATTGCGAAAACTGCCCAGAAACAGCTTCAAACTCTTTGATTCGACGATTGTTTGAGCGGGGGCGTAATCGATGACCAGATGCGCAAAATCAGGCTGGTCAGTGACTGGGCAAAGCGACGTAAACTCGGGCGCGGCGAACCGCACCAGAAACAATGCACCTGCGCGTGGATTGGGCACATAGTCCAAAACCGCATCCTCGGGCGATGTCGGTAAAGGCGTGTCCTTGCCCAGAAAAGCGGGAGCAGACGCCCCCTTTGAAGTGGCATTTTTGCGTTTGGGATCAGGTGTGCTTTCCATGCCGCGCTGTTGCCGCGAAAGCGCAAGGGTTGCAAGTGAGTAACTGGACGCGCGAGCATTGCGTTCTATGTGTGCGCGATAACACGCCTCTGCGACCCGCTGGTTGGTTCACAATTTGGATGGGAAAAGGCAGAGGTTCATAGTAAGCTGGTGCTAAAGCTGATCTAAGAATACGCATGATGCGCGCGCAAACCCCTTCCCCCTCGAACCTTGATGTTCGTCAATTGCGGACTGGCCTCAGGTCAGGCGTGTTGGGAGCCAGCATTCTTGCTTTGGCCCTGGCAGCACCGATTGCTGCGCAGAATTCGCCGGGTGCATTTTCGCTACCCACTCCTTCGCCAACGCCGACGCCCGCACCCCAAGGCCCGCTGGATGAACGCGCCGGGGTACCGATTGCACCGCGGATCATTCCTGAGCGGTCGCCAACTCCGACACCCACACCATCCCCTTCACAAACTCCTGCACAAACCACCGCGCCAACCACTTCACCAACGTCCGAGCCCCCATCAAATACGCCTTCGGCAACCACTAGCCCATCCGCGGCAAGTCAATCCGCAACCGCAGGGCCAAGCGCACCGGCATCCGGCGCTCCTGCAACCAATACACCACCGCTCGATATCCCGTTGCCCGCCGCGCCGCTTCCACAAAGCCGCTCGACAGGTTCCGATTTTGGCTCTGATGTTGGACCTGGTTTCAGCACTGATCTGATCCCCGAAGACGGCGAGGGCACGATTGGACCGGATGATTGGTACAACGTCACGCCCGATGGCGAAGTTGGCGCGGAAGCACCTCTTGTTGCGCCGGAAAGCTCGAGTTCGACATCATCCTACGCTCCGGGCGAGTTAGCTCAGCTGCAACAAATGGCGATGCGCAATCAGATCTATATCGGGATCGGGATCATGGCACTGCTCGCTGCGATCCTCGCCTTCCTGTTCTGGCGCCGCCGCCGGTCAGAGGCGATGCCTGTTGAAATGGAAGGCCCATCACTCGCAATGGGCATTCGCAAAGTCATCACTGAAAGGGAACCCGAAGAGCCACAGGTGAAAGACGCGCCAAAGGCCAAAGCAAAGAAAGAGCCAGCGCCCGAGCATGCGTCAAATCCGGCCGTTACACCCGAACCGAAGGTCAAGGCCGCACAGCCCGCCAGTGCCAAGTCGACCCCACCACCTACTACCCAAGAGCCTGCGCGGCTTGATATTTCGCTCGACATCACCGCTGCCTCGCGCAGTGTAATGATGTTCACTGTCCATTTTCGCGTAGATATTGCCAACCGCTCCGACCGGGCCGTGCGCGATTTGAACGTGGTAGGACAAATGGCCTTTGCTCAGCGCGGTGCATCCAATGGCGCACCGATCGCCAGCGGTCAGCCCGTCGGGATGATAGAACGCATAGGCCCCCACCAAAGCCGCAGCATTGCTGGTTCGCTCACGCTGCCATTGGCTGAGCTAAAAACCATCCATCAAGGCACAAAGCCGCTATTCATCCCATTGGTGCACCTGACTTGCGAAGGCCCAGAACAGCCAATTGAGAATCTGAGCTTTGTCGTCGGAAGCCCCAGCGCATCGAGTACAGGGCGCGTTCACCCATTGACATTGGATGGCCCTCCCGGCGGTATACCGGGCTTGCGAGCGCAGTTGATCAAAGCACCGGTTGGTGACAATTCGGACACTCCAAAGCCTGCACACACCGCCTGAGGCTTGGCGCGCCGCGTACCAACCGCTAGCACACCGGCATGAGCAATCTCACAAGCAGCCTGATCTCGACCGAGTGGCTGGCCGAACACCTCGAAGATGGCAATCTGGTGGTTCTAGACGCCTCGCGCCATCTTCCCGCCGCAGCACGCGATCCGCGCGCTGAATTTGAAGCCGGGCATATTCCCGGTGCGCAGTTCTTGGATTTGGCGAACCTTACGGACACAACTTCCAACGTTCCAGCGGCCCTGCCCAATCCAAAGCAGTTGTCCGAAAAACTGGCGAACCTTGGCGCCTCGCCCACAAGCCATTTCGTTCTCTACGATGACAGCGCGGTCAAAACCGCCGCACGCGCATGGGTCGCGCTTAAGGCGCACGGAATCGCAAATGTCGCGATCCTTGATGGTGGCCTCGCAAAATGGCGTTCAGAGGGACGCGCAGAGGAAAGCGGCAAGGTGACTGCGACGATGGCCTCTGCATCACCGCTTCCCAATACAATGGGCGTGGCCAGCAAGGCTGACATGCTAGCCAATGTCGAGAGTCGCTCGGCACAGGTCCTTGACGCGCGCGGCGCAGACCGAGTGTTTGGCAGCGGGATCGATCCTGTCCATGGCGGACAGAATGGCCGCATTCCGGGCTCGCTCAACCTACCATTTGGCCAAGTGTTTGCGCTGGACGGCACATTCAAGTCGCCTGACAACTTGCGCACCGCTTTTGAATCCGCTGGTGCCGACCTTAACGCCCCGATCATCACAACATGCGGCAGCGGCGTGACGGCCAGCGTGTTGTTATTCGCGCTTGGACTGGCCGGGCATGAGGACGCGCGGCTTTATGATGGCAGCTGGCAGGAATGGGAGGCAGACCCCGCTACTCCCAAAACGCAAGGCCCAGCATGAGCGATCACAAACCGACAAAGCCGGAAACTCAGATTGCCCATGCTGGTAGGCGACCGGAATGGACTGGAGCCGTGGTCAATCCGCCTGTGTGGCGCGCGTCGACGCATCTCTATGCGAGCGAAGCAGACCGCAAAGCCGCGACCCATTCCAACGAAGACGGCACATTCTTCTATGGTCGCAGAGGTGCCCCAACCCAATGGGCGCTCGCAGAGGCACTGACAGAGCTCGAACCGGGCGCGCATGGCACAGTGCTTTATCCCAGCGGCGTCGCTGCGATTGCAGGCTGCCTGCTCGCGGTCCTCAAGCCGGGCGATCATTTGTTGATGAGCGACAATTCATATGACCCGACCCGCTCCATGGCGACAGGCTTGCTGCGCCGCATGGGCATTTCGCACAGCTTCTTTGACCCACTCGATATTGATGCTTTCAAGATGCTTATCACGGATAAAACTCCTCGTGCGGTTTGGTTCGAAAGCCCCGGCAGCCTGACCATGGAAGTTTGCGATGTGCCCGCCCTGACCGCACTTGCGCGCGAAGCAGGTGCAGTGTGCTTGCTCGATAACACATGGGCCAGCGCGCTCGGCTTTGCGGGCCTATCCCATGGATGCGATATCGTGATGCAAAGCCTGTCCAAACATGTCGGCGGGCATTCCGACCTGATGATGGGCAGCGCGTCGGCAGGCGAGCGCTGGCACCGCGCATTGCGCCGCACATCACAACAATTGGGACAAGTCGTCTCCCCCGATGACGCGGCACTGGCAGCACGGGGCCTTCGCACAATGGCGGTTCGGCTCGAGCGTTCCACCGAAAGTGCGATCGAGATTGCGCGCTGGTTGAACGAGCAACCACAAGTCGTCCGTGTTATGTGCCCAATGCTCGAAGCTCACCCCAGTCACGCATTGTGGAGCCGCGACTTTACCGGTGGATGCGGGCTGTTCAGCTTTGTCCTTGCGAGCGACAATCCAGATGCTAGCGGTCGGCTCGCCGATGCGCTGGAACTGTTCGGGATCGGCTATAGCTGGGGCGGGTATGAGAGCCTGGCCTTGCCCATATTCCCACATGAACACCGCAGGGTGATGCCAAGTCTCGCTTTGGCGAATGGCACTGGCGCAAAACCTGCCATCCGCCTATCGATAGGGCTCGAAAATCCGAAAGACCTGATCGCAGACCTAGCTGTGGGCCTTTCTCAATTGGATAATGTATGACCGCACCAGCCTCGCTTCCCGCCGATGTGACTGAAACAACAGACCCCAGTGCTGAAAGTGAAGCTGCGCCAGCAAGCGATGATGCCCCCGCATCAAGTGACGGTGGTTCAGACGACGGCGGCGCTGTTGAAGCGGTCGATGCCGAATTGCCCGAGAATGAGCCACTGGAAGTCGTTGAAGCCTCTGAAAACCTCGTCGAGGGTGTAGGCGCCCAGAACGAGACCGCTGGCGCATTTCTTGAATCGCTGCAATCGGTCGCGTTCGAGCTTGGCAATATGCGGATTTCGCTGCTTGACGTGCTGCTGGTCGTCGGCGTTATCGCGCTTGTCATTACTGGTGCATGGTTGATGACCCGGATCAGTCGAAGCCTGATCCAACGGATTACGAAGTTCGACAGCACACAAAAATTGCTCGCTGAAAAGCTAAGCACAATCGCGATCTGGGCATTGGCATTCCTGATCGGGATTGACCTGCTTGGGATCGATCTCACAGCGCTCGCATTTT
Source organism: uncultured Erythrobacter sp. (assembly GCA_947488085.1). GTDB lineage: Bacteria > Pseudomonadota > Alphaproteobacteria > Sphingomonadales > Sphingomonadaceae > Erythrobacter. The sequence continues at coordinate 1,728,269 of CANKYI010000001.1, forward strand.
TTGGCGGTGCGTTCGGCCTTGCAATCGGTTTTGGCTTGCAAAAGACCTTTGGTAATCTGATCTCGGGCATCCTTTTGTTGCTCGATAAATCAATCAAGCCCGGTGATGTGATTTCGGTCAGCGATCAGGCGGGCAATGAAGCGATTGGCCAAATTCGCAAGATTGGCATTCGCGCCATTTCGGTGATCACTCGTGATCAGACAGAGCACCTTATTCCCAACGAGAACCTGATGATCAACCAGGTGGTCAATTGGTCCTATTCTTCCAAAGATGTTCGGGTGAGAGCACCGATTGGCGTATCCTATAACAGCGACCTCGACCTCGTCACAAAGCTGCTTTACCAGGCAGCTGACGATACGAGCCGTGTGCAGAAACACCCAAAGCCGCGCGTCAATCTTATGGAATTTGGCGACAATTCGGTGAACTTCGAACTGCGGTTCTGGATTCAGGACCCCGAAGGCGGTCTCGCGAATATCCGGTCCGACGTTTACATGCGCATCTGGCAGTTGTTCAAAGAGAACGACATCGAAATTCCATTCCCACAACAGGATATCCACTTGCGTTCTTCCAAACAGCTGGACCGGGTGGTGGAGTTGATGAGCGGGGGCAAAGGCTAGGGAAGCGGCGTGTTCCGTTAACCCGATCCTAGCGGCCTGACGTCATAGCGACATTTATGGCGCAGAAGATCGACGCAACCACTTGGACAGGGTTACGACCTGATAATTCTGATGAAGATGTGACCCAGGCACAGCGGCCCGTCGCGGGAGGCCCGCTCCCGCTTGCGCCGGTTTCCTATCGTGAACGCCCCATCAATTGGCCTAATGCTGGGTTCCTGATCCCCATGTGGGCGACGATGGTTTACGCTGTCAAAGCCGATCCGATAGACGCGTTTTGGTTTGCCATTGCCATTGCCTCTGCATTCATTCTGGGTTCGTTGATCATGCAATTCTGGCGAAGCAGGCCCGGTCGCCAACCTACAATCACTCTGGATCAGACAGGGCTCAATATGCCCTATCATTTCAAAGATCCCATCCCGTGGTCCAAGATCGGTCGGATCGAATCCTCGCATGGGAACTGGCTTCGGTGGACGAGCGTGTTCTTCGACAAAGACCTGCCAGTGATCCAAATCGCTCCATGGCCGCTGAACCTTTTGTCAGAGGAAAAGCGAAGAGCCTCCATGCCTATGGCTATAATTTCCAGTTGGAACATGGCGGTAGACACAGATGAGTTGATTAGCGAACTTACCAGATTCCGCGACAATTACTGCGCGACGTAACTAGCGCTGAAACGGGTGGTCGAAAACAGGCAAAAGCTTTCCTACCTGCGCCCCAACCCATTCTCACTGGCATGATCCCATCCGTGCGGCCATTTCGGCAGCATGAAAACAGGCACAATCTATCTGGTGGGTGCAGGGCCCGGCGATCCTGACCTTTTGACCCTTCGCGCAGCGCGGCTGATCGAACAGGCGCAAGTCATCGTCCATGATGGCCTTGTCAGCCGCGAGATACTCGACCTTGCACAGCCCGATGCGCGGTTGATTTCGGTTGCAAAACAGCGCGCGCGGCACACTCTGCCGCAAGATCAGATCAACCTATTGCTTATCCGTGAAGCGATAGCTGGTCGCGACGTTGTGCGACTTAAAGGTGGTGATCCGTTGATCTTTGGACGCGGCGGCGAAGAAGCAGAGGACGCCCGCGCAGCTGGTATCCCAGTGGAAATCGTACCCGGTATCTCCGCCGCAAATGGCGCGGCAGCGGCGTCTCAAATCGCCCTTACTCACCGTGACGCATCCAGCATTGTCAGCTTTGTCGCAGGCCAATGCAAAGGCTTGTCCGATCAGGATTGGTCAGGTCTTGCGGGCAAAGGGCGCACGCTGGTGATCTATATGGGCGTCAAAACCTCTGGCCAGATCGCGGAAAAGCTGATGGCAGACGGGCTTGCCCCAGATGTGTCGGTCGCAGTGATCGAGAATGCAGCACGCTCCGGCATGCGTGTAGTGCGCGGACTGCTCGCCGGGTTGCCCGATCTGATCAAGCAAGAGCGGATCAAGAGCCCGGCTCTCATCGTCATCGGCGATGTGACCGCGCGCGACGATATCGCCGTTTCAAATCTCGCGGTGGAGGCAGCACAATGAAAGTGCTCACAGGAAACGACCTGAAGACAGGCGATGTGATTTGGTGGACCGGCTCTGGCTGGTCGCGCCATGTCGATGATGCGGTCGATGTTGGCGCGCAAGTCGACGAAATCCTCGCTACCGAAGAAGCCGCGCGCCGCGTCAATGTCCCTTATGTGACCGAGGCGACCCGTGAAGTCGACGGTAGCGTGCGCCCTGCCCATATCAAAGATCGCGTGCGGGCTTTGGGTCCGACAGTGCGGCCAGACCTATCGCTCAAACCCAAAGACCCAGAAGCTCTGGACTGGATAATCTGATGTATCAGTACGATCAATACGACCAAGCGATGGTCGATGCCCGCGTGGAAGAATTCCGCGATCAGGCGCGCCGCCGCTTGGACGGCAGCCTTACCGAGGATGAGTTCAAGCCACTGCGCTTGATGAACGGCCTCTACCTGCAACTCCACGCCTACATGCTGCGGGTTGCTATCCCTTATGGCACGCTGAATTCGGCTCAGATGACTGCGCTGGCCAATATCGCGGATAAATATGACCGCGGGTATGGCCACTTCACCACACGTCAAAACCTGCAATACAATTGGATCAAACTGGAAGACGCCGCCGACATCTTGGCCGACCTTGCCAAGGTTGAGATGCACGCAATCCAGACGTCAGGAAACTGCATCCGCAACATCTCAAGCGATCACTTTGCAGGCGCCGCGCATGATGAGCTGGTCGATCCGCGTCCCTATGCCGAATTGCTGCGCCAATGGTCGAGCTTCCACCCAGAATTCACCTATCTGCCGCGCAAATTCAAAATCGCGGTGGTCGCAGCGGAGAAAGACCGTGCAGCGATGCGGCTGCACGATATTGGCATCCAGATTGTGGAGAAAGACGGTGAGGTCGGCGCGAGCTTCTACGTCGGCGGCGGCATGGGGCGCACTCCCATGATAGCTCCGATGATCCGCGACTTCGTGCCGCTCAGTCAGCTGATTACCTATGCTGAGGCGTGTTTGCGGGTCTACAACCGCTATGGTCGACGCGACAACAAGTATAAAGCGCGCATCAAGATCCTCGTCCACGAGTTGGGCAAGGACGAATATACGCGGCAAGTCGAAGAAGAATTCGCCCATATGCTCGAACAAGGCGTCGAACCGCCAATTGACGAGTTGGAGCGGATCAAGCCTTTTTTCGCCGATCCCGCCTTTGAAGACGGCGTGAAGAGCGTTGACCGCTCCGACCCCGATTTCGCACTCTGGGTCGATCGCAATACGCACCGCCACAAGCACGACAGCTATGTTAGCGCGGTTATTTCACTCAAGCCCGTAGGCGGCATTCCCGGTGATGCAACCGGTGATCAAATGCGTCTGATGGCGGAGCTTGCGAAACAGTACAGCTTCGACGAATTGCGCATTATGCACACCCAAAACGTGGTTCTGCCGCACGTGAAGATCGCTGATCTCCACGCGCTTTGGACCGCACTCGATGCAGCAGGCTTGGGCGCACCCAATATGGACTCAATTGAGGACATGATCGCATGCCCTGGCCTTGATTATTGCGCTCTAGCCAATGCCCGTTCAATCCCGCTCGCACAGCGGATTTCAGAGAAGTTCGATGCGTCTGGCAAGACCGAAAAACTCGGTGAGCTGAAGCTCAAAATCTCCGGTTGTATCAATGCTTGCGGGCACCATCACGCAGGCCATATCGGTATCCTAGGCGTCGACCGTAAGGGGATTGAGAATTACCAGCTCTCCCTCGGCGGTTCTGAAGCGGAAGACACCAGCCTGGCCAAGATCACCGGCCCCGGCTTCACCGAAGACGGCGTGATCGAAGCAGTCGACAAAGTGACGGACGTGTATCTCTCTCAGAAGGAGGGCGAAGAGCGCTTCCTCGATACCTATCGGCGCATCGGCATGACCCCGTTCAAGGAGGCGCTCTATGACAAAGCGTGAAGCAGTCTTTCCCGAAGGCCGTCAGGCCCTTTACGACAATTTTAAATACTCACCAGCAGTACGATCAGCTGGCTTCCTGTTCGTGTCGGGCCAGGTTGGCAGCCGCGAAGACGGTTCACCCGAACCTGATTTAGCCAAACAAGCTGAACTTGCCTTTGAAAACCTAAACGCGGTTCTTGATGCCGCTGGATGTGGCTTTGACGATATTGTCGATTTCACAGTTTACCTCGTCGATCCAGAAACGACGCTGCCGCTCGCAATGGCTGCGCGTGAAAAATGGTGGGGTGAGGCGCCCTATCCCCCCCTTACCGGCGTTGGCGTCACCTGGCTTTCGGGTTTCTCAATAGAATTGAAGGTCACAGCTAAGCTTCCGGAGAACGCATGATGAGCCATAATCTCGGTACATCCCCCGATGAAGTGCAGTTCCGGTTCCGCGATGACGAGCCTGCTGACCATGGCACAGTCACCGTGGATGCCTGTTGCGATCAAACCAACGCGACTGCTGTTCGGATTGAACCGGGCGATGATGCTCGCGCTCTGCTGCCATTCCTAGACCGGCTAGCCATGGTCGAAGTGAACTTTCCCACCTTCGGCGATGGGCGTGGGTATTCATCAGCGCGCATCCTGCGTGAGGCCGGATATACGGGCGAATTGCGAGCGGTCGGCGATGTTGGCGTCGACCAGCTGAGCCATATGCGCCGTTGCGGCTTTGATGCCTTTGCGCCGGACAAACCGCTCAATAGCGAAGACGCAACCCGTGCCTTTGCGACATGGGATAATGTCTATCAGCGCACCACAGATGGGCGCAAAACCATTCAGGAGCTTCGCCATGAATGAAGTTCGCAAGATCGACCGGATTGAAGCTGGCCCGCGCTTTAGCGAGCATGACGCCGTGCGCCTCAACCGCATGTTTCGCGGTTCATCGACGCACGAAATGCTCGAAGGGGTAATCAAAGGCAATCTGGCTGGCGATATCGCAATTGTTTCCAGCTTTGGCGCGGAAAGCGCAGTTCTGTTGCATTTGGTAGCGCAGGTTGCACCCGACATCCCTGTCCTGTTCCTTGATACTGGCAAGCATTTTGCGGAGACCATCGAATATCGCGATCTGGTGGCTGAGCGGATCGGACTGACAAATTTGCAAATCCTCACGCCTGATGCCGATGAATTGGCGAAGAAGGATGAGACTGGCTTGCGTTGGTCCTACGATCCAGATGGCTGCTGCGAGATTCGTAAAGTGAAACCCTTAGCCAAGGCGCTCGACCGTTTCGACGCGAGCTTTACTGGACGCAAAGCGTTCCAATCCTCGACCCGCGCGAACTTGCCACGGTTCGAGATTGACACGTCTGACGCGCAAGGCCGATTGAAGATCAACCCACTGATCGATTGGAGTGCCGCTGACATTGCGGCCTATTTCCAGGAACACAATTTGCCCGCTCACCCGCTGGTGGCAAAGGGTTTTCCCTCAATCGGCTGCGAGCCCTGCACTCACAAAGTCGCACCGGGCGAAGACCCACGTTCTGGCCGTTGGAAAGGCTGGGACAAGACGGAATGCGGCATCCACAAGCCAGGCGAGGAACCGTTTCTGTAGGGCTTGATCCTGTCTGGCAGATTGTTAGCCTCGAAAAATGCTGACTTTCCTCCTTCTCTCCGCAGCTCAACTTTGCGATCCCGACGATCCGGCCATTACCTATTGTGAGCCTGAACCGGACTGCACCTACAACCTCGAAGCGATGTTGAGATTGGATCGTGCTGCCTTCGATCAAGACATACCCAATGGAGGGTGGCGCAGGCTTTCGAACGATGGCTGCTACGAAGAAGCCGCTGAACTCATCCGCGAATGGCGCCATCAGAAGCGCGATCACAACAGCATTTTATACTGGCACGAAGGGCAAATGCGCGCCGAAGCAGGACAAACGCAGCAAGCCATTGCCTTGTTCGAATTGACCCGCAAATCGCAAGATTTTGACGCAGATTTTGGCTGGAACCACTATGTCGATGGCACAATCGCGTTTCTGAACGGCGACCGGGAAGCGCTTAATAGGGCAATCGAAAGGCTGAACCTTGTGCCTTCACCCGAGGGAACCAGTTTCACACGGGCCGATGGCACAGTTTTTGAGCTAAGCTGGCCACCCAATATGAATGTTCTGGTGAAGTTTGAGCAATGCTGGGGACGGTCCTATTCGGAGGTCTACGGAGCCGAAACATGCACTCCCGTTGCCGAAACTGACGGCTAAAGCCAACCTTCTGACTTGTACCAGTCTGCGGTTTGCTTGAGCCCTGCATCGCCTTCGATCTGTGGCTCCCACAGTTTCGCAGGCGGGCGACGGTCGGATCGCACGACCCAATTGGGATGGCTCATATAACCCACCCGATCAGCCGTCAGTTTCGCCTTGTCACCGCGCAGTAGCTTGTCGGCTGACGCCGCCAGATTGAGCACCGATTTGGGCAGGCTTGGCGCGAACACGCTGGACTTGCCCACTGCGCGTCCGATGGCTTTGGCGAGCTCTTTGTGCCCCCAGCCGCCCTCACGCCCGTCATCAGGCTCATAGATGGATTTCAACCCTCTACGCTCGGCCAATGCGACCAATAACCGCGCCAAGTCGTCCGCATGAATGATTGACGTCGCGCCGCCCGGCGGTAGCGGCACAAGGCCCCACTTGGCCGAACGGAACAATTCAAACATCTCGCCATCGCGCGGTCCATATACGGCGGGTGGGCGCACTATCGTCCAATCTAGGCCGCTTGTCTTCACCAACTCCTCCGCCCGCGCTTTGGAAGCACCATAAGCCGACAATTGCGGTTCACGCGCGGATAGTGATGACACGAAGACAAACCGTTTGACGCCAACCGCTTGGGTCGCGGCGATCACATTGGCCGTGCCGGTGACATTGGCGATTTCAAACTCGGCGGGATCGGGCGCATTGGTCAGGCCAGCGATGTGGATCACCGCATTCGTGCCTTGGATCAATTCGCGCAAAGTCGCTTCGTCTAAAAGCGTCCCCTGCACCCACTCCGTGCCCTCTCGCGGGGATTGCTCTCGCCGCGTCAGCGCGCGCAAGTCATGCTCACTCGCCGCTTCCACCACCGCACTGCCGACAAAGCCGGTCGCACCTGTGATGGCGAGGCTCTTCACCCCTGCACCATGTGATCGCGGTGGACGACAGCTGCACGCGGAGCATAGCCCAAACGCGCTTCCTGCTCTGTCTGTTTCAGGCCCGCAATCGCGCGGCATTCGGCAGCGCTGTATTCAACGAGGCCCTGACCCAGGCGTTCGCCTTTGGGACCGTGTAAACTGACCAAAGCGCCCCGTTCGAAATCGCCTTCAACTTCAATAAGACCCGGCGCGAGCAAACTTGCTCCATCCGACAAAGCTGCAACGCAGCCTGCATCAACGGTCAGCACCCCTTCAAGCGCCTGACGCCCGCCAAGCCAGCTCTTGCGCGCATTATCCGCTCGCACAGGCAGGAACATCGTGCCCCGCCCGGTCGCGAGGGCCTGTGCAATCGAATGATCCGCTGTCCCATTTGCAATTGTGAGCGCGATGCCAGCGCGTTCGGCAATGCGCGCCGCCTGCAGTTTTGCGAGCATACCGCCGGAGCCCATACCGGAGGATGATCCATCGCCCGCCATCGCGATTACCTCAGGCGTCACCCCTTCGACCCGCTCAATCAGCGCAGCGCCCGGTTCGTGGGGTGGACGATCATAGAGGCCGTCTACATCAGACAGCAACAACACAGCATCCGCATTCGCCGCCTGTGCGACACGCGCGGCCAGCCGGTCATTGTCTCCAAAACGGATTTCCTCGGTCGCCACGCTGTCATTCTCATTGACGACCGGCACGGCCCCCGCCTCCAACAACCGTTCCAACGTAGCAGCAGCGTTCAAATAGCGCCGCCGGTCTTCGAGATCGCCAATTGTCACAAGCATTTGCGCCGCTGTGATATCGTGTGTGCCAAGCACTTCAGCCCAAAGCTGCGCCAGTGCCACTTGGCCCACAGACGCCGCCGCCTGAGCATCCGCAAGGTTCGCACGCCCTCCCTTGGCAAGGCCCAACCGTGCCGCGCCCAGTGCAATTGCACCGGAAGAGACGACTATGACCTCGGTGCCATCCTCGCGCAGTTTAGCAATATCGGCGGCCAATGTGCGCAACCGACCCAAGGCAGGCTCGCCATTCTCAACCAGCAGCGCGCTGCCGATCTTCACCACCAGCCGCTTGGCTTCAGCCATATCTTGAAGCGTGTTCACCGCCATCACATCAGATCGGCGACCACTCGTCGCTTTCCTCAGGGGTCTCTTCGACCTCCGCCGCGTTGGTTTCGGTCGACGTGCGTCCGGGCAAGTAGGACAGCACATCGTCTAGCAACGCTTCAATGCCCTCTCCGCTGACGCCGGAGACTGTAAAGACCTTGTCCGCGCCGGCCGCGATCAGCTCCTGCGAAAACGCCTCGCCCAGCTCTTTATCGGCCAGATCGAGCTTGTTCAGTGCGACCAATTGCGGCTTATCCTCCAGCCCGGCTCCATAAGCGGCGAGCTCTTCTTGAACGACGCGCAACGCCTCTGCGGGGTCATCGCCGGAAATATCGACAAGGTGGATGAGCACACGGCACCGCTCGATGTGTCCCAGGAACCGATCACCGATCCCCGCACCATCCGCAGCGCCTTCGATAAGACCAGGAATATCTGCGAGTACAAATTCGCGCGCTTTGTGCCGCACCACTCCCAGCTTTGGCACTAGCGTCGTAAAAGCGTAATGCCCGACCTTCGCCTGAGCGTTGGAGACCGCGTTGATAAACGTTGATTTGCCCGCATTGGGCAGCCCCACCAAGCCGACATCGGCAAGCAGTTTCAAACGCAACCACACCCATGCCTCTTCGCCCGGTCCGCCCGGTTGATGCTGGCGCGGGGCGCGGTTGGTAGAGGTCTTGTAAGACGCATTGCCGCGTCCGCCCATTCCCCCTTCGAGAAAAACGACCCGCTGACCGACCTCTGTAAAATCGGCGAGCACGTCTTCCTTATCCTCTGACAGAACCTGAGTTCCTACAGGCACTTGAATAATCAGGTCATCGGCACCTGCGCCGGTCTTATCCTTACCCTGACCATGCGTGCCGCGTTTCGCCTTGAAATGCTGCGAATAGCGGAAATCGATGAGGGTGTTGAGACCTTGGACGGCTTCAAAAATGATGTCCCCGCCCTTGCCGCCATTGCCGCCATCAGGGCCACCATACTCGATATATTTCTCGCGCCGAAACGAGACCGCGCCCGGTCCGCCCGGACCCGATTTGAGATAGATTTTGGCCTGATCGAGGAAATGCATGGGCTCCCCTATGCATTTCCTGACCAGATTGCGAGTGTTTAGAACCTTGCTTCGATACCGGCGATCACCGTACGACCCGGAGATACGAAGGTATTCACCTGCTCATACGTCTCATCAAAGAGGTTTTCAGCCCGTGCGAAGAGATTAACACCTTCCATCAACGCATAGCGCGCATTGATGTTTACCAAGGTGAAGTCATCGAGCGTTGTGAATGGCGCAGGAAAGCTGCCCGTGGTGAAGTCGCTGTCGAGTGCTTCGCCATTGTGCCGCACCACAAGTGTGGCAGAGGCCTTGTCACGCGGTGCTGTCCAAGTCAGCGCGGCACTCGCGATGCTTTCAGGGCGGCGCACCTCGGTCACCCCATCTTCCTCGGCGTCGAGATAGGTGTAGGCCGCCTTGAGACTCCAATTGCGGTTAAGGAAGGCTGAGAGCCCCACTTCCACACCCTGCTGTTCGCTGTCCGTCGTCCGGTTGCCGGGCGTTGCGATGAAGGTCGGCGGTGGGAAGACTGAGAATATTTCACTCTCCAGCTCCGCGTTGAAATAGGTGACGGAGATCGTTGCCTGATCGTTGAACAGCCGTTGATCCACACCGATTTCCCAACTGGTCGATTCCTCCGGCTCTAAGTCAGGATTGCCGACAAAGGCTCCGTCAAAGAAGCCGAACAGTTCAAAGAAAGTCGGGTTCTTAACACCCGTACCCACACTGGCACGCAAACGCGTTGTATCGCCGACACTCACGCCCGCCCCGACACGAAAAGTTGTCGTGTCTTGAAAGCGATTGTTGAAGTCTTGACGGATCGCGGCGGAGAAATCGAAGTCGTTACCTTTATATCGATATTCGCCGACCAAGCCGACATTTTCGACCTCGCGGCGGTCGTCAAAGGTCGCGATATTGTTGAAGCCTTCTTGCTCATAGTCTGCTGCAAAGGTCAGACTGTGGTCGCTCGCATTGAAGTTGTAGGACGACACGTAAGAGGCCTTAAACCGGTCGCTTGCAGTGTCGCTCGTGCGGCCTGTCGGATCGAACGTGTTGCGTTCAATATCAGCAAATTGGAGCGAAAGATCATGCTCCCAAGCACCATCCAGCGTGACCAATTTCGCACCCACCAGACCGTACAAAGCGGTGTTCTCAAACCCCACTCCGGGGCTGTCGATCACTTGACCGAGCGTGGGGCTGCCAAAGGCAAAATCCTGATTGTTGGTATCGCCTGACGTGTCCACGAAGCGGCCCACTGCACGCAAAGTGAAGTTCTCAGCAACCTCGGCACGAACCTTGCCTGCCAGCGTGTAGCTATCGCGGCCAATGTCGCGTGTGCCACCTCTGGCATTGGGTTCTCCATTGGTGGTCACTGCGGTGGCTGAGAGCGAAGCTTCGACACCGTTTTCATTGATACCCCAACGCGCTGCGCCGTTGAACGTGTCGTTGGTGCCAGCCTCAATGCGGCCCGCGAACCCTTCAAATCCGCCGCTACGATAGGCTACCACACCACCAATTGCATCATTGCCATAAAGTGCTGATTGCGGCCCGCGCAGCACTTCGACCCAGCTGCCAATCTCCGCTTGAAGCGCGCCTATATCGTACTCGCCGCTGCCGGGATCAGAAACCTCGATACCGTCCACCAAGACAAGGACGTGATTTGCCTCTGTCCCCCTCAGGCGGATTTGAGTTTGACCAGCAATCGAGCCGACCGCGATACCGGGCACATCACGCAGCACATCGCCGATATCTCGCACTTGGCGGTCGGCAATCTGACGACGATTGATGATCGTCGTTGAAGCCGTTGAATCGGCGATAAAAGTCCTTTGCAGGCGGCTTTCAGTCACCAAAATCTGGTCAGCATCAATGCGACCTAAAGGCAGCATGAGGTTCTCTTCGAACTCCGCACCCTCTGGCACCTCATCTTGCGCTGTCGCAGGCAAACTCCATCCAAGCGCAGCAACAGCAACGCTGGCCAAAAACACTGATCTTTTCATTTTCGCATGTCTCTCTTCATTTAAGCGTCAACAAGACCGCGTGGAAACGTCCCACACGGCCATTCATGTCGTCGCTCGAAACGAAAAGCTTTCGCGCCGGATCAATCCCTGAACCAGGCAACAAGCGACACGCCTCGGTCGGTCTCCTGGCTCACGGATCTGCGTCTTTGCTGCTCACCTTCCCAGAGATCGCTCTCCAGTGGCTGCCTTTAGACAAGGCACGCGGGCAAAACTCACCGCTTACAGTTGCAGGGACAGCTGCGGAATTGCCCAACAAGGGGCGCACCGCATTCCCGTTACCGAAGTGTGTGTCAGCCGATAGGCCCGCCGTGTCGTGAAGGCAAGACGCGCCCAATTGAGAATTATTGCGGAGACGTCACCTGAGTGTCGCTCTCACCCGTTGCAATCGGTTCGATCACCGGTTGCGAAACGGTGTTTTCTGGGACCGGGACCACGGGCACGACTGCGCCCGTTTCCGGGTCTGCAACTAACCCAGCGGGAGCCGTTGGTGCAGCTAAGGTCGCTGACGGATCGCTGCTGCCTGCTGTGGGCACAGGAACACCCCGTGCGCGCGCTTCTTGCACCGCGACCCAGCCAGGTTGGGACGGGCCAAACATCGGCCCCCAGCGCGCATCCCACGCTGCGGAATCTCGTTGATATTGCTCATATGCGACAAAGAAGCGTTCGAACGGCTGCTCCAAGACTGCGAAGTTGTCTTTCGCGAAAGCAATAGGGTCAACAGGCGATATCAGGTAGCGGTTCGACACGTCCAACGCGGCCGCACAAAATCCGGCGCGTGCAGGCGGCAATGCGAAGAAGTTATATACCGAAGTCATATGCTCTTCGCGCGCTTTTAGACCCGCACGGCGTCCACCAGCCTTCTGACGATAGTCCGCCTCAATCCGGTCATTCACGACTTTAATTGGGTCGGCATAGTCGCTGATATAGGCGCTGTATGCGGTCAGAACCGGATCGAAACGCGCCGATGTGCAATTAAGTGCAGCGACATTCCATGCAGAACGGAAATGCCACACCTTCTCGTCTTCGGTCACGCCGAGATTGATCGTTAGACGTTGCCCCAGATTGTTCTGAGCCGGGATGTCCATGACATAGGCGGCGCCGCCAGGTGGCAATGGACGATAAGGCGTCCTCTCAACCGGCGGCGGAGGTGGTGGCGGGGGAGGTGGAGGCGGTGGTGGAGGCGTAGCACATGCCCCCAGCAGCGCGAGGCCGACCGCAATGCCTGTGATCTTGAGCGGCGTGCCCGTGCTCAATCGGTGGCTCGACGGATTGTGTGTCGCAGCACTGCTCATATTCAAATTGCCTCTCATATCCATGGCCAAAGGCGAATAGTCGCTGGCCCTTATGCGACCGCCACCCTTGCTCTTGTCTGAAGCGTCATGACGTCACTATTGGCTGACCGTGTTAGGCAAGTCCTATGACAAAGCAAATGCCCGAAGCCTATCGAAAGGCTCCGGGCATTTGCGTGTTTCAACAGTTTGGTTGCGGAACGTGCCTCAACCGGGCCCCAACGTCAGGGGCAAGCGCTCGTTTATTCGCGGCTACCAAGGAATTGCAGCAGGAACATGAACATGTTGACGAAGTCGAGATAGAGGCTGGTTGCGCCCATAATCACGGCCTTGCCCATGAAATCTGTTCCAACCAGATATTGATACTGGTTCTTCAGACGCTGCGTATCGTAGGCGGTGAGGCCGGCGAATACGAGCACGCCGATACCGCTAATGACGAAAGCCATCGCTTCGGATTGCAAGAAGATGTTGACCACGCTGGCGATAATCAAACCGATCACGCCCATTATCAAAAAGCTGCCCCAGCCTGAAATGTCTTTCTTCGTGGTGTATCCCCACAGCGACAGACCGGCGAACGCACCTGCGGTCGCAAAGAACGTCACAGCGATGGATGGACCAGTGTAAACAAGGAAAATCCACGATACGGACAGCCCCATAACAGCGGCAAACGCCCAAAAGACGACTTGCAGCGTCGTGTAGCTCATTTTGTGCAGACCAAAGCTCATCGCCAGGATGAAAGCCAATGGTGCAAGTGCAACAACGATACCCAGCGGCGACGATACAATAGCACTCGTCACCCCAGTGAACGCAGCGACAATCGCAACGATACCTGTCAGCAAAACGGCCGACGCCATGTAGTTGTAGATTGAGAGCATGTAAGAACGCAGACCCTCATCATAGGTCGCGCCATCAATCTCGCCACCCGCGCGCGGCACTGAGCCGAATGCTTGGCGAGTGCCTTGATTTTCATTCCAATTAGCCATTTCGGATCCCTTGTCTCCAATGGTGACGCGACAATACGCGCCATATGGGTACTAATATCGGCATTTTTCCTGCATTTTTCAAGCAAAACCGGCTGAAAATCGACGAAAGTCGTTCATTTTCCCCCGCATCATGATTAACAAAAGGTCAAGCACTACCCGCCGATAGCTCTGCCCCGCGATCACGCGTTGCGCGCAGGGTTTCCGTCAGCAATGCGACCAAAGCATCCTCGTGGTCCAGCGCATTAAGACCCTGCCGCGTCATGCCGCCCGGACTTGCCACCGCATTGGCAAGTTCTCCCGGCGACATATCTGATGATGCCGCCAATCCCGCTGCGCCCTCCACCATCGCCAGTGAGAGACTGCGCGCCTGGTCTTCGCTGAGGCCTAATCTGTGTCCCGCCACAGCCAACGCATCGATAAACCGGTAGACAAAACCCGGACCCGATCCTGCAAGCGCGGTCGCAAGGTCATACTGGCTTTCATCATCGAGCCACACGGCATTACCGAGCATGTCGTAGAATTCCGAAACAGCCCCGCGCTGCGATGCATCAAGCCCAGATTCAGCCAGAATAATCGGCGATTTATTGATGCGTGATGCAAGGTTCGGCATCACCCGCACATGCGCCGCCGCATGGGGAAAGGCCGACTGTAGCTGCGCCAATGTCATGCCGGCGAGTAGTGAGTAAACCGGGCGACCTGCCGCCAATTCCTGAAATCCAGATGCAAGATCGGGGAGTTGATGCGGCTTAAAACCCAGCATTATCGCATCATGCGAACCCGCTGACGCCGCTTCATCCACGTTACGATAGGCGGTCACGCCATCAGGCACCGGCTTTTGCGAGCGGTTGAGGATCGCAAAGCGAGCCGGATCAACTCCGGACGCCAACCATCCGGCCAACATTGCGCCTGACATATTGCCATATCCGATAATGAGCATCTGTTTGGGTTGATCCACAATCACACCGCCTTTCGCTCACTTGCAAATGGTTACGCCTCCCCCGCTGCGTCAACCATTGCCGCTTCCAATGCAGCTTTCGGAGCCTTGTCGCCCCACAACACAAATTGAAACGCGGGGTAGAACCGATCACATTCATCAATCGCGGTTTCGACCAAAGCCTGCGCCTGATTCAGCGACAACGTCCCCTCATCACTCAACAACACGCCATGCCTATAGAGCAGCACATCGCCATTCGACCAAATATCGAAATGCCCCAGCCACATCTGCTCATTCACCAAGCACAGCAATTCATGCGCATGGGCACGCTTATCATCGGTAACGCGAATTTCGGGCAAGCAGAGGAACTGCAGCACATTGTCTGAACTGCGCCAGATCGCGCGTAGCTGGTATTTGGCCCAGCTACCTTGGACTTCGCCAACCATTTCATCGTCAGCCACGATCTCACAATCCCATCCGCGCGCCTCAAACAGAGCGGCGAGCATATCGACGGGAGCCGCGTCATTATCGGCGGTGTACTCGGTATGCTGCGGTCTCATAGAGCGATGTTCCCTATGCTTGGGACAGGCGCGAACCGGGACGAGAGAGGTGGGGGTGTTTTCATCACCGTCACAAATGCCTTCACAACTTGTATCTTGGCAATGCGAAGCGCGACCGGGGCTGGGGAGAACCGTTTTCGCCTGTTCAAAGCTTGTGCACGAAAAGCCGGGGATAGTCCGATTTTTCTAGTTAAGCTCCTGAATCTCTGTTCCTTCTGGACTTGTATAAGAGAATGTCTCCAAGCCCTTTTCGCTAAGCGCGTTGATCAATGCGCGCGCATCTTCGCGGCTGTCGATAGGACCCGCCAGCAAGCGGTTAGCTTGCCCCCATGGCGTCACATGCGGATCAAAGTCGCCGAGCAAATCCGGTGCACGCCGGGCAAAGCGGCGCCAATCAAACTTAAGCGCAGCAACATCGCGGCCCGTGGCCAGCTGGACCCAGATTCGCCGCGGATGATCGGGAACTACGGGTTCAGGATCAGGTTCGGGAGCCACTTCACGCGGAATGTCGATGGCCGCCAAGTCAACCGCACCCGATGATGCTGACGGCGCGGTTGAGGGCAATTCTCCACTACCCATATCAGCGAATGCATCTGCGACACTGGAGGGCGGAGTTATTGGCTGAACGGTCGGGGCTGCGCTTGCTGTCGCCGTGCTGGTCTCAGCAGTGGCGATTGCGGGCAAGGTTTGAGCGGTAGACACCGCCACAGCCTGATCGCTGCGTGCGAGGTCAAAGCCAGGTCGCGGTGCCGTATTTCCAGCGCTTTCAACGGCCCCACCGGCGGCAGCTACCACGGGTGCTGCGTCTGCTTGAACAGGGATAGGCCTCGCAGATGGCGGTGTTGCGGGCTGCGTCGCCTCAGCAACCTGCACTACCTCTTGCGCAACCGTCGCCACTTGCGGTGCCGTCTCGGTTTGTGTCGGAGCGCCAAGAGGTTCACCCACAGGCTCCAACAATGATCCAACCGCACCTTCACTCGCAAAACGAGCAATCCGCGGGTCTTCGCGACCAATATCAGCAGCCGCTGGGAATATTCCAAGATTGGCCGCCGCCGCCTGCTGCGCAGATGTAAGCCGGGGCATATAGGCAAGATACGGATTTATCCGCGTCGCCAGATCACGCGGCATCACTTCGTTGACAATGCCAACCGCACGGTCCTGTTCGCCCAATATCGCAAGGCCGAACGCACGGGTGCGGAATGCAGCGGGGTCGCGCGCCTCAAGCAGCGGAGCAAGCGCGCTTTGAAAGCCACCTTCATTACCAGAAATCGCATTGCTAAGCGCCAGACGCCGCCGCGCTTCGTCATCTTGTGGGTTGAGCTCTATCGCGCGCGCATAGGCCGCCTGTGCCGACGATTGATCACCAACCAGATCAAAGGCGAGCGCCTGATCGCTCAACACATCGCGTGGTTTTGCACCTGAGACCAGCGCCCCGTTCAAAAGTGGGATCGCATCGACGGGGCGGCCTGACCGCAAATAGACCCGGCCAAGGCCCAACTTCACGCGTGGATCATTTGGCGCAAGGTCGGCGGCGCGGCCATAAAAGCCAATCGCCGCATCCAGATCACCAACCTCAAGCGACGCATCAGCCGCCTCCAGCATTGCACCAACGCGGTTCGGGCGCCGTGCCAACTCCAACAGTGCGCGGTTCAGACGCTGAACTTCTGGTGAGGGGAGCGGCTGGACCACTTCGCGCGAAGTCGAATCCTGAGCGGATGCGGGCAGCACGCTAGCCAGTCCACACAGGCCGGCCGCAAGTATGGCAATTGGTCGAGCTGAGCGGGAGAAGTTAGGAGATATTATCACATAGAGTTCGCTAAATGGTTTTCGCACCAACGCTACCCCACGATCGCTGAACGCGGGGCGAACAGCACTGCTTGGTCGACCAAATGAAGCGGAAGACGCCAGAACGCGGCGCCTCTATGCGCATTACTGGTTGTTTTGCCGACCCAGGAAACGCGGGATGCTGAGCGCTGGTGCGTCTTCGCCATCATCGTCATCATCGTCCGAGCTCGAAGAGCGCGAAAGATTAGCCATGCGTTCAAACAGCGTACTGCCGCCGCCCTTGCCACTGCCTTTGCCGCCGCCTGCTTCTCCGCTAGCATCATCGCCCGCCACCTCTTCGGCACCGGACCCTAGGATACCTGCCCTGCGTCCACCACCTTTGCGGGCTTCGACAGGTTCATTGGCTGCAGCCAAACGGTCCGCATCAGCGAGCAGATCATCTTGCGCGCCCTCGTTTGCCTCTTCGACCTCGCCGTCAGCGCCATCAATCTCGGCATATTCACCATCGAGATCGAGCGCCTCTTCAGCCCCCTCTCCGGGTTCTGTAACCATGTCCGCTTCCGCGGTGTCGTTGTCGATTACGCTAGCTGAAGCTGAGCCGGACACAGCGCTTTCGCCAACATCAAAGTGCGCCTCATCGACAGGTGCATCAAAGTCATCATCTTCGTCTTCTGCACCGCGCAGACCAGCAAGCGGATCGACGATGCCGTCAACATCATCGCCTTCATCACCCATGTCGTCGCCCGCTTGCATACCTGTCAGGTCAAACGGTTCACTGACGGCCTCTTCTTCAACCTCTTCGGCATCGAATCCGTCAGCCGCGCCCACATCATCAGCATGATCATCGGCGAAGTCGTCTTCCGCCGAAATTGCCTCAGACACAGGGTCTGAAATTGATGGAAGTTCCGGAGCGGAAGCTTCTGGCTCTGGAGGAGTCAGCGTAGGCGGCGATAGAGTCGGTGCAGGCTCTGACAGGGTCAGTGGCTCTGCATCATCCATGCTTTCGCTCGCGCCTGCAGCTGCAGCGCCACCCGTCAGACCCATCACTGGCCGCTTGGGTGCACGCGACGAGGACAGTGAAGAACTCGCAGCGCGTGGCGCTTCGGATGCAGAGCCCGCCTCAATACCGGTTGCAACCACGGACACGCGGATTTTACCCGACAGATCGGGATTGAACGCGCTGCCCCAGATGATGTTGGCATCTTCATCGACCAAATCGCGGATGTGGTTTGCAGCCTCATCCACTTCCATCAGCTTCATATCTTCGCCGCCGATGATCGAGATAATGACGCCTTTCGCGCCCTGCATCGACACACCGTCGAGCAGCGGGTTGGCAATCGCTTGCTCAGCGGCGTTAAGCGCACGGTTCTCGCCTTCGCCCTCGCCTGTTCCCATCATCGCTTTGCCCATTTCACTCATGACAGAGCGGACATCAGCAAAATCGAGATTGATAAGGCCCGGCATCACCATCAGATCGGTGATCGAGCGCACGCCCTGTTGCAGGACTTCGTCAGCCAGCTCAAACGCTTCTTTGAACGTCGTCTCTGGCTTGGCGATCAAAAACAGGTTCTGGTTCGGAATCACGATCAGTGTATCGACGTGCTCCTGCAATTCCGCGATGCCAGCCTCTGCCGCGCGCATCCTGCGAGTGCCTTCGAACAAGAATGGCTTGGTCACCACGCCGACGGTCAAAACGCCTTTGCGTCGCGCAGCTTCCGCAATCACAGGCGCAGCACCTGTACCTGTGCCACCGCCCATACCGGCGGCGATAAAAACCATGTTGACGCCCTCAAGTGCCTCTTCCACGTCGGCGACGGTCTCTTCAGCGGCAGCTTTGCCAACCTCAGGCCGTGCACCCGCCCCAAGACCGCCCGTGATATCCGGGCCCAATTGAATGCGCTTTTCCGCAGAACTTGTGCTGAGCGCCTGCGCATCGGTGTTGGCGACAATGAAGTCGACACCTTCAATATCCGAAGCGATCATGTTGCCGATTGCATTGCCGCCAGCGCCGCCGATCCCGATCACTGTGATCTTTGGGCGCACGTCGTCCGTGGCTGCTGGTCCGATATTGATGCTCATCGCTTTAAACCTCCAGACGCCGGGTGCAGTTTTTGCATATTGGCCCCGCGTCGCTTCATCTGTGACACATTCATGATGTGCCTGTTATACCGCAGATTTCCTTATCCACAGCCAGTGATTAACCCTGATACATCAAATCACATCGTGTGAGAATCCCGGCTGACCGCCATTTTCACACGTTTCAAAAGTATTCGCGCATCGCTCGCCACCATCTGCCAAAGGCGAACATCGATCCGAAAGAGCCGCCGAAATTCGAACCTGTGGTAAAACGCGAGCCAACAGAACGGATGTCGACAGGGTCTTCAGCGGCATAGAGGCACAGCCCCGCAAGCCCAGCAAAACCGGGTGTAGCATGCGCCTCGGGCAGGCCAGTGAGCGCCGGGGTACGCCCGATCCGCACCGGCATCGCGAGCGCGCTTTGCGTGAATTCAGCCAGGCCTGCCAGCTCAGCCCCGCCGCCTGTTAAAACAACTTGGCCCGCCTGCGATCCGGAGAAACCCATCTCTTTCAGAGCCTTGCCGATCTCGCCTGAAAGCTGCGACTGGCTTTGCGTGATCACAGAGATCAATTCGGCCCGCGCGATCCGGTTTTTGTCATCCGCGCCGCGTGCCAAGGGGCCGGATTGCTCCTCGGCGCCTTCATTGGGACCGTGGACGGGGATCATTTCGCGGTGATCGCTGGGTGAGGCGATAGCGGAACCTGATACGCACTTCAGCCGCTCTGCCTGAAACCGGCGAATGCCAAAGGCGCTCGCGATGGCGTCGGTTATGTCGCCCGAACCCATCGGAATTGCGCGAAGGCCCAGCAACATGCCTCCTGCGAAAACGGACACATTGGTAACGTCAGAGCCAATTTCGACCAGCGCAACGCCAAGCTCGCGTTCTTCTTCGGACAGGCTGGAATAGCCCGAAGCGAGCGGTGCAGCGACCACAGCCTCGACTTCGAGATGCGCGTTCTGCACCGCCTCCATCAAATTGCGAACCGGCGCGCCATCGGCCAACATCACATGGACATCAACGCCAAGTCGCTCTGCATGAAGGCCGCGCGGATTGGCCACGCCGTGCGCTCCATCGAGTGTGTAATGCGCAGGTTGTGCATGGAGGACCGTGCGGCCATCGGGCTGGATCATGTCGCGCGCCTCGATCAGCAGGTGCTCGACATCTTCCTCTTCGATCCGGCGACCACCGATCTCAATCTCTACGTTCGAAACGCGGCTGGAAAGCCCTGCGCCCGAGCATGCGATCCAAACGCTTTGGATACTCGTCCCCGCGTTCTTCTCCGCGCGCTCCACAGCATCGCGGATCGCGTAAGTCGCCGCTCTCATATCGGTGACATAGCCACGCTTAATCCCTTGAGACGCGCGGTGCCCTGATCCGAGGACCAACAACTCGCCAGTCTCGGTCTCGCCCATGATCATTGCCGAAATGCGAAACGACCCGACATTGACTGCACCAAAAATCTTGGCGAGCCGTGCTTTGGCCGTAGCTGGCTTAGCAGCAGGTTTCGCAGCGGTCTTATTGCTAGCCATTATACGTCCCCATCAAGATCCATCGCCGATTTCACGATCAGCGCGGCCGGGCACACGCATGTAAATGCGCGGTGGTGAGCGCATGTCGAAGGTCGCAACTTGTCCGCCTAAAAGTCGGTTCTGACCGTCCATTCGCGCAAACCGAATAAGCGCGCTGGATGCATTTTCCGTGCCCTCTGGCAACGCAAGCACTTGGCCACTTTTGAACGAAAGGTTCCAGCGGCGATTGCCAACCCATTCGGCAGCTTCAACTTGCGGACCAAGCGCTGGCGCTGTGGCCAGCAATTCATCCAGCGGCGCAACCTGTTTCGCAGCACCCGGTCCCGAAATACGCAGCATCGCTCCGCCCGCATCAGGCGCGACAACTGATAGCTCCTCCCCTTCGGCATCAATCAACATCAACCGATCGGGCTTTTCCAACACTGCGTGCGGTTTGCGCTCCACAATATCGATTGCCAACGTCGATGGGAGCTGCACGGACACTCGCGCATCCTTGACCCATGGTAAATCGAGCAATTCCTTGCGCAGCTTCTCGATCTCAACCTGCGGCATTGGGCGATCTTGCTGAGCCAGCGCGCGAGCATAGACCTCGCGCTCATCCATACGATTGGTTCCGGTGACGCGCACATGCTTCACTTCGAAACCAACGTCAGAAGCCATTGCCGCAACTTGCGCCTGAGCTATAGCAGGAACGCCTGCGAGATTGGCAATAACGAATGCGAGGCCAACCGCGCCGCCGATAATCATAGTCAGCCACACCGTGCTCCACTGCTCCTCCGTAAAGGGTAGGACACCCATGGCGCGGTCGACCAACCCTGTGGTCTTGGCCTTCGCCCGGCGAGCGCCGGCTGCTCGGCTTTGCGATTTGGCGGCGCGACGCACACCTTTACCAGCACTGCGTTTGATCTTGGCCATCAGGCGGTCTCCTTTGCAGCCGAGGCAAGGCCGTGCACCCGGATCGCTTCCATCACGATCATTTCCACCAATTCGGCATAGCCAATGTCCGCATGACGCGCCTGTTCGGGCACGAGGCTAAGCGGGGTCATGCCCGGCTGTGTGTTCGTCTCCAGCACAAACAAACCGTTCTCACCCGCCTCATCATCCCAGCGATAATCGGTCCGGCTCGCTCCATGACAGCCAAGCAATTGATGCGCGCGGATGGCGTATTCCTCGCAAAGAGCGGCGATTTCGGGTGGAATCTTGGCAGGGCATACATGCTGCGTGCGCCCCTCTGTGTATTTATGTTCGTAGTCGTAAAAACCATGCTCGATGATCAACTCGGTGACGCCCAGCGCGCGTGGACCTGCTGCGCTATCGATGACTGCCGTAGTCAGCTCGCGCCCTTTGATAAAAGGTTCGGCAAGCAGTTCATCAAACTCCTGCCACGGACCCGCCGCATCGCGCGCAATCGGGTTTCCCACATTGCTGTCCTCGGTGACGATGGCGACACCAACAGAGGAACCTTCATTGACGGGTTTCAGCACATAGGGACGCGGAAGCGGATCACGCTCAAACAGCTCAGCGACCGGCACAATCCGTCCGCCCGGCATCGGAATACCATGCGGGATCAAAGCTTGCTTGGTCAGTTGTTTGTCAATCGCGATCACGGACGTCGCAAGGCCTGAATGCGTATACGGAATACCCATCAGATCGAGCATTCCTTGGACGCTCCCATCCTCACCCGGCACGCCATGCAGCGCATTGAAGACGACATCGGGTTTAATCTCAGCCAGGCGCACAGCGACATCGCGACCCATGTCCACTTGGGTCACGCGGTGGCCATTCATTTCCAGCGCATCGGCGACGCCCGCGCCGGTCATCAAAGAAACCTCGCGCTCATTCGCCCAGCCGCCCATTAGGACCGCGATGTGAAGGGGTGGTTTAGCCGTCATGGCCTGCCAACCCGCTTGATCTCCCACTCAAGCTGAACGCCGGAATGCGCATAGACTTTCTCGCGCACAATCTCACCCAGCCCTTCAATCTCTGTGCTGGTTGCGCCGCCGGTGTTGATGAGGAAATTGCAGTGCTTCTCACTCACCTGCGCGCCGCCATGCTTGAACCCGCGTAGGCCCGCCGCATCAATCAATTTCCATGAGGAATGGCCCGGGGGGTTCTTAAAAGTCGAGCCGCCGGTCATGCTGCCGATGGGCTGCGAGCCTTTGCGCTCGGACGAGATCCGATCCATCTCCGCCTTGATCACTGTCGGATCACCGGGGAAGCCTTTGAAGCGAGCCTCGACCACCACAGAACCTTCGGGTAAAACCGAATGGCGATAGGAATATTGCAGGTCGGCATTGGTCAGCGTGACAAATTGCCCGTCGGGCAGCACCACGTCGCAATCGACCAGAATATCGCAGGTCTCGCGCCCATAGCATCCGCCGTTCATCTTGGTCACACCGCCGACCGATCCGGGTATGCCGGTCAGGAAAGAGATGCCGTCGATCCCCGCCTTCGCCGCGCGGCGCGCGACTTTGTTGGCGGGGGCCGCAGCGCCCGCTTTCAATGTGGTGTCGCCGGTCACTTCGACCTCCGCGAATTGCGGGCCCAGCTTGATCACCACACCGGGCACGCCGCCATCGCGGATGATCATGTTCGAACCCACGCCCAAAGCCATAATCGGGATGTTCCCGTCGAGACTCTCACAAAACGCCTTGAGGTCTTCCAAGTCAGCGGGTTCAAACAGCCAATCCGCCGCACCCCCGCTTTTGAACCAGACATGCTTGGCAAGCGATGCACCCTGCGTAAGTGCACCGCGGATGCTGTCCAGAGGTACAGGAGTAGACACGTCACCCTCGACGGCGCATGTCGGAGCCATACCATTATCCGTGTTGTTCACTTCGTCGGGCTGCTGATCGTTCATTTGCGCGCTCATGTCCCCCTATGTGATTCAATCGAACCGGCAAGGGTAGCCGCCCACTTGGTGATATCCCCAGCGCCCAGGCACACAATGATGTCTCCTGGTGCGATTTCACCGGCAAGTGTGGCCGCGAGGTCGCTTTGGCTATCAGTAGTCGCGGCACTACGATGCCCGCGTGATTTGAGGCCGGAGACGAGCGCGGCGGAATCGACGCCTTCAATTGGGTCTTCACCTGCTTCGAATACCGGCGTGATGAAAACCATATCGGCATCGTTAAAGCAGGTCTGAAAATCGTCCATCAGATCGTTGAGACGCGTGTAGCGGTGAGGTTGAGCCACAGCGATAACGCGGCCTTCTTGCGCTGCTTCACGGGCAGCACCCAGAACCGCACGGATCTCGACCGGGTGGTGCGCATAGTCGTCGATAACGCTGACCGTGCCCGCTTCGAGCTGCACCTCGCCCGCTTTGGTAAAACGGCGGCGCACGCCGCTGAAACTGGCAAAACCTTGGCTGATAACGTCGTCGGAACAGCCCATCTCAATCGCAACCGCAATCGCAGCGAGCGCGTTTTGGACGTTGTGGCGACCCGGCATGGGCAGATGCACGCCTTCAATGCGGCGGTCCTCCTCGCCGCGTTGGCGGATGATCACATCGAATGTGTTGCCGCCATCGACGGGACGCACATTAACGCCGCAAATGTCAGCCTGAAGTGAGAAGCCATAGGTGACGACTTTGCGATCGCGGACCAACCCGATGACCGCCTGAACCTCGGGATGATCGACGCACAGGATCGCCGCACCATAAAACGGCACATTGTGAATAAATTCGACAAAAGCGCGCTTTACCCCGTCAAAATCGCCATAATGGTCGAGATGTTCGGGATCAATATTGGTCACGACTGCGATGGTGCCATCCAAGCGCAGGAAACTGCCGTCGCTTTCATCCGCTTCGACCACCATCCAGTCGCTATCGCCTAGACGCGCATTGGAGCCATATTGTTCGATGATACCGCCATTGATGACAGTCGGATCGACTTCACCTGCATCCAACAAGCTGGCGATCATGCTGGTCGTAGTCGTCTTGCCATGCGTGCCAGC
Source organism: uncultured Erythrobacter sp. (assembly GCA_947488085.1). Classification (GTDB taxonomy): domain Bacteria; phylum Pseudomonadota; class Alphaproteobacteria; order Sphingomonadales; family Sphingomonadaceae; genus Erythrobacter. Next base: position 1,752,756 of record CANKYI010000001.1, read on the forward strand.
CACCGCGACGGTGGATTTAAGCCGCATAAGCTCGGCGAGCATTTCGGCACGGCGGACCACGGGGATGCGTGCTTCTAGTGCGGCAGCAACCTCTGGGTTGGTGCGGCGAACTGCAGTGGAAGTGACGACGACAGCGGTGCCTTCTACGTTCTCACGAGCATGGCCGATATGAACCGCAATGCCGCGTTTGCGCAGGCGCTCCACGCTGGGGCCCTCGGCGAGGTCGCTACCTTGCACTGTGTAGCCCAGATTGCGCATAACCTCGGCGATGCCAGACATGCCAATACCGCCAATGCCCACAAAGTGGATCGTGCCAATGTCGGTTCCGACACCTTTCACAATTGCGTGTCCTTGGGCGCGGTTTGGGTTTGAGTCGCACTGGCGGTGGCTTTGGGAGCACCCTCGCCCACGCGGATTACATCCATCAAGTCGATCCCGCTCATGCTCTCAACCAAGTCTGCCAAATCCTGCGCAGCCTTCGGCCGCCCGCAATTCCATGCGCCATGTGCCGCGTTGGAGAGGCTGGCCGGGTTTTGCGCCAGCGCCTGTATCTGCTTGGCGAGTTCTTTGGGAGTAAAGCCGGTTTGCCGGATCATCCGCGCGCCGCCCGCTTTCACCATTTCGCCAGTGTTCGACGCCTGATGATCGTCCGTCGCAATCGGCAGCGGCACCAGGATCGCGGGACGACCAACCGCAGTCAGCTCCGCAATAGTCGAAGCACCCGCACGCCCGATAAACAGATGAGCATCGGCAAGCCGCTCATGCATATCTTCGAAATAGGTGCCCAGTTCCGCTGGGATATCATGCGTCGCATAGCGTTCGCGCACCGCATCAACGTCTTCGGAGCGGCATTGCTGCGTAACTTGCAGACGCAGCCGGAGCGCCGGGGGCAACATCGCAAGGCCATCGGGCACCACTTCGGACAAAACACTTGCGCCTTGCGAACCGCCAGTGACGAGGACCCGCAAGAGCCCCTCCTCTGTCAGCGTGGGAAAGTCCTTATCGCGCAGAGCCAGAACCTCTTCGCGCACAGGGTTGCCGACCAGATGCGTCTTGTCCGCATATTTACGCTTTAACCGGTCAACGGTGGGATAGGATGTCGCAATCCCATCGACCCGCCCCGCCAAAATGCGATTGACCCGGCCCAGCACGGCGTTTTGTTCATGCACAAGGCTTGGGATTTTTGCGCTCGTCGCCGCCAGCAATGCCGGCATAGCGGGGTATCCGCCAAAACCGATAACCGCGGCAGGCTCAAAGCTCTCAAAAAGGCGCAGCGCCATATTGCGCCCTTCAAGCACAGCACGAACGCCGCCGATCCAGCGCAAAGGGTTCTTACCAAAGCGGCCAGCAGGAAGGACATGCGCAGTCAGAAATTCGGGCTTACCCGGAATATTCGCGCCGCGTTCATCCGTGATCAGGGCAACGTGATGCCCGCGCGCATGCAGCTCTGTCGCCAGAGCAAACGCCGGGATCAGATGCCCGCCTGTGCCTCCAGCGGCCAAAACGAAATGCCGACTGGCGCCAGAGGGCACGTGCTGTTTCACTTCCGCATTCATAAAAAGCCCTCCCTCTCGGCTGCTCTTGACCCACCTGGCCGCGAGCCACCAAACAGGTCTTTCAAACCCGGCTTTTCACGCTCCAAAAACGGATTGCGCCGGGTAATGGCTAACAATAGCCCAACGGTCAGGCACACCGCCAGTGTCGATGATCCGCCATAGCTCACCAGTGGCAAAGTCATGCCCTTCGATGGGAACAATTGAAGGTTTACGAGCATATTGATGAACGCTTGGCCACCCAGCAATGTCGCAAGTCCCGCTCCTGCGAGCAATGCGAACAGGTTTTCTTCATCGACAAGCCGAATAAGCGCGCGCGCAATGATCGCGACATAAAGCAGCATGATTACCGCGCAGGCGAGCAGGCCAAACTCTTCACCAACGACGGAGAAGATGTAGTCCGTATGCGCCTCTGGCAGGTTCATCTTACGCGTGCCCAACCACAGCCCGCTGCCGGTCCATCCGCCATTGAGGAGCGTACGCTGCGCCAAATCAACCTGATCAAATGCGGTTCCCCCGCCAAAGAAGCTGTCGATGCGGTAACGCGCATTGTCATAGAGGAAATACGCCGCCGTCATCCCGCCAATGCCAAGCGCAATCAGTCCGCCAATCCGCACCAGTGACACGCCTGACAGCACCACCAGAACAAACCACACCCCGCCAAACAGGATCGTCGCGCCAAGATTGGGTTGCAGCATCAAGAGCGCAGCCACCAGCGCCATAGTCAGCGTCGCATATCCCAGCACAGGCAGTTCAGCGTCGCGCAGCCGCCATGACAGCATCCAAGCAAGCAGGATCGCAAAACCGGGCTTCAAAAATTCACTGGGTTGCATCGACATACCCAGCTCTAACCAGCGCCGTGCGCCGTTGCGCTCTTCACCTATAATCGGGACCAGAAACAACGCCGCGATCATGCCCACGGCCAGCACAATGCCCAACCTGCGCGCATTCTCTCGGCTCGCAAAAGAGACTGCAATCATCACACCCATGCCCAGCACTTGGAACACAATATGCTTTTGGAAGAAGGTGAATTCAGCAACATCATATTGGTTGCCCGCAGCAGGCGATGCCGCCGCAACCGCAACCGTGCCCAGCGCCATCAGCAACAGGACTAGACCCAGCAGCCACTTATCAATCTCGCGCCACCAGATGCGCAATTCTTCACCCATACCCCTGCGCGACGGGACGGGTGCATGAAAGGTTGCATCGCCCCTTGGCCTTGTATGGGGAGGTCTAGAAAGGGAGGTGCTCATGCGGCCTCATCAGTGTCAAAAAATGCGGGCGAACAATCCTGCGCACGCTCTGCGATCACCCCGACCAATTGGCGAAAATGTTCGCCGCGTTTCTCGTAATCGCGGAACTGGTCAAAGCTGGCGCAGGCGGGTGAGAACAGCACCACATCGCCAGGTTTTGAGGCCTCGCGCGCCCGGCTGACAGCCTCGCTGATCAATTCGCACCGCTCGACCGCTGGCACGCGCCCGTCGAGCAATTCTGCAAAGCGCGGGCCAGCCTCACCCACAGTGTAGGCGGCGGCGACATTGCCAAGCTGACCATCGCATTCACCAAGGCCGTCTTCCTTTGCGAGGCCCCCGACGATCCAATGAACCCGCGCGCGGTCCTCTACCGGAGGGAATGCGGCCAGCGCTGGTGCGGTGGAGGCAGTGTTGGTCGCTTTGCTGTCATTGATAAACAGCACGCCATCTTCCTCGCAGACGCTTTCCATCCGATGCGGCAGACTGTGAAACCGGGGCAGCGCATGTTGCCATTGAGCAGGCTTCACACCCAGCTCCTCGACAATCGCAACGGCAAGCGCGACATTCTCCAGATTGTGCGGCCCTTGCAGGCTCGGCCAACCGGATTGCAGCGACCGCAGATAATTGAGATTGACGGCAAGCGCGCGTCCCGTCGGACGGACAGCTTTCACCGCTTCAAAAATGTCGCCCGCCGGCTCAGTCAGCGATCCGAACACTGCAAGCCGCTCCACCGATTGCATCGAAAACAGCCGTGCCTTGGATGCGGCATAAGCGGCGAAATCATCATAGCGATCAAGGTGATCGGGCGTCACATTGGTCAGACCGGTGACATCGCAATCGAGGCTTTGCGTCAGATCTATCTGATAGCTCGACAATTCGAGGACATAGACCCCGTCGCCCTGGTCATTGGGGGCAAGCGGTTCCTGCCCCATGATGGGCTCACCAATATTGCCGCCGAGCACCGTCGGAATACCTGCCATCTCTAGGATATGGTGCACCAAAGCGACGCAAGTGGATTTGCCATTGGTGCCGGTGATCCCGACCACTTTGTGCGGCAACAGGTCTGGCCGGGCGAGCGCGAACAGCTCGATATCGCCGATGATCGGCACGTCATACTTTGCTGCATGGGCGGTGATTGGGTGCGTGTTGAGCGGCACTCCAGGAGAAACGACGAGGCCATCGAAGCCGGTAAGATCCATCTCCAGCGGGTCTGCGATGTCACAGCGCCCCTCAAACGCGGTGCGAGCAACATCTTGACGGTCCCATACCGTGATCTGCGCTCCGCTCGCCAACAACGCCTCAGCCGCCGCCGCGCCTGATCGCGCGAGCCCGAGGATCGCGTATCGTTTGTTGGCAAAGGCGGCAGAGGTGATCATAGCTGCTTGCGCCCTACCTCAGTTTCAACGTGGCAAGGCCAATCATGGCGAGGATAATGGCGACGATCCAGAACCGGATCACAACCTTGCTCTCACTCCAACCGAGCTGTTCGAAATGGTGATGGATAGGCGCCATGCGGAACACGCGCTTGCCCGTGCGTTTGAACCAGAACACCTGAATGATGACGCTGGCGGTTTCGGCTACGAACAACCCGCCCACGATCAGCAGCACAACCTCGTGATGCGCCGCAACCGCAATCGCACCCAAAGCTCCACCCAGGGCGAGTGATCCGGTATCGCCCATAAAGACCGCGGCAGGAGGAGCATTGAACCATAGGAACGCAAGGCCCCCGCCCATTATCGCAGCGCAGAATATCGCCAATTCGCCTGCGCCCTCAACATAGGGAATGCCTAAATATTCGGAGAAATCCGTGCGCCCAACGAGATAAGCGATAATCGCAAAAGTGCCCGCAGCAATAATCACCGGCATGATCGCCAACCCGTCCAGTCCATCGGTTAGGTTCACCGCGTTACCAAACCCGACGATGAACACCGCCGCAAAGACGTAGTAGAGCGGCCCAAGCGGGATACTGACATCGGAGAAAAACGGGATGTAGAGATTGGTGTTGATCTGACTGACGATCAAATAGGATGCGACGCCTGCAACCATAAATTCCGCCAGCAAACGCACTTTAGCGGAAACGCCAGCATGGCTGTTCTTGGTAACTTTGTCATAGTCATCCATGAACCCGATTAGGCCAAAACCAATCGTCACCGCCAAACAGGCCCACACCAGTGGGCTGCGCAAATCCATCCAAAGCAGCAGCGAAAAAGCGAGGGCCACCAGGATCATCAAACCGCCCATAGTCGGCGTGCCAACTTTCGCCTGATGACTTTCGGGACCGTCGGCACGGATAGGTTGCCCTTTGCCCTGACGCACGCGCAGCATGTTGATGAAACGTGGGCCGATAATCAGACCGAAGGCAAGCGCCGTCATCAACGTCGCGCCTGCGCGAAACGTCTGATACCGGATCAGGTTGAGCGCCCCTTCAAAGCCGAGCCATTCTGCGAGCAGGTAAAGCATTCAGATCCCTTGATGCCTCCCTTTATCCAGAAGGCTGCGTAAAGTGTGTGACCAACCTGCCAAGGCCCACCGAGTTGGAGCCCTTTACAAGCACCGCATCGCCGCTTGAAATCCCGTATTCTTCCAGCGCCACGATCGCTTCGGCAGGGCCATCGCAATGGGCGAAGGTGCCTTCAAAGCCAAGGGAATCGCCGGGTTTTCTCCCCAACCCTGCCCTCAGCCGGTCCGCCAATGCGCCCATCTCGTCGCCGACAAGGATCGCGTGATCGATATTAGCCTCCGCCATTGGTCTTTCGAGCTGTGCGTGGAACTTGGGAGCAAAATCACCCAGCTCCATCATACTGCCAAGCACCACAATGCGCCGATGCGCGGGCGTTTGGCCCAATGCTTTGAGTGTTGCGCGCATGGAGGCGGGGTTGGCGTTGTAGCTTTCATCCACCAATGTCGCTTTGCCGCCATTGGCCTCGATAGCCATGCGAGCGCCGCGCCCTTTCAATCCGCCCATTTCAGCCAAGGCCAAACCAGCACTGGCCAAATCGCCGCCCGCCGCGCGAACCGCCGCCATGACGCCAAGCGAGTTGGTGACCCAGTGATCGCCAGGTTCGGCAACCGAGTAACACAGCCGCGTTTCGCCAAGGTCTGCGGTGACAATCGATCCGCCATTGGTATCCGGAATCGCATCTAGCAAGCGCACATCGGCATCCGGGTGGCGGCCAAATGTGACCACTTTCACACCAAGCGCGCGGGCATGGCCGATCATACGCTCTGTGTAGTCAGTATCCGCCGGAATGATCGCAGTGCCGCCCGGCATCAGGCCGGTGAATATCTGCGCCTTCTCGTCGGCAATCGCCTCCATCGAACCCAAATTCTCAATATGAGCGGGTGCAATGGTCGTGATGAGAGCAACATGCGGGCGCACATGATCGGTGAGCGGCGCGATTTCGCCTGTGTGGTTCATGCCCATCTCAAACACGCCAAACTTCGCGCGCGCTGGCAGGCGAGACAGGCTGAGCGGGACGCCGACATGGTTGTTGTAACTGCGCACGCTGCGATGGGCGCAGCCTCTGCTGGAGCGGTCGAGCGCAGCAAAAATCGCCTCTTTCACGCCGGTCTTGCCGACCGAACCGGTCACGCCAATGCGCACCGCTTCACCCCGATCGCGGGCCATGTGGGCGAGCGCGTGAAGTGCGGCAGTGGTGTCTTTCACCAGCACATGCGGAAAATCTACGGGGCGGTCTGTGACCGCAGCAGCAGCGCCTTTGGCAAAGGCGGCAGCGATGAATTTGTGGCCATCCAACGCATCGCCTTTCAAAGCGACAAACAGATCACCGGGACGCACATCGCGGCTGTCCATTTCAACGCCGGATGCTTGGAAAGCGTGGCTTGCGCGCCCACCGGTCGCAGCTTCAATCTCCGAGGAACTCCACAGCGCCAGCGGCAATTGGTCGCGCGCATCGTGGGGCCATGCGTGAAGGAAAGCGTGGCGGGAGGAATGGAGACCCATCAGCGCACCGCCTGCGCAGCGCATTCGCGTGCTACCTGCACGTCATCAAACGGCAAAACTCGCATTGTGTCTCCCGACCCGATTATCTGACCTTGTTCATGACCCTTGCCAGCGACAAGGACAATATCGTTTGCGTCCGCATCCGTGACAGCAGCGAGAATAGCCTCGCGCCGTCCACCAATATCGCGGATATTTGCGGCGCCCGCTGCGCCTGCAAGAACCTGTTCCCGTATAGCGGCGGGCTTTTCGCCGCGCGGATTGTCATCTGTGACAATGGCGATATCTGCGGCGCGTGCGGCGACGTCGCCCATCGGAGCGCGCTTACCCGTGTCGCGGTCACCGCCTGCGCCAAAGACGGCAATCAAGCGTCCACCCTTCGCCGCGTCAACATGAGGACGCAGCGCGGCAATGGCAGCTTCTAAAGCGTCGGGCGTGTGCGCATAATCGACATAAACGGGCGCGCCCGCAGGCGTGATCACCGCGCGCTCCAGCCGTCCGCGGACCGGCTGCAACCGGCCGACAGCATCAAAAACTTGAGCTGGATCGGCCCCCGTCGCCAATGCCAACGCCGACGAAGTCAGCGCATTCGCTGCCTGATAAGCACCGATCAAAGGCAGTTTGATAACCCGCTCTTCGCCTGCAAATTCAACTTGCAAAGTCTGACCCAATTGGGTCGCTTCGCGAGAGAGGAGACGCAGATAGGTGTCAGCGCCCTCCGCAGCCTCCCCCACGAGAGCCACGCGCAGGTCACGTCTCTGCGCATGGCCAATGGCGCGGCGGGTCCATTCGCATTTTTCCCCTCCGCTCCAGATGACAGCGACACCGCCCGGCTCGACCACTTCATCGAACAGGCGCATCTTGGCCGAGAAATACTCGTCCATATCGGCGTGATAATCGAGATGATCGCGGCTGAAATTTGTGAAGGCCCCGGCCGCTACGCGAAGCCCTTCATTGCGGAATTGCGACAGGCCGTGACTTGATGCTTCATAGGCGACATGGGTCACCCCTTCGCGCGCCAAGCCGCTCATATTCGATAGGAACGTGACAATATCAGGGGTGGTGAGGCCGGTTGAAACACTCTCATCCGGAGTGGTCACACCCAAAGTCCCGATGCTAGCCGCGCGTTCGCCGCACATGCGCCAGATTTGACGGGTCATCTCTGCAGTGGAGGTTTTGCCGTTGGTCCCGGTCACCGCGACAATGGTCTGAGGCACGGGAGTGAAAAATCTCGCTGCAAGCTGAGCGAAGGTGCGGCGCGGCTCTTCACTGGCAATATGCAGCGCGCCTTTTACCGGCGCTTCGGGAGCAGCCACTACAGCAACCGCGCCCGCTTCGACGGCGTCGGGAATAAAGTCCTCTGCGTTAAAGCGCGCACCGCGAAACGCGCCGAAGACGGTACCCGGCGCGATCTTGCGATGGTCGATGGCGAAGCCCGTAACGGTCACATCATCGCCGCCTGCAACGCCCAGTCCCGCTGCTTCGATTAGCCCCGCCAGCTTCATCGCTGACCCTCCAGCAAATAGCGTAAGTCAGAGATGTCGACATCGCGCGTGCTGTCAGGCCGCACACCCAGCATCGGGCCGATCCGTGGGACCAGTTCCCCAACAATCGGCGCAGCGGTAAAGGCAGCAGTACGCTGCCCTGAGGAAGCCGCAGTACCGCGCGGTTCATCGAGCACAGTGACCACGACAAAGCGCGGACGCTCCATCGGGAAAGCGGCGGCAAAGGAAGAAATCAGAGACGTTTGCGCATAACCACCCCGGCTCGCTTTTTCCGCAGAACCGGTCTTTCCGCCAACCCGGTATCCAGGAGCGTTGGCACTGCGACCCGTGCCGTAAATGGAGATCATCCTCATCAATTGCCGCATGCGGGACGAGGTGGACGCCTTGAAAACTCGACGCCCACGTGGAGCTTCACCGGGCTCAATCTTGTGCAAGGTCGCAGGGCGCCAAATCCCGCCATTCACCATTGCGGCATAGCTTGTAGCAAGATGCAGCGGCGTCACCGCAATACCGTGGCCATAGCTGACTGTCATCGTGGTGAGCCGCGACCAGGTGCCATTGGGGCGAACTTCGGGCCATTGCGTCCGGCCACGCGCTTGCAGCTCAATTTGTGGTCGCTCTTTCATGCCGAGATCAATCATCATCTCGCGCATACGCTTTTCGCCCAGCTCGTCACCGATCCGCATCGTGACCGTGTTGGAGGAGTAAGCGAGTGCTTGCGCGACATTGAGCGTATCGCCCTTGGACGGATTATCGCGGAACAAGCGGCCGGACATCTCGACCGGTGTCGCATCCCAATGCTTACCCAGATTGCGGACAATACCGTGGTCAATCGCGGCGGCGACGGTCAGAGGCTTAAATGTCGAACCCAGCTCATAGGTCGCATTGGTCACGCGGTTATAGATGTTAGGCGAATGCTGCGCGCTTTCGAGGTTGGGATCGAAATCGGGGAGCGAGGCCATGGCCATCACTTCGCCGGTATCCACATCGAGGATAATACCCGCTGCGCCTTTGGCTTGGGTGGCCAACATGCCTTTGCGCAGCTCATCTTCCAATGCACCTTGCACGCGCAGATCGATCGACAATGCCACCGGCTCACCGCGCAATTCGCGGTCGGACAATTGCTCGTCGAGCACCTCTTCCATGCCAAAGCGACCCTGAAGATTGCCTTCATCATTCTCAAGCGTGAAGCCCAGAACATGCGCGCCCAGCGAACCTTGCGGATAGTGGCGGTCATATTCGCGCGGAATTTCCAATGCGACTTCGCCCAGCTCGAACACGCGATTGGCATCTTCGGGCAGAACGCGGCGCAGAATGTACCCGCCACGCTCAGAGGAAAGGATCCGCATGGTGCGCGGCACGTCGAGGTCGGGGAAGATCGCCTTCAATCGCAGCGCAACCTCGGCAGGCGGAGCGACCAAGGGAGAGCCTTCATCGCCCATCGCCTTTGGGTTGTACCACAAGGCATAGGCGGGAAATGTGCGCGCGAGCGCAGTGCCATTGCGGTCGGTGATCTCGCCGCGCGGCGGAAGCAGTGCATCGGCAAGGCTGGTCTGGTTGGGCGCTGCACCGACAAAGCCGAGATAGCCGATCCGCATCAATGCGATGGCTGCGATCAGGACGAATGCGCCAATAATGACGAACAGCCGCAGGCGCGCTGTGACCAGCAAGCTGTAGCGAAGGTTCACCGATTGGACCCGTCCCGCTTGGATTGCAGGGCGCGGTTCGTGTCTTAATCCTGCCTGTGTTTCGCCGGGTGCCTTTTGGCCGCCAAATATGGGGTTGAGCCCGGCGCCAAGGGCATATGCGTTCATTCGGAAGCCTCACCGATGATAGCCGCATCGACCGGTCGCCCGGAAGGCGTCGCCGCATTGGCAGCGCGGATCGGGGATGCCTCAATCAGAAAGTCGCCAAAGGCTTCGGTGAACATAGCGCCTGCATCGTCGCTGGCGCTGACGGCTGCTAAAGTAACCGGCTCACCTGATAGCGGCGAAACCATATCACGCTTCGGCGCATCGGCTGCGGCGAGATCGGTGCGAGCCACCCGGATCGGAGCAGGCGCATCGGGTCCGCGCGGCTGGCCAAGGCTGGCAAGCTGCCGTTCGTTGTCGAGATACTGGTCCGCGCGTGGCGCTTTATAGCCAAGCTCTACCGCGTTCCATTCCGCCAATTGGCGCTGGCTGGCGCGGGTCTGAAATTCCGTTTCGAGCAGCAAAGTCTCACGCTCAAGCGCAATAATCTGACGCTCGGCCAATTGCACTTCGCTTTTGACTGCGTGGACGTTGAAGCTGAGCACCGCAAACAGTGCCACACACGCCGCAAGCACGGTCGCCCAGCCAACCTGACGAGTGCGAGAGCCGTTGGGAATCATGCGAAAGCTCCTTCACGGGCTGGCGCGTCAGTGCGAATGGCGTGGCGCAGGGTTGACGAACGGGCGCGCGGATTGCGCTCAATTTCTGCATCCGATGGGCGGATGGCTTTGGACAATTTCGTGAAGGTCGGCGCGGGTCCGGGCACTTCGCCGGGCAGGTGGCGTGACACAGCGCGCCCAGCGCCCGATGCTTCGCGCAAATAGCGTTTGACGATGCGATCCTCGAGACTGTGAAAGCTGACGACGGCCAATACACCGCCTTCGCGCAACAAAGCCTCAGCTGCGTTAAGCCCGGCGCTTAACTCGCCCAACTCATCATTCACATGAATGCGAACGGCCTGAAAACTGCGGGTCGCAGGATCTTTCTTGTCATGTGGCTTGTACCCCAGCGCACGGCGAACAACGCGGGCGAGATCGCCGGTCGTCTCCAGCGGGCGCGCAGCGACAATGGCGCGGGCAACGCGGCGCGATTGGCGTTCTTCGCCATAGTGGTAGAGCACATCGGCGATCGCCGCTTCGTCAGCGGAATTGAGAAAATCCGCCGCACTTTCGCCATTTTGGCTCATGCGCATATCCAGCGGGCCGTCATTGGAGAACGCAAAGCCTCGCTCTGCCTGATCAAGCTGCATTGAAGATACGCCGATATCCATCACAACGGCGTCAACCTGAGGCACACCAATGCGCGCCATTTCTTCGCGCATCGAGGAAAAGCGTTCGGCATGAAGCGAAAGACGACCATCGAATTCGGTGACCATTCCGGCACCATCGCGGATCGCGTTCGGGTCGCGGTCAAAGCCATAGACGCGCGCACCCGATGCGAGCAGTACGCGCGAATATCCGCCTGCGCCAAAGGTCGCATCAATGATCGTCATATCAGGGCGCGGCGCAACAGCGGCGGCCACTTCGTCGAGTAAAACGGGGATGTGAGGAGCGATCATTTCTTCGCTCCCTTTGCTTTCGCCTTAGCCGCGGCCTCGACCAATTGTTTCCGGCACGCGGCCTGTGCACCCTTGTAAGCAGGGCCCATTTTGGCGAGCTCATTCGGGTTCCAGATCAGGAAAAACTCACCTGCCCCCTGGAAGAACAATCCGTCTTCGATCTCCCCCAGATCGCGCAGATAGTCGGGCATCACAAAGCGTCCGCTATCGTCGAAGGGCAGCTGTTCAAAGCCGAACAATTGTTGAGCACGCGTATCGTATTCGAACTCAGCATCACCCATGCGGATCGCGCGTTCTTGTTCGTCGTCCAACGTCTTTTGAAGCATTGGGATACGCGAAAGGCCAAATCCGATCAGGCAGTCGAGTTTACCATGAGCGGCCAAGCAAAGCGTCTTCGCGCCGCCGGAGCTTTCCTTCACAGTCTTACGCAAAGCAGGGGGCAACACAAAGCGGCCCTTATCGCCCGCGGGCGAATAGGCGTTACCGCTATAGGTTGATCCTTTTGCTTCGGGCGCCGACACGCGCAATTCCCCTTCCCTTGTCCCCGGCATCATTGCCAGCGACACATTCCTCCGTCACAAACACACCTTCCCCGTTGCCGCCCGCGCGAACGAAGGCAGCGCGCCAACCGAGATGGGCCGCGCGAGGCAAACAGATATGTTTGATGGAAGACGGTAATATCTGGGAAGAAGGCGGGTGACTAGGGTATTTCTAGGGAAATCACGGGATTACTCTCTAAGGTGCTGATTTTAAACATCTTTAAAGATGTAACAATTTCTCAATCCACCCCTTAGCGCCCTGAAAAACCCGTAGTTTCCCGCAATATTGCGCTGAAATCGCGCATAATTCCCGGATTCGCCCGGTCAATCCCGAACGCCTCCCGCATTCTCCCCGAAATGCTCAATTATTCAAAGATCACCGCCATAAGCGATTGAAAACCAGAGTCATTCACTGTGTCATTCCCCGCGTCATCCGCGCGGTGCTCGAACACGGCCGCATCGGCGATTACCGTTACAGCGCCCTCACCAATTTCGCATCGGATTATGGCGCTTGGGTTGCTTTCGGAGCACCCCTCAGACTGCGCATTGATCTCTCCAGAAAGGGCGATCGGCACGCTCACCCCTTTGTATGTCAGCGCGCGCGGCTCCACGCTTTGGGCATCATCAAAGGTCACCTCCATGCCCCAGCGTGCGACCACTGGCGGGATCAACGCCACATCGGACGGCCGCCGCGGATCGCCCAACGGTAGGTCGTAATGCCCCGTCAGCATCGGATCGAGCACCAGCAAAAGCTGTCCCCCCGCACGCACCCAATCATCGAGCGCGACATTATCAGCAGGCGACAACCCGCGCGGCTGAATCACGGCCAGTCGTTTCAAACCTTCAAGCGGGTCGGTCTCAGGCGCATTGGGAGCAAAGCCGGGAATAGGCGATAGGGTGTCAAGCAGGACCAGATCATGCTGCGCCTCCAGCAAAGGACGCTGCCACGGAACTTCGCCCCCACCGCCAGCGAGATCAGCGAATTCTGTGCCCAGCGGCCAATACAAAGGCAGACTGGTCATCAGGCCCAGTTTTGGCTTGGGTTCGGTTTGAACTTGGGTTGACTGTTCTGGCTCGGCAACCACAGACGCATTGCCGCATCCCGCCAGCGTCAGCGCGACGGCTGTCACCAGCCCCGCTGCGAGAGTATCAGTCCTGCGGTGCAGCATCAGCAGGCAGGTCCCCGTCGTCCAACGGTAGCGCAGTGTCGCCGAGACCGTCGGTCAGTTCTTCGTCAGGCTCTGGATCTGTGTCTGAGGGAATATCCGGCACAATCCCCGCATCGGCGAGCGGGTCGCGTTGCGGTGCTGCCTCAGTTGGCTCGGTGGTCGGCGCGGCCTCTGGCACGGAGGCTTCCTCCGCTAAATCCGCTTGACTGCCCAGAATACTCGCCAACCCGACCAACAACACCATCGACCCAAGCCCGAACAACCCGACTTGCAGACGCTGCGTCGCCTCTGCCTTTGAACCGCCCAAAGGGGCGCCTTCTGGTGGAGCGTCGTCACCGCCACGGGCACGCGCAGCGCTCGCAAGCTGTTGCGCTTTAGAAATGCGTTGTTTGAGTTTTTCGCCAGCCATCACTGGGTGGATAGCGGAGCAAGTCTAGCCTGTCGATTAATCGCCCTACTCAATCACCGTTCTGATCAAGCCAATCGAACACTGGGAGGCCTTTTACCGCGAGCCATTCCGAATTGTAGAGGGTGGAGAGATAACGAAAGCCGGTATCACACAGGATCGTTGCGACCTGCGGATTATCATGCCCCTCTGCGACCAACTGTTTGCCAAGCGCAATCGCGCCCGCAACATTGATGCCGCTGGATAGGCCCAGACACAGTCCCTCTTCGCGTAATAGCTGTTCGACCCAAACCATGCCTTCCTCATCAGAGATGCGGAATTGCGTGTCGATTGGTGCCCCTTCGAGGTTGGCCGTAATGCGCCCCTGTCCGATTCCCTCCGCGACAGAAGAGCCCTCGCCTTTCAGCTCGCCATTGGCGTAGTAATTGTAGAGCGCTGCGCCGTGCGGGTCGGTCAGTGCGATGCGGATATCGGGGTTCTTTTCCTTTAACCCCATGCCCACACCGGCGATGGTTCCGCCAGTGCCCGCTGCGCAAGTGAAGCCGGTGATCTTGCCGCCTGTTTGCTCCCACAGCTCGACTGCGGTGCCTTCGATATGAGCCCGGCGATTGGCGGTGTTGTCGAATTGGCCTGCCCAAATCGCACCTTCAGTCTCCTCGGCCATGCGGCGTGAGACATGCTGGAAATGGCATGGGTCAGCATATTTGGTTGGCGGAACTGTCTCCAGCCGCGCGCCCAACGCTCTGAGCGTGTCCATTTTCTCTTTGGATTGGTTGTCCGGCATGACGATGATCGTCTTATAGCCCAGCGCATTGGCGACCAGCGCGATGCCGATGCCGGTATTGCCAGCCGTGCCTTCGATCACAGTGCCGCCGGGCTTCAATTCCCCGCGCACCTCTGCGTCGCGGATCATATAGAGCGCCGCACGATCCTTTACGCTGGAGCCGGGATTGGCAAATTCACACTTGCCCCAAATGTCGCAGCCCGCGGCCTTGCTAGCGCCGGTAAGCCGCACCAGAGGCGTGTTGCCGATCAGGGCGAGCGTGTCGCTGATAGGTTGAGTGATATTCATGGCGAGGGATTTAGGCGTTTGCCGCCCCAGCCGCAAACAACATCAATCTTCAGGGGCGATAGTTACCTTAAGCCCATCGAGCTCTGCGGTCAGCGGGATCTGGCATGATAGGCGTGAGCCTTCTTTGCGGTGATCGCTGGATTCAAGCAGGTCATCTTCGTCTTCGGACATTTCAGGCAGACCGGTCACCGAGCTATCGTCGATCACGATATGGCACGTCGCGCAGGAACAGCACCCACCGCACAATGCCAGCAATTCATCAAAGCCATTGTCGCGAACCGCTTCCATCACGGTCAGGCCATCTTCGACCTCGATTTCGCTTGTTTCGCCTTCGCGGTTGGTGACGACCAGTTTGGGCATGGGTTTGTCAGTCCTTATCAACGGGTGTGAACTAGGTTGAGCGCAAGAATGCGCGCTTGGATATAATGGCAGCTCAGCTAGGAGGTTCCATTGCTGATGGCAACCTAGAGGATTTAAGAGTGGGTCTGACAGCCAAAATCATCAAGTCCGAAATGGATGCGCTGGCGGTAAAAGATGCGCGCGTGGGCGAAGAACTGGCACGCATTGGTTATCCGGACCCGCGTCTGCGGGACCGAGGCTATAAGACATTATTGCGCACCATTGTGGGCCAGCAGGTGTCCGTCGCAGCCGCTGCATCCATGTGGAACAAGCTGATCGCGGAAGTCGGAGAAGACTTTACTCCCAAGTGCATCCTCAGCCGCGATTTCGATACATTGCGCGCATGCGGCCTGTCGCGCCAGAAACAGGGTTATGCACGCAGTCTGTGCGAGTTGGTGGATGCTGGCGAGTTGGACTTTGACGCGCTGCCGGCGAACGATGAGGCAGCGATTGAAGAATTGACCCAGATCAAGGGAATCGGGCGATGGTCGGCAGAGATTTACCTGCTCTTTGCCGAGGGTCGCACCGATATCTGGCCCGCCGGTGATCTGGCGGTCCAAGAAGGCGTCAAACGCCTGCTCGACATGGAAGAGCGCCCGAAAGAAAGAGAATGCCGTGAATTGGGCGAACGCTGGTCCCCGCACAGAGGCGCGATGGCGATCTTCACATGGCATTTCTACGCCAATCCAGCATTGTAGTTTTGCGCCCGCCCCTCCCAATCTCGCGCAGGGCACATACATAGCTACAAACACAGCCTTTCGGAGACACCATGACCACCACTACGCCCCTGATCCCGCGTGAGCATCTGTTCGGCAATCCCAGCAAGTCAGGCGGGCAGATCAGTCCGGATGGCCAGTGGCTCACTTGGCTGGCACCGGTCGATGGCGTGATGAACATCTGGCTCGCCCCGCGTGCCGATCCATCGAATGCGAAAGCGATATCTTCCAGCACAGATCGCCCGATACCCGGCTATGTCTGGGCACCCGATGGGCAAAGCATCTTGTATGTTCAGGATAAAGGCGGCGATGAGAATTTTCTGCTTTATCGCATTGATATTGCGACCGGCGCAGAAACATCTTTGACCCCGTTTGAGGATACACGGGTTCAGATCATCGGCACGTCCAACACCATCAAGACCGCGATCCTGCTGGGCCTCAACAATCGTGACCCGCAACTGCACGACATCTACCGGCTCGACCTCACCACAGGCGAGTTGACCTTAGTGCTTGAGAACCACGGTTATGCCGGGTTTGAGACAGATGATGCGCTCAATGTGCGTCTTGCTATGAGCCAGAACGAAGAAGGCGGCACCGACTATTTCCGCGTGACGGACAATGTCGTTGAGGCTGAGCCGTTTGAAACCACGGCGATGGAAGACGCGCTGACCACGTCGCCTGCTGGCTATACCAGCGACGGGTCGATCCTTTATTGGCTCGACAGCCGGGGCCGCAACACTGCCGCGCTCTATGCTCAGGACACGAAGACCGGGGAGCGCACTCCGGTCGCAGAAGACGACAAGGCCGACATTGGCGGCACCCTGCGCCATCAAGATACCGGCGTTGTGGAGGCCTATTCGGTCAATTATCTCAAAACCTCATGGCATGCATTGGATGCTGATATTGCAGCGGCCTTTGAATGGCTAAGCAGCCAGTTTGAGGGACAATCCGGTGTCCTATCGCGCACCGATGATGACCGCATCTGGATCGTCTGGAATGACCCGGTGGGTGCGCCAATCAGCACCTATATCTATGATCGCGATGCGCAAACACTCACCCCGTTTTACACCACTCGGCCAGAGCTTGAGGGTGCACCTCTGCAACCCATGCAAGGGATTGAGATCACCAGCCGCGACGGGCTGACCCTACCATCCTACCTCACCCGTCCAGCCGGAGCGGATTCAGCCGGACCGATGGTGCTGCTCGTCCATGGCGGCCCATGGGCGCGTGATGATTATGGGTTCAATTCGATCCACCAAATGCTCGCCAATCGCGGATATTCGGTCCTGTCAGTAAACTTCCGAGGCTCCACCGGATTTGGCAAAGACTTCATCAATGCCAGCAATCTGCAATGGGGTCTCGCCATGCACGATGACCTGATCGATGCAGTCGAGTGGGCCATCGATCAAGGCATTGCGACCCGCGATCAGGTTGCGATTATGGGCGGCTCCTATGGCGGCTATGCGACGCTCGCGGGGCTAGCCTTCACGCCAGAGACCTTTGCCTGCGGCGTTGATATTGTTGGCCCATCAAACCTTGAAACACTGCTCGGCACGATCCCCCCTTATTGGGCACCCATGGTCAAGATTTTCCATGAACGCATGGGCAATCCCGGCACCGAAGAAGGGCTCGCACTGCTGAAAGCGGCGAGTCCTCTCTATAAAGCAGACCAGATCACCAAACCGCTGCTCATCGCGCAAGGCGCCAATGATCCACGCGTCAAACAGGCTGAAAGCGACCAGATTGCCGATGCGATGAAGGCGGCGAATATCCCTGTCACCTATGTCCTTTACCCAGATGAAGGGCACGGTTTTGCAAAGCCTGACAATTCCATCGCCTTCTTCGCGATCGCGGAAAATTTCCTCGCAGAAGTGTTGCATGGCCGGGCGGAACCTTTGGGCGATGTCCTGGCGGCCTCAACCGCAGAGATTATCGAAGGCGCGGCTCATGTGCAGGGTCTTTCGGCAAGTCTTTCTGGATAGCCAAACACGGCTTGTCGAAGTGGCCCCTGACGCCTAAACCGGTTGCAAACAAAAATGGGAAAGAGGGATCACCGCCATGTCAGACGCCAACACAACGCGCCGCAACATCTTTATCACCGGCGGCGCTTCCGGCATTGGCCGCGCAGTGGCCCGCCATTTTGGTGAGCGCGGATGGTTTGTCAGCATCGCCGATGTGAATGAAGAGGGCATGCAAGACACGTTGGGCCTGGTCGGCGGTGGGTTTACCTATTCGCACAAGCTAGACGTGCGCGACCGCGCGGCATGGGATGTGGCTCTCAAAGGGGCGGCAACGGCGGCTGGTGATCGGATCGATGTGATGGTCAACAATGCTGGTATCGGCACCGGCGGCAATTTGGCTGATCTGGAAGTTGAAGAGATCGACCGCTGCCTCGACATCAATTTGCGCGGCGTTTTGTACGGAGCGCAGGCGGTCTATCCCTATCTGCAGAAAACCGCGCCGGGATCGGCTCTGGTGAACATTGCGAGCGCCGCCGGGATCACCGGCGGAACCGGCATGAGCGTCTACAGCGCAACCAAATTTGGGGTACGCGGCATTGCGGAAAGTCTGGATGCGGAATGGGCGCCGGACGGGATCAAAGTATCCTCAATCTGCCCTAGTTTTATCGATACTCCCTTGCTCGATGGCACCGGCCATCGTGGCAATAACGAACAAATCCGAACACGCGTTAAAGAGGCAGGTCTGGAGATCACTCCGGTTGAAGAAGTTGCACAAACGGTATGGGATGCGGTCCACGGCGATGGCCTGCACCACCTCGTCGGTAAGACCGCAAAGCAGCTGAACTTCGCGAAACGCTGGATGCCGGGCAAAGTGCGCAAACAACAACGCTCGGCAGCTGGTTTGCTGGGTCGGTAATTATTGATTGCGCTGCTTATCTAGGCTTCGCAATCAAAGGAGATCGTCAATCGCCCGCGCCATCTTGGAATCGCGGATCGACAGGCCACCCGCGTCATGCGTGGTCAGAGTGATCTCCACCTTAGCATAGACGTTGAACCATTCGGGATGGTGATCCTGGCTGTCCGCCAGCAAGGCGACCCGACTCATAAAGCCCCATGCCTCGCTAAAGTCGCCAAACTGGAACGTGCGCGTGATCGCTGCGCCTTCGCGCGCCAACTCCCAGCCGGGATGATCGGCAAGGAGGCGATCTCGATCTTGGTCTGAAAGCTGGGGAACGGTGGTCATGGGCAGGCATCCTGTTCGACGGGAGTTGTGGGGTGTCCCGCTTTTGCCTAACGCTCTGTGCGATGCAAGAGGACGCTTCTCCCAACCTTACTGCCAAGAGCCTCGCCTGTCGGCGCGGTGACCGGCTGTTGTTCAAAGGGTTGTCCTTCGCGATTGCTGGCGGAGAGGTGCTGCACCTGACCGGTGCGAATGGGACAGGTAAGACGACGCTGATCCGGACTTTGGCGGGGTTGACGACGCCCTTTGCTGGCGAAGTGGAGCGAGTTGGCGCGGTTGGTTTGGTCGATGAGCGCCCTGCCCTCGATCCGGATTTGGCGCTAGGCCGGGCGCTGGCATTTTGGCACCGCGTTGATGGATGCAGCGATCCGAGCGAGGCACTCGCAGTGCTAGGGTTGGAGCCACTGTTAGAGGTACCGGTGCGTTACCTGTCGACCGGGCAGCGAAAGCGAGCGGGATTGGCAGCGCTGCTTAATCGGGGCGCTCCAATATGGCTCTTGGATGAGCCGCTATCGGGACTGGATGTGGCCGCGATTGAGCAGGTTACGGCGTTGATCGCTGACCATGTGAGCGGCGGCGGCATAGCGCTCATCGCGTCGCATCAAACACTGAAGATTGACGGCCTGCGAACACTTGAACTGGGCGAGTACGTGCCGACGCAGGAGCCTGCATGATCGGTGCTCTCTTCAAGCGCGATTTGGGCCGCTTCTTCCCCTTCGTCAGCGCAGCGGGCGGAGGCGGAGCGGCATTGCCGGTCGTGTTCTTCGTCGCTGTCGCGATGCTCTACCCCTTTGCAGTCGGCCCAGATGCAAACCTGCTCGCAAGGACCGGAGGCGGCGTCGTGTGGATTGCCGCCCTGCTCGCCGCGATCCTGCCGCTGGAGAAGCTAGTGGCGCAGGACATCGAGCTTGGCACATTCGACCAATTGCGCCTGCGCGGTGTCACAGAGGAAGTGATGATGGCCGTGCGGCTGGCGGCGCATTGGTTGAGCTTTGGCCCGCCACTGATCTTGGCCGCCTTCCCATCGGCAGCCTTGCTGAACCTCGATGGCCCCACACTGCAATTGCTGCTGCTTGGCCTTTTAGCCGGAACACCGGGGCTGGCAGCGATTGGCCTGATAATCGCTGCGCTAACCGCAAGCCTGCGAACAGGCGCAGCGCTATCAGGATTGCTGCTAGTGCCGCTAGCGCTGCCAATCCTAATTTTCGGAGCAGGGGCGCTGGCACGGCAAGATGCTGCGAGTTTGGGTTTTGTCGCGGCGATTAGTCTGCTGTTGGTGGCAATTTCGCCGTTCGCTGCGGGGGCCGCGATACGAGCAGCGCGGGAGGTTTGAATGCTAACGCGAAGCGGCTGGCACGGCCTCTCTCAAATAGGCGACTAGCTTGATAATGTGATCGTGCGACCTTGCCTCAAAGACATCCTCGCCAAGCAACGCGATCCAGCCCGCGTGATCATCTGGCAAGGCGTCCACCAATGCACGCAGGCGCACCAGAAGCTGAGGTTCGAAAGGTTCCTCGGAAATCAGAGAGTGCTCTATCAAGCCTGAAAAATTCGCAGTCGGGCAGCCAATCATCTTGTCCACGCCGATCCACTGATGCTTTTGCGAAGGAGCCCGCAACCGTTTTAGATCGCGGCGCAGCATGAAAACGAAGTCGCCGTAGACCAGTCGATCCTGCGGACCGCATCCGATGATCCGCTTCGAACGCGGCTGGAACAGTTTGAGCACCTCTCCACCGCCCAAGACAAGGCAATCCGAATGGCGAAATTGGACCAGATCAAGGCCGAACTCCGCAGCCATCCGCGCGGTGAGTTGCGCCTGTGACGTCGCCATCAATAAGGCGGCTTATCCTTGCCCGTCGGGCTTTTCGTGAAGATCTCATTGCCATCTTCGGTGATCGCCAGAGAATGCTCAAACTGCGCTGACAGTGACTTATCGCGGGTCACGGCGGTCCAGCCATCACCCAGCACTTTCGCCCAAGGTTTGCCGAGATTGATCATCGGTTCGATGGTGAAGAACATGCCCGGTTTCAGCTCCGGCCCTGTTCCCGCTTTCGACGCGTGCACAACCTCTGGCGCATCGTGGAACAGACGCCCCAGACCGTGACCACAAAACTCACGAACAACGCCATAACGGAACTGTTTGGCATGCGTCTCAATCGCGGCGCCAATATCGCCCAAACGCGCGCCCGGTTGTGCCGCCTCGATGCCCAGCATCAGACATTCATAAGTCACATCGACCAGACGTTTCGCCTTAATCGAGGGTTCGCCAGCGAAGAACATACGGCTGGTATCGCCATGCCATCCGTCCAGGAGCGGGGTCACATCGACATTCAGAATGTCGCCATCCTTGAGCACTTTAGGCCCCGGAATGCCGTGGCAAATCACATGGTTGATCGAGATACAGCTCGAATGCGCATAGCCGCGATAACCCAATGTCGCCGGAACCGCGCCGCCATCCAGCATCATCTCGCGGATCGCGGTGTCGATGCTTTCAGTCGTCACGCCGGGTTGAACCATGTTCGCGACCTCATCAAGGATCGTCGCCGCTAGCCGCCCGGCCGCGCGCATACCTTCAAAGCCCTCCTGCGTGTGGAGTTTGATTGTGCCGTCCCGATAAACGGTCTTGTCGCCTTCAACGATTTGGTATTCTGTCATGTCGGCTAACATAGCGAACACAGCGCCCAATTGCGAGCGCTAGTGCGCACCTATTCGCCGATCGAAAACGCCGCGCGATATTCGGGGCGCACGATATCGATCAGAGCCTGCGTCATTGGAATGTCGAAAATGTAGGGCCCTTCGGCATAAGAGTCCGCGACATAGGCGGCGGCAAAGAACGAAATTTGATCGAGCGTCTCACCATTACTGGACTTGAACACCACCACCAAGTCGCTGATACTGGGGCAATTCTCGAATGGGTTTAGGCCATCGACATTCATCTCCAGCCGCTCACCGCGCGCCTCCAGCAAAGCCTGACAATACTCGCCAAACGCCGTGTTTTCGAGCGCAGTTTCACCTACGAACACATCAACCGGGCGCATTGCTGCGCCCTCGCCCCCATTCGCTTCGCGGTCCCACAACAGTGCATAGAACACCGTGTTGCCATGCGCGCCGCCAGTATACGTAAAGTTCGAGGCGCTCATCACCAACAGGCGCGGCGTGTCGGCGGCGATAGACCAACTTTTGTCGTATGATCGATTAACGCAGGTCACACAGTCGATATCCGCAAACTCGACAATCGACCGCTCCCACTCGGCCTTATGCTCCACCTGAGCCGCATTGCGAGCCTCAACCAATATCGCCGCCAATGGAGCAATCGCGCTCGCTTGCGCGGGCCAGCTGTAGGCAAAGTCACGCTTTGCCTCTCCGCGCGTTTCTTCGTCGGAGAAGTTTTCGGCCGCAGCGCCCGCACCGACACGCCGCTCGAGCTGGGCCTGAACGCTCTCACCGCTTGCACTGACTGTCGCCTCGCTCATCTCTTGAGGAGAGGAACACGCGATCAACACCGGCAAAGCAGCGGTTAAAAACACCCCAAAAGACTTCATTCTTGCCCCCAATGCGCGAATTGATGCGTGACATGTTTGCATGCGTGATTATTGACGCATGATGACCGACATCCAAGACCTGATCCAGCCCGATCGCGGACAAGACGCAACCGCCATCCACCTGACCACCAATGCTACGTTTGAAACGCTCGCAGGAACTCTGAGCGCAAGCCAGCGCGCAAGCCTTGCTGCGCAAAAGTTTGAAGGCGCAGCGGGCGACGTTGGGATCATTCCTGACGGCGATGGCATCGCGATTGTCGGCGGGGTCAGCGACCCTGAGAACCTATCCAGCTTTTGTCTCGCCGCGCTGGCTGCGAAATTGCCAGAGGGGACGTATCGCCTGGTCGATGCGCAACCGGGCGCCGCGATGTTTGGTTGGGTCACGGCACATTACCGCTTTACCCGGTACAAAGATGATGAAAACGCCACTGGGCCGCGCATCCTTCTGACCGATCAAGTGGGCCGGATGCCCGCGCTCGTCGCTGAGGCTCAGGCAGAGATGCTCGTGCGCGACCTCGTAAACACCCCGGCAGAAGATATGGGGCCCGCCGCGCTGGAGGCTCAGTTTGAGAAGCTCGCCCGTGAATACGGTGCCGAGATCACCGTGACTAAAGGCGATGCGCTGGAACAGGGATACCCCATGGTTCACGCAGTCGGCCGGGCCGCGGCGCGGCATCATGCGCCGCGGATGCTACAATTGGACTGGGGTTCAAAAGACGCCCCGGTATTGGCGATTGTTGGCAAGGGTGTGTGCTTCGATTCCGGTGGTCTAGATATCAAACCTGCATCCGGCATGCGTCTGATGAAGAAAGATATGGGCGGCGCGGCGCATGCGATTGCCTTGGCCGGTCTGGTCATGGGTGCCGGGCTGAACGTGCGCTTGCACCTGCTGGTCCCGGCGGTTGAAAATGCGATCTCTGGTCCTGCCTTCCGCCCTGGTGATGTGCTTTCCAGCCGCAAAGGCATCTCGGTTGAGATCCACAACACTGATGCCGAAGGGCGATTGATCCTTGGCGATGCGTTGACCCGTGCGAGCGAGGAAGAGCCCGACCTTGTGATTGATTTCGCAACGCTCACGGGCGCTGCTCGGATAGCGCTTGGCCCCGATTATGCTGCGATGATGGCGCGCAAGGATGAAACCGCGCAGGCCATGATCGACGCTGGCAAGGCGCATGATGACGAGCCGTGGCGGCTGCCTTTGCCGGAGGCGTATCGCGAATATCTCAAATCCGACATTGCCGACATCGTCAACGCACAGTCCAACCCCTATGCCGGGGCAAGCGTCGCAGGCCTATTCCTCGACCGTTTTGTGGAAGAGGGGTTGGACTGGGTGCATTTCGACACATTTGGTTGGCGACCCTTCCCGAAACCCGGTCGGTCTAAGGGCGGCGCGGCCTATGGTTTGCGTGCTGCGTGGCACATGTTGAAGGGCCGATACACGGCGTAACTTGCCCGAAACCAAAACTGCGTCTAATCGCCCGCAATTCATCTCTGCATCACAGGGGTGATCGACCGGGGACCGAAGAGAAATGAACGCGGCGGCGCGCCAGACACATAATTATAAAGTGCCACAGGGCGTGCTGGGCTTAATGGGTCCGGTGGAAAAGCCTGCGCCCGGAACGCTGCCACTGCGCGGTGATCTTGCGCATATCGCACTCGCTGGGGTTCACTTAGCGGCGCATTATGTGATCCCCGAAATCCGCATCATCGCAGATGGGGGTGCCGATGTGATGGAGAACACCCGCGACGACTCGCCAGTGGTCACCCATTTCGAAGCGGGAACTTCGATCGAGGTTTTAGATGTTGCCGGCCAGTGGATTTGGGGTTGCTTAGGTCCGGACGGCCCCAGTGGATATATGAAAGCCCATTGTCTGGCGGACTGATCCGGCTAAGGCGGGGTCTATGACAACTCGCATATTCATCGATGGCGCTGCCGGGACGACCGGCTTGGAAATCCGTGACAGATTGTCTGGGCGCGAAGAGTTTCAGCTAGTCGTTCTCGACGAGGCTCAGCGCAAAGATGTTGCCGCGCGCAAGGAGGCTTTGCGCGCAGCGGACGTGGCGATCCTGTGCCTACCAGATGATGCTGCGGTGGAAGCGGTGAAACTGGTCGAGGGATCAGACACCCGGATCATCGACGCATCGAGCGCGCACCGGGTTGCGGATGGCTGGACCTACGGTTTTCCTGAGCTGATCGGACATGATAAGATTGCCGAGGCGCAGTTTTTGTCTAATCCAGGATGCTATCCGACCGGCTTCCTCGCGTTGGTCGCTCCTTTGGTTCGCATCGGTCTACTCCCAGCCGACTGGCCTTTTACTGTGAACGCAGTCAGTGGCTTTTCGGGAGGGGGCAAGGCGTTGATTGAGCGCTTTAACGTGGAGCTCGACCTCTCCTACAGGACCTACGGCCTTGACCTCGCCCACAAACATCGCCCGGAAATGAAGCAGCACGCTGGCTTGAAACACGGGGTAATCTTTGCACCTGCAGTCGTTCCTGCATATCGCGGCATGCTCGTTGAGGTTCCTTTGCATCTAGGAGCGATGCAAGGCGAGCCAAGCGCAGATGCTCTGAGAGACGCATTGCGCGATCACTATGAAGGTTCAACCATCGTCACAGTAAACACGCATAACGTGCCAGCCGAATTACTCCTTAACGGCGACCCGGCACCCTGGGACGGAATGGAACTGTTTGTTTTGGCCAACGAGGGCGGATGGAATGCACGCCTGATCGCCCATCTTGACAATCTGGGCAAAGGCGCAAGCGGAGCTGCAATCCAGAACCTCAATATTATGTGCGGCCTGCCAGAGACAGCTGGCCTGCGCCTCTAGACCCTCAACCTGCCCAAAAATTAGGCACCAAACGCCCCTCCATTGGGCACGGTTGCGCTGCGCGGTCCAAACTTGCTACCTCATTGAGCATACGCAATGATCCTTGCGCCATGCCGGGGATCGGGTACCGCGCAACAACAGGGCTTGGCACGATTCTTGATCGAATAGTTCAAACGACAAGCGCCTCGGGGAACAGTTTACGTGAAAAAGATCGAAGCGATCATCAAACCCTTCAAACTCGACGAAGTGAAGGAAGCGCTGCACGAAATCGGCGTGTCCGGGATCACTGTCACAGAAGCGCGCGGCTTTGGCCGACAAAAGGGCCATACCGAACTGTATCGCGGCGCTGAATATGTCGTCGACTTTCTGCCCAAAGTGAAACTCGAAGTTATCGTGCCCGATGATCAAGCCGAACGCGTGGTCGAAGCAGTTGCTGCCGCGGCTCAGACCGGTCGAATCGGTGATGGCAAAATCTTCGTTTCCGCCATCGAAAGCGCACTACGCATTCGCACCGGTGAAACCAACGAAGACGCAATCTGATCCAAAGCTAAATCCTAATCCGCGACCGGTGCATAATGCCGGCGCTCCTCTCGAACCGAAAAGCTGGAGAATACCAACATGGCAAGCGTGAATGACGTCCTGAAACAGATCAAAGACGAGGAAATCGAATGGGTCGACCTGCGCTTCACCGATCCAAAAGGCAAATGGCAACACCTGACCATGGCGGCCAGCGTCATGGATGCAGATGCGCTTGAAGATGGTCTGATGTTCGATGGGTCATCGATCGAAGGTTGGAAGGCGATCAACGAATCCGACATGATCCTAAAGCCTGACTTCGACGCTGCTTATGTCGATCCATTCAGCGCGACGCCGATGCTATCGCTCTTCTGCAATGTCGTAGAGCCATCTGATGGCCAGCTCTATTCACGCGATCCGCGCTCAACCGCGAAACGCGCTGAGGCATATCTCGCCTCCACCGGTATCGGTGACACAGTCTATGTCGGACCAGAGCCTGAGTTCTTCATGTTCGACGATGTCCGTTTCGAAGATGGTTATGCTGGCAGCGGTTATGCCATAGACGACATCGAATTGCCGACGAACACCGGCAAGGAATATGAAATGGGCAATATGGGCCACCGCCCACGCGCTAAAGGCGGCTATTTCCCCGTCGCGCCAGTCGACAGCGCTGTCGATATCCGCGCTGAGATGGTTTCGACCATGATGGAAATGGGCCTCAACATGGACAAGCACCACCACGAGGTGGCCGCTGCTCAACACGAACTAGGCATAACCTATTCCTCGCTCACCACGGCTGCTGACCAAGTGCAAGTCTACAAATATGTCGTGCAACAAGTAGCCCATGCTTACGGCAAGACCGCTACTTTCATGCCTAAGCCGATCAAGGAAGATAACGGTTCAGGCATGCACAGCCACATGTCGATCTGGAAAGACGGTGCACCGACGTTCGCGGGCAACGAATATGCCGGTCTGTCGGAAAACTGCCTTTATTACATTGGCGGCGTCATCAAACACGCCAAGGCTGTAAACGCTTTCACCAATGCAACTACAAACTCGTATAAGCGCTTGGTCCCTGGCTTCGAGGCGCCTGTGCTGCTCGCATATTCCGCGCGCAACCGCTCGGCTTCGTGCCGGATTCCGTATGGTGCAGGTGAAAAGGCGAAACGTGTGGAATTCCGTTTCCCTGATGCACTAGCTAATCCGTATCTCGCATTCTCAGCGCTGCTGATGGCGGGCCTTGATGGGATTGAGAACAAGATCCATCCGGGAGAGGCGATGGACAAGAACCTCTACGATCTGCCGCCGGCTGAGCTTGCCGACGTGCCCACTGTTTGCGGCTCTTTGCGTGAGGCACTCGAGGCGCTTGAGGCGGATCACGAATTCCTTCTCAAAGGTGACGTCTTCTCAAAAGATCAGATTGAAGCCTACGCTGAGCTTAAGTGGGAAGAGGTTCTGCGCCTTGAGACCACACCCGCACCGGTTGAATTCGATATGTATTACAGCTCGTAATTCAGACGAACTAAGATACAAAGGGGCCGCTCGGGAAACCGGGCGGCCTTTTCTTTGTTGCACGGTCCATGCAGACCTCACTTAATCTTCAGCATCCCGCGTCGACCCACAGCGACGAACGCCATCAGCAAACTCAAAACATAGAACGCGGTCAATACGTCCAGAGGCTTCGGCCCTGTAGTCAGTTCCAAATGTGCCGCTGTTGCCCAGCCCCCCAACGCGACAAACACCGCAAATAGGGAAAGCGCACTCGCCTCCAGATTGACGGCCACCAACAGCTCGTCAGAGGCCTTGTAAGAACGCCACCCGCACCAAGTGCCGATCCCAACCGCAACCAAAGCAAACCCAAGCGCAATCTCGGTTGCCAGCGGCCCCACTGGTGCCGCTATAGCCAGCGCAATCAAGGCCGCGCCCCAAAGCGCCATGGAAGCCCCCGAATTGATCAAGGAGAACCGCTGTTCGCGAATTTCCTCTGCGTCTTCCATGTTGAGATATTTCTCACCCAGGGCAGGCGACGCCGCCCCCACTCCCACGCCGATTGCGATCATTAAGTAGAGTGCGCCGACCACTGCCGCGATCATGCGCGATGGGGTCAAGGCGTCACCAAGCGCGCCATCCATGTAGGTTAGAACCGCGACCGAACTCAGGACACCAGTCAAACTGCCCGCAATCAGCGGGATGACAAGTTTGCGCAGGAAGGTTGGTTCTGCGGGGTTGTTGGTTTCGGCCATCATTCTTCGGGCTCCCAATCATCAATAAACAGGTCTGGCACGCTCACTTCGAACAGCTTTGCCATGCGCAATGCGAGCGGCAGCGAGGGGTCGTATTTGTCGGTTTCAACCGCATTGATCGTCTGCCGCGACACACCCAGTCGCCGAGCCAATTCACCCTGGCTCCAGCCCTTGGATTCGCGATGATGTTTCAATTGATTGAGCAACGCATATCTCTCTCAGCAACGAATCGTGCCTGTAAAGATATCTTTACTGTAAAGATCTCTTGTCAGTCAAGAGCTCTTTACAGCACTTTAGATTTTTCATTTTCCTACTGCTGTTCGATCTGCCTAGTAAGTCGACCTCATTCCCAAGAATCGAGGTGATCCCCATGTTCGAACAAGCCGCTTTCTATGCAATACAGGCCCCGCTTGTTCGGCGTGTGCCGGGCGATCCTTGCGCCTTGACGGATCTTTGAGAGATGTCGGCCACGAGCGATTATCTCAACCTATTTGAGCGTTTCCTGACGTTCATCGACACCCATCCAAGGCGCGCCATTGTTGCGATACCGCTCGCCTTAGTCCTTGCCGTAACAGCCCTGTCTTTCTGGCAGGCCCCTGCGCTGATCGAGATCTATGAAGAGCGCACAAATCGCGACTACAAACGCCGCGTTCTTGAAGAAGAACGCGAACGCCGTCTGCAACTCCACGCCATCGAGGTCGATGATCTGGTTCGCGAACGATTGTTACAATTGCGGCTGCGATCATCATCAAGCCGAGCGGTCATCCGGGCGCTGGTGTTCGACGTTGATCAGTCAGAGCAGTTGGTCGCGATTGTCGATGTCTTTGAGAGCATGGACATCCGCACTGAGGAAACTGGCCTTCGCTACCGCCAACTGCCGCTGACCGCGATCCGACGCACTCTCAACTATATGCTCGCCAGCGAAGTGCCCCGCTGCATCGCGCGCAATGTTGAAGATTACGAGGACGGTGAACTGAAAGAGTTCATGCATGCCGGAAATCTCAAAGCTTCGGTCGCCTGTCCTCTTCGCACCTTGGACGGCAAGCCAATCGGGCTGCTTGCCGTTAGCATTCAAACCCCGATCGAAGACAACGAATTGGTGCTGCCCATGACTCGGGACGCGGCTCTGGAGCTTGGCGCGATCCTTACCGAATCCGCCTCTTTTCAGGCCATCATCAAGCAAAATGCACAAGCGTCTCGATATAGGAACATTTCATGAACACACGTAAAGTCGTTTTTGACGCAGTCCGTAAAGTGTTGGGCCGTGGCTTTCGCCAATCCGAGGTGGAGCAGATCGACGCAGCACTCGATCACGGCACGTCCGACAAGCCAACCGACAAGCGGACCTCGGTACCGATTATCAAGAGGCCATTAGTGTCTCGGGAGATAGGTCCTCAGGGAATCGCCCTGATCAAACGCTTTGAAGGATGCGCCCGCCAGCGCCGCGATGGGTTGGTCGAGGCCTATCCCGATCCTGGAACTGGCGGCGCGCCTTGGACCATCGGCTGGGGGGCCACCCGAAAAGGGCTGCACGGATATGTGAGCGAAGACACGGTCTGGACACAGCAGCAATGTGATGAGCGTTTGATCAATGATCTGGAGCGCTATGCCCGCGATGTCGCTCGTGCCATTGGCGATGCACCCACCACCCAGAGCCAGTTCGATGCCTTCGTCAGCTTTCACTACAACACGGGAGCCATTGCTCGTGCGACTCTGACCAAGAAGCACAAGGCAGGCGACTTCACTGGTGCGGCAGCAGAGTTTTCTCGCTGGAACAAAGCGGGTGGGCGAGTGCTGAAAGGGCTAGTCCGGCGGCGCGCTCAAGAGGCTCAGCTCTACAAGAACTAATAATCTCGTGAAATCTCTGCGAGGACACTGTCGCGCCCGACTGTCGTTACGGTACCGAGCAATGCGAGCCACCGGGTGACGCGATACTCGATTTGCGTTGCGCTATAGCCTTGTCCATCAGTGATGAGCTCAACATAGACTCGTCTGCCTAAGTTCTTGCCAAGCGCGACGCCAGTGCCCCGACCCAAAGCAGGATCAGCGCTGACAATACGCAATTGATCAAGCCCGATAGATTGACGCAATGTCCCAATCGGATCGAGGCCGCCGCCCCCGCCCTGCAATGCGGCAACTGCCGCGCCAAGTTGGATTGCATCGGTAGCCGATAGAGAAGTCACCGACCCGCCGAATAGCAGTCGGGCGAGAATCTCCTCCTGGGGCAAAACGGGGGTGGAAGAGAAAGCGATCTCAGGCGTTTGCGCATTGCCGGTGATGGCAATACTCACATCGGTATCCGTGGCGGCAGCCTCCGCCGTGATGTTGAGGCGCGGATCAATTGCGCGATTTTCATCGAATGTGATCCGGCCTTCTGTCAACTCGAAGCGAGTTCCCGCAAAGGTGTAGTCGCCGCGCACCAACCGCGCCTCGCCCCCGATGCGCGGATCATCAACCGTGCCGCGGAGCGCGATGTCGACGCCCCATTCGCTATCAAGGCCGAGCCCGTCGACTGCAACACGGCTGGGTGCCCTTGCATTGACGAGATATCGCCATGCGCCGGTAGTCGTGCTGCTTTGAACCTCGCTACGATCAGGCAAATTGATCTCACGGGTAGCAATCGTAGGAAGGCGCAGGTCTTCTGCTGCCACGCCCAATTCCCAGCTCGCCCGGTCAATTGTGACACGACCGGCAATCGCACCGCTCACACCGTTTGAAACAATTCGTAATGGACCGGTGATCACTGCATCCAACCCGTTGGCGTTTAGCAGCCGCGCGCTTGCGGCGGCAGCGCGAATATCAATCTGCGGCCCGCGCGATGCTGAAATATCGGCCAAGTCGACGGTGCCGCTGCCGCTGACAGTGCCGCCGCCGCTGGTACTACCTGCAAACCGGGTAAGCTCCAGCCGTGACCCCGCGAAACGTCCGCGTGCACTAACATTGGTTATGTCAGTCCCAGATATCGCACTTTGCAGACGCAAATCGTCACTCGACAGATTGCCAGTAATGCGCGGATTGGCGAGTGTCCCCGTAGCGCGGGCGGTCACGGCAAGTGGTCCAGTGAGGTCGAACGTCTCGATCGCGGCAAGCCGCCACAAGGATTGCGCGGGTCCCTCATACCCTAGTTGAGCATTCAACCGACCGCTTGTAATTCGGCTGCTGAGGGTGCCGGTTGTCGCCATTCCAGTGATCCGCGTCTCAATTTCACCCAATTGCTCATCACCGTCACGCAACCTTGCACCAAAGGCGAGCTGACTTGGGCTGAGATCACCGACAACAAATACATCGATAGGGCGCGAGGATAGAACCAACCCGGAACGCGTGAAATCATCGATCCGAACTTGTGCGTCGCCAATGGGAGGGGCAGAACCCCGTTGACGCCAATTCAACACGCCTGAAACTCTACCGCCCAGCCCCAGATCGGCTCCTGCCAGGTCAGCCAGTCTCAGTGGCATGCGCGCCATTTGCGCTTCAATAGACGTAATTTCCCCGCCAACCTCACCCTCAACAATGGTGTAACCGCGTGCATAACCAATCTGGGTTGGCGCCAACCGGTAGCCTCCCCCATCGATTGCAGTCAAAACCGCACGGCGTGGCATCGTAATCGGACGTCCGGCATAGTCACCTTGCGCAATCAAGCCGATCCGCTCTGGCGTGAAATTGCCGTCGAGTTTCAGCGCGAAACGATCTGCACGCCGCCCGGCGATCGAAGCCTGCACCTCCCCATTCCCATCCACCACTGCTGCTTGCGCGCTAAAACTTGCAAGGCTGAGCGCGCCATATTCAAGACCGCGTCCGGATATGTCAGCATTGATCGTAGTGCTCGCACCACCGAAGGTTCCGCGGGCATTGATATCCGCCTGCCCCAGCGCGATCACAGTGTCTCCGCCAAACCGCGCGCGATTGGCGGTAAGGTCTACGGCAAAGCTCTGTTCACCATCCGCGCCTGGCGATATCTGCACAGACCCGCTGATCCCACCTCCGTTCAACGCCAGATCTCCCGCAATACCTGCATCCTGAAGTATCAGTGCGCCTGTCACACGAGTGCGATAGACCTGCAGCGCATCAATCGCGACTTGGGTCGGTCCATCGGCTGGGATTACGAGGCCAAGCGCCCCTTCGAAAGGGCCGAGCAGTGAGCCGCCAGCGACATCGAGTGCAAATCCATCTGCGCTCGGGGCAATTGCGACACGCACGTCAGAAAGCCCCGCATCGGGATAAGGGTCAGCGAGCACCAATGTTGCACGCGGTCCATCACTTTCTAGATCAGCTTCGACAGTGAAAGCACCATAATCGTTGTGCTCGCCTGAACCCGAAAGCGATGTGCGTGTGCCAAGGGTACGGCTATCGAGCCGCGCATACAGCTTATCACTCCCGATAATCGCATCGCGCAGCACAATCGGCTTTCCCGCCCCCATGCTAAGCTTGGTATCAAACCGCACCTGATTACCGGCAACATTGGCAATGCTCGCATTGGTAATCTGATTTACTACACCGGAAAGATTGGCGTTGAGTGCCCAAGGTAGCTCAGGTCCGAAAGTGGCGACAATTTTCGTATTTGCGCTGACTTGGCCAACATTCTCAATCGCCAGATTGCGCGCATTCACTGGCCCGGCAATCGCATAGGCCCCCGTTGTGGTGTTCCCGCGCAGGGTCAGGACAGCATCAAGTCCCGGAAAATTGATCGCAGTGTTGTCTGCATCAAGCCGCCCGCCGGCATAGGTGAGCTGCCCGCTCATCGTTCCTTGGCGCAAACGGGGATCAACCGATGCGAAACCAGTGATCGCTTGCTCAACCGTCACATTCAACGGCACACGCCAAGTCTCACCGTCAAAGGTGGCGACACCCGATTGCGCGAGGCCCCGCGCCGTTACGGTCGCTGCCGCATCCAACTCGACCACATTCAATTGATGGTCGATGACCAGATCGCGGAATGGCCCAGCAAGTGTCGCTGCAAATCGCGCATCTTGCATCCGCGCGCTGGACCCAAGCAAGTCGGGGTCACGCAGGAAGCCCTGCGTTTCGAATTGATCCACACGATTTGCGGCGAGATCAACCGCACCCTCTCCACGCAGGTCGAGTGCAGACGAAACGGCGGCTATCCGACCATCAAAAACGCTCTCTTCCAATGTGCCCGAAAGCGCCAATGAGACCGCATCTCCCAGAGCCCGATCGAGGATTGAACCATCGTCAAGCGGGGAGAAAATCTGCCCGAGAATCCCATAAGTGCCAGCTTTGTTGGTGATCCGAAAACCCGCCAAACTCTGACCATCCGCGCCAGTCTCACCTCGGCGTTTCACCACGCCATGCCCCAGCCAGCTTTGCCACGTCCCCTCACCCGCAATCCGTGCGGTGTAAGCGTTATCGAGCCCAGCCAAGGCCGCTATTGGCCCGTCATCAGCGGCATAATAGTCAAGCGCCAAATCAAACCGATCGCCATCCGGCTCCGCATCCAGCAACAGTTCAATGCGGTCCTCGGGACCAAAGCGCCCGTCGGCATCAATCAACGCGCGCCCTGATTGAATATCGACCTTGGCCGCAAAGTCGACACGCTGCGCGGCCTCCCCAGCCAGCCCGGCGTTGAGCGTCAGATTGTCTATCTCAAAACTATCAATGCGAATGTCGAAGTCGGGCAGATACGGCGCATCGGGATCACCCGGCAGCAGTTCGGGCAGTCGCTGCAAAGTCCCACGCCGCGCGGTAAGCTCGCGAATATCAAGCCCGCTCCAAAGCCATGCAAGTGGTCGCCAATCGAGCTCAACCTGAGGAATAGTTAGGAACGTGCCCTTGGGGTCCTTGACGATCACATCATGCAGGACCGCATCATTGTAGAGGTCGCCTTCGATCCGCCCAACCTCAAAGCGCAAACCCGATGCGGGAGCGACTTGGGCAATTTGATCAGCGATGAAACGTTTACCGATGGGCGATGCTATAAAAACTGCCCCAAGCACCAACGGCACAAGCAGTAAGGCCAGCACCCAACCAAACCGCTTTGCCCAGCGGCGTTTTGGCGCTGAAGTTTCGGCTTTGACCGGCTGAGTGTCGTTCTGTTCTGTCATCAGAATGCCTGACCCAGGCTGACATAGACCACGACCGGCGCGTCAAATTCTGTCGGGTTCAGCGGTACGCCGACATCGACGCGGATCGGACCGAATGTGGTTTTGTACCGCACGCCGACCCCTGCCCCAAATTGGATTTGTTCAAAGTCAGGAGCAGAGCCAGAAGCGACGGAACCCGCGTCGATGAACGGCACAATTTCAACCGCTCCATCCAGAAAGCCGGTCTGAATACGCGCCTCTACTGCCAACTCGATCAGCGAGCTGCCGCCTGTCGGCTCTTCAAAGATATCGCGTGGACCAATCGCTTGAAAACCGTAGCCGCGAACTGACCCGCCACCGCCCGCATATAGACGGCGCGAGGGGGCAATATTCGCAACATCAGCTCCTTGAATAGTGGCACCGCGAACTCGCCCGGCAAGGACAGTGCTGCCGAGGTCGAAATAGGCGCTGCCGTCTACTTGCGCGCGCAGGTAAAAGCTCTCTAGCCCTTGCGAGCGCGAAACTTCGGGAGCGAGGAAACCGGTCAATCGATAGCCGCTGGTCGGATCAAGCAGATCATCGCTCGCATCCAGCGTCGCGCTGCCAAACAAGCCTCCGATTAAATATGTCTGACGCGGACGTGAAACGCCGTCGGTCACGCGGTTGCGTTCATCGGTGTAGAGAACCTCTGCGCCCAGCTGCCAGCTGAGCGGTTTTTGAAAGATCAAGTTCGACACACGCTCAAACGATGTGCGTAATGCCACCGTGCGCGCATCGACCGCTTCGGTTTCGATATCGCTCGCATAAGCATCGACGGTGAGGATTTGATCGCGCGCACGGAAATTGTTGCGGCGATAGGTGATGCTGGCGAGTTGTTCGCGCGTGCCGACAATCCCGCGCAGGATCAACGCACCTTCGGGTGGGAACAGGTTGCGGTGCTCCCAACCCGCTTCGAGTTTGAAGCCGTCTTCGGTGCCATAACCAATCGCGCCAGAAATGGTGCGCAAAGGCGCGCGTTCCAATGCGACATCCAATGCGACGACGCCCGGCTCACCGTCGGCTGGCGCCACATCTTTGCGGGGTGTTATCGCGACGCTGGAAACAAGGCCGGTTGCAAGGATTGCGCGGCGTAGATCGGATTGCAGGCTCGTCTGGTACGTCTCACCCTGCTCAAATCGAGCTATGCGCTGCAAATGGCGGCTAGATAGGAATTGCGGATCATCGCTAACCACATCGCCAAAAACGAAGCGCCCGTTTGGTGCGACAGCGAGGGACAAATCGCCTTCATTTCGGGCGTGGTCAATCAGCAGCCGCGGCTCTGAGAACTCCGCAAAAGGATATCCGCGCTCCCCCATCTCAGCGCGCAAGACGGCAGAACGCTCAAGGATGCGATCTGCGTAGAGCGGATCGCCGGGCTGGATCCCGAAAGCCGCTCGCAACTCTTCGCTCTGCAACTGAGGCAGGCGATCAAGTGCGCCCAGCGACACCGAACCAAATTGGTATCGGGTACCCGGCAAAACGTCGAAACGAACCTGTGGATCGGCATCAATCCGGCGTGATGTGTCTGGGTCCCGCTCAGCCAGCTCACCCTCTGAAACGTCGCGGCGACCGCCTGAAAGCTGACGCAGGATTTCGCCATCATAATATCCATAAGTGCGTAGCATTTGGGCGAGGAGTTCTTCGTCAGACCGCGCCCGTGCAGCAAGCTGCGGAACGGTATCTCGCGCACTGCTCAGCGCCTCAATCGCCGAAAGCGCGCGAAAGCGCTCAATGAAGGCACTTTCTTCGGGAAATGCATCGGGGGCGGCTGGGAAAGCGAGAGTGAGCTTACTGCTCAGCTCGGTTTCGATGAGATCGGGCAGCTCAATCAGATCAGGCGCTTCGATCTCTGCAAAAGAGGGACGCTCGGGATCAGGTTCCAATGGCTCTGGCGTGGGAAGCGCGAATGTGTCGAGCGCCGCGCTGATGTCAAACGATTCGGCGGTAGGTGTGCTCAGTGGCACATTTTGCGGACCGACGGGCTCCGGGGGACTTGGTGGATCACCCTCGCCTGCATCGCCAATCGCCCAACTTTGCGCATCGTCCACCGCGCTTTGCGGGATCAAATCGTCCAGCGTCGACGGTATAGGTTGAGGCTGCATTTGCTCAGGTGAAGATTGAGGCTCGGGCTGCGAAGCGACGGCAGCATCGTCCTCGGACCCATCTACAACAGGCGCAGCTTCTTGGGCGGAGGCGGCTCCACCCAACACTGATAGACTGACTGCAAGAGCCAGATTGAACCTGATTAATCGCAAAAAATTCAGCTCGCTGGGAATTTGACCGGTTGCCCGTCCTTACCCCTTGCGCCAGCAATTGTCCCTGCTGATTTGTCACGCGGTGCTGTTGCAGCGGCGATTAGCTTGGATTGCTCCTCTTCGCCCATCCGTTGCCAGCCTTCGCGGGTCAGCCGTTCAAGCGGGCGATAGCGCACTTTGTATTGCATGCGCGGCGATCCATCGACCCAATATCCAAGATAAACATAAGGCAAACCGCCCTGTGCCGCGCGTTGGATGTGATCGAGGATAATGTAGTTGCCAAGCCCTACGCGCCCCTCATGCGAGGGGTCATAAAAGGAATAGATCATCGACAGGCCATCACCTTGACGGTCTGTCAGACATGCACCGACCAGCCGGCCCGGCTCGCCATCTTCGGTTGGCTCACGATACTCGACAAGGGTGCTGGTCACTGGCGTGTGTTCGACCATGTCAGCATAATCGAGTTCATCCATCGTCGACATGCCGCCATCGGGATGGCGCACCGCGAGATATTTGGTCAGCAGCTCGAATTGCTCATCGGTTGCCCATGGCCGGCATTCGGTCACAACAAGATCGCTGTTACGCTTTAGCTCACGTTTTTGTGTGCCCGATGGCTTGAACTCACCGGCAACGACGCGAACCGAAACGCATGCCTGACAATCGAGGCAGCTGGGGCGATAGGCGACCGTTTGACTGCGGCGAAACCCGATGCGACCCAGTGCCTCATTCAGCTGATCCGAGTGCGCACCTTTCAACTCTGTGAAGACCTTCCTTTCGCTGCGCCCGGGAAGGTACGGGCACGGCGCAGGGCTCGTTACAAAGAAGCGGGGGAAGCGGATGGGGGCCGTCACGGGTTTAAGGAGGTCCTTGCGTCCGAAAGTCAAAGGGTGCGCATCAGGGAATCATCAAGTTGCGCGTTAAGACATTCTTATGCCTATTCCGCCCCGTCGGTAAAAGACCTTTAACCACAAAACAGGGTGAATATTGTGTTACTTTGCACAAAACCACGTCCAGATTTGCACCAGTTCGGATCAATTGATCGGCCTGTCGCGCATGCGCGTCGCTTTGTGGGACAGACGGTGATGGACCCGTTAAATCTAGCGGCTTGCGACGCAAAAAATGCGCGAATCGCTATCTGGTCAGATCAGTTCAGCTCCACCACTTCAACCGCGTAGTTTGCCTTGCGCAAGGCCAAGACGAGCCGCTCAACTTGATCGGCATCGCGCGCTTCGCATTCGATATCGGTGATCAATCCCTTGGCGGGAAGCGTGGTGAAGATACGCTGATGATAGATTTCGATAATGTTGACGTTGTGCTCATCAAACAGCCGCATGACTTTGAACAAAGCGCCCGGACGGTCCTGCAAAGTCACCCGCAGCCGCGCCAAACGCCCTTGCCGCGCAAGATCGCGCAACAGGACATTAGCGAGCAGTCGCGTGTCAATATTGCCGCCGCACAGCACCAGACCCACCGATTTGCCCGCAAACCTTTCAGGGTTATCCAACACCGCGGCCAGACCCGCTGCACCGGCCCCTTCAACCACGGTCTTTTCAATCTGAAGCAGCAACGCAACCGCTTTCTCAAGCTTTGGTTCACCCACCAACAGAATATCATCGACGCGTTCTGCGATCACTTGGCTGGTGAACTCACCCGGCTTTTTGACCGCGATCCCCTCTGCCAAAGTGTCGCCGCCGCAATCGCGTGTCTCACCTTTGATCTTGGCAAACATGCTGGGGAACAGGCCCGCCTGCACGCCAACAATTTCGATGTCGGGATTCAACGCGCGCGCAACCGTCGACATGCCTGAGATAAGCCCGCCGCCTCCGATAGGCGTCACCAGACAATCGAGGTCAGGCTTCGCCTCCAGCATCTCCAACGCAACAGTTCCCTGACCCGCCGCGATCTGCGGATCATCGAACGGATGGACAAAGGTCAGCCCGCGCTCGATCTCAAGCTCGCGCGCATGCGCGTTCGCATCGTCAAAAGTCTCGCCGTGAAGCACGACATTGCCGCCGACGCTCTCGGTTTGCATGATCTTCACAGTGGGCGTCGTCTTGGGCATGACAATCGTGACCGGCACACCCAGCCGGGTCCCATGATAGGAAAGCCCTTGACTATGATTGCCAGCGGACGCCGCAATCACGCCGCGCTGCTTTTGCTCATCAGTCAGCTGCAACAGAGCATTCAGCGCGCCGCGCTCTTTATAAGCAGCGGTGAACTGCAGGTTCTCAAATTTGAGCCACACATCCGCGCCGGTAATCTCCGACAGGGTAATCGAGTGCATCATGGGCGTTTTGACCACCGCGCCTTCAATCCGAGCGGCGGCGGCGCGGACTTCTTCGATGGTCAGATCAGCCGGCGTAGCGGCGGGTTTGAGGCTGTTTTCAGGCGCGTTCATAATGTCGCCACGCCTAAGCGTTCGGACGCGCAAGGGCAATTCGATTTCGTTGGCAATCGGGGCATTACCCATTAGTCATCAGCGTCGATGAATGAACCAAAGAATATCGCCTTTATCGGGCTAGGCGTCATGGGCGGTCCGATGACCGGCCATCTGGCGCGCGCAGGCTTTGCCGTGACGGCATATAATCGTTCGGCAGATCGGGCGCGTGAGTGGGCCGATAACTGGGCGAAAGAAGGTCTGGATGTCTCCTTTACCGATACGCCTGCATTGGCTGCGGCAAACGCTGCTATTGTGTTAATCTGTGTTGGCAATGACGATGACGTCGATAGCGTCACACTCGGCGGCGACGGTGTTCTAGCCAGCATGGCGGACGGCGCTCTCTTGATCGACCACACAACAACGTCTGCTGATATGGCGCGGCGATTGGGTGACGCCTGCGCGGCAAAGAATGTCGCATTCGTCGATGCCCCGGTCAGCGGTGGTCAGGCGGGCGCGGAAAACGGCCAATTGGCGATCATGTGCGGAGGCAGCGAAGACGCCATGGCGCGCGCCAATCACGTCATGCAGCCCTATGCCAAATCAATCGTCCATGTTGGCCCCACAGGCGCTGGCCAGACCGCAAAGATGGCCAACCAAATGTGTATCGCTGGTGTGCTCGCGGGCCTGTCGGAAGCGGTTCGATTGGCGCAAGGCGCGGGGCTTGATCTGGACAAGACATATGAAGCCATCTCCGGCGGGGCTGCGCAAAGCTGGCAGATGGACAATCGCTGGGCGACCATGACCGCGGACAGTTTTGATTTTGGTTTCGCGATTGACTGGATGCGCAAGGATCTGAGCTATGCTCTTGATGAAGCAAAGCGCCTCGGGCTGTCTTCTCCGATCACCGCTATGGTTGACCAATTCTATGCCGA
The DNA here is from genome assembly GCA_947488085.1 of uncultured Erythrobacter sp. Classification (GTDB taxonomy): domain Bacteria; phylum Pseudomonadota; class Alphaproteobacteria; order Sphingomonadales; family Sphingomonadaceae; genus Erythrobacter. Next base: position 1,792,613 of record CANKYI010000001.1, read on the forward strand.
AATTCAGGCAAAAGGGGGCAACCGGCTTGATACCAGCGCGCTTGTATCCCGGCTGCCTAAATCACAAAATTCAAAATGAGTATTTCTATGATCCGCATATTTCTCACCGCTCCGGTCGCATTGAGCGCAGGCTTGCTTGCCACCCCGGCCTTTGCCGATACGCTGATCTACAATGTCGATGGCATCACCATTGATGAAGAGGGCGAAGTCAAACGCTTTACCGAAATCGTCTTTGATGACGATGGCCGGATCACGCATGTTCTAGAGCGCGGAGAGGAACGGCCCGAGGATATTGAGTTCGCTCAAGATGGCGAGGGGCAGGTGATGCTGCCCGGTATGATCGATGCGCATGTTCACGTGATGAGCATGGGGTTTGCCGCGCTCACCCTCGATTTGTCGGGTGCGGTCAGTCTCGAAGATGCGTTGGCGGAAATCGCCGAGTTTGCCGAAGAAAATCAGGGCCGCCCGTGGATCCTTGGCGGCGGCTGGAATCAGGAAAAGTGGGGCCTTGGTCGTTTCCCGACCGCCGCTGAACTGGACGCCGTAGTGTCTGATCGCCCGGTCATGCTGGAACGCGCAGATGGTCATGCGATCTGGGCCAACAGCCTCGCGATGGAACAGGCGGGCGTCACCTCTGAGACGGAGGCACCAACAGGCGGGCGTATCATTCGTGACGCAGGGGGCGCACCGACGGGCGTCTTTATCGACTACGCCTCCTCTCTCATCGCCGATACTGTCCCCGTACCTCGGCCCGAGGATCGCGACACCGCGCTCGCCATGGCACAGCAACGGTTGCTGGAAAATGGCATCACAGCGGTCGCAGATATGGGCACATCAATCGAGGATTGGCACACATTCCGCCGCGCAGCCGATCGAGGTGAGATGCGCATCCGCATCATGTCCTATGCCAATTCGCTTGAAACTATGGAGCTTATTGGAGGCACCGGCCCGACCCCGTGGCTCTATGACGACCTTCTGCGTTTGAATGGCATCAAACTGTATGTCGATGGCGCTTTGGGTTCTCGCGGTGCGACATTAAAAGAACCGTATGAAGATGAGCCGAGCACAAGCGGCCTTTCACTGACCACACCTGCGCAATTGCGTAATCGGATGAGCCGGGCCGCGCTCGATAACTTTCAAACCGCCGTGCACGCCATCGGGGATGCAGCCAACGCAGATGTGTTGATGGCTATCGCGGAATTGTCTGAAACCTACACGGGCGACCGCCGCTGGCGCATCGAGCACGCACAAATCGTTGATGTCGATGATCTTGCCCGGTTCGGCGAACACGGCATCATCGCGTCTATGCAACCGCTTCACCAGACGTCAGATCGCACCATGGCAGAGGCACGTCTGGGCGAGGACCGCTTAGGCGGTGCCTATGCGTGGCGCAGCGTTTTGGAAGTTGGCGGACGGCTGGCATTTGGTTCGGATGCGCCAGTTGAGCCCGCAGATGCCTTTGCTGGCTTATCCGTTGCGATCAGCCGGACTGATGCAGATGGGCAACCATTCGGGGGATGGCGTGCGACGGAGACCGTGAGTCGTGAGGCCGCCTTGGCTGCTTTCACGTCGGATGCAGCGTTTGCAGGGTTTGCCGACGGTCGTTTCGGACGCTTAGTTCCCGGTGAGCGGGCTGATTTTATCTTCGTGGACCGCGACCCCCTACTCGCCGCTCCTAGTGCAATACGGGAGACAGAAATCCGCGAGGTGTGGGTTGGCGGCGTCCGCGTTCTTTCAAAGTAAGCAGCCCATCCACTAGGTAGAATGCCGTAATTCCTTGATTCCTAGGCAGACATTCATAGTTTTGTCATAGAATATGGCTACGTGCTTCAGGAACGAGTTTGCTTTTGGGTGGTTATACATGTGTTGGCTGTCCCACCTATGGCTCGCTTCACCGACAAATATTGTGCAACTGCGAAATGGCTGTTGCGTTTTTGACCGGCTGGTAGGTGATGCATTGACGCCACAGCTGAAGTAAGATGTTGAAAATAGACCGTTCTGCAATCACCCCTGGAACGAGTTTTTTACGATTTTGGGGTTGTAAGGAATGCTGCACTCGCATAGTAAACAATCGAGTTATTCGCAGAAACTCTAGGAGACGATTCGATGAAGTTCCGTAATATCGCTCTGGCGACCGCAGCGCTTTCGCTTGCTGCTTCGCCAGCTATCGCAGAAGCTGCTTTTGAGCGTTCAGTTGCTCCAGTTGAAGGCGAGAGCGAGCTCGAAGGCGGCTCCGGCATCCTTATTGCTGTTCTTGCAGCTGCTGCCGTAATCGGCGGCATCATCATCATTGCTGACAATGACGATGATGATCCTGTCAGCGCTGGCTGATAGCAATCAAAACAAAATTGAAGAGGCCCCGATTTCGGGGCCTCTTTTTTTGTGTTGTTATTGAAAGTCAGAGCGATTGGACCAAACGGTCTTTAACAATTCTAGGTATTCTAGACGCTCTCGCTAGGATCCACAGCATCATCGCTCAGGCCTTCACTTTCAGCGTCATCCTCGACGGAATTGCCCATCCACCGCTCTTGCACGCGCATCAACAACAGTGAGCCTTCGAATAAGATCAGCAACGGCAAGGCCAAGATCAACTGACTGCCCGGATCGGGCGGAGTGACGATCGCTGCAATCGCAACTATCCCGACAATCACATAACGTCGTGCCCCAGCCAACTGAGCGCGCGTCACAATCCCCGCGCGGTGCAACAACATCAGCAGAACCGGCAGCAAAAACGTCACTCCGAATGCAAGAATGAACTGCATCACGAGGTCTAGATAGTTACCCGTGCCCGGCAAAGCCTCGATATCCAGCCCGCCAACTTCCCCTTCAAAGCCCAGAAACCAGCGGAACGCAGTCGGCATCACCACATAATAGGCAAGAGCTGCTCCGGCGGTGAACAACAGCGGTGTTGCGATGATAAACGGAAGAAAAGCGCGCTTTTCGTTCGCATAGAGGCCAGGTGCAACAAACGCCCAAAGTTGGTTTGCGATGATTGGGAAACTGATGAAAAAACCTGCAAACAATGCAACCTTCAGCTCGACAAAAAATGCCTCGTACAGCTGCGTATAAATCAGTTTGCCCTCACCCTCGGGAAATGCAGCGGTTAGTGGGCGAACAAGAAATCCGAAAATTTCATCAGCAAATACGAAACAAACAACGAATGCTATCGCAAGAGCCAGAATGGCTCTGAGCAAACGGGTACGCAACTCAATGAGATGATCGAGCAGCGGAGCGCGGCTCTCGTCGATATCGTCCACTTCAAACGCCATCTCGGTCGCCTATTCCTTAGGCTTCGCAGGCGCGGCGTCGGGCTGCGGGTCGCGGGGTGTTGGCGCCATGGGATCGCTCGCAGTTTCAGCCGAAGCATCGGCGACTGGGGGCGGACCAGTCATGACAGGCTCGCCATTTTCCGCCTCGGTTCCCGCAGCAGAGCGTCGCATAATTGCCTCGTTCTGGGCCTTCCACTTGGCTTCCATATCTTCCAACTCAGCCTCGCGCACCATGGCATCGATTCCAGTGCGAAAATGGGTGGAAACCTTGCGGATTTTGCCAATCCAGCGTCCTGCGCTGCGCATTGCAAGGGGCATGTCTTTCGGTCCGATAACTAGGACCGCGACGATAATAATTACCAGAATTTCAGCCGCGCCAAGATCAAACATGGTGTGCCTTTAACGGAGCGCCGGACCAAGCGCATCCATGGGAGGGTCAACTGGGCGAATCGCTCGTTTCACTGTTTTTGGTTTCCGCAGGTGCTGCATCTTTGGCAGGTGCTTCGATCTGGGCCTTGGAAGCGGGAGTTGCGCTCTCTTCTTCGCTCATGCCCTTCTTGAAGCTCGAGATGCCTTTGCCAAAATCGCCCATCATCTCTGAAATGCGGCCGCGCCCAAACAGGACGAGGACGACCAGCGCCACGATGAGGATTTGCCAGATACCGATACCGCCCATGCGAAGTCTCTCTCAATTGCCCATGATCGGGTGTATACAGCCAATATAGGGATGAAGACGCCGCTGCGCCAGTCGTCAGCGCATCTCAACCTGTAGCATCGGCATCATCCGTCATTTCTGACGTATTATCAGTACCTTCTGAAGCAGCCTCGCAATCGGAATTGCCTATCAGATCTTCAAACGCTTCATCAACCGGATCAAGCAACCCTGCGGCTCGCAATTCATCCATACCCGGCAGATCGCGGCGCGATGTCAGTCCAAAGTGATCGAGAAACTCAGGCGTCGTTGTGTAAATCACCGGGCGGCCGGGCACTTCGCGGCGGCCAGCGAGCTTGATCCAGCCCGCCTCCATCAACACATCCAAAGTGCCAGCACTGGTCTGCACACCGCGGATCGATTCGATCTCTGCACGGCTAACCGGCTCATGATAGGCGACGATGGCGAGCACTTCGGTGGCCGCGCGGCTGAGGCGGCGAACCTGCTCTTTTTCGCGGCGAAGCAAATGCGCAAGGTCTGGCGCGGTCTCAAAATGCCAGCGCTTTCCGCGCTCCACCAGATGAACACCGCGCGCAGCATACACCGATTGAAGAGCGATAAGCGCATCGCGAACGAGACCTTTTTCAAGTCCCCCCAAATGCGCTGCAATTGCGTCAACACCCAACGGTTCCTCTGAGGCAAACAAGGTCGCCTCAATCCCGCGTTCAATGTCGTCGGGTGCGCTTTGGGTATCCTCGCTCACGCTGCCCCCTCTTTCAATCGCCGGATGCGCAACGGGGAGAATGCCGCCTCTTGCGCGATCTCCGCTCGCCCCAACCGTGCCAGCTCAAGCGCTGCAACAAAGCTGGACGCAAGCGCAGATTTGCGCAGTTCAGGCTCTGCATGGCGTGGCAGAAAATCGCGAATCTCCATCCATTCCAGCGTCACACCCAGCATCGCCGATACGCGGTCGAGCGCGCTATCCAGCGTCATCACGGGGCGGTCAGAGACGTGATAAATGCGCGGCGCCGTGCGCGCTTTCACTTGCCCATAGGCTTGAATAATCGAGTAGGTGTCGCTTTTCCAAATGGTCTTGCGATCTGTGCGCAATCCCTCTGGCGCGCCGCGCACAAAGATATCACGACCAATCCGGTCCCGCCCCATCAATCGCGCCGCCGCCTCGCGCATCGCTCCCAACCTTTGCAGGCGCAATTGCAGGCGCAGCGCGAGTTCTTCGGGGCTAGGGTCTTCCTGCTCATCCTTAGGCAGCAGCATCGCCGATTTCAGGTAAGCGAGCCACGCGGCCATCACCAAATAGTCGGCGGCCAGTTCCAATCGAAGGTCCTGCGCACGCTCAATATAGGACAGATATTGGTCCACCAGCGCAAGGATGGAGATTGAGCGTAGATCGACCTTCTGTCGCCGTGCGAGATCAAGCAGCAGATCAAGCGGCCCCTCCCACCCATCAAGCTCCAGATAGAGTGCCTCATCGCCGGCCTTCGCACCTTGAGTCGCGACTTCATCAGCTGGCCAAGCTTCTGGCATCTCGGCGGTAGGCTCACGCGCGCCAGCGGCCTCGCCTGTTAGCATGAAGGACAGTTCTGAATTGTCGCTCATGCCGCCGCTCCCGTAAGTGCCAAAAGCGCATCGCGCTTTGCGAGCAATTCGTCGCGTTCATCTGCGATTGTGTCCGCAACTTGCGTGTTCGCCAATGCGCGGTCGAGGCGCTGCATGCTCTCCTCAGAAATTGCAGGAAGCGCTTCGCAAATCCCCGCCATATCGTCCACTTTCGCCCAGCAATTGAGCACGATGTCACAGCCCGCCGCATGCGCCCGCGCAGAGCGCTGCGGGATCGTATCGGTCAGCGCCTCCATATCGATATCATCGGTCAGAAGCAGACCATCGAAGCCTATCTCACCGCGGATAATATCGCGGATGATCGTCGGCGAAAGCGTGACAGGGTGCTCCACATCCCATACCGGGAACTTGAGGTGCCCGGTCATCCCGATCAACGCCGAATTAAGCGAGCGGAAAGGTGCAATATCGTGCTCCAATTCCTCTGCGCTGGCATGAACCGTGGGCATTTCCTTATGCGTGTCGACCATCGATCGTCCGTGGCCCGGCATATGTTTGATGCAGCCCGTCACACCGCCCTCAGCCAACCCATCAAGGATCGCGCGACCAATCGCGGCGACCTGCATGGGATTGCTGCCAAGCGAACGGTCACCGATTACATCATGCGCACCCGGCTGCCGCACATCAAGCGGAGGGTGATAGTCCACAGTGATACCCATCGCTGAAAGCTCCAGCGCCATCGCCTTTGCCCCAACCCGCGCTGCTTCTATCGCGCTGGCGGGAGCCACGTCGTAGAGCCGGTCAAACGCTTCGCCCGATGGATAGGCTGCCCAATGCGGGGGGCGCAGGCGAGCGACGCGTCCGCCTTCCTGATCAATTGAGATCAACAGCCGGTCACGTCCGTGCAATTCGCGCAGATCATCAGTGAGCGCGCGCAATTGCTCTGGATTCTCACAATTGCGGCCAAACAGGATGTAGCCCGCAGGATCAGCATCGCGGAAGAATGCGCGCTCATCAGCCGTCAGTTGCGGGCCGGAACATCCAAATATCGCCGGTGTCATGCCACAAACTTTGCAGTGAGCGCGCGATCAGGCAAGCGCGCTAACCATTCAGAGACCGATTTATCGGCGGGAAAGTGATGAACTGAGCAGGGAAAAGACCGAACTTACGGTTTTACCTGACAATCCAGCCCGTCTGCCTTCAACGCAGCACACAGTCGATCCGCCGCCGCACGGTCCCCCGCAACAGCCTGCAAACGGTAGACAGTGCCAATATCGACCTCGCCCTGCTCGATACGGTAGCGTACGCCCTCAAGCGCGTTTGTGCGGCGGGAAAGGTCATTCCACCCCTGCTCAGCGCGCGCGCGCGATGTGTAAGCGGCGAGTTGCACGCCGACACCACTGGCCGAACCTGCGTTTGCAGCGGAGCCGGAGTTTGCAGCGGAATCCGTACCCGAGTTGCCGCCAGCAGCAGCGTTGTCGCCACCATCGCCATTTCCGCTGCCCGTATTGCCATCCGTGTCCAATACGCCTTCGCGTGTGCCACCTTCGCCAACCACGGGTGCGACATTGCCGGTGCCAGCGAATTCCTTGCCGCCGGGATCTTCGGGCGCTTCTTTGATGGGGCCTTCGGGTGCTTCGATCGTGCTGCCATCGGCCACTGGCGCATTGTCGCCCGTGCGATTGGAGAAATACCAGACCGCCGAGATCAAGCCGAACGCCAACACGCCTAAGATCAGCGCAAAGCCAATGATTTGGGCGATATCGACGCCGCTGCGTCCCTCGTCCTCTTCTTCCGCCTCGAGCCAAGGCAGGCTGTCGTCCTCTGTCAGGTCAAGCTCGCCATCCGCGCCGTCAACTTCTTCGTATTCCGCCTCAATAATCACTGCAACGGACCCCCGTATTACATCCGATCAACAGCCTCGACGCCAAGTACGCGAAGCCCATTACGCAGCACCTGCCCGATTGCATCCGCCAGGAAAAGCCGCGCCGCGGACAAACCCTTATCATGTTTCACAATGAACCGCTTTTCTAACGCGGTGTTACCAAGGCTGTAAAACGCATTGAGGTCGGTTGCGAGGTCATAGAGGTAGAACGCAATCCGATGCGGCTCACGCGCTTTGGCGGCCGCTTCAACTTCACGCGGGAATTGCGCGGCACGCCGGATCAGAGTGAGTTCCTCATCACCCAACTGTCCCAAAGCCTCATCGGATGGACTCACGCTTTCTTCTTCCGACGCCTTGCGCACTGTCGATTGGATCCGCGCATGGGCATATTGCACATACCAGACAGGGTTATCCTTTGACGCCTCGACGACTTTCGCAAAGTCGAATTCCATCTGAGCCTCTGGTTTGCGGGTCAACATGGTGAAACGCACCACATCCTTGCCCACTTCATCGATCATATCGGCGATTGTGATGAAGTTGCCGGACCGTTTGGACATCTTCACCGGCTCACCGCCACGCATCAATTGCACCATCTGGACCAGCTTCACGTCGAACGGGGTCGGTTTGCCCTTCCCTTGCGACAGGGCAGCCACGGCCGCTTTGATCCGCTTGACGGTCCCTGCGTGATCGGCACCCCAGATATCAATCAGCTCATCGGCCTTTTCGGCCTTTTGCATATGATAGGCGAGGTCCGCGCCGAAATAGGTCCAGGCACCGTTCGACTTCTTGATCGGACGGTCCTGATCATCGCCAAACTGGGTTGAGCGGAACAATGGCAGTTCAACCGGCTCCCAATCTTCTGGCGGAGCTTTGCCCTTTGGCGCTTCGAGCACGCCGTCATAGACAAAGCCGTTTTCGCGCAGCCACTTTTCCGCCTCGTCCGGCTTGCCCGCTTGATGCAGTGCAGCTTCTGACGAGAACACCTCGTGATGGATGCCCAATAGCGCGAGATCGCCTTTGATGACTTCCATCATCTCGGTTACGGCCTGCGCGCGGAAAACTGGCAGCCATTCATCCTCAGGCGCATCGGCGAATTTGTCGCCCAGTTCGCTGGCAAGTGCTTTGCCTACGGGGACGAGATAGTCGCCGGGATAAAGCCCTTCCGGGATCGCGCCAATATCTGCGCCCAAAGCCTCGCGATACCGCAAATGCACAGAGCGGGCGAGCACGTCGACCTGACCGCCGGCATCATTGATGTAATATTCGCGCGTGACGTCATGCCCGGCCAGTTCAAGCAGACTGGACAGCGCATCGCCCACAACCGCGCCGCGGCAATGGCCCATATGCATCGGACCGGTTGGGTTGGCCGAGACATATTCGACATTCACTGTCGTACCCGCGCCGATAGTGGAGCGGCCATAGTCATCGCCAAGCGCTGTAATCGCCTGCAACTCATTAAGCCAAGCGGCGGGCTCCAGCCGCAAATTGATAAATCCCGGCCCTGCTATATCGGCGCTGACCACGCCGTCTGCAGCAGTGAGCTTTTCCGCAATCTGCTCTGCCAAAGTGCGCGGATTGGTCTTGGCCTGCTTCGCCAACACCATTGCCGCATTGGTTGCCAAATCACCATGCGAGGCATCGCGCGGCGGCTCCAATGTGACATTCTTGAACGATGCGTCATCAGGCAAAACGCCTTCGCTGACCAATGCGCCGAGCGCGGTATCGATGATGCCTGAATAGGCGGCGTAAAGGGTCTGTGTATCTGTCATTTCGACTGCGCAGTTAACTCAAGATCGGCAAAGGACAAAGGGGAATGGCACGCCAATTAGGCGCAGCTATGCTGAGCGGGAAAGCTAAGCTGAAGGCCAAGGCGCCAACACGCCCACGCAAATCAACGCGTGGCGTTGTAAGCGAGCTGTTCCTCGGAAAGCTGAAAACCGACCAGCATTTCAAAGCGTGAGCGCGCAATCGCGGCGCGCACTTCGGGTGCAGCCAGTGGATCAAGCGCTGCTTCGGGGTCTCCAGGACGGCGTCGCCGGGTGATCCGCTCGCGAATATCCTCGGGCAAGGCCGCCGCAGCGCGATCCACGAAAGCACCGGCTTTGGCATTAGCAGTCGCGCGCTCTTCACCATCGGCAAAGGTCAGTGTAACTTCGCCAACGCGTTTGGTCACAACAGCGCTACCGCCCTGCAGAACAGTCACGAAATAGGGCAAAGTCACTGTCCGCGCGCCACGAACATCGCTGCGCCGGGCACGAACATCGAATGTCGCCTCGGTATAGATCTTATCCGACCCATCATCGCACGTTGATCGCAGATTGGTCATTGATGCGCTGACATCCAGATTAGCCGATGTCGGTGCACCAGCCGAGCGGAATGTCGTCACATCGCCGGTGTAGTCGGGAATGCCCACTGCCGGGCATGTGCTCAGAACTGAGGTAATTCCGACGCCCTGATTGACCACCAACTCGCCTTCTTGCGCACAAGCGCCAAGAGTGGCCATCATCGCCAATGCGGGCACAAACATTCGTAAGGGCCGAGTGCGATACGTCATTGAAAACCGTCCTTCGATATCGATCTAGTGCAGGATCGTGTCCCACTTGCGTTCTCGCCCTAGCGAGCGACGCTGCAAAGCGCTAGAGGTTCAGTTATGAACGCGCCCTTTCAAGAATCCACCGCCGATGCTGCCAACGGTTCGGCAAAAACGCTCAACTTGCTAATCGCTGCCCCGCGCGGCTTTTGCGCGGGCGTTGATAGAGCAATCGAGATCGTCGAAAAATCGCTCGAGCGCTATGGTGCGCCGGTCTATGTTCGGCACGAAATCGTCCACAACAAATTCGTGGTCGAAGGGCTGAAAGCCAAAGGCGCAATTTTCGTGAAGGAACTGGACGAAGTGCCGAGCGACGCGCCGGTCGTTTTCAGCGCTCATGGCGTGCCCAAAGCCGTTCCAGCAGAGGCTGAACGGCGCAAAATGATCTATCTTGATGCGACTTGCCCATTGGTATCAAAGGTCCATCGCCAAGCAGAACGACAGCTGGAAAAAGGGCGGCATATCATCTTCATCGGCCATGAAGGCCATCCCGAAGTGATTGGCACTATGGGGCAAGTTGAGCCGGGTCAGATGACACTGGTTGAAAATATCGAGGACGTGGACAAGCTACCCTTCGATTCCGATGAACCACTGGCCTATCTGACTCAGACCACATTGTCGGTCGACGATACGCGCGAGGTGATCGAGGCGCTCGAATGGCGTTATCCCAATATCCGTGGGCCAAAGGCAGAGGACATCTGCTATGCAACCTCTAACCGGCAGGCTGCTGTCAAGGAGCTGGCGCGCGATTGCGATCTCGTTCTGGTCGTTGGCGCGCCCAATTCGTCGAACTCGTTACGATTGGTCGAAGTAGCAGAGCGGCTGGGTACGCCGGGCAAATTGATCGAGCGCGCGGGTGAAATTGATCCTGCATGGCTCGACGGGGTTGAAACAATCGGCCTGACCGCAGGTGCATCAGCGCCAGAATTGCTGGTCCGCGAAGTTGTAGATGCGCTCGCCAAACTGCGCCCCATCCGTGAAAAGACCATCACCGCCGCTGAGGAAAAAATGGTCTTCAAATTGCCGCGCCAATTGACCGAATAATAGGCAAAAGGCGCAATTTATGGCAGTTTATACGCATTTAGGCGCCGAAGAACTGGCGGAATTGATTGCCCAATATGATGTCGGCACGTTGCGTTCGGCCAAGGGGATTGCCGAGGGCGTTTCGAATTCGAACTGGCTGATTGAGACCAGTGGGCCTGCGCAAAGCGATTTGAGCGAAAGCGCGCGCTACATTCTCACCATGTATGAACGCCGGATCGAGCTGGACGATCTGCCCTACTTCCTAGGCCTACTCGACCACCTGTCATCCAAAGGTTGCCCGGTGCCGCGCACAATTCATGACCGAAACGGGGCGGCGTTTCGCATGGTGGATGGCAAAGCGGTTGCATTGATTGAGTTTTTGGCCGGTGTGTCGCCAACAAAGCCTGACCCAAAGCAAGCCTTTGCTGTCGGGCAAACCCTCGCCCGCATGCATCAGGCGAGCGCTGACTTCCCCACCAGCCGCGTCAATACGATGGGGTTCGCTCAAAACTACGTGGTTTTGCAGCAATGCGGTGTTGAGGGTTTGGCCTCGATCAATCCTGACCTGCCAGCGATGATGGACCCGGCCGCTCAAGCAGCCGCATTGGACCTTAGCGCTCTTCCTCAGACACAAATTCACGCTGATCTGTTTCCTGACAACGTCCTGATGCTGGGCAATGAAGTTACGGGGCTCATTGATTTCTATTTCGCTTGCACCGGAGCGATGGCGCTCGATCTGGCCGTGACGCATGCGGCGTGGGCTTTTGCGCCTGAGACGAATGCCTTTGATGCCGATCTCGGCAATGCGATCCTGCGCGGATATGAGGATGTGCGCACACTCACCGCCGATGAACGCGGATTGCTGCCCGACATTGCCAAAGGAGCCGCGTTGCGTTTTGTAGCGAGCCGTGCGGAAGACTGGCTCGACACCCCCGACGATGCGCTGGTAACCCGCAAGGACCCAATGCAATTCGTCTCACGGTGGCACATTTACGATGAATATGGCTCTGATATCTTTGCGTAGTGCAATCGTTTAGGCAGAGAGACATGTGATGAAACAGGTGCAAATTTTCACAGACGGTGCTTGCAAAGGCAATCCCGGACCCGGTGGCTGGGGCGTGTTGCTGCGCATGGGAGCTCATGAAAAGGAGCTTTCCGGCGGTGAAGAAGACACCACTAACAACCGCATGGAATTGCAGGCAGCAATCAAAGGACTGTCGGCGTTGATCGAGCCTTGTTCGGTCGAACTGTATTCAGACAGTAAATATGTCCTCGATGGCATGACCAAGTGGGTTGATGGCTGGAAACGGCGCGGCTGGGTCAATGCCAGCAAGAAGCCGGTTCGCAATTCAGACCTGTGGCACGAATTGATCGACGTGTCGGCCAAACACGAAGTGACATGGCATTGGGTCAAAGGCCATTCCGGCCATCCGGAAAATGACCGCGTCGACAAACTAGCGAGCGACGAAGCCGACCGCTTCGCCGCTCAGCAATAGGTTTTCACACGACCACCAATGCAAAACGGGCGCTGCGGTTGCCCACAACGCCCGTTCTGAAATTCGCTGCAATCAGCGTTTAGCTGTTGTCTTCGGTCGGTGCGCTCGGCCCATTTTTCTGGATCGAGGCAATCGCGTTCTTCGCGCTATCCTTGCTCGAATAGCCTTGCGTTGAGAACATGATTTCCGAGTTGTAGCTGAAACGCGCGCGGAACTCGCCCGCTTTGTCTTTGTAGATTTCAAACTTGTGAGCCATTGTTTTCCCTCTCTTTGATACGAAACCGGAGCGCGCACCTTATGGACAAGGTTCGCAAATGGCTAGCCCGCCATCGCCGCTTTCTGCTTGGAAAACCGGCTGGGTGCGTAATTAGATGTATCAATACCGTGCGTCAGCGCATCTTCCCCCTGCCCCAGCATAATTTGCGCTCCCAATCGCGCGGCGGCAGGGGCGGTCTGAATGCCAAAGCCGCCCTGCCCTGCGAACCAGTTGAAGCCGGGAACCTCCGGATCGGGGCCGTAGACGGGCAGACGATCAGGAGCGAAACTTCTAAGGCCAGCCCAACGCCGTTCAACCGCCTCAACCCGCCAATCGGTGACGCTTTCAAACCGTTCGATAGCGAGCGCAACGTCGATCTCTTCCGGGGCCGCATCACACGGTTCACAAGGGATCTCATCATGCGGGCTAAGCCAAAGGCGGCCATTGTCCGATTTGAAATAGAACCCACCCGAAATATCGAGCACTAGCGGCAAATCGTCGGGCGCCTGAGGCGAAACCCGCAATTGCGCGACAGTCCGGCGCATGGGATCAATCCCAATGGGCCGTGCACCGGCGTGCCGGGCAATCATATCAGCCCATGCACCCGCTGCGTTGACGATTTGAGCTGCGCGATATGTCTCGCCCGTCTCTGTCGTAATTCGCCAGCCGCCCGGTTCTCGCTCAAGACGGCGGACCATCGCACGGCATACCAAGTTCGCCCCGGCTCGTTTCAGCGCTTTGAGATAATGCTGATGAAGGCCCGCGACATCGATATCCGCGCACGCTGCCTCCCAGATCGCATCGTTCCATTCAGTGCGTAGATGCGGGACACATTTAGCCAGAGCCTCGCTTCCCAGCCGTTCAATCGACACGCCCGTTCCAGCGAAGCGGTCCACAAAGCTGTCCATCGCAGCTCTGTCTTCGCCGCGCCCTATATAGAGGGCACCGCGAGGTCGCAGAAAACCGCCTTCACGCAAATATGTGCCTGATGCCAGCGTAAGCGGGACCACGCCGGGTCCGCCATAGCATTCCTCCCAAAAGGCGGCGGATCGCCCAGTGGAATGATAGCCGGGTGCCTGCTCCCCCTCCAAAACCAACACGCGCGCATGGGGGCCAAGCTCCGCCGCAAGGCTTGCGCCCGCCATGCCGGCACCGATCACCGCAAAATCGTAGAGAATATCTGTCATGAAGCGGCAGTTGATTTGGGCACAGTCCTTTTCAGAAAGGCCGCAATTTCCTCCATCACTTGAGCACGCACATCGTCGACTTCACGCAGGATTTCATGCCGTGCCTCTGAACCCAGTTCCATCAACTCGCCATTCGGCAAACGCGAAGCGCCACGCACATTCGCGGGATGGCTCACCAGTTTATCGGACGTTGTCGAGGCGATTAGAACTGGCGTCTGTACAGCTTCCATCGCGCCCGGCTCCTCCAACCTGCGCCACGAAGCATAGGCCCGTTCCACCCATCCCCAGCTTGCCGGGCCCATCACCAGTTCAGGTCGCGCATCTCGCCACCATTGCTCATCAGCATAACGGTTCGGATCATGCGTCAAAAGACGGTCACGGCCCGCCGGTATCTCACCCGGCTTCTCGCTCCATTTCCACGCCTGCCGCATTGGATCACCAATGCGCGTCATCATCTTCGCCACCGAATGCAGCATCGGTAGAGGCAGCGGAGGCCCATTCATGCCCAGCATCGGTGCACTTAAGACCACAGCATCAGGGGAAACTTTCCGGTCGACCAGCGCGCGCATGATCAAATGCCCACCCATCGAATGCCCCGCCAACACATGCGGCCCCGGTACGTCAGCGGTCCATTGCCGCCAGATATGCTCCAGATCATTGGTCCATGTAGTGAAATCGTCGATATGTCCGGTAACCGCATCATTGCCCAACCGGCCCGAACCCGCCTGACCACGCCAATCGGAGGCCGTGACGCGCCAGCCATCGCGATGCCATTCCTCTAGGCTTTCGAGATATTTTTCATAATTATCGCCGCGCCCCGGCAAAAAAAGGATCGATCCGCGCGCAGTATCCTCTGCACCCGGCCAATCGATCCGGCGCAGAACATGGCCATCTGCCGCTGCCCAAGTGCTCTCAACCGCCGCATCAGGGATCGCTCTACGGTCGATCACCGCATCGTCTTTAAGTGCGGTTTGAGTGACATTGCTATTGGCCATCCTGATCAGATGCCTCCGAACGTGGTTACTATTTGGTAAGCACTCGCCTGTAGCACCCGCCATGAAACGGATCCGCGAAGGACTAACCTGACGCGGCAACCTTTCGGGGGCCACATGTTGATGAGCTATATTCAATACGGACTGCTGATTGCCTTGGCAATCGCGCTAGTCTTTGCCGCAGTCACCGATATGCAGCGGCGTCAGATCGACAATTGGCTGAATGCCGGTATCGCTCTCGCCGCACCTGTATTCTGGTGGGCCAGCGGCCTGTCACTTTGGCCAGATGTTGCCATTCAGCTTGGCATCGCGGTTTTGGCCTTTGCTTTTTTTGCAGGGTTGTTCGCGCTCAAATTGATGGGCGGCGGCGATGTGAAGCTGCTCACCGTGCTCGCACTGTGGATTGAGCCCAATGCTTTTTTGCAACTGTTGATCATCATGGCGCTCGCTGGCGGGGCGCTGACTATTGTCATGGGCGGATATCATTTCCTTGCCCGTCAAAAAGAGCGCCTCGCGATTCCTTATGGGGTCGCCATCGCATTCGGTGCCCTGTGGGTGCTGTTTCCCAAACTAATTGACGTTCCGGCTTACGCGTAAGGTCTGCCGTGAACCCGATCTTAACCAATTCGGGGCTAGGCCTCGCAACCATACCCGCCCGAACATTTTTATGGGCCGACATTAGGGGGCTGATTAGCCATGGATAGGAAGAAACTGGTTCTGCTGCTTGGTGCACTGGTCGTTGCAATTGGCAGCGCCTTCCTCGCACGGAGCATGTTTGCAGGTGATGCTGCGCCAACTGCTGAGGCGGCTGCGCCTGAGCCTGAGGGTCCCAAGGTGCTTGTCGCTAATCGCGCTCTGCCTGCGGGTACAATCATCACTGCTGATGCGATGGGCTACCAACAATGGCCCGAAGAGCTCGTGCAGGACGCCTACTTTATTGAAGGCGAATCTGACATGAGCCAGTTGCTCGGTACTGTTGTTCGCTTCCCCGTCACCGCTGGTGAACCTGTGACTCAAGGGTCGCTGGTTAGCCCTGGCGATCGTGGCTTCCTTGCTGCGGCGCTTGGCCCTGGCATGCGCGCTGTTGCTGTTCCGATCCCTGATGCTGAAATTGGCGTTGCTGGTTTCATCTTTCCAGGTGACCGTATCGACCTTCTGCTCAACCAAACCGTTGTTGGCGAAGGCCGTCCGCTTCAGGTCGCTGAAACAGTTCTGCGCAATCTGCGCGTTCTTGCTACCGACCAATCGACCGAAACCGTCACCGACGAAGAAGGTAAGACTGTCGTCCGCGGCTTCCGCACCGTTACTCTCGAAGTGACACCGCAGATCGCCGAAAAGATCGCCGTTGCTCAAAGCGTTGGTGACTTGCGTTTGGTACTGCGTTCGATCGCTGACAACCAAGCCGAACTGGAACGTGCAATCGCCTCTGGTGACATCGACATTCCTGAGAATGCTTCGCCAGAAGAAGAAGAGCGTATCTTGCGCACTGCAATGAGCCGTCCAGTTGAAAGCGCTTCGACTTTCCAAACTGGTGGCGATGTCTCGCGCTTCCAACGCCGCAACATTCCTTCTGAGGAAAGCCGTCGTGGCGGCAGCCGCGGTGCAGCTCGGACGACACCGGCATCCACCGGCGTCCCAGCCCGCAGCAATGGTGCTCCGGTAAATCGCGGTCCAACGGTCCGTGTGACCCGCGGCAAAGCAACGACCGAAGTGCCCGTGGGTGGATCGGTTAGCACAGCTACAGCTCGCGGCGCTGGCCAGGTCGGCAACGTTGCGCCGGTCGCTGGCACGACGATCCGCTGAGGGGAATGAGCATGCAAATTCTACTCAACCGCACGAATAATGCGGGCCAACAGGCCAGCACGGATACCAGGACATTTACAGGGGGTCCTAAGATGAAAACCCAGAAGAAAATGGCATTTGCCAAAGCTCTGCTGGCCGGGATTGTGGCACTGCCCATGGTGGCAGCTCCAACCGGAACAGCGACTGCACAGCAAGTCGTTAGCCCGAGCCAGGAAATTGTCCTGTCCATCGGTCGCGGTGAGTTGATCAGTGTGCCCGGATCCATGACCGATGTCTTCATCGCCAATGAATCAGTGGCCGACGTTCAGATCAAATCACAACGTCAGCTCTATGTCTTTGGTAAGGCTGGTGGTGAAACCACCATCTATGCCAGCAATGCACGCGGCGATGTGATCTTCTCGGCCAACATCCGGGTGGGTTCAAACATCGGCAGCATCGATCAGATGCTCGCGCTCGCAATGCCAGAGGCGCAAGTTAGCGTCGCAACCATGGGCACCAACACTGTGTTGTTGACCGGTACTGTGGCGGCTCCTGAAGATGCGGCTGAGGCAGAACGCCTTGTAACCGCGTTCCTTGGAGACGAATCCAATGTGATCAGCCGCTTGAGAACCGCGACACCGTTGCAGGTTAATCTCAAAGTGACCTTTGCAGAAGTGAGCCGCAGCTTGGTGCGTGAAATCGGCGCAAACCTCACCTCTGCAGATGGCACCGACGGTTTCCAATTCGGTGTCGGCAATGGTCGTGGCGCAGTCGTGCAATACTCTCCAGGTGGCCCTGTTGGTGTGAATGTTACCGATGGCGGTGATGGAACGTCAGTAATCTCCACCGCGGGTAACGAAGGCGCAACTTTGGCAGGTCTCGGCAGGCTGTTTGGGCTTGACCTAGCTGGCACACTTGATTTGTCCGAGCGTCTTGGCCTCGTCACCACTCTTTCCGAACCGCACCTTACGGCGCTGTCGGGTGAAACGGCGACCTTCCTTGCAGGCGGAGAGTTCCCGATCCCGATCAGCGAAGGTCTTGGTTCGGTATCGATCGAATATAGGAACTTTGGTGTGAGCCTGGCTTACACGCCGACGGTTCTGGCCAATGGCCGTATCTCTATGCGAGTGCGTCCTGAAGTGTCCGAGCTTTCATCGCAAGGTGCGGTTACACTCAACGGCTTCCAGGTTCCTGCTCTGACCATCCGCCGCACTGAGACCACGATTGAACTCGGCTCAGGCCAGAGTTTCATGATCGCTGGCCTGATGTCCAACAACTCGCAAAACACGCTTGAGAAGGCACCAGGACTTGGCGATGTGCCGATCCTTGGCAATTTGTTCCGTAGCCGCGATTTCCGTCGCGGAGAAACTGAACTCGTGATCGTCGTTACGCCTTATCTGGTCCAACCCGTAAATGCGCGCGACATCAGTCTGCCCACCGATGGCTATCATGCTTCAAACGAGTTTGAACAGTTGATTGGGTATCGTAACAACTCTGGCGTCAGCGGCGAACAGCGCCCTGGTCCAACCGCAGCTGAACCCGAGGCTCCAAACCCCGATATCAGCAGCGCCGATCCGGCAGCCATCGTTCCCAATGCTCCTCGACAAGAGCGCCGGGCGGATGACCGAAGCACGCGTGGCCGTGAACGGTCCGCCGATGCAGCCACTCCCGGCTTCAGCCTCTAAGTCCGACGCGAAAGGTTAATACCATGAAGATTGCACGCAACAGCAAACTGATGGGCGCCGCCCTTCTCTCGCTCGGCCTTGGCCTGGCAGGGTGCGGAGGTATGCCCACCAACACATCGCTTTACAGCACCAAACAACCGGTGGTTGAGCGCACGAACTTCACATTGGATGTGGACACCAACCGCTCGGGCCTTTCGGTCTCCGAACAACAGCGTCTCAATGGCTGGTTCGAAACGATGGACCTTCGCTATGGTGACCGTGTCACTATCGAAGATCCGGCAAGCAATCCAGCTGTTGCCAATGCGGTGAACGATTTAGCCGCACGTTACGGTCTGATTGTCAGCGAAGTTGCTCCGACTACCGAAGGCGCTCTTACTCCGGGTCAGGCACGGGTGGTTATCACTCGCTCGACCGCTTCGGTCCCCGGATGCCCTGATTGGTCGGCAAAGTCTGACATGAATTACAGCAATGGCACCAGCCCCGGCTACGGCTGCGCGGTAAACAGCAACCTTGCTGCCATGGTCGCTAACCCAGAGGACCTTCTACAAGGTCAAACTGGCACCGGCGAAAATGTCGTGGCGACTGGCAACCGCGCCATCGAAACCTATCGTGAAGCCGCGCCAACCGGCGCTGGTGGCCTACAAAACGCTACTGCTGGAGGAAACTGATCCATGAACGCTCCCTGGAAATCCGGTCTCCCCGGCAACCGCGATCCGTTCGCTGCTTATATCTGCGACGATGCCGCATTGGACGTTCTGCGTCCGGTGGTCATCGAAATGGGCTGGCAGCCGGAAAAGTGTAACAAAGGCGGTCTGCGCAATGCAGTCCAGTCACTCTCTGTCAGCGCCAGCCCAGCTATCCTGCTGGTTGACCTTTCGGAAAGCGGAGACCCGCTCAACGACATCAACGCTCTGGCTGAGGTTTGCGAACCCGGAACGGTCGTGATCGCGATTGGTCAGGTCAATGACGTGCGCCTTTACCGCGATCTTTTGGCCAGCGGTATTCACGATTATCTGCTTAAGCCATTGAACGCACAAGCTGTGCACGATGCACTGAACGGTGCGCTTGCCATCTTCACTGCGCCAAAGGCTGGCGACGGCGAAGCGGTTAAGCGCCACATCTCGACCGCTGTGGTCGGAACACGCGGCGGCGTGGGTGCATCAACTATTGCAACCTCGCTTGCATGGTTGTTCAGCGAACATCACGGCAGCCCAACGGCGTTGCTCGATCTCGACGTGCATTTCGGGACAGGCGCTCTTGCGCTTGACCTAGAGCCAGGTCGCGGCTTGACCGATGCGATCGACAATCCCAGCCGGATTGATGGCCTGTTCATCGAACGCGCCATGATCCGTGCGAACGATAACCTGTCGATCCTTTCGGCGGAGGCTCCGATCAGCCAACCATTGATGACCGATGGCGCCGCTTTCGTTCAGCTTGAGGAAGAATTCCGTCAAGCTTTCGAAATGACCGTCATCGATCTGCCACGCAACATGCTGATTAACTTCCCGCATTTGCTGGCTGATGTGAACTTGGTTCTGTTGACTTGCGAGCTGACGCTGGCTTCGGCTCGTGACACGATCCGCATTCTTTCATGGCTCAAGACCAACGCTGCGCATGCGCATCCGATGATCGTTGCCAACAAAGCTCAACCGAACGTAGCAGAGATTAGCAAAGCCGATTTTGAAGCCTCGATTGAGCGCAAGATCGACTTTATGGTCCCGTACGACGTCAAAGCAGCGTCGAACGCGGCCAAGCTTGGTCAGGTCTTCATCGAAGCTAACAAATCTTCAAAAGCCACCATTGCGATCAAGCAAATCGCTGAGCGCGTGATGGGTGCGAGTGAAGAAGATCTTGCCGCTGTAACCGAAGAGAAGAAATCGCTGCTTGGCGGGTTTGATCTCAAAGGTCTCTTGGCGAAGAAAGACAAGACTGAAGCCGAACCCGCTGAATAAGCGGCTGTCCCGTCGGTCGGGAAGGATGGGCGCGCGTATCATGTGTGCGCCCTCCACCACCCGGCATCGGGGCTAAAAGGCAAAGACTTAACGCATCCGGGTTAAACCGGGCGCGTAACGAATACGAACCGTAGGAACTGGCAAGGCACGAGGCCGATATGGACTTTACTGAAACACTGATTGTCACGGTCGTGATCTTCGCTGTGCTGGTCTCTGGTTATATACTGGTGGCTGGTTCAGGCGCTGGCAAATCGCAAAAGCGGCGACTCGATTCGTTGCGCTATCGCCATTCCGAAAGCACCGACGCCAAGGTTGAATCGCAATTCAAAAAAGCGATTGCCGCGCGCAAACCAAAAATGCACCGCGTCGCCGGTTCTGGCTCACGGCTCGAAGCTCTCGAAGTGCGGCTCGACCGCACCGGCAAGGGCTGGACCGTGTCGCAATATGTCTACGCATCGCTCGGCATTCTGCTGGTAGTTGCCGTACTCATGTTCCTCCAATCGGGCGCAATCTTGTTGTCATTGGGAGTGGGCGCAGCGGTTGGACTTGGTCTGCCGCACCTCGTGGTCGGCTTTTTCATTGGGAAACGCACCAACGGCTTTAACTCCAAGTTTCCCGATGCGATCGAACTGCTCGTCCGGGGCTTGCGCTCTGGTTTGCCGGTAACCGAAACGCTCGGCGTGGTTGCGCAAGAAGTCGACGGCCCTGTCGGCATCGAGTTCAAAGGCATCGTGGAGCGCATTAAGATCGGTAAGACTATGGAGGATTCCCTCCAGGAAACCGCTGACCGGCTTGGCATTCCTGAGTTCAACTTCTTCTGCATCACCTTGGCCATTCAACGCGAGACCGGTGGTAACCTTGCCGAAACGCTCTCGAACCTTGCCGACGTGCTGCGTAAACGTTCGCAGATGAAGCTCAAGATCAAAGCGATGAGCTCTGAATCGAAAGCCTCTGCTTACATCGTTGGCTCGCTACCATTCATCGTCTTTGCTCTGATCTACTGGATCAATCCAACGTATATCGGCGGTTTCTTCTACGAAGATCGCTTGATTGTTGCCGGGCTTGGCGGCCTTGGCTGGATGAGCATCGGCGTTTTCATCATGGCCAAAATGGTCAGCTTCGAAATCTGATCCGGGGACACACGAACCATGCTTCAACAAACTCCCGGACCCACGCTCCTTGGCTTTGACGTTGTTCTCGTCGGGACGATCCTTGCAGGGCTGACAGCCTTTGCCGTGATCATGGCGATCTACGCCGCGATCACGATCAAGGACCCAATGGCCAAGCGCGTCAAATCGCTGAATGATCGTCGTGATGAGCTGAAAGCCGGCATCGTCACCGCGGGTACCAAGAAACGCGCGAGCCTCGTCCGCAAATCTGACACGACCGATAAGGTCAAGGATTCGCTAGGCAAGCTGAACGTGCTTGAGCAAAGCCAGATCCAGGCTGTTCAGCAACGGCTCGCTCATGCAGGCTATCGCAACAAAGAGCTCGCGGTGATCATCATCGGCCTGCGCGCGGTGTTGCCCGTCATCTTTGGCATAGTCGGCTTCTTCGTATTCTACTACTTCAACTACTTCGAATTCGAAGGCCCGATGTACAAGCTCGGCTCGCTCGCGATTGTGGTGTTCCTTGGCTATAAAGGCCCAGAGATCTACCTGTCGAACAAAGCGGCCAAGCGCACCAAAGAGGTCCAGAAAGGCCTTCCTGACGCACTCGACCTCTTGGTCATCTGTGCCGAAGCTGGCTTGACCGTTGATGCTGCGTTTAACCGCGTAGCCAAGGAGCTGGGCCGCGCTTACCCCGAATTGGGCGATGAGTTTGCGCTAACCGCGATTGAGCTTTCGTTCCTGAACGAGCGTAAGATGGCATTCGACAACCTCGCCTATCGCGTCGATCTCGAAGCGGTCAAAGGCGTGGTCACAACCATGGTGCAAACAGAACGCTATGGTACGCCGCTTGCCTCTGCTCTACGCGTGTTGTCAGCTGAATTCCGCAATGAACGCATGATGCGCGCTGAAGAGAAAGCCGCGCGTCTCCCAGCGATTATGACCATTCCGCTGATCCTGTTCATTCTGCCGGTTCTGTTCATCGTTATCCTTGGCCCTGCGGCCTGCGATATCTCCGATGCGCTGATCAACAAGGACTAACGTCCGGACACGCAGTAGGAAAGCGACAGTGTAAAGGCGGGGTTGGACCAGTTCGGTTCAGCCCCGCTTTTGTATTGGGATGGCCTACTTCGCCAGCTCGCCCGCGCGATTCCGCATCCGCTCCAGCATGGCGCGTAAGGCGACCTCTTCTTCCGGTGCAAAGCCATCGAACAGCTCGCGCTCTGTTGCCTTGGCCAGCGGCATGACTTCACGGTGGATCGCCTGGCCATCGGTAGTCAGGGTCAGCAGATGCGAGCGGCCATCGCTCTCATTCAGAGACCGGCCCACCAGTCCGCGCTCCTCCAACACCTTGCAAGCGCGGTTGACGGCGACCTTGTCCATCAACGTGACCTCAGTCAGATCGCGTTGAGTTAAGCCACCGCCGGTCTTGGCACCCGCGTCACCGAGCACGGCCATCACTCGCCATTCGGTGATCTTCAGGCCAAAGCGCTTGCGATACCGCTCTGCAATCAGCCCACTGACCGCGTTTGACGCGATTGAGAGTTGATAGGGTAGAAAGCCAGATAGCTGATACTCGGCTTCCTCATCGGCACGCATGGTTGTGGTATTGCTCATACCGTTTGGTTACCCATGAAACCAGTTGATTGGCAAGTGCGCCTTACTCGTACTCGCGCTGTTCCCACCATGGGTAGAAGTCAGGCATGTCTTCGCTCACTTTGCCAGGGTAGGCCGGCTTGCGTTTCTCCAGGAAGCTCGCGATGCCCTCTTGCGCGTCGGTTCCGCGCGACAGACGGTAGATAGCGCGGCTATCGATCTTGTGCGCCTCCATCGGGTGATCCGCGCTCATCAACCGCCACATCATCGCCCGCGTCATCGCCACCGATATGGCAGAGGTGTTGTCCGCAATCTCCCGCGCAATGTCGCGCGCTGCCAGCATCAGATCATCGGGCGCATGGACCGACCGGACGAGCCCGCCCGCTTTCGCTTCTTCTGCGTCAAACACTCTGCCGGAATAGCACCATTCAAGCGCTTGGCTTATCCCCACGATCCGCGGAAGGAACCAGCTCGACGCCGCCTCTGGCACGATGCCGCGCCGGGCAAAGACGAAGCCATAACGCGCATGGCTTGCGGCAAGTCGGATATCCATGGCCAACTGCATGGTCGCACCCACCCCCACAGCAACGCCGTTGCATGCGCTGATCAATGGCTTCTTGCTTTCAAACAGCCGTAGCGTCAGCAACCCGCCGCCATCGCGGACGCGGTCATCCGACAGGCTTTCCACCTCTGCACCGTCAGAGAAGATCTGCCCTCCCCCTTCCGGTGTCAGGTCCGCACCTGCGCAGAACGCCCGTTCGCCTGCCCCGGTGAAGATCACGGCGCGCACCGCATCATCGGCATCAATGTCATCCATCGCGGCCATGATCTCTTCGCCCATAGTGCGCGTATAGGCGTTCATCTTATCGGGCCGGTTGAGAGTGATGATGGCGATCCCATCGCCCTTATCAACGGTGATTTGCGTGTGGCTCATGGGGTTTCTCTCCGCTTTGAATTGGACCGCGTAACTGGGTGCTTTTGAAAATATCCGCAACCTAGCAAATTGGGCGAAATTCCAAAGGTTTTCGCGGTGTTCGCTCGATTAAACCTCAATTCGGTCTGCCTTTAAGTGTCAACTTCCATCTTGCGCAGTTCCGGCCTCATCAAGAAGCCGCCACGCGCCATGTTCCTGACGATAGGTCAATCGGCCCGTAGTAGGAAAGGCCCGCTTCCATTGTCCGGCAAGCATCTGCCGCCTGGTCCGGAAAGCGATCACCGCTCTTGCCCCCACTCATCCCTTACCCGCGGCCACAGGCGCAAATGGCACGCCGCTTGCTCTGCACTTTCCCATGCGCATCCTGTTTTATCTGCCCGTCATCACCCCATGGTGGTTTTCCAACATTGTGGTCGGCACTATCCGCACTCTCGCCGCCGAACACGAAGTGTACATCATGGTCCCCCCGCTGTGGCAAGGCACCGGGATCAGCCGCAATGAAGCGCCCCATATCGAGGCGCTGCCGCATGTGCATTGGCACTTGCTCAACGGACCTGGTCACCCGCAATTGCGCATGGATGCGAGTGGTGAGGATGACCTCATCCAGTTTGTTGAGGCAATCGCGCCTGACCTGACCCTATGCCGAAGCGCTGATATGAAGACGCCTGCGCGGTTTCCCGGAACCGTGCGATATATGATGGAAGGGGGCGCGCCGCCCTTTCAATTGGGCAATCAGGAAATGGCGCTGAAAACCCAATTGTTCGATCATGGTTTTACCCCTGTGATGGAGCCTGATGTCGCCAAGGCATTGGACCGGGCAGCCCAGGAATTGTGGGACGACATGCACGCGCGTCTCACAATCCAACCGCGTGATGAATTTCTGCGTCATGCGCGCCTTGATTGCAGCGTCTCCAAAGGCCGGCGCATCATAGGACTCCCGCTGGAATACGAGCATCCCGAAAACTTCTTCAGCCAACATCACGCCTTTGCCAGCAATGCCGCCATGGTCCACGCGGTGGCCCATGACTTGCCCGACAACGCCACTTTGCTGGTCACACATCACCCGCTGACCGAGAGGCATGGCGATGTGAGTGAAGTGAATGCGGCGATCATGCAGCATGGCGGGCGAGTCAAATTGCTATCCCGTTCCAATCGCGACAATCTGCACGGCATTGCGGCGCGTGATGCGACATTGTCGATGACAAAACACTGCGATGCGATGGTCGTTGGCAATTCCAAAAGTTGGTCGATTTGCGCGGCTTTGGGCACACCGATGGTGCGCCTGTCATCCGCTCCAACGGCCGATTGGGTGAACGCCTATGACAATGTGCAGGACCTGATCCGTGATCTTGATGGTGGTCGCGCAAGAGTGGCTGATCGCGCCTTTGCAAAAAGGTGGTTTGGCTATCACATCCTGAATGCGGTTCTCGATCCCATTGCCCCTGATCTGCGTGCGCAAGATGTGATCGCACGCGTTTCCAATCCGGTTGACCCATCACGTTGGACACAGGCCATGGCGCGGTATCGGGCGCTCAACCCTCCCATTGCCCTCTCCAATTACCCCGTTCAGGAGTCGACCTATGCGTGATCCAATCCCTGATGACCTGGCCGTTATTGTCCCGGCCCGTCGTGGCTCTTCGCGCATTCGGGAAAAGTGCCTGTTGCCCTTTGGCGATCAACCCAGCTTGATCCATTGGAAGCTGTCGCAATTGGTGAAGGTGATCGACCCTGCGCGGATTTATCTGTCGAGCGAGGATGAAGAATTCCTCGATATTGCGGACCAGTTTGGCGCATCAAAGCACAAGCGCGGCGCGCGGATATCGGTCGGGCATGAGGCCCCGTTTCGCGATGTGATCACCGGCATTGTGCGCGATATCGATCATGCGCATATCGCCTGGGCGACGGTGGTTTGTCCGCTGATGACGCCGCGCGAATACGCCTTGGCCTTTGCCGAATATCAACGCCAAGTGGTTGAGGGGGAAAAGGATTCGCTGCTGGGGGTGAACCGGGTGCAGGACTATTATTGGTCAGCGGACGGCGCGCTCAATTACACCGCCGACCGCAACCACACCGTATCCCAAGACCTGCCCGAATGGTTCAAGGTCACCAACAGCCTCTATATGGCCCCGCGCGATGCAATCATGGCGCGCGAATATTTCCTTGGAGCGAATCCCGTGCTGTTTGATCTGGCGCGGTTGGCGGGCGTCGATATCGACTACATCGAAGACTACCGCATCGCCCGCGCGCTCTATGCCGTCTACGCCGAAGATGGTTTGGGCGAGTTGGAAACGCCGTTGGAGAGCGCGGCTTAGCCCCGCTTAACTGCCAATCTGATAGATGATTGACGAAGCGTAATAGGATCGAAATGGCTGTCCATTGGCGTCCAATGCCGGCGCAAATTCGGCCCGCTCCATTTCGCGGCAGGCCGGCGATTCCAGCGGATTGTCAGTCGCCGCATCGGTTTTGCACTGCTCGACCTTGCCCGCCTCATCCACAATCACCCGCAACCGAATAATCGCCTGCTGCCCCCTATTAAGCGCCCCCGAGGGATAGCTGCGTTGAAGTCTGGTGACGACGCTTTGTTGATTGAGCCACTGCGGCGCGCGCGTGGCGGTCAGGTGTTGATCCACATCCAGCCCCCAATCGCGGACCATATCCTGTGTGCAGGTGTTGAGCACTTCGAATGCCTCGCCCAGCGGCCCAGTATCAAAACGCACCAATTTTGAACCCTGACGCAGCATGACATATTGGCTTTGCGCGGCGAATTCTGTGTCGAGTTGGGCGATGGCGCTTGTTGGGTCTTCCTCGTCAGCACCATCGGTGCCGCTTTCCAGATTGACGTTGGAATAGATCACCGCGTTGCCAAACCCATCGACTTCGCCAGTAAACGGCTCAGTGCGCAGCACATCTTGCCCCTCGTAAAACGACAGCGAGGTGCGCGCGCGGCTCCGAAAACGGCTCAACGCTGGTCCTGCCACGGTGAGGCCAGCAGACGCGCTAGGGTAATATTGTTCGAAGAAGAGAAAGTGTTGATCCTCGCCCTCACCAAACATCCGCGCAAGGCGGCATTTGTTAGGGGCGAAATCGACGTTCCATTGCGAGCTTGGCGACAAGGCGACTGCTCCGCGATTAGCGTTAGCATCCGAAGTAAAGCCAAGAAGCGTGGCGCAAACCGCCGTGCCCATCACCACGAACCGCATGAATTAACCCCTCAAAAATGAAAAACCCGGCGGCAAACTGCCACCGGGTCCTCCATTGTTCAAGTTAGTTTGCGCAGAACGCGGTAGCCTTAACGCGGCGCCATGCGGATCGCCCCGTCGAGACGCACATCTTCGCCGTTGAAATAGCCCGTTTCGATCATCGTCATGGCAAGCTTCGCGTATTCTTCAGGCAGGCCCAGACGTTTCGGGAAAGGAACAGAAGCGGCCAGTGCCTCTTTCACTTGTGGCGGGGCCGCGTTCATCAATGGGGTTTCAAAAATGCCCGGCAGGATCGTGTTCACCCGGATACCTTCGCGCATCAGGTCGCGTGCAATCGGCAGGGTCATGCCAACAACGCCGCCTTTGGATGCGGAGTAAGCCGCTTGGCCCATCTGACCGTCTTCGGCAGCGACCGAAGCCGTGTTGACCATGGCGCCGCGCGCGCCGTCTTCGCCGATGGGGTCAAGCGTCATCATGCCCGCAGCCGATTTGGCGATGCAGCGGAATGTGCCGATCAGGTTCACCTGAATGACAAAGTCAAACGCGCTGATCGGGAAGTGCTTGATCTCGCCCGATTGCTTGTCGCGGCTCGCGGTTTTGATCGCATTGCCGATGCCGGCGCAATTCACAAGAATACGCTCTTGACCGTGCGCTTCGCGCGCTTTGGCAAAACCCGCATCAACGTCTTCGTCGCTGGTCACGTTGATCTTGCAGAAGATGCCGCCAATTTCGGCAGCCATTGCCTCGCCCTTTTCTTCGTTCATGTCGAAGATCGCGACCTTCGCGCCTTTGGCTGCGAGCGCGCGCGCGGTTGCCGCGCCAAGGCCAGAGGCACCGCCAGTGACGACGGCGGGGGTGTTTGCAGATACTTCCATTGTGATACTTCCTCTCGAAATTATAAGGGGTTATAGACTTTCAATGATGGTGACATTGGCGACGCCGCCGCCTTCACACATCGTTTGCAGCCCGTATTTCTTGTCATGACGTTTCAATGCATGGACGAGTGTCGCCATCAGCTTTGTGCCCGATGCGCCCAGCGGGTGGCCAAGAGCAATCGCGCCGCCATGGACGTTGAGTTTTTGCGGGTCCGCACCAGTGTGTTTCAGCCAAGCCATTGGCACAGGGGCAAAGGCTTCGTTGACTTCATACAGGTCGATATCGTTGATCGAGAGCCCCGCACGCTGCAACGCCTTGTCCGTCGCGAATAGCGGCTCTTCGAGCATAATCACCGGGTCACCGGCGGTCACAGTCAGGTTGTGAATGCGTGCCATCGGAGTCAGATTATGACGCTTCACTGCCTCTTCGCTCACGACCAGAACCGCGCTCGACCCATCGCAAATCTGGCTGGCAGAGGCTGCGGTGACCATGCCTTCGGGCGAGATCAGCTTCACGCCCGCAATCCCATCCAGCGTCGCATCAAAGCGGATGCCTTCATCCACCGTGTGCATTTCGGTGCCTTCTGGCGTTTCGATCTCAATCGGCACGATCTCGTTCGCAAACGCACCTGCCTCAGTCGCGGCAATCGCGCGCTGGTGGCTTTCAAAAGCGAAAGCATCGAGCTGATCCTTGCTCATGCCATGCTTTTTCGCGATCATCTCGGCACCCATGAACTGGCTGAATTGGATGTTCGGATATTTCTCCTGAACACCCGGCGACATGTAATGGCCCAGCCCCTCTTTCATATGCAGCGTCATGTTCGAACCCATCGGCACGCGCGTCATGCTTTCCACACCGCTGGCGATGACGGCATCCTGAGTGCCACTCATCACGGCCTGCGCGGCAAATTGGATTGCTTGCTGCGAAGAGCCGCACTGGCGATCAATCGAAACCGCAGGAGTCGATTGCGGCAACAGCTTGGAAGCAAGCACGCCCATCCGGCCCACTTGCCCGCCTTGCTCACCCGCTTGGCTGACACAGCCGGTGACCACATCGTCAATCGCCGCCGGATCAATCCCGCTGCGCTCAACCACCGCATCAAGCGATTTGGCGAGCAAGTCCACCGGATGCACCCCGGCAAGACGACCGCCGCGGCGGCCACCAGCAGTGCGAACGGCATCGACAATATAGGCTGTGGGCATGGTGAGGATCCTCTCGTTTACGTAAACGTCGCTATTTGAAACTGACCTATGGGACCGCGCGCTTCAAATCAACTGGCCAAATATTAGTAAAGTTGGCTATCGCTGGCTTTGATGAAGACACTTTTTGAATTGAACCCCACGCTGGACCGCAAAGCGCTAGCCGAACGCTTTGCCATCACCGGGCGCGTGCAAATCCGCGACGTGTTGACGCAGGAGGCCGCGCAAGAGGTGCACACCGTCCTGACCAAAGTCACGCCATGGGGCATGGCCACGGGCGCAGGAAATGCCAAGCCGCAGAGTTTTCGCATGGAGGAAGTGCGCACGCCCGACGGCGCACAGCGTGTGAACGCCGCCGCGATGACCGCGCAGGAGCATTCGGCGCGCGGCGAATACGGATTTCGCTTTGCCCATTACCCAATCCTGACCGCGGTTCAGGAAGGATGGGACCCAGGCGGCGCGCACGAAGTGCTGTTGGAGCATCTCAATGCAGAAGAGTTCCTCGGACTGGCGCGCGATGTGACCGGGATCGACACTCTGATGAAGGCCGACGGGCAAGCGAGCCTGTTTGCGCCCAACCACTATCTTGGCCGCCATATCGACAGCCACGTCGCCGAAGGGTGGGAAGTCGCCTATGTGCTCAACTTTGCCCCGCCCGAATGGCATCCCGATTGGGGTGGTTATCTCATGTTCCTCGACGAAGATGGCGACGTGGTCGAAGGGTTCCGCCCGCGCTTTAACGCACTGAACCTGTTCCGAGTGCCAACGTCGCATTGCGTGAGCTATGTCCCGCCCTTCGCGCCTGTAGGCCGGATCGCGGTGACCGGGTGGCTGCGCACAAAGTGAGCGGCATGTCGGGCGAACCTCTCTCCGCAGCCGAGGCGATGGTCCGCATCCGTATGGCGATGCAGCAAGGCGACCTGCCCGGCGCGCGCGCGACTGCGGAAGCCGGCACAAATAGCCATCCCGGCGACGGCGCGCTTGCCGATGCGGCGGGTGATCTGGCGTTAAAATCCGGAGACGCGGCGGCGGCGGTAGAACATTTTGCGCGCGCCTGTGCGATAGAGCCGGGGTTGATCGACTATGCTCTCAACCATGCGATTGCCCTGCAACAATTGAACCACCACGGCGATGTCATCGCGCTCCTCACAACTCATGAAAAAGCCGGTCGGCAGGTCGCGCGATATGGAAGTGTGCGTGCGCTTTCACACCGTTCGCTGGGCGAACTAACGGAGGCCGCGCGTTGGTATGATGCGGCGCTAGCAGTGGAACCGCGCCACCCGCGCGCGCTGCATGGCCGGGCACGCGTGGCGATTGAGCGGGGTGAGGCCGATGCACTGGCGCGATTTGATGCAGCGCTGGCCGTCAATCCAGGCGATGCTGATCTATGGCTGGGTAAGGCACAATCGCTGGATGTGGCGGGTGATTTTGCTGGCGCGCGCGCGGTCGCAGAGCAGATCTGCGCGCAGGCTCCCGGTTTTACGGCGGCCCTGTCGTTCCTGTCGGGATTGAAGCTGGCGGCTGGCGAGGAGGACTTCACCGCGCCTTTCGCAGATGCGGCCACAAAGGCCCCTCAAGACCCGAATATTGTTGCCATTCAAGCGGAAACTCTTGCGGGCTTGGACCACGCCGCGCAGGCCACCGAAGTTGCAGCACAGGCAAGGCAACGCTTTCCAGATGAGCCCCATTTCGCACTGTTAGAGGCAATCCATGCCGGATCAGCCGGGGATTGGGATCGCGCCGAAGCGGTGTTCACCGACCTATCTCTGCAATCGCCAACGCGCGCGTTACATGAAGCGCGGCACCGTATTCGCGGTGATCAAATGGAACGGGCGGACGCGCTGTTGGAGGAAGTTTTAGCGGGCGATCCGTGGAACATTTCAGCATGGGCGCTGCGCGGGATTGTGTGGCGATTGTCGGGTGATGCGCGCGCGGATTGGCTTCATGGTCAAGAGGGGTTGGTACAGCTTCGTCCCTTGAATGGACGCGATGGGTTGATCGGCGATGTTGTGGCGGAATTGCGCGCGCTTCATGCAGGTTCCGCCATGCCGCTTGGGCAATCCTTACGCGGAGGCACTCAGACACGCGGTATCCTCTTCCACCGTACGGAGCCATTGCTGGCCGAATTGCATGGCGCAATCACCGCGACATTGGAGGAATATCGCGCAGACATGCCAGAATTTGACGAAACGCACCCGCTTCTGCGGCAACGCGGTGCCGTGTGGCAATTGGCCGGGTCATGGTCAGTGCGATTGAACGGGGGCGGCGATCATCACACCGCGCATATCCATCCTCAGGGGATCATCTCCTCTGCTCTCTATCTGGTGGTGCCCGAAGATGCGCACTCCAAAGTTGACAAGCATGAAGGCTGGCTCGAAGTGGGGCGCCCGCCAACGGACCTCGCGCTGGACCTGCCCCCCATTCGCAGTATTGAGCCTCAGGTCGGACACCTCGCCTTGTTCCCATCCACACTGTATCACGGAACGACACCGTTTGGATCAGCTGAACGAATGACGGTCGCTTTCGATGTGGTCACCGCGTGACGCCATGACTTCTTGAAGCTAAGGCGAATTCCATGAATGATGATGCGAAGAGCTGGGGCGATTTCTGGGCCAATAATGCGGACAAGACCGATGGCGAGGGCCCAAGCGGCTGCTTACCTGAACGCTGGTCCGCAATTGAGGACGCGCAGAAGGCCGCATGGAGCGGATTTATCGCCGACCTAACCGAGGGCGCGCGTATTTTGGACCTTGCGACTGGCGATGGCCGCGTTTTACGATGGATGCGCGATGAGCGCGGCGACCTTTCGCTAACCGGCATCGACCTTGCACCAACGTTGCCGCCTGCCCCGAACGGAACGGAGACGCGCGGCAGCGTTGCAATGGAGGACCTGCCGTTCGAGGATAACGCATTCGATGCCGTCGTAAGCCAGTTTGGTTTTGAATATGGCGATAGCGCCAAGGTCGCAGCCGAAATCGCGCGCGTGCTGTCACCTGGCGGTAAGGTCGCATTGATGGTGCACCGCGGCGATGGCCCCATACTTGAACACAATCGCAACCGCGCCGCCGCCATCGATTGGGCTATCGAGCAGACCAACGTCACAGGCGCCGTCTCCAAAGCTCTGCAAACACCCGGCGCGGGGCCCGCGATTGCCGCACAAGTTGCCGCCGCTTTGGCCAAATTGGGCGCGTCGAAATTTGGTGAGACAAGCCCCGCATGGGAAATCCCCGAGGCCCTGCGCCGCGCTTGCCTGATGGGGGAGAGCCAGGGGACCGCATCGATCCTTGAGACGATGGAAGTGATCAAAGAGCGGGCCGAAAACGAAATTGGCCGCATCAATTCGCTGGCACGCGCATGTGTGACGGCGGATGCGCGGGACAATTTGGTTGAGGCTTTTGCCGCCAACGGTCACTCACTTGCGGCCACCAACGAAGTCTCAGAGCCATCTGGCCGCGCATTTGCGGACTTTCTCACTTTCAACTGAGCGACGCACACGCGATTAGCCGATAGCGGCCACGGCTGGCCCTGCGCGCATCACATTCAACAAAGAAAAAGGGCGGTAGACCGAAGTCTACCGCCCTTTTCTTGTGGCTCAAATCTGAGCGGTGTTGCTCTTAGAAAGAGAACGCCGCCGAGATGAAGAAGTCACGACCCAGCACGTCATAGGTGCTTGGGAAGGTGTTTGCTTGTTCCTGGTTATCACCAAGCAGCAGGCCGCTTGGAGTGTTTGTTACGAAACCATTCGCATCAAACTCAGGAGCACCTGGCAACTTGTCGAACAGGTTGCGGATACCAGCAGTGATCGTCAGGTTCTCAGACGCTTCAACAGCGAAGGTGAGATCGAACAGATCGTAGGCTGGGATACGCTCAGCACCGTTGAACGCTGCGAAGTCGGTGCCATCATCGGCATCGTCAACACCGCTCAGGTGACGCCAGCGAAGTGACGTAGTCACCGGACCATCGTTCAAGCTAACGCGTGAAACCCAGCTGAATGATGGACGTGGGTCACCAGTGTTGGGGCATGCGCCGCCAAACAGGCCAGCACACTCATCAACGTTTGGCAGTGACTGCACAGGCTGTTGGAAGAACGTGTCAGTCCAAGTGCCCAGGAACGAGAAGTCCAGACCAGCATCGCCCTCGCCAAAGAACGAGAACGGCACCGTTGTGCGATAGTTGACTTCAAGGTCGATACCCGAAGTACCCAGCTCAGCAACGTTCACGCCAGCAACCAATGGTGGGTTGTCGACTGTGATCGCGCCATCACCGTTACGGATGCCGATGAATGGCTGACAAACTGGATCAGCAACGTCTTGAACCGTGCCGTAGCAGAGGTTCAGAAGACCCTGAAGCGAACCACCAGCGACCGAAATCGCGTCTTCGATCACGATGTCGAAATAGTCAGCCGTGATTGTCAGACCAGGGACGAAGTCAGGACGCAGAACCACACCAAAGGTGTAGCTTGTCGACGTTTCTTCACCCAGATTTGGGTTACCACCGAACAGTGCAGGGATCTGCGCGTTCAGCTGGATCGCACCAGCGTTACCGACGTTACCTGCAGGGACGCCCGTAGCGACACAGATGTTATCTGCACCTGGGTTTGCTGCGAGGAAGTCTGGATCGCCACATGGGTCAGTTGCACCCGGGAAGCCGATTGCCTGACCACCGAACAGTTCACCCACGTTAGGAGCGCGAACCGCACGCTGATACTGACCGCGCAGCTTAACCGACGGAATTACGTCGAATTCTGCACCACCGGCATATGTGAACACGCCGCCAACCGCATCAAGCGAGTAGTCGGAGTAACGCACAGCGCCAGTCAGTTCGAAACGCTGAGTGCCGTTGTCGAAAACTGGAACGTTCAGCTCGGCGAAGAGCTCACGCACGTCGTAGTTACCTTGAGTTGGGCTACCAGCGTTAAAGCCGATAACGTCACCCGAAGCGAGCGCAGTGTCAGGAATGAACTGCGAACCAACGCGGCGGTATTCCGCACCAACAGCAAAACCAACATCGCCAGCGCCTTCGGTGAGCTCACCGAGGAAGCCCGAGATCGAACCCGAAGCGATTTCAACGGTCGAGATATCGCCGTTCTGCGCTTGGATGGTGATCGCAGCAACTTGTGCTGGGGTCAGGTTGCCCTGGCCAAAGATGTTGATCGCAGTACCGGTTCCGTCAAGGCCAGCCTGGAAGGCAGAGCGCGAGATGTTACCCTGTTGCACGTTGGCGTTACGCGTACGTGCATAGCTGTAATACGCATCATAGGTGATGTTGTCGGTGATATCACCGGTCACACCGCCCAGAACGCGGAATGCGCTACGCTCATCAAGAGTGTTACGTCCGCCGGATTCTTCAACACGACGCTGAACAAACGCGCTGACAACACCAAGCTGTGGTGCTGCGAGTGGCGAGAGGCCGTTAGCAACGCGCAGTGCGTTAGCAGCGGCTTCGTTCGCATCCAGCTGGTTGAGTTCAGCGATAGTCGCAGCATCGAGGAACTGAGAAACAGTTGCGATGTCGATGTTGAATGTACCGGTCACTGGTGTTGGAGCAAGCTCCTGAGCAACGCGGTTGTTCACGAAAGCGACTTCTGTGTATGCGCGGTGGCCGTCTACGAATTCGTATTCAGCATAACCACCAAGCAGGTAACGCTCTTGCGGGACCTGGAGGTAGTTAACCGGTGCGTAGTTGTAGGTTTGACCTGTACCGTCAACGCCAACGCCGTTCGGGAAAATGGCGTTATCGATTGTGAGGCCAGCAGCCAGGTTGGCCATGGTTGTCTCACCCGGATCAGTCACGTCGCCGTCACCGTTCAGGTCAGTACCCATGTCGACAGCTGTCATGCCAGGTGCGTTGATACGACCATCTGGAACAGTCGATGAACCGAACTGAAGACGGTTCAGGCCGAATGTTTCACCACCAATGGCAAAGAACGAGAAGTCGCGATCGCCTTGGAAGATGTCTTCACGCTGAGAGTATTCAGCGTAAACAGTCGCACTACCGCGGCCGTCGGCGAAAGTGCCGCCGATTGCGCCGTAGATTTGGTAGCGTGCGCCATCACCTTCTTCGGTGATTGCGTACTGGCCGCCCATTTCTACGCCTTCAACCTGCTTGAGGTTGAAGTTGACAACACCCGAAAGAGCGTCGGAACCGTAAACAGCAGATGCACCGCCGGTCACAACATCAACCGATTCAATCAGGAAGTTTGGAATGGTGTTAAGGTCGACAACCTGTGTGGTGTCGAATGATACCCAGCGACGGCCGTTCACGAGAACGAGCGTACGTGCTTCGCCAAGACCGCGGAGGTCGACAGTAGCAGTACCGTTACCTGGGTTGTTTGAGTTGCCGGTCACGCCTGGCACAACTTGTGGCAGCGAGTTGACGACGTTTTCGATGTTCACATCGCCAGTCAGCTGGAATTCTTCTGCGTCAACTGTGGCGATCGGCGCAGCCGTGTCCACATTGCGCTGTTGAATGCGCGAGCCGGTCACGAAGATTACGTTATCTTCCGACGCGCCTTCGTTGGTGTCACTGTCCTGAGCATATGCCGGGGTGGCAATCATGGCACCAGCCATGACGGTACCAGCCAGGAGAGAGCCCTTGCTAAAGCGGTTCATTTCAGTCCCCTTGGATTTAAGTGCCAAAATGGCACCCAATTCAAAACTACGAGCCATTGCTCGCATGTTTCGCCCCCTAAGGCATCGTCGTATCGCTTCGCAATTCTTCAGATACATTCTGTTGCATCTTCAATCTGACCTGTGGCATTCGCGCTACACATGGTATTCCCGTGAGGGAAAGTGGGTGAAGCCACGGGTGTTGACAGTTAGATGCCCATGATTGACCCGGTTAAACAAGATATTACAGCGGAGTGTTCAGATGACGGTTTCCCCTCAACAGACCTTTGATCGGTCCAATCAACGTGCCCGAACCACTTCTCCAAAAGTGGCGGCGTTGATTGCATGCGCGGTGTTAGCTGCCTCCGCGAGTACGGTTAACGCGCAAGAAACCTTTGCTGAACCAACCGAAGATTATCTCGAAGCTTTGAAATCGTGCCAGTCTGTTACCGAAGACATTGCGCGCTTGCAGTGCTTTGATGCGGCGGTTGGTAACATTGTGACTGCGACCGAGACCGGCGATGTTCAAGTGATCGACCGCGAGGATGTGCGTGAGACCCGGCGCAGCCTTTTCGGATTTAGTTTGCCGGATATCGGCCTGTTTGGCGGCGGCGATGACGATGAAGAAGAAGACGAGCTGTTCCAAACCACAATCGAAAGCGTGCGTTATATCGGTCGTCGGGGCGCACGCTTTACTACGGCCGAAGGGGCCGTGTGGGAAATGAGCAATGTGCCACGCCGGATGCGCCAGATCCGCCCTGGTGATGAAGTGGTCTTTAGAGAAGCCTCGCTTGGCTACTTCTTTGTGCGGATCGAGGGGCAGACGGGTGTGAAGGGCCGCCGCGTTCAGTAAGCCGGGGTGCCGCAGGGCTGCACCGTCAAGACATTCAATGCCTAACGAAAAGGGGCCCCGCCTTCCGGCAGGGCCCCTTTGTTTATCGGGCTGTCCTCAAATTGGGACGCCGTATTTAGAGGCCACCGGGCCCGCAATCGTTTGCGAGATAGTCCAGCATCTTGGTGTAGAATTGCTGTTGGTGGGTGTACATCAACGTGCGGTAGAAGTGATCGGCATCCTCAAGAGTGACGAACTCACCGGTCTTGCCTGCTTCTTCAAACGCCTTTTTGTAATCCTCGAAGTGGTAATACAGCACGCGGCTGTCATCCTCAGGATGGACCATCAGCAGAGGAATGTTGACCTTGTCGACTTCCTCCAGAGGGTTGGTCCCAATCGTACCACGACGCTCCGCCCAATCATTGAGTGCGCGCGGAATACGACCTGCACGACCCGCACCAAGGCGATAGGATTTGGCCGGATTACCAACCGCAGCGCCAGCAATGGCGCATTGGTAGATCTGCTCTTCACGGCTGAGAGCGACAAGCGCCGCATAACCACCATAAGACCAACCGAACATTGCAATCCGATCAGGATCGACCAGGCCTTGCTCTACCAAATAGAGCGCGCCATCGTCCTTATCATCCTGCATCGCGCCGCCATGTTCGCCATAGCCGCCGTCAAAGTGCGCTTTACCCCAACCGACCGTCATCCGGTAACCGGGTTGCAGAACCATATAGCCGGCAGAAGCAAGCAATTGGCCCCACTCGTCATAGCTGACAACTTCGGAAACATGCGGGCCACCATGTGGCAGAACCACCAATGGGAATGGACCTTCGCCAGCAGGCTTGGTCACATAGCCAGGGATCGTCATACCGTCACGCGCCGGGTAACGAATATACTCGACATCGGCGAGAGCATCTTGGTTCAACAGCGGGTTACGGCTGCCCAGCTTTGCGAGCTGGCCGTCTTTAACAAGCCAAAAAGAACCAGGATCCCTTGGGCCGCGATTGCTGACAACCATGGTTCGGCCATCATAAGACCGGCTGGTGATACTGACTTGGTGCGCATAAGGAATTTGCTGCACCAATGCTTCGTGCAAGGCTTGCTCTTCCTCATCAAACCAATGGCGTTCCCACTTCGCACCGGCATATGTCGCGAATGCAAGCTTGTCATTGCCCGGAATAGTGTGTGTTCCAACACCCATAACGTCTGCGTCTTCGGCAGCGAACAATTCGCGGCCAAATTCACCGGTTTCAAAGTTAAACTCCCACAGCGATGCCTTGTCAGCACCGTTGCGCGCCTCAATCATATAACCAAGGTTGGGATTATCCGGATCGATATGCGCAAGCCCTTGGAATCCGGTAAGGAAACGCCAAAGGTTATTATGATCGTTCTGATCATAAACTTCGCCAAATTGAGTCCATGAACCGTCACCTGGCTTGCGATAGTAGGTCTTGACCGTAAAGTCAGAGTCCTGCCCAATTGCAAAGCGCGGATTGCCCTGATTGTCGAACTGAATGTTGCCGTATTTGCGCGTTCCACGCAAAACCAAGCTTTGCGATCCGGTCCGCAGGTTTAGCTTGTAAAAGTCACGCGGGCGGAAAGCCGCGAACGGATCCACACCCAGACTTGCATCTCGACCGGCTGCTGCGACGAGGACCTTATCAGGATCGTCTGGCAGAGTGTTGACGATTGCTAGGTTGCCTTCAACCTTGTCGAATTTGTTATCTTCCAGGTCGTAGAAGTAGGTCGCGTAATTACGCGTGTCATCTTCCTGACGGCGGACCGTTTCCCGTTTGATCTGCCACGCATTGCCGACAATGACATTGTCGCTAACCCAACGCGCATTGATGATTTCCATCGGGTCGGCATTCAGCGTGCGATACGGCGTCGACAGATCAGACGTTTTATAAATCTGAAGCAGATAGTCGCCTTCGCGGCTCGGGTTGATGTGCACGAGCAGGTGTTCGCCATCAGGCGAAATCTGCACAGCATTCACAACGTCGCGCAGAGCCCAGACATCGATTGGAACAGAGGAGGTTGCTTGCGTCTCGGAAGGCGCTGCAACGCTAAGGCCCAGTGCGGAGACACCGAGCATTGCTGCCATCAGCGGCTTTTTCATAAGGTTCATGTGTTTTGTCTTCCCGTTGGTTCTACCAGTGGATCCCCTGCGGATTTGCGTCACCTCCAAATCGGCAAATCCACGACCCACATCATAATCAAAAAAGCGGCCTCTCGGCAAGTCCCGAGAGGCCGCTTCTTCTAGCTCAATTCAAGCTGCCCTACCGCCTAGAAACGATACAGAAGCTGCGCGAAGAATTCGCGTCCATCGAGGTTGTAGCCGTTACCAATCGCAATGTTCGAAATGCCGAACACTTCGTTGGTATCGATCAGCGGCGGATCGTTGTCAAAGATGTTGGTGACACCCGCGATGATGCGGAAATCGCCATTATCCCAACGAACCGATGCAGTGTGCTCAAACCACTCATCAGCAAAGCCGACGTCACGACAAATCACACCATCGCCAGCGACATTTGGTGTACCCGCACCAAGGCAGGTGTCACCGAAGAAGCCGGTGCCTTCGTTGCCGAAAGCATCATCCAGTGGATCGATACCGTCTGCCTGCTGCTCAACATCACCGATGTAACGGGTCTGCCAAGTGAAGCGGAAGTCCTTGTAATCGACTGCCAGAGTTGCGCGACCGGTCCAGCTTGGGAAGCCGAACTCGCCTGCATCATCGTCGAACTGAACCTGGCCATCATCACCGGTGAACAGGCTCGAACGCTCAATCAGGTGGTTCGCGCGCATGTTCAACGTCACGTCAAACACTTCGCCACCAATTGTTACGTCCTTACCAAAGGTCGCATTCAAATCGATGCCACGGACTGATTCCTGATCCAGGTTGATAAAGCCCTGGAACACATCTGACACAAGAAGACGGTCGGTCGTTGCGGTGGTAATACGATCGCAGAACTGGCTGCGAACAGGCTCTTCACGAGCGAAGCAGTCATTGATGATGAACTGCGCACCCGGTTCAATGATCGAATCCTTCAACTTGATGTCGTAGTAGTTGAAGTTGAACGAGAAATCGAAACCGCTTGGGAAGCTCTCTTCGAACGCGAAACCTGTCGTGATCGAACGAGAAGTTTCCGGATCTAGGTTTGCCCCCTGTGCGATAACACCGCCCGAAGCGATCTCAACGCTGCCGGTTTGGAACGTGTTCAAACCTTCATCATCGATACCAACGCGGGTTGGGTCACGGCCTTCACGAGCACAGTTGTCGAGGACAAACTGATCACGATCATCGGTCGCAGCGTTATACGCACCGCCGACAAAGGCATCATCCGGAACCGCGCAAGGGTCAAACAAGGTCAAGAAGCCCGTTTGGTTGTCGAGGAACAGCTCGCGCAGATTCGGCGCACGGAACGAAGTACCGTAGCTGAACTTGAACAAGAGCGGCGGAACCGGACGCCAACCACCCTTGATCGAGAATGTGCCGTTAGTGCCGTAGAACTCATCATCGGTGATACGACCGGACAGGTTGAGGTTGAGTTCTTCCACCAGTGTTTCGCCGGCCATCAGTGGAATATCGATTTCACCAAATGCCTCACGAACGGTCCGCGAACCGCTAGCACCACTGTCAGCGAAGAAGCCGAAGAACAGACCCTGTTGTGCAACAAGGTTTGGCGTCGAGTTGATAGTGTCCTCACGCCATTCAAAGCCGACCACCGCACCGACAGGACCGGCTGGCAAGTCGAACAGATCACCAGTCGCAAAACCGGACAGGATCAGCTGCTCATAGGACGTCTCAAAGCTACGCTCACCAAACAAGTAGTCGCGCTCAGCCTGAGATGCGAAATCACCGATAGCACCGGTCAGCACGCTTGGTGCGAACAGGTTTACAGGGACACACTGATCAGCATTCAGATCAGGTGCTGCAAGATCGGGGTTAGCAAGGCCAGCACCATTACACTCACCGATAACCTGGGGATCACCAAAGAATCCGAAGAAGTCTTGGTTCTGATCGTAGTCATCAGCCGTACCATCGCCGTCATTATCAATGATCCCGTCGCCGTCAAAGTCAGCCGTCGGGTCAAGACCCAAGGAGAGAGCAAGACGGTCCTCCCGGATACCGAAGCGACGCGAAGTACCTTCTGAACGGGAGAAGACACCCGAGACATCAAAGGTCCAGCTTGAACCGATGAAAGGCAGGTCGCCGCGAACACCCAAAACGCCGCGATACTGCTCTTGTGTGACGTCGACATTGTTACGGTCGCCGCGGATCGCACCGATTGGTGAGATAGGAAGCGGGAAACCAGTCGAAAGCGGCGCCGGAGCAGCAGCCCCGTCAACGCTAGCCTGAAGAGCGTTATCCGCAGCACGGCAGTCAACGCCGGTACCGGTCACAAAGTTACAAGGGTTGAACTGGTTAAGGTCAGGAACCGACGGGAAGAACTGAGGAATGCCAGTGTTCGGCAAGCCAATTTCCGCCCGGCTATAGTTCGCCTCAAAGTAAGGCGTGATGTTCGCTTCGCCCGGGAAGGTGTATTCACCGTAAGCAAAAACGTTGATCAAATCCTGTTCAGAGATGAACGTCTGATCGAGGTTTGCAGCGTTGGTGTTGACGTTCTGGAAGTCAACATCGCGGACGCCATCACCGTCAGTATCAAGGTCTGTACCGTTGAAGCTGGTCGATTCACCAAAATTCAAACCCGGAATGTTGGCAATGTTACCATTGGCCGGGAAGTAAACGGAACCGATACGCGTGAATGGAATAAATACGCGGCCAGAAATGCCGGTAATCTTACATTCGCTCTCAGATACAGTCACGCCGGGAGTGCGGTTACGAACAATTGCGTTATCACGCAGACCGGTGGTCAGGATGTTGCCATTCTGATCGATCTCATAGTGCGTGTTACAACCCGACAGGAAGTCACGATCACCCAAAGTCACTTCTTCGCGATGCGCATATTCCGCGCCGATGCCGAAGAAACCACGGTCGAGGTTGATACCCCATGCCGCGCTGACAACGTAGTCATCACCAGCACCTTGCTCGTTCAGGTTGCCGTTGGCCTGAAGCTCAAGACCGTCAAAGTCTTTGCGCAGGATCAGGTTACCAACGCCAGCAACAGCGTCCGAGCCGTAAACCGAAGACGCACCGTCGAGCAGCAGGTCATAGCGGTCGACCAGAGTCGAAGGGATAAGGTTAAGCGATGGGTTAACCGGAGCACCTTCAACACCAGATGGCGCAAGACGGCGACCATTGAGAAGCAGAAGCGTCCGGTCAGCGCCGAGGCCGCGAAGGTTCAGCGTTTGAGAACCCGGACCGTTATCAAGCACGAAACCCTGGAATGTCGCGTCAATCTGCTGACCCGCTGCGCTCTCTGAACGCTGCAAGATCTGAGCAGGGTCAAATGCACCAACAGCTTGCTGGTTTTCAGTGCTCAGCACCTGAAGTGGTGAGATCGAGCTGTAGGTATCGCGGACAATGCGCGAACCAGTAACGGTGATACCGCCTTGCCCTTGGGTCTGCCCAGAAGCATCAGTCGAAACATCGACCTGCTCTTCTTCCTCTTCTTCTTGACCCTCTTCAGCAGCGTCCTGCGCGCTGACCGGGCCTGCCATCACAAATGCGATAGCCGATGCTGAGAAGGCGAGCGCCTTCATCGAATTATTGTGAAACTTCTTCATGATCACTCCAGTTGCGACAACCGAAGCCTTAGCCCTACGCCCGCCTGTTCACCGCTTGCGACTTACCCCGAAGCAAGTGGGAACACCCCAATTGGACGCAGGACAAAGCCCCTGCGGTGTCACAGGTGTGCAATATAAGGGGTGCGAATGTAAATGCGGCGTTCAGGAAGAAGTAAGGTTTCGGGCGACTTTATGCCCGTGTGTTGCGGGAATCCCACAGCGGCATATTAGCAACCGTAATATCGCGCGCGCGCCACTTTCCAAAACAAATAAACTATACCCCGTTGCGCGCAACAAAACGTCTCACTTGGTTTTTCTGTCATAATCCGGTCAGATTGTTTCACACGCCGGCAACGGGTTTTAAGCGTAAAATTGGGCCGACTCACCCCGCTTTGATCTGCAATTCCCCATCACCCTCATCCACGCTGACTGTCGCACCGTCATTGACGCTTCCTTCGATCAACATTTCTGCAAGAGGGTCCTGCAAATAGCGCTGCACTGCCCGTTTCAGTGGCCGCGCACCGTAGACCGGGTCATACCCGACGCGGCCCAGCCAACGCAGCGCGGCATCGGTCAGGTCGAGCGTGATCTTGCGATCATCGAGCAGTTTCTGAACCCGCTTCACCTGAATGCCGACAATCGGCGCCATATGCTCCATGGCAAGGCGGTGGAACAGGATGATCTCGTCCAGCCGGTTGAGGAATTCGGGGCGGAAATGCCCGCGCACCACATCCATCACCGCATCCTCCACATCGGCAACCTTGCCGTCATCGGGCAGGTTCGCCAGATGCTGGCTACCCAGATTGGAGGTAAGGATGATGAGCGTGTTCGAGAAATCGACCTTGCGCCCTTGCCCATCTGTCAAATGGCCATCGTCGAGCACTTGCAGCAGCACGTTGAAGACATCGCTATGCGCTTTCTCCACCTCGTCAAACAATACAACCTGATAGGGGCGACGGCGCACGGCTTCGGTGAGCACGCCCCCTTCATCATATCCGACATAGCCCGGAGGCGCACCGATCAGCCGCGCAACTGAATGCTTCTCCATAAACTCGGACATGTCGATGCGGACCAATGCCTGATCATCATCGAATAAGAACTCAGCAAGTGCCTTGGTCAGCTCAGTCTTGCCGACGCCGGTTGGGCCGAGGAACAAGAATGAGCCAAGCGGGCGGTTCGGGTCTTGCAAACCCGCACGCGCACGGCGCACGGCTTTGGATACCGCTTCGATAGCCGGGACCTGGCCAATGACCCGATTGCCGAGGATATTCTCCATATCCATCAGCTTTTCACGTTCACCTTCCATCAT
Source organism: uncultured Erythrobacter sp. (assembly GCA_947488085.1). Classification (GTDB taxonomy): domain Bacteria; phylum Pseudomonadota; class Alphaproteobacteria; order Sphingomonadales; family Sphingomonadaceae; genus Erythrobacter. The sequence continues at coordinate 1,836,314 of CANKYI010000001.1, forward strand.
CTTGTCGATGGGGATGCCGGTCCAGCGGGAGACAACGCTGGCAATGTCTTCCTCAGTCACTTCCTCACGCAGCAATGCGTTTTCGGTAAGGTCTTCGGCCGCAGCAAGACGCTTTTCGAGGTCCGGGATTGTACCGTAAGACAGCTCACCCGCCCGTGCGAGATCGCCTTCGCGTTGAGCCTGCTCCAGCTCAAGCCGCGCATGGTCCAGCTCTTCCTTGATCTTGCCTTCGGCTTCGATCTTGTCCCGCTCATTCTGCCAGCGTGTGGTTAGTTCAGAGCTTTCCTGCTCTAATTCCGCCAGTTCCTTGCGCAGATTGGCAAGCCGATCTTTCGAGGCGGTATCGTCCTCTTTCTCAAGCGCGCTTTCTTCGATCTTCAGCTGAATAATCCGGCGATCGAGAGCCTCGATCTCTTCCGGCTTGCTCTCAACTTCCATCCGGATGCGCGAGGCTGCCTCATCCATCAAGTCGATGGCTTTATCGGGCAGGAAGCGGTTTTGGATATACCGGTCGGACAATTTCGCTGCCGCCACAATAGAACTGTCCGTGATCCGGACGCCGTGATGCAGCTCATACTTGTCTTTGATCCCGCGCAGGATCGAAATCGTGTCCTCAACGCTGGGCTCGTCGATATAGACCATCTGGAAACGGCGCTGGAGCGCGGGGTCTTTCTCGACATATTTCTGATATTCATCGAGGGTGGTTGCCCCGATGCAGTGCAGCTCACCGCGAGACAAAGCAGGCTTAAGCAAGTTCGAGGCGTCCATCGAACCCTCGCTTGCGCCTGCACCGATCAGAGTGTGCATCTCATCAATGAACAGAATAATCTGACCATCGGCGTTCTTAACCTCGTCGAGCACGCTTTTCAGCCGCTCTTCGAACTCCCCGCGATATTTCGCGCCTGCAATCAGAGAGCCCATATCGAGGCTCATCAGAGTGCGCCCTTTAAGGCTGTCTGGCACATCACCATTGGCGATCCGCAAGGCCAGCCCTTCGGCAATCGCGGTTTTACCTGTGCCGGGTTCGCCGATCAGAGCCGGGTTATTCTTGGTCCGCCGCGCCAGAATTTGAACGGTGCGGCGGATTTCCTCATCGCGACCGATGACGGGATCGAGCTTACCATCGCGCGCCGCCTGCGTCAGATCACGCGCGAACTTCTCCATCGCATCGTAATTTGCTTCAGCATTCGCGCTGTCCGCTTTCTTGCCGCCGCGCAGATCTTCAATCGCCGAATTCAGCGCTTGCGGGGTCACACTCGCCGCCTTCATCGCGTCACCGGTTTCACCCGTCGCCAATGCCAGCGCAGTCAGCAATCGCTCCACGGTCACAAAGCTATCACCGGCCTTGTCCGCAAGGGTTTCGGCACTGTCCAGCACGCGCACAGAGTCGTTATCGAGACCCGGTGTCGATTGCGCGCCCCCACCTGTCACCGCAGGGATCTTGGCAAGGCCTGCATCCACCGCACTCACAGCCAAAGTTGCTTCGCCACCCGCTCGCTGAATCAATCCAGCCGCCATGCCCTCTTCATCTTCGAGCAGCGCTTTGAGCAAATGCAGCGGCGTGATCCGTTGATGGTTCATCCGGATCGCAACCGTCTGTGCGCTTTGTAAAAAGCCCTTAGCGCGATCCGTGAATTTGTCGAGATTCATACGATTGTCCCTTGGTCGTCGTGATCTTCAGTGGGTGTGTTACTTAACTAGGTGGGTCAGGCGAGCGCGTTTGCAAGCCCAGCCGGATTAACCGCGTCGGATCAACCGCGCTTGACCTGCTGCGCACTCCCGGCGATTGATGTGGCAAGAGGGTTTGGAGATACTGGTAATGAAATGGGTCAAAGGCGGCGTCATCACGCTGTCAGCAATGCTGATTGTTGCATTTGTGGCGCTGGCGACATGGGAACCGTTCTTTGCGACCCCCAGCGAGGCCCCCGAATATCGGGAATATTCCGCAGAGATCGTCCGCGACGAATTTGGTGTGCCGATGATCTATGGCGATACCGATGCCGATGTCGCCTTCGGTGTTGCGATTGCTCATGCAGAGGATGATTTCTTCACCCTGCAAGATGTCGCTGCCATGTCGAAAGGGCGGTATTCCGCTATCGCAGGCGAGGAGGGGGCGACGTTCGACTATGTCTACCACCTGCTCGATGCGCGCGGCACGGCAGAGCGCGAATACCCCAAACTACCCGCTGACACGCGCGCTTTGTTTGAAGCCTATGCGGCGGGCATGAACGAATATGCTGAGCAGCACCCGGAAGAGGTTAAGCTGAGCAATCTTTTCCCGGTCAATGGCGAAGACGTGGCCGCAGGCTTTGCGCTGCGCCAGCCGTTCTTCTTTGGCCTTGGCAATGTCATCGGGCCGTTGGTTGAAGGCGCGGAATTGCGCCGCGAGTTCGGACCCGACATTCCCGGCTTCCCCAGAGATGTTCCGGGCGACGCGCCGCCTATTGCGGATGACACCGCTCATAATGGTGGCCTTGTCCTGCCGTGGGGCGATGAAGCCGATCACCTTGGCTCCAACGCATGGGCTGTAACACCGGAGCGATCAGGCGGGCCGACCACGCTGATCTCAAACTCGCATCAACCCCTTCGTGGCGGCGTCGCTTGGTACGAATTGTCGGTGCAGAGCGGCGAAGGCTGGCACTTTACGGGCGCCAATTTCCCTGGATCACCCTTCCCCTTCCTAGGCCACAACGAAGACCTCGGCTGGACCAACACAGTCAACCGTCCGGACATGGCCGATGTCTATCAGCTCGAAATGAACGAGGCGGGCAACAGTTACCGGCTGGACGATGAATGGCATGCTCTAGAAGAAGAGACCGTGACGCTTCCGGTAAAACTGGGGCCAATCAATCTGCCGGTTCGCCGCACCATCTATCGCAGTTCCCATCACGGTCCCGTGATCAAGAACGACAACGGTTTCTTCGCGATCCGATATGGCGGTATGGGCCGGATAGACCAGCTTGATGCCTATTACCGGATCAACAAGGCAACCACGCTGGAGGAATGGCAGACGCAGATTGCACGCATGGCGATCCCTTCCACAAACTTTGTCTATGCCGATAAAGAAGGGAACATCGCCTATGTCTACAACGCCGCGATCCCTGACCGGCCTGATATGGACGATGTCTCGGCCAATTGGCGCGGCATCTTGGATGGATCGCGTTCGGAGCTGATCTGGGATGGAACGGTCGAATATGCCGAGATACCCAAGCTCATCAATCCCGCATCCGGCTGGCTCTATAATGCGAACAATGAACCCTTCACCGCCGCGGGTGAAGGCAGCGATTTATCGCCGGAGGATTTCTCTCCTGTTTTGGGGATTGAACGCAAACAGACCAACCGTTCGCGCCGCGCCTATATGCTTTTGTCTGAGGCAGAGGGCCCGTTGGACCGTGCCGCGTTGGAGCGGATGAAATACGACATGACCTATCTGCGCGAAGGATATGTCGACCGCCTTTGGACTGAACTGGAGTCGTCCGAATTCGGCGATGCGTGGCCTGATCCGGACATGGCGCGGGCACGCGAGTTGCTGATCAATTGGGACTTTACGGCCGATAATGATGGACCGGGCGATGCGCTGGCGCTGGCAATGATCCTGAGCTTTATGGGGGCAGAATACAACAACAAGCCATGGCCCGATGTAGGCCAAAAACTTGCCGAATCTGTTGCCCACCTCAAAGAACATTTTGGCCGGATTGATCCGCCAATGTCGGACCTGTTGCGGTTGCGACAGGGTGATGTTGATCTGCCGCTTGATGGCGGGTCAGACACTTTGCGCGCCTCGACATTCTGGCGCGTGGATGATGATGGGCGGTTCAGTCTAGTTCATGGCGACAGCTTCATCCAATGGGTCGAATGGCCCGCCGAAGGTGGCCGGGTCTTCTCCCGCTCAATTCAACCCTTTGGTGCAGCGACCAACCGACCCGACAGTCCGCATTACACCGATCAGATGCAGCTGTATGTCGATCACAAATTGAAGCCGGTGCGGTTCTGGGAAGAAGATGTGCGCGCCGCTGCGACAAGCACAAAGACAGTCACAAACGCACGGTAACGTGCTAACCCACCAACATATGAAACGTTTTACCCTCCAGGAGAGACCATCAATGACACTCCGTTTTGCCCTCAAGGCTCCAATCGCCAGCCTGACAGCAATCGCCATTGCCAGCGCGGCCCCGTTCACCCCGGCCTTTGCCGAAGCGCACACTGATGCGACCGGCGCGACTGAGGCTACAGATCTTCAGGAATTGGTCGCGCAGGTTCAAATCCCGTATCAGGAATTTGAGCTTGAAAACGGCCTCACTGTGATTGTGCACGAGGATCGCAAAGCCCCCATCGTCGGCGTGGCCGTGTGGTACAATGTTGGCTCCAAGGATGAGCCCGTTGGCCAAACCGGCTTTGCTCACCTGTTCGAACACCTGATGTTCAATGGCAGCGAAAACGCGCCCGCCGATTATTTCCAATACCTGCAAGAAATGGGCGCAACCGATTATAACGGCACCACCAATTTCGACCGCACCAACTACTTCCAAACCGTGCCCCGCCCTGCATTGGAGCGGGCCTTGTGGCTGGAAAGCGACCGCATGGGCTATCTGCTCGGCGCGGTGACGCAGGAGAAGCTGGATAACCAACGCGGCGTTGTTCAAAACGAAAAACGTCAGGGCGATAACCAGCCGGGCGGACTGGTTTTTTACGAGATCCTCGACACGCTGTTTCCGGAGGGACACCCCTACGCGCACTCGGTGATTGGTTCGATGGCTGATCTGGATGCGGCGTCTATGGACACCGTTCAGAACTGGTTCCGCGACCGTTATGGCCCCAACAATGCCACTCTCGTGCTCGCAGGTGACATCTCTGCGGAAGAAGCGCGCCCCATGGTTGAGCGCTATTTCGGACCGATTGCGCGTGGTGCGGTGAACACGCCCGCCGCTGCCGAAGTGCCAACTCTCGCCGAGCCTGTGCGCACTGTAATGCGCGATCAGGTGCCCGCGACCTCAATCAATCTCTATTGGCCCGCCCCCGGCATCACCAGTGACGAACTAACTGCATTGAGCGTTGGTGCAGATGTGCTGGGTGGATTGCTGTCGAGCCGCCTTGACCAAATCCTCGTTCGCGAAGAGCAGCTTGCGGTTGGCGTGTCGGCTGGCAATTTCGACTTCCAACGCGTCGGCATTCTGAACGTCAGCGCCACTTTGCGCGACGGGGTTGAGCTGGAAACGCTCGAGACCCGTCTCAACGAAATCATCGCTGATTATATCGCCGAGGGGCCAACGGAAGACGAAGTGCGCAGGTCAGCGACCAGCGATCTTGCCGGAACGATCCGCGGCCTTGAACAAGTGGGCGGGTTTGGCGGCAAAGCGGTTGCTTTGGCGCGCGGTGAAGTCCTCGCAGGCGATCCCGGTTTTGCTGTGAACCAGCTGGAAGTGCTTGCCTCGATCACACCTGAAACGGTCAAGGCCGCGATGGAGCGTTGGATGACGCGCCCTGCCTTCACTCTGGTGCTGGAACCCGGTGAGCGTGAGGAGACTTACGAAGAAGCGGCCAGCGTCGCCGAAGAAGCGGCAGACACCGCCGAAGGTGAAAGCGCCGCCGAAGAAATCACTGTCTCTGTAGAACGGCCAGCACCGCCCATCGATACGGTCGCGCAGCTCGATTTCCCAGAGTTCCAGCGCACCACACTCGCCAACGGTATGCAGGTCACTTACGCCCAACGTGACGCAGTCCCTGCGACCTACATCACCATGTCGTTTGACGCAGGCACAGCCGCTGACCCTGTTGATATGCGGGGGCTGGAAACGCTCACGCTCGGCCTGTTTGACGAAGGCACAGCCAATATGTCGTCGCAAGCGATTGCTGAAGAGAAGGAGCGGCTTGGCGTCAGCATCAGTTTGGGCGGCGGCGATGATCGCTCGAACTTCACATTGTCCGCACTGTCGGCCAACCTCTCGCCATCGCTCGACCTGTTCCGTCAGGTCATCCGCGAGCCTGCCTTTAACGAGGCGGACCTTGAGCGGGTGAAAGCGCAGACCATCACCGGCATTCGTTCGCAAATGCGCTCTCCCAATGGCATCGCACAGCGCACCATCGGAGCAGAACTGTTCGGCACGATGGCACCCTATGGCGGGATCGACACGATTGAGAGCGTCAGTGCAATCAGCCGCGATGATCTGGTGATGTTCAAAGACACCTGGATCCGTCCGGACAATGGCGAAGTGTTCGTTATCTCCAGCCTGCCGATGGAAGATGTCGTAGCCCAGCTCAACAGCGCATTTGGCGATTGGAACGCGCCTGATATGGCCAAGGGTGAGAAGGACTTTAGCCAGCTTCCCACTGAAACCACTAATGGTAGCCGCATCGTCTTGGTCAACCGGCCCAACTCACCACAAAGCTTCATTTTGGGTGCTCAGATCACCCCGCTTGATGCGAGCGATCCGGCCTATGTCGATTTCACCAACGCCAACAATTCGCTTGGCGGAAACTTCCTCGCACGGCTCAATATGAACCTGCGTGAGACAAAGGGGTGGAGCTATGGCGTGCGCGGCGGAACACAGGCGCGCGAGAACGCGGTTGTCTATGCGATCTCTGGTGGGGTTCAGGCCGACCGTACAGGCGATTCTGTGGGTGAGATGGTCCGCGAAGTGACCGAGTTCCTGACCACGAGCGGCGTAACCGACGAAGAGCTGACCCGTAACAAAGCCAGCGAAATCGGCGAGCTGCCTGGCCGCTTCGAGACATCGGGTTCAGTGCTTGGCGCGATGCGTTCCATCGCTCTGTTTGATCGTCCGGACGATTACTATGAAACACTGGTCGATCGCTACACTGCGCAAACCGCTGACAGCCTCGATACCGCGGCCCGCGCGGCATTGGATGTCGAAGACTTCGTTTGGGTCGTAGTTGGCGATGCCGAACAAGTGATGCCTCAGCTCGAAGCGCTTGGGATGCCCATTGAAGTGCGCGAATTGGAAGCGACCGAATAAGGGTACACATCGCTGCCCGCGTCCATTGACGCTACGGCTTTGAACAATGAAGGGCGCGAGCAGGGATTGACCGGCTTGCGCCCTTTCTTTTGCCCCTGTGATAGAGGTTGAACACCCCCGTTTGACGTGTAAAACAACGCCCGAGCACGTCGCCAAAAGGGCCGCGGCCAACATATTTATGGGAGACATTCATGTCTGTTGCAGGAACCTACAACACCACCGTCAAAAGCCCGATGGGCGATCAAGCTGGCACTTTCACCGTTGAAGACAACGGCGACGGCACATTCTCAGGCAAGCTCGAAGGCGGCATGGGATCAATGGAAACAGAAGAAGGCAAAGTTGATGGCAACACCATCACTTGGAAAATGAACATGACTGTTCCCATGCCAATGACGCTCGAATGCGAAGCGACCATCGACGGCGACAACCTGACCGGTAACGTCAATGCAGGCGCATTCGGCGCAATGCCATTGTCGGGCACGCGCGCTTAAACGCACCGCGATAAAAGCAAACAATAGCCCGCTGAAAGCAACGCGCTTTCGGCGGGCTTTTTGTGTGCGCGTGCGACGTAGGGCTTGACTTGCAAACTAATATGTAAATATGTAATTACATGTTTACCGAAAGCGATAGGGATCAAGTCTTTCACGCTCTGGCGCACACAACGCGCCGGGCGATACTTGACCATCTGCGCGATGATCCCGGTCTGAGTGTCGGTAAATTGGCGAGCAATTTCGATGTGACGCGGATAGCAATCATGTCGCATATTGGCGTGCTTGAACGGGCCAATCTAATTGTAAGCGAAAAGGACGGCCGCACCCGCAGGCTCTATTTGAATGCGGTGCCTATTCAACAAATCCACGAGCGTTGGACCGACCAATATAGCAGCCATTTCGCATCGCGCCTGACATCCATAAAACACGCCGCCGAAAACGCGGCCAAGGGGGAGATGAACCATGACAGAGCAAGTGAAAGTCGCAGATAAAGCGATCTATAAAGTGTTTATCGAAGCGCCGATTGACACCGTCTGGCGCGAATTGGTGAAGACTGACGAAGTGCTGCCCTTCTTCTTTGGGTCGCTGTGCCGCACTACGGGTGAACTATCCATCGGCGCCCCAATTGCGATGGAGACAACCAACGGCAAATATCGCAGCGTCGTGGGCAAGGTCATCGAATTTGACCCGCCAAACCGATATTCACACACGTTCAAGTTTACAGGTCACGACGACCCGCCCTGCACGGTCACTTATGATCTGAAATCGGTCGATGGCGGCACGGAATTCTCACTCATCACAACCAATGTGCCCTCTGGCACCAAGACCGAAAAGGACATGGCGCAAGGCGGCAAATTCATTGTCGAGACGTTCAAGTCCATTTGCGAGACCGGAAAGCCGAAATTGGGCACTCGGATGTTGCTGGGTATGATGGGGCTGTTCCAACCTTTCACTCCTGCCGCGTGCAAGTCTGAAAACTGGTCATTCGATACGATCGATAAGCTCTAATTGGAGGCAATGACAATGGCTGCTTCACCCGACGACCAACTCGCCACAATGCTGGCAAATATCCCGGAAAAGACCGGCAAGCCGCTGGCAGAATGGATCGCGCTGATCAAACAATCAGGTCATGAAAAGCACGGCGCGATCATGAAGTTCCTGAAAGAGGAGCACGGCGTCACCCACGGCTTTGCCAACCTCATCACCGCCAAATCGCGTGAGACAGAGGCGGATGCGGAGGTCGACCTAGTGGCTGCTCAATATGCAGACGCAAAGGAAGCGTTGCACCCGCTCTATGAGGAGATTGTCGCATTTGCGCAGACTCTGGGCGGCGATGTTGAGCTCGCTCCGAAGAAGACGAGCGTCAGCCTGCGCCGTAAAAAACAATTCGCGCTGATCACCCCTGCGACCAAGACGCGGATTGATTTGGGCCTCGCGCTGAAAGGCGATGATCCGCAAGGGCGGCTAGAGGCATACAATGCCATGTGCAGCCACCGTGTGCGGATTGAGACGTCAGCGGATTTTGACGATGAGGTGAAAGGCTGGATGACGGAGGCCTATTCGCGCTCTGGTTAGAGCAAGGTGCGGCCCGTCCCCATTGCTTAGCCAAATTCCGCCTTGTGTCCGGCATCATCACCGGCTGCGAGCAGCTTTGCCTGATCAACCCAGCGATCTCGGTCGATCCGACCTTTGATTTTGAGATATTGATCAACTTCGGCGACATCGGCGGCAGACCATGCTGCGATTTGATCGAACCGGCGCACGCCCAGTGACAAGCACAGCTCGTTGAGTTTTGGTCCGACTCCCTTGATCCGGGTCAAATCATCGCTTTCCCCGACAGCCGCTGCGATAGCAGGCTTGGGACCTTCATCATCACCGCTCTCATCAGCAGACACAGCCGCAGCTGCTCCCGCCGCCGCAAGAGGCGCAATGGGTTCGGGCTCTGGAACAGGTTCCGGAGCTGGGGCGGGTTCTGGCGCGGCTGTCGGAGCGGGCGTGGGTGTCGGCTCTGGCGCAGGCGCACGAGCCGGTTGCGCCGTCTCAGCCTCAGCTTTGGCCGCAGCCATCCGTGCCCAGATCCACCACCCAGTGCCGATCCCAATGATCAAAGCGAGAATAAAACGCACAGGCTCATCCAATATCAATTGCCACATAATCTCTCTCCCGCGCCTTATGCCCTACGGCCCCAAATGACCCAGCCAATCAACAGGCCGATCAGGAACACGGCGATAATCGCAAGCCAAGTTTCCATCAAAAGTGGCATGATTATTCTCCTTCTGACCCGGTGGCATCGCCAGCATCCAGCGTGAATTCAATTCGGCGATTGGCCTCGCTTGCCCCGTCACCTTCGACCAGAGGCTGGCTTGAGCCGTAACCAGTGGCGGTGATGCGCGCTTCTGCCACACCGCGTTCTGATAAAGCCGCAGACACGGCATCGGCGCGCGCTTGACTGACCGTCATATTGATCTCATCGCCGCCGGTTGCATCGGTGTGGCCACCCACCGCAACGCTCATGCCCGTGCAAGCGGTCAGCCGCTCGGACAGTCCCTCAATAATCGCGGTTGAGGCTGGCGAGATATACGCGCTGCCGCTTTGGAATGTGATCGACTTGCCTTCCATAAAGGCATCGACATTGGTCTGACAGTCGGCAACTTGCTCATCGCTGGCGCCGGTCACCGCTTCGGTGTCTTCGATACCGGTGGATAGCTCCTCGGTGTTTACGACTTCCGCTACGCCTGCTTCGTCTGCACTCGCCACAGCCTCATCAGAGAAGCGAACTTCGCGCAATGTGCCATTGGCCAGCAAAGCAGCGCGAATGCGCTCTTGTTCAGCCGGATCGGTCACGCCGCTGATGATCGCAACCCGCGCCAGCGGATCACGCTGCATGGTGAGTTCAGCGCCCTCCACACCCGCTCCAGCGAGCGCCGATTGCGCATCCGTTTCCAATCTATCGATAAAGCCAGCGCCGGTCATCGAATGCGCGCCATAAGCGAGCAGAGATGCTAACCCCGCGCCAACCAACCCCTTGGTCAACCCGTTCATAGAAAAATCCCTCCGTCCGTCTGCATGGATTGCAGGGGTGCGAGAGTGAGTCCAGCGCAAACTTGTAGCCAAGTGTATCGCATGCGACGGATCACTGAACGGACAATGGTTCCTGTGGGAGCACTTCGAATTTCATCAACAAAGTGCGTTGATTGGATGAGAAATTGTCGTCGCTAACGATGTAGAGAAAGGTCTTGTCACCCTCTTCGCGCACCGCCAGCCCTTCAAAATTGTCAACCGTGAGTGGAGGAAGGAGCACCGCGAGTTCGCGGCTTGTGCCCTCGGCCGCATAGGCAACCAATGCGGCACCACTGCCATCCTGCGGTGAATAGGATCGGAACAGGATCACGACCGTATCATTGGCCAGAATATCGGCATCAGTCGGGACGCCCCCGCGCTGATCGAGCGGGCTTGGCGGTATCGCGAAAAACATCCCCTGGCCATAGGCTGCAAGCCCAAATTGAGAACGGAGACAATTGGGCGTTTTATCATTTGCAGTGCGCTCGGCACAGGCCAATCGCAAGTTTTCGCTTGTCGCTAGCGTTTCTAATCCGCCATTGTCATCAAGCGGTCCAACTGCGCGGACGGGATCAATCGGACTCTTTGTCGGCACAGCGGAAAGCGAGGCGTAAGACAAGACGCGGTGGTTCCGTTCAAACCCGATTAGCCAGCCGCCCTCGGTGCTGCGGGTGAGGCTCTCGCTATCGCTCTGCTCTTTACCAGTCAGCGGTTCTCCATCGACCCCAAGCAGATTGCCAACTTCAAAATCAGCAATCCCAACAAGCTGCCCGTCTTCCTCAGCTGGGGTTAGCCAAACCCAACGTGCATCGTCGGTGATCGCCAATAGACGACCACTCTCAGCATCCCAGCGCAGCCCGGACAGTCCGCCGATATTCTGCCCCATAGGCGGTATGTCGAGCCCGCCGCGATATTCGAGCTGGCCGATCCGCTTTTGGTTGGGGTCATCGGGGTTGAGGGGAACGGCAACGATCTCCGCATCGTTCAGCTCATGCGAATGAGCGATCATCGCCGCCGCGAAGATCAGCGTGGCGAGCCCAAGAGCCACCATCGTAGCGCGAGTGGATCGCGCCATGGCCATATCAGCCCAGCTTACCTTTAAGCAGCTCGTTTACCACCGCCGGGTTCGCTTTGCCTTGCATCGCCTTCATGGTTTGCCCCACGAAGAAACCGAACAGCTTGTCCTTGCCGCCCTTATATTGCTCAACCTTGTCGGCATTATTGGCGAGGATCTTGTCGATTTCCGCTTCGATAGCGCCGGTGTCACTGACCTGCTTCATACCTTCAGTATCGGCGATTTCGGCGGGTTCGCGGCCTGTGCGCAGGACCAGTTCGAAGATTTCCTTGGCTTGTTTACCGCTGATCTCACCCTTGTCTTGCATCGCTAGGATTGCGGCCTGACGTTCAGCTGTTGCATGCGCGGGGTCGGTCTCTTCGGGGAAGTTCTCACTCGCCGATTTGATCACTCCGGGAGCCACTGACAGCGCCCAGTTCGCAACCGTGGTCGCGACCGCGGTCTCCGGCTTACCCATCGCACTGGCCGCCGTACCCAGCAGCGTCTCAAAGCGCGCAAATGTCTCAACCTCTGCGGTCAATTCGCGCGCATTATAGGGGGTGAGGCCCAGCTCCTGCTCATACCGAACGCGTTTCGCATCAGGCAATTCGGGCAGGCTCGCGCGGCAATCGGCGAGGAAGTCATCCTCCAACACCAACGGCAAGAGATCGGGGTCCGGGAAGTAGCGGTAATCATGCGCGTCTTCTTTCGAACGCATGGTGCGCGTTGTGCCGGTCGCGACATCAAACAGGCGTGTTTCTTGATCGACGCTGCCGCCGCTTTCCAAAACATCGACCTGACGCGCGGCTTCATATTCGATCACGGCCATCACAAAACGAACCGAGTTCACATTCTTGGTCTCTGTGCGCGTGCCCAATTCGTCGCCAACCTTGCGAACCGACACGTTCACATCGGCGCGCATGGAGCCTTCCTCCATATTGCCATCGCAGCTGCCGACATAGCGCAGGATGCTGCGCAATTTGCGGACATAGGCGCCCGCTTCGGCAGGCGATCCCATGTCCGGGCGGCTGACGATTTCCATCAGCGCGACGCCCGACCGGTTAAGGTCGACATAGGACATGGTCGGGTGCTGATCATGCATCAGTTTGCCCGCATCCTGTTCAATATGGATGCGCTCAATCCCGATGACTTTGTCCTCGGGGATGCCGTGTTTCTCATCCGCTTCGATCAAAAGCGATCCTTCACCCACAATCGGGTGATAAAGCTGGCTGATCTGATAGCCTTGCGGCAGATCGGCGTAGAAATAATTCTTACGGTCAAAGCGCGACCAGCTGTGAATTTCCGCCTCAATCGCCATGCCCGTGCGCACCGCCTGGCGGACGCATTCGCGGTTGGGCACAGGCAGCATTCCAGGCATCGCCGCATCGACCAGGCTAACCTGGCTGTTCGGCTCTGCACCAAAGGTGGTGGAGGCGCCGGAGAACAATTTCGACTGAGTGGTGATCTGCGCATGGACCTCAAGGCCGATTACGACCTCCCATTCGCCGGTCTGTCCCTGAATGCGGTAATCACTCATCGTCTTTTGCCTTTGTTGTCTTGTCTTCAATACGGCTGGCGGGTCGCGCCTCGCCTTGAGTTCTCTGAGCCCCATCGCGCATCACTTTACCCGATGCATCAAAGCGCGCTTCGCCATGCTCAATCGTCTTGGAGAGATACATGACGACCCCGCCAATGATCACAAAGATGCACATAAAGATGGTCGCGGCGATCATGCGCGCGCCTCCCGCCTACGCATCGCTCGCCTCCAGCAAGCCAGCCTCAACCGCTTTCAACTCAGCGCGCACAACATTGTCGAATTTCTTCGAGCCGGTGATGGTGATCTCCTCAAGGAAGAGGACACTCAGCGTGCGGTATTCAGGATAGTTCGAAAGCTCGCGCACAGTCGCCGCGAACAAAGGTCCATTGCGCACGGTGCGAGACTTGGGGTCCATCTGTGCGTGGAGCGATTTCAGCAGCTCGGCATAGGCAAAATACCTTTTGTTCGGCTCTACTGCCTCTGGCTGCCGCGCGCGCTTTACATAGCTGAACGCGACGAGCCATGCAGGGACTACAAAGCCCAATGCAACAATCCCGAGGATGCCCCATTCAAACGGGGTCACCACCACTTCTCCGGAGCATGGGTAAACCCAGCGCGCTGCTCAATCGCGAGGCCCGCATCCAGCACAGTCTGCTCATCAAACGGCTTACCCACGATTTGTAGACCAAGCGGCAGGCCATCAGGGTTAAGGCCCGCAGGCACGCTCATCGCAGGCAAGCCCGCTAGCGAGGCTGGCACGGCGAACACATCGTTCAAATACATGGTCAGCGGATCATCGGTCAGCGAACCGAGCGGGAAGCTGGCCGTCGGCGTCGTCGGCGCAAGGATCAGATCGCATTGTGCCCAAGCCTGCTCAAAATCGCGCGCAACCAATGCGCGGACCTTTTGCGCCTGAGTGTAGTAGGCGTCGTAGAAGCCCGCTGATAGCACATAGGTGCCGATCAGAATGCGGCGTTTTACCTCATCGCCAAAGCCAGCTGCGCGTGTTTCGGCATACATATCTTGCAGGCCAGCACCCTCTGGCAGATCGCGCAGACCGTATCGCACACCGTCATAACGCGCGAGGTTCGACGAAGCCTCGGCAGGCGCAATAATGTAATATGCAGGCAGAGCGTATTTCGTATGCGGAAGCGAGATATCGACGATTTCAGCGCCTGCATCCTTTAGCCAAGCTTTGCCTTGCTCCCACGAGGCAAGGATCGCTTCATCCGTGCCATCCATGCGATATTCTTTGGGAATGCCGACCTTCTTGCCTTTGAGGTCCGACGACAAGGCGCTTTCCCAATCGGGCACATCCATTTGCAGGCTGGTCGCATCCTTTGGATCAAAGCCAGCCATCGCGCCCAACATTATCGCGCAATCTTCAACCGAGCGCGCCATCGGACCCGCTTGATCGAGCGAAGAGGCAAACGCCACCACGCCCCAGCGGGAACAGCGGCCATAGGTCGGCTTAATCCCGCAAATGCCAGTAAAGGCCGCAGGCTGGCGGATCGAACCGCCGGTGTCAGTGCCAGTGGCCGCAGGTGCAATCCGCGCGGCAACCGCTGTTGACGAACCGCCCGACGAACCGCCTGGGCTCATCGCGGCATTGGTGTCTTCTTTACGCCAAGGCGATGACACATTGCCAAAATGCGATGTCTCATTCGATGAACCCATCGCAAATTGGTCAAGGTTCAGCTTGCCCAGCATCCCAGCGCCCGCATTCCACAGGTTCTGGGACACGGTGCTTTCATATTCGGGGGTGAACCCTTCGAGGATGTGGCTCGCAGCCGTGGTTTGAGTGCCCTGCGTTGCAAACAAGTCTTTCATCCCGATCGGCACGCCTGCCATTGCGCCAAGGCTCTCACCTCCAGCGCGCTTGGCATCGACGCGCATTGCAGCGCCAATTGCTTGTTCAGGCGTTGGAACGATAAAAGCATTGAGCGCGCTTGCGGCGTCGACTGCCGCGTTAAAAGCTTGCGCCACTTCAAGGGCGGTAAAATCGCCATTGGCAACGCCATCGCGGATCGCTTTGACGCCAAGAGAGGTAAAGTCGGTCATTATTCGATCACCTTGGGCACACCAAAGAACCCATGTTCAGCTGCCGGCGCATTGGCGAGCACAGCATCGCGTTTGCCGCCGCCCGTTTTGGGGTCTGCATCCACTACATCATCGCGCAGCCGCAATGCGTTGGGGATCACGGCTGACATCGGCTCAATGCCGGTCACATCAACTTCGCCCAATTGCTCAACCCAATCGAGGATGGCGTTCAATTCCGGAACCATCTGTTCCAATTCATCGTCGCCCATTTTGATCCGCGCCAATGACGCGATTTTGGCGACGGTCTGTTTGTCCACCGACATGCCCAGTTTCCTTTAAGGCGTTTTGTGTGAGGCGCTGATTGAGAGAGGATGCGCCCCTTTTCCGTTTGTTACTGACCCGGAGGAGGACCTTGAGGCGGTCCCTGTGGAGGGCCACCAGCACCGGGAGGACCACCGGGTCCGCCAGGCTGCATGGCGCGCTGGAGAATCTCAAGGTTCTGGTCAAACACTTCGCGGGTCATAATATCGATCACTTCAATCTCGAAGATCAAATCCGCATTAGGCGGGATCGGCGCACCGGGAGGCGGCTCTGCGCCATAGGCGTCTTCTGAGGGGATATAGAGCTTGTACTGCCCGCCTTCACGCATTTGCTGAAGACCTTTGTAAAAGCCGGGGATCGTCGCGTCCTCTTCGACCGGGAAAGGGCTGCCTTCAGGAAAGACCCCTTCGACGGGAAGCGGGATATCCTGCGATTCATCGAAAACTTCGCCGTTTGACGCCAACATGCCTTTGTATTTTACAAAGACCATTTGACCATCTTTGGCCGTCTCCCCTTCGCCGGCGACGATAGTTTCGACGCTCAAACCCTTGGGCACAGCGGCCCATGCAAGGCCCGCTCCGATAAGGATAGCGACGATAACGCCAAGCCACAGCTTGGTCAGAGAACCCTTGGCAACGGGCTGAATTGGAACGCGGGTGACTTCGGTCATTCAAAAATCCTGATCGAGTGAGCGCCAATGCGACAAAAGACCCCCCCGGTCTCTCACAGCAAAAGGGCGCGGAGTTTATCCGCGCCCTGATGGCTTATCCTATGGTGGGTTTCAAGCGCATCTTTCTCTGGCCCTTCCGGGCACAAAACCGGTTCCCACTTTTCCTGAAGGGACCAGCGCACTCAAATCCTTAGCCTTGAGGCTTACTTAATGCCGTCGCGCTCCATGCGCTTACGCTCAAGCTTACGAGCGCGACGAACAGCGGCTGCCTTTTCACGGGCGCGCTTTTCGCTAGGCTTTTCGTAGTGACGACGCAATTTCATCTCGCGATAAACACCTTCGCGCTGCAGCTTTTTCTTAAGCGCGCGCAGGGCCTGATCGACATTGTTATCGCGAACCATGATTTGCATAAATGCTCACTACCTTATCTTATCAAATGCCCATTGCCCGCCCGAAAATTCGCGGGAATGCGCGTAAAAATGACGCTGAAATTGGCGCGAATCCCTTAGGAGACGCGCTCAAGCTGATGGCCACATAACCTTAGAGCTGTGAAATGGCAAGATCGTAAGGCACTCAGAGCAGCGCAATAGGTGTGGCGTGATGGCAACGCGCTCGCTAAGGCGCAACGATGTCTTCCAGTTTTCTCTCCAGCCTCACACCTACGCTTGTCGTTGCCCTTGGCGGCGCGATTGGCGCTGCGGCGCGTTATCAGGTCGGTTTGCTCACAATTCGCTGGGCTGGTCCGGGTGCGCAATTCCCGTGGGGCACGTTCACTGTCAATATTGTCGGCAGTCTTGTCATGGGCGCTTTGCTGGGCTGGTTTGCACGCGGCGGCGGGGATAGCGAAAACTTGCGCGTTTTCCTGATTGCCGGGCTGATGGGCGGCTTTACGACATTCAGCGCCTTTAGCGCAGAGCTGGTCACAATGATGCATCGCGGGCAAGCTCTGCTCGCGCTCGGTTACGGCACAGCCTCTATCATCGCAGGCATGGCCGCGTTTCTGGTTGGGCTGATTGCCATGCAAATGGCAGGAATGAGCGCATCATGAGCGAAGAGATCAAAAAGGACGCCGCGGCAAAAGAAGTCCGCCAGTTTACGGTCAACGCCGATGACGATGGCGTGCGGCTGGACCGGTGGTTCAAACGCAATCTGCCCGCAATCGGTTTTGCGACCATTTCACGCTGGGCGCGCACCGGTCAGATCCGCGTCGATGGCAAGCGCGCTAAACCCGAAGACCGGCTGGCGACGGGCCAGACCCTGCGCGTGCCGCCGGGCGGCGAAGCCAAGCACAAGGCCCCGCGCAAACGCCGCGAATTGACCGCAGACGATATTGCCGAAGCACGCGCGATGGTCATCACTGAAACGCCCTCTGCCATTGTTTTGAACAAACCGCCGGGCCTCGCGACTCAAGGCGGCAGCAAGACAACCAAACATGTCGACGGGCTGCTTGATGCCTTTGTCGAGGATGAAGAAGACCCGCGCCCGCGCCTTGTCCACCGGCTCGACAAGGACACATCCGGCGTTCTCTTGATCGCGCGCACTCCGGGCAGCGCTGCATCCTATTCCCGCCGTTTCTCAGGCCGCAGCGCGCGCAAAGTGTATTGGGCGCTGGTCGTCGGTTTTCCTGAGGTGCGCGAGGGAACCATCGATGCCCCGCTCGCCAAGCAACCGGGCACGGGCGGCGAGAAAATGCATGTCGATGAAGAAAATGGCGCGGTTGCAAAGACACGCTATCGCGTTGTCGAACGCGCTGGCAGCCGAGCCTCTTGGGTAGAGCTGGAGCCGCTGACCGGGCGCACTCACCAATTGCGCGTGCACATGGCCGCGATTGGCAATCCGATTGTCGGCGATGGCAAATATGGCGGGAAGGACGCGTTTCTAACTGGCTCTATCAGCCGCAAAATGCACCTCCATGCGCGCCGCCTGATTATCGCCACGCCCGAATCAAAAGGCGCCAATGCAACCGGTGGCGGAAAGCTTGATGTGATTGCGCCTCTGCCAGAACATTTTGCCGCAAGTATGGAGGCGCTGGGCTTCGAGGAAAGCCAAAGCGATGCCTCGCCCGTGCGCGACGATGCGCCCGAACGCACACCCGCGGAAAAGAAACAGGCCGCGCGCCGGCACGCCAAGCAATATCGCAAAGACCGCCGCGGTGAACGCCGAGGGCGGACCACCTCTGCCGGAACCACACGTGCAGCGGCAAAGAAAGCCGCCAAAGCAAAGGCCGCGTCAAAGGGTAAAGGTAAGCCTAGGACCCGCCGGTAATGCATCCCAACCCGGCATTCAGAAGCGAGGACCATGACCGGTTCGAACAACTGATCAGTGAGGTCGGTTTCGGGATGGTGTTTCTCACCTCACCGGACGGTCCACGCGTTGCTCATGCCCCGATGCTCTCAAAAGGGGGCGGCGATATCCGCTTTCACCTTGCGCTCAACAATGCGGTCGCACCGTATCTTGAAGGGGCCGAGGCACTGATCACAGTGAACGGCCCGGACGGATATGTCTCCCCGCGTTGGTACTATAATCGCGATACGGTGCCGACATGGGATTACGTGGCGTTGGAAATGCAAGGGACCGTGCGAAAACTCTCGGATGAGGAGTTGGAGGCCCTGCTGCACGATGTGATCGAGACGTTTGAAGGACGCTTGGACGGCGAGCCATGGCTCGCCTCAGAAAGCAGCGAGCGCGTTTGGTCGGGATTGTTTCGAGGGATCGCGGGCTTTTCGATGCAGGTTGAGGAGTGGCGGCCCACTTTCAAGCTGTCGCAAAAGAAGGGCGCGGATGAACGCTCTCGCATAGCCGAAGGCGTTGAGGCAGCGGGTAATCCAGCGCTGGCTCAATATATGAGGGAGTTCGCGCGATGAAGCTGGCGGTGTTCGATTGCGACGGAACGCTGGTCGACGGGCAAGCTGACGTTTTGTGGGCGATGGCCCGCGCTTTTGAACGCGCGAAACTGCCTGCACCTAACCCGGACATAGTGCGACGGCTTGTGGGTTTGAGTCTGCCTGTGGCGATCCGCGAACTTGCGCCTGCTTTGGAAGAAGCTCAGCGGCGCGAAGTCACCGAATTTTACAAATCCTCCTTCCGCGCTCGGCGTGAAGAGGGGCTTCTCAATGAGCCGCTTTATGATGGCATCGCCGAGCTACTTCACGCGCTGCATGATGGGGGCTGGCAGTTGGCGGTAGCGACCGGCAAGTCCGACAGGGGCCTTACCACATGTCTTGCTGCGCATGGGTTGAGCGACCTGTTCATCTCGCTCCAAACCGCAGATCGCCACCCTTCCAAACCGCATCCCGCCATGTTGGAAGCCGCTTTGTTCGAAGCCGGTGTTCAGCCTGAGGAAGCGGTGATGATCGGCGACACGAGCTTCGATATGCAGATGGCGGTTGCCGCGCGAGTGCGAGGCATCGGCGTCGCGTGGGGCTATCATCCACCCGAAGACTTGCTCGCAACTGGTGCGGATGTGGTGGTGCGCAATATCGCGCATCTTGGCGAGGAATTGGGGCTCGGCGCGTGAGCGACGCTGAAGAGATCGCGGCTAAGCGCTTTGGCGTCATGAATATTGCGCGCATCGGCTCGATAATTGTGATGGGCACCGGCCTTGCGATTGCGCGTGAGGTTATCACAGCACCTTATGTTTTGGGCGTTGCGCTAGCGATTGCAGGAGCGGCTGGGTTTTTCTTTGCGCCCGCGATGCTAGCCAAACGCTGGAAAGCGGCAGATCGGGCCGAGGATCGGAACGTGGATCAGGACGCGGAATGAAGCGGTTTTACAAAGAAGTCAGCATCATATCCGGCGATGGTGGATGGCAGGTTACACTCGATGGGCGCGGTATCAAAACCGTCCAAGGCGCGCCGCAATTGGTGCCGAATGAGGCTTTGGCCAAGCAGCTTGCCAACGAGTGGGACGCGCAGGGAGAGAAACTTGATCCAGCCACTTCCCCACTGCGCGATATGGTCGACTATGCCCTCGATGTGGTGAGAACCGACCCAGCGGCTTTGATCGAAAAGTTACTGACCTACGGCGACACCGACACGCTGCTTTATCGCGCCGATCCCGATGAACCGCTTTATGCGCGCCAGATGGAGGTGTGGGAGCCGATTGTCGCAGGCTTTGAGGCCGACATGCGCGTCAAACTCACCCGGATCAGCGGCATCATCCACCACCCGCAAAGCGATGAGTACATGGCCGCTATGCGCGCGCATCTCGCCACGCTTACACCGCTTACACTCGCCGGGCTGGAATTGATGACTAGCCTTGCTGCATCTCTCATCACCTCGACAAGCGCCAGCAAAGCCGCCGACCAAGAGAGCGCATTGGCCCTATGGCGCGCCGCCTGTCTGGAGGAAGAATGGCAGTCCGAATTGTGGGGCCGCGATGACGAAGAGGAAGCCCGCCGGGCCAAACGCGAGGACGATTTTCTAAGCGCCTATGCGTTCACTCGGCTGACATTCAATCACTGACTATTGGCAATCACTGACTATTGGCCGGTTATTACCCAATCGGCAACGTCGTCCGCAACTTCATTGGCAACCCGGTTCAACGCAGGGCCAACAAAGGCAACATCTGCTGGAACACCTTCCTCACGCGCTTCAAATCGGCGCGAGAAAACACCGCCTTCTTCCGATGTGATCACCCCTTGATAACGCGCGATGACGCTGCTGCTTTGCGCATCATAGCTAAGTTCCAACAGGGTTCCGCGAACGAAAACGGTCGCGAGCACAGGCGTATCATTTGTGTCGAGTACAATGCTCTCTGCACCAACCCTTTCGCGCAGGGTCTCTCCGACCAATCGGCGGAACAAGCGCGCAGGCTTTTCAACCCAGATGGCGTTTTGAAGATAAGCGACTTCAGTGTCCGAAACATTCACGGGAACGCGCACGATGTCGAGCTTTGCCGGCGTTTCCGGGGTTAGCACTGCGATGGCCATTGTCTCTTGCCCGGCGGTCGCAGCGCGAGCTTCACCAGTCGATGTATCGCCCGTTGTTGCAGACAAAGTGAGCAAGCTCGCTGGAGGCTCAGCCCCTGCGCCAATGCTTACACATCCAGTAAGCGCCAGTGACATAGCGGCAAGAGCAGGAAAGGCGGCGGAGTGTTTGGTGAACATCATCATGTCTCTCAATCTTCCGGCTCATATTCGGGCAATGACGGACCGCCCAAGAGTGCGCCTGCGCCCTGATTTTCGATCCGTTCTGTAATGGAACGCAGCGACCGGCTGGTAGTGCGCAAATCCTGCAAAGTCGCCTCCGCCGCTGGCAAAGTGCTTTCCCGCAATTGCCGCGCGGCGGGCCGCGTGTCTTCCAATGTACGCGCCAAAGCCGCAGCCGCATCATTGGCCGATGACAAAGTCCCGCGCAGTTCAGCCGCCAGCGCAGGTCCTTCTTCATTGAGCAGCGCATCGGTGGTCGCGGTCGCCTGTTCAAACGCATTGAGCGCTTCACCAGCCTCGCGAAGAGCAACCTCCAGCTCAGCAAATGTGCCCTCTAGTCGAGGCGCGGCCTGAGCCAATTCACCGGTCAAACGGTTCGAATTTTCAAGGATTCCTGCCAATTGCTCCTGATTTTCAGGGCCCAGCAGAATGTTGAGATTCTCTGTCAAAGTCGCCAGCCGCTCAAGCAACAAAGGCGCGTTGTTAAGCAGCGCATTGATGCCGCCATCCTTGGGCGGGATAACCGGGCGGTCTTCGGGACATGCTGTCGTTTCACACGTAATCGGCGGGGCACCGCCGCGTGCGCCATCAAGCAGGATGGTAGAGACACCCGTAAAGCTCGCTTGGATAGTCGCCGTGGTCCCGATCAGAATGGGCACACCTTCTTTTACGCGGATACGCACGCGGACGAATTCGGGGTTTTCCTCGGACAAAGCGATATCGGTGACCTGGCCCACCGGAACGCCCGCATAGGCAACCTGACTGCCATTGGCGAGGCCGCTGACCGATTGGGCGTAGAAGATGTCATATTCATTCTGTTCGCCTTGCCCCAGCCGCGCGATCCAGACGATGAAGGCAGCGAGTGCAGCAAGCAGCAGCAGCGTAACCGCGCCGACCCAAAGGTGATTGGCTCTAGTCTCCATACCCAGCCCCTATGAACGCCAAAAGGCGCGCCTGTCCATGATCTTATCCCCGCTCATGTGTCGCCAATGCACTGCGCCCACGCGGTCCGCCAAAATATTCTTCGATCCAAGGATGACCGGTTTCAATTAGTTCTGGGATCGTGCCCACAGCGATCACTTGTTTGTCTGCCAACACGGCGACCCGGTCGCAAATTTCATACAAAGTGTCGAGATCGTGGGTGATGAGGAATACGGTGAGGCCCAGTGTCTCTTTCAATTCACGCGTCTGGCGATCGAACGCCGCCGCACCAATCGGATCAAGGCCAGCGGTTGGCTCATCCAAGAACAACAGTTCGGGATCGAGCGCCAATGCCCGTGCAAGCCCGGCGCGTTTCTTCATGCCGCCTGACAATTCGGAAGGGTATTTCGCAATCGCCTCTTCGGGAAGGCCTGACATCAGCACCTTATACCGCGCGATCTCCTTGCGCAGATTATCGTCAATATTAGGGTAGAATTGCTTGAGGGGCACTTCGACATTTTCGCCGACTGTCAGCGTCGAAAACAAAGCGCCGCCTTGGAACAGCACACCCCAGCGCCGCCGCACACCGATTTTCTGGTCAAGATCAACCGCAGTGATCGTGCGTCCCAAGACATCTATTCGCCCAGCATTTGGGCGCTGCAGCCCGATTATTGAGCGCATCAGCACTGATTTGCCCGTGCCAGAACCGCCCACGACACCGAGGATCTCACCCCGGTTCACTTCAAGGTTGAGGCCATCATGCACCGCGAAATCACCAAATTTGTTGACCAGCCCCTCCACCACAATGGGCGGCTGATCGCAAAATCGCTCATGCGCATTGGCGGGATCATCGCAATAGTCTTCATCGAGGATGGGTTGTTCCGTCATCGCGTCTCACCCCCACCCGATTTCGGTGAAAAACACCGCGAAAAACGCGTCGAGCACGATCACCGCAAAAATCGCCGACACCACTGCCATGGTGGTTCGCCGCCCGACTTCCTCGGAATTACCCTGCACCTGCATGCCATGATAACAGCCTGCCAGCGCGATGATTAGGCCGAATACGGGCGCTTTGATCAATCCAACCCACAGGTCATATTCGGCAATTACTTCGGGTATGCGGCCAAGGAAGGTGAAGAAGGGAATGCCCAACGCCACTTGTCCAATCACCGCGCCGCCCATGATCGCGACGACCGATGCATAAAAGCCCAACAGCACCATCATAAAAGTGCAGGCCAGAATGCGCGGAATAACCAGCTTTTCTATCGGAGAGATGCCGATAGTGCGCATCGCATCAACCTCTTCGGTCAGTTTCATCGTCCCGATCTGCGCCGCAAAGGCACTGCCCGACCGCCCCGCCACCATAATTGCCGTCATCAACACGCCTAATTCTCGCAAAGTCAGACGCCCGACGAGGTTCACCGTCAGCGTTTCAGCGCCAAATTGCTGCAATTGCACTGCGCCTTGTTGTGCAATCACAATTCCGATGAGGAAACTCATCAGACCAATGATTGGCAGCGCGGAAACCCCGACCAGCTCCATCTGACGGACCAGAGCGCGCATCGGAAATTTTGATGGATGGCGGATGATGTTGGCCATGCCGATCAAGATACCGCCAAAGAAAGAGACAACCCCGTAGATGCCGGCGCGCGCGCTATAGACCTGCTGGCCAACGGCCTCTGGCACGCGCTCCCATACGGGCACCCGCTCAGGCGTCAGATCAACATCGCTCGACACACCCTGAACCGCGTTTAGCAGGCGTTGCGCTTGCGAGCTGGCGCCGACTATTTCAGCCGAATGCTTCGCGGCAAGGCGGCATGTCACCCACGCGCCAACTGTGTCGATCTCGCTCACTTCGGAAAGATCAATGGCGCTGACTGGCTCTGCAATTTCAGAAAGGTGATGCTCAACCGGACCAATGGTTGCGACCAGAAATGGACCAGATAGAGCAAGCCGAGAGCCCCCACTCTCATCATCTTCCAGTGTGAATTCAGCGACCCCGTACATCGCGCGCAGATATGCGGCGAAATGCGACACTTAACAAGTGTGCGTGTGAGAGTTGTTGCGCCGGGCCTTGCGGCTTGGCATTGGGATGGAGAACTTAGACTTGGGCACCAGACCCACGAGCGCTTGCGAGCAAAGACATAATGACCACCTCACTTCCAACCACTTTCACCCCCGCCGATATTGAGGCGCGATGGTATTCTCATTGGGAGGAGAGCGGCGGTTTCCGACCAGAGCGGCCCGACGCCGAACCCTTCACCATTGTGAACCCTCCGCCCAATGTGACCGGCTCGCTGCATATCGGCCATGCGCTCGACAATACGTTGCAGGACATTGTGATCCGCTATGAACGCCTGCGCGGTAAGGACGCCTTGTGGGTGGTCGGCACCGACCATGCGGGCATCGCCACGCAAATGGTGGTCGAGCGCCAGATGGAAGAGCGCCAAGACAAGCGCACCAATTATTCGCGCGAGGAATTCGTCGATAAGGTGTGGGAGTGGAAGCACGAAAGCGGCGGCACGATCACCAACCAATTGCGCCGTTTGGGCTGTTCAATGGACTGGTCGCGTGAGCAATTCACGATGGACCCGCATTTCGACAAGGCCGTGCTTAAGACCTTCGTTGACCTGTATAATGACGGCCTGATTTACCGCGATAAGCGGCTGGTGAATTGGGACCCCAAGCTGAAAACCGCGATCAGCGATCTTGAGGTTGAGACTCAAGAGCTGAAAGGCAGTTTCTGGCACTTCAAATACCCGCTCGAAGACGGCGTGACCCTCGCCGATGGCCGCGACTACATTGAGGTTGCAACCACGCGGCCTGAAACTATGCTCGCCGATATGGCGGTCGCGGTGCACCCCACAGATGAACGCTATGCGAGCGTTGTGGGCAAGCATGTCGTGCTGCCGATCACCGGTCGCCGCATACCTATCGTAGCTGACGAACACGCCGATCCAGAGCTGGGCTCAGGCGCGGTGAAGATCACACCGGGGCATGACTTCAACGATTTCGAAGTGGGCAAGCGCGCAGGCTTTGCGGCTGGCGAAATGCTCAACATGTTGGATGGCGATGCGAATGTTTGTCAGACCAGCGACGGTCTGGTGTCCGAGCATTATCTTGGCATGCATCGTTTCAAGCGTGACGGTGTGGCCGGAGCGCGTGAGGCTGTGATTGAGCAGTTGAAAGAGCTCGGCTGCCTGATCCCGCATGTCTCAAAAAACAAGAAGGGCGAGGAGGTTATCTCCGACGCCGAACCACGCACGATCCAGACACCTTTCGGCGATCGCGGCGGCGTTGTGATTGAGCCTTGGCTGACCGATCAATGGTATGTCGATGCGGAAAAGCTCGCAGCGAAACCGATTGAGCAGGTAAAGTCCGGCGAGATCGAGATCGTCCCTGCGACGTGGGAGAAGACGTTCTTCAACTGGATGGAGAACATCCAGCCATGGTGCATCTCTCGCCAATTGTGGTGGGGTCATCGTATTCCGGCTTGGTTCGATGACGACGGCAATGTCTTTGTCGCCGCGAACGAAGAAGAAGCACAAGCCAAGGCCGGCGCTGGCGTCGCTCTGACTCAAGACCAAGACGTCCTCGACACATGGTTCTCCTCCGCCCTGTGGCCCTTTGCCACGCTTGGGTGGCCGGAAGAAAACCAGCCCCTGCTCGACAAGCACTTCCCGAACAATCTGCTCATTTCCGGGTTTGACATCCTGTTCTTCTGGGATGCGCGGATGATGATGATGGGGCAGTATAATATGGGCCGCGCGCCTTGGCCCAAGCTTTATCTCCACGGCCTAGTGCGCGCAGCAGACGGGGCGAAAATGTCAAAGTCCAAGGGCAATGTCGTCGATCCACTAGGCCTGATTGACCAATATGGCGCGGACGCGCTGCGGTTCTTTATGGCCGCGATGGAAAGCCAAGGCCGCGACATCAAAATGGATGAAAAGCGGGTCGAGGGATACCGCAACTTCGCGACAAAACTCTGGAACGCGACGCGCTTTTGCCAATCCAACGGCATCGGCAAGTCCACCACGATCAAGGCTCCCACGGCGCGCCTCGCCGCCAACCAATGGATCATTGGTGAAGTGCAACAAGTCTGTGCGGAGATTGAGGCTGCGATGGCGGATTTGCGCTTTGATGCGGCCGCTAATGCGATTTACCAGTTCACATGGACACGCTTCTGCGATTGGTATCTGGAGCTGATCAAGCCGGTCTTTGCAGAAGGCTCTGACCCGAACGCTATGCCGGCCAAGGAAACTCGCGAAGTAGCCGGATGGGCGCTCGATCAAATCCTTGTGATGCTGCACCCATTCATGCCGTTTATCACGGAGGAGCTTTGGCACAGTCAGGGTGAGCGCAGCTACGATCTCATTACCGCCAGCTGGCCCAATCCGCGCGCGGAGGTTTCGAAAGAGGCAACCGATGCGATTGATTGGGTGATCGACCTCACCACCAATGTTCGCAGCGCCAAAAACGAGCTGGGCATCCCGCCCGGTGCAAAATTGGCGGCATTCCTGCCCTGTGCCTCCGATTTGGCAGGCAGCACGATTGAGCGGTCATCCGCCGCCATCGAACGCCTTGCGCGCCTGACCCCTGTGACCATCGGGGATGCGCCCGACGGCCCAGCCATGCAGATCACCGCCGGTAATGACGTGTTCGTGATCCCTCTCGAAGGGATCATCGATATCGCCGAGGAAAAGGCACGCCTCGAAAAAGCCCTCGCCGCATCGCAAAAGGAAGCGAAGTCACTCGAAGGGCGGCTATCCAACGCGAACTTTGTCGACCGTGCAAAGCCCGAGGCAGTAGAGAAGGCCAAAGCCGACTTTGCGCACCATTCGGGCGAGGTCGAGCGGCTCAAAGCGGCGTTGGAACGGCTGGGATAAGCATATGAAGCTCGATCACATGGTCATCCTTGTCCGCTCGCTCGAGGTGAGCCTGCCTTGGTACACGGCCATGCTCGAGCTGATTGGCTTTACCAAAACACGCGACCATGTTTGGTTGAGTGATGATGGACTGGCCGTGGACCTTAAACAGGCTGATGCAGAAACCGGTGACTACGCACGCCGCGCGCCGGGCTTGAACCACCTCGGGTTCACCGCGCCTGATATGGTTGCGCTTGATACAGTAAGGGATGGAATGGCAAAGGCAGGGTTTGATGTGCCAGACAAGCAATTTTTCCCCGGCGAAACCGCCACGTTTTTCCGCGACCCTGAAGGAATGCGGGTTGAAGTTACCGTGTATGAGTAAATCATGGCACTAGTCCTCGCCACAGATGACCATGGCGGTCCCGAAATCTTCGCTTCCCTGCAAGGCGAAGGCCCCAGCATCGGCGCACCGGTCGCCTTCATCCGTACATCGCGCTGCAATCTCGCCTGCACATGGTGCGACACCGCTTACACTTGGCGGTTTGCCAATGAACATGGGGGCGATGAGCGCGAACACAGCGATGGCATCTTCTATGATCGCAAAAGCAATCAAGTCAGCCTCTCCCCCGAAGACGCCGCCGCACAGATCGCCGCGCTCGGTCAAAGTCGCCTCGTCATCACTGGAGGTGAACCTCTATTGCAAGCGGGCAAGCTTGCCGAAATGCTCGAGCACTTGCCCGATATCAGCGTCGAGATAGAGACCAACGGCACCGTTTCTCCACCCGCGCGGCTCGATATCCGGGTAGGCCAGTACAATGTCAGCCCCAAACTTGCGCATTCCGGCAATCGCACCGAATTCGCGCTCATCCCCGAACGGCTTGATCACTTCGCCGCCGATCCGCGCGCATTCTTCAAATTCGTGATTGCGAGCCCCGATGATGTCGGAGAGGTCCTAGACTTGGCGCGGCAATATCGCTTTAAGAAGGGGCACGTCTTTCTGATGGCCGAGGGGACCAGCAGTGAAGCGTTAAGGGGGCGGCAGGAATGGCTGGCACCGCTGTGTCTGGAACATGGGTTCCAGATGAGCGACCGCTTGCATATCCACCTTTACGGAGACAGCCGCGCCACGTAACAAGGGCTTGGGGGTAAGCAGGTGGACATCTTTATCAGTTACTCGCGCGCGGACCGCGAACGAGTTGCCTATATTGCTCAGGCCTTAGAGGCAGAGGGCTATTCGGTCTGGTGGGACCGCGACATTCGCGCAGGCGAAGAGTTCGACCACGTCATCGATAAAGCGATCAAAAAATCCAGTGCGATTGTAGTGGTTTGGTCGGAAAATTCGACCACCAGCCGCTGGGTCAAAGAAGAAGCCGAAGACGGGATTGAAGCCGATACTCTGGTTCCAGTCACGATTGACCAGGTAATCATCCCGCGTGGTTTCCGCCGCATCCAAGCCGCCGAGTTACAAGACGCCCCGACCAACCCAACGCAAAGCGTCAATTGGCCAGAATTTCTCGATTCGGTCCGCAAACAAGCGGGCGCAGGAGAGAAAGCGGGCAAGAAAGACACTGCGAAGGCAGCTGTTGCTCCTGCGCCGACTGCGGCCCCTGCCGAAACGCAATCGCACGCTGCGCCGGATACTGAGGCACCTGCTTGGAAGCGCTTCCTGCCCTTGGGCGCAGGCGCTTTGGCAGTCGTGGTCGCTGGCCTGCTGGCATTCCAGTTCCTCAGCGGGCCCAGTGCGCCTCCTCCGCCCGAAGACATGACGCCGGTTGTACTGGGCATCTATCCTGATGAGGGCTTCGGTCTTGATCAGGCTCAAGGTTTGAAAGCGGCATTCAACGACACGCCATCAATCGTTGTGCAAGATCTTGCAGCGCCATTGGACGCCATGAAGGGTCGCGACGCCCCGGAACTCATCGAAGGGTTAAGGAGCTTTCTAGCCACTCGTAATGTCATCGCCATTGTCGGTCCCTCCATCACCGAATTCACACCCGAAGTGCTGGGCGTGGTCGAAGAGAGCGGGCGAAACCCTGCGATCATCCTGACCACTGCCGCCTCGCGCCGCGACATTGGCTGGGACGACAGCAATCTGCCGTTGTTCCGTGTCGGCTCCGGTGTTGATGAGCGGGCTGACCAATTCTCACGCCTCGCGCAAAACACCATCGCCAGCGGGGTGGAATTGGTGCTGCTCTATGAGTCGGTGCCCAATTCATCGGAGATGACTTACGGTCAGCTGTTCTATCAGCGGATCACAGAGCGCCTGCCCCAGTGGCAGCAATGGTCAGACAACAATCAGGTCCGCTCAATTTCCTATACTCGCGGCCGGATCATGGACAGTTTTGCGCGCCCCCGGATGCGCGGCCTGTTTGATCAGAACAAGATGATTATCGTCGTCGGCCTGTCGAGCGATTACAAAGACCTAGTCGAAAACTTCTATCGCAGCGAAGACCGCACACGCGCCGCAATTCTGGGCGGATGGAATACCGGCAAAGTCGTTCAAGGCGTCAGCGCGGATATCAGCATTCAGCACACGCGCCTGTTTGATATGACCGATGTTTACCGCAGCCCAGCCGACGTCAACGGCCTGCCAGATTCGCGCCGTTTCCAGGAGGAGTTCGGCCCGCTTACCCCAGCCCTTCGGCAAGAAGCTGTTGCCTACGATTCCGGCCTCGTCATCAAACAGGCCGTCAGCCAGATGGAAGGCGAAGTCACTGCCGAACAGCTGGTCGCGATCATGCGCGGACAGCGCTTTAACGGGATCACAGGTGAAATCTCTTTCAGCGAAGACGGCGCAACATGGGGTCAAAATAGCGGCCAAGCAGGCGGCATGCGCCCGCTTTACAACCTGAGCTATGACCCAACGCGAACCAATTGGACTGAGATTGAGAGCTTTGACTCGTTACTCAGCGCCTCTGTTGCCGGTGGCGGTTGATCCGTTAGCCTAAGGTATTGGAGTCATGAGTTTTGCGCAGCAAAAGTCTGCCAGCAGCTGGATCGGGCTGTTGATCGCAGGACTAGTCATCTCAATCATTGTTCGCGTCATTTGGGCAGGCGGGTTTGAGAATTTCTTTGTCCCCGGCAAAGCGTTCGAAAATGCAGTGGTCGAACAGCTAGAAGGCTATCCCGGCAATGCGGTGGTGTTTGAACGATTGGAAGCCGATTTTCCCCGCGCCTATGACGATTTCACTGAGCAGTTGGCCTTTGCAGCGCGTAGCGAAGGATCGGACGACCGAGTCCTGATTGCGGCAAATATTTGGCTCAATGAATTCTTCGCATCGCACGCTGCTGATTTCGCGGGCGCACCTCTTGAGCAGTTGGATCAGGTCATGGAGCTGGAGGAGCAATTCCTCACCGACCTCGCCACCCATGATGAATATGCCTGCGCCGCCTTTGCCCGCAACGAGCCTCAGCCTGAGCCTTTACCCGAGAGCTTTGATGAAGCTGGCGCAGCGATAGTCGCCGCGCGGTTCGCCGCGATCAAAGGGGGGCGGACCAACCAGCAATTGCGGCTTGGTTTGACACCCGCGGCCTATGACGCTGTGGAAGTAACCATGCGCGAGAAAGGCCTTGGCGATGAACAGATCGCCGTCGTTTTCGGTGAGGCGGACCCGGGAACGATCGGTGCCCCTCTAGCGTGCGAAATGGCGATTGAGCTGGTCAGAGCAATCCGCGCGCAGCCCGAGGAAGAGCGCGCCTTGTTGATCGGTGCATATGCGAGCGGGGCGCGCTAGCAGGCCATTACGCCGGGGTTAGCCTTGTGAACGCCAGCGCAGGACAACCCGCTCAACCAATTCTTCTTCATCGCCGCTCTGGTTCCACAATTCTGAGAAGCTGGGATCTTCGGATGCCGGACGTTTGTGCTCTTCGAGATTGTCGAAATTCACGCGGATCGGGATAGCCACACCCTCGCCGCAGACGATGCATTCGCGGTTGCGCAAAGCGGGAATGGAATCGAGGAAGCCGCGGGCACCCTCGGGCATTGCGGCGCGAACGAAAGCTTGGTCGCGGTCATTGTTCAGTCGCATGGAGATGATCGTGCCGCATTGTGACAAGACGCCCTCGGCAAGGTCAGATGGACGCTGTGTAATCAGGCCCAGAGAAATGCCGTATTTCCGTCCCTCTTTGGCAATCCGGCTAAGGATTTTGGCAACCGATGAACCATCAGAGTTTTTCTCGGAGGGAACATAGCGGTGCGCCTCTTCACATACGAGCAGGACTGGACGGGTCGTTTCCTCGCGCCCCCAAATCGCAAAATCGAAGACGAGGCGCGACAGAACAGCGACCACGGTTGAGGTGATGTCCGAAGGCACACCTGACACGTCGATGATCGAGATCGGTTTACCATTGCCCGGCATCCGGAACACTTTGGAGATGAAATCAGCCATCGTGTCGCCAACCAACATGCCGGAGAACATGAACTGATAGCGTGGATCGTTCTTCAGCTCATCGAGCTTACCCTTGATCCGCATGTAGGGCGCGGACGAGGTCGCTTTATCGAGCTTACCCATCTCGTCCTGAATCTTGGTCGACAGGTCAGACAGGAGATAGGGGATGGGCGAGTCCACCGTGATCTTACCCATCTGTTCGGCCAACCGGTTCTTGCTGCGCGCATGCAACAGACACTTGGCGAGAATATCCATATCGACCTGAAGTTCATTGCCATCACTGGTGAGCAGCACTTCGCAATGCTCCTCAAAATTCATCAGCCAGTATGGCATTTGCAGATTGCTCACATCGAGGATCTGGCCGGTCTGACGGAACGCGGCGGAATATTCTCCGTGCGGATCGATCATGACGATGTGACCTTCAGGTGCGGCCTGACAGATGCGGTGCAGGATCAAAGCGGCGCTGGTCGATTTACCGGTACCGGTCGAGCCCAGCAGCGCAAAGTGCTTACCCAACATCGCATCGATATAGAGGCCTGCGCGAATGTCTTTGGTCGGAAAAACGGTGCCAATCGTAATGTTGGCGCGGCCATCGCTGGCGTAGATTTGTTCAAGGTCTTTGGTCGTCGCAGGGTAAACCATCGCGCCAGGAACAGGATAGCGGGTAACACCGCGCTTAAATCCGTGGATGCGCCCGGTCAGCTTTTCCTCAGCGCCCTCACCGAGAAAGTCGATATGCGCGATAATGCCGCTTTCGCTGCGGCGGTCCTTGCGCTGATCGCGGACGTTAGCGAGCAACCAAGCATCGCCAATCCGGATCTTGATCTGGCTACCCACCTGGCCTGCCAACGCGACTGAGCGATCATCATCGTCCATGCACTCATTAAGACGTTGCAAATCAAGTGCAATTTGCGAGCCTGCCCCTGAAATTTCTAGCACCACACCAATGGGAAGGCGCGCATTTTCAACGCTCTCACCAGCCGCTTCTGCAGGTTCACTCTCGCCTTGTTCTGGCGCAAAATTGTGTTGGCCCATATCAGTCATGCGGTTTCCCTAAACACCATAGTTCGTCGAGCCGGAAGACGTGCCCCGGTCGGTTTGTGACTGATCGATAATGGGTGAACGGGGTTAAGATCGCGTCAATATTCGCGGGCATCTGAGTGTATTTATGACTTCGCAAACAGCCTACCAGCAAGCCATCCCATAGACAGCGATAACGCAATTGCGCCCAAGCCATAGAGCAACGAAAGACGCTGTGCCGCATAGACGACTTGCCCCTCCAGCCCCACTTTCACAACATCAATATCCGCTGTTGCACTGGCCAGAACCCGGCCATTGGCAATCGCGAAAGTCTCTGCGGTGTATTCACCCGTAATCACGTTTGAGGGCAATTCGATGCGCGCTTGGTACAACACTTTCTCGCTGATTCGGACGCCTTCATCGGTCTGCTTATACAGCCCCGCACGCTCTCTCATTTCCACAAGACCGCGCGCAAATCGGTCTTGGACTTCGGGGTCAATCTGGCCGGTTGGGCTAAGCTGAATAAACTCAGTTCCCAGCTCATAGATTGCGGCCGTCAGTGGATCGACAATCTCATCAACCGGAGCCGATGAGGCGACCGCAAAGAAGCTTGGCGCGGAGCGAAAATCGCTCGATCCGGAATTCATCCAGATACCGGCAATCCGGTCCTTTTCACGCAGACGGATGGGCTCCGCTGGCCCCTTGACCACAACGACAATGTCATATTCGGTGCTGCTTCCAGCGCCTGCCGGATCGATGACGGCGCCGTATAAGAGCAGGTCTGCCCCAGTGAAACCTTGCCGCACTTCGATGCGAGATTGGCTTACCTCGGGGACCAGAACCGGCTCTCTTTGGCCCATAAGGAAGGGCGCAGCGACCACTGCAAACAGAGCTGGCATAAACCGGTTCATAGCGGGCTGACCGTGTAAATTTCATCAGGCTGCACGCCCAAACCATAGAGCATGCGCAGCGCGACCAGAATAACGATGGCTGCCAACACCAGACGCAAGACCTCAGGCCGCGCTTTCAAGGCGATCTGCGTCCCGAATTGCGCACCCAGCACCGATCCAAGTAGCAACAGCCCTGCGAGCACAATGTCCACCGCCTTTGTCGTCAGCGCGTGAGTCATGGTCGTTACCATGGTCACGAACAGGATTTGAAACAGTGATGTGCCCACCACGACATTTCCGCTCATGCCGAGAATGTAGAGCATCGCAGGGACCAGAATGAACCCTCCACCAACGCCCATCAACATCGTCAAAATACCGACCAGAACACCCAGAATCAGCGGCGCGAGCGGCGATATATACAGCCCCGATGCATAGAAGCGCACACGATAAGGCAATCCGGCAACCAGCGGGTGGTGGCGGCGTTTACGCGGGCGGACATCGCCATCGCCCGATTTGGGCAACAACGCATCCAGCGCCTCTCGCAGCATGAGCGATCCGATTGTGGTGAGCATGACAACATAGAGAATGCTGATCACAACATCGATTTGCCCCCATGCCTGGAGTAGACGGAACAGCAGCGCTCCCACCAACGCGCCAACAACGCCGCCCGCGACCATGACAAGGCCCATGCGATAATCGACGCCTTTGCGGCGACCATGGGCGATCACGCCCGAAACGCTTGCACCGGTCACCTGTGTCGCAGCGGATGCGGCGGCGACGGTCGGGGGAATGCCGTAAAAGATCAAAAGCGGCGTCGTCAGAAACCCGCCGCCAACGCCGAACAATCCCGACAGGATACCCGTCAATCCACCGAGCAAAACAATGAACAATCCGTCCACTGAAAGATTCGCAATGGGGAGATAAACGTCCATATTGAACGGCCTAGCTCAGCGTGCACGCAGTGGAAAGGCGCACTCGCGCCATGATCCACGATAGGTGCTCAACTGGCACCAGAATGGCGCAATCAGAACCGAGTTGAAAGCGTCGCGGCGATGCCGGATGCGGGTGCCGCGTCGCCCGCTACACGTTCACGCCAATCGAGCGAGACGCGTGCGGGCACATCGCCAACATTCAATTCAACCTGCAAAGTCGGGCCAATGTCGACACGGCTGGCTCCCTCTTGCGCGCCGCCCCATGCCCCTGCGCCTAACCGCAACCGGGCGCTTTGATCGTTGCCGCGTTCAAACTGAGCGAATTTGCGTGTGATCGCCGCCTGCCCTTCGCCGAAGGGTGTCGCCGCATCGCCGCCAACATAGCCAGCCGCGCCATAGACTTCCAACCGCGTGTCAAAGGGCAGTCTTTGGGAAGGCAGTTCGGTAATTGCATAGGCGGCAGGCCGCAGATCGGTGCCGAACGTATTGTCGATCACCCGCAATTCCGCCGCCACGCGCACAGGAACCGCCGCCAATGGACGCGCAGAGGCTCCAATTGCGGCTTCGTTCTCACCCTCTGCCACAAACGCACGATAGGCGCGGACATAAAGGCGCGGATCATGACGAGACGAAGGAGCCACGCGATATTGCAGATTGGCCGCCATCTGGCTGGCGCCATAGACTGGCACACGGCCCTGACCAATCAGAGCGGAATTCGAACCGGCGCGATAAAACGCAAATGCGTCCAAAGACCAACGATCAATCGAAGGCCGCGCGAGAGTGATTGTGCGCGGTGCCTCGTCCGTATTCGCGCTCAATTGGTAATAAGCATCGACCTTGTTGCCACTCGATGCGAGCTGGGCGTTGGGAGCCTCGACATTCCAATCAATACGGAACGCCGCTGCCATCAGGAATTGATGCCCCGCAGCCACAATCGGAGGTGTCAGCCGAGCATCCGCAAAATGCCGGTCATTGGTCTGTATGACAGCTGGCATAGCGTGGCTAAGTCCAGCCCAGCCAGACGACGTGGATCTGCCAAAAGCCGATGCGAGCAGCGGCGTTTGCACGACATCTTCCCCACGAACCATGTCAGGAGACGCGTTTGCCATCAAAGGCGGGTCTGCTGGCGGATCATTCGGTCCATCCCTGGGCTGTGCCTCAGCGAACAGAGTTTCTGCCACAGGCAAGTCGAGCACCGCAGGAAACGGGTTCTCCCAAACGACTGCGCGTCCGCCGATCCACACAGCGACCAGTAGGACCAGCATCGCCAAAGGACTGCCCCGGCGGCGTGAGGTCTCTTGTGTCATCATGCCGGCCTACCCATCAACTGCCGCGCAAACTGCCCCTGTCTTTCAGCCAAAGGCGATGCAGGATTGGGCAAACTGGCGCGAGCAGGATGGGTGCTGTGCGGGGTCTTGTCCCACTCAATCGCACGGCCCGACAGGTTGCGGGCATAGGCGGAAATTGCGCGATGCCCAGCCATAATCGCGACCACATTGGTTACGGGAATACGCAGAACCGCCAACAGGCCCTCTCGCACACCATAATTGCGCGCAGTAAAGACAAACCGCCAAGCCGAACGCCAAACGAACATCACAAAATTGGCCATCAAAAGCGCCGCGAGCAATGGCGTCACCGGCGCATGATCTGCCCAGCCCAATGCCACCGCGATCCAGAACAAAGAAATGAGCGCTAGCAATGAATAGCCCAATGCCAGCACCAGAGCGGTAAGCGGCCCGCGCCTGTCACGCGCCCGCATCCACAGTTCCAAAGCCCCAGCACCCCACCCGGTCCGGTCCCAGCCTTGCAGCGCAATGCCATGCACCCACCGGGTTTTCTGGCGGATGATCGTCTCCAGCCCCGACGGGAAATAGGCACGCGTGGCAATCAGCAGATCATCCTCTGCCCGTGCCCGGACAAAGCGGCAGATGCCTCCATCCTCTGCGATTGCGAGGCCCAACTCGTAATCCTCCGTCAGAGAATCCGGCTCAAACGGTTTGCGATCAAGGCGGCGGCGGCTCAGAATTTGCAGTGACCGGCGCGACACCGCACAGCCTACGCCAGCGGCTGGCAAAGCTGCGCCCAGCTCACTGCGCACCACCATCGCCTTGCCATGTGCCTCGGCGAATTCCTCGCAGTAGTGACTGCCCAGCCAATTTCGTCCCTCTTGCGGCAATGGCTCGACGGGAAGCTGTGCAAAATCTGCCCCTCCGGCGATGGCCCCTTCCAATAGGCCCAGCCCACCGGGATCGACCATATCCTCTGCATCATGAAACAGGACACTGGAAAAAGGACTGCCTAAGCGCCGCTCATCATCCCGCATCGCCTCATACAGGCGGTTGAGACAATCTGCTTTGGTTGTGGGTCCAGCGCGGTCGTGGATCACCAGTCGCAGCCGCGCATCACCGCGCGCTCCGCGTATAGCTGCCTGGATTGTCTCAGGATCATTGCGGTAAATGCCGACATAGAGCCGCAATTCGTCTTGCGGCCAAACGCCCAGCATATGGGCGATAGTGTCGCCGATCACGGCCGCTTCCTGCCAAGCGGGGATAAAAACGGCGGTTCGGCCTTTCAACTGGCGGCCTTGCAATTCGGCGCGGCTTACAACCGGCGTCTTGGCCCGCCCCTTTACGCGCAGCCAAAGCCATGTGAAATCGAGCGCTAGGTCATCGAGCGCGCCAATCAGGAAGATCACGCCTGCAAATAGCAGCAATTCGTGCTGAACCACGGCCAGCCACTGCCAAAGATTCCAGTCAATGAATGACAAGGTTTGCGCCCCCTCGCGAAGATTTCAATCTATCGGCCCCGGTTTAACCTTGCAACCTTCATAGTTTTTCTGAAAGGGACAGCGGCAATATGTCAGAAACCGCGCCCAAATCACCCACCGCTTTACGTCGAATATTTGCCCCAGTGCGCTCGCTGTTTGTGGGCGACGCATCGGCCGGAATTCTGCTGATCCTCGTTGCAGCCGCTGCCATGTTGGCGGCCAATTCTGCTTTCTCGTCGGAATACAAAGAGTTGTTCTACGGCAAGCTGCCATGGACGCCGATCGAAAAGCTGAAAGATCTGCATTACTGGATCAATGATGGGTTGATGGCGATCTTCTTTTTCGTGGTCGGATTGGAAGTGAAGCGCGAAGTCGTTTGCGGGCAATTGGCTGACCCTGCCGCTCGCCGCCTACCAATGCTGGCGGCTGCTGCTGGGATGTTGGTACCGGCTGCAGTATTCATGGTGCTGTCGGGCGGCGGCGAATACACCAATGGCTGGGCTATTCCTGCGGCGACCGACATTGCTTTTGCAATGGGTGTGCTGGGCCTGTTGGGTAGCCGGGTTCCGGCATCGCTTCGACTGTTTCTGCTCACCGTTGCGATTGTCGATGACATTGGCGCGGTGATTGTGATCGCGGTGTTCTACACGACCCCAGGCGATACGTTCATGTATTGGCTGCTTGCTTCCATTGTCGTGTTTGGCCTGATGATGGCGCTCAACCGGGCTAAGGTCAGCGTGTTCTGGCCCTATATCTTGCTTGCAATTGTGCTGTGGTATTGCGTGCTGAATTCAGGCGTTCACGCAACGATTGCAGGCGTAGTTGCGGCTCTCACGATCCCGCTCAAACGCTCAGACGGCAATTCCATGCTGGAGAAGCTGGAGCATGGCCTTGCCCCTTGGAGTGCCTATTTGATCGTACCTGTGTTCGGCTTTGCCAATGCGGGCGTCTCGATCAAGGGTATGGGTCCTGAGGCACTACTCGATGCGCTGCCGCTTGCTGTCGCCGCTGGCCTCGTCGTGGGTAAGCAATTGGGAATTTTCACCATCGTATTCATTGCTGATAAGACCGGATTTGCGCCGCGCCCTGCTAATGCCAGTTGGGCGGAGATATGGGGCATCTCGATTCTTTGCGGGATCGGGTTCACGATGAGCATTTTCATCGGCGGACTGGCCTTCCCGAACAATCCGAACTTTGTCGAAGAGGCGAAGATCGGCATCCTCACCGGCTCCGCAATATCGGCGGTGCTGGGCTACGTCGTGCTGCGCTTAACGACCAAGCACAGCGCCGAGGATTGCGATGATCAGGGAACCCAACCCAGCGGCGCGTAATCCGCTTACCAGCTGCCGGTATTCTCCATGCTCGCCCACGGCTCCTGCGGCTCTAGCGAGCCGTCTTGCAGCAGCTCAATCGAGATCCCATCGGGTGATTTGATGAAAGCCATGTGACCATCGCGCGGTGGGCGGTGAATGATGTGGCCTGCATCGGCGATGCGCCGACACGTCTCGTAGATGTTATCGACCCGGTATGCGAGATGTCCAAAATTGCGGCCACCGTCATATTCTTCGGGCGCGCTGCCATCTTCGGCGGGCCAGTTGTAGGTCAGCTCCACTTCGGCCACGCCCTCTTGTCCCGGCGCGGCCAGAAAGATCAGCGTAAACCGTCCGGCTTCCACATCGAAACGGCGCACCTCTTCCAGCCCGATCAGCTTGAAGAAATCGACGCTCGCCTGGGGGTCAGAGATGCGGATCATGGAATGCAGAAATTTGACCATAGAAAATTCCTCGATGTTCGCGGCAATGGGTCTGTCCCATCGTATGTAGGAGGAAATCGCATTCCAAACAGCCCACGCAAAGAAAAAACGCGGGGCCAAACTGACCCCGCGCTTCCGTTCCTCCCGCTTATCTGCGGGTTATTTGTTTACGCCAAAGCCTAGAAGCTAGCGGCGACTGTCAGGACAAAAGCATCGTCCGTAAATGTGCCGTTCGGATCGATCAGCGCGTCACCCTCGACACCGACATAAGCGGCGGTGAAGGTCACCGGACCCGCTGCCATATCGACACCAATCGACCAATCGATTGCTTCGCTGTCATTGGTGAATGTCAGGAAGCCATCAGTGTAGCCAAGGTGACCGTTGATCGTGAACGGCGAATCCGGAATGCCAACCGATACATCCGTGTAAAGATACAGGTTATCGGTGCTGCCAAGCGAGCTTTGATCGGGGGCGTATGCGACACCACCGGTCAGCGATGCTGGACCAATCCCGACGCTGAGTGAGCCGTAAAACTCAACATAGCTCGTATCACCAGCGGACGCCGGCGAATCGGGATAGAGATATGCGATCACACCAACATCAGCGGTGAGTGCATCGGTTAGATTGCCGCTCCAGCCGCCGTAAACGTCAACCTCGGTAGAGCCAAACCCGACGGTATCTTCGTCAAGGTTTGACGCCCAAGTGCCAACATACAGGCCAGACGAGTGGCTGACATCGAAACCGCCTTGGATTGCAAATTCACCGCCCGACAGATCGACACCGCGGAAACGGTATTCGGTCGTAAAGGCAACGTTAGCTGAGAATGTCAGGCCGCTTTCACCTGCAAACTCACTGGCTGTGCCGGATGCGATTGGCTCACCGGCGCGAACGGCAACGTCAGACGCGACGTCTGTTGCTGGTTCGAGCGAAAGCGTTTCGACATTGTCGTTATCGAGAGCAGCGGATGCTGCAATCAAGTCTGCGCTGATGGTTTCATCAACGACAGGTGCCTCGGCGTTGTTGTCCGAAGCAAGTGCGGGAGCTGCTGAAAGAAACAGACCAGCGGAGAGGGTTGCGGCCGAAAGGCCGCGGATGGACGTGAGCATTACAACTTCCTTATTTGTGTTGTTGCTTCGTCCCACCTGCACATCTGACGGTTGCGAATTTTTGAGAGCAATCTCGATCAAATGCGCAATAATGCTGCACCGCTTTGCTGCACAGCACAAGAGAAATTGCGGCCAAGCTCACAATTCAGTTCCAAATGGATATGAGTGTTGAATTTTTGCACCACGCTTTAAACGACAAGAGATTGCCCCATAATCGACCTATCACGCCTGGCTCAGTTGCCGTTCAGCCTTCACCGGCTTAAAGGATCGACAGCCACCCCGCCGAACCCTTTGACATAGGAAACTGCCTTTTCTCCTTTTTAAGATGCGCTCGGGTATTGGCGACGCATTGTGGACGTATAAAAAGAAAATCATGTTCAACGCCCTTCGCAAAATGTTCCAATCTGCTCCGCCGCCTCGGCTCGCGGCAGTGCCGGATGGCACGCGTTATTATGTGATTGGCGACATTCACGGGCGGCTCGACCTATATGCCGCGATGGTGGATGCGATTGAGGTGGACGATGCAGCACGCTCGGCTGCGGATACACATATCATTCTGCTAGGTGATCTGGTGGATCGCGGGCCGGACAGTGCAGGCGTCATTGCACGCACCCGGACCTGGCAGGAAAAGCGTAATGTCCGCGTGCTTGCGGGCAATCACGAAGAGATGTTCCTCAACGCCTTTGAAAAGCCAGAGGTGCTGCGCCACTTCCTCAAACATGGTGGACGAGAGACGGTGCTGTCTTACGGCCTGTCGCGCAAACAGTTCAACGCGATGAACCTTGATGAGTTGTTCGCGATGTTGCCGCAACTTATCCCGCAATCCGAGCGCGATTATCTGAACGATTTCGAAGAGATGATCATCGCAGGCGACTATGTCTTTGTGCATGCAGGCGTTGACCCGACCCTGCCGCTGGACCAGCAAAAACGCAGCGATCTGTTGTGGATCCGTGACCGCTTCCTCGACCACGAAGGGCCGCTGGATAAAGTGGTGGTCCATGGCCACACGATCTTTGACAAGGTGATGGATTGCGGCAATCGGATCGGGATTGATACTGGCGCTTTTCGTTCAGGTGTGCTTACCGCACTCGTGCTCGAAGGTGATCAGAGGCGGGTGATCCAGGCCAGTCAAAAGGACAATGGCCCGGTTGAAATCTTCCAAGGCGAACGGGCAGATTAAGCAGCGCCCTACGCTGCGAGGCAGAGCGACGGTTTCGCGTTCAATTCGGCATGTATTCTATCAGGGGCAAAAGCCATGAAAATTGCAATGGTGGGTTCGGGTTATGTTGGCTTGGTATCCGGCGCATGTTTCGCCGATTTCGGTCACGATGTGGTCTGTATCGATAAAGATCAGGGCAAGATTGACCGGCTGCATGATGGCGTAATGCCAATCTATGAGCCGGGCCTCGATGCTCTGGTTGAAAGCAATGTGAAAGCGGGCCGCTTATCCTTCACCACGTCGCTTGCCGAAGGGATTAAAGGCGCCAGCGCAATCTTTATCGCCGTGGGCACGCCAAGCCGTCGCGGAGATGGTCATGCGGATCTGTCATTCGTTTATGCCGTTGCCAAAGAGGTTGGGGAAAGCCTTGCCAATGATGCGGTGATCGTCACCAAATCCACGGTCCCTGTTGGCACCGGTGATGAAGTAGAGCGAATTATCAAAGGCACCAACACTCCTCATAAATTCGCGGTCGTCTCCAACCCTGAATTTCTGCGCGAAGGTGCGGCAATTGGGGATTTCAAGCACCCAGATCGCATCGTAATTGGAGCAGAGGACGATTTCGGTCGCGATGTCATGCACGAGGTCTATCGCCCACTCTTCCTCAATGAATCGCCCATTCTGTTCACCGAACGCCGCACTAGTGAACTGATCAAATACGCCGCCAACGCGTTCCTTGCGACAAAGATCACCTTCATCAATGAAATGGCCGATCTTTGCGAGAAAGTGGGCGCGAATGTGCAGGACGTCAGCCGAGGGATCGGCATGGACAACCGCATCGGCTCCAAATTCCTGCATGCAGGGCCGGGCTATGGCGGATCATGCTTTCCCAAAGACACGCTTGCCTTGCTCAAAACGGCGGAGGATTATGACAGTCCCACCCGCATTATCGAAGCGGTGGTCAAAACCAATGAGAGCCGCAAACGCGCCATGGGTCGCAAAGTGCTCGACGCGCTGGGCGGAGCAGAAAAAGCGCGGGGCAAGAAAGTCGCGCTGCTTGGCCTGACGTTCAAACCGAACACCGATGATATGCGCGATTCCCCAGCTATCGCCGTTGCGCAAACGCTGACCGATGCGGGCGTTAAAGTGAGCGCCTATGATCCCGAAGGCATGGAATTGGCTAAGCCTTTGATGCCCAACGTTACCATGTGCGATGACCCCTATGCCGCGATCGCGGGCGCAGATGTGACAACGATTGTGACGGAATGGGATGCCTTTCGCGCACTGGACCTTGCACGCGTCAAAGAACTCGCCAACACGCCCATCTTGGTCGACCTTCGGAATATTTATAACCCGCAAGATGTTCGTGCCGCTGGGTTCACGTATGAAAGTGTCGGCAGACCCTAAAACAGAACACTTTATGAGTCCTTCAAAGCGGCGCTGACGATGCATTCGTCATGCGCCGCTTTTCATTTGCATTGCGACTCTTGCATGCCGTGCAAGCTCCTGAGCCTGTTGGTTAATATTGTCGAAAAGCGGGCTTGGATTCGGGGTAAAGTTTTGTAACCTCCCGACTCGGTTAGGTACCGTTCAAAGCAATTGGGGGCTTTTATGACAAATCGTACATTTCTGTCTGGCGTAGGTATGTTTGCGCTCGCTGGAGCACTTGTCGCATCACCAGCGCATGCATCTGGCAGCGAAGCAGGCGCGGAAGCGCCAGAGCTGGGTAGCGCAAACGAAGATGCAGAGGCGTCCGATTATCGCCTGCCCATCAGCACTTCCAACTCGAGTGCGGCAACCATTTCGCTAACCGGCCCAACTGCTCCGATGATTGATAGCTTTGCCGGATTCAGCATCGAACAGCGATCGGCGCTGGACACATCGATTGATCTGAATGCGCTGTATTCGACCCACATCAGCCAACCGTCGGATTCTGATATTGAAAGTCAGATTTTCGTGCGCGATGACGTTGGTCTTGATGCTTCATTTGATGCCGAAGACACGCAACCTTCCGTTGTGCAGATCTTCATTCGGAACAACGTGACCGGCGGCATTGGCCTCAACTGCACCGGCACAGTGATCAATCCGCGCACGATTTTGACAGCAGCGCACTGCCTCAATTTTCAGGGTTCTGAAACTTACGGCCTAGCTGAAGCCGGCGCGCAGACCACAATGCTAGTCGCGACTGGCGCGAACACTGCCCCGCGGATTTTCAACACGCTCGATTTCGGTGTTGGTTATGACCAAGGCGGGGCCGCTTCTAGCACCGATGTAGTCATTCATCCTTCGGCGAACTTGGAAAATGGCGCGCTGCCTTTCCCATTTGCCGACATCGCTCTGATCGCGGTGGACTCGCCGATTACCGACGTCCCGTCCATGCCAATCCTTCTGTCACCACTAAGCGAACTCACTCATGTAGTTCAAGTTGGTTACGGCTCTTTCGGAACCGGTCTGGGCGGTCCTGGCGCAGGCAGCAATCTGCTCCGGAGGGTAGGCGAAAATATGCTGGGTGCGGTCGCATCTTTTGCCGATTTCGATGACGCCGTGTTCGCCAATTTTGCGCCGACAGCTGAATTGGGCAGCAACACGCAAACCTATTACTGGACCGATTTCGATTGGCCTGATCGTGACGAGTTTGGATTTGAAGGCTGCACAATCACGCCGAACGGTATCGAGCCGTGCTCGCTTGGCAATATTATTGCCACCGACTGGTTTGAAGGAGATGCCCTACCTCGTGAAGTCGCAACCGCACCGGGCGACAGTGGCTCACCGCTTATCGTCGATGAGTTGTATGACTTTCCCATTGCAACGGCGGTGCTGAGCGGTGGTCGGAATTTTTTCCGAAACTTCCTCATCGAGCAGTTGGGTTTCGACAACACTTATGGTGACATCAGCTTTTACAACCCGATCTATCCTTTCTTCGAATTCATCACGCAGAACACCGCTTATAAGTATGTCTCCGCAAATGAAGGCGATGGCGTGTGGTCCGACCCGACCCGCTGGACGCAGGACCTCGATCCAGGTTTCTTCATCGATGA
Organism: uncultured Erythrobacter sp.; assembly: GCA_947488085.1. Taxonomy (GTDB): domain Bacteria; phylum Pseudomonadota; class Alphaproteobacteria; order Sphingomonadales; family Sphingomonadaceae; genus Erythrobacter. The sequence goes on from CANKYI010000001.1 coordinate 1,880,452, forward strand.
CGGCACTGGCACACTGATAAACGGCATTCCCGACGGTGAAGAGGAGGGCATCTTCAACACCGGACCCAATATCGGAATTATCGCAGGGACGGATATTTCAGGCTTTCCCGAAATCGTTTCGCCTTTTGGTCCACAGCCGGGTGATCCCAACTTTGGCAGCAACCTTCCCGAGAGTTCCGTTCTTCTAGGTCCGGGTTCGACGGGTTTTGTGCCTCAGAACACCGACGGTACGCCCGGTACGGCGTTTGAAAACCCTGCGCAGTATTTTGAGGTTCACTTGAATCGCGAAGGGACCACCACTGTCGATCTTGATGTTGAGATCGACCGTTTGATCATCGACAACACCGATGCTGGTTTTGTCCTGCCAAGCGCGTTCGACTTCACCAGCATTATCGGCGTTGAACAATTTGCTGGCACAGCAGTGGTCGATGGGACGCTCAACACCTCAATCTATGTTCTGGCAGGCGGCGCGCTTGAAGGCGACGGCGGCACGATCAACACCAATGCGCTGTTCAATTTGCAAGGTATTATGAATGCTGGCGGCGTTGGCACTGTCGGCACGCTGTCGATTGATGGTGATTATGTTCAGACCAGTGGCGGTGGATTGTGGGTCGATTACACCGTTGGGCGTCGGCGCGATATCAATGCAGACTTCTACGATGTGGCCGGGATTGCTGTGCTGGATGGCGATCTGATCGTGTCCACCAATGATCGCCGGGTGCGGTTTGGCAGCGAGTTTACGGTCCTCAGCGCTGGCTTGATCGATGGCGACTTCGACCAGTTGACCTTCATTAGCCGCTCTCCAATCCTCAATGCAGTTCATCGGATTGAGGACAATGAGGTGGTCGTTGAACTGACCGCACGCTCGATCCGTGATCTGGTTGGTCGTCGCAGCTCGCTTCGGTCGCTGGGCACTGCCTTGGATCAGATCCGGGCCACGCGCTTTGACCAGTTCGTTGGCCTGTTCGATGTGGTCGATAATGCCGGCGTCGATACGCTGGGTGCGACCCTGTCCTCACTCACACCGGTCAGCGCCTTCACCCAGACGTTCACCGCCAACAGCTTCTCGCAGCGCTTCACAGGTCAGCTGTCACAGCGCAGCCTGGCTCTGCGCGGCGGATCGCGGGCAGCGGGCGGGTTCTCAGCTGCTGGCAATGCGAGCTTTGCTCAAGCGTCAGGAGCGCCTGTGCAATCGGGCGGTCTGGGCGTCTTTGGCAGCGCCTCAGGCGTGTTCGTCAATGGCGGTCAAGGGGTTGGGCAACAATCCGGCTTGCTCGGCAATGGCGCGCTTGGCTTTGCGAACCACGGCATCAATGGATCGGTGACCGGCGTGATCGGAGCCAATGCACTGGAGCAGCTCGCGCTGAACCAAGCCGGTGAGATCACCATTGGCGCAGATGTCGAGGTCGCCGAAGGGTTCAGCTTCGGTGTCGCGGTCTCCAATATCCGCAACTCACAGCAAGCCACCAGCGCGCTTCGTGCGCAGGAAGATCGCAGCCAATCGGTCGCGATCTATGCCAGCCTGTCCGATGGCGGTCTGTTCGCCGATGCCTATGCCGGAACCTCTGATCAGGAGTTCGGTGTGGAACGCGGATCGCAGGGCGATTTTGCGAGCCTCTACACCAATGCCATCGGCCAGTCCGATGGCGGTCAGACCTTTGGCGGTGTGCGGTTCGGCTATGCCTTTGATCTAGCTAAGGGCTTTGAAGTGGGGCCAGTGCTGAGCATGGATTACGTGCGCAGCTCCATCGGCGGCTATGATGAGCTGGGCGCAGGGGCGTTCGGCCTATCGATTGCCGATCGCAACTTCACATCAATGGGAGCCAAAGCGGGCGCGATGGCTAGCTTTGACATCGCGTCGTCCGAAGGACGCACGCTGCGCGCCTTTGGTTCGGTTGCCTATGCACGAGAGCTTGCAGACACCGCCGATGTGGTGACAGCGCGCTTCGCTGGAGCAGCTGACACACCGTTCACGATCTCCAATGCGCTTGATCCGCAATGGGTATCGGTGAATGCCGGTGCAGAGATGGAAGTGGGCACAAACCTGCGCGCATCGATCTCGGTCACGTCCGACATGGGCCGCGGCGCTCTGTCTAATGACCAAGCTCAAGCCAATGTGAGCTGGCGCTTCTAAAAGTCGCCCACCACACAAACGGCATAAAAAACGCCGGGCCTTGCACACTCGCAAGGCCCGGCGTTTTGCTTTGTGTGCCAGCGGTGTTACGCGAACCAAAAGACCGGGAGACCTCGCATGACCGCCATAATGGACGGGCTTACTTCGCTGTTTATCTTTATCATCGGACTGATCGTGCTGGCGCTCATCACGCTGTTCATCATCGACCGAACTCAGACCAGCGACACGGTTCGGCGCAATTACCCGGTCATCGGGCGGATGCGCTATATTCTGTCCGACCTTGGTGAATTCTTCCGGCAATATTTCTTCGCCATGGATCGCGAGGAAATGCCGTTCAACCGGGCGCAGCGCGAATGGGTGAACGACGCCGCCCGCAAACACTCGACCAATGTCGCATTCGGCTCCACGCGCAATCTGGAGCCAGTGGGCACGCCGATTTTCGTCAATTGCCCATGGCCCGTTCTGGACAAGGACGCAGTCAAATCGCGGCCCAAACGCATTGGCGATGGCGCAGCGCGGATCCCCTATGATGCGCCCTCATTCTTCAATATGTCCGGCATGAGTTACGGCTCCATCTCCGCCCCCGCCATCCGCGCTCTGTCGAAAGGGACAGCGAAGACAGGATGCTGGATGAATACCGGCGAAGGCGGCCTGTCACCCTACCATCTCGAAGGGGGCGGCGACATCGTCTTCCAAATTGGCACGGCCAAATACGGAGTGCGCGACAAACAGGGCAATCTGTCGGATGACCGCTTGCGCGAAGTCGCTGCCCATGAACAGGTGCGCATGTTCGAATTAAAGCTATCCCAAGGGGCAAAACCGGGCAAAGGCGGCATCCTGCCCGCCGCTAAGGTCAATGCCGAGATCGCCGAGATCAGAGGAATCGCGCAAGGTGAAGCCTCCATCTCGCCCAACCGCCACACCGATATCGGCACGACAGAAGAATTGCTCGATATGATCGCGCATATCCGCGAGGTCACAGGTAAGCCGGTGGGCTTTAAGACCGTGATCGGGGCCTATGGTTGGCTGGAGGAACTGTTTGCGGAAGTGAACCGGCGCGGACCGGCAAGCGCGCCCGATTTCATCACCGTCGATGGCGGCGATGGAGGCACAGGTGCCGCGCCACTGCCGCTGATCGACAATGTCGGGCTGACCCTGCGCGAGGCGCTGCCCATGCTCGTCGACTTGCGCGATGCGGCGGGCCTAAAAGACCGCGTACGCATTGTCGCCAGCGGCAAACTTGTCACCCCCAGCGAGGTCGCATGGGCGCTATGCGCAGGGGCAGACTTCACGATTTCGGCACGCGGTTTCATGTTCGCGCTTGGCTGTATTCAGGCGATGAAGTGCAACAAGAACACGTGTCCTACCGGCATCACAACCCACGACCCCGCGCTGCAACGCGGGTTGGACCCAACCAACAAAGCAGAACGCGTGGCCAATTTCGTCGAAGCGATGCGTAAGGAGGTGGGCGTGATCGCGCACAGTGTGGGCGTAACCGGTCCGCGTCAGATGAAGCGGTTTCACGTGCGTTTGGTATGCGCCGATGGCCGATCAAGGCCGTTTGATGAACTCTATCCCGATGTGGATACGTCGACGAAAACAGAGGCTGCTTAGACGCCCAGCCAGTGCTTGCGATTGTCGGGCTGTGACAGCCCAATCACAGCCGCCGCCAGTACAAGGACACCGGCATAGGCGCAGGCTAATGCAATGCTCTGCACCTCTTGCCCGCCGCGAAAATAGATCGCCAACACCGCCCAGCAGAACACCAGCGCATACCACGGGTTGCCGCGCGATTGGACCACAGCAAGCGCGGCGATGGTTCCGCCAATTGCGACCATGATTGCCGCCGCCATCGGATGGGCAAAGCCGCCGCCAATGCCGTGATAGGCTAGGGTCGCCGAGACGTTCACAATGCTCGCCGCGGTCAACCAAGCAGCAAGCGCGCTCAACACAAGCGCCGCAAACCAGCGCTCACCGCGCGTCAGGGACGCTTGCTGGGTCAATGCTCTCAAACACATCAACAGCCCGCCCAGCGAAACGAGGATGATAATTGCAGAAATCACCGTCAGATTGGCAAATTGTGTGTAAGTCGCCCAAACGCCCTGCGCGGCGAGCGCGATGGCGGCAGGCCACGCGATGCGGTTCAGAAGCAAGCTCTGGCGCTGCGCCGGAAGCGCCTGCCAAATCGCAAAAATGGCCGATCCAAGGAAAAGCGGCCCCCAAATCGCAAAGGCCCAACCCGACGGCGTGATCAGCGTGCGCACACTGTCAGAGCGATCCCCAATCGGTTCTCCAAAACCCAGCTGCGGCAAAAAGGTCGCGCCTATTTGAATGAAGACGGCGACAAGAACGGCAGCGCGCTGAACAGCAGGGCGCGTGGCAAGAGATGGTGTTTTCATAAGGGATTGAACGGGCGATGTCCGCAGGGGTTCCGCTTAGTCAAGGCGCAGCGGTTCGATGATCGTAATGACATCGTCCTGTAGCCCAGGCTGACGTCCTTCCGGAACGGAATCGCGAAGCCAGTATTCAAACGCAGGCAATGGGACATAAACATATTCTCCTTCAAACCCAGTGAGCATCAACTGTTTCACCCTTGGGCGGAAATACCGCTCGACATTGCGTATTGCCGCGCGATCCAAAACGTCTCCGGCGCTTCGCAAAATAACGGTCGAATGAAAGGCACCATTGGGTCCAAAAACAATGCCAAGTTCGACGCGCCCGCCCAGATGTCTTCTCATTGCACGGGTTGGGTAATTGTCTGTGATCCGGTGAATTATGCGATTATCCTCGCGCAATGCAGGCAGCGTTTCAGGCCAACTATCCAACACCGTCACATTCGTATCGAGGCCGAGGGATTCTTCGAGAATGGCATTCGCATTTGCATTGGGATCACGGCGCAACAACGCCAAACGCGCAGCCAAGCTTACCTGAGGATCGGGATCAGATAGTCTAGTTTGCCAAACCCTAACCCAAAGAGCATCGGCTCGCGCGTTTATCGGTTCATCAATATTGGGTTGGCTGCGTGGTGTGTACCAATCAAGAATCCGCGCCGCGCCTTCATAGTCAGGCGGAGTTTGAGCAGGATCCGTGATCGCCTCTGCAACATCCAACAAAATGGGCAGTCGCCCACGAAGCCGATCCCTCGCGTAGAATTTCGGAGCAAGCTCCGCAGCCAGATTTAGATTGTGTCGGTCGCTATTTGGGTCGATCAACTCTTGCAGGAATAGACGGTCGCGCCCCGGATTGTTGCCAAATTGATCGTGAGCTTGGTTCCAATAATGCTCCTGCACCAACATCGCTCGTATTCGCGCCGGGGAGACGCCCTCGGGCGTGTAATCGAGGCTATACGCGCTCACACCGCATGAGCCATTAGACCCCTCATATCCTTGAGCAGCTCTGCCTAACAACCACGAACCAATGGCCACCTCCTCGATACGAGAGGCCGGAGTGCCATGCGGTTTCCACTGAAAGAATAGCTGGATCGGCCAATCTGCGACATTGCTTCTAACCGGTGATCCAATGGCGGCATCGACCATCGCGAACGCGAAGTCAGATCGCTGTCTGCAATTCTTTGAGCCGTCGCGAAGTGAGGTGACAATGTGCCAGTAAGGCCCAAAGTCGCGCGCACCACTGCGCAGGTCCTCGATCAGCGTGTCTCGTTCGCGCCATGCCGCACGGCATTGAGAACGGTGGTCCGGTTCTTCCTGCCACCGAATCTCGGCTGGAAAGGTAATCGTGCACGCAGCAGCAAGCGAGGGCATGAGCATGCTTGCAAGAGCGACTATTGCCGCAAAGGGTCGTAGGCTTTGCTTGCACATTGGAGCTCTCATGCTCTCCAAAACGACCAGTATCAAGGGTACTGTCTCGCCCCGGAATGGCGCAGGGAATCAGCGTATTTTCCTACACGCCGTGCCCGAAGCGACGCGATCCTTGATCGCAATGAGGGAGGAACTCGCGCACCGGATGGGGCGTCCAAACAAAACAATATCAGGGGGCATCATAAGCCGGGTTCTGTTCTGGCGACGGTATCAAAAGACCAGCCCGCCAGCGGCAACCATTCATCTGGGCCGTCCATTGCTGAACGGCTCAAGCAGCCAACCCGGATCTCCTCAGCGCGAAACGCGCCTGCCCTGACCCATAAAGAGCCGAGCGCGAGACCCCTATTTGGCCTTGCTCCGAGTGGGGTTTGCCATGCGGGCGCTGTTACCAGAGCCCCGGTGCGCTTTTACCGCACCCTTTCACCCGTGCCTGTGACCTTTTCGGGTCCATCGGCGGTATACTCTCTGTGGCACTTTCCCTGAGCTTGGCTGTGAAGCCTCACCCGGCGGGCGTTACCCGCCACCCTTGTTTCGTGGAGCCCGGACTTTCCTCGCAGCCCCAAAAGACCACGCGGCTGCCTCAGCCCCCTGATACCGGCGCACATACAAGAAGGGCCGACTTTAGCAAAGCCGGCCCTTCATAATTCGCAGCAGCGTCAGATCATTCCGCCTGACCGCCAATATTGTCGAGGCTTTCATCAGGCGACAAAAGGAATTTCCAGATCAACGCTCCAACCGCAGCGCCAATCAGCGGAGCCACCCAAAACAGCCACAGCTGAGGAACAGCCGCTGTATCAGCGTAGAATGCCACACTTGTCGAACGCGCCGGGTTAACCGACGTGTTACTGACGGGAATGGAGATGAGGTGGATCAAGGTAAGGCCAAGACCGATCGCAATCGGCGCGAAACCAGCCGGAGCCTTTGGCGAAGTCGAGCCAAGGATAATCACCAGGAACAAGGCGGTGAGCACGACCTCTGCCACCAGCACTGCCTGCATCGAATATCCACCGGGTGACAATTCGCCATAACCGTTTGAGGCGAAGCCACCTGCGGCAAAGTCCGGTGCACCGCTGGCAATGACAAAAAGCATCCCAGCAGCCACAAATGAGCCAAGCAATTGCGCCACCCAATAGGGCACCAATTCACTCCAGCTAAAGCGGTTGCCAATAGCGAGACCCAGCGAAACGGCCGGGTTGAAGTGGCCACCCGAAATGCCGCCAACGGCATAAGCCATCGTCATGACTGTCAGGCCAAAGGCAAGGCTGACCCCGACAAAGCCGATCCCCAATTCAGGAAATCCTGCTGCTAGAACAGCGGAGCCGCAGCCCCCAAATACAAGCCAGAATGTGCCGAAAAACTCAGCGCTAAGTTTCTTCATCATCAAACGATCCCTCTCCGCGATGATTTATTGAGACGGACAGTTAAGCACATTTACGCGCGGGCTGCTGTAGAGAATTGTAAACTGCGACTGGCTGGGCTGGTCAGATCGACCTGATTACCGCGATCCGCCGCGATCCCGCTCTAGTAAAAGGTGCCATAGGATCGCGCCCAGTTGCGCATCGGGTTTGCCTTCGATGCGTTCCGGCCGCCAGCGCCGCTCAAACGCTTCAATCGCCTTGCGCCCTTCGGTGATGTCGTAGCCGTAGCGTTCAAGCGCGAGGATAAATGCGCCCTCGTTGGGAAACGGATCAGCGGCTTCGAACTTGTCCGGGCATGGCAGGCAAAGGCCATAATCGGCGATGCGCTCCCACGGGAAAAGTTCGCCCGGGTCAATCTTGCGCATAGGGGCAATATCGGAGTGCCCGACCACATTCGCTCGCGGGATGTCGTGATTTTTCACGATCCGCGCCATTAATGGGACAAGTGCCTCAATCTGCGCATCCGCAAAAGCGCGATAACCACCTGCATGCCCTGGATGATCCAATTCAATCCCGATGCTGGCCGAATTCACGTCCTTTATTCCGCGCCAATAGGATGTTCCGGCATGCCATGCGCGCTTCGCTTCGGAGACGAGCTGAATGACCTCGCCCTCTTCGCTAATCAGATAGTGCGCAGAGACGCCGCCTTCCTTTGTGGTAAGCCGCTCCAACGCCGTCTCCATCGGCTTCATCTCAGTGTAGTGGACCACCAGCATCGTGATTGGCAAAGCGCGTTCGCCAAAATTGGGTGAAGGGACAATTCTGTGCACCAACTCGTTCACTTCCATGTCGCGCCACGCTGCTGGCGGCACGCCGGGAGATGAAGCTGGCGGGATCGTGCTCACCCAATCATGCCCTCAGGCTCAGGCAGAACCGCACCCAAGACCAAAGCATCATCCGATTGCGCATATTGCAGACCGCCGCCCATCTCCTTGGCAAGCAGCGCGATCATATGCGCAGCAGCGGTGCGGCTGGTGATCTCGCTATCTGCCAATTCGCCTTGCAGCGCATGACCAATTGTCTCGTCAAAGGCGATCCGGGTGCCCGTTGCACGCGCGACAATCTCAACATTTGAGCCGCCATGTTCGCTGGGCTGGCGTTCAGCGCCAATATCCAGCTTGCCCCCGCGCACCAAGGCATCCAGAGCGATTTGCGACAGGTTCAACAGCACCTTGACCGCCGGTTTCGGCAAAGTCGCATCGGAAATCGCCCAGTTCAGCTCGACACGTTTTGCATCAGAGGCGAGCGCTGCGACGACTTCTTGCGCCTCTTCGACCGGCACCGCTTCTCCAAAACCTCCCGCTGCGCCAAAGGCGAGACGGAAGAATTTGAGCTTATCAGTGCTGATCTTGGCGCTTTGTTCAAGCAATTCGATGCACCGTTCGCGCATCTCTGCGTCGGTTTCGTCGGCAAGCAGTTCAAGTCCGTTCGACAATGCGCCCACTGGAGAGAGCATGTCATGGCACAGCCGCGAACACATCAGCGCGGCGAGGTCAGTTTGAGAGGTCATGAAAGGGGTTCTAGCTTTCGATTGGCGACATGGAAAGCTCCGCAAAAGCCCCTTCCCCCAATGCAGATGGGGCGCGGTAGAACTTTGTCGCTCCTACGCCACGGATCGCCCAGATTGCGCCGTCTGCTGCTGCCATCGCGCGGTCGGTTTCAGAGGGCGAAGCGGGGCCTTTGGGATGGGAATGAAAGTATCCCAGCACTTGCAGACCGCCATCACGCGCGGCGCGGTGGACGTCGATGAGCGTTTGAGGGTCTATCTCGAAATGGGTTTCGGGCGCCGGATGAACATTGCGAGCCTCGGAAAATCCAGTGATCCGAACACCCTGCCCCAGCAATATGCCGCAAGCCTCTTTTGGGTAGGCCGCCTCAGCTGCCGCTTTCATCGCGGCCATCACCTCGCTTGTCACATGAATGTCCATCGCGCATGGGTTTAACATGTCCGGCGACAAAATCATCTCAGGGACTGTTCCTGCTCCAGCGCGGCTGGACAAAGCGCTGGCCGATGCGAGCGAATTGTCGCGCGCACGGGTGCAGGCCTTGATCGCAGAGGGGCAAATTGAGGTGGATGGCGCGACCGCCTCATCGCCTTCCGCAAAAGTCAAAGAAGGCGCTCAGTTCCGTATCAATATCCCCGCCACAATTGAAGCCGAAGCGCGACCGCAAGACATCCCGCTCACCGTAGCATTCGAGGATGAACACCTGATCGTCGTTAACAAGCCGGCGGGCATGGTCGTGCACCCTGCGGCGGGCAATCCCGATGGCACGTTGGTCAATGCACTACTGCATCATTGCGCGAACAATGGCGGAGGCGGGCTTTCTGGCATTGGCGGGGTCGCGCGGCCCGGCATTGTGCACCGGATCGACAAAGACACGTCGGGCCTGTTGGTGGCTGCCAAGTCTGACGCCGCACATGAAGGGCTCGCCGCGCAATTTGCCGCACACTCCGTCCATCGTCGCTATCTCGCGGTATGCGGCGGTCATCCCTGCCCTGGCGAGGGCACCATAGACGAGCGATTGGGCCGGTCCGACGTTAACCGCAAGAAAATGGCTGTGCTCGAAAAGAATTCCTCACGCGGCAAACATGCGATTACCCATTACAAGGTTCTCCAACGGCTTAGCGACGCATCGTTGATCGAATGCCGGCTTGAAACCGGACGCACCCACCAAGTGCGCGTTCACTGTGCGTCAATTGGCCATGCTCTATTAGGGGATCAACTTTACGGAAAAACGCCCAAACCGCTAAAACCACTGCTTTCGGGTCTCAACTTCGCCCGTCAGGCGCTCCACGCTGCCGAATTGGGCTTTTCACACCCGATTACCAGCGCCGAACTAAGGTTTCACGCGGATTTACCCGGCGATATGCAGGAACTAATCGACGAACTGGCGCGTTTAAATCGATGAAGGGTGCAACATTTTGCGCAAGATCCTCGTATAAGTGTGAAAGACACTTTATATGCAACCACGTGGCCCAAAAGACCGGATGCCCATCAGGGGTCCGGCAGCAGCGGTCGACACTAGAAAGGTATGGAACATCGTGACCAAATCGACGAAATCCGTCCCCGCTTTGAGCGGTGAACAGAGCCTCAACCGGTATCTGTCGGAAATCAAAAAATACCCCGTGCTGACAGCAGAGCAGGAATATATGCTCGCTAAGGCCTATGCCGAACACGAAGACCCGCAAGCTGCATCGCAGCTTGTGTCGAGCCACCTGCGTCTCGTTGCGAAGATCGCGATGGGTTATCGTGGCTATGGTCTGCCCGTGTCCGACCTCATTTCTGAGGGCAACGTAGGCTTGATGCAGGGCGTCAAGAAATTCGAACCCGATCGCGGTTTCCGCCTCGCCACCTATGCAATGTGGTGGATCAAGGCGAGCATTCAGGAATATATCCTGCGCTCATGGAGCCTCGTGAAAATGGGCACCACTGCGGCTCAGAAAAAGCTGTTTTTCAACCTTCGCCGGATGAAAAAGCAGCTTGAAGCTTACGAAGATTCCGATCTGCATCCCGATGACGTGACGAAGATCGCGACTGATCTGGGCGTGCCCGAGCAAGAAGTCGTGAATATGAACCGCCGGATGATGATGGGCGGCGATGGTTCGCTCAACACGCCCATGCGCGGCGGCGAAGAGGGCGCGGGTGAATGGCAGGATTGGCTGACCGATGATCGTCCTTTGCAGGATGAGACGGTCGCCGATGCGCAAGAATCCGAAGTCCGCCACGAAATGCTGGTTGAGGCAATGGATTCGCTGAATGAGCGCGAACAGCACATCCTGACCGAGCGCCGCCTGACGGAAAAACCGCAGACTTTGGAAGAACTGTCACAAGTTTACGAAGTCAGCCGCGAACGCATCCGTCAAATCGAAGTGCGCGCGTTTGAGAAGCTGCAAAAAGCAATGCAGCGGATTGCTGGCGAGAAGCTGCTGCCTGGGATGGCGTAACGCTTACACTGGCAATTTGCGCACAAGTTCGTCAAACACTGAAACATCAAAGCGCCGGGGGTCCTCCTCCGGCGCTTTACGTTTGATCTCTGTGAAAATCGCATCAGAGTCAGGAAATCCCCAACGCACGCGACCTGGCAAGGCTTCGGCCAGTGCACAGAACCATTCGATAAGATGCGGTTGCAGCGCCAAATGCTGTTCAAAATTGCCACGCCGACGGGTGGTATCTGCTTCCTTTTGAGCGCGTGCGAGCGCAGGATCGATTCTCTTGACTAGATAAAGGTCGGCAAAGCCCAGCCGTTTTTCCTCTATAGCCTTCCGAACGATTGGCGCAGCGATGTCAAACTTATCTGGCCAATGAAAGCCAGCGCGCTCCATACACCATGAATAGTGGATTTTCATCGGATCAGTATCGCAGATAACAAAGCCGTGCTTGGCCTCAATTTCCAATGCAAGTCCAAAGCGTCGGGCGTTATGATCGACCCAAAAATGCGCGTGTTCGATCAAAGGCGCCTCAGTGCTTGGGCGAACACCTTGCGTGGCAATCTCGGGTAACCAACAGCCATCGCCAAACTGGCGAGCAAAAGTGGTCTTGCCCGCGGCGCTGACGCCTTCTGCTACGATAATCATAGAGCAGCCACTATTGTCGCAACCGACAATAATCCCCCTCAAGCGCCGTTTCCAGCACTCCGCGATATTCTTCGGCGCGCGCATCACCTGCGCTGACCAAGCCGAATACCGGATCGGCAATCTGCTCCATCGGCACCAGTGCAACGGGGCACGACACGGGCACCAATTGCGATCCCTGCCCCACTTGCAGCGTGGATAGCAGTCCAAACATCCGCTTCTCCCGCGTCGCACGGCCCAGCATAATCATGCGGTATTGGCCGCCTTCGCTCGTCATCAAATAAGTGTGACCGGACAGGTGCGGCATGGAGACAAAGCCTGCCTGCTGAAACGTCGCATCGACTCTGTCGCTTTCAGCGAAGACCAGATGCCCCTTTGCCGCGCTCCATCGGATATCGGTGCGATAGGCGTAGACCGCGTTCTCCTCGCCAAAACTGGCGCGCAGAGTGAGATACTCCCCTTCGATCCAATCCACCGCCGCTCGGGCATAGGAGCCCATCTCAGCTGGCGCGAGTGTGGGACCGGTTGGCTCGGCCTCCACCTCATCGCGCAATGACGCGCCCAACGCCTCTTCCAACCGCACGATCGTTGCCAAAGTAAAACGCCGCCGCCCGGACAGCGCTTTCTCCAAGGTGGAAATCGACAGCCGCGCCGCATCCGCAAGACCGGCGCGCGACAGGCGTTGCCGCGCGATCTCTTCACGCAGTCGAAACGCCACAGACGCATTGTCAAAATCGCTCATAAACCCCTGATACCCCATTCACCTCTCCTATGTCCCGCACCAATCCGCACAAATCCGGACATATGCTCACCCCTTCTTCACCCGGTCCGCACAAATGGCGGAAATCGGCCAGTCTTGGCGCTGGCGCGTCCGGACATCGGGTCGATAGGGGGATAGTCGCAAACGATGAATGGAGGCTTACATGCGACGAATTGCCGTATCTTTGGACCGCGACGCGATGGCGATGATGCTCATATTGGGGCTGGTTGCCATGGGTGCGTTGACAACCTCAACCTTCGCCGCGCGCGCCACCGCCAATCCGATACACCGCACCGCAGCTCCCGTTGAGCCATTGCCGGCCAGCACCGCTCCGATCAGCAGCGAAGGCGGGTTGATCCTGCGCGGCAGCAGAGAAGTGGCGACCACAGTCCCCGCCGTTCGACTGGGCACAGATATTGTCGCCGATGTCGATGGGCAAACCGCGCGGGTGACCGTCACTCAGGCGTTTCGCAACACATCGGATGAGTGGATGGAGGCGACCTATCTCTACCCCCTGCCCGATGATGGCGCGGTCGATACGCTGAAAATGGTCGTCGGTGACCGCGTATTCGAGGGTGAGATAAAACCGCGCGAAGAAGCGCAGCAAATCTATGAAGAGGCCAAAGCCAACGGTCAGAAAGCTGGTCTAGTAGAGCAGTCGCGCCCCAATATGTTCCGCAACTCCATCGCCAATGTGGGACCGGGTGAGACGGTTCTGATCCAGATCGAGTTTCAGGCACCTATCGCTCAGGTCGCAGGAGATTATTCGCTGCGTATGCCTCTGGTGGTGGGTCCGCGCTATATTGCAGGCAGCACCAATTCAGGCGGTTCACTGACGCGCGCAGCCATGCTGGCAGGATCCGCAGACATTCTAGCACCGACCGCTGACCCCGATATGGTCGCACAGGCGGGTAGCGGGTTGAACCCCGTGTCGATCACTGTGAACCTGGCCCCCGGCTTTGATGCAGAGGCGATCTCTAGCCCCTATCACGCAGTCAACGTCACAGGCGAAGGAACAACGCGGACCATCACGCTCGCCGATGGAGCTGTGCCTGCAAACCGTGATTTCGAACTGCGGTGGAGCGCGGCTGGCGATGCGCCGAGCCTGGGATTGTTCCGCCAAAAGCACGGCGAAATGGACTATGTGATGGCGACCATTACTCCACCTTCGGTCCAGCGGATCGGGGAGGCTCCTCCGCGCGAGATGATATTCGTCATCGACAATTCCGGCTCCATGGCCGGCGATAGCATGCCCGCTGCCCGCCGCAGCCTGCTCTATGCGCTTGAGACTTTGCGACCGGAGGACAGGTTCAACATCATCCGCTTTGACGACACGATGACGGTTCTGTTTCCGGAGGCATACGCCGCCTATGACCGTGCTTTGGAACAAGCAAAGACCTTTGTTCATAGCCTCGACGCGGAAGGCGGAACGGAGATGCTTCCCGCATTAAGAACAGCGCTTGATCAGCAGGGTTGCGCGGATGCGAGCAAGGTTGATCCTGGTTCATGCGCAGTGTCTGCGGCAGCTGACCTTGCAATGGGTGAGGATAAAACCGAACGCGTGCGCCAGGTTATCTTCCTCACCGACGGATCACTTTCAAACGAGGCCGAAATGATGGCTGAGATCAATCAGAACCGGGGCGAGAGCCGCGTGTTCATGGTCGGAATTGGCTCTGCGCCCAACACCTTCCTTATGCGTCGCATGGCAGAGGCTGGCCGAGGCACGTTCACTCATGTCGGCATGGGCGAAGAGGCAGAGCCCCAGATGCAACGCCTACTTGATCGGCTGGCAAGCCCTGTTGCGACAAACCTGACGGCCACGGTCGAAGGCGGCAATATCGACTTTGCACCACGCGACCTGCCTGACCTTTATGCGGGCGAGCCGCTGGTTCTGCTGGGCCGCACGCGCCATCTGGCTGGCACTCTCACCGTCAGCGGCATGATTGGAGGCGAGCGTTGGTCACAGCGCATCCCCTTGGGCGAAGCGCGGCAAAGCGATGTCGTCGCCAAGCTTTGGGCACATCGCCGCATCGCAGAGGTAGAGGCTGAGCGATATTCCGGCGAAACCTCGCATGAGCGCGTCGATGCCTCGATTGAGGAACTCGGCATGGCATTCCACCTCGTCACAAGCCGCACCAGCTTGATCGCGGTAGATGACACGCCCAGCCGTCCCGAAGGCGCCCGGCTCACAAGGGAAGAGCTCCCACTGTTGCTGCCCGCGGGATGGGACTTTGACCACCTGTTTGCCACGCAGTTCGCCAATGAGAGCCGCGATCTGCCGATGCGCGAAAGCGACAAGCAGCGCCAGCGGCTTGAACTTCCGAACACGTCGACCGGTTATCGGTTGACCCTAACCCTTGGCCTGATGCTCCTCGTCTCAGGCGGAGCTGGCGCTGCGTGGTGGCGGCGCCGGACCGAATGGCAGGGGCGGCTGGATACGGAGCACGCTCTGCTCAGCCTCCAGCGACGAGCAACCTGATGACAGCTGCTCTTGCACATTCGGCCAATACAGGGCGCGCTGACATGAAAGGAGTGTTGCAGCGCGCCCTTCCCCTTATGCTCTTCGCCGCAATAATAGTGGGAGGTCTGGGTCTGACTGCCAAGGCGCTCTATATCCCAGTGAAGGCCGAGCTAGCGCAGATATTGCTCGCTCGCGCATTCGAGGACAGCCTCGAACAAGGCACCCCGGTCAAACCGTGGAGCTGGGCCGACACCGCACCAATGGCCCGCGTTACAGTCTCGCGTTTGGGCGTTAGCGAAGTCGTGCTTTCCGGCGGATCGGGCGAAGCAATGGCGTTCGGGCCGACAGCGGTTCTCGATGATGCGGCTCGCAATGTGACTGTGCTCGCGGCGCATCGTGATACGCATTTTGAGTTCGTCCAGAAACTGCGAGCCGGTGATGAGATCACCTTGGAGCGGATCGACGGCACCAGCGAACAATACGCAGTGCGCGCGTTTGAAACGGTGCGTTGGGATGAATTTGGCGTTCCCGATCACAACACAGGACTGCTCGCACTAACCACATGCTATCCGTTTGATACGGACACGCCCGGTCCATTGCGCCGGATCGCATGGGCGCAGCGCATCATCGGTTGAACGACCTGCAAACAAGTCATTGCACGGCAATCTTTGCTTGCCTACTTTGCCGCTATGGCCCTTCGCATTGCGCGCTTCGTCGCTCAGATCATCTTGTGGTTTATCGGGCTTAGCCTGCTTCTCGTCATCGCGTTTAAGTGGCTCCCCGTGCCCTATACCGCGACTATGGCCATGGACGAGCATGCGGTTACCAAGGATTGGGAAAGCCTCGATAACATCGATCCCAATCTGGTCGCCGCAGTGATCGCCGCCGAAGACTCCAAGTTCTGCGAACATTGGGGCTTTGACACCGAAGCGATCGAACAGGCCGCCCGCTCGAATGCAGAAGGGGGCCGGATTAGAGGTGGCTCCACCATCAGCCAGCAAACCGCCAAGAATGTATTTCTATGGCAAGGCGGCGGCTACTTCCGCAAAGCGTTAGAAGCGTGGTTCACATTCTGGATTGAGAATGTGTGGGGCAAAGAGCGGATCATGGAGGTCTATCTCAATGTCGCCGAAACCGGGATTGGCACCTACGGCGCGGAGGCCGGCGCACAACGATACTTCGGGAAATCCGCCGCGCGCCTAACCCCTGATGAAGCAAGCCGCATGGCTGCCGCCCTGCCCAGCCCGAAAAAACGCGCAGTTGTCAGCCCCGGCGGGTGGCTTGCTAGGCATGGCAATTCGATTGAGCGGCGCATTGGCATTGTTCAACGCGATGGGCTTGATGATTGCGTGTATGAATGACGCTTCGCGCTTGCGAGCCCTTGTGAGTGATTGCATCGGATGCAAGGATTGACCCACAGCAAAACCAAGCGCATTTGGCGAATATCTGAGGGGAGTGACGCTGTGCAACACCTGCAATTCTGCGACTTGGTCACGGGCCAGAACGCTTTGCGCGTGCGAGGCGATGCCTGATTATGGCTGATGCCCGGCAAAGCACAGCAGCCGCAGATATGGCGCGCGAAAGGCTACGCGAAGCGATGGTCCGCCTTGCCGATGGCGACAGCGCGGCGCTTGAAGAAATTTATGATGCGACCCGGGTGAAACTGTTCGGCATCTGCTTTCGTATCTTGGGTGACCAAAAGGAAGCCGAGGACGCCTTGCAAGACGTCTACATCAATTTGTGGCAGCGCGCCGATCGTTACGACCCATCTCGGGCGAGCCCTATCTCGTGGCTGGCAACCTTTGCGCGCAATCGTGCGGTGGACCGGCTGCGCACCGGCAAAGTGCGTGGCGGAGCCGTGCCGGTCGAAGAGGCAAACCCTCTGCCTGATCAGGCACCTTTGGCCGACAGTCTGTTGGTCGATGCGGAGAATGCCGCGCAAATTCACACCTGTATCGCGACGCTGGATGAGAACACCCGCTCGCATATTCGCTCGGCCTTTTTCGAAGGCTACACCTATGCGCAATTGGCCGAAGCCGCCGATGTGCCGCTAGGCACAATGAAAAGCTGGATCCGTCGGGGCTTGCAGAAGCTGCGCACCTGTCTGGAAGCGAGTGAGGCGTCATGAGCGAGGACAAGGATATCAAACGCGATGATCCCATGATTGCGGCTGAATACGCGCTTGGCCTGCTTGAAGGCGAAGAACTGCTCAACGCACGCGGTAAGGTTGCGACGGATGCTGACTTTGCCTGGCGCAAGGAATGGTGGGACAATTGGTTCGCGCCGCTGACTGACGAAGTTGCCGGAATGGAACCGAGCGCTGAGCTTTGGTCGCGGATTGCGGCTGAGGTGAACGGGGCCGAGGCGACTGGTAGCGAGAATTCGGGCGCGGAGGTTATCGACCTCACATCGCGCCTGCGCCGTTGGCAATGGACCGCCGGGATCACCTCTGCAGCCGCCGCAGTCATGCTGGCCGTGATGGTGTTTGCCCCCGGTAGTGGGCCGCTATCGTCGCCCTCACCGACTGACACTCCACAAATCGCCGCCGCTGACCCGTTGGTCGCACAGGTGCCGATTGGCGACACCGGCTTGCGCTTGGACGTGACTTATATTCCGGAAAGCGAGCGGATGTTGGTTGGCGCGATTGGCCTTACCGCCGATGGTGTACACGACCACGAACTGTGGCTGGTGCCTGCCGATGGCAGCGCCTTGCAATCGCTCGGCGTGGTCGCGCCCGGGGAAGTGACCGCGATGGAACTGCCTGCGGACATAGCGCGCAATCTTGGCAGTGGGGTAAACCTCGTCCTCACACGTGAGCCTATCGGCGGTAAGCCTGAGGGGCAGGATGCTGGGCCAGTGGTGGCCGAAGGCGCATTTTCGCAGGTCTGATCCTGCGGTCTTGCGCGCTTCAACTCACCGCAGTGCAAACTCGCCTCACAGCGTTATTTTGCAATAATCAAACAAATTTTCGCATTCACGCATCCGGTTTGCGCAATGAAGCGTAGCTGTTGCGCAAGATCGGGAGGGCTTGCCTTAACAAAGGAGATCCCAATGCCTATTCCCACTAAAACTTTCAAAGCTGCTCTTTTCACCGCTATTGCCGCAACCGGCCTCGCCGCGAGCCCCGCAATGGCCGACCATCACGCATCAAGCGCAAGCCAGCAACAAAGCCCCAATATCGTTGAAACTGCAGTCAGTACCGGCGTCCACACAACTCTGGTCGCCGCTGTTCAGGCAGCTGGATTGGTCGAGACATTGTCAGCGCCGGGCGCGGTCACGGTCTTTGCCCCAACCGACACCGCCTTTGCCAAGCTGCCTGATGGCACTGTTGCGAACCTGGTGATGCCAGAGAACAAAGAAGCGTTGACCGGCATTCTGACATATCATGTGGTTGGCGGACGCATCACCAGCGCGATGATCCTGGACTACATCCATAGCGGTGGCGGCGTGGCCCGCATTGAAACGCTGGCTGGCGGTGTCCTCGAAGCGCGCCTGTCCGGTGAGACAATCGTGGTAACCGATGGCGCAGGCAGAGCGACCGCTGTGACGACTGCTGATGTCAGCACATCAAACGGAATTATTCACGTAACAGACGGCGTCTTTCTGCCCGGCTGAGCCGTAGCTCATTCCAGTTAGCGCCGCTGCGCACTTCCCCTCCCAATCGCGGAGTGGCGCTGCAAACAGACCCCGTCCGGCTTCCTCCAAAAGCCGGGCGGGGTTTTGTTCATGTTGGAGAAGTTAAACTTCGTGCAGGGCCTACAATATGGGGTGGCGATTTATGAAACGATGGCGCTGGGGCTTTGCGTTAATGGGTGTCCTGATGGTCGCCGCTTCCGTCCACTTGGTTTCGAAGGCCAAATGCATCCAGTTAATCGGCGACGTTGTCTGCCAGATCGACACTGATCGTAAAGTCGTTGCTTTGACCTTTGATGATGGCCCGACACCCGAAGGTGTTGATGCTGTCTTGCCTGTGCTTGAGCAGCATGGCGTCAAAGCCACGTTCTTCCTGATCGGCAATCGAATGGAGAGATTCCCCGCCCAAGCACAACGGATATTGGACGCGGGGCATGAGCTAGGAAATCATACGTATAGTCATCAGCGCAACCTATTCCGCTCGCAAGAATTCTACCGCTCCGAAGTGAGAAGAAATCAGGAGATTTTGCGTTCCTATGGTTCTGAAACAGTGCTGTTCCGGCCACCTTTTGGCAAACGCTTGATCGGCTTGCCGACGGAAGTGGAGCAGGCTGGCTATACGACGATCATGTGGGACGTCGCGGATAAGGCAGAGTCATTTCCAGATGTGATGGACTACGCCGCTGATATTGTCGCGCGTGTGGAACCCGGCTCGATCATCCTGATCCACCCCATGTACCGAACAAATCAGACCGCACGCGATGCGCTCCCCCATGTATTGCTAGGTCTAGAAGCAAGGGGGTATGAAGTCGTCACAGTTTCACAACTGCTCAAGCTCCGCGAGGAAACGCCTTAAGCCGCCTCTTCCTTCGCCTCTTCGCCGCCATGGACCCGGATCGGATCTTTGTTGCCGGCTACGACTTCGTCGTCGATCACGATCTCTGTGACGCCTTCCATATCGGGCAGGTCAAACATCGTATCAAGCAGGATTGCCTCAACAATAGAGCGCAATCCGCGGGCGCCAGTTTTACGCAGGATCGCCTTCTCAGCGATCTCTTTCAAAGCCTCATCAGTGAAGGTCAGCGCGACATCTTCCAACTCAAACAGCTTGCCATATTGTTTGACCAGCGCGTTTTTAGGCTCTTGAAGGATTGTTACCAGCGCATCGACATCAAGGTCATGCAAGGTCGCGATCACCGGCAGACGACCGACAAATTCGGGAATAAGTCCAAACTTGAGCAAATCTTCCGGCTCGCTCTTTTCAAGCAGCTCACCAACTTTGCGCTTATCCGGATCAGCGACATGCGCGCCAAACCCGATTGAGCGTTTTTGCAGCCGGTCCGCAATGATCTTGTCCAGACCCGCAAACGCGCCGCCACAGATGAACAGGATATTGGTCGTGTCCACTTGCAGGAATTCCTGTTGCGGATGCTTGCGACCGCCTTGTGGAGGGACGCTGGCCGTGGTGCCTTCCATCAATTTCAGCAGAGCCTGCTGTACACCCTCACCCGACACATCGCGTGTGATGGAGGGGTTTTCGGCTTTACGCGTAATCTTATCGATCTCGTCAATGTAGACGATACCGTGCTGTGCCTTCTCGACGTTATAGTCAGAGGATTGCAGCAATTTCAGGATGATGTTCTCAACATCCTCACCGACATAACCTGCCTCTGTCAGAGTGGTCGCATCCGCCATAGTGAACGGCACATCGAATGTGCGGGCCAGCGTTTGCGCGAGCAGCGTCTTACCCGTGCCGGTTGGACCAACCAGCAGAATGTTTGATTTCGCGAGTTCAACTTCGCCCGATTTACCCGAATGCTTCAGGCGCTTGTAATGGTTGTGAACCGCGACCGACAGGTTTCGCTTGGCCGAATTCTGCCCGATTACATAGTCATTCAGTTGCGCAAAGATTTCAGACGGAGTGGGGACCTCGCCCTCTTTCTTGCCGGCAATCCCCGCTTTGGTCTCTTCGCGGATGATGTCGTTGCACAGCTCGACGCATTCATCGCAGATGAAGACGGTGGGGCCAGCGATCAGCTTGCGCACTTCGTGCTGCGACTTCCCGCAGAAGCTGCAGTAGAGGGTGCTTTTGCTGTCAGATCCGCTCAATTTCGTCATTCCTAATTGTCCTCGACCCCAAACCGGAAGGGGGCATTGCGTATTCCCCCTGGGGATTCGATCCGGCTATGGATTCCATGATCCTATAGTCGCTGGCAGATGAATCAACTCACACCAACAGATTTTGCATCCAGTTAAGTGGTTTTCGTGCACCACTTATGAAGATCGACCCCAACCATTATCACCGCGTCCCAGATCGGAGCGGTAACACGGGTTAGGTTGAAGCTTTACTCGGGCGCGCCGCCTGAGCCCTTCTCATCATCGGATTCTTCACCTTCAGGGCGCGTTTCGAAAACCTTGTCGACCAGGCCAAATTTCTTGGCCTCTTCCGCTTCAAGGAACGTGTCGCGATCCATCGCCTCTTCGATCACTTTCAGCGTCTTGCCAGTGTATTTCACATACAGATCATTCATCCGCGCTTTGATGCGCAGAATTTCGCGTGCTTGAATTTCGATGTCCGATGCCATGCCGCGCGCACCGCCAGATGGCTGGTGGATCATGATGCGGGCATTAGGCAGAGCAACGCGCATTCCCGGCTCACCCGCAGCAAGTAGGAAGCTGCCCATGGATGCGGCCTGTCCCATGCACACGGTCGACACGCGCGGCTTGATGTACTGCATCGTGTCGTGGATCGCCATGCCAGCGGTCACAACGCCGCCGGGCGAGTTGATATACATCGAAATCGGCTTCGATGGGTTTTCGCTTTCGAGGAACAACAGTTGAGCCGTGATGAGCGAGGCCATGCCGTCCTCAACTTGCCCGGTCACGAACACGATCCGCTCACGCAGCAGACGGCTGAAGATGTCGAAGCTGCGTTCACCCCGGCTGGTCTGCTCGACCACCATCGGCACCAACGCACCGGTCAGCGGATCAGTCATGAATTGCCCCTGAGAGCCGTGAGTTTCGCCATTATCGCCGAACAGATTGATCATGGGGCTTTGGTCCTTATTGGATCTGTGTGTTTATCTCTGAAGTGTCCATGTCGGACGCAGGCGCGCGACTTTCAAGTGCGCACATTTACGCCTTTGGGGAAAGCTTGGCTGATGACGCAGTTTTAATCGCGCGGTCCGAGGCAAAGGCTGCGAAGAAACCAGGCTGTTTCTTGACCGCATCGACATCGGTTTTGCCATTGGCAAGCAATCGAGCCAACGCGAAACGGCGGATGATCAATTCGTGGATCGCGATCACTGTGCCAGCCGAAAGGAGCGTAACCAGAGCAAACTCCAACGCAATCGGCCACTCGACGCTGACAAACATCTGCCCGAAAATATAGACGAAGCAATGGTGGAACAGATACATCGATAACGCACAATCGGCGAGCCAAGTGGTGCGCGGACCGCCTTCGTTAAAGAAGCGGTGGAAGAATTGCAAAATGAACAAGACCAGCGTCCAAATCGCCAATTGGTTTGCAAACAGCATCGCCATACCGGTCAAAAAGCTGTCTTCGGCATCGGCATAGGGCTGAAAATAGAACGCTGCCATCGCGGCGAGCGGCATCCACCAGCGCCACTCAACCAAAGCGCTCAGTAGGCGTGGTGACAGTGCTGCCATGACCCCAATCACAAAGAAGGGGAATTCGGCGGTGAGTTTGTACCAGCTCTGAAAACCCGGCGCGATCAGATCGTAACTGCCAGGCACCAATGCGGCGGAGGCGTAATTTGCGGTGTTCGCCAATCCCAGGAACAAGAGGCCGAAGAGGAACGGCACAGTGCCCGCGATCAAACCACCGAACTTGTCCGAGATCGTGACGCTTAGACTGCGAATGCGCGAGGATTTGGGGACAACCACTTGCACCGCCGCGGCGAGCAGGAACATCGGGATCAGGCTGACAAGGAACCACAGATGCAGCTGCCATGTCCCGCCTGCCCACACTTCGACAAATGCGGCGCTGCCGATCCAATCGAGCATAGATCCACTGCCCCCGGCATCACCCCAGCGCAAATAATGCTCCAACATGTTGAACGTGAGCGCGATGAAGATGAGCGGAATCGCGGTTCGTAAGAAACGGTTCCAGAGGAAATCCGCGGGAGTGCGCCGCGTCAGCAACAAGACTGCAAAGAACCCACCAACAAAGAAGAACGTCGGCGTGATAAACAGGTGCAGGCCGAAAATCAGCCAGTCGAAAATCGCTGCGCGGTCAGTGTTGCCAGTGATCCATGGGCGCACTGGCGCATAAACTGTGCCCGCATGCAACGCGACAGACAGGAACATCAGCACCGAACGCGCACCATCAATATCATGATAATGCTTTCGCTTTTGCGGCGTCGGGTTGGTGTCCGTTACGGTTGTCATAGTCGCTAGTATTTCTCGAACTTCGTCGGCTTAATTGGGAGCTTGCCAGATACCGGTTAAAAGGCGGTGCACAATCGCCACCCGGCGCGCGTCCAGATGTGAGACGTGGGCGCGCGCATCGGTTAACGCGCCCTCCGCATCCCCTCCCCTTGCATTCTCAACACGACTTCGCGCAGTGTGTGTGTATGCACACAAAAAAGCTGATCGCAGTCGCCGCTCTCGCCTCCACCGCTTTGGCAGGAGGTCTCGCTCCCGCGCTTGCTCAGCAGCAAGAGGCTCAAGTACGGGAAGAAGCCGAGACGACAGCAGCGCCTCCGCATATGCACACCTCCTTTGCTGAGACGATGGCCGTCACAGATTACATCTTGCGCATCCAAGC
Organism: uncultured Erythrobacter sp.; assembly: GCA_947488085.1. Lineage (GTDB taxonomy): Bacteria > Pseudomonadota > Alphaproteobacteria > Sphingomonadales > Sphingomonadaceae > Erythrobacter. The sequence goes on from CANKYI010000001.1 coordinate 1,904,038, forward strand.
GCTCGACGATAACGGCCCGATGCTCAACGCGGTGATCGACTACAATGTGGAGGCCCCGGTCGAGGCGCGCAGGCTGGCATCGACCGGCATTTTGCGCGGGCGCAGCATTTTGGTGAAGGACAATATCGACACGCGCGAATTTCCCACCACCGCAGGATCGCTGGCACTGGCAGGCAACAACACTGGCCGCGATGCGCCACTGATCGCCAATATTCGTGAGGCGGGCGGGGTTATCCTTGGCAAGACCAACCTGTCCGAGTGGGCCAATATCCGGTCCAACGATTCTACCAGCGGATGGAGCGCGGTCGAAGGACTGACCCGCAATCCGCACGCAATTGACCGCAACACTTGCGGATCGTCTTCGGGCAGCGGTGCAGCCATTGCCGCCGGGTTCGCATGGGCCGCCATCGGAACAGAGACCAACGGCTCGATCACCTGCCCGGCATCAATCAACGGGGTCGCCGGTTTCAAGCCCAGCGTCGGCATTGTCAGCCGCACCCATGTCGTCCCAATCAGCTCCACTCAAGACACAGCCGGTCCCATGGCAAAGTCTGTCGCCGATGCCGCACTGTTGCTGTCGGCAATGGCGGGTGAGGATGCCGCCGATAGTGCAACTATGGGTGCGCAGCGTGTGGCCGACTACACCGTCGGCCTCAGCGATTTTTCGCTCGATGGCGTGCGGATTGGCGTCATGCGCGAACAGATTGGCAGCAATGACCAGGTCGCCGACGTGTTCGATGTTGCATTGGCGGATTTGGAGCGTGCAGGCGCGGTGTTGGTCGATATCGAATTTGAGCCAAACCCGCAGATGTACTCCGACAGTTTCACGGTGCTGCTGTATGAGCTGCGCGAGGAGATGGGCAGATATTTGCGTTCAATCCCCGAGTTCGAAGAAGGCCAGACCCCGCGCTCGCTCGCTGACCTGATCGCCTTCAACGAAGCAAACGCAGACACTGAAATGCGTTGGTTCGACCAAGGGATATTCCAGACCGCAGAAGCCACCACCGACCGCGCCGTTTACGAAGAGGCACGCGCCAATGCTGTGCGGATTGCAGGCGAAGAGACGCTCGACGTGCTACTCGCTGACAACAACGTCGCCTTCCTCGTTGCCCCAACCCGCGGCCCTGCATGGATGAGCGACCTTGTCCTGGGCGACCAGTTTAACGGCTCAATTGGCTTTGGATCACCCGCAGCCATCGCAGGCTATCCGCATTTGACGGTGCCCATGGGCGCGATTGAGCGTCTACCGGTGGGGATCAGCTTTTTTGGCGCAAAATGGGCCGATCACGATGTGTTAAAAGTGGGCGCTGCATATGAAAGGGCGCGAACAGCTGAACTGCCCGCGCCCTCATTTCGCAGATGGAGACCGGGCGAGTAACGCCCTGCACTCCCAATGATCAAACCTGATTAATCAGCCTTTTTGGCGGCTGGTTTTTTGGCAGGTGCCTTCTTTGCAGCAGGCTTCTTTGCTGGGGCTTTCTTAGCCGCAGCAGGTTTCGCTGCCGCTTTGGCCGGAGCCTTAGCTGGCGCCTTTTTCGCAGGGGCCTTCTTGGCCGCGGGCTTCTTGGCCGGAGCTTTCTTCGCCGCCGGCTTTTCCTCAGCCGCCGCATCCGCCTTTTTTGCCGGTGCTTTCTTGGCTGGGGCCTTTTTCTTCGCGGGCGCCTTTTTCTTTGGCGCAGCTTTCGCCTTAGCGACTTCAGCTTCTTCGTCTGCTTCAATCGCGGCTTGAAGCTCCTCAACGGTCACGTCACGCTCAGTCACTTCAGCTTTATCGAACAGGAAGTCGACGACCTTGTCTTCGTAAAGTGGTGCGCGCAATTGAGCAGCAGCCATTGGCTCTTGCTGAATGTACTGCATGAACCGCTCGCGGTCTTCTTCGCGATATTGCTGAGCCGCTTGCTGAACCAGCATCGACATTTCTTGCTGAGTGACTTCAACATTGTTTGCCTGACCGATTTCCGACAGCAACAGGCCCAAACGCACGCGGCGTTCGGCAATGCCGCGATAATCGTCTTTTTCGTCTTCGATCTGCTTAAGAGCGGCCTCGGGATCGTCTTCCTTGGTGGCTTCTTGTTGAAGCTGTGCCCAAATCTGTTCGAATTCCGCATCAACCATAGTCGATGGGACTTCGAAATCATGACCCGCGGCGAGTTGATCGAGCAGCGAACGCTTCATCTGCGTGCGCGTAAGACCAGCGGTCTGCTGTTCAAGCTGACCTTTCATGATCTCTTGCAGTTTTTCCAAGCTATCGAGGCCCAGGTTTTTCGCGAATTCGTCATCGACCTTGGTATCGGTTTCAACCTTCACCGCTTTCACAGTGACATCGAATGTCGCTTCCTTACCGGCGAGGTGCTCTGCCTGATAATCGGCGGGGAATGTGACGTTGATGGTTTTCTCATCGCCGGTCTTCGCGCCGACAAGCTGTTCTTCAAAGCCGGGAATGAATGAACCCGAACCAATCACCAATGGTGCATCTTCTGCTGCGCCGCCTTCAAACGGTTCGCCGTCCAGCTTACCCAAGAAGTCGATGATCAACTGGTTGCCGTCTGCTGCCTTCTTGGTTTTGGCTGCATCTTTATAGCTCTTGTTTTGACCCGCGATGCCCATGATCGCTTCTTCGATCTGTTCATCGGTTACGGGAACGGAGAGCTTGTCCAGCTTCAATCCATCAGTCGAAGGCGCTTCCACCACTGGCAGAACTTCGAGTTCTACCGTGACAGTGGCGTCTTTGCCTTCCTCATATCCTTCATCAAGGGCAATTGCAGGCTGCATCGCAGGACGCAGCTCTTCGCTTTTCAGTAGCTCATCGACCGATTCGCGGATCGTGTCGTTCAGCGTTTGAGCGTGGATTTGTTCGCCATGCATTTTCTTGACGAGGTTCGCAGGCACTTTGCCCGGGCGGAAACCCGGCATTTTCACCTGCGGCGCGACCTTCTTGATCTCAGCCTCGATCTTGTCGTTGATCTCACCAGCGGTGATCGTGATCGAATAGGCGCGCTTGAGCCCTTCATTTGTGGTCTGCTTGGTTTGCATGGGGATGTAACTAAAGCCTTCTTACATGTGATCGATGGGCCATCGCCGCCGGGCGGGATTGGTGCGGGCGAAGGGACTCGAACCCCCACATCTTGCGATACTGGTACCTAAAACCAGCGCGTCTACCAATTCCGCCACGCCCGCATAGCCCGAACGAAGCCGCGCGGGAAACCGCAATGGCCCCGCGCGCGTTGCTGAGCGCCCTTATAGCTGCTTGTCGCAAAGGGCAAGCGGAACGCGCTTGTTTAGGGCGATCTCCCCGCCTAAAGGGCGAGTTATGAGCGAAAACAACACTTCAGAAGAAGCTGGCCAAGCGCCAGTTTCCGGCGCGAGCGACACGCCGCCCGATCACCTTTCGGTAAATCCACGCAACGCTGCTTTTGATGCAGAAGTGCTACAACGGGGCATCGGCATTCGTTTTAAAGACCGCGTGCGCACGGATATCGAAGAATACTCGATTTCCGAAGGGTGGGTCCGAGTGCAAGCAGGCAAGACGGTCGATCGCAAAGGCAATCCGCTGACGATCAAGCTGACCGGTCCGGTTGAAGCATGGTATGAAGATTTGGGCGACAATCCGCCGATCGCCAAAAAGGGCTGAGTGCTCTGCCGCGAATTTAGAACCCTTCGCCAAAGGCGGCGATGAATTCTGGCGATGGTTCTGAGCGCGCGGGCTTGGTTACTGGCGGAGTGCCTGCGTCACCCGATCCATATATAAAGCCGTGCAGCGGCCAATGCGTGCCACCCGGTGCTTGGATTGAGTGATACCAAACGCGCACTTCGCTCCAATCATTGTTGGCCGACACATCAATCGCAGGCACGTTGCGCTCTATCTGCCCACGCCTTCCATTGATGCGCGACCAATTGGCGTGTGTCAGACGCACAGTGCGCGAATCGACCACTTCGCTGACATAGGCAACATGGCCCAATCGCATTGAGCGGTGCGGCTTAAACACCATCACGGCACCCTGACGCGGGGTCGATCCGCGAGCATAGCGCCCATCCGATTGATCCCACCACGTGCGCGCATTTCCGAAAATCTGGATGCCAGACAATTCCCGCGCATAAGGGACGCACTGCAAATAGCTCGAAGATTGCGCTGCCACAGGGGCAATCGCTGCGGGCGATACTGCGCAAGCGAATGCGGCGCCAGCGATCAGAATGCGTGAAATGCTCATCATATGGTTATTGGTCTGGTAAGGTTGAAATGAGCCTTTTGATTAGGGTTAATAGGCCGTTACGCGCTCCCCCTTTGAGGCAATGTGTGCCCGGATCGCGTCATGTTGGGGACAGACCGGTGACATGCTGGTCGCAGGCTATGCTTGCCATCTGCGCCTGCAAGCGCCACTTGGCGCATGAAAATGAAACCCCAAGTCATCATCATCGGTCGCCCCAATGTGGGCAAATCCACTTTGTTCAACCGTTTGGTGGGCAAGAAACTCGCGCTGGTCGACGATCAACCGGGTGTTACGCGTGATCGCCGTCTGGGCGATGCAGAGATCGCGGGGCTGCAATTCACTGTTGTCGACACCGCCGGTTGGGAGGACGAGCACGAGCTCACTTTGCCAGGTCGGATGCGCAAACAAACAGAGGCCAGCCTTGAAGGTGCGGATGCAGCGATGTTTGTCGTTGATGCGCGTGCAGGGTTAACCCCGCTCGACAATGAGATCGCGCGATATCTGCGCGAACATGACGTGCCGATTGTGCTGGTTGCGAACAAAGCCGAAGGCGCTGCGGGCGAAAGCGGTGTGCTGGAGGCCTATTCGCTGGGCTTTGGCGAACCGGTCGCGGTTTCCGCTGAACATGGCGAAGGGATTGCCGACCTTTTTGGCGGGTTGTGGCCAATTATCGGCGAACAGGCCGATGCGGCAACCGAAGCTGCGAACCGGCCTCCTGAACTGTTGGCAGGGGGCGAAGAGGAAGAAGAGGCCCCGCTGGGCCCGCTTAAGCTTGCAATCGTTGGCCGTCCGAATGCGGGCAAATCGACATTGATCAACCGATTGCTGGGCGAAGACCGCCTGCTAACCGGACCAGAGGCGGGGATTACCCGCGATTCGATTGCGATTGATTGGGTTTGGCACGATCCCAAAGCTGGCTCGGACGAAGACAGCGCACGCGAAATCCGCCTGATCGACACCGCCGGTATGCGCAAGAAACGCAATGTCGTCGAAAAACTCGAAAAGCTATCCGTCGCCGACGCGCGCCGAGCGGTCGACTTTGCTGAGGTTGTGGTCCTGTTGCTTGATGCGACACAGGGCCTTGAGCATCAGGATCTGAAAATTGCCGCGCTCGCGCTCGAAGAAGGGCGCGCCTTGATGATTGCCATCAACAAATGGGACATTGCCGGACAAGGCGGCAACGAAACGCCAAGCGGCTTGTTCAACGGCATTAAAGGCGCGTTGCATGATGGCCTCGCGCAGGTGCGCGGTGTGCCATTGTTTGCTGTATCGGCGAAGACCGGCAAGGGCCTCGACACAATGTTAGGCGCAGCGTTTGAGCTGCGCGCCAATTGGTCGAAGCGTGTGCCGACAGCGGCACTCAACCGTTGGTTCGACGATGCGCTTGATGCCAATCCGCCGCCTGCACCCGGAGGCCGCCGGATTAAGCTTCGCTATATCACCCAAGTCGGCACCCGCCCGCCGCGCTTTGTTGTGTTCGGGACGCGGTTGGATGACCTGCCTAAGAGCTATGAGCGCTATCTGGTGAACGGTATCCGGGCGAAACTCGGCTTTGACGCTGTGCCTGTGCGGGTGACACTAAAATCGCCCAAGAACCCCTACAACGCCAATAAAGGCGGCGGAGGCAACTACTCCGGCGGATCGAACAAGACATGATGTTCGACCTCCTCAATGCGATGATCGCTGGCGATTTATTGGAGCGGACCGCTTCAACCCCGCGCGTCCAACAAGCGGTAGAATTGAGCCTGGCACCGGTGTTCCTACTGGTCGGTATTGGCGGGATTATGAATGTGATGATGGCACGGTTGATCTGGCTAGCGGGGCGGATTGAGCGGCTGGCAGACCCGGCGACTGGCGCGTGCGAAGTGTCCCATGCGCAAGAATTGCTGTGGCTGCGCCGCCGTCGTCAGTTTGCACGGATTGCTATCAAGTTCTCAACCGGCGCAGCGGTGATCATCAGTTTCGAGATCGCGCTGCTCTTCGTCTCTGTTTACATCACTGCGCCCATTGGCACGTTGGTCGCCGGGTTATGGGTGCTGACCATTGGTCTGTTGATCACTGGGTTGATCTACTTCCTACGCGAAACTCTGCTGGCAGCTGATGGGTCCGGCAAAATAAAGCCATAAGAGCCCATAGCGTGTATGAAAAAGGGCGGGACATTGCTGCCCCGCCCTCTTCGCTTTTGCTTGTGTAGGTCCAACCTAATTATTCACCCGCAGCCTTGCTTTGCAGCTGCACGTAATTGTTGAGGCCCATGTTCTTGATCATGTCGAATTGCGTTTCGAGGAAGTCGACATGCTCTTCTTCATTGTCGAGTATATGCGCAAACAGATCGCGGCTAACATAGTCACGAACGCTCTCACAATGCTCGACCGCATCGCGCAGTAGCGGGATTGCGTCTTCTTCAAGCGCCATATCCGCCTTTAGGATTTCCTCGACCGTTTCACCCACGCGCAGATTGTGGATCGCTTGGAAATTGGGCAAGCCGTTGAGGAACAGTACGCGCGCAGCGAGTTTGTCGGCGTGCTCCATTTCTTCAATCGATTCCTTGCGCTCATATTCGGCAAGTTTGGTCACGCCCCAATCGTCAAGCACGCGGTAATGCAGCCAATATTGGTTGATCGCGGTCAGCTCATTGGTGAGCGCCTTGTTCAAGAATTCAATAGTTTTTGGATCACCCTTCATGGGTTCGGTTCCCTTATATGTTCGGTAGTGCGTGCGGTTTGCGCCAGATCAATGACCCGGTGCCTGTGGGAACCTAAATAGCGCCTCACCACCCCACTTTACAAGGGGGAGGGAAATATTTTTCGTTTAAAATCAGGTATTTGCGATCCGTTCGCAGTTGCGATGCGCGGACTTATAATGCGACTTTTTCGCAAGAGAACAGGCCAGAGACCTGCGCGCGTTCGGCATCGATGATTTGTCCCGCTTTACCAAGGCATTGGCCGCAATTGGGGCGTTTTCCCAAAGTCGCATAGGTCGCCTCTGCATCGCCGCCAGATGTCAGCGCAGCTTTGCGCAGGTCCGTTTCGCGAATTGCGTTGCAGATGCAGACATACATGGGCTCGAAATCACTCCTGCGAATCGTTTGCATCACTTAGATATGCGAATTAATCGCAATAGCAAGTGTTTTCGATTGCCAAATACCTGCAAAAACCGATTGCCCACTACGCCGCGTCGCTTAGATTGTGACGCTGAAATGAATGATGAGGGCATGATGCGATCAAATTGGACCACGAATTTTCGCACAGCGACCGGGCTGACGGCCTTGGCGCTTGCCCTGTCCGCTTGCGGCGTGACCCCGGAACAAGAGCGCGCGGAGATTGAACGCACCTTGGTCGAGGACAGCGAGGGGGCCGAATTGTTCGCGGTGATCCAAAAGGAATATCCCGACGATCTCAACGCCCTGCTCGATCAGTTGCAAGACGTTGACCCCACGAACCGCAACGAGGCGCGTGGCAAGGAAATAGGCGCAGCGTGGTTACAAGATTTCATGACCCGAATCGGCCCGGATGCGGTCAAAGCGCCTGCTGACGCATTGTTGGTTTGGAGCGCCACCGAAGCGGAGCTTTATGAGACGCTGCAACGCGGTGCCGAAAGCGAATGCGCCACTATGACAATGGGCGGATGGGTCATGGTCGAAGGAAGCAATACAGTCGTTCAATCCGCGATCCAGCGACGCAACACCGCGATGGTTAAAGCCGCTGCCGCAGGACGCGATGATCCGCAGGAATATTCTGAACCGAGCCAGGATCAGCTGGACCGGCTAAGTGATGCGATTGCGGCGACCGGGATTGATCCCAATGTGCAGGCTGTGATCGGGTCTATACCGGATATGCAGGCTCTCCCGATCCCTGAGCAATGCCAGATCGGCGTCGCATTCTATCAGGGCATCACAGACTTGCCCGACGACATAGAACCCACCGTCGCCGCCTATATGCTGTCGCCTGAGTGATTTAGCGCTTGAGCGGGAATAGCTGCCGGTAAGTCAGGCACCGCCACAACCATTCCAGCGGACCGTAACGATACCGCTCCAGCCATGGCTTTGACCATGCGAGCATGCCGATGCACGCCAGCACCGTCACCAGATAAAGCTGTGGCCGGTTGAGCTCACCAAAATATCCTAGCGCCCAGCCGTGAAACACGAACAGCATCACGATTGATGTGCCTAGGTAGTTGGTGAAAGCTGCTCGTCCGGCCGCGCGCACACGCTCCGCCAGCCATCCGCTCCACGCTGGCGAATAGGCGACCAACAATGCCGCCAGCCCCAAAACCATAGCGAGGCGCGGCAGCGGGCTCCATCCGAGAAGCGCGGCATTAGCAGAGTAAAAACTGAACCCTGCGCCCTTTACAATCATGCCAAGGCCGAAATGGCATAGCCCCCCTGCGATCACGCCAATCCATCCCCACCGGACCAGCTTTGACCGGTCAAATGTTCCGCTGAAAAAGCCAAGCCGATACAGCGCCATGCCAAACAGCATCAGCGGCAGCGTCTCAAACATAAAGAGCAGCGAATTGACGATTGGCATCATCGCATCCTGACTTAATCGATGGGCTACCAAACCGCCGTAATCGCCAGATTGCTTGGCCTCTGTACGGATCGCGTCATCGGCCAAAGCTGTATCGATCCCCGAATTCATTTCTGCGCGCAGCTCAGCCATGTCTGGCATCGCGCCAATCGAGGTGTCCGCGATCAGATAAGGGAACGTCATCATCACCGCATAAAGCAGCGCGCCAAAGACATAGCCGATCAGGCCGACCGTCATCTGCGCCTTTGCGGTCCATCGCATACAGGCGACCGCAGCAAAGCCAATGAGGCCATACATCGCCAAAATGTCGCCCATCCAGATGAAGAAGAAATGGATGAGGCCAAAGCATAGGAGCAGAAACAATCGCCACATTTGCAACCACCGCGTGCCACCGCGTGCCCATGTCCGCTCCATAAACAAATACATGCCCGCCCCAAATAGGAGCGTGAACAGACCGCGCATCTTGCCATCGATCACCACAAATTGCGCGATCCATTGCCAGCCACCCGGATCAGCCGGGTCGACCAGAAAGGATTCAGGGAAAATGTAAGCGTTAAATGGCTGACCAAAGGCGACGATGTTCGCAAACAAGATGCCCATCACCGCTATGCCGCGAACAAAATCGAGCGTTTCTATGCGGTCGGCAGTTTTGACCGGCGCGATATTAGCGGCCTCAGCACTGCTATCACCGAATACCTGTTCAGCCTCGGCTGCGGCGCCCGTTACACTGGTCATGCTGTTTCATCCCCTGATCCCTATGCGTGTATTGTTAGCAGGCGCAGGGAACAGGGGAAGAAATATTCGATAGATAGCTTTGAAAGCGGATTAGGGGCGCTGCACCATGCAGGCCTGACCATCACGCTTGAGAGCATCGCAGGCGCGCTCTGCCTCTGCGCGATTGGCAAAACCGATGGCTTGCAAGCGGGTTACGCGACCGGCGGGCACCAAAGCTTTGCGAGTGCCGGATAGAGCAGGGTTGGATTGCAGGCGGCCCCACAGGCGATCTGCATTGCCGACAACGCCAAACGCGCCAAGTTGCACACCCCAATTGCCCCCACGCTGCTGAGCTGCGGGAGCAGGAGTAGCAGGAATCGGCACTGGACGGCGCGGCTGAGTAACACGGGCAGGTGCGGGTTGCGCGATGGCAGCCGTGCGAACTGGCGCAGCAGGTGCGGACTGCGTGATCGGTGCCTGCTGCGTGCCAAGGTCAATCGCGGCCAGCTCTGCTGCACGGCGACGATCGGCTTCGGCTTCCAACTGGCGCGCCAGTGATTGCGCCTGCTGACGCTGTGTCAGCGGCACATAATTATCCATCTGCGACAAAGCTGTGCCTGCTTGTGGCAGGCCAGCACCGTTAGCCAATGTCAGCAAAGCATAAGCGCGCACCCAATCTTTTTGCGCATAATCTGCGTTAAAATGTGCAAGACCCAAAACGTATTGCGCGCGCGGATCACCGCGTTCAGCCGCAGCATTAATCAAAGGCATAGCGCTTTCCTGCTCGCCCTGTTGGAACAGGAGCAGGCCGTAATTGTCCGCTGCTTTGATATGCCCCAGATTGGCGGCTTCTGCATAAAGCTCACGCGCGCGGCTGACGTTGGTTTCGACCCCGCGACCCAGGCGATAGGCCTGCGCGAGGTTAAAGATTGCATCGGCATCGCCATTGCGCGCGGGCCCCTGCCATTCGGACACAGCGGTGGTGTAATCCCCCGCACTCCACGCATCGACGCCCGCTTTCACATCAGCGGCCAAAGGCATGGCAATCATGGCCATAGTCGCTGCACCAGCCGTCAGGGCCAAGCGGCGGAAAAGGGTCGCTGCGGTGTTCGTGCGGTGTGCCATATCAATCAAGTCCCTTGTGCAAGGTCTGCTTCATAAAAGCGCACATTCGCGCGCGCCTTTTCGAATGTCGGGACAATCATAGTGAAGGAATGGTTAGCATTTCGTTGCCTCACGCATCCCTGTTCGTCGCGCGCGTAAGCAGCCTTACCTGTCAGCCAAAGATCGCATCCGCGTTAACCCAAAATTAGGGGTAGTCTGCGATCCACTGTCTCATCCAGTCGCATTTCGGCGACATCACAAGGTCTATATACCAGGGGGACCCTAGCGTTGCGTGTACTCGCTTTAGCATCGCAGAAAGGCGGATCGGGCAAAACGACCCTATCCGGCCATCTCGCCGTTCAAGCTCAGCGCGCAGGCGCCGGGCCAGTCGTCCTGATCGATATCGACCCGCAAGGTTCGTTAGCCGATTGGTGGAATGAACGTGAGGCGGAATATCCAGCCTTTGCACAAACCACCGTTTCACGGCTCGCCAATGATTTGGCAGTGCTGCGTCAACAGGGCTTCAAACTGGCTGTCATCGACACGCCGCCAGCAATCACCATGGCTATTCAGTCGGTGATTGGCGTGGCTGAGCTTATCGTTGTCCCAACCCGCCCTAGCCCGCATGATCTGCGCGCCGTTGGTGCCACGGTCGACCTGTGTGAGCGTGCAGCCAAACCATTGGTGTTCGTCGTCAACGCGGCAACACCAAAGGCCAAGATCACATCAGAGGCTGCTGTCGCTCTATCACAGCACGGCACGGTTGCTCCGATCACTCTGCATCACCGCACAGACTTTGCCGCATCGATGATCGATGGCCGCACGGTCATGGAAGTGGATCCCGATGGCCGCTCGGCTGCTGAGATGACCGCTTTGTGGAAATACATTTCGGATCGGTTGGAGAAGAATTTCCGCCGCACCGTATTCGCCGCTCCCGGCACTGGCGCTCAAGTCCAGGCCAATGGTGTTCAGCGTCCCGCAGGTGGCTTTGGCCGCCGGGTCGCAAGCTAAGGGACGGGCGCGATCATGTCTGAAGCCAGTTTCGCATCGCTAGGTCCGACTTTGCTTGCCCGAAAGGGTGGCGCAAAGCCCGCTATGCGTCCGCAACTGGCTCCGCTGCCTGATGTGGTGGCGGCAGAACAGCTCGAAGATCTGGGCTGGAACGATATGGGTTCAGAGGATCAGGCACACGAGGCGGAAACGTCTTTGGAAAGCGCCGACATTGTCTCAATCAAACCTGTGACGACGCATCAAGCGGCCAATGAAGACATCGCAGATCTCACTCCAGAAGACGCGCTGATCGGCGAAAGCCCGTTGGCTGTTCGCCAACCGCGCGATCTGACGACGAACCTGCTGAGTGACGCGGTCCCGGACGAGCCAGTTGAACTGGTGCAGCCCAAGCGCAAATCGCGCAAGAAATCAGCCGTTACCAAGCCCAAACCGGCAAAATCCAGCTCCGCCAAGGGACGCCGCGCGGCTTTCACGCTGCGACTTAACCGCGATCGCCACCTCAAACTGCGCCTTGCATCGACCATGCAAGGCATCAGCGCACAAGCGTTGGTGACGCAGGCACTCGACGCGATGCTGAGCGAAATCGAAGATCTCGATAGCCTCGTCGCCTCACTTGATGGGCGCGTGAAGAACAACTGAATTTCGAACTACCGATCAACCGACCACGACCAAAACGCAGATTATTATGGTTAATTTAGGGGAAATGCACATGGCCCGCAGCAATCAAGGCCGAGTTCAAAGCCAAGCTTCTGGATCGAAAGACAGCGCAACACATGCGCCCAAATTTGGCCTGTTTGTCAGCACCGCACTCGCCAGCATGGTGCTTGCCAGCTGCGCTGCTTCCGCGCCTGCGGCAGAGACTTCTTTTGCTAAGGCGCAATCCGCGCTCGAAGATGGTCGCGGTGATCGCGCCGTTGTCCATGCAGAGGCCGCTGTTCTCGCTGAACCGCGCAATGCAGGATATCGCGCCGTTTTGGGTGCTGCCTATCTTGAAGAGGGCCGTTTCCAATCCGCCGCTACCGCATTCGGTGAAGCGATCGAATTGGGCGACAACGATTCCCGCACCATTCTCAGCTACGCGCTGGCCAAAATCGCAACCGGCGAAAATGGCGCTGCTTTGTCGAAACTGGCTCAGCATGAAGCCAGCATTCCTGCCGCAGACTATGGTCTCGCGCTGGCGCTGGCTGGACAGCCGCAACAGGGCGTCCACCACCTGATCAACTCTGTCCGCAACGGCGAAAACAGCGCCAAGTCGCGTCAGAACCTTGCTTATGCCTATGCCTTGGCAGGCAATTGGCGTGCAGCCCGCGTGATGGCCGCCGAAGATGTGCCAGCCGATCAGCTTGACGCGCGTCTATCCGATTGGGCAGCGACCGCTCGTCCCGAGGATTACCAAGTACGCGTTGCATCACTTTTGGGAGTGTCTGCGGTCAATGATGCGGGTCTTCCCCAGCATCTGACACTGGCAAACTATCCCAGCCAGCAAATGATGGTAGCAGAAGCAGAAGCCGCTTCCACTGCGCCTAGCGAAAGCGAAGCTTTGGCATTCGGTGCGCCTGAAAGCGCGCCGGTTGAGGTTGTAGAACCGTCTGTTGAGACAGTTGATCCAACCCCTGCTGTGGCACCTTCGCCCAGCCCCGTCCGCGTTGCTGCAAATGCGCCAGCGCCAAGCGCCGTTTCGCCGCGCGCCGCAAACCCACGGATTGCGAACGCTCCAACGCGCGCTCCGCGTCCTGCGACTACCACAGCGACTGTGACCAGTTCAGCACCGGCTCCCGTTGCAGCGCCTTCGGCTCCCGTCACGATGCCTGCTGTTGCTGCGGCTTCATCGGGCGGCGCACCGCGCTTTGTCTCCAGAGCAGTCGTGCAAGATGTGCCTGCGGCTTCGGCTGAAACACGCACGCCGCGTCGCGTTGCGCGTCCAGCTCCACGCCCAACTCAGCAAAGCCGCATGGCTGTTGCCACAGGGTCAGCTGATACGCATCTGGTTCAACTCGGGAGCTTCTCCAGCCGCGCTGTGGCAGAGAGCAAATGGTCAGAATTCAAACGTCGCTTCCCACAACTTGCAAATCATGATGTTGTGATCACCGAAGCGCGCGTGAATGGTAGCACATTCTTCCGCGTCGCCGCCGCCGGTTTTGGCCGTCGCAGCGCCGCATCGATGTGCAACTCGGTCAAATCACGCGGCGTAGGCTGCTTTGCTTATGCCGCCGCCAGCCCACCAGCCGGCGCAGTGAACCGCGGTGTCCGCATCGCGGCCCGCACTCGGTAAAACGTACCCCCTCTCAAATATTGAGAGCTTCAGCGAAAACGCTCCCGGTGGCTATGTCACCGGGAGCGTTTCTCGTTTTCCTACCGCGCGGCCTCCGGTTAAAACGCGCCATCCACCCTTCACCCTTACGCAAACCGGGCGAAAATGCGGAAGTTGACACTTAAGAACAGCCGAACAGGTGCTTTGCGCAATCAACTCAAGCCTTTGGTGCGAAGCCCATTATTTCCAAAGCACCCACTTGCGTGGTCCGGGTCGCGTCAAAGCGCGATTGGGACGCCGCCCTTGATCAGGTTGCGTACGCGGCCTTGTGCACCCTGGCGGTCAAACGGGGTGTTGTCGCCGGTTGCCCCCATCTTGGTGCGGTTGATGACCCATGGCGCATCGGCATCGACCACAGCGATGTCCGCTTCGCGTCCAACCTCGATCACACCAGCATCCACGCCCAGCAATGCAGCGGGCGTTGCGGAGAGCAGGTCAAAGGCGCGAGACAGATCGATCAGCTCGTCCCGCACCAGCCCCAGCACCATCGCGAGCAGTGTCTCTGCTCCCGCCATGCCCGGCTCTGCATCGGCGAAGGGCAGGCGCTTGTCCTCTGGTCCACGTGGGTCATGGCCACTGCCAATCACGTCAATCGTACCATCGGCGACCGCGTCACGCGCAGCTTGGCGATCAGCCTCAGACCGCAATGGCGGCGAAAGGCGAGTGAAGGTGCGGAAGTCGGCGGTCGCAAGGTCGGAGAGCAGCAAGTGAGCCGGAGTGATCCCGCATGTGACGCGCACTCCGCGCGCCTTGGCCGCTCGCACAGCTGCGAAGCCAGCCGCTGTTGTGACCTGGCGAAAGTGCACTCTCGCCCCGCTCATCTCAGCAAGCACGATATCGCGCGCCAAAGCCAAGGCCTCTGCTTCGGCAGGCGCGCTCGGCAAGCCCAACCGTGTTGCGATCTCGCCTGCGGTGGCGGCGGCTCCGGTAGTCAGCGCGGCGTCCTCTGGATGAGCGATCACGGTAAGGTCGAGCATCGCGGCATACTGGCACAGCCGCAGCATCACGCCGCTGTCGGCGATCCAGCTGCGCCCCGTCGCAACGGCGCGTGCTCCGGCATCGCGCATCAGGGCGATCTCGGCCAGTTCAGCACCCTCAAGCGAGCGTGTGGCGGCGGCGAGTGGGTGGACCCACAGGTCAGGCTTGCCGCTCTTGGCAACATGGGCAACGCGGCTGGGGTAGTCGAGTGGAAGCGACTGATCCGGCATCAGCGCGGCGCGGGTGATGCCGCCAAAGTGGAATGCAGGCTTGTCGATAGCGAATACGCCAAGGTCGACGATGCCCGGCGCGATCAGCATGCCGCGCGCTTCGATCACAGCATCGCCGTCTTGCGGCGCAACGTCCGCTCCGATAGCCGCGATCAACCCATCAGCGAGCCGCACCGAACCGGGAGCCACACCGCTGGGAGTGACGATCTGACCGCCAGTGATGGTGAGAGGTTGCATCTGCTTCATGCCCAGCCCTCCACGCCGCGGGCCGACCGTGTCAGGACATCAAGGCAAGCCATGCGAATGGCAACGCCCATCTCCACCTGTTGGGTGATGATCGAACGGTCGAGCATGTCAGCAACCTCGCTATCGATCTCAACGCCGCGGTTCATAGGGCCGGGATGCATGACCAGAGCATCAGGAGCAGCCCGCTCCAATCGAGCTTTGGTGAGGCCATACAGGTGGTGGTACTCACGCGCAGAGGGGATGAACTGCCCTGACATCCGCTCGGACTGCAACCGCAGCATCATCACCACATCACTGCCCGCAAGAGCAGCGTCGAAGTCGTGGAAGGGCTGCGCGCCCATTGCTTCAACCCCCGCAGGCATCAAGGCAGGCGGCGAACACAGCCGCACCGTCGCGCCTAGCGCCTGCAAACACAGGATGTTGGAGCGAGCCACGCGGCTATGCAGGATGTCGCCGCAAATGGTGATGGTGCGCCCTGTGAAGTCCTCAGACGCCTCGTCCCTCTTTGCCAGTGCATGCCGCAAAGCCAGCGCATCGAGCAGGCCCTGGGTGGGATGCTCGTGCTGACCATCACCCGCATTGAGAACAGGGCAATCGACCTTGTCCGCGATCAGCTGTGTCGCTCCGCTAGACCCGTGGCGGATCACAATGGCGTCAGCGCGCATGGCGTTGAGCGTGATCGCGGTATCGATCAGCGTCTCCCCCTTCTTAACGCTGCTGGTCGACGCCGCCATGTTGACCACATCCGCACCCAACCGCTTACCCGCAATCTCAAAGCTGAGCAGCGTGCGGGTCGAGGGTTCGAAGAACGCGTTGATGATGGTAAGCCCGCTGAGCAGTCCAACATGCTTGGCGCTTTGGCGGTTAAGCGTCACCCATTGCTCAGCCTGAGCGAGCAGATACAGGATCTCATGCCGTTCGAGCTGGCCAATGCCGGTGAGGTCGCGATGCGGAAATGCCAAAGACCCTGCGGGAAAGCGCGAGTCCGGGGCGTTGGGAGCGGTCGTGTTCATTAAAGCCAAGCCCTTAATCGAGCGCAGTGCAACGCTCAACCCATCGCGTGCGCAGTTCCCCATGGAAGTTTGGGACACAGCGCACTATGTCTTGAGTGGAAACGATTGCGATCCCCGCGACAACAAGAAGGACCACCCGGTTACATGAGCTTCCTCGGTAAAGCATGGAAAGTCGTCGTCGGTATCAAAGACGTCTTGGTCCTGATCTTCATGCTGCTGTTCTTCATGGCATTGTTCAGCATCCTGTCCGCTACTCCTAATCCGGGTCAGGTACGCGACGGTGCGCTTTATATCGATCTGTCGGGCTATGTGGTTGAGGAGCGATCGGTGGTCGATCCGTTGTCGACCCTGTTAAGCGGTCAGGCCCCTCCGATAGAGCATCAGGCGCGCGATCTGGTCCGCGCATTGGATGCGGCAGCCGGTGATGACCGGATCAAAGCGGTCGTAATGGATATGACCGCTTTTACCGGTGGTGGACAGGTGCACTTGCAAGCCATCGGCGAAGCGATGGACCGGGTGCGGCAGGCGGAAAAACCGGTCCTGACCTATGCGATTGGTTACGGCGATGATCACATGCATCTTGCCGCACATGCGACCGAAATCTGGGCTGATCCGCTTGGCGGCGCGTTGATCACGGGTCCAGGTGGTAGCAACCTGTATTACGCACAGCTGCTGGAGCGGCTCAACATCAACACCCGCGTATACCGCGTCGGTGAGTTCAAATCGGCGGTTGAGCCTTACATACTCGATGGGCCATCCGACGCCGCACGCGAGAATCTTGCGGCACTCTATGGTGCCCTATGGGAAGAATGGCAGGCCAATGTCACCAAAGCTCGCCCATCACTAGAACTGGACCGTGTGACCAGCGATCCGGTCGCATGGGTCGAAGCATCCTCGGGCGATCTGGCAAAGGCTGCGCTCGAAGCAGGACTGGTCGACAAGCTGGGCGATAGCGTCGAATTCGGCAATCGCGTGGCCGAACTGGCTGGCAAAGACAGTTGGGATGAGACGCCCGGTGCCTATGCCAAAAGCGAAATGGCGCCGTTCCTTGCCGATGTCGGGCCAGGCACTGGCTCATCCAGCAATCAGATCGCAGTGGTAACTGTGGCTGGCACTATCGTCGATGGCGATGCCGGGCCGGGTACAGCCGGCGGTACGCGGATTGCGGACTTGTTGGACGAGGCGCTCTCGGATGACGGCATCAAGGGCTTGGTTGTACGGGTGGATTCGCCGGGCGGATCAGTGCTCGCATCTGAAGAGATACGCCGCGCCGTTGAGCGATATCGTGCCAAGGATGTGCCTGTTGCGATCTCCTTTGCCAATGTCGCGGCGAGCGGCGGCTACTGGGTCGCCACCGCTGGCGATCGCATCTTTGCTCAACCCGAAACGATCACTGGCTCTATCGGCGTATTCGCCGTGCTGCCGACCTTTGAGGATGCGGCAGCCAATATCGGGGTTAGCGCCGATGGCTATCGCACCACGCCTCTATCAGGACAGCCCGACCTTATTGCCGGGCTTAGCCCCGAGGTGGACGCCATCCTGCAAGCGGGCGTGACCGACACCTATTCCGACTTCCTCAGCATAGTCGCGACCGCTCGCGGTATGACGACAGAGCGTGTCGATGGCATCGCACAGGGCCGCGTCTGGGATGGCGGCACGGCGCGGCAATTGGAGCTCGTTGATCAGTTCGGCGGCTTGCCAGAGGCCCTGCAATGGGTCGCCGGCGAAGCAAGCCTCGATGAGGGCGATTGGAGCACGCGGTTCCTCGGCTCACAGGCACCCAACTACAATTCGCTGATCCGGCAATTGATGACCAGTGCAGTGGCCCCTGCCCCGGAATCGCGCGGAGGCGATCTGTTCGCGATGGCCGCACAGCAACGTGAGATCACACTTGGTCAAATCACCCGAGATGCACAGCTTTTGGCAGGATCGCGCGGAGTGCAGGCCTATTGTCTCGAATGCCCGACACCCCCACGCCCCTTGCAACCAAGCGAAGCGCGCGGACTGTTCGAAACCCTTGGAGCATGGCTCGCGCGCTAGGGTCTCAACGCCCTCCGCAACAGGGTTGCATTGACCGCTCGGCCCAAGTAGATGCCCGCCCCTGTCCAAGGATCGGCGTTATCCCGTCACCATGCGACGGGCGCGTAGCTCAGTGGTAGAGCACACCCTTCACACGGGTGGGGTCGCAAGTTCAATCCTTGCCGCGCCCACCAGCTGCATGGCTGGAACTCTCTACAAAGATGCTAGTGTGCCTGCGCGCAAACATAACCGATAATCGCATGAGTCTCGCAACTGAGAGACTCATCGCGATGAGGACATTATGGCGGATTACGATCCTAGCGAAGTTAACCGGCAACTGGCCGATCTAACCAAGCAACCCGAGCCCAATCTGCGCAACCAGCCAATCACGCCGGACCGCTATTTCTCAAAGGAATGGATGGAGCGCGAATGGGACACGGTCTGGACCAAAACTTGGCAAATCGCTTGTCTTGAAAGCGAGCTCCAGAAGGTCGGCGATTACACCACAACATCGCTGGGCACTGAGCGCATCCTTTGTGTGCGCGGCGATGACGACCAAATCCGCGTGTTCTACAATGTCTGCCAGCACCGCGGACTAGAGCTGATGAAAGATGAGTGCGGCAATGAGAAGCGGCTGACTTGCCCCTATCACGCGTGGACTTACGACTTGAAAGGCACTCTCAAATTCGTGCCTGACGAAGCGGATTTTGAGCAAGGCAGCCCGTGTGGAAAGCTTAATCTGGTCGAGATGAATTCAGAGGTTTGGGCGGGTTTTGTCTGGTACAATATGGACGATGATTGCGCGTCTTTGCGCGACTATCTCGGCCCGATTGCGGATCAGATCGACACCTATCCAATGCAAGAATTCCGGCGCACCCATTGGGTGACCGTCGAAGGGGATTTTAACTGGAAACTGGTGCAGGACAATTTCAGCGAAAGCTATCACGTCCCCTTTGTCCATCCGGATGCGAAATTCACGCTCGAATACGGACGCGAAGATTGCCAGTTCGATCATTACTCCGAAGGGCATTGCCGTATGCTGATGCCGGGCGGTGGCCCTGCGGCGGCGGTCAAAGGCGGCGAGAAAGAAACGCTTGAAAGGATGGCGAAGGAGCTCGAGTTTTGGGAGCTTGATCCGGCCGATTACGAAGGTGGCAAGACCCGCAATATTCGCAAGGATCTACAGCGGGCGAAACGCAAACTGGGCGAGGCAAAGGGGTATGATTTTTCATCCTATCACGACGATCAGCTGACCGATAATTGGCACTACACGATCTTTCCCAACCTCTCTTTCAGCCTAAAACCGGAAAGCAATATCTGGCTGCGCGCGCGTCCGCATCCAAGTGACCCGGAAAAGTGCCTGTTCGACATGTGGTTCATGGTGTTGTTCGCCAAAGGACAGACCGAATATTATTCCTATGTCATGGGCGACACGATTTCGACGGAAACCGTCGTCCCGCACATGCAGGGCAAGGATCACGAGGTCACAACAGGCCCGGCTATCGACGAGGATCTCGAAATCTGGCCTCAGCAACAACGCGGCCTCCACTCGCGCGGTTACAAACGCGACTATCTCGCATCACAGGAAAGCCGGATGCGGTATTTCCATGAGACGCTTGAAGATTGGATGGAGCGTTAAGCGCTTGAGAGTGAGGAGACGCGCAGTGAACCGCCTCGAAATCATGGCTGACAAGCTTGAATGTGCCGAACTGGTTGCCCGCATGGCCAAAGGGATCGACCGTTGCGACGCGGATATGGTGCGCGCCTGTTTCCATCCCGATGCAACCGATGATCATGGCCTGTTCAAAGGGACTGCGGAGGAATTTATCACTTGGGTCATGCCGTTGCTCGCGACGATGGAGCGCACTCAGCATGTGATCGGACAGTCGCTGATCGAAGTGGATGGCGACCGGGCAGCGGGCGAGAGTTACTTCGTCGCGCATCACACCATCAAAACGCCTGATGGCGATGTGCTGATGATCGCAGCTGGACGGTATCTCGATAGTTTTGAAAGGCGCGATGGGGATTGGAAAGTCAGCCACCGCCACGCGATCTATGACTGGAACAGCACCCAACCTTGCACCGATGGGTGGGACCGGGATGATCCAGGTAACCCCAGCGTCTATGGCGTACGCGGGCGCGATGATGCGTCCTATACGCATCTTGCCAACGTCAACGCCTGATCCGATAGTCATGGCTGACCCTCTCAGGAGCAAAGCCATTGCCGCTCGATAATCCCGCACCCATGCTAACCGGCGTCAAAGTCGTTGACCTAAGCAGCGTGGTCTTTGGCCCCTACGCGACACAGGTGCTCGCCGATTACGGGGCTGAGGTGATCAAGGTTGAACCGACAATCGGCGATGCGGCGCGGCACACGGCGAAGTGTGCGAAGACCGCTGGCATGAGCCCGATGCATATGACGCTCAACCGGGGTAAGAAGTCGGTCGCTCTCGATCTCAAGGACCCGGATGATGCTGACATAATGCGAAAGCTGATCGGGGAAACGGATATCTTCGTTCACAACATCCGCGATGAAGCGATCCAGCGGCTCGGGCTTGGTTATGACGATGTCAAAGCGTTCAATCCGGGCATCATCTATGTGCATTGCGTCGGGTTTGGCTCCGATGGCCCTTATGCCAACCTGCCCGCCTATGATGACGTGATCCAGGCGGCGGTTGGCGCGCCGAGCCTGGCTTGCCGCGTCGATGGCGATCCGCGCCCGCGCTATATCCCATCATTGATCGCGGATAAGGTTGCGGGGCTGAACGCGGTTTATGCGACCATGGCCGCTGTGATCCACAAATTGCGCACCGGGCGCGGGCAATTTGTCGAAGTGCCCATGTTTGAGAGTTTCGCACATTTCATGCTGAAAGATCACCTGGCCGGCAAAACCTTCGATCCGCCATCCGGCCCGTTGCTTTATTCACGTCAAGTTGATCCCGACCGCCAGCCTTTCCCGACCAAAGACGGCTACATCGCTTTGGTGCCCTATATGGACAGCGATTGGATCACTTTGTTCGATGCTTTCGGTGCGTCAGAGCTGTTGAGCAAGGAGCCTTTGGATACGCCGGAGGGGCGCAGAGCCAATGTGCCGTTGTTGTATCAGGAGATCGCCAGGCACACACCTGCGCAAACGACCGGGCATTGGGTCACAACCTTGCGCCAGTCGGGCGTAATCTGCATGCCCTCGCGCGATATCGACGATATTCTGGACGATCCGCACCTGGCGACGACTGGTTTCTTCGAGCGCCGCGAACACCCGACCGAGGGCCCTATTTATGAAATGAGTGATGCGAGCCGGTTTTCCGATTGGCAAACACCGCCGCAAGAGGGCGCGCCCTTGCTGGGTCAGCACACGGAGGAGGAAAAGCGGCGATTGCGCGGCGATTAGCTCTCAGACGGCGTCAAATGATGGGTTAGGATTTCGAGTACGCGGTCAACCGCTTGGCCCGCCGGATCTTTCTCCTCCAAGAGAGCATAGCTGCCGGTGAGCCAAAGTGCGCAATGGCCATGCACGGTCGCGATCAAAGAGCGCACGAGCCGCCGAGCATCATTGTCATTGAGGCCCAGCGTGCTTGCGACTTCGCGGTCGACAATGCTGGTTAGGCCTTCGCGGGCCGCGTCATCCTCCGACGCGATTTCAATCGAGCGGTCGATCCGGTGGTCATAGATCGCCATCCAGACGTTCTGATTGTTCTGCGCAAAGCCAAAATAGGCGCGCACCAAAGCTTCTATGCGCCCCGCCCTGTCGCTTGGCGCGTCGATCAATGCTGCCTCTAGCCATGCTCCCCATTGACGGAAAGTGCGGCTGTTGATCGCGATCAGGTAGCTGTCGAGGCCGCCGAACACGTTGTAAATTGTGCCGACCGAATAGCCTGCCCGTCGAGCAGCTTCGCGCGCGGAAAACTTCGCAAAGCCGCGCTCTCCCATCAGGGCGTGGCCGGACAACACGAGCAATTCGCGCAATTCATCCGGACTATGATCTGAGCGCCTTCCCATGATGATGGTGGATAAAGCATAAATTGAACATTGTCTATTTTTTAATTGAACACTGTTTAATTCCATGAGAGTGTATAAGCGAATCGAGTGGAGATGATGGTTTGATCAGCAATTTCACAATGTCGGGATGGGGCGCGTATCGCGCACAAACTGTGCTGAGTTCAGCAGAGCTGGACGCGCGGCACGGGCTGGAAGACGGCTGGACGCAAAGCGAGTTTGGCATCGTATCGCGTCATGTCGCGAATGCTCAAGAAACGACATCCATGATGGCAGCAGAGGCCGCGCGTGAGGCTTTGGACAGCGCCGGATGGGGCAGCACGCCACCAGATGTAATCATCGGCGGGTGCGGCGTGATGGAACAACCGATCCCTTCAACAGCCACTTTGGTGCAAGACAGGCTGGGCCTTAGCGGCTCCGGCGTGCCATGTTTTGACGTGAACCAAACCTGCCTCTCCTTTGTCACAGCGTTGGATATCGCAGCCATGGGGATTGCGACTGGTCGTTGGAGGCGCGCTCTGGTCTTTGCCAGCGATATTGCCTCTGCGGGCCTCAACCCCGATATCGCAAAAACCCGGTCAATTTTCGGCGACGGCGCCGCTGCTCTGGCGATTGAAGCGACAGATGAGCGCGCACGCGGCATTCTAGCCTTCGCCAGCGTTACGCATGGCGCGCACCACGAACTCGCGCAATTGCGATCCGGGGGCACGCGGCTGCGCGTTAGCGAAGGGCATGAGGCGCTGGTCGCAGGCTCTTACTTCGAAATGGACGCATTCGGTATTTTCAAAGCGGCTGCCAAAGCGCTTCCGCCGGTAATTGAGCGCGCGCTCGTCGACGCGAACATCACTCGCGATGATCTCGATTGCATCATTTGCCACCAAGCCAGCGCGCCCGGCGTCGAACATGTGCGGCGCTTGTTCGAGCCGCGTCCAGAGCGGGTTGTCGACATTTTTTCAACGACCGGCAACCAGATCGCGGCATCGATCCCGACAGTGCTGGCCCACGCGCTTGATACAGAGGCCGCCAAACCCGGCGATACAATACTGTTGCTCGGCACCGCTGCCGGGATCAGCGCCAGCGCCATGGTGATCCGCCTGTGAGCCAGCGCCGCATCCTGATCACCGGCGCAACTGGCGGGCTTGGCAAAGCCTTGGTCCGCGAAGCTATCGGGCGCGATCACGCCGTGCGCGCAACCGGGCGCTCGGTTGCGGCGGGCGAGGAATTGCGTACTCTGGGCGCTGAGTTTGTGCGCTTCGATCTTGAGTGTGCTGACGCAATGTCAGCGCTCGTCGAAGGCTGCGACAGCGTAATCCACGCCGCCGCACTCTCTGCCAGCTGGGGCCCGCGCGCCGCCTTTGAAAGCGCAAATGTCGATGCAACTTGCCGCTTGATCGAGGCATCCCAAGAGCATTGTGTTACCCGGTTCGTATTCGTGTCATCACCGTCAATCTTTGCCAGCCTCAAAGATCGCGTCGGCATCGGAGAACACGCCGCGCCTAACTCTACCCCGCTTAATTTCTATGCACAGACCAAGCTTGCCGCTGAACGCGACGTTCTCGCCGCTAGCACAAAGACGCTCGCCTGTTGCGCGATCCGTCCGCGCGCTTTGGTCGGAGATAGCGACCGGGTGATCTTGCCCAAACTCGTCGAACTGGCGCGCCGCAAACGCATGCCACTGCCGCGCGGCGGGCAGGCTTTGATTGAGCTGACAGACCTGCGCGATGCGGCACATGCGATTTGCGAGGCGGAGGAACGCGCGAAGAAAATCGCCGGACGCGCGGTCAACATATCAGGCGGCCAGCCCCACACAGTGCGCGACATCGCGCTGCAATTGGCAGACGCCTTGGGCACTTCGCCACGGCTAGTCACCATCCCCATTGGCGCAGCGCATATGCTCGCCAATGTCCTGGAACGGATCGCAAGTTTGACTGGGTCGAGCGAAGAGCCAGTGCTCACTCGCTACACGCTGGCGACCCTTGGCTATTCGCAGACTTTCGATCTTGAACCCGCGCAACGCTTGCTCGAATACCAACCCCGCTATGATGCACTTGCGACCCTGCTAGATCAGGCGCGCGCGCTTGCCGCACAGGAGAATGCCGCATGACTCGCGTTGGGTTTCGCTGGTTGGAGCGCGGGTCGTGCAGCCATCCAGAGGCGATGGTGATCAAGGGCGGTAGCCTGTGCTCGGTCGATTTTCCCGCGCTTGTCGGGATGATCGAGCACCCCGTGCGCGGCATATTCCTGTTCGACACCGGCTATGACCCCGCCTTCAATCAGGCGACAGATCCCTTTCCTGAGCGCTTCTATCGCTGGGCCACACCGGTTGAAATCGAAGCAGATCAGCAGTGGCAAAACTGGCTCAACACGCACGACATCGAAGAAGCCGCAATTGCAGGCACGATCATCTCGCATTTCCATGGTGACCATGTCGCGGGGATGCGCAATCTGGCGAACAAACCGGTGTTCTGCGCACGCGCTGGCCTTGAAGAATTGCGCAAGCCCGGACGGTTTGGCCGGGTCCGGCAAGGTCTGTTGTCCGCGCTGGTTCCGGACGAGGTCGATGCCCATGCGCAGTTTTTTGAAGACGCGCGCGCGTGCCCGCTCCCGACAGAATTTGCGCCGTTTACCCAGGGCCGTGATATTCTTGGCGATGGCAGCTTGCTAGCGGTTGAGCTTCCCGGCCATTGCGCGGGGCATTGGGGCCTCGCCTTTACGACGCGGCAGGGGCAATCCGTGCTGCTAGCCGCCGATGCCGTGTGGCAGGGGCGATCAATCACAGAACGCCGCGCACCCCCGCGAATCACCACCGCTTTGCTAGGCAACACCCGCAATTACCGCGCGACACTCGATCTGCTCAGCAGTGCTGCGGCCAACAATCGCGACCTTGCGATCCTACCATCGCATTGCCGCGCCAGTGCAAAGACGCTTGTGCAGGACTGATGCAGCGCGCCGCCACCATCGCGTCTTGGTTTCGGACCAAGCGGTCTATGCGCTTCTCTGCCGAGCAATTGCGGCAGGGGCGCGCGCGTGCTTGGGCGCGGTTACAACCCGCCCTTGCCCGGACGCCAGCATTGGCGGCTTATCATGGTAGGCCGCTAGCCGAATATCCGAGCACCGATCCGGGGACGGTGCGCAGCGATTACGGCGCGTGGAACAGTTTGGATATGACGGATGACGCGCTGCGCACGCTGGGCGATGCGGCAGAGAATGGCACAGCGCGCGGTGATCTGAGCGCAGGCTGGTCCACTGGTAGCAGCGGGGCCGCGCGCGGTTTGTTTGTCGCAAATGAACGGGAGCGCGCAGACTATATCGGCCAAAGCCTCGCGCGGCTTTTGCCTGCTCGCGCATTGTTAGAGCGGCAACGGCTTGCCTTGCATTTGCGGGCGAGCAATGCGCTGTACAGCGATGTTAAAACGGGTCGCTTCACCTTTGCGCATTTCCCGCTCGAACGCTCTGCGCAAGAGACGGTGGACGCGCTCTCTCAGTTCGATCCCACCATCCTGATTGCGCCTCCGCACCGGCTGATTGCCTTTGCAAAAGCGGGATTGCGCCTGCCTTCCCTGCGTCATCTGTTCTGCGGGAGTGAGCCTATCGGCCCGGCGGAAAGCAAGTTTGTGGCGGATGCCTTTAGCCTACGGCCACGAGCGATTTTTCAGGCGACCGAGGGATTTCTGGGGGCAGAATGCGAGCATGGGCAGTTGCACCTCAATGAGCATTCCATTGAGTTTGAGCTGGAGCCGGTGCCAGGAACCGATGGCTTTCGCCTGATCGTCACCGACCTACGCCGGGTCAGCCAGCCCATCGTCCGGCTACGCGGGGATGACTATATAGAGATCAACCAACGACGCTGTCCGTGCGGATATGCCGGGCGCGTGATCCATCCTCCGCAGGGGCGGGTTAGCGATATCTGGCGCTTTACGGACCGTATAATCACGCCTGTGCAAGTCGTGGAGTGTGTCGAGGCCCATCTTGTCGCTCCATCGCACTGGCAGGCGATCGCTTCGCCGGTTTCAGTTCAAATGCGAACGGGGCCAGAGGTATTGCAAGCCCATGCCAAACGAGCTGCAAACGCCCTTGGCGAACTGACAGGGCAACAGGTCAACCTCGAGAAAGACCTGTCGCCCTGGTCTCAGCCAAAGCGGCGCAGAGTGGTGTGGGCCGGATGACTAGGCGTGTTCTGATCACAGGTGCGAGAGCTGCTGCTGCGCTTGACCTAGCACGCGATTTTGCTGCGACGGGCTGGATCGTGCACTGCGCAGATAGTGTGCGTTCACGATTGGCGCGTTGGTCCTCGCTTGCTGCTAAGCATCATTCGTATCCCGCGCCGCGGCATAACGGCGAAGCCTTTCGTGAACGAATTTTGCAATTGGTCGACGAGCATCGGATCAACCTGATCGTACCGACATGCGAGGAGGTGTTTCACCTAGCAGCGCCCAGTCTTCGCCAGACGTTGGGTGAGCGGCTATATTCGCCCGATCTGGCGATGCTGCGGACGCTTCACGACAAACTGGCCTTTGCCAATGCATTGCGTGAGTGGGGGCTGATTGTGCCAGAGAGCCACCCGATTACGGATCAAAAGGCGCTGGAAGATTTTACCGGCACTAGCTCAGAATGGGTTTTCAAACCCCGCTTTGGCCGCTTTGGCAACAGCACTATGATCGCACCGGATACCCAGCGCTTGGCCCAGATTAAACCGAGCGACGAGAACCTTTGGATGGCGCAACGCCTCATCCTTGGTGAGGAGGTCTGTCTCCATGGCATCGCTTATCACGGCAAACTTGTTGCCTTTGCGGCCTATCGCTCCAACTGGCGTCTCTCAGGCGGAGCGGCTTACGCGTTTCGACCTTTGGACAAAGCCGAAGCAGAATCCTTGCATCCAATAGCAAAATGCCTTGCCCAATCGGCACGCATTCATGGCCAATTCGGTTGTGACGTGATCATCGATGGCAATGGCCAAGCGCACCTGATCGAGTGCAACCCGCGCGCGACCAGCGGAGTGCATTTGCTGACTGGCGACGGTCATCTCGCCCGCGCGATAAGCGAGGGTATGACTTTGCCAGAAAAGCAGGCGACCGACGCCTATCTTGGCCCGGCAATGCTCGGTTTTGGCCTGCCGCAGGCGATTGCTTCTGGAAAGCTCGCGCTGTGGCGCTCCACAATGAAATTTGGCCGCGATGTGATCGCACAGCCTGGTGACCGATTGCCCTTTATGGGTGCTATGGCAGACAGTATCGCCTTTGCGGCCAAGGGCTTCAAACATTCGATTACAACCAGCGCTGCAACGACATATGATATCGAATGGAATGGTGAGGAGCTGGAGCAATGAGCTTTCCTGAAGCGGTATCATCGGCTTGGCATATGGTGGCTCTGTCACGCGATCTAAAACGCGACACTGTGCACAAGGTCACGCTTTGCAACACACCCATCGCTTTGTTCCGAAGCGCAGAGGGGTTGGGCGCATTGATTGATCGCTGCCCACACCGCAACTACCCTTTATCCGATGGCAGAGTGCATCAAGGCGCGCTTGAATGCCCCTATCATGGGTGGCGGTTTAAACCTGATGGCGCATGTACGGCAGTCCCCGGCTGTATGGTGGACACGGTGGGCGACAAGCGGTTGAATGCTGATCCCGTGCGCGTGTGGGAGGGGCATGGCGCCATTTTTGCTTGCCTCTCGCACAAGGCACCGGTTGAGCCCCCGCTCCCTCCGGACTTCGCGAACCCAGCGCTCGATCATTTCTGGTGGCAGCAGGGCACTTGGAAAGGCCGCGCTTTTGACGCGGTAGAGAATGTGATGGACCCGTTCCACACCAACCATTTGCACGATGGCTTTATCCGTCGCCGCGACAAGCGCCTGCCAGTAAACCTCATCGTCAACAGCTATGGCGATGGGATCGATATGGTGATCGAACAGACTGAGCCGGATCTGGGCCTGATGTCGCGCTTTCTGGAACAGGATCGCGAGCGCAGCATTTCGCGTTACTACACGCCCGCCACAGTACAGGCCCGATGGGAGGGCGAAACGAAACTCACTTTGTGCGTCACGGCTATTTTTACGCCTGCGACAGATGGCACATTCACTCCGTTTGCGCGGTTCTCAACGCCAAAGGGACTTGCGCCCGCGTGGCTTAAGCAGGCCGCAATACGGCTGTTCCTAGCGCCCGTGGTTAGGCAGGATCGGCAAGCGCTGGAACGGCAGCATGGCGTCATGACCCATTTCGGTCATCCGCAATTCACCTCTGGACCCGGCGATATTCTGGGTAAACGCTTGCACCAATTATGGCGCGGGGAGCGGATTGAAGTGGCACAAGATGCTCCTGTCAAAGCGATGTTGTGAGACGCCCGAAAACCTATAATATCGTAGCGCAATGCATCTGTTTGAAACTCTGATTGTTCTGCATGTGATCGCTGGCTTAACCGGGCTGATCGCGTTTTGGGGACCGATTGTAACCCGCAAAGGCGCGCGCAATCACCGCAAATGGGGACGCGCCGCTTGCTATGGCTTTATGGTAGCGGGCGCCCTGGCAGTAGCGATGGCCTTGCTGTCACTTTATGGGCCTGAAGAGCGCATTCCATCGGTCACGGACCGCGCTCTATTTGATGGGCTATTCGGATGGATGATGCTGTATCTCGGATTACTCACTATCGGATTTGCGGATTACGGGCTCAGCGTTGTGAAGCATGCGCGCGATCCGGTGGCATTGCGTCATCCGCGCTATCAATTGGTGATCCTCGCCGTGGTCGTATCGGCGCTCTATTGCGGGTATTATGGACTGGACATTGGCCAACCTTTGATGATTGCCGTCGCTGCGCTTGGCGTGATCGCCATGGGCATACAACAGCTGTTTATCTGGCGCAGCACACCACCATCTCCGCGCGCATATGTCGGTGAGCATTTTCGCGCTTTGGTCGGAATGGGGATTTCTGCCTACACCGCATTCATGTCGGTCGGACTCATCCGTTGGGTGCCAGAGGAAGTGTTCAATCCGCTAATCTGGGCTGGACCAAGTGTGGTGGGCGTGTCGCTGATTATCGGCTTCACATTAAAGGCGAACCGCAAACGCCAATCTGTGCAGGCAAGCTAGAGCATCCTAAGACTGGGCCCACATCCGCATCAGATTGGCGATAGTCTTGTCCAAGGTCAGCAGCTCGCTTGAATCGCTTGGCAGTTTCTGCCGCAAATTGCCGCGCAAATTCTGCATATCGAACAACAGCTCGCGCTGGACAGGATCGCGGATTAGGCTTTCAATCCACCCAACGCACACAATCCGCTCACCTTCGGTCACTGGGCGCACTTCATGAATGCTCGTGGCGGGATAGAGCACCAATTCGCCCGCTTTGCCCTTGATCGTTTGAGTCATTCCCGCGGCGTGAACTACCAGCTCTCCACCTTCATATTCGCCGGGCTGGTTGAGGAACAAAGTGAAGGCCAGATCGCTGCGCATCCGGGCATTGCCAGACCCCATGAGGGCGTTGTCGACATGCGCGCCGTAATGACCACCATCTGCAGTGCGGCTGATCATGGGCACAGAGATATGGCGCGGCCTAGCCGCTGCCTTGACCACCGCATTTTCCGCAATGATCGGGACCAGTGTTTTGTGCATCGCCTTGCCCGCATCATCACTCATGATGGCCTGCTCGTTGCGCTTTACCTCGCGCGCAACAGACCCAGCAGTCGCGCGGCCATCCTGCCAGTTCAGCGTTTTCAACTGCTCGCGCAGATTGGCGATAATTTGCGCGTCTTGGATCGCATTGATGCTTAGGATCATGGGCGGCTCGCTATGATGAATTGCATAAAGTCCTCACACCTTTATGGCTGTTTGGCAAAGCAATATCGCCGGAGGATACGAAATGAAAGTCGAGCTTAAGACCTGGAGCACGCTGGGACTTGCCACCGCATTGGCGGGTGCGGGGCTGGCTGGCTGTTCAGGTGAAGCTGGAGAGGGCGGCGAAGGCGGGGAGGCTGCGCAAGTCGGTGAAGCGGGCGAAGGCGGCGAGGTCGGAGAGACGGGCGAAGGTGAAAGCGGTGAAGGCGGCGCGATTGGCGCACTCCCAGTGGAGCAGCGCCTCGTCTTTATGGCTGGCCATGTTGAAGCCGGTCTTGCGGTTTACAAAGCCGGTGAAAGCGAAATGGCCGCACCTCATTTGATGCATCCCGTATCCGAAACGCATGCTGATGAGCGGGCCGGACTGGATGCGTTGGGTTTTGATCCCAGTGCATTCGAGAATGTTTCGGCTGCTTTGGAAGCGGGACAAAGCGCTGATGAGATTGAGCCTTTGCTCACAGCGGCTGGAGCGAACCTCGCGGCAATGCTCAATGCAACCGATACCGATGACGCCGCGTTGATCCGTTTTCTTATGGACACAGCAGTTGCGGAATACACTGTCGCCGTCACCGATGGAGCGGTGACTGACCCGGCAGAATATCAGGACGCATGGGGTTTTGTGAAAGTCGCACGCAATATCGCTGACGGGATGGATGGCGCTGACAGCGTGCGCGGAACGCTGGATGAGATGCTGGGGCTGTGGCCAGAGGCTGCTCCCATTCCGCCGGCTGAACCCGCGCCTGTCGGACAAGTTTCTGCCCTTGCCAGCCGCGTGCAGCTGGACTTGCCGCAATAGCGCTCTTTCCTTCGCCATTTGTTGGGGGCATAGGCCGCAGCCATGCATGACATCCGATTGATACGAGACGACCCGCAAGGGTTTGATGCTGGCCTCGCATTGCGCGGTTTGGAGCCAGTTTCTGCCGCAATCCTAGCGCTCGACGAAGAACGCCGCGCGGTCGCAACAGAACTGCAAACTGCTCAAGGTCGCCGCAATGAGGCATCCAAAGCCATCGGCAAAGCGATGGGCCAAGGCGACAAGGACGCAGCCGAGGCGCTGAAAGCCGAGGTCGCGCAGATCAAAGCGGATATGCCTGGGCTAGAAGAGCGCGAACGCGAGCTGGGCGAGAAGCTGCAAAATGCCCTCGCGGTGATCCCTAACATCCCCTTTGACGATGTGCCTCAGGGTGCGGATGAAGACGACAATGTCGAAGTTTCGACTTGGGGCGAGAAGCCAAGTTTTGATTTCGACCCGAAAGAACACGCCGACTTTGCACCTTGGCTCGGCATGGACTTTGAAACCGGCGCGCTGCTTTCGGGTGCGCGTTTCACATTCTTGCGCGGCGATATGGCCCGGCTCCACCGTGCGCTGGGTCAGTTCATGATCGATCAGCAGGCGCGCGAATTTGGCTACACCGAATGTATGCCGCCAGTGCTCGTCAAAGACGAGGCGATGTATGGGACGGACAAGCTTCCGAAATTTGCGGAGGACAGTTTCCGCACCACTGATGATCGCTGGCTCATCCCCACATCCGAAGTCTCTCTCACCGCAAGCGTCATGGGCAAGATCGTCGAAGACAGCGCGCTACCCATGCGCATGACCGCGCTAACGCAATGCTTCCGCTCAGAAGCGGGCTCTGCTGGCCGCGACACGCGCGGCTTCATCCGTCAGCACCAGTTTGAAAAATGCGAACTGGTCAGCGTTGTCCGCCCTGAAGACAGCGCAGCTGAACATGAGCGGATGACGGGCGCGGCGGAGGCGATCCTGCAAGCGCTGGGCCTCGCCTATCGCAAAGTTCTGCTGTGCACGGGCGATATGGGCTTCGGTGCGCGCAAGACATACGACTTAGAGGTTTGGTTGCCCGGGCAAGATGCCTACCGCGAGATCAGTTCATGCTCCAACACTGGCGATTTCCAGGCGCGGCGAATGAACACACGCTATCGCCCAGAAGGCGAAAAGAAGACCGAATTCGTCCATACGCTCAACGGCTCCGGCCTCGCCGTCGGTCGCACATTGGTTGCAGTGATAGAGAACTATCAACAAGCCGACGGCTCGGTCCTCGTACCTGAGGCTTTGCACCCCTATATGGGCGGAGTGACGAAGCTGGAGCCTGCCGCGTAATGCGCATCCTTGTGACCAATGACGATGGCTACCATGCGCCGGGCCTCGAAGTGCTCGAAGCCATCGCAGCCGAGTTCTCGGATGACGTGTGGGTGTGCGCTCCATCAGAAGAGCAATCGGGTGCTGGCCACTCACTGACGCTCAACCGGCCCGTGCGTTTGCAACAGTTTGGTGAGCGCCGCTTTGCGGTGACAGGCACGCCCACTGACAGCGTGATGATGGCTTTGCGCGAAGTGATGGACAGTCCGCCTGATCTCATACTGTCGGGCGTCAATCGCGGGGCGAACCTTGGCGATGACATTACCTATTCGGGCACCGTTTCTGCGGCGATTGAAGGGGCACTTGCCGGTATTCGCTCCATCGCTTTGAGTCAGGTTTACAGCGCCGAGACACGCAGCAGCGGCGCCGAGTTTGCCACAGCTCGCGAATGGGGTGCCAAAGTCATTGGCCCGTTGCTTGATGCACCATTTGACCCGCGCACTTTGGTCAACATCAACTTCCCACCGCGTGCACCCGATGCTGTCAAAGGCATCCGCGTTGTGCGGCAAGGCTTCCATGACTACTCACGCGGCTCCATCGTTGAAGGCAAAGACCCGCGCGGGCATCGCTATTTCTGGTTCGGCCTATATGCGATTGAGCACACTCCGGATCACGGCACCGACCTTGAAGCCATTGACGATGGTTATATCGCGGTCACGCCCTTGCAACTTGACCTGACCCACTATGCCAGCATCGACGCGATTGCTGGCCGGTTTGCGGACTGAGGCGGCGCGGTTTGGCGAAGCGCGATAGCGATAAACCCAAGGTCAAACGCCGCAAGTTCAAGCCGCTGCGCCGTGCGGTAAAGCTGCCGGTCTGGGGCGATCTCTCGCTCCGGTTGGGCGCGGCGTTGTTTCTGATCATGTTCGTGGTGATGATCCATTGGTTCGACCGCGAAGGCTTGGTCGACAATGTCGATGGCGATGTCAGCTTTCTAGATATCGTCTATTTCACCATGATCTCTATCACCACCACCGGCTTTGGCGATATAGCTCCGGTCAGTGACAAGGCCCGTCTGATCGAAGCGGTGATTGTCACTCCGATCCGGTTTGCCGTGTTCTTCATATTTGTGGGCACCGCCTACAACTTCATCATCAAACGCAGCTGGGAGAAGTGGCGGATGGCCCGTATCCAGGATAGTCTTTCGAACCATGT
The DNA here is from genome assembly GCA_947488085.1 of uncultured Erythrobacter sp. Lineage (GTDB taxonomy): Bacteria > Pseudomonadota > Alphaproteobacteria > Sphingomonadales > Sphingomonadaceae > Erythrobacter. The sequence continues at coordinate 1,937,535 of CANKYI010000001.1, forward strand.
CGTCGTCCTTGGCTATGGCGTGTCCGGCTCCCAGAGTGTCGAGGAGCTGATCGAACGCGGCACTGCGGCGAGCGACATTGTGGTCGTCGACCCAAGCGAGGACCGGCTGGCCGAGGCCGAGAAGCTGGGCGTCAATGTGCTGGCCGCAGATGCCACTCGTGATGAGACGCTGAAGGCAGTTCGTATTCAGGCCGCGCAAAGCGTGCTGGTCTCTGCTGGCCGCGATGACACATCGATCCTGATCGTCCTGACCGTTCGCCATCTTGCTCCCAAGGTTCCCATCAGCGTGGTCGTTCGCGCTGACGATAACGAGCTGCTCGCGCGTCAAGCTGGTGCCAACAACGTCATCAATCCGGTGCGCTTTACCGGACTGCTGCTCGCAGGTTCGGCCAAGGGTGCCCATATCGCCGACTACCTCGCCGATCTCGCGTCAGTGAATGGGCGCGTCCAACTGATTGAGCGGGTGATTACAGAGGAAGAGTGCGGCTGCACCATCACTGACCTTACCAGCGGCGGACGAGGCCTGCGCATCTACCGCAATGGCCGCGCCTTCGGTTATTGGGAGGATGAATGCCAAGACCTGCAACCCGGCGATGTCTTAGTTGAGATTGTCCCGGCTGAGAACGGCAATGGGAATGGCAATGGCAATGGCAATGGCAATGGCAGCTGAGCACACACACCAGCCTCCATCACACAAACAGTAAGAACACGCCTCCCATCGCAGCCATGCCGAAGACGAAGTGCCCGGCATCGATGGCGAACAGCTTGGCCGATTTACGCTGATAGAGGTAGTTGATACCCATCGCCGGGATCATCACCCCAATAGCAAAGCCAACCGACATCATCATGATCACATGAGGCGCAGCGCCAGTGCGCGCGATCAAGTGCCACAGGACCATCGCGATCAGCATCTCAAACGCGAATGTTAGGCCAAAGATCAAAGCCATATTGCCGCCCTGCACGTCTTCATCGGACAGGCCTGCTGCGCGCTGCCAGGCTTTGCCGAACAAGACGCCATACCAAAGCGCACCGACTGCGAAGAAGGCAGCGGTTCCGGCCAAGACTGGCCAAAGTGCAAAGTCGCTCATGAGGTTTCCTATCCGTTATGCAGTGTGCAGACAGATTGGTAGCGCGCCTGATGACAGTAGGAAAGCTGGCAATCTGATACACGCCGGTGTAGTGGCGCGCCCATCATGAGCACCCCAACCACCTCCGCTCCCCGCCCTGTTACCGATGCCAAACGCGTTGGTATGGTCTCGCTTGGCTGTCCCAAGGCTTTGGTCGATAGCGAGCGCATTCTCACTCGTTTGCGCGCAGATGGCTATGCGATGTCGCCTGACTATGCAGGCGCGGACGTTGTACTGGTCAACACATGCGGCTTCCTTGATAGCGCCAAAGAGGAGAGCCTCGCCGCCATCGGAGAGGCTATCAGCGAGAATGGTCGCGTCATCGTCACAGGCTGCATGGGCGAAGAGGCCGATGCGATCCGCGCCGCGCACCCGCAAGTGCTCGCCGTGACCGGTGCGCATCAGTATGAGCAAGTGGTCGAAGCCGTCCATGAACACGCACCGCCCAGCCAAGGGCCGTTTGTGGACCTGATCCCGCAGCCGGACATCAAGCTGACGCCGCGCCATTACAGCTATCTCAAGATCTCCGAAGGCTGCAACCACTCCTGCTCGTTCTGCATCATCCCTGATCTTCGCGGTAAGCTCGCTAGCCGCCGCATCGATGCTGTCCTGCGCGAGGCTGAGAAGCTGGTAGCCGCTGGCACGCGAGAGCTGTTGGTCATCAGCCAGGACACATCTGCCTATGGCGTCGATACGCGCCATGATCCACGCCAGTGGAAGGGTCGCGAAGTGCGCGCGCACATGACCGACATGGCCCGCGAGCTGGGCCAGCTGACAACGCCAGAGGGCAACGCCCCGTGGGTGCGGCTCCACTATGTCTACCCGTACCCGCATGTCGATCAGGTCATCCCGTTGATGGCTGAGGGCCTGCTGACACCCTATCTCGACATCCCGTTTCAACACGCCGCACCCTCTGTCCTCAAACGCATGCGCCGCCCTGCGAACGAGGCGAAGGTGCTGGCCCGGCTCAAGGACTGGCGCGCCATCTGTCCTGACATCGCGATCCGCTCCAGCTTCGTCGTCGGCTTTCCCGGTGAGACAGAGGATGACTTTGCATACCTTGTAGACTGGTTGGAGGAAGCGCAGCTTGACCGGGTTGGCGCGTTCCGGTTCGAGCCTGTCGAAGGGGCTGCGGCCAACGCTCTGCCTGATCCTGTACCAGAGGAGGTGAAGGAGGAGCGCTATGCACGGTTGATGGAAGTGACTGAGCGTATCTCGGCTGCCAAGCTCACTGCCAAGGTTGGTCGGACGCTGCCTGTCATCATCGATGCCGTGGGCGAACCTGATGAGGATGGCGACATCGGTGCAACCGGTCGCAGTCAGGCCGACGCACCAGAGATCGACGGCGCAGTCTACCTTCGCAATGTGCCCGCCACTCTTGAGCCCGGTCAGATCCTCGATGTGCGAATCGAGGATGCCGATGCGCATGACCTGTTCGGCGTGCCAGTCGGTTGATCGTGCAAGAGGTCTTAGTGTGAGCATGGACCACACAAGGCCCTCTTTTGGAAATAATGCGAATGGGCGTAAAGCCCTGCACACAAACGCATTGTTGCCACGCCGCCACAATTTAAGTGTCAACTTCCAGATTTTGCAGGTTTCGATCGCCCCATCATCGCTTGAACGCTTCTGAAAATCGCATAGGGGCGTGGCGAATGGAAACATGCCGCCCAGCGTAAGGAGCCGTGTTGAAGTAGGAAAATCTCGCCCCGTCGTTGCTCGCGCAAGGAACTCCCCGCCGCTCAAACGTTTGGTTTGCAATGCCCCTCGACATATCCTCCCGCTTTGCATTCACCCTTGATGAGCCTGGCTCTGCCCTGCTGCAATTCGAAGCGGCTGCGGTGCCCGATCAGGTGATTGTTGACGCCGCTTGCCGGATCACGGGCATCGATCATGAGCGCCGCGTGTCCGCGCAAGACGGGATTGGTGAGCGGGTTTGGATCCATGGTTCGGGCCGGGTTGAGATACAGTATGAGGCGCGCATTGACCCGTCACGTACGCTCCAACCGCTCAAGGAGATGGCCGCAATCCCTCTGCATCATCTGCCGAGCGAAGCGGCGCAATATCTGTTCGATTCCCGATATTGCCGCTCTGATGAATATCAGGGTTTGGTCGATGCCGATTTCGGTGGGACAACTGGCGGCGCGCGGATTGCAGCGATCCGCGACTGGATTTTCGCGAATTTCACCTATTCACCCGGCGTCTCTGATGCGAGCACCGATGCCACCGCAAGTTTTATTGCGCGCGCCGGTGTGTGCCGCGATTATGCCCATGTGCTGGTTATGCTGGCTCGCGCATCGTCCATCCCGGCACGCTATGTCGCTTGCTATGCCCCTGGTGTGACGCCGCAAGATTTTCACGCTGTCGCGCAGATTTTTCTGGCTGATCCCAACAGCGGAAAAGGGGCCTGGCATATGGTCGATGCGACCAACATGGCGGACCTTTCGAAAGCGGCAATAATCGGGGTCGGACGCGATGCCGCTGACGTTTCTTTCGCCACCAGCTTTGGCCCGATGACATTCGAATATAGTAAGGTAGACGTAGCGTTTCGCGCATCAATCTGACCTTTTTGATGGCTTAAAATTTATATGATTGCAGGTCCCCGGACATACCGGTAACGCCCTATCAAAATTGGGAACATAGATGACCGACTTCGCTGCTGATCGATTGCTTTTGTTTGGCGCCACTGGCGACCTTTCGCGGCGCAAGCTCTTGCCAAGTCTGTGCGCCCTTGATGCCGATGGATTACTGCCGGAGAAACTGGCGATAATCGGCACAGCGCGCAGCGATATGGACGATGCCGGATTCCGCGACATGGCGCGCGCGGCATTGGAGGAATTCCTCCCCGCACAACGGCGCGGCGGGATGGCAACATTCCTGAACCGGCTATCCTATCAAAAGCTCGATGCGAGCACGATCGATGGCTTCGATGCGCTGGCTGAAAAGGTCAAAGCGGCTGGTGAAAGCGGCACGGGTGATGATGGCGGTCTTGCGATATTCCTTTCCACCGCACCCAGTCTGTTTGGTCCCACGATTGCGGGTCTGGAACACGCTGGATTGACGGGTGAGCGGGTGCGGATGTGCTTGGAAAAACCGCTCGGAACAGACCTCGCCTCTTCAGCTGAGATCAATGACGCGGTCGCAGCTGCGTTTTCCGAAGATCGGATTTTCCGCATTGATCACTATCTTGGCAAAGAGACCGTGCAGAACCTGCTCGCACTGAGATTTGCGAATATCCTGTTTGAGCCGATCTGGAATTCGAACATTATCGAACATGTTCAGATCACAGTTGCCGAGACCGTGGGTCTCGAAGGGCGCGTGGCGTTTTATGACGATGCGGGTGCGCTGCGCGATATGGTCCAGAACCATATGCTGCAATTGCTCGCGCTGGTGGCCATGGAGCCACCAACAAGCTTTGATGCGACCGCCGTACGCGATGAAAAGGTCAAAGTTTTGCGTGCCTTGCGCCCGCCCATGGCCAGCGAGACCGTGACTGGCCAATATCGCGCAGGTGCTATCAATGGCGAGTCTGTGCCGGGCTACGACGAGGAATTGGGCAAGCCGTCCAACACTGAGACCTTTGCCGCGATCAAAGCGCATGTCGACAATTGGCGCTGGAAAGGCGTGCCGTTTTACTTGCGCACAGGCAAACGCCTGCCTGAACGCGTCACCGAAATCCTGATACAGTTTCGCTGCGTCCCACACTCCATCTTCGAAGGGTCAGGCGCGGGATTGCAGCCCAACAGCTTACTGATCGGGATTCAGCCTGATGAGGACATCACTTTGTCCCTGATGGCGAAAGTTCCCGGCCTTGACGAAGACGGCGTGCGGCTGCGCGAAGTGCCTTTGCAGATCAAAATGCCGGATGCTTTTGTCGAACAAAATCGGCGGATCGCCTATGAGCGCCTGCTGCTGGATCTGATCAAAGGGGATCAGACGCTGTTTGTTCGCCGCGACGAAGTCGAAGCGCAATGGGAATGGGTTGATGCAATCCGTGCCGAATGGGAAGAGCACAGCGTTACGCCCAAAACTTACAGCGCCGGCAATTGGGGCCCGACGGCTGCGATTGCTTTGACAGAACGCGACGGGGTCAGTTGGCATGAGTGAGCTGAACGATACGCTCCACCGCGTCACACGGCGGGTGATCGAGAACTCGCGCGACGGACGCAAAGCCTATCTCGACCTGATGCGACGCGAAGGCGACCGGCGACCCGAACGCGAAGCGGTCAGCTGCTCAGTGCTGGCCCATGCATTTGCGGGGGCGCTCGAAGATCAAGCCGCGATGAAGGAAAATCGCGGGCCAAATATCGGCATCGTTAGCGCCTATAACGACATGCTGTCCGCGCATCAGCCCTATGGCCGGTACCCCGACCGCATGAAGATCTATGCCCGCGAATTTGGCGCCACGGCTCAGGTCGCCGGCGGCACCCCGGCGATGTGCGACGGGGTGACGCAGGGTGAGGATGGGATGGAGCTGTCCCTCTTCAGCCGCGACAATATCGCTATGGCAACAGGCGTCGCGCTGTCGCATCAGATGTATGATGCCGCCGCATTGCTGGGCATTTGCGACAAGATTGTGCCGGGTTTGATGATTGGTGCTTTGCGGTTCGGCCATTTGCCTGCAATCTTTGTCCCATCTGGCCCGATGCCCAGCGGCATTTCGAACAAGCAGAAACAGGAAACCCGCCAGAAATTCGCAACCGGTCAAGTGGGCCGCGACGAACTGCTCGAAAGCGAGCTTGGCAGCTATCATTCGCCGGGCACTTGCACCTTTTTCGGGACCGCCAATTCCAATCAAATGATGATGGAGATGATGGGCCTGCACGTACCGGGCAGCGCCTTTGTCCAACCGGGCACGAAACTGCGCCAAGCTTTAGACCGCGCTGCGGTTCAGCGGATGGTTGAGCTATCTGGCACGACGGAGCGCACATTGGCGCAAGTGGTCGATGAGAAAGCAATCATCAACGCGGCCATCGGCTTGCTCGCAACGGGCGGTTCTACCAATCACGCGATCCACATCCCCGCCATGGCGCGCGCAGCTGGTATCCGCATCGATTGGAGCGACATGGCCGAGCTATCGAGCGTAGTGCCGCTGCTTGCCCGCGTCTATCCCAACGGATCAGGCGATGTGAACCAGTTCCACCATGCAGGCGGCATGGCCTATGTTATCGGCGAATTGCTGGAAGCGGGCCTTGCGCATCGCGATATCCTCACCGTTTGGGAGGATGGCTTTGACGCCTATACGCGTGAGCCTGTTTGGCAGGATGAGAAGCTTCAATGGAGCGCGGTCACGCAAAGCCGCGATGACACGATGCTGCGTCCAGTAGCAGGCGCGTTTCAGCCTGATGGCGGAATGAAGTTGCTGACCGGCAATCTGGGCCGGGCATGTTTCAAATCCTCTGCCGTGGCGCAGGAACGCTGGACTATCGAGGCACCATGCCGGGTCTTCCAAACACAGGCCGATGTGATTGCTGCATTCAAGGCAGGCGAATTGTACAAGGATGTTGTCGTCGTTGTCCGTTTCCAGGGCCCACGCGCCAACGGCATGCCAGAACTGCACGGCCTCACTCCGTCGCTAGGCGTGTTACAGGATCGTGGGCATCGCGTAGCGTTGGTAACCGATGGCCGCATGTCAGGCGCATCAGGCAAAGTGCCGGCAGCAATCCATTGTACACCAGAGGCGAAAGGCGGAGGACCGCTCAGCTTATTGCAAGACGGCGATCTTGTGACCGTTTGCGCCGCGACGGGCGCGCTTTCAGCAACCGCCGATTTGTCCAAGCGGACCCCTGCCCCTGACCCTGCGCAAGAACACGGCGTGGGCCGCGAATTGTTCCGTATGATGCAGGCCAACGCCGATGGCGCGGAACAAGGCGCAAGCGCTATGCTCGCCAGCGCTGGCCTGTAGAGTGCGCCTGTGAGAGAGATTGCGGTAGCTGATATCGGCGGCACCAATGCTCGCTTTGCCCGTGCATCAATCGGTGATGACGGCGCGATTGTATTGGGTGAACCTCACGTGCTGGGCACCGGCGATTTTGCAACTTTCGCAGAGGCTTGGCGGGCCTTCCTAGGCTCTCAGCCTGGTTTTGAACCTCAAGGTGCAGCGCTCGCATTGGCTGGCCCGGTTAGCCAAGGGCGCTTTAAGCTCACCAATGCCGACTGGACGTTTGACGCCGATACGCTGTCAGCGGAATTGGGCGTATCGCGCGCGGTGTTATGCAATGATTTTGAAGCGATCGCTTATGCCATTTTGGGCGACATCGACGAACATCACCTCACCCATCTTGCAGGCCCGTCAAAACCGCTGCCTGATGATCAGACGATCACTGTAATTGGCCCGGGCACCGGCCTTGGCATTGCGCATTTCCGGCGGCATCGCGCATCCTCAGGCCTTCAGGCAATCGTCCAGCCAACTGAAGGCTCGCATATCGACTTTGCTCCTGTAGATGCCGTCGATGATGCAGCGCTTGCCGCTTTGCGAAAGGTGCATAGTCGCGTCTCTCTGGAACGCGTGGTTTCTGGCGAAGGGATTGTGAACATCCATGCCGCGATCTGTGCGTTGGAGGGTATCTCGGCCACGCCGCAACTCGATGCTCTCGATATTTGGAAGGCAGGGGCCGCTGGCACCGACCCCATCGCCGCGCAGACAATTGCCCATTTTGTGAAGACATTGGGCCGCGTTGCAGGTGATTATGCGCTCGCCCATGGTGCAAGTGGGGTCGTCATTGCAGGCGGTCTAGGCCTGCGGTTGCAAGACCAGCTTTCCGCACCCGCTTTCCACGAAGCCTTCATCGCAAAGGGGCGCTATCACGCCATGATGGCCGCGATGCCCGTTAAGCTTATCACCCATCCACAACCCGGCCTGCTCGGCGCGGCTGCCGCCTTTGCGCAAACTCATATGGAAGACCGATCCTCCCCATGACACTCCCACTAAACTCCATCGCCGACCTCAGTGAACGCCTGCAAGAATTGCACGCCCGCACGCGCGAGACGCCTTTGTTCAATCCGGTGTTTCAGCTGGGTCTGGACCTGTCGCGCGCGTTGGAGGCACCGCAAGGCACCACCGCCATGGACCTTGATGCGGTCGAGGCTCTGGTTGAGGAACTGGAATTTTCCAGCCTGAAAGCACGTGCTGAACGGTTGGAGCGATTGGCAGCTCCGATTGCCGCCCCTGCCAATGCATCCGCTTTGGCCCAATTGCACGCGCTCGACGGTGATTTCGCCGCATTCCGTAAGCGGTGGGAGACGCCTTCGCTTCATGCCGTTTTCACCGCGCACCCGACATTCCTGCTTACCCCTGCCCAAACCGGCGCAATCGCCCAAGCAGCGAGCAAAGGCACTGTGATTGATCAGGCCGCGTGCAAGTTTGGCGCAGAACGCCCGGCGGTCACGCTGGATTATGAACATGGTCAGGCGATGTCTGCCATTGCCAATGCACAAGATGCACGGGCGGAGATCGTGCATGGCGCGCTCACTCATGCGGCGAAGACTTGGCCCGATGAATGGCGCGAACTTGCCCCGCTGCCATTCCGTTTTGCGACCTGGGTTGGTTATGACATGGACGGGCGGACCGATATCAAATGGTACACCTCAATCCGGTTCCGCCTGTCAGAAAAGGCAGAACGGCTCGCTCGTTTTGCAGAAGCCTTGGCCGACATTTCCGCTGATCACCCATTGGTCGCGCGCTTGCAGGCAGCGGGCGCTCATGCGGCGAAAAGCGCGACTGATTTTGCCGAAGATCTAACCGAGCCACAGGCGCTTTCTGCGGCCGCCAACCGTTTGACCGCCGATGATCCGGCAAAGCTGACCTCGCTTGAAAGCGTGATCGAGCAGCTTGAAGAGGAAGCCGCGGGCGCAGACACTGACAAAGCCGTGGCGCTTAAGACACTCATCGCGACAATGCGCGCCGATGGGCTGGGCATGGCGCATGTGCATTTCCGCGTGAATGCTAAACAATTGCACAACGCGATCCGCGCGCATCTGCATGAAGCGCCTCAGCTTGATCTTGCCAGCAAAGGCGCAATGGCAACTCTGCGCCGCATGTTGGAGGAGGTGACACCCAAAGCCACCAACTTCGCCAGCCTCGCTATCGAAAGCTCAACCGCGACCCGGCAATTCCTCGCCATGGCGCAGATTCTTGGCCATATCGACGCGGACACGCCGATCCGCATGTTGATCGCGGAATGCGAACAGCCCTCCACTATTCTTGCCGCGCTTTACTTTGCGCGCCTGTTCGGGATTGAGGACAAAGTCGATGTCTCACCTCTGTTCGAAACCGAGAGCGCGCTGGAACATGGCGGGCGCTTCCTTGAAGCTTTGTGCGCCGAAGAACAGTTTCGAGCCTACGCGAAAAAGCGCGGACGAGTGTGCATTCAGACCGGTTTTTCCGATGCGGGCCGCTTTGTCGGGCAAATCCCGGCCAGCCTCGCGATTGAGCGGCTGCAAGGGCGCATGGCAGAGGCGATGGGCAATCATGGCCTCACCGATGTCGCAGCGCTTATCTTCAACACGCATGGCGAAAGCATGGGTCGCGGGGCACATCCATCCGGATTTGCTGATCGGCTGACATGGCCGCTTAGCCCATGGGCGCGCAGTCGATTTGTGCGCAAAGGGATTGAGCTGGAGCCAGAGGTCAGCTTTCAGGGCGGCGATGGATATTTGCACTTTGCCGGGCCAGAATTGGCGCGCGCGACACTGACGCGGATCATCACAGAAGGGCCTGAGCCATCGGAGGTTTGTGCCGATCCGCTCTACACTCGCACCGATATCAGCCTCGACTTCTACCGCGCCATTCGTGCGCATCAACGTGCGCATCTGCGCAGCCAGACCTATTCACGCAGCGTCACCGCGTTCGGGCTAGGCTTGCTGAATTCAACCGGTAGCCGCGTTTCACGCCGCCAATCCGACCTGTCGGCAGACCGGGATATGAACCTGCGGCAAATCCGCGCGATCCCGCACAATTCGATCCTTCAACAGCTAGGCTATCCGGTGAACGTTATCGCCGGGATCGGGTCGGCTGCCGATGGCAATTATGAGGAAATCGCCGCGCTCTTGGCTGAAAGCGAACGCGGTCAGCAATTGCTGCGTCTGGCGCGGACGTCCAATGCATTGGCGAGCGTCAAAACCGTCGCCGCGCATGGCGAACTCTTCAACTCTGCCTATTGGGCAACGCGCCCCTATCGCGGGACCGAGCCGCATTTGAGCGCCGCATGCGAAGTCCTCGCAGAGTATCTGACCAAGGATGATCGCACCGGAGTATTCCGCCGTCTGGCATCGCGCCTGCGGGTGGATGCGATCAAATTCCACCGACTGATGGACCTGTTACCGGCGGCCAAGGAAGAGGGCTCCAATCAGGAAACCCGCCGTATGATCGGCGCAGCGCAAGCTCTGCGATTGGCGCTCATGCAGCACATTTTCCTAAAAGCGGTCAGCGTGCCCGTGTTTAGCCGCGCAAATGATGTCAGCCGCGAAGATGTGTTGGAGATGGTGTTCAGCCTGCGGATCGAAGACGCGCTCGCCCAAATGCGCCGCGCTTTCCCTACCCATTTCCCCTCGCCCGGCGATTTTGCGATGGATGCTGCTGCACAATATCCCGATGCGGACAATGAAGGCTATGTCCAGATCGCACGCGATTACATCGATCCCATCGAAAAGGCGTATTCGTTGATGCTGCGATTGTCGGTCGCGATTGCGAACCAGTTTGGCGCGCATGGGTGAGTCGTGCGCGGTCTGATCACAGACCGGGCCATCCACCTCTCAAACCAGACAATTTTTTACAGTTTAACCTTTGCCTTGCCCCCGTCCCCGCAAGGGACGCCTGCCCGTTAGTCACTGGCAGTTCACGCAAAAAACGGGCATAAGCAACGCCATGGATGAAGGAAATTCCGACATGGCTTTTAAGAATATCCGCCTTGCCGCAGTGTTCGGCTTGGCTGCGCTGACCGGTGGTGCAACAATTGCTATTGGGCAGACCTCTGCCGATGAAGCAGCGGACGCCGCGGTCGAAGTTGCAGCGGAAGCGGAAGATGCGATTCGGGCAATCGACCCCACGACTGGTGGAGATTCGCTGATTGTGGATTCAAGCCTACCGCAGCCTTATGGTATTGATGATACGGATGATTTTGCCCTTCCCGAACTGCCGCCAGCCGGCACAGTTGAAGAGGTGACCATCGACGACATGCCACGCGGCCCGGCTGCGCGCATGATCTCCAACCCGCAAGTGCAATCGACACCTGCTCCCGCTCCGGCCTCAACGCCCGCGGCACAGTCAGACGATCCGTTCGTCATTAAAAGCATTCTGCCGATTGAAGGGACGATCCGTTACGGCGAATGGTTCTGGGACGAATCACGCGCCCCTGCGACGGGCGAATTGGTGATGACCGTCGATCTTGATGCGCGCGTGATCAGCGTGTTCCGCGATGGTCACGAAATCGGCACAGCGGTCGCTTTGCTCGGTACAACCAGCCACCCGACGCCGCTCGGCAGTTTTCCGATTCTGACCAAGGAACGCGACAACGTTTCCGAGAAGTACAACAACGCGCCCATGCCATGGACTCTGCGTCTGACATGGGACGGGATCGCGATCCACGGCTCGCCAGTCGCCAATGGCTATGCCTCGCATGGCTGCATCGGAGTGCCTGATCCCTTCGCGGAAAAGCTCTTTGCGATTGCTAAGCGCGGCGACCGGGTTGTGATCACTCGCGGTCAAATGGCAACGATCGGTGACCGCCTGTTGTCTTGATCTAACGGCTTAGTGCGATGTTCTGGGCGGTTCGGGAGAGAACCGCCAGACGCGCATTTCCACGCCAATTTTGGCAACTTTTTCGATGCCTGGCACTGCCAAAACACCGCCAAGGGAGGCGTTCTGACCGCGCCATAGCCGGTCGGCTGCGCGTCCCGCTTCCCCGCGGCTAACCCGCCCGCCAAACTCCTCGATAATCCGGCACAGCGTCTCAATCTGAATGACGCGCGGGACATTGGCGTAATATCGATAGGTTGGGCCGGCGCTGTCACCCTGCTCGGCGGTCACCATCTCCTCCCAATCGATCTCAGCATACCATTCGAGTGCGCGCCAGCCCTCTGCCAAGTGCCCAGCACTGGCTGACAGGGCCTCCGCATCAAGCCAATCATGCGCCGCCAAATGATCACGCACGCGCACCCGGTCAAACGCTGGATTGGCATTGGAAGGATCAATCGCGGGCGTGACCCCAGCGGCCTTCACCAGAGCCTCCAACTCGGCCTTACGCGCCCATAAAAGCGGCCGGATCAAAGGCGTCTCGCTATCCGGCAAATGGGACCAACGACGCACTCCGGCAAGCCCAGCAAGCCCGCTGCCCCGAGCAAGACGCATCAACAGAGTCTCTGCCTGATCATCGGCGTGATGCGCGGTTGCGACCGCGCCGATGCCATGCTCATCCGTCCAGTGGCATAACGCGGCATAACGGGCATCGCGCGCTTTTGCCTGAAGGTTGCCTGCACCAACAGTCACCTGCGCGCTGGTGAATGGAACCGCAAGTGCCTCACATACCGACTTTACCAAGGCGACTTCACTGGCGGCTTCGGGACGCAATCCGTGATCGACGCTCAGCACAGCAATTTCACCGGGTAATACTCTTGCAGCCAGCAGTAGCAAAGCGAGGCTGTCGCCCCCGCCTGACACGGCAAGGCCGAGCGGCCCTTCGCGATCATCGGGCGGCCACAATTCATCGACCGCCTCGGTAAACCGCGCGATCAACGCCGGGTCGAGCGCATCCAAATCGGGTGGGTCGTGCCGAGTATCAATCGGCCACTACTCGCAAGTCACGCGGCGGCGATTGCTCTCATATTGATCAGCCAACCGCCCGGTCGCAACCGCCGGATAAGTCTCACCAAACTCTGACAAAGCGATACAGGCGCGGCGTGTGTCTTCCATCGCAATCATCGATTCCGCCAGATAGAGCAGGCTGTCAGGCGCGCGCCGCGCAGTGCGATCGGCCTGATAATTGCGCAGGAACCAACGCGCGGCTTCCTCTGGCATATTGTCATCGAGGAACGCGCGGCCCAGCAGATTACGGCCATAGGTAGTGCGCAAGTGGTTGGGGTAATCCTCCACGAATGACGCAAGCTGCTGGCGTGCTTCCGGGTAGAAACCGGCATTCCACAAGCGGAAACCGTATGAATATTCGTCATCGCCTGCATCGCCTGTGTCAGGCTTGGTGATTGCTTGAACGGCGGCGATCCGCTCTGCACTAGGGCCAGATGAGGCCTGTGCAACCGCAGTGTTAGTGGCCGCGCTGGGCTGCGGATCGGCAGATTGCTCCGATGTGCCGTTCATTTCAGCGATATTGGAGTTGGTCGCTGCAACCGGATCGGAAGGTTGCGGCACTGTGCCCGATGGTGACCCTGTGAAAGTGGGGCTGTTGTTGCCATTCTCCAACGCTGCGACGCGCGTTTCCATCAGGCTTATCGCGTTGGTGTTTTCCTCTGTCAGAGCGGTCAGGCGCTGCAATTGCACTTCCATCGCATCCAGCCGGGCGAGGATATCCGTCACAGCCGTCGTGGACGGCGCGTTGGTTCCATTTGAGCCAGTATTGGTGCTGCCTTGTGTGATTTGCGGTTCAAAAAACTGACCATCGCCGCCCGGAAATACAGTGCGTTGCAGCGCCCGGATCTCTGCCTCTGCTCGGCGCAAACGCGCCTCTGTATTGTCTTGCGCAATCGCGGGAAGCGGGGTTGTCGCGACCACAGCAGCGGCGACCAATGCGCCTAAAGCAGGTGTCGCTTTGCGGAAAATAACAGGCATATTGCGGGCAGTCATGGCGGTTCAGGCTCCCTAGTGTGAGTGCGCGCAACAATCTGGCGCGGCGCTCATGAATATCACCGGAATCTGTGGCTTAGCCGACTGCGCAAGTCGACCCCGCATAACGACTTATGCCGCACATTGTGCACGCTCAGGCTCTAATCAGGCCCAGCGAATTGGTGGATCAATTGCCCGGTATGGGCGCAGCAGGCATATCGGCGCGTGCCAATAAGGCATCGGCAGAGATAGGCGTATCGCCCATAGTCACCGGAGCTTCTGCCAATTTGGGCACGCTTTGCCCGCCAATTGTGATTGCAAAGGCATCCGGACGTCCGGTGTTGATGCGCGGGACAGAAGCGGTTGCAGGCAGTTCAAAATTATCGCCGCTCGCCATGGTTCCTTCGAACAGGCGCTCTCCACCATCTTCGTAAAAACGCACCCAAATGCCATCTTCCAGTGCGGTGAACACAACGTCCCCACCAGTGGGTGCCGCCGCTTCAACCGGCCCTGCGCCGTCCGCATCGGCGACCACTTCGCCAGCCTCATCGCTATCTGCGATCAGTGAACCGGGCGTCGCACCTGCACCAAAATAGGTGCTGTAGAAAAAGACGGCGCCAACCGCGAGCAGGATGGCAGCAAATGCGCCAAACCATGCAAGGCCCGATGATGGCAATTTTGCAGGGTCTCCCGGCTCCATGCCGCCTGCCATATAAGTGGCACTTGCCTGTCCATCGGCCAGCTCTTCGCGCACTTCCTGCGCCGCTTCTTCGACGTCCATGCCCACTGCGCGGGCGTAATTTTTGGCAAAACCAATCGCATAGGTGCGCGATGGCAGCGTGTCGAAATTGCCGGTCTCAATCGCTTCAAGATGGCGGATGGGAATGCGCGTTTCAGCCGAGATATGCGACAGTTCCAGCCGCTTTCCCTCACGCGCCACGCGCAGGCGATCACCTATACTCGCCGACCCGGTTTCCATCAGATCGGGCAGCTCTTCGCCAGTGCTGTCCTGTTCGCTATCCATGACCCATCCACTTATCTGTGGTTTTTCCAATATTGGTTATCGGACACAAGAACGGCGTGGCCGCTCCCCTGTCAAGCATTCGCTAAGCATGTTTACAATTTGGTCCGTCAAAGCGCCCTTTAACAGCGCTGAGAAGAGCTGAGGCGCGACAGAGCGTTAGTCCACGTCGATATCGCGTTCTGTAGCCCACGCGCCAATCGCCTCGCGCAGATTACAGGATGGGTCGGCCAGCCATGCAGTCATAGCCTCGCTCAATTCATCCAGATCAATCCGGCGCACCAGCTCCTTAATCGGACCAACCGCGGCGGGCGTAATTGAGAGCCTGCGGAAACCAATGCCAAGCAATGCCAAAGCTTCCAGCCTGCGTCCGCCCATCTCGCCGCAAACGCCCAGATCAACATCCGTGCCCTGAGTCGCTTGGACAACGCGGCGCAGGAACCGCATGATCGACGTACTCAGCCAGTCATAACGCTCCGCAAGGTCCGGGTTGCCGCGGTCTGCGGCGAACAGGAATTGGGTAAGGTCATTTGTGCCGACCGAGAGGAAGCTGAGCTTTGGCAGCAGCAGATCGAGCACTTCGGCTAAGGCTGGCACTTCGAGCATCGCGCCGTAATGCACCTGTTCGGGCACGACTTTCTTCTTTTTGCGCAAGAACTTAAGCTGATCCTCGAACACCGCCTTTGCCGCGTCGAATTCCCACGGTTCGGACACCATCGGGAACATCACATAAAGCTGTCTGCCAGCCGCCGCCTCCAGCAAGGAGCGCGCTTGCACCTTCATCAAACCTTCACGCGTCAGCGCCAGCCGCAAAGCGCGCCAGCCCATCGCAGGGTTCTCATCATTGCCGGAAATGTCCGAGGACAAATACGGCACCGATTTGTCGCCGCCAATATCGACTGTGCGAAAGATAACGGGCTTGTCACCCGCCGCATCCATGACATCGCGATACAGTTTCAACTGGCGTTCGCGTTGCGGCAAAGTGGCTGAGACGAGGAATTGGAACTCAGTGCGGAACAGGCCGACGCCATCTGCACCTGTGAGGCCCAGCGAGCTCATATCATCGCGCAGGCCCGCATTCATCATCACCTGAATGCGCGTACCACAGCGAGTAAATGGCTCGACATCGCGCAGACTGGCATAAGCCGCTTGCTTCTCGCGCGATTTGGCAAAGCGCTGCGCGAACACGTCTGCAACTTGAGCCGATGGACGCACGGTGGCGGTGGCAGCCGTCGCGTCGAGCAGGATTTCATCACCCTCACGCACAATTCCGCGCAGGCTCTTTGCCCGGCCCAAGACCGGCACACCCATAGACCGCGCAACAATCACAACATGAGCGGTCAACGATCCCTCTTCCAGGATTACGCCTTTCAACCGCCGCCGATCATATTCAAGCAGCTCTGCCGGACCCAGATTGCGCGCGATCAGGATTGTGTCTTTGCGAAGGCCCTGTTGCGCCGCTGTGCCCAACTGGCCTGAAACGATACGCACCAACCGGTTCGCAAGATCCTCCAAATCATGCATCCGGTCTGCGAGCAGCGGATCATCGATTGCGCGCATGCGCATCCGCGTGTGCTGCTGCACCCGTTCAATCGCCGCCTCTGCGGTGAGGCCGCTGTCGATTGCTTCATTGATGCGGCGCGACCAACCTTCATCATAGGCGAACATTTTGTAGGTCTGGAGCACTTCCTCATGCTCTCCGCCCACTCCAAATTCGGCCTGATTGGCAAGCCCATCGATCTGTTCGCGCATCTTATCAAAGGCGCGATAGACACGCGCGCGTTCGGCTTCGATATCGTCAGCCATCACTTGGGTGATTTCGACGCGCGGCTGGTGATAGGCGGCGATGCCCGCACCCAAACCTTTGACCAAAGTCAGGCCCGGGACTGTCTGTGGCCCGGACAGCGCCTCGGAAAGGCCTAACGCCTCTTCCTCATCCACCAATTCGGCATTGGAAATCAGCTCAGACAGCACCATCGCAGTGGTTTGAAGCGCTTCGATTTCAACGTCTTCATAGCGACGCGGTTCAACATGCTGGACACACAGGACACCCACGGCACGCTCGTGATAGACAATCGGGACACCGGCGAATGAATGGAATTTATCCTCGCCTGTTTCCGGACGGTATTGGAAGTCGGGATGCGCTTTGGCTTCGGCCAGATTGAGCATTTCGACATTGTCCGCGATTACACCGGTAAGGCCCTCGCCAATCGCCATGCGGGTGACATGAACGGCGCTCTTATTAAGGCCGCGCGTCGCATACAGCTCCAGCATCCCTTCGCGCAGGAGGTAGATCGAGCACACCTCGCTAGCCAGACTTTCGCCAATAATATCGACGACGGAATCCAGCTTACCCTGCGCATGCAGGCGCTGTGCCATCACCTCGTGCAAACGGGTGAGGATCTGTCGGGCGGAAGCAGCGGCGGTCATGATTGCCGATTACCTACGCTGTTGCCTAAGCAAAAGCAAAGGACGTGAGCGACAATATGCAACCGATTTACGGCGCGCGGAGTACAGATGAAGTGAAGTGCCCGAAACTCGCGTTGCTAGGCGCGCGTAAGCTTTTCCTTCAGCTGCAATTTCTGTTTCTTGATTTGCTGGATCACCGCATCATCGGGCGCAGGTCGCGCCAATTCATCTCTGAGCCGAGCATCAAGTCCGGCATGTTTGGATTGGAGAGCATCCATGTGAGATGAAGTTGCTGGTGCGGTAGCCATATGCGTTCTCCTAGTCGGGTGCATTTGTGTGTGTGCGGGGGTTCACCCCCAAGCGGGCGACTCAGCACGACACGGCTGAGCCGCAGAACCAGATAAAAACACACGCGCGGAAAATTGCAAAGAGGTGATTGCACCAAATTCGACCGCTGCTCACCGATCTGCGACAGGTCGCACACTCGCTGGCTGCAACAGCTCATGGGCGGCGCGCAAACAATCGGTGCATCGGCGCGCGAATCGTCTATGAGGGCGCTGGGCACGCAAAACGACATCGACAAAAGGGCGAGTTTTTCAAAGCATGAATGAAGCTGAGCTTCAAAAACGGCTGGAATTGCTGCGCACTGAACATCGCGACCTTGACGCCGCGATTGCCGCGTTGGTGGAAGCAGGCGCCTCCGACCAACTGCAAATCGCGCGGCTCAAGAAACGTAAGCTAAGGTTGCGCGATCAGATCACGATAATCGAGAATTCGCTGGTGCCCGACATCATCGCCTAGTTAAGACACATCCGATTGTGTGCCGGGACGGGACGTTAAAAAATCGTGCTGGGATAGTAACCATGCGCCGCTGGTATCGAAGGCGGATGAGGCGTAGCTTCGGCAACTTATGGCACGGACCTCAAACCTTTCCCGCCCCATTATTGAGGCGCTTTACACCGAAGCATTGGTGCTCGCAGACGACGTGCGCGCGGTCTTTGCGATGGGCATTCGGGAGCCTGAAGCAGGCGAAGACACTGCTGCACGGCTCGCCCTTTCAACAGAGGGTTTGAAGACCACCACACGGATGATGCACATCCTTGCATGGCTTCTGAATCAGCGCGCTTTCTTCTCTGGCGAACTCACCGAAAGCCAAGTGCGGCAACATGGCACATTGCCGCCAGACCGCCTGAGCGATCCCGTCGCGCAGGAGGCTTTGGAGCCGGAAACCTGTGAATTGATCAATGAAACGGAGCGCCTGCACCAACGCATCGCGCGTCTTGATGAAGCATGGCGCAGCGGCTTTGAAATGGCATCGCCCGCACGCGCAATCCATTCGCGTCTTGAGCGGCGATTGAGCGATTTGGGGTAGCGTTTTACGCCGCGTCTAACGCTTTGCGCCACCGCGCGAGCCGCTCTTCGCGAATGCCATCGTCCATGCCAGGTTCAAATAGAGTCAGCTTCCCGCGCATTGCCTCGGCCGCGCTGGCAAGGTCTGGGTAAAGGCCCGCACCCGCCGCAGCCAGCATGGCCGCACCTAAGGCGGTCGTCTCAACAAAACCGGGTCGTTCGACGGTCAGACCCAGCATGTTTGCAAGGTCCTGCGCCATCCAGTCATTCGCAGACATCCCGCCATCAATCCGCAATGTCTCCCACGCGGTCCCATCGGCTGCAAAGGCCTGTGCGAGATCATGCGTTTGATGCGCCATCGCTTCCAAAGCTGCACGTGCAATCTCGGCCTTCCCGCTCGCAAAGCTTAGCCCTGTAATCACCCCGCGAGCCTCTGCGCGCCAATGCGGTGCGCCCAATCCCGCCAGCGCAGGTACAATGGTGACGCCCCCGCTATCGGCAATGGAGCGCGCCAGCTCCTCTGTTTGCGCGGCCACATCGACGATCCCCAATGCATCGCGCAGCCATTGAACCAGACTGCCCGCAACAAACACCGATCCTTCAATCGCATAGGTCCGCTGGCCAGCAATCTGCGTCAGGACCGTGCCAAGCAGGCGATTGGTTGATTGCGGAATGCTCGCGCCTTGATTGGTAAGCACGAACGCGCCGGTGCCATAGGTGGCCTTGGTCTGACCCGGTGAGAGGCAGGCTTGCCCAATGGTTGCTGCCTGTTGATCACCTGCCAAGCCAGTGATCGGGATCGCGGTGCCAAAGAGCGCTTTGTCAGTCTGAGCCAGCGCTCCCGACATATCGACCACTTCGGGCAAAGCGGCATGGGGCACGCCGATCAGGTCACACAATCCGGGATCGAAACCCGCCCCGGAAAGCTCCATCAATAAAGTTCGGCTGGCATTGCTCGCATCCGTTATATGCGCGCTTCCGTCTTTCGGGCCACCCGTCAATTTGTATGTCAACCAGCTTTCAACCGTACCAAAGGCCAAAGTTCCCGCATCACCGGCCGCGCTCACTTCGGGTACATTGTCGAGCATCCAGCGCATTTTGGTGCCAGAGAAATAGGGATCGAGCAGCAGGCCCGTGCGGCGCTGCACATCGGCTTCATGTCCGCCATCCCGCAATTCAGCACAAAAGGGCTCTGTCCTGCGGTCTTGCCACACGATCGCTCGGGTCAGCGGTTCGCCACTGACCTTGTCCCATGCAACCACGGTCTCGCGCTGATTGGTGATGCCAATTGCCGCGATCATGGCAGCCCCGCCCGCTTTGGGAATCACGGCATTCGCGCAAGCCAACGTCTTGTCCCAGATCTCTCCCGCATCATGCTCGACCCAGCCCGCTTGAGGATAATGCTGCGTCAGCTCCGCTTGTTCGCTGGCGACCAACACCCCATCACTCGCAAACAGCATAGCGCGGGTGGAAGTGGTCCCTTCGTCGAGGACGAGAATATAGTCGGACATTGGTATCCTGTTGTTTAGGTCATTGATTTGCGGGCCCGTGCCCAAAGGGTCGACAGCCCATCACAATATGCCCTACGAAAAATTATGCCAGCCATTCCACCCAAACCGTGGCCCACCGGGCTTTCTGATCAGTTAGAGCCGCTGGTGATCCGCGTGCTCGCACCCAATCCATCACCCTACACCTACACCGGCACACAAACCTATGTTGTGGGACAAGAGGACGGGCCGGATTGCGCAGTGATTGATCCGGGGCCGAACGATCCGGCGCATATTAATGCAATCGAGGGTGCCATCGGAGAACGCGCTCTTAGAGCGATTATGTGCACTCACACGCACCGCGATCACTCCCCAGCCGCCGCGCCTTTGGCAGAGCGTACCGGAGCACCAATTGTCGGCTGTGCTCCCCTCGTCCTACAAAGCGACCTGCCGCGCGCGGATGAATCGTTTGATACGACCTATGCGCCAGACCGCGTCCTCGAAGATGGAGAGGCGATGCGCGGCACCGGGTGGACTTTGACCGCAGTGGCGACGCCGGGTCACACCTCCAACCACCTGTGTTATGCGCTGGAGGAAAGCGGCGCTTTGTTCACCGGCGATCACGTTATGGGCTGGTCCACCAGCGTCGTGATCCCGCCCGATGGCGATATGGGCGATTACATGGCGAGTTTAGAGAAATTGCAGGCGCGCGAGGATCGTGTCTATCACTCCGCCCACGGCGCTGCGATTGAGAAACCGCGCCAATTGGTGCGCGGCATGATCGGCCACCGCCGCCAACGCGAAAATCAGATTGTGCGGTTGTTGGGAGAGCGCGCACGGACAGCAGGGGAGTTCATTCCGGACATGTATAAAGGTCTGGATGAGCGCCTGATCGCAGCAGCTGAGATGAGCGTGACCGCGCATTTGATCGACTTGGAGAAGCGCGGCGCGGTTTCGCTGGATGGGGATGTTTGGCGCACCGCCTAACGCGTTTCCTTGGACGTTGCGATACCAGTGGGGACGATGGTTCCTTGCGCGATCGCGACTAGCACCGGATCGGTATCCTCGCTCTCTGACCAAACATCGGCGCGCACCACCACTTGACGCTTACCCGCTTTCACCACGCTTCCCCTTGATCTCAGTTTCTCGCCTTTTGCAGGGGCAAGGAAGTTGATCGTGTAGCTACCAGTTACGACATCGCCGACCGCTGAACTCGCTGCCCATGCGCAGGCATTGTCCGCCATCAAGCCGACGATGGCTCCGTGCGCAAATCCATGATGCTGCGTCATCTCGGGCCGGACATCCATGACGATTTCCGCCTCACCTTCCCAGCACCGCACCGGCTCTAACGCTAGAAAGCTGCTGAAGCCTGATCGTCCAACCGCGATCCGCTTCATATATTCGAGAACCTGTTTTTCGTTATCAAAGCCGGGCCGAGCCATAGCATTCTCCATAAGTCTTATTTCCAGACTTAGCGATACCTACGCTTGCAAATCCGCCGGTCAAGTCTAATTTCCGGACTTATGGATCGTTTCAAGCCGTCATCGTCTCCCTGCCCGGTTGGGCGTGCGTCTCGTATTTTAGGGGATCGCTGGGTGATTTTGATCCTGCGAGAGGCGTTTCTTGGTGCCACTCGTTTTGAGGAATTCCTGCCGCGAACAGGCATCAACCGCGCGGCCCTAACCTCGCGTCTGGCTGCGCTGGTCGAATATGGGGTTTTGGAGCGCAACCCGCCCGATGCTCGGCGCGCGCAATACTCTTTGACCGAGGCTGGACGTGAACTTGCCCCCATGATGAGCACTATGCGCGAATGGGGTGAAAAGTGGCTATTCGAGGCCGAAGATACCGAGCGGCCACCGCTTCAATAACTGTCTACTCGTCGCAGGTGGTTTAGCCAAAATCCCCGCGCACAAATTGCTCAGCCAGCGCAAATTTCTGGATCTTGCCTGACCCGGTCAGCGGGAATTCCTTGACCCAAACCCAATGCGCCGGGGTCTTTTGCGGGGACAGGCGCTCTCGCACGAACGCTTTCAAATCATCATCAGAGGGCCGCTCTGCACCGTCTGCCAGCCGCATAAAGCACGCGACGATCTCTCCCCATTTCTCATCGGGAACGCCTGCGACTCCGATCTCGGCGATGGCGGGATGCTCCAGCATCGCAGCCTCAATCTCAGCGGGGAACAGGTTCTCGCCGCCGCGGATAATCATCTCTTTTACACGGCCTGTGATCTTCACATATCCGCGCGCGCTCATGGAACCCAAGTCGCCCGTATGCAGCCAACCATCGGCATCAATCGTCTCCGCGGTGGCGGCCGGGTTATCGTTATAACCCGTCATCATATTGTATCCGCGCATGCAGATCTCGCCCTGCTCATCGACCTTGCAAACGCTGTTGTCGTTGGGCGAGAGAATCGCGACTTCCATATGGCTGCATGGCTGACCAATCGTCTCAGTCAGCTCCGCACCGGTATCGGTTGGCCAGGCGGCTGTGATGGCGGGTGACGTTTCGGTTTGGCCATAAACGATCAGGATCGGCACGCCGAACATCTCTTGCGCAGTGCGGTTCAGTTCGGGTTGCACCATGGCCCCGCCGCTGATCACGCTTTGGACGCTGGACAGGTCTGTACCGGTTGCCTTCGCCGCCTCCATAATCGCAAAGATCATGGTGGAAACGCCGCCCACAACCTCTGGCTTTTCGCGCTCAATCGCTTTGGCCACAGCGACCGGATCGAACAACGTAACAAGCAGCAGGGTCGCCCCATGCGACAACACTCCCAGCACGCATACCGCGCTGCCCGCTGTATGAAACAGCGGGAATGGACAGGTAACCGTCTTGCCCGGGGCCAACTCCCACCGGGCAAACACATCATGATTGCTTTGGACGAGACCATGCTGATGCAGCAACACGCCCTTCGGAAAGCCCGTTGTGCCCGACGTGTATTGGATCATGCAGATATCGCGCGGATCGCTCTCACGCAGTTGACCATCGCCAGCGCCCGCAAACAGCTCACCGTGATCCTCTATATCGATTACGAATTCCGCCGCTGACAGCCCCGCAGATGCCTCATCAACCACCGGCCTCAAAGCACTTCCGCGAACATGCGGCTGATAATAGACTGCGCCCGCACCCGATTGTTCAAGGACATAGCGCACTTCGCGTGGCAGGAATGAGGGGTTCACCGTAACCAGCACCAGCCCGGCCATCGCCGCGCCAATTTGGACGAACACCCATTCCGGGCAATTGCCACCCATAATTGCGATCCGCGTACCCTTGGGATGACGCGCCGCCAGCGCCTTTCCACACCGCTCCGCATCTGCCAGCAGTTCAGCATAGGTCCATTCGCGCCCGACCGTCCCATCGGGCAACAATTCGCGCAAAGCCATGGCTTCGGGCCGGATAGCAACCTGTTCGCGCAGCATCGCCTCAATCGTGCGTTCACGATATTCGGTGTCTGCCTGTGCAGGGCAATACGCCTCGGTTAGGTCCAGCTGATACATGTCGTTCTCCCCGCAAAGCAGGCTAGCACAAGTTTCGCGTAAATCGCTCGCAAAATGGCGCATCATTCCCTAGATTGCGCGCAACATTATATGCGGGGATCATGATGAGCGTAGAGACCAAAGTGCCCACCGGCGACGATTTGCTGGCAGAGATCAAGCGGCTGCGCAAAGAGCGCAACGCCATTATCCTGGCGCATTATTATCAAACGCCCGACATTCAGGATATTGCCGATTTCGTCGGAGACAGCCTCGAATTGTCGCGCAAGGCGGCGGAGACGGACGCAGATGTCATCCTGTTTTGCGGTGTGAAGTTTATGGCGGACACTGCCAAGATCCTTTCACCTGATAAAACCGTGATCCTTCCCGATATGGATGCGGGCTGCTCGCTCGAAGACAGCTGCCCGCCGGAGAAGTTCAAAGCGTTCCGCGAAGCGCATCCCGATCACATCGCGCTGACCTATATCAATTGCTCGACCGAGGTTAAGGCGCTGTCTGACATCATCGTCACCTCTTCCAGCGCAGAAACGATCCTTGAGCAGATTCCGGCGGATCAAAAGATCATCTTTGGCCCGGATCGCCACCTTGGCGGATGGCTGGCACGCAAATTTGATCGTGAAATGTTGCTGTGGCCGGGCGTATGCATTGTGCATGAGGCCTTTAGCGAGACCGAGCTTCTCAAGCTGAAAGCACAGCATCCCGATGCTCCCGTCGCTGCGCACCCGGAATGCCCGCCAACGATCATCGACCACGCTGATCATGTCGGTTCGACCAGCTCAATCCTGACCTTTGCGAAGAACTTCGAAGGCGACACTCTGATCGTCGCAACAGAACCACACATCATGCACCAGATGGAAAAGGCTCTGCCCGAAAAGACATTCATCGGAGCACCGGGCGCGGACGGAAACTGCTCGTGCAATATCTGCCCCTATATGGCGCTGAACACGATGGAGAAAATGTACACCGCCCTGCGCGATCTGGAGCCACGGATCGAGATCGAAGAAGGCATGCGGATGAAGGCGAAGCGGAGCCTGGATCGCATGTTGGAAATGGCGAGCGGGACTGTTGGGTTGGGTGATTTGGGCAAGGTGCCGTTCAGGGCAGATTGAAGTGAGGATTTCCCATCTAAATTATTGCTTTATTGCAAAAATTTTGATACAATCCACGCAACGAATATGGCTTCAGTGACATTGAGAATGCGAGGAATTATTGTGCGTTTAAAGGCTTTTTTGACCCGCTTTTTGAAACGCGTACGCAGCACCGACGAGAAAGGCCTATGGCCTTTCTCGTCGGTGCGCGCATAGCATACTTTGAGCTATTTTGCGAATTTGAAAGAAGCCATTCCGTTGGTTGTGCACATTTGATCAATCGCCCTTAGGCTTGCTGCTCGGTGCAGCCTCATTTCTCGTCGCCCGCGCCACTACCAGCGCACTCCCCAGCAGCACCATCCCCACCACATCCAGCGGCATAAGCACTTCCCCGAACCGCGCGTAGCCGATCATCGCTGCCACTGCCGGTTGGGTCAGCAGCGCCAGCCCGATCACCAGCGGGGGGAAGTGGCCGAGGGAATAAACGAGCAACCCCTGCCCGATCAGTTGGCTAGTGACGAAAAGGATCAGGATCGGGGTCCAGTCGGTCGGCCAGACAGGTTCGCCCAGCGCCAGCGCCAGCGTCAGCAGCACCGGACAGGCAAAGATACTCACCCATGTGAGCAGGCTCCACGCCCCAAACCGTGCGCGTTCGCCTTGCAGGGTCAGCAGGTACACCGCGTAGAGCACCCCTGCGGTCAGGCAGAACAGGTCGCCGACAAAGGTCTGCGTCGAAATCTCAAGACTGCGCCCCAACAGGATCGCCGCGCCGCCCAGCGCGCAGATAATCGCCAGCCATTCGGCCCCGCGCGGCAACATGCGCGCGATGATGAAGCCCCAGAACAGCAGGATGATCGAGCCTGCATTGCCGAACAAAGTCGCATTGCCCAGCCGCGTCATCCCGATACCGATATGCCAGCTCGCCAAATCGCCCGCAAAGGCCAGCGCACCTATCGCCACCAACACCAAAGTGCGCCGCGGCATCCCGCCCAATCGCTGACCCGCGACCCACGCAAACACCACAAGAAACGGCAGCGCGAGGAACAGTCGCCAGAACGCTGCGCTGACCGGCCCAGTATCCGCCAGCCGCACCAGCCATGGTCCCATAGCAAGCGCGATATTGCCACCCAAAAGCGCCGCCAAAAGCAGCGCCCTGTGGGGTGCCCGGCGCGGCGCATTATTCGGCGCGACAAGTTTCGCTTTCAGCCCTGCGTTAGAATCCATGCTTGCGCCCTACGCCCATCGCCTGCAAGTGAATAGCCAATTGAAACCCAATAGGAGGATTTCGCCTATGCATGACAGTTTGTTCCAGCCGCTAAAGATGGGCGCGCTTGAAGCGAAGAACCGTATCTTTATGGCGCCGCTCACGCGTGGTCGCGCCGCTGATCCCATGTTCACGCCCAATGAAATGATGGGCACTTATTATGAGCAACGCGCAGGGGCCGGGATGATCTTGACAGAGGCAACCGGGATCAGCGTCGAAGGGCTTGGTTGGCCATCGGCTCCGGGTATCTGGAGCGAGAGCCAAACCGAAGCATGGAAACCCATTGTCGAACGCGTGCACAAGGCAGGCGGCCTGATTGCGTTGCAATTGTGGCATATGGGGCGGATCGTTCACCCGCACTTTCTCGACGGCAAAGCACCGCTCTCCGCCAGCGCAACCACAGCGCCGGGTGAAGCGCACACTCCAATTGGCAAGCAACCCTATGCGGAAGCGCGAGCAGCGACGCTGGACGATATCAAACGCACGATCGATGATTATCGCCGCGCAGGTGAGAACGCGAAGAAAGCGGGATTTGACGCGGTGCAATTGCACGGTGCGAACGGCTATTTTATCGACCAGTTCCTGCGCGACAAAACGAATCTACGCGAAGACGAATATGGTGGTTCGCCAGAGAACCGTACTCGATTGATGCGCGAAGTGCTTGAGGCGTTGATTGATGTTTGGGGCGCAGACCGCGTTGGCATCCGCCTATCTCCCAATGGCGATTCCCAAGGGACCGACGACAGCAATCCCGAAGCGATCTTTGGCAAGGCGGCCAAGGTTTGCAACGATCTGAATCTGGCGTTCGTTGAATTGCGTCAGCCTGGCCCCGATGGCACATTTGGTCAGACCGATGTGCCTCAGCAAGATGGCGTTATCCGCGAGCACTACAAAGGCCCGCTGATCCTCAACTCCGATTACTCAGCCCAAGAAGCCGATGACGATGTATCCAGCGGTCGCTGTGATGCGGTCAGCTTTGGTCGCCCCTACATCTCGAACCCTGATCTGGAAAAACGGATCGCGGTGGGTGCGGAATTCAACCCTAACGTCAATGTGCCCAAATCCTGGTATTTCCCAATTCCAGAAGGGTATATTGACTATCCGACCATGGCCGAAGAACGGACCGCGGAAGCGCAGTCGGCCTAAAAATTATGCACCAGTTGCCGGCAGCTTTTTGCCGCCGGAACTGGTGCTCTCATTTCGGGCAGCATTAATTTTCAGACGCCTCGACATCATCGCCGGTGGCGCCCTCTTCATCATCAATCGGGTCTGCGGGAGGGGAAGAGGAGGTCAATTCTTCGAGCGGCAACATGTCGTCGCTGATTGTGCCTTCCAAGACATCACCAGCAACCTCGCCGCCGGTTTCGACCGCAGCCGGGTCAGGTGCGGTCTCATCTTCGCATGCCGACAGCAGCATCAAGGGCACCGCTAATGTGATTGCGAACTTGCTCTTCATCCCGTTCTTATCCTTTGTTGCAGGCCTTTATCCGCGCTGCCTCTAGCATGTCCAAAAAGCCATCAGCGCGCGCAATCAATGCGGCGTCCCATTGCTCTGAGGAAACCTGCTTGCCAAGTCGCGCGAGGCTGGTGACCCCGAATTCTTCGATCCCGCACGGCACAATGCCACTAAAATGAGAGAGGTCCGGGTCAAGATTGACAGAAAATCCGTGCATCGTGACCCAGCGGCGCACGCGCACACCAATCGCGCCGATCTTTGCCTCGCGCCCATCAACATCCTGCGTCCAGATGCCAACGCGCCCTTCGGCCCGCCACGCCTCGACACCAAAATCGCTGAGCGTATCGATCACCCAGCCCTCTATCGAATGAACGAAACAGCGCACATCTTTGCCGCGTTTTCCAAGGTCGAGCATCAAATACCCAACCCGCTGACCCGGTCCATGATAAGTGTAACGACCACCGCGCCCAGCCTCGACCACTTCGAAACGCGGGTCTACGAGTTCGGCTTTATCGGCACTGGTCCCGGCCGTGTAGACCGGTGGATGCTCCAACAACCACGCCAGCTCTCGCGCCTCTCCCGCTGCGATCGCGTGATTGCGCGCCTCCATCGTCGCCAAAGCCGCCGTATAGGCAACCGGCGCGTCGTCGCGCTGCCATTCAATCGCAGAACTGTCCACCAGATCAGGAGCGGTGCTTGCCATAGAGTGTCGGTGGGGGCATTGACGGGCGAGATCAAGGGTTAAGAGCTCAAAGAGCTTTGGGGACGCAGCATGCAATTTGATATGAACACAGTCTGGTCACGCGCAGTTGAGCTGATACGCGACAATTTTCAGCTGCTTTTGGTAATCGCTGCTGTATTCCTAATGTTGCCGACGGTGGCGCTGTATCTTTTCACGCCAGACTTTGCTTCGATCGTTGATCCCACCTCTGATCCCGAGGTTTTGGCCGCACAATTGGGCACCATGATCGGGCCGATCTTTTTGGGTTTCTTCTTCGCACTTCTCGTTCAGTTTGCGGGCTATTCCGCGATGGTTGCGTTGATGGGAGATCATCGGCCGACTGTTGGGCAAGCTTTGAGCGCAGGTATCAAATCCGTGCCCAGCCTGCTGGTCGTTACGGTCCTGTTTGCCCTCGCCTATGTCATTGGTGCGATGCTGATATTGGTGCCGATCTCTTTGATCGCAGGCGTGGCCGGTGCTCCTGCTTTGGCATTTGTCGGATTCTTGCCGGTGCTCATTTACATCGTGTGGTTGATGGCGCGGATGTCATTGACCATGCCAGCGATGGTTTTGGGCGGGACGCTCAATCCTTTTGGCGCAATTGCCTCCAGCGTCAAACTGACGGGCAAAAACCAATGGGCCATCATGCTATTCTGGTTTGTGATCGTTGCAGTGACGGGGGTGATCAACCTGCTTATCAGCATGGTGTTTGGCCTTTTTGTCGCGCTTCTTGGATCTGGCACCATTGCGATGCTGATCCTCGGATTGGTCAACGGTGTCACAGGCATGGCGGTGGGCATGTTGATGTGCGCGATTGCGGTGGCGATGTATGCGCAGCTATCCGGCCCCAGCACAGCCGCTATTGAAGAGACTTTCGACTAAACTGTTCTGCCCACAGGCATGGAGCAATAACCCGGATTGATACTGGAAGCGTCATGGCCTAGCGCCTGTGGCAATGGCTGATGCTCAAAACCCACCGGATTCGCCTTTAGCACAAGCTGCGAAGCCAATTTCAAGCGGCCGGATGGCACTGCTGTTCACTGTGATGCTGGTGACGGCCGCCGGGAACACGGCGATGCATTCGGTGATGCCGTCCATCGGGACCGCGTTGCAAGTCGACGATGTCTGGATCAGCCTCGCTTACAGTTGGTCTGCATTGCTTTGGGTGGTTTGCGCGCCGATTTGGGCGCGGAGATCGGATAGGCGCGGGCGCAAAGCGATGATGGCGCTGGGGTTGGTCGGCTTTGTCGCATCGATGGCTTTGTGCGGTTTGGTGCTGTGGGCTGGCCTTGCTGGATGGATGAGTGCGTTTTGGGCACTTATCGCCTTTGCGGCCGCGCGCAGCCTCTATGGTGGATTTGGCAGCGCCGCACCGCCAGCGGTTCAGGCCTATGTCGCATCGCGAACTCCCCGATCAGAGCGGACAAATGCGCTGTCTCTCATCGCCTCAAGCTTTGGTCTTGGCACGGTGATCGGGCCGGTTCTGGCGCCGTTGATGATCGTGTCATTTCTGGGGCTCGGGTTGTCAGGGCCGTTTATTGGCTTCGCGTTGATCGGTCTGGTCGCGCTGATCCTGTTGCGACTGCGTCTGCCGAATGATGAGCCCCAATTCGCAGCCCGCGGTCAGATGACAGCCTATTCTGGCGGATCGGATGCGATCACGGTCGAGGAAGACGACGCCGATGATGCAAGCGGACGTGCGCCGGAACCGGCGCGATTGAAATGGTTTGAGCCGCGCTTGCGACCATGGGTCATCGCTGCGTTGATCGGCGGTCATGCTCAGGCGATGATTATGGGCATTGTCGGTTTTCTTGTGCTTGATCGGCTGGGCCTGCGCGATGCTCCGGCGGAAGGGGCTGCGATTATCAGCTTAGTGCTGGTGTTCGGCGCGCTTGCGACCTTGTTGGCGCAATGGGGGCTAATCCCTCGCTTTAATCTGGGGCCGCGCATTGCGACGTTGTCAGGTATGGTAGTAGCCGCCTTTGGTACAGCCGTCTTGGGCATGGCAGACGATGTCTTTACCCTGTCGTTGGGCTTTGCAATTGCTTCGCTGGGCTTTGGATTGTTCCGCCCGGGTACTACGGCGGGCACATCGCTGGCGGTAACGCGCGCTGAACAGGGGCAGGCATCGGGCGTTGTGGCGAGTGTTGCCGGGGCGAGCTTTATTTACGCACCAGCTCTCGGCGTGCTGCTTTACAATCTCAATGATTGGTTGGGCTTTGGGCTGATTATCGCGCTGTGCCTTATGGTGTTTGCGTTGGGTTGGGCCGGGCTACAATCCGACCGCGATATGACGCGCGATCGGGCGTAATCACAACAGCTTCAGAACGTTGTCCTGCGGTCGGCATAGAGCCACACCCTTATCCGTTTCGACCAGCGGGCGCTCTATCAGTGCAGGTTCGGCAGCCATGGCATCAAGCACGGTGTCAGCATCCGCTTCGGTAAGCCCGCGCTCTTTTGCGTCGGTTCCGCGTATGCGCAGACCCGCCGCCGGTTCCATCCCCGCATCGGCATAAAGCTGTGCGAGCTTTTCGCGGGTCGGCGGCTCTTTGAGATATTCAACGATGGTCACATCAACATTGGGCGCTTCTTCAAGGATCGCCAGTGTCTTGCGCGAAGTGCCGCATTTGGGGTTGTGCCAGATGGTTGCCTTCATGGTCGACTTCTCTCTTTCGATGGCGGAGCAAAGCTGGCGTTACAACGGCGCTGGAGAACGACGCAAGGCGAATTTCAGCGTTTTGTGACGCGTCAATTTGGTCACACAAATAGTCTTTGCGAATTATTCTCAATTTCATGGTTGCACTTGCGAGTAGGTTGCAATAGCGACTTGCTCGTCAGACAGAAGGGAAGCCATGATTCACACTTTCAACCGAACCGCACTTTTCCTCTCGTGCGCCGCGATCGCCTTCCCCGCCGCTGCGGAGGAAACAGGCTCGCAAGGCGAGCAGACGGTCTTTGAAAGTGGTCCGATCATGGAAACGCAGGGTGAGGATATCCTCGTTACTGGAGAGATTCTGCAATCCAGCGCGGTGAACTCGGTCAAAACCCCCACCCCGATCATCGATATCCCGCAAAGCCTGACCATCACCACCGAAGAGGAAATACTTGAGCGCGGCATTACCAGCATCGGCCAGATCGTCGATTACACACCGGGGGTGAACACGTCTCAAGGCGAAGGGCACCGCGACGCCATCGTGTTTCGAGGCGTGCGCTCCACTGCAGATTTCTTCATCGATGGCGTGCGCGATGACGTCCAATACTATCGCGGGCTCTACAATCTTGAGCAGGTCGAAATCCTGCGCGGCCCCAACGCGCTGCTCTTCGGGCGCGGCGGCACAGGCGGTGTTTTGAACCGCGTGACCAAAAAGGGTGCATTGAGCGAAACCTTCGCAGGCGGCCAAGTCGCGGTCGACACATTTGGCGAGTTCAGCGTCCAAGGCGACTTCAACTTCTCGACAAGCGAGAGCGCGGCATTCCGGCTCAACGCATCCTACGAGAGCCTTAACAATCACCGCGATTTCTATGATGGCGACCGGATCGGTATCAACCCGACCGCACGTTTCGCTCTTGGTGAAGATACGATCGTCGATCTGTCCTACGAATATGCCAATCACGAACGCTTTATCGATCGGGGTATCGTAACCGGCGATGATGGCCGCCCAGTTGAAGCGCTTCAGGACGTGGTATTCGGCGATCCGGAAAACAACTTTCTGGACCTCGAAGCGCATTTGCTGCGCGCCAATCTCCAACACAACTTTTCCGACAATTGGAAAGGCGTCGTGACCGCGTTCTATGGCGATTATGACAAGGTCTATTCGAATTTCTTCGCCAACGATTACGACCCGGCCACGAACCAAGTCGAACTCGACGGATATATCGACACAACAGAGCGTGAGAACCTGATCCTGTCAGGCAATTTGATCGGCGAGTTTGAAACCGGCAGCCTCGGCCACACCCTGCTGGTCGGCGGTGAATTTATCAGCACGTCTTCTGATCAAGATCGCTTCAACACCCGGTTTGACACATCAGTGACCGATGTCGCCAACGGAGTATCCGATCCATTCTTTGGCGATGCGCGCACTGACCGAGCCATTTTTGATGCGACCCGCCCGCTCGATTTGCGTGGCAATATCGGCTTGCTGGCCGATGGCCGAACCACGAACAAGACGTTCAGCGACCTCAACGATTTTACTCAGGTCGAGGTCGATGTATTCTCGCTTTACATTCAGGACGAGATTGAACTGACCGATTGGCTGAATGTTGTGATTGGTGGACGCTTCGACAGTTTTGACATTGAAGTGTTGAATGTCCCCGCATCGGATTTGCGCAGCCGCAAAGACGAAGAATTCTCGCCGAGAGGCGGCATTATCATCAAACCACAAGAGAATATCTCGATTTATGCGAGTTATTCGGAAAGTTTCCTGCCGCGTTCGGGCGAGCAATTCGCCAATATCAACGGCAACAACGATGCACTTGACCCCAACACATTCACCAATCTCGAAGCAGGCGTGAAGTGGGACTTCACCACCGGACTGAGCTTGACTGCGGCGATTTTTGAGATTGAGCAAAGCTCTC
The DNA here is from genome assembly GCA_947488085.1 of uncultured Erythrobacter sp. GTDB lineage: Bacteria > Pseudomonadota > Alphaproteobacteria > Sphingomonadales > Sphingomonadaceae > Erythrobacter. The sequence goes on from CANKYI010000001.1 coordinate 1,970,297, forward strand.
CGCAAGTGGATGACAATGATGCGGGCCAATTGGTGGTGGTCGATTCCACCATTCAGGGCTTTGAATTGCAGGTCCAAGGTCAGGTGATGCCGGGCTGGTCAGTCTCAGCGGGCTACAGCTTCCTTGATGGCGAACAGGTTGATCAAACTGGTCCAACTGGCCTGCGCCCGCGGGAATTGCCCGAAAACATGTTCTCGATCTGGAACCAAGTTGAAGTGACCGACCGGTTTGGCATTGGCTTGGGCCTGACGCATCAAGACGAGAGCTTCATCAACAATGGCAATTCCGCCACGTTGCCCGCCTACACGCGGATCGATGCCTCGGCCTATTATGATGTGTCGGACAATTTCCGGGTGCAGGTAAACCTCGAAAACCTCACCGATACGCTGTATTTCCCCAACAGCCACTCGACCCATCAGGCCAGCGTTGGGGCGCCAATCAATGCACGGTTTGCGATTTCGGGCCGGTTCTAGGTCAGCTTATTCGGGCGCTTCCGCTTCAGGAAGCGCCCGCAAAGCTGGCACACGTTGCGCCGCATCCGCAGCCTCAATTCCGGGCGCAGGAGCGGCGCTGATACTTTCACGCCTTTGAACCACCCGCCCTGCCCGCTGAATCGCGCGCACGAGCCGGGGGTACACCCCGCACCGGCAAAGATTGGAAATCGCAGCCTCGATATCCTCCTCGGACGGTGCCGAATTGCGCTGCAACAAAGCCGCCCCAGCCATCACAATTCCGGGTGTGCAATAACCGCACTGGATAGCCTGTTCGGCAACCATCGCCTGTTGCAAAGGGTGCGAACGATCACGTGAAAGCCCTTCTATGGTGGTGATCAGCCGCCCTTCGGCCTCTGCCAGAGTGATCCGGCAAGACCGTAGCGCGGTCCCATCGACCAACACCATGCACGCACCCACACAATCGCCACCGCCACAACTTTTCGTGCCCGTAAGGTTCGATGCCTCGCGCAGTGCGTAAAGCAGCGGCATATCGGGATCGAGATCGAACTCGACCGGCCTTTCATTGATGGTCATGCGCGGCATAGAGCTAGCCCCAATCCAGCATCAAGCCGACCGGCTTAAGTGCGCCAGCTATCGTCGATCTTGTCGATTTTACGCTTCCATGCTTCGAAATCGAACATGCCGGCGCCGCCCTGGCTTGCCATGACCGAAATGTCGCGTTGGTGCACGTCGACAACCTCTTGCGGCACGACATTCGCATTGCCTTGTGAAAGCGTTGCGACCTGAATTTCGCATGCGCGTTGTAGCGCCCACATCTTCACAAACATCCCTTGGATCGTGCCGTCCATCACCACAGGACCATGGTTACGCAGCATCAAGATGGTGTGATTGCCGAGGTTTTGGACCAGTCGCTCACCTTCTTCCGTGCGCACTGTGACGCCTTCGAAATCGTGATAGCCGATTTGGTTCTGGAAATTGCAAGCATAGAAATTGGTCGGAAGCAATCCGTCCTTATGGCTGCATACGGCCATCGTAGCGGTAGTGTGCACATGGCAGATCGCGTCAGCTCGTCCGCCGAGATGTTTGTGGAAATAGGCGTGCTGAGTAAAGCCCGCCTTGTTCACCATGTAAGGCGATCCGCCCACATTGTTGCCCTCGACGTCAATCTTGACCAAGTTCGATGCGGTCACTTCGTCGTACAGCAGGCCGAACGGGTTAATCAGAAACGTATCCTTTTCACCGGGCACTTTCAAAGAGATGTGGTTGTAGATCGATTCCGACCAACCCATGTGGTCAAAGATACGATAGCATGCCGCAAGATCGAGGCGCGCCTGCCACTCTTCCTTGCTGACCTGACCTTCGAGACTTTCCGATGCTTTGAGCTGCGTTGCCATGAGGGGCTTCCTTTCGCTGTATCAGATGCTTTTGAGGGTCTATCGCACGGTCAATAGCCAAGGCACAAGGATTTCGCTTTGACTGGTGCCGCGCGGGCGCTAGGCGCGCTGACAGATGAGCGATCCGGCCCCCAAATCTGCGCGAGCAAGCGCGAAGCTCACAAGCGGCCCGATCACCGGTCATTTGATCGGCCAAACTCTGCCCGCAATCATCGGTGTCGCCGCGATCATGTCGATCGGATTGGTCGACGCCTATTTCATCGGCCAGCTCGGCAGCGATGCTTTGGCGGCAATTTCGTTCATCTTCCCGATCTCGGTTGCTCTGACTTCACTGGGCGTGGGCGTGATGGTGGGCATCAATTCGGTGGTAGCGCGAGCCCTTGGCGAAGGGGATGAGATGCGCGCAGCGCGCCGTGCCAATTTTGGCATAGTGTTCGGAATTGTGACCGGTGTGGCCTTGGGATTGGCGCTCTTTGCTCTGAATGATCCACTGTTCCGATTGATGAATGCGCCTGATCATCTGCTGCCGCTGATCCGCACTTACATGCAGCCGTTTGCTCTCGGATTTCCGCTCATATTTGGGATCATGGGATTTAACGGAGTTTTGCGGGGTCAGGGAGAAGCGCGTAAGACCAGCACCGTCTCGATTGTTTATGCTGCGGCCAATTGGGTGCTTGATCCAATCCTGATCACAGGTGCCTTCGGCTTTGAAGGCTTTGGCATTATTGGCGCGGCCTATGCGACAATTATCGGATGGGGATGCGGCGTGGTGGTGGCGTGGTGGTTGATGCGCACAGCAGCGATCCCCTTTGACCTGTCACTTCTTAGAGGAAGCCGGTTCGCAGATCAGGCCTCCGCTATCCTGCGCGTTGCAGGTCCGGCGGCATTTTCCAATGCTATTAATCCGATTGGCCTTTCGATCCTGACCGCATTGATTGCATTGGAAGGTGAGGCAGCTGTCGCAGGCTTTGGTGCAGCAGGCCGATTGCAGAGTTTTGCCACTGTACCCCTGCTCGCACTATCGGGGTCAATCGGAGCAATTGTGGGGCAGAATTGGGGCGCGAAGGAGTATGGTCGCGCCCGGCAAGCCTCGCTTTATGCCTTCGGCTTTTGCCTAGTCTGGGGCCTTGGAATTGCTATCGCCATGGTAGCCGCAGGCGAATGGTTCGCGTTTTTGTTCACGGATGACCCCGACGTTGTCGATGAATTCGCGCTCTATTTGAATATTGCCGCATGGGGGTATGCCGGATTCGGCATCTTGATAGTGGCCAACGGCATCATGAACGCCGTCGATCGCGCATCTTTCGCGCTTACACAGTCTGCTGGCCGAGTGTTTCTGGTGATGCTGCCTATTGCTTGGGTGATGCTCGCAAGTTCGGGATCTGTAGCGATTTATACTGCTGAGCTTGCTGCCAATCTGTTTGGAGCGGTGACCGGATCACTGCTCGTGTGGTGGGTTTTGACCCGCAAAGCACCAGACCGTCTTTAACCTTTCGCCCGGGTTTAATCGGGAACCTTTAGTCGGCACGATAGGCTTTCGTTAACCATCCCGCTTCATAGCTGTCCGTGACTGATAAAGGGGCATACGCGTCATGGATGACCTGCTGGCGGATTTCGTCGCAGAAACACGGGAGATGTTGGAGGCCAGCGAGAGCGAGATTATCGCTTGGGAAGCTGATCCGACGGATCGCGCACGGCTCGACACCATTTTCCGCTTTGTTCACACAGTAAAGGGCAATTGCGGCTTTTTCGACTTTCCTCGGCTGGCCGCGCTAAGCCACGCCGCCGAAGACGCCTTAGCCGATTGCCGCAGTGGCCGGCGCGACCCTGACGCCGCGCTGGTTACGGCCGTGCTAGCGGTCATCGACCGAATTGTGCTGATGGTGAACGCCATCGAAGCGGGCGAAGAATTAGGCGAAGAGGGTGACGACGACCTGATCGCGGCTCTCAGCGAAGACGCACAGCCTGCCGAACCGGCTCAGAGCCAACCTGAGGCGACGTCCCCCGTTCACGGCCCTGCAAGCGCTTTGTTGGATGAGAGCGATGACAGTCAGTTCGACCCGTCTGAACCTAAGAAGACCGAAGCACCCATAACGCAACGTTCCATCCGCTTGCCCGTCGACCTGCTTGACCGGGTGATGAGCGGTGTTTCCGATATGGTTTTGGCGCGTAACGATCTGGCGCACCGCCTGCGTCAGGCGGGCACACAACCCACAATTGACGGACCGTTTGAGCGGTTGACCACGATCCTAGCCGATGTGCGTGACGCGATTACACGGATGCGGATGCAGCGGATCGAAACTCTGTTTAGCGCACTCCCCCGCCTTGCGCGCGATTTGTCTGCTGAGCTTGGCAAACAGGTGATGATCGATCTGGAAGGCGGCGACGTCGAACTCGACCGCGAAATGATCGAGATGATACGCGATCCAATGACGCACATCATCCGCAACGCGATCGATCATGGGATTGAAAAACCCAGCGAAAGATTGGCCAATGGCAAGCGCGAAATCGGCATGTTGTCGATTGCCGCACGCCAGTCGGGCAACACGATCTCCATCGTGGTCAGCGATGATGGCGGCGGGCTTGATGAAGCGCGCATTGCAGACAAGGCTGTTGCCACGGGGCTAGTGGCACCAAGCGAACGCGCGGCGATGACTCGCGAAAAAATCCTACAGCTGATTTTTGAACCCGGCTTTTCAACCGCTGACAAGGTTAGCAATGTCTCTGGCCGCGGTGTCGGCCTTGATGTGGTGCGCGAGAATATCGAAAAAGTCGGCGGCAGCATCAAAGTGTCCAGCACGTTGGGCGTTGGCACGCTGTTCACACTGCAAATTCCGCTCACCCTATCGATAATCGCTGGCCTCACCGTTGAGTGCTCAGAGCAGCGTTTTGCGATCCCGCAAAGCTATGTCGAAGAGATTATTCATGCCTCTTCCAAAGCGCTCGATTTCACCCGCGTTGGAGAAACCGCTTTAGTCACATTCCGCGGCGTGCGCGTGCCGTGCCTGATGTTGACCGATGTGCTCACACTTGCCGATGGCAAAATTGCCGAAGGGCAGCACACAATGGTGATGCTGCGTCTGGCCAGTGGCGACCTGTTCGCGTTGGCAGTGGATGGCATCCATTCGCATGGTGATCTGGTGGTCAAACCGCTGTCACCTGCGGTTATGAAAAGCGGGCTCTATGCCGGATCGACCCTACTGGATGACGGCCAGCCGGTCTTGCTGCTCGATGTGACCAACATTGCTAGCCAGTATGCACTTGTCTCGGACGCCCGGGGACGCGTGCTGAATGCGGCTCAAGATGAGGCGAAGGAAAAAGCGCAGGACACTTGCCGTGCGATGTTGTTCAGTGATCTGTTTGGTCGCCGCCGGGCGATCAGGTTGGAGCTGGTGCAGCGCATCGAAACCGCTTTGTCATCAGCCATCGACCTATCGGGAGACGCACCGCGCGCGGTAATCGACGGCGTGATCCTGCCGCTTATTGGCCTACCCGATGACCCCGTCACAACCGAAAAGGTACGCTTGCTGCGCCTGACCGATGGTATTTGTGAAATCCTGTATGCTGTGCATGCGATTGATGATGCGGTGTTGCTGACAGGAGACCTTAAACCAGCCGGTGATGATCCGCTTGTCGAAGCGATCACGCTGGTCGAGGGCGAAACGGTTGCACTTATGGATGGACACGAATTGTTCGCTCAATTTGGCGAAGCCGCCACTCAAGCAGCCAAACCCGTTTGTCGCCTGCCCGACACCGATTGGGCACGCACTATCTTGGGACCATTGGTGGCCACCGCCGGATATGCAATCGCTGACGGAGGCGAGGCGCAAGAAGATGTCGCGATCTGGTTTGACGATGAATACGAGGCTGCAATGGCGCTTGATATGGACTTTAACACCCCTGTCATTCGCCTGCGCGATGCGCCCGATGCACCAAAGAATGCTGACACAGTCTATCGCTATGATCGCGAAGGATTGATCGATGCCCTGCGCAATGCGCGCAGTGTTGGAGGGAGAGGGTGATGGAAGACCTGCTCGTCATGGCTCAGATCGCCGGACGCCGTTGTGCGTTCAGCGCGCATGATGTCCAATCCGTGATTGAGATCGGCGCGATTACACCTGTGCCACGTGCACCGGACTTTATTGCCGGCATTACCGCGATGCGCAGTCAGGCGCTGACGGTGATCGATTGCCGCTGTGCCTTGGGTTTTGATCCTGCCGCATGGGAATGCGATCACCGGGCCATAGTCGTCGAAGTCGCTGGATATTCCTATGCGTTGCGTATCGACTCCATCGAAGAGATCACCGTTGCGATGGGCGATACAGGCACTGTTCCAGGCGGATTTGGCCCCGAATGGTCGCGGGTTGCAACCGGTATGATCGAAACGCGCATCGGCCCAGCTCTGCGTATCGATCTTGCCGCGCTCATCGCGGGACCGGAAACACTCGAGACTGCAGCTTAATCGAAAACTTACCTTCTGCACCTACGCCAGTCAGGTTCTGATCAACAGGTCGCACTGGATCGAAGAACAAGACTCAAAGGATCCGCAATGAAAACGTGCCTAATCGTCGATGATTCCCGAGTGATCCGCAAGGTCTCGCGGCACATCCTCGAAACACTCGGCTTTTCGGTAGATGAGGCAGAAAATGGCCAATTGGGCCTCGATGCCTGCGAAGCCAAAATGCCCGACGTTGTTCTGCTCGATTGGAACATGCCGGTGATGACTGGCATCGAATTTATCACCCAACTGCGTCAACGGCCCGATGGTGACAAACCCAAGGTCGTATTCTGTACCACCGAAAACGACGTTGCTCATATCCGCGAGGCAATCAGTGCTGGCGCGGACGAATATGTGATGAAACCGTTCGACCATGAAACACTCCAGATCAAATTGCAGCTGGTTGGTTTCGCGTGAACGCTCCGACATCCTCTCCATCCCGATTGTTGAGATCGCAGCCTGCGGGTGCGGACAAGAAGCCCGTTAAGCCAGCGGATGCGATTCAGGTAATGCTGATCGACGATTCGCTGACTGTGCGCACGATCTTCAAACGTATGGTCGAGAGCGATCCCAGCATGGCGGTCGCTGGCACTGCGAGCAGTGCGGAACGCGGCATCGCGCAACTTGAGGCGGTTGGCAAAGGGGACGGCACACTCAGCCATCCGATCGATGTCATTCTGCTTGACCTGGAAATGCCTGGAATGGGCGGCCTCGAAGCTTTGCCCGCCATCCTAGAAGCGGCTCCGCAAACACAGGTCATGGTCGTCTCTTCGCTAACCGAAGATGGCGCAGAGGCCACGGTGCAGGCGCTTTCACAGGGCGCAGCTGACACTATGCTCAAACCGCGCCCGGGCGGTTTCAACGAAGAATATCGCGCCCAATTGTTATCCAAAATTCGCGCGCTGGGATCAAATGATGACGAAGGCGGCGCAGACAAGGACAGTGGCGCAGGTCGCGACGCAAAAGGTGCAGCCTCCGCTCCGCAAATATCAAACCGTGCAAAGCGTCCTCAAGTCTTGGCCATCGGTGCATCCACTGGCGGTATCCACGGGATAAACGTGATGCTGCGCGCCTTAACGCCAGCGTTTGATCTGCCGATTTTGATCACTCAGCATTTGCCCAGCTCCTTTATCCCGGTGTTCGCCCGTCAGATTGAAACGGCCAGTGGGCGCGTTACACACATTGCAGATGAAGGCACCGAGATTTGCAGAGGCGAGATCGCGATCGCGACTGGGCATGGCCATATGGTCGTTCGCCGCATGGGTGATCGCCTGATCACCAAAGCGCTCGCAGAACCTGTTGCCAGCGGCTGTCTGCCTTCGGTTGACCCGATGCTAGCCAGCGTCGCGGACGTTTGCGAAGGGCGCGCGCTTGCCGTGATCCTGTCTGGCATGGGCCGTGACGGTCTCGAGGGCGCTGAATTGCTTACCGCAGCTGGCGGTTCGGTTTGGGCACAAGATGCCGATACCAGCGCTGTATGGGGTATGCCGGGCGCGGTAACAAGGGCTGGTTTGACCAGTTTCGTTGCCTCTCCCGCTGATTTAGCTTCGGCCCTGATGGCAAACTTTGCCAATGCGTCCGCTAATTCAGCGGCCTGATCTGAATATGGAAGTCAGCGAAGCCTCCCACCAAATCATTGCGGACCTGCTGACTGCGCATACCGGTCAACAGCTCACAGAAAGTCGTCGCTGGCGCGTTGCAACTGCGCTGTCTGGTGTGTTCCGTGAAAACGGTATCAGCAATATCGATCAGCTCGTCTGTATGCTCGATGCGCCGAGCCGCAGGGCCGGTGATCAGGACCTCTCGATCGATGTGGTCGAAGCCTTGCTGAATAACGAGACCTATTTCTACCGCGACAAACCGACATTCGACCAGATCCCTGACGATATCTTGCCTGAACTGGCAAAACGCCGGGCTCACACACGGCGGATATCAATCTGGTGCGCGGGATGCTCTACCGGACAAGAGGTTCACTCGCTTGCCATGTTGTTCGAGGATCAGAAGGACAAATGGAGCGGTTGGACCATCGACATATTGGGCACTGACGTCTCGCACCGCGCAATCCGCGCTGCGCGCAACGGATTGTATAGCCAATTTGAAGTCCAGCGTGGCCTTGGCGTTGCGCAAATGTTGCGCCATTTTGATGAAACACCCGACGGTTGGCAGATCCGTGATCATGTCCGGTCCATCACCCGCTTCCAACAGCATAACATTCTAACTCCGCCCCCGGGACGACAGAAATTCGATCTCGTTCTGTGTCGCAATGTCTTGCTATATTTTGACCGCGAGAAGCGCGCATCAGCCTTTCAACGGCTAGTTAGTGCAATGACGCATGACGGTTTCCTCATGTTGGGCGCCGGTGAAACCGCGATTGGCCATACCAAAGACCTCGTTCCTTCTGAAAAGCGTATTAGCATTTTCCAAAATGAGAAAAGCGCCGCTTAAGGCGCTGCGCTGATGCGCGAATGGTTACGAAAATTGGGAAGCAAAGCGCCTAGGGGAATGCTCTGAGTTTTTACCAATCGTTAGCCATTGTTCTTTAGAAAAATGAGCAGTCGCAAGCCCGTACCTGCGCGCGATAGAAGGAAGCATGGTGCCCGAGTTTAGAAAACCTCTACGTTTGACGGCAACATGGCTCGTGTTCGTACCACTTGTCACACTCTCATTGATTTTCGCAGGCATCGCTTTGATCGTGTTGGCCAGCGACACCCTCGCCTTCGCTTCTCCAGCAGCGCTTTTGATCGCAGGCGCGCTCATTTATGCCGCTACGATTTTCTTTCTGAGCCGCAACGGCATCGCGGGCATCCGCGAGCTAGAAAACCTCAATCAAACAGACACGCTAAGCCAGCTGCCCAATCGGCGCGCTTTGCACAAAGGCATCGATCTGCATTCACAAAGCGATGATGAAATCGCGATCGCCCTAATCGACCTTGATAGCTTTAAACAGATCAATGACCATTACGGGCATGCAGTCGGCGATAAGTTGATCCAGCAATGCGCGCACATATTACAAGATGTCTGCGGCGAAGAAGGCACCTGCTATCGCCTGGGCGGGGATGAGTTTGCAGTGGTCATGCATGGCCGCGTTGCAGGCACAATTCTCGAAGGGCTTTGCCGTTCACTCTTAGACCGCCTCAAAACACCGATTGAAGTCGGCAACCGGGCAATGACGGTCGGTGCCAGCATCGGATTGGCCCGCAGCACTTCCGATAGCCGCATTCCATCCTCTGAAATGCTGCGGCGTTCAGATCTTGCAATGTATATGTCCAAGCGAGGGGGCAAGATGCGCTGCACGTGGTTCAATGAAACATTTGATCAACGTCGTGAGGCCGTCCGCGAGTTGGAAGACGACCTGCGAAACGGATTGATCCAAGGCGAGTTTGAAATCGCCTATCAACCATTGGTTGATGCTCAGCAGGGCAAGATTGTCGCCGTTGAAGCGCTACTGCGATGGAACCGCCCAAATGGGCCCAAGATTGGCCCCAACGTGTTTATTCCAGTGGCTGAGCAGTCCGGTTTGATCAATCCTATCGGCCTGTGGGTGCTGCGAGAATCGGTGCGTCAAGCAGGTCAATGGGCTGGCATTACCCTGTCGGTAAACATCTCCGCGGCACAGCTGCGCAACCCAGAATTCCCAATCAAGCTGGGCGAAATACTCGAAGAAACTGGTTTTCCCGCGCATCGCCTTGAGTTGGAAGTGACCGAGACGTGCCTGGTGCTTGATCCCGTGGTTGCAGAGCGCGCCTTGAATGTAATCCGCGAATTTGGTGTGCGCATATCGCTGGATGACTTTGGCACCGGCTATGCTTCAATTGGATTCTTGCGCCAATTCCGTTTTGAAAAACTCAAACTCGACCGCAGCTTGGTGGTCGAAGCCGGTCAAGATGACGGCAGCCGCGCCATGATGCTGTCTAGCGTCGCATTGGCTCGTGCATTGGAAATGGGCGTCACCGCCGAAGGCGTTGAAACCGAAGAACAAGCCGAAATGGTCCGCCTTGCGGGATGTGACCAGATTCAGGGTTGGCTTTATTACAAAGCCATGCCCGCAAGCGAGATTAGCGCGCTGATCACAGCGCAAAATTCATCCGACCAAAGCTTAACAGGGGAGCAAGCGGCATGAACGCGCCAGCTGCTATTACAATTTCGGACACAGACCATCTGGACTCCATCTCAGTGGACGTGGAACCCTCCGCCGATGCGCGACGATATGATGAACGCGTCGACCTGTTCACGCAGTGGTATCGCGAGCGCAGCACGAGCCAAAAAGTAGCGATGACCGTGGTAGTCCCGCTCGCAATTGCCACGGCGATCGGTTGTATCGCATTTTTCGGGCTAAACTCTGTTTCCACAGCGATCAGCAGCGCTAACAGCACCGAACTGGCAGGCGTCACTGAACAAATTGATACGTTGCGTGTGGCAATCGCGGTCACGGTTGTGATCAGCTTGATGGTCAGCATAGCGCTTTTCCGCGCGATCCAGAGCGACGTCATAGGTGCTTCAGGACAGTTGATAGACTGTCTGGAGAGAATCGCAGGCGGCGAAGTGGATATTGTTGTGCCGCATACGGCTCGCACTGACCAATATGGCAAGCTTGCCTTGGTGGCCGAGGATATCCGACAATCGAGCGTGAAGATTATGCGGCAGCATGAAGAACGAGCACAAGCCGTCAAAAGTGAGCTCGAACTCCAAACACGATTGAAAGAACAACAAGAAGAAGCCCAGCGCGAACGTGAAAATGCCTTGCGCGAGGTTGCTGATCGATTTGAGCGCACCGTTGGTGATGTGGTCAGCGGTGTCGCAACTGCATCAAGCCAGTTGCAATCCACTGCAACTATGATGGCATCTTCGGCTGATCAGGCGTCGAACAAAACGTCCGATGTCGCCGTATCCATGGAAGATGCCAATGCTGGCGCAACCGCCGCCGCAGCAGCGTCAGACGAATTTGCGATGTCAATCGGCGAAATCAGCCGGCAGGCAGCCTCTTCGGCCGAACTTGCGCGCAAAGCGACGAACAGCGCGACAGAAGCCGATGCGACGATGGCGGCGCTGTCAGATTCCGCCAGCCAAGTCAGCGAAGTGGTCGAATTGATCCAAACCATCGCGCAACGCACCAATCTCCTCGCGCTGAATGCCTCAATTGAGGCTGCGCGTGGAGGAGAAGCAGGTCGCGGGTTCGCTGTTGTAGCGAGCGAGGTAAAAGAACTGGCTATGCAAACCAGCCGTGCAACCGAGCGTGTGGCAGAGCAAATCCGCACCATGCAGGATACAACTGGTGCCAGCGTCACCGCCCTGCGCTCGATCGCAAGCGAGGTCCAGCAATTGGAAACCACTGCAATCTCCATTGCGACCGCCGTCGACCAGCAATCGGTCGCCGGTCAGGATCTGGCGCACAGCATCGACTTGGCTGCACGCGGCACTCATCAGGTTGCTGGCCACATCACAGAAGTGCACGAATTGTCTGTTTCGACCGGCGCCGCAGCCAGCCAGGTGTTGTCGAGCTCGTCCGCGCTCGAAGAACAAGCATCCACTTTGAAAAATCAGGTGAACACGTTCCTTGAAAAAGTTCGCAAGGGCTAACTGCAAGGGTAACTTTGAGCTGAACTACCACGGTTGAGAAAAGGTTTTGTAAAGGATTTTCGTTCACACCTTTGCCTAACGCACAGCTGTTCTCAATTGACGAGAACAGCTGCGATCCGGGCTCGTTTGCGGCCAGTTTTTCGTTAGGTGGGCACGGCCATGAACATGATGACGCTTCACGAAGAGTCTGATGAAGCGGCAGCGCTCTACCCTTCTGCTGAAAATAATTCGGAAGCGCGTAACAACGTCGGTATAATGGCCGACCACGATGACGCGCTTGCCTCAAAGAGAAGCTTCCTTGAGCGTTTTCGGTGGTTCCGCAACCTCACGCTGCGCGGCAAAGTCAACGCAGTTTTTGGCACATTTTTCGGTATCGGCTTTGCGATGTCGCTGGTCTTGGGCCTGGGCCTTGGCGAAATGTGGCTGCGATATTCAGCCGCTGAACGATTGAACGATGCAGTCTATGAAGCGGTTGAACTGCGCAGCATTGCCGGTGATCTGCGATACAATTCAGCTCGTTTCTTGTTCGTCGGTGAAGACATTATTTTAGAACGTCGGCAGAGCGGATTTGAAGCGGCACAAGCACGCGTCGATGCAGTGGAGACCATACTAACGGATGCACTGCCAGGCATGGTTCCCATGGTCACACGCATGCGATCCGAACTGACCACATATAATTCCGCATTCGTCGCCGTTATCACTGCGCAGTCCCAAAATGCGGATAGCGAGCGTGTGACTGTGCTAGGCCAACGCCTTGCTGAGCGCGGTGAAAGCACTATCGCGGCAACTCGCGCATTGGCTGATACACTTGCCGCGGAGCGTGAGAGCGCAAAGCGCGCTGGCATCACCTATTTCAGCTATCTGATCATGATCTTGATCACCTTGGCTGTGCTCGCCACAGGAATCCTCTTTTTGGGCATGCGCTATCTCTCCCATGATTTCTCTCGCAAGATTGAGGAAGTCACTGACGGAATGACGCGGCTTGCGCGTGGTGATCTTGAATTTGCCATTACCGGGCACGATCGCAAAGACGAAATCGGGGCGATGTTACGCGCGCTCGGCCTGTTCAAACGCTCTCATCAACAGCTTGAAGTATGGGCCCGCGAACGTGCCGACCGCGCCGAGGAAACGATCCGCCTTCAGGCCGAACGCGATCTTGAACGCGAACAAGCCGATGAGCGTAAGTCCAAGTTGCTAGACGAGGTTGCATGGCAGTTTGAACGCACCGTCGGTGAGGTGGTTGAAAAGGTCGCCTCAGCCTCTGCTGAATTGGGCCACACGGCCACCACTATGGCCACAACAGCAGAAGATGCGAGCGGGCGAACCAGTGATCTGGCGCAGTCCATCGAAGAAGCCAATATTGGCGCAACCGCGGCGGCGGCGGCAAGCGACGAATTCGCGCTATCTATAGGCGAAATCAGTCGGCAGGCCACATCATCAAGCGAGCTCGCCCGACTGGCCAATGATGCAACCGAAGAAGCTGATGAGACGATCTCAGCTCTGTCCTCCTCCGCAGACCAAGTGGGTCAGATTGTCGAGCTAATCCAAACCATCGCACAGCGCACCAACCTTCTGGCGCTTAACGCGTCAATCGAAGCAGCGCGTGGAGGTGAAGCGGGCCGCGGGTTTGCGGTTGTGGCGAGCGAGGTCAAAGAATTGGCCATGCGCACCAGCCGCGCGACCGAAGAGGTTGCTACACAGATCCGCGCCATGCAGGATTCCACCGGCGCTAGCGTAACCGCCTTGCGCTCAATTGCGAGCCAAGTGAAAGACTTGGAAAGCACCGCGACCGCAATCGCCACTGCTGTCGATCAGCAGTCGATTGCGGGTCAGGATTTGGCTCGCAATATCGACATGGCTGCGCGAGGAACTGATAAAGTCGCCAACAACATCAAGGATGTGCGCGAATTGTCGCTCTCGACAGGCGTTGCCGCCAAGCAAGTTCTCACCAGTTCAACCGAGTTGGAAGATCAAGCGGCAACCCTGAACGATCAGGTTCAAACGTTCCTAAACCGAATCCGCTCGACATAAACGAACGTCAAAGGGCTGAGTGCGGCTGGTTACGGACTTCGGCGACAAGGGCGCTGGTGCATCAGACCGCTACGGGAATTATGCAAGTCCTGCCGGTGCAATGTTTGAAATCAGTCCCGTAGGATAACGCGCGGATCGCGTTGGCAAATCTGCGATCCCAGGCTGCGCTCTTCCCAGCCTCTGTCTCGTCTGGCATGAACTGCGCTTATGAACAATGAGAGCGAGCTCATTCCGATCCCGCAACCGCCCGGATCACCGCTGGTCGGCAACGCTTTCACCGTCGATGCGTCGCGCCTTATTCAGGAATTGATGGCGCTAGCTCAAGAATACGGTCCGATATTCAAGCTGGAAGTGATGGGTAACACACTCGTCTTCGTCTCAGGCACGGACATGGTCGCCGAAGTGTGCGACGAAAAACGCTTCGACAAAACAGTGCGCGGCCCGCTCAAGCGCTTGCGATTGATTGCGGGCGACGGACTGTTCACCGGGGATACCGACGATCCCAACTGGTCGAAGGCGCATCACATCTTGCTGCCATCATTCAGCCAAAAGGCGATGGGCAGCTACCTGCCGATGATGCAGGACATTGCCAGCCAATTGATGCTGAAATGGGAGCGGATGAACTCGGATGATGTGATCGATGTTCCTAAGGACATGATCCGATTGACGCTCGATACGGTCGGAGTGTGCGGCTTTGGCTATCGCTTTAACTCGTTTTATCGCGAGGACTTTCACCCTTTCATCGAAGCCCTCAATCGGACGCTCAGCACCACGCAGACAATGCGCGGTTTGCCCGGCGAAAAACTGCTCAAAAGCGCGCAGATCAAGCAACTGCACAGCGACGCGGGTTATATGAACAATCTGGTCGATGAGATCATTCGCGAGCGACGCGGACAGAGCGGTGATGGACCTCAAGACCTGCTCGACTTCATGCTGTCAGGACGCGATGCCCGGACGGGCGAGCGATTGTCAGATGAGAACATCCGCTATCAGATCAACACATTTCTGGTCGCCGGGCACGAGACGACGTCAGGATTGCTGTCATTCACGGTCTATTACCTGCTCAAAAACCGCGATGTGCTGCAACGTGCCTATGCCGAGGTGGACGCAGTCTTGGGCCGAAATATTGACCAGCCTCCGAGCTTAAAGCAGATTGGGCAGCTACCCCATATCCGCGCGATCCTGCTTGAGGCATTGCGGCTCTGGCCGACTGCGCCCGCTTTCGGGCTGGCACCGTTCGAAGACGAGGTTCTGGCCGGAAAATACGCCATTCCTAAGGGCACTTTCACGACGGTTCTGATCCCTTCCCTCCATCGCGATACCAATGTGTGGGGCGACGATCCCGAGGCCTTCAATCCCGACAACTTCTTAGGCGATGCAGAGGCCACGCGTGATCCGGCCGCGTATAAGCCATTCGGCAATGGTCAACGCGCATGCATCGGACGGCAGTTTGCGATCCAGGAATCGATCCTGGTGCTGGCCATGATTTTGCAGCGTTTCGAACTCTATGATCACGCGGATTACCAGCTTAGCATCAAAGAAACCCTGTCGATCAAGCCTGACGAATTCACGATCAAAGCGCGTTTGCGCGAGGACGTGGAGCGATTGGGCGTAGACGTCGATACACCCGATAATACCGCCGCGAAATCAGACGCCGCGCGCGTTGCCAAGCACGGCACGCCTTTGATGGTGCTGTTTGGGTCCAATTTGGGATCAAGCGAGAGCTTCGCCCGCGAGCTAGCGCAGAAAGCCGAATTCACCGGCTTTGACGTCACGTTAGCGCCACTCGATGCATTTGCCCGGAGACTTCCGACTGAGGGCGCGGTCGTGATCGCCTGCGCGTCATACAATGGCATGCCGCCAGACAACGCTGCGAAATTTGTCGAGTGGCTGGATACTGCGCAGCCTGATGAGGCCGGGTTGGGCGCCGTGTCCTATCTGATGCTGGGCTGCGGCAGCAGCGATTGGGCCGCCACTTTTCAGGAGGTGCCGCGCAAGATTGACAGGCGGCTTGAAGCGCTAGGCGCGAAGCGGATTGTTCCGAGCGAGGAGTTGGATGCGCGGGCCGATAACGACACTCAGTTCCACACGTGGCTCGATGCGCTAATGCCGCAATTGGGTGAGCATTTCGGACTCGATCTGGAGGCCGATAGCGCCGCTATTGCTGAACCGCTTTATTCGGTCGAAATCACTGAAAGCATCACTGCCAATGCTGTGGCCGACCGGGTGGGAACGCGCGAAGTTACTTTGGCCAGCAGCCGCGAACTCAAGGATGTCACCCAGGGTGGTGGCCGTTCTACACGCCATATCGAAGTCGAACTGCCTAAGGGGATGGCGTACGAGCCAGGCGATCACCTATGCGTGGTGCCAGTCAACAATCCTGAAGTGGTAGAAAGGCTACTCAATCGCTTTGGTCTCGACCGAGACACCTATGTTCGCATTGAATCGCGCAGCGATATGCGTGGGCCATTTCCAAGCGGCAGCACGTTTTCAGTCCTCAACCTCGCGAAAACGGCCGGCGAACTGCAAGCGGTGGCGACGCGAAAAGATATTGCCACGCTCGCGCGGTTCGTCAGTTGCCCGAATTCGCAAGCCGCACTGGAAGCGTTGGCTGCACCAGCGGGGGAGGACGGTACGGATCGGTACACCGCAGAAGTGTTGGCAAAACGCAAATCAGTGCTGGATATCCTTGAAGATTATCCCGCCTGTGATTTGCCGCTGGCGGTGTTCCTCGAACTGATCCCATTTCTTAGCCCCCGCTACTATTCGATCTCTTCATCACCTGCTGTGACACCGGATCGCTGCTCAATCACAGTCGGTGTGGTCAAAGGGCCAGCCTTGTCGGGCAATGGCGAGTTCAAAGGGACGTGCTCAAACTATCTCGCCGACCTCGCGCCAGGTGATCGGTTTCAGGCAATTGTGCGCAAGCCAACCGCCAATTTCCGACTGCCCGATCATCCCAAAACGCCGGTCATTATGGTCGGCCCTGGAACCGGCATCGCGCCTTTCCGTGGCTTCTTGCAACAACGCGACCATCTAAAGCAGCAGGGTGAAGCATTGGGCGAGGCCTTGCTGTTCTTTGGCTGCCGTCATCCCGATCATGATTATCTCTATCGCGAAGAGCTGGCCGATTTTCATGAGCGCGGCATTGCCACAATCCACGCAGCTTTCTCCCGCCACGCCGAAAACAAAGCCTATGCCCAGCATTTGATCGCAGACAATTCCGACAACGTTTGGGCGATGATCGAAGCCGGAGCACACATCTATATCTGCGGCGATGGTGCACAAATGGAGCCTGATGTCAGACGCGCCCTAATGGCTATATGCAGGGAAAAGCGCGGCTGCGACGATGCACAAGCCAAGGCGTGGATCGACACCTTAATGGAGAAAGAGCGCTATCTGTTGGACGTGTGGGTCGGGTAACCGGGCGCGCTGGTCACCTCCACGTTTCGAATAACTCGTCATACTCAATTGTGATCGGCGCCGGATCTTCATCTGCCAATTTCGCTTTGGGCGATCCGGGCTGATTCAACCAATACGCAGCGCCCCGCTCTTCATTGAGCTTTGGTCCAAGGTCACCCTGCAAGCCTGCCCGCTCAAGCCTCGCGAGAACGCGCTCCTGCTGCTCGCACAAGGCATCAAGCGCGGCTTGCGACGTTTTCGTTCCCGAAGAAGCATCGCCGATATTTTGCCACCAAAGCTGCGCCAAGCGCGGGTAGTCAGGAACATTCGTGCCCGTTGGCGACCACTGCGTGCGCGCTGGTGAGCGGTAGAATTCGACCAAGCCGCCCAATCGCGGCGCACGTTCGGTGAAGGATTCGTGCTGAACCGTGGATTCCCGAATGAAAGTCAGGCCCACATGCGCCTTTTTAACATCAACCGTTTTCGACGTCACAAATTGCGCATAAAGCCATGCCGCTTGCGCCCGATCCGTCGGCGTGGACTTCATCAAGGTCCACGATCCGGCATCTTGATATCCGACTTTCATGCCTTCCTGCCAGTATGCGCCATGCGGACTAGGCGCCATACGCCAGCGCGGCGTTCCATCGTCATAGAGGACCGCCGAAGCATCCTCTCCAACCATATTGGCCGTGAATGTGGTGTACCAAAATATCTGCTGCGCGATCGCACCCTGGGCGGGAACTGGCCCGGCTTCCGAGAAGGTCATTCCGGCGGCAGAAGGCGGCGAATATTCGTTCAGCCACTTTGAATATTTGTCGAGCGCATAAACCGCAGCTGGCGAATTGGTCGCCCCTCCCCTTGCGACACACGAGCCGACGGGCTGCGATGCGTCGTTTACGCGGATGCCCCATTCGTCGACCGGCAGTCCATTGGGTTCACCAACCGATCCCATGCCCGCCATCGACATCCAAGCATCAGTGAAACGCCAGCCGAGCGACGGGTCCTTCTTGCCGTAATCCATGCTGCCATAGACCGTTTGGCCGTCAATTTCCCTGCCGGTGAAGAACTCTGCGATGTCTTCATAAGCCGACCAATTGACCGGCACGCCTAGGTCATATCCGTATTGCGCTTTGAAATCGGCCATGATTGCCGGATCGGTGAACCAGTCATATCGGAACCAATAAAGGTTCGCGAATTGCTGATCTGGCAACTGGTACAATTTGTCGTCCGGCCCGGTCGTAAAATCGATCCCAATGAAATCGGACAGGTCCAGTTCGGGATTGGTGACGTCGACCCCGTCGCTTGCCATCCAATCGGTGAGATTGCGCACCTGCTGATACCGCCAATGGGTCCCGATCAAGTCGGAATCGTTGACATAGGCATCGTAGATGTTCTCGTCCGACTGCATTTGTGTCTGCAGCTTTTCGACAACGTCACCTTCGCCGATGAGGTCGTGGGTGACCCTGATTCCGGTGATCGCTGAAAATGCCGGGGCGAGTACTTTGGATTCGTATTCGTGAGTGGCGATCGTCTCAGACACGACCGAGATTTCCATGCCTCGGAACGGCTCCGAAGCGTCCATGAACCAGGCCAGTTCTGCTTCTTGCTGCTCGCGACTGAGAGAGGAGAGATCGCCAATTTCCTCATCTAGAAATGCGGTCGCTGTCTGCTCTCTTTCAGCATCGGTCAGCACAACAAAATTCGTATCGGCGGCATCCGAACAAGACAGTAGCGCAAGGCTTGCAGTCAAAGCCGTGGCTGTTCTCATCAATCTCATAACGTCCATCCGATCATTTTTGTCATCATACCCAGCGGAACACGCAAAATGCAAAAACGGCGCACACGACCAGGGCCCAATATTGCGGCGCATCCAAGAGGCCAATCCATGCAAGGTTGATAAAGGCAGAGCCCAGCAGCGAAATGAAAAACCGGTCGCCGCGCATGGTCTCAATGCCGAGCACCCCTGTTCTGGGACTGCTCGGATATTTGACATGCAGCACCGCCATTGCCGCCAATGCAGCGGCAATCGCTGCGAAAAACAGCGCCGTTGGCCATGTCCAGGCCATCCATTCCATTTAGACTGTCTCTCTCAATTCAAACCCGTCCTAATGCAAAGCCCTTGGCAATGTAACTGCGCACAAAATAGATCACAATCGCGCCCGGAATGATCGTAAGAACACCGGCAGCGGCAAGTACGCCCCAGTCTAGACCGGATGCGGAAACGGTGCGGGTCATGATCGCCGTTATCGGCTTTGCATCAACGCTGGTCAGAGTACGGCTGAGCAGGAGTTCAACCCAGCTGAACATAAAGCAAAAGAACGCCGTCACTCCGATACCTGGCGCGATCATGGGAATGAATATCCGCGTGAAAAAGCGCGTAAACCCATATCCATCCATAAAGGCAGTCTCATCTATTTCGCGCGGAATACCGCGCATGAAACCTTCCAATATCCAAACCGCGAGCGGGACATTGAACAGACAGTGTGCCAGCGCGACAGCGATATGCGTGTCGAATAGAGATACGCTGGAGTAAAGCTGGAAAAACGGCAGAGCAAACACCGCCGGCGGTGCCATGCGGTTCGTCAACAGCCAGAAGAACAAATGGTTGTCGCCGTAAAACCGGTAACGACTGAACGCATATGCGGCAGGCAATGCAACGGCCAAGGAAATGACCGTGTTGAGCGCCACATAAATGAAGCTGTTCACATAGCCCATATACCAAGATGGGTCCGTGAGGATCGTCTCATAATTCTGAAATGTGAATTCGTCCGGGAAAAGCGTGAACGCGTTCAGGATCTCAGAATTCGATTTGAAGCTCATCACCACCAGCCAGTAAATCGGCACCAGCAAGAACAGCAGATACGCGATCATTACGATGGCTGACCACCGGATCCTAGGCATGCGTTTGCGGGATGACGGCTGCGCGCTCATTGCTTCGTCTCATCTTTATCAATCGAGATCATCACAGTGTAAAAAACATAAGAAATCAGCAAGATGACAAGGAAATACATAAGCGAGAAGGCCGCAGCTGGCCCCAAGTCAAACTGCCCCAGCGCCATTTTCACCAGATCAATCGACAGGAATGTTGTTGCATTGCCAGGCCCGCCGCCGGTCAAGACGAAGGGCTCTGTGTAGATCATAAAGCTGTCCATGAAACGCAGCAGCACGGCAATGATCAAAACGCCGCGCAGCTTGGGCAACTCGATATAGCGAAACACGCTCCACCGGCTTGCCTGATCGATCTTGGCGGCTTGATAGTAAGCGCTGGGGATCGACCGCAATCCGGCATAGGACAACAGCGCAACCAGCGATGTCCAGTGCCAGACATCCATGGCAATCACTGTGGCCCAAGCATCAAATGCGTTCTGCGCATAATTGTATGAGAAGCCCAAATCTATGAGCACGCGGCCAAGCAAACCGATGTCGGAGCGCCCGAATATTTGCCAGATCGTGCCTACAACATTGTACGGGATGAGCAGCGGCAATGCGATCAGGACCAGGCACAGTGACGCCAGCCAGCCCTTTTTGGGCATGGAGAGGGCAATCAATATCCCGAGCGGAATCTCAATTAGCAGGATGATAAACGAGAAAAGGAGCTGACGTCCCAGCGCGTCCCACAGCCGTTCTGAACGCAGCAGTTCGCTGTACCATTCCAGACCGACCCAGAAAAAGTCATTCCCGCGGAAACTGTCCTGAAAAGAATAGTTTACCACCGTCATCATCGGGATAACGGACGAGAACGCAACCAGAAGCACAACGGGAAGAACCAAGATCCACGCGCGTTGGTTGACCGTCTTTTCCATCAGGAAGCGCCCACTTTTGCAGTCTGCGGCGATCCAGCATTGATCCGCCAATCGTTGCAAAAGACACTGATCTTGCTTGGATCAAACACCACCTTGGTCATCTCGGCAGCTATTTCGGTTCCAGCATCAGCAACAATGTTGATCTCCGAACCGAACAAAACAGCACTGATGAACTTGTGCCTGCCCGCATCGCGCACTTGCTTCACCTCAATCGGCAAGCCCGTGTCTCTTGAAAGACGCACGAATTCTGGGCGTATTCCCAGAACAATATCGCCGCCGGGGTTTTCGAAATCTTGAAGCAAATCGATGGCCCCACCTTCAGCGATGGCTTGCCTGCCATCGAGCGTGACCGGAATAAAGTTCATTCCCGGCGAGCCAATAAAGTAGCCAACAAAGACGTGGGCGGGGGTTTCAAACAGCTCCTGTGGTGTTCCGATCTGCACAACCCTCCCGTCATGCATCACCACCACTTCATCTGCAAAGGTCAGCGCCTCTGTCTGGTCATGGGTCACATACACCATCGTATGACCGAATTCCCGGTGGAGCGATTTGAGCTGTGTGCGCAATTCCCATTTCATGTGGGGGTCGATCACAGTCAGCGGTTCATCGAACAAAATGGCATTCACATCCTCGCGCACGACACCGCGTCCCAGAGATATCTTCTGCTTGAGGTCAGCAGTCAGGCCTCGTGCCTTCTTTGTGAGATGCTGTTCCAGACCAATCATTTCGGCGATGCGCGTCACGCGGTCGGCAATGTAGCCTGCCTCCATGCCTCGATTGCGCAATGGAAAGGCCAAATTCTGGCCAACCGTCATTGTGTCGTAAACAACGGGAAATTGGAAAACCTGCGCGATATTGCGCTCAGCAGTGGAGAGGTGAGTAACATCCGTATCGCCAAACAGGATGCGCCCCCGCGTAGGCTGAAGCAGGCCTGACATGATGTTGAGCAATGTCGTTTTGCCACATCCACTTGGGCCCAGCAGCGCATAAGCGCGCCCATCCTCCCATTCGTGGTTCACTGCCTTAAGCGCGAAGTCAGAGTCCGTTATTGGTTGGGCGTGATAGCTATGCGCCAAATTTTCGAGAGTTATGGATGCCACGACTATGCTCTCATCTGCCCGGTTTCGGGATTGGACCCGACAGCCAATCGACCTTGCTGGTCGAAATAGAAGATGCTTTCGGGGTTAAGGCAGATTTGAAAGTTCTGACCGACTTTAAACGTATGGATACCCGGGACCAGTCCGATCCATCGCTCGCCCGCAGCTTCCACGTGAATGAAAGTTTCAGAGCCTGTGATCTCCGTCACAATTAACTTTGCATCGAACGCCAATTTTCCCGCCGTGGATTCCCCAATCTCAAGATGATGTGCGCGAAAACCGGCGCGATATTCTCCATCTGGCAAGTCAGCCAAACCTTCGTCTGCCGCAAAAGACTGGCCGCTCTTATAATGGAATGAACCGGCCCCTTTGCGCACCGACATGAAATTCATAGGCGGATCCGAGTAAACCCGCGCGGTGATCTCATCGGCCGGTTGGCGGTACACCTCCATCGATGGACCAAATTGCGTGACTCGCCCTTCCCACAAGGTCGCCGTATTGCCTCCGAGCAGCAAAGCTTCCTCTGGTTCGGTCGTTGCGTAAACAAAGATGCTTCCTGATGCGGCGAACAGACGCGGAATTTCGCTGCGAAGTTCCTCACGCAATTTGTAATCCAGATTGGCGAGTGGCTCATCCATCAAGACGAGCCCCACATCTTTGACCAAAGCACGCGCGATTGCACAACGCTGCTGCTGTCCGCCAGATATCTCATCGGGCATACGGTGAAGGATGGACGTCAATTGCAACAGCTCGGCCATTTCGTGCACTTTTGCATCAATCTGCGCGGATGACCTTTTCTGTATCCTCAATGGCGAAGCAATATTCTCATAAACCGTCATCGAGGGGTAATTAACGAATTGCTGATACACCATTGCGATATCGCGGGCTTGCACACGCTGGCCGGTGACATCTTTCCCTTCCCAGTAAATTTTGCCTGAGTCTGGCCTATCCAGCCCAGCCATAAGCCTCATCAAAGATGTTTTGCCTGATGATGTCGGGCCCAAGAGGACATTCATCGTCCCCTTCTGCAATTCCAAACTGAGCGGATAGATGTGCGTCTGGCCATCCAACGATTTCGAAACATCTTGCAGGCGCAGGGTCATTGTTTGCTCTTTGCAAAAGCGTGTCTCGACAAACTCACCCGCAATCCGTGGCGCAGTTTGCAGGCAAAGGCCAGTGCGATAGCGAGAAATTTGGGACTAACCGACAGCGATACTCTCTCTAGGCAGCTTCCGAGGACTGCGCAGATTCTGGGCAGAAATTTCAATAGTCATAGCCGCCACTCTCACACAAGCAGGGCGCTAATCATGGTTCGTGCTCGACAATACTCTGCGCTTCAACCAGTGTCCGCATTATGAAATCATTGACGTCAGATCAGGCTCTGACTTGGCCTTTGCTGGCATGGCTGTTCGTAGCAGTGACGGCAGTCGTCGCTCCGGCCACCGCTATGCTGCTATTTGCAAATGCATCCGATCCCTTGCCCCTAGCCTACACTAGCGGCCTTATTCTGGCAGTGGGCCTGATGGGATCAGGTATAATCGGGGCTGCTGCGGCTGGGCGATTTTGGACCGGAACCCTTCTTGCCGTTCTAGTTGGTGTCGGCCTCATGCTGCTCGCGCGTTCGCTTGGTATGCCAACCTTACCGCACCCACTGTCAGCCGGCCTTGCCATTTTTGTCGCTAGCATCAGTTTTGCTGCGCGAGGCGCGTTATTTGCCCGAAGTGCAGGCGGAAAGGGTTGGTTGATTGCTCTGCTTGTCGTTGCCGGTGAGGTTGCAATCGTTTTGACGGCCTGGACACAGCCTGACACGTGGCCGGACTGGCTGCTGGCACTGCTGCCAGCACAATGGGCTAGTATCGCAATTCAAACTGCACTCACGGGCGTTGGCACCACTGTCGCTGCATCGGCCTTGGCTGCCCTCGGTGGGACCGCAGCGGCCACATTGCTGGTGGCTGGATTGTGGCCACGTCGTTGGCCCTACTTAGTGATGTTCACAGCATGGCTCGGGCTTTCCGCGCTCGTCTGGTACGATCCGGGACCGCCAATGCCCAACGCAAATCTCACCATTACTGCTTCGGCTGGTGGGCAATAGGGCCTTTAGTTGCAACGCACAGGCTGCACGAAGAATGACCTCAAAACTCACTGCCTTTTGCCATTGTTGCGCATCGCCGAGCGGGGGAGTGCTTTCACACACGTTGGAACGAAGCGGTCTTTCTTGACCGCCGCGCTCATGGACGCCCACGCGAACTAAGAGCTCATCAGTGGGCGCATAAAGAGGAACATGCTGAAAACGCCCGCTTCTACCACGTCTGGTGGGCTTGGGCCTTCCTCTCCACTAAGAGAGTCGGTCCACTCATCATCGCTCGACTACCATTTCTCCGCATCGGAAAGTGGCAATACAAACGCTACCTGAAGCCAACCTTCACACAAGCGCTGAGACCTCAGATTGGCCAACGTTTTCGTCAGTTTTTCAATGTGATGCTGGTTGCGGGAGTTGGATTTGAACCAACGACCTTCAGGTTATGAGCCTGACGAGCTACCGGACTGCTCCATCCCGCGCTACCGAGCTTTGGCGATCAAACACACCCATTCGGATGAAGTCTAAAGACGCCAAAAGGGCTGCCCTATTATGGGGTCAGCCCTTTGACTTATGAATGGGTTTTTTCCCGTACTATCGCTGGCTTCAATGCCTGGCGGCGACCTACTCTTCCATGCCTTAAGACATAGTACCATCGGCGCAATCTGGTTTCACGGCCGAGTTCGAGATGGGATCGGGTGGGTCACAGACGCCATGACCACCAAGCAATGGGGCCAGCGAAAATACGGGTTAAATCGATGCTCACACGGCAATCATACCGTGCGAAGGTTACTTGGGCGTATCTGGCTAGAGAATCTCTCCACCATCAGACAGCAAAGCTGTCATTGACAGTGCGAACTCTCAAGCGCGAACAGAACTATTAGGACCAGTTAGCTCCGCGCATTACTGCGCTTCCACACCTGGCCTATCAACGTCATGGTCTATGACGGTTCGAAGATACCTTATCTCAAGGGAGGCTTCCCGCTTAGATGCTTTCAGCGGTTATCCCGTCCATACATAGCTACCCAGCGGCACGCCTGGCGGCATGACTGGTACACCAGAGGTATGTTCACCCCGGTCCTCTCGTACTAGGGGCAACTCCTTTCAAGTATCGACGCCCACGGCAGATAGGGACCAAACTGTCTCGCGACGTTCTGAACCCAGCTCACGTACCACTTTAATTGGCGAACAGCCAAACCCTTGGGACCTGCTCCAGCCCCAGGATGTGATGAGCCGACATCGAGGTGCCAAACGATTCCGTCGATATGAGCTCTTGGGAATCATCAGCCTGTTATCCCCGGCGTACCTTTTATCCGTTGAGCGATGGCCCTTCCACGAGGGACCACCGGATCACTATGACCGACTTTCGTCTCTGCTCGACCTGTCGGTCTCGCAGTCAGGCAGGCTTATGCCATTGCACTCTCGCAGCCGGTTTCCAACCGGCCTGAGCCTACCATCGCGCGCCTCCGTTACTCTTTAGGAGGCGACCGCCCCAGTCAAACTACCCACCACAGAGGGTCCCACTACCGGATAACGGTAGTTGGTTAGACATCAGAAAACAGCGGGGTGGTATTTCACCTATGGCTCCACTCGGACTGGCGTCCAAGTTTCAAAGCCTCCCACCTATGCTACACAGCTCTTTCCTAATGCCACTCTGAAGTTGCAGTAAAGGTGCACGGGGTCTTTCCGTCTAACCGCGGGTACTCCGCATCTTCACGGAGAATTCAATTTCGCTGAGCATATCCTGGAGACAGTGGGGAAGTCGTTACGCCATTCGTGCAGGTCGGAACTTACCCGACAAGGAATTTCGCTACCTTAGGACCGTTATAGTTACGGCCGCCGTTTACTTGGGCTTCAATTCGGAGCTTGCACTCCTCCTCTTAACCTTCAAGCACCGGGCAGGCGTCAGACCCTATACGTCGACTTGAAGCCGTCTTAGCAGAGTCCTGTGTTTTTGATAAACAGTCGCTACCCCCTGGCCTGTGCCCCCTGATAAGAGTTGCCTCGAATCAGGGCCTCCTTCTTCCGAAGGTACGGAGGCAATTTGCCGAGTTCCTTCAGGATACTTCTCTCAAGCGCCTTGGTATACTCTACCTGACCACCTGTGTCGGTTTCGGGTACGGTTTATACGGAGAGGCTATTTCCTGGAACAGCTTGGCTGCATGACCAATCCAATAAGGCCACACAACTTCCACCATCCGTCACACATCTCCAAGTACAGGAATATTAACCTGTTTCCCATCGACTACCCCCTTCGGGCTCGTCTTAGGGGCCGACTCACCCTGCGCCGATTAGCGTTGCGCAGGAACCCTTGGTCTTTCGGCGAAAGGGCATCTCACCCTTTTTATCGCTACTCATGTCAGCATTCGCACTTCCGATATGTCCACCGTCGGTTACCCTTCGGCTTCAACCACTTACGGAACGCTCCGCTACCGCTCATAGTAAACTATGAACCCTAAGCTTCGGTGCATTACTTTAGCCCCGTTACATCTTCGCCGCAGGAACCCTTATTTAGACCAGTGAGCTGTTACGCTTTCTTTAAAGGATGGCTGCTTCTAAGCCAACCTCCTGGTTGTTTTGGGATTCCCACATGCTTTCCCACTTAGTAATGACTTGGGGACCTTAGCTGTAGGTTAGGGCTGTTTCCCTTTTGACGACGGACCTTAGCACCCGCCGTCTGTCTGCCAGACAAGACTCGATGGTATTCGGAGTTTGGTTAGGTTTGGTACCGCTCGCGCAGCCCTAGCCCATCCAGTGCTCTACCCCCATCGGCATACATCTGACGCTCTACCTCAATAGATTTCGCGGAGAACCAGCTATTTCCCGGCTTGATTGGCCTTTCACCCCTAAACACAACTCATCCGATAATTTTTCAACATTAAACGGTTCGGTCCTCCAGTGCATGTTACTGCACCTTCAACCTGGTCATGCCTAGATCGCCGGGGTTCGGGTCTAATCCAACATACTCAGTCGCCCTATTCAGACTCGCTTTCGCTTCGCCTACACCTAACGGCTTAAGCTTGCATGCTAGATTAAGTCACTGACCCATTATGCAAGAGGTACGCTGTCACCCCCTATGGGGCTCCAACTGCTTGTAAGCATCCGGTTTCAGGTACTGTTTCACTCCCCTAATCGGGGTGCTTTTCACCTTTCCCTCACGGTACTGTGTTCGCTATCGGTCATGTACGAGTATTTAGGCTTGGAGGGTGGTCCCCCCATGTTCAGACAGAATTTCACGTGTTCCGCCCTACTCAAGTCCTTTTCTAGTCTTTTCGCATACGGGACTGTCACCCACTATGGTCTCACTTTCCAGAGAGTTTTGCTAATAATAGAAAAGGCACTGGCCTGATCCGCGTTCGCTCGCCACTACTAACGGAATCTCGGTTGATGTCTTTTCCTCCGGGTACTGAGATGTTTCAGTTCCCCGGGTTTGCTTCACCAAAGCTATATATTCACTAAGGTGATACCTTATCCACCTCTCTCAACCACTCCGAAGAGTGAATGAAAGAAATGGTGAAGGTGGGTTTCCCCATTCGGAAATCGCCGGATCAAAGATTGCTCACATCTCCCCGACGCTTATCGCAGCGTGCCACGTCCTTCTTCGCCTGTACATGCCAAGGCATCCACCAAATGCTCTTACCTCACGCTTGAGAATCCACACCATCAACGACAGCCTTGCATAAGGACTGTGCGTCTTCACGATGATGAGGAGAAATTATCTCAGCCAGATAATCATAATTTGATTGATTTGTGATGGTTTCGTCACATTGAGATCTTGAACCCGAAGGCTCAATCCTCTGCGACGATACCGCCACGGCATCGATTTAAAAACCCATTCACAATGTCAAATGACGGCGACCAATGTCGCCTGACCAGCCGAAGCTGGATCTGCTTTCTTTTCATCTATCAGATTAAAATGCCTGGTGGAGCCTATCGGGATCGAACCGATGACCCCCTGCTTGCAAAGCAGGTGCTCTCCCAGCTGAGCTAAGGCCCCTTTAGGTTTGGCGAACCAAAAATAAGAAGTGGTGGGCCTGAGAAGATTTGAACTTCTGACCTCACCCTTATCAGGGGTGCGCTCTAACCAACTGAGCTACAGGCCCACGTCTACCAATTCCGACCGCCCCTAATGAAAGAGGCTGCCGCAACGGGCGTGAGCCGGCTCAGGCAAACAGCGTAAAGCCGGCGACCAATGAAGGACGACCAGCAATTGCTGTATCTGATTGATGAAAGGACATGAGGACGACGGCAATGTTCTTTGGAACTTGCGAAGCACTTCCCAAGACAAGCTCAGGCGCTTTCGCAAAAATCCTTAGAAAGGAGGTGATCCAGCCGCAGGTTCCCCTACGGCTACCTTGTTACGACTTCACCCCAGTCGCTGATCCCACCGTGGCTAGCTGCCTCCTAAAAGGTTAGCGCACTATCTTCGGGTGAAACCAACTCCCATGGTGTGACGGGCGGTGTGTACAAGGCCTGGGAACGTATTCACCGCGGCATGCTGATCCGCGATTACTAGCGATTCCGCCTTCATGCTCTCGAGTTGCAGAGAACAATCCGAACTGAGATATCTTTTGGAGATTAGCTAACCCTTGCGGGATCGCTGCTCACTGTAGATACCATTGTAGCACGTGTGTAGCCCAGCCTGTAAGGGCCATGAGGACTTGACGTCATCCCCACCTTCCTCCGGCTTATCACCGGCAGTTTCCTTAAAGTGCCCAACTAAATGATGGCAACTAAGGATGAGGGTTGCGCTCGTTGCGGGACTTAACCCAACATCTCACGACACGAGCTGACGACAGCCATGCAGCACCTGTCACTAGGTCCCCGAAGGGAAGGAATCTGTCTCCAGAAACCGTCCTAGGATGTCAAAGGCTGGTAAGGTTCTGCGCGTTGCTTCGAATTAAACCACATGCTCCACCGCTTGTGCAGGCCCCCGTCAATTCCTTTGAGTTTTAATCTTGCGACCGTACTCCCCAGGCGGATAACTTAATGCGTTAGCTGCGCCACCCAAGCTCTATGAGCCCGGACAGCTAGTTATCATCGTTTACGGCGTGGACTACCAGGGTATCTAATCCTGTTTGCTCCCCACGCTTTCGCACCTCAGCGTCAATAATTGTCCAGTAAGTCGCCTTCGCCACTGGTGTTCTTCCGAATATCTACGAATTTCACCTCTACACTCGGAATTCCACTTACCTCTCCAATATTCTAGCTACCTAGTTTCAAGGGCAGTTCCGGGGTTGAGCCCCGGGATTTCACCCCTGACTTGGATAGCCGCCTACGCGCGCTTTACGCCCAGTAATTCCGAACAACGCTAGCTCCCTCCGTATTACCGCGGCTGCTGGCACGGAGTTAGCCGGAGCTTATTCTCTAGGTACTGTCATTATCATCCCTAGTAAAAGAGCTTTACAACCCTAAGGCCTTCATCACTCACGCGGCATTGCTGGATCAGGCTTTCGCCCATTGTCCAATATTCCCCACTGCTGCCTCCCGTAGGAGTCTGGGCCGTGTCTCAGTCCCAGTGTGGCTGATCATCCTCTCAGACCAGCTATAGATCGTCGACTTGGTAGGCCGTTACCCCACCAACTATCTAATCTAACGCGGGCCCATCTAAAGGCGATAAATCTTTGGTCCGAAGACATTATTCGGTATTAGCTCAAATTTCTCTGAGTTATTCCGAACCTAAAGGCAGGTTCCCACGCGTTACGCACCCGTGCGCCACTAACCCCGAAGGGTTCGTTCGACTTGCATGTGTTAGGCATGCCGCCAGCGTTCGTTCTGAGCCAGGATCAAACTCTCAAGTTTGTGTCACATACTAAACTGGCACGGGGAAAACCCCGCCATCCAGTCTGGCATGAGCTTCAAGGAGCCGATACCTGCTGTCAAACGTAATGGATACGAATGAACATGCATCATTAAGGTCGTGCGTGGTGCACTTCCAGAATGTGGCATCGGCTTGGTGTTAAATCGGTATCCGGAGCCTTAAAATCCCCGGACCGAGCGCCGTCGCCCACATGTCCCTTCATCAAAAACTAACAATGTCAAAGAGCCTACCAGACACAAATGGCGGACAGCGATGGCTTCCCCGATTTACACCGGGGGACCGGCTATCCGTTTATGTTGGCGACCAACTCAGTGAAGCGATTGTTAGACCGTCTTCGCCGCGTCGGTGGAGGTCATCTAGGCGCGACCTGAGATTCGGTCAACGCCTTTTTGCAACTTTATTTCAAGCTGCTTCAAAAACCCCAGAATTCCGCGGGTTTCGCGACCTTCTAGCCTGACCAAAGTGGGGCCTGCGCACGGGTTTTCAACCCCTGATTAATGATTGCACCCCGCATAGACCCTCGATTCCGCTGTGAATCAGCTCGATTCATGGGCCATTTCTTCACCTTTTCCCGATAACCAGCTTTCGATGGACAAGGATCTGCCCACTCCCGAATCAGAATCGGGCGCGATACCGGCTGCGCGTGTGGAAGGTGATGAAGTGGATTCGCACTTCGCCGCCCGTGTGCGTTCGGCTGTCGCATGGCGCTGGGGCACTCAGGTCGCCGCACAGATCATAACATGGACATCAACGTTCCTGGTGGTCCGCCTGCTTGACCCCACTGACTATGGTCTGTTCGCCATGAGCCAAGTGGTCGTCACCGCCCTCGCCTTCCTCAATGGTCAAAGCTTCGCGACATCGATTGTGCAAACCGATCGGCTAGACAATCGCCGTATTGGGCAAGTCTTTGGCCTGCTGCTTACCTTTGCCGTCCTGCTGGCCGCGGTGCAGTTGATCGCGGCGCCTTATGCTGCGCAGTTCTTCGACGAGCCTGTTATCGCCGATATGCTGCGACTTCAGGCGCTGATCTTCCTCACCATCCCGTTCATTGCTCTGCCTCAAGAATGGCTGGGCCGCCAATTGCAGTTCCGTAAGGCAGGGCAAGTCAATATGATGAGCGCCGTAGTGGGCGCAGTCACCGCCTTGGTGCTCGCATGGATGGGCTGGGGTGTTTGGGCGCTGGTCTATTCGGGAATTTCGATCTTTGTCAGCCGAGCGGTCGGGTTAATGTGGGCCGCTAAGCTATGGGTGCGTCCGATCTTTAACCCATCGGGCGCTTGGGACCTGTTCACATTTGGCGGGACACTGACCCTGTGTCAGCTGTTTTGGATGATCCAGAGCCAGAGCGACATTGTCATCGCAGGCCGGGCTCTGTCGACCTATGACCTTGGCCTTTATTCGCAGGCACTCTTTCTGACGCTGATCGTAACTGCGCGCTTTATACCACCTATCAATGAGGTAGCGCTGGCCGCCTATTCCGAACTCAACCGTGCGAAGAAACCGCTCGCGCACTATTTTCTCAAAACCGCACGTCTGGTGATGATGGTGAGTGCGCCGATCTATATCGGCCTCACCCTTACCGCAGAAAACGCCATCCTTGTCTTGATGGGTGAGAAGTGGGTGGAGTTGATCCCAATCTTTCAGGGGCTGACCATTGTGATGCCTGCGTTTGCGCTGCAACTGATCTGTTCGCCGGTGACCAATGCGATGGGTCGACCCAAAGTGCATCTGTTCACCAATATATGTGGGGCCATCCTGTTTCCCTGCGTATTCCTATGGGGAGTCAGCGATGGAGCCATGGGCTTGGTCTATGGCTGGTGGATCGCTGCGCCTGTCCTGTGTGCGATTACATTGGCTGTCACCTTGCCCCGGATCGGAGTGAGCCTGTGGTCGCTTGCCCATGCACTAGCGCCAATCGCATTGGGCTGCGCCGTAATGGCTGTGCTCGTGTTGATAGCGCAGAGCCTTGTTTCCATACCCTCCCCACTGGGCGCACTGGTGTTCCACGCCGGATTCGGCGCAGCCGCGTATGCTGCAACATTCTGGTTCGGATATCGGGCGATTGTGCGCGAGACCTGGGGCATGATCCGCAACCGCGAAGCTACTCCCGCCGCCTCCGCTGCCATCTAACCACCTCGCACATTTTGGCCTTGGCCACTTGTCTGATACTCTAGCGGCCTTGTCGCAGATTCCCCCTGTCATCTGCGCAATGGGATAGGATCGATTTATGCCGCACCTTTGGGCGCTACCCGCTTTAACCGCCAGCCTGATCGGATCAAACGCCGCGACGACCGCCACGGTCGAGCCGCCGATTGCTGCACCCGCCCCCCAAGTGGAGGCAATCGCACCTTCTTTAAGCGATCCCGCAACCGAAGTGCTCGACCTGGATGAAGAGCGCTATAACCGCTTCACCGTACCCGTGATGGTCGAAGGGGCTGGACCGTTCAATTTTATGATCGACACTGGTAGTCAGGCCACCGCCGTCACGCATCAAATCAATGAAGGGCTCGCGCTCACGCCATCAGGCACTGCCACATTGGTGGGCATGGCAAGCCGCCGCGCAGTCGATATCGTTGAAGTGGACGAGATGAGTTTTGGCAGCCACACCGTCTATGACTTAATCTCTCCGGTGCTCGACCGCCAACATGTCGGCGCAGATGGCATTTTGGGCCTCGACAGTTTGCAGGATTTCCGAGTGTTGATCGACTTCCGCGATGAAACCATCGCGGTGCAGGACGTGTCAGAAATCGACAATTACCGGCGTGGATTTGAGATCGTTGTACGTGCGCGGCAGGAACTCGGCCAATTGCTCATTACCGATGCCTTGGTTGAGGGGGTCCGCGCAACCGTCATCATCGATACGGGCGCACAGGCGAGTATCGGCAACCTAGCCTTGCAAGAACGCATCCGCTCAAAACGCGCCACCGAAGTCACCACGACCGATGTAAACGGCGTCGAGATGGTCGGTCAGCTTTCCTATGTGCGATCGCTCTCTATTGAGGGATTATCGCTCACCAATGTCCCGC
This sequence comes from uncultured Erythrobacter sp., assembly GCA_947488085.1. Taxonomy (GTDB): domain Bacteria; phylum Pseudomonadota; class Alphaproteobacteria; order Sphingomonadales; family Sphingomonadaceae; genus Erythrobacter. The sequence goes on from CANKYI010000001.1 coordinate 2,003,478, forward strand.
TGGCATTTGCAGATGCACCGGCATTTGCAGCACTGGGCCTCGCTGATAAGCCGGTTATTTCACTCGGTATGCAGCATTTGCGGATGTTTGACCGGGTCGCGATTGATTTCTCCCGTCAACGCATATTGTTTGACGTGCCACGCGATATCGCACGAGCCCTGCGCCGCAACCGTGATCGGGGCTTTAATCCACCTCGGCGATAGGTTCTCACTCGACTGGCACACCTTGCGGTAATCCGCTGCCGCGCCCACATGAGCGCGGACAATGCCGCCTGATACAGCCTCTTCCGATAGACCCACCGCACCGCAAGAGGCCGAAGGTTGGGCGACGCTAAAGCGGTTCCTGCCCTATCTGTGGCCAAAGGATAATATGGAGCTGCGGGTGCGAATTGCGCTCGCAATGCTGTGTGTCCTTGCGGCCAAAGGTGTGACGCTCGCTTTGCCCTTTGCATATAAGGGTGCGGTCAATTCGATGGAGGATACAGGCGCTGCCGCTGAGATAGCTGCCGGCGCTCAAGTCGCAATGGCGTTGGTTGCGGCCTATGTATTGGGCCGGTTCACATCTTTGCTGTTCGACAATTTGCGCAATGTCGTTTTTGAGCGTGTTGGCCAAATTGCAACGTTGAACCTTGCGACAGATGTGTTCCACCGCCTGCACCGCCTCTCGCTGCGCTTCCACCTCACTCGGCGCACTGGCGAGGTTACCAAGATTATCGAGCGCGGAACCAAGAGCATCGACATGATGCTCTATTTCCTGCTGTTCAACATCGCCCCTACCGCGATTGAGTTGATTGCGGTGGGGGTCATCTTTTACCTCAATTTCGGCTGGGAACTGGTTGCGGCAACCGCGCTGACTGTGGTGCTCTATATCACGCTCACCCGCTGGATCACCGAATGGCGCACCAAATTGCGGCGCGAGATGAATGACCTGGATGGGCAAGCCCTGCACCGCGCCGTGGACTCGTTACTGAACTTTGAAACGGTCAAATATTTCGGTGCCGAAACGCGCGAAGAGGAACGCTATGCTGGTGCCGCGCGCGCTTATGCGGCAGCGGCAGTGAAGTCGGAAAACTCGCTCGCACTGCTGAATGTAGTGCAGTCGGGAATCACCAATTCCCTAATGGCGGGCGCGATGGCTTACTCGGTTTGGGGGTGGAGCAAAGGCGAACTGACCGTCGGTGATCTGGTGTTTGTGAACACCTATCTGATGCAGCTATTCCGCCCGCTTGATCTGCTCGGCTGGGTCTATCGCACCATTCGGCAAGGGCTGGTCGATATGGCGCAGATGTTCGCATTGATGGACACATCGGTTGAGGTGGAGGATGTGCCCGGTGCACCCGCGCTGACCATCACAGAGCCGTCGCTGGCCTTCGACAATGTCACCTTCGGATACGAAGATGAGCGCACGATCCTAAAAGGGTTGAGTTTTGAAGTGCCCGCTGGATCCACCCTAGCGATTGTCGGTCCATCGGGCGCAGGCAAAAGCACAATTGGGCGGCTGCTGTTCCGCTTTTACGACCCGCAAGGCGGACGCATCCTGATCGATGGTCAGGATATTGCCAAGACGCAGCAGGAAAGCGTGCGCGCCGCCATCGGGATCGTGCCGCAAGACAGTGTATTGTTCAACGACACGCTGGCCTACAACATCGCCTACGGCGCAGAAGGTGCCGATCAAGCAACGGTCGAACAGGCGGCACGCGATGCCGCGTTGATGCCTCTGATTGAGCGGCTGCCTGACCGGTTTGAAACAGCTGTGGGCGAGCGCGGGTTGAAATTGTCAGGCGGTGAGAAGCAGCGCGTTGCGATTGCCCGTACGCTGGTTAAGAACCCGCCGATCCTGTTGCTTGATGAAGCAACCAGCGCTCTCGACACCCGCACTGAACAGGAAATCCTCGGCACTCTAAGACGCCTCGCGCAGGGCCGTACGACAATTGCGATTGCCCACCGGCTTTCGACGATTGCCGATGCGGATCGCATCATCGTGCTGGACCAAGGTGAACTGGCCGAAAGCGGAACCCATTCCAACCTGCTGGCCCAAGGCGGCCTTTATGCCGATATGTGGGCGCAGCAGGCGAATGAAGGGGTCGAAGGGGAGGCGGCAGAGTAGCGCCTTAATCCCCTGCCGATTCCACGATCGCCAAATCCGCTCTTGAGAGATCCAAAGCGTCTGCCGAAATCACCTCAACATTATCGCGAATGGCGCGCAAATCATCGATGAATTGCTCGGCATCGCCAACGATGACGATGGTTGCATGATCCGGATTGATATAGGTCTGCGCCGCCGCACTCGCACTGTCCGCATCCACTGCCGCCAGCCGCTCTGCAAACCGGGCTGCTTCCTCTGGCCGCAAGCCTTGCTGCAATAGCGTTGCCACAATGCGGTTGAACCCGCCGCTCGTCTCCAGCGACCGGCCATATCCGCCGGTCATGTAAAGCCGCCGACGCGCCAACAAATCCTCGCTCAAAGCTTCACTGCCAAGTCGCGCAAATTCATCGAGGAATATCTGTACGACCTCATCGGCAGTGTCATTCTTGGTCTGCGCGCTCGCTGTCAGGATCGCATCGTCCATACGGTCTGGGAAACCTGAATAGGCGCCGTATGACAGGGATCGTTTGGTGCGGATTTCTTCAAACAAGCGCCCGCTTGAGCCACCGCCCAGCACACTGTTTGCAAGCTCAAGCGGGAAATAATCTGGGTCAGTGCGCGAAGGCGCGCGCACCGCAGCGATCACCGAAGCCTGTCCTGCGCTCGGCAAGTCCACCACGATCGTGCGTACGGGCTGTTCTTTACCCGCAGCTTCTTCGGGGATCGGCCCCGCAATCATCCGCGTGCTCCAATCGCCGAACATCGCCTCGGCCGTGGCCATCGCTTGGTCAGGAGCAATACCGCCGCTGACTACGATCTGCATACGGCTTGGGTGGAAATAGCGCTGACGGTGTTCAAGCAAATGATCGCGGGTGATCTGCGCCAGACTTTCCGATGTACCGCCCGGCTGTGATCCATAGGGCGCCTCGCCATACATCGCGACGCGTGTCGCCATGCGCGACAATCCGCCCGGCTCATTCATCGAAACCCGCAAACCATCGACTGCCCGAGCGCGCTCTCGCTCAAACTCTTCGGTGGGGTAGATCGCGCCCTTTACAATCGACGCTGCGAGTGCGCCTGCCTCGTCCAGATTCGCAACTGGGGCGGTCAGGCTAAAGCTGGTGCCATCGCCGCCCGCGCCGCCGCTGAAGCTAGCGCCAAGGCTTTCAAAGCGCGCCGCGATCTGGGTCGCATCCATGCCGTTAATGCCTTTGTCTGCAAGGCTCGCTGCCATCTGAGCGATCCCAGCGAACTCACGCGGGTCAGTTTTGCTGCCACCAGGCATCAGCATCGAAATGGTCGCAATCGGCACATCACCCGTCTGCACCGCGACGACTTCAATCCCGTTGGTAAGCGTGCCTTCGACGATTTCAGGCGCGCTTACTTCCGGTGTATCGCCCGGTCCCGGAGGCGCTTGGCGCTCACCCTCTGGCTTAACACTGCGAATTTCCCCTGTTGCTGGCGGCAAAGTGCGAAATTCAGGCAATGGGGTTGGGTTGGCATAGCTTGCCGGATCATCCTCGCCCGCACGATATGTAATCGTCACGCGCGCATCTGGGTCAAGATATTGAGCTGCCACACGCATCACATCAGCCGCGGTCACGTCGCCAATCTGAGCCAGCCGTTCATCGGCAGCATCCGGATTTCCGGTTGAAACCAGTGCTTCACCCAATTCAAATGCCCGGCCCCGCGCAGTTTCCCGGCGGCGTAAGGTGCTCGCGATAATCTCGTTCTTAGCTTCAGCCAATTCAGCGGGCGTCACCATTTCCGTGCGCAGCCGTTCTAGTTCCGCGTCGAGAGTAGCGCTGGCAGTTTCCATCTGCTCTTCGCCGCGCACCACGGCATAAACGCCAATCTGTCCGGCCTCACGGAACATCGAAACCCCGCCAAACGCCTGCACCGCCTGACCCGACCGGACCAGCGAATTGTTCAGGCGGCTGTTGTCACCCCGGTCAAGGATGGTGCTCATCACTTCAAGTGCAGCAGCGTCAGGATGAGTCGTTGGCGGGCCTCTCCAAACACCGCCGACCACTGGCAGTGGAACATTCGGCGCGGTCGCATTGACCGTGCGCGGTCGCGGGGAGACCGGCTCGGTCTGCTCCAGCGTCAAATCAATCGGGTTCGCACGGCGCGGAATATCGGCAAAATACTGATCCACCAGCCCGCGCAGATTGGCCATTTCAAAATTGCCCGCCACGATCAAAGTCGCGGTGTCCGGGCCATAATACGCCTCATAAAAAGCGCGCGCATCATCGAGTGTTGCGCTGTCGAGATCATCAATAGAGCCAATCCCGGGGCGGCGATGCGGCATCGTGTCGTATGCGTTTTCGGGGATCACAAAACGCTGCAACCGGCCATAGGGTGGCGCGAGCACTCGCTGGCGCAGCTCCTCTTTGACGACGCCGCGCTCCGTCTCGAACACTTCATCATCTACCACCACATTCGCCATGCGCTCACGGTGAGTCCACAGCATCGTTTCAAGGTAAGCGGCGGGCACCTGTTCAAAGTAATTGGTGCGGTCGATCCAGTTCGACGCATTGCGCGTGCCGCCAATATCCGCCGTCAGCCCATAGATCATATTGTAGGGCATATTCTCGGTCTTGCGGCTGAGGATATGTTCAAACAGATGCGCAAACCCGCTACGCCCGGCGGGGTCGAGCTTTGAGCCGATATCGTACCACAGCGAGGTCGTGACCGTGCTGGTCGTGTCATCCTCAATCGCGATCACACGCAAACCATTGTCGAGCGTCCACATCGTGTATTCGATTTTCGGCGCGCTGAGCGCGGGTGCCTCAACCGGCGCATCATTGTGCGCCTCGGCAAGAGCAGGTGAAGAGATGGCAAGTCCAGTTGCAGCTGCACTGGCGAGCAAGAGGGTGCGGATCATGAATTGGGCCCCGTTTTGAAAATTCAACGTCGGGACTTTAGAGCGCGCACGCGATCACGTTTCAAGCAGCAATGCGCCCAAAACCGGACAAACGCGCGAGTTTTAACGCTGTGCGTCGTTGCTGAGTTTCTGGAGCAGTGCCAAAGCATCCTCACGCCTGTCCCATGGCACGAACAGATGATCATGACGCAGGCCAGCCACCACGTTGCATGCCATGCCCGAAGTCGCCAGCGACGTCGCAACCGCCGCAGTCAACCCCACCCCTTCAAGATCGGAGTTCACCTGCAATGTGATCTTTGCAAAACGCGGCGCATCATCCGGCGCGGCCTGTGCGGGCAAGATGCAGCACAGCCCCTCGTCTTCACGAATAATCGCAAAGGCGGTCTCGGGAATGAATGTCGCATCGGCAATCCCGTGAAACGCCCAGGCACGGCCAGAGAGTCTGGGCGACATGCCGGTCAGCATGGCTTTCAAATCTCGGACCGCACCAGGTTTCACGCGACAGATTTCATCTTAAAGGATGTATTTCGACAAGTCGGTATTGCCAGCCAAATCGCTCAACCGATCCCGCACATAGGTGGCATCGATGGTGATCGTTTCGCCTTCATGCTCTTCGGCTTCGAAACTGATCTCTTCGAGCAGTTTTTCCATCACTGTCTGAAGCCGCCTTGCGCCGATATTCTCAACGCTTTCATTGACCCGCGCAGCAATGCTGGCGATTTCGGTGATGGCATCTTCCGTAATGGCCAGTTCGACCTTTTCGGTGCCCAACAAAGCGCGATATTGCTCGACCAGGTTTGCCCGTGTGTCGGACAGGATCGCGACAAAGTCTTCCTGTGTCAGCGCGCGCAATTCAACCCTGATGGGCAAACGACCCTGCAATTCGGGCAGCATGTCGGATGGCTTCGCCACATGGAACGCGCCCGATGCGATAAACAGCACATGGTCCGTGGTCATCGGGCCATATTTGGTCGCAACCGTTGTCCCCTCGATCAAAGGCAACAGATCGCGCTGCACGCCTTCGCGGCTGACACTGCCGCCACGCACGTCGGACACGGCAATTTTGTCGATCTCATCAAGGAACACGATGCCGTTCGTCTCGGCATTGGCAAGCGCAACGCGGGCGACATCCTCATCGTCGAGGCGCTTATCCGCTTCCTCATCCACCAGCTTGTCCCACGCATCGGGGACGCGCAGTTTCCGCTTTTTGGTGGGCTTCTTACCGAACGCCTTGCCCATCATATCGGACAGGTCGATCATCTGCATATTGCCGCCCATATTGCCCATATCAAAGGCTGGTCCGGCAGCATCGGCAACGTCGATTTCAACTTCGACTTCGTTCATCGCATTTTGGACAATACGCTCACGGAAGCTTTCGCGCGTGGCTTCAGATGCATTGTCCCCGACCAGCGCATTAAGCAGGCGTTCCATTGCTGCTTCAGAAGCGGCATCGCGCACCGCATCGCGGCGGCGCTCTTTCTCCAGTCGAATTGCTTCTTCGACCAGATCGCGCGCAATCTGTTCAACATCACGCCCGACATAGCCGACCTCAGTAAACTTGGTTGCCTCGACCTTGATAAAGGGAGCCTCTGCCAGCTTTGCCAGACGACGGCTGATCTCTGTCTTACCGCAGCCTGTCGGGCCGATCATCAGGATATTCTTAGGCGTCACTTCATCGCGCAAATCCGCCGCCAGACGTTGCCGCCGCCAACGATTGCGCAAAGCCACTGCGACCGCGCGTTTCGCATCGCGCTGGCCAATAATGTGATCATCAAGAGCGGCCACAATGGCCTTAGGAGTGAGGTTTTCTGTCATGTTCGCTTTCGGAAAAACTTAGACCGTCTCAACGGTGAGATTGCCGTTGGTGAAGACGCAGATTTCAGCAGCAACGCCCATCGCCTTACGCGCGATTTGCTCAGCATCATCTTCATAATCGGAAAGAGCACGCGCGGCTGAGAGCGCATAATTGCCGCCGGACCCAATCGCCGCGATGCCGCCTTCGGGCTCTAACACATCGCCGTTACCGGTCAGCACAAGCAACGTGTCGGTATCCGCGACGATCATCAATGCTTCGAGATTGCGCAGATACTTGTCGGTGCGCCAATCCTTGGCCAGCTCAACCGCTGCACGCATCAATTGCCCTGAATATTGCTCAAGCTTGGCCTCAAGCCGCTCAAACAAGGTGAAAGCATCAGCAGTCGCGCCAGCAAAGCCAGCGACGACTTTCTCGCCTTCACCAATCCGGCGCACTTTGCGTGCGTTGGGCTTCATCACGGTATTGCCCATGGAAACCTGTCCATCGCCCGCGATCACAGTCTTTGTGCCGCGTTTGACGCCGATAATGGTGGTGCCGTGCCACTGGACCAAACCGTGGCTGTCTGTCGAATTGCTCATGCCCAGCGATATGGGCGTTTGCCGCGCTGGATCAAGTTTGAGCCGTCTTTGCGCGGCTTACCGCAAAGTTTATGGCCCGCCCGGTCCACCTGGACCGCCTGCGCCAACCTGACCGATATTGCCGAACAGGTCTTCCAAGAAACCGCGCTCCCGGCCCAAAGTGGGCGTCAGCGCTGCATCGGGTGAAAGATAGACCACCTCATCAATGCCGCTGCGAGTAACAGATTCAACATTACCTGCCGCATCAAAACGCACAGCCAGAACAGCGTGATCGTTGATCCGGGGACGCACAAACGGACGTCGACCAGTTTGACTGGAAATGTAGTACCAAACCGGCTCACCATATTGGCTGGCAAAAGTTGGGCGACCCAGTGTTCCTTCAACCGATCGTTGATTGTCGATGCCGGGTTGAACCGAACGGGTCAGCAGCGGATCGTTCACAAACCCGCGCGATTCGCGAATTGATGAACACGCGCCCAGCGCCAACAGAGCGCAGCCGAGCACGGCGATCTTTAAAGTGCGGCGATTAGCCAAACCATTTCCACGCATTGTGCCGTTCAGTTCCCGTCTGTCTATGCCTTGCCGCGCGTGTTACGCGACCTATATTCTTGGCGGCCTTACGGTGAAGCGCGAAAGCTTGCAACGCCGCAACATCCCTCAGCTGGGGTTAGGGCCGTGAATTGCCGATGAATAGGCGGTAGCGGACGCGGTGAGCTGTAAATTAGGCGGGATACTTCGACGCCCGCGATGGTTTTCGGTAATGCAGGGCGATTGTGCTGCCACATGTTCAAGCTTGGCCGACAGAATTGGCCTGAAAGAAATAGACGCAAATGTCATTTATCTCCCGCCTCCTTGGCACTGGACCTGACCCGCGCGAGGCGGTGCGCCCCTTGTGGCACCGCGTTGTTGAGCTGGCGCGCGAGCCATCATTTTACACCGATTGCAATGTCGCCGACAGCATTGGCGGACGCTTCGATCTGATCACTGCGGTCCTGTGCACCGTGATGGTCCGCATCGAAGCCAGCGAAATGCGCTCTGAAAGCGCGCTGCTCGCGGAATTATTCGTCGAGGATATGGACGGTCAATTGCGCGAATTTGGCGTCAACGACGTGGTGGTCGGCAAACGGATTGGAAAATTGATGAGTGTGCTGGGTGGCCGATTGGGCGCCTATCGCAGTGCTCTGGTCGAACAGGATCAGGACAAACTGATCGCCGCTGTCGCACGCAATGTCACCTTTAGCGAGGGCACGGATGAAACGGTTAGTGCGCAATGCGTCGCAGGCAAATTGTCCGCATTGTCACAGCGTCTGGCCACGTTTAAGGATGATCAAATGCTCAAGGCTAGCGGCATATGGTAAGCGCGCCTGAACTAACCCGCATGATCAAGACGAAGGGTCTGCCCGCGGAACCGGTCGTGATCGAAGCGAACGCTGCGGAACGCGCCGCATTGGCGCGTCGCTTTGGCCTTCCCGGCATCGACAGTTTGCATGCGAGTGTCGCGTTGGAAGCGCGCGGTTCTGCCATCCGGGCGACCGGCGCATTGACCGCCGCGATCCGCCAATCCTGCGCGATTTCGGGCGAAGACTTTCCCGCAACCATCGAAGAGGTGTTGGACCTGCGCTTTGTCGAAGAAGGCACGTTGGACCCTGCGCAAGACGAGGATGCTGAGATCGAAGTTGAGCTTGACGCACAGGATTGCGATGAGATCGACTATTCAGGCGACGCCTTTGATCTGGGCGAGGCAGTTGCGCAGACATTGGGGCTAGCCATCGATCCTTATGCCGAAGGCCCCAATGCCGATGCCGCGCGCGAAAAGGCGGAGATCAAGGCCGAGGGTGAACAGGACGGGCCGCTGGCTGAGGGTCTGGCAGCATTGGCAGCGCTCAAGAAAAGCTGACGGCGCTCTAACAATCGCTGGCAAGAACCTTGCGCACGAATTCGCGGATCGCGCTTTCCGTGGGAAAAAGGTCGGGGAATTGCTCGATCACCAGCTCCTCAATATCCGCGCTGCTGCGCTCGCCATTGACCTTCGCCAAAACAAAGGCGCGCGCTTCGCCCCGGCGGCTTAATGTAAGCGGTTCACCCGATTGCTCCAATCGATCCTCTGGACGCAATATCGTGCTGCGCCATGTCGATAGGGTCTGTTTGCGCGCGCCGCCCGGCGGGGTCACCGACCATGTGATCATCGTCCCATCATGCGCGAACCTTAAGCTAACCAGGATGCTGTCACCCTGCCTCACCCCGAAAGCCTCTTTCACCGGCAGGAACGCTTGGGAGCGTTTGATACTGGCTTTGGATAAGGGTGAATTCGTCATCCGCACATCGCCGCCCAAATGACAGTCAAACCACCCGGCAAGTCCGTGAAATTCGCCGTCCTGGGCAATCTCCAACACCGCCTCAAATGCAAAGCTCTCCGGCGTCTCTGCATCAAACGCGACATGGCCGATTGTGGCAGGAGGAGAGATCAGTTCTCCGGGTGCAAAGTCATAGGCGTGGCGGGAATTGCGCTGATACTCCTCCAGCCAATGGAAGTGGTCTGGCACTGCCTCGCTCGTCCAACGCCCGGCAAGGCTAGTGCATTTTTCCGAGGACACCGCCGCGACCATCAAATCCATTGATTGCGGCATGATCACGCCGCCCGGTGCGAGCATACGCGCCCGCGCATCTGCAAGCATCGCGATGATACCGTAATCGAACCCGAAAAACCCCACATGGTCGCAGATTATAAGGTCGGCGGATTGCGGCAATGTCACACGGAATGATGTGTCGGCGATGCATTCATAGCTTTCGCCAAAGCCAGCACGCTCTGCTGCCTCGCGCGCCAAATAGATCGCGTCGCTGTGATCAATGCCCCAGACCTTTGCCGCACCCGCTTCGAGGCAAAAGAACCCGAGCACTCCGACCCCGCAGCCCAGATCGACCACCTGCGCGCCATCCGTCATTTCGGACTTAATCGCCGCGCGATAAAGGTCAGAACGGCCCGGAAGCGTCAAATATTGAATATGTTCAGAGAGCGCATCGGCCATTCAGCGGATTGCCTTTTCGGGCGGTGATTGATTTGGCGCGACTGCACCACGTCTCGTCTGTTGGCACCGAATGGAGACAAAAAAAAGGCCTCAGACACCATCGCAGTGTCCGAGGCCATTTTTGCAAAGGTGCCCGCTATATTACGGGTTCATAGTCATCCCCAGCGCGCCGTCTTGACCTACATTGGCGCTGCCGCCAGTCAGATTGCGAACCGATCCAAAGGATACGAGCCGCGGGGATTGATAGTTTGCTTTCGCGACATTGCTGGTTGTCCAGCTTTTCAGTTCTGCAGTCATCGGTCCATCCTAACCTATGGTTGCCCCCAAAGGTTGAATAGCATGAAGCAGAGCAGAATGATAGGTCAGACGCTCTCGATCGCGCAGGAGAGAAGCTTGTAAACTTTTGTAAGGTAACAAAAATTTACCAAGCCGATCAGCGAGTATCGCCGACTGACGCAACCCGATCAAAACGGGATATCATCGTCCAGATCATCATAGCCGCCACCTGTGCCGCCGCCTTGGCCACCAGCATTGCCGCCACCGCCTTGGTTGCCGCCGCCATAGCCGCCACCACCACCGCCGCCGCCGCCGCCGCCATCACCGCGCCCATCAAGCATGGTTAGCGTGCCGCCCAGCCCCTGGATCACGACTTCGGTGCTATAACGGTCATTGCCGCTTTGATCTTGCCATTTGCGGGTTTGCAGCTTGCCTTCGATGAAGACCTTGCTGCCCTTTTTCACATAGCGCTCAACCACATTGACGAGCCCTTCGGAGAAGATCGCAACAGTGTGCCATTCTGTTCTCTCGCGGCGCTCACCGGTGTTTTTGTCTTTCCAGTTTTCGGATGTGGCGATGCGCAGATTGGCCACGCGGCCACCATTTTGGAAAGACCGGATTTCGGGATCTGCCCCAAGATTGCCGATCAACATGACCTTGTTAAGCGAACCCGCCATCGAATTGTCCTTCTCGTCGTAAACACACACAGCACAACCGCGCTGCGATTCTCACAGACGTAATAGGACAGGTGGATCGCAGAGGCGATGGCGCCTGAGCGTTTTTACACCTCTGAAATGGAGGTAATTACCTAGACGGGTAACGCAGCCGCCCAAGAAAGCGGGTCAGGCTGGGCAATTCCACGTCGCGGCTGGTCAGTTGATGCTTGAATTTCTCAAATCGCATCACGCCATCAATCCGCCGGCCCAGAAACTCATGGCTCTTTGCCTTGCCTTCGCTGTCATCATTCACAAAGAATGCCAGTGTCGCCGAGTAAATCCCGGCCAAGATCGCGCGTTTTGTATAGTGGTTGTAATCGGTTGCCGTGTCGCCAGCGAGCCGCCACATAATGTCCGCTGAACGCCAGCCCAATTGCATCGAGCGCGCAGCATTTTGCGGCATCGCCATAATCGCCATTGCGCGGCGCACGGCCTCATCAATATGCTCCACCGCGTCCAATCGGAACGCGACCAGCACCCGGATACGCTCACGGATTTTCAGCTCGGCCAAACGTTCCTGCGGCCATTCCGCTTCCATCGCCTGATCCACCGAAGTGATCCACGCCTCAATCATGTTCATTGCACGCCCGTCGCTAGGAAAGGCGAGCTTTGCCACGTCCACATCAGCGCCCGCCATCTCAGCAGCCGCGACCAAAGCGGTCTCATTCCAACCGTCGAAAATAGCCGACGCAGCAATGTCAGGGGCCAGCGCAACACGCAGCTCATCAAGCGTCATGTCAGCGAAATCGGGTGTTGTGGTGTCAGTCATAGTTAGAAAGACGGTCCATACTGCTGTGCGGTTCCCGCATCTGCGCGATTGGCATCTGCTGCTTCAAATTCGCGCACAAGCAATGTGTTGCCAGTCATCAATTCGAGATAGTCACGCGCTGAGCGGCCAGAATTGTCATTGCGATCCGGATCGGCGCCCTCTTCGAGCAGTTTGCGAACCAGCGCGACATTGCGTTGATGCACCGCAGCCATCAGCGGGGTTTCACCCTGACTGTCTGCAACATTGACCTGAGCGCCCTTTTTCAAAAGCTCTTCTGCGCCTTCAAGAAAGCCCAAACGCGTTGCGAGTTGCAGCGGAGTGACCCCTTCATTGTTGCGGATATTGGGATTGGCCCCGCGTTGGAGCAGGAATCGGACCCACAGCACATCGCGCCGTGCGGTCACCACATGCAGGCCCGTATCACCGGTCGTGATATCGCGCGTGTTGACGATTTGCGATCCGGGCTTGTTCAACATTTCGGTCGCGACATCGCCATCGCGATCTTTAACCGCCTCAAGGAATTGATACCCCTCGGAATAGAGCTGCGCCGCCGCTGGGCTGAGTGCCGCAAAGGCAAGCCCCATTGCAGCAAATGCGCTAGCAAACGTTTTGATAAGACCTAATTTGCGCAAAACAGTGGAACCCACGCTTTGAACCTTTCGCTTTTCCTGTCAGACAGAATTTGCCTGCAAGATAATTATTGAATGAACGCCCCAGATAGGGTGTCATCGCAAGGACGCAATTAGCAGACCATGAACCGCATCGCCATGCCTTCCCGCAAACTCACCGCTTTCGCCCTACCCGCTTTGCTGATGCTGTCGGCCTGTGGGGAGGCCGAAGTCGATTATGGCGAGCCGCCGCTAGCCGGTGCGACCATTGGCGGCCCGTTTGAATTGACGAACAGCGTCGGTGAGACAGTTCGCTGGGCAGATTTTGCGGGTCAATATCGCATTGTTTACTTCGGCTATGCCTATTGTCCCGACGTGTGCCCCACCGACGTGCAGCGCACGATCCAGGGCCTCAACCAATTTGCCGAGGCAAAGCCAGAGCTGGCCGCGAAGATCACGCCAGTCTTCATCACCATTGATCCCGAACGCGACACGCAGGAAGTCGTTGGGGAGTTCGCTGCGGCATTCTCCGAAGACCTTATCGGTCTGACCGGAACGCCTGAGCAAATCGCGGCTGCTGCCGATGCCTTTAAGGTCTTCTACTCAAAGGGAGAGGTCACCGAAAATGGCGGATATCTGATGAACCATTCGGACATCTCCTACCTGTTTGGCCCAGATGGCGAACCACTCGCCACCTTGCCCAAAGACGAAGGGGCCGATGCGGTCACCGCTGAGCTGGCCAAATGGGTGAATTGAGGGACAAGTTCTGGGAGCTGCCACTGGCGCAGCTGACCCGCGCAGAGTGGGAAGCGCTTTGCGACGGTTGCGGCCGGTGCTGTCTGCACAAGATTGAAGATGAGGATACAGGCCTCATCGCGGACACCAATGTTGCCTGTAAGTTGCTCGATACCGGTACCGCCGCCTGCACCGATTATCGCAACCGCAAAGCCTTTGTGCCCGATTGTTTGAGGCTGACGCTAGCGATTGTAGAGGATGTGCCCTGGCTGCCTACAACCTGCGCGTATCGCATTCGGGCGGAGCATCGCCCTTTGCACAGCTGGCACTATTTAATCAGCGGCGACCGTGAGACGGTGAAGCAAGCAGGTGTCTCCGTCGCAGACCGCGTCGTCAGTGAGAATGATGCAGGGCCACTGGAACACCATATCGTTGAATGGTCCCCTCCCCGCCAACAGGCAAAGATGGGTTTTCAGATAGAGGAGGATGGGGCGTGATCGACTGGCTTAAACGCGCCAGCACCGATCCTGAGATCGACCTCAACGGCACCGCCGTCCCTATCAATCTGCGCCGCCACAACACGGCCAAGCGGATGACTTTGCGCATGGCCCCCGATGGCAGCGAAGTCCGGATCACTCTGCCGCGATGGGCGCATGGGAATGAAGCCATCGCCTTTGCCAATGCGCGACGGGATTGGCTGTGCGAACAACATGCAAAAGTTCCCCCGCGAACCGCGCCGGGACCAGATGGCGAAGTGCTGTATCGCGGAGAGGCTGTGCGGGTTGAGTGGGATGAGAAAGCTCCGCGCCGCCCGGCTTTGTCCGATGACACGGTACGCCTGGGTGGGCCGAAAGCGGGGCTAGAGGGGCGGCTGCAACGTTGGTTGGAGCGGGAGGCATTGTCGCTGTTTGAAAGCGATATGGCCGATTACACCGATGCTGCTGCACTCTCGCCCGTGCCCGTTGCCTTGTCGCGCGCGCAAAGACGTTGGGGCAGTTGTTCTGAAAAATCGCGCATCCGGCTCAATTGGCGGCTGGTTCAGGCCCCCGACTTCGTCCGTCGCTCTGTCGTCGCGCACGAAGTCGCGCATCTCGTCCATTTCGACCATAGTCCCGCTTTTTATGCTCTTTTAGGCGAGATTTATGACGACGACATCAAGCGCGCAGATCGCTGGTTAAAGGAGCAAGGGCGCAGCCTGTATGCGAGCTTTGGCTGATGTCCCGGCGCGCAAATTGCCACCTAGCCTAGCGCCGACGCAGGCCCTATATTCCCCCAATGCTGTCCAAATCGCGCTTCAATCCCAAGCCGGGCATTCTCGACTTCTGGAACGAATTCCGGAAGCCTACCCCCTATCGTGTGCCCATCCTGCTGGCATCGACCATCCCGTTTTTCGGGATCTTTTACTGGCTTTCAGGGGAGACGTTTTACGGCGTCACCGAAAAGCCTGAGATTACCTACATCACCACTCTCGATGACGCGCGCAGTGATCAGGAAATCATCGCCTCGAATATTGAGAACCAGGAATTGAAGGATCTGCGCGAGCAGGCCGATGCAGAACTCGCTCAACGCAAGCGTGACCTTTACAAAGCGCTTGGCGCGGCAGCGGGCATGGATGTTGAGGAAATCGAGCGTCGCGCCGATGAAAACCGCGCCGCCGAAGAAGCCGCCGAACAGGCGCGCCGGGATGAAATGTTTGGCCGCGACGGTGGTGAAGATGGCGACGGGCCGACTGAAACCGCCGAAGCTGCTGAGACCGAAAGCCCCGCGCCATAGGCACGCCCACACCCATTAATGACCATGAATGGATGGCCGCCACTGCGCGGTTGGCCGCGCGCGCGCGTCCAATGTCACGGCCCAATCCGGGTGTCGCAGCGATGCTGGTCAAGGATGGACGGGTCATCGCACGCGGATGGACCCAAGAAGGCGGACGCCCCCATGCAGAGGCTGTCGCGCTGGAAGGATTAGGCGATGGCGGGGCGAAAGGTGCAACGCTTTATGTGACGTTGGAACCTTGCGCCCATGTGTCGCAACGCGGCCCGGCCTGCACCGACCTGGTGATCGCAGCGCGCCCATCGCGCGTCGTAATCGGCCAGCCCGATCCCGATCCACGCACCGCCGGCAATGGTGCACGACGCATTGCACGCGAGGGGATTGCCGTCGACGTGCTGAACGATCCCGCCTCTCGCAACAGCCTCACCGGATATCTCACACGCGCCGAGCATGATCGCCCACATGTGACACTGAAACTGGCAGTCAGCTTGGACGGGTGCATCGCGCTCGCGGATGGATCAAGCCAGTGGATCACTGGCGAACCAGCGCGCGC
This sequence comes from uncultured Erythrobacter sp., assembly GCA_947488085.1. Classification (GTDB taxonomy): domain Bacteria; phylum Pseudomonadota; class Alphaproteobacteria; order Sphingomonadales; family Sphingomonadaceae; genus Erythrobacter. Next base: position 2,019,297 of record CANKYI010000001.1, read on the forward strand.
GCATGTCCACGCGCATCGAGCGCGGCACGATGCGATCTTGGTTGGCGGTGCCACGTGGCGCGCCGACAAACCGGGGTTGAATGTCAGGTTGCCGGGTCTGGAAGAACGCAGCCCACAACGCGTGCTCTTGACCAGAGGCGTCGCGCCGGATGGGGTGCGCGTGATCAACCGGTTGGAGCAAATCTCTGACCTTGATGGCGTACAGCAACTCTATGTCGAAGGTGGGGCAGTGACAGCTGCGAGTTTTCTGAAAGCCGACATGGTGGATACGCTCCATCTCTACCGCGCACCCATTGTGATCGGAGACGGACTGCGCGGGATCGGCGCATTGGATCTTTCCGATCTGGCTGATACGCATGGCCGGTGGACATTGGCTGAGCGGCGTATGCTTGGCAGCGATGAATTCACCGCCTATCTGCGGACGCGGTAAAAGGAAGCACTCACACCATGTTCACCGGAATTGTCACCGCCATCGGCACGATCACCACTGCGGACCAGCGCGGCGATTTGCGGCTGCGCATCAACGCGCCTCTGGACCCTGCGCGGATCGACATTGGCGCATCAATTGCGTGTTCGGGCGTGTGCCTGACGGTGGTGGAGCGCGGCGGCAGTGCGGGTGATGCGTGGTTCGATGTGGATGTCTCCGCTGAGAGCGTCAGCCGTACTCGCCCTGATATGTGGGCACAGGGTGCGCGGCTGAATATTGAGCCATCTCTGCGCGTCGGGGATGAGCTTGGCGGGCATATCGTTACCGGCCATGTCGATGCGGTAGGAGAAGTTGTCCTTGCGGAACAATCCGGCGACAGCTGGCGGCTCGCCATTCGGGCACGCGCGGAAATGGCACCTTTTATCGCAGAAAAGGGCTCAATCACCGTCGATGGCGTGTCACTGACAGTCAATGACGTCCGCGACCGACCCGATGGGTCATGCGACTTCATGCTCAATATCATTCCGCATACGGGTGAAGTGACGACGCTTGGCGCGCTGACCACAGGCGATCACGTCAATCTGGAGATTGACGTGCTGGCGCGATATTTGAAACGAATGCAGGGTCTGGCCGCAGCGGGCTAGCTAACTGTCATCTGCAGAGCGCGGCTTCTGCCTGCGATCTTCGGTTGATCGACGTTCGTGTTTGCGCCGCTCCGGCCCAGTATAGGGCGTATCCGATTGGCGCCGATCACTTTTGCGACGCCCCTGTTCTGGTGACGTGTTGGGCTCTTTATCGTCTGACATGGTTCTGCACCCCCATTGCCGTGTGACGCTATCACATCAGGCGAATGAAGTGAAATGCAGTAAAAAGGGGAGACGAACCGCAGCCCGCCTCCCCTTTGGAAAGTTAGTTATCGCTAGTGCCGCGACTTATAGACCTTCGACACTTTTGCTGACCAAGACATTGACCGCGACGCGGCGGTTTTGTGCTTTGCCGTAAGTGGTCGAGTTGTCTGCAGCCGGATCAGCTTCCGCCATGCCGGTTGGGGTAAGCATCCGATACGGTGCCCAGCCACATTGCTGTTGCAGATAGTTCACGACGCTGGCTGCGCGGCGTTCGCTCAACCGTTGGTTCACTTCCTGACTGCCGGTGGAATCGGTGTATCCAACCACCAGCAACAGCGCGTTTTCGGTTTGCTCTGCCTGCGTCGCAGCCGAGCACAACTCTGTGCGGGCTTGAGCTGACAGATTGTGGCGACCCGTGTCGAAATAGACATTGGTGGTGCCACGGATATTGTACTGATCAATCGCGCCAAAGCGGCCACGCAGTGCTTCGGTCGCTTGCGTGTTCTCTTCAATCGCTGCGCCTTGTTGTGCGAAGCGCTGCGAAGTGCCCGTACGGATCATCTCTGCGGTTTCAAGGTCACTGCCAGAGAAACGCACGCGGCTGGCGACGAGACCGCCATCCCATTGGCGTGTTTCCACTTCAACCGGCAGGCCGTTAAGCAGCGAATTCGCAGTCAGAGTATCACGGCCAAGGCCCAGGAAACCGCCGCGTGCGCGGATGCTGGTTTCGTCGGACAATGACACGACACTGGTCGATCCATCTTCGGCTGTCACTTGCATCCGATTGCCGTTGCGCGCGGAGATAAAGCCGCTGAGCGTTGGCCCTTCAGAAAGCGTGTCGAGCGCAGGTGCTTCTGGCGCATAGACAGTGGTCAAAACGGCGTTGGTTTCTTCTTGCACGACGCGTTGTGGCGCTTCGCTAGCAGGCACTTGCTGAGCAAATGCGGGTGATGAAGCGACTGCAATCAAAGCCAGCGCGGCTGGTGCTTTAGTGATAAAATTCATGGGCCTGTTCCTTCAAGTCCTCTGAGTCATCTACACAAATTTATGCGAGGTTTTCAGTTTACTGACCGTTTTCAATGGCCTGTAACTGCCCCAGTTTCTTCGCATTTTGCACAAACGTTTGAGCAAACCCCCTTTGATGTGTGGTTAACGCCCGGGCTAATTTTGTTGGCCGGGTGAGAGCGCTAACTCGCCTCAAGTGTTGAACCAAACCTTGCGGGCAGATGAACAGAGTTGCCAACCCCACGCGTTCCACCGACAGCGCGGGTCGACTTTGAGATGAACCGTTTAGGGAAACGAAGGGCCGATCCAGACTCACACGTCAAAGCGATACAACAAGAAGGGGCGCGAAGGCCAAAGCCCGCGCGCCCCTCTTTCAGGTCACAGATTCGCCCATACTTACGAGGGAGCGAGGCCCTGTGTAACGGTAGCGCTGTTGCCATCGCCCGATTGCGTAACGGTCGAGCCGTTGCCGTCGGAATACTGATTGACGGTGGCCGAGTTACCCGCGCCAACACCAAACTGAGTGATCAAGCTGGTGTTGTTCGACCCATACTGGCCAGAGAATGCATCATTGCTGACACCGCTCTGATTGATGGTCGAGGTGCTGGTGAAACCGCCTTGCTCAATCGTCGCAGTGCTGAACGATGGCGAACCAGCCAAACCGGATTGATTGATGTTCGCGGTGTTGCCGCTGGTACCGATCAACTGACGAACAACGGCACTGTCATTGCGTGCGCTCGAATTCTGCGTGACATTAGCAAAGCTAGCGTCGCCAAGCTGATCGATATCAGCGCTAGAATTCAGGCCGCCCAATTGGCTGACATTAGCCTGGTTGCTGCTGCCGATTTGTAGGACATCTGTTAGCAAGCCTGCGCCATCTTGAGCGACGAAAGCCTGGTTGGAAGCCCCGGTTTGCGACACATTGGCAGTGGCACCTTTGTTGTCCTGATCGATATCGGCAAGGTTGCTTGTACCGGTCTGGATAACAGTTGCCGTCAGGTTGGAATCCGCCTGACTTGTCGGGTCTTTGTCATCTTGATTAACAAGCGCGGTGTTCATATCGCCAGTCTGAGTGACCGTGGCGAGGAACGTGTTCGCACCATCATTGTCAAAGTTCTGTGTGACAGTCGCGGAGCTTGCCCCGTTCTGATTGACAATCGCATCCATCGTGCGCGATCCAACGCCATTCGCAGTCTGCATAACATCCGCGGTCGCGCCGTTATCCTGATCGATATCAGCGAATAGATCGCCCGTCATATCGCCCGTCAAGGTCTGCGTGACGGTGGCGCTTGAACCACCGAACTGATCGATATCGGCAAGAGCGGACGGATTAACGCCGCTATTGTCGCTGGCCGATTGCGTGACGATTGCGGTCGATGAATCCTGATTGACGAAAGCGCGCATATTCTTGCCGCCATTCGTGCCGGTTTGCATCACATCGGCATCCGAAGTGCCGGTTTGACGAACTTCAGCTCTCAAACCGCCAGTGTAGCCCGGACCATCCGAATTCTGATCGATGGTTGCGGTGTTGCTGGCGCCGCTCTGTTCTACCAGAGCAATCTGGTTGAAACTGCCAGCGGCGATGTCTTGCGTAATGACTGACGTGTTGTCTGTGCCATTCTGCGATACCAGTGCTTCGGGATCGAAGTCTGGAACACCGGTGGTCCCGCCATGGTTCGATGTCGAATTGTCGTTTTGATCAATATCCGAGCTGTTGTTCGAACCTTCCTGAGAGACGCTGGCAAGCGCATCATTGGCGATCTGATCAATTTCAGATGTGTTGGAACCAATTTGCCCGACATTGGCAGAATTGCCATTGCCGGTCTGATTAACTGTCGAAGTACTCTGCGCCAACGCTGATGCAGACATGCACAGCGCAACGGCAGAAACGCCGGTATAGACGTATTTTTTCATTGTAGCCTTCCCCTAAAGGCGAAGCGGTCGTGCCGCCCCATTTTCACCAGTTAGTGGACCCCCGAATCGGGCGTTCGTGCGCTCGATTTCTGGCGCTTTAGCTAACAGGTAAGTTGCGAATCTTAAAGGGGATTAACCGTAAATCTGTCTTTAGAAGCTCAAATTGTACTGATCCGACACAACTGGCCGTTTTTCCGCATAAGAGCGCACATCGGACCGCAAACAAAAGGGCGCGCAGAACAGTGTCTGCGCGCCCCAATGGTGTCATTTAGACTGTCGCTTTATCGAGCGGCGTTCTGGCTCACCGATGCAAAATTGCCATTACCGGTTTGCTGGATAGTCGAGAAATTGCCCCGTCCACCTTGGACAACATTCGCAGCGTTGAGGTTGCCGGATTGCACGATCAAGCTTTCGTTGCGGCGACCGCCCTGGGCCAAGTCAGCCGTGTTGCCACTGCCGTCTTGCACGATCGCGGACAGGCCGCGACTGCCGCTCTGTTCGACTGCGGCAAAGTTGTTGGCACCGCCAGCGATCTGAGCAACGCCAGAAATGTTGGCATTGCCGATCTGGCTGACAAACACCGCGCTGTTATCGGCAGCGGCGCTGATCAAAGAAGCGTTGCGGTTACCGATTTGAGAGATCGTTGCGCTGCTTCCGGTTGGAACGGTGAACGCCGTTTCGCCAGCGTCGCTGTCATCGCCCAAAATTGTGACACTGTCATTCTTGTTGCCCGACTGTGTCAGGGTGTGCGCGCTGTCGCCCGCTTCCTGATTGACGAAACCGAAGTTGTCATTGCCGCTTTGTGCAATGGAGCTGACATTGTTGTTGTCTGGGCGTGGACCACGGAAGTCGACGCCCTGGCTTGCCACAATCGCGGTGTTGCGATTGCCACTTTGCGCGATGTCGCTCGTCTGGTTTTCCGAAACATCGCCCTGCACTACCGCCGCGAAGTTAGCATCGCCAGATTGGTTGATTGTGCTCGTGCTGTCTGATGAACCTTGGTCAGTCGAGGCAAAGTTGCGGTTGCCCGATTGATCGTGATTGATGCTCGAATCGTCATCATCCTGAAACGCGACAGACACGTTGCGGTTGCCGCTTTGCACCACAAGGACATCACCGCGATCGGTGTTGTCATCCTGATCCACAAAGCTTGCGTTTGCCCGGCCGGATTGGACCACAGCAACGTCGCCTTCTTCACCGTTCTGAACGATCGAAGAGCTGTTGCGAGCGGCCGTTTGCGAGACATTGGCAGTGTTGCTGTTTTGTGTCTGGCTGATGCCGGATAGGTTGTTGTTGCCCGACTGGAGCACGGTTGCTGATTGGTCATCGCCAGCTTGGTCGATGAAAGACGCCGTGTTGCGGCCCGATTCTTGATTGACCTCTGCTGAGTTCGAATCGCCATCCTGAAGAACCACGCTCACTGCATCGAAAGTGCCTGCGGATTGAGTGACATTGGCGGCATTGTTGCCTGTCTGGTTAATCCCGGAAAAGCCGCGCTCGCCATCCTGAACAACGTTGGCATCGTTGGCCGCGCCTTCGACCGCACCGTCTTGAACAATCGCGCTGCTGTTTCCAGCGTTTGATTGGCTGACGGTCGCATTGTTGCTGTCGCCAGTCTGGTCGATTGCACTGCCGTTATCCTGTGCAAATGCTGGGCCTGCAAGGCCAAGCGCGATGACTGACACGCCGCTCAATACGATCTTTTTCACTTATATTCCCCTGTGCATGGGCAACCTTTCGCAGTCGCCTTTGTGGTCTTCTGTTGAGCCGAAGCCGGCTGGTTAACCGGTCTCAGCTTTGGTCTCAGGGACTTCACCTAGGGTCGTGTTCTCAAGAAATTGTGAAGCTGAACGTATGCCGAAATTAACCATAATTCGTTGCGCCATGGGTCCAACTGGTCGGAATATCCCTCACGGAAAGCCGATCCTGATGGCTTTCCTACAGAGGGCAAAATGTGCCTAGCTGCACGCTATGCCTCAGCCACCATCCCGCCATTCGCGCATTCAGCATCCACACCGATCAACCCCGCGCAGTTTTACGCCGATAAAGCTGCGTGCTCGCCGCGATGGGTGGAGCGCCGGTGTGCAATGCGACTTTCTGGCGCAGCTGTATCTGACAGGTTCAGTTGCACGAGCGGCCCATGCCGTGGGACGAAGCCGGGCAAGCGCCTATGCATTGCGCAAACGGCGCGGGGCAGAGAGTTTTGCCGATGAATGGGACCGAGTGCTCGCCGGACCTGCGCAGCCGGGCGCAGTGCCGGCCCGTCGCCGGAAAACGAGCGATTGCCGGAAGTTGACACTTAAAGACCTGATCTGGCGGTTTGAGATCGGTCTATGGCGGCCAGTCATCTATCGCGGGAAAATGCGCGGGATTGCGCATAAACCCGACAATACTGCGCTTTTGCGAATGCTCAGCCGGATGGATGCAAAGGCGGATCGGCTGGCACGAGATGCGCCATGACGGCGCCGTGCACTATTTGCAAAGCGCCCCCTTGCGTGGTCCAAGTCTCAGCAATCGGAAGCAGTGCTTTAGGAGGGCGTTCAGCCGGTCACATCGGCAAGCGCGTCGATGAACTTGTCGATGTTGTCCATCGTCAGCCCGGCCACGTTGATGCGACCAGACCCGGCCATGTAAACGCCATGCTTGTCACGCAAAGCGGCGACTTGCTCCTTGCTCACCGGCAGGACCGAGAACAGACCGTTCTGACCGCCAAGCGGGGTGAGATCGACGCTACCCGCTGTGCCAGCCGCAGCCAGCCGCTCACGCACTTGGCGCATACGGGTGCGCATCTGGTCCAGCTCATCCTGCCATTGCGCCGTCAGATCGCGATCACGCAGGATCATGCGAACCGCAGCCGCTCCATGATCGGGCGGCATGGACCAGCTTGCACGAGCCAGAGCATTGGCGTTCGAGAATGCGGTGTCGAGCACATCACCGCCTTCCGCCGCCATCACGTAGAACGCGCCAACGCGGTCACGATAGAGACCGAAGTTCTTGTCACAGCTGTAGGCGATGAAGGCCTCAGGCACCTTAGCCAGCACGCTGCGCAGTCCGGCAGCATCCTCCTCCATCCCGTGGCCCAGCCCTTGGTATGCGGTGTCGATGATAGGGAACGCGCCGCTTTCGACAAAGGCATCGCCGATGGCGGCCCAGTCATCCGCACTGTAGTCGATACCGGTTGGGTTGTGGCAGCATCCATGCAGCAATACGCCCTCATCCGGCCCCGCTCCGCGGATCGCAGCAAGCACCGCATCAAGGTTGGCGGTGCCATCGGGATTCGCGTGGTCGAAGGCGCTCCATTCCAGATCGAGATCGCCGATGATCTGAGCATGGTTGGGCCAGCTTGGCGTGCCCATATACAAACGTGTCATCCCCGCCTTGCTCGCCAAAGCCAGCGCCAGCCGCACAGCGCCTGTGCCACCTGGCGTCTGCATCCCCTGAATACGCCCGCCCATCGTGGCATCCTCGCCAAAGATGTAAGGCATCAAGGCATTGACGAAGCCCATATCGCCCTCTGGTCCGAGGTACGACTTACTGTCTTGCGTATCGACCAACCGCTGTTCAGCTGCCTTGATCGCGCCAAAGACGGGGGTTGCGCCCTGCCCTGTGCGATAGACGCCGACGCCAAGGTCGACCTTGTCGGCGCGCTCATCGGCAGCGTGAAGCTTGATCAGCGCAAGCAGCGCATCGGGCGATTGGGGTGCGAGTCGGTTAAGCATGGCGAACCCTCTGCCGTGCGAGCAAGCGCGCCGCAACAGCAATCTGAACCCGTTCGCTCAAGCCCGCTTCATTGGCAGGTCAAAGAGCGCATGTGTGCAACCTCAGAAGGGCAACCAGCGGTGCTTCTCAGAGAAACGCATATAGCCCGCATTGACGCCGAGCCTAAGCCCTGCACCCACGCGGATTGGGATCAGGACAACGTCGCCGCGGCGCATGTAGCTGGCATGCATACCGCCCACGAAATAGGCCTGACCCTCGCCTGCGGGATAGCGGCGAAAGATGTCTTGAGTGTCGAACAGGTTGTAGACCAACACAAACGTGTTGCCTGCATTGGCCCCCGCATCAAAGCCAAGCGATGGTCCAGTCCAATAGAGCTTGCGCTCCCCCTCGATCCGGTGGTGCAACGTGCCAGAGCCATAGCGCACACCAAAGATGAAGGCGCCGCCGCCCTCACGTCCAACGATGTAGCCATTGGGCTCACCCTGTTCGCGCAGCAGGTCTTCGATCAACCCAGCAAGCCCTTGCGCGCCTTTGCCAAACACGCCTTCGGCAGCGCCAATCAGATCATCCTGACCATAGGTGTCGGCACTCGCTTGAGCGGGGGCCTCACCGGGGATGCCCTCTCCAGCCGCATTGGCGACGCTGGCGGGGTCTTGCGCGATTTGCGAGCCCGAATACTGAGCAAACTCATCATCGAAACCGGTCTGGCCAGTGGTTGTACCGGTTATGGTGCCCGGGACCTCATTCGCGTCGGTGGGAAACGGAGCAGGAACGGTGGGATCAACGACAGGCGCATTCGACCGAAGCGCCGGATCAACGAGGTCAGCGTCAATAGCACCAGCGGCACTCGTCACATCAGCTGCAGCACCGTTAGCTGCACCACTGGCCGTCTCTGTCGCTGTCTCGAACGCCTCATCAGGGTCAAAGCTCTCAACCCCTTGGGCGTGAGCAGGCGACACGCTCAGCATCACAGCCACACCCATCGCCACAAGAGCTCTGGCAAGGCCCCACATCCCACTATCGGTTTGAGTTCCAGAATTGCGCATGGTTGGCACCTTTTGCCCTTTCGCTATCACAGTCACAATCGCCCCTTATCGGGCGGGAGCAGACTCCTTATGGAGCACAACGACAATGGATCGTCGGTGAACCGAATCGAAAACGCGGTGAGGCGAGTCCTTATAGGATTATGGATTACGAGGGACTGGGTGGCACTACGCAATGACGCCTATCGTGGGGGCTTGAGAGCGGTTGCGACCAAAAGCATTCAATCCCCTCTTGCCGGTCATGCCATCCCCGCCTATAGCGCGCGGCTCGCAGCCAATAGCATGCGCATGCGGAGACGTGGGTGAGTGGCTGAAACCAGTTCCCTGCTAAGGAACCATACCTGGTAACGGGTATCGAGGGTTCGAATCCCTCCGTCTCCGCCATACTTTGCCAGTAAACGCCTGAAAAAGAGTCACTAATTGTTGTGACTAGATGATTGTGCCCACATCTGTACCCACACATATCTCTCACTTAGACAGCGGCTGGACTTACAAAGGGCAACACCTTTTTCTGTCCACAAGATTGTCATACTACCCTGATAGTAGCCCGAAACTGCGAGCATATTTTTCCATTTTTTCAGTTATGAATCGTAACGCTTCTTCGTGTATTCCATAATCGAGTTGCCAGATAGCTCGGCAGTTACATTCCCCCCTCGGACGAAAAATCGCTGCTGACTTGCATCTTCAAGAAATGCTGAACAACTTGATTGGAGTTCGAGTGTTTGAAAAAAAACAATAAATGCTGCTATCAACTGTCAGGTTTTTGCCGCACTGCGAACGAAGCAAACGTCCATACTAAAGACAAGAACATTCCCAGCCAGCAAACCAGCATCAGTATGCGAGAAACAAGGATACCTCGAGTAGTCCAGAATTTCTCTGCACTATAGCCGCCCTCGGAAATCTCTTCTCGTGTCAAGAATGGGCAAGAACCGCCATAGATCTCATAAATAATGTCCTTGCACTCTAAACCTCTGAGGCTGTTCTCGCCATTAGGCATCTCGAATATCAGCAGCGAAAAAAGCATCAGATAGATTAGGGTAAAGACACTACTCGATGCAGCGCCCCACTTCACAACAGTCGTGATCTTAGCATTCTCTGCGCCGCGATAGTGTAAGAATACTACGATAAGGACAACCAGCTGAGCAATTGCGGTTAGCTGAGCAATACCGGGTGGCCAAGGAGGAGAAAGATCGGCAAGAGCCGTGACGAGCACAAGCGCCGTTGCTGCTACACCAGCACCAATTAGCGCCAGATAATCCTTCGTGAAGTCTTCAAACCTAGCCAACGACGCTACCCCTACTTCCTAATGACGAATACCTGACCTTCGACCCAGTTATTGTCGAAATCCCGTATCCCCGCCGAAACTGATCCATCTGGCCACAAAACCTTATAGGCTGTGCGTCCACTCACAACGATCGTTGGACTCCCTGTCTCCTCTCGCCACAAGCACTCGTTCGTGTTGAGAGGATCAATACCCAGCGCCTCACAAATCTTTTGGTCGAGTTCGGTTGTAAGGAATACCTTTGCACCGCCCGGAATCGTTCGCAGCTCGGCAACAAGGCCGCCGTCCGCGCAGTTGATTTCGGTGTGGTTCGTAATCTGGTCGTATCTGCTTATCCGCTCTTCGAGATCATCATCTTGAGCTTCATCAATCGTCTCTTCTTCGACGTCATCTGGAATCCCAAGGTGGTCCTTCAAGATTTGCGCGAGGGATGATTCTTGGAATAACGGACCAAGCAGGTATCTATCCTCGTGTTCAGCATAGACTCCATATTCGATCTCAATGGCAGTATACGCTTGCTCAAGCGAGACTGCTCTCCGTTCCAGTCCTGTAAGTGAATCGCGCCAGACATGTTCTGGAATTCCGAATGCCCTCAGATTGAACTCAAGCTCAGCAGCCTGAAGCGCCAATCGCTTCAGATTTGGCTCACCTCTCGTTCTTATTGAAGCGATCGGTCCGTTGCAGGGGTGTCTGTACCAGTGCTCAATGAAGTTTCCAGATTGCACGGCTGACTTAACGCTTATGTAGCTTGAATACGCGCTAGGCTGCTCAGGAGTATCGGCCTCCGCGCGCAAAGGTACCAACGCGACAGCCAAGCCAAGAATTATCCAGTTCGACAAACGCATCTTCTCTATTTCCTTACTAGGAATACCGTATGATCTTCTTTTGCTTCCTGATCAAAGCTGCGCCTTCCGGTTGAAACCGATCCGTCAGACCAGATCACTTTGTAGGGAGTCTGACCAGCCACAATTACAAATTGACTGCCTGTTTCTTCGCGCCATTGACACGGGTCTGTGTCGAAGGGATCAATCCCAAGTCTTTCGCAAATCCTGAGGTCCGTCTGGGTGGAAAGAAACACTCTTGCATCTGACGGCACCGTTCTTAGCTCGGCGGTCAGTCCCCCGTCACCACATGCAGGTCCAATTTCCAGCGACGCGAAACTGTCCAGCCTTTCTTTAGTCTCCTCGTCCAGATCCCCGTAACGCTTGTAAAAGCCGTCCTCGCTCGGATCAGGTATTCTAAAGTGATTCAACAGTCGTTCTCTCAGCGCTGATCCCCGGTAGGCATCGTTCATCGTTCTTTCGAACCCGTACACACGATCAAATCCGAATTGCTGGTCGACTGCCGAATAGGCTATTTCTGCGGCAACTGCTTGTCTCTCCAGCTCCATTAAGTCGCCCTTCCAGACTGCCTCCGGGATATCTGAGGCTAGAAGGCGTCGCTCGAATTCGTAGTAGCGTTGCGCCATACTCCTAAAGTACGGCGCTTTGGCATCGGTCGGATCAAAAATATGGATCGAGCAAAGGTTGGTATTCACCTCGCCACTTTTGTACATCTCCTCGACGGTCTCTCGGATTACCAAATATTCGGTAAATCGATTGTCTAAAGCAATTGGCCTCGGTTCAGGTTCTGATGTGAGTGTCGAGCATGAAGCTGATAATGCCGCCGTAGCAAGAACAATTCCAATTAGACGCATGATTGTCTCCTGCACCAATAGAGCTGTTGTCCGTCCACGATAGCCAGCTCAGGAGCAGACTGTTTTGCACCGGTCCCGATGTTCTTGGGACCTGCATCAACTCCGGTTTTCCAGAGCAGAAGAAAACCGGCTGAGTATCCACGATATAGGGAATCGAAGATGTCGCGGACATTCACGTTCGGCCAAACGAACGGGCGTTGAAGTTCGGGAAGACCAATCTTCCCCATGTCGATGCCTTCGATCAGAGAAGAAATCGGTACGTTGCTTGTTGTGAAAATTGCCACCTGCGTCCCCCTGCCAAATTTCGCTCTTAGCTCGCTACCACGCCCAAGCGGTGTCGCGGCACTGTCGGTAGTTCTCGTCTATCTGGTCGGCCATAAGCACAATCTCGGTCAATCGGCGGACCATCGAAGTCACTTCCCTTGCCTCGTCGCGGCTGAGTGGTCGCCCGAGAATTTCCTCTTCTCGGTAAGCCAACCACTTCTTGATGACCTGATAGCCTCCAATGTAGAATTCCCACACGTTGAGCGGCACAGCTTTCCAGTGTGTGTTGTCATTGAGATAGACATCGACTGGAGGGCCGAGGAGTTCGAAAGCGCGATCCGGGTCAAGGCCCGCTGATGTGAAGCCCTCTGTTAGCTGATCGCGCTCTTCCTGCGTCCAGTCGCGCTCCTCAATCGAACCTATGCCCGGATTGACACGTCCTTGAGTGTCCCGGCTCCCCCAACTTGCGGTCACTCGCAAATCGGTCGCAGATACGACTCCTAGAGGGCGCAGATGCTCACGAATGTTTCCTGAAGTTACGTTTGCAACGCGGGCTTCTGTATCGAGCAAATCCGCAAGCGTTTGTCCAAGGCTCGCACTATCTCTCAGGCGTGCAGCACTGTCAGGCAGCGCAATTCGAGGCCAGTCAACGCTAATGCCGTCCGCATTATCTTCCAGATACTGCGGCGAATTTGTGAATGTCAAAGCGTGGAGCCAAACCAAATCATTTGCTCCATCGTTGGCGAGCGACAAGCCTAGGTCATCCACATAGGCTCGTGCTCTGTCAGAAAGGTTTGGACCAGAAGTCGCCCCCAGCATCCCCTGCGCTGCGGTTACAGCGTTGAAGGGGAAGTAATAGCTATGGCCACGTTGCGCATCGTTGTCGCCAAGGCACGTCGTGAAGAATAGCGGCCTGCCTTCTGGGTTTGCAACTCCGCTCGGTCTAGTCACCAAGAAGCGATTGCTCGGTTCGTATTGTGTCCAGAGATCAGGTCGCGGCTCATTCCATATCGGTCTTACGTCTGTGTAGTAAGCATGACGTACATCGAAGGGTCGGCATTGATACCTGACTATACGCTGTTGATCGAATGCCTCGGCGGCCAATGCTCGCGCCCTCGCTCGCCTAGCATCGAAACGTGCAGCGTTTGTGGTCAATCGCGTTTCAGCAAGTGAGTATGACGCCCAGTCTATCGTGTCGTCGAAGTATCTCTGCATCGCCACTTCGAGTGGCTCTCGATCAATACTGATTAATGAAGAACCCCGCTTCTCCATAAGTCCGTTCAACGGTTCCATCGCGGCAACGTCTTCGAGAGTGGGCCAGGATAGAAATTCAGGGCTTACCTCAAACGGCTGGAGTGCGAGCCGATTCCAAGGCTGTGGATCGGCAATCTCATAGTTGTTGTCAAAGTCAGGTTCGTTCAGGGTTTCGAGTAGCTGTACCCGCCGATCCGAAGCAGATGCCTCGTCAATGTCGTCACGATAGCGGACGATTTTTTCTTCACCGTCCTCACCGCTTTTCACGGCAAGACTGATGACAATTCCCTGCCGGATGCCGGGAGAAAAGCCGGGGATGGCAAATATGGTCTGGCTCGTGCGCCCATCCGGCGCATACTCGCTCTTGTTGCGATTGCCATGCATGTTCTCGACCCAGAACTTGTCGAAGCTCTCTAGCAAATGCTCGCGCATCACAACGAACGAAGGCTCGCGGCTGAATGAGTAGTTTGAGATGTAGGAGACGATGCCTCGTCCAGTCTGAGCAATGCGTCGTTCCGCAATGCGGAAGAAGCGGACATACAGATCGTCTAGGTTGTATTTCTTGATTCCCCAGACATCGCGCAAGCCTTCCTTGTACGGCTCGACCAAGCCTTCTTCTTCGTCGGGGCTGGTTCCGGCGTATGCATTGTAAGGTGGGTTTCCGAGCACAACCAAGATTGGCACTTCTTGCTTCACATGCTCAGCTTGATCCTTTTCAAGTTGAAGCTCGGGGAACCGAGGCTGTGTCGCTGATTGACTGCCATCATCATCCCAGCCTGTTAGTGCATTGGTCAAATAGACGGCTGGCCGCTCGTCCTGCTGAGGGTCGAGTGGAGCGTCAAGGTCAGCGAGCATCGCCCCAATTCGCCAGTGAGCAATTACGAATGGCGCGGACATAATCTCGAAGCCAAACACGCGTTCGCGGGCGGCCTGCTTGATGTCTTGACCGATGAGTGCGTCATCACCTTGACCGCGCAGAGTTCGCTCGATGCGTCGAAGTACCTCAATCATGAATGCACCAGTGCCGCAGCATGGATCGAGGACGAATACGTTGGGGTCGGCAAGGCCGTCCTCGATCCCCAGTTCGGTGCGCAACACGCGGTCGACCCGTTCGACCATGTACTCGACAATCTCAGGAGGCGTGTACCAAACGCCCATTTGCTTCCTCAAAGCCGGGTCAAAGTTCTCAAGGAAGGGTTCGTAAAAATGTTGAACCGCTTGGTCGGTGTCGAAAGTGCCAAGGAAGGTCTGCCGGTCAATGCGGTCAAGCGCTTCGCCAGTGCGATCAAGGAAATCCATGATTCCAAGCGGCTGGAGCCGGGTGGGGCGCGCAATTTCTTCAAATAACGTTCGGACCATAGGAACAGTCAGACTGTAGCCAGCAGAGCGCCAGTCGAAGCGCCCTGTGCCACCCGCTCTTGCCCAAATCACCCAAGCCGAAAAGATGCCGTAGAACAGCGTCTGGACGAGTGTCGAAAGAAAGAAGTGTTGACCTTTGGTCCCGTCGAATTGGATACCTAAGGCGTCCTCCAATCCTTCCTTGAGCGGTTCAAGCGCAGTTGCGTCGCGGCCGTCAAGCGTGGTCA
Organism: uncultured Erythrobacter sp.; assembly: GCA_947488085.1. Classification (GTDB taxonomy): domain Bacteria; phylum Pseudomonadota; class Alphaproteobacteria; order Sphingomonadales; family Sphingomonadaceae; genus Erythrobacter. The sequence goes on from CANKYI010000001.1 coordinate 2,034,336, forward strand.
GTGAATCTCTAGCGTATGAGGCCAGAAACCAAGCAACGTCCTCAGCCCGATGGAGCGGAGCGGCGTTCATCATGACCCGCTGCAAAAACTCTTCAAAGTGAGCCGCTCGTTCTGCGCTCAAGCCGTTAGGGCTTGCCGCCAAAGCCCAGAATTCGGCCTCGTCATCTGCAAGACTGTAGAATTCGCGTTGGCTCGGATCGCCGTTCGGAGCCTCACCGATAAGCCGAAAATCTCGATAGTTAGTCACGAGCACGAGACGGTATCGGTCGAAGTAGCGAGTGCATTGCTCACTCGCTGCGGTCTGCCATGTGTCGTCATCAAGCGGCTTCACTTCGATAACACCGCGTTCCGGGACTTCTCCTTGGCCATCTCTAGGCACACCGCCAGTACATTGCGTTCGGGTATAGAGACCGAAGTCGGGGTGTCCCGCGCCTTGGTTCCTTAACTGGCCATTGCAGATGACCTTTGGCCTCAGGCTTCGGCCAATACTGTTGAGGAGGTTTTCAAGCGCAGAATAGTAGGACGTTTCGCGGGTCGCGCCGCCAGTGCCGCGTATTTCGGCCATCCTTTGCAGGTAGGTCTTTACTGCACTCATTGTCGCCCCTCACGAATTACCTCTCCGACAAATCGCAGCAATTCTTGATCAAGGAAAGTAGAAGAACGCCAGCTCTGCACGGTTTCATTCATTTTGTGATCCAATCCCAAGCAAGTGCTAGTCAGGCTTCGTGGAAGCCGGTGGTTTGGATTGCGATTGTGTGAGCGACCTTTTGCCAGAAAACGGCGCATAGCCACCACCCTTACCGGAAGCGATATTAGAGACGGTGCGGACCGAGCATTTGAACATGCGAGCCACCTCTTTGCGCGACACTCCTCGTTTGAGGAATTCTCCCACAGCAAGGCGTGACAAATAGGGCATCTGTGTGCGGCCACGCTTCTGTGCCATCGCCAATGCGATCTCAGGAGTAATCGAACATACGAACTCAGTGATTAAGTCGCGGATCGATCCATTCGCACGCAGCGCCTCCCTTGCAATCCTTCGATAGCGGCAAATTGTCGCGGCGCTCTTAACTAACATCGCAGAGTGAAAGGCTGTCGAGAAACCGGGCGCGAGAATATAGGCGTGAAAGAGCGGCTGGTCGGCTTCACTATGTGGCAGCTCCAGAGGTGTCCACGCCGATGGGGGCAAGATGTTCTGAGAATTGCATCCCTTAACGGTCGTTAGAGAGTGATGCCGCATTGCTCTAGAATTTCCGTCGTGTTGTCAGGACGTAAAGGACTCTGAATTGCAAGCTTCTTCTGACGATCAAGTGTCTTTCAGAATAGGTTTGGTTTCGTGGTCCTCTTCGTCCTGGCGCTAGGGTTGGGAGGAAAGATAGAACGGGTAAAGTCCCAAGGGATCTTCTTCCTTCGAAGGTCGCCTGAGAGTGCGTAGCATGGGCCAATGCTGTGCCTGTACATAGGGTCGCTCATCGAGCACCCCCGGAATATGCAACTCAGCTGGTCGCTCGATAAAAACCGATGTGAAGATTTCACCCGCCCTTGCGTTCGCATTGCAGACATTGATGCATTCTTCAGCGTCGTCAGTTGGGTATGCAGCGACGTGACATTTGACTTCGTCAAAGCTCCAGTCACGAAAAAACGCAATCACGGGGATATCGCCGAGCATGGATCGAAACTTGTGCTCGGGCGGGGGATTCGCCGCCGGATGGTAGTTCGGACCACTTGGGTCAAAGAATCCGGCCTTGAAAGCGTGGTTCATCGCGTGGCTCACGAGTAAAAGGCATGTGTGCGTGCTAAGCTCCATTGGTAGCCTCCAGTTTCCCTTGTTTCAGCCGAATTCCTGACGGGTGAGCAACGCCACCACGCTTCTCAGCTGCGAAACCTTGATCGGTCAGCGCGCGCCCAAAGACCCTTTGACTGACCGGTTCCACGCCATTGTCATTCGCGTGAACCCGATAGCTTCCGAACAGAGTTTTGGTCGGTGTGGTTAGTCCAGGAGCAACCTCGCAACGTTCTTCGATGAAACGCCTAACGGTATCCATCTCTACACGGTAAGCCTCGTTCGCAGCCTCAACCGCCGCAGCATTGGGAAGGCCCTGAGCGTACCAATCAACGGCCCCTTGCACGATCCATGAGAGGATACCGGGCCGCTCATTCTTGAGCTTGTCGGCCAGCTCTCGATCCTGATCTTCGAATGCAAAGACTCGTTCGAATGGTATAGTCCGAATCCGCCGCCACATGGCCGGGTCATTCCCGTTCAGTTTGGGCAGGTGGTTTGTGGCAAGGAACAACTTGAATGCGGGTGTGAACTCGAAGAAGTCACAATAGAGGAAGCGAGCCGCTAGCAGCCGGGTTCGGGCAAGAAGAGAGGATGCAAAATGCGTAGATGGGTCATCAAATCGTTTGGAGAGCCGAAAGACGTTTGGAAGCTGGAGGACGGTGAGAGCCTCCAGCCCAGCCCTAGTCAGGTCAAAGTCAAAGTCGAAGCCTGCGGTTTAGGCCTGCCAGATGTCTTGATGAGCCGCGACAACTACCCTTTGACGCCGCCCCTTCCCTTTACGCCTTCGCAAGAGGCAGCGGGCGAAGTGATCGCGACCGGTGAAGGCGTCGATGAAGCGCTGATCGGCACGCGTGTGGTTGGTCCTACGCTCTTCCAAGCAGGGGCTGGCGGATTGGCCGAAGAATGCTTGCTGCGGGCAAGCGGCACAGGCGATGGCGTCTTGTCTGGCCTATTGCCGATCCCCGATGCAATGAGCGGGGCTGTACATCCCCTATCAAACGGCATGGGTTGCGCTCGTCCGGCGGGCGAAGATCACGAAAGATGATACAGTGCTGGTGCTGGGGGCATCGGGCAGTTCAGGCAATGCAGCGGTTCAACTGGCAAAGGCCAAGGGAGCCCGCGTGATCGCTGCCGCGGGCGGAGCGCAAAAGGCCGCTTTCTGCAAGAGCATCGGCGCGGATGATGTGGTCGACAGACGAGAGCGAGACATTACCGAGGCGGCGCTTGCGCTGACCGGCGGCAAAGGCGTCTCGGTCGTCTTCGATACCGTTGGAGGCAAAGCCGCACGCGCCGCTTTCAAGGCGACCGGTTTCGAAGGGAGATTTGTTGTGATCGGCTATGCCAGCGGTGATTGGGCGCGCATCGCTCTGGAAGAAACAGTGATGAAAAACATCTCACTGCTGGGGGCAATGCCCGTTGGATGGACAGCCGATCAGGTGCTGGAGGCCCATCAGGACTTGATTAAGCACTGGCAGGAGGGCGCAATTGACCTTTCAAACAGTCAGATCTTTGATTTCGATGATGCAGTGACAGCGGCAACGCATATCGCGGACGGCAAAGTCGAAGGCAAAGTCATCGTCCGGATGAAATAAGGGCAATCATAGGATGCCCGGCGCGCTCATCTTGTTTCACACGCAGAAATCGCGCTCGCTCAGGCCTCTTTGGTTGCTCGAAGAGATGGGCCTCGATTTCGAGCTGAAAACGATAAGCTATGATGCGGAGTATTTCGCATCCGACGCGTTCAGAAAGATCAACCCCATGGGAAAGGTGCCAGCCTTCTATGATGGCGATCACCTTGTTCTAGAGTCGGCGGTGATCCTGGAATATATTCTGGCCAAACACGGCCCATCTCCGCTCGCTGTAAAGCCTGAAGAGAGCGACTTTGGATTGTATCTGACCTGGCTGCACATGGCTGAGAGCGGGCTATCGCACTATCTGGCTGCGTATCTTGGTCAGCTGACTGGCCTTGCCAAATATACAGTCTCCGAAAGCTTCGAACCTTATGTGAAGCATCAAGCCGAGAAGGCTTTGGAGATGCTGGACAACCATCTTGCCGAACGGTCATTCATCGCCTCAGAGCGGTTCACAGCCGCTGATATCTCCGTCGGATACAGCCTGTATCTGGCCAACGCGCTTTGTAGATTGCCCCTGCCAGATCGCGTGCAAGCATACTTCGAGACATTGCAGGATCGCCCGGCTTGGAAAAAGGCCGTTTCGATCAAATAGGCGCAATTCCTAGGCCGCTGTCACAAAAAGAAAAACGATGGAACCCGTTTGATGAGCAATTTGGACTTAGATTTCGACCTTGAGCTTGTCCGCGCGAAATACGCCGCAGAGCGTGACAAACGGATCCGCTTCCCCAAGCAGCAAGTCTGTGCGGGAACAGCCGGACCAATGCACCAGAATTCGTGATGAATGCTGGTATTCTCTATGAGCATGAGATCACCGATTCCGGGTGGACGATGGCAGCGAGTATGAACGTTCGCTACGAATCCTGACGTCGGACCAGCACCCAAGCGACCGAAGTGGGTTCGGACCTTCTGTTGCCGTTTGATATTCAAGATGCGAATGTCAAAGCCAATGCGCGGCTCGGCTTTACCACGCCAAGCGAGAGCTTCACCATTGAGCTGTGGGGCAACAATATTTTCAATGAGCAAACCCGCAATGTGACGTTTAATACGCCGCTACGGGGTGTTGCCGGTTCCCGCTCACGCGGTGCATTCCTTGAAGATCCACGAACATATGGTGTGACGGTCCGCACTCAATTTTAATCTCGGCCCTAATCTCCAAACTCCACAGGGCTGAATAGGCGGCCGGCAGCAGTGCCGGCCGCCGTTCTTTGCGAGGAACTGACCATCACTCCATTTTCAAACTAGGTGTCTTGGGCTTGGGCGATCATATGAAAACGCTGCTTTTCGCGGCGTCCCTCGGCAGGGCTGACTTTGAGCATTTCGTTCATCGATATTGGTTTATCTTGCAGGCATTGCGATTGCAATTAGCGCGGCAAACCGGGAGCCGAGGGTCATTTGAGACTAGGTGCACCTGATTGAAGATCGACGGCTACGGGTTAGGGTGGATGCCTATGCTAAGACCTATAAAGGACTTCAATCCAGTCCGACAAAATGGCTCATTTCGTCGCCTGAAGACATTCGCCCGGTTGAATCTACGTATGTCCGCCTCCGCCCCCAATTTAAGACATCGCACAGCGGCTTGAACTGGGCCGATGGCCGTCGGTCTGTTCTTGCTTAGCGCAATTAACAGAGCAGTCGTGCCGCCAAGTCGCATTCGATAAAAATTTGGTCCGGCGCGAGGGCTTTGTCGATTCTGAGACGCCTCAATTGCTCTTTCGCACTAGCGCTCCATGCAACCCTCAGGCAGGCAATCGGCGCTAAGATATGGATGGAATTGAACACCTCACAATGAATTGGCGCTCTGCGCTGGTCGGGCTCACTATGGCCTGCTCAATGACAGCGCTGATCTATTTGGTGCGGCGCGGAATTGAAAGCCGCGCAATCGGTTGGCTCGCGGTCTTCGTTATCGTTGCAAATGTCTCGGCGATCCCTCTCTTGATCGGTTTCGCGGGCGCTTATGATATTTGGCCGGACCTGACATTTCTGCCCACGCAAACAGCTCTTTTCTTTGGTCCGGCGATCGCGCTTCACGCGCGTGCTCTTATGCTGAACAGCGCTGATAGGCGGCTCTGGTGGCTGTTTGCACCTGGAGTTACCTATTGGCTCTATCAGCTTTGGGCATTCACTCTCTTGGGCGATTATCGGCAAAAGTGGGCGTTTAATGACGCCGTGCACGAGCCATACATCCTGCCCGTTGCGATCATTGGTTCGTGGATATTGGCGGCGGGGTGCCTGATCTATATCTGGCGGCTGCGCACGCGCTATTTGCAATGGCTCAAAGACCATCATTCCGATGATGAACGCTTCAGCCCAATCTGGCTCACGCATGTCGTGGCGCTGGCCGCGATAGTTGGCGTGTTTTGGGTGATCGAAAGCGTTTCTTCGCAGTTATTGAACGCGAATTATTTCGATGTCTTCATTTGGGAGTTTATCGCCCTGTTCGCAATCTTCGTGATTGTGCTGGAGGCGTTGGCGGGCATCGACCGTCCTTTTCCCAAAATGAAGACCGAAGGTGAAACCGATGGTGGGAAACTTAGCGAACCTGCTGCGCGTGATTGGGTCCTCGAGGGTACGCGGCTCAAAGCTCAAGTGCTTGAGCACAAATGGCATTTGGAAGCAGGCTTGTCGCTACAAGTGCTCTCGCGGCGTTTTGGCATGAACCAGGCTTATCTTTCGCGGGCCATTAATCAGGGACTGGAGCAGAATTTCAGTGGCTTCATCAACGGCCTCAGAATTGAGCATGCGAAGGGGCTGATTGAGGCAGGCGACAAGTCAATGATTGATATCGCCCTATCGACTGGGTTCGGCTCCAAGGCGAGTTTCAACCGCGCGTTCAGATTGCACACGGGTACCAGTCCGAGTGAATATCGGGCGGCGCGACGAGCGAAGTAAGGCGTCTCAATTCACAAAAACTTATGGAGATTTCTCTTATTGCAGCGCAGCTTATAGCAGCTTGACTAGTTGGGGAGGTGAAGGAGAACACCGATGAAATCAGCCTCTCTCATGCGCGGAATTAAGACTGCAATTGCGGCAGCAACCATACCTGCCGCCGCTCTCCTGACAATTAGTCCACTATTTGCTCAGGAAACTCCCGCTGACCAATGGCTTACACCTGCCCAAATCGAGGCTGACGTGTCACTCGCGCAGGAAGCCTATTCGCGGGTCCACCCCGGTTACACGCGCTATGCCAGCGATGCCGAAATGCGCGAAGCATGGGCTGCGATTGAGCAGCGCGCGCAGGCACAAGGCGGAATGAGGCTTGGCGATTTCTATCTCGCGGTAGAACTAGCCCTAACCACTATTCGGTGCGACCACACCAAAGCAGAATTGCCCAAAGCGATGCGCGATGCCCGCCAAGGCGAGCCGCTCTATCTGCCATTCCGGTGGCAGCTGATTGAAGGGCGCGCGCTTATTGAACTGGCTGCGACTGGCACTGGCCTCGCCCGCGGCGACGAGATTATTGCGATTGATGGACGCCTGCTTGAGGAGGTTGTCGCAAGCGTCGCACCCTATGTGCCGGTCGATGGATATACTGACTGGGCGCGAGCTTCAGGCATCGCCCAATCGCTCGAATTTATGGGCGGGGCAGTCGATCATTTCGGCATGCTCCTGCGTGACACTCCAGCAGTCGCGACCCTCATCATCCGCAATGCCGAGGGTGATGAACGCACAGTTGTGGCGCCGCGCATTCCGTTTGAGGAATGGACCGTTCTGGGCCGCGAGCAAGGCGCGCCAGCGAGTTTTGCTGATGCCGTTCATTTTGAGCGCGTAGGCAATGATACGGGCTATCTTATCGTCGATAGCTTCGTGAATTACCGCAATCCCGTTGACCCCCATGAAGTACTTTCTCCGGTGTTCGAGGCAATGCTTGCTGAGCAGCGCAGCACGTTGATCTTGGATCTTCGCAAAAATGGAGGCGGTTCCACGGACGCATCGCATGCGCTGGCATCGTATCTGGTCGAGGAGGCGATGCAGCTAAAGCTGTCAATGAGCACCGCTACGCTCGACCTGACGGGCCTAAGGGAACATCTGACCACATGGGATACGCGCGCGCTCAATCCCGATCCGCGTGGCTTCATCGCTAATGATGATGGTACTTACACACTGCGCGATGGGATCGCTGATGACACCGCCGTGATCATGCCCGCTGATGCAGCTTTTCGTGGACGATTGCTGGTGCTGACCAGCAATAGCAATTCCTCGGGAAGCACAAATTTGCTTGCCGTACTGGGCGAACAGGAACGCACTACCTTGATAGGAGAGCCCACCGGGGGAAGCGCTGAAGGGCCAACCGCCGGCATACTGCTCACGCTGACTTTACCGGAGAGCGGTATCCGCACACGCATCCCGGTGTTTCGCTATAAAAATAATGTGAGCAGCTTTGAGCCAGGCCTGGGCGTCTCGCCAGATATCACCGCCAGCATGACGGTAGAGGACTTTCGCGGCGGAAATGATCCCGCTCTAACCGCAGCGAAAGCTCTCGCGAGCGAGGCCGCACCTAGCGATCAGACCCGCGATGAAGCGCCACTCGCAAGCATCACCGATTTTTCCGTGATGCTCGGAGAGGAATGGTCTGGCGAGCTTGAGTATCTCAATTATGGCAGCACCGAACGCTCAACCATTCCAGTGCGTATGGTGGCACGCGATATGGGTGAAAGGTCGCTCCGCTACGGCATCATCTATCCCGGTGAAACACATATGAACGCGCGGGATACGCTACGCATTTCGCGTGATGGCACGCAGATCAACGGCAATTCGATTACGCAGCGCAGCACGAGCGCGGACAGCGCGCTTATCCTGATAACGGAAGGCAAAGGGCGTGATGACAACCGCGCGGCCGATGTTCGCATAACATATGAGATCGATGCGAACCGCTTCAGCATTCGCAAGGACGTGCGATTCGAAGGTGCTGAATTCATCAACCGGAACGAATATCGCCTCACTCGATAGCATGACCAATTCTAAGTGAGGGGAAGCTTCGGTCCGACGTTCGTCTTTAGATTCCAACGAACTCAGTCGCTCAGGCTGCTCATGTACTGACTTGATCCTCTTTGGCCGGGATCACCATGGGAAACGTCCGGTTTTAGGAACTAAGACCGAGGCTTGCCATGTCTGATCTTTTCAAGATGTCCGACCGGTTCAAAGGGACTGACACTGAGCATTCAACTATAGCTCGGCAAAGAATCCGACGAGCTTGGAGAAGCCAATCGGATCCTCAAGTTCAGGAAAGTGCCCAACATGATCGAGCCTTACGAGTTTACAATTCTTTGCCAAAGATAGTGACGAGCTTTTGTCTGTCTCGGCATGTGACTGGTCCTGTTCACCCCACATTGCGAGCGTCGGTTGCGATGGCGTATCGAACGGTGCTTGGTCTGCCGAAAGGTAATTCTGGAACATCGTCGGAAGTGCGAAAGTGGCCCCTTGGTCAAACGCTTGCTCCGTACAGCTGCAAAAATGCGCAACACACGGAGTGTCAGCCATCGAGTGTTCGTACCATGCTGACGCACGCGGTTTCATCATGCGGGGGAAAAGCAATTGTCCCAGAAACGGCGTAGAAACGATCCCTTTCGGATCACGGCGCTTTTTCCATCGCATTTCTTCAGACCATGATGGAACCTGAATGGCGATCAGGTGACTGCATAGCTCTGGGTATCGACTTGCGACATCAATTGCGGCGTAGGTCCCACCGCACGAGAAGGCTAGCACGGAAGGTCCAGCCGTTACCGATCGCAGGAACCGCGCGACCCCATCGTTCACGGGCTGGAATCCGAAATCGTAGCCAGACTTTGGAACGGAGAAACCGTTTCCAGGGGCCTCAAAGGCGATGACGGTGAACCGCGATTTCAACGCAGCGATCAGATTATCATAGACCTCTAAAGTCGCGGGACCATCGCACAAAAAGACGATAGCTGGGCCGTTTCCGGCCTTCCGATATCGGATCGAGCACACATCGTCTTCGTAGAAGGCAATGTCAGAGCAGGAGCGCGAAGGAGGACCAGTACGGGCCCATTTGATGCGCTTCTGCCAATTTCTCGTTTCGAGTTTTGCAGCCAATTGGGATAATAGTACCACGAATGATCCTTATGCGAAGGGAATGAGCACAGCGGACATCGCGACGCGGCCAATTTCGCCGTGCTCATCGAACAGCGCGCCTTCGCCCAGACCAATTCCCTCGGAAGTCCAGGTCGTCTTCGGCCTGATCCCGATGTGCTCGCCGCATGGATGCCGCGCGAGGGCCACCTGAAGGTTGACATTGGGGTCGGCCAGCTTCGGCTCAGAAGGACGCGCAAGGCCGTGTGTCCAGTCAGCTGGCCCTAACACGCTTGCGAGCGGCGTTGCATCCGGGGTGATCGCATTCTTGTGGCGAAACCAGATAACCCCATCAGCTCCGGGGCGGATCTCGAAATTGTCCATCAGCCACGGGTCACCATGAGGAGCATCTCGCGGCGGTAAAGGAGCGATCTGATCGACGTTGATGTCCAATGGCTCCTTCGATGGGATCGCTAGCCCGCCGACAGAATGGATCACGCACACGGTTGCGGCTGCGGTTTGCTTTCCATCAGCCCACACCTCGTTTGTCAGCACGCTGGAACGGCGCCCCTGGCGAAGACTCTTGGGGTAGGTCTTGAGAGGTAGGAGAGGTGTCGGGCGCAGAAACTCCACCGAAACAGACATCGCTGCGCCAAGGCCTTCTTGCGCGGCAATTCTCTCCAGCTCAGCGACCATCACCGATGCGACGCCTCCGCCTTGGAGTCCGGTGAACGGTCCTTGCGCAAGTTTGCTGCCAATCCAATGACCTGAGCCATCCAGTTCAAAAATCGCCATCTACCACCAGTCTTGATTGAGAATTATTCAATTGATAGGGCGATTATGAGTGTAGAAATCCAAGGATAAAGCGAGTTTATCTCATGAATGATGAAGATAATTCATCTACTTTATCGCTGCCTTCGACCAAATCTCTGGTGGCGTTTGAGAGGGCCGCTACGTATCTTTCGTTTATCGAGGCCGCAGAGGATCTGGGCAGGACTCCTTCTGCGATCTCTCACGCAGTTCGCGCTCTTGAGCAACAGATCGGCGTCAGCTTGTTTGAACGCATTGGCAGAACCGTTCGCTTAACCAAGGCCGGTGCAGATTACTGCGAAGCCATAAGGCCGGCGCTGCGAGAGCTGGAGTTAGCGACGCGCCAAGCTCAGCGCGCGCGCAAGACCAACATCGTCCGGATAAGCGCCTTGCCGTTTTTCACGAGTACCGTCCTGCTGCCCAACCTTGCACGTTTCGAGGAGAGAAATCCGGGATTAGAACTGAAGATTGAGACATCCAATGCGTATGTGGACCTTCGGCATGGCGAGGCGGACATCGCATTGAGGTTCGGCAATGATCACAGCCATGGCCTGACCTGCCAACCGCTTATTTCAGTCAGTGGTCTGCCTGTCGCTTCGCCGGAATATCTTAAGAACGCGCCACCTCTACATCACCCAAGAGACATCTTGAAACACACGCTAATCCATGTGCGTCCCAATTTGTCTGCGTGGCCAAACTGGCTGGAATCTGCAGGATGCGAGATGGCAAATGCCGATGGCGGCCTAGTGTTTGACTCAGTACTTGGCGCGCTTGATGCTGCTGAAAACGGACACGGGATCGCGTTGGCGATGGATCCGCTTGTTCGCCGCCATCCTTCGTTCGGGCCTCGGTTATTTGCACCTCTGCCCGAAATAGGCGCCGAGAGACAGGACTACAATTTCTTATGCGAGGAGGCGCAATGGTCGTCTCCCAAAATTCAAAAGACATATCGATGGCTAAGGGATTGTGCCGCAGACTTCACGAAACCTTAGCCGCACACTAGGGATTGAAGCCCATCGATAAACGTGCTCAGCGTCCTGTTTTCTGCGCTTATGGGGATTGTGTTTGGCTGTTATCCTGCCGAGCGTGCATCACGCCTCAATCCCATCGACGCGTAACGCCATGAATAGCAAATCTGGTTTTCAAGATTTGAGGCAGAAAATGGTGAAGGATAATCTCTGCCAACAATAGCTGATTGGTTGAGATATAGTGCGGTCGGAAAGACCGATGAGAAACAGAGAAGAGTTGCAGTCAGCCTGACAGACCGCCGCCCCCCGCATTGACCTCTAGTTTGGGGAGCTCAATCCAATAGAGCTGTATCATCTCGATGACCCTTTCACCTTCTTGAGATCGAGGCGTGAGAGCCGGTGCGCGACAGCTATCTTACGCTGTATGTCAGGCATAAAGAAAGCGAGCAGCAAGATGAACTTAGTGCGGCCTCGTGTGCCAGCCTTTCAGTTCACTGCGATGCCATAAGCCTCCCCAAGCAACGCGTGTGACTGCGCTTTAGTTTGCCTGAATAAACTGATCCAAAAGCCCCACCAACTCCTCTGGCTTGTCTTCTTGAATGAAGTGAGCGCCGCCTTCGACTAACGTGTGAGCTTGCCCCTTTGCGCCAGGTACGCGCTCTTGCCAGTCCTTGTCTAGACCAGCCATCAAGCCGTCATCTGTACCAAACGCGGTGATCAAAGGCTTGTCCCAACTGGAGTAGAAGTCATCAAGAACGGCTTGATTCTGCCTTAGCTGGCTTGCCACCAATGTTGGAAACATCCTTACGCCTGCCATGGTCTCTTCGGTTGGGAAAGGTGCCGCATATCCAGCCAATTCAGCGTCTGACAATTCGCGCGTGGTTCCGTTTTGGAAAAGCATTGAGAAGTCGAACTTGTCACTCGTCCTGGCATACGCAACCCAAGTGGTGAACGAAAAATCCTCGCCATCAAAGTCCAGTTCCTGAACGTCACCTTCGCTCCATACTGACGCGCGGAACAAGGGATAGCCAAGCCAGCCCTGCATGCCGCCTGCTGCGGGTAAAGTGGTGTTGGACAGCATTATGCGCGCAAATCGTTCAGGGCGTTGTTCAACGACACGAAGTCCGATCAAGCCACCCCAATCCTGAGCAAACAAGGTCGCGTCTTCGATCTCAATCGCATCGACAAAACCGGCCATCACATCGACATGCATCTGATAGGAATGATCCGACCAATCGACCGGCTTGTCAGACTTGCCGAACCCCACATTGTCAGGGGCAATAACCCGATAACCTGCCTCGCTGAGCAACGGGATCATGTGGCGATAGAGGTAGCTCCACGATGGTTGGCCATGCATCAACAAGACAACTTCGCCATCGCGTGGCCCTTCGTCGACGTAGTGAATTCTGTAACCAGACACTTCGACATAGTTCGGCTCAAAATCGTAGTCAGGCAGATTTGCAAACCGGCTTTCTGGAGTGCGAACGAACTCGCCTGTGCTCCACTCTTCAGAGGATTGCAGAGAGACAATTGTCACAACCGTTGCGGCGGCGAGGATGCCCAAACCGATGAGTATACGTTTGAGCATTGTTCCCTAACTCCTGTGTTTGCTCACACGATCCTTCGCCCGAGCAGTTTATCGTGAGGGCATATAGCCCTATCATGCAAGGCCAATGTGGGGTTCCCACCTGCGTCACGACCGAAGCCATTCGCTCTTCAGAGGTCGGCGACGTCAATGGCTGCTCCGATTAAACAGTCAGCCCCATTGCTGTTGAACCAGACGGCAGGTCACTGCGGCGCGGTTAGCGACGCCATCCGCACCAGCCGCGAGTCAGCGACCGCGGCGCTTCGATGGAACGCATGTTCTTTGTATTCAGGGTCGGTCACCAGCGCGAGAAAGCTGGCAAGATCGGGATAAGAGACAATGAACGCGACATCCCATTTCTCGTGTTCCGGACCAATCACTGTCAGTTGGGGTAGACCGGCAAATGCGACCCTGCCACCGACGCGCTGCGCAATCGGGCCTGAGATGCGCGAATATTCGGAATAGGCTTGCTCCCCGGTCCACCCCCTGCCTGCAAACTCGCTACGCTCTCCATATTCGGCCTCGTCTTTGAAGCGGATGAGATTGAGCATGAAGAGCGGCTCATCGGCAGGAAGTTCCTGCATTGCTGCATAGGCTTCTGGAGTTGAATTTATGAAGGCCACTGGCTCCCCTTCACGATCACCAGAATCTTCTGACTGCGCGAGCGCAGGCGCAGCAACGATAGAAGCTCCGATTGCGAAAACGAGCCCGGTTATGATGGTATTGCTTAGTCTCATTGTTGCTCTCCAGGACAGGTAGATCGGGCGATTAATAAGGCCGTCTATGCAAGCCTGACGATGACCGAGTAGATCAGGAACAGGCTCAGCGCGATGCCAGTCAACCCGCTAAAGAGTGCGCCGAACATGCGAGCGAGCAGGTATTTTCGTCCGCCTTCGATCTTTTCATGCGAACCGCCGAGCGAGTTGAACGCGAAAGCATGGGAAATCCGCGCCAGTGCGAAGACAGTGCCGAAAGCAATCACGATTGGCCCTGTACCGACCAGCATTTCCGTTAGCGCCAGAACAGCAATAAATATCGCCGCGTTCTCAGCCAGGTTACCATGGCGCCGGATCTTACGCTCAAGATGTCGATCATCACCAAACCCGACGCCGATACCCGCCTTGCCGCGATATGTGCCGGTATTCATCATCAGCCCCTGTTGAAGAATGTACAGGAATGCACCGACCAGTGCTGCTGCGTATGGATATGCCATGCGGCCCCTCCTTGCTTGGCTATTGGTTTGATTGTGCCCAAGCGTTGAGTGGGACGATGGAGGCGCGCCAAAACGATGTCACGAGTTCATTGTGCAACTAACCGGTGCGTCAGTGCACCATCGAAAGGACTACCTCTTTTGCTGGCAATTTCCCTGGAACGCGGGTTCGGCTTCGCGCAGTATCTTTTCGGCAAAATCGATAAAGGCTCTGATCCGCGCGGTACGGCGCAAATCGCTGTGAGTTAGAAGCCAAATATCGCGGGCCTTCAGAGGCTTTCTATCAGATGCACGCACGAGGTCAGGATCGGCATCCCCAATGAAGCAGGGCAATAAGGCAAGCCCAAGGCCTCCACGCGCGGCAGCGCGCTGTACGGCTGGATCAGGAAAGTAGCCCCACAGGGGAACCTTGCCAAAGCCGGCTTCCTTGGTGCGGTCAACGAACTGATCTTGGGTGTCTTTCCAGGATATCCATCGCGCAACTTCCGGCGCGACATCAAAGTCGTGCGCATCGAGATAATCTTGCGATGCGTAAGCAGTCTCATAATAGGGAAACAACCGCTTGCCGACGAGCGATTGGGGTGGGTTGTTGTCAACGCGGATTGCAACATCCGCCTCGCGCCGGGAGATGTCGAGAATTTGTGTGGTCGCGGCAATGCGCACTGCGATGCCCGGATGTGCGTCGGCAAATTCGGCCAGCCGCGGCGCAAAGATAAGCTCTGCGACTGGGCCTGCCATCGTAACCGTAACAGTGCCGCTGAGGTCGCTATCCTGGCCAGTGATGAGCCGCTCAGCTACGTTCAACCTTATACCGCATTCGCGCACAACTGTGACCAGCTCCTCACCCGCCGCACTGAGGACGTAGCCCTCGGGCTGACGCAAGAAGAGCTTGGCACCCAATGTGTATTCGAGACTGTCAATCCTTCGACTGATCGTGGAGTGATGCACGCTAAGCTCGCGCGCTGCGCGCCTAATCGACCCTGCATCTGCCACTACCGCAAAGCTCTTAAGCTCCTCCCAATCCAGATCTTTGGCTTCCAGCATGGCTTCTCACTCTTCACTCTAGGGTGGCTAATATACGCACCAGAACGGTGCAAAAACTTCGTATGACGCCGTACAAATAGCACGTTAGCTCAACCTGTCACCGGGAAAGGACGCAAGGATGGAATTCACAAAAAACCGAACCGTCAAAATCCTCGCAATACTTCTGCTGCTTTTGGCGATCACACAGCCGATTTACACCGCCCTATTCCTCGGTGCGCCCGACTTTGACAGGCTCTTCATATGGCGGCTGGAGGGGCTTCTCTTTGTCCTGCTAGCAGCGTTCTCCATGTCCGCTATGGTCATGACAAAGCACCATGCGTTGGGCTTTGCGGCGATTGCGCTTGGCGCCCTACTCAAACTGTTGGCTGTCGGTTTGGGACTGACGCAGTTCGGTCCTTTCACAGTTGCGGCAGAACTAAATAGTGACCTAAGCGACGTCGCCACATCGATCCTCGCCCTCTCATTCTTCAGCTATAATTCCGCGAATATCCTGCTCGGTCTGGCGGCCGCGGTATTCGGCTTGGCCAAGAATCGTGAAGGGGGCCATCTTGTCGGCCGAGCGACAGTCTTGGTTGGCGGGCTGGCGTTTGTCACCAATTCCATTGTGATGATGTTCGGCTTTCAGGGTTTTCTCCCCTCGCCGATTGCTGGCGCATCTGGGGTCCTGGCCACCTTGCTTTTGGCGATTTGCCTGTTCAGCGCAAGCAAGGACGATTGAACTTATCAATCAACCGGCTGATATGAAAGTAACACGATGACTCAAGTCACACTCTATGGATATGCGACCAGCCCATTTGTTCGGAAGACTGGCTGCTTTCTCTACTACAAGAACGTTGAATTCACGCACGTCCCGGTTGATCCGACCAAGCCTGAAGCGACTATCGGATTTACCGGTGAAACGCAGGTCCCTGTGCTCGAAATTGACGGGGAATGGAGGACCGAGTCCTCCGCTCACGCTCATTGGCTCGACGAATTGTTTCCTGAAAAGCCGCTTTGTCCAGCTGAGCATCGCGCAAAAATTGAAGAGATTGATGCGTGGATCAGCGACAGTTTCTTGCTCAGCATTTTTCGGTATCCGATCGACGGTGAAGACAACCTTCAGTTCCGGTATCGTGGGTGGCGATTAGCCGCACTGCTGAGCGCACACACCCCGCTTCCAGAAGCAATGCGACATCATTGGCCCGATACGCTTCGCCAAGCTCCCTTCATTCAGGCCATGGCCAAGCATATGGATCTCAATGAGAGCATTCCTGATATGCAAATGCGGCTCTCCGGGGAACTGGTCGCGCACCTCGGTGATGGGCCATTTCTCGGAGGCCTTGACGAACCCACCATGCTCGATCTGGCCGTCTTTCCGCAATTGGTCTGGAGCTATATGTTCGGCCTCGAAGAGCAGTTGAGCGCGGCAGCGCACCCTTCAATCAAGGCCTGGTTAAAGAGGGTATCTGACTATTTGCCGCGCAATCCAACGCTGGTCGCTGATGAGATGATGGTGCACTCGTTACAAAGTGGGCTCAGATAACGTCAACAATCACGCTGCCAGTTGCGATTAATCTGGAAGCACATTGCCATACACCAGCATGAACGGGGGTTTCATGTAGAAGAGCATTGCGATCCGCCTGTTTGCACTGCTTGTAGAGATCCCGAACTTTGCTCGTTCCGCTACGTGTGGTGGTTCGGGTGGGGAATGAGGAAGCCTAGGCGATTGGAGTAGCATTAATTCGGATTGAGGATGACAAACCCCCACGCTTTGCAGGCGTCACGCGACTTAAACTCTTTGCAATCGCATCCACTAGGGCGCCCGCGACTGTAAAGCCTCCTGAAGCAACGTTGCAAACTCGTATTCCAGAAGCGGTATAATACCCAAACGGTTCATCATCATGTGATTGTAAGATGAAAAAATGCTCGCGACAGCGCGGCGGCAATCCTTGCTTGTGGATGTCGGTTGCCCATTGGTGGGACAGAGCAACAACCCTTGAACATGAAGACTTTCGATCCTGGTCCTTTCTGCAACCAACAACCCCAACCATTTCTTTACGATAGGTTCTTTGGGAAGGTACCCCTCGCGGACAGCGAAAGCGAGTTTAAGCACTTGGCTTGCGATCGCTTGCGAACGGGACGAACGATTGAGAGTGGAGGACTCTGGAGAGATCAATTCGCCTAAATAGTATGTCCAAGTCTTGCGCGTCGCAGCGAGAAAGGCGGCGAACTCTTCTTCATTAGTGGTCCCGAGCGCGGCGCCTATTGCGGTCAACAAGAGTCCAAGTCCCCGCCGTGATTCCGCAGACCCGGCCTCATCGGTTATCTGCTGCAAGGCGATCATACTCGATTCCTGGAATGCAGCTTCACAACCTCGAATACAGTGGATCCCACCATATCGCTGGATTTCAGGAGTATAGGCAATTTCGGCTACTGTGCCTTTTGGCTGGAGTACATAATTTTCGCTTTGATTGTACAACTTCTCCGATTTTGCGCTCGACGGCTGACTTGAGCCGGTGCTGGGTGTAATGGCGAACTGCTTGGCCCCGAACAACAGCTGTTCACCTATTTCATCGAACAAGGAGCGACTGAGGTCGCGAAAACGCAAGCGTAGGTGCGACCCGTCTTCCCAGTATCGAATGAAGAACCAATCTAGGTCTTCATCGACCTGTCCACCCACGGATTCAATCAATGGGGCAACAATCTTGCACAAGAAGTCATCTTGCTCAGCAAAATCATAGATAAAGACGTGCCAAGCTCTCCATCCGTCGGCTGACGGCAGGTTCTCAACGGTAAGTTTTCCAACTTGCGGCTGGGCGTCCTGTTTATGTTTCATCAATCCAATCAATGCGGAAGAATGGATTGGGTCGGATGGATCGATTAGCCTTCAATTGGAGGTAGGCGCGTTGATCGAAAGAGAGAAGCTGATTGGCTTCAATGCCATTGAAAGCGCCAATAGCGCGCGCGTCCCGGCCAACTGATGTCACGGCAAGCGTCACCCTCTGTATAAGCATGCCAACCATAGCGTTGGCCGCCAAATGACCGCGTGGACCGAGCCTTGATAGCAATGACGCATCATCAACTCCGAATGTCGCCACCAAGCTCGCATGCATGTTTGTCATTGCATCCAGTTCGAAATGCAATGTTGGGCGCTTAGAGAAAGCACCAGTCACCGGCTGCCATGCAAACGAATAGACTTCTCCAACTGCCACTCGAAACGAAAAATGGACTGTCGCGAAACGTCCCATGTCATTGCTGGGTCCTGCACTCTCTGATTTGGCGAGTTCGTCGCGCAGCTGTTCAATTTCAGTCTGGGACCACGTTTCATCAAGCCGGCCGTCACCTGATAAAGCGCCCGACGTCCGATTTAGACATAAATGACGAAGTTCCTCACTGGAGTAGCTTGGCGACGAGGTCTCATCTGTCCTTCCAAGTTCGATATCTTCACTTTGCGCGTCGTAGCTTTCACACGCTCGCCTGTAATCTTCGAGAAACGGGAAATCAGCAACGCTCAGTTCAGCGTTCGCTCTCCTCGTTGGCCTAAATGTTCCGTGACAGAGACCTTGTGCGATTTTCTCTGTCGGATGCGAAAGTCTAATCTCAACCAGTGGCCATAGGTCAGTATTGGTAGTTCCGAGTTCATCTCTCATTTGACGTGCATTGCCAATCAAATGTGTTCGAGCATCCATACCAGTGCTTTGGGCAAAAAGCGCAATCTGATGGGCGGCCATACCCGCTTCCAGCGTCACGAGATTGGCGCTCATATCACCATAAGGATCAAGCAACTTGTTCAAGTCACCATTCAGCAGAATGCGTATTTCGTCATCACGATTCTCTTTAACCGTCACTGGAATTGTTCTGAACAGGCAAGCAGCTGTAGGATCGAGCCGCAGCCAATATTTCTCCTCTCCCATAGTTGGGACATGCAGTCTGACATCAATGGGGTAATTCGCCCCAGGCGACGCGATGCCTCTGTGAAACAAAGTGCCGTTTGCAGGCTCGAAACGCAGTGGCAGACAACAATGACGGAGAATGTCCGCCAGTGTATCGTCATCTCCGTGCATGAGGGACCAGCCGTCAATTGGATCACTGCAAGGCAAGCTAATATGCTGACCGCCTTCAGCCAATTGGATCGGTTTCGTTTTTTGCGAAACTGGTGTCGGAGCAATACCGTGGGAGAGATTGCGAACCTCGTCCCACTTGCGCCCTTTAAGTTCCAGTCTCCGCTCGCAAGTCGCAATAATGTAAGCGCCAACCGCCTTAACTGCTTCCTGTCTCGATGGTTGCTGCGTCATCATCCTATTGGAACAGGTGAGGCCGCACATCTTCAGGGATTAGGGTTTTTGCATCATCCAGCTGGAGTCGCAAAAGTGCCTTTCTGTTCACCCGTTTGCGATCATGACCAAATGTCATAGGAAGAAGCCCTGGTGCCAAAACTTTGACACAATAAAGCCCGTCTTCAACCAAGTTCGGATGGCTCTGGTTGACGATAATGACATCAATCCCATGCTCAGCAAGAGAACTAACTATCGATTGGAACGCACCGCTCAAAGTGTGTTCAGAGTCGTTGGCAATCGGCCCTTTGGAAGGGCGGCATCTGAAATCGCGGGTTGCGAGCGACTCTGGCGGCCAACCTTGAAGCCCGTGATCTTCCATCGTTCTAACGTCGCTTGGCGAACTTAGCAGCTGTAAGCCGCGTCGCTTTTTGTCCTCAAGCGCCTCCGAAGAAACCTCGAATATACTTGAGGCTACCTCACAAACGGCCGCGCGTGCCGCCCGCGCCGCAGACAGGTTCGCCCCTGCTGAAAAAGCCAATGCCGGACCACATGTGCTTTCTTGATGCCGAAGCCGCGCGGCAAAAACGTGAGCAATAGTGCCAGTCGCGAGCTGCAGGAAATCAAGCTCATACCCTTCCGAATGAATACGGGTGGCGATGCCGTCAATGAATGGGTCAGAGAATGCCTCAGCAGGTAAGGCCGGGACTAACGCGTCTGCATAATAGTGGCGCAAGAATGCGTCTCGTTCCAACAACTCTAAAAGTCCATGGAATGCGGCCTCGAGGATAGACCCACCCAAGGCGCAACCATTCGAGTTTTCATCAACGAAAAAGCTACCAACAAGCTCAGATCGTGCAAGTCCATAATAGGCAGACTGTAGGGGAACGAGCACCGGCTTGTCGTGCTTGAGAGAGAAACCCTCGCACCATTCATACCGTGCTGTTGGAGAGTAGCGTTCAAATCCTGAGGACGTTTCGTTAAGCGTTGGAGGTTCTGGTAGAATGAACGATCGCGGATCTATAGCCCGGTCGCCAAGTTCTTCGAACGAAGCCTTTGTCCATTCCCGACCCCGACCAGGTTTCGTGCCAGATAGTCGTTCCACGGCTTCGAGACAGGCAACTGTCCAGTCAACGCTGCAATTGCCGGTCCTGCCAAAGCTCCAAGTAGCTGATCCTGGGCCTGAAAAACTGTATCCATCCGCTGACGCAACCGGGATGATTTTGCTGCCGTTTTGGCGTGTTAGGGATCTGACGACACCGTGTTCAACATCAATGACCCTTTTCCGAAGGACCTTTTCCAACTGCTGAAAATCAAGCACTCGCTCGCTAGCAGGTTGGTCTGGCGCACGGAGCGTATCTGCCGTGGGTACGTCCGTATCAAAAGCACCTTTAGTCGCGCATGTGTCACACAGAGGATGCCGAAGCAGATGATGGTCCTCAACAGTGCGTGCCACCAGATCGCAATGCCTGATCTTGGTTCTCAGATCCACATCTGGGTAGGTTGCAACCGCCGTTTCAACAAATGCCTGAAGAGAGCTCGATAAAATCGGCCATTTGAATGCGTCAGCTCTTGCCGAGCAAATTGACTGATTGAGCGTTTTTTGATCATATCTCCAGAGTTCGAAGCAATGAAAGCACGCATCTACCGTTCGAACAGGTATGATCCAAACATCGCGTTGATCCCCTGCAACCAGCAATGTGCGATCGGGTTGATAACAGCGTTTTTTGATCAGTTCAGATATTCCAGCGCGGTCCGCCAAATGGGTAAAGACTACGCTGCGATCCGACGTCGCAATCGGCTCCCGATCTTTGACGAGTTGGTCATTGAAGATAGGCGTCTCGCTCATCCGCACCGCACTCTTCCAACGGTGAACCCATACTTGCGGAAATCGAGCGCAGCACTGGGAATAAAGCTAAGATTCTCTCCGCAGCCTTCAAAGTCAGGTGCAACGAAGCCCGCTACATTTGTTCCCCGTTGGGCGGCACTCAACACCGCACCCAATGCCTCGTAGAGGGCACGATCTCTGTCTGTCGCCAGTCGGGTCGCTGACATTCCAGCAAGCTCAGCGGTGCCCACAAACGCGTCACTCTTGCCGTCTGACGCCACGTAGAACTGTGGCATCCGACCGTTGTCAAACAATCGTGCAACTCGCACCATAGTGCTCAACTCGCGGTCGCAATCCTCATGCAGTTCGACCCGTTTTCTTGCCTCGAGATTTAGTAGGCCGTTTTTGTGAATTGCCCCAAACGCCGCTCCCATTCTGAGCGCTTCAACCTCATCTGATTCAGCGATTATGGGAGAACAGTTTGACGTCGGTGGCTGTGGATCATGCTGTTTTGCGATCTCCAATAATGCCGCTTTGATTGTCCGGCTATCTGCTTCTTCTGGCGTTAGGCCCCATTCAGAGACTACCCTATCACCATCTTCAGCATAGCCAATTGAGGACAGTGCAATCGACCTATGGAAAAGAGGATATGGAACCAAATCCTCATGGTCATCGGCCCAAGTCATCAATTGCGTATCGCGATCAAACAAGGGGGCCTGGCGAGGTTCGACAATCGACACATCGGCGATTGAAGCGCGGTCAACATCGAAGTTTCCTTTGGACAACAGGGCCGCGTCCAATTGAAGCCGTCTTATCGCACCATCGCGACGAAACAGTCGCAGTTCATCTCCCTGCACGTCATCTGCACCAGCTCCTTGAAATGGGCGCATTTGAATCTCA
The DNA here is from genome assembly GCA_947488085.1 of uncultured Erythrobacter sp. Taxonomy (GTDB): domain Bacteria; phylum Pseudomonadota; class Alphaproteobacteria; order Sphingomonadales; family Sphingomonadaceae; genus Erythrobacter. The sequence goes on from CANKYI010000001.1 coordinate 2,056,375, forward strand.
AGCGCTTCGTGAGCGAGCGATGCGCACAACCCGGCTATTATGATCTCACCCAAATCTTCATCCAAGTCCGGAAACTTGTTCAACAAAGCGGGTAAGTGTTGCAATTGCTCGCTTTTACCCGAAACCATCGCGGCCAATGGTCCGCGCAAAACTCCGCCGACAACCTCTCCAGCTCTTGTGAGTTGCCCGGCTTGGACTGCGGCCTCCATGTCCGTTGCCAACCATATCAGGAGCGAGCCATTGGTGCCCAACTCTTCACAGTTCGGCGCGCAAATTCGCGTGGATTGCACCGACAGATCGCTGCAATAGCGCTCAATTCTCTTCGCGAGCTTATCGGGTGCCACGATTGTGATCTCGCTTTGCGACCAGTGGCGCAAAGCACCAGGCCAGTCTTCACAGCGATCTTGCATCAAGCGTATCACCTCGTGAGGCACCGTCGATAAACTGGACGGAATTGCGCCACCTGCAGTTAGCATTGATCGAGAACTTAGCTCTTCAAACAAGCGATCGAGAAGCAACTTGACGGGATCCGGAACGCTATCTCGAATAGCCTCCAATGATCGAGTTCCATCCAGCATCGGCAAGAGACGAGAAACTACTGAGTAAATCTTAGCTCCACGCATTTCAAAACTTCGACGGCCATGCTCAACTAAGACACCATTTTCGGTTTCGCGCCACAGTACGGATGGCTTCAGCAAAGTGAGTTGCAAACCTGTCATGGCGTAGCACGGCTCAGTTGGTTGCCGCTTTCGTTAGCCTTTGCCATCAGCCCCGGATGCGCTTGTTGCAGCAGCTCAATAACCGCATGGAACGCAATCAACTTACGCGAAGTTGGTAGGGCTATCAGCGGCGCTAGATCATAGATCATGCTCATAAATATGCGGTATGACATGTGATTTGGGTGGATCGCGATCCTGCGCGCCTCTTCGGCAGAATGAGTAGCGGAAAGAATATTTTCAAGCAGGTTTCCCGCCTCCTCACTCAGGTCTTGCCGCTCACCGGTTGACAACATCGATACATAGCGGCGGATGCTATCGTAGGCACATTGTAGATGTTGAAGGCGCTTTCCCAACTTATGCGAAAGTGGCTGACTGTGATCAAATATTCGTTGTTCTTGTTCCACTAGCGAGAGCGAGGGAACCAGTGTTTCTCCAATTTGACGAACTTGTTTCACAGCGTTGCCGCCGGTCTTCTCAAACGCCCACAGGTGCCCTTTAAGTGACAGCGGCCACAGTCTCATGCCGTCGACCCAGTTGATGCGGTCAAGCAACAAGAATGTTTCTGCAACCGGCACAAGTCTGGAGAGAGAGTCATGAGAGTACTTCCCCATAAGGCATGCCATTTCGTCAAACATGGAGTGGCGAACTTCGTCACGGATCGTAACCAGCTGTTCGGAACCCAAGGGTCGTTCGGTTCTGAAAAGGCCTTCCTCGACTAGCAGCGCAACGCCGGCGTCGTCGGCGGCCTGCCGAATATGCTCTCGCAAAAGCTGGAAATCGATCAATCCCTCAGTGCCTAGAGTTAGTGCGTTAGGGCGCTCGGGACACAAGGCGAGAGCAAAAGCCAAGGATGTGTGCTCAGAAAAACTCCGCAGTCCGTCCCAAAGGACAGTGATACCCGGCCTCCAACTTGTCGGCTCTGGGATCACGACACGGGCCCGATAGTCAATCATTATTGGGTCCGCTGCAGGTGATCTCAACGGCCAGTTCCGCGGCTACTGGCGCGTTTTCACGCAGATAACTCTGATCAAATGGCGTCGGTAGTGCTTCTGATATCAACACCCCCTGCGACGACTTTTTGGCAGCTTGCCGGAACAATTCCACGCCAAGAGCGCAACCTCGATCAAGGGGCATCGGTTTGTAAAGGCGAGGTTGCTCGGTCTTAGGGTTGTCAGCGTTTGACTGCTGCAATTCACCCAAAAGAAATACGTTAGCTTGATAAAAGAGGTGGAGCGGCAACGACTTTTCTTCAGCCCAAAAATTAAACAAGCGAAAGAATTCAGCTGGAGTGCTATCAAGTTTTGGCAGGCCATTAGCCGAAACCACCCACGTGCGACGTAGGACAACCACATCGTCAATGGTAATTCTGGATAGCGCGCGAAACTTATCAAAACCTACCATAGCGCGCCGAATAATGGGCGCGGACAACCCAGAATGGCGCCAGTGATTGACGCAAAATGCGTGCAATGCCTGATATTGCTTTGGCAAAGACATTGGATTGAGCGCAGCTATGTAGATTGGCGCGTAAGTCTGACCTGCGCCATCTGTTACTATGAGATCTCCGGACCGAGCACTGCGCTCCACCCACAAAGAATTGATATCAATAGTCTGAATTGCGGACTGATCTGGAATGGGTGGGATCGAGAGAGAAATGTCAGCCAGATTTGGGTGTGAACTCGCATTGAACCCAAATGATGCATTGACCTCAATTGGGATACGCTTGCCTAGCGAATGCCTCAGATATTCTCGTTGTTCCGGGCCAGAATCCTTTGGAAGAAACCGCGTGAGAGTGGAGCATGAGCCAGGGAATATTTGATTCAATACATACAAGCGCCCACCATCGACGGGCTGCAAATGGAACTGAAGCGATACATAGTCCACGTCCGCCTCTAACCCTCCTGATAACGCTTGGTTGAGGTCAATTGAGGACAGCGTGATGTCTTTGCCTGACTGGGCTTCAGTCGCAAGCTTGTCCAAAAAAGCATCGCCAGCGCGCATTGCAGGATCAGGTTCGAAGTCGCCTTCAGTTTGAGCAAGACCCACTGAGCGCTCAAACAGTTCCGATTGGGTGACTCCTCCGGCATCGAAATAGGCTTGGATAAAGGACGACAGTCGCTCCTTATTTGTCGACTCTGCTGGATATCTGTCGTCAAAGAAACGCCGCAATTCGTTGCGCAGTTGTGCGCTTGAAGTATCAGCAGCTAGTGCTGGCATCGCTATCGCGAGAGAAGACAGTGTATCGGTAAGTGACTTCGGTAAACTGGGATGTTTGCGTGCGGCATTAGCGACGTGAGCATCAACTGTTATTATTGATTGATGTATGCTGCCATTTTGGTCACCCGCAGCATGCTTCAAATGAGAAAACTGCTTCTCATAAGCTCTGACAAGTTCTCTCGTCGGAAGACTTCCATCATCTCCGAGACTTGCGAACGCATCAATTTGGAGACGAAGCCCGGTGGCCAAGTCGTTGTTTAGCAAGCCTGCAACTTCGCGTGCCCAGACAAGCGGATCGTCATGGTCATAGAGGACTGGCAACAACAACTGAGCACGCCATGCAGAATCAATCGCTCGATCGACGCGTGCGGACCGATTCTCCATCTTCCCATCGGTCATCCTACTGCACAATTCATCGAAGGTAGCAGTACCGTTTGGATAAGCCTGGAAGAGTTTTGCGATCGCGCTGACAGCCTTCGACTCAGTAGAGATACGATCGAGACCAGTGCCAGTAAGGATCGAATTGGGAGCTTCATCAAATCTCCGAACCCACCATTCGCATGATCCGCCCTTGATAAAACTTAGCGTCGGATTGAGTCTAATTGGAGCGTTTTTGGCCAAATTCTCCCAGTTCGCCAACAGGGGCCGCATCAATCGCTGAACTAAAGCTGCGCGAACACTCACCGTGCAGCGAATTTCCTCGGGCAAATCGATACTATCCCCGGTGTAGGCTTTGCCCTCTAAACTCGTAGTCCAGACTGGACCAAATGTGGCGATTGGACTGGTCTTGCGCGACACGCGTAACAAATAACGCATGACGCTCGCTGACAGTTGATTGTAGTCCTTTTCGGACAGCTTTCGCTTCCCAGCCCGAACCGCTTCTAAAGCGTCGTAAAGCGAGGGGTTAACCACTGCGAGACCCGACGAAAAGAGCGCGTCATGCGCGCCGTGCGTTGCGACCTCCCGCGTTCGCCTGACCTCTTCTGAATGGACCTCGTTGAACTTCGTATGCGCATGTTCCCATGCAGTGATCGATTGGTACGCTTCGCTCAAAAGATCCTGATCGACGGCTTCCAGCCAATCTATGCCATCTTTGTGCCGCTCAAAAAATCGAACTCTGGAGTTATAGAGGTCGCGCTTTATTGAAATGAGAGCACGCCCGACCTTTCGACCTGCCTCAAAGGCGGCTGGGACAAGTGCTTCCAGCCTTTCACAAGCGAGCTCCACTGCGTTGCGCTTGACATGTTCTGCGTCTGTCAAAACGCCCAACGCCGCCTCGGCAGCATGGTCAGAAAGCACCGAATGGTCGAAAGAGAGTCCAGATGTCCGAACGAATATCTGAGGCGCCATTCTGACCGAATGACGCAAGTTCGACGCACCATCGATGTCAACAGGATGCCGCGCCATCGCCTTTTGCATACTAGTGATTAAAATGCCCTAGGCCTGTCGTTGAAAGACTTAGAAGCGGACGACCCTCGAACCATAGACGGTAAGTTACGCATAAGTGTGCTCAGAAACTTCATGCACACTTACGGCGCATTACAACAGAGGGAAGCCACCCCACCAGCAAAGAGGTGGCGGCAAATAGATCTCTGCCGCCACTTCTTGGTTAGCGCTGCTCTTCTCCAAAACAGGAGCAACTGCAACCATTGCAGGAAAAGATAACGCATGATGCCGCGGTCTCAGCACGATTTGACCCGGCCGAGGTCTCCACCACTTCAACATCAAACGCATCAAGGGCACCGAGATCAACGTCTTCGAAATTTTCTGGAGTCTTACTCATCATCATTCCTCTCTCACGCAGGACCGATTGCAAATGCTAATATATGCTAAGAAAATTCAAATATTAGCCAACGCAAATATACAAAGGATTTGCATTAGGTCAACGCTCAATACCTGGATCCATCATCGCCTTTTCAAGCAATTATTACTCGAAATCCAAAGTGCAGGCTTAGATAAAACTTACACCAAGAATTGACGTCAAATTGATCCCTGACGTCAATTCTTAGCCAGCATCACTCCTCCCCAAAACACGCACAACTGCAACCATTGCAGGAGAAGATAACACATGATGCCGCGGTCTCTGCACGATTTGACCCGGCTGAGGTCTCCACCACTTCAACATCAAACGCATCAAGGGCACCGAGATCAAATTCTTCAAAATTTTCTGGAGTCTTACTCATCGTCATTCCTCTCTCAGTTAAACGCTACTAGAAATGCCAGCATGAGTTCCAAGAATCTAAATTTAACGAATACTTAAGAATTGAATCAAACCTCTATCCATTTAGTTAATCAAGAATCATTCTGACACTTCATCATTAATAGCAAAATTTTTCGGATTCCAAACCATTGAATTGGTATATTATTAAAATTCAGATATTTTGATAATTTTTAGCTAACTTATATGAATAGATATTATAAAACTTGATCCGGAAAACGTTCCGGAGCGCTACACTTAATAGGATAAGTGACGGTCTAATCATATCCCATCGCGGCGCTGGTTTGTGCTTGCGACGGGGCGTACGGCAATACTACAGTGTTTGTTCACTCGCCCCAGCTCGCAGTTATCGCCGTTAGCCAAGTTTTCGGCGCTCTAACCCGCCCCGCCGATCACCTTCATTCCGATACGGAATGGACTGTAACGAATTGCTCACTCGAGCTTTGCGGGGATCTCGCTTAGGTTCCAGAGGAAGCCGCTCGAGGAGAAGAGCCATGCATATCCAAACCCCAACGCGTATCATTATTGCGTTCGCACTGATCACTCTTTCGACCGGATGTGTGGGCACCTCACCATCGCAATCCGTTGCCAGCGCTGCCGCGGCACAAGAGGCCGTTTGGTCCGATACTCCGATGGCTGCAGGGCGCAGCCACTTTATGTTCGACGGATGGGCCGGGCCTGACCTGCCGGTCTGGGCCTTTGTTCCCGAAGGAACCAATCACGCGACGGCTCCGATCATGGTTCTGATGCATGGAGCAAAGCGTGATCCCAGGCGCTATTTAGAAGAGTGGATCGACGAAGCAGAGCAAGGCAACTTTATCATTGTCGCTCCCGAATTTGCGAAAGCCGATTTTCCGAATTCACGTTTCTACAATCGCGGCGGGCTGTTCGTAGAGAGCGGTGCTCCGATCACCAATGAAGCCAATTGGGCATTCTCAGCCATTGAGCCACTGTTCGACAGTGTGGTTGCTCAGTTGGGCAGTCAGCAGACACACTACACGCTCTACGGACATTCTGCTGGTTCGCAATTCGTGCATCGGCTAATGTTCCTCAAGCCCGAGGCCAGAGTAAAGCGCTTTCTACCTGCTAATGCGGGTTGGTACACGTTCCCTGACCTGGACCTCGACTACCCTTACGGATTGGCAGGGGTTCCTGTGAGTGAGGAGATCTTGCGGGAAGCCTTGGCGCAAGACGTCGTGCTGCTGCTGGGCGATCAGGACAATAACACTGAGCACAGCTCCCTTAACCGAAGTGATTTGGCCATGGAGCAGGGGCCGCACCGCTTTGCGCGTGGGCAGCGCTTTCATGAGGCCGCCCAGGCTCTAGCGAGTGAGAAGGGTTGGGAGTTCAACTGGACAGTGCGGATCATTCCCGGCGTCGCGCATTCCAATGGCGGTATTGCTGCAGGCGCATTCGATTTGGTCGAATAGCAAAGCAATCCGATTCCGCGTCGCTCCATGCGCCGCATCAGGTCACAATCACCAGCGAGACCTCACCTAGAAAACAAGCATAGCCGCACACTATTTGCACCTGTGCCATTGCCAATCCTCCGTCGCGAATAGATGGATCTCGCTGGCTTTCGGTTAGAACCGTACTCGAGCGCCGAAACGGAAGTTGCGGCCGTTGAATGTCGCAAGGTCGCTAAACTGGTCAGTCTCTCCGCGTGTCTCAAACACCGAAAAACGGCGACCTGTATCCAGCAAATCAGATGCTTCAAACGTCAGTGTTAGGCGGTTCAGTGGTCCCAAATCGCGGAACGTGTATTCCAGATCGACATCAAGGAAGCCGCGTCCGCGTTGAAACTGGCTGATCCCGAACGCTTCCAATTCCTCAAACTGATTACCAGAGAAGCGGTAGCTCACAGTGGCTTCAAAACTGCGGTCATCATAGTAGAGCGCCACGTTGCCAATGAAGTCTGGCGAGTTGAAGAATGGGAAAGACTGAGTCAGGATATCGCCCGCCTCGCGCTCACCAATCTGAACTAACACGTCTTCCGCATCGAGAGTCCCAAGCGGCAGCGTCGTGTTTGTCTCTTGAAATGTCACGTTCCCAATGAAGCCGGTATTTGCGAGGAGACCCGGCAGATAATCGAATGAATGGGATACGCCGAATTCCACACCATAAACTTCAGCATCATTGCCATTGGTCGGCTGGACGATGCTGACATTGGCAACGTTGGAATTGAGCAAAGCTTCGATCCCGCCAAGCTGATTAATGATCCCCTCCCCTTCTGGAGAGAAGTTCACACCGGCCAGAATTTGCCCGATCGTCTCGCTCACACCAAAGCCTCCGGCGCTTGCGACATCGACATCTGTTGCGAAGGTTGAGAAGATGAAATCGCTGATGTCTTTGTAGAAAAATGCGACACTGAACGCGTTGGTTCGGTCTGCGAAATACTCGAACGACACGTCAAAGTTCTTGGAAAATCCGTTGAGTAAATCTGGATTGCCAAACTCAAAATCGGCATCGACAACGGCGACATCAGCCAAGGTAGCATCGGCCGGCGCGACGCCAGGGTTCAGCTCGATATCGAGGCCCCCTTCGAATGAACCGAGCAGCAGATCGAATGTTGGGCGCGCGATCGAGGTCGAAAAGGCCGCACGTACACGAAACTCATCGGATATGTCGTAATTGACCAAGAAACGCGGCAGAACCTCCGTGTTGCTGGCAGTGATTACCGATTGCGCAAACAGATTGTTTCCGACCGGGGTCAGGCTGATGTTCTCACCTTCAACCGCGCCGGGCAATTCGAAAAAAATGTCAGATTCAAATGTTGATGGGGATGTGAGGTCGGCATCATACCGCTCAATCCGAACACCACCCACAATCGACAACCGGTCAAAGGATGCCTTTGCCTGAATATAGCCGGAGTAGAATGTCTCATCCGCTTCCGTGAATAGGTCCTCATTTGGCACCCCATCAGCAGCAGCAAAACCCACGCGGAAGCGGTTGCGAAGGCTCAGCAACCCAGCGCGACTGAACCGGGGGATGCCGGTAAAGCCAACATCCTGAAACGGATTGCCAATATCATTGAGGCTTCGGCTTGTCCCAGAGAACACGCCCAGTGTGCCTGGCGAATTATCAGGATCGCCGTTTTGATCGACGCCAACGCCATCGACGATATCAGTCACAAACTCAGCCAATGTGTCATCAACATCAGAGGCATCAATGCGAATCTCAGTTGTGGTGCTATTCTCGAACACCACACCGGCCTTCACATAATCCAAAAAGCCGCCGTCAAATGTGCGAGTGATATCAAGCCGACCTGAGAAGCGTTCATTTTCCGAGGAATCGACCAAATCTTCGTCAAAGTCGAAGATCTCCCCGCAGGTACCTGTCTGGAAATCCTCATCATCAGCCCGGTCCGGATCCTGGCAGAACGGATCAAGCGCGAGGTTGAAAATCTCTTGGTTCAACGGATTGGGACCAACGAACAATCCGCCTAGATTAAACGGAGCAAAGCTGACTGCTCGTTCTGCAGCGGTATTGGTACCGGGGCTGCCCGGGATATCTTCCAATTCTTGTGTGAAATCGATGGATAGAATTGGATCGTTTTTGAACGCACGCGAATAACCCGCAACGTAGTCGAATTGCCAATTGCCGACCTCGGTCTCGCCACGGAAGAAGAAGTTCTCCTGCGTCTCGAACTCATCCTCAATCTGGCCTTCAAAAGTAATCTCTGGATCGCGGAAACTGCGAATCAATTGACCTGGTGTTCCACCCGGCACCAGAGAGCCATCAACAAAATCATCAGGATCAGCGTCAAATTCGATATTCGATACGATCTCGTCGCGTTCGTTGCGATTGTATCGACCGCCGACCGTCCAAGTCGTGGTATCTGACAATTCCCACTGCAAAGTGCCCGAAATGCTCAAATTGTCGTCGCGAATATCAGCAGCTTCGTAGTCAACTTGTTCTGTGGTGAAATTCGAAATGTCGAGGAAGCCGGTCGGTATAAGGTCAAAGATGTCTTCGATGTCGTCCGCATCATCAAACACGGTCCCGCCCACCTCTTGCGGAAACAAGATTTCCGGAACTGCGGTGGAAGGGTTAATCTGAAGGTTATTGAAGAAGCGGCGGCGGAATGACACGTTCAAATTCACGCCAAACGTGTCGGTGATATGGCTGGTAAAGCCGCCATTTATGCGGAAGCCGTCATTTTCTGCAAAGCTGTTGGTGTCCAGCCGCGCACCAAAGCTGATTGCTTCGCTCCGCTCAAGAGCGCCGCGGGTGCGAATATCAACTACACCTCCAATACCTTCAGATGAATGCTCGGGAAGTGGAACCTTAATAACTGCAATCGAGCTGATCCCGTTGCCTGTTACAATGTTGAGTGGGGTCCGGCGGAACGTATCGGCGGTGCCGACCCGAATGCCATTGCTGGTGACAGTGTTGAACGTCGCATCGAGGCCGCGAATAGAGATAAACTCGCCGTCACTGGTGTCATTGTCGCGCTGAAACGAAATGCCGGGGATACGTGCCAGGCCTTCCGCGATATTGTTGTCGGGGAAACGATCAGCATCATCGGCCGACAGGATGTCGACGATGGTGTCAGAATTGCGCTTTGCATCGATCGAATTGCCAATCGATGCGCGAGTGCCGCTGACGACGATCTCTGGTTCGCTATCGCTTTGAACGGTTTCAGCAGGAGTGACCTCTTCCTCTGACTGCTGCTCCTGAGCCGACGCAACAGAGCTCAGGCCCATGGCCAACCCGATTGCGGTCGTTGTCAGGAGTTGACGACCAAGCGCGACGGAGTTCCTCATCTGTTTTTCCCTGTTCTTGTGGCGAGTATCTATCGAATGCCCGCCGACAGTGTGCGCGCAAAGCCCCCTTGGTTGCGCGGTCCGAAACACCACTCTCTGTGCCAGCCCAGTGAATTCAAATTCGGAATACGCGTATCCCGATGCGAAAAATGCAAGATGCTGTTTTTGATATAATTTTTCAGAGGAATGCATCATGACAGCCAAAAGAATGCTGCAAGTGCGGCAAATTTGTCAGATTGTATCGGTTTCGATGATCTCGCTTAGAACCGTCACGTGCACAGCAACCGCCTCACCATTGCCAATATCGCGATGAACCTGCGCTTCGCAATCTGTCGCGATTGCGCAGAACTGGGCGTCATTGCGAAAATGCAAAGCCGTCCCGTCGTCAAGTGAGTAGGCCGGAAAGGATGCGTCCGGCCCGCCAAGATGTCGTTGTAATGCCTCATTGCGGTCTGAGCGCGCATTAGCGTGAACAGACACAGATCCTTTAAGCAATCCAAGTCCACGCGTCGGCTCAATGCGGGTCTTAATCGAATCCGTCATGCCCCATTCGAACAGGATGTTTGCACCCGCGCTGGCACCGGCAACGACTATCCCTGCTTCATAGGCGCGCCTCAACGCCGTATCCGCCGACCATTCGCGCAGGATAGCGCGCAGGTTTCGTGTCGATCCGCCATCCAAGTAAATCGCATCAACGCCGGAGAAAAACCGGTCCGGATCGCCCTCTTCCAGTGCGAACAGATTCAGATGGCGAGCTTCAAAACCTGCGCGCTGAGCCAAAGCAAAGAAGCGTCCGGACTTCTCAACAGAGTCCCCATTTGCTGCACCGATATGGCAGATGACTGGACGCTCTTTACCCGTAAGCCCAATAAGATAGCGGGCCATATGCGGCGGCTGCCACGTCTCAACGAACAAAGCCGCCGAATTGCTGATCGCAAGGATATGTCTGTCCGAAACGCTCATCTTGCGGTCCGACTTAGCCCCCCACCGCGCGCATTAGCTCAGCGGTCAGGATCGCGCCATAGGTGCCCAATGCGTAGCCTAACACCGCCAGCAAGACACCAACAGGCGCGAGTGCGGGGTGGAATGCGCCGGCCACAACCGGCGCCGATGCCGCACCGCCAACATTGGCTTTGCTGCCCACGGCGATAAAGAAGAACGGTGCTCTGATCGCTTTACCAACCGCGAACAACAACGCCGTGTGGATCAGCATCCAGATTATCCCGATGGCAAAGAATGACGGCGCATCCCCGATCTGCAGGATATCCATCTTGGTCCCAATCACGGTCACAAGCAGGAAAATGAACACCGTGCCAAGCTTCGATGCGCCCACCCCTTCCAAATCCCGCGCTTTGGTAAAGCTGGCTCCCAGGCCGATGGTCGTCGCGGTCACAACGACCCAGAAGAACTTGTTGGCAAGCACGCTCTCACTGCTCTGCATCAAGTCTTCGAACATGGCAGCAATCAAACCACCTGCGAGGTGAGAGAGACCAACCGCGGCGAGAGCAAACCCGCCCAGCATCAGCCAATCATTGGCGGTCGTGTTACGCTCCACCGACGCACTGTAATCGGCCATTTGATCGCGCAGCCGCTCAATCGCGCTCGTGTCAGCCTTCAACCAACGATCAATCTTGTCCGGTGCCCCTGCGCCATAGAGCAAGAAGATCATCCAGATATTCGCAACGATAATGTCCACTGCCACCAGCGCGGCATAGCGTTCCTGATTGTAGCCATAGATTTCCAGCATCGCCGTCTGGTTCGCGCCGCCGCCAATCCAACTACCAGCCAAGGTCGCAAGGCCCCGCCATGCGGCGTTGTTCCCCTCACCCAGGATCGTCGGATCAAACTGCGCCACAATCCACAAAGCGGCGGGGCCACCGATCACAATTCCCAAGGTCGCCGTGAGGAACATGATCAACGCCTTTGGACCAAGTCCAAGGATCGCCTTCATATCGATGGAAAGCGTCAACAGGACCAATGCCGCCGGTAGGAAATAGTCCTTTGCAATCGGCCACAAATTCGACTCCGCCGTATCGATCAATCCGAACGTGCGCATCAAAGACGGCACGAGGTAGCAGACCAGAATAACCGGAACGAAGGTGTAAAATTTCTTCCACGCACCGTCGAACTGGCGAGTCACCCCGACGAACAAAAGAACCGCTGCGAGCAATCCCAGAATGATTGTGTCATCGGTGATCATGTTTCAGTTTGTCCTCATCGGCATGTTTGGGTTGCGCTGTTTCAGCCAAGCTAGCGGTGAAATCGGCGCGACCCAAATGTTGAGCATGCCAGCCATGTTCTCGGATAGTTTTGAAAAGTGCCCCTAAAGCCTCATGGCCTCTAAAGAGGGAGGAATTCCGTGTCGACTTCAAATGCCGATATCGTTAGTCTTGATGCAAATATTGCAAGACATTGAAAGGTAAAGAGTTTGGAGCTCAAATGGCTGGAAGACTTGGCGGCCGTGGCGAGGCTCGGTCACTTTGCAAGAGCCGCAGAGGCGCGTTTTGTCACGCAATCTGCCTTAAGCCGCCGGATCAAAGCGCTCGAGCAATGGGCGGGTGCTGAATTGGTTGATCGCACTGAACATCCCATCCGGTTAACCGCAGCGGGCACAGAATTTATGAGCAGTGCCAGCGCCATCATCAAGCAAGCCAGCGAGGCACAAGAGGCCGCCGCCAATTACGCCAGGATCAGCGATCGCGGCATCACCATTGCATGCCTTCACACCCTCGCGCTCAATTTCTTGCCTCGCCTCGTGGCCGATCTTCATGGCAAGATTGCGCCATTTGAGGCCGCGATTGTGCCTGAGACGCGGACTATAGAGGAATACCTCTACGCCTTGCGCAATGGGACTTGTGACTTCTTCATCTGTTACAATCACCCCTCGATCCCATTTGACGTGGACATTGATGATTACCCGCGCCTCACGATCTCTCATGACCGGGTGAAGCCGTATGGACTGGGCAAACAATTCTCAGGGATACTTGATCGCGATTGTGGCGCCTCAATACCCTTACTCGAGTATGGTCCGACCTCCATTATGTCGCGTGTCTTGCGCAATGTGATTAGCAATGCGCCGTTTGAGCGGCGGCTGCGTACGGCCTATCGCGCGACGCTGGCTGAAAGCCTCGCAACCGCCGCACGCGAAGGTTTGGGCGTCGCCTGGTTGCCCGAAACGATCGCGAAACATGTGAGCGGGGATGCTCAGTTGATATCCATCTCAAACGATTTTTCAGCCGAGCTGGAAATTGTAATTTTCTCGTCCCGACATAATAAACGCCCCATCGTTCAGCGGATATGGGACGCGCTTGAAGGCGAGTAGAGCGCGATCACCGCACCCGTGACGGCGCAATCAGCACCGCATTAGCCAGCAACAGATCTAGCCCATCTAGATAAGCGCGCGTTGCAGGGTCATGCACGAAACCGATCGTCAGGCCCCGCCCTGTCGGTTGCGCCATCATATAGGGTTTGAACGCGAGTTGCCGCCGGTTTTCGTCCCAGACATAGCCGCTGGCGATCAATTGATCTGTCGCCTCAAACCGCAAGACATTGATGCCATCTGACCGGTCAAGCGGAGTGTAAATCTGCGACCCGCTCGCTAGAACAACTGCGCCAGCATCATAACCCGCTGACAGGAAATGCTCTCTATCGGCGACTGTGTTCAACAATGCGCCGGGCAGCGTATCAGGCAGCGCACCTTGGTCGGCGATGGCGTCGCGATATTCATCTTCGCTGGTGAATTCGCTGGCTGCTTTGAGAGCGCTTTCGTCGCCGTCCTCGGCCGACGGATCGCGGCCCAGGGCGGCTTCGCGTTGGACTGCGATCAATGGATCATCGCCGCCGGTGAAGGTCGACAGACTACCACCAACCGCGACCAGCACTCCGCCGCGTTCAACAAACGCGCGCAAGGTTGCCCTGCCGCCTTCGCCCAAAGTGCTGCTCGGCGATCCTGATGGGACTAGCACAACGTCATAGTCAGACAGGTCAGCGCTCGCGAAACGATGAGTGCGGATTGGCACGACGGGCAGGCCAAGCCGCCGCTCCAAGACATAACGTAGTCCGCCAGCGCTCAATTGCGAGATGCCTTCATCCCACGCAATCGCGACCTTTGGCAGAGTCAGCCGGACAAAGGCTTCGCTGCCCAGATTGGGACCCTCTTCGACCCAACTATCAGCAAGGCCGACAGTCTGCGCTCCAACCTCATTCGCCAATTCCCGCAGGCGCGCTATTTTCTCCGGTCCATTCGCGAGCGCAGGGAAAAGCACGGTCCCGCGCGGATAGGTGCGGCCTTGCTTGGTGAAGGCCTCATCGGTCACATGGCCTTCCAACCCTTCGAGAAGAGCCAGAGTCACCAACCGAGCCTGTCCACTGTCAGTCCACGGGACGGCAATCGCGAAGTCAGATGACCCGTTGACAACTGGTGCTATAGGCTCATCGCCGTTCAGAACTACGCCCTGTACTGAGCTGCCACACAGATTGACTTCCACGCCCGACATGAGGCCAACCGACCATGCCGTCACATCATACAATTCGTGCGGTAGATCCTGCGAACGCCGCCGTTCTTGCTCAATCACAAAGTCGCGCGGAAGCGATGTGTCTTGATCGAGCAAACTGCGCACGAGCCGAGCCGCTGGCTGCGCTTGCGGCACAGCCAGATAACCGTTTGGATATGAGCGCCCGCACGCGCTAGCTGAACCTTGCTGACGACGCACTTCGATACCTTGCGCGGCGAGTCTGCGACCGAGTGCCTCTGCGTTCCAGCGTCGCACACTTAGGTCAATGACGTAGGCCCCGTTGCCAGCCGCTCCATTGGCGTTGGCTGCACGGTAATTGGCAAAGTCGCTCAGGAAACGGTCGGCATTTTGCGCGACAGCGTCCGCGGTCGAAAAGCTGGCGATGAAGTGGTTGCGAACGCTTGTCGCATATGTCAGCTCGCTTCCATCCCGACGTTCCCACACCAAGCCGCGCGCTGAACCTTGTTCATAGGTGCTGCCAATCGCGCCCTGATGGGTGTTCCAAGTGTCCCCATATCCAGGGTAGAACAGGTCATAGACCTCGCGCGTGAAATATGGTTCGCCCATCCGATCGAAATAGGCGGCGTTATTGCGGCCGATGATTTCATAGGCGCGGCGCTGCGCGTCAGTGATATTGGGGTTGATCGGTTCGGCCGCGGGCGAGAAGAAATAGCTCTCATCGCCGCCCATTTCATGGACATCGACAACCACAACTGGGTTCCATTCACGGATCGCCGCGACTTTGCCGCGCGTCTCCGGCTGGCTTAGAGTGAACCAGTCGCGATTGAGATCGAACATATAATGGTTCACCCGCCCACTAGGCCAAGTTTCATCATGCTCTGCGGCCTGCCGGTCACCTGCTGGTTTAATACCCACTGCGGTGCGGAAATGGTTGACGAAACGCGCTCTGCCATCTGGGTTCTGCATCGGGTCGAGCACGACGATACTTTCCGACAAAATCCTCTCCACCCGCGGATCCGCGCGCGCGGCGAGCAAATGGTAAGCCATCATCAAAGCGGCATCGGTCGAAGAAATCTCATTACCGTGCACACCGTAGGCCAGCCACGTCACCGGGAGCGCAGAACCATTACTCGTGCGGCCCGACGCGATGGTCGCAAGGTCAGCCTGGATCGAGCCGAGCCGTGCCATGTTCGCAGGCGAGGCAAAAATCAGATAGTCAAGCGGGCGCCCCTCCCAGCTTGTCGCATAGCGGACCATGCGCACACGCTCGGGCGCGGCTTCAACCAAGGCCTGCATGTATCGCGTTGCCTCGCTCACCGATGTGATCCGTTCACCTGGCGCATGACCGACCACTTCAGTCAAAGTCGGAATCGCAGGGTCAAACTCGCCTTCAAGGAATGACTGCGCATTGGCAGGCATTTGAAGCGTCAGAGCAGCCAATATGGTGACCAGCACCGCAGCAGCAGAACGGTAAACAATATTACGCATGATGGAGCGTCTCTGAGTAAGCTTGAAAAGAAGACGGCGTACCGGACAATTCGAACAATCTAGCGTATGGGTCAAGCAAGGCTACAGAAGAAGCCCTGCCGGCTAGCCCGGTTGGCACCTTATCTTCTTGGATGCGATGCTGGCGATGTTACTAAGGCCTCACCCTTTTGCTTTGAGGTCTGAGAACCGGTCTACGCTCACTTATCAGCGTGTTCGCTGCGCGCGATTTCATGGAGCCAATCAGCATGGCGTGGGGCGGTCTTGGTCTCGCTCCATTCGTCAAGCATCATCGGGGCAAGACGTTTCAGCTCGGCATATTGTTCGTCAGTGCCAATATCAGCAGCGAGCTCAACCCGGTGCCCGTTGGGATCGAAGAAATAGATCGACTTGAAAATGCCGTGGTGCGTTGGACCAAGTACATCGATGCCTTGCGACTCAATATGCTTCTTGGCCGCGATCAGCGCCGCCTCATCCGGGACGCGCAAAGCAAGGTGCTGAACCCATTGCGGAGTGTTGGGATCCTTGCCCATTTCCGGTTGATTGGGCAGCTCGAAAAAGGCCAAGATATTGCCGTTTCCCGCATCGAGGAAGATATGCATGTAAGGATCATATTCGCCGGTTGACGGGACGTGATCCTCGGCAAAGGCAGTGGTGTACTCCATGCCTAGCACGCGCGAATACCACTCAACCGTCTCCGCCGCGTCCTTACAGCGGTAGGCCGCATGATGCACTCCGCCCAATTGGACCGGGTGCGTCCCTAAGATAGTCATTGCGCTGGCTCTTTTTCAACGTCCAGCACACCGCGCGCGACTTGGTCACGCTCAATACTTTCAAACAGCGCCTTGAAGTTGCCCTCGCCAAACCCGTCATCACCTTTGCGTTGAATGAACTCAAAGAAGACAGGACCGACTTGCGCTTCAGCAAAGATTTGAAGCAGCAGACGCGGTTCGCCCCCTTCGGTGGTCCCATCGAGGAGGATGCCGCGCATCTTCAACGCTTCGGCATCTTCGCCATGGCCCGGCAGACGCTCATCAAGCATGGCGTAATATGTCTCAGGCGGGGCAGTCATGAACGGCACGCCAAAGGTTTTAAGCCGGTCCCAACAGCTTAGCAGATCGTCGCAGATCAACGCGATATGCTGGATTCCCTCGCCATTAAATTCCCGCAGAAATTCCTCGATCTGACCCTTGCCGCCTTCGCCCTCTTCATTGAGCGGGATACGGATCTTGCCATCAGGCGCAGTCAGCGCTTGCGAAGTCAGGCCGGTATACTCGCCTTTGATGTCAAAGAACCGGATTTCCTGAAAGTTGAAGAGCGTCTCATAGTAATCCGCCCAATACTTCATGCGACCGGTATAGACGTTGTGAGTGAGGTGATCGATTGTGTGGAAGCCCGCGCCCTCCGGATATGGATCGACATCGGGCAGATATTCAAAATCGATATCGTAAATGGTCAGGCCTTTGCCCTCTGATCCAGCGTAACGATCGACCAGATAGAGGATCGCCCCACCGATGCCGCGGATCGCAGGAATTCGCAGTTCCATGGGGCCGGGCTCATTGGCGACCGGCTCCGCACCCACTTCGATCAGGTGGTCATAAGCTTTAACGGCATCACGCACGCGGAATGCCATGCCGCAGGCGCTGGGTCCGTGTTCGCGTGCGAAGTACCACGCGGCGCTACGCGGTTCGTAATTGGCAACCAAGTTGATGCCGCCTTGACGCCACAAGTGTACATCCTTGCTGCGGTGTTTTGCGACAAGCGTGAAGCCCATCGCTTCGAAAACAGGCTCAAGCACACCTTTTTCGGGGGCACAGAATTCAACGAATTCAAATCCGTCGAGGCCAGCGGGGTTTTCGAACAGGTCACCGGGGTGCAGGGTTTCGTGCTTGGTCATGATCGGGTGTCCACCAATGTGTCAATTTAGTTACGTTTGAAACTAAATACGCCAATTCTGCCAGTATGTCAAAAGCGCATGTACAAGGTTTCATTGCAAGTGTGCGCGCGTTTCGCCACGCTCACGATTATTGGAGAGAGACCGATGATCAAAACAACCGGGATCAACCATGTCGCGCTGGTGTGCCGCGATATGAAAGAGACCATGCAATTCTACACCGAAGTGCTGCACATGCCTTTGTTCAAGACAGTGCAATTGCCCGATGGCGGACAGCATTTCTTCTTCGATTGCGGCAATGGCAACGCGGTCGCGTTCTTTTGGTGGGAAGATGCGCCAAAGGCTGCACCCGGCATCGCTTCGGTCAAGAAGTTCCCCTTCGATGCAAAGACAGCCATTGGCTCGATGAACCATCTGGCGTTTGACATGGCGGAAGATGAGTTGGAGGCGGCTCTCGACCGATTGGAGGAGGCCGGGGTGGAGCACACCCATGCTGTCCTGAACCACGATGACAGCCCGCAAGGCTATTCTACCAAGATGCATGACGGCGTTTTCGTCCGCTCAGTCTACTTCACCGACCCGAACGGCATCATGCTCGAATTTGCGGCAACAACGCGCAAGTTTGGGCCCGACGATATTGCGCACGAACCAGCTATTGCTTCGACAAAAGAGGACGCCTGAGCCATGCCCCGTCTACGCAAAATTCCGCGCGATGAAGCCGAAGAAAAAACCGTTCTGCCGCTCTATACAATGCTGTTTGGAGACCGTGATCCGGTGAAAGAACCGGGTACAGCGACCGGGACATCAGGAAACTGGTGGAGCGTGTTTGCCAATTCACCCGCGACGCTCAAACACGCGGCCCAAGGCTTTGCTTATTATCGCAGCCCTAAGCGCAAGCTGGATCCGATTTTGCGCGAACTGGGCCAGACATGGGCGGGATGGGCCACCGGTAGCCAATTCGTCTTCTCGCAGCACTGTAAGAGCCTGCGCGGGCTAGCGGTACCAGAGAAGAAGATTGAGGCTATTGCGACTTGGCAAACCGCAAGCTGCTTCGATGAGAAAGAGCGGTTGGTGCTGGCCTATGCGGATAGGCTAGTGACCCATGCGGGGCGTGTGCCCGATGCCTTGTTCGACGCGTTGAAGACAGAGTTTTCGGACGAAGAAATCCTCGAGCTAACTTACACGACCACTATGTACATGATGCACGCGGTGATGAGCCGTGCGTTACGAACCGAGTTCGACGATCGCGATGATCCGATCACCGAAGTGCCAGCTCCCGAAGGCTTTGATGCCGTGGATTTTCTGGGTGGCGAAAGGAAGAAGGACTAAACGACGCGGCCAATATTACGCCCGCGATCATCGCGAGCGACGGATAAGCTAACGCCGAAAGGCTGACCGCCCTCGAATGCAGCCCGTGTTGCCTCATCGGATAGGTCAGCATTGCCTACCACCCGTTCACCATTGGGATTGCGCCCAATGAACACAGCATCGCTGCCCTTTTTCGTGTGATTGATCGTATAGCTTTCGATGATTGCGTTGCTGAAAGGATCGTTGCTACGCTGAATACCGTCAGCCGCTTTGGGCAGCTCGGCAACGCGATCTGCACCAGACCAATCGGCAGGTTCGGCGGAATAGATACCGGTCGCATATTTGCTCATCCAACCGCCGTTTGCGCCGACCAGAGCGTATGAACCGCGCTCCGCCCGCACCCTATTGACTGCCTCGCATATAGCATGGGCGGAGTAATTGTTTCCCGCTCCACCAAAGAAGGGAAGTCCGCCTGTCAGCGTCAGCCTACGCGGATCATATACGCTCAAGCCGAAATGGTCGCATTGGTTAAAAACTGGAATGGCAAAGCAGGAATAGAAATCGAGAAATGCTATATTCGAAATGTCTTTGCCCGCAATCTTAAGCGCCCGTTC
Source organism: uncultured Erythrobacter sp. (assembly GCA_947488085.1). Classification (GTDB taxonomy): domain Bacteria; phylum Pseudomonadota; class Alphaproteobacteria; order Sphingomonadales; family Sphingomonadaceae; genus Erythrobacter. The sequence continues at coordinate 2,076,068 of CANKYI010000001.1, forward strand.
TGCCGATGCAATAGACGCCGGGTTAGCAGCAAGATCCGGACGTTCCGACAATTCCAGTTCGGTCGCTGACGTCACAGCGTGGATATGCACCCATTTGTCTTCGGGAACGCCAAGCGCTCGCGCTTTGCCCGCACTAGCGATGATGATCGCAGCGGCCTGATTGACCTGATCACGTGCCACAGTCATGCGCGCATAGGGTTCGGCAACAATGCGGTTGCGGTCCGTGACTTTGGCCAGCTCGGTGGCGGTCCGCTCTACCGGAGCGGCAGCATGAGGATTGGCAGATGCGACCGTTGTGAAAGGCGCAAACAGCTCGCCAATATCTTCGCGATATTCGTTGAGTCCCTTGTTCAACTTAGCTCTGCGCGCGTTTTCAGCGATGGCATATAGGGGGATCGCTCCGGTGGCCCCATGCGCAAACAGCGCAGGCTCAAGCATACCATCGAGGCCATAGCCGCGATCCTCTAGCGCACCGCCAACTTCCTCTGACCAATCGGGCGCTTCACCCTTGGCCGATAAAGCCAGCACAGTCGAAATCGCCTCCGACCCAACAATCGCCGCGCATGCACTGCGCCCGGCGGCGATATCTGCCGCAAATTCGCCAACCAGCTTTTGATTGTATTGCCCGCCCGTGGTCGAAAGGATCGCTCGCTCTGGGGTCGCACCCACACGCTTAGCAAAACTGCGTGGGACATTGTCTGATCCGCCAAAGGGTGGCTTTCGATCAGGGCGCGACATTTCAAAGGCGCGGATTGCGGCGAGCGTATCAATTGCATCTGCAACCGATCCGCTCGCCGCACTATTCGCTATCGCCGCAGACAAAGCACGGCCGCCCAAATCCATATAGGACAAAGCTTCGTAACCGGGCTCATCCACCCGCTCCGAATATTGCCCCACTCCGATTATAATGGGCGTGTTGTCAGCGACTCTCTGCGTGGTTTTAGTCAACGAAACCGTCCACCCGCTCAACAATGATCGCAGGCGCCATACCGCCAGCGGCACACATGGTGACCAGGCCGGTTTTGAGGTTCCGCCGCTCCAGTTCATCGATGATCGTGCCGATCAAAATTGAACCGGTCGCACCGATTGGGTGACCAAGAGCGATAGAGCCGCCATTCACGTTGACCTTATCCCAATCCAACTCAAGGTCGCGCACGAACTTCGCCGCAACGACCGCAAACGCTTCGTTGATCTCGAACAGATCGATATCGTCTAGGGTCATGCCAGCTTTCGCTAGCACCTTCTTCGCAGCCGGAACCGGAGCGTTCAGCATCAATGTCGGGTCATCACCCATATTCGCAGTCGCCACGATGCGGGCACGGGGTTTGAGGCCGTGTTTTTGTGCATAGTCCTTGGACGTCACCAGCACAGCGGCCGCACCATCAACCACGCCGGAACTGTTGCCCGCATGGTGGAAGTTCTGAATATCAACGTCGGGGTACTTCTGATTGATCAGTCCCCGGAACGTTGTGCCGTTCTTATCAAGCGGAACGTCAGCAATCTTGGCGAATGCGGGCTCCAATTGAGCCAGTCCTTCAAGTGTGGTTGCGGGACGAGGATATTCGTCCTTATCCAAGACCAGTGTGCCATCGTCCAAAACCACTGGTACCACGGACTTATCAAAGCGCCCCTCGCCAATCGCCTCTGCTGCACGCTGCTGAGAGCGGTAGCCGACCTCGTCTAGCTCTTCGCGTGTAAAGCCCTCAATAGTCGCAATCGCATCGCCACAAATACCCTGATGCGATTGCGGGTGCACCTTTTGCAGGCGATCATTGTAGCTGCCCATCATGGGTGGACGCAGACCTGCGGCCATTTTCTCTTTCGACATCGCCGCGGTCAGGCTCATCATCTCGGTGCCGCCTGCCACAATGCAGTCTTCCATACCGCTCATAACCTGAGCCGCAGCAAGGTTCACACTGGTGATCCCGCCACCGCAGAACCGATCAAGCGTCGTGCCACTCGAGGTGATGTCATAGCCCGCATCCAGCGCGGCCATCCGGCCCAGATCGCCCGCTTGCGTGCCGTCCTGAGTCGAAACCGACCAGATCACATCATCAACCGTGCTGGTATCGAGCGAGTTCCGCTCCGCCACCGCTTTCATAACCGTTGCGGCCAGATGCTGCGGGTGTTGCTCGGCCAGCGCGCCCTTGCCCTGTTTGCCAATTCCGCGCGGAGTGCGCACGGCGTCAATGATATATGCTTCGCCCATAATGGTCTCTTCCCTTAATCTATCGAAATTGCGGTTGACGTATTCGTAAACCGCCTGCACTCCATGCACAACAATTGAGTTTCTAATTAAAATGGGAGTGTCAGTCTGTGAGTGAAGAAGTCCTAACCCAAGTGGACGACGGCGTCCTGATCGTCACGATCAACCGCCCCGAAGCTAAGAACGCTATGACCAAAGCAGCAGCCGAAGCCATTGCAGCAGCGATGGACCGGCTTGATGCGGAAGATGATCTGCGTGTTGGCATCCTAACCGGTGCTGGTGGCACATTTTGCTCTGGCATGGACCTTAAGGGGTTTTTGCGCGGCGAGACACCATCTGTCGAAGGACGCGGATTTGGCGGCGTTGTTCAGGCTCCTCCAGCGAAACCTCTGATTGCGGCGGTCGAAGGCTATGCGCTTGCAGGGGGACTTGAGCTGATGATTGCGTGCGATCTGGTCGTTGCGCATTCAGGCGCAAAATTCGGTGTGCCAGAAGTCAAGCGCGGCCTTGTTGCAGCTGCTGGCGGCGTTATGATGCTGCCTGACCAAATTCCTGAGCGGATTGCGATGGAGCTTGCGCTGACCGGCGATTTTATTGATGCGAAACGGGCCTATGAGTTGGGCCTTATCAACACGGTAACCGATAGTTCTGCTCTCGATGGAGCGAAGGCGCTGGCAGCAAAGATCGCCGCTAATGGCCCGCTGGCCGTCCGTGTGTCCAAGCAAATCGTCAAAGATTCGCGCGGTTGGCCGATGGAGGACCGCTACACCAATCAGGGTAAGCTGATTGCCCCTGTGTTTGTGTCAGAGGATGCGCGCGAAGGCGCCGCTGCCTTTGCCGAAAAACGCGCGCCCAATTGGAAGGGCAGATAAAACAGACACACATGGGTGCCTCCATCTTGGCCCCGTGCACGTATCTTTGGGATAAATTTGAGAGGAAACAATATGCCCGTCATCGACGTGCCCCAGCCCGCCTTTATGGAGGAGGAGGAGATCGCGATCTTCGCTGATGCTGTAGGCAAATTCTATCAGCAACACGCACCCGAGAAACGCGTACAGACCTGGCGTGATGAAGGCCAAGTGGAACGCGAATTTTGGAACGAGGCAGGCGCAGCCGGGCTGCTAGGCGCATCTGTGCCAGAAGAATATGGTGGCCATGGCGGAGATTTCCGTCACGAGATGGTGGTGCTCGACCAACAGTCAAAGCACGAAGTCGACGGCTTTGCAGCCAGCCTGCACAACACAATCATCCTGCCCTATCTGGTGCGCCACGGCACCGAAGAGCAGAAGAAGAAGTATCTACCGAAACTCGTGACCGGCGAATTGGTCAGCGCGATTGCGATGACAGAGCCGGGCGTTGGTAGTGACCTGCAATCGATCACAACGACCGCGCTGAAAGACGGCAATGGCTATCGTCTGAACGGGTCCAAGACCTATATCTCAAACGGCCAAACCGCCGATTTCATCATCGTAGTTGCGAAGACCGATCCGAATGAGCGGGCGAAGGGCATTTCGTTGATGCTGCTCGAAACCGAGGGTGCCGAAGGGTTCCAACGTGGGCGCAAGCTCGACAAGATCGGAATGGATGCAGCCGATACCTCCGAGCTGTTTTTTGAGGACGTCTTCATCCCCGGCGACAATGTCCTCGGCGGGGTCGAAGGCAAAGGGTTCTACCAGCTTATGGGTGAGCTTCCTCAGGAACGCCTTGTCATCGCAATGGGCGCTGCCACTACCATCGAAAAAGCGCTGGAGACGACAGTTGAGTACGTAAAAGACCGCAAGGCGTTTGGTCAGACCATCTGGGATTTCCAAAACACGCAATTCGTGCTCGCTGACCTGAAAGCAAAAGGCACTGCAGGCCGTGTATTCGTGAATGATTGCATTGCGAAATTGCTCAAAGGTGAGTTGGATGTCGCGACCGCATCTATGGCGAAATATTGGCTGACCGAGCTTCAAGGCGAAGTCGTCGACAAATGCCTGCAACTGCATGGCGGCGCGGGTTACATCAACGAATACCCCATCGCCAAAATGTACCGTGATAGCCGCATCACTCGGATCTTTGGTGGTTCGAACGAAGTGATGAAGATGCTGATCGCTCGTGGAATGTAAGAGCGTCTCGCGAGGACACTACACACAAACAAAAAGGGCGGCCCGGTTTCCCGAGCCGCCCTTTTTTGTGTCTGCTCTTTGCTAGATCAGAACTGCGTGCGAACGGTCACACCGTAAGTCGCCGGTTCTTGAATAAAGGCAGACCGTGACGATCCACGCAGAACTGTGTTGAAGGTAACACCCCGGGTCACAACGTCAGTGATGTTGTTACCCCAGACTTCCAGCGTCCAGGCCTCGTTGATATCACCGATACCTGCACGCAAGTTGATCTTGGTGTTGCCATCCTGAACATCGAATGGAAGCGGCTCTTGGCTCGCAAGGAGCACCGCTTGTGTCGACGTCCGGCGATCGCTTTCCGTGCGAACCTGACCTGACAAGAAGCCACGAAGGCTGTCGCCGATATCACGGTCATAGTTGAAGCCCATGATTGCGACAATTTGCGGCGCATTGGTCAGCGTATTACCGCATAGCGAGGTCACATTGATCGATGTCGACGTACCCGCGCAATCGCTCGGGTAACGGGCATCGGTGTATGTGAGGCCCGCATTGATCGTCAGATTGCGATCTGGACGGATCACAGTCTCAAGTTCAAAACCTGTCGAATTGGCCTTCGCAACGTTGAACGTCGTGAACTGAGCACCAGTGAATTCGAGAACCTGGAAGTTGCTAAACTCCTCACGGAAAATAGCCAGATTGGCCGTAACCGCATCATCAAGGAACTGAGCCTTCACACCGAATTCGTAGGCATCGACTTCTTCCGAAAGGAAGGTGGGGTCAGCACCGGCAGTGTTGGCTGTGATATCGAGGTTGATACCGCCCGATTTATAGCCGTGAGTGAAACTCGCATAAGCGGTGATCGGTGATGCGAATTCGTATGTTAGCTTGCCGGTATAAATCAGCTCACTATCGCTAAACGGCACGTTGAATTCGCGCGGCAATTGAAACACGTCGGCGTCGCTACCGATCGCTGGTGCAACAAATGCGAAGCAGCCCAAAGCGACAGCTGCACCGGGTAAGGCCGCTGTGCCAGTTGTAGGATCGAAAGTAGCCTCGAAAGCGCCTCGGATAGCGAGGCATGTTGGATTGTTGATCGCAGTCTGTTCAAAACCACCATTCTTACTCTCGTCGGAATAGCGCAGGCCAATCGTTGCGCTCAAACTATCCGTGATGCTGAGCGTGTTATGCGTGAAGAACGAAAAGCTCTCACTGCTTTGTGCATACACGTTCGTTGCGGTCGTAGTGGATGGGTCTTGGCCTCCGCTGAACAACGCCAGTGGGGCTGGGCCGGCAGCGCCTCCGAAAAGCCCTCCGACAAGTAGGTCGAAGTCTTCACCGAGTGCAAAATCGATATCTGCATCGATGCTCTCATCGGCATAAAAGCCGCCAATGAGCCAATCTAGCTTGCCATCAAGAGCTTCGCCCTGAAGCCGCAATTCTGCGGTGTAGGTTTCGATGTTGGTGTCCAGACGATCGACATCAAACACGTCAAGACCGGAGAAATCAGAGTCGTAATTCTCGCTTGCGGAGAAGTCACGATACGACCCGATGAAAATCAGATCTGCACTGTCACTAATTGGGAACTCAATCTCAGCTGTGATGCCAAACTGATCAACGCTTGCAAGCGGAACGCGGCTCGCGGTTGCAATGCGGTTGTCGAGAACGTCTTGCGCTGTCCCCGTATCAAACGGTGTGGTTGCCACATCAGGTGCAGCCATCCCGGCGCGTGACGGGCCGCCAAGGCCAACAATAGCTCCTTCGAGCCCAGGATCGGACAAAAGCTCAACCGCAGCACAGCATTGGTTTTCACTCTCAGAGTAATCGACGATCAAACGGCCAGTCAGACCGGAATCGCTTTCATAACCCAACTGCCCGCGCAGCATAAACTGATCAACGGTGCCTGATTGTCCAATCTCAGCGCCATTGGCGTCGACGATATCGACGTTGCCATCACGGTTACGATAGGCCCCCGTCAGACGCACAGCCAATGTGTCTTCAATGATCGGAGCGTTGATGGCACCCTGAACGTTGACAAGGTCGAAATTGCCATAAGTCGCATTCGCGAAGCCGCCGAATGCGGTCACGTCTGGACGGTTGGTGGTGATGTTGAGTGCACCTGCCGATGTATTGCGGCCAAACAGTGTACCTTGCGGACCACGCAGAACTTCAACGCGTTCAATATCGACAAATTCGCTCAAAGCCACGCCAGGACGCGACTGATAGGCTCCATCGATGAAGATGCCCACCGCGCTTTCGAACCCGATATTGTTCGATGTCGTGCCGACACCGCGAATACGCAGCACAACCGACCCCGATGCAATCTGCGCGTTGGATGTCGAGAAGCTGGGCGACACTTGTGTGAGGTTTTGGACGTTGACCACGCCTTGCTTGTCAAGTTGCTCCTGACCAACAGCTGTCACAGCGATAGGAACATCTTGAATATCTTGTGCACGGCGGGTGGCCGTAACGATGATGACGCCATCATCCTCATCGGGCGCTGCCAACGGCGCAGTGTCCTGCGCGAATGCTGGCACCGTGAACGAACTGCAGGCCATTAGGCCTGCAGCATAAGCTGAAAGCTTACGTGTCATATATTTCCTCTCCACTTACCGCTCGGTCATTGTGACCGATGCGTCTCTCCGGGGCCAAGACTATCAGGGGTTTTCGCCCTGCCAAGAGTCACTGGCGGGTTGTTGGGAGATTGTAGTAAATATGCAACATATTGTGCTGCGGCGCAGCATAGATGCCAGCACAGTTTGAATCTGCTAACAATGTTGCATCACGCGCAGTTCAAGCGCGCCGGACCTTCGGCCCGGTTCAAAGCCCCACACGCACGCCGAGCCAGAAGGTCTGCGGCACTCCCAGGTCAATCGCGCCGCGTGAATTGCGGGTCACAATCGTCTCATCAAACACATTCTCTACCCGTGCGACGAGCGAGAAACGGCCTGTCAGAGGCAGTTGCGCGAACAAATCAAGCGTGGTCGCCGCAGGCAAAATGTCCGTTTCCTGGTCATCCTCAAACTGCGCGCCGACATGCCGCACTGTCCCGGATAACCGCCAGCCTTCCGCCGGTTGCCAAGCGAGCGTCGCCGATGATGAGAGTTCAGGAGTCTGTGGTGGTCGATTGCCGTCCAATGCAATCGCTGCGCCCTCGCCCGCAATGCTCGCGTCAGTGTATGCAAGCGAAGCGTCGAGACTCACTTGTCCCAGCACCACAAACAGCGCCCCTTCGATCCCTTGTGCTTCTATCGCGGGCAAGTTCTGGCGTTGGCGCAAATTTGGGGCGATGGTGACATTCGCGATTGCGTTCTCCACTTGATTGTCAAACGCTGTCAGCGACAGCACAATCGAGTTTACCGGCTGCCAGTTGAGACCGATTTCAAATCCTTCAAGCCGCTCATTCTCCAACGCAGCATTAGCTTGGGTAACAACCGGGAACACCACAAAGGGGCGATAAAGCTCGTTCAAGGTCGGCAACCGCAAGCCGGTGTAAGCAGCCGCTCTCAAATCCAGCCGACGAGTGGCATAAAACGAAGCACCCGCACGCCAGCTTAGCGCCCAGTCAGAGCGGTCAGCAGCAATCGTTTCGCTGACCAAGACTCCATTGGCATCGACAGCGCGAAAGAAGCCATCTTTTATCTGCGTATGATCCGCGCGCAGTCCTCCGGTGAGGACCAGAGGACCAATCTGCCAATCATCCTCAACAAAGAAACCCAGATTGCTGTTGGTCCCGCCAGCCCTTCGGCGTTCACGCAGCAGGGTAGTGAAGGCGCTAAACGCCTCTTCCTGTAATTCGCCATCAGATTGTCGGTAATCCACCCCGATGCGGACATCGTGCCCTTCGGCAATCGGAGGGCGCAGTTCAAACTTACCACCCAGCCCGGTTGATGGAGTGTTTCGCTGATCCAGCACACGCACGAACCGCGTCGAGCTGATCACGACATTGGAGAAATTGCGCGCTTGGACATAGGCTAGCGCATCAAATTCCCAATCGCCGCGGCCAACAATGCGTAGGCTCGCATCTTGGCCTTCGTGGCTGGAATTGGCGCCATCGAAACGCAATGTTCGCCGGTCATCAAACGCACTCACGCGCGCTTGCAACTCGACATCTGCCGAAAGCGGTGCAACAGCTCTAATGCCGATATTCCAACTATCGAATGCTGCACGGGCCGTTGCTGGCACACGTTGACCACTCGGCGTCGTGAAGAAGCCCTTACCCCGATCCCAGCGTCCGCTGACAACCGCAAAGCCTCCGCCAAGCTCTTGCGCAATCGCGGCGCTCGCTTCGGTTTCTGCACGATCATTGATGAGCAAGCTTCCAGCTACCGCTCCAAGCGTGTCAGGACCCGCGCTCTCAAGCTCAATCGTCCCAGCCAGAGCGCCTGCCCCAAACGGCCCCGACCCGCCGCCGCGCGTCAGGCGAACGCGATTAAGCGTCTCAGGCGCAATGGATGATAGCGGAATAAACCCAAAAAACGGGTCGCTGATAGGAACACCGTCGAGTAGCACCAATGCTCGGCTTGTCGCGTTTCCGCCCAATGCGCGCAGTGTGACACCTTGAGCACTTGGGTTGGAAGAGCGGCTGTCAGAACGACGAAATTGTTGGAAGCCCGCGACATTCGACAGCACGTCCTCGATCCGACCCGAACCGCTCGATGTGATCTGTTCACGCTCTAACGTCACCGTGGAATAGACGATGTTTGATAAAGCTGGCTCCAGCCCCTCGCCCGTCACAACGATCTCGCTTTCAGGAGCTTCGTCGACATTCTCCTCCTGAGCAAGAGCGGGAGAGCATAGAGCAAGCGCCAAGGTCGAGGCGGCGAGAGAGGGGGCAATTTTCATAGTGCCAAGCGCCTAGCGTCTTCGCGAGATCAAGTCAGTTGCATTTTGCTATCAAGACTCGCTTTTGCCCGCCGTGTGTGGTTACGTCACCACCAATTCGGGAAGAGAGAGACCCAATGGAAGCTGAACAGACCGCTACACAAGCCACAGCACCTGTAGATTTTGACGTTTTGATCGTGGGCGCAGGCATTTCCGGAATTGGCATGGCCGCGCGTATGGAGATGAAGGCAAAGAGCCATAGCTATGCCATTATCGAACGCCGCGAAAACCTCGGCGGGACATGGGATTTGTTCCGCTACCCAGGCATCCGCTCTGACAGTGATATGCACACTTTAGGCTTTGATTTTGAACCATGGCGGCATGAGAAATCAATTGCCGATGCGCCGTCGATCCTCGAATATCTGAACCGTATCGCTGACGAGCGCGGCATTCGCGAAAAAATCCGCTTCGGCCATAAGGTCATCTCTGCCGATTTCCGCGAAGCCGAGGCGCGTTGGCATTTGGAAATGGAACTGGACGACGGATCTCGTACGCATCTGACGGCGAACTTTCTTTATCTCGGCTCGGGCTATTACGATTACGATGAACCCTATGACCCCGGCTTTCAGTTAGGAGCGTTCAAGGGGCAAGTGCTTCATCCGCAATTCTGGCCAGAGGATCTGGACTATACCGGCAAGAAGGTTGTCGTGATTGGATCAGGCGCGACTGCAGTCACTATCGTCCCATCGATGGCCGACAAAGCCGCGCATGTGACAATGCTGCAGCGTACTCCCACATGGATGATTTCGCGTCCCGCTAAAGACGGAATGGCCAATGCAATTCGCAAGGTTTTGCCAGAGCGGCTCGCTTACAAGATCACCCGTTTCAAGAATATCCGGATGCAGGATTTCACTTTCAAAGTGGCCCGCAATAAACCGGAAAAAGCCAAGGCAAACCTGTTCAAGGGCCTCGAGAAAGAGCTCGGGCCGGACTTTGATCGCGAAGCTTTTACCCCGCCCTATAATCCTTGGGATCAACGTCTGTGCCTGGTCCCCGACGGCGACATGTTCGAGGCGATGAATTCTGGCAAGGCCAGCATTACAACAGGCCACATTGAAGCTTTTGAAGAGAATGGCATCCGCCTCAAATCCGGTGAACTGATCGAAGCGGACGTCATCATCACTGCAACGGGCCTAAAGATGGCCATTGCGGGCAAAATCGATGTTAGCGTCAACGGTTCACCTGTCGATTTCAGCAAACGGTTTTACTATAAGGGCTGCATGTTCTCCAACCTGCCCAATTTTGCGGTGGTGTTCGGATATCTCAACGCCAGCTGGACACTGCGCGCAGATATCAATTCAGACTATATCTGCCGCGTGCTCAACACGATGCGCACGAAAGGCATCGACACGGTCACACCCGTCCTCACACCCGCCATGGAAGCAGGGATCGAAGAGGACGATATCTACGATTTCTCCAGTGGCTATATCCAGCGTGCGAAAGCGATCCAACCCAAGAATGGTGCTCAGTATCCGTGGCGGTTGAACCAGGAATATGTCGCGGACCGCAAGTTAATGGCCAAAGACCCAGTTGATGACGGCATCCTCGCCTTCACCCGGGCTGGCGCCAATGCAACGCGTCCTGAGGAACAACTGGAAGCTGCAGAATAAGCGCCAGTTTGTAGGTGGTCTTCGCGCGATGCTTGTCCTAACTAATGGGCATGAGTTCACCTGAGAAAATATGGACCGCCGGGCTCGTCATTATTGGCGATGAAATCCTGTCTGGTCGCACACGCGACAAGAACATCGAACAAGTTGCCAGCTGGCTGCAAGTGCAAGGTATCCGCTTGGCTGAAGTGCGGGTCGTGCCCGATATCGAGGATCGGATTGTGGAGGCCGTGAACGCCCTGCACGCAGACAATGATTACCTCTTCACCACAGGCGGCATTGGTCCCACGCATGACGACATCACAGTCGATGCCGTATCCAAGGCTCTTGGCGTGCCCGTTATCATTCACGAAGACGCGCGCGCTTTGCTCGAACGGTATTATGCCGACAAAGGCGGCCTTAATGAGGGACGCTTACGTATGGCTCGCGTGCCAGAGGGCGCAGAACTGATCCCCAATCGCATGTCGGGGGCACCGGGTATTCGGCGTGGCAATGTGATCTTGATGGCAGGCGTTCCGCATATTGCCGCCGGAATGCTCGATGCGTTGACGGGCGAGCTTGAAGGTGGTGCGCCTTTGCTGGTCGAAACCATCGGTTGCTGGGTCGCAGAAAGCGAAGTCGCAGCAATGCTACGCGAGGTTGAGGATGCCCATGAAGGATGCCAGATCGGCTCTTATCCCTTCTTTCGCGAAGGCAAAGTGGGCGCGAATTTTGTCATTCGTTCAACCAGTGCAGATGACCTCGCCAGCGCCGTTGACAGCCTGACTGATGGATTGGCGACCAGCGGTTACGACTTCACCCCCGGCGGAATCTAGACCGAATGGCGTGAGCCTTAGTCTTTGCGAGTTGCGCCATGTTGTGGGCTTTACGCCGGTTTTCTGACAAACGCTGAAATCGTTCTATCATGGCGCCACGTTCGGATTCCGGTGCACCCTTTTCCGGAGCGAGCAAGAACCACAAGCTGATCCGGATCGCCGCGATCACTGCGAGCACTACGCCAGCAGCAATTCCTAATGCCTGATCATACGAGGCTAGCAACGCAAACGCGATCAAGCCTGCGCCGATCACATACCATTTGAGGTCAATCATCGGCTCTTCTTCTTGAAAGATCGCGCGCGGTGCGAGCGTTGCGGGGACAGGCATATCAGTTCCTCAAGGTCACAAACAAAGGGGGACCAAAGCACCAGCCTTGGTCCCCCACATGTCTGTTCGTTGAGAAGTAGGAAAGGGTTACGCCCCTTCGATACCGCTCAGATCGATTTTGAGACCCGGGCCCATGGTTGAGGTCAGCGAGACCTTGTTCACATACTTGCCCTTCGCGCCCGATGGCTTGGCTTTCACCACAGCTTGCGTCAGCGCTTCAAAGTTGGCCTTCAGCGCCGCATCGTCAAACGACAGCTTGCCGATGCCGGTGTGGATGATGCCCATCTTCTCAACGCGGAACTCAACCTGACCGCCTTTGGCGTCCTTAACGGCTTGCTCAACGTTGGGAGTGACAGTGCCCAGCTTGGGGTTCGGCATCAGGCCTTTTGGACCCAGCACCTTACCAAGACGGCCAACAACGCCCATCATGTCCGGCGTGGCGATCACGCGGTCATAGTCGAGATTGCCGTTCTGCATGTCTTCCATCAGGTCTTCTGCGCCGACCTTGTCAGCGCCAGCAGCTGTCGCCTTTTCAGCGTTATCGCCGCGTGCGAACACAGCAACCTTTACGTCTTTACCCGTACCCGAAGGCAGCGAAACCATGCCGCGTACCATTTGGTCTGCATGACGCGGATCAACGCCCAGGTTGATCGCGAGTTCAACGGTTTCGTCGAACTTCGCTTTGTGCTCGCGCAGGACAGCGATGGCTTCATCAACTGTGTAGAGCTTCTCGTTGTCGAGCTCTGCCACGGCTTTTTGCTTTTTCGTCATTTTCGCCATGGTCTCAGCCCTCCACCACATCAATGCCCATCGAACGCGCGGAGCCTTCAATGATCTTCATAGCCTGATCGACGTCATTCGCGTTGAGGTCTTTCATCTTGGCTTCGGCGATTTCCTTCACAGCGCTCTTCTTGATCGAGCCGCCGGACACTTTGCCAGGCTCGCTTGAGCCCTTCTTCAGCTTCGCGGCCTTCTTGATCATGTAGCTCGCAGGCGGGCTTTTGAACGTGAAGGTGAACGAACGGTCGGCGTAGACCGTGATCGTCGTTGGGATCGGAGCGTTCTTTTCAAGGTCCTGTGTCGCGGCGTTGAACGCCTTACAGAATTCCATGATGTTAACGCCGCGCTGACCCAATGCTGGGCCGATTGGCGGTGATGGGTTTGCTGTACCAGCTGGCACTTGCAGCTTGATATAGCCTTCGATTTTCTTGGCCACTATGGGCCTCCTTTCGCACTGTTGCCCCGACCTGTTCGGTTGGAGCTCATGTTAAGCGGTCAAACAGCTTGCGGCGTGCAAGCCTCCCGCGCGGGTTCGCGTGTCTTACGACGCGAGCGGCGCACATAGCGAGATTGCCCGGATATGCAAGCGAGAAGCGCCTCGCACGACCGATAGGAGGCCATGACCTGGACCACACACGCACCCCCTTTCGAAATAACCCAATTGCCCGCAAAGCCGCACAGTTCCCCGGATTTGGCGCCAATGGCTGCGATTTAAGTGTCAACTTAGCATTCCCTATGATCCAGATAGTCAACGAGCCTTGAGCAAAGCGCACTGTAATGCGCGCTATAAAAGTAGGAAAACGTCACCTTTTCTTAAGCGCATTCAAACATTAGAGTGCTCACAGAAACAAAAGAGGCGGCTTTCAAAATGATCCATATTGCTGTTCGTGTGCGCGACTTGGCCACCAGCAACATCACCACTCTAGTCAACAAATCGAGCAACCCTACACGGTCGCTGGGCCTGCTGCGCTCGCAGATCGAAGAGACCCTGATCGAGCTGACTGGCGATTTGACCAAAGCAAAGCGACATCTTGAACGCGCCGAAGCGCATGCGGCAACGCTGAGCAATCAGGCGGCGGAATGGACCAGCAAAGCCAAAGTGGCGATGGATCATGGTCGCGAGGATCTGGCGCGTTCCGCTTTGATCGCGCGCGAAGCTGGTGAAACAAAGGCCGAGGCCGCGCGCAAAGATGTGGCCGAAATGGAGGCGAATATCGAAGAGCTGGAAGGCGTGATCGTTCAGCTCGAAGCCAAACGCAAAGACGCGATTGACCAAATCGCACAGCGCGCAGCGCATTCACAGTCGGGCCAAGGTGGCACAGCCAGCGCCGCAAACGATGCCGACAGCAAGGCAGCGCGCCGTATGGACCGAATTGACGCATTGGAGCGCCGGGTAGCCATGCGCGATGAGGCCATCGATAATAAGGATGAAACCCAAACCGAGGCCGATATCGAAGCAGAAATTGCCGGTCTTGCACGCGACAGCAAAATCGATGCGGAACTGGCAGCGATGAAAGCATCGCCTGCTAAAAAGCGCGCACCGAGCAAGAAAGCCAAATAACGCTGCACAAACCAAGTGGTCGCGCTTGACGGGCATAGTGTGTTATTTTAGTAATACACCTAATGTAGCACTCATTCCGTCAAGGAGCCGCCACTTTGCCCACTCCCGATCAATGGTTCGGATATGCCGGTCAGGCTGCAATGCTTGGTTGGGTAATCTTGATCTTTCTACCCCGCCGCTGGTTCCTGCTCACCGCGATCCCGCGCTTTATCATCCCGTTTGGCCTCTCGCTCCTTTATGCGGGCCTTGCAATGAGCCATTTTTTCACAGTCGAAGGGGGCGGGTTTGGATCGCTGGATGAAGTCGCGATTCTGCTCGGCACACCGGAGATGTTGCTCGCGGGGTGGGTCCATTATCTCGCATTTGACCTGTTCATCGGCGGATGGATCGCGGTTCAAGCAGACAAGATCGGCGTCAATCGCGTAATCCAGGCACCTATTCTGGTTGCGACCTTTATGTTCGGCCCGGTTGGCTTGGCGACGTTCCTTGCGATGCGCGCAGGCTATTTTCGCAAGGATGATGAAAGCGCGGCGGAGCCTGAAGTGGCAGGAGCGCCCGCATGAACCTGCTTGCAAAAACCCAAATCAATCCCGGCCAATGGACCGCGTTCAGCACTCGGTTTGATGGCGACCGCATAACACGGCTGCACCTGACACTTGCGATGTTTATGGCCGCAAGTTTCATCGTCTTTGTTCCGGCATGGCTAATCGACACGCGGATGCTCGACAGCGCCAATGTCTGGACCAAACCGCAGAAATTCCACGTCTCCCTATCGTTGCATTTCTTCACCATTGCGGTGCTGATGCAGATGGTCCCGCGCGAAGTTCGCATGGGCTGGACGCTGACAATATTTTCCTATCTCGCTGCGATTGGCCTTGTTTTCGAATATGTCTGGGTTGCGTTGCAAGCCGGGCAGGCAAAACGCTCTCACTTCAATTTCGAAACACAATTCGAAGGGATCATGTACGGCCTAATGGGGTTGGGCGCGTTCTTTTTGATGACGATTGCACTGGCTCTCGCATGGCAGATTTGGCGCAAAGGTGATCGAGCGAAAAATGGCCTATGGCTTGGCGCGATCATCGGGCTAACAGTCGCGTTTTTCTCAACATTGTATTTCGGTTTCACCATGTCAGGCGAAGGCCGCTATGTCGGCGCGCCGCTTTCCGGTGGCGGCCAGACAGTGCCATTCTTTGGCTGGTCACGCGAATATGGCGATCTGCGCCCGGCTCACTTTGTCAGCTTGCATATGATGCAGACAGTGCCTTTTGCGGGCTGGCTGGCGGATCGGTATGGCTGGAACACGCTGGCAGTCGTGGGCGGCGTCAGCGTGGTGCAGATCGCGCTTGCCACGGCATTGTTCTTTCAAGCGCAGAGCGGACAACCCTTTTGGCCCGTGTAAGTCGCAGCTTATCCGCCCAACTCTGACCGGGGAACTTTCATTCCTTTAGTCCGGCTAGTCAGGTGGAATTTGCGGCACAGTTCGCAGGTGTAGGCGCGCAGTTTGAGCGGCGACTTTGAAGCGGCCAGTTCAGCCGCCTCGCGAGTGGCGAAGCGGCGTTTGCGTTTGCAGATATGGGGCCGGGTCTTCATCGAAGCCCCGCGCGTGTCTTACTTGACCAGTTCAACCTGTTCAAAGTCGAGCTCAACAGGCGTTGCCCGGCCAAAGATCGAGACCGAAACCTTGACCTTCGCTTTGTCAAAATCGAGTTCCTCGACCACGCCGTTGAAGCTGGCAAAGGGTCCGTCGAGCACTTTGACCGAATCGCCGATTTCGTATTCGACGCTGACCTGTGTTTTGGGAGCAGCTTTCGCCTCTTCGACACCGCCAAAATAGCGTGCGGCTTCGCGTTCGCTGATTGCTTGCGGCTTGTTGTTGTTGCCAAGAAAGCCGGTCACTTTCGGCGTGTTCTTCACCAAGTGATAAATGTCATCATTCATCCGCAATTTGGCAAGCACATAGCCCGGCATAAATTTGCGTTCGACCTGAACCTTTTTGCCGCGCTTGACCTCAGTGATGGTCTCGGTCGGGACTTCGATTTCCTCGACGCCCTCAGTCAGGCCTAGCCGCTCGGCTTCGGAAATGATCGCCTCTTTGACCTTGTTTTCAAAACCGGAATAAGCGTGGATGATGTACCAGCGAGACATGGTTAGTCCTTAAAAAGATGCGCTTACGCGAGCGTGAGCAAGAAGTTGACGAGGGCGTTGAACAGGCTGTCGATCCCAAAGAAAAACAGCGCCAAAATCACCATGAAGATGAACACAAAAATCGCAGTGCGAATGGTCTCTTCGCGCGTGGGCCACACGACCTTGCTGGTCTCTGTGCGGACCTGATTCACGAATTCGGGAATCGAGGTTTTGCGCTTTTTCTCTTCGGCTTTGGGTGTTTCGGCCATGGGAGCCTCTTGCCTTCGCGTAAAATTGTCTAACCGGCTTGTAAACCAGCTTCTAGGTAGGTCTCATCGCCGTCTGGGACAAGGTCACAGAGGGGCTGAGCTGGCTACCGATGTCGGAATATTTGCGCGATTACTGCCAAACCGTGCCGATGGCAAGCCGGGAAGTGACAGGCCGCCGCCCTAAATTTGCCGCGTTAACGCCTGCGCAACATTATTTCCTAGCCAGCACCCGATCACCGCTTTAGCGTAGTGCCCATAAAGCCGTCGAAGCGTGCCGGGGGAAAGGGGCGCATCGACCACGGGAAGCTAACGAGGGATTTCATCACAATGGCAGCACCTGAAACTGCGAGCGTCAGCTTCGCTGATCGCGTGGTCAACGTATCTGACTTTATATGGGGCGGGACTTGGAATGGGGTGGAGGTTATCCCCTTCCCGCCCATGGTGATCATCCTGCTTGGCATTGGCCTCTACATGATGTTCGGCCTCAAATTTTACCCTTTGCGCAATTTGGGCAGCGCGTTTGCCGGGCTGTTTGCAAGCCGCAAGGGACAGGGCGAAGGCGAAATCTCACCCTTTGCCGCATTGACCACCGCTTTGTCGGGGCAGGTTGGCACCGGTAACCTCGCAGGGGTTGCGACGGCGATTGCTCTGGGCGGACCAGGAGCGATTTTCTGGATGTGGATTACCGCGCTGATCTGCATGTCACTGGCGTTCGCCGAAGGGTCATTGGCCATTCGTTTCCGCGAAAAGACATCCGACGGCACCTATCGCGGCGGCCCGATGACATACATTATGATGGGGTTGGGTCCGAAATGGACGTGGCTCGCCATCCTTTTCTGCCTTGGCACTTTGTTCTCAGCGATGATCACGGGCAACTCAATTCAAGCCAATGCGGTCGCAGATGGCCTCAATGAATTGTTTGGTATCGAAGAAGCCGTAGGCGGTGCGATCGTCGCGGTAGCGGTATTCGTAGTGATTATCGGCGGGATCAAATCAATCGGCTCGGTTGCTGAGAAGGTGATCCCCTTCATGGCGGGCGCCTATATCATCATGGCGTTGCTTGCCCTGATCCTGAACATTGGCGATCTGCCTGCGACATTTGGCCTGATCTTCTACTCCGCCTTTAATCCGGCGGCGGCGACTGGCGGGTTTGCGGGCGCGATGATTATCATTGCGATCCGCGCCGGTGTTGCGCGCGGGCTGTTTTCGAATGAAAGCGGCCAAGGCTCGACACCAATCGCACATGCTGTGGCGCAGACCAATGATCCGGAACAGCAAGGCCGCATGGCGATGCTGGGCTGTTTCATCGATACGATGGTGATCTGCACCATGACCGCTTTGGTAATCTTGACTGTGACAGGCGATTTCACCGGAGGCGGGCAAGCGGTTGCCCATGCTTGGGAAAGCGATCTGCAAGGGTTTGCCATGACCAGCGGTGCATTCGCAGCGGCATTCCCGATTGAGCTTGCAGGCGTGCCCATCGGCACTCTGATCGCCAGCCTCGCGCTGATCTTCTTCGTGTTCACGACTTTGCTTACGTGGAGCTATTATGGGGAGCGGGCGATCACTTTCATCTATGATCGCATTCCCGGCTCAACCCGAGGCGGTGAGAAGATCGTACATATGATCTGGCGCGTATTGTGGTGCGTGGTGATCTATCTGGGCGCGAGTGCAGACCTCACCACAGTATGGCGGATGGGCGATATCTCAAACGCTGCTATGGCGTTGCCGAACCTGGTGGCGCTGTTGTTACTATCAGGCGTGGTGTTCAAGTTGGCCAGTGGCAACAAGACGGCGGGCAACACCTACGGGGCAGAGACGCCAGAGGAACCCAACGAATACTGATCGAACCCAACCCGATCACATCAGACGAATTGAGGCCGCGCTTTGGGACTAAAGCGCGGCCTCAAACTTGTCTGGGGTATGTGTCCAACAATCAGGCGGTTCAGCCGCGCCCGAAAATCCGCTCCAACCATGTTGGTTCATGCATGGACCGCACCGGACCATAGGCGAGCGCGCGCGCCGAAGGATTGAGCGGCTGGCGCGGGCTAATCCATGGGTCGGACCGCGATGAATGGTAAGAATAATGGCTCATGATTTTACTCCTGTTTTGTGATCCAAACCGCCTTTGGATCGCTCGTCTTGCCGATCATCTGACACAGCTCATCTGGCAAAAAGCTGAGCGGCGCGGTTAGCCAACGTTCAGCTTTGTGTATAATTTTGTGAACACAGTCGTGGTGGTCCCGGCGTTGACTCGTGAGACGGTCTGTTAATATAGTTAGATATCTAACTAATTGGATGATGAGTGATGAACAGGCGAAATTTTCTCTTCGGCGCAGGCGGTGCGGCGGCATGCGTCATGATTGGTGGCGGCGCATGGATCGGCACGCGCGATATTGAGGCAGCGCGCGCGCCATGGAGCATGGGTGAGCGCAGTTTTGACGATCCCCGGCTCAATGCGCTTAGCTATGCGATCCTTGCACCCAACCCGCATAACCAACAGCCATGGAAGATCGAACTGATCGGCGATGACAGCGTCGTTGTGCACCCTGATACCGCACGCTTCCTGCCGCAAACCGATCCGCCCAATCGCCAGATCACCCTTGGCTATGGAGCGTTTATTGAACTGTTCGCGCAGGCCGCTTCGGCGATTGGTCACACGGCTATGATCGACGTGTTTCCAGACGGCGCCGGTGCACAAGCGCTCGACGAAAGGCCCATTGCCTCCATCCGCCTTATGCCCTCCGAGGCACCGACCGATCCCTTGTTCGAAACGATTCCAACCCGGCGCACCAATCGCCAGCCCTTCGATATGGCGCGCCCTGTCGCAACGGACCAAATGCGTGCCTTGGTGAACGCAACCGGCTTTGGCGAGGCAGTGGGTTGGTCCAGCGACGCCGCGCGTGTCAGCCGGATTACGACAATCAACAAAGCCGCCTGGAAAACGGAAATGACGACTGCGGGCGCGCATGGCGAAAGCACTCGGCTAACACGCATCGGAGCCGCCGAAGTCAACGCCCAGCCCGATGGAATATCGCTCCACGGCCCGGTCATAGAAGGCCTTTCGCTGACAAGCGCATTCTCACGCGAAGGGATGGCCGAAGAAGGCAGTTTTGCCTTTACGCAAACTCACGATTTCTACGCAGGATTGATAGAGGCGACCCCAACTTATGCGTGGCTGACCAGCCCAAACAACACACGCAGCGCGCAAATCGAAGCGGGGCGGCGGTGGGTGAGGCTCAACCAAATGGTAGGTCAGAGCGGCATCGCCTTTCATCCGGTAAGCCAAGCTTTGCAGGAATTTGCAGAAATGCGAGGGGCCTTTGCTGATATCCATGCGGAATTGGGCGTTGAACAACCCAGCCGGGTTCAGGGCCTCTTCCGCCTCGGCTATGCTGATACCCCCGCACCCTCTCCGCGGTGGCCGCTAGAGGAAAAGCTGATCTCCAATGGCTGAAACCCCCGAAGATCCCATCGCCGTCAAAGCGTTTATGGAAGTGTCGATTGTCGCTCACCTATCCGATCTGTTGTTCGCCCGCCAGTTGCCGACTGGTCTGACCACGGCACAGTTCGGTGTTTTGAACCGCCTCGCGCGCCTCGATTTGTCCGAGACATTGAGTGAGGTCGCCAGCGCCTTTCGCGTCGCCCCTGCGACGATGAGCTCAACGGTCGACAAATTACGGCGCAAAGGCTTGGTGGAGCTGTTGCCGTGCCCACAGGACGGTCGGCGAAAACGGCTGGCGATTACGCCAGCGGGTCGGAGAGTCCGCGACGAGGGGATCGCCGCGCAGGTCGATCTGGTCGCGCAATTTGGGAACTTCGTCAGCGACGATGAGTGGCAGACGCTGAACGCGGTTCTCAACCAAATTCGCCTGCAATTGGAAGAAGCGACCGGCACGATTGAGCTTGCGCCGACACCTGACAAACAGGCGTAGCGTTCCAGTTCAGTGATGCGGGATTTGAAATGGCAGGGGCACAGAGACTCGAACTCTGGACCTTCGGTTTTGGAGACCGACGCTCTACCAGCTGAGCTACGCCCCTACGCGAGGGCGCGCTCTATCCGAGGGTCGCGCATTAGGCAACAGGAGTTTGAGATCATCTGCGCCCCCGCATACGCCTCCACCTGTCGCATCTCACCTATTCTGAGCGAAAACGGCTGGTAAGAGGGCACGCATGCACTCCCCCTTTCGCGCCCCTATTCCTGTCGAAACCTTGCTGTTGGCCTATCGCAGCGGGATTTTCCCGATGGCAGACACGCGCGAAGATGAAGACATATTCTGGGTTGAACCGCGTGACCGCGCAATCATTCCCTTAGACACGCTGCATGTATCGAGGTCCTTGCGCAAAATCCTGCGCGCTGATCGCTTTACCGTCACCATCAACACCGCATTCGAAGATGTGATTCGTGCCTGCGCTGCACCTCGCCCTGGCCATCCCGAAAGCTGGATAAGCGAACGCATTGTCACGAGCTATTCTGCCTTGCACCGCGCAGGCCACGCGCATTCGGTCGAATGCTGGGTTGAGGAACAGGGGAAACGCCTGCTCGTCGGCGGTCTTTACGGCGTGTCATTTGATCTGGTGTTTTGCGGTGAAAGCATGTTCAGCCACGCCGACAATGCCAGCAAAGTCGCTCTATGCTGGTTGGTGGCCATGCTGCGCGAGACGGGGTTTAAGCTGCTCGATTGCCAGTTCATGACCGATCATCTTGGATCAATGGGAGCCGTTGAGATGTCGCAAGCCCGCTATCTCGACCGAGTTCTCGCGGCACAAGGGCAGCCGCAATCAGACCTTGCGACGGCCTATCATGCCTTCGCGAATGGAACGGGTTACTCGTCGTCTTCTGACGGAGCAGGCGCACTTGGTGCGGGTGCATCTTCGCCAGGAAAACGCATCGCGCATTCTTTGACCCAGACATCATAGACGGGGTGTTCAACCACGTTCAGGCTCGGGTTCTCCTTAAACAGCCAACCTGAAAAAGCGCGCGTATGGGACGAATCGCCGCGCTCCAGCACGTCGACCTGAACAAAGGCGCCGGTTTCCTGGGGGAATTCATACGGTGCGGTGCGCTCGCATGCGGCAAGGGTCAGGATAACAGGGCCATCCTCAACGCTTTCGCCCGGCCTGATCTCAAAATCCTGACTGACATTGTTGCGTTTGTTGAGCAGGCCGATTGTGGCGACGCGCTCTTCCATCGGAGTGGCGTCGGTAACCTCAGTTACGCCGTCCTCTTCCGATGCCGCATCAGCTGCAGGCTCCGCCGCCTCATCCAGCGTAAGTTCAACCGTATCGGCTTCGGCCTCCGGTTCCGCGTCGGAGCATCCAGCCAAGGCCAATACTGCCGCTGTCGAAAGAAATGCAAAAGGCGCGCGCATCACGTTTTCGCGTTCAGCCTTCAGGCGACCAGGCTTCGTAATCGCCCACAGCGCCCGCGCGCTTACCGCCACGCTCTAACGCGCCTTGTGGACGGTATGCGTCCATAGTGCCGGTTGCGTTCGGCGTGTAATCCACTTCCCATACACGCGCAGGCGGCAGGTGGCTTTCCGGCACATCGTCATAACTGCCATGCAACCAGCCGTGCCATTCGCTCGGCACGCGGCTGGCATCATTGATACCGTCATAAATCACCCAGCGTCTTTCACGCTGAGTGTATGAGCCATTATTGACGCCTGATTTAGCGGCTGCGCGGTAGTATTTGTTGCCTTGCGCATCGGTGCCGACATGTTCGCCGCCCGCACGCTTTGACCACCAATGCGTGCCCAGCGTCGCGCCGTCCCACCAAGTGAAGATTTTCCCGAGAATTCCCATGGGCCGCCGGTTAGCTTAATTGAATGAGTGCGCCAAGTCGTAACCTCACTCAGGCAGCTGGAATTCCACCAGATCACCCGGAGCAATGCCAAGCTGCTCTGAACGGCCACCGATAATCTCCAGCACAGCCAGCGCCGGACCATCCGACGACACACTCTCTTCGAGATAGGGCACGCCTGCTTCGATATTGGTGATGCGCATGTCTGGGCCGATAAAAATGATGTCGAGCGGCAATGCCGTGTTTTTCATCCAGAAACTGCGCAGCTGCGGCTCATAAGAGGGGAAAAGCATCGCCTCGTCATCGCCCATTTCGGTGCGGAACATCATGCCACGCGCTTGCGCTTCATTGGTGTCAGCAAGCTCAGTGACAAAGCTGTGACGAGTGTCATCGCTCACAACGGTCACCTCAATGAGAGTGAGGCCCGAATCGGGATCAACCGCAGGAGCCGTGCTTTGTGCGGGCGCAGGAGGCGGGTCCTGCGTCGCAGCAGCGGGAGAACACGATGCGAGCATCAGCCCTGCCAATATTGCAACCATTCTCACCATAAACCGCCTCCCTTACGTGGGTCTTGATCATCATCTTCGGCTTCGCTCAGCCATTCCTCAATGGCATCCTCATTTATTGCATCAAGGATGAACCGAACATGCTCATAGCTGTGGCCTGCGCGCAGCATGGCTGCAACCTGCTTTTCCCGCTTTTTGTTGGCAGCCAGCCGGTCTTCGCCGCCATCATCCGCCTGATCTGTGCCGAAATCCCGGTCAAATGGCCCAAACCGCCGCTTTTTCGCAAGCAGCACTGCGGCACGTCGACTTTCCCCATCGCCCGGCGTGGCACCCTCGCGCACTTCCTCATCGACGCCCGCGGCCCAAAGCGCCTGTTCAACTCGCCGTGCACCATATCCACGCGCTGTCAGATCGCGCGATTTTGAGCGCGCATAGGCATCATCATCAATATAGCCCAGCTCAACAAATTGCGCCGCCAGACCCTTAACATCCAGATCGACAACACGCCCATCTGCATCCTCTGCGACACCGCGTTCACGGATTTTGCGCGCGAGGTATTGCTCCAGTTTGGCACCAGTGGTGGAAAACCGCGCGACATAGGAAAGCGCCAGATCACGCAGCAAAGTAGCATCGAGCGGACGTGACTTTTTCCCTTGTTTCCGGGTGCTTGGGCGTGTTTCATCGCTCGGGTCAGCGCCCTTGTTATTGCGTCCTTTCCATGACGTTTTGCTTTCTCTTGAAACCATTTCGCCTTATTCGTGCCACAGTCCTTATCAAATGGGAAAAGTGGGACCGGTATGGACTATGTATCTTTACCGGTTGGGATTGGATAGAACGCGCGCCTGCGCACAGCAACTGACGGGTATCGTAACACACTATGACCGACGCCGACTTGAAGCCGACGCCGAGCGATTGCGACCTTCCGCGGATCCGTGCGGAGTTTGCGACCTTTAACGATGCGATCGACTATGCCGCTCGCAGTGAAAAGGGTCTGAACTTTCACGATATGCGCGGCAATCTGGACCGGGTCTATCCTTATTCAGAAATGCGCGATGATGCTATTGTGATGGCGTATCGGCTGATCGCTGCGGGGATCAAGCCCGAGGACCGGGTCGCTTTGATCGCAGAGACTGGCCCCGATTTCGCCGCACTGTTTTGCGCCTGCGTCTATGCCGGTGCATGGCCAGTGCCGCTGCCGCTGCCCACAACCTTTGGCGGCAAGGACAGCTATATTGATCAACTTGCGGTGCAGCTCAAGAGCTCCGATCCAAAGATCCTGATCTATCCCGAAGAGATCGCCGAAATGGCGATTGCCGCAGCTGAGAAACAGGGCTGCGCATCGGAAAGCTGGCAGGATTTTGGCACGCGCGAGGCACCTGAATGCGCGCTGCCCGAGGTGGCGCCCGATGATATTTGCTATTTGCAATATTCCAGCGGCTCAACTCGCTTTCCAACCGGTGTGGCGGTGACGCACAAGGCGCTGCTCCACAATCTTTATGGCCATGCGGTATCGATGCAATTGGGCGAGAATGATCGCTGCATCAGCTGGCTGCCATGGTATCACGATATGGGGTTGGTCGGGTGTTTCCTGTCGCTGGTTGCCAATCAGTTTTCTGCCGACTTGCTCAAACCCGATGCCTTTGCGCGCAGGCCGCTTGCATGGCTCGATATGATTAGCCGCAATCCCGGCAACACCTGTTCGTATTCGCCGACTTTCGGATATGACATTTGCGCACGCCGTATCTCTAGCCAATCCAATGTGGCCGAGCGCTTTGACCTGTCGCGCTGGCGCATCGCGGGCAATGGCGCGGATATGATTCGCCCGGACGTGATGCAAAGCTTCGTCAACGCGTTCGCGGATGCCGGGTTCAAGGCCAGCGCCTTTACCCCATCCTACGGCCTCGCCGAAGCTGTTCTGGCCGTGACTGTGATGCCGCCGGGTGAGGGGATCAGAGTCGAATTGGTCGAAGAAGAGCGCCTTTCGGGCACGCCACGCGATATCTCACGCCCTGCCCGTTACCGCGCCATCGTCAATTGCGGCAAGGCTCTGCCCGACATGGAAGTCTTGATCAGCGGAGAGGACGGCCACGCACGCAGCGACCACCAGATCGGTAAAGTCTGGTGCCGCGGGCCCAGCGTCATGCACTCCTATTTCCGCAACGAAGAGGCAACCGAAGACTGCCTCGTTCCCGGTGATGAACCTGGGAAAGGCGCTTGGCTCGATACGGGTGACATGGGCTACACCGCCGATGGCTATCTGTTCATTGTCGGGCGCGCGAAAGACATGATCATCATTAATGGCAAAAACCATTGGCCACAGGATATCGAATGGGCGGTCGAGCAACTGCCCGGCTTCAACCATGGCGATATCGCCGCATTTTCTGTGGAGACCGAAGCAGGCGAAGAAGCGCCTGCCGTGCTGGTCCACTGCCGCGTCTCTGATCCGGTTGAACGGGTCAAACTGCGCGAGCAAATCTCTGACAAGGTGCGCTCTGTCACTGGTATGAGCTGCGTTGTCGAACTCGTCCCACCGCGCACTCTGCCGCGCACCAGCTCAGGCAAATTGAGCCGTGCAAAGGCGAAGAAGCTGTATCTGTCGGGTGAGATCGTTCCTTTGGAATTGGCGGCTTAAGCCAGCCTCATTCACCACCCCATTCGGCCCTTAACGGCGCTGGACCGGGTCGCACTTCTACGCCGACGCCGCGTCCTGCCAGCAGCTCTGCGGCCTGCGTCGCCTCGACCTCTGGACCGACCAGCGCAATCGGCAGGTCGACCCGTGCGGCGGCCCATTCGATCACCATCAACGCCTGCGCACCTTCGGGAGTGGGTCCATCTTCGCCAAAGGTGATGACCTGCGGTAATTCGCCGATGGGGGGCAGCAGCTCAATGGTCCATTCAGGCTCTGTCGCCGCAATCCGCGTCTCCAGCACTCGATATGCGGCCAGCGTCGCGCCATCCAGCCGTTCTGCGCGTACGGTCGCGCGGCGGCGAGTGCGGTCGACCGTCACTGCATCCTCATCCACACCCGCGACCAGAGCCAATCGGGTGGCAAGCGAATTGGCGCGGGCGAGTTCAGCAGCCTCTTCATTGGCGCGAGCAGAAGACAGCTGCGCCTGCTCCGCCGCGCTCGCGCTGGTGCCGACCTGCAATTGATTGAGCGTCAGCTCAACCGGTTGACCCAGTCGCGTTTCGAGTGCGCGCTCAACCTCGACTTCGATATCAACCCGGGGTCTTGGCGTGTAAACGGTCGCATCGACCACAATGGGATCGGAGCGGAAATCAACATCAAATCGCGACAATTCGGAAGCTGGATCAAAGGCTTCCTCGATCTCGGCCCGGATGACCCGCTGCGAATTGGTTTGAAACGCGATCTGTTGCAGCGAGAATGCTAGCGGCACGGCCAGCGCCACAAACACTGCGAACACCGCGAGGTTTTGGAAACTTGACTGGCGCGCCGTCAAAGAGGTGCGAAAGCCATACAAACGCGCCATCGCCCATGCAGTAAGCGCGATGGTGATGAGGTTGGTAACGTAAAGCAGCAGTGAGCCAGAGAATACGGTCCAATTCCATGTCGCCAGGCCAAAGCCAATCGTCGCCAGCGGCGGCATCAAGGCGGTCGCGATGGCAACGCCCACAATCGTCCCCTCGCGCCCGCGGATCATTGCATAGGCACCGGCAAGCGCAGAAAAGAGCGCTACAAACAGGTCGAACAGGTTTGGTTGTGTGCGGGCGGCGATCTCCGGGGTTATTGTCTGGATCGGCGACAAATAGACCAAGCCCGCCGTCAATCCGATCGCGATGAGCGTGCCCCACGCCAGACTGCGCGCGGATTGCTTCAACCAATTGTAATCGCCAATCGCTAGCGCAAAGCCCAGTCCCATAATCGGGTCCATCAACGGCGACAGCAACATCGCCCCGATCACCACCGCTGGTGAGGATAGCAGCAGACCCAGCACCGCAATCCCGGCACTCATCGCGGTCATAAACAGGTATCGTTCAGACAAAGAGCACTCTGCGCGGCGCTTCTCAATCACTTCGAATTGCTCGACCGTGCCGATCACTTCGGTGCGCCACCACCGACGCAAAGTCATCAATGCGCTGCCCAGCGACAGGCTGTCATCGCCCTCACCCGAGCCGCCCGATTGCGGCAGCGGGCTATAGCCAGAGCTGGATGGCGCGCGAGGCGGTTTTTCGGTTTCGTTCACTTTGTGAAAAGTCCCTGATTTCGCTTACGCTTTAAAGCCTATCGCCAAAGAGGGAAAGCCACTGTTCGCAATGCGTCAGATCGGCTAGCCTATGGTGAAACTTGAAACATGTGTTTTAGATCACTAATACAGTAGTGAAGGAATGCGCAGGGTGACGAACAACGATGCCCATCGCGTTTGAGGGAGCAAGACTAGCCGTATGAGCACTGAGATGACGCCAGAACCCAAAACTGCCACCGCGACCAAGACGGCGACAGCCTTTGAGTTGACCCCGCCTGATCCCGTGCCGGCAGTTGCCGCTGAACAGGCCGCCGGGCTGGTGCCAGTGTCGGCTGAAGAGAAATCCAAGCTTGACGTCAAAGTCGATGCGTTTGTTACGGATCTGGTCTCAGTTGACGCGAATTCGCCTGCGTTTGGCGAAAAGGTCGATCAGATCACCCGTATGGGTCAGGAACAGATCCGCGCCGCGGCTGCCCATTCCAACCGCTTTCTAGACCGTCCGGTGCGCGCAATGGACGCTGATAGCAGTGTCGGAAGCGACCTCGCCGAATTGCGCCGCACGGTCGAAGACCTCGATCCTGGGCGCAAGAGCAAGCTCCTCTCCCCACGAAAGCTGTTCGGCATCATTCCCTTTGGCAGCAAGCTCAAGAATTACTTCGACAGCTACACTTCTGCGCAGAGCCACATTCAGTCGATCCTCACCAGCCTTGAGGGCGGCAAGAAAGAGCTGATGCTCGACAATTCTGAAATCGACAATGAACGCGCCAAATTGTGGGAGGCGATGGGCGAATTGGAACAGATGATCCATATCGCCAAAACGCTGGATGCGCGGCTGGAGGCGAAGGCCGTTGAGCTGGACAGCTCTGATCCAGAAAAGGCGAAGGCCATTCGCGAAAGCGCGCTGTTCTATGTGCGTCAACGAACACAGGATTTGCTGACCCAGATGGCGGTTTCGGTGCAGGGTTATCTCGCGCTGGACTTGGTGAAAAAGAACAATGTCGAGCTGGTCAAAGGCGTCGACCGCGCCAGCACGACGACCGTCGGTGCATTGCGCACGGCGGTGACCGTCGCGCAGGCGATGACCAATCAGAAATTGGTGTTGCAACAGATCACGTCGCTGAATGAAACGACGACGAACATCATCGATTCGACCAGCACCCTGTTGCGCGAACAGACCGCGCAAATCCATGAACAGGCCGCATCCAGCACAATCCCGCTGGAGACGTTGCAACGCGCATTCCAGAATATTTATGACACGATGGATGAGGTCGACAGTTTCAAATTGCGCGCGCTCGACAGCATGAAACAGACCGTCAACGTGCTGACCGATGAGGTGGAGAAATCCAAAGGCTATATCGCGCGCGCCGAGGGGCAAGCGCAAGCTCAGGCCAAGGTCGCCTCTGACCCGTCGCTGTTGTCGCTGGATAGCTGATACTGATGCCGGACAGCACACGCGACAGTGACCAGATTTTGGGCGCAGCGAAATCCTCGCTGATAACCCAACAACAAGGCGGCACCCATCGTCCCGCTGACAGCATCGGCAAAGGTTCCGCTGCGGCGAAGCGCAAGAATTGGATCAATCGCGCGAAGTATTTTGCAGGCGCTGTCCTCACGATTTTGGTGACCGCTTCGATTGCCGGAATTGTGCTAAACGGCATTGGCTTTACCGGCGTGATGATGGTCGCGCTTGCGGTGATGGCGGCTGCGTTTGTCTTTACCAATTTTCCAAAGATAAAGACCCCCAAACGCGCGGATCTCAAGCTGGGTAATCCGCAACAAATGGTCGCGCGCACCGAGCTTTGGCTAGAGGCGCAGCGTCCGCATTTGCCGGCTCCCGCTGCTGCGATCCTGGACAAACTCGGCACTCAGTTGGATGCGTTGGGCGCGCAATTGCAAACGATCGATGCAAACCATTCCGCCATGAGTGAAGTGCGCGAGCTTGTCGGTGAATACATCCCAGAGACGATCGAGAATTATCGCAAGATCCCCGAGCATCTGCGCAGCGAACAGCATGCAGGTGGCACCGCCGATGAACGTCTGACGACCAGCCTGACCAAGCTTTCAGGCGAAGTCGACCGAGTGACGCGGCGCTTGGCGGAAGGGGCTCTGGATGACCTGGCGGTCAAATCGCGCTATCTTGATTATCGCTATGGCGGTGACGAGTTGTTGGCGGACCTGACCGGCGATCCGGCGGATACTGGTGTGCCACTTCCTGATCTGTCGGCTGCTCTGAAACCTGAAAAGCAGCCGCGTTAGAATGCGCGTCTCGCTCCCCCATTCACTCGGCAAAGACGAAGTGCGTCGGCGCATGCATGAACACGGGCATGAGATCGCCAACTACTTTCCGCCGGGCATGGCGACGGTCGAAAACACCTGGCCCCATGAAGACCGGATGAACCTCAACATTACCGCTGCAGGCCAACGGATCGAAGGCGGGATCAATATCGATGAAGACCATGTCATGATCGAGATGGACCTGCCTCCAATGCTCAGCTTTTTGCGCGGCACATTGGAGCGTGCAGTGCGCAAGCATGGCGGGAGAATGCTCGAAAAGAGCTGATATTCGTCTTTCGTTACGTCCAAAACCGTCCAACTCTAGGTGTGATCGCGTAATTGATCGCCAGCCCCAGAGCACGTCATAGTGCAACGCCTGACCGGTGCCGTTTTGCATCGTCGGCGCGATCCCTTGCAGCAAAGGCGGGCACTATGAATTATCTGAGCCAAACGAGACGCGCGGCGGATGACGGGTTTCACGCAGCGAGCACGCCCGCAGTACCAAAACTGGTTCAGCCTTTCGGCGCGGTCATGGTCCTGGACGGAGCGGGAAGCGGTGAATGGACCATTGTCCGGTTGTCTGCGAATTGCGGCGATGTTCTGGGCGTCGACCACCAAGACTTGGCGGGAAGCCGCGCCGGGGACCTGTTCGCGCCAGAGGCAATCCAGAAGATCGCCGAAGCTCTAAACCGACCATATCAATCGGGTGTTGTGGAGCGAGTCATCAGCCTCCGCCTGTTGCCCAGTGGCGACCTGTTCGATTGTGCCATCCACATTGTGGATGCTCTCATCATTCTCGAATTCGAACCGCATATACCCGATAGTTTGAACCAGGGCCCGATGCACATAGCCCCCATCCTTACCCGGCTTTCAGCGATTGAGGATTGCGATGCCTTGTGTGATGAAATGCGGCGATCAGTGCGTGATCTTTTTGGCTATGATCACGTAACAATCCGCCGCTTTCCAGCACCACTACCGGTCTCTTACAATCGTGTTCACATGATCGCAGACCACAACGCTCAACCAGTGTCGATGGAACCTGAAAGTGGCGATCACATCGCTCGGCTCGATTTCACACGCGCCGATTTGCGGATCGTTGCACCCCAAGGCGGCCCAGGTGCAGAAGCTCGTGCGACGCTGGATATTGCGCTTGTGCGAGACGGTCAGGTTTGGGGCATGATCGGCTGCGCCCATGGCACAGCCCGCCTGATCTCCGCATCAGAACGCGCATTGGCAGAAACGTTGAGCCTGATGCTCTCAGCTATTCTGGACAAGGTTCTGATCCAGGCCGAGCATCAGCGTCAATCGCGCGGCCAAGCGCTGCATCATGGGTTGATGCTGCGCCTCACTGGCGGCGTCTCGCTTGCGGCATCTCTCCCCACATTGAGCGATATTGTAGAAGAAGCCATAGCGCATGACGGGATGTCGATCCTGTTGGAAGGGGAGTATCAATGCATCGGCAATGCTCCCGATGAGACGCGGTTCGCGGCGCATGTGACCGCCTTTTCGGCGAAACCAACCTGCACCGCTTTCATTGACTCTATGACTGGGGCGTTGGTCGTGCCGATATCGCGCCATCCGCGCGATTATCTGGTTATGTGGCGGCGTACTGGGATGCAGGCACAAGCATGGTCGGACGATGACGTGCTGTTAGCCGAGGGATTGCGCGTCACCTTGATCAAGGTTGTCTTACGCATGACCGGCGAAATCGCGCGTGAGCGAAAACGGTCGCAGGAACAGCAGGAATTGTTGATCGCGGAACTCAACCACCGTGTGCGCAATATCCTCAACCTCATCCGCAGCCTTGTTTCGCAGTCTCAAAAGGACGCACAAAGCGTAACAGCCTTTGCCAATATCATCGGTGGGCGCATCGCCGCCCTTTCCAGCGCACATGATAATATCACCCGCGAAAACTGGGCTCCTGCGCCTTTGTCTGCGCTGTTTGAAACCGAGATGGCCGCCTATATCGGCGAAAACCAAGGGCGCTTTGTGTTTGTAGGCGGTGAGGTTTTGATCAAGCCTGAAGCCTATACGGTGCTGGCGTTGGTCGTGCATGAATTGGTGACGAACTCTGCCAAATATGGTGCGCTGTCCAATGATCAGGGGCAGGTCCGCGTACGCGTGGTGCAGGGCCCGAGCGGCGACCTTACGATAGGGTGGCGCGAGTATGGCGGACCCGCGGTGAAGCCGCCGGCACGGCGCGGCTTTGGCTCTACAATTATCGAGCGCTCAATCCCGTTTGAATTGAGCGGAGAGGCGCGGCTGGTGTTCAAACTGACCGGTGTCGAAGCGGATTTTCGTGTACCCACACGCTTTATCGAGTCGATATTGGCCGATCCGCTGATCTCTGGCCCGATTGCTCTTGGCAAGGAACGCAAGCGTCACAGCAACGCGCATCCTGATGCCGTTTACGGCCCCAATATGGGTGAACCTGAACTGCCCGCAGCTCGATTGCCCGCACATGTTCTGGTGGTCGAAGACAGCATGATCATCGCCATCGACACCGAGGAGAATCTGAAGCGTCTGGGTGTCCAATCGGTGAAAGTGGAAAGCAATGTCAGAGGCGCACTAAAGGCTATCGAGGAACAGCAGCCCGACTTTGCGATCGTCGATTACAACCTTGGCAATGAAAACTCCGTACCCGTGACGCAGGCCCTTCAAGCGCGCGGCATCCGCTTTGTCCTCGCCACAGGGTATTCAGAAGGGGCGAGCCAGTTTAGCGAGTTGGGCGCAGCCGCTTTATTGCGCAAACCCTATGGTCAGGGCGATATCAAAGCGATGTTGATCGCGCAGGATTGATCTCTCTGGTTCAAGCGGGGCGGGTCAACAATGTCACGCCCGCAGCACCGAAATCGAGCGCGCTGATTGAAGGCGCATAGAGGCACTCCCCTGCCTTCGCTTGCGCAGAACCGTTTTGTGCGCTCACTACCCCGCTGAGTGGCAGAGCGAGCAACGGACCGGCATAAACGGCCATAACTTGCGCATTCGGGCCACCTTCGATCCGCTCCACCCGGAAATACGCCGCATCGATCAATGTCTGCCCGCGCTCATCCAACGTACCAGCATGTTCAGACGCATAGGGGCTACCATCAGCCACTGCCAAAGCTCGCTCCAGATGCAACTCACGCGGGCGGCCGTAATCATATAGACGAAACGTGGTGTCGCTGTTCTGTTGCACTTCGACCAGTGCCAGCCCAGGTCCAATCGCGTGCACCGTGCCAGCGGGCAGGAAATAGACATCGCCCGGTGCAACATCGTGCCAAGTTAGAAGCTCCTCTATCGAACCATCACGCGCCGCTGCCTCAATCTGTGCAGGTGACACAGCCTCCTTAAATCCAATGGCCAATTGCGCACCCGGCTCAGCGTCAAGGACCAGCCAGCATTCCTCCTTACCATCCTCTCCCGGCAAAGCGTTGGCATCAGAGGGATGGACCTGCACCGACAGTTTTTCGCTCGTGAAGAGGTATTTGACCAAAAGCTGTGGCAATTCGGGCGGCGGCTCAAACCAAATCTCACCGATTTGCGTATCAGCGGGCGCGGCAAAGGGTTCGGGCAAAGAGGTTCTGCCCCAAACCTTTTTGACCATCCGGGTCGGCAATTGGCGCACGGTTTCGGTCACTGATTGGTCGCTCCCGGCAGCTTGCCGACGACTTGAGCACCATCGCGTGTTGTCACCAGCACCTCTCCATCGCTCACAATGATGCATATATCGTTGAGGCCCACAGCTGACACTCGCGGTCCATCAGAGACCGCCATAACATTGCTGCAATCGACGAGGTCAGCGGTGCCGCGCACGACATTATTGCTTGGGTCGCCTTCGTTTAATGCTTCCTGCAAAGCGGCCCAATTGCCAATATCGGACCAGCCCATATCAGCGGGCACCATTGCAGCGCGGTCGGTGTTTTCCATCAAGGCATAGTCGATGGAATCGCCCTCAATCCCGGAGAAAATCTCGGCATCAGGATGAAAGCGTGTCCCCTTCTCCTTGCCCGCTGCGACAGCATCGCGAACCGCCTCAGCCATTGCCGGACGGTGAGTGCTTAATTCATCGAGCAAGGCGCCAGCACGAAAGGCAAAGATACCCCCATTCCAGCTGTATTCCCCGCTTGCGAGATATTCCTCGGCGCGTGCGCGGTCGGGCTTTTCGACGAATTGCGCGATGGCAAACCCACCTGCAAGCGGATCGCCCCGGCGGATATAGCCATAGCCCGTTTCGGGCCTGTCCGGCGCTATCCCAAAGGATACCATATGGTCATTAGCAGCGAGCGCAGCAGCGGCCAGAGCGGCGGCGCGAAAGGCAGCCTCATCGGCGATGTGATGGTCGCTGGGGCAGACAAGCATGATGTCTTGAGCTGGCAGTAAGGCAGCGGCCAAAGCAATCGCCGGCGCGGTATTGCGGGCCGCAGGTTCCACGATCAAACGGTGCGCCGCGCCGTGCATCTGCTCCTCAATCAAATCGCCGTGCTGCGCGCCTGCAACGACAATCGGCGCAGCAAATCGGGCATGATCCGCAACCCGGCTAACGGCTTGCTCGAACAAGGTCGTCGACCCGATCAATGGCAAAAAGGGTTTAGGCCGAGCCTTACGGCTGAGTGGCCAAAGCCGTGTGCCGCTGCCCCCGCACAAAATCACAGGATGGATTGCAGATGGATCAGTCATGGTTGCGAACCCTTGCCAGGCAGAGCGAGTGAAGTGCAGTCAAATAGCGCAATGCCTGTGCGCCTAACGCTCTCGAAAATCAACGCGGTAGCCATAGCGGGCCTCTATCGGATCGCCAGCACGGGTTTGCGCCGGATTGAAGCGGATCTTCTCGATCACTAGGCCACAGACCAGCGCAGTGCTTTCGGCATCCGCTGTACTCGATCGGACTGAGCACTGCTTTGCCCGGCCATCGGTAGTGACGGTGAAAACAACGGTCACAGAGGTGCCGAAACGCGATGCACGCCCGCCGTCGGGCACGGGAAAATCACGGCGCGCGTCCAGGCCGCCCGAACGCACGCTGGGCCGTACCGCGACGCCATTGCCTTGCCCGCTTCCTCGATTGCCGCTGCCAGTGCCTTCGCCCTGGCCTTCTGCTCCGGTCCCGTCACCCGCCTCGCGAGCGCCAGAACGATTGGCCGTCCCAGTGGAGGATGCGCGCGGGCGCGGGGTCGGGCGCGTTTCGATCCGCGATGTTGGCGCAGTGACGGGTTGTGGCACAGCTTCTTCACCAGGCGCTCCTGCTGCGCCCTCATCGGGTTCAGGCTCCGTCTCTGGCTCAGAGGGTTCGTCAGGTGCAGTAACCGTGACAGTGAAGGCGCTGACAACCTCCCGCTCTACCGATGCGGTAAACTCCGGCGCGAGCAAGCGCGACAGTCCATACAACGCAAACACGTGAAAAATCGTGATCGCTGTGATCAGCGGCCAGCGCGGACCTTTCGGTTTTCCCTGATAGCGCGATTTGGAGTTGATCATCTATCGTGTGTCACAGTTTGATTTGAACTTCTTTGACTTTGCCGCGGGCCAGTTCCGTTTGGTCGACCCCTTTGCAGCAGTATAAGGTATTTGCGATGATCCGCACGATTGAAGGCCGCCAGGCTAGGCCGGATCGCCACTCTGCCGCAAGCCCCACTGCGACCAACTCGCCTGCTGTGCTCAATGACATTGTAGGCGCACGCACGGATAAGGACCGAGCTGGGATCACCGCTTGGGTGCGCAATGGTACGCTGGATCCTCGCAGCTTTATCTATGCTTTGATCGGCGGTATCCTGTTCTTCGCCCTTGGTCTTGTATCAATGGAATTCTCGCGAGTTGGCGCAGGTTTAGCGAGCATCTGGCTACCCGCTGCGGCAGTCACTGTGATGGCGCTGAGGGCGCAGTTAAGCAACGAGCTGCCCTTTGTCGGCTGCGTCGCTGTCGCAGCTTTGGCAGTGAACCTTTATGCGGGAAACTCCGCTTTGATATCGGCGGGCTATGTGCTGGGCAATATCGTCGAGATCGCGGCGATAACCTGGCTCATTAGGCAGCGATGCGGAGCATGCGCGGATATGTCCGATGTCCAGCATCTGGGACAATTCCTGCTGTTTGGTGGGATCATTGGACCTGTTCTTTCAACATCAATCATCGCGCTGACAACTGCGATTTCTGGAAATCCCGCGGGCGCGACAGCGATGGCATGGTTCTTTGCCCATAGTATCGGAATGATCCTGATCGCGCCGGCTTTGCTGTTGACGATAGATGCGGTGCAGGATCGCAAAATGGTCAGCCTCGTCGAATTTGCGGAGCGATCAGCGCTAATGGCTGGCGGGTTGATCATCGTATATGGCGTGTTTGCCCAGACTCATTACCCCCTCCTCTTCCTCGTCCCCCCAATCACATTGCTGATGGCCTTTCGTGTGGGCGGGCTTGGCACGGCCCTCTATGTGCCACTGATTGCGATCCTCGCTGGTGTCATGACGCTGTGGGGCTCCGGTCCAATCGTCATGACCACGGGCCCTGATGCAGAGCAGGTGTATGTTTTGCTCGCCTTTGTCGCCGCCAATTTCCTTACCGGTCTGCCGATCGCTGCCATCTTAGCAGGGCGGGCGCGGATGATGCAGGAACTGATTGAGGGACGCAGTGAACTCGCATTGCTAACCGAAAATGTCACCGATGCCGTACTCCGCATCGATGATCATGGCGTCTGCACCTACGCCTCCCCTTCCGTGCGCGATGTGATGGGCCGCGACCCCGAAGAGCTGCTCGGCAAAGCTGTGGCTGGAGCCGCACATATTGATTCTCAAGAACGGATTGCGGCGGTGCTGAAACGATTGCGCGATGGCGAAAGCGATCAAGAACGCGTCACCTATCGCCGCCTCTATGACGCAGCTGATGGCACTCCCATCTTCATCGAAGCCGATGCTGCAATTGCGACCGACCCCGTGACCGGTAAGCGCAGCGGCATCGTGGTTTCTGCGCGCGATGTGACAGAGCGGGTCGAGCTGGAATTGCTGTTAACGCGCGCGCGCCGGACCGCGGAGGACGCAGCGGCTGCAAAGTCAGAATTCCTCGCCAATATGAGTCACGAAATTCGCACACCGATGAACGGTGTACTCGGCTTTGCGGAGCTGATGCTGCAAAGCGACCTTGATGAAGAACACCGCCGTCATACTGAGATGATCGTCCAATCGGGCCGCTCGATGATGCTGTTGCTGAACGACATTCTCGACCTGTCCAAGATTGAAGCGGGGCAGATCACGATTGATAAATCGCCCGTGGATTTGGTCTCCACAGTCAATGAATGCGTGATGCTACATTTACCCGTGGCCGAGAAAAAGGGACTGGATCTAATCTTCTACGCCGCCTGTTCAGAGCCAAAAGGATGCACCGTAAAATGTAACGGTTGCGAAAGTCAAAGCACCGGCCCGTGGGTCGTAACTGATGCTTTGCGGTTGCGGCAGATCATTCTGAACCTCGTAGGCAATGCAGTGAAATTCACCGAAAATGGCCGTGTGACCGTATCCTTGGCCATGAAGGACGGGGAATTCACCGTCGCAATTCAAGATACCGGGATCGGCATTGATAGCGCCCGGCAAGATACGATCTTCGCCCCATTTACGCAGGGCGAAAATGACACAGCGCGCCGGTTTGGTGGGACAGGGCTTGGCCTAACTATCAGCCGCCAACTGGCTGATCTGTTGGGTGGGAGCATTTCCGTTGAGAGCGAAGGGGGAGAGGGTTCAACCTTCACTTTGACAATGCCCGCAATGCTGGCTCATCCCGAACAGCCTCCCAGCCTCTTCACAGAAGCGTCCGGGCCGATTGAGATACCGCAAGCCGCGCGCATCTTGCTAGTCGAGGATCACGATGTGAACCGTATGCTCGGCGTCGAAATGCTCGAGCGCTGCGGACAGAGCGTCGATGTCGCGCATGATGGTAATGAAGCGATTGCAATGGTCATGGATGGCGTGATGCGCGACCGGTTTTATGATCTGGTGCTGATGGATATTCAGATGCCCGGCTGCGATGGCTATGACGCCACACGAGCGATCCGCAAAGAGGGGATTGGTCCTGATAGCATGCCGATCATCGCGCTGACTGCGAACGCTTTTCCCGAGGACATTCACGCCGCACGCGCCGCGGGAATGCAGGGACATTTGGCAAAACCATTGGACTTCACCGACTTAGCACGCGCTCTGCAACGATGGCTTCCAACCCGTATCGTCGAAACAGAGGATGACCTTGTGACGCAAGAAAAAGAGCAGGTGCCAGCCGCAAAGATTGTCGAGGAAAACCGCGACCAGAGCAACGAAGCACTCTCCAAAGTCTCTGGCGGTTCCTTCGCGCAGCTTCCCCAACAGCATTCGCCAGACTTAATCGAACGCTGGAACACTCGCCGTAGCGAGGCGATTGAGGCTGTGCGCACCGCATTGCAAAGCGGCGCAATGGGAGAGGACAGCCGAAGAGCAAAAGACTGGGATGATCTGGCGCGATTGGTACACAAATTGGCAGGGAGCGCCGCCATATTCGGCGAGGCTGACTTAGGCGATCAGGCGGCTGCGCTCGAACGTGCATTGCGGCAGAGTCTACCGGGGGATGTACGCGAAGCGTTGGCGTTCGAACTGTTGAGCGTCGCCGATGACCCGGCAGACACGCTGGCCAAAACGGGCACCTAAATCCCACTCCATTCGCAGCCCACAAAAGCGAACGGCGGAACCCGAAGGCCCCGCCGCTGCGTGTTTCGTGGATTGGTAGGTTACCAGTTAGAATTCGTAACGTGCACCAACCTGGATCCGCCAGATGCTGTTGCCAACCGCAGTCTGCGGGCGGGCAGCAAAGTCTGAGAAGTTCGTGATCACATAACGACCTTCGTCGTCGAACGCGCCGTCAACCAGATCAACGCGGCCATCGAATCCACCGACAGAGCGACGGACGTTCCAACCATCGTCAAGGAAGTTGAGGAAGTTCGAGAAGTCAGCGAACAACTCAATCCGATCTTCGGTCAGACCGGTCAGGCTGCCGATGAAAGGCAGTTCCTGACTGATGCGGATATCCATGTCGAAGAACCAATCGTTACGGCATTGGTTTCTCGCCACAGTCTGACCCGGCGTGAAGTTACAGTCCAGCTCGCTGACGATGTTACCCGCGTCGTCGAGGGCAACTCCATTTTCCAATAGGTTAAGCAACGATTGAACAGCTGCTGTATCACTCAACGGCGAGAGGTTCGGATCGTCCAAGCCAGTTGGGATATACAGCAAAGCGTTTTGTTCACGCGTGCTGGCGTCATCGAAGAACGGACGGCCATCATCGAACACGAGGCTGTACGGACGACCTTCCGATGCACGGAAGAACATGCCGAAGCTGGTATCGTATCCGTCGAAGAATTCCTCGCGGGCATTTACCGAGAACACGAAGTTGTGACGTGTTTCAAAACCCGACTGCGAAACGGCAGGGCTTTGACGGTTGAAAGCCGGGAAGTTGTCAATCGTCGATGTAGCAGTAGATGAACGGAAGTTGTTCGTCTGTTCACTGTCGCTGAACGCATAACCGAAGTTCACATTCACGCTGCCACCTTCAGTGAAGAAGCCTTCGCTGAAACGCTTTTGAAGAACCAGCGAGAAGTTATGGCTCTCAAAGCTTGGACCGTTGTTCAATTGAACGAAGTCATCGAGGCGGGTGCCGAAGCAATCTGCTGTGACATTGTCGAAGGTCGGAGGTGAGCTTGAAACAAGCGTCGCATCGCAGCCAGTTTGGTTCGGATCGATTGGACGGCGAAGCTCGCGACCATCGACGGTGAAGCCGTTGAGGCCGAGCGACGGGTCAATCACCTGCACCAGATCGTTAACATTCAACGTGTCGTTGAAGCGGGTGTAGATGTAGTCGAGGTTCAACTGCCAGTTTGAGAAGAACCCTGACTGCGTGCCGATCTCAGTTGCAAAACCGATATTCGCACGAACCGCCGTAGGGATGTCGAAATCCGGAGCGATTGACTGAACATCACCGCCACCAGCAGCTGCACCAGCGGCTGCTGCTGCAACAGCACAGGCCGGAACGCCAGTAAACGTGCCGCCATTGAGAACCGAAATCTGACCCGATACCGGATCAATGTTCAGGTCACCCGCAGCACAATCGCCCGTGTCGCCTTCTACCGAAGCGAACCCGTCGTTTGAGAATGCGTTGGAGAAGTAAACAACCGGATCACCGCCAGCGAAGATGCCTACGCCGCCGGTCAGACGGCTGTTGGACAAGAACCCTGCATTGTCGAATTCGTAAGTCGCAGACAGACGAGGAAGAACAACCGGGTCAATCGCACCGAACGAAACGGAATTGGTGAAACCAAAACGTTCACTAAATGTCGGGTTGGCGCGTGGTGCGTCACCGTCATAAAGCTGAACACGGACACCAGCGTTGATCGAAAGCTGATCGGTCGCCTGCCACTCATCCTGCACAAATACCGAATAGGTGCGGCGGCTGAACAGAGCAGCGGCATTGTTGATGTCACCATCGATGCCGGTGCGGATGGCTGCGCCACCTGCATCGCCTGAGATAATGTCAGCTGGACCGTCGAAGGAACCGCCGGTGTTGTTTGCAAGCAGGCCGTTTTGGAAATCGTCCAGGCCGTTAAAGAACAAGGTACCGGTCGCATTGATCGCGAAGAGGTTGAACACTTCAAGATCGTTCAGTTCGGCACCGAACTTCAGGAAGTGACCATTGCCTGCATCGACATTCATGATGAAGCGAGCCTGATCGATCTTCGTATCGAGCTGGTTAGCCGAACGGAAGATGCCAGGGCCGGTGGCGAGGCCGCCGTCATTCCCGCCTGGGATCAGGCCATTTGTGGCGTTATCAAAACCAACGACAAGACGTGGAGCTGGGTTTTCTGCCTGCGCTTCGCCAAAGCCGACCGGGCCTTGGACATCGCCGACTTCAGCACGGCTCACGCGCAGTTCGGTTGAGATCGTGTCGCTCCAGTCGGAGTACAAACGAACAGAATAATAATCCGAGATCGTGCCTTCATCTTCAAACGAGTTGAAGCCAGTAAAGGTGTTGGGTCCAAAATCGGATTCAAGGTTCGTTTCTTCGAGACGCTGATAGGTCGCTTCGAGACGGTGCTGATCTGAGATAATCGCGTCGATACGACCGAAGTAGCGTACGCTCGATTCAGCAAGCTGCGTCGGGATACCGCCAATGTCTTGGCCGTATACGTCATTGGCAATTTGCGCGAATTGATCGAATTGTTGCTGCGTTACGAAGTTCACTTCGTTGGCTGCGCCGGAGCCGAATGGCCCTTGGTTGAAGCCATCGCCAAGGTCAGTTTCTTCATAGCCGAGCGAGAAGAACAGGCGATCAGGAATGATCGGACCCGAAAGGGTTGCACCCCAACGCGTTTCGCGGCCGGCATTAATGTCCTGAGTCGTTCCGTCAGCCAGCTCGACTTGGTCGTTCTGCAGGCTTTCATCAAAATAGGTGAAGAAGGCAGAGCCGCTGAACTTGTTGCTACCGGCTTTGGTTACGACGTTGACAAGGCAGCCGGTGAAGTCGGTGTATTCGACATCAAACGGTGCAAATTCAACCGACACCTGATCGACAACGTCGAATGGAAGCGGAAGAGCGTTACGCGCTGCAAATGGTGTGCCGTTCAGGCCGAACACGTCCGACTGAATGATACCGTCAACGGTAAAGGTGTTGGTGCGATCATTGCCACCGAGGCAAGAAATACGATCAACATCGTTGTTGCCTTCGAGGCTGACGCGCGGGTCAATGCGGATAATGTCGCGAACGTCGCGAGTGATCGACGGGAAAGCTTCGAGCGTTTCGGTACCGAATGCGGTGCCGGGACCGACAGCGACCTGAGTGACCCGTGCGCGGGCGCCGGTCACAACGATAGTGTTGCCGACATTAGTGTTAGCCAGTTCAAAAGTGAAACCGGTATTGCCTGAAATGTTGGTGAAGACTTCTTCGACCGACTGACCTTCAAAGCCAGTGGCGGTGACTGTCACAGTGTATGGGCCGCCCGGTGGCAGCGACTGGACGCGAAAGTTGCCTTCGCCATCAGTGGTTGCTTCGCGAACCTGATTGGTGCGGGTGTCGGTGATGGTGACCATCGCGCCGGAAAGCGCGTTGCCACTCGTGTCAGTGACCTGACCTTCGACGCCTGATGTAATTTGTTGCGCTGCTGCGGGAGTAGCGATTGTGGCTGCGGCGGAAAGACTGACGATGCTTGCTGCCAAAAGATATTTGATCTTCATAATGAAGTGCCCCTGATCACGGTTGGAGGGAAAGTGATGCTCGCGTCCCTAAGCGCGTTGCACTGCACAAAAGCGACTGTTTTGTGACGGTTTTATGAAACGGAAATGAGCAGGTGCGGCGCTCGGAAAATTTCATAAACTTATGCACATGCTAAGCCGCAGAAATGCGCCGTTGAAGGCCCCCTGTGTTGCATGCGCGCAACGAGGATCGCTTTTTTAAAGCGCGACCTCAAACAGGCTGGAATCCGGGAATTTTGCTCAGATGAACCGGAATTGACTGGAATGTGAGAGTCACCCGATTCTCTTTGAGAGAGGTCGAATTGACCAATTAGGCGAGATTGATCTCGCGCAAACGCTGCATCAGGAAATCATGCGCAGTGATCGGCTCGCTCGGTTCACCACTTCCCCGACAACTCTCCAGAGGCTCGATCAGATAGTCCGGCCGGAAGTGCAGGAAGAACGGCATGGAATAGCGAGAACGATGCGCCCCTGCCCCACGCGGATTGACGACGCGGTGGGTGGTCGAAACCAGGGTGCCTGCGGTCAAGCGCTCCAACATATCGCCGACATTGATGACCAACGCGCCTTCGGGAACATCAACCGCATGCCAGTCACCCGATTTGGTGAGCAACTCCAGTCCGGCTTCCTCTGCGCCCAATAACAAGGTGATCGTGTTGATATCACCATGCGCCGCAGCGCGGATCGCGCCTTCGGGTGCGTCGGGGCCAAGAGGTGGATAATGCAGCAACCGCATCACCGAATTGCCGTCTTCGACCGTTGGAGCAAAGAAACCCCGATCGAGCCCCAGATGCAGTGCGATCGCTTCAAGCACGGTTAGACCCGCGGTCTCAAACGCGGCGTAAAGCTCACTAAATACCGGCTTGAACGCATCGACTTCATCAGGCCAGATATTGGGGGCCATGAACTCGGCGAGTTCATGGCCATGCGTCAACTCACGGCCAACATGCCAGAATTCTTTGAGGTCGAAGATATTGGCGTCCTTGGCCTTTTCAGTGCCGAATGGCGTATATCCCCGCGCCCCGCCGCCGCCCTCGATTTTGTATTCGCGCTTTACCGGCTCTGGAAGGGCAAAGAACTCTTTCGACGCTGCTTCCGCGCGAGCAATTAGGTCCAGCGGGATGCCGTGATCGCGCACTACAGCAAAGCCATATTCGGCGAAGCTGCGTCCCAACTCATCAGCGATCTCTTCAAGCGGTTGGGCGAGCGAAACGGAGGCAATTTGAACTTGGGTCATGCGATGTATCTAATCGCCCACCGGCACATCTGCCAAGCGTTTTAGAATGGCAGGAAAATGCTGGCGAGCGCCGCACTCATCAAATTGGCAAGGCTGCCAGCGGCCAGCGCTTTCAGACCCAGCCGGGCGATCACCGGGCGTTGATTGGGGGCAAGTCCGCCAGTCACCGCCATCTGAATCGCAATGGAGGAGAAGTTGGCAAAGCCGCACAGCGCAAAAGTCATGATCAATCGGCTGCGCTCGGTTAGCCCCTCAACCCCGCCCAATTCGATAAAGGCAACGAATTCATTGAGGACAATTTTAGTACCAAACAACCCACCCGCGATCCGCGCTTGCTCCCAATCCGATATGCCGATCAAGAACATGACGGGCGAAAAGACATAGCCAAGCATTTGCTGGAAAGAGATATCGGGATAGCCAAACCATCCACCGATCCCGCCAAGGATGCCGTTGGCCAAGGCGACCAAAGCAACAAACACCATGACCATCGCGCCCACTGCAACCGCAAGCTTTACACCTGTTTGCGTGCCTTGGGCGGCTGCCTCAATAATATTGGCGGGTTTCTCACCATCCTCGAATGTTTCAGCAACGCCGATATTCTCGAGCGATTTGTCGTGTTCTGCGGCTTCTTCCGGATCATCGGGCATGATGATTTTCGCCATCAATATCCCGCCAGGTGCCGACATAAATGCTGCTGCGAGTAGATATGGCACAGCATCGCTTCCAAGGAATGACGCATAGGCGGCAAGGATTGTCCCTGCGACACCTGCCATCCCGACGCACATCAAAGTGAACAGGCGAGAGGGCGGTAAATTGGCCAGATACGGGCGGACCACCAGCGGGCTTTCCGATTGGC
The DNA here is from genome assembly GCA_947488085.1 of uncultured Erythrobacter sp. Taxonomy (GTDB): domain Bacteria; phylum Pseudomonadota; class Alphaproteobacteria; order Sphingomonadales; family Sphingomonadaceae; genus Erythrobacter. The sequence goes on from CANKYI010000001.1 coordinate 2,119,849, forward strand.
CGACAAAGATATTAGCGGCACTACCCAGCGCTTCCACTTTGCTAATCCCTGTCAGCCAGCCAATCGCTCCGCCCAGCCAACGGACCAGACGCTGCATAATGCCGAGATAATAGAGGATCGACACTAGCGCGGCGAAAAATACGATCACCGGCAGTGCGGCGATCAAAAACGTATTAGCAAACGGATTGTCGCCCATCGGTCCAAACAGGGTCTCAATCCCGACCACAGAGTATCCCAGCAGCGCAATCACCCCATCGGAAAGAAAGCTAATCACCCCGACGCCCACATCAGTGCGCAGGACCAAAACCGCCATAACCGTTTGCAAGGCAAAGGCCGATGCCACGATCCGCAAGTTGATGTTCCGTTTGCCCGAAGACAGGAGGAAGGCAATTCCTAAGATCGTTACAATCCCGGCAATGCTGTAGAGAATGGATGTGATGTGCGTGTCCACCGCAGAAGCGGTGCCCCTGATTGTTGTATCCCGGCGCCAAGGGTTGGCACTTTGTGAGAGCCAAGGCAACTGGGGGTGCCGGTGAAGGCGTGAATGAAAGGGCACGACTGCATTCTGGCGGCTTTTCTTTTAAAGCTCCCTCGCTTAACCCTGCCGCGATGACCGACACCCAAAACGCGACAGACCAAACCGCCCAAGAACCAATCAGCGACATCGCCAAGGCAGCTATCAGCGCGCCGATGGGCCTGTTCGTCTATATCATTCTCTATGGTGGGATGACCGTTTTGGCGGGCGTCGTCGCGTTCAAACAGGTGCAATTGTGGCCCAGTCAATTGGCGGTTGAAGCCGGGATTTTCCCGTTCCTGCTATTAGTAGTGATCACCAGCACCATCGCACAGCTTTATGGTCAGTCCTTGGCCAAGCGTTTGATCTGGATCGGCTTCCTGCCGCTTTTCCTTTCCGCACTGCTGATCTATCTGGTGCTATCTCTGCCCGCATCACCGGAAATGCTCGATTTTCGCAGTGAAGATCTGGCGGCGTTTGAACGTGTCTTGGGTCAAACACCCCGTATTTTGATGGCGGGCCCTGCCGCCTACATCACATCCTTGCTGCTCAATGTCTGGATATTCTCCAAACTGCGCGGCAGTGGAGAGGCCACCACTGTCGGCCTGATGATCCGGGGTGCCATCGCCTCCGCCTTAAGCCAAGCGGTGGATTCAATCATCTTCGTGACGCTCGCCTTCTATGGTGAGTTTGACATCACCAACCTGTTGATCGGCCAAGTGCTTGCCAAAGTTACCTTGAGCATCGTGCTGGTGCCGTTTCTGATCACTTTTGGGGTGAAAGCGGCGCAATGGCTGGATGCTCGGGGGAATCGCTAGTTCTCCGACACCCTCTGACCAAGCTGATAGTCATAGAGTGAAGGCACGGCGCGAACCGGACGATTGTGCATCTCGATATAGGGCTCAGGCGTGTGGCTTAGGCGGATATGCCGGTTGCCATGCATCCCCACAATGCGCGCATCTGGCCCCTCTGACTGCGCAAGGATCGATACTTCGCCGCCCGGTTCAACTCCGCCAGTGACAAGGATTTCCAGGTTCCACGTTGTGCTGAAACGGCCATGACCGGGCTGCCAGTACCCTGCCCCGCCCGCTCTATAGAGATCATATTCCGGCAAGCCATCGGATGAGGTGCGATCCGGCGTCACATGCACGGTGACATTATCATACAGGTTCTGATGGTTGGCACCGGCATGCTGATCCAGAGTAGGCGTGGTCCACACCACGGCGCCTTTATAGACCGATTTGGTCGAACGGGTGTTGAAACTCAGCGCATGGACGGTCGGATTGAACACGCTGAGCTGATCGACGAGCACATTGTGCACGTTGCCAAGGTGCACGCTGTAATGCGCCAAATGATCCCCCTCGGTCACGACATTGGCGATAGTCACATTGGCGATATCATCGGTGAGAATGCCGCTGTCGCTATTGCTGATCCTAACATTGCGAATCCATCCATTGTGCACGCCAGTGAAATAAACGCCGTTGAACCCGGCTTCATTGTGGTGCCCGAAATCGGGGTTCGGCGGAAAGACCAGCGCAAGGTCCTCGATCCCGACATCGCTGAGGTGATCCCATTGCGCGAAATAGGCGGGAAGCGCTGCGTTGATGTCATGCATCAGCGGGTCGGCCATGGTGACTTCATTGCCGTTGATGGCGACGATCTGCGTAGGCTGCTGAACGAGCGGACGGCCGGGTGTCTCCCAATGGCGCGAGCCAACGCCCCGCCCTGCAATCTCCAGATCCGTATCGCCATAGAGCGATGCGATGAGCGGCCCATCGGGACCTTCGCGATTGTGCCAGAATATCTGCAACACATCGCCGACTTCCAAAGCACCGGCATCAGGAACACTCAATATGCGTTCAAACCTATTGCCGCGCTCGATTGTCGCGACGGTCTCAATCGGGCGGTCATACCGCTCCAAATACGCGCCGTGGCGACCACCGGGGACGCGCGACCAGATAAAGCCCGCACTCCAACTGTATTTTGAGAAAAGGACGTTGAGATTGGCGTCTTCTTGCTGCTCATACTTGTCCTCTTCGAACAGATATTCGCCGATTTCGGTGAGCGCACCGCCATCGTCGATCTGGTTGAGCGGGCGCGGCAAAAACAGCTCAGTCCCGCCCTCGCCCATTCCCATGCCGGCGAGCACAATGGAACTGCGCTCCAGCCACAGAATTTCGCTCAAAATATAGCGCCCAGCACCGAACTGCACACGAACGGGGCCGGACTGCTCATGAGCCGCAGCAAGAGCGGCGCGAATGGCGGCGCTGTCATCCACCCCATCATCGGCAATCGCGCCATAATCGGCAACGTCAATACTGGTCGCAAAATGCGGGATTACCTGCGTCCCATAGCCATACCCGGCATAGGAGAAATCGGGCAGTTCATGCGTCTCGCGCGTTTGCACATCACCCAAAATCGCAGGCAGTTCGTATGATGGCTCCTGTGTGGGCTCTTGTGTCGCTTGGGCAACAGCTTGTCCGGTTGCGCCCATCGCCGACCCGCAGGCGGCGGTCGCAATCAACACTCTGAAAAACAAACGCTTTGTTATAAACAATCCCACAATTTCACCCCTCTCCAAGAGCTTATGACAAAGGGTATTGACGCGCAATGATACCGGTGTCAATAATTTAGGTAACCGGTGTCATTAAGGTTCTAATAAGCGAGCCAGCCGGATCAGGGGAGAGAAATCATGTCTGCATTTCATGCGGTGCGTGCGCCTATTGCACGAGCCTGTTTCAAAGCTGCTTTGCTGGCGTCAGCCATCTCCATCGCAACGCCTGCTCTGGCGCAAGACGCGCCTGCAGATGACGGAGCTGACACAGGCGGCGGTGGAAACGGACAAGAGATCGTAGTTGTGGGCGAGATCAGCCGCCAAATCGAAAACTCGCTCGAAACCAAACGATCTCTCGATGTAATCGGTGATGCCATTGTTGGGGAAGACATCGGCGATTTGCCCAGCCTTTCGGTCGCAGAAGCGTTGGAGCGGGTGGTCGGTGTTACCGCCGCGCGCTTTCAGGGCGGGTCAACCGCAATCTCGGTCCGCGGCCTTGGCCCGTTCCTTGGCGCATCATTCCTCAATGGCCGTGAGGTTACCTCTGGAAGTGATGGTCGGGACGTGAACTTCTCACAATTCCCGTCCGAGTTGATCAATGGTGCGATCATCTACAAGACGCAGCAAGCCAGCTTTGTCGAAGGCGGCGTCTCAGGCAATGTTGAACTGCAAACTCTGCGACCGCTGGATTACAACCGCCGCCGCATTCAAGCATTCGTCCAAGGCGGATACAGCGAAGCGCAGGACCGCGTCGTCAACGGACGATCCCCCATAGAGACGCGGATAACGGGGTCTTATATCGATCAGTTCAGCACCGGCATTGGTGAGATTGGCATAGCCCTTGGCGGGCAATTCCGGCGCGGGACCATTGGCGAAGATGTGTTCGTCACCAGTTCAACCTACCGCCCCTGCAACACAATCGAAGGCATCGATCAAAGTAACAATTGCGCGTTCGATACAGACGATGCGGGTGTCGGCAATGGCGCATCGGACACCTATTTTGTCTCCAACCAATACATTTTCCGCGCCTTATCGACCGAGTCCGACCGCGAAGCTTTGTTGGGTTCGATCCAATGGCAACCCAGCCCCAGCCTCGACATTAATCTCGACGCGCAATTCTCCACCCGCCGCGATACCGATGAACGCGCCAATCTGGTGATCGCTGACGGCAGGCGCGACATTGCGCCGATTGAGATATCCTCCACTGGGGCGCTACTTGCTTGGAGCGGAGAAAGCCGGGTTGAAAACCAATCTGTCTATCGTCAGCGCGATGAGGACTTCCTCGGCCTTGGTGCTAATGTCGAATGGAGCGGCGACCGGCTGACGATTGCCACCGACATAAGCTACAATAAGACCGAGCGGCGTCAGGACGAGCTGGATATGCGCATCCGCACCGCTGACCGGGTTCTCTACGAGCTTGATCGGCGCGGCCAGATCATTCCGGCTTTGACTTTCACCGATGTGTCGGACGTGGAGGATGATACAGGGCTGGTCTTCGACCTCAACAACCATGATCTTTACACCAATGGCGCGCGGGCACGGCGCCGTTTGGAGAATGTTGACGAGTCGGTCTTTGCTGTGCGCCTCGACGCCTCTTATGCTCTGGACGGGTTCTTTGATGGCATTGATTTTGGCGCGCGCTATTCGGATCGTCAGCGGATTCAAGATGATGGCATTGATACGACGCTTTCGCTGGTCGATGGCGGATATTTCTCCGATGCAGCGATTGCGGCCCGATCGAGCAATTTTCTGGTCGATGACCTGTTCTCCAGCTCAGGCAGCCCAACCACCGGCCTGACCTTCGCGACATTCGACGCGCAAGCCTTATTCACAGCGCTTACCGGCGATGCGGATGCAGGCCTGCCTGAAGGCTCCACTCTATCCACCCAAGACACAGACGTGACGGAAAAGGTATGGGCAGGCTACGTCCAAGCGAACTTTGACGGCCCTGTTTTCGGCATCCCCGCAACCGGCAATGTCGGCGTGCGCGTTGTCCACACCGATGTCCGCTCGGTCGGGATCAGCTCAGCCTTGGCGACAAGTCCGGGGGCAGACCCGACAACGCTAGTCATCAGCGAGGTGGGCGACCCAATCGTCAATGTGGAGAACAATTCCTTCGTCGAAATTCTCCCTAGCGCTAACATCACGTTCTCGGTTGCCGATGACAAATTGCTCCGCTTCGCCCTTTATCGCGCGCTTGCCCGGCCTGATCCTGCAAACCTGTCAGCAGCCCTGTCATTCGATGACGAAGCCGACCTTGCGGATTTGGGCGCTATTGTCAGCGCCAGCGGGAACCCGTTCCTCGAGCCGCTCATCGCATGGAATGCGGATGTATCGTTTGAATGGTATGCTTCGGCAACCACGTCATTCTCGCTCGCAGCCTATTACAAGAACCTGCAAACGGGGTTTGAAACCGATGTCACGCCGCTGATCCTAACCGTTGATGGCGCACCGACAGAGGTGATTATCGGGCGCTCGGTCAATTCGAATGAGAGCAGCGATCTGTTCGGGTTCGAAGTCGCGGTTCAGCACAAGTTTGACCATTTGCCAGAGCCATTTGACGGCTTGGGAGTTCAGGCGTCTTACAACTTTGCCGATTCCAACTTTGAATTCCCCGATCCAACCGTGGTCAGCGGCAATGCACTCGCCGATTTTACAGACCCTGCGAATGTGAACGGGTTTTCAAAGCATACGATGAATGCAACCGCCTTCTACGAAACGGGGCCGCTGACTGCGCGGGTCGCGTATCGCTATCGCTCTAGCTTCTTCCGACCGTTCCGTGCGACCAGCAACCGGTTCAACGGGTCACAGGAATTCGTCGATATGTCATTGAACTTGAGCCTTAATCGCAATGTCCAATTGCGGTTCCAGGCGCTGAATGTGTTCAACGAACCTAACGTCCAATTCCGCCCCACAGGTGACAGTTTGGCGCAGACAGATATATCGGGTGCCCGGTATTTTGCCGGCGTCCGCTTTAAATTCTGAGCGGTTTAGGACAAGAATAACGGCAATGATGGCGAGCACACACATACAGTCCCAGACCGCTCGTCGGCAGGAGATTTCGGATATTCTGGTGCATGCCCGCCTTACTGCGGGTTCGCTAAGTGAATTTCCTGGGTCGCTTCCGGCATCGCTGAGCGAAGCGTATCAGGTGCAGCACATCTCTCGCAAAGTGTGGCCTGACCCTGTGATCGGATGGAAGGTTGGAGGCATCCCGCCAATCCACCGCGAAGCGATGGGCAAGGACTTCCTCTGCGGCCCGATATTCGCCTCGCGCTTTGTGCAAGCAGCTTTGGGTAGGGTCAGCGAAATGCCTGTCTTTGCCAATGGATTTGCCGCGATTGAGGCGGAATTTGTACTCGAATTGGGTAAGACACGCGAGCAGGATCGGCTGTATCTCGGTGCGGAGATTGCGAGCAGTCCGATTGTCGATATTAACGGCGTTGGCCCGTTGGCAGTGGTCTGTGATTTTGGCAACAACAATGGCGTGCTTAAGGGACCAGAGCTGGAGGGCTGGCAAGACGGCCTTCCCCATCCACTCTATGTGGCGACCATCATTGACGATGTCTGTGTGGGAGAGCGCGAGATTACCGATATCGTCGCCCATGTCGCGCGGGCGCGCAATTTCCTGTTCGATCATGCAAACACCGAAGGCTTTGACCTTCCCCCTGGTACTTTGATCTCAACCGGCGCAATCACCGGCGTTCATCCCGCGAAAGTCGGCGCGCATTCGCTGATCCGCTTTGGCGATATGACCACTCTGGAAATTGCGCTCACACCGGCTGCGCCCCACTCATGAGCGCCGCGAGCACCAAGTTGATGATGACACGCCGCATCGTTCTGGCCAGCGCCACCGCCACTTTGGCCGCATGTCAGGCGCGCCTTGGCAGCGCTCTCACATCGGCAGACACCCATGTCTTGAGCTACCCCACTGTTCAAGGTGTGATCCGTTTCGGCGATATCTTGAGCGAGCGCACCAATGGTCGCTTAACGCTCAAAATGTTTGCAGGCGGGCAATTGGGTAATGAGCGTGACACGCTGGAGATCACGACGTTCGGCGGGCTGGATTTCAACCGCGTCAATCTCGCCCCGCTCAATTCCATCGAGCCTTTGACCAAAGTCGCAGCGCTGCCGTTCCTGTTCGACTCAACCGATCACATGCGCCGCAGCATGGATGGCGAGATTGGCGATGAAATCCTTGCCTCGCTCGAACCGCACGGCTTGATTGGTCTGTGCTTCTACGATTCCGGTTCCCGCTCATTCTACAACACGCGCGGCCCGATCACATCGCCGGCCGATATGGCCGGATTGAAGCTGCGCGTGCCGGGCTCCGATCTGTATGTCGGCATGGTCCAGTCATTGGGCGCAGATGCGGTGCCGATGCCGTTGGACGAAGTCTACCAATCGCTCGCTCAAGGGGTCGTCGATGGCGCGGAAAACAATTGGCCCAGTTTCGAAAGCGGCAAACATTTCGAGGTTGCGCGTTATTACAGCCTGACCAACCACTTACTCGCACCCGAAGTGTTCGTCATGTCAAAGGTCAGTTGGGATAAACTCACACCCTCTGACCAAACAATCGTGCGCGAAGCAGCGCGGCAATCCGTCCCCTATATGCGCGAATTGTGGGACCAGCAGGTCGCGAAAAGCCGCGCCATCATCGCTGCATCCGGAGTTGCGGTGAACGAGGTTGATCCAGCCCCCTTTGCCGATGCGATGACAGGCATGTGGGACCGTTTCATCGACGATGCGCGGCAACGCGACATGGTGGAGCGCATTCAGGCCCTGCGCGGACCAGGAGCGCCATGATGGAGCGAGTTGCTGACTGGTTTGCACGCGCGGGCGCATGGGGCCTCATAGTGATGACTGCCATTGTCGGATGGCAGGTTTTCGGGCGCTTTGTGCTCAATTCCAGTCCGTCATGGACCGAACAGGCGGCGCTGATCCTGATGATCTGGTATGTGTTCTTTGCTGCGGCCGCCGGAGTGTGGGAGCGGTTTCATATCCGTATTGAGGTGCTGGAGCATTGGCTCGCCCCAAGCCATGCGCGGCGTCTTGGCGTTGCGGTTCACATCATCATTGCTTTGTTTGGGCTGGTGCTGCTCATTTGCGGCGCGCAGCTTGCGTGGCTGGTGCGCGATCACGTTGTACCGTCGCTCGGAATCAGCCGGGGGATTGCCTATCTTCCTCTTCCACTGGCCGGATTGATGACCATCATCTTTTCACTCGCTCGCCTGACCGCAGACGCCAATCCCGCCGACAATGAAGAGGGACAAGGCTGATGGAAATCCTTGTCCTGTTTGGCGTGCTCGCCCTCTTATTGCTGCTGGGCGTGCCGGTGGCATTCTCGCTGCTCGGCGCGGCGCTGGCGACATTTTTAGTCATCGACATCCCCCTTGTCGTCGCGGTTCAGCGTATGGCCGCAGGGATCAGCGTCTTCACTCTGATGGCGATCCCGTTTTTCATTTTCGCAGGCGATCTGATGTACCGATCGGGCATAGCAGACCGGTTGGTGCGGGTTGCTGATGCCGCGTTTGGGCGCGTGCGCGGAGGGCTTGGCCTTGTGGATGTTGGCGCGTCGATGATGTTCGGCGCAGTGTCCGGGTCTGCAATAGCCAGCGCCTCTGCCATCGGCTCAACCATGGTGCCGCTGATGGAGGAGAAGGGTTATGACAAGGACTACGCCGTCAATGTCACGGTGACGGCGGCGATCGTCGGCCTGTTGATCCCACCATCGCACAATATGATCATTTATTCCGCGGCATCTGGCATCGGCGTTTCAATCGGTGATCTGTTTCTGGCGGGGATCGTTCCCGGTGTCATGACCGGCGCCATGCTGATGTTCACCGCATGGATGGTCGCGCGCAAACGCGGCCTTCCCAAAGGGCACTTCCCCGGATGGCGGGAGCTTGCCAAGGCTGCGATCTATGCCATTCCGGGCTTGCTGACCGGTGTGATCATCATGGGCGGCATTTTAAGCGGCATTTTCACGCCCACGGAAAGTTCTGCCATCGCCGTGATCTACACCGCATTGGTGGGCACGTTCGTTTATCGCAGTTTGGGCTGGAAGGGTTTCACAGAGGCCGCGCAAAAATCGGTCCGCACAGCGTCCATGGTGCTGTTCATCATCGCCAGCGCATCCGCATTTGGGTTCGCGCTTGCCCTGCTCGAAGTGCCCGCTGCTTTGGCGCAGGCTATCGGGTGGATGACAGACAATCCGATCCTGACGCTGATCATCATCAATGTCATGCTGTTGGCGCTCGGCACATTTATGGACATGGCACCGTTGATCGTGATTGCGACGCCGATCTTCCTTCCCGTGGCGATGACAAGCGGGGTGGATCCGGTGCATTTCGGGATCATCATGATGATCAATTTGGGGATAGGTCTGGTCACGCCGCCCGTCGGCTCCGTCCTGTTCGTCGGCTCTGCTGTCGGCAAAGTCCCCCTGCCCTCAATGATCCGCACGATCTGGCCATTTTATCTGACATTGCTCGCAGCATTGATCCTCATCACTTTCGTCCCGGCGCTGTCATTGGCACTGCCAGCCGCGATCTGATTGCATTCGGCGCTTCCATTTGAGCGAAGGTTTGGCATAGAGTTTGGCACGGGATTTAAGGGGCAATTCGTGGCAAAGAGCGGCAGACCAACGATCAATGACGTTGCAGCCCTTGCCAATGTCTCCAAAAAGACTGTCAGCCGGGTCATCAACAAATCGCCTTTGTTAAGCGACAAGACCCGCGACCATGTCGAGAAAATCATCGCAGAAATTGGCTTTGTGCCCAGCCTACAGGCGCGTGCGCTCGCTCTGTCTCGCAATTTCATCATCGCGGTGATCCACGACAACCCCAACGCGCAATTTCTGGTCAATGTTCAACAGGGCATCCTCGAAGCGATTGGGACCACCGATTATGGCTTGATGGTTCAGCCATTCGACCGCGGTCTTCCGACATTCGCCGATGATGTGCGTGCGTTTTTGGAGCGGCAAAAACCCTTTGGCGTCGTCATGCTTCCGCCGATTTCGGGCGACGATGTGGTAGCGCAATTGTGCCGCGATCAGGGCACGCGTTATGTTCGCATGGGATCAATCCAGATGGATGAGCCCGCCCATGTCGTAAGCTCCAATGACCGCGAGGCGGTGCGCGAGGCGGTTGGATTTCTGATCGCCAAAGGGCACAGCCGGATCGCGTTGATCGAAGGGCCAGAGGGTTTTACCTCCCCACAAGAACGCCGCGCCGGGTGCGAAGAGGCTCTGGCAGAGGCTGGGCTGACGCTTGATGAGGCGCTGGTCAGGTCTGGCAACTACACCTTTGAGACCGGCGTAGCTGCTGCGGATGAACTGATCGCGCTCGACGATCCGCCCACAGCGATTTTCGCCTGCAACGATGAAATGGCCATCGGCGCCATGATCGCTTGTCGCAGAGCTGGCCTGATCATACCGCAAGACATCTCAATCATCGGCTTTGATGACACGCCGTTATCCAGCCATGTCTGGCCATCCCTGACAACGGTCCATTGGCCGATTGCCGAGATGGCACGGGTCGCCGCAGAAAAGATTATTTGCGCCCCGGAGGATGCGGCCAAAGCGCCATGGCGACTGCCGTCGCAATTGATCGAACGGGGTTCGGTTTCAACGCCCAAAGGGGAAGAGAAATGACCTTTTGGAAAAGTTTGCGAAGCAGCTTGCACCACAGAATGACACCGGTTACCAATATCGCGAAATTGGAGAGTGAGAACCCATGAAAATTGCACTGATCAGCGAAAATAGCCAAGCGGCCAAAAACCCAATCATCAATGAGGCATTGACCAAAGTTGCGGGTGAATTTGGCCATGACGTCCACAATTACGGGATGTATTCCGCCGAAGATGATGCATCGCTGACCTATGTGATGAACGGCCTGTTGGCTGGCATTTTGCTCAATTCGAAAGCGGCCGATTTCGTCGTAACCGGATGCGGCACTGGCATGGGCTCCATGCTCGCCTGCAATTCGATGCCTGGCGTGTTTTGCGGCCTGGTGATCGATCCAACCGATGCGTTCCTGTTCAGCCAGATCAATGCCGGCAATGCGATGTCGATGCCCTATGCAAAAGGCTTTGGCTGGGCTGCCGAACTGAACCTCGAAGATTGCTATCGCAAACTGTTTGAGATGGAGCCAGGCCTTGGCTATCCCAAAGAGCGCGCCGCAATCATGGCCGCAAATCGCACCAAGCTGACTGATCTTAAGGCCGCTGCGTGTCACGACATGTTGAGCGTACTCAAATCGGTTGATCAGGATCTGCTTAAATCGGCGATCGCAGGTGAGAAATTTGCAGAGCTGTTTTATCCCAATTCGCAAGACGATCAGATCAGCGCTTACCTAAAGGCACTTTGATCATGTCTTCCAATCCGTTTGATCTCTCCGGCAAAGTGGCCGTCGTCACTGGGGCCAATACCGGGATCGGGCAAGGCGTCGCAGTGGCCTTGGCAGAGGCGGGAGCCGATATTGCATTGGTCGCACGTAGCGATGCGAGTGAGACAGTTGGACTGATCGAAAAGGCTGGCCGGCGCGCGATCACGATCAAGGCTGACCTCTCGACGATCGAACCATGCGAACTGATCGTAGACGAAGCCGCTAGCGCGCTGGGCGGAGTCAATATTCTGGTCAATAATGCTGGGATCATCCGCCGCAATGATGCGGTCGATTTTACCGAGGATGATTGGGATGCAGTGGTCGACACCAATCTCAAAACACTGTTCTTTCTAAGCCAAGCCGCAGGGCGTCATATGATCGACAATGGCGGTGGGTCGATCATCAACATTGCATCCATGCTGACTTTTCAAGGGGGTATTCGGGTCGCGAGCTACACCGCCTCCAAAAGCGGCGTCGGCGGTTTAACCAAACTGCTCGCTAATGAATGGGCCGCCAAAGGCATTAGAGTGAACGCTATTGCTCCGGGCTATATTGCGACCAACAACACCGCCGCTTTGCAAGCCGATGAAACCCGGAATCGACAGATCCTTGAGCGTATTCCTGCCGGTCGTTGGGGCGAGCCGGGTGACCTTGGCGGCGCAGCGGTTTTCCTTGCATCGGATGCCGCCTGCTATGTCCAAGGCCATGTGCTGGCCGTCGATGGTGGCTGGCTGGCCCGTTAAGCGTTCGACTGTCCAGCGATGTGGTCCAGCTGGCGGCGATAAAGCCGAATGGACAATGGTATCAGCAGCAGTGGCACTAGCCCGTAGAGCACCGGTAGCGCGGCCATAGCCAGGCGAATATTCTCCTCGCCGAACACACGCGTTGACAACACGCCGACCGATGATGGGCCAAGAAACAGGCCGGCCATGCTGATTGACATGTAATACAGCGCCACGACCTGACCGCGGATTTGTCCGGGTGTAATCGCAAGCAATGCGGTGATCGCCATACCTGAAATCATGGCGATACCGATCGTGTTGAGGATGAGAAATCCGTAGGCCAGTTCTGGTGTCGGCATGAACATTGGAAGGATGGCCGTGGGAATCATGATGACGTAACCGATGATGAGCAGCCGCAACGATGCATCACGCGCACCAGCCTGAGTCCAGCGATCAGAGATGACACCAGTGATGAACACCGTCGCTGGACCAAAGATCAACAGCGCAACACCGTTGACCAACGCATATTTTTCGGCGGGCCAGCCCCAAGTGCGCTCAAAGGTCGCAGGCAGAAATCCTTGACTGTATGCGATGATCGCCATGACAGCGGCCATTGAGACAAATGTGCCATAGGTGCCGAACCGGCGGCTGACATAGGTGAGCGCGTCTTTGATGCTATTGCCATCAAGGTCGCTGTCGAGCTCGGCGACTTGGCGCGGTGGCTCCTTGATGAACATGAAGACACCGGCGAGCAAGATGCCGGGCAGGCCAACTGCAAAGAAAGTAAGCTGCCACGGGGCTAGTGCCCCGAATAGCGGGACCGTTACAGAGTCGGTGGTCTTCGCCCATATGAGCACTGCACCGCCGATTAACGAGGCAATACCACTGCCCAAAGACAAGGCCGCAACATAGACCGAGATCGGCTTGCCGCGCTTCTCCGGAGGGAAGCTGTCAGCGATCATGGACATGGCTGAGGGGCTCAGCGTTGCCTCACCCACCCCAACCATCATGCGCGCGATGAACAGGTGCCAAAAACTCTTTGCAAGGCCAGAGACTGCGGTAGCCAGCGACCATACGAAAATGCCCGCTGCGACAATCCATGTCCGCTTGCTGCGGTCGACCAGCCAACCGAGCGGCAGACCCATTGTTGCGTAGAAGATGGCGAAAGCCGGGCCGATCACCCATCCGATTTGTTCATCAGTAAGCCCAAGATCAGCTTTGATCGGTTCGATCAGCAGACCGAGGATATAGCGGTCGATGAAGCTAAAAACATACGCGATGGTGAGCATGATGACCAAAAACCAACCAGCATTTGCTGATGGGTAACTGGACTTCGTGGCTGCAGCTTCGCTCGTGCTTCCGCTTATCGTTTCAGCCACCGAATTACCCTCCGAAAATCTCTATTAAGAAACCATCCGGATCACGCAAAATCATTGACTTGCCGTCGGACAGGTATGGACTGCCATGTGTGCTCGGCGCTTGCACCACTTCAATGCCAGCATCGGCCGCCCGCTGACGGACGCTATCAATGTCTTTAGTTGCGAAAGACCACATTGCAATGCCGCGGTTGGGCAGGCCATAGCTCGACGCGGGACTTGGTTTGGACGCCTCTTGGTGGTCGATAAGAACGAGATATCCGGTCGCACTACCCGGTGCAAAAGCCTGAATGAAGCGTTCTGTTGTACCCTCTGGCATAAGCAGAGCAGAGCGTTCACTAACTGTGAATTCAACGTCGCGGCGGATCTCAAATCCCAATACGTCGCGCAAGAAGCTGACCGTTTCATCTGTCGCCGTGATGCATCCCGCGGAATAGGCCGAACCTCCCATGCCGGTGGTAGGGTCAACTGGACCAACCGGTACAAAGATATTGGTGCGTACTATGCGCCCATGACAAAGATGTTGTCCGGCGCCTTCGCCCGATTTGGAAAACGCACAGCTTTCCCAATTTTGCTCGGCAGAAAAACCGAGATATCCGTTGAGTGTGTCAAGTTCAGCCAGTCTAGGCGCAGTCCAGCCAGAGCTGTCCAAACCATACCCCTTGGTGAAGATCTCTTCGACTTTGGCCTTGCTGCTCGTCACGTATGTAACGGTATGCAACTGCCCGACAATCGCATCGTCAGGGCTGGATTGCGGTACGAAGATATCAACTGTCATTGTGTCTTTCCCGGTGTTTTGAGTCCGAAAGGGCGCTCATTGCGAGCTGGACCGCGAAGAAGGAAAGACCGAGCTGACGTCAAAGTGAAGAACGACGTCCCACGCGGCGAGCTTCGATGGTGAGTCAATTGTGGCTTCACATGTCAGTATTCATCGGTGAAGTCTGAGTGCTTGCTTAGCTCAGCTTGATCGAAAACGGCATTCGCACGCGATATTGCTCGGCGAGCTTGTGAGTTGTCTTGCCATACTCTTTTCCCGATTGTCGAATGCGGTCACTTGGCCCAGCGATGCCAACCACCAATATCTCATCAGACGATTCAGGCATAACCGGGAAACAAACCGCACCTATCCCGTCGACCAAAACATCACAGCGGGTTGAGCTGCCATATGTCCGCACTTCCTCAAATATTTCATCCATCAGCGGGCGGTCAATCGCGGCATGCTGTCTTGGATCGACCTCTTTGAGGTTGGAAAGATATGACTCAAGTTCGCGATCGTTCATCGGCGCCAGACTCACAATGCCGGTAAGCGATTGTGTGACTGGCATGGTTGTGTCGGGGCGTGATTTCACGCCAACTTCATGCTGACACTCATATCCTTTGATGAATTTGCTGTTTTGACGCGTACGACGACTGACGTTGATTGTTTCCAGCGTCTCGTCATTCAGAGCGGCCATAAAATCGAGCAAACGGCCATAGTCATTGGTGAGATCGTGGACCCAGTCGACTACCTTGGAAAACTTGCGTGAGAGAACGTAAGCCTATTTCGGCATGCCGTAATTGAGATGGCCCAATTCCAAAGGAGTCTTGAGGATCTCGTACGTGCTGGCGATTGGATAGCCAAGCTCCTCTGCAATCTCGACTGCGTGCATAGGCTTCTGACGTTCCTCGAATAGCTCGAGGATCTCTATCGTACGCTTTATGGATTTGACGAGTTTTACAGCCATGTAGACCTCTTGGCCAAATAGTGTTTATTTGCCACGCGCTGAACGCATGCAGAGCCGGAAACTGCACAGCAAAATCTGACATAGCAGATGGATTTGGCGTAATCTAAAGCCATGGTTACCAATGCGGTTCAGTTATAAGATATGTGTATGCATATCAAATATATGCCAATGCATATAATGGGCTGGATCGACTGGTATGGCTGAGGTTAACACAAGAGCCACAATCTGCAGCACTATAGCGGCCCTAGGAAGCCTAGCCTTCAGCCTCAGTGGGTGTAGCCATGGGCAAGCGGTTAGCAGGATCGTGCGGCTGCAGGCTGATCCTGCAATGGATGCTTTCCTGCGCTACCTCTAACCCAAGCGACGGCGACAAAGCTCGATCAATTTGTTGGAGAACAATCGCAGGACAATCGAAGCTGCCCTCGGGCAACCCGACACCCCGCCTGCACCTCAACTTCCTTGACTGGATTGATTGCGATGAAAAACGCTATGTTTCTGTTTGCACCCTTTGATTTGCTCTCGGGTGGCTGCGCGACCATGTTTACAGCCGACGCTCAGCACGCGAACATCGTTCAAGAGAAAAGCGATTTTGAGCGCTCTTTATCCTACTGGCCTGGAGAATATGAGAACAGAGTTCAGGTCGCCCAACAGATAGCAACCGACCATCCAGAAAAAGACCGCAATAATCCGTTGCGTGTTTTCATAAGCAAAGTCGACCTCCCCGCTTTTGGCGAGCACGTCTATTATGTCGAATGGTAGGAGCTTGGTGACGGTAAACTCGCTCGTCAGCGCATCTATCATCTTGAAGATCTGGGCAACGAAGTTGTAGTTCGGCTCAACATATTCCCTCCAGAGGAGGAGTTCGGATTGCGCACTGGCGGTGCCCATCTCGACCCGTCAAAGCTGGCGGACCTGACTCCGGATGACATGGTGCAGATCGATGGCTGCGACATTTATCTCAAACCCGACGCAGACACCTTCACTGGCGCGACGCGCCGCAGCAAGTGCATCATAAACCCCAATGCCACCGATGCGGAACAGATATACTCCTGGACGCGAATGCGGATTACGCTTGAGCGTTTTCAATATCTCGATGGATGGTTCGATGTGAACGACAACCTCACCGGGGATAGGGGCACTCCCCGGTATGATTTCACAAAAGCCGAAGATTGATCGCGAAGAACTCTTCGATGGCTGGCTCTCTATGTGTGTCAGGAATTGGACAACAGATACAAAGTTCTTGCCGCCTCGACCCAATAAGAATAGCAATCACTATTGAATTGGGGGATTTGTGAATGAGTGGCACGAATGATCGGAAACTAAGAGAGCGTGCGCGGCGAGTGATACCTGGTGGCATGTACGGGCATCAATCAGCCGCTTACCTGCCATCCAATGCCCCGCAATTCTTTAGCAAAGCAGACGGCGCCTATCTGTGGGATTACGATCACAACCGATATGTGGATTTCATGTCCGCTTATGGTCCCAATCTGTTTGGCTATCGCAATCAGGAAGTGGACAATGTCTATTGTGATCAGCTCAAACTGATAGACGTCGCTACCGGCCCCAGTGCGATAATGATCGAATTGGCAGAGGCATTTTGCGATCTTGTAACCCATGCCGATTGGGCCGTGTTCTGCAAGAATGGCACTGACGCAACGTCGATGGCTCTGATGACGGCACGGGCCTATCGTGACCGCAAGAAAGTGCTGCTTGCCCACGGCGCGTATCATGGCTCTGCCAGTTGGTGCACTCCATTCCCGGCTGGAACCCTGCCGGAAGAACGCGCGCATTTCATCCACTACCAATACAATGATCCCGACAGTCTGCGCGCCGCCGCTCAAGAGGCCGGTGATGATCTGGCGGGGATATTTGCCTCACCCTTCAAGCATGATGTCCTAGTCGATCAAGAATTGCCGAACGAGGATTATGCGCGCGCCGCACGCTCGATTTGCGACGATAATGATGCGCTGCTCATCGTTGACGATATTCGTGCCGGGTTCCGCATTGAGCGTGATTGCAGCTGGCACAGTCTGGGTGTTGAGCCAGACTTGTCGACCTGGGGCAAAAGCATCGCCAATGGCCATCCGATCTCATGCTTGCTCGGGGCCGACAGAGCACGAGATGCCTTTAGCAAACTGTATTGCACCGGCTCTTTCTGGTTTTCCGCTGCGGCAATGGCTGCGTCACTTAAAACGCTCGAGTTGATCAAAAACACTGACTATCTGGAGCGCACCATAGCCATGGGGCAGAAATTGCGAGACGGTCTATCCGATGTGGCAAATCGGCATGGGTTGAACATGAGCCAGACCGGCCCGGTGCAGATGCCGCTGATCATGTTTGATCAAGCTGATGGAAACCGCGATATGGCAATTGGCGGAGCATTTGCAGATGCGATGTTGCGGCGCGGTGTCTATTTCCACCCGTTCCACAACATGTTCATTAATGCGGCGATGACGCAGGCTGATATCGCCTTCACAATTGCCGCAGCGCAGGCGACTGCGGAGGAAATAACCGCCTCAAAATAGGTGATGTTTGCTCTCCGCCGCGTCGCTCGTCTAGTGGTGCATTCATGGTTGGAGGTACGGATGGCTGAATCTGCACCGCAAGAGCTGGATGACAAATCCTTTCGCCTCCGCAGCAGGCCGACGCAGAAGCGTGCGCGTGAGACATTTGAGTTGATCTTGACCACTGCGGCCATGCTGCTGGAAGAGGTTGGCTTTGATAAGCTCAATACGAATTTGATCTGCAAGCGCGCAAAGATGACGCCGCCTGCACTCTATCGGTATTTCCCAAACAAATACGCCATCCTCGAAGAGCTCGGCAGCCGTTTGATGGAGGAGCAAAACGATTCCTCTTTCCGCTGGATGGACAACAATCGGGACAAGAAAATCACCGCTGAGATGACCGCTCAGCTGCTGCGTGAGCAATATGAGATCACGCGCGACTTTACCGGTGCAAAATGGATCATGCGATCGCTGCGTTCGGTCCCTGCTCTCGCGGATGTGCGGCTCAAGTCGCATGCTTTGATGATCAGCCGCTTTACCGAATGGAACATAGAAAAAGTGCCGGGCCGCGATGCTGTTGCGATTGAGCGTCGCGCGCGCATTGCAAACGAGATTGGCTACGCCTTGATCGAAATGTTGCTGGACGGTGAGGATGACGATGCTGAGGCGATTTTCGCTGATGCCGGGGCGATGCTGACTGCTTTAAGATAACTGAAGTGGCTCCAGCCTCCACCATTTGCTGATTTCGCTTGCTTAAGATAGCCTGATTATCACTGTTGAAACTCAGCGAGAGAGTTCACTGAGTGCAGCATCAGCCGAACCCTGCCAGTTTGGGGCCGCGTTTCAGTGGGGCGCAGCAATAGCCGCTATAGCTGGTGCCAGAACACGCGGCTCCACATGCTAGTTCTTGCTAGCATTATTGCGAGCGCTGGTTATCGTCTGCTCCCAAAACTTGAACAAAGCAGTTCTTGGAGTTGATTGATGAAGCGGATTTTTGGCGGGCTCGCGCTGGTGATTGCACTGGCCTTGGTAACAGCGGGTTTTGTGCTTTGGACACCCAGCCCGCCCAGTTTTGACAAAGAAGCCGCAATTGCCGAAGCCGAGGAATACGATGTTCGTATCATCCGAGACAAGTTCGGCGTGCCTCATATTTACGGTGAAAGAGACGCCGACGTTGCCTTTGGTCTGGCCTTCGCGAACGCCGAAGACGATATTGAGAATATCGCCCTTGGCCGCCGCTTTTCGCGCGGAGAAATGGGCCTTGAAACCGGCGAAGAGGGCGCGATTACGGATTATCTCGTCGCCGCGATCCAAGCCCGCGAGGCTGCGGCAGAACAATATGAGAGCGACCTATCGCCTGAATTTCGGGAATATCTCGACGGGTATGTCACCGGGATCAACTATTTCTGTGCTCTCAACGAAGAGCGCTGCGGACCGGGCCTTGCGCCTGTTACGCCTCAAGACATCATCGCCTCCTACGTGTCGCGCACGCCGCTTTATTACGGGCTGGATCAAGAGCTAAGACGCCTGTTCGACGGGGATTTTGAATTTCAGGAACAGGCCGAGGCTGCCCGTGCAGCGGTGCGGCAGGTCGGTGATGATGTTGTCGATGGATCAAACGCCATCGCCGTTGCGCCGTCGCGGTCCAGTGATGGTCACACACGCCTTATGGTCAATTCGCATCAACCCTTTCTTGGACCGACGGCATGGTACGAAGCGCGCGTTAAATCCGAAGAAGGCCTCGACATGATTGGCGGGCTTTTCTCCGGCAGTCCGCTCGTCTCGCATGGGACACGGCCAGAGCTGGGTTGGGCAATCACAGTGAACAAACCAGACCTTGCCGATTTCTTCAAACTCACGGTGAATGACGAAGACAATCCCACGCAATATATGATGGACGGCGAATGGCTGGACTTTGAAATGTCCGAAGTCACCATCAGGGTGAAGCTGTTTGGACCGTTTAGCTTCCCGTCGACACAGACCATTCGCCGGTCCGTCCATGGTCCAGTATTCGACACGCCAAAGGGATTTTACGCCGTCTCTTTTGCCGGTGACCGGAACATTCAGGCAGCCGAGCAATGGTACCAAATGAACAAGGCCACCACGCAAGAGGAATGGTTGGAGGCGATGTCGATCCAAGGCATCCCGAGCTTCAATTTCGTCTATGCTGATCGCGCGGGAAACATTGGCTATTACTACAACGCGCAGGTCCCGATGCGCGCCGAAGGCTGGGATTGGAGCGGCGCGGTTCCCGGCGATCGCAGCGAATTGGTTTGGCAGGGTATCTACCCATTCGGCGGCGCTGCGCCAGTGGTGCAAAATCCAAGCTCTGGCTATGTCGTCAACGCCAATCACACGCCGTTTGAATCGACCAATGGGCCTGATCAACCAATGGCGGAAGACTTCCCCGCACATTATGGGATCGCCAACAAAATCACCAATCGCGGTCTGCGCGCACAAGAGCTCTATGGCAGCGATGAAAGCATCACTGCGGATGAATTCATGCGCTACAAAATGGATCTCGCCTACGCGGAAAACTCGCCTCTGATGACGTGGCTGCGCGATCTGCAAGCGAACCCCGACATTGCCGAAAATTCCGAATTTGACGACGCAATGGAGATCATCGCTGCATGGGACGGAGTGACTGAACTGGACCGTCGCGGCGCGGGTCTTTCCATTCGCGCAGCTCAAATTGCCCTTGGTATTCAGATGCATGGCGACGATCCTGAAAACCCCAACCCGGTCGAGGCCCTGCGCCAAGCCATGGGCGAATATATGCGGGGCTTTGGGCGCCTCGATCCAACCTGGGGTGAGGTCAACCGCTTGATCCGGGGCGATGTTGATCTGCCCTTGCGCGGCGGACCAGACACATTGCGCGCCATCTATTCAATCGAAAATCCCGAAGACGGAACGCTGACGGCGATCGCGGGAGACAGCTATATCGTCTATGTCGATTGGGATGAAGATGGCGTGCCGGGAATTCGTTCGATCAACCAGTTCGGCTCTGCCGTGCAGGACGAAAGTTCCGCCCACTATAATGACCAGTCAGCGATCTTCGCCAAAGAGCAGTTCCGCACTCCGCCAATGACACTTGAAGCGGTTTTGGCTGAAGCAACGGCTGACTACAGGCCGGGTACGCGTTGAGAGCCCATCGGAGCAATAAGAGATCAGCGCAGATTGCTCGTCTCTGTCTCGAATGTAATCGTCGCTCGTGTGCCTTCTCGGGGTGCTGAGACGATCGAGAAATCAAGACCATGCTGATCGGCCAGTGCATGGACGATCGCTAGACCGAGACCATCTCCGTGCGATCCATCGGACTTCTCGCCGGCCTTTTGCACCTTGTTGAGGGTGTTCGAGTCCATCCCCACGCCATCATCGATCACTTGGACCCGACACTCTCCTGCTTCTTCTGTGATGCTCACCTCAATCCTCGTTGCTTTTGCGTGGCGCAAAGCGTTCGCGACTAAGTTGCTGATTGAACGCATGAGCACCAAGGCAGGGATACGGGTCTGGCTCGCCGTTTGATCAACGGTCAAATCAATTCTGGCTTCGCGAGCCTCGCTATCAAACATGTTTGAAACGGCATTTGTGACCAGTTCGAGCGAATAGAGTTCAGGCTGCGCCTCGACATCATTAGACAGTGGATTGGTTTCATGATCCGAATATTCTCGGGTGAGGTCCTCCAGGTAATTGATCGCTTGCCCCAAGCGATCTTGCAGAGCGGGGGAGAGCCGCTCCGCCTCACTGTTTACGGCTGCACGCAGGCCGAAAATCGGCTGGCGAATATCGTGGCTTGCGGCGGCCAGCTGGGCTTTTGTGCGCGTCGCAGCTTCGCGCGCCCGCGAATATTCGCGCTCCGTTTCGAGCAAACGTCGGTCAGTCCGAGCCTGCGTTTCGAGGGCTTCGATCCGCTCACCAAGCATACGTTTGCGCTCGCGGCGGGTGTAGAGCACGTCGAAAAACAAGAGCAAGAACATCCCGAGCCCGGCAATCAACCGGTTCGCATCTCGGAACCACTCGATAGTGAGGTCGGTTAGCTCTCTGCCCAGAAATAGTGGCTCGACCAGAGCTGAGCCAATAGCGCTAACGAAGAGTATCAGTCCGGCGACGACGCGCAATGCCGCTGCAGTGGGGAAACGCAGGATGATGGTGATCACGAACAAAAATAGACAAAGGTAGAATGCCCAGATCAGTTCAGGTGTTGAATTCGAACCGCGCGCGAGTACGACCAACGGCATCAGCAGAACAGCAGCAACCGCAGTGCGCAACGGCCAATTTTCGATCTTCAAGAAAGTCTTGAAACCAGACAGAAACACGCTGAGCATCGCAAAAATAGTGAGCAAGGTTAGGTCTTCCCATGCCTCGCGCGCTTCAAGCGGATTGGATACAAATGTCGTGGTGAATACTGATGCTTCGCTTTGGATCATTGTCAGCGAATAAGTCACTCCAATCAGCACACCCAATGGGCGCGAGGTGAGGTAAGACACCATCGCAAGTGCCAGTCCGATGATGAGCAATGTTGCAGTCAACACGCCCTTCAACAGCACGGCGATGATCTGCCGAGTGCCGAGCTCGCCCTCGCGAAAAATACCGATGTTGGGCCGGTCCGAACTCGCCACATTGATGAGAGCGAGGCAGGATTGCCCAGCATTGATCTCGAAGCTCTGCGAGCGGACATAGGTGAAGTAGCGCGCGCTAAGCGAACCGCCCTCACGCGTCTGGCTAGCGAGGATTTCGCGAGGGGGATCACCCTCGCAATCAAGGTACACAAGAGGCAATCGCACAAAGATGCCGCCAATACCGATCACCTTGCGCATCGGATCGGAGCCTTGTGCGGCGACGCTTTCAAACGGTAGCGCGATCCAAACCCGCCGATCATAAAACTCGCCGCTGTTTTCGGAAGTTAGATCAGCAGAAAAATCACCAGCTCGAAAGCGATC
This sequence comes from uncultured Erythrobacter sp., assembly GCA_947488085.1. Taxonomy (GTDB): domain Bacteria; phylum Pseudomonadota; class Alphaproteobacteria; order Sphingomonadales; family Sphingomonadaceae; genus Erythrobacter. The sequence goes on from CANKYI010000001.1 coordinate 2,142,570, forward strand.
CAGCGCTTCCTCAAAATCGATTTCGGCATCAGGAGCGGTCACAAGATAGCTGGCCATCGGCTCGATCATCTCGTGGCTACCTCCTGGTTCCACGGGAACAGAAAGCGCGCTTGTGGCGAGCGCTGGCACGGCCAAGACGGCAATGCATGCGACTACTACCCCTGCGAACATGCGATGAAGCGTCGTCAAATCGCCCTTTCCTCCCGTTCCCAATCGTATAGTGCCGCAAACGCAAAAGTCGAAGAGCACGGGGAGCGGTCTGCACCGCGGTTATCACCGACGGCCACGCGATCATTCGCGACACGCTGACCTCTGCCTTCCACCAGCCTTTCCCAAACATTACCCGCAGCCCTCGACCTCGAAGCCTCAATCGATCGGTTCAAGCAGCGGGAGATCGTTGGCAAGACCAATAGCCACGACCGGAAGAACACTCGTCCTCCGAGAGAGCCCTGCGCCGGACACAAGCGTGGCCGGACGTCGTTCGATAGTTAAAGCCTTGAAGGGGTGGTGAGTCCTGCTGGGTTCGAACCAGCGACCTACTGATTAAAAGTCAGTTGCTCTACCGACTGAGCTAAGGACCCCCACGGGTGCGGTAACGCGGCGCGGTTTTGAGAATCTCTGACCGCGCAGAGGCGCTCACCTAGGCAGGGCGAGGCTGGCGGTCAAGCAACTCGTGCTGATTGTTTGCATCAGGTGCTAATCTGCCTGACAATCCGCCACTATTCTGCGTGCGCAATTGCCCAGTGCTCGGCGATTTCGCGATTAGTCGGAGCCCCTTGGCGCGCTTTGGTCAAAAGCGTTCTTGCCTCACTCAGTGCATTGCCCTGTTTCCACAAGGCCCAGCCCAGCGTGTCCATTATCTCGGGGCTGTTAGGGGCTGCCGTCAAGGCGCGGCGTGCAAGCGCGACCGCTTCAGCATGTTCGCCTAGCTTGGTCTTCACAGCGGCTGCATTATTGAGCAGCGCCGGATTGGATTGGCCTGCGCCTTCGAGCAGGGGGGCATAAATCCCATCCGCCTTGGCCCAGTCGCCAGCCCGGATCGCTGCGCCTGCTTCACGCATTTCCTCTGCAATCGAAACAGACGTACCGCGTCGTTCGATCAGCGCGCGGATTTGCGCGACATCGCCCTTCCCGGTCCGATCCGCCAGCCTCAGCGCGAGTATCAACGCTGTGCCGTCTGTCTGAGGGTGGTCAATGACTGGGGCGATGGCGTCCCAAGCTTCGTCAAACTGGCCCTGTTCCGCCAGACTGTTAGCCAACACTTGCCGCGCTAGCGGGTCACCACCTGTATCTTTAACAAAATCTCCCAAGGCCAGCGCTGCCATGGCATGTTGATCACGCGCAGCATCAATCATACCGCGAAGGCGCGTGAATTCCGGCTCGCTTGCGAACACTGGTGGCGCTTGCTCAATCAACTCAAAGGCGCGGGACACTTCGCCCGCATCATAGGCCATTTGCGCAGCAAATAGCAGTCCGATTGGATGCGGTCGGCCAGCTTCATTGGCTTTGTTGATCCAATTTCCCGCCTCTTGCGTGTCGCCTCTGTCGCGAGCGATTGCGGCCATGGCCAGCATTGCCGTTTGGTGCATTGGGCGGACGCGCAGAACCTGCTCAAAATGCGCCTCAGCCTCTCTCGCATCACGCGAACTCAGTCGCAATTGGCCTGCAAAGAGATGCGCCTGAGGCACTGCGGGTCGGATTGCCAGGACCGGCTCAAGTCGCGCAAAGGTCTCTTCCGCCTTTCCCTGCGCCCAAAGCTGCTCGGCATCAATCGTGACAAGCCGCGGATCCTCCGGAAATTGCTCCAATCCGCGTTCAAGCAGCGCAAAGCCTGTGTTGGCATCGCCTTGCGAAAACAGAAAGCCGATCTTGGCTGTGTAAGCCATCGGACTGTCCATGATGAGGGAGTCCACGGTCTCGCTTGCCGCCTCAAGGTAATTGCCCATCACCTGAGCCTCGGCCAGCTTGGCACGAGCCAGCGAATAGGTCGCCGCATCTTGCTTAATCGCCTCAAATTCCGTGATGGCGCGATCAGCATTGCCCAGCGCCATCGCCGCATCGCCCGCGATCATGCGCACTGTTGGATTGTCAGGGTCCGCGTCAATCACTGGTCCGATCAGGTCAAGTGCGGTGCGCGGCTCACCATTGGTCAGCGCCTGCTCAGCGGCAGCCAAGGGATCGCTTGGCCCAGTGTCGCATCCAGCGATCAACGGAGTCAGAGCCAGCGCCAGCGCGGCGCTTAATTTCAAGAGTGGAGTGCGAAGGGTCATGGCGCGCAGGTTTAGCGTGAGATGCTTAACGCACCGTTCTTACACGCAAAATCGTCGGAATTTCTTACATGACCGGTCTTAAGCCCTGCGCCGTTAACCTTTGTATGGAGCGGAAATACTGGGTTTTAGCTGCTTTGGCACGCCGTTTGCTTACTTATGTTTACCAAATGGGTGATTGAATTCCGGCGGCCTTTAATGCGCTCGCCAATAACTGACTAGGATTGGGGGTTAATGATGACCAAACTTGCAAAAACAGCAGCGATTGCATTGGCTGCAGGCAGCATGATGGCCGCAGCGCCAGCATCGGCCGCGATTTTCGAATATGAAATGACAAATGGCGACGTGATGACGATCGACACCGACGCGAAGACCGGTACATGGGTCGGCAACAACATCGACGTGGCATTCGCTGGCGAAGAACTCGGCGCATTCCAAGGTGGCGAAAACCCAAGCTTCTCATTCACGCTGAGCGAAATGACCGGCACCCGCAACATTCGCGGCACCGATTACACGCCAACCACCGTCAACGGTAACCGTACGCATCCTTGGATGCTGAAAACCAACCGCGATGGCCGCATCAACCTGTGGTCATGGTGGGGCGATCCCGTGATTGCTGGCGATTATGTCAAGAAGGTCGGCGACTACCGCGTGATCGACGTGCCTGCACCCGGCATGCTCGGCCTGTTCGGTCTGGCTCTGGTTGCTCTTGGCCTTGGCCGCCGTCGCCGCATCAAAGCGAGCGCCGCTTAAGTTTCTACAGAATTGGTCTTCTGTATCTGCGAGAACGCCCTGCCGGGAAACCGGCGGGGCGTTTTCATTTGTGCGGGTTAGAGCCGGACTGCGAGCTGACGGATTGTGTGGCCAGTTACCGGATCACGCCAATTAGGCGCGATAGCGACCGCGGGGCTGAGCACAAAATCGCGCGTCCTGAATTCGCGGTGCGGAATAGTGAGATCACGAGCGTCAAGTCGTCCCCCACTCCATAGGATTATGTCGAGATCGATCACCCGGTCGCCCCAACGCTGACCGGGACGCCGCCCCATCTCGCGCTCCATCCGTTTTAGTCCGCTGAGCAAAGCCAACGGGTCATACTCACTGTCCAGAACACAGGCGGCATTGGCAAAGCGCCGCTGTGCCGCACCCATGGGAGAGGTCTCGACAATAGGAGAGCGAGCGGTGACTGTACCCAGCGCGCTGCATTCCTCCATCGCCGCCTGAACAACAGCTCGAGGCAAGCCGTAGCGGTGATGTCGTCGGTTCGAGCCAAGCGCCAAGAGATAGGTGCTACTCATCGCAGCGCGTCAAATGTCCTCAGCAATGCGGCCATAAAGTTGCGGTCGCCTGTCGCGGAAAAACCCCATACCAGCGCGATGCTTGGCCGCGCGCGCCAGATCGAGTGTGGTGAGAAGTACGCCCTCTTCGCCATCGCCGAAACTTTCAACCAGATCACCCCATTCATCGGCGATAAAAGAGTGACCGTAAAAACTCTGATCGCCCTCTTTACCGATCCGGTTGGCTGCGACGACTGGCATGCAGTTCGACACCGCATGACCGACCATCGCGCGTCGCCACATGCGGCTGGTGTCGAGGTTGTCGTCATAGGGCTCTGACCCAATTGCGGTGGGGTAGAGCAGCACTTCAGCGCCTTTGAGGGCCATAACGCGTGCGCATTCGGGATACCATTGGTCCCAGCATATGCCCACGCCAATGCTCACTGTGCCGCCATCATCGCCGGGAATGTCCCACACTTTGAACCCGTCATTGCCGGGTCGGAAATAGAACTTTTCCTCATAGCCCGGTCCATCGGGAATGTGGCTTTTGCGATAGGTACCCATGATCGCGCCATCGGGGCCGATCATGGCGAGCGAGTTGTAATAATGGTGCCCATCGCGCTCAAAAAAGCTGGTGGGGATGGCAATCTGCAATCGCGCGGCCAGTTCCTGCATGGCCACAACGCTCGGGTGCTCTTTCACGGGACGTGCGAGCGCGAACAGCGCCTCATCCTCGACCCGGCAGAAATAGGGCCCGCTGAACAGTTCCGGCGGTAGAACCAGCTTAGCCCCGCGCGCTGCGGCATTTTCGACCAACGCGGTGACAGCGGCGATATTGTCCGCTTCCTCTGCGCGGCCAAGCGCAAGCTGTAGGGCGGCGATCGTGAGTTTGCTCATATCACCGCCCGATAGCGTCAGTCAGCCTTTTTGAATAGCAGCGTCATCCGGTCGCTTTCGCCGATGGCAAGATATTCGCTACGGCGTTCATCCTCTTCGCCGGTTGCTAGCACTGGCGGCAGTGTCCAAACGCCGCGCTCCCAATCAGCGGGATCGGCTGGGTTGGCGTTGATTTCGCTTTCGGCGGCGAGTTCAAAGCCGTTCGCTTCGAAAATAGCAACCACATCCTGTTTGCGCATGTAGCCGCGTTGGCGCGCGCCATAATCATCATAGCTCGCCCCTTCAGGCGCGCGGTGTTGGACAACGCCGACCATACCATCGTCTTTGAGCAACATCCGCGCCGCGCCCAATACTTCGTCGGCATTGTTGCCAATGTTGAGGCCATGCATCGAACGGAAGATCAACACGCGATCGACAGTTCCAGCGACACCGTCGGGCATTTCATCCGTTTCAAACGCGACCACATCGTCGGCATCGACCGACATTCCTTCGGCAAAACTTGCCTTAAAGGTTTCGGTCCAAGCCTTTGAACGCGCCTCTTGTGCGCGGGTGCGGTAAGTGCGCGCATCGCTGTTCGCGTTAAAGGCAATGTATTTGCCAGCGGGCATCAAATATGGCGCAAGCACACGGGTGTACCATCCGCCACCGGGGCCATATTCCGCCACAGTCATAGTCGGCTCAACACCGAAGAATGCCAGTGTCTCGGCCGGGCGACGATATTGATCCCGCGCACGATCGGCGTCGCGAAAATCCGCCGCGAGCACATCGGCAATATCAGGTGCCGCCGCTTCAGTGTGAGCATCAGCAGCAGCAGGGCCAGCGGATAGGGTAAGCGCGGTGCCAGCAGTAAGCATCGCGAGTGAACCAAGGAGCTTCAGTTTCATCGGGGTGTTCCTCTCTTGCGGTCAATTTCGTGTCTGACTGCGTTCTTACGCCGTGCGGCGGTTATGACAAGGTATCAAAGGCATTCACCCGCGCCCTCTGGCAATCCTCGTCTGCCACCTTATGTCGTTTATCGAATAGGAGACTGATACAGATGGAACAGGCAATCATTGCAGGCGGATGCTTTTGGTGCACCGAAGCGGTGTTCCGCGATGTGGTTGGCGTGACTGAGGTCGAAAGCGGCTATATTGGCGGCACCAACGCCAACCCAACCTATAAAGAGGTCTGCACAGGCAATACCGGCCATGCAGAGGGCATTCGTGTGACCTTTGACCCTGCAATCACCACTCTGTCAGAGATTTACGACATGTTCCTCGGCACGCATGATCCGACCCAGCTGAACCGCCAAGGCGGCGATATCGGCACACAATACCGCTCTGCCATCTTCCCCTTGTCAGCGGAACAGGGTGCCGAAGCCGAAGCGGCAATTGCACGCTGGAACGCAGACAATCGCAAAGTCGCTGTCACCACAATCGAAGGTCTCGATGGCGAGACTCAAACCGCTGAATGGTATCCAGCAGAAGGCTATCATCAGGAATATTGGGAAGGCGAAGGCCAGCGCAATCCTTATTGCCTTGCCGTGATCCCACCAAAGCTGATGAAGCTACGCAAGAGCTTTAAGGGTAAAGTGAAGGCATAAAGCCAAGCGAGCCATGCCGCCAAGCTATTCCAACCCCTACGCGTCGGACTTCACCATTCGCCCGGATGGCTTGGTCACTTTTACATGCTCGCAGGATGCGGATACTCTACCCTGGCTAACTCTGTCGCCGCATCACCCGGTGGTGGTCCAGACCCAAGCCTTCTGGACGGCCGTGGGCGCATCGATGACGCTAGGCGGGATGGAAGATGGCCAGTGGAGCGCTCTGACGTGGGCGGCATGGGAACTGGGCGATGCAAGTGGTGGTCAGGCCACTCATGGCGAATATCGACCTGATCAGACGTCTGAGAATCCCTCTTACGAGCTCGTGCTTTTTAATGAAGCGAGCAAGGCAACCGTCACTTTCCGAGGCCGCGGCGTGATCTTCCGCAATCGCAACTTTGAGAAGTGGCGCGAAGGGTCAAAAACCGAAGCGCACGCGGCCACGCCTACATCCGACTTCATCTATACCGAGCATACCGCGTTGGGCCTACGCAAAGATGAGCGCGTGCTTGTAGCGCCTTATGACCTCCAGAGCGGTTACGTCGAGGCTTTGGTGACACCAGAAAACGGCTTTCCGCCGGGCAATCCACTCATCGGTGGATCAGGCGACCATGTGAATTCCACCCACTTTCACGAGATCGCCCGACAGGCTTTGTTCCTGATCAAGGAACGCAATGACATTGATACAAGCGGGGAGATGTCGCTCAAACGCTATGTCGAGTTGGGCACGCCGCTGAGGCTCAACATCCGCAATGAAGCGAAAGACAGCATGACGTTTGAGCTACAGCAATTGAACAAGACTTGCGCTGAGATTACTTTGCGCTGGCAGGTTTAGGCCGGATCATTGCGCGCGAATGGCAGCAGAGACGTCACTGGCGGGAATTGTGACCACGTTGGAGTAGGTCGCCCGCGGTATCGTTGTATGGATCAGGCGAACACAGATATCCTCATTGGTCCTGAGCAAATCCACGCTTTCTGCCGTGCGAGCATTGTTATTGGACCGGTCCCAAACTTCGCTGATGAAAGGCAGATAAACTAAGTAATCGAATGAATTCCCCTCGGCGATGGGATCGAGCTGTGCCCTTGGTAGAGCTTGCGGTCTGGCCTCATCACTAAGCGGTCCAAAGGCAGCCAAATGGCGCGCTTCAGAAAATGGACACAGGCTGGCATGGGCATAAAGCGCGTTGAAATCATCGCCGGTCAGCTGGGTGTCGGACGATAGGCGCAGCTCAAGATATCCCGGATCGCTGCGTGTATGAGAAATCGAAGCCGGTAACTCGCGCACCCATCCTACAGAACGATAGCTTTGTTCCCCCGGACTAACCGCAGAACAGCCACTCAATGACAGGAAGAGCAGCAATGGTGCCAATTTACGCATAGGGCGCAATACTCAGTCGCTCGGTTTCTGCCAACGCGCAATGTAAAATCCGTCTAAGCCGCCCGCTTCTGCGAGCATTCCGGGATGGGTGCGGACGTGCCCGTTGGCGGTTGGGATCAGTCCGGCAGGCAATTCCTCGGCTGTTATCGGCGATCCAGATAGACCCAAGGCACCACCGGCCCACTGCGCCTGCTCCTCGCCCTCTTCCCGTTCGAGCGAACACACAGCATAAACCAGCACGCCACCCGGTTTCAGCCAACCCGTAGCGCGCTCAATCAAAGCGCGCTGAATCTCGACCATTTCCGCAATTTGCCGCTCACCAATCCGTTGGAGCACGTCGGGATGACGCCGGCAGGTGCCCGTTGCGGTGCATGGCGCGTCGAGAAGGATCGCGTCAAAGTGATGTTTTGGCTCCCATTTCAGCGCATCGGCTCGCACAGGGGATGCTTTGAGCTGAGTGCGTTTGAGATTGTCCTTGAGCACTTCCAGCCGCCGCTTCGACATATCGAGTGCGGTGACTTTCCAACCCGCTGCTGCGAGCGCCATGGTCTTGCCACCGGGCGCTGCACATAGGTCAAGGGCATGACGACCCTCACCTGCACCCAGCAGAGTTGTGGGAATTTGGGCCGCCAAATCCTGCACCCACCACTCACCCTCTTCATACCCTTCCAGCTTCTCCACCGGGGACCCTCGCGGGACGCGCACATGGCCTGTTGCAAGGCTGGTTCCGCCAAGTTTTGCTTGCCATTGATCGGTATCCGCGGGGTCCTTGATAGCCAGATCGACCTCTGGCGGCAGGATCAATCCGCGCGCAATTGCCTCTCCCTGATCACCCCAACGCTCCATCACGGCATCGGGCAAAGTCGGGCATTCGGGCAAGGCCACTTCGCGCTTCATCAGGGTTGAGAACACACCATGGGCCAATCGGCGTGGCCCTCCTGCAAGCAGCGGCAGACCCGTCGCAATCACCGCGTGGGCGGGCGTGTCCAACCGCAAAGCCTGTGCCAGCATCATTCGAAGCACCGCGCGAGGCTTGGCATCATCGGGCAGCGGTTTCTTGGTCGCGCTGTCGATCATCGCATCCAAATCTGTAAACCACCGCAAAGTCTCGCCAGCAATCGCTCTCGCCAACGCCTGATCCGCAGGCGCGCGCACATCGCGCAAGGCTCCGGGAGCGGCCTGTTCCAGCGTCTCCCCCCGTCGCAAAACGGCATCGAGCATCTTAAGCGCAGCGCGGCGCGCATATATTCCGGGAGGTTGAGCCATGGGGGCGCTCTAGCGGTGCTTGAAACCAAGCGCCAGCATGCGCATTGTTAGTATCGTATGACCAAGCAGAAATCCGAAACCGCCAAATCCTTCGAAAAGCCCGCGCATTGGACCAACGATCCGGTGCCCGCGCCCAAAGCGGTCGATCCGATGAAAGAGGAACCGCGCGAGCTTTCCCCCACCCGATACGGTGATTGGGAGAAGGACGGAATCGCCTGGGATTTTTAAAGCGGTTTGAATTCTACCTGCAACCCATCTTTAGGCTGAGGGATCGGCCATGGTTGCCATGCTGGGGCATAGCCTTCTGGCGCAACGATGCGGTACCGTTGCAGCATCTGCGCAAGCAGCACCTTGATCTGCATATATGCAAAATGCAGGCCCAAGCACATATGCGCTCCCCCGCCAAAGGGGACCCATGCATATTTATGCCGCGCCTTCACCAGATCAGGCGTGAAACGCATCGGGTCGAAGGTCATCGGATTGTCCCAATATTCCTCTGAATGATGCGTCCAATAAATGTTGATCCCGCACAATTGCCCAGCCGGAATGTGATACCCGCCAAACTCAAAATCCTTGATCGCTCGGCGCGGCATTGATGGCACAGGCGGCATCATCCGCAGCGCCTCTTTGAATGCCATTTCGGTCAGTTCCAGCTTGCCCATATCGTCATAATCGAGCGGACGCGCATTCCCGCCTGCGTCGGGGCCTCCAGTTACCGCAAAAAACTCTTCGCGCAGCTTCTCCTGCCATTCAGGGTTCACCGCGAGATAATAGAGCAGCGACGTCGCCGACGACGTGATCGTGTCATGCGCGGCCATCATCAGAAAGCTCATATGGTCGACCACTTCGTCAACCGGCAGCAATGATCCGTCCTCACGAGTCGCAGTGGCGAATTGGCTGAACATGTCCTGCCCTCCGCCTTCTGCGCGTCGCCGCTTGGTTTCGGCGGTGAGGTATTCGACAAGAAACGCCCGACCGTCCACGCCGCGCTTCATCTTTGTGAAGGGCAGCGGCTTACGGATGGGGGCAACGGATGCCTGAACCATATCAACGAATGCTGTGTTGATCTTGTCCGCCTCTGGTCCCCATGGGATGCCGAGGAAACTGTCTGCAGCCAGATCCAGCGTCAGCTGCTTGATCGCGGGCTGAAATTGCATCGGTCCGGCCCAGCCTGCCACTTCGCGCGAAATACCGCTGTTCAGCGCGCCAGAATAATGGCGCATCGGCCCCGGCTTAAACGCAATCGAAAGCGCCCGCCGATCAATCCGGTGGTGATCGAAATCGAGCAGCATAAGCCCGCGCGGGAACAGTTGATCCAGAACCGGTCCCCAACCCTGCTCGCTGGAGAAAATCTTCTCCTTGTTGAACAGCACCAGCTCATTCGCCTCTGCTCCGATTAGAGCAACGTTCCAACCGCCAAATGCATGGGTTTTGTAAACCTTGCCATGCTGCTCCACCATGCTTTTGGTAAACCCGTGCGGGTCAGCAAGCTGAGTGAAGGTGTTGCCAACCAAAGGATACCCGCGACTGCCCGGAATATGCGCCAGCGCATCGTCGCTGGGCAGACCTTCGCTCCAATGGCTAAATGTCGGCCGTGTGGCTTCTGCGGGTTTGGGTTCAGCGAGGGTAGCCATATTAGGCATGCTCCAAAGCATTGGTGTGGTTTACTTGCGTATCAACTATGCAACTTACCATAGTGTCAATAAGCAGCCAACTACGCGCATTATAGGACCAAACCGTCGACTATACCCAGCCAGAAAGCTCCCGCCCGATCAACGCCTCAAGCATTTCCACACCGCTATCCGAGACATTCAGGCAATCGAGCACGGCATATTGTTCACCGCCCGCTTCAAGGAACTCATCGCGCCCTTCCAACGCCAACTCTTCCAGCGTTTCGACACAATCAGCGGCAAACCCGGGAGCCGCGACAACCAGCCGCTTCGTTCCTTTTTCGCCCTCTGCGATCAAAGTATCATCGGTCGCCGGCTCCAGCCATTGCGCGGGGCCAAACCGTGATTGGAATGTCGTCTCAAACCGTACGCCTGCAAATTCGGGGCGCTCTGCTAGCCGCTCACGCAGCAATCGTGCGGTCTTGTGACAATGGCAATGATAGGGATCACCCTTTTCCAGGGTTCGCATCGGCATGCCGTGAAAGCTCAACAGCATAACCTCAGGGCGGAAAGCCAAAGCACCTATTTGCCGGGTCAAATCATCGGCCAGTGCATCGAGATACACCGCATCATCGTGATAGGGCGGCACAAATCGCAGAGCCGGTTGCCAGCGCAAACCAGCCATCACGCGGGCGACTTCGTCAAACACGGTCGCTGTCGTCGCAGCGCAATATTGCGGATACATCGGTGCGATCAGAATGCGGTCGCACCCTTTGGCGGTCAGCTCATTCAAACGCTGTTCGATTGAGGGCGAGCCATAGCGCATCGCATAGTCAACGATCACATTCGGGCCGTTCTCGCGTCCACTTGCTTCGCTGGCGCCCCATTTCTCCGCCAATGCGTCCGCTTGGCTCGCCGTGATATCCGCCAAGGGCGATCCACGATCAGTCCAAACCTTGGCATAGGCAGCGGCGCTTTTTTGTGGGCGGGTGTTGAGGATAATGCCGCGTAAGATCGGTTGCCATGCGATGGGAGGGATTTCGATCACGCGGCGGTCAGACAGGAATTGTTTGAGATAGCGCTTTACCGAGCCAGGATCAGGCGCATCAGGCGTGCCCAGATTGACCAGCATCACGCCGATCGACCCGCTGGACACAGGCGGGTGATCGTTAGGTAGAAGCTGTGGCTGCCAGGTCATTCATTATCCAACACATTGAGGCGCAACTGTTTCCATCTGCCGCGCGCACCAGTCACCGGGGACCCGAATACCCAGCTCACAATCCATCAGAAAGTAGGGGCAGGCGGCGTAATCGCAAGCCTGTAGCCGAAAACAATGCATTCGCAATCGCAGGAGCTGCGATAATTGCGCCCAATTCGCCCGGATCGGCAGGAGCCGCTTCGCTAGCGATAAAAGCGACCTCAATCTCTGGGCATTCGGCCAAAGTCGGCAGACCCAGATCGGCATAGTCGAAGCCGGTAGGCAATCCGCCGCGCATTCGCATCGCATTGCCCAACGCCATGCCAAGTCCGAATAGCAAGCCGCCTTCGATCTGTTGGCGCGCAATATCGAGATTGATGATCCGTCCGATATCGACCGCGGCAGATAATCGCGTGACGCGGACACCGCTATCGGTGCCCTCGGCCCCGGTGCCCGAATTGGCATTGCGACGCGCCGTTGCAACACAAGCAATCCGCGCGCCCGTTTCCTCATCGCCAACGCGATGACAGGCAAGCCCCTGCCCGCTTTGGTTCACCCCGCCATTCCATTCAGCCATAGAGGCCGCGCGCTGCAAGCACGCCGCCAGTCGAATGTCTGATCCTAGCATCGACATGCGATAAGAAAGCGGCTCACGGTTTTTCTCATTCGCGATTTCGTCGAGGAAGCTTTCAAGCGCAAAACACGTCGCCCCATGCGCATTGCCGCGCACTCGGCCCACGGGATAGCCTGTTTCAACGGGGACATGGCGCACCGTTACGCTTGGCAATTGATAGGCGGGCACTGCGCCTTCGCAAGCTAGCGCATCGCTGCGACCGGTGCTTTCGCGAATGGCAGCGGCGGGCGTCAGATTGCCGAACAGTCTCCGGCCAAATTCATGGGTCGCAGGTGGGCAAGCAATCCGCCACTTCAGCGCATCGATCGCGCCGCTCCCGCCGCCTGCATTCTCGGCAAGCTGCGCGCCCAACAGCATAAATACCGGCGGGCGGGGACGGGATTCGATCAATTCCTCACGGCGATGCCATGTCAGCTGAACCGGCTTACCCAACACCTTGGCGATATGCGCGATTTCGATGGCGTGATCATGCTCCAGCCGCGCGTCATAGCTACCGCCAGCAGGCATAGGATAAAGCGCGACATCCTCTGGGCTAAGGCCGACCGCTTTTGCCGCCGCAGCGCGCGCTTGTTCGGGGGCTTGGCTGGCGATCCACAGCTCCAATCGCCCATCGGTAAAGCGCGCCGCAGCGCTCGCCGTTTCAAGCGGGGCGGCATGGGCAGGTTCAACCTCATAGCGTCGCGCCATATCCACGCGCGTCATCGCGGCTTCGCCAAATCCGGTTTCGGCGATCTTGTAGCTGGGACCAGCAGTCAGCAGCGTCTCTATCCGCCCGGTCATATCGCCAGTGTCGACAGGGTATGCAGTGGTGAATTCGGGCTCCATGGCGGTCAGAGCCTTTTGCGCACTCCACCATGTCGTCGCTGCAACCGCCAACCAGCGTTTGGACTTTACCACGCCCACCATTCCTGGAACCCGTGCGGCTGCGGCCTCGTTAAATTCGCTCAGTTCACTGCCATGATTGGGGCCATGGCGGATCGCGGCGTAAACCATCCCGGGCAGGCGCACATCGCTTGCAAACGTGTAACTGCCATCCACTTTGGAAGGCAGGTCAATGCGCGGAAAGTCCGGGGCAATTGATGCGCTTTGCTCAGAGTCCTGGCCATCTGGCGGTCCTTCGGCCCTATTGTCGATAGCGCCTTGGCTTAAGGGAACCGCACTGGGCACCTCTGGTCGGACGGGCGGCGGATCGGGCGGGCTTTGTTCAGCTGCACCCACAGCCAACTCACCAAATGTCGCGCGGTTATCGCCCCAGCTGACAATTCCACCTTCAACCTCGCATTCCTCCCACGAGGTGCCCCAACGCGACGCCGCCTCTTGAGCCAACATCGCCCGCGCCGCGGCGGCTGCTTCGCGGGCCGGCGTTTCGTAAGCGGTGATTGAAGTGCCATCGGCGGTCGCGTTGAACCTCTGCGCACGGGCAAAGCGGGAGGCCAACATATCGTCACTTGCCTCGGAAAGGCCGGACAGTGACGGATCCCACAGCTCAGCCCAGCGTTTGGCGAGTGGAATATTTGGATAGGCGGCTGCAATCGGCGCAGGTTCCACCGCAATCTGACGCCAATCTGCGCCCAATTCCTGAGCAATAATCTGCGGCAAAAGGGTGGTGATCCCCTGCCCCATCTCTAGCTGCGGCACAGCGACCGAAACTACGCCATCCTCAGCAATCTTAAGCCACGCATCAAAGACATGTTCACCGCGCGCAGGCTCAAGCGGGTTGGGATAGTTGCGCGGCAAAATCCACCACGCAACCAACAGTCCGCCGCCAATCGCAGCGCCCGTTACCAATCCACGCCGAGTAATCTCCATAACGTTCAGATCGCCCCGCTCTTCATCCAGCGATCAAGCTTTTGAGCAATCGCCACAAATGGTGCGGCACCCTCGCCATCGCCAGCAGCAGGCGGAGTGCCTGCATCGCCGCTTTGTCGGGTCTCCATCGTTAAAGGCACTCGGCCAAGAAAGGGTATGTCGAGCGCTTTTGCAAATTTCTCCACGCCCCCGTTCCCAAACGGATCGCTGATCTCGCCGCAATGGGGGCAAGCATATCCGGCCATGTTTTCGACTAGGCCAATGATAGGCACTTCGCCATCTTCAAACAATTGCCCCGCGCGCGCCGCATCAAGCAGCGCGAGGTCCTGAGGTGTTGAGACCAGCACCGCACCATCGGGCTTAGAATCCTGCATCATCGACAATTGCACATCACCTGTGCCCGGCGGCAGGTCAATCAGCAAAAGCTCCGTATCATCCCACACCGCATCAATCAGCTGGCCCAGCGCCTTACCCGCCATCGGCCCGCGCCATGCCAGCGCTTTGCCCGGAGCAACCATATGCCCCATCGAAAGCACCTTCACGCCATGAGGGCTATCAATCGCGACCAGCTTGTCGCCTTCATTCATCGGCTTTGCCCATTCTGTCGCGAGCAGGCGCGGTTGTGATGGGCCATAGATGTCGCCGTCGATAACGCCGACCTTTCGGCCCATCCTCGCCAATGCGACAGCCAGATTGGTGGTTAGCGTCGATTTGCCCACGCCCCCTTTGCCGGACCCAACCGCGATAATCATCCGCCGCCGCCGATCCGCAATCAAAGCTACGCGAACCTCATCCACATCAGATAATTCGCCCAAGGCATTTTTTATTAGCCCTTCGAGTTCCTCACGCGCTTTTGCGCCCAGATCGCCAGCTTCGGCGACAACAACGGCGCGTCGTTCCGTGATCCGTGCCGAGCGCAGCCGCCCGTGAATCTCAATCGGAAGCGCACCCCGGATCAGAGCCTCTGCATCAGCAGCGCTAAGCGGCAAATTTGGATCATTGCTCATGTTCAATGGCCTTAAGCCGCAAATTCCGCGCGCCAACCCCTGTTTTTCCGCAATTTGCGTTCCTATAAGGATAGCCATGCGAATATTCGATGGATTCAAAAAGAATTTCACACTGGCGATGGCTGGTAAGAAAAACCCCTGGGGCGGCTCCGGTAGCGGCAGCGACGGGGGTGGCTCTGATGATGGCGCACCTTCGGGTGGCGAAAGTGAAGGCGAGGGCTCTGATGGCCCGCGCAATCCTTGGCTGCCTGGCGGAGGCTCTGGCGGCGGTGACAAACCCGGTGGACGCCGCTCTGCCTCTATCGAAGATATTTTCAAGAACCGTGGCCCAGAAGGCCCGCGCCGCGCAGGCGGTGGTGTAGGCCCCGGCTTTCGCATGCCAGAACGCCCTGGCGGCGGCAGCTGGTTCCCGATCCTATTCGTTCTTGTCCCGGTTCTCTGGTTTCTCGCAACCGGTATTCATTTGATCCAGCCGGGTGAAAATGCTGTCGTCAAAACTCTCGGCTCCTACAGCCGCACGATGACCCCGGGTCTCGAATTTTCCGCACCCTATCCAATCGAAACCGTCGATGTCGAAAATGTTACGGGCGTTCGCGCCGTCAATATTCCGGCGGGTGCTGCTGAAAAACTCATCCTGACCGGCGACCAAAACCTTGTCGATCTGAGCTATATTGTGCGGTGGCGCATCAACAGCTTGGAGGATTTTAAGTTCGAACTCGCTGAGCCTGAAGAGACCGTCAACGAAGTCGCCGAGGCCGCAATGCGCGCGTCGGTTGCCGAAAAGACGTTGGATGAGACCTTTACTGGTCAAGGCCGTGCAGAAATTCAACAATCCGTACGCGACCGGATGCAGGAAACACTCGATCGGTATCAGGCCGGCATTCAGGTGGTTGGTGTTGAAATCGCAAAGGCAGATCCGCCCGAATCGGTGGTCGAAGCATTCCGCGATGTTTCTGTTGCTGAACAAAACGCCGACCGTGCCCGCAACCAGGCCCGCGGTTACGCTCAGCAAACTATTGCAGAGGCCGAAGGTGAAGCCGAAGCATTCGACAAGGTCTATCAGCAATACCGCCTTGCCCCTGGCGTGACCCGCCAGCGGCTGTACTATGAGACGATGGAGCGTGTGCTCGCGGTGACCGATAAGACAATTGTCGAAGCGCGCGGCGTGACACCTTATCTTCCATTGCCCGAACTGCGCCGCCGAGCGGCCGCACCCACTCCGGAAATCACGGTGGAAGCACCAACACGACCGGCCCAACCAACTCAGCAGGGGCAATAATCATGGAAGCTCTCTGGAACAATTATCGTTGGCCGATCATCGCCCTTGGTGTCTTGATTATTGGCTTTTTTATGAGCGCCTATGTAGTCAATGAAGAAGAACAGGTCGTTGTCATCCGCACAGGTGAACCAGTTCGTTTCGCTAACCGTCCAGGCAGCGACTACCCTGCTGGTCTGTATTTCCGCATCCCGTTGATCGAGACGATCCAACGGATCGACAAACGCGTTCTCGACCTTGAGATGACGGACGAAGAAGTGCTCTCTAACGATCAGCAGCGTCTGTTGGTCAATGCCTATGCACGGTTCCGCATTGTCAATCCGAAACGGATGATCGAACGTGCGCGGACCACAGATGGTGTACGCACAGCGCTTGAACCGATCCTCAACTCCGCTTTGCGTCAGGAATTGGGCCGCCGTACATTTGCCAACATGCTAACCGCCGAACGCGGTACAGCGCTCGCCAATGTGCGTGCGAACCTTGACCGAGAGGCTCGCCAATATGGCGCAGAGGTGATCGATGTGCAGATCAAGCGCACCGACCTTCCCTCAGGCGCGCCATTGCAATCGGCGTTCCAACGGATGGAATCGGATCGTGAGCGTGAGGCGCGCACCATTCGTGCCGCCGGTACACGCGATGCTCGGGTGATCCGTGCCGAAGCGGACGCGGAAGCCGCACGCATTTACGCCGAAAGCTTTGGTCAGGACGGCAATTTTTACGATTTCTACCGCGCAATGCAGAGCTACGAACAAAGCTTTGCGCGCGGTGAAGGTCGCGGAGAAAGCTCCATCATTCTTTCGCCAGACAATGAATATCTGCGCCAATTTCGAGGTGCACAATAAAGCGTAACGAAACGCATGGATCAGACGAACGACTGATATGGCACTACTGACTACAAGTGTGTTCAATCGCGGTTAAGTGCGTCTAGGCCCATTGTGGGTGCGTAGTTTTAGAACAATTGAACGGTCTGGCCTCGGCGCCGATGCCGTTCAGAGAAGAAAAGGAACGAGAGGACGTGAGCAACGTGCGGTATGTTTATGGACTGACGAGCGCGCTTTTGGTCGGAGGGGCTGCGGTCTCTTTGATGACAGGCTATCCAGCGGGCGCGCAAGTCGCGCAAAACGACACTTCGGTGATGAACCAAGTTGTCCCTCAGGCAGGCGCTCCGGCGAGTTTCGCTGATCTGACCGAACAATTGCAGCCAGCGGTGGTAAACATCGCGACGCGGCAATCGGTCGAAGTGAACCGCAATCCATTTGCTGGCACACCGTTTGCCGAATTGTTCAACCGTCGCGGCGGCGGTAATCAGCCACAGCGCCGCGAAGCGCAATCACTTGGCTCTGGCTTCATCATCAGCGCCGATGGCTATGTCGTGACCAACAATCACGTTGTCACGCCGGACAATCGCGCGCGGCTTGAAGAAATCACCGTGACTATGCCGGATGGCACCGAATATGAAGCTGAGCTGGTCGGCGCTGACGCGGCGTCGGATTTGGCGGTTCTCAAGATCATTTCAGACAACACATTCCCATTTGTTGAGTTTGGCGATTCTGCTCAAACGCGCGTGGGTGAATGGGTTGTTGCAATTGGCAATCCCTTCGGCCTTGGCGGCACAGTGACGTCGGGCATCGTCTCAGCGGTCTATCGCAACACCGGACAAGGCGGCGCTTATGACCGCTTTATTCAGACAGATGCCTCGATCAACCGCGGCAACTCAGGCGGCCCATTGTTCGACATGCGCGGCAATGTGATCGGCATCAACAATGCGATCTTCTCACCATCCGGTGGCAGCGTCGGCATTGGCTTTGCGATCCCGGCTGAAATCGCCCAACCCATCGTCGCGCAATTGCGCGAAGGTCAGGAGATTGAGCGCGGTTACCTGGGTGTAAACCTGCAACCGATGAACGATGATCTGGCGGATTCTCTGGGTCTGGAGCGCAATCGCGGTGAGATCGTTCAGATCGTCTCCGATGATAGCCCGGCAGAAGACGCTGGCCTGCGTGCAGGCGACATCATCGTTGGAGTTAATGGTCAGGAAGTGAGCTCAGATCAGACCGTGTCGTTCCTGGTTGCCAATATCGATCCGGGCGAAACCGTCCCTATCGAGGTCCTGCGCAATGGTTCCAGCGTGACGATCAACACCACCCTTGGCAAACGCCCAAGCGAGGCTGAACTTGCTCAGCAACAGCAAGAGAGCTTTGACCCGGACGCCGAAGAGCCGATGGACCCCAATGAAATGGACGATGTCATTGCGGAGAAGCTTGGCCTCCAAGTGCGCGAATTGACACCACAAATCGCGCGTTCTTTGGGTGTTGGTGAAGATACAGAAGGGCTGGTGATCGGCGCGGTCGATCCCAATTCCGATGCAGGCCGTAAGGGTCTGCGCCGGGGGGATATTATCCTGTCAGCCAATTATCAGGCTGTGACCACAATCGCCGCATTGCGCGAACAGGTCTCGTCTGCCGAAAGCGCCAATCGCGACGCTGTCTTGCTGCGGATTCAGCGCCGCGGTGCGCCTCCACGCTTCTTGCCAGTACGTTTGCGCTGATGGTCTAGCGGTGAGGCAACTTGCCGCAGCACTCAACAAAAACCCCCGCAAAGCGCTCGCTTTGCGGGGGTTTTTGTATCCATCTTTGGACTTATCAGAATCCTTGATTGTTGGGCGGCTGTCCACCGCCTTCGCGCGGTGGCGGTATGGCGGGCTGTGGCGGAGGCGCTGAATTGTTGGGCGGCGGTGGCCGCCCCTCACCGCGCGGAGTGATCTGTTGACCCGTCGCCTGTTCGAGAAAGTCCTGGCTCGCAGCGGGTGGTGGCTCGTCAACTGGGTCGACCGCATTGCCACCCTCTGGGTCAAAGCCGCGCCCCGGATCACCGCGACCCGAATTGCCGCGACCGGGCTCTACCAAATTGCCCTGCTCATCGATGAAGTAATAATCATCGGGATCGCCAAACATCGCCTCTTCGTCCGGCTCCAATCGCCATTCGGGCAAGTTTAACTCCGTATCGAATTGCTCGACCGCGCGGTCCTTCACGGCAAAACGCATATAGGCCGCAAAGGCCTGAGCTGGCGCCCGTCCGCCTTGCAGGCCCGGCACCGCTCTTGCATCATCGCGCCCCATCCACACACCGGTTGTGATCCCGGATGAAAAGCCGACAAACCAACCATCCTTGTTCGAACTGGTCGTGCCTGTCTTACCTGCCACAGGTCGTCCAATCTGCGCCGCGCGCCCGGTGCCGGTTTGCACCGCTGCTTGCAGCAGATCAGTGATGCCGGCGGCAACATAGTCAGGCACCAACTGCGTCTCGCGCGATTTCTCGTGCTCATAGATCACTTCACCGCCTGCTGTGGTCACTTTGGTGATGCCGTAAGGCTCCACCGCCATGCCGCCCGCCGAAACGGCCGCGAATGCTCGCGTCATCTCTATCAAGCGTACCTCAGAGGCGCCCAGCACCATTGAAGGGAAGGTTGAAACAGGGCTGGTGATGCCAAACCGCCGTGCCATGGAGGCAACCGTGCCAAAGCCGACCTCATTGCCCAATTGCGCCGCAACCGTGTTGATTGAATAGGCAAAGGCGGTTCGCAAAGAGGTTTCGCCAACATTGCGCCCGTTGGAATTGCGCGGGGTCCAGCCATCAATCGTCACCGGAACATCCTTCACCCGGTCATCTGGGGTATAGCCAGCCTCCAATGCCGCCAGAAAGACGAACAACTTCCACGATGATCCAGGCTGCCGCATAGCATTCGTCGCCCGGTTGAAATTTGTTTCAACATAATCCGTGCCGCCTACCAGAGCGAGGATCGCGCCATCACGATCAAGACTGACCAACGCACCTTGAGATCCTTCTGGCGTGTTCGCGTCAATCGAGGCGGTCGCCGCGCGCTGCATCCCGGTGTCCAGCGTTGTCCAAACCTCCAGTGGAGCATTCGTTTCGGGCAGCAAGATATCAAGCTGAGGCAGCGCCCAATCGGTGAAATAGCGCACCGAGTTCTGTCCCGATTGCTGTTTCAGCTCCACCGTATCGACATCAACCGATGCCTCAGCCTGCGTGATATAGCCCTGTTCGCGCATCAGCCGTAGGACAACTTTCGCGCGATCAACGGCGGCCTGCACATCGGCAGTGGGGGAATATCGGCTGGGCGCCTTTACAAGACCGGCAATGATCGAAGCCTCTGCCACCGAGAGCTCAGTGCCGGGATGGCTGAAGAATTTGCGGCTCGCGCTGTCGACACCGTAAGCACCGCCACCGAAATACACCTTGTTCAAATACAGCTCTAGGATTTGCTCCTTCGAAAACTTCCATTCCAGCGCCATCGCCAACACCGCTTCGCGGGCCTTGCGGTCAACCGTGCGATTAGAAGATAGGAACAGGTTGCGCGCCAATTGCTGCGATATGGTCGAGGTTCCGCCCACGCGGCTACGCGCGCCCGTGAACCCTTCGACGATAGCGCCCGCGGTGCGGTAGGGATCAACGCCGAAATGCGATTCGAAGCGCTTATCCTCAACCGCAATCATTGCGTTACGCATATTTTCCGGGATTTCTTCGTGTTCCAGCCATTGGCCAAAACTCGGTCCCAGCTCGACAATCTCACTGCCGTCACGCGCGCGCACCAGAATAGTTTGGCCCGTCTGGCTTGCCTTCAATTCATAGAAACCCGGGATCGATTGCGCGGCCATGCCAACAGCAACAGCCAATGCGAGCACGCCCAGCACCGCAGCGCCAGTGCCCCAAAATGCGAGGCGTTTGATCCATTTCCAAAAGGCAGATTGGCGTTTGGGTTCACCAGATGTGGAGCCTGATCGTTTCAGGCGTTTCTTGCCCGAACCGCCACCAGAGCCGCCAGAACCACCGCGCTGAGCGCGCTCTGTGGCGGCGCGGCGCGATCCGCGCTTACCCTTATTTTGCAGCTGGTTACCCCGCTTCGACATTCGATTGTATAGCCCTTTTTACGTCCCTTTCGGGTGGCTTACATCCCTGCATAGAGCAGTTGTAACAAGGCGTGAACACCACCACAAAGCTGTGTCCCCGACCAGTCGACGATCGCCTAGAGGGAAACCAGGTTACTCAGAGTCCTCAGGCGCAAAATCGAGCGACGCAGAATTGATGCAATAGCGCATGCCTCCCTGATCCGGCGGGCCGTCAGGGAAGACATGGCCCAAGTGTCCGCCGCACGCGGTGCAGAGCACTTCGGTACGGACCATACCAAAGGAAACATCGCGGCGTTCCTCGACTGTGTCAGCGTCGGATGGCTTAGTAAAAGCAGGCCAGCCGCAGCCGGAATTGTACTTCGCATCGCTGGTGAACAACGCGGTACCGCATCCTGCGCACGTATATTCGCCTGCGTCATAATGCTTGTCATATTGTCCGGTGAAAGCGCGCTCTGTCCCCGCTTCGCGCAGAACATGATATTGTTCCGGAGATAATTTGGCGCGCCACTCGGCATCGGTTAGAGTTTTGGGATCATCGGTCATTTTTCGCTCCTAAAACGCCAAGTCAGCCATCAACCAGCGCATAATGCTCCGGCGGCTTGATCACATCCATGCGTTCCGAGAGTAGCGGGCGGAAGCTCGGGCGGCTCTTGAAAACCGCATACCAACCGCGCGTCTGCTCATGCCCTGCCCAATCAATCCCGCCAAGATAGTCGGCCACGCTGATCTGGGCGGCGGCGGCAAGGTCAGCAAGGCTCATCGTTGATCCTGCTAGCCAAGGGCGCGTATCGATCAGCCAGTCCATGTAATCGAGATGCCCGTGTGCCATCCGCATCGCTTGTCGCAAAGCGCCGCTATCGGGTGGCTGTTTGAACACCAGCCGCTTTTTCATCCGCTCCAACAACAAAGGCGCGGTGACATCGTTGTAGAAGTTCTCATCAAACAGGGCGACCAAACGGCGAATTTCGGCCCGGCCCGCGGCCGTACCGTTGATCATTGGCGAACGGTCGACGGTCTCTTCGAGATATTCACCAATCGCCCGGCTATCGGCCAGTGTGATGCCCTTGCCCTCATTGACGAGGACCGGTGTGCGTCCGGCTGCGTTGAGATTGAGGAAGTCGTCAGAGGCTGCCCACGGGTCCTCTCGCACCAATTCATAGGCGACGTTTTTCTCACCCATCAAAAGACGGATCTTACGTGAAAAGGGACACAGGGGGAATTGGTAAAGCTGCCACATTATGATCAGTCCCATGCCCGAAAGCGCGGACGAAATCCACTGGTCTCAAAGGCCTGCAGAACGCTTCATCAACAGGCAGGCTGGCATCATTGCCGCGATCCGCTCTGCGCCTTCTGAGTTGTTGAGTTTATTCACCTCGTTAAAGGCAAGTGTTTGGATCTGATCGCGCGTCAGCTCAAATTCTTCCATCAAGCCTGCCATAGTGCGGATGAAGAACTCACGACCGCCCTGTGCTTCCATATCGATGTAACCGGTGCCACGCGGATCTCCACCTTTCTGCCACCGACTAACAGTAGCGAACGCGATACCACAACGTGGGCCAGCGGCTTGCTCTATTGGGAGGTCATCCAAAGAGGCTAATGGAGGTGCTGGAACGGGACGATCAGCGGTGGACAACTCGGATGCCGGTGGCGGCACAAGAACCGGAGCGGACTGAAGAGCGATTGCGGCAAGAAATGAAATCATTCTCCGCCCTATCGCAGGCCAGATGAACCCGCGGCTACCGCTTTAGACCAATGTCCTCAATAAACGGGTTGTCGGGGTCCAGATGCGGCCCTAGGTCTCATTTCGAACACCCCAAAAAGGAGACTTCAAATGCTCAACCATGTGATGATTGGATCAAACGATATCGAACGGTCCAAGACCTTCTACAATGCCGTACTCGGCGTTCTTGGCGCAGGCGAGCCCATGGCGCATGTGAATGACACCGGACAAACGCGCCTGTTCTACATCCACGATGGCGACACATTCTCGATCAGTGAACCGATCAACGGTGAGCCTGCTGAGCCGTCAAACGGCTTTACCATCGGTTTCAAGTGCAACTCCATGGAACAAATTCAGGAACTGCACGACGTCGCGGTGGCCAATGGCGGAACCAGCATCGAAGACCCTCCCGGCCCACGCGAAGGCAGCATGGGGGTCATGAACCTGTGCTACTTCACCGATCCCGACGGCCACAAGATCTGCGGTCTCCACCGGCCGTAGAAACAACGAAGAATTTGGACTGGTTTGTGCCTCCGCTCTGTGAAAATCAGGTGAGCGGGGGCACTGTTTGGAGGAATGAAACCTTGAATACGAACACAACGGGCCGGACGGTCACAGCAGCGACATTGTCGTTAATCCTTGTCGCATGTGGCGGCGATAGCGGCGCAGACGAAACCACTTCGGGCGTGACGGTTGCCGGCGACAGCGGCTCGGCCCAATCGTCAATGACACTGGCAAGCAACGGCCCTGCCGTATGTTTTGAGGCAGCAGCCGAAGCTCTTGGAGCCGACGCGAAGGTGTCAGAACTCTCGACATCATTCGGTGTTGGTGAGAATTTAGAACAGTACGCCGTTGTGTCCACTGAGCCCGGAATCCTCAAATCTTGCTCGGTGAAATATCAAGATCCAGAAAATGCAAACAAGCTTCTGCAAAGGGATTTGGATGTCACTACGGGTGAATTCAAAGACCCGCAGCCGATTGAGATCTCTGTGATCGGCAGCGCTGCCGACTTCAGCTTGGAAGACTTTCTGATCCCGCTTTCATCGATCAACGCATCGGCCATTGCGGACCGGGTAAGCGAGCAAGAGGCATTGCTTGACGAGACATTCAGCAGCCATGCTCTTTCGCGTGTGAGCCTGCAATCACCGGGTCCGGGCAGCGCCGTGCACCGAATTTCGGTGAACTTTGAGGGGCGCCTCAAATCCAATGACATCCTCGATTCAGGCGGCATTGGCCTCAATCTGGATGGCAGCGTCGATTACAACAATATCGGCAAGTGATCCGGTGCCCTAACGGCTGAGTTCGAACACCGCGAATTCGGCGCGCCAATTGGCTCCAAACGGACCAATTGCGCGTTCATCCGCAAAGAACCAAGCGCGCTCAATTTGGGCGCGCTTGGCCTTTGCGAGATCGCGGAAATCCTCGACCGTAACGTGGTGAATATTGTCAGTCGCATACCAGCTGACCGGCAAAGCACGCGTGACTGGCATCCGCCCACCCAGCAACAAGGCAGTGCGCGTGCGCCAATGGGCAAAGTTGGGAAAACTCACAAAGGCACGCCTGCCGACCCGCAACAGCTCATCTAACATTAGGTCAGGGCGTGTCGCAGTTTGCAGTGTCTGGCTCAAAATAGCGTAATCAAACGCCTTGTCCGGGTAATTCGCAAGGTCGGTGTTCGCATCGCCTTGGACCACGGAAAGACCCCGCGCCACACAGCGTCCAACCAGCGCCGCATCCAGCTCTAGCCCACGCGCATCGCAGCCCTTTTCCGCCTCCAACACACCCATCAAATCGCCGTCACCGCACCCAATATCGAGCACTCGGCTATCCGGATCGACATGCGCGGCGATCGCGGCGAGGTCTGGGCGCAGGTCCGATGAGGATTTGGTCGTCATGCAACAAAACCCCGCACGACCCGGTCCAACTCATCATGCTCCAGCAAGAAGCTGTCATGCCCATTGGGCGCGGACAATTCGACAAAGCTAACCTTCGCCCCTGCAGCGTTCAAAGCATGGACAATGTGGCGGCTTTCCGCGGTGGGATAGAGCCAGTCTGTGTCGAAACTGACCAGACAGAACCGCGCCGACGTGCCTGCAAACGCATCGGCAAGCTTGCCGCCATGCTCCTCTGCGAGGTCGAAATAGTCCATTGCTCGGGTGATATACAGGTAGGAATTGGCATCGAACCGTTGAGTGAAACCGCTGCCTTGATAACGCAGATAGCTCTCGATCTGAAAATCGGCATCAAAGCCAAAGCTCTTCGAAGACCGGTCCTGCAAGCGCCGCCCGAATTTCGCGGTCAGACCTTCTTCGGAAAGATATGTGATATGCGCTGCCATCCTTGCCACGGCGAGGCCATTGTCGGGCGAAACGCCGCTCGCATAATAATCGCCATCGGCCCATGCGGGGTCAGCCATGATCGCTTGGCGGCCTACTTCGTGAAAGGCGATGTTTTGCGCAGAATGGCGCGCTGTCGAAGCGATCACCAGCACGCGCGCCGCGCGCTCGGGCCAATTGGCGGCGAGGCTCAAGGCCTGCATCCCGCCCATCGATCCGCCGACCACCGTGTGCAACTGCTCAATCCCTAATCCATCGAGCAGCGCAACAAGCCCGCGCACCATATCGCGCACGGTTATAACCGGGAAACGCATCGCATAAGGTTTGCCATCGGGTCCGGCTGCGGCTGGACCGCTTGACCCCATGCAACTGCCAATCACATTCGCACAGATGACATAAAATCGGTCAGTATCAATCGGCTTGCCCGGTCCCACCATCCGCTCCCACCAACCCGGTTTGCCCGTAATCGGATGGGTACTTGCCACATATTGATCCCCGGTCAGCGCATGGCAAATCAGGATCGCGTTGCAGGCATCTGAATTCAACTCACCATAGGTCTCATACGCAATCTGTGCGCTCTCCAGCACCTGACCGCTATCAAGTGGGAGCGAGGAAATTGCGTGAGTTTTCGAGGCGCTTAAAGTGTTCATGGGCGATCAGCGAAGTGGGCGAGGCGGCGCTTTAAGTCAATTGGGGTGTTCTTGGCAGAGCGAAGCGGTTATCGCCCCGCGCTGAGATGACCATGCGCCCAAACCCGAAACCCTATATTCTGGGCATTCACGCCTACACGCCCGGCAAAGCCACGGCGAGCGACGGGCGCGCGCTGGTAAAGCTGTCTGCGAATGAAAACCCGCTTGGTACCAGTCCAGCGGCTTTGACCGCGCTTGCGGATGCGCGGATAGAAGCGGCAACCTATCCTGATCCCGATGCGAGGGCTTTGCGTAAAGCGATCGCCGAATTGCACGGCCTCGATGCAGACCAAATTGTGTGCGGGACAGGGTCGGATGAATTGCTCAATCTCGCAGCGCAAGGCTTTGCGGGTGCGGATGACGAAGTGCTGTTCTCGCGCCATTCCTTCGCCGTTTACGATATCGCTGCGCGCCGATGCGGTGCCATACCGGTGGAGGCCGATGATCGCGATCTGACAGCAGATGTTGATGCGATATTGGCCGCGGTGAGTGAACGGACAAAAGTCGTGTTTCTCGCCAATCCGAACAATCCCACCGGCACGTGGATCGCACCAAGTGAAGTCACGCGCCTCCATGCAGGCCTGCCCCGCAATGTGCTGTTGGTGTTGGACGAGGCCTATGGCGAATATTGCGATCCAGCAGTTCAACGCACCGGGTTCGAGCTTGCCGCCGTGCATGACAATGTGCTGGTCACGCGCACTTTTTCGAAGATTTATGGCCTAGCTGCCGAACGGATCGGATGGGCCACTGGCGCGTCGCACCTCATCGATGTGCTGAACCGAATCAGAGGGCCGTTCAACGTGACAGTAAGCGGGCAAAAGGCGGCAGTTGCGGCGCTCGGTGATCAAGCGTTTGTGGAAAGCAGTCGCGATCATAATGCGACGGAACGAGCGCGTTTTGTGCTGGCGATCACGGCACTGGGTAACCACGGTTTGAGTGCAGTGCCGAGCGAGGCGAATTTTGTGTTGGTGCGCTTTGAAGGCGAGCTCCGCGCCGAGGTGGCTCTCAATGCACTGGCCGAGGCAGGATACGCAGTGCGGCATTTGCCCGTCGATGGTCTGCGTGACGCATTACGGATCACCATCGGCACTTCGCAGGATATGGCGCGTGTGACCGCTTGCCTACGAGCGCTGTGCGGAGAGGTGGCATGAGCATCCAAAACGTCGCGATTATTGGGCTTGGCTTGTTGGGCGGGTCAATCGGGTTGGCGGTGCAGGCATTGGCGCCGGGGATTACCACCGCAGGCTTTGATCAAGACGCAGATGTGCGCGACGCCGCTCAAGCACGCGGCCTGGTCGCCAATGTGTGTGGCAGCGCGGCCGAAGCGGTGCGTGATGCCGATCTCATCATCCTGTGTGTGCCCGTCGGCGCGATGCACGCCGCCGCAAGCGCGCTGGCCAATCATGCGCCAGAGCATGCGATTATCTCCGATGTCGGCTCTTCCAAACAGAGCGTGGCGGAAGCTTTGGCGCGCGCATTACCCGGTCGCACAATCATCCCTGCACACCCTGTTGCAGGGACTGAGCAAAGCGGGCCGGAAGCTGGGTTTGCGACACTCTTCGCCAATCGCTGGTGTATTCTGACGCCGCCTGACGGAGCCGATACAGCTGCCATCGAAGCACTCAGCGCATTCTGGACCAAGCTAGGCTCTAACGTCGAGATTATGGATGCAGAACACCACGATCTTGTCTTGGCTGTGACCAGCCATATTCCGCACCTCATCGCGTTCACGATAGTCGGCACGGCGAGTGATCTGGAGGATGTGACACAATCCGAGGTCATCAAATATTCCGCCGGGGGCTTTCGCGATTTTACCCGTATCGCCGCCTCTGACCCGGTGATGTGGCGAGACGTGTTCCTCAACAATAAGGGAGCTGTGCTGGAAATGCTTGGGCGCTTCACCGAGGATTTGACAGCTCTACAACGCGCGATCCGATCAGGCGATGGCGACACTTTGCATGAATTGTTCGACCGCACCCGCGCAATCCGCCGCGCGGTGATTGAGGAAGGTCAGGATGACGACAGGCCAGACTTTGGCCGCGAGGATCACGGCAAAGCCTAAGCGCCGACCGGCAAAGTCCCTGTCGGAATGCTCTCACCGCTATTCAGGACATTTATCGCCCGGTGCACCCGGCGTTCCATCTCTGCGCGCGGCAGACCAGCGGGAATCGTCGCACCAACACGGTAAGTGATCGTACCGGGCTGTTTGACCAACCGATGATAGAGCGGCCCGCTATTCACTGCCACCGGGACCACCGGCAGTCCCAGCAATTTGTACATGCCTGCAAATCCGGATTGCAAAGGCGGTTCATCGCCATGCTCCACCCTTGTGCCTTCGGGGAAGATGATGAGCGGGCGCCCTTCGGCAACGCGCAGTTTTGCTGTGGCGATCATCTCACGCAGAGCGCGCGCGCCTTTGTCGCGCGCAACCGGAATAAGGCCGTAGATCTTAGCGGAAATTCCCCAACCGGGAATCCAGAACAGCTCGCGCTTCGCAAAAACCGTCGGGTAACGGAACAGGCGCGGCATATCGATCGCCTCGAAGAAACTTTCATGCTTCACCGCAATCAATACAGGCTCATCCGGGATGCTGCCCTCTTGAACAATCGTGATGTCGAGGATGTTCTGCACGCACCACAGATGCCAACCGCCCCATTGCAAGACGACTTTCTTCAAAGCCTCGCGCCCAAACGGGATCGCGAGCACTGATGCAATCACCATCAGCGCGCTGAAACCGTAGAAAACGGGATAGAACAAAAGACTGCGAAAAAACGGCACAAATGCCCCTTAAAAACCGAAAAGGCCCGCTACCCAGCTAGCGAGCAGCTTATGATATTCTAGAAACAGGCTGGCAACACTTGGTTCGGAAGGGACAGCATCGCGCACAACTGTGACAGTTTCAGGAAGGGTTTGATTAAGCTCATTCGCGGCCCGACGCATATGCCAATCGGTCGTCACAAGGCGCAGCGAAGCAATGTTGTTTGCCGCGACCCATTCGGCGGTCTCCGTCGCATTGCCACGCGTATCAACGGCTGCGAATCCAAGCGTTACACAGCAATCCATTTGCGCTGCATCCACCACAAATTCAGCCGCGAATTCTTCCGGTGTTACTTCCGGGTCCACACCTGTAACCAGCATTTTGCCCGCCAGCCCCTGATCCAGAACTGATAGGCCTTGAGCGATACGTCCTGCGCCGCCGGTGGGGACGATCACAGCATCGGTGGCGGTCTGCGCAGCGGGTTGCGGCAATGACACCGTGAACCACAGGAAACCGAGCACCCAGATAAGGACGCTGCCAGAGAGAGTATATCGAAGCACAGACATGGTAGGTTACAGCATCGACCTTAACGCAAAACCGATGGTTATGCGCCCAGTTATGAGCGCAAGCAGAACACCGCCGACAGGAATCGCTGCAATCACAAGCCAATCGACCCAATCGAGGCCTCCGCCACCGACCATGCCACTATCCAGCGCGGCAAATTGCTGGCCCAACAGCCACACCGCGCCGAGTCCCAACACAACGCCGATTATCGAACCAAACGCCGCATCGCGCAGGACCGCGCGCTGAAAGATGCGGGTGATCTGTTTGTCTGTACCACCCAGCAGATGGATCACTTCGACCGTATCGCGATGGTTGGAAAATGCACTGCGCGCGGCAAGCCAAACGGCTGCTGCGGTCGCAAAGCCGACAAGCGCAATCAGTGCGAGCGCGAGGTATTGGAGAGCCGCCAGCGCATCGTAAACCGGTCGCAGCCATTCCGATTGTGCATCGACCTTTGCCCCTTCGACCACGCTAGAAAGCGCATCCTGCAATTGGGTGATTTCTTCGGTAGAGGCACGGCGAGACAGCTCAATATCGATCAGCGCGGGGATAGGCACATCCTCGCTCGCTGCGGCGGCGCCTAACCATGGTTCGAGCAGCTCGGCCAGCTCCGCCTCTGGAACAACACGCACAGAGGTAACGAGCGGGTTATCCGCCAGCGTATCAGCCGCCAATTGCGCCTGTTGCGAGCGAATCTCGGGATCGGCTTCAATGATTTGCACCGTGACCGCATCGGATAGGTCGGCTCGTGCATTGTCGGCTAGATTGCGCAGTGACAGGCCACCAGCGGCCGCAATGACCACCAATGCGATCAAAATGGCGATCACCCACGGGATTGGCCCACCAAACCGGGTGTTGGGCAGCAATCGCGCACTGGCTGGACCTTTGAGATCAGGCGCTGCATCGCTCACCTGCCCCTCGGGAGTTGGCGGAGTGTTCATGTCCTATCCCCCGCCTTTACCGATGGCCGCGGCGGATAACGCAAAGCGCCAGTCGGGTCCGATAATCGCCCTTTCTGCAGACGCATAATCAGCGAATCCGGCACTTTCTTCAACAAGTGCACATCGTGCGTCGCGACGATAACGGTGGTGCCAACACGATTGTTCAACGCTTCAAACAGGCGCAGCAATTTAAGCGCCATATCGGGGTCGACATTGCCCGTCGGCTCATCCGCGATCAGCATTTGCGGGCGCGCAATTACCGCGCGCGCAATCGCCACACGCTGTTGCTCTCCGCCGGACATCGTGGCTGGGATTGCTTGCGCACGATGAGACAATCCGACCCATTCGAGCATATCGGACACCGCCTTGATCACCCTTGCCTCATCCGTGCCAGACAGCCGCAAGGGCAGCGCGACATTATCGAATGCCGACAGATGCTCGACCAAGCGGAAGTCCTGAAACACAACGCCCAACCGTCTGCGAAAATCAGGCAGGCGCGTGCGGGGCAGCGTGATCATGTCCTTGCCAAACATGCGGATCGACCCTCGCGACGGGCGCTGTGCGAGGTACAGAAGCTTGAGCAAGCTGGTCTTGCCCGCGCCGCTAGCGCCGGTCAGAAAATAGAAACTACCCGGAAATAGCGTGAAGCTGAGATCGCTCAGCACCTCTGGATCGGTGCCATAGCGTAGGCCCACATTGTCGAACTTAACAATTTCGCTCGGCCTATCGCTCATTCAGCGCACCTATCAGCGCACCATGGTTGGGGGAAGCCCAAGAGACGCTCAATCGCCCATCATTTCATGCCCACAAGCGCGATTCTTGCGCAGCAATGTGGAAAAGCCACGCAATTGTATCACCTAGGGGTCTCTGCGCTCTTGTGCGCGGGCGGGCGCTGTTTATTGCCAAAGGGGCGATGATTATATCCTGCCCAGCCTGCGGAACGCGCTATGTGGTGCCCGAAACCGCTATTGGCGGCGACGGGCGGACGGTGCGCTGCGCCAAATGCAAACACAGCTGGTTTCAGGAACCCGACCTGCTCGACCTTACTGAGCAAGTGGAGACCGTGCCGGTTGAAAAGCCTGCGCCACCACCAGCATCCCCTCCACCTGCCCCTGCCGTACCGAAAGCCACAGAGCCGAGCGCCACAGAGCCAGGCGACGTCTCCTCAGGCCCTTCAATCAGCCATTGGCGTACAGAAGATCACCCCGCGACAGACGAAGCAGCGGATTTCGCCAGCAACGGAATTGCTGCACGCGCGCTAAAGCAAGGGCAACGCAGCAAGAAGACCCGTTCGCGGGTTCCCGAACCTGAAGTCGAAGCACCTTCGGAACCGACCACAGAAGTGGAAGACACGCCAGACACTCAAACCCCATTGAGTGAGAGTTTTGGCGACGACCCGCTCGCCAACGAAAGCAGCGAATCTCTGGTCGATGATTCGGATTACGACTTTGACGACAATTACGGCGCGGATGAGGGATCGCGCTTTGACTACAGCCCGCCATTTTCCGGGCGTCGCAATCCGTTGAAAATGTGGACATTGGCAGCCGGTGTCTTTGCATTGCTGGCAACCGGCACCGTCGTTGCGGTCAATTATTATGGCCTGCCTGACTGGTTTCCTGTTGATCAGCCAACCTTTGGCATTGGCCAAGAAGACCTCGAATTGGATTTTCCCAAAAACCAACAACGCAAAGCAGAGCTCGATACGGGCGAGGAAATCTTCGAAGTGCGCGGGAGCATTCGCAATTCAGGGCAATCCAGCGTCAGCGTGCCCAGCTTACTAATTGTGTTCCGCGATGAGCGTGAAAAGAACGTCTACAGCTGGGTAGTGGTTCCTTCCAAAAGCGAGCTTGCGCCGGGCGAAAGCCTGAATGTCACTGAAGCTGTCACCAATATCCCGGCCTCTGCGAAGGCCGCCGAAATCGGCTGGTCACCGGGCTGAAACGGCCCGCACAGAACCAAGCGGCTCACGCATCAAACCAGCAGGGCATCAAATCCCTTGCACCCGCAATGCCCCCTTGCTAGTGGCCCGCTCCTACCCAGCGGAGCGCTTGTTTGAGCGGCTTCCAGCTTTTTGAGTGCGGTCGTGGCGGAACTGGTAGACGCGCAACGTTGAGGTCGTTGTGGGCTAACGCCCGTGGAAGTTCGAGTCTTCTCGACCGCACCAAACTTTCAATCCAAATTAGTCGCGAGCTATCCCTCTAGCCCGCCCCTTCACTCGCAGATGACAATGCGATCATCGGGCTCTACCCTCGCGCGCATGACTGACACGCGATTTCATCCGCCTGCAGGCGGTCTCGTCCCACATATGGGGATCACTCTTATCGATGAGGGCGAAGGGTGGATGGAGGCTGCAATGCCGATCCAACCGCACCATCTGCGTTCCGGTGCAAAAGCACTGCACGCGGCCAGCATGGTTGCCTTAGCAGACAGCGTGTGCGGTTTTGCGGCTGGGCAAGTTTTGCCCGCAGAGGCCAAGGGCTACACCACGATTGAGCTCAAATCGAACTTTCTAGGCAGCGCCAGCGAGGGGATATTGATAGGACGCTCTGACGCCGAACACTTGGGCCGAACAACACAGGTTTGGTCATCCACGGTCACACACAAAGAAACAGGCCGAAAGCTGGCCCTGTTCCGCTGCACTCAGATGATTTTGTACTAAATGCGTGCGGCTTATGGGGTCATCAAACGCCGCACATGGCTGCGCAATTGCTCAGGGTAAGCTGACCTAATTTCAGCGAAGTCGCCGTCTCCATAGAAACGCTTCAAGACCGCGCCTGAACCCACAAAATACTGAATCATCGAAACAATGCTGTAAATACGCGCCAATTTCTCTGCGAAAGGAAGCGCAGGCATCCCGTCAATCGCATCAAGAGCAGCAACCATCCGATTGAGCATCGCTCTGAAGTGCCATTCGTCCTCGGGGGAGTCGCGACGCTGATCATCGATCAATTCGCGCATCAAAACCTTGCTATCGAGCGGATGGTCGAGCGCAACCGCGTAAAACTTTGCGAACATAGCTTCGAGCCGCTGTTCGGCTGATGCGCCCGGATCAGCCTGAGGCGGCATGGCGGATTGCATACGCTCTGAAATGCGTTTCAGAACCTCACTGTAGAGGTCTTCCTTGCGGCGGAAGTGATACAGGAGAGCTTGCTTGGTTAGCCCCACTTCGCCCGCAATCTGTGCAATGCTCGCACCATAAAACCCGCGCTCGGCGAACTGATTGAGCGCAGCAATCAGCAGCTTCTCGCGCGTATCATCCGGCGTCATTGCGTTGGGTTGAACGTTCATGAGGATTGAATAGCGCAAAATTGCCCATTGAAAAAGGCAAGTGGTGAAGCAGATGGCAATGATTGTGCTGAACTGCTCAATCCCATAACTTCGCCGAACATCATTGTGTGATCGCCTGCGGCGAATTCGGACCAGCGATGGCATTCGAGATGGCCCAGTGCGCCAGCGATAACCGGCAAACCACGCGCGCTTTTTGCAAAGTCATCGGGTTGCAGGAGAGTGTCACCCCTTCCGGCATAACGCCTTGCCAAATTCGCCTGATCATCGCCTAGGATGCTGACCGAGAATTGCTGAGCGGCGGCGTAAATATCGAACTGGCTCGCCGCGTTTTGCAGGCTCCAACAGACGAGCCGCGGATCAAGCGACACGGAGACCAGAGAATTGACCGTCATTGCAGCAATCCCCGTATCCTCTGTTTCCACCGCAACCACGCATACGCCCGTGGTGAACAGGCCCATCAAACGCCTGAATTCGACGCGAGGGTCATCGGTGCTGGGCATTTGGGCCTGCTCAACGTCGCTCAAGTGAAACTCCGAGGGTGGAAAGGTGGAGAGATATATTGGTTTGGCGCGTTCAACTAGGCGCGGGCAATTGTCAATAAAACGCACGAAGGATGGAACTGTGCCCGGACAAAGGTCGCGTGTCAGGGCTGAGTGTTCTGCGACATCCAATCACCGCCCAGCGCCAGATTTAACGCAACCCACTGTTCTATCCGCAAACGCCGGATCGCCACCAGATTGCGTTCGGCGGCAAACAGGCGTTGCTGGACGCTGAGAACATCGATCAGATCGCGCTCTCCTTCGGCGTATTGCAGTTGAGTGAGAGCATAGGCCGTGCCCGACTGCTCAGCTGCATTTTCAAGGATCAATGTGCGTTCAGCCAGAACTTGCACCTGATCAAGGTTCTCCTCCGCATCACGCAATGCGGCAAGCGCGGTTGAGGCATAAAGGGCGATGGCAGCGCGGCGATTGGCATCTGCTTCATCCTCACGCGCGCCGCGCAATCCACCGTCCAAAATCGGCTGTAGGACGCTGCCAATGATGGACCACAGCAGATCTGGCCCGTTAGCAATGTCGAAGAGGTCCCTTGTCGTGACCCCGCCCGCAGCGGTCAATGTGACCATGGGCAGTTGCGCAGCCTTAGCCTGGTCGAGGTTTGCAAAGGCGGCGGCTACGCGGCGCTCAGCAGCCACCACATCGGGACGCCGTTCAAGCAGCTGTGCAGGAAGGCCCGCAGGCGGCGGAGGAGGCGCTTCTGGCAGGCTTTGGTCAAGGATTATCGCATCTGACGGATACCGCCCTAACAACACCTCCAGAGCGCGCCTGGCGGTTCGTGCCGCAGCCTGCGCCTGCACCAGATTGTTGCGCGCTGTTTCAAGGTCAGAGCCTGTGATCGCGGTATCTTGACGTGAGGCAAACCCTTCGCGGTATCGGACCCGCACAATCCGATCGATCTCTGCCAAGGCATCAACCGTGCGCCGTGCAACGCCGACCTGTTCCTGAGCCTCTAGACACGTGAAATAGGTCGCAGCCACGCCTTGAGCGAGCGCATATTGAGCAAAGCGAAAATCCGCCTCCACCGCTTGGGCGCTTGCATAAGCGGCATTACGACCTGCGCCTATTCGGCCCCAAAGGTCCAATTCCCACTGCGCCTGTGCGGTGAGCGTGGTCACGGGCGTTTGAGGCGTAAAGGGACGCGGCGTATCGGTCCGATCAACCTCAAACGATCCGAAAACTTGCGGAAACAGCGCCGCGCGCGCCTGACGAGTAATTGCCCGAGCAGCATCAAGGTTGGCCGCAACCGCGCGGATATCGGGGTTGTTCGCTTGCGCTTCGTAAACCAGAGCAGTGAGCACCGGGTCGCCAATCGCTTCGATCCAGCCAACCCGCACTTCACCTGGAATCGCCCCTTCTACGACCCAAGTTGCGGGCAATTCGGGCAGGCTCTCAGCTGTCGCCTGCGCAACATCCACATCAGTGCTGAGCGTGGCGCAGCTCGCCATCAGCGCCGTGGCCAAGGTGAGAGGGATTACCCGCCGCGCAATCATGCCGCTTTCACCTCGCTCTTATTCGCGGTCTCGTCAGTGCTGATCCGGAACACGGCTGCATAAACGACAGGGACCACCACCAAAGTCAGAACCGTCGCGAAGCTGAGACCGAAAATCAGCACCACTGCCAAGGATTGAAAAAATGCATCAAAATACAACGGAATAACGCCCAAAACGGTTGTGCCCGAGCCGAGCATGACCGGGCGGACACGACTTGCCGCGCTATCGACCAAGGCATCAAATCGCGGTTTGCCCTCGTCAATTTCCAGATCAATCTGATCCACCAAAACAATTGCGTTCTTGATCAACAGACCCGCCAGCGACAGCAAGCCAAGGATTGCCATGAATTCAAACGGCACGCCCACCACTACCAAGCCAAACACTACGCCTACCAGCGACAGGGGCACGACGGACCAGATAACCAGCGGTTGACGCAAAGCGTTGAACAACAGGATGACGACCAAAACCATCGCGCCAAATCCGAACGGAACCACGCCTGCGAGCTGGCCATTCGCCTCGGCGCTGCCGCCGGATTCTCCATCCCATTTGAGCGAATATCCCAGCGGCAACGGGATCGCTTCGACCAATGGTTCAACGCGCGATTGCAAGTCGCCCGCGATCACACCGGGCGCGGGGTCAGCTTGTGCCTTGATTGACCAGACGTTGTCTGTGCGACGCAAGCGGCTGTCGCGCCATACCGTGTTTATCCCATCGGTGATCTGTTCAAGCGGCACCGCGCCATTGGGCGAAATGACTTGGATTGCGCCCATCCGACCCACGTCCTGTCGCTCATTTGCAGGCGCGCGCGTGATGATCGGGATCAGGTCATCATTCTCTCGATAGACGCCGACCGCTTGCCCGGAATAATTGCGTGCCAAGGCCGCACCGACGTCAGATCGGCTGACGCCTGCAAGGCGACCCTTCGCCTCAGAATAGACTGGCTCAATCATAGGCACGGGCTGGCGCCAATTGTCCTTTATCGCGATTGCACCGCCGTCTTCGTGAAGGATGTCTTGGGCCTGCCGCGCAAGCTCTCGCAGGATGGCGGGGTCAGGACCCGAGAATGTCGCTTCGATTTTTGAACCGCCACCCGGCCCCAGCACAAATCGCCAAACCTTACCCTGTGCCTGAGTGAAATTGGCATCGATATAGGCCTGCACTTCAGGGATCAGCGTATCGAGCCGGCGGTAATCATCGAGCTTGACCAGCAGCTGGCCATAGGCGCTGTTCGAGCTTTCGAACTGATAGGTCAGCATATAACGCAAGGTTCCGCGACCGACGAGAGTATGGACGTGGTCGACCCCCTCCAGCGTGGAGATGTGCTCTTGCAATTCGCGCATATTCGCATCGGTAACGGCGATGTCGGTGCCTTCGGGCATCCAGACATCAACCACCATTTGCGGCGTGGTGGAGGTTGGGAAGAAGCCGGGCTTCACTAAGCCGAACCCGGCTATCGAGATCGCAAACAATGCGACAGCTGCACCCATTGTTGCGTAGCGGTAAGCGATCAGCTGGCCGACGAGCGTCTTGAACCTGCCCATCAATGCGCCGCTTCGCTCCTCTTCCGAAGTACCTTCTTCGCCTTCCTCACAATTGCCCTCAATCGATTTGAACAGGATTGAGCACAAGAACGGGGTCAGGGTGAGCGCAAATATCCAGCTATAAAGGAGGGAAATCAGGATCACGGAGAA
Organism: uncultured Erythrobacter sp.; assembly: GCA_947488085.1. GTDB lineage: Bacteria > Pseudomonadota > Alphaproteobacteria > Sphingomonadales > Sphingomonadaceae > Erythrobacter. Next base: position 2,179,730 of record CANKYI010000001.1, read on the forward strand.
CAAATCACCGGTGAATTCAGCGGTTTTACCGGGTGCAAGTCCAATAGGCGCGAATGCCAGAATGCCCACAATCGTCCCGCCCAAAAGCGGCCATATCGAGCGTTTGACGACGTCACTGGCGATTTCGACAATCCTCTTGCCCCGCTGGCATCCGGTCAGGATACCGTCGGTCACGACAATCGCGTTATCAACCAGCATTCCGAGCGCAATAATCAATGCGCCCAGCGATATGCGGTGCATCGAAACCTCAGTCACATACATCGTGCCTAATGTCGCCGCGATAGTCAGGATCAGGCCTGCTCCGATCACGACGCCTGACCGGACCCCCATGAAGATCACCAAGGTGATGATCACAATGAAAAGGGCGATCATCACATTGATGACAAAGTTCATCACAGACTCATCGACAATCTTGCCCTGATTGTAGAATTCGTGGAGCACCATTCCAGCCGGGCGCTGGCTTTCTAGCTCGACAAGCCGGGCCGCCATGGCTTCTTCCACCGCAACCACATTCGATCCGGAAACCGCCGCGATACCCATCACCAAAGCGGGCTGACCGTCGTAATAGGTCACGAACCGCGCCGGTTCGAGCAGGCCCCGCGAGACATCGGCAATATCGCCCAGTTGGATCACGCGACCGCCACCGGCAGAAACAAGCAAGCTCGAGATCGCCTCGACGGAATCGATGTCGCCCGTGGGAGTGATAGTCAATCTTTGACCATCGACCTCTGCGGAGCCACCTGAAACCACCGTGTTCTGAGTCGACAATTGCTGGAATATCGAGTTGACTGTGAAGCCCAGCGCAGTGGCATTCTGCCGCGAAATCTCGACATAGATTGCCTCGTCCTGTTCGCCAGCAATGTTAACTTTGCCGACGCCTTCCACTGCGAGCAGGTCTTGGCGCAAAGTCTTGGCATAACGACGCAGCTCCGCCATCGAATAGCCTTCGCCGGTGAGCACGTAGTAGATGCCGAACACATCCCCGAATTCATCGAAAACAACGCTGGTTCCTGCGCCGGGTGGCAATTCGGTGGCGGCATCGCGAACCTTATTGCGCAGCTTGCTCCAGATCACCTGAAGGTCTTCTTTGGTGGGAGATGCGGAGATCTTGATCTCGACCGTGATCTCGGAAAAGCCGGATGAGGATACGGAGCGAATTTCATCCACCTCGGCCATATCCTGCAATGCCTCTTCGAGCGGAGCGGAAACTTCGCGCGCCACCTCCTCTGGGCTGCCGCCGGGATAGGGCGTGAAGATTTGCGCGGTTCGGATCGTGAATTCAGGATCTTCAAATCGCGGCATGTTGGAAAATGCGAACCAGCCCGCGAAAAGCGAAAGGCCAATCACCAACCACATCACCAAGCGATTGCGGATTGAATAAGCGGCTAAATCCATGGCGCGCATCCCATTGATTTAGGCATCATTCCTGCCACTGGCGCACACGATCACCGGATTTTAGATAGGCACCGCCAGCCGCGACAATGGTGTCGCCCACACCCAACCCTTCAATCACGATCAGCGTTTCTCCGACCCCATCCGCGGTCGTTACCTCACGCCGTTCCAGCACTTTGTCCGTTCCTGTCGCCAGCCAGACATAGCGCGAGTCCCCTTCGGCCATGATTGCAGTCAACGGCACAGAAACGCCGCGCTCTTCCTCCTCGACAGCGATATCTTCCACATCATAGTAAAATGTCGCGGTCATACCGGTCAGAACGACCAATTCGCTTGGTGGCTCAAACCCGAATTTCACCTCAAATGTTTGCGAAGAACTGTCCGCTTGGCCCACAGCGCCGCGGAATTGTGCAGCAAAGCGTCGGCCGGGCGCTGCATCCAATTCCACTTCGACATTGGAATAGCGCACCAAATTGGAGTTCAGCACAAAGCTAGCAGGGACGTTCACAATCGCTTCAACCGTGCGGCTCTGCATAACCAAGACGGTTTGCTGCGGCGCCACATTCTGGAACTGTTCAACAGTTGAACGGCCCACACCCCCACTGAAAGGCGCACGCAACACCGTATCCGAAAGATTCTTGCGCGCGGTATCGAGGCCAGCTTGCGCAACTTGCATCTGGGCCTCGCGCGCTTCCACTACGCTGCGCGAAATTGCATCCTCTGCAATCAGGCGTTGTGCCCGCTCAAACTCGCTTTTGGCGTTGGCAAACTGCGCTTGGGCCCGCGCAACAGAGGCCTGAAAACTGCGCGCATCCAAACGGCCGATGACATCACCGGCGCGAAACTGCGCGCCATTTCTGCCATTCCATTCGACAATCTGCCCCCCAACCTGAAACGCCAGATTGGTGGTGCGCACGGCGCGCACAACAGCGGGGAAGCTACCAGAACTTTGATAGGAAGCTTTCTCAATCGTGATCAGTTTGACCGGGCGCAGCGGAGCCTGTTTCTCTTCGATGTCGGCCACATTGCAACTCGCAAGAGCAAGGCCTGCTCCAAACATAGTGGCTCGCACCAGCCATTTTCGAATCGCAAATTTCACCCAGTCCCCCCGAACCCTGTGCGCTTTGCAGCGCCAGCCCCCTGAATAGGTTAGTTACACGCAACGGATTTGGCAAAGATTGGTTGAATCCGTCACAATTCCGGGCACCGATGCGGATTTTGCACGTTTAGTGACCAACAATCTGCAAATTCTCTCAGGTGAAATAGAATATGATCGATCGGGTGAGCGTCGCTCTCAAAGACTTCCTCAAGCAGGAAAGCGCAGGCGGGATCGTTTTGATCATCGCGGCTGCATTGGCATTGGTTATTGCCAACAGCCCGCTTGCCCCTGCCTATTTCGGCACGCTCGAGACCAAGCTTAACGTGTCGTTCGGCGCGTTTGAGATCAACAAGGCGCTGTTGCTGTGGATCAATGACGGCCTGATGGCGATTTTCTTTTTCCTGATTGGATTGGAGGTCAAACGCGAGGTTATCGGCGGACAATTGTCGAGCTGGGACAAGGCGTCCTTGCCATTGGCCGCAGCGATTGGTGGCATGGCTATCCCCGCGCTGATCTATGTCGGTTTCAATGCCAATTCACCCGACACGATTGGCGGTTGGGCAATCCCTGCAGCGACTGACATTGCCTTTGCGCTAGGCATCCTGTCGCTGCTCGGCCCGCGTGTTCCCGTTGCGATGAAGGCACTATTGCTCGCCATTGCCGTCATCGACGACATTGGCGCAATCACGGTCATCGCCTTGTTCTACACCGGAGAGATCAAGGTCGACATGCTGATCGGTGGCGGCATCGCGCTCGCATTGTTGTTTGCCGTTGGCCGGATGCGGATCGCGTCCACCATTCCGTATGTCTTGCTGACAGTCATCATGTGGGTCTTTGTCCTGAAATCAGGCGTCCATGCGACGCTTGCCGGAGTAACGGCGGCGATGATGGTGCCGATGGTCGCGCGCGATGGATCGCGTATGCTTGAGAAGATGGAACATGGCCTGCACTCATGGGTCGCTTTCCTGATCATTCCCATTTTCGGCTTTGCCAATGCGGGCGTAACTCTGATCGGCCTGTCGCCAGCGGACCTGTTGCAGCCTGTGCCACTCGGCATTGCGTTAGGCCTATTGATCGGCAAGCAAGTGGGCATTGTCGGCTTTGCATGGATTGCAGTGAAGGCTGGCATTGCCAAACTGCCCGATGGTGTTGGCTGGCGGAAAATTCACGGCCTGTCGCTGCTTGCCGCGATTGGTTTCACGATGAGCTTGTTTATCGGCAATCTCGCATTCGATGACCCGGCACAGATTGATGCGGTGAAAGTCGGTGTCCTGTCAGGATCGCTAGTGGCGGCAATCCTAGGGTTCTTGATGCTAAAGGCTGTCTTGCCTGAAAACGCCGCGGCGGACATGGAAGGCGGTGAAGTCGAACCAGCCCAATAATCCCTCCAAGGACGCCGCAATATGACCGCATCAGGCCAACCTGCAATCCGCAGCATTCAGGTGAACGGCATCGCCCTTACCTATTACGAATGGCAGGCAAAGCCGGGCAATCAGGAACCGCCTTTGCTGTTTGCCCATGCGACAGGGTTTCACGGACGGACCTTTGACGCGATTATAGAGCGGTTTCCTGATCGGCGCGTGCTGTCGTTGGACCTGCGCGGGCATGGGCGTAGCGAAGGCGTGCCGATTGATGATTGGCGGGTTATGTCTTCGGATGTAAATACGCTGATGGAGCAATTGCACATTCACGGCGCGGTTGGCGTTGGCCATTCGATGGGCGCGCACACTTTGGCTCAATGCGCCAGCGAACGGCCTGATGCATTCAGCAAGCTCGTGCTGTTTGATCCCGTGATCCTTGCGCCTGAATTCTACGCAGAGGGTGCGGCATTATTCACTTCTGACACGCCGCATCCTTGCATCCGGCGAAAGCGTGATTTTGCCTCGCCTGAGGCGATGATCGAACGCTTTGCTCCGCGCGATCCGTACTGCCTGTTCGATCAACGGGTGTTCGAGGATTATTGCCGTCACGGCCTGACCCGGCTTGATGATGGCAGCTATGAACTTGCCTGCCTGCCGGAAATGGAAGCCAGCATCTACGCCTCCAGCCGCAGCAATTCCGCAATCCATGAAACGGTCAGCCGCGTGCAAATTCCTGCATTGGTGGTGCGCGCCAAACAGAGCGACCTTAACGATTTCAAAGGCTCACCCACTTGGCCGAAACTGGCAGCTTTGTTTGCTCAGGGTGAGGATATGTATCGTCCCGACCGCACGCACTTCCACCCCTTCGAAGATCCCGCGGACGCCGCGAGAATTATCGCAGAATTTGACGCTCGCTAAATCGCGTTGGCGGCAGCGAGAAAGTCGGCAAAATCATCACGGACCTGCACAAGTTCGGATGCTGAAGAACGGATCATGTTGCGCGTGATAGTCGATGCAAGCCCGCCATAAAACTGCTGCATCGCGGGCGCGAGCGGATTGTCCGGCGCTACACTGCGTGCCAGCCAAACCGCGATGCCATTGGCCCGCGACAGCGGCTCACTCGGCGATTTTCCGGGATTGCGCTCCAGAGCCAGCAAAGCTTGGTTCAAAGCCGCCACAGCCTCCTCAAGACAGATCAGCGTCAGATCCTGACCCGATGACGCCTCTATCCGCGCATCCAAATCGACCCGGCGATACGCCTCTGCGGGGTGTGGCAACAGCTTATGCATCACGTGGCCCTCTTAAAACTCAGGAATCGTTGGATGAATTGAATTGCAGGCGCAGGAAATCCAAAGTCGATTGCGAAGAGGAAATACGCTGTTCCGCCGCGATCAATTCACGCGTCAGGCGAGAACGCAGATTTTCCTGCTGCTCAGCAATGGTCACAAGCCGCTCATCATTGTTTTCGATCTGGTTTTCATAGCGTTCAACCGACCCGCCCAATGATCCAGGGTCGGAGCTAAGCGTGTTGTCGCGCGCCAGATTGTCAATCGTCGCAAAAAGGCCAAATGCCCCGGTAGTGAAGATCGCTGCGGTTGCATCGGGTTGCGCTGACAAAGTCGCATCAAGCCGCACGCTGTCGAATTCAAAAGCCCCGTCGCGTGTGATTGATACGCCAAGATCCGCCAAAGTGGAGGGCTCCCCTTCATCAGCGGTGGGCATGATGACTTGATTGGTCAGGCGCCCCAAATCGCGCCGCAATTCGCGTGCGCCCGGATCATTGGACAGAATGCCGCCATTAACCGATTCCTCGTTGAGGAGCTGCGTCACATCGTTCAACGCCGCAACAAAATCTGTCATCAAGCTGGTGATTGCGTCAGTGTCGTTTGCAAATGAGATCTCTGTCGGTGCACCAGTATTGGTCGCGTTGAGGTCAAAAGTCAGCCCCTCTGGCAATCCGGTCACCGTGTTGCTGTTGCTGCTGAGTTGGACAGTATCGAGTTCTAACAATGCATCCTGCGCGGTGGTTCGCAATTCGCCAGCATCGCTCGCAGGCTGCCACGAAAGATAGGATAGATCACCCGATGTTGCGGTCGGCGTCGAGGCGCTGCTTTGCCCTTCTAATGTGAAGCCATTGACCGCCCCTTCGCGGCCCTTGATCACCAATTGTGCACCATTTGTGCCATTGGCGACATAGGCGCTGAGCGAACCGTCGCTAGCGCCTGTAATCTTGTTGGCAATCGATGCCAGCGTGTCATCGGCGGTGACTGCGATATCGAGCGCGGCTTGCTCTGTATCTTCGGTAAAGCTCGCGCCATCCACTGTGCCGAAACGGACTACGAGGTTGCCCTCTCCCACCAGATCACTGCTCGCGCCGTAGCTTTGCGAGACCAGAGTTTGACTATCGGCCAATTGCGACACTTCGAGCGAATAGCTCCCCGTTGGTGTCAGCCCCGCCGTGGTCGACACGCTAACGACCGAAGGATTGCCAATCGTAGCACGCGGAGCAAGATCGCCGGTGCGTATCCGGTCGCCCAGCGCGCTGGAAAGCCCCGTCAATGCGTTGCGCAGCAACGAGGCGGAAGAAATCCGGGCCTCCAGCGTCTCATTGCGCGTTTCCAGATTGCCGCGTTGAAAGGAGAACGTCGCCTCTGACAGGTCGTCAGCCAGCTGAACAAAGTTCACGCCGCTGCCTGCGCCAAAGGCGGAGATGATTGAGGAGCCAGGATTATCCATGGGTCGTAGAACGGCCTTTCGCAGGTGGGATTAAGAGGGCGATTTAACGGAGCGCTCGGGCTTGCCATCGGCATCAAATTGGAGGTCTGACGGCACATCAACTTGCGGGCGAATGGGCCTGTCCCCGCGCTTCAACGACAGGACGAATGCGACCAGTGACGCGATGGCGACATACAATTCCTCACGAACCATCTGGTTTTCACGGGTGGTGAAATAGAGCGCACGGGCGAGTTGAGGATAATGCAGCACCGGCAAATCCTGCTCACTCGCCAATTCGCGCATCGCCATGGCGGTTTCCCCGCGTCCCTTGGCCAGAACTATGGGAGCGGGGGCAAGGTCAGGGTCGTATTTTAAAGCGACCGCAAAATGCATTGGATTGACCACCACGAACTGGGCTTCTTGCATCGCCTTGCTCACCCCGCCGCGCGCGAGATCGCGCTGACGCTGACGCCGGGCCATTTTAACCTCAGGCGAACCTTCGGTCTGTTTGCCCTCATCCTTCATGTCCTGCATGCTCATTTTGAGCCGTTTGTTGCGCTGAAAGCGTTGCAGCGGATAATCGATCATTGCGATGATCAGCAATCCAATCACCAACATCGCCACCAACGTGCCCGCCGCGTCCCACGCATAGGCCAATTGCGCCCTCAATGTGCCTCGCCCCATGCCCAACAATTGCGCGAGGTTGCCCGATATCCAATACCAGGCAATGGCACCCATCAATCCCAGTTTAAGGATCGATTTTCCCAGCTCGATCAGCCCCTGTATCCCAAAAATCCGTTTCAGCCCTGATAGCGGATTGACCCGCGATGGTTTGGGTTGAAGGTTTTTGGGCACCCAGCGCCCTTCGCCCAGCAGCAATTGTGATCCCACCGTGATGATCATCACCGCAAGACCTATGACGAAGATCGGCGGCAGCATCGCGCCAGCGGCCTTGGCGAATTGCGTTCCGGGGGCGAAATCGCCCAGCTTTTGCAGGTCAAAACGAAAGCTGGCGCGCGCAACCGATTGTAAGCTTTCAAACAGCCACGGACCGATCATCGCCAGCATGAATGTGCCAGTGGCCATGGCTCCTGCGACACCCACCTCTTTCGAACGCAGTGCATCGCCGTTTTGGGCGGCGTCACTCTTGCGTTTCGGGGTGGGATCAAACCGCTTTTCGCCGCTGGTTTCCTCGCTCAAGACACGCCTCCTGCGTTAAGCAGCAAGGCCGATTGATCGAGCGCCGTTTGAAGCAAGGCGATGAATTGCTCGACGATAATCGGCATCACGATGATGAGCGCTGCAATCCCAGCTAGCACGCCTGCTGGCAGGCCCAATGCGAACAGATTGAGTGCAGGGGCCGAGCGCGAGATGGTGCCCGTCACGACCTGCACGAGCAGCAAAACCAGCACCACCGGAAGCGCAATCGCGGCGGCCGTCGCAAAGCCATACCCTGCGAACATCACGATATCGATCGCGTTCAATTCCGCGATGGCAAAAGAGCCTGCGGGCAGCACGCGGTAGCTTTCAATCAACAGCTCAAACCACAGCAAGTGCCCGCCAATCGCATAGAACAGCAATGTCAGAACCAACCCGAAATAGGTGCCGAGCGCGCCAGATTGCGCGCCGCTGGCCGGGTCAATCGATGTGGCGATGGCAAGACCCATCGTGCCCGCAATCTGCTCCGCTGCGATCAAGGGAACGGCAAAGGCAACCTGGAGCAAAAAGCCCAGCGCGGCGCCAATCACCATCTCCTGAATTACGGCCAGCACAGCGGCAAAGCTCATCATATCAGGGGCCGGTGGGAGCGGGACCCAGCTCGAAATGAATACCGCAAGGATCAGCGATAACAGCATGCGCACTTGCGGGGGCACCACCATGCCACCCACCATGGGAGCTGCAATCAATGCCGCGCCGCAGCGGATCGACAGGAACAGCACTTGCCACAATTGCGCCTCCAAGGAGCCGAAACCGAGATCAAGGACATTCATGCCAAACCCGCCCCGTCAGGCGGAAACCTGTGCGATCTGAGCAAATATCTCGAGCAGGAAGTCACCCAAAAGCGCCATCATCGTGCCACCCAAAATGACAAAGACCAGCGCAATTACGGCAAGCTTTGGTACGAAGGTCAGTGTCTGTTCGTTCACCGAAGTCGCCGCCTGAATGATCCCGACGACAAGGCCCACAGCCAAAGCTGAAAACAGCACCGGGCCAACGATCAGTGCCGTGACCCATAAAGTGCGATCCGCTAGCGCGAGCAATTGAGCATCTTCCTGCATCAGCGCGATCCTTTTAAGCGAAACTCATGGCGAGGCTGCCCATCAGCAGCGCCCATCCATCGACCAAAACGAACAAGAGCAGCTTGAACGGCAGTGAGATGATCGTTGGCGACAGCATCATCATGCCAAGGCTCATCAAAACGCTGGCCACGACAAGGTCGATCACGAGGAACGGCAGAAACAGCATAAAGCCGATCTGGAATGCGGTTTCGAGCTCGCTTGTGACGAATGCGGGCAGCAGGATAGAGAACGGGATATCAGCCGGGTCATCAAACTGTCCGACCTCAGCGATGTCAGCGAACATAATCAGGTTCGCCTCGCGCGTTTGGGCCAGCATGAAGGCGTGAAACGCTTCACCTGCGGCCGCTATCGCTGCATCCGCGCTGAGCGCTCCACTCGAATAGGGTTCAATCGCGACCGTATTCACCGCGTCGATGGTCGGGGCCATCACGAACAGAGACAGGAACAGCGAGAGGCCAACCAGCACCTGCGTCGGCGGTGATCCTTGCAAGCCAAGCGCCTGACGCAGGATTGAGAGCACGATGAGAATGCGCAGGAAACTGGTCATCATCAGGACGATCGCAGGCAGGATCGACAACAGCGTCATCACCAGCAAAAGCTGGATTGAGAAGCTTAGCGGCGCATCATCCCCACCCGCGCCGTCTTCGCCCAAAGCGCGCTCTATCGCACCACCGATGCCGGAGGGTTCAGGCGCAGTAACCGCCGCAAATGCAGGCTCAGCGATGACGAACATGGTTAATGCAAACAAAGCCAACGCGGCCGTTAAAGACGGGTTGCGCGCCATCAAAGCTGCTCGGATTTTGCAGGAGTGGTCCGGGCCTCGGCCTCACCCAAGCGGACTAATCCAGCGCGCGAGCAACCCAGCAGAATTTCCCGATCATGAAACCGCACGACCGCCAGTTTAAGGCCCGGCGCAACAAGGCTGGTCTCCACCAGTTCAACAGCGCCGCCCGCTCCGTGCAAACCGACAAAACGTGTCTGCAAGTATCGGGTCAGCCGCAAGCTTCCCCAGATAAGCAGCGCCAATAGCGGCAGCAGCAGCGCAAGGCGCAGGATATATTCGACCATCATGACGAAGGCTCCGCGGCTGTGTCGGTTTCAGATGGCGCTGAAACATCGCCGTCTTCGCCTACCAAACTGACGATCCGCAGCGCGAAGCGGCCATCTTGGGCAACGACTTCACCGCGCGCAATCACGCGGCCATTGGCGGTCAGGTCCAACAATTCATCGGTTAGCCGGTTGAGTGATACGACGCTGCCCTCGCCAAGGCTAAGCACCTCTTTCAAAGGCATGTCAGCGCGCCCCAACTCAACAGAGAGCCGGACAGTCACATCGCCAAAACGGTGCAGTGCGGGATTGAAAGCACTCATACGGCTTGCCCCTGAAGATCAGCCGTTTGGAGTTCGGTATCGCGAACCGATGCACCTTGACCGACCGATGATGGTGTCTCGCGGGAGCTGGCAAAGGCTTGGGCAAAGATGGGTGAATCCGACTTTGCGCCTATCTGCCCCGGCAAGCGGGTGATCTTGAGCGCCAAACGGTTTTCCAATGTCCCCAATGTTCCATGCGCCAACACCTCTTCTCCAATTTTCAATGGCAAATCGGTTGGCATAGCCAGAGGGATTTCATCGCCCGGTCCAAGCTTTTCCAACCGGCCAAGCGTCATATTGAATTCACTCAGCACCGCTTCGAGAGCGAGTGGCATCTGTGCAAACGGCTCTTTGGTTCCATCACTGGGGACTGCGTCTGCTTTGCGCGGTGCGACCGCGGATCCACCCGGCATCACAGCGCCCAATCGGTCATCTGCAATCGCAAGCAGGAGCTTCCATTGCGTCGCATCGCCGATGGTCAATGTGACCTCGAAAAGAGCGACCTTGGCGCCAGCTTCAAACGGTTTGAGCCGGTTCACACTCTCGCTGCGCACCAGCACATCGCCGGCCACCTGTTCAGAGGAACCATTGGAGATCGCAATGACTTGAGCAAAAATCCCGGCACATTGTTCGATCAGCAATCCGGCAGAGCGGGGTAAGACTTCCGGCGGCTCGCTCGGCATGTCGCCCATTCCCCCAAAGGAGCAATCAGTCAGTGCAACCGCGGTCGCAAAATCAAGCGAGAGCAGCATGGTTTGATCGTCCATCCCGCACCGCAAAAGATTGTTGACGGCGACCGGGCCAATTTTCTCAAACACTTGGCTTCCCGCCAATATCTGAGGCGCGGTAACTGTGACCCGCAATTTGCCGCCAGAGAAAAGCTGAGCCAGCTCTTGTGCCAATTCGTGGCCCAGATCCCGGCACCATGCGGAGATGTTTTGATCGCGTTCTTCGGGTCGAGGCCCGCGTTCGGTTAACTCGGCGCAGTGCTGTGCCACAGGGCGCGCATCAGCGAAGGACGGAGCGAAAGATGGAGCCATATTCATTGGACCAGCAGCCCCTTGAAATGGACCGCTTCGATCCCTCCGAACCCTTCGTTTTCTTCCAACACATCGTTGATCGCACCGGTCAATCGGACTGACAGCGCATCCTTGCCTTCGACATCGTACAGATCTTCTTCAGGCGTCGCGGCAAGCTGCACTAGAATGGCAGATCGGATCGCCAGCTCATGGTTTCTAACCCAGGCAAGCACACGCCCATCGCGGCGCGTTGAAACGGCCAGATCAACCTGAATCAGCGCAGGCGAATTGGCGAGGTTGGATGTGAACGTGTCTTCGAAACTGTAATAAGCGGTGCGATATTCGCTTCCGCCCTCACCATAGACGAGCGACCCGGCATCATCTTTGTCATCGGATGGAATTTCATAGGGGTCGCTATCTCCCTTGCGCACCAATTGGGGGAGGTCGGGTCCGCTATCGCCACTTGCGCCGACCAAACCCGCCGCGAATGCGCCATAGGCACCGCCGGCGCCTGCAGTCAGCAGTAACACCGCACCGATCACCATCTTCATCATACCGCCTTTCGGCTTTTCCGATGAGGCTGTGTCTTCAGCCTTGGCCATGCTGTCTCAGCTCCTTTGCGCGGGGATTCGCGATTATGCGAAAAGGCCCGTGCCGCTGGGGCGATCTCCATCAGCTATCGCTGAGGGGGATCGATCCTGATCGGCGCGATCATCTTCGCTGCGCCCCATTTGCTCCGAGTATGGTTGCGACGATGCTTGCCCGGACCCTGTGGAAGACCCGTAGCCGCGCTCAGAGGAGGTGTTTGAACCCGCAAAAGAACCGCTCGATGCGTTGTTCTGGCTGGATTGATCACCGCCGCGATTGCTTTGACTGGATGCACTTTCGGAGCTTGCCGCCACCGCACGATCCACCAAAGCGGCTTGAATCGCAGGGATAAAGGCGGGGTCGCGGCTCGCCAAAGTAGCGCGCAGATCCGTGCCTGTCGCCTCAAGTCGCATGTTGATCGAACCGAATTCTTGATGGCGCAAAGTCAATTCGGGACGCGCCGAACGGCCCACATCACGGGCCTCCATTAACGAATCAATCATCGCTTCAAGCGGTTGTGATGGCCGCAGTTCTGCGACCGGGGCGGCAACCGGGATGGTGGGCGCAATTGGGGCCGGTTGCGCGGCGATCGGCTGCGCATTGAATACCGGTTGCGGCGCGACCGGTTGCGTGGAGGCAGTCGGCGAAGGAGCCGGTTGCTCACCGGCCCTGCTCACAATGCGCGCTGGATCAGCCTTTGCAATTGGCCTTGGGGTTTTTTCTTCGATCGCTTCCTCAATGGGAGCGGGCACGGCCGCCGCGACAGGCCGGTGCAAGCGCGATTGAGAGATCAGGTCCACCGCAGCCAATTCGGGCGCATTGCCAGCGCTGGACCCGGCTTTGACATTGCCGCGAACAGGTGTTCGATCAGCTTTCGTTTCAAGAATGGTTGCCCGCGTCGGATGCTCGGTTGAATGGATCGGCGATGCTGGTCGAAGGGATTGAACCAGCGGCAGCCATGATATGTCGTCCGCCTGAGGCTGAGTTCGGGACTGCGTTTGTTGCTGGGGCTGCCTGTCTGACTGACGAGGGGCTGAGCCTGCGTCAAAGCGCTCCGTTTCTCTCGTGGACACATCGGCTCGGCTCTCAACAATAGCGTCGTTGCGCTTGAGCAACGGAGGTTCAGCCGCAACCGAGGGATGAAGGCGAGTGATCTCTTGCAGTTGCCCTTCACTCACAGATTCCTGGAAAGTCTGCGGCGTGGCGGCGATCTGACCCGCTAAGCCATCCACGCGCTCAGCCGGAGCAACACGCACCTCGCCCACCGCGGTGACGGTTACGTTCTGACCGCTACTTGTTGGCGCAGCCCCTGCCTGAGATGCAACATCATCGGTGACCGGCAAACGGGCGAGGGCAAAATGTGTCGGTTGTTCGACGGGGGCCGGATTGGTCACCAATGGCGAGACGCTGTTAGCAGGGGTCGAGGTCTGACCATCGGGCGCCTTGACCCCAATCGGCGCTTCCATTGGAGCCACCGGCATAAGCGGCAATTGCGTGCCGTCCGGAGGCAACGCATTGCCCCTGATAACACTCACCTCCGTCGCCTCATCCACCTCAATTTGTGTAGTTGAAGACAGCATCTGAGGCACTTGCAGTGCTTCAGAAGCGTTGTTCAAATCAGGCATAGCCGGCAAATCGGCTGATGCCTGCTCCGGCTGCGAGGTCGCCTCCAACAGCGCCGGGAAATCCGCCATATCAGCAAAGATATCGGACTGTCCGGCCAACACATCCGGCGCGATAGATATTGTGGGGCCTGATGGCCGCGCAGCGGGTGCGGTGACAGGAGATGCTGTGGGTGGAGTAGATGGCAACAAGGGGCTTCTCGCAAATGCTATGAAATCAGGCCTCTTCGGACTTGTCCGATTGTGGCTGTCGATCGTTCTGCAACTTGCGTGCCAACTTGCGTGCCACACTGATTTGAGCGCTGTCTTCGCGCCTAAGCTGAGTTTCTTCCAAGACACGTCGCGCGCGGCTCAGGCTCTCCTCAAACCGGATCGCTCGTGTCTCTGCGGCTGCCAATGATTGGACCTGCCATGCGGCCTGATCGCTCGCATCCCTGCGCGCTTTGTCGGCCTGATCAGCAACCTCTTGCAACCGCCTGACGAACACCGCATCATCTCGGATAGAGCCACCGATTGCGGCATGCTTACGGCCACCATAATCGCTCAACAGATCACGGCTTCGTACTGCCAGCCCCTCGCTGCGCACTTCTTCATCAACCGCATCAGCAAGCGCCGCCATCGCCTCTCGCCGCGCAATCTGCGCGAGGGTGAGTTGGCGCTTTGCCAGTTTCAACCTGCGCTTTTCTTGTTGGGGATCAGCCACGATTACCAGTTACCGATGCAAGCTGAGAAAGCTGCGCAAGGCTATCAGTCAAACTGACCGCTTCCCCGCGCGCCTGCGTCAAAAACGCATCGATCTGTGGCGTATGCTCTAACGCAAGATCAAGCACGGCATCGGACCCTGCGCGATAAGCGCCCATCATCACCAGATCGCGATTGTCTTCGCGCGACGCGATTAAAGCACGCACCTCACGCGCGGCCTGAATGGTTGCCGGATCAGCCAGATCATCCATGACCCGACTGAGCGAGGCTGGCACATCGATTGCCGGGTAATGCCCGCGTTGCGCCAAATCCCGCGACAACACCACATGTCCATCCAAAATCGCTCTCGCAGTGTCCACCACCGGGTCCGAAGTGTCATCACCATCGGCAAGTACCGTGTAAAATCCGGTCACTGCACCGCCGGATTGCGCAGAATTGCCAGCCCGCTCAACAATCCGCGTAATGGCGGCGAGAGCAGAGGGTGGATATCCGCGCGCTGCACCCGGCTCACCCAACAACAACGCCAATTCACGCGCGGCGTGAGCCACGCGGGTTAAGCTATCGAGGACCAGCAGCACACGTTTTCCCTGACTGCGGAAATGCTCCGCGATTGCGCTTGCATATTGGGCTGCGCGCAGGCGCAAATTGGGAGCGTGGTCGGCGGGGACTGCGACCACCACCATACGGCCGCGCTGCAAACCAGTCATATGCCGCGCAACAAAATCGGAAACTTCGCGCGCCCGCTCTCCGATTAACGCGATTACGGTGATGTCTGCCGAGGCATGGCCAGCAACAGTATCGATCAACACCGATTTACCGACGCCCGATCCGGCAATCACACCCAATCGTTGGCCTACGCCCATCATGGACAAAGCGTTGATCGCGCGTACGCCGCAATCGAATTGCTCACGGACGGGAGCGCGCTCCAGTGCCCCTTCGCGCTTTCCCGAAAGCGGCCATTTCTCAGCCAAATCGAGCGGCGGACCTCCATCAATCGGATCGCCCAAACCATCAACTGCGCGGCCCAAAAGGCCGGGTCCCACACGCACAGTTCCCGGCGTCCCAACGGCGCGCACCTTCGCGCTGGGCCTTAGCAATTGTGTATCGCCCAACAGCATCATAAGCGAATGCCCACCGCGAAATCCGATGACCTCGGCCAGCGCCTCTGCGCCCAGCTCGTTCTCAATCGCACCAAGTGAGCCGATGGGTAGAGCGAGGCCGGAAACCTCGATCAATCCTCCATCACAAGCGACCACTTGGCCGGACATGACCGGGCCAGAGCCGACGGGCGTTGCACGAAACCGCGCCAATTCAATTTGCATTTCTGCCAGCATAGGAACGCGTCAGCCGCGGATCGCGGCAGCAATTGCGCGGAGCCATTCGCTGGGTCCATCGCCGATAGAACCATCCGCGCTTTCAAATCGCAATCCGGCTCGCGCGATGCTGTCATCGGGAACCACCTGCCAATGCTCCAGCATTTCAGCATCGATTAACGCGATATCGGCGGGGTTGAGATGCAGCCTGCAATCATCGGCAGGGGCACCCAAGCGTTGAGCAGCTTCGCGGCACCGTTTAATCAGGTTCGCCTGGTCCGGTTCAAAATCGGCAAATGCCTTTTCACACAGCGCAATTACCGTGTCAGACAGCTCGCTCGCCAAACAGTCAATCGCGGCCTGATCGAGATTGCGAAAGGTCAGACGCAAAGCGCGCTGCTGAGCGTTCGCCGCATCCAACTCCGCTTCCACAGCCGCACGTCCCGCTTGCTCACCACGCGCAAAGGCCTGCGCCAAAGGATCTGCGGCCTCGGTTGCAGGGGGCGGTATTGGTTCCGATTTGAGGTCAGCGACAGGGGCGCGCGCAATCGGCAGGCCTTCGACAAAACCACACGGGTCCAACAGAGTGTTTAACCAACTCGATCTAGGCTCGTGATCTCGCTGATCACCTGCCGGCTGTGTCATCGTGGAGACCCAATCAGACGAACTCGCCATCGTCGCCCCCCATTATGATCTCGCCCTGTTCGGCCAATGAGCGCGCGACTTCGACGATCTTGCGTTGCGAGGCCTCCACTTCGGTCCGGGCAAGGCGTCCGCGCATCTCGATCTCGTCTTTGATGCCGTCCGCCGCACGGCTCGACATGGAACGGAAGAACGGTCCGCGATCTTCTTCGGTAAGTCCTTTGAGCGCATCGACCAGTGCCTCGCTGTCGACATCGCGCAGCAAGCGCTCCATCGCTTGCGGATCGAGTTCAAGCACCATTTCGAATGTGAACAACTCTTCTTCGATTTTCTCGGCGAGCGGTCCGTCGCGTTGCGCGATGGCAGGCAAAACCGTCCCGCGCAATTCGCCAGCAGCCAGATTGATAAGGTTCGCGGCCTCTCGTGGTCCACCAAGAGTGAGCGCATTCGCGCCAAAGCTCGCGCCGATACGCTGGGATAGCAAAGTGTCGATCATGGCGACCGCCTGTTGCGCCACAGGCCCCATCTTGGCGACGCGCTCGACCACGTTGGGTTGGATCGTATCCGACAGGCCAGAAAGCACTTCTGCTGCCGGTTCTGGCTCCAGCATCAACAGCAATGCCGCGATGACTTGCGGGTGCTCGTCCTCGACCAGTTTAAGGAGGATAGACGGGGCCAACCAGCGCGCCATTTCAATGCTGCGCGGGCGCGCTTCCGGTTCAATCCGCAGCATCATGCTTTCGGTCTTTGTCGGACCGATGGAGCGTTCCAACAGTCCACGCACCTGCGATGGGCGGTCCTGTTTGGGCAAGATTTCGCGAGTGCTTTCGGTCACAAAATCGGTAACCGCCTCAAACATAGCGGATTTTCCAATCTCACCAATCTGACACATCGCAGCGCCAAGCCGCTCCAATTCATCGGGGCCAAGCCGTGCGAGCAAGGCTGCTGCCTCCTCGTCACTAAGCAGCATCAACAAAACTGCCGCGCGATCTATCCGGCTTAGTTCAGCTTGCGGCGTTTGTTGATCGGTCTCATCTGCGTCAAGTACAGCTTCGGCGCTCATGTCGCAGGCTCCTCAATCATGCGTTGCAGCGCTTCGACCGCACGCTCTGGATCGCTGGTTGCGAATTTGCGGACCAATTGGACCTGCTGCGGCAAATCGGTGAGGTCTTCACTGTTGTTGGAGGAGCCAAGCGCGCGTGTCTCATCGCCAATCTGACCGGCCTCGCTTTCATCTTCGCTGTCGTTGGAGGCACCCTTCTTATCTTTCTTGCCCGCCGGATCGCGCATTCGTGCGATCAGGGGTCGCACCGCGAGCAACAGCACCAGCACGACGGCGATCAACGCAGTGACATAGCGCATGACCATTGCGAACCACGGGGTCTCATAGAACGCCATTTCCGGCATTTCAGCGGTTTCAAAGGCGCTCACAACGACCTGAACCTGATCGCCTCGACCTTCATCCGCGCCGACAGCGGCATTGACGAGAGATTGGAGCTCTTCGAGCGTTAGTGGGGCAGCAGCTTCCATTGCGGCATCGCTGACCGCGACCGCGACGGAGAGTTTGACCAGCCCACCGGGCCGTATGCTGGTGACGGCGACTTCGCGTCCCAGCTCGTAATTGCGCTGAACCGCGCTTTCGCTGTCCGTCGGAACCGTCTCGCCTGCGCCCTCACCATCAACAGCTTGCGGGTCAGGTGCGCCATCAACCAGCTCAGCATCAGGCGGTGGAGTGTTCGCCGGGACACCGGGCACGCCGCCGGGCCCTGTCCCTGCTAGCCGCGTAGCGGTGCGTTCGCTTTCACTGCGAACCGCGCCATCTTGTTCATAGCTTTCGCGCGCGGAGGTGATTTCGGACTGGTCGAGTTCAACCTGAACCTGGCTGGAGAAATTGCCTTCACCCAGCAACGGAGTGAGCAAGGTTGCCACCTGTTCGCGCAGCTTGGTTTCAAACTCGCGCTGAAGAATGAGAGAGTCCAACGGACCTTCACGCTCCGATGACAGCAAGCGCCCGTTTTGATCGACCACTCGGACCGCATCCGCGCTCATGCCCGGAACCGAGCCAGAGACGAGGTTCACAATCGCCTCAACCTGAGATTGACTGAGCGAACGACCGCTGACCAGGCGAACCATGACACTGGCGCTTGGCGCGTTGTTCTGGCGCACAAAAACCGATCGTTCCGGCGTCGCGAGATGCACCCGAACCGACTCAATCCCATCGATCTCTCTGATGGTCAGCATCAATTCGCGCTCTCGCGCCAATCGCAACCGCTCGCCCTCTAATGTTCGCGACGATCCCAAGGGGATTGCATCGAGCATTTCGCTTGCCCCTTCGGGTGCGGCAAGGCCCGCATCACTCGCGACGAGCATGCGCGCGCGATACACATCGTCTTCGGCCACAGTCAGCGCGCCGGTGCCATTGTTGATCGTATAGCTGATGCCGCCCCGCTCCAACGCATCGACCACACTCGCGCGCTCACCATCGCTGAGATTGGAATAGAGGACCCGTTGCGGCCCCTGAGCAATCGCCAGATACAAAGCCGCAATGATCGCCACCGCGCCAATGCCGATGATCGCAGGCAGTGCGCGGCGAAAGGCTGGTTGACTGATGAAAGCGGACAGCTGCGCGCGCCAATCCCCTTTATCGGGAAAAGACGCAGGCGCCATCGGCACTGCGCCACCTGTCGGCACAGGGACATTCGTATCGGCCACCTATCAACCCCCCATCCGCATGATTTCTTGGTAAGCCGACAGCAATTTGTTGCGCACTTGCAATGTGGCCTCAAACGCAACGCCTGCTTCCTGACGGGCCAGCATCACCTGAGCAATGTCAGTCACTTCGCCGCGTTCATAACCCGCTTGCATATCGCCCGAGCGTTTTTGCACGCCGCTCACTTTATGCAGCGCTTGATTAAGCGTGTCGGCAAATCCGCCGATCTGGTCTGACCCGCCAGTGCGCATCGGACCATCATCGCTGGCCGCCCGCACATCCCGCAACGCCTGGCTGCGCGACAGCACCTCTGCGCGCAAAGCCATCACTTGTTGAACGCCGCCAATTGATCCAGCGCCGTTCATGCCTCATCTCCTGAACTGATCAGTCCGCTTTCGCGCATGGAGGCCAGGCGATAGCGCAAAGTGCGCTCCGATATGCCGAGACTGCGCGCGGTTTTGCCTCTGTGCCAGCCGTGGCGGCCAAGCGTTTGCAGGATAGCTTGTGCCTCGGACTGAAACGCAACGTCAGAAAGCGAACCGCCCGAATGCGCCGAGTGAGCCGCCGGCTCTGATGGCGCGGGAGCCGCAGCCAGCGAACCTTCAACCGACCTTGCAGGTTGATCAAAGATGATATGTTCGGACAGAATCCGCGGCGCATTGCCTGCGAGCAAAATCGCGCGGCGGATCACATTTTCAAGCTCACGGACATTACCGGGCCAGCTATGCGTTTCCAACAGAGCCAGCGCCTGACCCGAGATCCAGCACGGGCTTCCCAGACGCGCCGCATGACGCAGCAGCATACCAAAAGCGAGCGGCGCAATATCCCCACGGCGATTGCGCAAAGCGGCCAATGACAGCGGGAACACGTTCAAGCGATAGAGCAAATCTTCACGGAATCGGCCAGCCTCAACCTCGGCGGAAAGCGTCCGATTGGTCGCGGCAACAATGCGAATATCAATCGGCACAGGCTTGGTCGCACCCAATGGGAGCACTTCGCCTTCTTGCAGAGTTCGCAGCAATTTCGCTTGCAGCGCCAGCGGCAATTCACCGATCTCATCAAGCAGCAATGTCCCGCCGTCTGCGGCGCGGAACAATCCCTCGCGCGTTTCGCTTGCACCTGTAAACGCGCCCTTTCGATGGCCGAACAGCATCCCTTCGAGCATCGCCTCTGGCATGGCCGCACAATTCACCGCGATGAAAGGGCCAGAACTGCGAGGGCTCAAGCGATGCACGAACTGAGCGATTACCTCTTTACCAGTACCGGTTGGCCCTTCGAGCAGGACAGGAATTTCGCTCGCGGCGATCCTTTCAGCAAGAGTGAGCAGAGCAAGGCTTTCATTGTCTGCTGCGATCGGCCAGCCGCCATGAGCAGCACAAGCAATCAGTGCAGATTGAGCAGAGGTCAGGCCGCGTGGCTCATAAGCAAGCCGGATCGGCAGTCCGTCCATTTGTGTGAGAGATGGCGTATCCGATTGCACCAGATCAATCGTGACGGCATCGGCGCGCCGACGACCAACCTGCGGCGCAAACTTGCCGGACGCACCCAAAACAATCCGTTCTTGCTGCCAGCTTTGCGCCAGCAATGGGACCGTTGGGTCGATCAAAGCGGCATGAGAACCGCATCTAGGAAAAAGCGCTTCTGGAACCGTTTGGCCCACTTCGTTCGACAAATCGCCGGGTATTTCTTTGGGAAGGGCCCGCATAATTCCACCTGTTGGTTACTGGTGGAAACGTTTTGCCGCCCTGCCGTCCAAGATAAGGCAAATTTAAGCACCCGTAGCACCCCTTAGTCAGACCACTTTCGCAGGCGGGCTCCTTATACGGGGGCGTTTTCGGCCTCTGCTCACCTATTTTGCAATGGGGCTTAAACATTGAACCCGATGGTCGCTCTTAGCTCCAACAGCTGCGGCTTAATCGCTCTGTTTCTATCACTTGCAGAAGACCACTTCGGGAGTTTTACTAATGTCCGTAATCAACACCAACACCTCAGCTCTGCGCGCTCAAAACGCGAGCATGAAAGCCAACGAAATGCTGGGCAGTGCGATGGAGCGTCTGTCCACCGGCAGCCGCATCAACAGCGCGGCTGACGATGCCGCTGGCCTTTCGATCGCAACCGGCTTCACCAGCGACATCCGTGCATTGAACCAAGGCATCCGCAACGCCAGCGACGGTATTGCCCTTGCCCAAACAGCCGAGGGCGCGCTCGACGAAGTGTCCAACATGCTGCAACGCGTCCGTGAACTGGCCGTTCAATCGCAAAACGGCACTTTGGATGACACGGATCGCGGTTTCCTCGATACAGAAGTTACTGAGCTGGCTTCGCAGATCGCTGATATTCTCGACAACACTGAATTCAACGGTGTCTCACTATTCAGCACAACCAGCGGCACGGACGTGAGCGTTTCGATCCAGATTGATGCCGGTCGCAGCATTGCCATCACCAGCACCGGGATCGACGATACAAACCTCGATGCCGCAGGCCTCGATGTCAGCTCAGCCACAAACGCAGCAACCGCAATCACCAATGTTGATGCAGGCCTTCAGGCGGTAAACACGGCGCGTTCATCGCTGGGTGCAGGACAGAACCGTCTGGAAAGCGCGATCAGCAACCTGACGACAACGTCGACCAATCTGGCTGATGCGCGATCACGGATCGAAGACACTGATTACGCATCGGAAACCACTGCACTCGCCAAGGCACAGATCCTTGGTCAGGCATCGACCGCAATGCTCGCACAGGCCAACCAATCGCAGCAGAACGTCCTCTCACTGCTGCGGTAAATTGACCCGCGACCAGCAACCCGTAGGGGTGGCAAGGAAAGCCCGGGACCGATTGGTTCCGGGCTTTTTCTTTGGCGTTCTGGAATAGTTGGGGGCGGTGGCCAGCCCAAGGCAGCAATCAGACGCTACGATCCTGAAAATCGATCACTTCAAGCCAATTGCGCAGGCGATTTTCTTCCAGCCGCGCGATCAAGGGATTGGCGTGATAGGGCAGCAGGAATTCAGCCAAAGCAGCGGACCACGATGCATTGGCGTCAAAGATAATGCCAAGTCCCAGAACGGCCGGAACATGGACGTAAAACAGCGGGCGTTCTTCGGTGTCCGCTTCGCGCAAGAAATCCTCGACCGCGGTCAAAACACCATTGCGCGGCCCTCCGGAATCGAGCGCGACGGCAAACTGCCCCATCCCGCGAAGCCCACGCCCTTCGAACACGCGATCATCACCCAGTTTGACGCCATGATCGAAGCTGTGCGGATGACGCCAACCGGCTGGAACTCGCTCAGGTGAATAGTAAAAATCGCGCCGTGCACAGGGCCAAGAGACATCGTGCAAGAATGCAAACAATGGCTTGTCCGCCGCGCGCTGAACAGCGTCGATTGCGCACAATTCGTGGAACACGGTGTAGTAATTATGGTCGCCATCAACGAACCAAGCATCCACGGCTTGGCTGGTTTTCAACGCTTCAAGGCTGGGCTGGCTCACATGGTGCACATGCGAATGCTCGGCGGCCCATCCGGCAAAGCCATCGGCGGGTTCGGGATCAATGCAAGTCAATGACCCGCCATGCGATCCCGCATGTTCGGCGAGCAATTTTGACATGCCGCCAAACTCGCTGCCGATCTCCGCGATATTGCTGACTTTCGCCTCTTCAAGGCAGGGCAGGATCAAGCTGGAAAACTCGGCCATGGAATGGATTAAAAGGTCGCTCATGCAGCGGCATCCTTTAACTGCGCAGGGAGGGAGGAAACGGTGGCGGCTTGCGTGGCACGGTTGCGAATAGGGCGCAGCGTGATTTCAATCATTTGCGGCTCTTGATCATCATCCTCAGCCGGCGGATTGACCAGCACAAATGCCGCCGGATCGGTGCATTCGAGCAGTCCGACCGCGTGAGTGGTCAAACCATCAAAGCGCGTGGAAACCTCTCGCGGGGCATGATCATTGACCACCCCGCCTTTCAGCGCGCTGATCGGTACCGCGGTGATCCCGGCCAACTCAAACCATTCAAACACCGCCCCCACTTGCAGCGCGATCCCGCTCACATCTTTGGCCACTGGCAGGCGCACGGTGTAGTATCCGTCATGGGTAGGAACCGCATTCACAGTAGTGCGCGCGCTGTCCGCTTTGCTCATATAGATCGCCGGCATTGCGATCACCCGTGCGGAATTGTCCGAATAGGATAGGCCAATGGCAAATCGCTTTTGCACGAGCAGAGAGAGGCGCGTGTTCATATCCTCATGCGCCAGCTCCGCAGGTAAGAACATGCGCGCCGATCCCTTCATGTAGAACAATCCGCGCCGCAGCATCCCCTCGCGCGCGTGATCCTCATCAAACAGCGGGACCATGCGTTCACTGCCCAGATTGACGTCGTGCTCAAAGCTCTTGAGCACTGCGAGTTCATGCGGTTGCGGTAAAAACATGAACCGTGTCAGCGTGCCCAAAGCCGCCTCTCGCCAGCCGCGTTGATGGTGAATATCGGCGCGGCGAATGATCGGCATGTTGGACGCAGCATTCGCGAAACGAACAACGCCCGCCTGTACACGGTCTCGGACATCACTCTGTGCGCCTTTGACCGCGCTTTCCTTGCGCATAGGCTCGCCCGTATCAGTGTAGTCTGTGACCGACCCCAGCTCACAAGTTGCAAGCTGCTCAATCACCGCCACATTGCTACACAATGCCTCCAACAACTCGGCGTCAAAATGGCGCGTATCAATCAAACCCTTTTTGTCGAGACCCATCGCAGCCGTCTCGCGCATCAACAGATACCGGCCCGAAACATGCACATCGAATGCCTCGCTTAGCAATGTGTCGACGCGGTCTTGGGCCGAGCCGTTATATCCCAAATCGACCAGCATCAGAGTATCGCCGGGCTTTGGATCGACCGCGACACGGACATGAGCAACCAATCGTTCTGCCCGCGCACGTGCTCGCCTGCGCGTCAGCTTTTCGCGCTGCCCCTTGCGCAACTCGGTGCGTAGCCGCTCGCTAGCCTCGACCATTTCAGCGTCGCTGGTCGCCTCTCCCACAATGCGCGCAATCTCTTGCTCATCAAACAGCATTTGCCGCGCCAGCGTGCTGGGATTCAGGCCAAATTCCAGCGCATATTGCGACTGATACGCCTCGCGCGTGGTCAGCGATGCGGCAATGGCGGTAAAGCGACTGATCTCAACCCGCGCAGTGCTCTCCGCCTCGCGACCACCTTCCCTGGCAGCCTGGTGAACGATATGCGGCAAATGCCCATCGCGCAGCATAAACAGCCAGTGAACCGTGCCCCCATTCGCCTTTGCCAGCGCGTCGGCTTCATCCCGCAACCATTGGTCATAGGCATGGAAGACCGGGCCCAGCACCGTATGACCTAAGGCCTCAGCAGCGTCCGTCGTTTGCGGCTCATCGCGGGCGAGCAGAGCGCGATGCGGCATCAGGCCGCGCACACCATCCTCGCTATCGCCGACTAGCTGCTGGCAAACTCTCTCAAATTGCAGACGCTGGCGGGCCTGCTCACCAAATTGCGCCAGATGCAGCGCCGGAATACCCAGCGCCCGCGCGCCGTCAAAGTCGGCCTTGCGATTATCGCCAATATGCAGGATCTCGCGCGGCTCGCACTTCATCACCTTGAGCACTTTGGCGAGCAGACCTTGCGACTTGGAATATCCCTCTTGTGAGGAGGCAAAGACACGGTCGATCAGCCCGGCAACCTCTTCACCGGCGGCCTGAGCAATCAATTGCTTCAATTGCTGCGCGTTGAGATAGGTGTCGGAAACGATGATGATCTGATTACCGCGTGCTTTGGCCGCGCGCATCAATTCAACCGTTGGCTCGAACGCGAAACAGGCCTGCGCTTCTGCCGAAAGCTCAGCCTCAATCGCGGACTGCGTTTCATCTTTTGATCCGTTGGGCATGGCCTGCGCGTAGATCGCTTCCAGTCCCACTTCATTGCGCAAATGCAATGTCGTCTCAGCCTTGCGCGCGCGCGTTTCTGCGACGATGCGTTGGCCTGTGGTCAGGCCAGGCAGTGCCGCAAATACATCCGTCGGCGAATGGCAATCGCGCCATAGCAGCGTATCGAAACAATCGAGCGAGAGCACCCGCATCCCTTTTGGCGCATGGTTCAACGCCTCTGGCATTTGGTGCGGCAATAGGCTCTCAGTCATCGCATGTGTCCCTGTTGTGGTGGCAGGGACCAGCGCTAAACCGACATGGTTTACGGGGTCGAAGCGGGTGCCTCCGCGCTACCACTTACGGGGTTTTCGTCCCTTAAAGCGGTTTGCGTGGGTTGCTCGGTTGCATCCTCGCGGCGTTGCGGTGCGCGGCGACGGCGCTCTGGACGGCCCCCGCGCGGCGTTTCCAGCAGCAGCAGCGAAATCCGGCGATTGCGCGGATCGGCGGGATTGTCGCCAATCAGCGGCTCCGTGTCGGCGACCCCTTCGATCCTGGCAAACCGCTCTGGAGCCAATCCAGTTCGGATCAATTGCTGACGCGTAGCCTCCGCCCGGCCAGCCGACAGCGACCAATTGTTCGCCGTGATCCCTGACCGCCATGGCAAGCTGTCCGTGTGCCCACGCAGGATCAACGGGTTGTTCTCCTCCTCAAGCGTCTCGCGGATCACATCAAGCAATCCGCGCGCGTCAGGGGTCAAAACGGTCGTGCCTAAAGAGAACATTGAGAAGTCCGCATCATCGACAAGGTCGATACGAATACCCTCCGGCGCACGCATCACACGCACTTGCCGGGCAAGGCGCGCCAGCTTTCTGTTCGCAGCGAGTTTCTCATCAATGGACTCGCGCAGTTTGCGCATTCTGTCTTCGGTCGATTCCTCGGGCTCTCCACCTTCAACAGGGCCACCTTCCGCATCGCGTGGGATCGTAATCGCGAGTGTTCCCGTTTGTCCGCCAGCATTGGGATAATTGTCGACATCGGTTAGCGAGCTTCCGCCCAGCATCCCGTCCGAACCCGCGCTTTGCTGGCGTGTTTTGACCAATGTCGGTGTGAAATAGTCGGCGATGCCTTTGCGCTGATTTTCCTCAGTCGCACCGAGCAACCACAGCAGCAGAAAGAACGCCATCATCGCCGTCACAAAGTCAGCATAAGCAACCTTCCACGCGCCGCCATGATGGCCATCGCCGCCTGCGACGACCACCTTTTTGACGATAATCGGTTCTGGAATGGCCGCTGCGTCGCCCTCAGCCATCTTACTTGCCCCGCATCATATCGAGCAAATCGGTCAACTTGGGCCGGTGGGTCGGCGGCAGGCCAGAGCGCGCAGCCTCGAGCACAAGCGGCTGCGGATGACCGTGCAGGCTGGCGACGATCACTTGTTTAATCGAATGATAGATCTGTTGGTCATGCGCGTTGACCTGTTTCAACCGGCTCGCCATCGGTCCGGCAAATCCATAGGCGAGCAAAACGCCCAGGAATGTCCCGACCAATGCGCCGCCGATCATTTTACCCAGAATAGCCGGAGGTTGATCAATCGCGCCCATCGTTTTGATAATACCCAACACCGCAGCGACAATGCCCAACGCCGGAAACGCATCGGCCAGCGATTGTATCGCATGCTCAGGTTCCTGCATTTCGTGCAGCTGCGTCTTGATCGCATTGTCGATCACATCCTCAACCGCATGGGTATCGAGGGTGCCTGACGACACCACCATCAGGGTCAAGGGGTCGCAGATCATATCAACGATCACCTGATCTTTTTGCAGGCGCGGATATTCGCTGAAAATGGCGGATGTTTCGGGTTCGGTGACATGGCTTTCCAAGGCTACCGCCCCTTCTGAACGCAGCACTTTCATCAATTTGCTGGTCAGCGCGATGACATCCAAATGATCTTCATCGGTGTATTTCTGCCCTTTGAAGACCTTGCCAAGCCCGCCGCCCAGCAGCTTCAGCTCATGCATCGAATTGCCGATAATGGTCGCACCGATTGCCGCGCCCATGATCATCATCATCTCAAGCGGGAGCGCCGCAAGGATCGGTCCCATGGCGCCGCCTGCAAGCGTATAGCCGCCAAAAACCATGACGAGCAGAACAACGATACCAATACCGGCGTACACAGGGTCAGATCCTTAAATGATCGCGGGGGATCAAAGTGCGTTGAACAGGTTGAGTGAGCTGACCCGAGTGAAACTCGTCTGGCTCGCTTCAAGCGCGGTTAGTGTCTGTTGCAGGCGCACGATCGTATCGGCGATGTCAGTGTCGGCAATGTCAGAGCGTTTTTCCGCCACATCAACCGCACGGCTATTCTGGTCTTGCTGGATCGATTCAACCCAAGCGAGCCGCGTGCCGATGACGGTCTGGCTGCGATTGGCATTGTCGATAGAGGCATCAATCCCGGCCAGCGCATCTTGAGCTGCAATCGCCGGGTCAGCGGCACCGCCACGCAAGGCGGCGGTGAGGGCGGAGAGCACGGCAAAGGCGCTGTTCGGGGTGCCATTATCGTCGAATTCAAACAATTGCTGTCCCGTGACACTGCGTTCAATCTCTGTGCCCGGTGCGACTGGAACCGCGCCGTTCTCGCTATTGCCATTATAGGTCACCACACCGTTTGCATCGCGCACAAAGGCGGGTTCTCCGGCGGTCCCTGCAAAAAGCGGTGCGCCTGTGATTGAGCTGGCATTGGAGCGCGCGAACAATTCCTCGCCCAATTGTTCCAGTTCATCAGCAATGGCTGCGCGACCATTTTCGCCAACGGGGTCATTGGCTGCGGCAATGGACAATTCGCGGGCGCGTTGAAGGATGGAAACCACGCCGTCGATCTGATTGGAAGTCTCGGACAAGTCCTGTTCCAATCTGGCGGCGTTTTCACCTTCAGTAGCACCACGCACTTCGAGCCGAGTGACCGCACGCAAACGGGCCGCACCAATTGGATCGTCCGATCCGCGCTGAATGCGCTCTCCGGTTGCTATCTCAGTTTGCAAACGTTCGACGGTTTTGCGCAGGTCGGCCATCTGACCAATCGAGCGTTCAAAGAATGCTCCGGTGGAATTGCTGACGAAACTCATGGGTCTGTCTCCTGTTCTCAGCGCAGGCCAAGGATGGTGTCGAACAGATCGCTAGCGACCTGAATGATCCGGCTATTGGCCTCGAATGCCTGTTGCAGACGGATCAGATTGGCGGCTTCCGTGTCGAGGTCGACGCCCGTTTCAGCGAGCAATTCTGCCTCAGCGCTGGCATTGATAATCGCCAGCCCCTCGCGCGTCGTATCCAACCCCGCGATGCGGCTGGACAATGCGAGCAATGTACGGTCAGTCGCCGCAATTGGTCCGTCATCTGCGCCAAAGGCCGCGATCAAATTGCCGAGATTACCGGTGTTTCTGCTACCTGCGGGAGAGCCTGCCACTGCCAGCGCAAGACCCGCGCCATCTTGCAGATCGAGTGCGATGTCAGAGGCATCCCGGCCTGAAAATAGCGGTTGGCCGCTTGAACCATCCAGCGCGGCGCCCGCCGCCTGAGCGTTGTTTGCTCGGGTGATCGTTGAAAGCGCGATTGCGTCCAGTTGGCTTTGGCGCGTGGCCATATTGGTCAACGCCGCCGCGCGGCCCGCCATTGCGCCGCTCACCGGTGCAAATTGTGTTCCTGCGATATCGAAATTGGTCGAACCGTCTGCCTGAATGCTCACGTTAACAGAGGCGGCTGTGGAGCCTGAGACAAGCAACACGCCGGTCTGGCCCGCAGGCGGCGGATTGGCTTCCAGACGCACTTCGGCGCGGCCAAATTCATCGAATTGCACCACGGTGCCAAATTCATCACCAATATCGCGCAAGGCGGCATCACGCGCATCGAACAATGCCGCTTGGCCAGCGGTGCCGTCGCGCGCGTTGATCAATTCTTGGTTGATCCGCGCCAGCTCTGTGGCCGCGCCATTGATGACCTCAACGCCAACCGTCACATCCGCTTCGACCAGATTGCGCGCATTGCCCAGCGCGAAATCGGCAAACTGGAATGTCTCGGCAAGCTGGCGCGCGGTCTCAACCGCGCTCGTGCGCAAAGCTGGATCAGTCGGGTCGCTTTCAAGCAAAGTCAGAGAGGCCTCAAAATTCACAAGCCCTTCAAACAGACGTGAATTTTCAAGCGCCGTTTCCGCATCGCGCAAGCCGGACAATTCGGCGTCCGCACGGGAAAGGTCAGACGCACTGTTGCGCGCTTGACGTTGGATCAACTCGCTATTGGCGCGTTGAATCCCGCCGATCTGAACCCCGCTCAATGAGCTAGAGGTTTGGAAATTGATCGTCGCGGTGCCCACAAACTCGCTGACGCTCAGCGAACGCCGGACATAGTCCGGGTTCGACGCATTGGCGATGTTCTGCGCAGTCACTTCGATATTGGCGCGCGCCGCTGCCGCACCGCTGCGGCCGATATTGATAAGGCTTGTTGTCATGATGAACCAGCATTGCCATCAACAAATTGAGCAAGCTGTTCCTCAATACTCCGTGCAAACCCGAATGCGCCCGATTGCGATGCGGATTTGGCGAAGTGCTCATCACGCATCTGCTCAAACTGTTTCAGGCCCCCTCCGGTTAGCGGAGTGTCCTCGGCAAGGCTGGACGCGCGAGCGGCCTCCAGCATGCGGCGGATCATGATCGCTTCGAACCCCTCGGCTGCTTTGCGCAGTTCAAGGCGTTCGGGGCTGATCGCAGTGTCTGCCGATCCGGCGACATTTGAGGGTGAGGAAATCATAGGACCACCATTTCGGCTTGCAACGCGCCGGCTTGTTTAAGGCTTTCAAGGATCACAACGAGATCCGCTGCGCCCACACCCAACAGGTTCAAGGCATCAACAATCTCGCTCAGATTGGCCGCACCCGGCATCAAAGCCACGCGGTCCTCGCTTTGCATGATCGTAATCTCGCTGCTCTCTTCAATCGCGGTCTGGCCATTGCCAAACGGTTCGGGCTGAACAACGCGAGGCGTTTCATCGATGCGTATGACAAGTTTGCCGTGGCTGATCGCCGCCGGAGCCAATCGCACCGCTTGGTTGATGACCACAGTGCCCGTTCGACTGTTCACAATCACCCGCGCCGCCACGGGTGCAGGGGTTACGGCAAGCATCTCTATATCGGCCAGCACAGCGGCGCGCTGATCATTGCCAAAGGGCAGGGTGAGAGCGATGCTCACACCATCAGCAATTCGCGCCATTCCGGGATAGCGTTCATTGACCGCATCGCGCACCCGGCTCGCAGTGAGAAAATCGGCCTGATGCAGGTTGAAATTGAGCGACGTGGATTGGTCAAAACCGGTCGCAACCGCGCGTTCCACTGTCGCGCCATCCGCGATCCGGCCAACAGTGGCGACATTCACGGTCAACTGTGATCCATCACGCCCGCTGACGCCCAGACCGCCCACCGCGACATTGCCTTGAGCCATCGCGTAAATCTGCCCATCTGCTCCATAAAGCGGCGCGAGCACTAGAGCACCGCCACGCAAAGAGCGCGCCTGACCCATGGTCGAAACGGTGATGTCGATGCGTTGTCCCGGCTTTGAGAATGCAGGCAATTCAGCAGTGATGATCACCGCTGCCGCATTGCGCAGATTGGGATTGACGCCTGGTGGCAATTGCAGCCCCAGACGACCAGACACGCCGCGCATCGCCTCGGTCACATAGGCAAGGTTGTCATCCCCGGTCCCTTGCAGGCCCACGACAACACCATATCCGGTGAGCTGGTTAGCGCGCAGCCCCTCAAACTGACCCAGATCGCGAATGCGTTCAGCAGACGCATGGGTCGGGGCCAATGCTGCGAGCAACACGAGCAAACCGGCAAAGAGCAAAAACCGCGCCATCAAAAGGGGCTCACAGCGTTAAAGAAGCGCGAGAGCCATCCGGGGCGGCTCGCTTGTTGAACCGCGCCCTGTCCGGTGTAGATAATGCGCGCATTGGCCACCCGAGACGAAGCAAGCGTGTTGTCGCCATCAATATCAACCAGCCGAATGCGGCCAGCGAACTGCACCCATTCATCTCCCTGGCTTAGCGACATCAACTTTTCTCCGACGACCTCAGCGGTCCCATTGGGATAAATCGCTGCGATGGTGACAGCGACGGTGCCGGTCAGCTGGCTTTGCTGTGCGGCGCTTCCGCTGCCAGAGAACGACCCGCCGCCCGATGCATTAAGGGCATTGGGGTTCAGAAAGCTGAGAAGACCCGCGGTGGGCGGGATGATCGAAAGGTCACCGCCGCGCGCCGTATCGCCAGTTGTACTCTTGGAAGTGTTGGTGCTCTCCATCAGAATGATTGTCACCATATCGCCCAATTTGCGTGCGCGATTACCAACGACCAATCCGGCGTAACCCTGGCTGGCCTGATAGATGGCCCCCTGTGTCCCATGGGTTGCCCCAGCAACCGGCATCGGTGCTGGCGGAGGGGGCGGTGCAGTAAAGCCAAGCTCACGCGAGGCTCCGCTACCCATACAAGCGGAAAGCGAAAGCGCGGTCAGCCCAACAAGGGCCGCGCGAAAAGGTTTTGGAATGCGCATGATCAGCCTTACCGATTCAAATTAGAGGGTCTGGTTGGCGTTCCGCAGCATCTCATCGACTGCGCTCACCATCTTGGAATTGATTTCATAGGCACGCTGAGCCTCGATCATGTCGACCAGCTCTTCGACCACACTCACATTGGACCCTTCGAGCATCCCTTGACGGACTTGCCCGCGCCCTTGCTGTCCTGCCTGCCCCGGTTCCGCGACGCCGCTTGCAGCGGTTTCAACCAGGAAGTTGTCTCCGATGGACCGCAACCCTGCCGGATTGACGAAGCTGACGACTTGCAGCTGGCCTATCTGCACGGGTGCGGCCTGTCCGGGCTGCGTTGCGCTGACTGTGCCATCGGGCGCGACCGTCACGTTTTGCGATCCGGCGGGGACCGAAATGGGTGGGGTGACCGAATAGCCCTGCGAAGTCACTAGATTGCCTTGCGGCGACAGCGTAAAATTACCCGCGCGGGTAAAGGCGATCTGACCTCCCGGCGGCAGCTCAACCTGAAAATACCCATCACCATCGAGCGCAAGATCGAGCGCATTACCGGTTTGATTAAGCGTCCCCTGACTTTCGATCCGGGTTGTGCCTATCACCTGAACCCCAGTCCCTAGATTGAGGCCGATTGCATAGGCAGTTTGATTGGTTGATTGCTGCCCTGCAACGCGCTGTTCTTGATAGGCGAGCGTCGCGAAATCGGCCCGGTCGCGTTTGAAACCGGCAGTGCTGATATTAGCCAGATTGTTTGCGATCACCCGCATCCGTGCATCTTGCGCTTCAAGCCCGGTACGCGCGACGTGGAGAGCGGAAGTTGGCATCGTTCAATTCCTTTGAGTTCAGTTCCGTTGGTACCGACTGTGCGTCGGTTAAATTCAGCTCATGCCCATCAAACGGGCGCTCGCTTCATCCAATTGCCCTGCGGTTTGAATAATCTTGGCGCGCTGTTCAAAAGCGCGCTGAGCCTCGATCATATCGACAAGGGTCGAGGCCGTTTGGACGTTGGATTGTTCCAATGCCCCGGCGGTCACGCGCGCTGTGGGATCACCGGGCAATGCGCCGCCACCGGGCACCTGAAGGAAGCTGTCGATCCCTTTCAAAAGGGTGCTGCCTTCGGGTGAAACCAGCTTGATCCGGTCGATCACCTGCGCCTGTGCGCCCGGTTCGCTGGGATCGGTGCCAAGGATGGAACCATCCTCGCCAATGGTCACACGAAACCCCGCAGGAACCGTCACAGGTGCACCGCTCTCGCCGAGCACGGGCAGGCCCTCGCCATTTTCGAGAACACCGGTTGAGGCCACCTGCAAATCGCCACGGCGCGAATACACCTCACCACCACCGGGCGCTTGATACGCGATCAGAGCCTCGCCCTGAACCGCGATATCGAGCGGTTGCCCCGTGGTGTTGATGTTGCCCTTTGCCATATCGGCCGCCCGCACCGCACCACGCGCCAAGGCGCGCGCTTCAATGGAGCCATCGCGCAAAGTCGCTGGCTTCACCGAAAATATCTCCTGCCGGAAACCGGGTGTGGAGGCATTGGCAAGGTTGTTCGCCACCGCGCGTTGGCGGTTCATCGCAGAATCCATGCCAGTCAATGCGGTGTAGATTAGACGGTCCATATCTTGCTCCTAAAGATCGCGGGCCACATCAAGCTCCTAAAGGTCGCGGGCCATATCAGGCTCCTAAACCGCGCGATTAACGCTGAAGGTTCAACACGGTCTGAGAGATGGCAGTCGCTGTATCGATGGCGCGGGCATTGGCCTGGAAGTTACGCTGAGCGGTCAGGAGCGAAACCATTTCGCCGGCAAGATCGACATTCGACCGCTCCAGCGATCCGCTCATCAATTGACCGAAATTGCCGATGCCGGGATCGCCATATTCGGGTGCGCCCGAAACAGAGGTGGCTTCCCATTTGGTCTGACCAATCGGACGCAATCCGCCGGTCGCGGGGAATGAGGCAAGCGCGATCTGAGCAATCGGTTCGTTGGTGCCATCGGCATAGGATGCACCGACAATGCCAGCGGAATTGATCGCTACACTCGTCAGCGCGGAGCCAGCGGCATTCGCGGTAGGGATAACGACATTGGCCGGAACATTGGACGTTTGCGCTCCAGTTGCATCGACCGGGTAGGCCTGAACCAGATCACCAAATGCATCCTGCAACTCGCCCGTCGCGACAATGCTGAGATTGCCGTTCCGGGTGAAAGTCAGATCACCCGAAAGCGGATTGGCGGTGGCAAAAAACCCATCGCCATTAATCGCAAGGTCAAGCCCCCGACCCGTTTGCTCAAGCGCGCCAAGCCCAAAATCCTGTGAAATCGAGGAGACCGCTGCACCAATGCCCGGCGTGCGGCGCGGATCGGTGTTTCCACCGGTCGCGACAAGGTCGGAGAATTGCGCATTCGACTTTTTAAAGCCTGCGGTTTCCGCATTGGCGATGTTGTTCGAGATAACGCGCAGGTCGGTTTCGGCGTTGCGCATACCGCTAAGTGAGGTGAAAAATGACATGGGGGTGGGTTCCTTGGGTTAAGCTGGGATTAGGTGACGTTGGTGATCGCTGGCGCGGTGGCGTTGGTGGAGGATGCCGCTGCCTCGGCCGCAGCCGCAGCGGCGCGTTCTTGAGCCAGGATCAACGCATCAAGCTTTGCCGAAATATCGTCGAGCGCAGACCTTGAAGCGGTCTCATTTTCAAGCGAAGAGAACTGCGCAAGCTGAGCGATCATTTGCTCATTGCTTTGCGGCTCCAGCGGGTCCTGATTGGCAAGCTGCGCTGTCATCAGCCTCAGAAAATCAGCGGAATCGAGCGCAGCAGCGGCGCTCTCTCGGACGATCGTCGATGGCGCGTTGATGGCGTCCAGACTGTTCTGTGCGCTGGCCGACGGAATGCGATTGGCAATGTCCATGATCAATTACTCCTCAAAGTTTCAAGCATCAGCTGTTTGGCGGTTTGCAGGGCCTGCACCATGTTCTGGTACTGGCGCGCGCTTTCCATGATCTCGACCATTTCGGCGCTCTCATCGACGGGTGCCTGCCAGACATGGCCGGTATCATCCGCAAGCGGGTTGTTGGGTTCGTAGCGCTTTGTGGGTGAGGCTTCGGAGCGAACGAGCCCATCGCTGCGCACCCCTGAAAGGCCAGAGGCACGGTCGAGTTCTACCGAGAACACAGCGCGGATCGGGCGATAGGCTTCGCGTTCGCTCGACGCGACCGACCCGGCATTCGCAAGGTTCGATGTCGCTGCGTTCATCCGCACAAGCTGAGCCGACATAGCCCGCTCAGTCATGGAAAACATGGTCATGCGATTGCCGTCTGGCATCTCTATTCTCCTTTTAACGCGCGAGTGACGGTGTTCACTTTGCCCTGCACGAAACTCAGCGTGGCAGAGTATGCGAGCGCGTTTTCAGCAAAGGCGACCTGTTCGCGGCCCAGCTCGACCGTATTGCCGTCAAGGCTGGGCATGGTTGCCCTCCGGTAGAGCAGCTCTGGCTCGGTTTGCATGGAAGTCTGTGAAAGCCTCGCATCAAGCGCCGCGTTGAAATCCACATCGCGCGCTTTGAAACCGGGCGTCGCCGCATTGGCGATGTTCGATGCAATCACGCCGATGCGCTGCGACCGTACCTCCAGCGCAGCGCCGTGGATGCCAAAAATTTGCTCGTTCATGCTCGGGTTTGCTCCGACAAAAGACACGCGAATTGTGATCGCAATGTATAATGCAGCAAGCGTGCCAAACGGCGTCAAAGGGGCGAAAATGCGCCATTCTCGCGTCCTTGCGCACGTGCGCGGCAACGCCTTGCCGCGCACCCGGCAAAGCGATGCCCACTTAAGGGGTTGCCATCAGAACCGTTCTGAAACTGACCGGATCAACTCCGGCACATGCGCTGATGCAACAGAGGGACAGATGATGCCAGCCAATACAGTCGCATTGCTCGATCTGGCAGCTTTGGTCGTTGTCCTTGCAGGGACTTTCTTGGCCACCATCGCGCGATGCGGTTGGGGAGACATGCGCGCAGCCGCCTCAGCCTTGCTGCAGCTTGGCCAATCAACCTTTGACGAAGACGCCAATCGCGCAGCCCTCGCCCGCAGCGCACCGGAAATCAGGCGGCGCGGCCATTTGATTGCTGACCCTGCACCACCACCTGATGCATGTATGGCAAAGCTGGTCGATATTTACCGCAAAACCGGCTCCATCGATGCTGTCCACGCCGCTGCGAGAGGTGACCGAGCGATCCGCGAGGTCGCCCGTATACAGGCCGTCCGCGTGTTCGATTATGCAGGCGAGCTCGCCCCGATCTTCGGATTGGTGGGCACATTGTTTGCCATCACTCAGCTCACTCCCACAGCCGGTGCCAGCTCGACCGAGACCATGATGGGCGCAGTCGCCACCGCTGTCCTCTCATCACTCTATGGCGTATTAACGGCGCATCTCTTCTGCGCGCCAATTGCCGGAGCGATTGAACGGCGTGGTCAACGTGAAGAGGCCGCGCGCGCGCAATTGATCGAATGGTTTGATGCAGAGGTCGCAGGGGATCGATCTCGCGCGCCCTCCACCATTAGAGATGCTGCATAATGCTGCGCCGGGTGCCTTCATGGCAATTGATTCTAGCGGATCTTGCTCTGATCTTGTTTCTGGTCACGCTGTCCGCGCTTGCTGGCGAAGCGGCGGATGAATTGGCCCCACAGGCAAGGGGAGACGCAGCCGACGTGCTACAAGTTGCCCAAGCGCAAGCTTTATTCCGGCCTGACCCGCTAGGCCCAACGCTCGCCGAATGGTTGGCCGAACAATCGCCCGATCCACGCGCAACGCTGACCATATTCGCGGCCTTTTCGCCAGATGAACGGGATAGTGTCTGGGAGATTGCGCAGGCTCTCGCCAATGATGCGCAAAGGACAGGTTTTGGAGTGCGTGTGGTGATGGAGCAGCGTGAGACGAGCGATATCTATGCCAGCCTCGCCTATGACACCGCTGCACGCAGTGCGACGTTACCCGATCAGGCAATCATCCCTTAGGCGACTTCAATCCGGTTCCGGCCTGAACTCTTCGCTTCATACAAAGCTTCATCCGCACGGCTTAGTGCCTCGCGCGTATCCTCGACGCTTTCAACTTGTGCGATCCCGGCGGAGAACGTGATCTTGCCAAAACCTTTGCCGGTTTCGCGATTGATCATCTGCTTCATCGCTTGCGCACGGCGAATTCCATCAAGCTTCGCAAACGCCTCATCTTTGTCGAGACCGTAGAACAGCACCACGAATTCCTCACCACCATGACGCGCGACAAAACAGCTATCATTGGCCGCGCTATTCAGCGTGCTGGCGATAGCAACCAGCACCCGGTCGCCAGCATCATGTCCGTGTGTATCATTGATCGATTTGAAATAATCGACATCGCAAAACGCCACACAGAGCGGCTTTCCGCTCAATTGCGCTTGCTGCGAAGCGCTCGTCAGCCGCCGTTCAAAGGCGCGCCGATTGGGCAACCGGGTCAAGTGATCGACATCCGCCTCTGTCCGTGCAGTGGCAAGGTTAGCGCGCAATTGCTCAATCTCGGCCTGGCTGCGCGCCATAGCCTTTTCGACCTGAGTGATCCGTTCAACCATAGCGCGGGACAGGTCGATCACGCGGTCGACTTCTCCGCGCAATCCAGCCTCGCTTTCGCTGCCGGACATCTCTTCAATCTGGGCATCAATAGCTCCGCGATGTTCGGTGGTTTCATCCTGTGCAGACTTTGCCGTTTGGGCAAACCGCATCAGCGAATATTCCATCCGATCCATCAGTTTTTCCAGCTCGCTCATCCGATTGCCGGTTTCCGGATCAAGCCGGACAATCGTATCGAGCCAACGCTGATCAATTGGTTCACGGGAAATCTCGCGCGCGACAAAGGCCTCAGCAAGAGCGGCGTTGGAACCCGATAATGCGGTGCTGATGGCGGCAAGGTTTGCACCGGTCGGATTCAGATCGTGCTTCAAAACAAAGCTACAGACACGTTCAAGCAGATCGCGCCGCGCCTCTTCGGCTCGGCTGGGCTTGGTGTATTCGACATCTTGCAATTGGGCAGACATTGGCCGGATAATCCCGTCATTGGTGTCAATTCTTGCCGCTTTTACTATCCGATCAGTCTTAAGGGGCGGCTGAGCGCATCCCCGCACAAACACCTATCGCAGCGCGCTTCCCACCCGGTCCGATCAACATGGCACGCGGTTTGCATTGAGAATGGATGAGACTTGCCACTCGGAGACCGAATTATGATTCAATTTGACCAGAAACTGCGTTTTGAAACGCGCCTATTAGCGATCGCGGCCTTGATGGTTTGCCTCCCATTATTTGCAGCCGCAGCATCAGCACAACAGGCAGCGACACAAGCTGTGACCGACCCGGTCGATATCGACCGCGCCGTTGCTCAATTCACAGGCTCTGCCATCGGCGAAGTTGGTGGAGCGCGCGTTCCAGCAGACCGCAGATTGCGCCTTGCCGCATGTGCCGCGCCTTTGGATGTCGCATGGTACGGGCGCAACCGATCAACTTTGCAAGTGTCGTGCGCCGGCCCTGAAAACTGGCGCATCTTCATCGCCACGCGCCCTGCCCCGCAATCCGCCACCGATGCTCCCATCGTAAGCCGTGGCGATCCCGTAACGGTACAAGTGCGCGGGCGCGGGTTTAGTGTGCAGCAAACAGGCGAGGCGATGGATAATGGCGCGATGGGAGATTGGATCGGCGTGCGCACTTCGCGCGATGCGACGCCCATACGTGCGCGTATCGAACGGCCCGGCTTTGCAGTTATTCCTGCGGGTTGAGCAAAATTGTGATCGCACCCCTTAAACCCAGTAAGCGCCTGCCGTTCATGTATTCACACATTCGACCGGGAAAAGAACAATGTCTTCTTTTGAACTGAGCAAATTGCAGGCGGTGACAGGGCCACGGGCTCTGTCGGAAACCGACCGCACTCTTATCGATCAACGCGCCAACGCGCGCGGCCCGAATGCATCCGGTTCTACAGCCAGCACCGGTATTTCTCTGGAAATCAGTGCCAGCGTCGATACGGCGCAACCGCCAGTCGATGGGGACCGTGTCGCGGAAATTCGCGCGGCTTTGCGTGATGGCACGTACCCCATCGTCCCAACTGAAATTGCCGACGCGATGATCGCGGCTCAACTTAGCTTCAGGACCGCACAATGAACGCCCCCCATTCGGGTCCAATAGGTTCCACCCTGGCGGACAATTTGCGGCAAATGATTTCCGTACTCGAACAAGAACGGCAAGCTCTTGCCACATTGGATGCCGATGAATTGTTTGAGGCAGCGCATAGCAAAGAGGCCCTTTGCGAGGTTCTATCGCCCATTGGGCCTGGCCTGCTCGATCCGCAAACGCGTGATCTAGTCAAAACCGCGCAGTCATTAAACGACGTGAACCGGCGGGTTCGCAACCTTTTGGCCGCCAATGTGACCGCCCGTTTGGAGGCTATGGGTGCCTCTCAACACACCTACTCACCGGTTAAAGCCGCGCTCGCATAACCCCGTTTGAATACTTAAAACCGCCTGTCTGGCACGGGGCTTGCTCTCCTCTCCTGCATTGAAGCGTTTCGCCTGAAATTGGCGCTGCGCGGTCGCAATGCAGCAAGGAAGGCAGGCCAGCCGTGAACCAGCAACCGTTCCCATCCGCGGGTATCCGTACCGCCTTTGATCGCGCGGCACAGGCCCATGAGGTGGCTC
This sequence comes from uncultured Erythrobacter sp., assembly GCA_947488085.1. Taxonomy (GTDB): domain Bacteria; phylum Pseudomonadota; class Alphaproteobacteria; order Sphingomonadales; family Sphingomonadaceae; genus Erythrobacter. The sequence continues at coordinate 2,218,724 of CANKYI010000001.1, forward strand.
GCAATTCGGGCCCTGCATCTATCCAGCCCCGCGAAGGCGCGGCTCGCCAGATCGCCGGCAGCCAAAGAAGCCAACGCCCCGCTTCCGTTGAACAAGCGATTGCCAGCGCAGCGCAGCAAACGAGCGTCGATTTCGACTTTCTGGTCGCACAGGCACAGGTCGAATCCGCTATGAACCCAACCGCCCGTGCACGCACTTCCAGTGCAACCGGGCTTTATCAATTCATCGAAAGCACTTGGCTTAACACGATGCAGCGCCACGGCGAGCGCTTTGGTCTTGGCGATGTATCCGCACAGATCGGGGTAACACAAAGCGGCTCTGCCTATGTTGCGGACCCTTCGGCGCGCGCTGCAATCCTCGACCTCAGAAATGATCCGCAGATCGCATCTTTGATGGCGGCAGGGTTAGCAGAAGATAATCGCGCGCATTTGGCCCCGATCTTGGGACGTCAGCCAGAGCATAACGAATTGTACCTCGCGCACTTCCTTGGTGCGGGCGGCGCAGGGCGCTTTCTTTCGGCAATGGCAGACAATCCCAATCAACCCGCAGACAGTTTGTTTCGACGCCCAGCGGCAGCCAATCGCCCGGTATTCTATGAACGCAATGGCAGCCCGCGCAGCCTTGCCGGTGTGATGGACTTCCTATCCGGCAAGCTGGAACGGGCGCGCGCCAATGCGCCGATTTCAATGCCGCAAGGCTATGCCGCAGCCTCGCTGGCTCCGCCCATCGCGACGGCTGCACCGGTTGTGCCGCCGCCTTATGTGATCGCCGATGAGGCTGTGTTTGGACCAAGCAATCCTCCGGTTCTAACAGGACGCAATCGGCCCACAATATCGGGAGCGGACGCGCTTAGCCTCGCGCCCACGACTTCACGCGCGCCCATGTCGAGCATGTTGGAAAGCGCATTCGGGAGCACGCAAACGGACGTGGAGAGCCTGTCGACGCAGCAAGTTCGCAAGGCGTATAATCAGCTGAAAGCACTCGGCCTGTGACCGCGCTCGCTTCTGTTCAAACGTCGCTGGCTGATCGATTGCGGAAAATGCCTGCCGCGATTGCCTTACCCTTTGGAATATTTGCACTTTTTTCGCTTTTGGTACTGCCTATACCACCGCTCCTGCTGGATGTGTTTTTTGTACTAAACATAGCGATCGCAGTCGCAGTCTTGATGGTCGCACTCAACGCTCAGGCCCCGCTCGATTTCTCTTCTTTCCCCAGTGTCTTGCTGTTCGCGACACTGCTCCGCCTAGCACTCAATGTCGCCTCCACCCGTATCGTTCTGGTCCAAGGGCACGAAGGCGGCAACGCTGCGGGCGAGATTATTGAGAGCTTTGGACAATTCCTCGTCGGCGGCAATTTCGCAGTCGGGCTATTCGTGTTCTGCATCCTTTTGATCATCAACATGATCGTGATCACCAAAGGTGCTGGGCGCGTTTCGGAAGTCGCCGCGCGCTTTGTGCTCGATGCTTTGCCGGGCAAGCAAATGGCGATTGATGCCGATATCGCCGCTGGCCTGATCACCGCAGAGGAAGCCCGCGAGCGCCGCAGTGAAGTCACAGTCGAGGCGGACTTTTACGGCTCGATGGATGGCGCATCAAAATTCGTCAAAGGCGATGCGATTGCTGCACTTTTGATCCTCGGCGTGAACATCATCGCCGGGTTCACGCTTGGAATGATCAGTCACGGTCTGACCGCCGCCGAAGCGGGACAGCTCTACATAACGCTTGCCGTTGGTGATGCCCTGGTCGCACAAGTTCCCGCTTTGCTCCTATCGATCGCGGCGGCTGTCATCGTGACGCGCGTGTCGGACAAACGCGATCTGTCTGGCCAGATCGGGGGACAGTTTTCAGATCCACGCGGATGGTTGCCTGTAGCTTTGATCCTTGCCGCAATCGGCTTTGTGCCGGCCATGCCGCAATTGATCTTCTTTCCGGCAGCCGCGATTGCCGGTGCGATCTGGTGGGGATTGCATAAACGCTCTGCGTCACCGGTAGTCGAAGAGGAGCCCGTCAAAGAGACACCGGCAGACCAAATCGACATTGCAGAGGTCTCCGACCAGACCCTTGTTACGATTGAGCTGGGCTATGGCCTCGTCCACCTTGTCGATGAGGGGAAAGGCGCACCGCTGCTGACCCGGATCACCGGCATTCGCAAACAACTCAGCCGCGATCTCGGCTTTGTCTTGCCGCAGTTCCGTATCCGCGATTCACTCGATGCGAGCGCCAATGAGTATCGCGTGCTGCTCGGCGGTCTGCCTATTGCGCAAGGGACGGCCAAGCCATCACGGCTGCTCGCGATTGATACCGGCGATGTCCGGCCCGGCCATGGAGTAAATGGAGAGCCAACGCGCGATCCCAGCTTTGACTGTCCCGCCCTGTGGATCGATCCATCCGCGCGTGATCACGCCGTGTCGGAAGGCTTTCTGACCGTCGATCCCAGCACCGTTATCGCCACTCATGCCAATCAAGAATTGCTCGCACAGAGCCACCAATTGCTCGGTCCAGAAGAAGTGCGGGCGCTGATTGATGACCTCAAAGATCGCGCACCCGCTTTGATCGAGGCAATCCATCCTGACCCACTGTCGCTCGGCGCATTGACCCGCATATTCCGCGCATTGATCGCAGACGGGATTGGGCTGTCACACCCACAGCCATTGCTCACTAGCCTCGCGCTAGCGCTTCAGACCACACAGGACTTTGATATGGTCATTGATGCCGTGCGTTCGGATATGGGCGCGCGCCTGATCGCGCGTATCTGCGAGCCGGGTGGCCATCTGAAAGTGGTCACACTAGACGCTGCGCTTGAGGGAGCGATCTTAGGCGGAATGGTCGATCCGAGCACCGGTCAACCGATCATTGAGCCCGATTGCGGAAGCATGATCGTTGAGCGCATCGGCGCGTACATCGACGAGGCCAGAGGGCCGATTGCACTGATCGTTCAACCGCCGGCGCGTCGTGCTCTGACTGGTCTTTTGAGCCAAAGAGCAAGCCGGTGTCTTGTCCTATCGATCAATGAATTGCCCGCGACCCAGCCAGTCTCGGTCATCGGTGTGATTGGCGCAGAGCCGAAGCAACTGGCTGCATCCGTAGAAACCCGTGGGTCGCCTGGCTCGCCACCTGAACCGATGCCGATGCATATTCCAGCATAATGAAGCACGACACCGCCAGTTTTGCAGGCGCTCAGCCTTATAGCACCGCCCCGCGAGAGGAGGTGGAGAACCGCGTGCGCCGGTTCCTGCCCATGATCCACCGCGCGGCTTGGCACATTTACGGTTCAGGCCATGCGGGATTAGAGGTCGAGGACCTGATCCAAGCGGGCATCGTTGCTCTTACCGAATGCGCTCAGCGTCATAGCGGCCCGACCGAAGATGGCTTTGCCGCCTATGCCAAGATCCGCGCACGCGGGGCCATGATCGACCTTTTGCGGCGGCAAATGAACGACACCCGCACCGCGCGAAAGAAGCGCGCGCGCTACACCAAAGCAGTGGAGGCACTGCGGGCGCAAACAGGCCAAGACCCCTCTCGCGCTCAGATTGCAGAGGCGATGGGCGTGAGCGATGGCGAGCTGGTTGAGATCGAAAGCTCCTCCGTCACTCTCTCATCCATCAATGACGAATATGACGATAGCAACACCGCCTTTGCCAGCGATGATCCTGACCCGTTTGAGGCGTTGTGCGGACAAGAAGACCGCGACCGACTGGTCGCTGCGATGACGCAGTTGCAAGACCGGCAGAAACTGGTCCTACAACTGTTCTTTGTCGAAGAATTGAACCTCACCGAAATCGCTGAAATTCTCGAAGTCAGCGTCCCGCGCGTCCATCAACTTCGCGCAAAAGCCTTAAAAGACCTGCGCAAGCTGATGGAAGCGGAGCCGGATTAGCCTGCCCTAATCCTGGTGCGCGGCTGCTGCATGAGTGGCGGTTTCAGAGCCGCCCGCTCCGGTGCCCTCCCACCAATAGGCGCGGCGTGTTGACGTACCGGTCGCGACCTCATTCATGGTCACGGAATCGTACAACCGCCCGCCCAGCATAACCTGCACAATGTCATCCGAATTGCTGATGTCCTCACTGGGATCGGCGCTGAGGATGACGAGGTCGGCGAGTTTGCCTACCTCCAAGCTGCCCACATCATCGGCCATGCCCAGCGAGCGTGCAGGGGCGATTGTGCCTGCCCTCAACGCCTCTGTCGCACTCATCCCGCCGCGTGCAAAGCTCCACAGCTCCCAATGCGCATCGACACCGGCTTGCTGACCATGCGCACCGATGGAAACCTCCACCCCGCGCTGTGCCAATTTGCGCGCCTCTCGCGCGGCATTGTCATCGACAAACGCCCAATCCGGCGCGGTCGTGCGACGTCCGGTTTCCGCCAAAAGCAAACGCGGCGGAGTGTGCACCATCAGGGGATGCTCCCACACATTCATCGCCTGACGCCAGTAGGGATCACCCGCCAGCCCGCCATAGGTGACGTTCAAAGTCGGCGTGTAGTTGGAGTTCGATTGACTGAAGAATTGCAGCACATCTTCGTACAGGACATCGCCCGGCACATTGTGCTCAATCGTCGAATTGCCATCGGCGATCAGGTTCATATCCATCCCGAAGAGAGACCCGCCCTCTGCCACGACCATCATATTTTCAGCCGCCGCTGCACGCGCGACCATCTGGCGTTGTTCGCGGCGGGGTTGATTGTAGTTCTTGACCGAAATACCGCCCTGCGCACGGATACGGCGCACATGCGCAAGCGCATCGTCATAACTGTCGATCCGGGCATAGACGCTGGGTGCTTTCGCGCCGTAGATAATCTCTCCGGTGGAGAAGATACGCGGGGCGAGCAGCAATCCTGCTTGCTGGCGTTCGGCGGCGGCGAAAATTTGGCTCGCGCGGTTGGACGGATCGTGGATTGTGGTCACGCCCATCGCCAGATCCTGAACCATGCGCCAGTTTTGCTGAGGGATGAAGTCGCCAACCCCCTGCGGTCCGTGGGCGTGGGCATCGACTAGGCCGGGCATGATCGTTCGGCCACTGGCATCGATCATGGTTGCGCCTGCCGGGACGGTTACGTCGCCTGCCGCACCGATGGCGGCGATCCGATCGCCTTCGATAACGATCACGCCATTATCGATTGCACCGGCGTCATTGGCCTCTAAGCCATTGGCCATGGTTAGGATACGCGCGCCGGTGATTACCGTGGTCCCAGTGGGCTTATCCGCCGTCACTGTCATAGCCAACGAAATGCCATTTTCGGGCGGGCTGTAACTGTCATCCTCGTCATCGCCAGCCGGGCCATTGCTGAAGAAATCAGCGACCTGCGCGCTGCGCAATTCCGCGCCGATAGACCAGAACACGGTGTTGCCGCCGCGCGCCCAGCCGATGTAATCCGCGCCGCCTTCGCTAACCCGTGTGACTGGCAGCGAACCGCCGCTTTCGGTGACGCTAACCGCCTGACCGCCGGGGATCAGAGGCATCACAAACACTTCGTAATTCTGGCGGAAAGCCACGTTTTGGCCATCGGGCGATACGCGGAAATCATTAGCCAGATCGCCGGTGACATGGACCCGCCGGTCCTCTCCATCGAGATTGGTGGAGACCAGCGCGAAATCGCCGCCTTCACTGGCGGTCATGAACAAACGGTCGCTATCCGCACCGAATTGCGGGTTGGAGCCGGAACGGCTGATCCGTTCCGCCGTGCCGCCTGATGCAGGCACGCTGTAAATGCCGGTGTTTTCCGAATAATCCGACGAGGTCAGATAGCCGCCCGAGCGCTTCTCAAAGACGATGCTTGATCCATCGGGAGAGAAAGCGAGATTGGCGTAATGGCCGGGTTCGGACGTGACCGCGCGAGGATTGGCTCCGTTCGCATCGGCAACGATGATCCGGCCCAAAGTTGCATCGCTCCATTCGACATAGGCAAGCATGGATCCATCGCGGCTGAATGCGGGGAAGGCTTCGACCACATCGCTGGCACCTGTAACGGGACGCGCACCATCGCGGCCGCGTGCAGATTTCGTGTGGAGCCGCCCGAGGCTTTCAAACACGACGCTGCTACCATCAGGCGACAATTGCGCGAAACGCGGCATGTTGGTGGTGAAGCGGTCGGGTGCGACCTCAATGTTTGGGTGCGGCGCATCGGCCACGCCGCGCGTGTCGTCGATGGTGAAGGGGATCACCGCCATATTCGACCCGTCGCGGTCAATCCGGTTGAGCTTTCCGCCCGCCCAAAACACAATCGATTGGCTATCGGGCGTCCAATCCATGTTCGGATAGACGCCGTACACCGCCCAGGTCTCTTGCAAATCCAAGTCGAGCGCATCGTAGATCATCCGCTCACGCCCGCTGGCGATGTCTTTCACCCACAGCTGGCTGGTATCTTTGTCGCGCCGGACAAAGGCGATCTCCGCACCATCCGGCGAAGGGGTCGGGCGCACTGCTCCGCCATACCCATCGACAGCCGTCGTAACTTCGCCGGTCTCCAGATCGTGGCGCTCGATTGCAAAGATGCCGCTTTGGCTGTCCTGCGCGTAGATAAACGTGTTCCCGCCGGTCGTGTTGCGGGTGTAATATATCGCCTCCCCATCAGGAGAGAAAACCGGCTCACCCAACTCCTTTTGCTGCTGCTCATTGGGTCGCTCAACAATCGCAACGCCGCCGCCGCCAGAGACGTGATACATCCATATCTCACCCGTTCCAGCGGAACGCTGTGTGGTGAAATGCTTTTTGGCGATGATAAAGCGTCCGTCCGGCGACCAGCTCGGCTGATTGAGTAAGCGGAAGCTTTCATCAGTGACCTGACGCCTATCCGAACCATCGGCGTTCATCACCCAGATATTGTCGCCCCCACCCCGATCAGAGGTGAACGCGATGCGGCTTCCATCGGGCGAAAAGCGCGGCTGCACTTCCCAGCTCAGCCCTTCCGCAATCCGATCAGGCGTACCGCCCGCAATCGGCATGGTGTAAATATCGCCCAGCACTGTGAACGCGAGCGTCTGCCCATCGGGCGAGACATCAACATCCATCCAAGTGGCTTCGTCAGTCTGGATCGGCACCTGTTCAATAGTCGCCCCGCGTGGAGCCTCAACATCCCAGCCTTCGTCATCATCGGCGTGAGCGATGGTCGGCGCAGCAAGCATGGAGCCAGCAAGCAGGACGGATGTAAGGCGGCGCATTCGAAGTCTCCCTGTGTTGGAACGAGAGACTAGCGTCGCGCAACGATATTACCAGAGCGGGTATGTGACGTTAGTCGATTAGCACAAACTCTGCCCTATCCGGCCGCCACTTATTGAAGGTGCAAGCCTTGACCCAGCCAGCCAGAACGTACTCGAAGAACTTATCCTCTCCACCCCAACGCTCGATCAGCTCGGTTTCGGGACGGCTTGGTGTCGGCACACACGACCTGTTGAACTCGGTGCGGCTGAGTTCGAAAACATACTTCTCTTCCGAATTTTCAACCTGACGAACCAATACCCGGCCGATAATTATCAGGATCTTTCGGGGTTTCTCGGATAGAACCTCTAAATATTGGACCGTGAACCGTCTCTGATCCGGGTCCATCTCAGTCCGCCAATAACCAGCCCACGTGAAGACCATTCCCGATCCGTGATCAAGGAACCCCTCTTCTCCGACCCGGATGCTATACTCGGTTTTGCCACTAACGCTCTCAAGTTCGATTCTGTCGATATCGAGTTCAGTGTCGTTTTGACTCACCCCAAAGTCCCCTTCTTCGGCCCCAAATATCCGAACAAATACGCGCCAACTTTGCGCATTTGTATCTCTTCACTGCCTTCGGTGATCCGATAGCGGCGGTGGTGGCGATAGATGTGCTCGAACGGTGTGTGGCGCGAATAGCCGATGCCGCCATGGACCTGCATCGCGCGGTCGGCTGCCTCGCAGACCAGCCGGTTCGCCCAGTAATTGCACATCGACACCTTGTCAGAGATCGTCCGCTCAATCTCCTCATGCGGCATATTATCCATCTGCCACGCGGTTTTAAAGATCAGCAGCCGCAGCATCTCGCATTGCGTCTCAAGCTCCACCAGAGGGAATTGGATCGCCTGATTGCGCGCGAGTTCAGTGCCAAAGGGTTTGCGTTTGCGCGCATATTTCACGCTTTCATCGACGCAGAATTGCGCAGCCCCACAGCTTGAGGCCGCCTGACGGATGCGGTTTTGATGGACGAAGCTTTGCGCCAGAGCGAGGCCCCGGCCCTCTACGCCAAGGATCGCTTCATCGGGCACCCAGACATCGTTGACACTGAGGCGTGGGTGGTCGGTGGGCATGTTGAAGGTCCACATCCACTCCTCAATCTTGATGCCGGGATTGGGATTGGGGACAAGGAAACATGTGATCCCGCTGGCCGAGCCCGCATCGCCGCTGGTCCGCGCAAACATCGCGCAATGGGTGGCGACATGCATGCCGGTGATCCACATCTTCTCACCATTGATCAGCCAGCCGTCGACCCCATCACGGGTTTCGCGGACCGCCGTGGTTTCCATATGAGTGGCGTCCGATCCGTGATCCGGTTCGGTCAGGCCGAATGCAACGCGGCGTTTGCGTTCAAAGCCACCTGTGATGAATTCGGCTTTCTGGTCTTCAGTGCCCCATTGGTCGAACATGGCGACGAAGGGGAAATTGCCAACGATGCTGTGTTCGTTTTGAAGGTCATTGTGCAGGCCCAAACCTTTGCGCGCAAAGTGTTCGCGGATGACAGCCATGCCGACATTCGAGCCATCTTGGCCGCCATATTTTTTGGGCGCAGAATACCGCCAATGGCCCGCTTTGTCAGAGCGCGCAGTGGCTTCTTTGAGCAGGTCTTCCCATTCCTCACGCGGCAAACCGCCCGCCTCAAAATCGGTCCGAGCGTATTCGCGGCGGTGGTCGAAGAAACGGATATTGTCGTCTTGCTGTTCCAGCGGCTTAATCTCGGCCTCAATAAAGGCGTCCAATTCGGCGAGATAATCCTGAAGGTCGGCGGGTATTGCGAAGTCCATTAGTCGTTTCCTGTCCACTTTTTGCGGGCTATGGCGAGGGCTGGGTACTTGGGAACATCCTGCGTCAAAGTGGCGAGAATGGCAGCTCTCAATTCTGCAAGCACACCATGCTGCGACAGCTCTACATCGCCATCCATAATCTGCTGCGTGAGAGGCGCATTTTCAAACGCGGGAATGGCTGCTGAGTTATAGCGGGAGATCATACCAAGAGCGTTGCGAGCAACCGCATACTGAAACTTATCGTGTCCTTCGAACCGGTCTTTGACTGTTCCAAGCCATTCATAGATCGCGATTGCCAGCTCGCCATCTGTGGCTTCACCCACTTGTATAGGTGGCTCGGTCAAATCAAGATCGCGCGATTTCTCCGCTTCCGGTGCATCCTCCTCAAGCAACATCAGCAGGTCCAATTCCTGCTCAGAAGTCCGCCTGGAAATGACCACCCGCTCCAGCATCCGGTCAGCGCCTGAGCGCCATTGCGCCGCCATTTTCAGGCATCCTAGCGCCCACCACACGGTGCGATGGATCAACCAATATCGGAACCGGGCGCGGTCCACGGCAACGCCGCCTTCGGCTTCATAGACTGTGAAGTAGTCCTCCAACGAACCAAGCCCCAAAGCAGGCCGATCGTATCGCGCAAACCGCCACACCGCCATGCAACCGAACGCCAAGTCTTCATGGCGGTCCCCAAAATGCGCTAGCTCCCAATCGAGCACGCCGGTGAGTCGAGAATTCTCAGCAAGTAGATTGCCCATACGATAATCGCCGTGGATCAGAACGGGCTCGCACGGTGCAGGACAATTGTCCTCCATCCATTTCAGGCCCAGCGCGATAATGGGCCTGTCGCCACCAGCGTCTTCGAATTGCGCGCGCAGGTCCGCGATTGCCTCACGGTAGTCCATGACGGGCACGTCCGGAGGAACATCATCGCGGCCAAGCGAATGGATCCGCGCCAGATCACACGCGGCCTCTTTGAGCAGTCCGCTCGCATCTTCCATCTGGAGGATTTCTTTGGGGTTCGGTGTTCCCGGCAAAGCGCGCATGACAAATCCGCTGCCGATCCCGTCGTCCGGCACCAATTCTGCCAAGACCTCCGGAGCCGTCACACCAGCCGCATTCGCAGCGCGGATAATCGCGGCTTCGACATCGTGACCAAATGGACGCCCTTCCATAAATTCCAAGCTTGGGGCGCGGCGCAGAACGCACGCATTGCTTCCCGCCTCAAAACGCCAACTTTCCATGGTCGCACCTCCGGTCAGCCGCTCCAGCCCTCGCGGTTCATCCATCCCAGCCCGTACGCAAGCCCGCGCCAGTCCAGCCAAAAGCGCATCGCTGCCGATCATAAATTCAATTTCCAACCATACTGACCACTCACCCACACTTCCCCTTTTCCCGTTTCACTGCAAAGAGTGCCTCGGAATAGAGGCATGAGGCAAGCTCTCGCTAATGCCAGTTTGGATTTAGGAAGCCGAATGAAGAAACGTCACATCGCTCTCGCCGCTCTTGCTCTTGTCAGCGTCGGTGGAGCCACCGCCGCTTACGTTGCGACACCAACTGTGCATGAGGGGGCACCGGGCGAAACGCCTGAATTGGGCCGGATGGGCGACTATGCTGTCGGCACGCAGGAAATGGCTTTTGCGATGCCGGATCGGTTGACCTTCGACAAATTGGATATGGCAACCGGCGGCACTGCAAGTGACACGCGCGAATTGCAGGTGCGCCTGTATTATCCTGCTGAGCAAACCAGTGGAGAGCCGATCACCTATTCCCAGACAATGAGCCCGCCGGGAATGGAACCGATTCCGCTCGAGTATCGAGGTCGGGCCTTTGCGGATGCTGCGGCTCTAAGCGCGGCGGATCACGGCGACAGCTTTCCACTCGTCATCATGTCGCACGGGTTTAACGGCTGGAGCACTCAGTTCAGCAATCTGGCGGAACACATCGCCTCGCGCGGCTATGTCGTCGCTTCGATTGATCATGCGGATATGAAGTTGGAAGGGCCCAGCGATTTTCTCCATTCCTTCGCCAAAGTGCTCGCCAGCCGCTCACTTGATCAACGACAGGTTCTTAAACAACTGACTGAAGGCGCTGGCTTCGTAAGCACCGGGCCGCTTGCTCTGATCGATACGGACAATGTCGGCCTGATCGGCTATTCGATGGGCGGTTATGGGGCACTGGCCAGCGCCGGCGGAGATTATGACTACGAGAGCGGCACATTCGACGCGGTGCCGTCGGATGCCATGGCTCCGGTGCGTGCGGCTGCGAGTGAAGACGCGGGGATTGACGCTGTGGTCGCGTTCGCACCGTGGGGTGGTCAGCCGGATAACCGCGTATGGTCGGCTGCCGGCCTCAGCGACCTTTCAGTCCCTGTAATGCTAGTCGCGGGTAGCGAGGATGATGTCTCCAATTATGCTGAGGGTATCCGTTGGATCTTTGACAGTCTGACGGGTGCAGACCGGTACATGCTCGTATACCGCGATGCGCGCCACAACATCGTCGGCAATGCGCTGGATTTTGCGGAAGGCGCACCGTTTCGCGCGATCGAATTTATGAATGAGCCGGTTTGGCGGCAAGAGCGGATCAACGGCATCAATCAGCATTTCGTCGCCGCCTTTTTGGACCGCACATTGAAGGGTGATGAGGGCATGGCGTTTTATCTCGACGTGCCAACGGTCAATGCGAATGACGGGACATGGGAGGTATCCTTTGGCGAACAGCTGAATGGCAAAATGGCGGGCGAAGAACAGCCTGAGCATTGGCGCGGGTTTCAGCGCCGCTGGGCACTGGGACTGGAAATGCACCGCAAAGCAGCTGGGGAATAAAGCGCGGCGAGAACGCCTGCGCCAGCTAAGAAAAAAGCCCGCCCGGATCACGTCCGAGCGGGCTTTTTAATCAGCCAATATGCGCATTTACGCCGGGACATTGTCCTTTTTGACCGTAATCACCTGCGGATAGGTGAACTCTTTCAAGCCATCGAGACCATATTCTGCGCCGAAGCCAGACTGTTTGTGTCCGCCAAATGGGCTGAACGGTGACAGGTGCAGATATTCGTTCACCCAAACCGTGCCCGTTTCCAGTTGCTCGGCGATTTCAACACCCTTGTCAGGGTCAGCGGTCCATACCGCACCAGCAAGTCCGTATTCTGAATTGTTGGCGCGCTGGATCACTTCATCTTCGGTAGAGAATTTCATGAGCGGCATCACCGGGCCGAATTGCTCCTCTGCCACGATCCGCGCATCTTCAGGCGGATTGTCGAGGATCGTAATCGGTACATAATAGCCCGTACCCGATGGGTCATCATTGCCGCCAGTCAGGAATTTATAGCCATTGTCCTTGGCATCCGCGATCAGTTCCAAGACGCGGTCATATTGCTTCTTGTTCTGGATCGGGCCGACACCGGTTCCTTGTTCGCTGCCATCACCGACTTTCACCGTGCTGGCATATTCTGCGATAGCTGCGCTCAACTCGTCGTAGATATCCTCGTGGATATAAATGCGCTTTGCAGCGACACAGATTTGGCCGGCGTTTGAGAAACTTGCCCAGAACAATTGCTCGGCCACTTTCTTCGGATCGGCATCGGGCATGACGATGGAAGCATCATTACCCCCTAACTCAAGCGTGATGCGTTTGAGGTCAGCGCTGGCGCCTTCCATGATCTTTTTGCCCGTCGCGGTGGAGCCCGTGAAGGTGATCTTGTCGATATCAGCATGGCCAGTGATAAGCGGGCCAAGGCTGTCTTCGCCGGTGATGATGTTGACCGTGCCTGCTGGCACCTTATCCGCGATCAATTCAGCAATGCGCAGAGTTGTCAGCGGAGTGAAAGGCGATGGCTTAAGGACGATGGTGCAACCGCTCATCAAAGCAGGCACAATTTTCTGCACCGCCATCATGACCGGGAAATTCCACGGCACAATACCACCCACAACGCCAACCGGCACACGGCGAGTGCGCGACAAGCGCGTATCGCTATCCTCGTTGACGACATCTTCCAATTTCAGAGTCGCTTGGGCGGCCGACATGCCAGCCGCGCCGTAAATCTCGCCTTTGGCCTGCTCATGCGGCTTGCCCTGCTCGCTTGTCAGCAAACGGAACAGCTCATCAGCGTTCTCTTTGATTGCACCAGAGATGGCCATGCAAACGGCCTGGCGTTCTTCAAATGATGTGTTTTTCCAACTCTTGAATGCGGCACGTGCCGCGGCGACCGCTTGGTCAAGCTCGCCCGCACCGCTCGATGGAACTTGACCGATCACTTCCTCGGTCGCGGGATTGACCACGTCGAGCATTGCGCCGGTGGTGATCATCTCGCCATTGATTAGGTTTTTGTACTGCGTGACCATGATTTTCCTCTCTGGTACCGGAATTTCATCCGGATTCGTCTCTCACAGATCCAAGTTGGACCATCGCGCGCAAAAATCAATCGCGATTGTTAGAGCGCTTTAGGGCTTACGACGGGTCGTTGCTCCTAACAGTTGCGCTATATGCGTTGCAAACGGCAACTGGCGCGCTATCCCTTCATGCAAGAGGAGAACACCATGACCGACAGCCAATCAGACACCCAAGCCGACCTGGTGATTTACGGCAGTCCTGTGTCGCCATTTGTGCGCAAAGTCGCAGCAGTTTGCATAGAAAAGGACGTCCCGTTCGAGATCGAAGCGGTCAATGTCTTCGACCCGCCGCAATGGTTCCGCGACATCTCCCCCATGAAACGCATCCCAGTTCTGCGGGACCGCTCCATCGCGAGCGAAGGAACCGGCGGCACCATCGCGGATAGCTCTGCCATCTGCGCCTATATTGAGCGCAAGCACCCCGAACCCTCGCTCTATTGCTCGGACCCGTTTGCGCATGGGCGCGCCCTCATGATGGAGGAATATGTCGACACCACGCTGGCCGCATCGGGCGGTCTTGGCATTTTCCGTCCGATCTTCTTTTCGATCAATCAGGGCAAAGAGCCTGACATCGCAAAAGCACGCACCACCTGGGCAGACGGCCTGCCGCCGATTTTTAGCTTTCTGGATAAAGAGCTCGAAGAGCGCACATTCTGCGTCGAGGATTCGGTTTCCATCGCTGACATTTCAATCACGACCGTGCTGATGCAAATCGCGCTCGTCGCCGAAATGAAGCTCGATGATTACCCATCATTGGCTGCCCATTATGATATGATGCGCGAGCGCCCCTCTATCTCTGGACCCTATCGCAAAGCGGACCGCATGATCCGCAAGGCCTTGCCCGAGCATATCGACCTGACCTAGGGGCTTTCTTTCAATCGGAAGGATGCGCGCAAAAGCATGGCCAAGAATTGGTGCATTGGAATTATCGGGGGTTCGGGCCTCTATGATATTGAGGGGATTGAGGATCAGCAGCGTCTGATGATCGATACCCCTTGGGGTGACCCATCCGATGAGATTTTGTGCGGGCGGATTGGCGATGTGCAGGTCCGCTTTTTACCACGCCATGGCCGCGGACATCCAATCAGCCCGACCGAGCTAAACTCGCGCGCCAATATCGATGCACTGAAGCGGGCAGGCTGCACCGATATCCTTGCCATCTCTGCCGTCGGCTCATTGCGCGAAGAGATTGAGCCTGGACGCTTTGCGATCGTCGAGCAATTTATCGACAACACGAAGCACCGCCAGTCGACCTATTTCACCAGCGGCTTCGTAACCCATGTCTCCATGGCTGACCCGGTATGCCCGCGCCTCTCCGAAATGGCAGCCAAGGCGATCAGCGCTTGCAAAGGCAAAGTCGCGACAGGCGCGACATATCTCGCGATGGAAGGCCCGCAATTCTCCACCCGCGCCGAAAGCCGAATGTATCAGGCTTGGGGCGCCGATGTGATCGGCATGACCGCCATGCCAGAGGCCAAACTCGCCCGCGAGGCCGAGTTGCCCTATGCTTTGATCGGAATGGCAACCGACTATGATTGCTGGCGCGATGGCGAAGCGGTTGATGTGGCCCAAGTTGTTGCACAGATGAAAGAGAACGGTCAGCTCGCGCGTGAGGCGGTGATCAAGTTCATCGAGAACCTGCCAAAAACACGCAAAGCCTCACCGATCGACACCGCGCTCGACAATGCGATCATCACCATTCCCGACGAACATGATCCAGCATTACTGGCAAAGCTGGATGCTGTGGCGGGCCGGGTATTGGGGTAACGCCCACGTCTGCATCCATTTTCGAAAGCAGTCTGTCCGCTAGCGACCCACTTGCAGAAGTTGCATGCAAATGTAGTTTCTGAGAAATGCGGTCATTAGTATTTATTTTGATCCCGGCCTTTTTGACTGGCTGCGACACGAAGCATTACGACGTTGATGACGTGGTTTACGCTGATAATTTTGCCTATCTTTCTTGCAAAGGTGTTCGTGACCCAAGCCTTGTTGCATCCAGCATCAGACAACTGAATATAGACCAGAACCTGCTTGTTGAAGAAACTCGGTCAATTGCGGGAGCTGAAGGAGCATTGGTTGTGGCGTCTGCCGCAAATGACCTTCAAAGTGGTGGAACGCAAATCACGCTGTTTTTCGAGGATGGGGCTGCTGAGGTTAGCGTTTATGCGAATAAGGCCGTTGAACCAAACTCCAAGGATCGTGAATTGCTTAGCTCTGTCTTGGAGGCTTCAGGGCTAAACGAGTGCAAAGCTATCATTGGCGAATAACGTCAGCTTTCACCTCCAATGTCGGTCGTTTGATGCGAAACCAGATCGACTAACAGCGGACGATCTTACCGTTCCGTCCAGCGCCCCTTAACCGGCTCAAACCGGTCCACCCGGATCGATTGCCACACGCCGCCGACCACATAGGGATCATCATTCACAGTCGCGCGCGCAGCCGCTTCGTCTTCGGCTTCGATGATGAGCAATGATCCGACAAATTCGCCTTTGTCATTGGTAAGCGGCCCTGCGGTGAGGTAATTCTCATCGTGGCTTTCCATCCATTCGCGCTGCGCCTCAAGGTGGATTGCGCGCAGTTTGTCACTGTGTTCGCCATCGCGGCAATAAAAGCAGAAAAGAGCCATGCGTTACTGATACCACGGGCGCGAGTGCGATCAAGCCAGAGCGCGGATGCGACTTTTCTTGCGCACCGCGTCTGACGGGTCCAAATCGCGAAAATCAACTGCGACTCCAACGAAGGGACAAAAGCCAGAAGTGACCACGCCTAGCCTGCCTGCAAGCACCGCCCATTTCCTCGACCGCACTGAGCTGCGCCGCGCCTTTCGCGCCGAAGAGAACGCATGCGTTGCGCAGCGTTTGGAGCAGGCGGCGCCGGCGCGCAAAGTGAGCAAAAATGCGGCGGCTCTAGCAACCGATATTATCGAGGGTGCGCGGCGGCAAAAGGCGTCGGGGATCGATGCCTTCCTGCAACAATATGGCCTCGACACCGAAGAAGGCATCGCGCTGATGTGCTTAGCTGAAGCGTTGCTGCGCGTGCCGGATGATGAGACCGCCGATGCTTTGATCCGCGACAAGATTGGCGAAATCGACTGGGGTGAACATTTGGGCGAAAGCTCCTCCACATTCGTCAATGCGGCGACGTTTTCGTTGATGTTGACGGGCGAAGTGTTGGAGCAACCCGAAGCGCACCAAAACGGAATGGGCGGCACGCTGAAACGCACCATGAACCGCCTTGGTGAGCCAGTGATCCGCAAAGCGACACTGCAAGCGATGCGCATTTTGGGCGGACAATTCGTGTTCGGACGCGACATCGGCGAAGCGCTAAAACGAGCAAAGCCCGAACGCGCGAAGGGTTTGACCCATAGCTTCGATATGCTGGGCGAGGCCGCGATGACCTATGCCGATGCGGAAAACTACCGGATCGCCTATGACAGCGCGATTGAGCGGCTGGCGCATGAGGTCCAGAAGGATGGGAATCGCGGCGTTAGCCCTTCGCCCGGAATATCGGTTAAGCTGTCCGCGCTGCACCCCAAATACACGCACTTCCACGCTGCACAGGCGCATGACGACATCGTTCCGATTGTTCGCGAACTGGCGATCAAAGCGCGCGATGCCGACATCCATTTCACCATCGATGCCGAAGAGGCCGAACGGCTTGAAGTGTCGATGGATATTATCGAAACTCTTATCGCCGATGACACATTGTTCTCACGCGACGATGGATCGCGGTGGGAAGGGTTTGGACTGGCCGTTCAAGCGTATCAGAAACGCGGAGTGCCCCTATGCGATTGGGTTGCCAAACTGGCACGACGGCATGGGCGCAAACTGTTCGTGCGACTGGTCAAAGGGGCGTATTGGGACACTGAGGTAAAGCTGTCGCAGGTTGGCGGATATGACGATTATCCCGTCTTCACCCGCAAGATCGCGACCGATGTGTCCTACCTCGCCTGCGCGGCGCGATTGTTCGAACATGACGATGTGATCCGCCCCGCCTTTGCGACCCATAACGCCTACACTGTGGCTGTGGTAAAGGAGATGGCGCAATCCCGTCCCTTCGAATTCCAACGCCTGCATGGCATGGGCGAAGAAGTCTTCGATGCACTCCACAAAATTGAAGGCAACAACCCCACCCCTGTGCGGATTTACGCACCCGTTGGCGGGCACAAGCAATTGCTCGCTTATCTTGTGAGGCGCTTGCTCGAAAACGGAGCGAACACCAGCTTCGTCAATCGCATGGGTGATGCGGAAATCGCCGCTGAGGAACTGGTCGGTGATCCGGTTGCTGAACTTGCCGCCAAGCGCCCGCATCGCAACCCGAAAATCCCGCTACCGCAAGATATTCTGGGTGAACGAGGCAACAGCGCGGGTGTTGATTTGGCCGACCCGTTGGTGCTTGAGCCATTGCAATCACGGTTGGAGACTTTGCGCGAATTGCATTGGCATGCGCAGCCAACTTTCCCTGCAGAAGACGCAGGTGAAATGGCGCCAATCACCATGCCGCATGATCTGACCGTCGCGGTCGGAACACGCCGCGATTCCACGCAGAAAGAGGTCGACGCCGCCTTCGAACGCGCCGCTGCGATTCAGCCGGGATGGGACGCATTGGGCGGAGAACGTCGTGCGCTGCTGCTCGAAGAAGCCGCCGATCTGTTCGAAGCGCATACCGATGAGTTCCTGTCCCTATGCCAGCGCGAGGCGGGCAAGACATTGCTCGATGGCGTTGCAGAATTGCGCGAAGCGGTCGATTTCCTGCGCTATTACGCCAGCGAAGCGCGCCGCCAGTTTGCTGCGCCCGTCGCGTTACCGGGGCCAACGGGTGAGGAGAACACGCTGACCATGCATGGGCGCGGTGTGTTTGCGACGATTAGCCCTTGGAATTTTCCACTCGCGATCTTTGTCGGCATGGCATCGGCCGCGCTCGCTGCGGGCAACGCGGTTATCGCCAAGCCTGCCGAACAGACGCCTTTGATCGCTGCGCTTGCGGTCAAATTGTGCCACGAGGCGGGCATCCCGCCAGAGGCGCTGCAATTGCTGCCGGGAGCTGGCGATGTCGGTCAGATGATCACCGCTGATCCGCGTCTCGCAGGTGTTGCCTTCACAGGCTCAACCGAAACCGCGCAGGCAATCAATAGGACACTGGCCGGGCGCGACGGACCTATCGCCACTTTGATCGCAGAAACCGGCGGCCAAAACGCGATGATCGTTGATTCCAGCGCTTTGCCCGAACAGGTGGTGCGCGACGTCTTGGCCAGTGCGTTTCAAAGTGCAGGCCAGCGGTGTTCGGCCCTACGCGTCCTCTATCTGCAAGACGATGTCGCCGACGAAATGCTAGCGATGATCCGCGGCGGCTTCGAAGCGCTCAATATCGGTGACCCCGCATTGCTCGAAGTGGATTGCGGCCCAGTGATTGATCCCGATGCGCGAGCGGCGTTGGAGCGCCATGTCGCCCGGCGCGAGGCCAGTGGCCACACGATCTGGCGCAAAGAGATCGATCCGGGTTTGGACAAAGGATGCTTTGTCGCGCCCACCATCATAGAAGTCGGCTCTATCCTCGATCTGAAACGTGAGAATTTCGGGCCGATCCTCCATGTCGCTCGTTTCAAGAGCGAGGAGCTTGGCCAGATCGTCGACGATATCAACGCCACGGGATACGGCCTTACCCTAGGCCTGCACAGCCGCATTGCAGAGACACGCCGCTTTGTTCAAGCCCATGCACGTGTCGGCAATTTCTACGTCAACCGCAACCAAATCGGCGCTATTGTGGAAAGCCAACCCTTTGGCGGAGAGGGGCTGTCAGGCACCGGCCCAAAAGCCGGCGGCCCGCATTACCTCGCGCGGTTCGCCACGGAGCGCGTATCCTGCGTCGACACAACGGCTGCGGGCGGTAATGCGAGCCTGCTTGCCAGCCTCTAAGCTCTTGCAAGTGCACCGATAAGCGCGATAAATCCCTCTCATGATTCATCGTCTTACCCGGCTCATCACCCACCTGATCGCTTTGCTCGCTCTTATGTGGAACGGGGCTGCGCTGGCCGAAGTGCAGATCCATTTTCACAGTTTCAACGGGTCCGTGCTGTTCGGGCGCTATCCTCACACGTTCATTGTACTCGAAGGGACACTGGACAGCACGGGTGAGACCATTGATGAGAATTACGGTTTCTCCGCGCGCCGGGCGAACACCGCGGTGTTGAATGGCCCTGTTGAGCATATGGTACTGGCGGAAAGTGAGCGCAATGTGCGGCGCACCAATCGTCATTTCTCTATGACCATCACAGACGCCCAATATCGTCGCATAATCACAGAGGTGCGCGCATGGCAAAACGCCCCGGGCAAGTATTACGATCTGGAAACGCGCAATTGTATCCATTTTGTGGGCGCAATGGCACGGATTTTGGGGTTGCGGGTCGAATATCCCGACAACATGCTGCGCAGACCAAAGCGGTGGCTCAATCACATAACAACACTCAACCCGCAATTGGGAGCAGAGTTGATCGATTAAGCGATCAATGTGGGGATAGAGCGCTCGCTCTTTACGCCCGGTGCTTGCTCAGCCTGCGCCTTTGCGGGAACAGTTAAGCATGGCGATTCTCTCAGATAAATGGATCCGTGAACAGGCGCAGTCCCACGGTATGATCGAACCCTTTGTGGAGGCTCAGCGCCGCGAAGGTGTCATCAGTTATGGCCTATCCTCCTACGGCTATGACGCGCGGGTTGCGCCGGAATTCAAGATTTTCACCAATGTGAATTCCTCTACCGTCGACCCTAAGAATTTCGACGAAGGCAGCCTTGTAGATCGCGAGACGGATGTTTGCATCATCCCTCCCAATTCATTCGCATTGGCTCGCACGGTCGAGTATTTTCGAGTTCCAGAGGATGTGCTGGTTATCTGTCTCGGCAAGAGCACCTATGCACGCTGTGGGATTATCGTGAATGTCACCCCACTTGAACCGGGTTGGGAGGGGCATGTGACGCTGGAGTTTTCAAACACCACGCCGCTACCTGCTAAAATCTACGCCAATGAAGGCGCATGCCAGTTCCTGTTCCTCAAGGGCAATGAGCGCCCCGAAGTCACCTATGCCGATCGAGCGGGAAAATATATGGGCCAACGCGGGGTCACTTTGCCTCGACTCTGATCTCAGCTGCGCTACGCTTGCACGCATGAGCATAGCCAAATTTCCGTTCTGGCGCGTGGTTCCTGGGGCCAACGAGGACCAGTTCATTCTCCCCGTCACGCGGCCGGCAACAGTTGGCCCTCCGGAACATCCCTTTGTCATGGGCGGCGCATGTCTCGCCGCTGCGATTGATGCGCTTGAACTGGCGAGCGGCATGCCTTTGCTGTGGTCAACCATACAATTCCTAAGCCCCACGCAAGGCGCAGAGGAATTGCATATTGAATGTGAACAAATCGGCGGTGGGCGCAGTGTTGGGCAATGGCAGGCGAAGCTGCGCCTCGGTGAACGCACTGTCTCACAAGTCATCGCTGCATTAGGCGCACGCGAACCCAGCGATCAGCGCTTGTTTGCGCGAATGCCCGATGTCCCTGCGCCGGACGAGTGTGAAGTCAAACCACCTGATCCCAACGGCTTTGACGACAATTTGATCGGTCAATTGGAACGCCGCACCGCCTTGGAAGATAATGATAATGGAATAGAGGCAATGTGGACACTGTCCCGCGCTGGTTTTGCCAACGATGTGGGCGTTCTTGCCATGATCTCCGATTTCTTCCTTGGCGCGCACCCGCGAACGCGAACCGGATCGAGCCTCGATGCAACTCTGCGCTTCATCCAAAGTGCGCCGCCGGGATGGGTGCTTTCGGTTACAGAATTGGCTGCATTTGATCGCGGTACAGTCCACGGACAAGCGCGGCACTATGCCGAAGATGGCAGCTTGCTGGCAATTTCCAGCCAGACAGGCGTTTTGCCAAGGACACCGCGTGTTTGAGCATTTCTGCGGCGAGTTTTGACTCTTACTAAGCGCTACTCCATGCCCACCGGCAAAGGAGAACACTTCATGGCAGACACTGAATTCGACATCATCGTCTATGGCGCAACCGGATATACCGGGCGGCTAGTCGCGGAATATCTGGACAGCCACTATGGCAGCTCGGACAACGCCCCAAAATGGGCAATGGCTGGCCGCTCACAGGAAAAGCTGGAAGCCGTGCGCGATGAGATTGGCGCGCCCGCCAATACACCATTGGTGGTTGCCAATGCCGATCATCCTGCCGATCTGGAGGCGATGTGCAAACGCACCAAAGTCGTCATCACGACCGTCGGCCCATACCAACTCTATGGCGATGACTTGGTCGCAGCCTGTGTGAAAACCGGCACTGACTATGCCGATCTAAGCGGCGAACCCGCTTGGATGGCCGAGAAGATCGAGGAGCATCAAGCCGCAGCAGAGGCCAGCGGCGCGCGCATTTGTTTTTCGAGCGGGTTTGATTCCATCCCTTTCGACCTCGGCGTGTTGATGACTCAAAAAGCGGCACAAGAACGCTTTGGTGCGCCCTCGCCCAAAATTCGCGGACGTGTGCGCGCGATGGCGGGGACGTTCTCCGGCGGCACCGCGGCTAGCCTTGGCGCGACGATGAAGGCGGCGGCAAAGAACCCGCGCATCATCAATGTGCTGCGCGACAGCTTTGCTCTGACGCCGGGCTTTGACGGGCCTAGCCAGCCGACCGGCATGGTACCGATGTATGAGAAGGATTTGGACAAATGGGCCGCGCCTTTCGTCATGGCCCCGATCAACACAAAGAACGTGCACCGCACCAATTTCCTGTTGGGTCACCCCTATGGTGAGGATTTTCAGTATGATGAAATGATGCTGACCAGCCCCGGCGATGCCGGCAAGAAAATGGCCGAAGCGGCTGCTGAAATGATGAAGAACCCATTCGGCGCAAAACCGCCCAAGCCCGGTGAAGGCCCGACCAAAGAAGAGCGCGAAAACGGGTTCTACGATGTGCTATTCGTGGCGGACAATCCAAACGGCGGAGACACGCTGCATTTCGGTGTTAAAGGCAAATATGATCCAGGCTATGGCTCAACCAGCCGGATGATCGCAGAAACCGGCATCGCGTTGCTTTCCTCGGATGCACCGGGTGGCATTGGCACGCCAGGATCGTTCCTTGGCGAAGCATTGGTCGACCGTTTGCAAGAACACGCTGAGATCACATTCGCGGTCGAAAACTGAGTTTCTCACCGCAAAAAAAGAAAGGCGGGGCTGGCACATGCCAACCCCGCCTTTTCCTTAATCTGTTCGAATGATCAGAAGTTAAGTCGAATACTCGCCCGCAAATTACGACCGGGCAGCGCAACGAATTCCTTGGTGAAGCTCGTGTGGCGACGGCCCGTTACATTGAACAGGTTCTCACCGGCGATTTGGAACACAACATTCTGGTTGGCCTCAATCGGACGCCAAGCAAGGTACAGATTCACAAACGCAAAGTCGTCGGTCGGGGTCTCAAATTCCGCCACATCGTCTTGCTCACCAAACCATTGAACCTCGCCGCGTAGTTCGAATGCATCAACCTCCACTTCCACCGCGCCAAGCAAGCTTACCGGTGGAATACGGGGCACGTTTGAGCTGTCACTAAAGTCAGCCGAAACATATGAAGCGCGCAGATCGGTCGAGATCACGTAGTCATCGGTTTCGGCAATGGGCATTGTCAGTCCGGCTTCAAAGCCAAAGAAATCGGCATTTTGTTGAAGGAATTGGAAAACCGGCAGATCGTCTTCTTCGCCACCCGTCGGTGATAGGAAGATATAATCGTCGAACGTTTGATAGAAGACGGACGCGTTAAATTCGACATCCCCAGAATTGGCGCGCAGGAATGTCTCGAGGCCCCACGCGCTTTCTGTATCGAGGTCGGGATCACCAATTTCGAAGATTTGCGTCGCGATATGCGGGCCATTGGCGAACAGTTCTTCGCCAGCTGGTGCGCGTTCTGAGCGAGACACTGTCGCGCCAAAACGAGTACCACCTTCGGTGACCAAGATCGCTGACAAGGCGCCAGAGAAGAGGTCAAAGTCGCGCTCCAAACCAAGCGGCTCGGATTCGACATCGACACGTTCATATCGGCCAGCGGCCTCGATCTGGATGTCGTCGAAGTCGAATTCCTGCGCGGTGAACACGGCGAATTGGGTTGTTTCGTTAGGGGCAACGAACGCTTCTTCGCCGACCGCTTCAAAATCGCGCGAAGTGAACTGTGCACCAATCACGCCGCCGCTGCTTTGGATCAATTCCGCACGCACTTCGACGGTTTCCGTGTCGAACACCGTGCCAACTTCGGTGCCCTCAAATTCAGTGTGCGTGTAGTCAGAATAGCCACCGCGCAATTTCAGGCGCGAGAAGAACCCGCTGCCAAGCGCAATATCACCGCGTACATCAACGCGCAGTTGCTCAAGTCCGATGGAGACGGTTTCTGGACCCTCTTCCTCTTCTTCCTCGCCGCCTTCACCTTCTTCGCCATGGTGTCCGCCTTCAGGATTGCCGACAATGCCATAATCAGTGTCGTAATACCCAACCGAGGCACCAAAGGACGAATCGCCCAAGATAACGCCGATACCGCCATTCAAGGTCCAGGTTTCGGTCGCGCTATTCGGCAAAAAGTCCCGTTGATTGGCCGCCGCGCGCAGCTCGGCAGCTTCTTCGAATTCGCCTTCTGCCTCTTCCTCTGCGGCATCGCCAAGCAAATCGGCGCGCAGATCATCGGTCAATTGAAAGCCGGGAATGCCCTGATTCTCCGTCTCGCGGAATGACCCGTCGAGATGGATGACGAACATGTCATTCAACGCAGCATCAATCGAGGCACCGCCGCTGCGCAAGCTGCTAGCGGTATCAAAGGCGGTGATCGCTTCGACATGCACGCCGTTTTCTGGGACAGCGATAGGGATGCGGCGGTCAATAACATTGACGACGCCGCCAATCGCCTGACTGCCGAAGAGCAGGGCGGCTGGACCGCGCAAGACTTCGATCCGCTCAACTGTAAGAGGGTCAATCGTCGTTGCATGGTCTGCTGATGTGTTGCCAACATCTGCGGTGCCAAGACCATCAATGAGGATACGCACCCGCTCGCCGTCTTGCCCGCGCAGGATTGGACGGGACGCACCAGGGGTGAAGCTGGTCGATGAAACACCGGGCACTTTAGACAGCACTTCACCGAGCTGTCCGCTCAGGTCGCGCTGAATCTCATCAATTTCGACAATGTCCTGACCAGAGATGAAATCCAGCTCGTCCAGTCCTTCGGCAGCGACCACGATTTCGCCGCGATAATGCGGGTCCTCCTCGCGCGCAGACTCTCTTGCGGCCCGGCGTTCAGCCTGCTCCTGCTCATCCGCGGTCGCTGTCTCGCCGTCACTGGTATCGTCAGCAAAGGCAGGAGCGGCGACAAAAGCGAAAGTTAGGGCGGTCGCAACAGCGATACGAGAAGTGATAGGCTTCATAGCGAGCTCTCTTAAGTCAGATTAGATGTGATAACGTCACATTGTGATAATGTATCATCCACCTAGAGCGTGGTCCGCAAAGCGCAACCACAAATGCTCAAAGCTCGACGAAATGCAGTGTTCGACCGACAATCGGCATCCAAGTGCGGCAGTTCGGCCACGGTATCTTGCGATTGGCTGAACTGCTCAATCAGATCGCGCCACCAATTGTAGAAGGTTTGGGCATATTGCCGAGTGGTTGAAAGGATCGGTTTGTCGCCGATCAGAACGATCAGTTCTTCGGCAGGTACACAGCGATTTTTTGTGCCCGTGCCCTGACCTAAATTCGAGATAACGCGATTCTTGTCCCGTCGGCTCTACCAAGGTGTTTGGTACACAAATTCCTCGCGAGCCTAGGCAAAGCTCCGCCCAAGGGCGAACAAGCCCCTGTGACATAACAGGTGTTTGGGAAATCAATGGAGCGGGCGAGGCGATTCGAACGCCCGACCCCAACCTTGGCAAGGTTGGGCAATTGAGCAATCACGGCTTTACGTGAACAACTTCTACTAACAAAAACAATCTTAGCTGTTCAATACTGTTCGCCGATGTTTTTCATGTTTTTTTCATGGATTTTGAGCCGCGAGACGAATGCCCGGTCTAAGCAGAATCAAAGAGCGCGACAAATTGAAGCCTAGAAATGGCGATGAGCCGCATTGGCAACGATTACGACAAGGTTGCTATCTTGGGTTTCGTCCTTCCAAGAAAGGAAAGCGCGGCACTTGGTTTGCACGAGCCTATAATCCCGACAATGGCCGCAATTCACGAAAAGCACCGGGGGACTACGGACCACTTCAAGGCCATGAGGTATTCAATCAAGCCAAAGCCAAGGCAGAAGCTTGGGCAGATACCGTAGAAAGCGGCGGCGAACGTTCGCGCGATATGCAAATGGTTCGCGACGCTTGCGAAGCTTATCGGTAACAAAACCCGTGCCCCATTCAAGATGGCATTCTTAGGCGACACGTGCTTTCTGACCCAATTGCGAAGGTCAAGCTCGACAAGCTTAGGCGGCATCACTTACGCGCCTGGCGCAAGCGGTTGGAACAGGCACCGGCATTGCTTACGCGAAGCAAACAAGGCGAGAAGCGCTGGAAAGAGCGCGCCAAGTCCACCGTAAACCGTGACATGGTGCCGTTACGCGCTGCATTGGGGTAGGTTTTGAAGCCAGGCGCGCCTAATACCGATGCAGACTGGCAAGAAGCCCTGAAGCCCTTCAAAGGGGCAGACAAGCGGCGAGAACTATATCTGGATCGCACGGAACGAAAGAAGCTGATCGAAGCAACGAATGAAGCTGCGTAACCATTTGTGAAAGGGCTATGCCTTTTGCCGCTTCGCCCTGGTGCTCTCGCAAATCTGACCGTTCGCGATTTCGACAAGAGAACTCGCACAGTTACCATTGGCCAAGACAAAAACGGAAACCCTCGCCAGATTTCTTTGCTGCAAGTAATTGCCGACTTCTTCGCAGAGCAAGTGAGAGGCAAGCTACCAGCCGCATCTATCTTCGCACGTTCGAGAGGCGAAGCTTGGAACAAGGATGCTTGGAAAAATCCAATCAAAGAGGCGGTCAATAAGACTGGTCTGCCCAGTGCTGCGTCTGCCTACACTTTACGTCATAGCGTCATTACCGACTTGATCCGAGCGCGGTTGCCGATCCTAACGGTTGCTCAGCTATCGGGAACAAGCGTTGCCATGATCGAAAAGCACTACGGACATCTCGTCCGTGACGATGCTGAAGAGGCACTTTCAAAGTTGGCTTTCTAGTTCGCGCAACATGAATGAGAACCTCGGCACTCACTACGGCATGGCCCTAAAAGCAGCCAGTCCGCTAACGCCGCAATTCTAGCAGCCACTCAAATGTCTTAATTTAGGGGTGGAAGCGGACGTAGGAAAATGTTGGTCTGCGAGTTACTCTCTGATGCTAGACGCTAGCATCGATTTGGCCTTTTAGGCATTATCCATTGCGCGCTTAGTCAAGGCAATTTTGGGGGGAAAGCGTTGCTAAAAAGAGCTGTAATAGGATTTGGCGGAATTACCGTGCTGATAGTCGCAGCGCTTTTCGTTTTTCAGACCGAAATCGGAACGGCTCTCTTCAAGCGTGCGGTGGATCAAAATCTCGACAATGACCCGATTGCGGACCTTCCAGACGGGCTCCATGTTGGATTGTGCGGGACAGGGTCTCCGATGCCAAATCCTGATCGCGCCGGGCCATGCAATATCGTGATCGCAGGCGATCAAATTTTCATCGTCGACGTCGGTGAGGGCGGAGCCCGCAATATAGCACTGATGGGCGTCAACGTTTCTGAAGCAAGCGGGCTGTTGCTGACCCATTTTCATTCCGACCATGTTGACGGTTTGGGTCCGTTGATGCTCAATCACTGGGTTCGAGGTGCCAGCACTTCCCCGCTGCCGGTTTATGGTCCGGAAGGCGTCGCCGCCATCGTCGACGGGTTCAATGCAGCCTATGCCACAGATGATACCTATCGTACGGCTCATCATGGAGAAGCCATCGCACCCTCCAGCGGAGGTGGAGCAGAAGCTAGGCCCTTTGAGTTTAACGAAACGGACACAATTGTCCTAAACCGAAAGGACCTTACGATCACAGCATTTGCGGTCGATCACGACCCTGTTGCGCCCGCAGTTGGCTATCGCTTCGACTATAAGGGGAGATCGGCTTGCATTAGCGGCGACACAGCGAAGTCTTCCAATCTCGAACGCGCTTGTAAGGGCGTTGATCTGCTTGTGCATGAAGCACTCCAGCCTGCGCTTGTCGGAGAAATGGAAAAGGCCCTGAAACGGC
The DNA here is from genome assembly GCA_947488085.1 of uncultured Erythrobacter sp. Lineage (GTDB taxonomy): Bacteria > Pseudomonadota > Alphaproteobacteria > Sphingomonadales > Sphingomonadaceae > Erythrobacter. The sequence goes on from CANKYI010000001.1 coordinate 2,246,355, forward strand.
GCGGTCAGAACAATACCGCGAAGATCATGTTCGACATTGTCGATTATCACGCCTCGCCAGAAGAAGCCGCTGAGAGTGCAGACACTTTAGGAGCACAGATGCTGGTGCTGTCACACCTGGTTCCTCCATTGCCTCTATCCTACCTCTACCCAGCATTCTTGGGAGATGCCGAAGAGCGTTTTAGTGGGCCGATCATTGTCGGCGAGGATGGGATGCTGTTCTCAATGCCTGAAGATAGCGATGCGATCGAGCAAGTCAGTTTGTTCTAACGTCCGCCAATGGGGCGTGAGCCGAACAACTGCTTTCCAGCGTGACTTGCCAAATCTCGACTGTCAGCAATCGGCCCAATTCAAGCCCTGTAACCTTCGCCGATACGTGGGGATCAAAACAGGTTTGTAAATCTACGTTCAGATGCAGCTAGCCTATGACCGCCGCGTTCTACATCTGCGTCAATGCGTCTCGCACGCTCGCCATATTGCGCCGGCTTACAGGCACGGTGCTGCCGTCGGACATTTCCAGATTTCCCGTGCCGGCGCTCTCGCGGGTCAGCGATTTGACGCAAGCCGCGTTGACTATGTGCGAGCGGTGCACACGGATAAAGCCGTCCGACAGCTCTCGCTCCAACGCGGCTAGGCTTGCATTGTACAAGGCACTGCGCCCGTTGCCCAAAAGCACTTCGACATAATCACCTGCCCCGCTGAAGCGCACGATGTCGCTGGCATCGACAAATTCGACCTTGCCATTGCTGGTGAGCTCAATCCGCTTTGGCGCGCTGTCTTCGGCAACCGGGGTATGGGCCAAATCTCCGCCGCGCGCTTGCTTGAAGAACAGCCACAGCAGACCCGCCGCGACCACCAGATAGAGCACGGTGTCGAGAAAGAACCCGCCAAGCCAATAGATCGCCGCCGCCAGTGCCGCGCTGGCCAGCGCGAGCCACGCTCCACTGCGATTGCCTTGCGCGAAATATGCGGTGGTGCCGGCTATGCCAGCCGCAAGCAAAGCGGTGATGAAGACAAAGCCAGTCTTTAGGTCAAAGCCGGGCTGAAGCGCGCTGATCGCGAGCATCACAGCAAGCACCGCCGTCAAAGCCATCAGACGCCGCCGCGGATATGGTCGGAACAGCCGGAGCAGCACATAGGCGGTGAAGCTAAGCCCCAGACCAATCGCAAAAGTCAGGATCAGCGACAGCCGCAAGTCATGCAGGGGATAAGGATAGGGCATGACATCGCGCGCCGCCTCAGCCGCGAGCTGCAAGGCAGCGGCCAGCGAGAGAGCCGCGATCAGCGCGGAACCCTCCCGATCATCGCCGCGCAGGGATCGCACACCGAAAAACACACAGCCAGCGACAAACAGACCTAATGTGATCAGCGCAAACCATGTCGCGGGCCCAGGCTTGCGCGGATCGCGATAGGGCGCGAGGGCAATATTGTGGATCGGCGAATTAAGCGTGATGCCGCCGTTCATGGAGGACAGCCGCAAGACCAGACGGTTCTTGCCAGGCTTCAGCGTGCCTTCCCGCACAAAGAACACCGCGTCCATATCACCGGGCTCTTCGCTGCTTTGCGAAGCTCCTGGCCTGCCGTTCGTGCCAATCGGCACGCCATTGAGGCTCGCCTCGCTAGAGGCCTTTGCGCTCACAAACAGGCCGAGCGGCCTGCCGCCTTCCAGCAGAGCTGGCTCTGCCTCAAACACGATTTGTGCCCACAGCATCCGGTCCTGCGGATCGGCCTGATAAAACAGCACGGATCGGCAAGTCGCACCCGCAAAATTCGGGGCCGCATCAGAGGCCAGATCCGCATCACATATGCGCGCGGGGGAATCGATAAAGCTCTGATAATCCTGCGCCTGCGCGTGCAACGGTGCGGGGGCAGAAAACGTCAGGAATGACAGTAAGAAGATGGCAAAACGCAGCACTGCAATTCCTATAGCTTCCGATAAACGGGAAGTCCCCCCGCTCACCGATTAGAACCCCCCGTTAACAGAACGGCCCCTATTCAAAGCGCCGATTTCCGCCAGTTTCAGGCTCAATCCACGATCAACCAATCGGAAAGAGCCGCAATGAAAAAAACACACCTGATCAGCGCCCTTGCCCTCATGCTGGCCGCCCCCGCCCTCGCCCTTACGCCCAGCGCGTCGCACGCTGCTCCTAATGAAGAAGCCATCACCTTTGAGGCGCGCAGCGGCGAGGCAGTGGAGGCCTTTCAAGGGACGCTGACCGTGCCGATGAACCGCAGCGATCCGGCCAGCGGCACGACAGAGCTCGCCTATGTGCGCTTCCCGGCAACGACAGACACGCCCGGTAATCCGATCGTCTATCTCTCAGGCGGTCCCGGCGGCTCTGGAATTGGCACTGCGACAGGGCCGCGTTTCCCGCTGTTCATGGCGATGCGCCAGCACGGTGATGTGATCGCATTTGACCAGCGCGGCACCGGCCAGTCTCAGAAGCCAGAGCGCTGCACCTCCAGCGTCACGATCGGCGAAATGGAGCGGATCAGCGATGCCGAGCATGCCATGCGTTACCGGCTGGCGGTGCGCGAATGCGCGGCGAAGTGGCAGCAGAACGGAGTGGACCTGCGCGGTTTCACAACCGCCGAGAGTGCGCAGGACCTCTCCGACCTCCGCCAGCACCTTGGGGCGGATCAAATCTCGCTGTGGTCGATTTCCTATGGCAGCCATTTGGCGCTGGCCGCACTCGCCGCAATTCCGGACGAGCTCGACCGGGTGATCATGGCGGCGACCGAGGGCCTAGATCAGACAGTGAAACTGCCATCGCGCACGCTCAGCTATTTTGAGCGCTTGCAAGCCGCCATCGATCAGCAACCAGAAGCAGCGCAGCTCTATCCCGACATATTGGGCCTGATCAGCCGTGTTCACGCAAAGCTCGATGCCGAACCGATGACGGTCACCGTGCCGAAGCGCGATGGAACCACATACGACCTGCTGCTGCAAAAGCGGCATTTGCAGCAATTTGCAGGCGGGCTGATTTCCGATCCGCAATACGCGGCGGTCATGCTGATGATGTACCGTCAGATCGACGAGGGCGATCCGACCTTGATCACCTTTGTTCTGCAGCGTTTCTGGACCCCGGATGAGCCGATCACATTGTCGGCCATGTCAATGGCCATGGACCGCGCATCGGGCATCACGCCCGCCCGGCTCAAGGCATTTGAACAGCAAACCGCGGCCTCTCCCGTCGGTGCTTTTCTGAACTTTCCCATGCCGCAGATCCTCGCCGAACTGCCAGAGATCGACGCCGGTCCCGATTTTCGCGATGGCCCATTCGGCGACACGCCGGTGCTGATGCTTACCGGTACTTTGGATGGCAGAACCTATCCCGAGGGGCATGCGGAGGCGACTGCAGGCTTGAGCAATGTCGAACAAATCACAGTCGAGAATGCAGGCCACAATCTGTTCATGACATCCCCGCAGGTTGGCGAGGCGATGCACAATTTCATGCGCGGCGAAGCGGCCGAGTCGGCGCGCATTGTCGTCGAAGCCCCAGATTTTTCAAAGCTGCCGGAGTTTGGAGAGTGACCGCCCTTCGATTAGCAACAGCCAAATAGATAAGTCACAGTTAGCGAGTGCGTACGCAGATGCGTTGATAGGAAAATGACCACTTTTGTCATTGGCAAACCAAGAGCGGACATTCCGCAAACGGCCCAAATTCAGACGTGGCGCGATTGGCCAAGCGCCACAAGCAAAGCAAGTACGAACACTAGTTTTTCTCTGGCGCAAGATTCTGGATCAATCTTTCGACATCGGCCGCGATCGTCGTTTCCTGCCCAGACAGTTCGCGATTGGTCAGAACTCTCGCTCCCACTGCTCGCCACACGGGGCGACGCTCTTCGACATCAAAAACGACTACAGCCAGTTCGCCAGTGGTCTCAGCTTTGTATTGCACTCTCGTAGCAGTCTGGCCGACTTCGCCGTGCTCGAAGTATTCGCGGCCCCATTGCCAGCTGCTTTCGCTGTCGGCGAAGAAGCCGGAGACGATATGAGGTTCTACAGCGGTCGTTGCGCCGACGGTGAAAGACACTGCAAAATCTGCGTCTGAAAGGCTTGGGGATTGCAAATATCCCTTGGCAATCAACTCGCTGTTGATGGCGCTTTTGATTTCCTCCAGCACCTGATTGGATACGGGTAAATCTCCAGCTACTTGGCTTGCCTCGTCGCCTGCCCATGCAAAAGACGAATAGGCCGAAAAGTCGACGTCTTTATCGTAGTCAACCGTGACCTTAGGCGCTTCGGTGCATCCTACCATGGTCGTCGATGCTGCTAGCAAGAGCGCTGAAACTGCCCCCTGAGCCTTGAGAAGCTTCATTTGCTCACCTCTAATTCCTTATCTGCGTCGTTACGCTGCCGCTCGCTGTAACCGGCATGAATAGCCCTTGCCCCGTAGCAGAGATCGCCCCGTGATCGATGGAGGACACATCAAATGAGAGATTGAGGTCACCGACTCTGACTGACCTAATTCCAGCGCGAGCCTTGCCGATTACATCGTCATAGTCCGACCGAAAATCTTCGATGAGCGCCTTTTCAATTTCCATACGGACATCATCACTGGCGAGCACTCGAAGGAGCAAATCTCCCACATCGGAATCCATGTCACCGAAAACCTCAAGGTCTTTCACTTGGACAACTTCGCTATTGGGTTCGGTCATGGGTGTTCCGGTGAGCCAGACCACACCGCTCGAACTGCCCCATATCCGCCCAGTGATATTACCAATCGGTTCAACTTCCGCCTCGATGCCGACAGCAATCCGGCCACCGTGAGTTGCATAAACCGTGACTGCGTTGAAGGTTACGTCAAGCTCACCCAGTTCCTCTTTAGCGATACCTCTCTCTGCCAACCGATTTAAAGCGCGCAAGATAACAGGTTCGATCTCCGAATAGTCGGCCAGAACAGGGACGGTTATGTCGAAACCTCTCCCTCGCTGAACCCCGATGTTGGAACCGAGCGCGGTCGCGTCCGGCCTTGCTGGTTCGTGGCCAACAAACACCTCCAGGTCTGCGCGAAGCATCAAATCTGTTGTGATGTTTCCGCCGATGACACGGACGCCGCTTGTGCCTGCTTGTTCCGGTGTGAGGCGGAGCCAGACGGGAGGATTGTCACGGTTGACCGAGATTGTATCAAATCCGCTTCTCCATGCTCCGGCGACCTCTTTGCGAAAGTCGACCTGCCGGATTTGTGCTTCCAGTTTCGTTTCAACGGACCGCAAAATACGCCTAATTTCGGGGTCCGCTTGCTTTGTGAACGTGATGCGCTGACCTGCCACAACAATGCCAGGTTCCTCGAACCACTCATAGGAAATGCTGACGTCGGGGCGCAAACTCCAATCGCCATTGATGCCTAGCGTTGCGCGCATAGTCATGATTGCTGTCGCTGAGGCGGTTTCGCGCTTGATGACGTCACCTATGTCGCGGATTTCGATCTCTGCATTGATAGGAAAACTTGCGATAAGAGTTCGTCCGCTGCCACTCATCGAGATCGTGCCGCGCCGGATTTCGCCAAAAAGGTTGCAGCCAATCCGGGGCGTGCGGAACAGGTTCTGTTTGAAGAGCCGCACCGTCTCACGAGGCACGCATTCCTCCACTCTTTGGTCGATTTGAACCAGAGTGCGAGGCAGATCACGTTCTAGACCGCGCCGAACTTGATCTATCGGAATAGCAAGGCTCGTTACCACCACAGACTGCTCGGTTTCGTACTCGGGCGGAGTATCAATTCTGTCGGGGACAGGGAAATCTAAGATACGGACATGGAACCAGACGAAGTAAACGAGCACGGCTGAAATCACCGCGACAAGCGCAATGATCCCTAGCGGCAATTTTCGCACAAGCCCCATGCGTTCACCCCCAATTAAAAGCAGCGCCCTTGCAAACGATTGAACTCAGAGGCCATTCAAGCCTGGCCTCTATGTGAACGGCGAAGTTGCGTCATAAATTCGATGAAGAATGCGGTCGCAAGGCTAAACAAGATTAGACCATTTGCTGCGATCAAACCAGATAGAAGCCTCCACTCCTCTTCAAGCACCAAGTCACCGTATCCCAGCGTTGTCATAGACACCGCAGAGAAATACAATGCCTCTTCCAAAGTCTGAAACTGATCCAGAACGATGAATGCTGCCGCCCAAATCCAAACGCTAATACTGATCGCAGCGAGCATCCAAAGCACGACGGCTAAGAGGCTAATCACGAAGCGAATTGTGTGATTTCCATCGGTGAGGTGGTGGCCACCGCGCGACAACAAAGTGGACGCCATGCCAATAAATGCGACCTCCACAATCAACGTCATGCAGATAAGTAGGGAGCCGAGAAGCAATTGTGCTAACATTTGTCGTAGACCTCTCGGACATGGCTTCGGTTCGGTTCCGGGTATGAGCGATGATTAGCTTCACAGGCTGCTCAATAACAGCCCGAAGGCGCAGAATTGAGGACTATCAAGGAATGGCTGGATCACTGCTTGGCAAGGGTTGGCGCAGTATCGCGGTAGCGATCTGCATGCTTCTGGCAGCATGTGGCGGGGGCGAAATCGAAGAACCAGAGATCGTCCGTCCGGCCAAAATCTTCACTGTTGAAGCGGCTGGTGACCGGATTGATGTGAGTTTTCCTGCGATTATCGAGGCCAGAAATTCGTCTACGCTTACTTTCCAAGTGAGCGGCTTGCTCCAAGACTTCAGCGTCTCAGAAGGTCAGCCAGTTCGCAAAGGGCAAGTGATCGCTCGCATTGATCCACGGCGCTATCAAAATGCCGTTGATTCCGCGAAGGCGCAGTTCGACAACGCCCAGAGCGAATATGAAAGCGCGGCGGCGCTGTTCGAACAAAACGCCATCGCCGGAATCACAGTCCGACAACGCGAGGCGCAGCGCGATGTCGCAGCAGCTACGCTGGATAGCGCCCGAAAAGACCTAGCAGATACTGTTCTACGCGCACCATTTAGCGGTGTTGTGGCAGAAAAGCTCGCTGTGCGTTTTGAAAACGTCAGTGCGCAGCAAGACATCGTGAAGCTGCAATCAACTGGCGCTGCGGAAGCCGTGGTCAGCGTGCCGGCCAGTGTTGTGGGTCGCTTTGCAGAGCGCGATGCCACAACCGAGTTTGTTGTGCTTTCATCCGCACCTGAACAGCAGATTCCCGGCAGGTTCCTCTCCGCCCGAACGCAAGCGGATTCGCAATCACAGACGTTTCGGGTGAAGTTTGCCTTCACCCCCCCACCAGGCGTCATAGTCCTCCCTGGTATGACGGGCACGGTCTATGTCGGGCGTGACTTGCTCGAGGACGAGATGGAAGGTTCAGGTATCAGCGTCCCGGTTGGCGCAGTGTTATCAGATGGACGAACGCGGTATGTCTGGAAAGTGGACCGCGAAAGCATGACTGTCTCCAAACAAATAGTGACGATAGGCGAAGGTGTCGGTGAAGAGGTGCGCGTTACAGATGGACTGACCCCAGGCGATACAATTGTAAGCGCAGGCGCGGCGTACCTCCATGATGGGATGAAAATTCGTCCCTACGACAACTGAGGTCTAGTCAAGTGGACGTTGCTGAATTCTCGATCAAGAACAGGCTGATTATGTTCATCATCATCGCGTTGGTGATGATGGGAGGTTGGTTCAGCTATCAGAACATCGCGCGCTTTGAGGACCCGGAATTTACGATCCGCACTGCGCAGATAATAACGTCTTATCCAGGTGCGACGCCGGAAGAAGTAGCGAACGAAGTCACGGAGACGCTTGAAAGCGCGATCCAGCAATTGGGTGAAGTGGACGAGGTGCGGTCGGTATCATCGGCAGGCCGATCAGAGATCAGCGTCGATATTCTCTACAGCGCTTCCCCAACCAAAGAGAGCTTACAATCTATTTGGTCGAAGCTGCGCAACAAGGTCAACGACGCCACCGGACAACTACCGCCGGGCGCGGGAACGCCGTATGTGGCGGATGATTTTGGCGATGTTTACGGCCTATCCTATCTTGTAACAGGCGATGGTTATTCGCCAGCCGAAGTGCACGAATATGTTCGCGGGTTGCGTACGGAATTGCTGGAAGTCGATGACGTCGCAAAAGTCCAACTGTTCGGAGCGCGCCAAGAGGCAATTTACGTTGAGGTTTCGCGGGAACGCGCCAATGCGCTCGGCCTATCGGTGGAACAGATTTACTCTGACCTCGCACAGCAAAATTCAGTCGCGTCGGCTGGCGATTTGCAATTTGGTGATCGCCGGACTCGTCTTCAGATTACAGGAGAAATTGGCTCAGTTGATGCGATCCGCAGTCTAGTGATCTCAACTGCGACCTCTGGGCAAATCGTGACCTTGCGAGATGTAGCAACGGTGACCCGCGACTATATTGATCCGCCCTCCAACCTCGTTCGATGGAACGGCCAACCGGCTATCGCATTTGGTGTGTCAAACGTCTCCGGCGCTAATGTGTCAAAAATGGGTGAGGCAATCGATGCCAAGCTTGAAGAGAGCAAAGCTCTGCGGCCTCTGGGCATGGAGGTTCATAGCTTCTACCATCAAGGTACAGTTACGACCGAGGCCGTGTCGAACTTTGCAGTCAATGTTGTCGCGGCGCTTGTCATCGTTTTGGTGACTCTGTTTTTCTTCATGGGGCTGCGGTCTGCGATCATCATCGGGGCGACGCTGGTTATCACAATCGCAGCGACGCTTGCCGTAATGTATGTCTGGGGCATCCCTATGCACCGTATTTCGCTCGGTGCATTGATCATCGCGCTGGGTATGTTGGTCGACAATGCAATTGTGGTCACAGAGGGTATTCTAGTCGGCACGCAGCAGGGTCGAAAAAAGCTCGATATTGCCAAGGAAATTGTTCAGCGGACCAAGTGGCCCCTCCTTGGCGGCACGCTTGTTGGGATTATCGCTTTTGCTCCAATTGGGTTTGCCCCCGGTTCAACCGCTGAGTTCACCGGTGATCTATTTTGGGTTGTGATGATCTCGCTTCTGTTCAGCTGGATCTTTGCAATCACACTGGTTCCGCTGCTTGGAGATCTGCTGTTCGTTGAAAGCGAAGGTGAAGTTGAAGAAAAGCCAGAGCATCCGTTTTTTGCGCGCTACCGTGCGTTGATGCGGCAAGTCTTGGCTCGATCAAACCTTGCCATCATTGCCGTGGTAGCAATGTTTATCCTTGCCATCTTTGGCTTCGGTTTTGTCAAATCAGGGTTCTTCCCACCGTCCACCAGCCCACAAATTGTGGTCGATTTCTCGATGCCGGAAGGCACTGACATTTCGGTCACTGATGGCAATATGCGTCAGCTCGAAGGGTTCCTCGATGGGTTGGAAGGGATTGAAGGCGTCCAGACGCTCGTTGGACAAGGGACACTGCGATACATGCTCGTATACGCGCCTGAATCGCCCAGTTCGGCCTATGGGCAATTCTTGATCCGAACGGAGAGTTATGATGCAATTGCGGACCTGCTTCCGCAAATTCAACAGCATATCGACGCCAACTTTCCGGATGCTCAGGCGAAAGTCTGGCAATTCCAATTGGGCCCCGGTGGAGGCTCAAAGATTGAAGCGGAATTCTCTGGCCCAGACATCACCATTTTGCGCGAACTTGCTGACCAAGCGAAAGCAATCATGGCCGCTGATGGTCGTGCAATCTCGATCAAGGACGATTGGCGTCAGCCGGTCAGCGTGGTCGAAGTCAAATATGACGCCGATAGTGGCAGACGCCTTGGCATATCGCGTGAAGATCTCGCAAATGCACTGCGAACCAACTTTTCTGGCCGCGATGTCGGTGTGTACCGCGAAGATGATCAGCTGATCCGCATTATATCCCGCGCGCCTGCGAGAGAGCGTTTGGATGAAACCGCGCTGCAAGGAGTCCAGATACTCAGCCAGTCCACTGGAGAGGCCGTGCCAATCTTGGAAGTGGTCGATGGCTTTGAAACCGTTTGGCAAAACGCAAAACTGCGCCGGGTTGACCGAGTTTGGACTATCAACGCGCAGGCTGACCCGCTTCCCGGTGAGCTGGCATCGGCATTGTTCGAACGGCTCCAGCCTCAGATCGAAGAAATGCCGCTGCCCGATGGCTATCAACTGAAATGGAACGGCGAATTTGGCGATAGCGCTGAGGCCAATGACAGCCTCGCCAGCACCTTACCTCTTGGCTTCCTTGCGATGGTTCTGGTTGTGGTTGTTCTATTCAATGCGCTTAAGCAGCCGCTTGTGATCTGGCTCATCGTGCCACTGGCCCTCATCGGCGTGGTGATCGGATTGCTAGTCACCGACACCGCGATGGAGTTCATGGCGATCCTTGGGCTGCTCTCTCTATCTGGTTTGCTGATTAAGAACGCGATTGTTTTGGTCGATCAAATGGATCTGGAGATCAACGAGGGCAAACCGCGTTTTGATGCAGTGCTTGACTCCGCCGCCAGCCGTGTGCGGCCCGTGATGATGGGATCATTGACGACAGTACTTGGCGTGATCCCGCTGTTCCTTGATGCATTTTTCAAATCGATGGCGGTTGTGCTGGTCTTTGGGCTGACATTCGCAACGCTGCTCACACTGATCATCCTACCAGTATTCTATGCCAAATTCTTTGGCATCACGGCTGATGAGACAGCAAAGAACGAACCGACACCAAGCGAAGGAGCCGTCACATGAGCTCTCGCGTTGATACCCGCACCTTCGCTCTGATTGCCACTGTGGCCGCCGGAGCAGTGCTTTCGTCATGCGCATCGGTCCGACCGGCCAATGATGCGCTAGCTGGTGAATTGTCTGCTCAAAGTGTTCCAGCTACTCTCGACCATTGGACTTCGGTTCGAGAACGGGTTGGGGAGGTTCAAGTTGGATGGATCGATGCGTTCGAAGACCCAGTTCTTACCGAACTGGTCGCCGAGGCTCAGGAAAACAATCGCAGCCTAAGAGCCGCCGCAGCAAGTGTGCGCAGAGCCAATGCGGTTGCACGCCAAGCAGGTGCACCTCTGCTCCCAAGCGTTGACGGAAGCGGCGGCGCATCGCGCACCGAGATTGTCGATGGTCCGGGCAGCAATTCGAACTTTAACGTCGGGCTCCAAGTATCCTACGAAATCGACCTTTGGAACCGGATTGAGGCGGGTGAGGCCGCAGCCATTGCTAGCGCGCAAGCCGCAGAGGCTGACTATGTATTTGCCCAATATTCAATCGCTGCCTCTGTGGCGCGAACATACTTTTTGGTTATCGAGTCGCGCCAGCAAGTCAGCGTCGCTGCAGGCATTGTTGATGCGCTGACTGAGATCGTTCGGATTGTTGAGCTGCGCTATGAGTATGGCTTCGCATCCGAATATGACGTCTCGTTAGCGGTGGCTGACCTGTCATCGGCGCGCGATAGCCTTGCAGCAGCACAGAACGGTGAGATTGAGGCCCTACGAGCGTTAGAGGCGCTTGTAGGGCGCTATCCCGCTGGATTGTTGGATACAGCGGATGTCTTGCCGAAATTGCCGAGTGCCCCCGGTGCGGGCTTGCCTTCCGAGTTGTTGGAGAGACGCCCCGATGTCATCGCTTCTGAACGTGATGTTGCAGCGGCATTGAATTCGCTGACGGTAGCAAAGGCCGCTCGACTGCCGAGCATTTCGCTATCGACTTCAGTCGGCGGCTCTTCGGGTGCGCTGGAGAATGTTCTCGATCCCGCGAATATTGCTTGGACGTTGGCAGGCAATCTGCTCGCGCCGATTTTCCGCGGCGGCGCACTTGATGCTGCTGTCGACGCAGCGGATGCCGATGTCGATGCAGCCGTTGCGGTTTATGCCGATACGGCCATCAATGCCTTCACAGAGGTCGAGACGGCCCTGGATCGCGGCGTTTTTCTAAGAGCACGGCGCGATGCGTTGGAAGTCTCTGCAGATCGTTCGCGCAATGCTTTACGGCTTTCAAACTTGCAGTTTAGCCAAGGCGAGATTGACCTTTTCGACGTGCTGGGCATTCAACAGCGCGTCTTTGGCGCAGAAAGCAACTTGCTGTCTCTGCGGCGCGCACAACTCAACCAGTATATCGAGCTTAGCCTTGCGCTGGGGGGTGACTGGCAATCTTCTCAGGCGCAGTCCGAAAGCATCGGGGAATAGTGCGAGATGGAAATCGTCGACGGTAACATTCTGCAGCTCGACGATTTCGTGACGCTGACGCTGGGAATCATTGTCCTGTTCGTCGGTATCAAGATCACGGGCCAGGTCACATTTCTACAGAAATACAATATTCCAGAGCCTGTGACGGGCGGGATCGTTGCCTCCACGCTAGGTTTGATCGCCTATTTAGTGTTCGGCTTTGAGGTCGAGTTTAGCCTCTATGCGCGCGACATTTTCCTGATTTATTTCTTCACGACAATCGGCATCAACGCTCGTTTTGCGCAGCTTTTGGCGGGCGGCAAACCGCTCGTTATCTTTCTCGGGCTTACGCTAACCTACCTGGCACTACAGGACACAGTTGGCTTCATGGCAGCAACCGCAATGGGCCAGCCGGGCGGCGTCGGTGTGCTGGTTGGGTCGGCTTCGCTAGCAGGCGGTCATGGAACTGCGATTGCATGGGCTCCCACTATTGCAGAGCAGCAAGGCGTCGCCAACGCACTAGAGATTGGAGTGGCTGCCGCGACGATAGGCCTCGTTATTGCCAGCCTTTTAGGCGGGCCGATCGCGCAGTTTTTGCTGTCTCGCTACAAACTCGAATCTGAGAACAAAGGCGATCTTTTAGTCGGAATTGAGCGTGACAAGCAGGACGGTACGTCGATCACGCATCTGAACTTGATGGGCGCTATTCTAGTCATTCACATCGCCATGATCCTCGGCTTTGTGCTCAATGAAATTATCGCTGGGTTTGGTTTGAAACTGCCACTGTTCGTCTCCTGCATGATGGTTGCCATCCTCATGACGAACACCATCCCTGCGCTTTTCAAGGGCACGGCATGGCCGACCGGATCAAAGGCGCTCGCACTAATCTCTGATTTCTCACTAGGCCTATTTATCGCCATGTCATTGATGGGAATGCAGCTTTGGGAGGTCGCAGGGCTGGCCGGGCCTCTGTTCGGTATTTTGGCCGCGCAGGTTTTTGTTGCGGTCCTGTTTATCCTTTTCGTCGTCTTCCCACTGATGGGAAAGAACTACTTTGCAGCAGTCCTTTCTGCGGGTTTTGCCGGGTTTGGTCTTGGCGCAACGCCGACAGCGATTGCCAATATGTCAGCGGTTACAAAGACGCATGGGGCAGCGCCCACCGCCTTTATCATCGTCCCATTGGTCGGAGCGTTTTTCGTCGATGTGGCGAACGCGTTTCTGATCCAGTTTTTCCTATCGCTTTAGCTACTTAACGGGAGAGAGAATATGAAGTTTGTCACAGCATTGGTTGCCGCAAGTGCATTGGCGCTGTCGGCGTGCGCGACGCCTGGACGCATCACCACTGATTTCGATCAATCCCAAAGCTTTGGTGAGTATCAGACCTTTGCATGGGCCGGGGATAGACCGATGTCGGTCTTGGGCGCTCGCCTAGTACCTCCGGCAGTTCAAGCCGAAGTTGCAAATGCGATCAGAGCTGACCTTGAAAGCAAGGGCTACCGGTACACCGAAAACGTGGCCGAAGCGGACTTCGCTGTTTCATTCACTATCGGGACACGCGACGGCGTTGACGTGATCGAAATGCCGGATTTCTTCTGGCAAGATCGCGTGAACTGGCGCTGGGGAGGAAGGTATTTCCCACCTATCCCGACCGGGCCCGTCACACGATCTTCTGTTCGTGAATACACCGAAGGGACATTGGCAATCGACATATATGATGTGTCGCGTCGGTCACCTGTTTGGCACGGTGCGGGTCAGCGCAATTTGACACGATCAGAGCTTCGCGGAGAAACCAACACCGCTGCAGCGGACACTCAAGCGATCCTGTCCGGTTTTCCGCCGAATTAAGCTAGAAAGGTGAGTTCGAGAAACGAAACATTCGCACTGCTCAAGGATAGCCTCGATGAGGCGCAAGTTTCTGTGCGGGCTTATGACACCAAAGCGCAGATTGTCGGTGTCGGCTACATCTTCGCGCTCAGCATAATTGGTGACATCGGGCGGCTAGCAAATGATCAAGGGGGTGGCGGCATCGTTGCGGTCGTCATCGCCTGGGTGCTTGTGGTCCTACCAATCGTCTTGTTTGGGTATGTGCTCTATCCAAAACGTAAGTCGACGGAGGTCGAGACAAGCGATGGACGAACCCACATCTTCTATTTGCATCCTGATCGTTATGGCTCTGCCAAGCACCTGATCGAGGCAGCTGAGAAGTGCGATCCGGTCGATGAGATTGCTAACGAACTGATGGAAATTTCGTTACTCCGAGAGAGCAAGCGCAAGCGTTTCGTCATCGCTCTTGCAAGTGCGGGGGTAACGTTTGCCGCCTTGTTCGCCAGCCAAATATTGATCGGCGCTGGACTACTCTAGCCGTGCATATGCGTTTCTAGAATGTCGAGAACGAGCGCGTCTGGTTTGTCGACGCATTCCTGCATAGTGTTGACTACGGCGACTTGAACCTCACGCGCCGACACAGTCGATTTCGACGCTTTGCCGCTAGCATAGCCATACAACAAAACCAGTGCGAAGCCGCGATCATCCTCGTTTAGTGTGACCATGTCCCAGCAACGCATTTCGGCCAAATCGAACATCTCTTCAGAAGCTAGACCAAGCGGGTCTACCTCAGTCTGCGAAGGCTGCTCTTGCGCGACGGTTTGGGTTGGAGAAATGGCAAGGCCAGCGAGTGCCAATCCGGCAATAAGTGTTTTCTTCATAATTCTACTCCTTATCGGCCGCCACGCATGCAGGCATCCATTTCAAGCTGATAAACTCTGGCGCGGCGTCGTTCTTCCTGACGTTGCTCACCTTGCCTGATGGCCCCGATGATGCCGCCGATGATTGCTCCGCGTCGCTCCGCGCGTCGCCTCTCCTCGCGATTTTCCCCTCTCAAAAGCGAGCCAAGTGCAGCAGCCCCTGAGCCTCTTGCAGCACCTTCCAATGCTCCGCCTCTGCGATACCTTCGCGGGGTGCGGCCATTGTAACCCGAAAAAGCGAGCGCGCGTTCATGGCAATAATCAAATCGAGATTCGAGATACTGATGTTCGCCACGCTGAGCCGAAGCCGGAGTTGCAATCAAAACTGCGGCGCATATGGCAGGAACAAGTCCAAATATCAGTGATCGGGAGCTCATACTCAATTTGGGCATTCCATGTCTCCCGCTAGCCGAAATCTATAGGCGCATAGCTATTCAGAGGGGTGTCAAAACATGCCCCGCTGATCTATCTAGAAGGACTAACAGAAAAAGTCGGAATCTTTTGTCCTATAACCTTCCGACATAAAAGCAGATTTCGTGGATGAAGCAATCGGTGGTCGGGAAGAGCGCAAATCACGCAATATCCAGCGCCGAGGAAATCGCGCTCTTTCGGCAGAGGGTGAGCCTATGCGACAGGGTTTCCAGTCTGAATTTCCTGTGCTTGCGGTCCGCCTCACGGATCGGCGTAACCTCTCTTGCCTATCATCATCTGCCTGCGATTGGTTCTGCGGAGCCTATCGGTCTCAATGCAATATGCGTCGGCTTCCCCTCCGATTTGGTCAGCCACTTCGAGGATAACCGGATCATCCAGATTGATCCGACAATCCACGCGATCTTGTCAGGCGGAACGGCGAAATGGTGGGGGGAATTGGACGATACGAGCAAGTTGAGCAAGAAAGAACGCGCCTATCTCGAATTTGCAGCGAGCAAAGTTGGAGTCGGCCTGCACCTACCCACATACGGCCCCAACGGTCGCCAAGGTTATGTCTCCATGGGTTTTGGCGCTCACAAGCCCGACTTCGGTGGCGCGGAATTGGCCAGTCTCCAACTCTGTTGCCAGATCGCCCACCAACATTACTGTCAGCTGTTGCACAAACCTCTGCCACGCAATGTCCGTCTATCTCCGCGCGAACGGGAGATTCTGTCGTGGGTCGCGGAAGGGAAAAGCAATGGCGTTATCGCTGAAATTCTGCAGATCACGGAAAGCAGCGTGATCACCTATCTGGAACGTGCCTTCCGAAAACTCGAAGTCGACAACAGGGTCACAGCCTCTCTGCGCGCATCGACTTTGGGACAGCTGAGGCACTTGTAAGACCCAGGCGATTGTTTTCGGCTTAGTAACTGCCCTGATTTGCACATTGTCGTCGTTACAATGTTCACGTTGACTTCTTGCTGTCCGCTTCCACCCCCAATTCGCGACATCCATTTCGATTCTAACCGAAGCTGCGACCGGTCATTCAAGGGAGGTAAACACCCGCCTTCTGTTGCGAAGCATTTCTAGACTCACGCGGTAAACTGCCGCTCCACAGCAGATCGCACTCAGGATAATTTTGAGCACATTTCCACCCTACTCGCGCAAATTCGCAAACTGCCTCTTTTTCATGTTTTTTTCATAGAAGTCCCAACGACCGACCATAAGTCGTTGAATTAATGGAGCGGGCGAGGCGATTCGAACGCCCGACCCCAACCTTGGCAAGGTTGTGCTCTACCCCTGAGCTACGCCCGCTCACTGACGTCTCGCACAGATTGCTGAAAACAGCGCCTCTGTGCCGGAGAGGCGGCGCAAGTAACAGGGGGTGTTGAACCCTGCAAGCGTAAAATTGGATCAAATTTGCTCTGAACCGCTTGTGGCGACTAGCCAGCGGCCACGCCAAGGTTCAAAAGGCCGCGAAACGCCCCACATAGGGCCTCACACAAATTAGCGAAGATCAGAAATAGGAGCGCGACTTTGGCCAGCATGGGTCTTAACATCGAAGAGCAAAAAGCGGTTGAGAAATTCCGCGCCGAAGTGGTCGATCCGTCTCAAACAAAGCTCGTCATCCTCGACTTCTGGGCGGAATGGTGCGGGCCCTGCAAAGCTTTGACGCCGACGCTGGAGAAGATTGCTGCGGAATATGCCGACAAAGGCGTGATCCTCGCCAAAATCAACGTTGATGAAGACAAATTCATCGCTGGTCAGTTTCAGGTTCAATCGATTCCCACCGTCTATGCAATGTTTCAGGGACAGCCCGTTGCCGATCTGACTAATGCGCGCAGTGAGACGCAGCTTCGCCAGGTAATCGACCAATTGTTGACACAGCTGCCGATAACGGCCGGAGCGGATGGTGCCGGCGATGGACAGCAAGGCCCTTCGGCTGAGGAGATCGATCAGTTCATCACTATGGGCGAGCAGGCTTTGACAGAGGGCGATGCAGCGCGCGCCGCCGGCATCTTTGCGCAGGTCACTGAATTTGCAGCCGACAACGCTGCTGCCCATGCAGGTCTCGTTCGCTCTCTGGTCACGCTTGGCCAAGTGGACGAGGCACGCCAAGTGCTCAGCGCCGTTGATGCTGATCCAAAGCTCGCAGCCGATCCTGCTATCGCCGCAGCGAAGAGCGCGCTGGAATTGGTGGGCACTCAGGTCGATGATGGGGAACTTGCCGGGCTTCGAGAGGCGGCGGAGGCCAATCGCGAGGATATGGACGCACAACTGACCTATGCAGAGGCAGCTTTTGCCGCCGGTTCACGCGATGATGCCGTGGACACGTTGCTCGCAATGGTCGCAGCGGATCGCGAATGGAATGAGGGCGCAGCGCGCGCAAAGCTGTTGCAAATCTTTGAGGCAACCGGGCTTGAAGATGAATGGGTGGTGGCCACCCGTCGCCGCCTTTCCAAGATCCTGTTCGGGTAAGCAGCACACAATGCCCACACGTCTATCGATCTTTCCACTTCCCGGCGCAGTCCTGTTTCCGGGCCTGCAATTGCCGTTGCACATTTTCGAGCCGCGCTATCGCGCTCTGGTTGGCGATGCACTTGTCCGGGATCGCAAGATCGCCTTAATCCAACCGCAACGTCCGGTTGAAGGATCACCGCTTTATACAATCGGATGTGTCGGGCGGATCGGTGAGATCGAGGCCATGGATGATGGCCGCTACAACCTCATCCTCGAAGGCGAATCACGTTTCAAGCTGCTGCATGAACTCGATGCGAACACTGCCTTTAGACAAGTTGAAGGTGAGCTAATTGACGACGATGCCGACGAAGTTTTGAGCCACGCACAACGCGGTGGGTTTGAACGCGAAGCGCGCGAATTTGCTGATGTACAAGGGTACAGCGTTGATTGGGATTCGGTGGAGCGGTTGGACGATCAATCGCTGATCAATGGCGTATCCCAGATCGCGCCATTTGATGGAGCCTCGAAGCAGGCATTGCTTGAGGCATCCTCGCTATCGGCACGGTGTGAGCTGTTGGTGCAATTGATGCAGTTCTTTGGCCGCGATGATAGCGGTGAGGAAATCACGACGTTTCAATAATCGTGCGATTTATTCCGCAGGGATTGGCAAACTTCTGAGCATTGTTGTGAGCACAATGAAGCTGTTCCGCTCTGCTTGGCGTCGATTGTAGTTCTCCGACTGCACCACGAGCACAGCGTCGAGACTGGGGACAATCGCGACAATATTGCCCCCATTACCCTTCATCATAACGGCAGCCTCGTAGCCGCGCGAAGAACGGATCGGCGTTGCCCACCACAGATAGCCATAATGCACATGATCACTCATCGAATGGGTTGGGGTCAGAACAGTTCGCAGCCACTCTTCGGGCAAAACCCGCTGGCCTTCCCAAACACCTCGATTCAGGACCATGCGCCCCAGCCGCAACAGCGCTTCATCAGAAATCGTCAGCTGGCCTCCCGATTGAATCTCCCCGCTGCGTGATCTGCGCCAATCCGCTCCGTCAATCCCAAGCGGATCGAACAATCGGCGCTGGACATAGCGGTCGAAGCGCTCGCCCGTTGCCTTTTCAACGACCTGACCGAGAAGGAAGACGCCGGCGGTGCAGTAGGAAAATGGGCCAATCCCGCGCTCATCTCGTTCAAAATCTCGCGCAGGGAGGGCCAGCGCAAAGTCTCGCCATTCGCGGCGGCGATACATTCGCTCTTCTTGTCCCGGTGAGCGCCGGTCCCAGTCGTTGCAATCGAGAGCAGAGGACATGGTGAGCAGGTCTCGGATCGTAATCTCATTGAAGGGAGCACCGCGCGGCGAACTCAAATACGGCCAGACCTTCACATCAGTGCCGGGTAACATGCCATCTGCAATCGCCGCCCCGACAGCAAGCGCGGTGATGGATTTGCCAGCTGACCTGATGTCCACCCGATCGCCCAGATCACCTTTGCCAAAGCGTTCGCGGTAAACGATCTCACCACCTTGTTCGGCGGCTACAGCACGAATTTTGCCGTAATCGCCAGCCAGCAACTGCTGCTCCAGCTGATCGAGGCTGAGATCTGGTATCGGCTGAGCGGTTGCGGGGAAGCAAAAACCCATTGCGAGAAAGGTGACGACCAATCCCGCACTTTTCCAATATCCGCCAAGCATCGCAGCCCTCCTCGCTGTTCAGACGAGAGGCTTGATACACGCCATATGAACCTGACTAGAATTCTTCAGCGAAGACTACACCGCTGATCCGCTGAATCACATGTCGTGCAGCCAATGCCGCAAGTCGAACTCCTCCTATGCGACTTTCTGTCGCATAGGAGGAGTAGGTCACGGTGCAAAAAGCAACTACACGGTTACTTATGAAGCTCACAGTCCCTGCCACCAAGGGTGAACGTACCCGCGCGCACATCATCGCCACGGCCGCTGGCCTGTTCTGGCGGCGCAGTTTTCACGGTGTGTCAGTCGATCAGATCGCCAATGCTGCCAACGTCAACAAAGCGACCGTCTACCGCTACTTTGCCGACAAGCATGACCTCGCCTTCGCCGTCATGCGCTATAATGGTGCGGCGTCGATTGAGATGGTCTTTGACTCGAGCTTTGTTGATCACACTGCGCCGGAAGAGCGCCTCGCCGCGATTTACCGCAAGGCCCATTGCGTCCATTTCGAAACCAGCCAGCGCGAAGGCGACGTTTACGGGTGTCCGATCGTCGGCCTGTCGCTTGAGCTAGGGCAGGAGTTCCCTGCATTGCGGGCTGAAGCGCAGCGAATTTTCAGCCAGATCGAAGCGAAAATGATCGAGATCGTGCGTGATGCCAATGCAGTTCGCGGCATCAGTGCCAATCCTGCGCCGCTTGGTCGAACACTCACTCAATTGTTGCATGGTGCTTTTGCCTCAGCGCGCATTTCTGCTGATCCCCAGCGCATGCTGGATGCTGGCGAAGCTTCGCTTGCGCTTATCGGATTCCCTCAAACCCCCATTCTCTCAACGGAGCAAGCCGCATGATCAATCTACCCCTCTACTCGGCCGGACTAGGCGCATTTCTGATTGTTTTGCAGGTCGCGTTGATGCTGACAGTCGGCTTGCATCGTTCAAAGGGTCAATTCATCGGCAATGGCGATGATCGCGATTTGGAGCGCAAAGTGCGCCGCCACGGCAATCTGGCGGAGAATGCCGGGCTTTTTCTTGTGGTCATAGCTCTGTTTGAGATGATTGTCGGGCAGACAACCTATGTAGCCGCAGTCTGCATCATCTTTGCAGTGGCCCGCATCCTTCATGCCGCGGGCTTTTCCTCGCTCGCAGGATCGCATGGCGAAGACCTCACCGGAGCACGCAAAGCCTTTGCTGGCATGCGAGCGATGGGGGCGTTCGGCACTTTGGGCGTTGCCGCAGCCCTTGCTTACGGGATCGGCTCCAACCTTACCTAGTGGTTAGGCGACGTTTCCGCTGGGCATAGTTGCCACCGCAAAGGCACCGCGCAGGCCGTCTATTACGTACTGCGCAGCCAATGCGGCCAGCAACACGCCGAGCAGCCGCGTGATAACCGCTTCGACCTTGTCTCCAAGCAGCCGGATGAGCGGACCTGCCGCGACCAGCGCAGCAGCGGTGATGGCCAGTACCAGACCCAAGGCGGCAAACACTTCAATCGTCTCAGCCGTAGTGTCCGCCTCATTCATCAACAGCATGATCGCTGCAATCGCGCCCGGCCCCGCCAACATCGGCATGGCCATCGGAAAGACCGACACGTCTTCAATCTCAGGGTCTGCGCTGACTTTGTCTGCGCGTTCTTCGCGGCGTTTCGTGCGCTTTTCGAACACCATCTCAAACGCGATGTAAAACAGCATCAAACCGCCTGCGATGCGGAAACTATCAAGCTCAATA
The DNA here is from genome assembly GCA_947488085.1 of uncultured Erythrobacter sp. GTDB lineage: Bacteria > Pseudomonadota > Alphaproteobacteria > Sphingomonadales > Sphingomonadaceae > Erythrobacter. Next base: position 2,267,418 of record CANKYI010000001.1, read on the forward strand.
TGCAGCGCGCCCAGCAGGTCTTCGCCAAAGAAGGCAAAGATCATCAAGATCACCGCCGCAATCCCGGTTGCGCGCAAAGCCATATTGCGCGCCTGCGCTGCGGATGCGCCTTTCGTCAGTCCTGCATAGATGGGCGCACAGCCCGGCGGATCGATCACCACGAACAGTGTGATAAAAGCGGAGATGAAAAGTTCAGGCAGCATAGGGGCTCAAATTATCAAAGGTTGCGCGCATATTCGCTATCGGCGCGCCCCTGATCACCCTTCTGGCGGCGATGCAAGACTTTCTTCGATCGCAGTGACCCAGCCGCCCTGATAATAGTAGTCCGCCGTGACATATTTGACGCCATCAGCGCGGTGTTCCCAGCGCCAGCGCAAAGTGCCATCGCGCGACAATTGCGCGTCTGCCGCGCCGTCTTCACCAATGGGGATCGCAGGCGGCGCAGGGATGCTCTCACCCGCGCGCGGACACGTTGCCACCAACCCTTCGATTGAATCGATGGAGGTCACAACGATATCGCCGTCTTCGATTGGTGCACGAGGTGGCGGCTGAGGGTCATCGAGACCCGCGACATCATAGGTCCATTTGTAGCTGTTATCGCTTTGGCGGACCCATGTGGTGACGTAATTTCCAACCTTGCCGTCTTGGTCCACGAACCGACCCTGACTGAGCGCAAGCGCGCCATCACAGCTCATCACAACTGCACGCGGTTCCCATTCGCTGGAGATATCGCTGGCTTGCAGGGCGCTGGCGATGGTTGCGAAAACGACTGGACCATCGCTCCCATGGATAAGAGCACCCGGTGCGGCAAAGTCTGCACCCGCTACGAACTGCCCGCGCGCGCTTGCATCGCGGGCATAGGCAACCTCGACCGCGACAATAGTGCTGGGCTGAGCGGCGCCAGGGGCCGTTGCAAGGACGCGATTGATCACAGCGGTGCTGGGACCACGTGGTCTGCCGCTGGAGCAAGCAGCGAGCGTCGCAGAGAGCGCTATAATGGCGACAGCGGAGCGCGCCCGGATCATAGCGCCTCTGGCACCGTAAGGCCGGCATTGCGATAGGCCGCAACCAGTGTGTTGCGCAGCAGCACTGCGATAGTCATCGGACCAACACCGCCGGGCACAGGCGTAATTGCGCCAGCGACCTCTGCCGCCTCATCATAAGCAACATCACCGACCAGTTTGCCCTTTTCCTTACCCGGTTCAGGCGGAAGGCGGTTGATACCCACATCGATCACAGTTGCACCATCTTTCAGCCAGTCCTTGCCAATCATCTCAGGACGACCGACTGCCGCAACCACGATGTCCGCGCGCTTAACAACCGCAGCGAGGTCTCGCGTGCGGCTGTGCGCGATGGTGACGGTAGCGTTTGCATCGACCAGCAATTGCGCCATCGGCTTGCCGACAATATTGGACCGGCCAATGACCACTGCTTCCAGCCCCGAAAGGTCGCCCAGCCGGTCTGTCAGCAGCATCATACAACCAAGCGGCGTGCAGGGGACAAAGCCGGCTTGTCCGACACTCAACCGGCCCGCATTGATGACGTGAAAGCCATCAACATCCTTATCAGGGCTGATCGCCGCAATAATCGATTGTTCGTCGAGATGTTCGGGCAGCGGCAATTGCACCAGAATCCCGTCGACTGCATCATCGGCATTCAGCTGCTCAACCACTGCGAGCAAATCTGCCGCGCTTGTGTCGTCAGGCAGACGGTGCTCATAGGAGTTCATATTGGCGGCCAAAGTCGCTTTGCCTTTGGAGCCAACATAGACCTGACTGGCCGGGTCATCGCCCACGAGCACAACCGCCAGCCCCGGCTTTCGCCCAGCGGCCTTGGCAAACTCAGCCGCACTGGCACCAACACGTTCACGCAAACTGGCAGCGAATGCCTTCCCATCTATCCGTGTTGCGGCCATCAGGCGAAGATGATGCTGCGAAGGACGATCAGGATAATCTGAGCACCAAGGATCAACACCAAAGGCGACAGATCAATCGCGCCTGTATTTGGCAAGATCCGCCGCACCGGCCGCAGGATTGGGTCGAGGAAGCTGTTGATCCCGTTGTAAAACGACATCAGGAACTGGTTGCTTTGGCTCACCACATTGAAGGCAAACAGCAGACCGATCACAAATTGGATGATGATCAGCATCACGAATGCTCGAGTGAGCAATTCGACGATTTCGTAAACGGCGACTAAGCCTGTCATGTGATTTTCATTCCTCTAATCGTGTCTTGCGCGTGTTACTGATGTAATACGCCAATATCCAGTATCAACCGTAACAGCGCCGCTATGCCCGCACCAGAGTGCCCGCCCCGCGCGTGGTGAAGAACTCCAACAGCATCGCATGCGGGACCCGCCCATCGAGGACCACCGCTGCCTCACAGCCGCTTTCGACCGCCGAAACGCAAGTCTCTAACTTGGGCACCATGCCGCCTTTGATAACGCCATCATCACGCAATTTCGCAATGTCAGACGGGTTCAGATCGGTCAGCAATTCGCCGTCACCATTCAACACGCCCGCCACGTCGGTCAGCAGGAACAATCGTGCTGCGCCCAAAGCCGCAGCAACCGCGCCTGCCATCGTGTCAGCGTTGATATTGTAGGTTTCCCCATCCGCCCCGCCCGCGATTGGCGCGATTACAGGGATCATGCCTGCAGCGACCGCGGTGTCGATGACGCTGGTGTCGACCACATCAGGCTCCCCGACAAAGCCAAGGTCCACGACGCTCTCGATCAGGCTCTCGGGATCCCGTGTTGTGCGCGTGACCTTGCGCGCCGTGACCAGCCCGCCATCCTTGCCCGACAGGCCCAGCGCTTTACCTCCAGCATTGGACAGCCATCCGACTAGCTCCTTGTTGATCCCGCCGGACAGAACCATCTCAGCGACCTTCGCCGTCGCTTCATCCGTAACGCGCAAGCCATCGACAAAGGTGCTCTCCACACCCAACCGGGTGAGCATCTCGCCAATCTGCGGCCCGCCGCCATGGACAACCACCGGGTTGATACCAACCGCTTTGAGCAACACGATATCTTCGGCGAAATCGCGCGCTGCCTGTTTGTTGCCCATCGCATGCCCGCCATACTTCACCACAAAGGTGCGCCCCGCATAGCGCTGAAAATAGGGTAGGGCCTCGATCAGCACCTCGGCCTTTGTCAGATCAAGAACTGTGTCGTTTGTATCAGTGCTGGAGTTCATAAAGCATGGGTCTCAATTGGCATTTGAGGCCGCTTAGCCGCTATGTGCGCAGTAGGAAAGAGACGCGCTTATCTGTCGCATCATCGCATTTTTGCGTATTTTGCACTTGGCAGTGTAACCAAACCCTGTTTGTCTGCGAATCGATCACAGAAGGTGCCTTGGGATCACCAGCACCGCACAGATCATCGGAATTGGAGGAAAGACCATGAACACCAATCGTATTAACGGCTCAATCGCACTCGCGGCTGCTGCCGGCCTGGCCGCTGCATGCTCTGGCGGTGCCGATGCACCAACCGAAGCTGCAGAAGCGGGTGCCGAAGGCGCAGAGACCACGGAAGTCGCTGCAAGCGGCGAGAAGGAGAAGTGCTTCGGTGTTTCCCTCGCTGGCGCGAATGACTGCGCTGCCGGACCTGGCACAAGCTGCGCTGGCACCAGCGTAATCGACTATCAAGGCAATGCTTGGACCTATGTCGATGCGGGCAGCTGCGAGACAACTGAACGTCCAGACGGCAGCTTTGGCTCGCTCGAAGAGACCGAAAACGTCTCTTAAGAGTCGATAGACCACTATTGCTGAGGGGCCGCCGGGCGATGTCCGGGCGGCCCCTTTTGCATTTGTGCGCAGATGTTTGAGCAGAGCATGTGGAGCGGTGTGATCCGCCCTGCTATCCTCACTTCAATGGCTCGTTTCCGCTCCCCCGTGCGCCGACAACGCCCGCGCTCTGGCTTAGCCAGCTGGTGGCCGATGTGGCGGATGCCAGTACTCTTGATCATCGTGATGACCGTTTGGTGGTTCGGTTTTCGCCCTGTCGCATCGGATGAAGGCTGGGTCCGAGTGACAGAGACCTTCGCGATTTGCGGCCAAGGCAGCGCGCGCCAGCCGGGCTGTGTCGTCGATGGCGACACCGTTATCATCGGATACGGCCCCCAGCGCCGCCGCATCCGCCTAACGGGCTTTGATGCGCCTGAGCTGGAGGGCGCATGCGAGGCTGAGAGCGCGTTGGCCCGGCGTTCGCAGCAGCGTTTGCACCAATGGTTGAGTGAAGGGCTGTTTGAATGGGATGGCGACATCTCCCCTCCCCGTGACCAATATGGCAGAGAGCTGCGCGCGGTTCGTCGCATCACCGCCAACGGCGCTAACGGCGCCTCAACCCAATACCTCGCAGACGTCATGATCGCTGAAGACCTTGGCGCACAGACCGGCTGGGGCACCTTCGAACGCGATTGGTGCGACTGACGCTTTCCCCGCGCATCCCCCACACAGCACGAGGAAAGGCTTGCCCCTGACGCTGTGGTGCTTAGACTGCACACTTTGTCAGGCCAATTAGGGGATCCGCCATGACCGAACCTACTCCTACCAACAACAATGCCGGTTTCGATTTCAACCAACCAACCATCATCTCGCTGTGCTTTCTCGGCAGCTTTGTAACCGGGTTCTCCGGCCTTGTTGGCATTGTCCTTGCCCATGTGTGGCAGGGTGACAATCAGGAGGAGTGGGCCGCATCGCACTTCACCTATCTCATCCGCACCTTCTGGATCGGCTTTATCGGCGTCATCATCTCCAGCATCCTGCTGTTCGTCCTCATCGGCTTCCTCCTGTTGCCGCTCATCACCATTTGGGTCGGCGTGCGCAGCGTCATGAGCCTGGTGAAGGCGCAGAAGCGTGAGCCGATGCCTGAGCCTGAGACCTTCTTGTTCTAAGCCAATTGTTGCTGAACCGAGCGGCTGGGGCGGCAAACCCCGGCACTCGGTTCATCGCAGCTGACAGGCGCTTGGACCGCCTGTTACACGCTCTTGAGCGAAAAATCGCTTCGATCACAGAACGCGTATTGATCGAACCACTCGATTAATCGGCAAAGATGATCTGCGCATTTCCATTGTGCCGATATACCCTTTCGCGCCGCATGTAGGAAAGCCGAGAGGCGACAGGCTGCGCGAGTGCCGCTAAGGGTTTGCGCATGATCACATCGCACAACACCGCTCGCCCAATCCTCGCCCTCGCCTTCACGGCTCCGCTTGCGCTGCTGAGCGCCTGTGGTCAGCCCGCTGATGAAGACCCAGCCGAGGGCGCCGCCACCAGCGAGCAGGACGCATTCTTCTCCGCGCTCTCCACCCATTGCGGCAAAGCGTATGCCGGACGTTTGGTCAGCGAGGATGCGGTGGACGCCGATTTTGCCGATGCTGCGATGGTTATGCATGTGGCGGATTGCTCGGACGAGCGCATCGCCATCCCGTTTCACGTGCAACTCGCCAATGAAGACGGTGAGCTTAAATGGGACCGTTCGCGCACATGGCTCATCACCCGTGTGGCTGTCCCGCATATGTCAGGCGAAGGGGAAACCCCGATTGGCCTGCGCCTCAAACATGATCACCGCCACGAAGATGGCGAGAGCGACGCAGTCACCATGTATGGCGGCGACACGGCAAGCGAAGGCACACAAGACGCGCAAGACTTCCCCGTTGATGATTTCAGCATCGAAATGTTTGAACGCGAGGGCCTATCCGCATCTGTCACCAATATCTGGACGGTCGAAGTCGACCAAGCGCAAACCCCAGACCCGGTCTTCGCCTATCAACTCAAACGCACCGTCGAAGGCGGCGCGCCAGAGGACCGACTGTTCCGAGTGGAATTTGACCTAAGCGAAGAGGTCGAAGTCCCACCAGCGGCGTGGGGTTGGGAATAAAAACGCCCTCGTAAAGATCGGTCCTAAACGTCGATTTCGCTCAGGCCTTTCTCCAAATCGAGGAAACCCTGCTTCGCCAGATCGTGAAGCTCGGCCTGTTCGAGATATTTGCGAAGCTCGAAAACCATTCTCCGGGCGCTGACAGCCTTGGCAAAGGCTTTGGAGAAGTTGCCCATATCGGTGTCGCCTTTGCCTCGATGCCGCTTCACTGCCTTATAGGCTTCGCTTGAGGCTTTCAGTGATTCCCGCTCGATATTCTCCATCGCCTTTTGAATGGCTTCATCGTCTTCATCATCCAAGGCTTGCGCCAAAGCCTCAGCGTGATCGGACAGCGGCCGGTTGCTAAGTTTGGCGATAGACAGCGCCTGATCCTTGGCCCGCGCCCGAAACTCAAACACCAGCGCTTCGAATGTGACGACCATCTCATGCGCGTTGTCAGCCTGTATTCCCATTGCTCTTTCCCCATTGTTTGCACTTTCCGTTAGGGAAGGTGACAGAATGCGGCGGCAGCGGCAAATTTGGTCAGAGACGTTTGGGCTGCGCGCACCATGAAAGAATGTACACCATACTCCATTCTATGATATATCTTCGATATGGCTACGATATATGCGATTCCCGTCCCCGATGGCAGCCTGCTGGCCGAGTTTGGTCCGCCGCCCGGAGTACAGAGCGAACCCTATCGCGACTGCTTTATGCGGCGCGAAAGCGGCGCGGTGAGCTTGGAGCAATTGATCGAGCGGTTCTATTGCAGCTGGGCGTTTAGGCCCGAGCGGATAGCGCTAGGCCTGATCGGACGCGGAGCATCATCGGAGGATGCGCGGAAACTGGCGCGCGGCGAGGTGGAGAGCTTTGCGGCGTGGACCGTAATCGAAAGGCGACACGCCAATGTCTTGGTGGCGGAGCACGGACCCGCAGGGTCCGCAAGGGCGACCGCCCGCCCGCAGGCCCGTGAGGGCCGAGGAGATCGCGCGCCGGATGGCGTGCGCAAAACAAACACTCATAACGAGATATTGCTCCAAGACTTCCAAGGAGCCACCGCAAGCTGGCTGTCAGTCAGGCCGAGCGCGAATGGTGGAACCGAGCTGCTATTTGGAAGCTGGGTCGGCAAGCCGGATCGCGGAGTGGTGAAGGCATTGATGCCATTTCACCGATGGTACTCGCGGGTTTTATTGGGTGGGGTTTGAGTCTTAGTTCGCGCTTACATGACTGAAAATCGAGTGAGTTAGCGTTTACTGCCGGCATCATCTCGTTTCTGGATAGCATTAACCGCCCCTTGAGGCAGCTTCGAGAACATCTTGCCGACTTCTTTTGGTTGTGAGATCATGATTTCAACAATTAGATTTACCAAGCCAAAGAGACTTTCGGCTGTTTCAAGGTCATCTTTTATGTCCAATTCGCCGGGGTGCACAGCATTGTTCCCAACAACACGAACGATGTCGAGTGCCTGCTGAACACGCACGTCGAGGCCTTTCGAAACGAGCTCGGCGATGTCATTATTTAGGTTCTTCCCATCGCAACCAAGAGCGATGCATATCTTTGAAATTGCCAAACGCAGTAATGCCGCCGCTCCTCTCGGAGACGCTCCGACGATTAGGCTGGCCTCTTCATAATCAGTCATCGCGCCCTCGGGCATGTCCGGATTCGGCGAAGTTGCTTTGCCTCGTTGCGGCCAAGCAAGGGTTTTGCCGAACCAAATGCTGATCTCAGAACAATTGTAGCATTTTGAAATGTAGAGGTTTTGAATAATTAGGCCGAAACGGCTCTTTCCAGAACCGTTTACCTCAAATGGCTTTAGGCTAGCGACTCGATCGATATGGTTGCGAAATCTATCAGTGGCAGCATTGTCTAAGTCAGCAGTGAGCTCTTGAAACTCTTCTTCGTCCATCCACGTTGGGTGCTGATTGTCCGACAGCTCTTTCGCAAAAACAGTCCGCCAATATTGCTTTGCTAACGCATTGCAATGAGGGCAGTTAAATGAAGTTTCATTGACGGAAGCTGTTCGGACAATCGAATTCAATTAGTCACTCCGCCGCTTCAACAGCCCCAAACATATCCGGGCCGTCGCTTACGACTTCGTCTTCGTTGACCGCTTTGGCTTTTTGGCGGTTGTCGAAGCTGGACCAGACTGTGTTCCAGTCGCCCTTGGTCGCGCCTTTTGAATATTCGGTTGCGCGCGCTTCGAAGAAGTTGGCGTGCTCGACGCCGTTCAGCAGTGGGCTGAGCCATGGCAGTGGGTGTTCATCGATCATGTAGATCGGCTGAAGCTTCAACTGACCCAGACGCCAGTCAGCGATGTAGCGGATATATTTCTTGATATCCTTGGCCGTCATCCCTTCGACCGGGCCCATTTCGAACGCGAGGTCGATAAAGGCATCTTCGAGGCGGACGGTTTTCTGGCAGATGTCGATAATGTCTTCTTTGACAGCCTTGGTCAGGCAGTCGCGCTCTTCGCAGAAGGTGTGGAACATCTTGATGATGCCTTCGCAATGCAAAGTCTCATCGCGCACAGACCAGCTGACGATCTGGCCCATGCCCTTCATCTTGTTGAAGCGCGGGAAGTTCATCAGCATGGCAAAGGATGCGAACAGCTGTAGCCCTTCGGTAAAGCCGCCGAACATGGCGAGCGTGCGGGCGATGTCTTCGTCGGTGTCGACGCTGAACTGGTGCATGTAATTGTGCTTGTCGGCCATTTCCTCGTAATCGAGGAACGCGCTGTATTCGCTTTCGGGCATGCCGATTGTGTCGAGCAAGTGCGAATATGCGGCGATGTGCACTGTCTCCATATTGGAGAAAGCGGCGAGCATCATCTTGATCTCGGTCGGCTTGAACACGCGGCCATACTTGTCGTGATAGCAATCCTGCACTTCGACATCGGCCTGCGTGAAGAAGCGGAAGATTTGGGTGAGCAGATTGCGCTCATGCTCGGTGATGTTTTGCGCCCAGTCGCGGCAATCTTCGCCCAGCGGCACTTCCTCTGGCATCCAGTGGATCTGCTGTTGACGTTTCCAGAACTCGTAAGCCCAAGGGTATTCGAACGGCTTGTAGGTATTGCGGGCTTCGAGCAACGACATGTTGTGTCCTTCGTTTCGTGTTCAGCTGATCTGTATACGTGAACGAGCTACGAAACCGAAGGCAAGATAGTATGATTCGGCGGGGATAAACCGTGCAAAATCTGAGTCGAATGGTGATCGGCTCAATATACGCCCGATTATCGCACCATTTCGCGGCGGACTTCGCGCAGACCTTCAAGCAATTCACGCGCCATGGATGGGGCCGGCATGCGGCCATATGTGTCTATGTGAGATAGGCGTTTTTCGCGCCCTTTCAACGTGCTGCTTTCGCGGCGGACCGAATGGCTGATCCCGCAAAAGGCGTTGCAGCGGCGCATCTTGGCGCGGATATCGTGGGCACTGTTCCAGAAGCGGGTGAAGTCCCCCGGCTCCTCCAACAATTCGCCGCGAAATTGCTGGCCGAAGCATAGGCGCGCCATGCCGTAATGGTTGATCATGACGTTGCGCTCATAGGTGTCGCAGATGTGATCCTTGGTCTGGTTGTTCGAATTCCAGCCAAGTTCGGGCGTGCCAACCTCGCGCAAAGATCGGAAATACATACCGACCTGTTCGATCCATTCCGGGTTGAGGCCGAGCGCATATTTGGTGTCGCACCGCGCGATCAGTTCCATCAGTTCATCACCATTAACGCCGCTTTCCGCCGCAAAGAATGGGTCAACCTCCCCTTTTCCGCCAAAGGTGGGTTGGAGGAAATTGAGCTTGAGCTGGTCTGCGCCGATATCGTTGAGCACAAAGTCGTAGAAGCCATCGATCAACTTGTAATTGCTCGCGAAAACGAGGCCCATCACATAGATGCGCGTGTCAGTCGCGCCCAGTTCGCGCTTTGCCTCCACCAACAAACGCAGCGCCCGTACTGCCTTTTCAAACGCACCATCAACGCCCCGCGTCGCATCATGGATGCTCTTCACATGGCTGTTGAGCGAAATGGATATCTCGTTTGGCCCCTCTTGGATCATCCGCCGCGCCATTTCCGGACGGCGAATGCGGGTGCCATTGACCACCGACAGGACCCGAATGCCCCGCTCTCGCGCTCCACCGGCAAGGTCGAAATAGTCATCCGCGTCCAGCATCGGCTCCCCGCCGCAAATGACGAGGCTCGCATCAGGGTTCATCGCGGCCAGCTCATCGAGCACGCCGAGCTTCTGATCGGTTTGAAAATACTGGTCACGATCCGCATCATTGCGCTGCCAAAAATCGCAGTGAGTGCAGCGCAGATTGCAGCGCTTGTTTATCTCCATAAACACAAAGCGTGGCGGCGGGATCGTTGCAGGCATCGAGAACTCCGAAAATTAGAGCTGTGACCCTCGGCTACACTCGCCCTTTAGGGCCTGGCTTGCGTGAGGTCCACTGCTCGTAAATTTCGGGTAAGTTTCGCTGCAACCCTAACGCCAAATTAAGGCAATGCCCTTAGGCCGCGATGCATGGGCGTTATGCAGACTTTGACTGCGTCCGGCACTGCTGAATTTTCCGAGCCAGTTCGCGAGGAAGAAGTGAGCGTTCCGGCCGGGATTGATGCGGCGATGGTTGATGCCATCGATCGCGTCCGCGCACCCTTGCGCCATTGGCCCAAAGCCATTGCCAACCTCTATCATAAAGAGGTCGTTCGCAGGCTCTATCGCGAACAGCATTTCCTGTTTCTGCTGGGCCTGCTGATCTGCCTCGGCTCAATTATTGTCGACATTCTGGTCAATCCACAAATGGCCGGGATCGGCGCCGTCTTGCGCGTGCTCGCCGTGGCGCCTCTGGTCATGATCGGAATGATTGCGGGCGCGCGCGGCTGGACCAGTCTGGTCGCTTTCTTTGTCGGTGCATCGCCAATCGCCTTTATCGCGGTGTTGCTGCATTTATCAGCGCAAATGCCGCCTGATCTTGCCCCGCGCTATGTCACTGCGACATTTTTGGTTGTGGGACTTGCCAATATCATCCTGCCCTACTCTTTGCGTGGATTGATCGTTTTTGACTGCGCTGCCTTGTTGGTGACCACCGCGATGTTTGCGACGCGGGGGCTTGATGTTCTGGCCTATAATTTCGATTCTCTCCTGGTTTTTGCGTTGGTTGCAGGGGCCACTCTGCCGGTTGCAGGACGGTTTGAGAAATTGCGTCAGGAGAATTTCCTGCTCACTTTGCGCGCCCGAATTGCTGGCCGCGAATTGCTAAAAGCCAATCGCGCATTGCACACTTTGTCAGAAACTGACCCGCTCACCGGAATTGCCAATCGGCGCTGTTTTGAGCGGCAATTTGACACCGCCATCCTTGCGCCCGGCAAAGATGGAAGAGGAGCAGACCGGATCGCTTTGATGATGATCGACCTTGATCACTTTAAAGCGTTCAACGATTCGCACGGGCACCAGGCAGGCGATTATTGCCTCTCGCTGGTCGCAGAGGCGCTGGACGCTTTGTTCAAAGATACAAGCGGGATCGTCGCGCGCTATGGCGGCGAAGAATTTGTTGGTGCCGTACGGGCACGTGACGCGACAATCGTGAACAATCTGGCCGAAGAGGTCCGCCAGACCATTGCCAGTGTCCTGACCCCCGTCGACGAAACAGACCGCCCCATGGTGACCGCCTCTATCGGGGTGGGCATCGCCCCTGCATCGGCGCAATTGCCTCGTGAAGAATTGATCGAGATGGCGGATGCGGCGCTTTATGCGGCCAAGGAACAGGGCCGCAACCGAGTGGATATGGTCGAGGCGGAGCCTGCCTTTGGCAATGCAGCGACCGGCCGCTAATTGCGGCTTTTCTTCGATCCGAAGAAGCTGCCGCCGCCCAGCACGGTGATCCCCAAAAAGAAGCCGAAATCGTACCAACCGCCACTGTTCGGCACGGAATAGACCGCGATATCAGGCGAAAAGAGCGATCCGATAAAGCTCCACGGAAAGATAAAGCCGTGCCACAACCCCGATAGGAAACCGGGTGTTTGCACGGAATCGCTAACGCCTGCGTCGATCTGGCTTGCACAAGCAGAAACCAGCAGGGCTAGCGCGGCCAGAGTAAGGATCCGGGCAGGCTTCACATCACCGCCATGAATACGACGAGCCACAGGATTGGCAGAAACAGCGTCGCCATAAACACATGCAACCGTCCCGCATTGGCCGCATGACCCGCTGGCCCCATGACCAACCGCACGCCATTACCGATAAAGCTGAGTGCCAGCACAGTGCCAGCAATTCCGATCCAGATGGGCACCGCCATCGCCTGTCTCCTGTCCAACGCGCCTGACGGCGCTTTGTGGCGTGAAGACTGACATATTTTTTGGTGAAGTGCGAGAGTGCAGGCGCGTTGGCCTAGAATATCTCGATCGCGCCGATGTCGGGTAACACGAATGTCAGTACAACATAGATGATCACAGGCAGCAAAATGGTCGCCGACATCATGACCATCATGGCCTGTTGGCTGATCATTCCTTGCGCGTGCCAATGCTTGAACAGCATGACCTCAACCAAAGCGACAAAGACAAATGCCAGTGGGAGAAATATTGCGAGTGTCATGTATGGTCGCGCGCGCGATCAGCAGAAGCGCTGCGGGGCTGTGTCGCCCATTTCCTCAAAGCCATCTGCAACGTTCTTGGCTGCCGGGTCAGGAATATGGCTTGTTTGAAAAGACTCGAAATGCGTCTCAGACAAAGGTGTGGTGAAGGTGACGCCGACTTCCTCTCCCTTGACCCATTTGATGACTGCCCGGTGCGGGCCTGATGCGCCCACGTAAATCTGCAATGGTGCGCCCAGCATAACCTTGCGATCACCCACGTTAAACCGACAACCGCCGACCGAAAGGTCAGCCAGCATGACCTCTTCGGGCGTGCCAAGACCAGTGAAGTACCGCCCTTGCAGCGTGATGGATTTGCGCGTGGATTTCCGTGTTCGCATAACAATCCCGACAATAGATCAGCGATACTTAAACTAGCGTAAACCAGAATATTGGAGACCAAAAAGAAAACCCCGCGCGATGCCGAAACATCGCGCGGGGTTCTTCAAATTCGCAGTATTGCCGTTACTGACAGCTGAGACATTCCTCATAATCGGTCTGTTGCTCGCCCAATTCCGCTTTTAGTTCAATCTCGGGAGCATTCGCGGTGTTGTCCGCTTCGACCCCGCCGGCAAAGCCAGCGCGCTGAACCGATTTGGACCGGAGGTAATAGAGCGACTTGATGCCCTTCTCCCACGCCTGGAAGTGCAGCATCATCAGATCCCATTTATCGACATCGGCCGGGATGAAGAGGTTCAGCGATTGCGCCTGATCGATATACGGCGAACGGTCGGCGGCAAATTCCAGCAACCAGCGCTGATCAATTTCAAAGCTGGTTTTGAAGCTCGCTTTTTCCTCATCGGTGAGGAAATCGAGATGCTGGACTGAACCACCATTTTCGAGGATCGAGTTCCACACATTGTTGGAGTTCTTCGACTTCTTATCGAGGATTTTCTCCAAATATGGGTTCTTCACAATGAAGCTGCCGGACAGCGTCTTGTGCGTGTAAATGTTGGCCGGAATTGGCTCGATACATGCCGAAGTGCCCCCGCAAATGATCGAAATCGAGGCGGTTGGCGCGATAGCCATCTTACAGCTGAAGCGCTCCATAGCGCCCATATCAGCCGCATCGGGGCACGGCCCGCGCTCTTGTGCCAGAAGCATGGAGGCCTCGGACGCTTTTGCCTGAATATGCTTGAACATTTTCAGGTTCATAGCTTTTGCCATCGCGCTTTCGAAACCCAGCCCCTTTTGTTGGAGGAAGGAGTGGAAGCCCATCACGCCCAGACCAACCGAACGCTCCCGCTCAGCGGAATATTTCGCACGCGCCATCTCGTCCGGTGCGCGGTCGATATAGTCCTGCAGAACATTGTCGAGGAAGCGCATCACATCTTCGATGAACTGCTTGTCGGTTGACCACTCATCCCACTTTTCAAGGTTGAGCGAGGACAGGCAGCACACCGCCGTACGGTCATTGCCAAGGTGATCGATCCCAGTTGGCAGAGTGATCTCGCTGCACAGGTTCGACGTCGACACTTTCAGACCGAGATCGCGGTGATGCTTTGGCATCATGCGGTTCACGGTGTCGTTGAACACGATGTAGGGCTCACCTGTTGCAAGCCGTGTTTCGACCAGTTTCTGGAACAGCGAACGGGCATCGACTGTGCCGCGCACTTCACCGGTCTTAGGCGATTTCAGCTCAAATTCCGCGCCATCGCGAACCGCTTCCATAAAGTCATCGGTTAGCAGGACGCCGTGATGCAGGTTCAACGCTTTGCGGTTGAAGTCGCCTGACGGTTTGCGGATTTCGAGGAATTCCTCGATCTCAGGGTGCGACACATCCAGATAGCACGCAGCCGAACCGCGTCGCAGCGACCCTTGTGAAATCGCCAAAGTGAGCGAGTCCATCACCCGTACAAACGGAATGATGCCGCTCGTCTTGCCATTCAAGCCAACTGGCTCTCCGATGCCGCGAACATTGCCCCAATAAGTGCCAATCCCGCCGCCTTTTGAGGCAAGCCAAACATTCTCATTCCAGGTGTCAACAATCCCGCCAAGGCTGTCCGATACGCTGTTGAGATAACAGCTGATCGGTAGGCCGCGGCTGGTCCCGCCATTCGATAGAACCGGCGTTGCAGGCATGAACCACAGGTTCGAGATGTAATCATAGACGCGCTGCGCATGATCTTGATCATCGCAATAAGCATCGGCCACACGAGCGAACAGATCCTGATACGTTTCGCCAGGGAGCAGATAGCGGTCAGTCAGCGTTTCCTTGCCAAATTCGGTCAGGTTCGCATCGCGGCTCTCATCAATGGTGATGTCAAAGCGGCGGTCATTGACCTTCTTGCTGTCTGGTTCAGCCGCCTCTGCCCCAGCGGCAGCCATAGCGCCCGCGAGCGCCTCAGCGCCTTTGGCTGCGATCAGCTCTTCGCTGCCATTGTCGGGCTTTTCCATTGTCACGGCCTTCTTACTGGTTGCCTCTTCGCCGGAGGCAAGTCCGGTCTCAGGGGTGGTGTCCGCATCATTCAGCACGTCATCGCTCGCCTTGAATTCCATTGTAGCCCCGTTCTCACCTCGTTCGAATCGGTCAGCTGGCCGCACAATAGCGGAAAAGCCGTTATGTTCCGATTCTGTTCTTCATCCATCTATCGACAGGCTATCCCCTGATCGCCCCCCTCCGGCTCACAGGTTTGTCCGCCAAATTGTTCACATTCGCTCCGTTGAGACCCTGCAAGACAGCGAATCCTCCCCTTGTAGCGCCCTCACATTTGCGTTTGGGGCTAGGGAAAATCACTAGTCTTTGGGGGTCCATTGCGAACCGAACCCCTAGATGATGAATCAGCAGAGGATTCTCGTCAACCATGGGTTAACCACGTTTTACAATTTTTATTGGGTCAAAGTTTATGTTGCAGTGCAGCGACGCGCGGGCAGAGCTTGAGTCGTCACTTGCGCAAGCCCCAAACTGAATCTGTGAAGAAAAATTTGGTGATTGAATCATGTGAATCAATCTGTGAATCTTTTGCTCAGATCACGGAAATTTTGTTGCGCGCGGGGCTTGACGGGAAGCCGGTCGACGAACCGAGCTCCCCAAAAAACCAAACTGTAACGTTACGTCACCGCTGGCGTCGCAGCGCTCGCATCTCTTGCGTGCAGCGCGATCTCATCCGCCAGACGATCGACCAGCTCAAGCGGCAGATCGTGACCCCACCCCGGGATCGTGACCAACTTCGCCCCGGGTATGTGTTTTGCCGTATCCTTGCCAGCGGCCAATTTGACCAGCGGATCATCCTCACCATGCAAGACCAAAGTGGGCGTCGTGATCTGAGACAAGCGCGTGCGGCGATCCCCATCATCGACAATCGCGGCCAATTGGCGCGGCAGGCCGGGTGGATAGACGCTGCGCCGCACGCTCTTCAAAACCCGCTCACGCTGACGCTCGGGATCTGGGCGAAAGCCAGGGCTGCCAATATTGTTTGAAATGTTGATGCCGTGTTTCACCACGACATCTTCTTCCAAGGATGGGAGCGGCGCGGTTAGCGCCTCGATTGCGTGCTTTTCCGCCTGAGGCAATCCGGGATGGCCGGTGGTCGACATGATCGAGGTCAGCGACAACAAGGCGTCAGGATGGTTCACCGCCATCAATTGCGCGATCATTCCGCCCATCGACGCCCCAACGACATGCGCGCGGCCAATCTCAAGTGATTTCAGCAAGGCCGCCGCATCATCGGCCATATCCGCCAAAGTGTACGGCACCTTTGCCGGCCAACCGATCCGTTTACGCAGAACCTGCCAGACAAGCTTGGGTGCGCGGGCCCCTTCCATTTTGTCAGAAAGGCCAATGTCGCGATTGTCGAACCGAATGACCCGGTATTTTCGGGCGACCAACGCCTCGACAAATTCGTCGGGCCACAATGTCATCTGTGCGCCCAACCCCATCACAAGCAAGATCGCTTCATGATCCGGGTTGCCATAGTCTTCATAGAACAGCGACAGGCCATTCGCACCGATATGCGGCATAGATTTTATCCTTGAGCGCCCTCTTTCGGGGCTTTGTGCATTTGACCCGAAGTCACCAAAGCGCGTTTGGTTGGTCAGATCAACCGCTTGCGTAACGTAAAGGTGCTTCTTCGCGCCCCAAGCGTGATACATTTGCAGCACATAACCTTGGAAAAACTCGACACTTTTCCGAAAGCGCAATTAAATCAATATTTTGGTCCTTTCCCTTTTTTGAAATCCAAACCGGCACACTTAGCAACAGCAATTGAGGCGTGAATGTTAGAGGACGCCTTTGTGGCATGCGCCGCGCTCATTTTGGGACCAGCAATGACGCTGCCGCAGGCGGTGCACACCTGCGGCCATAGGGCGACGTCATACAATTGAGAAACGGGGCAGATGCGGAACACCTGCCCCCGAAACCAAGTTCATCCCCCAAGAACGATATAGGCCTGAGGCGCACCGCCAGAAGCAATCCGAGCGCGCTCTGACTGCGCCAGGCGCTCCGCCAGTTCACGACGTTCCGCGCGGTCGTTTGCAAAGATCACATTAGCCAGGAACCGCACCTCATCAGGGTTCGTCACTGGCACATCGCTGAGGTCCCCCATCCGGCGGACAGCCAATTTCGCCGATCTCGCGGCAACGCGGTCAGAACTGTTGCCGAGCAACTCGACATTGGCCGGACGACCATCGGCATCAAGTGTAAATGCCACTTGGACAATTCCCGGTGAAGGGGTTGCGCTCCGTGCCGTCGGATCGCGATCCAATGCACGGTTTAGCCTGCGGGTCGCATTGCTTTGCCAGCGCTCCATCTCACTGGCTGAGGTGACAACAATCGTGCCCGCATGCTCTCCTGCTTGGGCTGCATGCGCCATCGGTATTGTGGCCGCAAAAGTTACTATTGGAATGGCGGCAAGTTTCAAAAATCGGTTCATCGGATCATCCTTTTCTCTCATTCGGGATGATCGGCCGGAAGACTTCGAGCGGCGCAGGCATTACCCTTACCAGCTGGCATCGGCATCAATGGTCGATCAGGCGCAGCGGTTTATTGAAGGGGTCCGATGCGTCCGATTGCTAAGATGACAGGTGGCGCGATTGGAACAATCACTGCTCGGCAAAGGGCGCTTGCGATCGCTTCAAGAACTGGATTTAGCGACGAACGCACAACTCACGTCGACAAGTGTAATCGTAAGCGTTCAGCCGCGCCAGTCCGGCCCACCAATGTCGAACCCTTGGCGTTCAAGCTCGTCGAGCACACCATCCGGCTCTGCCAAAACGCGCAAGGGGACCACTGCCAATGTCACGCCTTCGTCGGTCGCCGCAGCGGCGATCATGCTGGTCCAACTGTCGCGAATTTCCTCGCCCAGCTCAGCATCTGCCCATGGCCAGCACGTGCCCAACGCCACCTCAAGCGGGTTCGCCATTACGGCAGGAATATCGAATGTGCGCCAATCACGCCCGCGCGCGTCAATAATGGTCTGCCCCTGCTCAGTCGCGCTCATCGCCGCCTCTAGGCACGGGATATGGCTGGCGGGCGGCGCTTCGGCGAGATTATCAAGCAGATCTTCGCCGCGAAACCGCTCTGGCCGGGTGATCGGCACATCGGCCCGGTCCGCCGCTTTGCGCACCACGTCGGTCGCATCGTCTGTCGTGTCATCATCGAAATCGAGCCGCCTTGCGAGCAGGTCGAACCCGGTCATCAGGAAAGAGCGGCGATCATAGTCGACATCGTATTCCACCTCGAGCGCCGCCAGCCGTGCGCGTTGCTGAGCATCGAGATAGTCGCCCGCAACCTGATCATCGGGCAGCTTTGTAAAGCGCCCCCCGCGAAAGATCAGGCGAAACACATCGCCGGGCGAGAATTTGGGCCGCGCGCGGATAATAACGCGACTAGCTTCTGCGGTGGCCTCTTTCAGGCGATCCGGCTGCCATGGCGTAGTTTTGGGAACTGCGCGGATTTCTCCGACAAGAATGATGGTGCCCGTCGGCGTATCGATGGTCCACATCGGCGCACCGGACCGCTGAGCGGTGACAACGATTTGGTTTTGGGTGGGGGCGGGGCCGTCAGTCGTCTGCGCCGCTGCGCCTGTCGAAAGCGCGGCAAACAGCACAATAGGGGTCAGCAATCGGTTCATAGACTCTTACGTGGACCCGGCAGTCTGAATTTCAACTTTACCGGTACTCGCAGTCACTCGCCCGCATCGGCGCGGCTGCGACCGCCCGGAACGGCGAATTCAATGCGATTGCCGCTCGGTTCGCGCACAATCATGTGAATGGTCGGTCCATCGCCATTGGGTTCCGGGGCAAACTCAACCTCCACGCCCGGCCATTCAAGCAGCTTGGCGTGCAATTCATCCAGCGTCTCAATATCAGGCACGGTCAGCGCGAGGTGGTGCAGTCCGACATTGTTCTTGCGATCAAATGCAATGGCCGTTTCGGGATCAGTCGTGCGCCAAAGGGTCACGAAGAGCGCGCCATCAGTCACAAAAACGGATGGATAGTCGGGAAACCCGCCCACTCGCTTCCAGCCGAGCGCATCGACAAAGAACGCGACGCTGGCGTCAAGGTCACGAACCGTCAGACCGATATGATTGATCCCGCGAGTGACGGGCTGCGCCTGTTGCGTGGCTTCATCCTGAGCATAAGCGGGCGCAAGCGGGATTGCGCACAATATTACCAATGAGAAGCCCTGCAAAAGTGCTTTGGTAAGTTTCATGCTTTTGGCTCCGTTGATCCGCTTTTTGAGGCTCGCCGATACCTTCAAGGCACCAACACCGTATCGCGCACAGCCTCGTCCATTTCGAGGTAATCCATCGTGTAGTGCAGCCCCCGGCTCTCTTTGCGTTCCAGCGCGGATCGCACGATCAGCTCGGCGGATTGCAGCAGGTTGCGCAGTTCGATGAGGTCGGTGGTTACGACAAAGCTGCCATAATATTCCTCCACCTCACGCTTGAGCAGTTCAATCCTGCGGGCGGCGCGCTCTAATCGCTTGGTGGTGCGCACAATGCCCACATAGTTCCACATGAAGCGGCGGATTTCTGTCCAGTTCTGCTTGATCACAACTTGCTCATCGGAATCCGAGACACGGCTTTCATCCCATGGCAGGATCGCAGGCGGTTCCTCCAATTCGTCCCAGCGCGCCAGGATGTCTTCCGCTGCCGCTTCGCCAAAGACAAAGCATTCGAGCAGGCTGTTGGACGCCAGCCGGTTTGCGCCGTGCAGGCCGCTTTCGGTGCATTCACCCGCCGCCCAAAGGCCCGGCAGGTCGGTGCGCGCATGCAAATCCACCACCACACCGCCGCACGTATAATGCTGTGCTGGCACGACGGGGATCGGGCCGGTCGTCATATCAATGCCAAGACCGCTCAGCTTCTCATGGATCGTGGGGAAGTGCTCACGCACAAATTCAGGCGGCTGATGGCTGATGTCGAGATGCACATAGTCCAGGCCAAACCGCTTGATCTGGTCATCAATCGCGCGCGCCACGACATCGCGCGGGGCCAGCTCCATCCGCTCTGCATCGTAATCGGCCATGAAGCGGTGCCCGGTTTCGGGATGGAACAGCCGCCCGCCTTCGCCGCGCACAGCCTCTGTGATGAGGAAGTTTTTGACCTCCAGATTGTAGAGGCAGGTCGGGTGGAACTGCATCATCTCCATGTTGGAGACGCGCGCGCCTGCCCTCCAACCCATCGCGATCCCATCGCCGGTCGCGCCGCGTGGGGCGGTGGAGAACTGATAGACCCGCCCCGCGCCGCCCGCTGCCAGAATCGTGGCGCGCGCGACATGGCGTTCGACGCGTCCGGTTTCCTCATTCAAAGCATAGACACCCCAGACCCGGCCCGCGGCAGAGAAGTGTTCGCGGTTGCGATCAGTGATGAGATCAATCGCGGTGCGCCCACCCAGCATTGTGATATTGGGGCTGGCTTCGGCCGCTTTGAGCAATGCGGATTGCACCGCCCATCCGGTCGCGTCATCAACATGCACGATCCGGCGGTGGGAATGGCCGCCTTCGCGGGTAAGGTGCAGCGCGTCCTCATCGCGGTTAAACGGCACGCCCAGCTCGCAAAGGCGATCAATGCTCGCAGGTGCACGTTCGATCACGAATTCAACGGAAGCTCTGTCGTTTAAGCCCGCGCCTGCGACCATCGTATCGCGCACATGATTGTCAAAAGTGTCGCCTGCATCGAGCACCGCAGCGATCCCACCTTGCGCCCAAGCGGTCGATCCTCCGGTAAGCGACCCCTTGGCCAGAACCAAAACGCGCTTTGACGTCGCTAACTCAAGGGCGGCGGTCAATCCGGCGGCACCCGATCCAATGATGATCACATCGAATGTGTTGGCAGTGTCCGGCGCGACGTCTGTGGCTGGGTTCGTGTCTTCCATGAGGCACGCAATGACGCGCCTCGCACCGCTTAGCAAGAGTGTCGCGCACTGGGCAAAGCGGGTCGCAGCACCAATTTCGGCTGATCGGAAAAGCAGGGCGGAGCGGCGAAAATGGCGGCTCGCGCCATACTTATGCAAAATCCCTTGAGCTATGTGGAAGTGGGGGTTTGGCGCTGCTCACGGCGCATTGTGCAGATCTTTGATCAAGGAGAACCTCTCGTGTCCCTTATCTCTCCGATAGCCTGCCTGCTGGGTCGCCATGATCCATCGCGGCGAAAGGTGGAATGGAACGGCAGACAGTTTTTCGGCGAATGCCGCCATTGCGGCCAGCCAATAAAGCGCGTTGCGCACCGCACCTGGCGCAGACGTTTGCCGCAAAAATCCTGAATCGAAACTTGGCGAAGGCCGGGCTCGTTAAAGCGCGTAACAATCCAGATCGCTAGCTACGCTGACCGGGCCAGAGTAACCAAGCGCGATTGCAGCCAGCCCGTCCTCGATCCGGCTAAGGCTGCGCTGCATATTGTGGGTCAGCACCAGCCGCTCTGGCGCAATGGCACCCGCAAGCTCACCAATCTGCTCAGGCGTGCGATGAAGTCCGCGTGGTTGGCCATCCTCACTATTGATCACGTGATGCGCGAAGAGGATTGTGGGGTTGCTGCCCGCAAGGTCGCTGGCAAAGCGCTCGCTTAGAAAGCTCTGATCACCGGTGATGACAAAGCTCGCCTCCCCCACTTCGACAACATAGCCGAGCGCAGGGACCGGGCCGTGATGGACTGGGTGCGCCACGACGGAAAAATCGTTGGAGATATCAAGGCCAATTGGCGCGCCCGCGCCTTCGGCCGTTTCAACCTCGCGCACTATCAGCTCAGGCTTATTCTCCGTCCCATCCTGATAGCCGCCATTATAGGCAAAGGCTCCATCGGCCTTCCCGATGAGGCGCTGCATAAAACTCGCCATGCCGGGAAAGCGCGGCGCCGCATTTGGGCCTACTATCGCGAGCGGCTGCGTTCGCCCTTCAAAACCACCGGTGTTGAGCACATCAACAAGATCGCCCGCATGGTCAGCGTGGAGATGGGTGACAAGGATCGCATCAAGCGTCTCCAGCCTCCCGCCTGCCTCCGCGAACCGCAGGAAACTGCCAGAGCCTGCGTCGATCAGCAGGCGCGGTGTGCCATCAATCCAAAGGAGGTAAGATGTTGCCGCGCGGTCAGCCTCCGCAATCGGCCCACCACTGCCGAGCACTTGCAGAGCAGCACCCGTCATTGGGCAATCAGCAGGCTGTTCAGCGCGCGGGAGGGGCGATGTGTCAGTCCCTGCATCCTCTGGCGCATTGGCGAGCAGACATCCTGACAGCATCAAAGCCGCAACACTGGTCAACGCTGACTTGGTCATATTGCCTGCCTTCATTCTTGCCACGCGCGTCACCCCGCGCTGGTCAGTTGCACGAATACGTCTTCCAAATCCGCCTCGCGAGTGGTGACATCCTCAATGGTCAGGCCCTGTTCTTGCAGAATGCCAAGCACCTGACCCGCGTTCATCTGGTCCTTGTCATACGTAACTTCGACCCCGCGCGGACCCGTTTGCTCGACCTTACTGAATTCCTGATGCGATGGCGCTGTGGTCAGATCATTTGCAAGTGTCACCGCGACGATTTTCTCACGCGCCATCTCGACCAGCTCGCGCGTTGGTTTGTTGGCGATCAATTCTCCGTGATTGATGATAGCGATCCGGTCGCACAACTCCTCTGCCTCTTCGAGATAGTGCGTGGTCAAAACCACCGTCACTCCTTCGCGGTTGAGATCACTGACAAGTTCCCACAATTGCCGACGCAGTTCGACATCAACGCCGGCGGTTGGCTCATCCAGCACAAGGATCGGCGGAGAGTGCACCATCGCCTTTGCGACCAGCAAACGCCGCTTCATCCCGCCAGACAGCGTGCGGGCATAGGCGTTGCGTTTGTCGGCAAGCCGCACCGCTTCGAGCAACTCCTCACTGCGCCGGTCCTTGCCCGCGATCCCGTAAAAGCCACCCTGGTTTTCAAGCACTTCATACGGCGTAAAGAACGGATCAAACACGATCTCTTGCGGCACGATCCCGATTGCGCGGCTGGCATTGCGGCGGTCGGCATCAATGTCGAAACCCCAAATCTCCGCCGAGCCACTGGTCTTGTTCACCAATCCAGCGAGGATATTGATCAGCGTTGACTTGCCAGCTCCGTTGGGTCCGAGCAGGCCAAAGATCGAACCTTCGGGAACATCAAAGCTAACCCCGTTCAGCGCCAATTTGCCTTCCGCATCGGCTCCTTTGCCACCTTTTGGTGCGGCATAGCGTTTGACGAGATTATCGATCCGGATTGCAGGAGGCGTCATGCCGACAGGCCATAAAGATGGTGCGCAGCCATGCAAGCCCGCCTTTCACAGGCGCCCTACAAATGCCCTTCGTCAGCACAACCTCAACAGCTGCGATAAAGCACGCAGTTGAAATCACTGATGGGCACGACTAATCGAGATTTCATGAGCACCACAGCGCCCGAAACAATCCGCGTCGACACCAACCGCGTTAGCTGCGATGGCGCCAGCGATATTCGCGGCGGCAACGCCTATCGCCCGGCGGCCTTAGGCCATCCCCGCATCTATCTTGAAATTGATGAGACCGGCTTTGTCGATTGCGGCTATTGCGACCGGCGCTTTATCCTGATTGACGGCCCAGCCGACAACACATGAACACTGCGAACCAGCACCGGCTTACTTCCCTTTGGGTGGTGGGCTTCGTGTCTGTTGTGGCCATCACAAGCTCTCACCAATCAGCCTTGGCTCAAAGCGATGCGTCTTGTCCCGTTGTTAAGGCCATTTCCATCGGCGATCCAGCGGCGTTGACAGGGATCGCAGCCACCATCAATGAACACGGTTCGCTCGATCTGACCTTGCAGGGCGTGCGCGGCATTTTGACCGATGCCGCAGAATGCGACCTTTATTCACCGCAAGACGGATGGGACATAGGCTGCTCCTGGCGATACTCGCAAGATGAGGCTCAGCAAGCTGACGCGCAGCTTGAGCGGCTTCGCCAGCAACTGGATCAATGCTGGCCTGAGCCACTCAAAGAACAAGAGCCAAGGCAGTACATTCCTGAGTTAGAGAATCTGCGCGATTATCGGTCAGTGATCGAGATCGACGCTGAGTCTCAGGTCTTTGCGAGGCTGAAGATGCACCGCTACGTACAAGGTGGCCGATTGGTGGTCAGAGTGAGTTTCTCTCAAGATTGAACCCAATCCGCTCATCGCGCGTTCAGTGTCTAGATGTATCCTCTGGCTCAGAGGGTTGAACATGAGGAGTGTGCCATGACCAATTTCCTATCCACCCCGCTCGCCCGGCTGGCTTCTACTGGCGGCATTGCGGCTCTTGCGCTTGTCGCTGCATCACCTGCATTGGCCGATGAAAACAGCGAAGCTGGCGAAGACGCGGTCGAGCTCACCGAAGGCGAAGAGCGTCTTGCTCGGTTGCTGGAAGGGCGCGTTGCGGGTGAACCGCAAACCTGCATCCGTCAGCGTCTGAATGATCGAGTGACTGTGATTGATGGCACCGCTTATGTTTATGGCCGCGGCCGAACAATCTATGTTCAGCGCACACGGGACCCGGAAGATATTGATCGCTTCGACACGCTGGTCTCGCGCCGGTTCAATGGCAGCCAGATCTGCAAAATGGATATCGTAACCACGATTGATCCGGTGGTCGGCGTCTTTACTGGAGTCGTCTTCTTTGACGATTTCATCCCGTATACGCGGGCCGAAGCCGACAGCTAAAAGTTAGGGTGCGTCGCGCAAGGTTGGTCGCGATTTCGATCAGTGCTGACCAAGCGCAATGTGAACAGAGCGCGGCTGGGTATCCTGGCCGCGCTCTTCCTTTTGGCACGCCAATTCCGACAGTGATCGCGTCGGGCTGACCGGTGCGACGTCAGACAGTCGCGGTGGCATCGCCTCATCCGAACCAATCGGTCGGTATGGGTCGCGCGAAACATTGGCGCGTTGAAGCTCTTCGATTGAGCTGCGGTAATGGTTGAGCAGGCCCAGTGAACCGTGATCGGCCGTGCGCATAGATTCGGTCAAACGCTCTCCGATATCGGGTTCGGCCCAGACATTATGAGTTTGCAAAATATGGCGAGCCTGATCGCGCAATTGGTCAACAGGCGGCATATCGGCAAAGGTGTCATGTCGAGACGATGGCACGCCATCTTTGAGCGGAGGTTTTGACGCCGTAACAGCGCTGGCTACGCGCGCTTCGGCCGAAAGTTGATCGGTCAAATTTCCCATGTCGGGGCGCGGTGTCGCGCGCGGCAAGCCAGCAGTTTTCGGCGGGATAGTCAGCGAGAAAAGCGAATCCGTCTTTCCCGCTTGAACCTCGTCCACTGATTCCTGCGCGAAAAGACGCCGCGCGGCCCCATGCAGATCGCCAAAAAACCAACCGCAAATTCCCGCAGCCACGACCGCAACAGCCCAGACCTCAGGGGCCAAAAGGAGCTTCATAACACTTGCCTCCGAATATGGATCGCCCCCTCAGGCGGTCCACACGTCCAAATTCGATCCCGTGTCCACAGACCAATCGGGAAACACAATCCCAATTGGCCAGCAGACATGCGTAAGTTACCGGGGTCGCACGTTTAAGTGTATTCGGATGGCTACGTATGGCTGTGTTAATACAAGCGAAGCGATGAGCGGGTAGCTCGTATGAGCTCCGACTTATGAACGGGACATCGCGTTCATGCGCTCGAGGATCGCATCAGCTTGCGACATGATGCCATCGATCAATTCCTTGCAGGTCGGCACATCGTGGATGAGGCCCGCGACCATGCCGCAGCTCCACGCGCCTTCATCCATCGCACCTTCCATCATGATTTTGGGATAGACACCGGCGACCTCTGGCAAGATATCCTGAATGGTGATCGCATCGCCCAGCTCTTTTTCCTTTTCAAGCAAGCGCTCAACAGCATCATTGGCAAGCACACGCTCGGTGTTGCGCAGTGGCCGCATGACCAGCCGGGTATCCAGCTCAGACGCTGCAACAATCGCTTGCTTCACGTTTTCGTGCACGGGTGCTTCTTGGGTAGCGATAAAGCGCGTACCCATATTCATGCCCTGTGCACCCATAGCGAGGCTGGCAACAAGCGAGCGCCCATCGGCCATGCCACCGCTGGAAACGAAGGGAATTTCCAACTCATCGGCAGCACGCGGCAGCAGGATGAAGTTTGGAATATCGTCTTCGCCCGGGTGACCGCCACATTCAAAGCCATCGACACTGACCGCATCACAGCCAATATCTTGCGCTTTCAAGCTGTGGCGTACGCTGGTGCATTTGTGGATCACCTTGATCCCTGCATCCTTTAGCGGGCCGAGCAGTTCGACCGGATTGCGACCGGCGGTTTCGACGACTTTGACGCCGCCATCGATGACCGCTTTCACCAGACCGGGATAATCCGGCGGGGTGAGCGTCGGGAGGATCGTCAAGTTCACACCAAATGGCTTGTCCGTCATATCGTGGCACCGTGCGATTTCATTCGCGAGCTTTTCTGGCGTGCCTTGAGTCAGGCCCGTGATGATCCCCAGACCGCCCGCATTGGAGACAGCTGCCGCCATTTCAGCAAAGCCGACATAATGCATGCCGCCTTGAATAATCGGGTGCTCAATGCCGAACATTTCGGTGATGGCGGTTTTCATGGTCGTGTTCTCCCTAGTTTCTCGATGCAACTGAATGCATCGCTTGACGCCATCCATAATGCTAAGCAGCCGGGTGACAAGACGGAGAACGCCAAATGACCACTCAGCAAGCCCCCATTTCATCGCCATTCGGCTATCGCTCTACTGCCAAGGAAGTGGTCGAGGGGATCGATCTATCGGGTAAAAATGTGCTGGTAACCGGCGGCTATTCTGGCCTTGGAACGGAAACTGTCCGCGCTCTTGCTGGGGCGGGTGCGAATGTGATCGTCGGTGCGCGGCGGCCCGATGCGGCGCATGAGGTGCTGGATGAAATGCCGGGCGACATAGAGGTGCTAGGGCTCGATCTGTCGGACCCTGCCTCGATTGACGCGTTCGCCGCCGCGGTCAGCGAAAAGTGGGGCAGGCTGGATATCCTGATCAACAACGCTGCGATCATGGCGAGCCCGCTCGCCCGCGATGCTCGTGGGTATGAGATGCAATTTGCGACCAATCATCTGGGCCACTTTCAGCTCACCGCGCGACTCTGGCCTTTGTTGAAAGCTGCCGAAGGCGCTCGCGTGGTTGCTCTATCATCAATTGGGCACCGCATTGTCGGCGTCGATATTGATGATCCCAATTACAACAACCGCGAATATTCGAAATGGCCTGCATACGGCCAAGCGAAGAGCGCCAATGCGCTGTTCGCGCTTCACCTCGACACGCTCGGTGAGCCGCATGGCGTGCGCGCTTTCTCCGTCCACCCGGGCGGGATCGTCACGCCGCTTCAACGGCACCTGACCATGGAAGAGCAAACTGCAATGGGTTGGTTCGATGCCGAGGGCAACGTCAATGAAGCCTTCAAATCGACCGAGGAAGGCGCATCGACCAGCGTGTGGTGTGCGGTCTCACCACTGCTTGAAGGCGAAGGCGGCGTCTACTGCGAGGATTGCAACATCGCCGCACCTGCGGACCCGAACAAGCCCGGCCCCGGCGGCGTGCACCCGCATGTCCTGGACGCAGGGATCGCGGCAAAGCTGTGGGCGAAAAGCGAGGAGCTAACCGGCGTGGAATTCCGTCCCTAGAAGCTGCGCTCAATCCTGAGATGTGGACAATATCGGCCGGGTCGATAGGCCAGTCACGCCTTCATACTGCGCCAGCGCATCGCGCAGGTCGCACAATTGCTCGCTCGTGTCGCATTCGCAATAAACCAGCGCATCAATATCGCCTGACAGGCAATAAACGCCTTCAACATGATCGAGCCGCTTTATCTGATGCACCAGCGCCGATTGCGCCGCACTCGTTTCAAATTGGACAGAGAAAAACGCGCGCACATCGGGGAGTGCCTCACGTGCGAGCGTGATCGTATACCCGGTGATCACGCCTTGCTCTTCCAGCTTGGTGATCCGATCATGCGTGGCGCTGCGCGATAGGCCGATATCGCGCGCCAAAGAAACCAAGCTGGCCCGCGCATTGCCTCTCAGCGTCTGCAACAGCAAGCGATCCTTCTGATCCATATCGGGAATATGCGCCTCCGCCCTATTGTATGGTCGCACCGGACAGTTTCCGGTTTGGCCGACATCATGCTGGTAGAATAGGCCAACCCGCGACGCATATCATCTTCTACGTAACTTGGGAGATGAACATGGAACTGAGCGCATTTTTGCTGTTCGCCATCACCACTTTTGTTGTGGTCTTTACGCCGGGACCAGCGGCCATCGCGATTGCTGCGCAAGGGTCCGGCAATGGTTTGCTGCGCGCGCAATTCGGCATTGGCGGAGTGGCGAGCGCAAATGTGATCTTCTTCATTCTGTCTGCCACCGGCATATCGGCCACGATCATCGCGTCAGACACTTTGTTCATGGTGATTAAATGGTTTGGCGTCGGCTATCTGACCTATCTTGGCCTGTCGGCGATCTTGAGCAAATCGGGGGGCCTGGTGGTCACACGCGGTGAACCCAGTGCGCCGCGTGCGCTGTTCCTCAAAGGCTTTGTGGTCGAGTTCGCCAACCCCAAGGCCATGCTCTATTTCGCGGCGATCTTGCCGCAATTTCTTGATCTGACCGCACCGATTGCGCCGCAGATCGCGATTATGGGCCTAACGACGCTGGTGTTCGATGTGGTCATTTACACCGCCTACGCCGCACTGGGCATGCAGATCACCCGCAGCGGTTTGAAACCTTGGATAGTGCGCACGCTTAACCGGGTGGCAGGCGGAGCTCTGTTGTTCTCAGCCTTTCGCATTGCCAAAGTCTCGAATTAGTCGGCACGGGCCTGAGCGGAGCGCGCTGCATTCAACGTCAGGACGATCCCGCCTAGGATCAAAGCCCCGCCGACTAACACGCTGGTGGTGAGCCGCTCGGTCAGGAACAGCACCCCGCCGATCGCGGCCACAACCGGAGTTGCCAATTGCACGCTGGCCACGGTTGCAAGGCCCAGCCGCGGGGCAACTTTGTACCACACGACATAACCCATTGCCGACGTCACCACACCAGAAGTCACCGCCAACGCCACGCCGCGCCAACTCGGCAAACCGCTATCAAGCAGGAGCATCGGGGCAACGATCAGGCTGGCGATAAGAAAGTATCTTGCGGTGCTGCCCGTGGCTCCGCCTGCTGCACTGGCCGAACTGCGCCCGATCAAGGTGTACATGCCCCACGCCAACCCTGCGCCCGCCATCAATATGCCCGGGATCAATGTCGCGCCACCGACACTCGCCGCCTTCCACGGGGCGAGGACATAAATCAGCCCCGCTATCGCCAGCATCAGCCCAAGCCAACCGCGCGAAGTCAGACGCTCGCCGCGGGCCAGACCAACGGTGATGATAGTAGCTTGCACAAAGCCAAACAGGATCAGCGCCCCAATCCCTGCGCCAAGTTGGAGATAGGCCAGCGAGAAGCCCGCCACATAAGCCGCGAGCGCAAACGCGCCGGGTAGGTCTGCTCGCGATGGCCTAGCGCCCAATACTGGCAACAAGACCAGCGCGCCCGATGCGAGGCGGATGACCGAATAGGCGCCCGCCTCTATCGCGCCATCGGCCAATGCGGCCCGCGCGATCAGCGAATTGCCCGCGAACGCCGCAATCGCAAGAATCGCGAGGAGAATGGTCACAAGCGCGGAACTCTTGGCCTCCGCCATGGGAGCAGGGTCGCTCACCCCTTGGGTTTGAGCAGCTTATTCGGCCTGATCCGGCGCGCCTCGCCGAACATCGAATAGGTCTTGTTCACATAGTTGGAGACATCGACAATGCTGTCCAAATACTTCTCAAGATCCTCTGTCATCTCTTGTTCGACGAGCCGCACATGCGCGCCGGGATTCTCTGTCTCAAAGCGCACATAGAACCACGGATCACCGCGCTTCAGCACGAGCGGCTGATTGATGTCATGCCACTCAAAGCCCCAGCTTAACGGACGCGGCCAGATATGGACTGGAAAGCGTCCACCCATCTGCACACCGGGGCGCGGCGTGGGGAAATAATCGAGATAGGGCGCGGTCTGCACTACATAGCACGGCTCATCTGCGACAAAGACGTAGGGCGCAGTGATCTGAATGATCGGGCGCTCTGGGTGGCGCCATTCGCTTGGCGGATGCATCACCAGCATATTGGCGCGGCCTTGTGGGCGCATGGCGGATTTCTCGCCATCGGCGTCTAGTAACTGGAGCTGTCCATCGGGCTTTCGACCAAAGGACAGTTTCAGATCAATCGGACATGGAATAACGAAATGCCGCCGGTCAAAATCAATCGCAGCAGGGCACACCTGTACCGATTTGGCAGAGGCCGGTTTGGGATCGCTGCGGGTGAACGGCTTTGGCGGTGACCAAATCGCATCGCCTCCTTGGGGGAAACGGACCGTCCAACCCACGGTCACGCTGCGCGACTTGCCTTGCGCGTCGCTTTCGCGGCGTTCGGCGTCTTCGGCAAATTGGTCTTCCCAGCTCATCGCAAATCCTGTGTCTGTGTGGTGCGAGGGGTCATGCCCCTTCGCGTCCCGTTTCGCAATCTTGGAGCACTGGACATTCACCGCACTGAGCCTTTCGCGGGCGGCAAAATGTCTGACCCAACTTTTTGAGCAGCAAGTGATGTTCGTCCATATCGGCGGCGGACCATTCCTGCGGCACAATCGGCATCAGAGCATTATAAGTGCGCGCAGTATCGGCCCTTTGCGGCACGATTCCCATACGCTGCATGATGCGTCGATGGTGCCCGTCAATAACCATAGCGCGCCGGGCAAAGGTGCTCGCATTCATAACGCCCGCGCTGTTTTTGCGCGCCACACCGGGCAGTGTTTGGAGCCACTTCATAGCTTCATCCGTGGGCAGGTTGGACAGATGGCGCAGATCCACACTGCCGCGTTCCTCAATGATGGCGTTAAGACACGCTTTGAGCCTTTGCGCAGAAACACTGGGAAATGTCTGGCGCTGCAGTCGTTCCTCAAGCGCCGCTCGCGAAGCCTGCGCCACATGCTCCCATGATCCATATTCGCTCAACAACTCATCGGTTGATGCGTTAGAAGCCGCCGTCTTGGTCTGGGCGCCGATCACACCATGCACCAAAACCCAAACGGGTTCGCGGCGCTTTTCCGGCGGGCGAATGATACGTCCAAACCGCTCAATCAAGGCCGCTTGCACCCTTCGCAATATTTCCGTCCGCGGGTCAGGGCCGAGATCAAGCTCCACGCCCTGTCCCTTTACGCACACCGATCACCAGCAGCGCTAAAGCAATGCTCGGCGCCCATACCCACCGCATCTCCGACAGCACTGTCTCAAGCCCGCGGGCGGAGAAGAAATCCGCACCGATGGGCGAGACGCGCACGGGAGTGTACGGCGCGAAGATGCGAGAATTGTCGAATGGCCACCATAATGCAGCACCCAGTCCGCCACTCGTCAGCGTGTCGAGCAACCCATGGCTCGCCATCGCAAATGTGAGGAAAGCGAAAGCGGTGAGGCTGCGCGCCTCTTTCCACAACAGCGCCAATGCACCTGCACACAGGGCCGCGAATACAATCGAATGGGTCGCTCCGCGGTGGCCCCACTCATCGGCATATTCGACACCCAATCCAAAACCCACCACATCCACATCAGGGAGGATGGCAAAGGCAGCGCCTGTGATTGCAAGCTTGGGAGATATGCACCCTCGCCCAGCCGCCACCGCGATCGCAAGTGGGACTATCGCGTGAGTGAAGATTGTGGGCATTCGCGGCGGTGCGTCGGCGCTATCGCTCGAAAGTGAGCGCGAATGTCACTGGCACCACTGGCGTGATCGAAGGCAGCCCTGCAAGTTCCTGCAATTGAGCCAACCCTTCGATCAATTCGAACCGGCCTGCTTCGACAATCACCGGAGCATCAGACACCGCCAGCACTCGGTCTGCGCCCGCGCGCGTTACAGTAACCTCTGCTTGAAATGGCGCTTCAACGCCTTTGAGTGAGAGCATCCCATCCAGCGTTGTCGAAGTGCTTTCGCCCACGCCCAACGCTTCAAATGCCGCCGGATCGATGGTCGCGGTCACATTCGCGGTTGGGTTATCGGCCACCACAAAGAACACCTCGCGCATCCGCTCATCGCGAATATCAACCCCGGTGCTGACAGAAGAAAGATCGATTTCAATCGCGGCTGCGCCATCGGCGGAAACGGTGCCAGTGACCGTCTCAAACCTATTCACCTCGGCGATTTCACCCGCTTTGATAGAGACATAGGAAAGCTCAGACGCAGCGCTATCGACGGTCCAAGCTCCCGCTGTCAGCGCTTCAGGTTCAGCAGGTGCCTGCGAGCAAGCAGCAAGCCCAAGGCCGATCGTGGCAATAAAGGTGAATTTGAAAGTCTTAGTCACGGTATATTGGCCCCACTTTAGTTGGCTCGGCAATCTTATAGATACGAGCAGGCATCGGCAAAGGTTGCTTAGCCTATCACTCCCACTCAATCGTACCGGGCGGCTTAGACGTGTAGTCATAGACCACCCGATTGATACCTTGCACCTCGTTCACGATGCGAGTCGCCACTTGTGTGAGGAAGCTTGCATCGAACGGATAGACATCGGCTGTCATGCCATCCGTGCTGGTCACGGCGCGCAATCCGCACACGCTGTCATAGGTGCGGCTGTCGCCCATCACTCCGACTGTTTTGACGGGCAATAGCACAGCAAAGGCCTGCCAAATCGCATCATAGAGCCCGGCATTGCGGATTTCTTCGAGGTATATCGCATCAGCCTTGCGCAGAATATCGCAGCGTTCTTTGGTGACTTCTCCGGGGATGCGGATGGCTAGGCCAGGTCCGGGGAAGGGGTGGCGGCCAACGAAGGCTTCAGGCAGGCCAAGCTCACGACCCAATTCGCGCACTTCGTCTTTAAAGAGTTCGCGCAAAGGCTCGACCAGTTCCATATTCATGCGTTCGGGGAGGCCGCCGACATTGTGGTGGCTCTTGATCGTGACTGATGGCCCGCCGGTAAAGCTGACGCTTTCGATTACGTCGGGATAGAGCGTCCCTTGAGCAAGGAAGTCCGCGCCGCCGACCTTTTTGGCTTCGGCTTCGAACAAATCGATAAATGCGCCGCCGATGAATTTCCGCTTTTTCTCAGGATCAGTGACCCCGGAAAGACCGGCGAGAAACGTCTCCTCTGCGTCCACTGCGACAAGCGGAATGTTGTAATGGTCGCGAAACAGCGAGACGACTTGCTCTGTCTCATTCAATCGCATGAGGCCGTGATCGACATAGACGCAGGTAAGCTGATCGCCGACAGCTTCGTGGATCAGGACCGCCGCGACCGCGCTGTCCACGCCGCCTGATAGACCACAGATGACCCGGCCCGATCCGACCTGAGCGCGGATTTCCTCGATCTTGGTTTTGCGAAATTCGGCCATGGTCCAATCGCCTTTGAGGCCGCAGACATGGCGTACAAAATTGGCGAGCAGCTTGCCGCCATCGGGCGTGTGGACGACCTCCGGGTGGAACTGCGTGCCATAGAATTTGCGTTTCTCATCCGCGATTACCGCGAAAGGTGCGCCGTCGCTGGTGGCGACAATCTCAAATCCGGGAGCGAATTCGGTGACTTTGTCCCCGTGGCTCATCCAGACCTGATGGCGTTCACCCTCGGCCCACATGCCATCGAACAAAGCGCATGGTTTGATCACAGTCAGATAGGCGCGGCCAAATTCGCCGCCTTCTCCCGTTTCATGGCCGGGCCGCACCTCGCCGCCCAATTGGTGGCTCATCACCTGTTGGCCATAACAAATGCCAAGGATCGGCACGCCTGCCTCGAACAGGCTTTGCGGCGCGCGCGGGCTTCCATCATCGGGCACGCTTGCGGGGGAACCCGACAGAATGACGCCTTTAGGCTTCATCCGGCGAAACGCGTCCTCTGCCATCGTGAACGGGGCGATCTCGGAGTAAACGCCCGCTTCGCGCACACGGCGCGCGATCAGCTGTGTCACTTGGCTGCCGAAATCGACGATCAGCATGGAGTCGGGCAGGTGCGAGTCGGAATCTTGATTGGCTGTCATGGCTGACGCGATAAGCGCGCGCGCGCCGCGCTGTCTAGCATGCCGTAACGGCGTTCCCCCAACCTATCGACACTTGTCGCAGTGCAACATGTGAAACCCGTCAGAAAATCAAAAGTTTTTCGCATCTCAACGGGAACCAAAGGCGTATATCTCGCATTCGCACATTAAATGTTTGCAGTGCAGCATTTCAATTCACAACTGAAGGCCGGTCCGCGGTCCCAACAATTTCTGACACCCTCTCTTTGATCTGGAGCCAATTATGCGCCTTACACTTTCCGCCATCGCCCTTGCCGCAGCAGTCCTAAGCCCGATTGCCGCTGCGAATGCTGCACAAACCGTGACTGTGCGCATCAGCTATGCTGACATCGACCTCAACACCGCCGAAGGCCGGGCCGCTCTCGAAGCGCGCGTTGCTGCCGAAGCGCGCACCGCTTGCACAATCGAAAAGAGCGTGCGCTACGACTATGGCCGCGATATTGTTGATCAGAAATGCGTCAATGACGCCCGTGAAGCAGCAATTGCCGAAGCGCAGCGCATTGCCGCCAACGAAACACGCTCGGGCCGCGCTGCTGCTGCCAACTAAGTCTGACTTTCCGGCGTTGATCGCCGCGTCTGACAAATTTTGGGCGTCCGCTGGAGATATCCAACGGACGCCCAAATTGTTTGCCAAAGTACAGCGTCCACGCGCCAAATCTTCGCGTGTTACGCCATAGCGGCGCTGGGTTCTTCTTCGGTCTGGCTAGTCAAAACCACCAGAACCACAGCCGCGCCCATCACCAGATAGAATGCCTGAGGAATGCCCGTCAGGCCAAGCAGGAATGGCAGAACGAGAAACGCTGCGCCCGCTGCGAAATCGATGGCGAGGTGAAGTTTAAAGGGGATCACCCGGCGCGCGCTCACCGAATAATCGGTGACCAGGCTATAAATAATCAATGCCATGCCGGCGAGTATGGGAATGGCAGTTACCAGCGATGAAGTTTCAGCTGGAAACAAAACCAATGGGCCAACGATAAGTCCGATAGCGGCGAGATAGTCGATTACGCCGTGTAATTTGAGAGTAAGAAATTTCATCACGAGGTCCTAATTTAGCAAAGTTCTCGTGCGAGCTTCGTTGGATCGGGGTGAAAAGTTACAAAAAACGCATCAGTCGAGCGCAACATCTCGATATATGTTGCGCATTTTTCAACAAACTTACGAATTTTCTCATTTGAGTTTCATGCAATCAAACGCCATTTGCACTCTTGCGACACGCGGTCAGACACCTCTCTCCCTCTCTGACGCGTCGCATTGGTAAGGGCGGCACCCAAATGCACCCTTCCAGTCTGCTGACTCTGTTCAGCAGCGAGCGAGACGCGGCCACCACTCTTCCCCCCCAACAGGTGGCCGCGTCTCCACACTCTTGCTGATGAAAAGCTGGGTTGCTTGCCGATCAATCAACCTTGAGCGAGCTTCTCAGCCTGGTCGCGCAATTCGGTTTTGAGCAGTTTGCCGATATGGCTGCGCGGCATCTCGTCGATTGCATAAAGCGCAGACAGGCGCTGTGTCTTACCCAGCCGCGAATTCACCGCCGCCAGAACCGCTTCGCTGTTGGTTGACGCATCTTTTAACACTACAAAGCCCACCGGTGTTTCGCCCCATTGGCGTGATGCAATGCCGACCACTGCGGCTTCTGCAACGCCATCCTCAGCCGAAAGCTCCGCCTCCAAATCGCTGGGATAAATGTTGAAACCGCCGGAGATGATCATGTCCTTTGCTCGGCCTACGAGTTCAACGAAGCCTTCTTCATCCACCCGGCCAATATCGCCCATGCGCATCCAAGCGCCGCCATCAGGGTCGATCCATTGCGCCTCTTGGGTTTTGTCTGGGCGGTTCTTGTATCCCGACATCATGGTTTGAGAGCGCCCAATCAGATTGCCGGGCGTACCCGGTGCCACCTCATTGTCGTCATCATCCAGAACCCGCATCTCACTACCCGGAGCAGGCCGTCCGACTGTGTGCAGCTTATCGGGAAACTCGTGAGCTGCGAGCAGACAGACAACCCCACCCTCGGTCATCGAATAAATCTCAACCAACCCGCCCGGCATCCGCGCCAGAACCTCGCGCTTCAACTCGGCGGAGAACGGTGCAGAGGTGCAATATTTCATCGCCAATGAACGCAGGTCATGATCATCAAAGCCGGGATAATCCATCAGCCGTTGATACTGAACCGGCACCAACATAGTCACAGTCGTCCGATCCGCCTCCGCATGGCTCAGCCAGCGCCCGCAATCGAATTTACCCATAATCCGCACGGTTCCCCCCGCCAACAAAGGAGCGAGAAAGGCGACCATCGTGGTGTTTGAATACAGCGGCGTCGAAGCGAGCGAACGGATTTCCAGCCCCGCCTCCAGATAGGACACCGCGGTCGCGCCAAATTGCCGCCAACGCATCTGATGGGAATGGACGATCCCTTTGGGAATGCCTGTCGTGCCGGAGGAATAGATAATGTTGAACGGGTCGCTGGGTTCTGGGTTAAAGTCGGGCGCAAGGCTGCCCGGAGGGGCCATCCATTGCTCAATCTCCTCCAGCGGCACGCGGATGAGATCAGACATAAAATCCGGGCCGAGCTCCGCCGATTTGCCTGCATCGATAAACAGATGTCGCGCGCCCGAATCCTGCGCCATTCCGGTCAATTGCTCCGCCGATGCGCTGGTGGTGAGCGGTGCTGCCACGCCGCCTGCGCGCATGGCGGCAAGGAAAACCAGGGCATAGTTGATCGAACTTGTGCCCAAAATCGCGACCGACTGCCCGCGCTCCAGCCCCGTTTCGACCATCCGCGCAGCGAGCCGCTCCACCAAGCCAATCAGTTCCGCCCAAGCGCAATCGCCCGTCTCATCCGCCAATGCAATCGCGTCGGGTTGAGCCTGAGCCCAATCGCGCAGGATTTGCGAATATGATCCAAACGGCTCGGCAAGCTTGGCGCGCATGATCTCGGAAATGCTGGGTGTTGTCATACGCCAAGCCTACCCACACGAATGCACGGCACAAGCCCGATGGGCGATTTGTTTACGCTTGGCCCGCATTATGATCCGCGAAATGAGCATAGACAGATGATGATAAAGCGCTTTGACATACGGATCGGTGCGGTGACCGCCGCGTTGCTCGCCATGGTCGCTGCGCCCGCCACGGCCAGCCAAGAGGCCCCACCTGAAGAGGATGCCTTGGTCCAGCAGATTGGTCCCGGGATTGTCCCTATGCCGGGGTCGAATGAGCCGCCCTCTCAACCTGATGACGGCGAACCCGATGCTCCGGCAACCACACAGCGCAATGCGCCATCGGTACTGGCCATTCTTGCTCAGCCCGATGACGAACTCATGATCGCGCCTGTACTCTCTCGATTTGCCCGTAACGGCGGCGAAGTCACCGTGATCTTCGTCACCAGCGCCGATGCAGAGCTCGAAGATGAAGCGCGCTGTGCCGCCTTTGCGCTTGGACTGACTGAACCGGAATTCTGGCAACTCGAAGATGGCACCGCCATGAGCGAGCGAATCGCATCGCTGATCACTTTGCATGAACCACGCGCAATTATGACATGGAGCCCTGACGGCGGATATGGCCACGCCGACCATCGCATGGTGGGCAAGGTGACGACCCAAGCTGTGCAATCGATCAGCACCGTACGCCCCGACCTGCTTTATGGCGTTTTCCCGACACTAGAGAGCGAGGGTTCACCCTGGGTTGAACGTCAGGCTGTCATTGACCCCTCTCTCATCACTGATCGCATCGAATATGAACCCCGCGATCTGGAGGCCGTGCGGGTGGCAACCAATTGCTATCAGAGCCGGTTTGACGATGCTGCCCGCACCGCTTTGCCAACAATGCTGCACCGCGATGTTTGGGCCGGCACAGTCGATTTCCAGCTTGCATTTCCCAGCCAGTTTTAGGCCCGCGACCCGCCACAAATTTGCGTGCGTTTGAGGCGGGGGAAAAGCTACCCCAAATCGGCTCCGAAAATTTGGGTTTGGGCCGTCCAGCGCCTATATATCGGTGATGGACGACAACAATTCAGACAACACCGCCACTCCGCCAGAAAATGCGAAAGCGCAGGGCGAATATGGCGCAGATTCCATCAAAGTTCTCAAAGGCTTGGATGCGGTGCGCAAACGCCCAGGCATGTATATTGGCGATACTGACGATGGCTCAGGCCTGCACCACATGGTGTTCGAAGTTTCCGATAATGCGATTGATGAAGCGTTGGCGGGGCATTGCGACCTCGTTTTGATCGAATTGAACCCGGATGGCTCCGTTTCGGTCGAAGATAATGGCCGAGGTATTCCGGTTGGCATGCACAAAGAAGAGGGTGTCTCTGCGGCCGAAGTCATCATGACCCAGCTGCACGCTGGCGGAAAGTTTGAAAACACGTCTGACGACAACGCCTACAAAGTGTCGGGCGGCCTGCACGGCGTGGGTGTTTCAGTGGTCAACGCACTTTCTGAATGGCTAGAGCTCACAATCTGGCGTGACGGCAAAGAGCATTGGATGCGCTTTGAGGGCGGCGATGCAGTGAACAGCCTTGAGGTGCGTGGCGACGCACCAAAGGTTGATCAAAACCCTGACGAGAACGGCTTTAAGAAGGGCACGCGCGTCACCTTTCACCACTCAAACGACACATTCAAAAACGTCACTGAGTACGATTTCGACAAGCTAGAGCACCGCTACCGCGAACTCGCATTCCTCAATTCCGGTGTGCGCATCCTGTTGCGCGACAAACGGCATGAGGAACCTCAGGAGCACGACCTGTTCTACGAAGGCGGCATCGCAGCCTTCGTGAAATATCTCGACCGCAACAAAGAAGCGCTGATCGAGGAACCGATCTCGGTCTCTGCTGAAAAAGACGGGATCGCAATCGATGTCGCTCTGGAGTGGAACGACAGCTATTACGAAAACGTCCTCACCTTCACCAACAACATCCCGCAGCGCGATGGCGGCACGCACCTGGCCGCATTCCGGGCTGCGCTGACGCGGACACTCAACAATTATGCGGACCGTTCGGGTCTCTTGAAGAAAGAGAAAGTCTCGCTTTCGGGTGAAGATATGCGTGAGGGACTGACCGCGATCGTCAGCGTCAAATTACCCGATCCGAAGTTCTCGTCTCAGACCAAGGATAAATTGGTCTCTTCCGAAGTGCGCCAGCCGCTTGAGGCGTTGATGGGTGAGAAGATGAACGATTGGCTGGAGGAAAATCCGGCTGATGCGAAATCAATCATTCAGAAAATCATCGACGCTGCCGCCGCTCGCGAAGCCGCAAAGCGCGCCCGTGAAATGAGCCGCAAGGGCGCGATGAGCATCGCGTCACTACCGGGCAAATTGTCCGATTGCCGCGAGCGCGACGCGACTAAAGCTGAATTGTTTCTGGTTGAGGGTGATTCCGCTGGCGGCTCCGCGAAAGGCGGGCGCGACAGCCAGTATCAGGCGATCCTGCCGCTCAAGGGTAAAATCCTCAACGTAGAGCGCGCCCGGTTCGACCGGATCATCTCGTCAAAAGAGGTCGGCACTCTGATCCAAGCGATGGGCACCGGTGTCCGCGATGAATTCGACCTTGAAAAACTGCGCTATCACAAGATCGTCATCATGACCGATGCTGATGTTGATGGCGCGCATATCCGCACATTGCTGCTCACATTTTTCCATCGGCAAATGCCCGAAATCGTGAAAGCGGGACACCTCTTCATTGCTCAACCGCCTTTGTTCAAAGTCGCAAAGGGCAAGAGCGAGGTTTACCTGAAGGATCAGGGTGCGCTTGATCGATATCTGGTTGATGCTGGACTTCAGGGCCGCATTCTAGAGACGAGCGGCGGGGCGCGTTCAGGTGATGATCTGCGCGGCCTTGTCGAGAGCGCATTGCGGCTCAAAAACATGATTGCATTTGTACCGCGCCGCTATGATCCTGCGATCATTGAGCAGATGGCTTTGTCGGGCGCGCTTGATCCCGCGCTTTCAGCTGATGCGCGCGCTGAGGCGCTGACCGCAACAGCACAGCGTCTGCAAGCGGGCGATTCCGATGCGACATGGGACGCGACAATCCTTGAAAGCGGAACAGTGCAGCTCGCGCGAAAGTGGCGCGGTGTGACCGACGTGCACGAAATCGATGGCCGTTTCCTGACCAGCACTGAGGCGCAAAAGCTGCACTCTATCGCTGCTCCTCAAGCCGATGCCTATTCAGGCGCGGTGCGATTGGTGAAAGCAGCCGATGTGGCAGAGGACGAGCCAGACACCACAAACGACGCAGAAGCGGAAACAGCCGACGCAGTTACGCCGGTTACTGATGACGCCATCAGCCGCCCAACTCAGCTGCTTGGCGCGGTATTGACTGCGGGGCGAAAAGGTCTCGCGATCAGTCGCTATAAAGGTCTCGGCGAGATGAACCCTGAGCAATTGTGGGAAACCACGCTCGATCCCGAAAATCGGATCCTGCTGCAAGTCAAAGTCGAAGATGCGGATGTGACTGATGAAATCTTCACGAGGTTAATGGGCGATGTGGTCGAACCACGGCGCGAGTTTATTCAGGACAACGCATTGAATGTGGCGAACCTTGATGTCTGATCAGCCCTTGATGTTTTGGCGCTGAAGCGCGACATCAAGAGGCATGTCAGAACTGGAACCCAACGACACCAGCGCGCTGGAACATTGGAGCTTTTTGCTTGCGCTTGCAGGCGTGTCTTTCCTGTTTATCTGGGTAACCTGGCCGTTTGCCGGGCCCGTGATGTGGGCATCGCTAGCCGCGATCATGTTTCAACCGCTCTACAAATGGTCGCTGAAACGCACCCGCGGACGCCGCAATTTGGCCGCCTCGCTGTCGCTTTCTATCATCTTTGTCGCTG
This sequence comes from uncultured Erythrobacter sp., assembly GCA_947488085.1. Lineage (GTDB taxonomy): Bacteria > Pseudomonadota > Alphaproteobacteria > Sphingomonadales > Sphingomonadaceae > Erythrobacter. The sequence goes on from CANKYI010000001.1 coordinate 2,308,247, forward strand.
TACTGCTGCCCGCGCTCTGGATCGGATCGATTGTTGCAGGCGAAATGCTAGGACTGGTCAATTCTCTGCGGGCCAATCCGATTGACCTTGGCGCGACCTTCGACAGCGTCTTTGCATCACTGCCCGCGAGTGTTCAGCAACTGGTTGAGGATAATGGCTGGAGCGATGTCTCTGTTCTGCAAGAGAGATTGCAAAGTATTCTGGGTGAGAGCGCCGGACTGATCGCACAGCAAGCCGTCAATATCGGCAGCGGTGCCCTTGGCTTTGTCCTGAGTTTCAGCATCGGGCTTTATGTCTTGTTCTTCCTGCTGCGCGATGGCGCGCGGATTGGCGAAACGATCCTGCACTCTGCCCCGGTGGAACGCGATATCGCTGACCGTCTGGCTGAGCGGTTTCTGGGTATCGTGCGCGCCGTGATCAAAGGATCCGGTGTCGTTGGCTTGATCCAAGGGACATTGGGCGGGATCATGCTCTGGATTGCAGGCGTGCCTTCGCCATTGTTGCTAGGCGTATTGATGGCGATCCTTGCACTGATCCCAGCAGTCGGCACTGCGCTCGTTTGGGCGCCTGCGGGTATTTGGTTGATCATTGTTGGAGAGGTCTGGACCGGCGTGTTTGTCTTAGGCGCAGGGTTCATCATTATCAGTTCAGTCGACAATGTTTTGCGCCCAATCTTGGTTGGACGCGACACGGGCATTCCTGATTGGATTATCCTTGTCACAACGCTCGGCGGGATTTCGATTGCCGGGTTCTCTGGCATCGTATTGGGGCCGCTTGTTGCCGGACTATTCCTTGCAAGCTGGTCCATCTTACAGGAACAACGCGCCGAGGATGAAGAGGCGGCAGAACGCTATCGCACGCGCGTTGGCCCTGATGGCAAGGTGCGTGAGCCGGACCAACCTGCCTCGGAAACGCAGGGGGCATAGGTGCCCCAATCCATGGTCAAGCCGGGCAGCCAAGCCGAACAAGTTGGACGCTTGGTTCTGGCCGGTTTCATCGTGATAGCGCTGCCCTCTTTGCCGCTGGGCACGTATCTGATCTACCCTTTCGCCATCCTCACCACATGGTTTCATGAGATGGGGCATGGGCTCACAGCAATGATGCTCGGCCAAGAGTTTCAGCGGCTGATGATCTTTCCCAACGGATCGGGTGTTGCCGAAAGCCTCGTAGCGAGTGACCTGTCGCCCTTTGGCCGCGCAGCGATTGCCGCTGGTGGGCCATTGGCCCCCAGCGCGGTTGGCGCCGCATTAATCCTCGCCAGTGCGCATGAACGGATGTGGCGTCCGGCACTGTGGTTGATGTCAGGCCTGATCTTTGCCTCCGTCATCATCTATGTCCGCTCCGTTACAGGCTATGCAGTTCTGCCCATGGTTGGACTGGGCATCGGACTGATTGCGTGGAAGGCTTCGCCTGGCATAGTGCGTTTCACCTTGCAGTTTCTGGGTCTGCTCGGAGCGATGAGCATGCTGCGCGATTTCAATTATCTGTTCACTGAGCAAGCGGTGATTGGCGGCCAACAAATGCTGTCAGACACCGGTCAGATCGAGGCGTCATTGTTTCTGCCGCATTGGTTTTGGGCGGCACTGATCATTGTGATTTCTGCGGTTATGGTCGGGGCGAGCTTTAAGTATGCCTTGTCAGACAAACATCGCATCACTCCAAAGCCAAAGCTTCCCGCCAATGTGCTGCAGTTCAAGCGCACATCAGACGATAAAGATCGGCGCTAGGACGCCACTCTGATCGTATTGAGCCCGCGCGCTTCTGCGCCGGTTTCGCCCGAAAGACCGATAAAGATCGTGTCGACAATCCGCGCCAGTTTCTCTTCATTCACCTTGTCGCCAAGATAGATCAGCGCATCTGGCAAAGTGTAGTTGGTCACCATCTGATTGATCAGCGACAGCGTCTCATCAATCTCCATCCCTGCGAAGTATCCATCGGCCTGCGCCTCTACGATGATCTCACACATATAGTGATCGGCCAGATCGACATAGGAACGCACGCGCTCAAAATTGGCCGCGCCCATCTCACAAATCATAGTGAAGTTGTCGGGGTCTTCGTGAAACCGATCGCGCGAGATTACGAAGCGGCGACGGATGAATTCGTACATTTTGCGCACGGGGGGAAGATCAGTGCTCAGCACCTCCTCCATCACCTTCATGTGAGGGGCGAGCCAACTTTCCGCGATGCAATCGAATAGGTCGTCATAGTCGGCAAACAGCAGTTCGAACCGGGCGCGCGAAAGCCCGCTTTCAAGCTGAGCGGTAGCAAATGAGATTTCGGTTCCGCGCGTCTGAACCAGATCGAGCACCATTGCTGCGATCCGTTTGCGCTCGGCAATCCGTGTTTCCTCGCTCAAAGGCATCGGGGTCGTCCTCCTGAACTCCCGTCATAGATAGGGGCGTCAGGCCGAGGCTTAAAGACATATCTTACAAATTATCTGCGACGGGTTCTCGCAAGACGACAAGCGGTCTCTACTCAGATATCATTGCGCCCAGCGATGATATCCTTGGCCTGTTGTTCGAGCACTTTGTAGCGCTCCAGATCAGGAATTTTTGATCGGAACCATTGGGCGATTTTGAGCAAGTCTTCGCCGTAATTCCCACTCGGCATCATGGGCGAGCTAAAACCAATCGTGCGTTTATCATTGTCCGCATAGGCGAGGACGATGGGCACCCCTGCCGCCTTGGCTATATTGTAAAAGCCTGATTTCCACTTGCCATCGCTCTTGCGAGTACCCTCGCATGCCATAACAAGGTTCAATTCCTCGCGGCTGTCATATTCGGCCTTAAGCTGCTCAATCGTGCCGCCCTTTTTTGACCGGTCCACGGCGATGCCGCCCATGTCGAGCATGAAATTGCGCATGATCCCTTCGAAAAGGGTGTGTTTGCCCATGAAGTTGGGCTGCACTTTCTCGTCATGAGTGGCGCCTGCAAAGAACACAAAATCCCAGTTCGAGGTATGCGGCGCGCCCGCGATCACACATTTTTTAACCTCAACCGGAAAGCGCTCCTGAATCTTCCAGCCCCTCAGCCGGTAGATGAGCAAAATGATCCGATTCACAAGGCGCGACAGCAAGCCGACATTGCGAGTTTCATTATGTTGCAAGCGTTCTCTCTCCCAAGGCCGCGCTTCCCGGTAGGTAAGGTGTAACAGCTACGAAAGCAAAGGGGCGAGGGATTTAGAGCATCGATACTCCATCATTAGCTCTCTTAATGTCGATTAAAACCCTCTCAACGATCCTCATGAACTCAAGACGTCCGCTATACTCCTCTACCTTCCCTCTGTTGGCTGATTGATGGATGGGCGTGCCCTTTGCGGCGACTAGTTGCGGGTCAATCCCGCAGGCCTCAATTTGTCCTAGTTCGTAGTAGCAACTTGGACGCTCGAGTGAGAGGTCGACGATGAATTTGCAACGTTCTCGAATCCGGCGAGAAATGCGCCGTACATCACCATCAGTTCCGCTCAGTGGCAAATCCACCTTGATCCCGTAGACGCGGCCGAGACTTGTTATCTCTTCCACCTTTTGCGCAAAACAGGGATCAGAACCCGCAGGCATGACAAAAGTTAGGCTAGAAAATTGCACTGAAGAAATTCCAGATCAGAGGGAATGCCCTCAAAGCAGACGCTATGAAAACGGCGGAAAATATCGTCAAAAATCCGAAAGGGACAACCATCTCAGAAAAATGAGATCGAAGTACTTTCTTCCCACCAGACTCATATAAGCGTCTCTCCTCTTCCATGATCGACCACTCGCGCTCGAAGGGATTATAAGAAGAAACATCAGTACAGCTGTAATCCGGGAAAACGACGTGTTCAGCCATCTCTTTCATTACTATGAACTTTGCGTTGTTTAGTTCTTTCCATGCTAGGAGCTGGTTAATCCAGAAAAAACAAAACAATGCTGCAAGAACTGATGAGAGAGATATAAAAGTAATACCATAACTTAAAAATTCTCGCTTTTCAAATAACCAACCAGTTGCCGCGGCTTGACCAGCAATAATAAGCGCACAGAACGAAGCATTACTTCTAGTAAATTGAATTTTTCTTTCGGATATTCTTTCCGTCGATTCATACATCATTCGGAACTCTTCGAAGGAGAACTTTGTTGAATGCCCGAATTGGCCCTTAGTTTCGTTCATTTTTACATCCTAAACACACCAAACTTAGGCGATTCCGCAATCGGAGCCTCAAGCGTCGCTGCAAAGGCCAGACCAAGCACATCCCGCGTCTGCACTGGGTCGATCACCCCATCATCCCATAGCCGCGCGGTGGCGTAGTAGGGGTTGCCTTCGTCTTCGTATTTCTGGCGGATCGGGGCTTTGAACGCCTCGGCTTCCTCATCCGACCATTTGTCCGCATCGCGGTGCACAGTTGCCAGCACGGACGCGGCTTGCTCTCCGCCCATCACGCTGATCCGGGCATTGGGCCATGTGAACAAGAAGCGCGGGGAATAGGCGCGGCCTGCCATCCCGTAATTGCCCGCTCCAAATGATCCGCCGATCACAACGGTGATCTTGGGCACGGTAGCGGTGGCTACTGCCGTCACCAGCTTCGCACCGTGTTTGGCGATGCCTTCCGCTTCGTACTTTCCGCCGACCATAAAGCCGCTGATATTTTGCAGGAACAACAGCGGAATGCGCCTTTGACAGGCGAGTTCGATGAAATGGGCGCCTTTTTGCGCGCTTTCGGAGAATAACACGCCATTATTCGCCAAAATCGCGACCGGCATACCCCAAATATGCGCAAAACCGCAGACAAGCGTGCTGCCATAATGCGCTTTGAACTCGTGGAACTCGCTCCCATCGACCAGCCGCGCAATCACCTCTTTCACATCATAGGGCGCGCGCACATCGTCCGGAATGATCGAATAGAGGTCATCGACATCAAACTTAGGTGAGCGAGGGTCTTTGAGTGCAATGTCCTTTGCCGCAGCAGTGTTCGCGCCCAGCTGACTGACGATATCACGCACGATGGTGAGCGCGTGTTCGTCATTTTCTGCCAAGTGATCGACCACGCCCGATTTCTTGGCATGCAGATCTCCGCCGCCCAAATCCTCCGCGGTGATCTCTTCGCCCGTCGCCGCTTTTACCAGCGGTGGTCCGGCGAGAAAGATCGTGCCCTGATTGCGCACGATCACTGTTTCATCACTCATAGCAGGGACATAGGCCCCACCAGCGGTGCAAGAACCCATGACGCAGGCGATCTGAGGAATACCCAGCGCGCTCATGTTGGCTTGGTTGAAGAAGATACGGCCAAAGTGATCGCGATCCGGGAACACCTCTGCCTGATGCGGTAGGTTCGCCCCGCCACTATCGACCAGATAGATACATGGCAGGCGATTTTCCTGGGCGATTTCCTGCGCGCGAAGATGCTTCTTCACCGTCATGGGGTAATAGGTGCCGCCTTTAACCGTCGCATCATTGCACACGATCATAACCTGACGGCCCGACACCCGCCCGATCCCGCAAATGATCGAGGCCGCGTTGATATCGCCCTCATACATCCCATTCGCGGCCAGCTGACCAATCTCAAGAAACGGCGATCCCGGATCAAGCAAGCGCTCCACCCGTTCGCGCGGAAGCAGCTTCCCGCGCGACACATGCCGATCGCGCGATCGCTCTGGCCCGCCCAGTGCGACCTGCGAAACGGTGGCGCGCAAATCCTGAGCGAGCGCGGCGTTGTGCGCAAGGCTAGCTTTGGCAGCGGGGCTTTCGCGATCCAATTTCGTGGTCAATGTGGGTGCTGTCATGACGCCTCTGATTGTGTGCGTGAGCCTCGCCAATGCTCCGATGCGGCGAAAAACACAAATGCGGCAAAGGCGCTTTGCAAGGCGAAGCTGAAATAAAACTCGTCATAGCCCGCGATAAAGGCGGTGTAGCCATTCACCATCACATTGGACGCCATGATGACGACGCCAAGGACAACGCCCCAACGCTCTCGCAGCCAGATCAGCAACGCGGCAAGCGGATCTAAGAAGACGAGGCTCGTCCAATAGACGTTGAACGGCATGGGCCGAAAATCATACGGCAGCCAACCACCCAATGCGATATCGAAAGAATGCGTGGTGGTGCCGATCAGGAACCCAACGGTCCATATAATCTTGGCGATGCTAGGCATGGAGGCAGTTCACCGGGCGGCTGCGATCAAAGCCAATATCCCTGCGATACCCATTGGTATCCAGCCGGGATGTGCGAATTTCGATGTGACAATGTCGGCAACACCCAAAGCAATCCAAAATACGCCGATAAATGCGACAAGCGCGCGCGGCGTTTCGGGCCAAGCAACAGCCACAGCGCTCAGGATCATAAACGCCGAAAGCGAATGCCAAAGGTAGCGCAGCAGCGTTGGTGCAATTTCCATTTCCGGATGCGGGTTTCCATTCGCAAGCATTGGCCCCAGAACAGAACTCGCCCCTCCGGTGGAGTGGAGGATGGCGACAACCACCATCACAAATGCGGAGAGCCAGTGCCAGATCACTGGTCTTCGAGACCCTTCACGATAATCGCCTCACCGGTGCTACCGGCATCGCGAAATTTGCCGATCTCTTGATATTCTGGTGACGTCAGCCAGGCGAACAGCTTGGGCTTGTCAGGAAACTCCATCAGAACCGAACGCGTCGCATTCCATTTTCCGGAAAGGTCCTGAGGCTCTTCGTCCACACTCAACATTTTGCCCTCGAACTTTTCGAAGATATCCATGAAGCGCTCTTCATATTTATCGTATTGCGCGCGGTCATGGATGGTCATGCGAGAAATCATATAAACACTCACTGCTGTGACTCCTCTCGGTCCATAACCGTCGGCAGAGGCTCTGTCCGCTTGCCGCGCTTCCGGCCCTTTTTGTACTTGCTCTGATACCCACGACGCTGTTTAGTGACTTCATACAAAACGATACCAGACGAGGTCGCGAGGTTCAGGCTTTCAATCATACCAAACATCGGAATTGCCACACAGGCGTCGCTTCGTTCGACAGCGCGCTCGCTTATTCCGCGCTTTTCGTTGCCAAACCAAACGGCCAGCTTCGTGTGTTCCGTAAAGTCGCCTTCATGTAGCCAGATGTTTGTTTCACCCTTCACATGTGGCGACGTCACGACAGAATGGAAATTGTTCTCTTCGAGCTGATTAAAGCAATCATCCGTACTGTCGAAACGCTTGACGAAGCTCCATTTCACCGCGGATACCGAAGTCTTCGATAAAGAGGGCTTTTCCCGCATTTCTTGCCAATCGTCAGGCAAAGCATTGCGTGGATCAACCACATAGACTTTCTCGCAGCCAAGTGCGTTCACATTGCGAATGACAGTCCCGATATTCTTAATGTCTGAAGGCGCCTCAATGACAGCAATCAGATTCTTGCAAATATAGGGCTTGATGGCGTCAGCACGTTTGCGAACTGATGGCTTCGACTTCTTCGGTTCCTCTTCACCAGCAACTACGGGCATCATCCTGCCGCTCCAATCAATTCGCGCCCGATCAACATCCGGCGAATTTCGTTTGTGCCCGCGCCAATATCCAACAGCTTTGCATCGCGCATGTAACGTTCCACGGGCCAGTCAAGCGTATAGCCAGCACCACCCAATGCCTGCACACTTTCGGCGGCAACTTTGAAGGCATTCTCGCTTGACAACAGGATCACGCCCGCTGCGTCAAAGCGGGTTGTATGGCCCTCATCACACGCCTTTGCCACGGCATAGGTGTAAGCGCGCGCAGATTGCAGCGCGACATACATGTCGGCGACTTTGGCTTGCATGAGCTGAAAGCTGCCAATGGGTTTGCCGAATTGCGTCCGTTCGCGAAGGTAAGGGATCACCGTATCGAGACAGGCCTGCATAATGCCCAGTTGAATGCCCGAGAGAACGACGCGTTCATAGTCGAGACCGCTCATCAAAACGCCTACCCCGCCATTGACGGGACCCATGACGTTTTCCTCGGGCACTTCGCAATTGTCGAACACCAACTCTGCTGTGGGAGAGCCCTTCATGCCGACCTTCTCGATTTTCTGGCCAATCGAGAAACCCGGCATGCCCTTTTCAATCAGGAAAGCGGTGATCCCGCGCGATCCGGCGGTGCTGTCGGTCTTGGCATAGACGACCAACGTGTCCGCCTCGCTCGCATTGGTGATCCAGAATTTGGTGCCGTTGAGGACATAGCCGCCTTGCACGGCTTCGGCCTTGAGCTTCATTGAAACGACGTCTGACCCGGCAGATACCTCCGACATGGCGAGCGATCCAACATGCTCTCCGCTGATCAGACCGGGGAGGTATTTCGCCCGCTGCTCATCATTGCCCCAGCGGCGGATCTGATTGATGCACAGGTTCGAATGCGCCCCATAGGACAGGCCCAGCGAAGCACTCGCGCGGCTTACTTCCTCAACCGCGATCACATGTTCCAGATAACCCAGACCCAGCCCACCATCGGCTTCATCAACCGTGATCCCATGCAGCCCCAGCTCACCCATAGCCTCCCAGAGTTCAGCGCGCGGAAAATAATCCTCGCGGTCAATCCGGTCAGACAGTGGCACGATTTGCTCATCGGCAAAGCGGCCAATGCTCTCCCGGATCATTTGTGCGCTTTCGCCAAGCTGGAAGTCGAAGTCGGGGGTCGCGCGCATAGGAGCTGTCTTTCGGGTGAGAATCTGCATGAGGCCACAAGGCTTTGATTGTTGCGCAGCCTAGCAACATTAAAGGCGATGCGCCAATAGGCTGCGCATCGGTTTGAGCGCGTCTTATCCTGTTGTTTGAGCCTCACTCTGCTGTATGGGAGCGGCCAAGGATACCTCTGGAGCGCCATGCAAGGAGCGGACCGCTGACCAATGACGAGCCTATCACTGGAGTGGCAAGCGAAGCCGCGGCATCGCGTGTGTATAGCGAGGCGGAACGGCTCGTCGCGCTCGCCCGCTTTGACGCGCATGCATTGGCTGGCGACCCGGAATTGGCCCGTATCACTAGGTTCGCTGCCCAATTATGCGGAGCCGGTAGCGCGGCTGTCAGCTTGGTCGAGGCAGAGCATCAGCGATTTATCGCCAGCGCCGGATTAAGCGAAACCGAAACTCCGCGTTCGACCAGCTTTTGCGCACATGCCATGCTGGAGCCCGACCTGTTCGAAGTGCTCGACACCACCGCCGACCCCCGCTTTGCTCAATTCGCGCTTGTCACAGGTGAAGCGAATGTGCGCTATTATGTCGGCGCGCCGCTGATCTCTGAAGAAGGGGCCTCGCTGGGCGCTCTGTGCGTCACCGACACGCAATCGCGCGATGCTCCGCTGAGTGAGTTTCAACGTGAAGGTCTGGCCGTTTTGGCACAGGCCGTGATGCACCGTCTGCATGCCCATCGTCAGGCGAATGCCGCCGATGCTGAGCTACAGCAGAGTGCGGATCGCCTGCAATTCATGCTCGACAGCGTGCCCGATATCGCATGGTCAGCGGCGCCCGGTCCCGTGTGGGATTACTTCAACGCGCGCTTTACCGAAGTCACCGGTCGCTCTGCGCTGCGCAGTGTCGACGATTGGCGCGACGTCATCCACCCGGAGGATTTCGAGGCCACTTTGGTCAAGTTTGAAACCGCCATGACCACCGCCAGCTTCTTTGAAGACGAATGGCGATTGAAACAGGCGGATGGCGGATATCGCTGGGTCATATCGCGGGCAGTTCCCTCGACCGATGATCCTGAAACCGCGCGCTGGTTCGGCACGCTGACTGACATCCATGACCGCTATCGCATATCGCAGGAACGCGAACTGGTGGCGGGAGAATTGGCACACCGGATTAAGAATGTGTTCTCTGTCATCAATGGATTGGTGATTTTACATGCAGGCAAAGACCCGATACTCCGAGGCTTTGCGAACACCCTTTCAGACCACATTCGCGCGCTTTCTCGGGCACAAGAGTTTGCGCTTAAAATTGATGGCGATCACAGCGACACGCTCAAAGAACTGCTGAACGTTCTGATGGCACCTTATGGCGTTCCGGGCCAAAGCGCGGTTTCGATCAACGGCGATGATGCGATCACAATTGGCGCGCGATCAGCGACTCCGCTGGCGCTGGTTTTCCATGAATTTGCGACAAATTCGGCCAAATATGGCGCATTAAGCGTCGCCGAAGGCACAGTCACAATCAACGTCGCGCGCGCGCAGGATAGCGTTGCTATCGGATGGTGCGAGAGCGGCGGTCCGTCTGCTGAAAAGCCAACAGATACCGGTTTTGGTTCGCGGCTGGTCAAAATGTCGGTGGAGCACCAGTTAGGCGGCGCAATCGCCTATGATTGGCGCGAAGATGGATTGGTGAGCGAGATCACCATCCCTTCGGAACGCCTCTCGCAGTAAAGCCGCATGAACCCTTGGCTCTTGCGCCATTGCCTCTTAGGCTGATTTGCAATCGATAATTCTTAGGGGCAATCCATCACAGCATCTGCATCATCGCACAGCGCCGACCGCGCAATTCTGACCTTTGATCAGGCCGAACGCCGCTATGGCGATGTGACAGCCGTTGGCGGAGTGTCTTGCACCATCGACCACGGCAGCTTCGTTGCGCTGGTCGGATCATCGGGTTCGGGCAAATCAACCTTGCTCAAAATGGTCAACACTCTGGTCACACCCAGCGGCGGGCGTGTGCTGTTTGGCGGCGAAGATGTAACTACGCTCAAGCAATCTCAGTTGCGCCGCCGGGTCGGGTATGTGTTTCAGGGGATCGGCCTGTTCCCGCATTTCACCGTCGGTGAGAACATCGCTATCGGGCCCCGGCTTGCAGGCGAGAAGCTGTCCGATGCGCGCATTGCAGAGCTGCTGACTTTGGTCGAATTGGAGCCGGACATGGCCAGCCGAATGCCTGATGAGCTGTCTGGTGGTCAGCGCCAACGCGTTGGCGTTGCGCGGGCATTGGCGGGTGATCCTGAGCTGTTGATTATGGATGAACCCTTTGGCGCGCTCGACCCGATTACGCGCGATGCCTTGGGCGTGAAAGTGCGCGAACTGCACGAGAAATTTGGCCTCACCACAATCATGGTGACGCATGATATGGCAGAGGCGCTGTTGTTGGCAGACCGCGTGATGGTGATGTCTTTTGGCGAATTGGTCGCCGATGAAACGCCGCGCGCGCTGCTCGATGGCGAAGGGGGAGAGATCGCTCAGAGCCTTGTTGCAGTTCCCCGCCAGCAAGCAGAAAGACTCGCCTCTATGGAGCGGTCCGAGAATCCAGCATGAGCGAGATTCTTGAAATTCTGCTGGGCCTAGGCGACAAGTTCGCCGCCCATATTGTGCTCGCCGCGAGCGCCATCGGACTTGGCTTGCTTGTTGCGCTTCCCTTGGCCGTTTGGGCGTCTCGTTCGCAAACTGTAGCGCGTTTCGCGCTCGGCTTTGCGAGCCTTGTGCAGACTATTCCAGCGCTTGCGCTGCTCGCGCTTTTCTTCCCAATCCTCTTGTCATTGCGGGCGGTGTTTGGAGAGGACCTGCCAACACTTGGCTTCCTCCCCGCTTTGCTAGCGCTTGCGCTCTATGCGTTGCTGCCGATCCTGCGCAATGCGGTGACGGCGCAAGCCAATCTCGACCCCGGCGTGCTGGAGGCGGCTGACGGCGTCGGCATGACAAGTTGGCAGAAGCTGACTTTAGTCGAGGCACCTCTATCCGCACCCTTCATCATGGCCGGCATTCGCACAGCCAGCGTTTGGACTATTGGAGCGGCGACGCTTGCGACAACTATCGGGCAACCGAGCCTAGGGGATCCAATCTTTGCAGGATTGCAGACCCAAAACTGGGCCTTGGTAGTTGCCGGATGCATCGCGAGCGCAGGACTGGCTCTTGTAGTTGATGCACTCTTGGGGATCGTCGAAAACGGTTTTGCAAAGCGCAATCGCTGGCAATACGGCGCAGGTATCATTGCCGTCGGCTTGGGCGTGGTCGGGGCGTTAGCCTATCAATCGGGCGGGGACGATGAGGACACGATCATCATCGCATCCAAGCAATTTTCCGAGCAATATATCTTGGCGCAATTAATCGGCTCTCAGCTCGAGAAGGCGGGCTATTCCGTTGAATATCGCGATGGGCTGGGATCAGCCGTGGTGCACAGCGCGGTTGCCTCATCCAGCATCGACATTTCGGTCGATTACACCGGCACAATCTGGACGAATGAGCTGGGACGGACTGACAATCCGGGCCGCGAAGTGATGTATCAAACCATCGCCGATTGGGAGCGTGACAACACTGGCGTCCGCGTGCTCGGGCGGCTGGGCTTTGAAAACGCCTATGCCTTTGCAATGCGCGCGGATCGGGCAGAGGAATTGGGTGTTACCTCGCTCGAACAATTGGTGCCGTTCGGCCCGCAATTGACCGTTGGCGGCGATCCAGAATTCTTTGAGCGCCCCGAGTGGATTGCGGTGCGCGATGCTTATGGAATGCGCTTTGGTGAGACCCGAAATTTCTCGCCGACTTTCATGTACAACGCCCTGCGTTCAGGCGAAGCGGATGTGATCAGCGCCTATACTTCGGATGGAAGAATTGCAGCGGATCGTCTGGTGGTCCTAGACGATCCACGCGAAGCTTTGCCCAGCTATGATGCAATGCTCATGCTGTCCCCGCGCATCGCACAGGATGAGGGGGTTGCGAGCGCGCTTGAGCCGCTGATCGGGGCAATATCAGTGGAGGCCATGCGCGAGTCGAATTACGCGGTCGACCGCGAAGGTGAAGGTAAACTCAGCCCGAAAGAGGCCGCCGCGCAATTGGCCGAAACGCTCGACTTATGAATTCACCAATCGATTGCATCGCAATCGCAAGGCCGATTGGCCGCCCGCAGCAACGCGGCCTTTAGGCCGCACGAGCGAGGACATCGCATCCCGGATGGGATGCACAACAATCAACGCGCACGCCGCCATGTCTGGGCTTGGCAGAACGGGCCGATACAGCCGCGCACCTCGATTGTTGTCGCGCTTTTGCGGCGGATGACAGAGCGATAGGTACGCCCCGTATTGGGGTCGTAAATCTGGCCGCGCCACAGATCTTCTTCTTCACGGAAATTGGTCAGAATGGGCAAGCCGAGGAGGCGACGAGTGCGCAAACGTGTTTCAGGGTTATAAATGTCGCGCTGATCTGCGCCGTCAGGCGGCGTAATCAGGAATCGCGCAATAGTGCCACACGTCACATTCCCACACTGCTTGATTTCAACAACAGCATCGCGATCTTCGGTGATCCAGCGCCCTGCAATGGAATCCGCCGCCGCAGCTGGCGTCATGGTCACCATAAAGGCAGTTAGCGCCGTCAAGCAGCCCAAAACAAAGCGCGCGATCATCAGTTCTCTCCCGTGTGATACTCATGATACTACGCGCGAAAGAGGGGAAAGGTTACTCTTTTGTGCCAGCGCGCACGGTCAAGCGGCCGCCCATAAGGTCAATCAAACCCCGCGCCGATCGGCCATCGCCGCCCGCAAATGCCCAACACCTTGAACAACATGCCCATTTGTCCGTCGTCCATTAGACGATTGTATTGCCGATTCAGTTTGTCCACTTCAGCCGGGTTTTTGCGCTGCAATGCCTCATGACGGACATCAATACCCATATTGCGCAACCAATCGGCTTGCATGGTTAGGCCCATAACATCGGCCCCTTCACGCTCAGATATGGTCTTTAGCAGCTCAAAATCGACATGCGCGGTGAGGTCCGCTTCGCCGGGATGAGCCAGCGGGTCGACCTTTTCATGGGCACGGATTGCTTGAAGGGTGGAGCCAGCACGCAGCTCGAAAGAGCCATAATCGATAATGAGAGCCGCGCCGCCTTGTTCCTTCAGACGTTGCGATATTTCGGTCATAATCGCGCTCGCTGCAGAACTGGTTTCGATCATGGTCCCTTGCGATGCACGCGCCCAGCTTGGGGGAACTATTGTATCCATCGGCGTGTCCCCTGCGACGTAAGCCAGCTCGTCCCCTTCAAGACCCACCATGCGTTCGTGCCATCCGACGGCAGAGCGCACGAGTTGATGGATCGGCAGCGCGTCAAAGAACTCGTTCGCCACTATGAGCAGCGGGGCATCGTCAGGCAGGGTTGAGACGTCATTGTGATGCGTGGCATCAGGAAAGGCCTCAAGCTGAATTTTGCGCAGGGCCGGTGAGGTCTCAACAAAGTGAACCTTCGGGTCGAAATCATAACGCGCGGCGGTTCGCAGCGCGTCTTTGGCGAGTGTCCCGCGACCCGGCCCAAGCTCAACAAAATGGATGTGTTTGCGCGCGCCCATCCGCACCCACAAATCGGCGAACCACAATCCGATTAGTTCACCAAACATCTGGCTGATTTCGGGAGCCGTGATGAAATCGGCATCCTCACCCAACGGATCGCGGCTGGTGTAATAGCGCGCGTTGCTCTCTGCCATATAGTGCGCCAGGCTGATTGGACCGGTTTCGCGGATCAGGCGGCGGAAAGTTTTGCCAAGGTCTTTGGCTTTTGAAGCGGCGAGCTCGGCGGCCTCTTCCTCTGCTGCGGCTTTTTCGGCCTCAGCCTGTTCAGCGGCCAGCTTTTCAGCCTCTTCCTTGGCCTTCGCCGCAGCGGCGGCCTCTGCTTCGGCCTGCGCTTTGGCTTTGGCAGCAGCTTCGGCCTTGGCCTTCTTTTCAGCGTCAGCTTTCGCCTTCTTCTCAGCTTTTGCCTTGGCGGCGGCCTCTGCCTTAGCCTTTTTCTCCGCCTCTGCTTTCGCTTTGGCAGCGGCTGCGGCGAGCGCTTTGGCCTCCGCTTCGGCCTTGGCTTTTGCCGCGGCTTCCGCCTTGGCCTTTGCCTCCGCCTCGCGTTTCGCTTTGGCCTCCGCTTCACGCTTGGCCTGCGCGGCAGCCTTAGCCTTTTCTTCGGCTTCTTTTTTGGCTTTGGCTTCTGCCTCTTTCTTAGCTTTGGCCTCAGCTGCCGCCTTTGCTTTGGCGCGTGCCTTCTCCTCAGCTTCAAGACGGGCTTTCTCTTTCGCCCTCTCTTCAGCCTCCGCCTTGGCCTTCGCTGCCGCCTCAGCTTTGGCGCGCGCCTCGGCTTCTGCTTTTGCTTTGGCCGCTGCTTCGGCGGCGGCCTTGGCTTCGGCAGCTTTGAGAGCCTCTTCCGCCGCTATCGCTTTAGCCTCTTCTTCGGCCTCTTTCTTTGCTTTCGCTTCTGCCGCGAGGCGGGCCTTCTCTTCGGCTTCGCGCTTGGCCTTGGCGGCTGCTTCCGCCTTCGCGTCAGCTTCCGCTTTCAGTCGAGCCGCTTCGGCAGCCTTAGCTTTCGCAATATCCTCGGACCGATCCACCGCCACATCATCGAGCGGGACAACCGTCGTGGTCCCGTCCGGTTCAACCAGACGCAGCGGCGAGCACCGCTCAGTTCGTAATGTGATCGCGCCTAGGTCGCTGGCGCCGTCTGACCGCCCGTTCCCACGGGTTTCCTCGTCACGGCGTAAAGCGTGACAATCAATCCAATCAAGATCAGCGGTATTGTGAGCCATTGCCCCATCGATAGACCGGTTCGTGCTGCAAAGTCAGCAAGTTGTGCATCAGGTTCACGGAAAAATTCGTTAATAAACCGCGCAAGGCCCATACCGAGCGTAAAAACACCCACCAAAAGACCGGGGCGATACCGCGCATTGGTCTTCCAAAAGAGGAACATCAGCACGACCAGCAACAGCAATCCTTCAAGCCCTGCTTGATACAATTGACTTGGATGGCGCGCTTCATCACCGGCTCGCCCGTCGGGAAACACCATGGCCCAAGGTACATCGGTTACACGGCCCCACAATTCGCCATTGTTGAAATTGGCAAGCCGCCCGAGCAACATACCCATCGGCACGTTCACCGCGATATAGTCGCATATGCGCAAGAAAGAGAGCTTACCCTGCATCGACACGAATCCGATTGCGGCCAACACGCCCAGCAATCCGCCATGGAACGACATGCCGCCATCCCACATTCTGAGCAGCTTCCATGAGACAAAACCATCGCCAGAGAAATCGGTAAAGGCGCTGGGGATGCCGGTCTCACCACCGGTGTAAAACGCCGCGTATCCCAGCCGACCGCCAAGAATCACACCGAGTGTGCAATAGAAGAAAAGGTCGTCTGCATGGCGCTGGGCCATGGGCGCACCGGGTGCCTTGAGCATTTTGGATGTGTGCCAATAGGCAAATATCACGCCGATCAAATAAGCCAGCGAGTAATAGCGCAGCTGAAACCCGCCAATGTCGAACAGATAGGGCCTCAGACCCAGATCGGACCAGAATATCGGGTCTGCAGCGCCGCCGCTTGCAGCAAGTAGTGACAGCACGAGTTGAACCTCTTAGTAAACGTCTTGCATCCCGCGCAGCTTACGCCGCGTGGGGACGCTATTGGCACAGCGAAGGTTTTGGGGGAAGCCTTGGCAGTCGCTGGCACACATTCAGTTCATTGCCCCCCGTTAGGCAAAGCCTGTTAAAACAACCGCCCGATCACAGGGTGAGACGAAGGAGAGAACACCGCATGCCCACTCAGCTGGACACTGCGCTTGATGCGATCATGGCCCAAATGACCAAAGAAGGTCAGCCATTTCACACCACGCCCTTTGCGCGCCACGGCGTCGACATGCCCGCTTTTACGGTCGCTCCGCCAACCATGGCGCATTATTTCGCGCATTTCTGCAATGAGCATAAGGATGTGCCGTTCATCGTCGATGGCGAGATCCGGATGACCTTTGGAGAGACATATGCCGCCGCAATGTGCGTGGCAGAAAGTCTCGCAACACAGCATGGCATGAAAAAGGGTGATCGGGTTGGGATTGCCGCGCGCAATTCAGCCAATTGGATGATCGGCTATATGGGCATCGCCATGGCTGGCGGCTGCGTGACGCTGCTCAACGGTTTCTGGTCAGGTGAGGAGCTCGCCTATGGCATCCGCTTGGCCGAATGCGAACTGGTGCTGGCCGATGCAGGCCGCGCGGCGCGGCTGGAGGGCACCGACCATCACGCAAAACTGATCATGATTGAGCACACCGCTCCGGCACAGGGTCTTGCGAATGTATGGGCGCCGCCTGCCGATCCTGCGACCAGTGTCGCCATGCAAATGCTCGGCGTGCTTACCGCAGATGACTTGGCGACCATTCTCTACACATCGGGTTCCACCGGTCAGTCCAAGGGTGCCTATTCTGACCATCGCGGCGTTGTCGCCGGCGTCATGAGCTATGTCGCACAAAGCGCGATGGCCAAAGTATTACTGGAAAGCCAAGGCGAAGATGTCAGCGCACAGCCCAGCGCGCTTGTCGCTGTCCCGTTGTTCCACGTGACAGGCGAAGTGCCGTTGTTCCTGCAATCCTATGCCATTGCCCGCAAATTGGTGCTGATGCCCAAATGGAATGCAGAGGAAGCTCTGCGTCTCATGGACTCAGAGAAGGTGACCTATTTCGTCGGCGTGCCTCTGATGAGTTACGAGATGGCAACGCATCCAAACAAGGATCAATACGACCTGTCCGCATGCCGCAGTTTCGCTGCTGGCGGCGCGCCGCGTCCATTAGAACATGTGACCAAGATCAAAGAGGCGTTTCCCAAAGGGTTCCCATTACTTGGTTATGGCTTAACCGAAACAAATGCGGTCGGTTGCGGCAATTTCAATGAGAACTACCTGGCGAAACCCGGCTCCACGGGCAAAGCATCACAGCCTCTCGTCGAGGTGGCCATCCTTGATGATGACGGCAACCAACTGGCGCAAGGCGATGTTGGCGAGGTTTGCATCCGCACAGTTGCCAATTTCCTTGGCTATTGGAACAACGAAGAGGCCACACGCAAAGCCTTTACCGAGGATCAATTCTTCCGCAGCGGCGATCTGGGCTATCTCGATGAAGACGGATATCTCTACATCGTCGACCGTAAGAAGGACATTATCATTCGCGGCGGCGAAAACATCTCGTGCATCGAAGTTGAAGACGCCGTCTATGCGCATGACGATATTGCGGAGTGTTCAGTCTTTGGCCTGCCCGACGATCGTATGGGCGAAGTGCCCGCCGCGATCTTCCGCGTGAAAGAGGGCCGTGATGCGATGGAAGGCGGCGCTTTGCGCGAATTCCTATTGTCGCGGATTGCCCCCTTCAAGGTTCCTCTCGAAGAGCATATCTGGGTAACCGATGAAGTCCTCCCTCGCCTTGGCACGCAGAAAATCGACAAGAAGTCTCTGCGTGAAGCCTACACAGCAAAGCTCTCCGCCGCCTGAAATTCGGGTGCGCGGTCATTTTAGGAAGGGAACGCGATGACTGACTGGAGCTTGCCCAGTCGGCGCGTTCCCCGCCAACGCGCGATTATCAATCGGCGTGAGCTTTCTAGCGCAATTGCCGCGCTCGCGAGCGATCAGGGCGATGCTGCGCGCCCAGCGATCCTAGATCTGTTACAAGAGGCATTGGCGGGCGGTCGCAGTGAGCTGGAAAGCCGCCTGATCGACAAGCCCGCTGCGGGCTATGAGATCACCCATGGCTATGCCTTCTTGACCGATCAATTGGTGCGGGTGATCCATGACTACGTCACCGGTTTCGTCTATCCCGCTGGCAATCGCACCACAGCAGAACGGCTCGCAGTGCTAGCGGTGGGCGGATATGGGCGCGCCGAAATGGCCCCGCATTCCGACGTCGACATTGCCTTTATCACCCCGATGAAACGCTCACCTTGGTGTGAGCAAGTGATTGAGGCGATGTTGTATCTCATGTGGGATCTAGGGCTGAAAGTCGGCCATTCCAGCCGCACAATCGGCGATACAATGCGGATGGCAAAGGATGATCTGACTATCCGCACCGCCTTGCTGGAAAGTCGCCTGATTTGGGGTGATCAGGATGTCTATGACGAATTGCGTCAGCAGTTTTGGAGCGAAGTCGCGCGCGGAAATGAGCGCCAATTCCTCACCGAGAAGCTGGAGGAACGCAATGCGCGGCATAAGCGGATGGGCGACAGCCGCTATGTCGTTGAACCCAACATCAAAGATGGCAAAGGGGGACTTCGCGACCTCCAAACGCTCTACTGGATCGGCAAATTCATCCATGGCGTAGAGACGGCAGCCGATCTGGTCGGCGTCGGCCTTTTAACCAATGCCGAATATCGCAGTTTCCGCAGAGCCGAAGGGTACTTGCTCGCCGTGCGGTGCCATATGCATGTGCTCACCGACCGGGCAGAGGACCGCCTGACATTCGACCTGCAGCGACAAGTCGCAGAGCGAATGAATTTCGCAGATCGCCCAGGCAAAAGCGCAGTCGAACGCTTCATGCAATTCTACTTTATGCAGGCCAAGCGCGTGGGCAGCCTGACGGGCGTGTTCTTAGCACATCTGGACGAAGAATTTGCCCGCAAGCGCCCGCGCGGTGGCTTCTTCGCTGGATGGAAATCCAAGCCACGCAGCGTCAAAGGCTATGTCGCCGAAGGGGGCTGGATCAAAGCGCCCGGCAACAAGTGGTTCGCTGATGATCCGGTGCGGTTGATAGAGGTGTTTCAGGTCGCAGAGGCCGAAGGTCTCGAAATCCACCCAGAGACCGTGCGTCAAGCGAACCGAGACACCAAATTGATCGACCGCGCCGTGCGCAAGGACCCGCGCGCCAACGCCTTGTTTCTCCAATTGCTCGGCGGGCGCAATGACCCGGAAACAGCTTTGCGCTGGATGAATGAGGCGGGTGTTTTCGGACGCTTCGTCCCCGATTTTGGCCGGGTCAATGCGCAGATGCAGTTCGACATGTATCATCATTACACCGTCGATGAACACACGATCCGCGCGATTGGCCTTACCAGTCAGATTGAACGCGGCCTGCTCGAAACCGACCATCCACGCGCGACCAAACAGATCCACAAAGTGGCCTCACGCCGCGCTTTGTATGTCGCCGTTTTGCTGCACGATATTGCCAAGGGGCGCGGCGGTGATCACTCCGTTTTGGGCGCGGAGGTAGCGCACAAGCTGTGCCCGCGTTTTGGATTGACGCCTAAGGAAACTGAGCTTGTCGCTTGGCTAGTCTTGCAGCACCTGTTGATGAGCTCAACCGCGCAAAAACGCGACCTTACCGATCCCAAGACGATTGAAGACTTTGTTGGCGAGGTCAAAACCGTCGATCGCCTGCGCAATCTGGCGATCCTGACCGCAGTTGATATCCGCGCCGTGGGGCCGGGCACCTGGAATAGCTGGAAAGGTCAGTTGCTGGGAGAGCTCTACGACGCCGCGCAGGAGCGCTTGCGACTGGGCCACAAACGCACCGGACGTGCTGAGCGAGTACAGGCTAAGAAAGAAGACACCGCCGATATACTCGGCAAACAGGCGCATTTGGTCGAGGAATTCGGCGAGATGCTGGGCGATGCCTATTGGATCGCCGAACCCGAAGACATCATCGCTAAAAACCTCCTTCAATTCGAAGCGGCCCAGAAAGGCACAGACCACCTCTCGATCCGCTGCGATGTTGATGAGGAGCGCGGAGCGACGCTGGTCAGTGTGATCGCGCCGGACCATCCAGGCATGTTCTATCGCATGGCGGGCGGGATGCATCTGGCGGGTGCAAACATCATCGATGCCCGGATTCACACCGCGATGAATGGCTATGCAATCGACAATTTCCTGGTGCAGGACATGCATGCAATGCCGTTCAGTGAAGAGAGCCAGATCGCTCGCTTGAAAAAGGGCATCAGCGATGCGTTGATGGCTACTATTGAGCTGGTCCCCAAACTTGCCGCACGCCCACTTTCGCATTCGCGCGCCAAGGCCTTCGCTGTCGCGCCAAGCGTCAATTTCGACAATTCGGCCTCCAACAACTTCACTGTGATCGAAGTGACAGCGCGCGACCGCCCAGCGCTTTTGAACCGGCTCGCCCATGCTTTGTATAAAGCGAACTTGATGGTGCAGTCCGCGCATATCACTGCCTATGGCGAGAGCGCTGCGGATACATTCTATGTGACCGACCTAACCGGGGCAAAAATCACCGCGCCAGAACGTCTCGCCGAGATAGAGAATGAGCTGCTCGCTGCGGCCAGCGACAAGCGCCAGCGCGAGCATGAAGAGGCCTAGGTTCGTTCCATTTTTGATACAGTGGCAGCAACATTCGACAAGGGTCGGCCAAATTAAGTTGCGCTTAACGAACTTACTTTCTAATTTCGGCCATTATAACGTCCCGGGAGAGACAAACATGAAACTGCGTACCCCCTCACGCACAGGTCAGCGTACCTTTGCGGCATTTCTTCTTTGCTCTGCGGCGGCCACGCCGTTTGCTGCACACGCACAAGACGCTGGCGCCCTTGAAGAAAGCGCCGAAGAAGGCGGAAATCAAATCCTTGTTACAGGCTCGCGCATTCGCCGTCAGTCACAAGCTGACTTGGCATCGCCACTCGCAACGGTCGGGGCAGAAGCCATCGCCGATATCGGCGCACAGAACATTGGTGAGATCACTCAAACACTCACCATCAACAGTGGTGCTCAAAACAACCCTGATGCGTTCACCCAGGGCGGCACGACCGGGACATCTAACATCAACCTTCGTGGGCTTGGTGTTGCTTCCACTCTGATCCTGCTTGACGGAAAGCGTCAGACGCTATCTGCAGCGCCAACCAATGACGGCATCAATTTCGTCGACACCAGTTCGCTCGTGCCGCTTATCGCGGTTGAGCGGGTTGAGATCCTGAAGGACGGTGCATCTTCGCTCTATGGTTCGGATGCAGTTGCAGGCGTGGTGAACTTTATCACGCGCGATAGCTATGATGGGATCGTGGTTTCGGGCGAATA
The DNA here is from genome assembly GCA_947488085.1 of uncultured Erythrobacter sp. Lineage (GTDB taxonomy): Bacteria > Pseudomonadota > Alphaproteobacteria > Sphingomonadales > Sphingomonadaceae > Erythrobacter. The sequence continues at coordinate 2,329,913 of CANKYI010000001.1, forward strand.
CACTGAGCATCTCGGCTTCGGTGACTATTCGGAATACAACCTTCAAGCGCTAGGCGGCCTGAATATTGGCGATCTCAGCCTCATCGCCGCAGTAAGCTATGTCGACCGTTCTGCGCTCACAACTGCAGAGCGTCGCCTGTCTCAAGGCCCGATTTTCGACGCCGACGGGACGCCCACCTTCCTTGGCGATGATACCTCTTCGCTTGGTAATCCCGGCTCCTTCTTTGGTGTCCCTGGCTTCCCGGCAAGCGCACCTGTGCTTGATCCAGGATGCGCACAGGCGGGCGGCATCGCAGACGTGATTTCAGCAACACCTGCTGGTGTCCCTGATGTAGGCCTGTGCCGCTTTGATTTTGGTGAGTTCTTCAACCTCGTTCCAGACGAGGAGCGCATTACAGCCTTTGTTGGAGCGAATGCAGACCTGTCTGACAGTGTACGTTTCAGCGCCGAAATCAGCTATGCTGATAACGAGGCTGTGCGTGGCAACTCACCCACATTCCCGTTCCTGCAATTGGGTCAGGCCGTTGTTCCTGATTTCAACCCGAACAACATTTTTGGCGCCAATGTGGTGTTCTTCGGTCGGGCGAGCGGAACCGGGGGAGAGGTCTCTCCAGCGACCTTCACATCGGAAACTCTACGCGTTTCAACCACACTGGAAGGCGACTTTGATAGCTTCCTACAAAACGGCCTTTGGAATGTCAGCCTGACATTCGCCGACAACAACTTCACCGGCAATACAGAGGACACTGTTCGCGATCGCTTCGCCTGCGCATTGCGCGGTTTCAACGCGTCTCCGGCCTTCAATGCGGCGACCGGGCTTGATTGCACTGCAAGCAACCCGTTCCTCACCGCCAACGGGGCGACAATTCCGGCTGACGGCACATTCTTCAATCCATTCGCTTCGGCCTTGGCCGGCGGTGGTAACACCAATGCGGCGTTGTTGGATTACATCACTGAGTTTTCCCAATCGAACCGCGAAGCAGAATTGTTCGTAGTCGAAGGGTTCATCTCTGGTGAGCTGTTCGAGCTGCCATCTGGCCCGGTCGGCATCGCCGTAGGTGGACAATATCGTGATCAACGGATTTCGGCGAGTTTCGATGGCATTTCCGCAAATGACGGCTTTGCCTTCCTGATTGGCGAGCAAGCCTTCGACGGCGGACAAGATGTCTACGCAGTGTTTGGCGAATTGAATGTGCCTTTGGCAGACTTCGTCGATCTGCAACTCGCAGTGCGGTATGAAGATTACGGCAGTCAGGGCGGCAGCACGCTTGATCCGAAAGCCGCACTCCTCCTGCGTCCGACAGATTGGTTGTCACTGCGCGGGTCCTATTCGACCTCCTTCCGTGCGCCTTCAACCTTCCAGTTGCAGGGCCAGTCGACAACGCTTCAGCAAGTCTCTGACCCGAACAATGGCGGGGCCAATGCCTTTGTCGCAGTGCGCGCCGTTGGCAATCCTAACCTCGTTCCAGAAGATTCAACCGCGTATAATCTCGGCTTCACTCTCGAACCTCTTTTCGGGTTTGAGATCAGCGCAGATTACTACAACTTTGAGTTTGAAGATGCTATCGTTCAAACCGCGCCGCAGTCCATCGTTGATGCCGATCCAAACGGCGTAAACGTCATCCGCAGCCCGGCCGGCACGATCATTCAGGTCAATAACAGCTATGTAAACGCGGCGAGCGTTGCGACGTCCGGTGTCGACTTCTCAGTTCGGTATCGCGTTGATGCAGGGTTCGGCACAATCACGCCGAGCATCGAAGGCAGCTATGTTTTCGAATATGATCTGCAAACAACAGCGGGCGGTGCAGTGACCGATGGCGCCGGTAATCGCAACTTCACCAATTTCGGTTCGCCAACTCCGGAGCTGCGCTTCAATGCAGGTCTTCAGGTTGAAGCGGGTGCACACTCGTTGAACATCTTTGGCCGCTACATCGACAGCTATCTGGACGACCAAAATGGCGGTGCGGATATCGGCAGCGATTTCCGAGTCGACATTCAATACAGCGTTGCGATCAACGAATTCTTTGATCGTGACAAGCTGATCCAGCTGACGGTTGGCGCTCGTAACGTCTTTAACGAGCTACCACCGCGAGTTGCCACCAATGGCGGCTTTGACAGCCGGGTCCATGATCCACGCGGTGCATTGTTCACGGTCGGATTGACCAGCGAATTCTAAGGGATCGCAGTATCTGAAATGAGAGGGCGCTCCGGCAACGGGGCGCCCTTTTTCATTGGTCGCTCATTATCAAGAGCAGCGCGATCACTTGCTCGTCGAACCCAACAAAACCCCATTCGACCGCCCCACCTGCAATGGGATTCCACAATCCGTCATAGCGGTTGGAGACTATCGTGCGGCTCGCAGGGTCAAACAGGTCCAGAAATTCGCGCGCGCATCGGGCCGCGACATCATCTGTCAGCCAAGGGCGATTTGGGTTGTCAATGTCCTGGGCCAGCGCGCTGTGAAGCTCCTTCAGAGCAGAACGTGGTTCGGACGGCTCCGCCCCTGCATCGAGCAATTCCCAGTTATATCCAATCGCTGCAAACCCAAGCGACTGCACAAACTCATCCGCAGTCTTTGCATGACCCGTGGGTTGTGTGGCCACTGCTGCGTGGCGGACTACAGCTTTCGCGCCATTGTTGAGGGTCGGGAGCCATTTATCTGCAAAATCCTCGGTGCGCTTCATCAACCGCCCCGCGCACCGAATAAGGCCGTACCCACGCGCACATGCGTCGCGCCCAATTGAACGGCGGTTTCATAGTCGCTGCTCATGCCCATGGAGAGGCCCATGCTCTCACCCGCAACACCATTATCGACTGCCAGCTTGGCAAGAAACGCAAAGAACGGGGCGGCCTCTGTACCCGCGGGAGGTAGGCACATCAGGCCCGCAAGCGGAATATCTGCATCGCGAACTTTCACCAGAAACGCGGGCAGTTCGGCAATCGGACAGCCGCCTTTTTGCTCTTCATCGCCGATATTGACCTGCACAAAGCACGGCACGCGGCGATCCGCCTTATCCATTGCTTTGGCCAAGGCCTTAAGCAAGCTCCCCCGGTCGAGCGAGTGGATCACATCGAACAAAGCGACGGCTTCATCGGCCTTGTTTGATTGCAACTGCCCGATCAGATGCAATTCGGTGTCTGGATATTCGTCGCGCAACTCCGGCCATTTGCCCTGTGCCTCGTGAACCCGATTTTCGCCAAAGACCCGGTGTCCGACCTCAAGCAGAGGGGTGATCCTTTCCACAGGATGAGTCTTACTCACCGCAATCAAGGTCACGTCCTCGGGCTTGCGCCGCGAGGGTTTGCACATGCGCGCAATATTGGCTTGAACTTGATCGAGACGGCTGGCTGCACTTTCCATAGCTTTGCGCTATAATGCCAAGGTGCATAATTCAAAGCCCAACTCCCAAGAATTGCCGCGCCAATGGCTGATTTCTGATGAGCGCAATGACGCAGTATTGGAGCGCGCGCTGAGCCGTATGCCGCGTGGCAGTGGGTTGATCTATCGCCACTATCACCTTGGCGACCCAGAGCGTTGGATTCGGTTTCGTACACTGCGCCGCGTGGCAAAGGCCCTAGGGCACACCGTAATCCTAGCCGACAGCGCGTTGACCGCCAGCGAATGGGGCGCAGATGGCATTTATGGCAGCTCACGCTCACTGTGCCCGAAACGCGCGGGATTGCTTCATCTGGCTACAGCGCACAATGCGCGTGAGATCGGTCTTGCTAATCGCTTCGGTGCAGATGCGGTGCTGCTCTCACCGGTATTTGCCACTCGCTCGCATCCTGGCGGTGTTGTCTTGGGCGTAGCGCGGTTTCGATTGTTGGCGCAGCTATCATGCGTTCCAGTCATCGCGCTGGGCGGGATGAGTGACCACCGGGCCCGCACACTCAACTGGCCAAATTGGGCGGCGATTGACGGGTTGAGCTGAATGCGGCTCGACGCTGTTTGCTTGACCGGAGTCCAGCAAAGATTCATGGTGTGTTCCGAATACGTCCGTTACTTCAGGAACACCTTTTAATGGCGACCCGCGCTATGAACACTCGCAATTCTTCCGCTGACTGGCGCATTGGCCTGCGCCGTTCGATCCGCCGGGCTGTGCAGATGACTGGCGCAGGCGTGTTGTTGATCGCCACGATGTTCCTCGCGCTTGCATTGGCAAGCTACACGCAAACCGACCCTAGCCCCTCAACAGCGGCGGCCAGCGATTCTGTCAGCAATTGGATGGGCAGCTGGGGCGCATGGACAGCCGATCGAGTGTTGTTCGCATTTGGCTTGCCGGGCGTATTGCTCTTACCGTTGCTCTATATCTCAGCGCGCAAATTGTGGCGCGCGGTTGAGCTGGACGATGATGTTGAGCGCTCCGAGAACACGCGCTGGTGGTTGCCAACCGGGCTTTTGCTGATTGCGATCATGCTGTTTGGCACTGTGCTCTCGCTTGGCTTTGGCCAGTCGGGCGGAACACTGCCTGCACAATTGGGCGGCGTGTCGGGCCTGTTGGGTGCGACAGGGATTGAGGCGGTTGCAAACCGGTTTGGCGAGGGTGCATCGGGCTGGATCATTCTGGCTGGCGCACTGTTATGCCTGGCAGGCGGCACCGCTTTAGCGACGCGTGTATTTGCAATCGATTGGCGGGTGTTGATGACCCTTCCCAATTTCGTCACTGGCAGCGCGATTGGCGGATCGATCCTTTCACGCCTGCCGTTCGGAAAACGCGACCCGCAACTGACCTTTGCAGGCGATGACCCTGTGGCAGAGCCCGCTCCGAAAGCTCGCCGTAAGTCTAACCCCGTGCCTGACAGTGTCGACGCAGCGCCGCGCCGCGCGCCGGAGATCAGCGATCCGTCCGCGCCTCCCAAACGTGCAGAGCCTGCCAAGAAAAACCAGCGCGACATGTTTGCGACCTATGATTTGCCGAGCCTTGATCTGCTCGCCGATCCGCCGGCTGATAACGCGCCGAAACTCGATAAGCTTGCGCTGGAACGCAATGCCCGGCTGCTCGAAAACGTACTCGACGACTTTAACGTTAAGGGCGAAATCACCGCCGTCCGCACTGGCCCGGTCGTCACCATGTACGAATTGGAACCCGCACCAGGCATCAAAGCCAGCCGTGTCGTGGGCCTAGCAGAAGACATTGCCCGCAATATGAGTGCGATCAGCGCACGCGTGTCCCCCATTCCGGGCAAGACGGTCATGGGCATCGAACTGCCCAATAATGATCGCCAAATGGTGATGCTGCGAGAGCTCGCCGCATCCGCTGATTTTGCCGAAGCCAAAGGCAATCTGCCCATCATTCTGGGCAAGGACATTGCGGGCGAGCCGATCATCGCCGACCTTGCTGCGATGCCTCACTTGCTGGTCGCGGGTACCACGGGCTCGGGTAAATCCGTGGGTTTGAACTGCATCATCCTGTCACTGCTCTATCACTTCACGCCCGCCGAATGCCGGATGATCCTGATCGATCCTAAGGTCCTCGAACTTGCTAGCTATGACGATATTCCGCACCTCCTCTCTCCCGTTGTGACAGAGCCGCACAAATCGGTGCGTGCGCTTAAATGGGCGGTTGAGGAAATGGAGCGCCGCTATCGCATGATGAGCAGCGTCAATTCGCGCAACATCAACAGCTTTAACGAGAAAGTCAGCGCCGCGATTGCCAAGGGCAAGCCGCTGGGCCGCCGAGTGCAGACAGGCTTTGACCCCGATACTGGCGAGCAATTGTTTGAGGAAGAACAGCTCGACTACGCGCCGCTGCCGCAGATCGTTTTGATCGTCGATGAGCTGGCCGATTTGATGGTGACCGTCGGCAAAGAGATCGAGGTTCTGATCCAGCGGCTCAGCCAGAAATCACGCGCCGCTGGCATCCACCTGATCATGGCGACACAGCGTCCATCAGTCGATGTCATCACCGGTGTGATCAAGGCGAACCTCCCAACCCGGATCAGCTTTAAAGTCACCAGCCGGATCGACAGCCGCACGATCCTTGGCGAACAGGGTGCCGAACAGCTGCTTGGCCGGGGCGATATGCTCTACAAGCCGAACACTGGCGCAACCGTGCGTGTGCACGGCCCATTTGTCTCCGACGAAGAGGTAGAAGCAGTAGCGGACTTCTGGCGCGCACAAGGAACGCCGGAATATGTCGATGCTGTTACCGAAGAACCCGAAGATGGCGGTGGCCTCAATTTCGAAGACGAATTGACGGCCAGCGACAATCCCGAAGAGCGCAAATATCGCCAAGCGTGCCAGATCGTGATCGAGAATCAGAAGGCATCTGGGTCGTGGCTCCAGCGCCAGATGGGCGTCGGTTACAACACTGCTGCCAAATGGATTGAACGGATGGAAAGTGAAGGCTTAGTCGGACCCGCCAACCATGTTGGTCGGCGCGAAATCTTCCGCGATCAAGACGGCAATCCTATCTAAGGGCTTAGCGCTTACTCAGCGGCTGCCGTTTCCACTGGGGCTTCACCGCTCAACTCTTCGCGGGTTAGCGTCAGTTGCTCATTCACTTTCCGCTCGTTCGCAGCCATCGCATCCGCGGGCGATGCCACCATGCCAATCGAAGCCAACGGGCCACCGAGCGACCAGCTGCGGATCCATTCCTGCAGGTAGAGATCGAGGCCAGGAATGGCGCGCATATGCGCTTTCTTCACATAGACATAGAGTGGGCGGGCACCCGGATAGGAAAAATTGGAGATGTTATCATAGGTCGGGTCGACCCCGCTCATCGGCAGACCTTGCACCTTGTCGGAATTTTCATCGAGATAGGAGAAGCCAAACACGCCAACCGAGCGTGGATTGCTTTCAATTTTTTGCACAATCAGATTATCTTGCTCACCCTGATCGACATAGGCACCGTCGGAGCGAACCTCAGTGCAGATTTGCTGATGACGGTCTTTATCCTCGTCCTTCAACGCTTCCATTGCGGGGTCGGTGTCACAGCCAACTTCCAGCACCAGTTCCTTCAACGCATCGCGGGTGCCCGATGTGCTGGGCGGGCCATAGACGAGGATCGGCTCCGCCGGCAGCGAGGGGTCGACGTCCGCCCACGTTTCGGCGGTCTGTTCGCGGCCATAGGGGTTTGCGGCGAGCGCTTCGTACACCGTCTTGGGCGACAGGTTCAGCACGATCCCACCCTGCGCCGATGCAAAGGCGATCCCATCCAGACCAACCTGCAGCTCAATAATGTCAGTGACACCGGCGGCCTGACACTTGTCATACTCGGTCGCCTTCATGCGGCGTGACGCATTGGCCATATCGGGCGTTTCTGCACCAATACCCTGACAAAAAAGTTGAATCCCGCCGCCGGTTCCGGTCGATTCAATCAGCGGCGATTTGTAATCGGGATTTGAGCGGGCGAAGCTCTCCGCAACCTGTTTGGCAAACGGATAGACGGTCGATGAGCCGACCGCGCGGATCGAATCGCGTGAGCCACCCTGTCCGCATCCGGTCAAAGCCAAGGCCAAAGTGCCTACAAAACCGATCAAATATTTGTTGTTCGCCATGGAATCCTCGCACGCCCAGACATCGGGCGAATTCCATGCGCTGCTAGTGTGTGTCTATGACAAGGGCATGACGCAAGGGAATGCGGCGGACAGTTCAGCTCGCCGCGCGCCATTTGCGATACCTCTTTGCACGGCGTGAGGCGCGCATTTGGTCCGCCAACAGTGCCATCAGGGGCGATCCGCCATCACCTGGCGTTTTGCCCTTGGCCATCCGCTCTAATTGCGCCTTGGTCAGCGCCATCACCGCAAGCGCTCCAAGAGTCTGGTTTGACCATGTCACCTCCGGCAAGACCACATCACTATTTTGTTGGGCCTGCCAATGGTTCGGCAAAGCAGGATCAGCGGCAAAGGCGCGCGCAATCCCTAGGATTTCGACCCCGAAGCCGTTTGCATCCTGCTCCAGCGCCTTTTCAGCCATGCTAAGCGTTGTGATACCACCTGTGACCATGATTGGCATACTCGCGACCTTGGCGATATCGCGCGCGAAGTCGACGAAATACGCCTCGCGCTTTTCGGTCGACGATTGGGGTTCAGATGACTGCGCAGCCTCTTCGTCCTGCGGATTGCCCTGCATTGCCGGGCTTTCATAACTGCCACCTGACAATTCGACGAAATCAATTCCCTTCCCCGCGAGCCATTCGACCACTTGCCGCGCATCCTCGAAAGCGAAGCCGCCGCGTTGAAAGTCTGCGGAGTTGAGCTTTAGCCCGACGCCGAAGCCAGCACCGACGCGGGCGCGAATGGCGTCGGCGATCCGCATCAGGAACCTCGCGCGATTTTCTAGGCTGCCGCCCCATTCATCATCGCGCGTGTTGGTCAGCGGCGACAGGAATTGGCTCGTCAAATAACCATGCGCACCGTGGATTTGCACGCCGTCAAACCCAGCTTCCTCAGCGGCGACTGCGGTATCAGCAAAGCGTGTGATGATCGCCTCAATCTCGCCCACTTCTAGCGCCCGAACAGGTGCAAAGAGCGATGAAAATTTACCTAGGTTCAGCTCAACGCCAGACGGTGAGACAGCGGTTTCGCCCATACTTTTGTATAGCTGACGCCCCGGATGGCTGATCTGGAGCCAAAACTGCCCGCCACCCGCTTTGCCAATCTCGGCCCATTTGCGAAACGGGGTGAGATCAGTGCCCTTTTGCAGCACCACTCCGCCCGGCCCCGTCAAAGCAGATGGGTCCACCATGACATTGCCAGACAGGATCAGCCCGGCACCGCCCTCTGCCCATTGCCGGTAGAGACTAAACAGTCTCTCACCGGGATATTGGCCAGGCTGAACCCCAAGATTTTCCTCCATTGCCGCCTTGCAAATGCGGTTGGGAATGGTCGTGCCATTGGGAAGTGTCAGCGGCTCAAACAGTTTATTGGTCATTGTGTCTCGCTCAATTGAAAGGGCGCCAGCACCTCTGGTCGCACGCGGGCCAGCCGTCCGGTTTCACGGTCGAGCATCGCCCATGTGGTGCGCGCCGTGACGAGCGGTTTCCCAGCCTCATCGGTGAACTCGACCACGCGCAGCGACTTTGCACCTTTTGGCGGATCCGGAATGTAGGTCGTGCCCACTGCGCTTTCACCAACGGCAATATTACCGCGATAATCGATCTCATGCCGGATCACGACCCAGAAGAACTGCGCATGATCAGCAGGCTGCGCCGCCGCATCCCAATGGGCAGTGGCGAGATCCTGAATCCATTGGACCCAGACCGAATTGTTCACATGGCCAAGCTCATCAATGTGGACGGGCTCGGCGGTGAAGCTGCGCGTGAAGCGAAGTGAAGCGCTCACTTAGCAGCGTCCATCATCTCCATCTGCCACAGGATAAAGGCAAACTCTTCGGCTGTCTCACGCAGGGAATTCCAACGACCCGACTGTCCGCCATGCCCCGCGCCCATATTGGTTTTCATCACCAACACATTATCATCCGTCTTCATCTCGCGCAGCAACGCGACCCATTTGGCCGGTTCCCAATAGGTAACACGCGGATCGTTGAGACCCGCTGTGACCATCATCGGTGGGTAATCTTGGGCGCTGACCTGATCATAGGGCGAATAAGAGAGGATATGCGCAAACGCCTCTTTGCTCTCAATCGGATTACCCCATTCCTGCCACTCACCCGGTGTCAGCGGCAGCTCTGCGTTAAGCATCGTGCCCAACACATCAACAAACGGCACATGGGCAACGATTGCGCCATATTGCGAGGGATCCTGATTGACGATGGCACCCATTACTTCGCCGCCAGCTGAACCGCCGCTCGCAGTGACCATACCCTCTGCTGTGAAACCTTGTGCGATCAACCCGCGGCCCACATCGACGAAGTCATTGAACGTGTTGGTCCGCTCCAAGCCCTTGCCCTGCAAATACCAGCGCCGACCCAAATCATCACCGCCGCGCACATGGGCGATGGCATAGGCAAAACCGCGATCAACAAGACTCAAACGCGTGGTTGAGAAGCCGGGCGGCACAGCATAGCCATATGAGCCATAGGCATAGAGATGCAGCGGCCCCGCACCCTCAATCCCTTGTGCCGCGAGAATCTCCGCACGGTCTTTACGCATCACAATGCTGGCTGGCACCATGGTGCCATCGCGTGCTTCGACCTCAACCCGCTGCGTCACATAGAGCGATGCGTCATAGCCGCTGGGGATTTCCTGTTGTTTCAGCAAGTCGAGCGACGCGCCCGCGACGTCGTAATCATAGACAGAGTCCGGTGTAACCATGCTCTCATAAGAGAGCCGCAATTTGGTCTGACCATATTCGGGGTTGTTCGACAGGCCCGCTGAATAGCTCGCCTCGGGAAAGGCTATCGGCTGTGCAGTGGTGGGCGCGTTGTACTGACGGATTTGCACCTGATCGAGGCCGTTCAGACGACCCTCGGTGACAAAGAACCCCTCGAACAGGTCAAAGTCGGTGAGATAGAACTCGTCCGACCCGGCAATCACTGTCTCCCAATCACCCGGCGCATCCAAAGACGCTTTGGCGAGGCGGAAATTGATGTGGTCATCATTGGTCCAAACGAACAGCTCACCTTCGCGAATATCAACGCCATATTCGACGCCAGTTGTGCGCGCTTTGATCAATGTTAGCGGAGCGGTTGGATCAGCGGCGGAGACAAAGCGAACTTCGCTGGTCTCATTATCGCCAGTGGAGATGATCAGATAATCTTCCTGCGCGCTAAGCCCAGCGCCAACGCTGAAACTTTCATCCTCTTCTTTGTAGAGGACCACGTCGTCTTCGGCAGGCGTGCCGATGACATGCAACCGCGCCTCCAATGTCCGCCAATTCTCACTTGATGGTCCGTAAACCAGCGCGCTGTCACCTGCGACCCAAGTCAGACCGCTGCGCAGGTTGGTAATTTCATCTGCGAGCAGTTCGCCGGTCTCCAAATCCATGATCCGTGCAGTGTATCGCTCTGCCCCACTCGTATCGGTGGAATAGGCCATGAAACGGCCATTCTGGCTGATCGACAGAGCGCCGAGGCGGAAATATTCGTGGCCCTCTGCAAGCACATTCTGGTCAAGGATCAGCTGCGGCTCAGCATCCTCACCCGCGCCCACGGGCTTGCGGTAATGCTTGCGATATTGCTCACCTTCATCAAATTCGGACCAATAGAGATATTCGCCCATGCGCTGTGGTACGGTGCTGTCATCCTCTTTGATCCGTCCACGCATTTCGGTGAACAATGTCTCGGTCAGCGCCGCCTGCGGCTCCATCTGTGCCTCGAAATAGGCGTTCTCGGCACGCACGTGATCCAGCACATCCTCATCATCGATTTCAGGATAAGATTTGTCATACAGCCAATCATATGGGTCGCTGATCGTGATCCCGTGATGGGTGTAGGTGTGCTCGCGCTTTTCGGCGACGGGCGGAGTGATCGTCGAGCTATCTGTCACTGGTGAACTTTCTTGATGGGCATCAGCTAAGGCTGCGCTGGAGAGGAGCGCGGTGAGCGCGCCTGCGCATGTAAGAACGGCGATACGGGATTTCGACACGTCGGGGTTTCCTTTGCAAAAATGCGCGGGTGGAAAGCAACCGCTAAGCGGCCTATGTGTGGTGTTCTAACCTCCAATCCTCGCGCGGCAAGGGCCGCGCGCAAGCCGGGACAAAACGCCATGCTGATGCAAACCCACGAAGCCCGTTTGAAAGCTCTCCGTGAAGAGCTGAAACGCCGCGATCTGACAGGTTTTGTAATCCCCATTTCGGATGAGCATATGAGCGAATATGTCGGCGAGTATGCACAACGGCTCAGCTGGTTGACCGGCTTTGGCGGGTCGGCGGGATTTGCAGCGGTCACTTTGACCCATGCGGCGATCTTTGTGGACGGGCGATACACCGTGCAAGTGCGCGATCAGGTGGATCAGAAGCTGTTCGAATATCGCAGCATCCCGGGCGATAGTCTGGGCGATTGGATCAAGGATGTCAGTGAGAGCGGTGCGCGCATCGCTTACGATCCGTGGTTGCACACTTGGAATTGGGTTGAGGCGCTTGAGAAAGCAGTGGAGCCCGCTGGGATTATAATGGTGCCAGCCGACAGTAATCCGATTGATGCGGTTTGGGCGGATCAGCCGTCGCCCTCTGATGCGCAGGCGATCGTCCATACCGAAGAACTCGCCGGGCGTTCGTCAGCGGAAAAGCGCGCCGATGTCGCCGATTGGCTATGTGATGAAGGGCTGGACGCGGTGGTCATGCCCGCGCTCGATTCGATTGCGTGGCTGCTCAATATTCGCGGGTCAGATGTGGCGCATACGCCAGTCGCCTTGTCTTATGTGATTGCCCATGCCGATGGCCATGCTGAGCTGTTCATCGCGCCTGAGAAAATCACGCCAGAGGTCACTCAGCACCTCGGCAATGCGGTAACCGTGCGCCCGCGCGATGAATTTGTCAGCGCGCTTGGCGAGATGTCCGGTAAAAAAGTCAGCGTCGATCCCGATTTCGGCGTGGTCGGCATTGCTCAGGCGCTGCGTGCAGGCGGTGCAAAGTTCACATTCCGCCAGGACCCCACGATCCTTGCCAAAGCGGTGAAGAACGAAGCCGAAGTTCAAGGGCATCGCGATGCACAGGCACGAGATGGCGCGGCAGTCAGCCGGTTCCTGCGCTGGCTCGAAGTGACCGCGCCAGCGGGCGGCATTGACGAATTGGCCGCTGCTGCAAAGCTCGAAGGGTTCCGCCGCGAACATGGCGATCTGCGCGATACGTCATTCGATACGATCTCCGCTGCCGCTGGGCACGCGGCATTGCCCCACTACAAAGTGGATGAGGACAGCAATATCACCATCCCACCCGGATCAATCTATTTGGTCGATTCCGGCGGGCAATACCCGGCGGGCACGACCGACATCACCCGCACGGTCTGGATCGATACGCCTGGCGGATCAGAGCCAACGGCAGAAATGAAGGACCGCTTCACCCGTGTTCTGAAAGGTCACATCCAAATCGACCAAGCGGTCTTTCCCCAAGGGACCAATGGCGGCCAAATTGACGCTCTAGCCCGCCAATATCTTTGGGAGGCTGGCGTGGATTACGCCCATGGCACCGGCCACGGCGTCGGCAGCTTTTTAGGCGTACACGAAGGCCCGCAACGCATCGCCAAACCCAGCGGCGGGCAAGCGGGCACCGGGCAGGAATTGCTGGCAGGCATGATCTGCTCGAACGAGCCCGGCTATTATAAAGCGGACGCATTCGGCATTCGGATTGAGAACCTCGTTTTGACTGTGGCGAAGGAGATTGAAGGGGCAGAGGGGCGCTATCTCGGTTTTGAACCGCTCACCTTTGTGCCGATTGATCGGCGTCTGATCACGCGCGATCTGCTCACCGAAGCGGAGATTGCTTGGCTTGATGCCTATCATGAAAAAGTGCGCGCGCTGCTTGTGCCGCAACTTGAAGGCGAAGACCGCGCATGGGTCGAGCGGGAGACCTTGCCGCTCTAGAGTCGTTTGCACCAAAATAAATGTTCTAGTAATGTTCCATTATTGCGAGTCGCAAAAAGGGAGAGATAAACATGATCGGCTATGTAACTTTGGGCACCAATGACCTGCCGCGTGCGGCAGAGTTTTATGATGCGCTTGCGACCCATTTTGGCGTCGGGCGGATGATGGATTTCGACACCTTCATCGCCTGGGGCGCGATGGGCGGCGCACCCGGCATAGCGGCGACCAAGCCATTTGACGAAAAACCTGCCAGCGTAGGCAACGGCACGATGGTTGCCCTGCAAGTGGATGACCCCGATAAAGTGCAGGCCGTCTATGACACTGCCATTGCGCAAGGCGGCAGTGACGAAGGCCCTCCGGGACCGCGCGGCGATGATGGGTTCTACGCAGGGTATTTTCGCGATCCGGATGGAAACAAATTGAACGTGTTCTGCATGACACCGCCGAAATCATGAGCGCGCACAAGCTCAGCGACGCATTCATCCATCTCGGTCTGGGAGCCACCTCGGTTCCCCAGCCGCCATTCTCCGGAGTGGAATGGTACGCAGATTATGGCGCGCGCCATGGGTCAGACGGGCCAGAGGGTCGGTTGGTTTCACAACACACATTTACCGATGGATGGGATACGTGGGAGATGCATCCAAAAGGTTCCGAAGTCGTGATTTGCACTCATGGTGCGATGGTGCTGACACAGGAATTTCCCGATGGATCGCGTCAAACGGTGCCGATCGAGGCGGGCGAATACGCCATCAACCCGCCGGGCGTGTGGCACATCGCCGATGTTGAAGAGAGCGCAACCGCGATCTTCATTACGGCGGGCGAAGGTACCGAAATGCGTCCGCGTTGATGCATTGCCGGTGGTTTCTTGCACGTCGATGAACATACGGACCGCGCTGATACAAACCGCGACAATGTCGCAGGTTTCCGGGATCATCGTGCGACATTGACGCTCTAGAAAGGTCATTGTGAGTTGCGGTGAGGTTGCCATCTGACACCCTCCCCCTGATGAAGCGGCTTTGAAACCAGGACAGGTTCGTCCCCATTTGAACTGATCCTGTTGCCGCACGGCGCCTTGCCGCAGCTCTTTGAAACAAGACTTTTTGAAGGAACATGCAATGCGTAAGCTTACTCTCACTCTCTCAGCCGCGGCGGCGGCGCTCATGCTCGGCGACGCAGGTATTGCGGTAGCCAATCACCACGGCGGTGGACACGGCTTTGGCGCCGCAGATACCAATGGTGATGGCGTGGTCTCACTGGCCGAAGCCAAAACTAAGGCCGAAGAACGCTTCACCAAAATGGACGCGAATGCCGACGGCCAACTGACAACCGATGACCGCTCTGCGCGCCGCGCGCAACGCTTTGCTGAAACCGACACGAACGGCGATGGTGAGGTTACACCATCGGAAATGACCGCCGCACGCGAGGCTCGCAACGCCGAACGCGCTGACCGCCGCGCAGAGCGTCAGGCTCGTATGTTTGAGCGCGCAGACACCGACGGCAGCGGCGGACTGTCAGAAGCAGAAATGATGGCTGCACGCGAGGCTCGCCAAGAGCGTCGTGGTGGCAGCGAAGCCCGCGAAGGTCGCCGTGGTGGGGGAGCAGAGGGCCGCCGCGGCGGACGGCGCGGCCAACGCATGTTGCGTCAGGCAGATATCAACCAGGATCAGATCGTGACCAAGGCTGAATTTGACGCCGCGATTGAGGCACGCTTTGCCCGCATCGATACCGACGGATCTGGCACAATCTCTGCGGAGGAACGCGAAGCTGCTCGCGAGGCCCGGCGCGCCGAGCGTCAAGAACGCAGCAGCCAACGAGGCGGCAATCGCGGCGCAGAACGCAGCAACACGAACTGAACTCTCCAGCGCAGCTTGGCGCAACATTTCCCCCCCGCGCGAAGCTAGCGTAAACTTGCCGGTTCGACACCACCCATTTGGGTTGCGTGCCGGGCCGGCACCTTTCATGAACAGATCACACCATGGATATTCCAGCTCCTACCCAAATCCTCTTGGTCGATGACGAACCGACCCTGCGCGAGCCATTGGCCGAATATCTGACCGGTCAAGGCTTTGCCGTTTCACAGGCATCAAGCGCTGCGGCGGCGCGATCCACGCTGAACGAGAACACACCGGATATTGTCTTGCTCGATATCATGATGCCGGGCGAAGATGGGCTATCTCTGTGCCGCCATCTGGTCGAAACACGCCAACTCCCGGTCATATTCCTCACCGCGCGCAGCGAGCCAACTGACAGGATTGTTGGCCTGGAATTGGGTGCAGATGATTACATCGTCAAACCGTTCGAACCGCGCGAGCTGGTCGCTCGTATTCGCACCGTCCTGCGCAGGGTTGGGCGCGGGATCACGCCTCATAGCGAAGTCGAAGACTGGCACTACAGGTTCGAAGGTTGGATGCTCGATCCCCTGAAACGCAAGCTCATCGACAAAGATGGCGTGACAGTTCCCATTTCTACTGCAGAATTTCGTCTGCTGCGCGCTTTTCTCGACAACCCGCGCAAAGTCATGGACCGTGACCTTCTGCTCGATCTGGTGCAAGGGCGCACCGCGCATTTGTTTGATCGGGCGGTCGACAATCAAGTCAGCCGTTTGCGCCGAAAGATTGAGGCCAAACCGAGTGACCCTCAATTGATCCTGACGGTTCGCGGTGGCGGCTATCGCTTCGCCGCATCGGTAAAACGCATCGAACCGGGGCCGGAGACGGCGTGAGGCGATTTTTGCCTTCCAGCCTGTTGGGTCAGGTTATCGCTAGCGTCGCACTGGCATTATTTGTGGCCCAACTCGTCTCTGCCGTGCTGCTGTACCGCGCCACTCAAGAACGGCGCGAAGAAGCGATTCTTGCGGCCGCAGCATTCCAGATTGTCGGCGGCGCTGAACGCGCAGAGCGGCGCGCAAACCGCGCTCGCGGTGCTGAGTTTCGCGAGAGGCGTCGCTCTCTTGACCGGCCACACCGAAGCCTCCGCCAGGGTGAATTGGCCGATCCCTGGGCTCGTAGGCCACTCAGAGGTCTACCACCAGTGCTGCGCTATACGGTCACACAGCAGCCTCCCTTAACCGTTCCTGTGGGAAGCGGCGAAACAGACAGAGAAACCCGGCTGCGCGACGTGTTAATTCGCGAAGGCGTAGACCCACATATCATCGCGGTCGACATACAGCGCGCAGGCGATGATCCATTGCTGGTCGAATTTGCTGAGGCTCGCCCGCGTTTTCGCAATCGTGATGGATGGAGAGACCGTCGATTGCTGATCGCCGCGATCCAACGCGAGCAAGGCGGCTCGTGGGAGACTGCGCGCGTCTTGGAACCGCAACCACCGCGTTCAGCGATTGGCGTGCTGGCGCTCCAGACCTTGGTCACGTTCGGATTTCTGATGATCATCCTGTTCCTGGTTCTGCGGCGGATCACCCGGCCACTGGCACTGCTCACTGACCGGGTCGGCACCTTTTCGCGCCAACCCGAACGCGCGGTTCTGCTTGAGGAAAGCGGCCCATCGGACACACGACGGTTGATCGCGGCACACAATGCGATGGAGACGCGGATTGCCGCTCTGCTCGATGAAAAAGACGTGATGCTGGGCGCAATCGGCCATGACCTCAAAACCCCGCTCGCCGCTCTGCGCGTTCGGATTGAAAGTGTGCCAGACGAGAACCAACGCGCCAAAATGGCGGATAGTATCGAGGATATCACCGCGACACTGGACGATATACTGTCGCTGGCGCGGGTCGGGCGCGATGCTGACCTAGCCGAAGCAGTGGACTTGGGCGCGCTGATGATTGGAATTGCCGAGGAATTTGAGGATCTACGCGAGCCGGTCACGATCATCGATCCTCCGCGATTGGTTGCTCGGGTTCAGGTCACATGGATCAAGCGCGCTTTGCGCAACCTCACATCGAACGCTGTACGCTATGGTGAGGCGGCCGAGCTGTCGATCTTCGCAGACGCGGACATGGCGGTTTTGCGCGTCGATGATCACGGCCCCGGCATCGCCCCCGAACAGATCGCCGATATGCTGGAACCCTTCACTCGCGGTGAGGCGTCGCGCAATCGCACAACCGGCGGTGCGGGTCTCGGCCTGACACTTGCGCGCGCGATAGCGGAGGCGCATGGCGGCAATCTGGTGCTGACCAATCGCGATGAGAGCGCAGGCGCTTCGAAGGGCCTGCGCGCAGAAATTCGGTTGCCGATGGAGCAGGTGTGATAATCGGCTCTACACCCAAACAAGGATACAATTAATGACCGCAACCATGTTCGGCGCACCTTTGTCTCTCTATTCAGGCAAAGCGCGCAGCTATCTCGATTGGAAGGGCACAGACTACACCGAAGTTCTGGCCACGCCGGCGGTTCATCAAGCTGAGATTATTCCCACCGTTGGTCGTCCCGTGATCCCTGTCGTAAAATTGGCTGACGGTACAGTGCTGCAAGATACAACCGTGATCATCGACCATTTCGAGGCTGAAGACCCCAGCCCCAGCGTCTATCCAACGACCCCGCGCCAACGCTTTGCGGCGCTTTTGCTGGAGGTATTTGGCGATGAGTGGCTGGTAATCCCCGCGATGCATTACCGTTGGAATTACAACGAGCAGTGGGTTTACGGCGAGTTCGGCAAGGTTGCTTTGCCTGACGGAAACCCAGAAGAGCAGCGCGAAGTTGGCAAGCAGCGCGGCGCCACCTTCAAAGGGTTTGTGCCGATGTTGGGCATCAACGACACGACAATTCCCGCGGTTGAGGCAAGCTACGAAGCGTTATTGACCGATCTGAACGCGCATTTTGAAACGCATCCGTTCCTTTTCGGCACGCGCCCTAGCATCGGTGATTTCGGCCTGATCGGACCGCTCTACGCCCACAATTACCGCGATCCGGCAAGCGGTGAGATCATGCGTCGTCTCGCTCCCAATGTCGCAAAGTGGGTGGAGCGGATGATCGATTTGGAACCGCGCTCCGGCGAGTTTTTGGCAGATGATGAAGTGCCTACAACGTTGCTTCCCGTCTTGGCACGAATGATGTCCGAGCAAGTGCCACATCTGGCTAAGGTCGCGGGAATGCTCCGCGAATGGGCAGCGGCGAATGCGGGCACTGAGGCGGAATTGCCCCGCGCATTGGGCATGGCACCGTTTGAGATTGAAGGTGTAGCGGGCGAACGGATGGCCCTGTCGTTCAGCCAATGGATGCTCCAGCGACCGCTCGATTTCCTAGCCTCGCTAACCGGCGATGATCGCGCCGCTTGTGAAGCATTGCTGCGCGAATGCGGTGGCGAAGCACTACTGAACTTTGAGTCCGGTGCGCGGTTGATCTTCGAAAATCACAAACTGCGCGTCAACGCATAAGCCCGCCGATCAGATTGCGCACAAACCGCCCTGCAATCGGTCCTGCCAGATCAGTCGCGATGGAGCCGGCGGCAGATTTGATGCCTGAAGCCACCGGGTTCGCGCGACTTTTGCGGCCCAGCACTGCAGAGGCGGCTGCGCCCGCCATACCGCCCGCAGCAACCTTGGTCCCGCGGCTGATAGCCTTTTCCCACATGGATTTGGTTTTGCGCGGCTGTTTGCGCACTTCCTCTTCCCCCTTGGCCGCGACCTCGTCGGCTGTGTCGACCGCATCCTGTGTCTTGGCGAGCAGCACTTCTTCTGCGCTTTCGCGGTCGACTGCCTCGTCATACTTGCCTTCAAATGGGCTAACCGATTGGATGATTGCCCGCTCTTTTGCCGTCAAAGGACCAAGGCGCGAACGCGGGGGCTTAATCAGAGTCCGTTGAACGACGGTGGGTGCGCCTTCTTCATCGAGAGTTGAGACCAAGGCCTCACCCACTTTCAGCTCGGTGATGACCTCTTCTGTGTCCATATCGTCATTGATACGGAATGTCTCTGCAGCCGCTTTGATCGCACGCTGATCACGCTTGGTAAAGGCGCGCAACGCGTGTTGAACCCGGTTGCCAAGCTGCCCTGCAACTTCCTCTGGAATATCGATCGGATTTTGCGTGACGAAATAGACGCCTACGCCTTTTGACCGGATCAGGCGCACGACCTGTTCAATCTTGTCTTGCAACGCCTTCGGCGCGTCATCGAACAGCAAGTGCGCTTCATCAAAGAAGAAGACGAGGGTTGGTTTCTCTGGGTCACCGACCTCTGGCAAGCTCTCAAACAATTCGGCGAGCAGCCACAACAGGAACGTCGCGTAGAGTTTCGGGCTGCGCATCAATGTGTCCGCAGCCAGCACATTGACATAGCCTCGACCCTGCTCGTCGCACTTCAGGAAGTCGTCGATTTCGAGCGCCGGCTCGCCAAAGAAATGATCCGCCCCTTGTGCTTCAAAACTCAGCAATTGCCGCTGGATGGCGCCCACTGACTGCTTGGAGACATTGCCATAGACGCCGGACAGCTCTTTGGAATTCTCATAGGCCCATTGCAGCATCGACTGAAGATCACCGAAATCGAGCAGCAACAGGCCGTTATCATCCGCATGTTTGAACACGATCTGGAGCACGCCTTCCTGCGTATCGTTCAAATCGAGCAGTCGCGCGAGCAGTAAGGGGCCCATCTCGCTGATCGTAGTACGGATTGGGTGGCCTTGCTCACCGAACAGATCCCAGAATACGACCGGATTATCGGAATAGGCATAGTCGTCCATGCCCAATTCCTTGGCGCGCCCTTCCAGTTTGTCGGCGTGTTTGAATTTCGGCGATCCGGGCATCGCGATGCCGGACAAATCGCCTTTCACATCGGCGACAAAGACCGGCACGCCATTGGCTGAAAAGCTCTCTGCCAGACCCTGTAACGTCACCGTTTTACCCGTGCCGGTTGCGCCTGCGATCAATCCATGGCGGTTCGCCCGGCTCAGCGCTAAGCTTTGGTTTTCGCCATTGCCGCCCAGCCCCAGAAAAATGTCGCTCATCGCCTCAAAACCCTTATCTCGTTTGTTGCTCACCGTGTGCAGAGACAGAGCGAGGCGGTCAAGCTCTCGACACCGGTGATCAATGGGCTAAGGCTGTGATCATGGGTCAGCGCGCACCATCAGACACATTCGTATTGCTGGATGACGCGCGCGCGCCGGGCGGCGGCGCGGCCGATGCGCTGGTTTATGCGAATCCGCGAGATATCTTTGTCGCGCACCGGCCCGAAGATGTGGCGCGTGTGCTTGAAGAGGCAGACACTGCGCGTCGATCTGGCGGGGAGCTTGCCGGATATATCGCTTATGAAGCGGGATTGGCTCTTGAGCCGAAACTGGCACTGTCGGCTGATATGCGCGGCGGCGCTGGCGGGCCATTAGTATGGTTTGGCCTGTTTAATCGGCCGGAACGGATTGCCGCGAGTGATGTCCCAGCCTGGCTGGCGGCACACTCAAGCGGAACTGCAAGCATTGGCCCGCTAGAGCCGCAGCTTTCGGTTGGCGGATATGAAACCTGTTTTGAGACACTGCGCGAAGCGATCCATGCAGGCGATATCTATCAGGCGAATCTCACCTATCCGCTTGCCGGTTCTTATCGCGGTGATCCGATCGCGCTCTATGCGTCGCTGCGATCTGCCGCGAGTGCGGGTTATGGCGGAATCGTGTTTGACGGGTCGCATTGGCTTTTGAGCTTTTCTCCCGAATTGTTCGTGGCATTGTCTGATGGTGAGGCCAAGGCAAAGCCGATGAAGGGCACAAGGCCTCGTGCCTCAGACCCAGCGGCGGATGCGGCGATGAAGGAGGAGTTGGCACACTCCGTCAAAGACAAAGCCGAAAATCTGATGATCGTCGATTTGATGCGCAACGACCTATCACGTGTCGCAGTGCCTGGCAGTGTGCGGGTCGATGCGCCCTTTGCCGTTGAGAGTTATCCGACGGTGCATCAGATGGTTTCTAGTGTTCGCGCGCAGCTTGCTCCTGACACCAGTGCGATGGACCTTGTGCGAGCGTTGTTCCCGTGTGGATCAATAACGGGCGCGCCCAAGATCCGCGCGATGGAGTTGATCGGCGATGTGGAGCGCGATGCGCGCGGGCCCTATTGCGGCGCCATCGGGCGAATTGGTGCGGCGGATAAAGATGGTGGCGGTGTGGCGGCGTTCAACGTAGCCATCCGCAGCCTGCGTCTGACCCCAATCGAGAACGATCAAGGTACCGCAGTCCTGGGCGTTGGATCTGCGATTGTTGCCGATAGCGAGCCTCTGGCTGAGCGCCGCGAATGCGAGGTTAAGGCCGGATTTGCGCGCCAATCCTCACCCGATCACAGCGCGCCCGCGTTCGATTTGATTGAAACGATGGCATTTGATCCGGAAATCGGCATCGCCATGCTAGAACTGCACCTTGCGCGGATGAAGCGCAGCGCAGCGGCTCTTGGGTTCGAATTCGACCGCCACGCCGCGCGCAATCAGATTCAGGCTCTTTGCTTTGAGCTTGAAGAGCCTGTGAAACTGCGCCTTCTAACGGCACGCTCTGGTGCCACTGCGCTTGAGACGCAGCCTATGCCGCGACCTTTCGAGGACGCGATTGCCGTGGTCGCGCTGCCCAACCCGCTCGACCAATCCGACTGGCGATTGGCGCACAAGACCAGCGACCGTGGTTTCTACGAAGAGGCACTCGGTGCGGCAAAGGCGCTTGGCGGTTCAGAAGCTTTGTTAGTGCGCGACGATGGGTTAGTGTGCGAGGGCAGCTATACGAATGTGTTCGTTGAACGCGATGGCATCCTGCTCACTCCACCTGCATCCCTAGGGCTGTTGCCCGGCATATTGCGCGAATATCTGATCGAGAAAGAGCAAGCGCGCGAAGCGGAATTGACGCTCGATGATCTTACAGACGGCTTTCAGCTCGGTAATGCCGTGCGCGGGCTCTTTCAGGCGAAATTGATATGAGAATACCCATCCTATTCGAAGACGGCGAGGCGCTTGTGATCGACAAGCCCGCCGGTCTGCCCGTTGATCGTCCCAAGCGCGGCGGCCCCGCATTGTTTGACCATATCGAACAATTGAAGCTCGGCTTTCAACGGCCACCGGTTGCAGTCCACCGACTTGATACCGACACCAGCGGCTGCCTGCTCATGGCGCGCAATCCCAAGGCTTTGAAACGGTTTAACAAGGCGTTTGAGGATCGACTGGTGGGCAAAACCTATCTCGCCGTTCTCGATTTCGCTCCGACCGAAACATCGGGCACGATTGAGCTTTCCCTGTCCAAGATAAGCTCAGCCGAAAAGGGTTGGCGGATGATTGCGGCGAAGAAGGGCAAGCCTGCGGTTTCGCATTGGGAATTGATTGAGACGATTGGCGAAGGGGACCGCAAACGTTCGCTTATCCGCTTCCGTCCAGAAACAGGCCGCACTCACCAATTGCGCGTCCATGCACTGCAAGGTCTCGGCGCACCTTTGCTGGGTGACCCGGTCTACGGCCCGGTACGTGGCCAGAATAAGGGCGCGCCGCGCACTATGCTGCACGCCGAAAGCATCAGCGTGATGCGCGATGGCAAACCGACGATCACCGCCTATTCGCCTTTCCCAGAGGACTTTGTGCGCGCTGGCCTAACCGCTCCGCCTGCGCCCGAGGCTCCGGAGGCACCACCAGCACCGGCTCCTGCCGAATCAGGCGATGGATAGAGAGCTACTCGATCGCGCCCATGGGCTTGCCGAGGAGAGTTTTCTGGCAGGTTCTGGCCCTGGCGGACAAAACGCCAATAAGGTCGCGACCGAGGTGCAGTTGCGCGTCAATATCTATGCCCTCCGGCTCAGCCCGCCGGTTTTTGCGCGCCTGCGCGAAGCCGCCGGATCAAAGCTGACCGCAAGTGGTGATCTGCTCATCACCGCCCGGCAACACCGCACACAAGAGGCCAATCGCACAGCTGCACGGGCGAAACTGGAGGAAATGCTAGAGGCTGCGCATCGCGAGCCCAAAAAGCGCGCCAAGAGCCGGGTCAACCGTGTCGGCAAGGTCCAGCGCCTGAAGTCCAAAAAAGCGCGCGGCGATGTAAAGGCGAAGCGTGGCAAGGTCTCCCGCTCCGATTGGTAGCCGCATGAGAGCAAGCAGAGGCGTGAGTCTGCTTGACTTTCACCCATGAATCACTCATTGGCGCGCGTCTGTCAGGCGGCGTTGTGCGTCGCCGTTTGTTTTTTAGGCCAATAGCGCATCCGCAATGGCCGCATCCGATCTTAGGAAACCGCCATGGCGAAGCCTGCAACCGTGAAAATCAAGCTCGTCTCGACCGAGGGTACGGGCTTTTACTACACGACCAAAAAGAACCCACGCAACATCACCGAAAAGATGGTGTTCCGTAAGTATGATCCGGTCGCGAAAAAGCACGTCGAGTTCAAAGAAGCCAAGATCAAGTAAGGTCTTGGGCGCACGCCGCGATGGTGTGCAACCTTCGTTAATTCATCGACAGTTCAAAGCTCAGCCATTAGCTGAGCGATCATGGACATTATAAATCTGATCCGCCGCACTGGCTTTGCCCTTGCAGGTGCAGGAACACTCGCGCTCGGCCTTTCGCTGGGAACGACGACTCCATTAAGCTCGCCAGCCGCCGCACAGACCAGCTCCGCAGACCTCGACCGCGCCGTCTCTGCACTGCGCGGCATTTCGACCATGCGCGCCGATTTCACTCAGACAGACCGTATGGGCAACACGGTGCGCGGGACGATGACGTTAAAGCGTCCGGGCAAAATCCGCTTTGATTATGGCAGCGATTCGGACCTGCTGGTCGTCTCGAATGGCCGCTCGCTGTATATGGTCGATTATGAGGTCAATCAGGTCGAACGCTGGCCGATCGGTAATTCGCCGCTGGGCGCGTTGCTCGATCCATCGCGTGATGTGAAGCAATACGGCACCATGATTCCCACCGGCACGTCACAAGTGCTCAGCATCGATGTGCGCGATCCGGGTAAGCCCGAATTTGGCCGCATCATCATGAATTTCGCACGCGCACCTGGTGCGCCCGGCGGATTGGAGCTGATGAACTGGGTGGCGCTGGATGCGCAGAACCACCGCACCACCGTGCGTCTGTCGAATCATCGCTATGGAATCAGCGTCCCGGACAGCACATTCAGGTTCCGCGATCCGCGCCGGTCATCTCGTCGACCGCGTTGAACGGCTCATCCCGCAAAAGTTGTATGGATGCGACAAAACTAGCGTCATGTTCATAGACGTGAAAGCCGAAAGCGCCTAAATATTGTTGGCAAGGCGGATGAGTGAAGGGTTTCCCCCCTGTTGCCCTCATTCATTGAAATCCGTCTTGAACAAGCGTGACGAACGCTAACATGGAACCCCTGTGCCACCGCCCCCGGCACAGGGGTTTTTGTTTGTTCGGCTTACTCCCAGCCGAACGCGCTGCGAATGATGTCGTAGATGACGTTTTGTTCGATCACCCCGCGCGCTTTGTCGGCACCGGGGCCTTGAGCGTAGAGAGCGACGTCCTCACCCGCGTGAGTCTCTGATCCCAGTGGAATGGTGGATTGCTGCTGCGCATCGACACCCGTTTCGGGATGAGGTCGCGGGTCAAGGCCCGCAATAGAGCCCGGGCCATTGGCATAGCCCAAAGTTGTGTAGGGCCGCCCATCGTTGGCGGGCGTAGGCTCTTCGGTGTTGGAGATATCGCCGCTGGGTGGGACCACCAATCCAAGAATGTCGTTCCCGCGGCGCGGATAGCCTGCAATGGTGAAGACGTGACTGTGATCGGCTGTGACCATGATCAGGGTTTCTTCCGGGTCGGTGTTGTCGATCGCATATTGGATCGCACGGGCGAATTCGACGGTCTCTTCAAGGGCAAAACCGGCGCGTCCGGCATGGTGGCCGTGGTCAATTCGGCCAGACTCAACCATGAGATAAAACCCATCAGGATCACTCGAAAGACGAGAGATCGCCTGCGAGGTCATGTCCGTCAGTGTCGGCTCAGTGCTTTCCTCAGCCCCATCTGCCAAACGCTCGGCCATGTAAGTCATGTGGCTTGATGAAAAGAGACCAAAGACAGGGCGATCCGAAGGGGCCGCTTCAAGTTCAGCGGCCGTAGTAACGAATGTGCCACCGGTGCGCGCAACCCATCCAGCAGGCAAATCAGCGCTGTCTTCCATGCGCCTGCCGCCTTCCGACTTGCCATAAAAGAACCGTGAGCCGCCACCCAGCGCCAAGTCCCAATCCGCTGCCATCAACTGCGTTGCAATGTCTTCACAAGCGCTTGCATCATCTCCGTCTTCGGTGACGACATACCCTTCCCAATTGCGGTCAGAGGCACGCGCATAGACGCTCGCCGGGGTCGCGTGGGTGATCCGCGCAGTCGATACGATGCCGAGTGCAAGGCCGCGCTCTTTCACCTCTTCACCCAGCAACGGCAGCGGGTGTGCGACCGTGTCAGCACATGATCCGCGACGCCCCTCGGCGCTCACCCCCAAAAATCCGATATTGGTCTTTTCACCCGAATGCATCGCCGTCGCAGTGCCCGCGCTATCCGGCACCTGCGCGTTGACATTGTAAGTCTTAACCAGCGCAACATTCTCGAAGTTTTCGAACGAGAGCGTGTTTTCCTCCCCCGTCTCACCACGCTTTTGCGCTTCGTAAATGCGGGCGGCCGTAATGGTGGAAATGCCCATGCCATCACCGATAAACAGGATGACGTTCTTGGCGCGCTCACTTTCGGAGGCCTGCGCAACAGGCACTGGACGATCTGCGACGCCTGAATAAGTGTCACCCCCTTGGATAACGCACCCGCCCAACGGCAAAGCGGCAGTTGCGAGTAGGATGGCGAAGTGACGCTTGGCGAACATGGCGGGTCTCCCTGATTTCTTCGGGCCGTGCTATCGCGTTCCAATGTGACGGGAAAGGGAAAGGTGGCCTTTTTGCGCAGCTCTCCCTAAATCGCGTTGCATGATCTCTGTTGCTACCTGGAACATCAATTCGGTCCGCTTGCGCCTGCCGATTGTCGAAAAATTCCTCACCGATCACGCGCCGGACATTTTGTGCCTGCAAGAGATCAAGTGTGAGGAGGACAAATTTCCCGCCGAAGCGCTGGCCGCAATGGGGTATGAGCATCAGGCGGTGCATGGGCAAAAGGGCTATCACGGGGTCGCCACAATCAGCCGGATACCGATCCGCGAGGTGTCCCGCCATGATTGGCAAGCCAATGGCGAAGCACGGCATGTCGGTGTCGAAGTTATCGGGAAAGACATGTTCGTCGACAATGTCTACGTGCCCGCAGGCGGCGATGTGCCTGATCGCGACGTAAATGCAAAATTTGGCCAAAAACTCGACTTTTTGGCCCGAATGACAGAATGGGCAGGCGCGCTCGACCGCTCCACTTTGATCGTGGGCGATTTCAACATTGCTCCGCTCGAAAGCGACGTTTGGAGCCACAAGCAACTTCTCAAAGTCGTCAGCCACACTCCGCTGGAAGTTGAGGTGCTGGAGCGGTTCAAACAGGCGCATGGCTGGGTTGATGTCGGGCGCGAATTTATAACCGATCCGGAACGGTATTTCAGCTGGTGGTCCTATCGCTCACCCGATTGGCGCAAGAATGATCGCGGGCGACGGCTCGACCATATGTGGGCGAGCGCTGGGCTTGCGGCAAAGGCAAGCGGGCACAGCATCCTTGAAGATGCGCGCAGCTGGGAAAAGCCATCGGATCACATACCATTGATCACTGAGTTTGATATTTGAGCGGTAAGACGCCTTCCCCAGCCCGCCGTGCCGCGCAGGCGGTGGATGCGCTGCGCCATGGATGGCCACTGTCTTTCATAGATGGGCCGGTGCTGCTGCCGATTGAGACCGCGATTGCAAGGGGGGCTGGCTCAGCGCATTTGCTGATTTCAGCAGCCCGCGCAGCGACGCTCAAACTTGCCAATCAACGCGATGCTGCGGTGCCTCATGCACCGGTCCTCATCCGCGGCGCAGAACCGTTTGATATGAGCGCAGCGGTGCCGATTGCCGATCCTGCATTGGATCTTGGCAATCCGTTCAAAGGACCCTTTCGTGCCGATCCGCTGGAATGGCGCGAGACCGCTCTTGCCGCGATGGAGCTGGCAAGGATTGCTGGTATCCTACCGGCCTTTATGGTCGATCCACAATATGCGGGCGAAGCGCATTCGCTCCACGCATCAGACCTTGAAGCTTATACCGAGGCGCGCGCGTTGCGCATTGTGACCCGAGCGAAACTGCCCGTCACGGCCAGCGAAGATGCGGAGATTGTCGCCTTCCGCTCTGTCTCCGATACGCGCGAGCACGTCGCGCTGATCATCGGCGATCAATGCGGCGACACACAGCCTCTGGTCCGGGTCCACTCCGAATGCCTGACCGGCGATATTCTGGGTAGCCTGAAATGCGATTGCGGCCCGCAACTCGACAGCGCTCTGGGCGCGATGGCTGAGCATTCTCAGAAAACCGGCGGATGGGGAGCGCTGCTTTACTTGCGGCAAGAGGGTCGCGGAATTGGCCTTATCAACAAATTGCGCGCCTACAGGTTGCAGGATGACGGCTTTGACACGGTCGATGCGAACCAAAGGCTGGGCCTGCCAGACGAAGCGCGCGATTTCCCGGTGGCGGCGCGGATGCTTGAATTGCTGGGTGCGCGCGAAATTCGGTTGATGACCAACAATCCGGCGAAAGTGACCGCGCTTGAAACAGCAGGGATCACCGTATCAGAGCGGGTACAGCACCAATTGCCCGACAACCCATACAATGCACGTTATCTGGCTACCAAGCGTGATCGATCAGGACATTTGTTGAAATGAGCGGACCAGATATTGCCATCACCATCCGGCCAGAGGCGTCGGGTGACGAAGCGACCATCCACGCGCTGACTGAGAGGGCCTTTGAACCCATGCCGTTTAGCGGCGGGGATGAGCAGCACGTGATCGACCGCGTGCGTGCTGACGGCGATTTGACGCTCTCATTGGTGGCGGAAGATGGGGAGCGGATTGTCGGTCACATCGCGTTTTCACCTGTCACCATCACCGATGGGGTGACCGATTGGTTCGGCCTTGGCCCGGTATCGGTGTGGCCTGAATTGCAGCAGCGCGGCATTGGCGGTGCGTTGATCAAGCGCGGCATCGCCGATCTGCGAGTGCAGGGCGCGAAGGGCATCGTTTTGATCGGCAGCAATATTTACTACCCGCGCTTTGGCTTCGAGCATGTGCCACAGCTCACCTATTCAGGCGGTCCGCCAGAGTTCTTTCAAGTCCTACCGCTCGATGGCGATATGCCTAGCGGAGAGGTCGCTTTCGCACCGGGGTTCGACCCAGCGAGTTAACGTCGCTCGTAATCCGTCAGCCCGCGCGCCAGCGTGTTGCCCGACAAAGCGACACTTGATCCGGTCCAATCGGCCAGAAACACACTCGAACGCTGCAAACCCGGCACGAAGCGCGCCTCATTGCCGCGCACGCTTAAACCGTCGGACGAATGCAGCACTGTCTCCGCACCCAGAGCGATGAAGGCGGAATAATTCTGTTTGTTGCGCCCTTGCATGAACCAATTGCCTGCGATGCTGCCTCGGCTGCCTGCGGGCAAGTCGATCATATAATTGGTCTCTGATCCTTGCGCGTCATCAAAGCTGTTGTTCTCGATCACAACATTGGCCGCGCGCGCCTTCAGATAATGCCCGCCGCGACCACGCTCAAACCGGCTGTCGCGCACGGTCAATTCGCCATAATTACCGATATAGAGCGAATGCGCACAACCCGCTGAGTTCTCACAGGTGCCAAGCCCGGTGAAAGTGGATCGCATGATATAGATGCGGCCATTGGGGTCATTCGCAGTCAGGATCCCCTGCTGGCTGTTCATGAAGCGCGAATAGGCAACGTTGAGCGCACCTTTCTCCAATCGGATGCCAGCGCCATTGCCATCGCGCACATTCATATTGGTGAAGGTGATCCCGCGGATTTCCGCGCCAAGGCCACGCAGCACCAGCGCCGCTTTGCCCTCGCACGTGGTCCGGTCAAACGTCACCGTGCCTGCTTCGCGAGCGGCATAGATCACCACACCGGCTGTCTGCACCGCGCATTCACGATAGGTGCCCGGCGCAATCTCAATCGTGCCGCGCTGATCGCCAATCGCGTTCACCGCAGCCTGCAGAGTGCCATAGGCGCGCCCACTTTCCTTGATCGTGAACGATGCCGAGCCACTCTGCGCCTTGGCCGAAGTCACGGGCAGCAACAGTGCTGCCAGACCAAGAATTAGCACCATACACACCCAATCGAGTGAATTGGCGAGACGAAGCGCAAGGCGCGGGCGAGCATATGCGGGAAGTTGAACCATGCTCAAAGCTTTACTCCAAATCGCGCGCCGCGCGGGCAGCCGTGTTGCGACTGTGCCGTTTCGATGCATCAATTCGCGCTTGGCTTAACCGGCCTCTCGCCGCTACACTTACACGCAAAGATAGGGACGCAAGAGGAGGGACCCCATGAAGAAATTGACCACATTGGCCGTGCTAAGCGGCGCAACCATCACTTTGGCCGCATGCGGCAGCAGCGATGATCGCTCTACCGAAGTGGTGCCCGAATCGGTTGAAATGCCTGCTGAAGAGGCGTTGGAACCGATTGCTGAAGAACCCGTTGCCGATGCCGATGCGCTGGGCCCGCCAGCCGCCGAAGAGCCTGAAATCGATCCCGCCTCCCGTGCACCCGATCCGGTGACGACAGAGGAAACCGCCGATCGTGCAGCCGAAGTCGCCGCGCAAGCTGCTGCTGCGGCTGACGAAGCCAACGCCGCAGTTGAAGCTGCGGAGGCGGCCGCCGCTGCTGTTCCGGTCGAATAGCTGATGCAAGCCAAGCCGCGCGGGCACTGGCTCGTAACCCTAGCCATCACAATTCCGCTGGCCGCCTGCGGCAGTTCAAGTGGCAGCGCGCCGGGAGCAGTAAGCGAAGGCGAGGCAGAGGCGCTCGAAGAGGCAGCTGAAATGCTCGACGAAAGGCGTCTGCCCGAAGGCACTCTACCGCCGGTTGGATTGCCTGAGGGAGAGCCAGCATCCGAAGAATCCCAAGAGGCATCGACCCAATGAACAGTGAACCCGCCCATCCCATCACCGGAACCACCGGGATGGATGATGATACATTCGATCAATTCGCGGAACAGCTTGAGCGCTATGTCCGCGACCGCTTAATCCCTGCGGAAGGCGATCTGGTCGAAAACGACGCCATCCCGCCAGAGATCGTCGATGAGATGCGCGATATGGGTCTGTTCGGCCTGTCCGTGCCCGAAGAATATGGCGGCGCGGGCCTCAACATGACGCAGTATGCGCGCGTCGTGAACGCGATGAGTTATGCTGCGCCAGCCTATCGCTCAATCTTCTCGATTAATGTCGGAATGTTTGCGAGCGCCCTCAAAAACGGGGCCACCGAAGAACAGCGGGCAGAATGGTATCCAAAGCTAGTTGAAGGCAAAATAGCTTGTTTTGGCTTAACCGAACCGGGATCAGGCAGCGACAGCGCAGCGATGGCGACCACCGCAACGCCAGATCCGGATGGCAATGGCTGGGTGCTCAATGGCACTAAACGATATATCACCAACGCGCCCCATGCGGATGTCGCATTGATTATGGCGCGAACCGAAAAAGAGGCTTTGTCCAAAAACGCCCATGTCAGCGCGTTTCTGGTGCCGATGAATACGCCGGGCATGTCGACCGGATCGCCCGATGCAAAGATGGGTCAATCCGGATCGCACATCTCCGACATCATGCTCGACGATGTGAAAGTGCCCGGTGATGCTTTGCTGGGCGGCGAGACGGGCAAGGGCTTCCGCTTTGCCATGCAGAGCCTCGACAATGGGCGCATTTCAGTGGGAGCTGCTGCAACAGGCTATGCTCGCCGCGCGCTCAATTCCGCGATCCAATACGCCAATGAACGCAAGGCTTTCGGCGAACCCATCGCCAACTTTCAACTGATCCAAGCGATGCTGGCCGATAGCGAAATCGAAATCTACGCCGCCGAGGCGATGATGAAAGACGTGACAGAGCGCGCCGATCGCGGTGAGAATATCCTGATCAAAGCCGCCGCGTTCAAAGTCTTCGCCTCCGAAATGTGTGGGCGCGTGGTCGACCGGGTCGTTCAGGTCTATGGCGGCGCAGGCTACCTCGCCGAATACGATGCAGAACGCTTTTACCGCGATGCGCGCATTTACCGCATTTACGAAGGCACCACGCAAATCCTCCAGCTTCAGATCGCCAAGCACATGCTGCGCGAATGGGAAAAGGTGTCTTGATCTAATCGCGCCAAGCTGCGCCTTGGGTCGCTCCAAAGACAAGGAAACAAATGTACCAACTCCTCAACGACCTCTCGATTATCGAGGTCTCCAGCTTTGTGGCCTCGCCGACAGCGGGCCTCTATTGCGCGCAAATGGGCGCGGAGGTCATACGCGTTGATCACAAGGCAGGCGGGTTGGATTACGACCGCTATATGCTCACCAGTGAGGGGCGCTCGCTGTCTTGGGAGAACCTCAACCGCGCCAAGAAATCGGTCGCGCTGGATCTGCGCAGTGGTGAGGGGCGCGAGCTTTGTGTCGAACTGGCGGCCAATACAGGGCAATGCATCACCAATCTGCCAGAGAAGAGTTTTCTCTCGCACGCAGCGATGAAGGCGGCACAACCCGACGGTGCGCCCGATATGACATCGGTGCGGATCATGGGGTGGCACGATGGCCGTCAGGCGATGGACTTCACGGTCAATGCGGCGAGTGGATACCCGCTGATGACCGGCCCAGAGGAATGGGAGATGGAAACCGCACCGCCGGTCAACCAAGTCCTTCCCGCATGGGATTTCATCACCGGGGCCTATTGCGCCTTTGCGATGCTGGCCGCTCTGCGCCACCGCGATGCGACAGGCACCGGCAGCGAGGTTCGCGTGCCGCTGGGCGATGTGGCGATTGGAACGGTCGCGAATTCCGGCATGATGGCGGAGATGCTCTATCGCGGATCGGATCGCCCGCGGCTTGGCAATGCCATCTGGGGCGCATTCGGGCGCGATTTCCGAAGCAAAGACGGCACACGCTTTATGGTCGCCGCGCTGACTGCGAAGCAATGGGTGGGACTGGTCGAAGCATTCGGCGTCGCAACCCCTATCGGCCAATTGGAGGCCAAGGTCGGCGTCAAATTCTCAGATGGCGATGACCCGCGTTTCAAACACCGCCACGCTTTGTTCGACATTTTCCAGACCGTTGCGAGCAGCCACGATTACAAAGCGCTCGAAGCGCGCATGGCAGCGCAAGGGTGCACTTTCGAGAAATACCGAACCGGGCATGAGGCAGCGAATGACCCGGCTCTGGTCGCAGACAACCCGCTGTTCGGGCCATCGCCTGCGAACCCCTCGGGCTTTGAGTATCCCGCACCACGCAGCTTCGCCAATTTACCCGCCCAGGAACCGAGCGATCCCGCCCCTGCCCCCTATCTCGGCCAACATTCCGAAGAAATACTCGCAGAACGACTTGGGCTTTCTAGCGGGACCATTGGTAAATTGGTGGATGCGGGAACTGTCGCACTTTCCGATAAGCACAGAGGGTAAGAACAATTGATGACCAGAAGAGCAGCCATCGTATCACCCCTGCGCACACCCGTGGGCAAATTCCTCGGCGGGTTGTCCAGCATGAATGCGGGCGAACTCGGGGCAATCATCCTCAAGGCGTTAATTGAACGCAGCGGAATCGATCCGACACGCGTCGATGATGTCGTTTTCTCCCAAGGTTACGGCAATGCCGAGGCCCCAGCGATTGGGCATTGGAGCTGGCTCGCGGCTGGTCTGCCACTTGAAGTGCCTGGATATCAGCTCGATCGGCGCTGCGGATCTGGTGTTCAAGCGGTCGCCAATGCGGCGATGATGGTTGAAACCGGCATGGCCGACGTGGTCGTTGCTGGCGGGTGCGAAAGCATGTCGAATGTCGAACACTACACGCTGCAAGGGCGCGGCGGAGCGCGGATGGGTGACATCACGTTGCATGACCGCCTATCGCGCGGTCGTTTGATGAGCCAACCGATTGAACGGTTCGGTGTAATCACCGGCATGATCGAAACCGCAGAGAACCTTGCCAAAGACTACGAGATCAGCCGCGAGGAGGCAGACGCATTTGCGGTGCGCAGCCATCAGAACGCTGCATCGGCTTGGGAAAATGGAAAGTTCGACGCGCAATTGGTGCCGGTGGACGTGCCACAACGCCGAGGTGATCCTGTGACCTTTGCACAGGACGAAGGGTATCGCGCCGATGCGTCGATGGAGACTTTGGGAAGATTGCGCGCGATTGATGGAAAGCGCGACCCGCAAGCCATCGTCACTGCCGGCAATGCGAGCCAACAAAACGACGCGGCCGCCGCGTGTTTGGTGGTGGCGGAGGACAAACTCGAAGAACTGGGCCTCGAACCCAGCCTGTGGTTTGGCGGCTGGGCGGCGGCAGGATGTGACCCATCGCGCATGGGGATCGGCCCGGTTCCGGCGGTGGAGCGCCTGTTTGAACGGCGCGGATACAGCTGGGACGATATCGGTCTCGTGGAATTGAACGAAGCTTTCGCCCCGCAAGCGCTCGCGGTGTTGAAGGGCTGGGGTTGGGGCCCGGATGACAGCCGCCGCGAAATCCTGAACGTGAACGGCTCGGGCATTTCGCTTGGCCATCCAATCGGTGCAACCGGCGGGCGCATTCTCGCGGATATGGCCGCCGAAATGCATCGGCGCGAGGTGCGCTATGGCCTCGAAACGATGTGCATTGGCGGCGGGCAAGGGATCGCTGCCGTGTTTGAGCGCGCGGTGTGAACTTCGAGGATTGGATAGGCCGCGAACTCAGCGCGAGTGACCGTCTTGAAGAGGGGCTGGCGACGCGTTGGTTGGCGACCTTTGACCTGCCATCGCCTGAACCTGCGGTAATGCCGCAGGGTATACACTTTGCGCTATGTCCCCCAGATGCGCCGACCGCGACCTTGGGTGAAGATGGTCACCCCGCGCGTGACGAAAGGCCCAACAGTTTCCTCCCACCATTCCCAATGCCGCGCAGAATGTGGGCCTCCAGTGCGATGGAATTCCACTCGCCTATCGCGGTCGGAGCGGTGATCAAGCGCACCAGCCGTATTGCGTCCATCAAGGAAAAACACGGCGGCAGCGGAAGGCTCGCTTTCGTCAATGTCGATCATGAAACGTACGCCAATGGCACCTTATCCGTGCGCGAGACGCAGACATTGGTCTATCGCGATGCCGCCGCAGCGGATGCTCCTTTAAGCCCTACGGAGATCAGCAACAGCACGTTTGATCCATCCGCATGGGGCGCATCCTGCACTATCACCCCCGATCCGCGTCTATTGTTCCGCTATTCCGCGCTGACATTCAACACCCACCGCATCCACTATGATGCACCCTATGCCAGCGCGGTTGAGCGGTATCGCGGGCTGGTCGTGCATGGTCCGCTTACCGCCAGCCTGTTGCTGCAATTGGCCGCAAGCGAGCTGGGAGAGAACCGGGTGCGTCGATTTGAATTTCGCGGGATGTCGCCTGCGATTGCGGGTGAGCCGCTGCATCTCGCCATGCGCAAGGGTGCCGAGGGCTATGAGCTCGGCGCGTTTGCCGATGATGGGCGCCAAGTCACCAAGGCCAGCGCCTCAATCTAGCGGATAGTTCTTGATCGGCTTCAGCACGGAATAAGTCTCCTTGCGCATCTTGCCGTCCATATCGGGAAACTCGATCACGGGCGGCTCGACATGCGTATCCGGCAAGCGGTCGAGCAGATCGCGGATCAGCGTCAGTCGCCCGCGTTTCTGATCGTTGAAATCCACCAAAGTCCACGGCGCATGATCGTAATGTGTCGCCTTCAACATTGTCTCTCGCGCATCCGTATAGGCGTCATATTTCTCGCGGGCGGCCAGATCGACCGGCGACAACTTCCAGCGTTTTAGCGGATCATCCAGCCTCTCGCGCAGGCGCTCTTCCTGATTGTCCTGATCCGTGGTCAGCCAATATTTGAATAGTAAGATCCCGTCATCGGTCAGCAATTTCTCCAGCACAGGTACCTGTTCGAGGAACCGCTCAACCTGATCGGGTTCGGCATAGCCCATGACCTCTTCAACCCCGGCACGATTGTACCATGACCGGTCGAACAGCACGATCTCACCCGCATGGGGAAGGTGATTGATGTAGCGTTGAAAGTACCACTGGGTCTGCTCATCCTCGCTGGGTTTGGATAGTGCGACCGTGCGGCATTGGCGCGGGTTCAGCTTGTCACGCACCGCCCGAATCGCGCCGCCTTTGCCCGCCGTATCGCGCCCTTCGAAGAGGACCACGATCCGCGCGCCAGTCGTCCGCGCCCAACGCGCCATGCCGACCAGCTCTTCGGTCATCGGTTCAAGAAGCTTGCGGTATTCCTTACTCTTTAACGCCATATCGCACCCTCTTGCTTTTGGCTTTTGCTTTTCAGCTTGTGTCTATCGCTTGGTAGCCGCAAAATGGCCGTCATGGCCACACTTGCTGATCCCGATACCGATTACACCGTCCTGCCCGATTTGGATGAAGGCGTGTTTACCGCTCCGCTAGCTAAGCCTGCGCATCTGGGCGATGATTGGCTGGAGCCTGCGCAGACACAATATTCCGCGGAGGATCACGACGTCTGGAACGATCTGTTCGCGCGTCAGATGGAGGTGCTGCCGGGCCGGGCTTGCACCGCATTTCTGGACGGTTTGGAAAAACTTGATCTGGCGCGCGGCGGCATTCCAGAATTCGGCGCCTTATCGCAGGAATTGAACAGCCTCACTGGGTGGAGCGTGGTGCCTGTCCCCATGCTGATACCTGATCATGTATTCTTCTGGCACCTCGCCAATCGCCGTTTTCCTGCGGGCAATTTCATCCGCACGCGCGAAACTTTCGACTACATCCAAGAGCCCGATGTATTCCATGATGTGTTCGGCCATGTGCCAATGCTCACTGACCCGGTCTATGCCGACTACATGCAGGAATATGGGCGCGCCGGGTGGAAGGCGATGCGGTATAACCGGCTCAAGGCGCTGGGTGCACTCTATTGGTATACGGTAGAGTTTGGCCTGATCGAAGAGGCCGATGGTGTTCGCGCCTATGGCGCAGGAATTCTATCTGGTCCGACCGAGGCGAAATTCGCGGTCGAAGCGCAAAGTCCCAACCGGATCATGCTCAATGTCGATCGCGTCATGCGCACCGATTATGTGATTAGCGACCTGCAACCGACCTATTTCGTTATTGAGAGCTTTGATGACCTTTATCGCCAGACGGTGGAGCGGGATTTTGACAGACTGTATCGCAACATCGCGCCCAGTTTCACCTATGCCAATTCGGCGATTATCGACGTTGATAATGTGGTGACGCGTGGAACCCAGGAATATCACCTGCGCGGTGGACGCGGATCCGGTGCTGCTCCGGTTTAGCAGATCAATATGCGCGGCGGGTGAAAACCGCATGATACAGCACCAATATCGCCGCCGCAGCGGCAATCGCCGATCCAAATGCTGCCCACGATATACTGCCCAACATTGTCCATGAATTCATGAACAGTCCCACTGCCAGGCTGGCGATAAGGCCCACGACCATTTGACGAAGGATTGAGCCTGCCGCTTCAGTGCGCGCAACGATAGACGCGAACCAACCCGCGCTAACACCGACAACAAAGAGCAGTAACAAGGCCATAGAGCAGGCATTCTCCCAAGGGGGGTCTGATGCGGCCAGATTGTCGGCTCACATGCAAGAAATTCAACTTGTAAACTTTTGGGACGGCGATTTGGTTCCAGCCAAGAGCACCTATTTTCCCATTTAGAAGAGGTAAAGCAGCGCGCAGCCCATCACGATCCGATAGATCACGAACACCATCATCGATGCGCGTTTCAGGAAATTCATCAAAAATGCCATGGTCGCAAACGCCGCGACAAAGGTCATCGCCCCCGTGATGATAGCTTCGATTAAAAGAGCGCTATCGGCCTTGAGCAGGTCGGGCACGATCAGCACGCCTGCACCTGCGACCGCTGGTATCGATAGCAGGAAAGAAAAACGCGCAGCCTCGAATCGGCCATATCCCAAAAACCGCGCCGCAGTCATCGTGACACCGGACCGGCTGGTCCCGGGCACCAGAGCCAGCGCCTGTGCCAAGCCGACGATCAAGCCATCGCGCCATGTCATCTGCTCAAAGGTCTTGTCTTCCTTGCCAAAATGATCCGCTAGACCGAGCAAGATGCCGTAGAAAATCAGATTAGTGGCAATCAAATCGGTAAACCGGATAGAGGCAAGCAAGTCACCTTCGACAATCGGGATGCCAAACACACTCTCAACCAAGCCGTTGAGAAAGCCCATTTTGATTGCCAGTCCGAATATGACCGCCGGGATCGTGCCCAGCACAATCCACCAGAACAACCGCCGCTCGGCGGGCGCTTCACCAATACCAATACTCGCAAATCCACCCCGGCCAAGCGTCACCACATCTTTGAAGAAGTAGACGATGATCGCGAGCAGCGAACCGACATGCACCGCAATATCAATCATCGGGCCTTGGTCTTCAAAGCCGGTAAAGACCGAGACGAGGATCAGGTGACCTGACGAGGAAATCGGCAGGAATTCGGTGATCCCCTGCACAACAGCGATGATGAGCATTTGCACAAAAGTCATAGCCCGCGCTCCTTGGCAGGGGCGCGGGCTAAGTGAAAGTAGTTTGTTTGGGCGGGGCTAAATGCCCTCTTATGTCACCAAATCTTCACGCGCTGTTCTGGAGGAAGGTACAGCTCGTGCTCTTCGGTAACGCCAAACGCTTCGTACCAAGCATCGGTGTGACGCACAGCATTGTTGAGGCGGAATTCACCCGGAGGGTGGTTCGCCGTCATCACCCGATTGCGAAGGCTTTCCTCTCGCTCCATCCCGCGCCAGATTTGTGCATAGCCAAGGAAGAACCTCTGATCGCCGGTCAGGCCGTCAATCACCGGTGGCTCTTCGCCATTGAGCGACAGACGATAGGCGCGGTATGCCATTTGCAGGCCGACCACATCGCCCAATGTCTCTCCCATGCTTTGGCCAGGGCGCAAACATTCAGGGCCCTCAGACCCTTCGACAGGGCAATAGGCAGCGATAAATTCGCCCATTTGCTGAGTGAACTTGACGAAGCCTTCGCGGTCCTCATCCTGCCACCAATTGCGCAACGTACCGGTCGCATCGAATTGCGAGCCTTGATCGTCATAACCATGGCCAATCTCGTGCCCGATCACGGCGCCAATACCGCCATAATTCACCGCTTCATCCGCACCACCGTTAAAGAAAGGCGGTTGCAGGATCGCAGCGGGAAAGACGATGCGATTGGTCAGCGGTGAATAATATGCATTCACGGTTTGCGGGAACATGCCCCACTCGGTCGGATCAACATCGGTACCAAGCCGTGAGAGCATATCCTCATTGGCCCAACGCGCGCCTGACATGCGATTGGCCAACGGATCGCTCGCTGTGACATCCAGCCCGTCATAGGTTTTGAACTCGTCGGGATAACCGATCATCGGCACAAAACCTTCAAGTTTGCTGCGCGCCTCTGCGATAGTCTCGGCTGTCATCCATTCATTTTCATCGAGCGCGACATTCATAGCCTTGCCCAGATTGGCGACCAGCTCATCCATGCGCGCTTTGCTTGTTGGCGGGAAATACCGCTCCACATAAAGCGCACCAAGCTGTTCCCCGAGGCCGGATTCTACTTCAGAGATAGCGCGTTTCCAGCGGTCCTGTTGCTCTTCACGCCCGCTGATTGCCTTGCCATAAAATTCGAAATTGGCGGCATCGAGGTCACTGGAAAGCACCGCCGCATTGTTCGAAAGAAAGTTCCGCGCCATATAAGCCTGAAGCGTCGCAAGCGGTGTTTCGGTCAGCAATTCCATCATCGCTGGCAACCCGCCGCCGATCATCGCAATCTGCTCTTCGGTCAGCCCGGCCTCTTCGATCTCTTCATCGGTTGGCGGGATTTGCGAAGCAAGAAAGCGTGTTTGCCCATCAAGCTGAGAGGATTCCAGCAATGTCGCAATCGGGAAATCGCCCGCAATTGCGTTCAGATCATCAGGGCTGAGCTCATTATAGGTAAGCGTTGGACGACGGAAAATCTGCCGCGCCCACTCAAGCTCAGCCACCTTCTCCTCAAATGCATAGACCGCTTCAGCAGCAGCAGTCGGATCGGTGTATCCGGCCGCGCTGAAGACGGTTGCGAGGTATTCCATATACTTCGCCCGGATTTCCAGATTGCTCTCGGAATCGACGAGATAATAATCCCGGTCCGGCAGGCCCATTCCATCAAAGCCGATGCCGACCGCATATTGCGTCGGGTTGCGCGCATCAATTGTGACGCCAGCGCTTACCAATGACGGATAGCCCGGTTTGCCCATAAGCTGAACTAAGGCATCAAGATCACTCGCACCGAAAATCTCAGCAAGATAAGGCTGCGCTGGTGCAAGACCGCTTGCGTCAATCGCCTCGACGTCGAGAAAGGCGTTGTAGGCATCGACAATACGGCGTGCCTGCGTGCCGGGCTCTGGGTCAGAGGCAATCAGCGTTTCGACCAAAGAACGCACATCTTCAATCGCCCCCTCTCGTAGCATATCGAACGCGCCAAACCGTTGACGATCGGCAGGGATGTCGTTGGAGGCAATCCATTTGCCATTGACGTAGGCGTTGAAATCATCGCCCGGATTGACGTCACTATCAATCAGATCAAGGCCCACACCCCAGCTGCCAAAATCCATCGTTGGCGTTGCTGTCTCCAGTTCCGCTTCGAGGTCATCATGCGCCTCTAAAAGCTCGATATTCTCACCTGGAATGCCGTGATGATTTTCATCGGCCAATGCCGGTGTGCTGAGCGCAAGTGCCGCCGTGCTGGCAAGGAAGAGTTTGGTGGTGCGGATCATATGCGTGTCCCCATTTGGATTGACCTATTAGGCCTGATTGATCTGAAGCTGGTCTATCGCGCTGCACGGCGCAAGGGTGTCGCTGGTCGCCGCTGAAAAGCGCTTCGTCGATTAAGCCGCTTCGTTTGCCGCAAATTGCAGTTTCGCCAGCCTTGCATACAAACCACCCGCTCCGCTCAATTCGGCGTGATTGCCTTGTTCAACCACTTCGCCATCTTGCAGCACAATAATCCGGTTGGCTGCACGCACTGTGGCAAGCCTGTGAGCGATCACCAAGGTCGTGCGGTCCTGCATCAGCGCCTCCAGCGCCTGTTGTACCAACTGCTCGCTTTCCGCATCGAGTGCGCTGGTCGCTTCGTCCAAAAGCAGTATCGGCGCATCACGCAGTAAGGCCCGCGCAATCGCTACCCGTTGTTGTTGACCGCCCGACAATTGCGTGCCGCCTTCGCCCAGATATGTGTCCAGACCCTTAGGCAACGCTTCGAGGAATTCGTGCGCATTGGCCGCGCGCGCTGCCTCCCAAATGTCCGCATCATCTGCATCCCAGCGGCCATAGCGCAGATTGTCGCGCGCATTGGCGCTGAACAACACGCCATCTTGGGGGACCAGAGCGAGGCGGTCGCGAATGTCGGCGGGGTCCGCGGCGGTCAAAGGCACGCCATCAAGGCGGATTGTGCCAACCTGAGGGTCGTAAAACCGCTCCACCAACTGAAAAATCGTCGATTTGCCCGCACCCGATGGGCCAACAATGGCAACCGTCTCGCCCGGCTCAATCTCAAGGTTGAAGTCTTTGAGCGCCGGTGTCTCTGGTCGCGCAGGATAACGAAATGTCACATTGCGGAATGAGAGCGATCCACGCGGCGGATTGGGTAGGCTCTCCGGGCGCGCAGGCGGCGCAATCGCAGGTTTTGCTTCTAGCAATTCTGCCAAACGGCTCGCCGCGCCTGCACCGCGCAGCAATTCGCCATACACCTCTGTCAAAGCGCCAAATGCGCCCGCGACGATCATTGCGCCGACGATAAAGGAAAGGATCGTACCGCCGGTAATATCGCCCGCTGCCACACCTTCAGCGCCGCGCCACAAAAGTAGAACTACAGAGCCGAAAATCGACAGGATGATGATTGCGGTCATAGCAGAGCGCAAGATGATCCGCCGCTTTGCCGTGTCAAAAGTGGCCTCTACTGCCCCGCCAAATCGATCAGATTCGCGTGTCTCCTGGCCAAAGCTCTGAACCACTTTCATCGCGCCCAGAACCTCTGTCACCATCGCACCGACATCGGCAACCCGGTCCTGATTGTCGCGCGAAAGGCTGCGGATGCGCCTTGCGAACAGGACAATCGGTAAGATAATGCCGGGTATACCGACGACCAGCCAAATGGTCAGCTCCGGCAACAGCCAGAACAGATAAATCGTCCCACCAATCCCCAAAAAGACATTTCGCAAAGCAACGGACACGGTGGTTCCCACCACCGTTTCGATAATCGCCGTATCCGCCGTCATGCGGCTGGAGATTTCCTTGGGGCTGTTCTCTTCGTAAAAGCTAGGCGACATGCGCAACAAGTTGCGATGCACCGTGCGCCGGATGTCTGCGACGACGCGCTCCCCAATCCAGCTGACGAAATAGAAGCGGGCAGCTGTACCTAGGGCAATAACAACCACAATAACCATCAGATATCGGAACCAACGCCCGATATCGCTGCCGCCCGTTTCGCCAAATCCGCGATCAACGATCAACTGCATCGCTGCTGGTATCGCCAAAGTGCCTGCGGCAGTCACAACCAGTGCGAGTAGCGCGCAAAGCACCTGGGTCGGATATTTGCCCGCCTCACGATAGACCATGCGCAATGGCGCAAGCGAGCGTGACTTTTTCTCGGACTTTTCAGCCCCAGCTGTATCAGCATCCGTATCAGCGATTTCGGTGATTTCCCCGTCCATACGCGGACCTAACTAGACTTCGCGCACGCAAATTTCACGTGCAAAAAGCACACATTTGCAACGCAATCGGTGATTATCGGATAAATTGTGCATTGCACAATGGACCGTAAAGGCCCATCTAGAGGGCGAAATGGTATGCTTTTGGGGTGGCTGCCAGCGCACAGCGCACCAACACGGCACTGCTGAATAGCTCTGCCAAACAGACGGGGCACTCATGCTTTACCACGCCTATGAAATTCAGCGCAGCTGGATGAACTCAGTCAGCTCAATGGCATCGATCAGCGCATCGATCATGACCAATCCGGCCAATCCCTTTGCCAAAATGGGCATGATGCCCATCGCCGCCAACGCGCTTGACGTGATCGCGCATGCGACTGCCGATTATGCAAAGCCTGCTTTCGGAATCACCGAGATCGACGTCGACGGCACGCTGCATTCCGTCATTGAAGCGACTGTAATCAACCGCCCGTTTGGCGATCTCAAACGCTTCCGCCTCGATGGGGTCGACGACAACCGCCCCAAGATGCTGATTGTGGCTCCGATGAGCGGCCACTACGCCACTTTGCTGCGCGGCACGGTTGAGCGGATGCTTCAGAAATTTGAGGTCTACATCACCGATTGGGCCGATGCGGCAACGGTGCCTGCGCATGAGGGCAATTTCGACCTCGACGATTACATCGATTATTTGATGGAATTCCTGGAGTATATCGAAGGTGTGACCCCCGGTCAGCGCCCGCACATGCTCGCAGTTTGCCAGCCTTCGGTGCCCGCTTTTGCAGCGACGGCTTTGCTGAACCAGCACAAATCAACCGCATCCCCCGCGACACTGACCATGATGGGCGGGCCGATTGATACCCGCGAAAGCCCGACTACCGTCAATGATCACGCGATGAAGCGTCCGATCGAATGGTTCCGCCAAAGCGTCATCACCAAAGTGCCCGCAAAATATCGCGGTGCGGGGCGCAGCGTCTATCCCGGCTTCATGCAGCTTTCGGCGTTTATGAGCATGAACCTGCAAAGCCACATGATGAGCCATTATGAGATGTTCAAACATCTGACCGCTGGCGATGATGCAAGCGCGCAGGCGACCAAGGATTTCTACGATGAATACCGCGCCGTGTGCGACATGACGGCGGAGTTTTACCTGCAAACGGTCGAGGAAGTGTTCCAGAAACACTCCATCCCCAACGGCACATTCGAACATCGCGGCGAGGTCGTGGACCTGACGCAGATCACCGACACCGCACTTCTCGCGGTTGAAGGCGAACGCGACGATATTTCGGGGCTGGGCCAGACCAAGGCGGCTTTGAAGCTGGCAACCGGATTGGAAGCGGATAAGAAGCGCTACTATATGGCCGAAGGCGCCGGACACTACGGTATTTTCAACGGTTCACGCTGGCGCGACAAAGTTGCGCCTGTCGTTGAGGAATTTGTGGCCGCGCATTCTTGATTGCTGACCGAAGCCAATTGCGGCCGGATTTACAATCTGGCAAACACCACCAATGGGCCAAAAGTACAGACCGAAAAATTACTTCTTGCGGCGCGTATCTTTTCGAAGATCCAGCTATACTCCATTCGAGCTCAACCTCTTGCTCCAATTGATGAGTGGTCCTGATCCGACCAATCGGGATTGGGCAACGTTCTATATTGCGCTTTCAGTTCACAATTCACCGGCAATTACGAAAAAGCTACTCACAAACGCCCGAGACAGTCACCGCGACACCTCCGCCGAAGCAGTCCTCGGGTTGGCAAGAAGGCATCATCGCGAGGCATGCAATCTTGTCAAAAAACGGTTGTCGGCGAAGAGAG
This sequence comes from uncultured Erythrobacter sp., assembly GCA_947488085.1. GTDB lineage: Bacteria > Pseudomonadota > Alphaproteobacteria > Sphingomonadales > Sphingomonadaceae > Erythrobacter. The sequence goes on from CANKYI010000001.1 coordinate 2,373,870, forward strand.
TCGCTACCTTGGATGTGAAGGCGGCTGGCTATGTAGCAAGCCGCACGCTTCTAAAACCTTTGAAACGCATCCAAAAATGGTGGAGCGTCGACTGCGACTATTTGGAGGCCGCAATTCGCGCGTGTACTAACGGTGGGCGCGACGACTACGATTTCGACTAAAGCTTATCGGTCTTTCGCGCCCTAAAAAGCACCCGCTTGATAATTCGCTGCGCCATCCACAGCATGCCTGCGACAATCACCAACAGCACCGCCGCAACTCCTGCTGCGACGGTGGGGTATTCATAGGCGACATACAGCAGTCCGACGGTCGCCACATCCTCTGCGCTGGAAGTCACAAGGTTGCTCACTGGCTCGGGCGATGTGTTGACCACAGCGCGCGCTGAGGCTTTGCCGCCATGTGCCAGAAAGCTTGCGCCACCCCCCAGCAGGAACGCGATGACCTGTGTTGCGGGGTCGGAGGGATCGACGATAGCGAGCGCCAACAAAGCCCCGCCAATCGGGCGAATTAGAGTGTGCACCGTATCCCACACGCTATCGAGCCACATGATCTTGTCGGCAAAAAACTCCGCCAGCGCGCCAACGGCGGCGATCCCCATCACCCACGGGTTTTCGAGAACGCCAAGGCTGGACAGATGTTCAGGGATCGGAATGGCATCCAGCCGCATCGCGAGGCCCGTCGCAAAGATGCAAAGATAGAGCCGCCAGCCCGCCAAAAGGCTCACGCTGCCCGCAATTCCGATGATTTCCATGATGCCCATGAAAAGAGTGTAGCCGGAAACGCGGGCAAAGAAAAAGGCGGCGCAGGATTACTCCTGCACCGCCCTTTCGAAAATCAGCTTTTGGCTACGCTTAGAAGACTTCGAAAAGTCCCGCTGCGCCCATGCCACCGCCGACACACATGGTCACGACGACATATTTCGCGCCGCGGCGCTTGCCTTCGATCAATGCGTGGCCGGTGCAGCGTGCGCCGGTCATGCCATATGGGTGACCGATAGAGATCGAGCCGCCATTGACGTTGAGGATGTCGTTATCAATGCCCAGCTTGTCGCGGCAGTAAAGCACTTGGACAGCAAAAGCCTCGTTCAGCTCCCACAAGCCTATATCGTCCATTTTCAGGCCGGTTTGCTTCAGCAATTTCGGGATCGCGAAGACCGGACCAATACCCATTTCGTCAGGCTCTGTGCCTGCGACCGCCATGCCAACATAACGGCCAAGGGGCTGGAGACCCTTTTGTTCAGCAAGCTTGGCTTCCATCAACACGCTGGCCGATGAGCCATCGGACAATTGCGATGCGTTACCCGCAGTGATGCAATTGCCTGGGCCCATAACAGGTTGGAGGCCTTGCAGACCTTCAAGCGTCGTGGATGGACGGTTGCCCTCGTCCTTAGTGATCGTCGTTTCGACTTCAGACACTTCGCCGGTGGCTTTGTCTTTCACCATCATAGTCGTGGTGACAGGGACGATTTCCGCATCGAAGTGACCGGCTTCCTGACCAGCAGCCGTGCGCATTTGCGATTGCAGCGCGTATTCGTCCTGCGCTTCGCGGCTGATATTGTAACGCTTGGCAACGGTTTCAGCGGTTTGCAGCATCGGCATGTAGACATTGCCGTGCATGGCGAGGAGCGATTTATCCATCGCCACTCGCATCTCTGGGGTCTGAACCATCGAGATGGAATCCTGACCGCCACCGACGACGATATCCATATTGTCGACGATGATTTGCTTGGCAGCCGTGGCGATACCCATCAGGCCCGATGAACACTGACGATCGATCGTTTGTGCAGCAACAGATACGGGCGCGCCGCCACGAAGGGCCACTTGGCGGCCAATGTTGCCAGCCTGTGTGCCCTGTGTGAGGACTGCGCCCCAGACAACATCGTCAATCTCGCCAGCATCAATACCAGCGCGCTCAACAGCAGGAGCGAAGGATGCGGCACCAAGGGTGGCACCGGGGGTTGCGTTGAAGCCGCCTTTGTAAGCGCGGCCAATTGGCGTGCGGGCGGTGGAGACGATGACTGCGTCACGTGACATGGGGTTTTCCTTAAATTGAAGTGAGACGGTGACTTATGAAGTAGAAGAAGAGTGACAGAAGGGTCAGCGATAAAACCACAAATGCGGCAATCTTGGGTGACACTGTTTCACCCGACATTTTGGCCTGCCGAAGAAAGTAAACACTTCCCAACATGCTCCAAATCAAATGAGCCAAAGGCTGGTAGGGAAGATCCTGGCCGAATATGCCGAGTGCAATCGCGCCCAATGCAAAAGTCAGCCAAAAACCGTTCCTAGGCATTGGATCAAACGAAGTAGAGCGTGATCCATTCGCAGATCAGCGCAGGCGTTTCTTCGCCTTCGATTTCCATCGTCACTTCGCAGGTTTGCTGCCATTGGCCAGGGCGCTTTTCGATCATCTCGGTCAGCTTCCAATGGCCGCGAATACGCTTACCTGCGCGTACAGGTGCAAGGAAACGGCATTTGTTGCCGCCGTAATTCACGCCCATTTTCACGCCATCAAGCTTTGGCGTATCGCTGTTCGCGCCGAGGTAGGGCATCATCGACAATGTCATAAAGCCATGCGCGATGGTGCCGCCAAACGGGGTCATCTTAGCGGCTTCTTCGTTGATGTGGATGAATTGGTGATCGCCTGTCGCATCGGCGAACATGTTGATCTTTTCCTGGCTCATTTCGACCCATTCACTGGTGCCGATATTTTCGCCGACCTTGGCTGCGAGATCTTGCGGGGTCATGGTGTGCTCCTCTGCCACATGGCGCGCAGAATGAGTGCGCTGCCAGTTTACGTTTACGTTAACTGGCCTCTTCATGGCAGGCAGGTGCGTCAAACGCAACGGGATTCGTGGCGCAATCGACCGGTGGAGAGCAGCGCGCGGCCTATGCCGTTACGGCACCGGGGTCTGGCGCGTTGCCGCTGGCTTTCGCCGCACGCTCTCGGCGGCGTTTCTCGCTCGGGGAAAGCGTCTTTTCATGGTCCAGCGCATCGCGCGCCGAATCGAGCCGAGTGACGTAGGAGTAGAGACCGGTCTGCAATCCAATGATCATCAACATCACCGGCTGATAGGCGATCCCCTGAAACGTTGCGCCGACCAGATAGATCAGACTGGCCATCTGCAATGCGGCGGCGAGTGGCGAAATCCATGCCTCGGTTTCGTCATCGGCACCTTTCCATCGGCGATAGAGTTTCTCCATCTGCCAAATACCCAATCCATGCAGCATCAACCAGATCATTAGGCCGGGATAGCCCTGCTCGCCCAACAGCTCAAAGATTGAGGAATGGAATGCGCGCCCTTCATCGGTGACTTCGCGATATTGGATAGTGACCGTGTTCTCGGTCTCCTCCTTCACCGGCATAGTGTAAGTGAAACTGTTCGCTTTATAGCTGTCGAACCCGCCACCGAACGGATTGCGATTGGCGTAATCAATGGTCCAATTCCACACGGCAACGCGGGTGGAGGCGCTTTCATCGCCGCCCGGCTCGGTGATGGTGGCCATGCGTTCATAGTAGCTGGCCGGAAGGAACGGGAGTGCGCCAACCCCGATCACGCCCGCTGCTGCGATGAATAGGAACCGTTTGTTTGTGTAGCGCAAGAGCAGAACCGCCAAGGCTGCGATGCATAGAAGCCCCGTGCGCGCCTCTGTGCCGATGGGGATCAACAGGCTGGAAAAGATCAACCCGATAGCAAACGCGCTGACCGTCCAATGCGGGCGGTAGATTGTGCCATATCGGGTAAACCACACCACCATCGGGATCAAAGCAATCGCGACGGTCGCCAGCGTCGAGCTTTCGTAAATGCCGCTATTGTCCTGAACGAAGAATTTGAGATTGCCGTAGCCGCCGCCGCCCAGAACCGTCTTCATCCCTGTACCGATCACGATGGTCGCAACGGACAGAGTCAGCGTGAGCGCAAGCGCCTCTATCCGCGCACGGGTCGTAATCGTCAGCGGCAGGAAAATCGCGAACAGCAACGCTTTCCACACCCAATCCCATTTGGTCACCGCGCTTTCCGGGAACTGCGCGCTTTGCAAAGTCCACCAGCAATAGAGCAGCAGCAGCAACATCAGCCCTTGGCGCAGAGTAAATCGCGCGCCTTCCTTGCGGTCCAGCAGCAGCCATCCCCCAAATGCAGCGGCGAACGCGATCAACGACACCTGCAATTCGGTGATGATCGAATAGCCAATCCGTTGCGGCGCTAGAATGTCGATATAGACATAAAGCAGCACCCACAGGAACGGACGGCGCAGGCCCAGCAACAGGATAAATCCGATAAAAGCGATGAAAACGAGATCGAGCATCAGCTTGGCTCATCACCCGCATCGCCAGACGTCGACCGCCGTCGACGCCGCGCATTGCGTCCGGCAATCGTTCCCGCCTGTCGCTCTGCATCGGCTTTGTCCGCAATCTCTTGAATGCGTGGATCAACGTCCAGATCATTGCGCATCACCAGCCGCAGCAAAGCAATCGCAAGCAGCCCATGGCCCAGCGCAAGAGAGATGTAGTCGATCATCGCATGGGCGCGATACCGCATTGCGGTTGACGGCCCGTTAAGCAAAACTCGGTTAAAGGGCCTCGCATGACGCGCATCCTCCACGTTCTTGACCACTCGCTGCCACTTCACAGCGGCTATACCTTCCGCACGCGCGCCATTCTAAAGGCACAAGAGGCGGCGGGATTGGAAGTACGCTCAATCACGTCGCAGCGTCACAATCTCGAAGCGGAATGGGATACCGACTGCGAAGAGCATGACGGACTAACCTTTCACCGGACACATGGGACACCCACAGGCCCGATGTTGGTGAGCGAATTGAAAGAAATGGCCGCTTTATCCGCGTCTATCCAAGAGCTCGCCAAAGAATGGCGTCCTGACGTCATTCATGCACATTCACCCGCCCTTAACGGGGGAGGCGCTTGGCGTGCCGGGAGCGCGCTGGGCATACCGCTGGTCTATGAAATTCGCGCCTTTTGGGAAGACGCCGCTGTCGGCAATCGCACGGGCAGCAAAGGGTCCGCAAAATATCGCCTAACCCGCTCCTTAGAGACGCAGATCGCCAACCGGGCCGATGCTGTGTTCACAATCTGCCAAGGGCTGCGCGATGATCTGATCAATCGCGGGATAGCTCCGGGAAAGATCGGGATCATGCCCAACGGTGTTGATATGACGCTGTTCGGGGACCCGCCCCCGCGTGATGACGCTTTGGCCCATGAATTGGGCATTGCACCGGATGCACCGGTGATCGGCTATATCGGCAGTTTCTATGATTACGAAGGGGTCGACGACCTGATCGCCGCGATGCCCCTGCTGCGCGAGCGCCATCCGGGTGCGCGGGCATTGCTGGTCGGTGCGGGCGAGATGGAGAGTGCATGGCGCGCCGCCGCCTCGCAATTACCGGACCCATCCGCAGTGATCTTTACAGGCCGCGTGCCGCATCAAGAGGTCGAGCGGTATTATTCGCTCATCGATGTGCTGGCCTATCCGCGCAAACATTCGCGTCTCACCGATCTCGTCACACCCTTAAAGCCCCTAGAAGCCATGGCCCAGCAGCGCATCGTCGCCGCTTCCAATGTCGGCGGGCACCGCGAGCTAATCACCCATGGCGAAACCGGGTTTCTGTTCGCCCCCGATGATCCCGCCGCATGCGCGGAAGCACTCGCCGATATGCTGGACGCGCGTGAGGGATGGGACGGCATTCGCACACGCGGCCTCGACCATGTTCGCGCCCGCCACGATTGGTCCGCGAATGTGCGACGTTATCTAGACGTTTACCATCTCTTGCTAGCCGACGTTAAACGCGACCCTCAGCACATCGTTGAGCCGCGCGAACAGGGATTACGGGCATAGCGCAGCGATCAACGCTCCTTGCCCACCACACGCCCGACAGTTGGGCAAGAGGGCACGATGCGTCTGAGTAAGTTTATCGAGCGATCACCTCATGTGAAGGTTAAGCAGCGGGGCGAAAAACCCGCTTTGACCTCGATCATCTCGCATGCGTCATTTGTGCCAATGCTCACCATTTGGGGCGCGGCCCTGTTTGGCCTTTCGGTCATGGTTCTGTCGCCTGCTGCGATCACTCGCATTTCCACATTGACCGGGCTTGGCTCTATCGGTGGCATGGCGCAGATGATCTTCGCTGCCATTGCTGCGGTATTTGGCGGAGCGTGCGCCTTTGTGATTGCCACTGCAATGCGCAACCGAATGCCCCATGATGATGATGGTGCCTCAATCGTCTCTGCCATGGCATCGCGCCGCAACCGCCCAATCAACCCCGCTGTCGAGCTGGGCAGCGAGAGCCTCGATGCGCCGCTTGAGGAATTGCCGTTCGGTGCTGATGAGAGCGCTTCAGACGACCTGTCCTCAGGCTTGATCACCGATCAAAGCGAAGCAGAGGACGTCAGCGACCATCCGGCACTCTTGGCCACCAAAAAGCCGACCTTGGGCGAATTGTCCATGCGCGGATATGAGGATGAAAAGCCGGTTGAGCCGGAAGCAGAGGACGAAACCCCTGGGTTCACGCGCCGTCACTTCAAAGACGCTCTGATTGAGACATGCGAGGCAGCCCCTGCCGAACAGCAAGCCGCAGTGGAAATGGACAAGCCGCAAGCCTTGGACCTTGGTGAATTTGCTGAAATGCCAGGGCGCGATGCGGTTTGGGTTCAGGAACCGCCAGAGCCTGCAGCCCAAGACGACGCAGAACCCACCGCGAACCCCACTCCAATCTTTGCCGCCCCTGTCCCGCCCGAAGGTGCACTGGAGAAATTGCGGCAGAAATTGCCCGAAGAACTCAGCCTCGTCGAAATGGTCGAACGTTTTGCCGGTGCTCTGCATGAACACCAACAGGCCGAACGCACCCGCTTGCCTAAAAACCCACCAATGCGTGATGCCGCTTTGGCAGAGGCTCTAAAGGCACTGACGCTGTTTACAGAGCGCGGCTTTGATACAGCCGAACCCGGTGTCGTCGATACGCAAACGAGCGAGCTGGGCCAAACAGAGCGTGAATTGCGTGATGCCTTAGTCAAGCTGCAAAGCCTGCGCGGGGCGGCCTGATCGAGCCAGCAATTTTCCAAAATTTGCAACCTAATCGCGAGTGAATCGCATCAGGCGCAATAAACAAAAGGCTTGCTTGGCCACCGCGTAATAATAATTCACTCTTCGCGGTTGCAAAAACTCTATTCCATCGGCAAAAGGCGCCTGAAACGCAGCGCGGTCTGGGCTATATGGTCCTGTGCGCTCGACACACACGCCATTGCCGCGAACCGCTCTGTCGGTCGCCATAGCATTGGCATCTAACAGGACGGATTTCTCCATGGGATACCCCAATTCCCAGGGTCTCTATGACCCCGCCAATGAACATGACGCCTGCGGAGTGGGCATGGTCGCGCATATTAAAGGCGCGCGCAGTCACTCTATCGTTGAACAATCGCTAGAGATTCTAGCCAAGCTGGACCATCGCGGCGCTGTGGGCGCAGACCCGCTTTTGGGCGATGGCGCTGGCTTGCTTATGCAAATCCCCCATGCTCTGATCCGGCGGTGGGCCGAAGAGCACGGTCACGACCTACCAGCCGAAGGGCATTATGCGGTCGCCATGTGCTTTATGCCGCGGGATGAGGCGGCGCGCGACTTTGTTGCACAGCGTTTTGAGACATTTTCGGCCAAAGAAGGCCAGCGCCTGATCGGGTGGCGCGATGTGCCTGTGACGCTTGATGGATTGGGCGATGCGGTTATCGAATCGATGCCGGTCATCCAAATGGCGATCATCGCGCGCGGCGAAAATTGCGCCGATCAGGAAGCGTTTGAGCGCAAGCTGCTGGTGATCCGTAAGCAGGTCCAAAATCCTCTTGCCAAGCTTCAGGAAAAGCATGGGCTGGACGGGCTGACCGACACCTATCTGCCCAGTTTTTCCAGCCGCACTATCGTATACAAGGGCCTGCTGCTCGCGACACAGGTTCAAAGCTTTTACGACGATCTGAGCGATCCCGAATGCGAAAGCGCCTTTGGATTGGTGCACCAGCGTTTTTCCACCAACACTTTCCCCAGCTGGCGGCTGGCTCACCCCTTCCGCTTCATTGCTCACAACGGGGAAATCAACACGGTTCGCGGCAATGTGAACTGGATGAACGCGCGCCGCCGCACGATGGAATCGGAGCTGCTGGGCGTTGATCTTGACAAAATGTGGCCGATCATCCCGCATGGGCAATCGGATACGGCGTGCCTCGACAATGCACTCGAATTGCTGCTGGCGGGCGGATATTCGCTGGCTCATGCAATGATGATGTTGATCCCGGAAGCTTGGTCAAAGAACGACCTGATGAAGCCGGAATTGCGCAGTTTCTACGAATATCACGCGGCCTTGATGGAGCCATGGGATGGCCCGGCGGCGGTGTGCTTTACCGATGGGCGACAAATCGGCGCGACATTGGACCGCAACGGCCTGCGCCCGGCGCGCTTTTGCGTTACCAAAGACGATATCGTGTGCCTCGCTTCGGAAAGCGGCGTTCTGCCATTCGCCGAAGAAGACATTGTGCGCAAATGGCGTCTGCAACCGGGCAAGATGCTGCTGATCGATCTGGAGCAAGGCCGGATCATTGAGGATGCGGAACTGAAAGCGGACCTCGCATCGTCCGCTCCGTTTGCCGATTGGCTGGACAAGGCACAATTCAAACTGTCCGATATCAGCGAGATTGAGCCGGAACTGTCCGAAGTTGCCGAACATGAAACAACCTTGCTGCAACGCCAGCAAGCGTTTGGATACACGCAAGAAGACATCAGCCGTTTCTTGGAACCAATGGCAACCAAGGGCGATGATCCAATCGGGTCAATGGGCACCGACACGCCGATTGCGGTCCTCTCGGACAAAGCGCGCCTGCTCTACGATTATTTTAAGCAGAACTTCGCGCAGGTCACCAATCCGCCGATTGACCCGATCCGTGAAGAGCTGGTGATGAGCCTGCTGTCGATGATCGGTCCGCGCCCGAATTTGCTCGGCCATGATGCGGGCACACACAAACGGTTGGAGGTTGAACAACCGATCCTCACCAATGATGACCTAGCGAAAATCCGTTCGGTCGAGGCGGTTTTGGACGGCGCGTTTCGGTGTGCGACCATCGACATCACCTTTGACGCAGCGAAGGGCGTTGAAGGAATTGAGCTGGCGCTGAAAGAGATGTGTTGGGCTGCGACAGAAGCAGTGTTGCAGGATCAAAACATCCTGATCCTGTCCGATAGAGCGCAAAGCGAAGACCGCATTCCGATGCCCGCTTTGCTCGCGACGGCAGCCGTGCATCATCATCTGGTGCGCCAAGGTTTGCGGATGCAAACAGGCCTCGTCGTGGAAACCGGCGAAGCGCGCGAAGTGCACCATTTCTGTGTGCTCGCAGGGTTCGGTGCAGAGGCCATAAACCCATATGTCGCCTTCGAAACACTCGAAGATATCCGCACTCGCAAACATTCCGAATTGAGCGCCGAAGACGTCCAGCAAAACTATATCAAAGGCGTTGGCAAAGGCATCCGCAAGGTCATGTCCAAAATGGGCATATCGACCTACCAGTCCTATTGCGGTGCGCAGATCTTTGACGCGGTCGGGCTTAGCTCTGACTTTGTCGAGAAATACTTCACCGGCACGGCGACCACGATCGAAGGCGTTGGCCTGGACGAAGTGGCCGAGGAAAGCGTGCGCCGCCACGCTCAGGCCTATGGCGACAATCCCTTGTATAAAGGCATGCTGGATGTTGGTGGCATCTATCAATACCGTCTGCGCGGGGAAGAGCACGCCTGGACGCCGGAAAATGTCGCCCAATTGCAGCATGCTGTGCGCGGCAATGACGCTTCGAATTACGAGGAATTCGCCAAGTCTGTGAACGAGCAGTCCGAACGGCTGCTGACCATTCGCGGGCTTATGGAGTTCAAGAAATCCGGCGATCCGGTCCCGCTGGACGAAGTTGAACCGGCAAGCGAGATCGTAAAGCGTTTCAGCACCGGCGCGATGAGCCTTGGCTCGATCAGCCACGAAGCGCACTCGACCATGGCGCTGGCTATGAACCGCATCGGCGGGCGTTCGAACACGGGCGAAGGGGGCGAGGAACCGTTCCGCTTCACTCCGCTGGAAAACGGCGATTCGATGCGCAGCCGGATCAAACAAGTGGCATCGGGACGTTTTGGCGTGACGACGGAATATCTGGTGAACTCCGACGATATTCAGATCAAGATGGCCCAAGGCGCAAAGCCCGGCGAAGGTGGCCAGCTGCCCGGTCACAAAGTCGACAAACGCATCGGGGCAGTCCGGCATTCGACGCCGGGTGTGGGGCTAATCTCTCCCCCACCGCATCACGATATCTACTCCATCGAAGACCTCGCGCAGCTGATCCACGATCTTAAAAACGTGAACACCGGCGCGCGCATTTCGGTTAAGCTTGTGTCTGAGGTCGGCGTAGGCACGGTGGCCGCTGGCGTATCGAAAGCCCGCGCGGACCATGTCACGATCTCTGGCTATGATGGCGGGACCGGCGCGTCTCCTCTGACCAGCCTAACCCATGCCGGTTCGCCATGGGAAATTGGTCTGGCAGAGACACAGCAGACACTGCTACTGAATGACTTGCGCAGCCGCATTGCGGTGCAGGTCGATGGCGGCCTACGCACCGGACGCGATGTTGCGATTGGCGCTCTGCTGGGCGCGGATGAGTTTGGTTTTGCCACGGCTCCTCTGATCGCGGCGGGGTGCATTATGATGCGCAAGTGTCATCTCAACACCTGCCCCGTTGGCGTGGCCACGCAAGATCCTGTCCTGCGCGCGCGTTTCACCGGACAGCCTGAACACGTGGTCAATTACATGTTCTTCGTCGCTGAAGAATTGCGCGAGATTATGGCTGAAATGGGCTTCCGCACACTCTCCGAAATGGTGGGCCGGGTCGACCGTTTGGACATGACCCGCATGCACCGCCATTGGAAAGCGCGCGGGATCAATCTCGACCGCTTGCTTCACAAGCCTGAATTGGCCGATGATGCGACGCTCAACCATACCGGCGTGCAGGATCACGGGCTTGGTGCAGCGATGGACAATGCTCTGATCGCGGATTCCAATGCGGCGATTACGGCAAGAACACCTGTTCAGCTCGACTATCAAATCCGCAATGTGAACCGTACTGTCGGCGCAATGCTGTCTGGCGAAATAGCCAAGGCGCATGGGCATGAAGGCTTGCCGGTGGACACGATCCGCGTGAACCTGACAGGCGTTGCAGGACAGAGCTTTGGCGCATGGCTTGCCCATGGCGTGACGCTCGATCTGGTTGGCGATGCCAATGATTATGTCGGCAAAGGCATGAGCGGCGGACGGATCATAGTGCGCCCACCAGAGACCGCCCCGCGCAATGCGGGTGAGAATATCATCGTCGGCAACACCGTGCTTTACGGCGCAATTGCAGGTGAGGCGTATTTCTCAGGCGTTGCCGGTGAACGTTTCGCTGTGCGCAATTCCGGCGCGATTGCAGTGGTCGAAGGCGCAGGCGATCACGCTTGCGAATATATGACTGGCGGCGTGGTCGTGGTGCTGGGCGCAACGGGGCGCAACTTTGCAGCCGGCATGAGCGGCGGGGTCGCCTATGTTTATGACCCCGACGGGAACTTCTCTCAGCTGGTCAATCACGCACAAGTCGATCTGCTGCCGGTTTCCGGTGAAGCAGACAGTGATGAAGGTATGGGCCGCCCGCAACAACGCGGCAGCTCAGTCAATGATTTCGGCATGGGCGACATGCTGCTCCACGATGCTGAGCGGCTGCGCATCCTGATTGAACGCCATCAACTCCACACCGGCAGTGCCGTGGCGGGAGAATTGCTGGGTGATTGGGACAAAGCGCTCAGCCATTTCGTCAAAGTGATGCCGCGCGATTACCGGGGCGCTCTCGAAGCGCTGGCCGCAGAGCGCGAAGAAGCCGCTTCGGTCGCGGCGGAATAAGGGTCAAAGCAATGGGTAAAGACACCGGATTTCTCGAACTGGATCGGCGCGAGCGGGATTATCTCGATCCCAAAGAGCGGCTTGATAATTATCGCGAATTTATCGTTCAACCTTCCGATGAAGTGCTGTCGAGCCAAGCCTCGCGCTGCATGGATTGCGGCATTCCCTATTGTCACAATGGTTGCCCGGTGAACAACATGATCCCGGACTGGAACCATCTGGTCTATGAGAATGATTGGAAGAATGCGCTCGACGTGCTGCATTCGACCAACAATTTTCCCGAATTCACTGGCCGCATCTGTCCCGCCCCATGCGAGGCTTCGTGCACGCTCAACATTGTCGACCAACCCGTCACAATCAAAAGCATCGAATGCGCCATCGTTGATCGCGGGTGGCAGGAAGGGTGGGTCACACCCCAAGTCCCTGAGGAAAAGACCGGCAAATCTGTTGCGGTCGTGGGTTCTGGCCCCGCTGGCATGGCTTGCGCGCAGCAATTGGCGCGCGCTGGCCACAGTGTCACTCTGTTCGAAAAAAGCGACCGGGTTGGCGGGTTGCTGCGCTATGGTATTCCGGATTTTAAGATGGAAAAGCATCTCATCGCGCGCCGCTGTCTCCAGATGGAGGCTGAAGGTGTTGAATTCCGCACTAGCAAGGAAGTGGGCGTCGATGTCTCCTTCAAAAGCCTTGAGGAAAATTTCGACGCAGTGATCCTGTCCGGCGGAGCAGAAGATGCCCGCGCATTGTCCATTCCCGGCGCAGAAATGCCAGGCGTGCGACTGGCGATGGAATTCCTGACACAGCAGAACAAACGCAATGCGGGCGACGTTGAAGAACGCGCCGCCCCGCGCGGTACCTTGAAAGCAACCGGCAAGCATGTCGTCGTGATCGGTGGGGGCGATACGGGCAGTGATTGTGTTGGCACCTCCAACCGTCAGGGCGCCGCCAGCGTCACGCAGCTTGAGATTATGCCTAAGCCTCCCGAAAAAGAGGACAAGGCGATGACTTGGCCCGATTGGCCGCTCAAATTGCGCACATCATCCAGCCATGAAGAAGGCGTGGACCGTGATTGGGCCGTTTTGACAAAGCGTGTTGTGGGTGACGGTGAGACGATCACCGGCCTCGAATGCGCGCGCGTCGAATGGGTGGATGGTCAGATGCGTGAGATTGTGGGTAGCGAGTTCACTCTGAAAGCGGACTTGATCCTGCTCGCCATGGGCTTTGTTGGTCCGAAAAAGGCAGGCCTGCTCGAACAAGCGGGGGTTGAGCTGACGGATCGCGGCAATGTCGCCGCCGACACCGAAAATTACGCGACCAGCGCGCAGAATGTCTTTGCCTGTGGTGATATGCGGCGTGGGCAGAGCCTTGTCGTGTGGGCCATCCGCGAAGGGCGCCAGTGCGCGCGCGCCGTGGATGAGGCATTGATGGGCGCAACTCAACTGCCCCGCTAATCCGCTCATTCCGCCGCAATTAGGCAAAGTGTTTGCGCCGTGTTTACACGGACTTAACTCTAATAAACCTACGCATCGGTTACACATAGTCCTGTGACCACGCGCATTTGCGACATCTTGACCCCGCTCCTTCGAGGTGGTTCAACTTGTATCACGCATAATGCGTAAGCAGGATAAACAACTATCCGCTGATGAGAGGGTTTTGGGTCGTGAATGATTTTGGCTGCCGGCGCGTGCGCGCTTTGGCTTTCCTAGGCAGCGCCGCAGCGCTCGCATTTTCCGCCCCAGCACAGGCCGAAGAGGCCAGCGATGGTTCAAGCGAGATTTTAGAAACAACGGCGATTTCGGCAGAGACCTTTGAGCTGGCTGCGAATCTAGAGACTGATTTTGCGGCACTGCCTGCCGACGATGGCACGGTTTCAGTGGTCCAAGATCAGGCACCCGCTGCCGCACGGCCAGCACCTCCACCACCCAAAGACGTCGATCTGCGCGTAGTTGCATCGCAATTTGTCGATGTTCCGGTTGCTGGCGATGCGCGCAGTGTCGCGCGCTATTCCGGGCGCGTGGATGGCTATCTCGAAGTGCGCGGCAGTTTCTATGGCGGGCCAAGCAACCTCACGATCAAGATCCGGCCTGAATACACATGGGGTGAAACCTCTAACGGCGAAATCGGCCTGATCCCCGGCAACACGGCTTTGTTCCGGCCCGAAGGTGCAGGTGACTTCGACCTTTCTGCCAGCATCGAATACAAATGGAATTCTGGCGCAACTTTGGAAATCGGCAAAATCAATGTCCTCGACATTTCCGGCCAATTGCCAATTGTCGCGAGTGACGGACATTTCGGTTTCCAGAATTTGGGCCTGGCTCTCCCGCCAACCGCCGTTGTGCCCAACACATTGACCGGCGCGGCGCTGCAAGTGCCCAAAGGCAACATGATCTATCGCCTCTGGGTCTATGACCCGGACAGCCAATATCAGCGCACCGGTTTTGAAACCGGCTTTGAAAGCGGCGTTGGCTTCCTGGCCTCAGCCGCTGTGCGCACACGGTTTGGCGGGATGCCGGGCGTCTATAACTTTGCCGTGGTCGGATCGACCCGCGACCAATTTGCGGTCGATATCCTGCCGCGCGCGCTGACCCCTCCTCCGCAACCGATTGGCACTTTCGGCAATGAAAGCGGTGAGCTGGCGGTGCAATTGTCCGCCTATCAGTTCATCAAGCTTTACCCAGAGGCACGTGGCAAAGGCTGGGGCATTCTCGCCCGGTTCCAAGCATCCATGGGCGATCCCACATTCCTCGATTATTCGGGCTATTTCGGCGTTTCAGGCAACCCGCGCTTTCGCCCTCAGGACCGCTTTGGTCTCGCCTATTTCCAATATTCGCTAACCGATGAACTGGTTGATGACATCGCCTTTCGCCTTGGTGTTGAGGATGAACAGGGCGTCGAAGCATTCTACACCTATCAGTTCGACGACGCGATCGGCTTCACCGCCAATGTGCAAGTGGTCGATAGCGCGATTGCTTTCCGTGATACCGGCGTGACAATCGGCGCGCGGCTGACTGCACAATTCTGATGCAGCACAGCTTCTACAAAGGATTGATCCCGGTATTCGCGTTTATGGCCGTACCCCTCTCGGCGCATCCACATGAAGATACGCAGGTCGAAGAAGCAGCCGAACAAGAGGAAGCGACACAAGCCGACTCCCCGTTCGTCGGGCGCTATGATGGCGGCCAGATGGAAATGGCGATGGGCATGATAATCCGCGCCGATGGTACATTTGGCTGGGGCGTATCGGTTGGGGCGCTGGACATGCGCGCAGCGGGCACGTGGACGCAAGAGGACGATACGATCATCCTGACAAGCGACCCCAAGCCCGTCGCACCTGAATTCGGATGGCCCGGCATGGAAACCGTGCCCGACGGCAAATTGCTGCGGATCGTGTGGGCCAGCAATGGCGAGCCGTTCCAATACGGATCGGTGCGCGCGATATGCGCCAATGGCGAGGTGGTCTTTGGACAAGTGCCCACAGAAGGTTGGTCACCGCCTGAGACCTGCGACGAAGTCGTAAACGTACAGCTGAAGCAAGATATCTATGATGTGACCTCACAAGTCTACGACCTCACCAGCACATTCACAGTGAGCGAAGGCGAGACAATCCGCTTTGAATTTCGCCGCAATGATATGGGTGTCGCTGATTTCTCGGGCGTTACGGGCCAGCTCAATAACGGCCTGCTCACCCTACAGGGCGGGCGTTGGCCGATGGAATTGCGCAAGCTCCCTCCGCAGGACTAGGTCCGCCGGATATGCGAATTTACGGAGAGAATTTCTAAACTTTCGTAAACTATACAGTCCAGCATGATGAAGACAGCCTCGGCCCTTGCTAAACCGCTGAACACCGGACCATCTATCGCGCCCGCGATTGCCAACTTTCAGCAGGTTGAAGATCAATCGATCGACCGCATCCTTGATGCCGTGCGCAAACATTTGGGCACAGAGATCGCCTTTGTCTCTCGCTATGTCGAGAATGATGAGCGGGAATTGACCCATGTTAGCAGCGATGTGGACCTGCCGATGGGACCCGGTTTTCGCGAGCCACGCGAAGACAGCTATTGCTGGCATGTTGCCGAAGGAAACCTGCCGGAACTGATACAGGACCCGGCTGATCATCCGTTCACTGAGAACCTGGCGATCACGAAATTGCTGCCTGTGGGTTGCCATCTCAACGTGCCGTTGAAACGGAGTGATGGATCGGTGTTTGGCAGTTTCTGCTGTCTCAGCCAGCAACCCGATCGCTCGATGACGAACCGCGATCTGGATGTGCTCAAAGCGTTTGCCACACTCGCCACCGAACAGATTGAGCGGACACTGGATGCAAGCGAGCGCCTACTCGCCAGCGAAAACGCAATCCGCGAGCTTTTGAGCACTGGCCAGCTGCAAATGTTCCAACAACCGATTGTCGATCTGGCGACGGGCAAACCGATGGGTGTTGAATGCCTCGCACGCTTTCCTGATGCGAGCGAGCGTGGGCCAGACAAATGGTTTGATGAAGCGGCCGAGGTTGGCCTTGGCGCGGAGCTCGAACTGTTGGCGATCCGCGCAGGACTTGCCACGATCAACCACCTGCCCCGCGATGCTTATCTGTCGATCAACGCCTCCCCTGCAACGATCCTGTCAGGCGCGCTTGAAGAAGTTCTCGCAAGCTATGCCGATCGAAAGCTGGTTCTGGAGGTGACAGAGCACCACCAGGTTGACGATTTCGACGCGCTCAAAGCCTCGCTGGAACGGCTATCACCCTATGCTCGCATTGCGATTGACGATGTTGGGGCGGGCTATTCGGGCCTGCGCCATCTGGTTGATTTAAGGCCCGATTTGCTCAAGCTCGACATGTCATTAACCCGCGATATTCACAAGGACTTGGCACGTCAGGCTCTGACCACTGCCATGGTCCACTTTGCGGTTGAGATGGGTGCAAAGCTCGTCGCAGAAGGCATTGAGTGCGACGAAGAACGCGACGTATTGCGCGATCTGGGTGTGGATTACGGCCAAGGCTATTTGTTTGCCCGCCCGATGCCAGTTGTGGCCGCAGCGCAATATATGCTGGGCGTGGAATAGGGCTCAGCCCGCGCATCCCACACACACCGCCACGCTTGGGTCATGTCGTAACCGCGCCTCTGCAATCTCTTCACCGCAGGTGGCGCAATAGCCCCATTCACCTTCGTCAATGCGCGCCAAGGCCGCTTTGATGCGGATGCGCTCCTGACCTCGGCGGCGTTCGGTCGCCTGCGCCATCGCTTGTTGTTGCATCGCGTCCATGCGCGACAACCGTCCGACGCTGTCTTGTTGTAGGGTAACGGGATCACGCGCCTCAGTGTTGGCGCGGTCCTCTGCATCGAGCTGCGCGGTGCGTGCGATCAGAGCTTGGCGGGCTTCATCCTCGGTCATCACATGCGACTTTCCTACAGATGAGCAAATGGGGCAAGTTGCGCCTGTGAACGTGCCCGTGAACCTAGTCACGAACCCGGTTGTGCCGCCTATGCCCGGTGAACGATCGGCATCACCGGATCGAACTCAAATACGCGAAGTTGACACTTATTGCGCTGCATTTCGCCATTTTATCTTTTTTGTGCAGACACTTGGTAGGGACTGGGTTATTTTCAAAGCACCCCCTTTCGCGGTCCATCTCACCCCAAACCGGCCGTTACAGCGACCAGTCAATCGGCTCGCATCCGTGCTGTTCAAGGAAGGCGTTGGCCTTGCTGAATGGCTGCGATCCGAAGAAGCCGCGATAGGCGGACAGGGGGCTGGGATGCGGGGATTTGAGGATCAGGTGATGCGACGCAGCGCCAAGCGCGCGAATACGGCCTGCCTTCTTGGCCGCATGGCTACCCCACAAGACGAACACGGTCGGCGCGCTCCTCTCCGCCACTGCCGCCACACAAGCATCGGTGATCGCATCCCATCCGCGCCCCGCATGGCTGCCCGCTTGCCCCGCCTCCACCGTCAGCGTGTTGTTGAGCAAAAGCACACCCTGACGCGCCCAAGGCGTAAGGTTGCCCGTGTCCGGGCGCGGAACGCCAATGTCGCTCTCCAGCTCCTTGAACAGGTTGACCAGCGAGGGTGGCTGCTTGACCCCATCAGCGACAGAGAAAGCCAGTCCATGTGCCTGACCCGGCCCGTGATAGGGGTCCTGCCCAAGGATCACGACCCGCACCGCATCCAGCGGCGTCATCGCCAGCGCCGCCAGCCTCTGGCCGCGCGGAGGGTAGATGGTCTTGCCCTGCTTCTCCTCAGCGGTCAGCCAACCGCCCAGCCGCCGCGCCTCTGGCGTCTGCAGAACCGGCTCAAGGACACTGCGCCAGCTATCGGGGATCTCGTCACCTGCCATGATCGTGCAAAGCTACACCCACCTGCGTTGCCAAGGCGAGACGCCCCTTCCCCTCTATCCCCAATAGGCGTAAGCGGGGCGGCGATGACAGTACACTTCCATGAAGAAGACCTCCCCGCAGGCGTGCTCGAGGGCACATCGGCGCTGGCGGTAGACACCGAGACCATGGGTCTCATCACGCCACGCGACCGGCTTTGCGTTGTCCAGATCAGCGATGGTTCGGGCGATGAGCATCTGGTGCGCTTCGCTCCGGGTAGCGAGTATGAAGCGCCAAACCTTACCGCTCTTCTGGCGGATGAGAGCCGGGTGAAGCTCTACCACTATGCTCGCTTCGACCTTGCGGCTTTGCAATACTACCTCGGTGTGATGGCCGCGCCTGTATTCTGCACCAAGATCGCGAGCAAGCTGGTGCGCACCTATACCGACCGGCATGGGCTGAAGAACCTGACCGATGAGCTGTTGGGTGAGAGCATCTCTAAGCAACAGCAATCAAGCGATTGGGGCGGGCCGATCTTGAGTGATGCACAGCGTGACTATGCTGCCTCTGATGTGCGGTTCCTGCACCGCTTGCGCGATGAGTTGATCGTGCGTTTAGACCGAGAAGGGCGCACGGAATTGGCGGAGGGCTGTTTCGATTTCCTACCCACCCGCGCTTTGCTAGACATCGCCGGATGGGACAATCGCGACATATTCAGCCACAATGAAGGTTACACCGGATAACGCATTCTTATGGGTCTAAAACGCCGCATAGAAACCAATGAAGCCAAAGCGCTTCGATCAAAGCGACAGCACTTTGCCGCCCCCGGTGGCAGTCATGATGCGCTGATCGGGTTGCTGGCGCGCGTGTTGCCGATGGGCGTTGGTGTGCTGGCTGCGTTGATGATCGTGACCCCCTTGAGTCCGCGCGGTGAGGTCAGCTTCCTGCTCGATCGGACAAAGGTGGCCGTGATTGATGAGCGCCTTAGCGTCGACAATGCGATGTATCGCGGACGCGACGATGACGGACGCCCGTTCTCGATCACCGCAGGCGAAGCAGTCCAACGATCAGGCGCAGAAGGTAAGGTTCGTATGCAGGACCTGATGGCGCAGCTGCTTCTGACAGATGGTCCAGCGCGCCTCTCAGCACCGGGCGGCGTGTATGACATCAACGAAGAGATGGTCGAAGTGGATGGAACGGTCGAGGTTCGCTCTTCCGATGGCTATGCGCTGACCGCAAGCGGCGTCTCATTCGACTTGAACGCGAGGACGATGCAAGGCGATGATGGCGTGGCAGGAACCGTACCGGCAGGCACCTTCTCTGCCAACACGATGAGCGCCGATGTCGAAGCGCGCACATTGGTGCTGAATGGTAATGCCCGATTGACGATGGTCCCGGGCGAATTGAGGATACCGCAATGACGCAGACAGGCACACAATTGGGCCGGATCGCACTGGGATGGGCCGTGGGAGGCTTTGCCTTAGCAAGCGTGCTGGGCGGAGTGGTAAGCGCCGATGCACAGGGACTTGCATCGCACAACACACAGGCTCCGGTGTCGTTTGATGCGGGCAATATCGCGTTGGATGACCGGGCAAATCGCGTGGTTCTGACCGGCGGCGTGGTGATCAATCAAGCGGGTTTGCGAGTGCGGTCCAACCGGATGCTAGCGCAATACACCGATGACGGGTCGCTCGACGTATCGCGCATCACCGCCAATGGCGGCGTGGTCGTGACGCGAGGGAATGAGCGCGCAAGCGGCGACGTCGCCGTCTATGACTTCGATGCGCGGGTCATCACGATGGCTGGCAATGTTGAGTTGCGTCGCGGGGGCGATGCCCTGAGCGGTGGACGCCTAGTGATCGACCTCGCCAGCGGTCTGTCCACGGTGGATGGCCGTTCGAGCGGCGGCAGCTCAAGCGCAACGCCCGGCGAAGGCGGCAGTGACGGCAGAGTGCGCGGAACGTTCTCAGTTTCGCAAGACTAGCACACACGATTCAACTGAATGTGCAAACACACACTCTAGTAGGCGTTATCGTGCCTCAACACTGCAACCGTTTTGAGAACAATCTCCACATCACGCCGCAACGACCAACCTGATATGTACTCAAGGTCGGATTTGAGCCGGTCAGTCAGGTCCTTCTCTTGCTCGGTAGCACCACGATGGCCGCGCACTTGAGCAAGTCCGGTAAGACCCGGCTTCAAGCAGTGACGACGCCAATATTGCGCATCAACCTCCCAAAACAGCTTACTGTTCGCTCGGCTGCCCAGTGCATGGGGACGCGGCCCGACAATCGACATATCACCGCGGAGAACGTTGATGATCTGCGGGAGCTCATCGATGCTGGTGCGGCGGATAAAGGCACCAACCTTGGTGATCCGGTCGTCCTCGCGACCAGTCGAACGGGCACCATCGGCGTCGTTGAGTTCAACCCGCATTGAACGGAATTTGAGCATGTTGAAGAACTGATTACCCCGACCCAGCCGCCGCTGAACAAACAGAATCGGACCGCCATCTTCAAGCTTGATCCGAAATGCAATGAACAACAGCACCGGCGAGAGCGCTGCCAATGCAGCGCCAGCTACAATGATATCAAACAACCGCTTGGAAATGCGCGAACGCAGAGCCAAAGGGCCGGTTGAAACCACCAAAGTTGTGCGTTCTTGCCCGTCATAGCGGTGAATGCCCGTCGCACCCAAGAGGTGCAGTGGCTCGCTTACAATCTCGCCATAGACACCCGTGGATTTGAGCAGGAATGCCCAAGCCTCGCGCCGCTCATGCGGGCAACTGACCACGACCTTGTCCTGATTTTGCAGCATTCTTCCCAACCGGTCGAGCATGAAAGGATCATGGCTTGTCGGGTCAAGTTCATATTCAGCCGCCGAAATCGTATCAGCCTTGGTATGGACAAATCCTGGACCACCGTCGTCAATAATCAGCCTGTTTAACGTCCGCCCAGCCCAAAATTTTTCAATTATGATCGGGACCAAACGGCGCAATGCAACCAACGCAATAGCAGAAAGAATGAGGCCGAGTGTCACCGAAACACGCGAAAACTGCGCGTTGGATTTTGTATAGAATGCAACAAAGTTCAGAAGCGCCGCGGAAAGCAACAGCGCGATCAACGCTTGGCGCGCGGCGAAAACCCAGTTTGTCAGTGCTTCGCCGCTATAGGTCTTGTTGTAGAGCGCGATGGTAAAGAACACCGGCAGCATCGTTTGTACCGCTACCAGATTTCGCTGATACAGCCACACTCCCTCATAGATCGCACCAGCAGATACGAAGGCGATATGCAGCAGCGCCGCATCAAGCAGTAGTAAAAGCGCATATGTCCGCAAGCGCCTCCGCTCTAGCGACGGTGCAATTGGGTGATCAATCTGTTCAGGTCTGGCCGCTTTAAGCGGCACCCCGGTGACTTTGTTCATGCTTATTCGCGCTCCCCCAGGAACGCTCCAAGAAGGAGTTGCCTTCGACCCTCGTAATTCTCTTACACACAATATACCGGTTGTTGCGACTGCGAAATGGGATTCTGTCCGAAAATGCTACCGTTTCGCGGCAAATCTGGCGATTTGTGTGAGGTCCTGAGCCAGCAGCAGCTCAGCCGCCTGACTGTTAGCGAGCAGACTACGGTGCAGTGCAACAAGCCGGGGGATTAATCGATCAAGCTTGCTATCCTTGCTCCCGCGCGCTGCTGGCTTTTGCCATGAGGCAAGCTGTTGGCGAATTTCGCGCTCTTCTTTCCAGAAAATGCCCAGTTGCGCCTTTTCACCGCGGCCGAGGTTATCAAGCGAGCCGCGTGTACCCAATTTTGCGGCAATCTGCGCCAATTGCGCAGCGCGCCGCTCTAAAGCCAAAAGCAATCCGACTGGATTCAGCCCCAGTTCCTTCATGCGGCGGATTTCGCCGGGCAATCGGCCCATTTCCCCGCCCATCACAGCGTTGACGAGTGCGCCAAAGCCATCTTCCTCGGTGGCAGCACCAATTTGAGCGTAATCCTCAATGGCAACCTGCTTGGGCGCTTGCGGCTCTGCATCCATATACAGCGCCAGCTTATCGACTTCGGACTGCGCCAAGCGCACATCAAGGCCTGCCGCGCGCGCGATACGCTCTGCTAAATCACCACCCAGCCGCAATCCTGCGCTATCGGCCATGACGCGAACTGATGCGGCAACGCTCATCATATCGGGCGGGTAAAACATCGCGACCAAGCCATCGGCGCGCTTTTCCAGCAACTTTGCCGTGCGCGATTTGTCGGTCGCCGCCGTCGCAACCACCAGCACCGGGGCTGCATCCCCGCCACCCGCTTCGCCTGTCTCAATCAGAGCCTTGATCGCGTCATGCGCCTCATCGCCCGATGCGCGCACATAAATGTGCCGACTATCGCCAAACAGCGAACCCGATCGCGCCTCGTCCCCCAGCAACGCTGGATCGCGCCGCAAATCGCCGCCCGACAATTCAATCCGTTCGCCCGCATCAGGCAGCGCTTCGATCACTTTGGTGGCGGCGGCAGAGGCCCCGGCTTCGTCAGGGCCGCAAAAAAAGAAAATCGACGCATTGGCCGCCGATTTGGGCAAGCCGCGCGCAAATTCAGAATGTTTGGCCTTCACGGATTACCAGCGGCGCGTTCCCGCTCTCGCAGAGTCAGCGCAATGCGCGTTGCCATCCGATCCGCGACGTCTTTGGCGAGGTTTTCCAGTGCAGTCTGTTCAGCCGCAATGGTCGCATATTCGCTCGACACAACGTCAATCCCGGCATCCGAACCGGCAGTCGCATCAAGCAGGATTTCTCCCGTTGCCAAATCGATCAGTTGATAACGCGCGCGCAAGATCCGGCGTTCACGGCTGATCGTGTCGTCGTTCAGAACGCCTAACCCTTCGAGCGCATCATCGAGCCGAACATCAAGCCGATAAGACGGCGTAACTTCGCCTGCGACATGCAAACGATCGCGCAAAGCATTGCGCACCAACCAACCATCGCGTCCCGGAATGGCTGGTACATCAACCGCCGCGATGCCTTGCGCGACAGCCGAGCTAGAGCCCCCTGCATACATCGGCTGCAATCCGCACCCTGCCAAAACGGCACATGCGATCAAGGCAATGAGGCCACGCATCACGTAACGATATTCACCAATCTATCCGGCACCACGATCACCTTGCGAATGTCTGCTCCGTCGATCGAACGCTGAACCTTCTCAGAGGCAAGCGCAAGCGCTTCGATATCCTCTTTGGGCGCGCCTTTGGGTGCAGTAATCGTATCGCGCAGCTTGCCCTTATGCTGGATTGCGATGGTCACTTCGTCTTCGACCAGCATCGCTGGGTCATGGGCAGGCCATGTGGCGTCGGCAATCAGGGCGCTTTCACCCAGCAATTCGTGCGCCTCTTCAGCCAAATGCGGCATCATCGGTGCGATCATGTGCAGAATTGCGCGGATAGCGAAATTGCGGCTCTCACTTGGCATCGCTTTCTCTGCCGCACCAGTGAGTTCATAGATGCGCGCGACTGCCTTGTTAAAGCTGAGCGCTTCAATGTCTTCGGCCACAGCAACGATCGCCTGATGCGCTTTGCGAGCGAGAGCTTTGTCTTCGCCTGTGGCACTTGAGTCGACTTGCCCGAACAGCCGCCAGAGCCGCTGAACAAAACGATAGCAGCCTTCGATCCCAGCTTCCGACCAAGGCAAATCGCGCTCTGGCGGACTATCGGAAAGCATAAACCAGCGCACTGCGTCTGCGCCGTAATTGGCGATAATATTGTCAGGGTCGACGACGTTCTTCTTCGACTTCGACATTTTGACAACGCGGCCACGTTCGACCTCTTCGCCGCCGTCGATTGCGAATGCCTTTTCACCCTCAATGCGGACCTCTGCCGGGCTGAGCCAGGGCCCGTCGCCCACGCGATACGTCTCATGCGTGACCATGCCTTGGGTGAAGAGCGCGGCGAACGGCTCTTTCACATCGAACTTGCCAATAGAGCTGAGCGCGCGGGTCCAGAAACGAGCGTAGAGCAGATGCAGGATCGCATGCTCGATCCCGCCAATATAGTGCTGCACCGGCATCCACTTGGCGATCTCCGCCGGATCAAACGGTGCGTCCACAGGCTGGGAGGCAAAGCGCAGGAAATACCACGAGGAATTGGTGAAAGTGTCGAGCGTATCCATTTCGCGTTCCGCCGCTCCGCCGCATTTGGGGCAGGTCGTGCGCTTCCACGTGGCGTGACGCCCCAACGGATTGCCGGGCGTTTCAAAATCCACATCATCGGGCAGAGTGACGGGAAGTTGATCTTTGGGCACGGGTACGATCCCGCATGTATCGCAATGGATGAAGGGTATCGGCGTCCCCCAATAACGCTGACGCGAGATGCCCCAATCACGCAGCCGCCAAACGGTAGTGCCTTGACCCCAGCCGCCTGCTTCGGCGCGTGCTATGACGTCAGCCTTGGCATCCTCAACCGTCTTGCCATCAAGGAAGTCGGAATTGACGATCACGCCGTCTCCGGCTTCCGCCTCATTGCCCATGGGCGCATCAGCTTCGGACACATCCTTTGCAACGACACGAGTGATAGGCAGCTTATATTTGGTCGCAAATTCAAAGTCGCGCTGGTCATGGCCCGGCACGCCCATCACCGCGCCCGTGCCGTAATCCATCAGCACAAAGTTTGCGATGAACAGCGGCATTGCTTCGCCCGTGAAGGGGTGCTTCGCCGTGATAGGCGTACGGTAGCCGAGCTTTTCTGCGGTCTCTAGCGCCGCAGCTGTGGTGCCACCTTTCTTGCATTCCTCGATAAAGGCGGCGACGTCCGCGTCGCCCGCTAGCGCCTGCGCAACCGGGTGATCGGCAGCAACCGCGACAAAACTAGAACCGAAAATCGTATCGGGACGGGTGGTGTAGACGGGCAGCTTCTCGCCGTTTGAAAGCTCAAACGAAAACTCAAGGCCCGACGACTTGCCAATCCAGTTTTCCTGCATCAGCTTGACCTTATCAGGCCAGTCTTTGAGCTCACCCAGCCCTTCGAGCAATTCATCCGCAAAGTCGGTGATTTTCAAGAACCACTGGTCAAGCTTGCGCTTCTCAACCTCAGCGCCCGAACGCCAGCCCTTGCCATCAATCACCTGCTCATTGGCGAGCACGGTCATATCGACAGGGTCCCAGTTCACCTCGGAAGAGCGGCGATCGATCAGCCCAGCAGCATACATATCGAGGAACAGCGCCTGTTCATGGCCGTAATATTCGGGGTCACAGGTGGCGAATTCGCGGGTCCAATCGAGCGCAAAGCCAATGCGCTTCAATTGCGCTTTCATCGCCTCGATATTGGAACGGGTCCAGGCGCCGGGATGCACCTTTTTCTCCATCGCCGCGTTTTCCGCGGGCATCCCAAAGGCATCCCAGCCCATCGGGTGCAGAACTTCACAACCTTGCATTTTCTTATAGCGCGCCAGCACATCGCCCATCGTGTAATTGCGCACGTGCCCCATATGGATGCGCCCCGATGGATAGGGGAACATCTCAAGGATGTAGCTCTTCGGCTTATCGCTATTGCTGTCAGCGGTGAAAGTACCCGCTGCATCCCACGCACGCTGCCAGCGTCCGTCGGCGGTAGACGGATCGAATCGGTTCTCAGTCATGTAATGTCGCTAGCGCCTGTGAAAAAAGAAAGCCGAGCTTAGCCCGCCACAGCTTTACGCCGCAAATCGCGCGCTTTGGTGAGGATAATGTCTTCTAGCTTTTGCACGGTCGCCGCCTGAACCGGCGCATCAACCCAATTGCCGCTCTGCGACACCTGTCGATTGGCTGCAACTCGCAGCGCATCGGCGCGGAGATCCTGATCGAGGATGGTGACAGTTAGCTTTACCCGCTCACCCGGATTGTTAGGATTGGTGTACCAATCGGTCACGATCACTCCACCGGCGCTGTCCGCAGAAAGCAAAGGCGCAAAACTCACCGTTTCGAGCGCGCCGCGCCAGAGATAGGCATTCACGCCAATCGCGTTAACCTGCGCCGCCTGAAGCTGTGTCGTGGGGCGGTCATTCCCTCCGCATGCTGCAAGTGTGCCCAGCGCACCTGCCATCAATACGATGCGGGTCGATGTCGAAATTGCCAATTTTGCGCGTTTCACTGCGGTAACGTCCTTACTGATATCGTTACAGGCTCTATACCGGGCCTGACCCCGGCGGCAAGCTTGTAGGCACGGTGCATTACCTGTGCTTGTGAGCGTTTTGGTGCAGGTTTTGCCCTGTATGACGGATTAATTGTCCGAACTCGCCCAAGGATTCTGTGTGCCGCGCGCAACAGGTGCAATGTGAAGCTAACTGGCACATGTGGAAAAGATTGCAAGAGATGTCGGCGCAGACCTATTATCTCCTGACGAAATTGAGAATATCGAGTCGCACTCAGCACAGGTTAAGAGACAACCGTGTCGAGTCGATGCGAATTATGAGGGCGAATTAAGGCAATGGCATACGACCACAGCAAAACAGCGAGAAAGCAGCTTAAGCTGCCGCTGTTCGGCGTGGCCGCTGCACTGACTCTGGCATTGCCGTCCGCTGGATTGGCAGTGGTTGGCTTGTCATCCAACGAGTCGGCGCAGGACTCTGCCGCTTTCGATCTATTCACTCCCGCCTCTGTCGACCCGGAATTGGCAGCCCGTGTTGCTGATCGCGCACGCGAACGAGGCATTCGATTTACGCCAGCTGGCACGACGATTATTAACAATGATCGCACCGTAACGGTGGCAGTGCGTATCGATGACGAAACTGCACAAGCAATCTCTGTACGTGCAGCGATCAACTCCGCGCCGGGTCAATCTTCCGGTATCTCGGGACTTCAAGCCAGCCGGTTTAACCTTGGCACAGCGCGCGGCTATCAAAGTTTTGCTCGACCAAAGAGCGATGCGGTATCGCCTGCTGGTGTGTCACTGCCTGATGCGGTTCGCGACACCGAGCTTAGCAATCTGAGCGTTCCGGATCTGTCCGAATTTGAGCCAGCTCAATCAGTCCGCGAAGACAAGCCTAGCCGTCTCCAACCCCGGATTGAGCTTGAGGATGAGGCGATTGCTGGCCGTTCGCCAAACACATTTGACGCACGCGGTTCGCAAACTGTTGATGTTGGCGGTAGCTTCCGTCTGGCACCCAATCTGGATGTCACCGCTGGTGTTCGTTACTCACAAGAGCGCAATCGTCTGGACCAGCTCACCAATTCGGATCAGGACAGTCAGGCCGTCTATGTTGGAACGCAAATCCGCTTCTAACACGCATTGAACAGATTCGACTCTAAAGAGACCCTGCTTCGGCGGGGTTTTTTGTTGCTTGACGCTACGGCATCTATAGGCTCGGCGGTGAAACACCAAAGGGGAACACCATGAGCCGAGTTGCAATTGTTACTGGAGGAACGCGCGGAATTGGACGTGCAATTTGTGAGCAATTGCAAGCTGATGGCTTCATCGTCGTCGCCAATTACGGAGGCAATGACGACGCCGCCCGGCATTGTGAGGAATCAAGCGGTATCAAATGCTACAAATGGGATGTTGGTGATCATGAAGCGACCATCGCTGGCTGTGCCAAGGTAGAGCAGGAAGTCGGCCCGATTGAAGTCGTGGTCAACAATGCCGGGATTACGCGAGACGGCACTTTGCACAAGATGAGCTATGATGACTGGCATGACGTCATGCGTGTTAATCTGGGAGGCTGTTTCAACATGTCGAAAGCGTGCTTCCCGGGCATGCGAGAGCGCAAATGGGGTCGGATCGTCAATATCGGTTCGATCAATGGCCAAGCGGGGCAATATGGTCAGGTGAACTATGCCGCCGCAAAATCAGGCATTCATGGCTTCACCAAAGCGCTCGCCCAAGAAGGCGCCCGGGCCAACATCACCGTCAATGCCATAGCGCCCGGCTATATCGACACAGATATGGTCGCAGCGGTGCCCGACAATGTGTTGGAGAAAATTGTCGCCGGGATCCCGGTCGGCCGATTGGGGCAGGCCAACGAAATCGCACGCGGCGTTAGCTTTCTTTGCTCTGAGGAAGCGGGCTTTGTTACCGGCTCCACCATGAGCATCAATGGCGGCCAACATATGTACTGACGGTCACGCCGCCTCTCATATAACGCAGGTCAGTCTAGGCGTTTCCTGTCCGTTAACCAATTCGGGTTATCTCGCATTATCCAAGATAATTGCGGCTGGGGGGCCAAACTTCGTGGCGACAGATTTGCAGATGAATGAGGCAGAGAGCGCAGCCAACCGGCGCGATGATCAGCGGGTTGAGCTTGAGCATTACCCCGCCAAGGTGATTTGCCACACCGGCGAGTATCTGTGCACATTGCGCGATGTATCCACCCTTGGTGCAGGCCTCAGCTTTCTTCACGCTGTCCCGCCGGAACCACGTATTCTGCTGCAACTGGCCAATGGACTGACCTATCCGATTGAACGCGTGTGGATCGGGAAACGTCAGGCGGGCTATCGCTTTGGCTGCGAAGTGACGCTTGAAGAATTCACTCAGTCAGAAAGTGGCCATGAAGCGCGCGCCATCCACCTCGACATTGCCGCTTGTGCTAAAGTCGGCGATGGCCGCAATGCCAGCATGGTGCGCGTTGAGAACATCTCGTGCGAAGGGGTACGCTTTCAATGCGAGCATGAATTCGCGCTCAACTGCCTGCTCGGCTTCTCAATTGACGGTCTGGACAAACGGATTGGCCAATTGCGTTGGCGCGATGGCAAACAATGCGGAATGCAGTTTCAGCACAGACTGACTGAGCAAGAACTGGCCGATTGCGTATTACAGTTGCAACCGTTTGGCTCGCCCTTTCCCAATATGTTGGGTGATATGCTGGCAAACGCACGCGCGGCCTGATCACAGCTTCGTTGGCGCCTGGCGGCTTGCGATTTGTCAGCTCGCCACCATCTGATGATTATGCAGCAAGCGCCGAAACTGAGTGAAGCCGAGACAAGCGCTATTATCGAAATGGCACTGAGCGACCACATCAGCTTTGCCGCGATTGAGCGCGAATATGGGCTTTCGGAAAAAGGCGTAAAGGCTCTGATGCGCAGCGAGCTCAAAGCGAGCAGTTATCGCACATGGCGCAAACGCGTTCGCACCTTTTCCGACCGGCGCGAGCACTACAAGTGACGTACGATCCCGCGCCTTACCATCCGCCGGTCAAACGCTCGGTCCAGATTGCCGGCCACAAAACCTCGATCAGTCTGGAGCCATTATTCTGGGACATGCTGCGCGAAGCCGCTGCACGCGAAGACATGCCGATCAATGCGTTGGTGGGGCGCATTGATGCAGAAAGAATCAAAGCGCCTACCCCACCCGGACTGGCGAGTGCCATCAGAGTTTGGCTCATTCACAGCGAGATAGCATGATGCGTATTGTCGAATATGGCGATGAACATTTCGACGGCGTTGATGAGCTATGGCGCACCGTGTTCCCCAATGACGCGGAGCGCAACCGCGCCCACCACTCCGTCCCTACCAAGATGGCACGAGACGACGGGTTGTTCTGGGTTGCGCTGAACAACGATGAAACAGTGATCGGGACCACAATGGCCGGTTGGGACGGGCATCGCGGCTGGCTCTATGCTGTCGCCACCTCACCGCACCATAGGCGCGAAGGGGTTGGCAAAGCTCTGGTAGAAAGGGCCGTTGAGGAACTCGGCCAGCGTGGCTGCAACAAAGTTAACCTGCAAATCCGCGCAGACAATGTCGAAGTCGCCGACTTTTATGCATCGCTCGGGTTCCTCGAAGAGCCGCGCATAAGCATGGGCCGCGAAATCAAAGACTAGGTTCTAATCGTCCACTCGCTCAATATCGGCGCCAACCAGTTGGAGCTTTTCTTCAAGCCGCTCATAGCCGCGATCAAGGTGATAGATGCGGCGGACCGTCGTCTCACCTTCAGCGGCAAGAGCCGCGATAATCAAGCTCATCGAAGCACGCAGATCGGTCGCCATCACCTCTGCACCGGTTAGCGATGATGGGCCTTTGACAATCGCAGTGCGACCTTCTGTTGAGATATCCGCACCCATCCGCGCCAGTTCGGGCACATGCATGAAGCGGTTTTCAAAGATCGTCTCTTTCAGCACGCTCGCACCATCCGCTTTGCACAGCAGGCTCATCAATTGCGCCTGCATATCCGTGGCCAAACCAGGATAGGGCGCAGTGGTCAGATCAACCGGAGACAGCGCGCCGGGAGTAGCAATATCGACACCTTTGGCATCTTCGCCCACTTCCACGCCAATTGATCGCAGCGCGTGGATCGTGGCTTGCATATCGTTTGCCTTCGCCCCTTCGAGCCGCACCGCACCGCCCGTGATCGCCGCCGCGCAAGCATAAGATCCTGCCTCAATCCGATCAGGCATCACAGCATAGGTCGCTCCGTTCAAACGCTTGACTCCGTGGATCGTCAAATCCGAAGTTCCTATACCCTCAATCTCTGCCCCCATCGCAACCAGCAGGTTACACAGGTCGACGATTTCGGGCTCTCGCGCCGCATTGAACAGGCGGCTTGTCCCGTTTGCGAGCACCGCGGTCATCAATGCATTTTCGGTCGCGCCAACAGACACAACAGGAAAGTCAAAATCACCACCCGGCAATCCGCCATCAGGGGCAATTGCCTTCACATATCCTTGCGTCAGCTCAATCTGAGCACCGAATGCTTCAATCGCTTTCAAATGAAGGTCAATCGGCCTGTTGCCGATCGCACAGCCACCCGGCATTGACACTGTCGCCTCACCTGCGCGAGCCAACATTGGGCCAAGCACCAGGATCGAAGCGCGCATTTTTCGCACCAGATCATAGGGCGCCACGCTTGACGTTATCCGCGTCGCTTCGAGCCGCATGGTTCGACCAAAGTCCTCAGGTCGTGTCCCCTGAATGGCGGTTGTTACGCCGAACTGATTCATCAGGTGCTGAAACCCGTCAATATCCGCCAACCTGGGCAAATTGCGCAAAGTCACCGCTTCTTCGGTCAACAACGCACACGGGATCAGCGTGAGCGCCGCGTTCTTTGCGCCAGAAATCGGAATTGTGCCTGACAGCCGGTTGCCGCCGCGAATAATCAGTTTGTCCATGATGCTGCTCTAGCGAAACATCGGTTTGGCGCAACATTGACCTTATGCGAGTGGCAAGGCACGGGAACAGGCAATGTTGCGAAGGGTCATCATCACATGAAACGCAAGCCGATCAAAAAAGCCGTTTTTCCCGTAGCAGGGCTTGGCACTCGCTTCCTGCCTGCGACCAAAGCGATCCCGAAAGAGCTACTGCCAATCGTTGATCGCCCGCTGATCCAGTACGCCGTTGATGAAGCGCGCGAGGCGGGGATCGAACAGATGATCTTTGTCACCGGGCGCGGGAAGACCGCGATCGTTGAACATTTCGATGTCGCCTACGAACTCGAAGACACTATGAGCGAACGCGGCAAAGATATGAGCGTGCTCGATCCCACCCGCGCAACACCGGGCGATATCATCACTGTGCGCCAACAAGTGCCGATGGGATTGGGCCATGCGATCTGGTGCGCGCGGGCGATCGTGGGTGATGAGCCCTTCGCGATCTTCCTCCCCGATGAATTGATGATCGGCAAGAAGGGCGGGACAGGCTGCATGAAGCAAATGGTCGATGCCTATGAGCAAGTTGGCGGCAATTTCATCAGCGTGCTCGAAGTGCCTATGGAGGAGGTCTCCAGCTATGGCGTGATCGATCCGGGTGCATCATCGGGCGCGCTGACAGAGGTGAAAGGGCTGGTGGAGAAACCTCCGCAAGCGGAAGCGCCATCAAACAAGATTATCTCGGGCCGCTATATCCTCCAACCAGAGGTTATGCGCACTCTCGAAAGTCAGGGAAAAGGCGCTGGCGGTGAGATCCAATTGACCGATGCGATGGCGCGGATGATTGGGGATCAGCCTTTCCACGCGGTAACATTTGACGGCAATCGCTATGATTGCGGGAGCAAGCTGGGCTTTGTTGAGGCGACCTTGGCACTGGCATTGCAGCGCGAGGATTTGGGCGATGATGTGCGCGCTATGGCTGAGCGGCTGCTGGGTTAGAATACCAACGCATGAAGACGAAAAACCCCGCCGGGCCGGTATGGCTCAGCGGGGTTTTCTTTTGGCATGATGAGCCGACTATTCGGCTGCTTCGGCGTCGCCATCATCCTCATTGAAAGACAATTTCGACAGCGCTTCTTCAACGCCCTTGGGATCATCGGTCGCAGCCTGCACCAAAGTGCCCAGCGAAGACCCATCCAGTCCCAAGTCCTTCATCAACCCGTCAAGCACCGGAGCCTGCGCACGGTAGGCAAGCGCGGCTGAGACTGCGTCACTGGCGAGGTTTCCTGAGCCACCGCCAGCGCCATTTCCGGCACCCGCGCCGCCGCCTGAGCCACCACCTTGGGTAAGCCCATCGACCTGCACGATCTTGATCGAGTCAATCGCTTCCATCGGTTTCGCACTTTCACGCACAACCTCTGGCAGCACTTTGAGCAGGGCGAGCTTCGTCTGAAGGCTGATCTGATCCATAGATAGGATATTGGCCGCTTGGTTGACCGCCTCTTGACCAGCGGCTTCGACTTCGAAGCGGACCCGGTCGGCTTCGGCGCGCAGAATTTCCGCATCCGCATCACCTTTGGCTTCCATCCGGGCGGCTTCGGCACGGTTTGCTGCTGCGTCTTTCTCCGCTTCGGCTTCAACCTTGATTCCGATCGCTTCACGTTCTGCTTGCTTCGACGCCTCAATCAACTCGATCTTTTTCTGACGTTCGGCAATCTCGCTTTCGCGTGAGGTAACGACCTGCTCTTCTGCAGCAACCGCTTTGGCGCGGGCAGCATCAGCTTCGGCCTTGGCTTGGCTTTCCTCACGGCTCTTATTCTGAACGGCGATCTGCTGTTCCTGACGAGCGATTTCGAGGGCACGGACCTGATCAATGCGCGCCTCTTCAACTGTCCGGTCGGCTTCAATCTGCTGGCCATCGACCTGCTTCTTTGCCTCAATCTTGGCAGCATCGGCTTCGCGTTGGCGCTCTGCCTGTTCTCTGGCAATTTCGGCCATTTGAGCGGCGCGACGCACTTCGACTTCGCGCTCTTGAGCGAGCCGAGCGTATTCTTGATCACGCCCGATCTCGAAGGATTTGGTGTCCGCTTCTAGGTTCTTCGTCTCCATTTGCACGCGCGTGTCCTGCTCGATATCGTTGCGCAGCTTCTTGCGTGCTTCGATCTGCTCAGTCAGCTTGGTCAAACCTTCGGCGTCAAACGCGTTATTGGCGTTGAAGTGCTCGATACTTGTCTGATCAAGACCGGTGAGAGACACCGATTCCAGCTCCAGACCGTTCATCGCAAGGTCGTTGGAGGACACTTGCTGCACCTTTTGCACGAAGTCCGCGCGCTGTTCGTGCAACTCGTTCATACTCATTCCGGCCGCAACCGAACGCAGCGCATCCACGAACTTACCTTCGACCAAATCTTTCAGCATCTCAGGCTGCATCGTGCGCTGACCCAGCGTCTGCGCAGCCATCCCGATGGCACCAGCATCCGGACGAACGCGGACGTAAAACTCGGCCTTCACATCAATCCGCAGACGGTCGAGCGTAATGAGAGCCTCTCCATCGCGGCGAACCACCGCCAGCACCAAAGTGTTCATGTTGACCGGCATTGTTTCGTGGAACACGGGCAGCACCAAGGCGCCGCCATTCATCACGACCTTTTCACCGCCTACACCGGTGCGGACAAAGGCGATCTCTTTCGAGGCACGCCGGTAGAGCGTGGTCAGGAAGACAAAGAAGATAAGCAGCAGAGCGATGCCGCCGCCGATGAGCATTACGAAGGTCCAAAAATCCATGTTTTCTCCAATCAATCGTTCACATCAAGGGGTGAGCAGCGGGCTTTCGTAGCGCACGCCGAAGAAGAGTTCTCCTTCGCGGCGCACCAGCAACACTGTCTCACCCTCGGCCAATTCCGCATTGTCTTCATGCGGCTCAACCATCACGAAATGGGGATGCCCGAAAGCATCCTTTACTTTGGCGCGGGCAGGCGATGCCTTTCGGGCTGTGCCGGTCTGGATCACCGCATCGCGCCGGACGAGGCTTTCTAGGCCAACTGCCGTCGTCTCATCCTTGGGAAGCAGTTTTTCAATCGGGCGCACCGCTAATCCGTTGAGCGGCAAGGCCGCACCGCCTGCAAGCAATGCGGCAAGCCCAGCCCCTAAGGGCGATCCCGTAGCGCCCACTATCAAAGCCTGTCCCACCACGCCTGTTACGGTGAAGACAAACAGCAGGCTCGATAGCCAGATCAGAAATGGCACCCGTCCAATGCCAAGGACGCTGAACGCACCATCGAGAAAGCCGCTGGCCTCCAACCCATCAGCCACATCGGCATCAAGATCGATTTCAACGTCACCTGCCCCTTCGAAAAAGTCTCCCGCTCCGATCAGCTGCAAAAGCCCGATCGCGAACAAGGAGCCAAG
The DNA here is from genome assembly GCA_947488085.1 of uncultured Erythrobacter sp. Classification (GTDB taxonomy): domain Bacteria; phylum Pseudomonadota; class Alphaproteobacteria; order Sphingomonadales; family Sphingomonadaceae; genus Erythrobacter. The sequence goes on from CANKYI010000001.1 coordinate 2,408,570, forward strand.
CGAAATCGCGAAAGGCAGATTGTATGGCTCAAGCAAAGTCATTGTGTACCCCCCTCTAAATAGCCCCGCGTGAATAGCTCGCAAAAAGGACCGCCGCAAAGCAAGCAGCGTTCATTGTCCGAGTTTTTCCCATGAATGGAGTATTAACACATATTGCAGCGAAATAACAGTAAAATCGCACAAGTTATCGGAATGATGCGCATATAGCATCTTTATTTTGCCTCACGCCTTGTTTTATTACTTATCAACCCCATATCAGAAGCTTATGCTGGGGTGATCTTAAGCGGTAATGTCTTCAAACCACCTACAAATGTGCTGGTCGCACGGCGAGCTTCGCCCGCGGGCTCCACTGCTTCGATCCGATCCAGCAAAGCTTCGAACAACAACCGCATTTCCAATCGTGCCAGATGCAGGCCGAGACATTGATGCGCGCCTGCGCCAAATGCGACATGCCGATTAGGAGAGCGTCCCGCGTCAAAACGGCGCGGGTCATCAAACTGCTTCGGGTCATGGTTGGCTGCGATATAGTTGATCATCAACCAATCGCCCTTGGCAATCTTTTGCCCGCCAAGCTCGCAATCCTCCGCAGCCGTGCGCATGAAATGCTGCACAGGAGAAGTCCAACGGATCGCCTCTTCAACGATGCCGGGCAACAGCGACCTATCCGCCCTTACTCGCGCAAATTGCTCCGGATCACTCGCTAGCGCCTGCATAGCCCCGGCCGTTGACGCACTGGTCGTATCATGACCGGCAGCGGCGAGAATGATGAAGTATCCCATCATGTCGCGGTCATTCAACGGCTCACCATCGACCAATGCATTGGCAATCGTGCTCGCCACATCCTTAGTGGGATTTGCGCGTTTTTCTGCTGTGATCCCGGCGAAATAGCTTTCGAAGTCCTTCACTGCACCCGCCACCAATTGGGTGATCTGCTCGGCCGTCATCCCCGCCATTGGTGATTGGTTGAGGTCATCATCCTGACCACCAAACATCTGCTGCGTCAGCATCATCATGCGCGGCTCATCCGCTTCGGGCACGCCAAGGATTTGCATCACTACATGCAACGGATAGGGGCCGGAAACCTGCTTCACAAAATCAATTTCAGGCCCAGCCTGGATCATCCGATCCGCCGTTCGCTGCGCCAGATCACGAATTTCAGCCTCAATCGTTTTGAGGTTTTTGGGCATGAACCATTCTTGGGTCAGCTTGCGGTATTTCATGTGAATGGGCGCATCAAAAGTCACGAGGCTGGCGACCATATGTTCGCTGCCGCCGGTCATGGATTTGGCAAAGGCGATCCCTTCATTGAGCGAGAAGACAACCGTCTGCGGATTGTTGAGATAGCCGGCATTATCCTTCGAAACCTGCATGACTTCATCATACCCGGTCACTAACCAAAAAGGCCGGTGGACCTCATCCACGCCTTCCACCCGGATGACCGGTGACTGGGAACGAATCATATCAAACCGGTCGAGCAAACCATCCCAGTTGGCATAGCTTTTTGGGTCAATCACCGCGCGGCCATTTTCCGCGTCTAGGGTGAGGATGGTTGCCATCCGTTATACCCCTTCTTTCGCATTTGCCGCATATTCATCGCGCAGCTCGCGCTTATACAGCTTGCCATTCGCCTCTCGCGGTAACTTGGGCCTGAAATCGAACAGCTTGGGCATTTTGATCCGAGCAAGGCTAGGTGCCAGGAAGTCGCGCAACTCGGCCTCGAATGCGTCGCCCGCATCGGCCATGTCCAATGGCTGGACCACGGCGACGACCTTTTCGCCCAGATCGGGATCAGGCGCACCAATCACGGCGGCATCCATCACCTTGTCATGCGTCACCAACAGGTTCTCAATCTCCTGCGGGTAGATATTGACACCGCCCGAAATAATCATGTGGCTCTTGCGATCGGTTAGGAAGAGATAGCCGTCCGCATCGACATGGCCGATATCGCCCAACGTCATCCACCCATCGGCGTGCATCGCCTCTGCGGTTTTCTCCGGATCGTTGTGATAGGTCGGCAGCAGCGCATTCTCGAAATAGATGAGCCCATCTTCTCCGGCGGCGACCTCTTTGCCATCGGGACCGCAGACATGGACCGTGCCATAGATCGCTTTGCCAACGGTGCCCGGATGCGCGAGCCAGTCTTCCGCGCCGATCATCGTCATGCCGATGCCTTCGCTACCGGCGTAATATTCATTCACAATCGGGCCCCACCATTCGATCATCTCACGCTTGATAGGAACAGGGCAGGGAGCGGCTGCGTGAAGAGCGCGCTTGTGGCTTGAAAGGTCGTATTTTGTGCGGATTGCGGGATCGAGTTTCAGGAACCGCACGAAATGCGTCGGCACCCACTGGCTATCAGTGATCTTGTATTTCTCAATCGCAGCGAGTGCTGCTTCCGGCTCAAACTTCTCAAGCACCACCAAAGTCGCGCCCAAACGCTGAGCCGCACCGCACCATGCAAGCGGCGCGGCGTGATAGAGCGGCGCAGGCGACAGGTAGATCATTGATCCATCAGCAGGCATCCCTGCGCCCATGGTCGCGAGACCTAGGAATGGGATCATCGCTTGCGGATCGGGGTCTTCGGGAGGGGCCGGACGAATACCCTTTGGCCGCCCGGTTGTACCGGAGCTGTAAAGCATTGTCGCACCGGCCCGCTGATCAGAGATTGGCTCTGCGGAACAATTGCCAAGAGCCGCCACGAAACTCTCCTCTCCGCCATCATCGCACATTAGCACCGGTAGGCCGGGGCAAGCAGCGCGGATGTCCGGCATGATTTCATCAAAGGCGGGCGATGTGATGAGCAATTTCGCGCCGCTATCGTTGAGGATATAGGCGATCTCAGGCGCGGTTAGCCTAGTAGAAATAGGCACCAGCAAAGTGCCTGCCCTCTGTGATCCCCACACCAGTGTGAAATACTCGATCCTATTTTCGAGCAGAACTGCAAAGGCATCATCAGGTGCAAAACCATGCGCACGCAGCAATTGAGCAAAGCGATTGGCCGCTTGATCAAGCTCTCCATAAGTCATTTGCTCACCGCTGCCCGCCATGATGACTGCCGGATGATCAGGGCGGCTCGCGGCGTGGGCGATTGGATGTAGGCTCATTGTCTCTCCCATACAGGCCTTCGACCGCTTCACGCGGCTCTTAGGATTCCTGCCTTCTCTCTTGGGATCGAAACCTAGCGCCGCCCGCTTGGCACTCAAGCGAAAACGCATCTGACCGGCGCACAAAAAAAGGCGGCGGGTAAACCCGCCGCCTATACTCGGACACCCTCTCCAATGTCCGACCCGCTTTTCAGCGAGTATCTCTTTTGCAGCCTATTGGCCGCCAGCACCAGCGCGGCGACGGCCAGGAAGAAGTTGGCCTTGCACTGTGGCGCCGCCAGAGGCGCGCACTTGCTCTTGGCTTTCTGTCATATAGGGAATTGGGTTCACTGCAACCCCATCGACGCGTACTTCATAGTGCAGGTGCGGTCCGGTTGAACGGCCTGTCGAACCGACATAACCAATCAAATCGCCCTTTTTCACGCGATCACCGGCTGCAACAGCAAGCCGGGACAAATGCGCATAACGCGTTTCGAGGTCAGCACCGTGATCGAGGCTGATGTAAAGGCCGTAACTTGAAAACCAATCGGCGCGGCCGACAAGACCATCTGCCGTCGCGTAAACAGGGGTGCCGGTGGGCGCAGCCATATCGACACCATTGTGACGGCGACGCTGGCGCAGAACGGGATGATTGCGCATGCCATATCCGCTACTCATCCGGGCACCGCGCAATGGCATAATCGACGGAACAGAGACCGTTGGACGCTCAAATGCCGGGGCAGGCGCATCAGGAACTGTCGTGGGGACAGTGTCGAGCGCGCTCCAGCTTGCAAACAATTCACGAAACCGCTCATCGCCTGAAGCCAGCGAACCGTTCTGCACATCGCGCACAGGTTCAGTCACATCGGCGGCAGCCGTGGTGTTGGTTGAGGTGTTGGCGGCCGCAGGGCTTGCCGCAATCAACGCTGCTGCTGCACAAAGTGCCGCCGCAAGCTTGGAAACTGGACGCTTGAAAAGCGTATTCATACTAACCCGGTCCTGACTGGCGGTTCGCGCCATTCGTAAGGGGTTGGAGGCGACCTATTATGCTCTCTTTTCGAGCCCTTCAGCTCGATGACGCGCTTCAACCGGTGTGCTGAGATCCCCACATCTCAATATGTATCAGGAGTTATCGGCGCGATTCGTTAATTCGCAACATCTTCGTAAAACTCTCGCGACAAACCGGCTGCAAGACGCGCTGAGTCGTTAAATGGCGGCTTTATCGGGCCTCTGAAATGCGCACGAACTAGGGATTTCCACATGATTTCGGGAATCTTACCGTAGCGTTCCGCAGCCCTCAAAAAGTGCTTTGTGCCGAATCCGACATGCCGAATTTCGTCGTCAAGAATGCGGGCAAGAATTTTTGTACCATGCTGATCACCCGCCGCTTTAACCCGCTCCAAAGTGGCAGGTGTGACGTCAAGGCCCCGTGCCTCCAACACCATCGGCACGACCGCCAATCGCGCCGCGATATCATTGCGCGTCTCATGCGCTGCTTGCCACAGTCCGCCATGCGCAGGTAGCGCTCCATAGGATGAGCCGAGGCTCTCCAGCTTTCGCGCAAGCAGAGCAAAGTGCATTGCTTCATCCGCAGCAACGTCCAAAAAGTCTGAGACGAACTCGCGCCCCTCTTCCTCATTCAGCTGACCGCCAAAGCGCCCTGCCATATCCAGCGCCAAATCAATCGCGACAAATTCGATGTGCGCAAGGCTATGCCACAATGCGATCCTGCCGCGCTCGGAGCCAAATTTGCCGCGTTTGGGCATTTGCGCCGGGGGAAGCAGTTCGGGACTGTCGGGCCATGCAGGCTGGTCTGGCATGTCCGCGTCAAACGCAAACGCCAGATCACCGCGCCGCCATCGCCGCGCAACATCACGTGTCGCAAAGCATTTGGCGCGCGGATCACCTGTCAAAAGCGCAGCGCGAATAGCACGAGCAACGGATTGCATCAGAGGGTCAAAGTGCCTTTGCTGCTGCCAGCACTTCTGCGGCGTGCCCTTTGACTTTCACCTTGTTCCAAACCTGTGCGATTTTGCCGGTAGCATCGACCAAATAGGTTGATCGGACCATGCCCATATAGGTCTTTCCGTACATCTGTTTTTCGGTCCAAATGCCCAGAGTATCGGAAAGTCCGCCTTCCTCCGCATCGGTTGCCAATGGCGTTGTCAGATCATGCTTGGCGATGAAGTTCTGGTGCTTTTTCGCCGAATCCTTGCTGACGCCCAGCAATTCCACACCCGCCGCTTCGAAATCGGCTTTCAATGCGGTGAAATCCTTCGCCTCTGTGGTGCAGCCGGGCGTGTTGTCTTTGGGGTAGAAAAAGATGACGAAGCCTTTGCCCTTGAAATCGGAGGGTTTGACGCTGCCGCCATCGGGCGTGCCCATTTCGATATCGGGCATTGCGTCGCCAGCTGCGGGGAAACTGCTCATCATTCTATCTCCAGCGATTGTTCAAATGTGTCCGACCAACAGCGCGCCACGATCGCGCGCGCATCGGCAAAGTCGTTTCTCAGTGTTGCATAGCTAGTGTGACCGCAGGCCCGTGCAAGCGCTTTCGCCGCAGCGGGCGCGGGCTTTTGGCCATCATGTGACAACAACCGCCCTGCCACCAACATGCCGGTCAGCAAATCATAGGCGCTCGCCAATTCCTGATCGGCCAAGCCTTCACTGGCCAAAGAACGGATCGCGCTCATCAAATCGGGATTGAGCGTCGAGGTGCGATCACCGCCGATCTCATGCCCATGACGCAGTTGCAGGAAGTGGATCAGGAACTCCACATCAACCAACCCGCCTCGCAAAAGCTTCACATCCAACGGGCCTTTGGGCTGTTTATGCTCCGCCATTTCACCGCGCATTTTCAACACCGCTTTGCGCAGTTCAGCGGGATCGCGCGGCTTGCACAAGACGTCTGCGATGGTTGCATCAACTTGCGCGCGAGCAGCTGGCGATCCGACCAAAACGCGCGCTCTGGTCAAGGCCATATGCTCCCAAATCCACGCCGCCTCGCGCTGATACTTCGCGAAGGCATCAAGCGACACCGCCAGCGGGCCCTGGTTACCTTGAGGACGCAGTCTTGTGTCCACTTCGTAAAGCGCCCCTTGCGCCGTGGGCACAGACAAAGCCGCGCTCACCCGGCTCGCCAAGCGGTTGAAATACAAGGTCGCACCCAGCGGCCGTACGCCATCGGACTGCGCGTCAAACTCACCGGTGAACAGATAGATCATGTCGAGATCGGAAGTGTGAGTTAGCGCGCCGCCACCTAGCCTGCCCAGACCCAGCACAATCAACTCACCGCCGGCAATCCTCCCGTGTGTCCTGGCAAATTCCTGGCTTGCCGCCCGGACAGCCACATCAATTGCGGCCTCTGCCGTGGCGGAAAGGCCCTGCGCGATGACCGATGGCTTTTGGCTGTGTTCGATCAATGCGACGCCCAGGGCAAAGCGCGTTTCGCCTGTAACCCAGCGAATGCTGTCGAGTTGCGCTTCGTAGTCGCCGCGTGCGCATTGTTCCTCCATCCGTTCGATTATCGCGCGCACGGGATCGTCAAAGTCAAACGGCTTTGGATCGATCAGCACATCGAGCAATTCCGGGCGTCGGCCCAGCTCATCTGCAAGTGTCGGGGCGAGCGTCAATGTAGCGACCAAGCGCTCAAGCAGTTCCGGTTCTGCCACCAACAGCCGGAATAGTGTGATGGCCGAGGGCGCGCGTTCGAGAACACTTTCCCACCGGGTGATCGCGCGGTCAGGATCATCGCTTGTCGCGAGTGCGCTCATCAGTTTGGGCAAGAGCGCATCGAATGCCGCGATGGCTTGGGGAGAGCGAACCGATGCGAACCGACCATCACGCCAACTTTCAAACCGCTTTGCCAAAGCTTCGGGCTGTTTGAACTCAAGCGTTTTGAAATCGGTAGCCAATTCGCTGGGCCGAGATGTGGCTGGAGCGCTTGCGCTCTCTCGCCCGATGAGAGTTTCGTAAATACGCGCCGTTTCCGCGGTCAACTCCGTCAGTTCTGCGACGAGCGCAGCGCCGCTCCCCATCCCGTCCAGATATGCCACCCCGTCAAGAGCATCACCCTCTGGCAGTTCATGCGTCTGGCGATCGTTCACCATTTGCAGGCGGTGCTCAATGATCCGCAGGCGATCATATCCCTCGCCAAGAATGCGCGCATGATCGGCTTCAATCCGGCCCGCCGATGCCAGCGCATCCAACGCCGCGCGCGTGCCCCGCACCCTTAAAGATGCATCACGTCCGCCATGGATGAGCTGATGCGTTTGAGCGAAAAATTCGATCTCTCTGATCCCACCGCGCCCGCGTTTTACGTCGAAGCCCGGTCCGGGTTGATCAGGCCCGCTATTGTTCTCGCGAATACGCCGGGTGAGCGCGCGGATCTCTTCAATAGCGCCGAAGTCGAGCGCTTGACGCCAAACAAATGGCGCGATTTCACCGAGAAACTCTTCACCCGCGGCAATATCTCCCGCAGCCGCTCTCGCCCGAACAAAGGCGGCTCGCTCCCAAGCTAGAGCCTGTCCTTGATAATGCGCCATGGCCGTCGCTCGCGGGACCGCCAGGGGACTGACCTCGCTTGCCGGGCGCAATCTTAGATCGACGCGCAAAACGTAGCCTTCGGCCGTATTGTCGGACAGCAATTGCACCACCCGCCGGGCATAACGCTGTGCGGACTCACCCGGATCATCACTCTCTCGCCGTGTCAAAGTGGCAGGGTCATAAAGCAAGATCGGGTCAATATCGGAGGAATAGTTGAGTTCCCTGGCTCCCTGTTTGCCCAGAGCCAGGGCTATCATTCCCGTACAATTATCGCCCCCTGTGCGTTCAGCAACGGCGGTACGGATCGCGCAATCCAGCGCATAATCGGCGAAGCTGGAAAGTTCGCTCAAAACACGGGGCAACGCAAACGCGCCCGCCAAATCGCCGACGGCAAGTGTTGCTGCCAAAGCCAACCGATGGCGGCGCAAGCCCACGCCTGCATCCTCATGCTCGCCGCGTGCGATTGCCCATGTCAGGGCCGCTTCGCCTTCACCACGGGCTAGCATCTCAGCCAACTCGCTTTGTCGAGCCAGCGCGCGCGCCAGAAAGGGTGCGTGTGTCCGCGCACGCGTCAGCGCCTCTGTCCAATCCGGTCCCGCTTGCTCGGCCATAACCGTGATCCTTGGCCAAGCCGGTTGCGGCCTGCAAGCCCATCTGCAAGAGAGAGGCAGCGAATTTGCCGAATAAAAGGACACATCACATGATCAAACGCGCCATCATGCTGGCCGGATTGGCCGCTGGAGCGCTGGCATTGACCGGTTGCGAGGATATGGGGCTGTCAGGTTCTGACGGGCCGGCACTCGACATTCCAGAGGTCGAAGCGGGCGATATTTCCGAAGCGACCATGATCGATATCACGCGAACATTGTCGACCGACGAGTTTGGCGGACGCATGCCCGGCACCGAAGGCGAAGAGCTAACGGTAGCATTGCTAACCGAGCGGTTTGAAGCAGCGGGTCTGCAACCGGGCAATGGCGATAGTTGGGTGCAAGAAGTGCCTTTGGTGGAGATCACCGGCAGCAATTTCGCGCCACTGACCATCACCAATGGCGAAACCGATCTCGCTTTTGATTACGGTAGCGAATGGACCGGCGTCACGTATCGCGAAGACGCTCAGACACAGCTTGCGAATAGCGAAATGGTCTTTGTCGGATACGGCATCAACGCACCAGAGCGTGGCTGGAACGACTATGAAGGCGTCGATGTCGAAGGCAAAACGGTCGTCATCCTTGTGAATGATCCCGATTGGGAAACAGAGGGGCTGGAGGGCACATTCAACGGCAAAGCGATGACGTTTTATGGTCGCTGGACATACAAGTACGAAGAGGCCGCTCGCCAAGGTGCAGCGGGCGCGTTGATCGTCCACGACACCGAACCGGCCAGCTATGGCTGGAATGTGGTCGAAAGCTCATGGGGCGGCCCACAAGCCTATCCTCAACGCGGCGAAAACGCGCCTGAAATGACGCTCCTTAATGGCTGGGTGCAAAAGGAGGTCGCGCGCGAAATCCTTTCCGCCGCAGGACAAGACCTGGATGCATTGACCGCCGCAGCAAAAGAAGAAGGCTTTGAAGCGGTTGAGTTAGGCATGACAGCGTCAACCAGCTTCCAAAACGAATTCCGCAGCTTCACTTCGCAGAACGTCATCGGCATATTGCCGGGCAGCGAGGCGCCGGATGAATATGTGCTTCACACCGCGCATTGGGATCACCTCGGTACCTGCAACCCGCCGGCCGATGATGGCGATGATATCTGCAACGGCGCAGTCGACAACGCGACAGGCACAGCTGCTCTCGTCGCTTTGGCAGAGGCGCATGGCAAAGCTGGCGCCCCAAACCGCAGTCTGGTTTTCTTGGCGGTAACAGCTGAGGAGTCGGGTTTGCTGGGTGCGTATTACTATGCGGCGAACCCGATCTTTCCACTCGACCAAACCGTTGGTGGGGTGAACATGGACGCATTCCTCGTTGCTGGTCCATCGCGCGATGTGACCGTAGTGGGACCGGGCAAATCACAGCTCGACCTGTTCCTAGAAGCAGCGCTTAGTGCCGATGGCCGCGTCGCCACGCCTAACCCCAGCCCGGAGGCAGGCTATTATTACCGCTCCGACCATTTCGCATTCGCCAAAGAAGGCGTGCCGATGCTGTATGTCGATGGTGGTGAAGACCTGATCGAAGGTGGCCGCGAGGCGGGTGAAGCGGTGGCGAAAGATTACCGCGACAACCGGTATCACGGGCCAAAAGACGAATTCGACGAAAACTGGGATTGGTCCGGCGTCATGGGCGACCTCCAACTCATGTATCGCCTTGGCCGGATGATGGCGATGAGCAAGAGCTGGCCGAATTGGAACGATGGCGATGAATTCCGCGCCATCCGTGATGAAAGCTGCGCTTCGGCGGAGACTGGGTGCTGAACAGCATCTAGCCCAGACTTCAACGGGTAGAGAGCCGATCCATGGCCGTTCTGATGCCCCCTGAATGGGCGCCGCAGGACTGGCTGTGGATCGGCTTTCCGCATCTGGCCGAGGAATGGCCTGGCCATCTCGAGCGCGCGCAAGAGCAGATTGCAGCCTTCGCCAATGCGGTCGCGGATTGTGGGCAAGAGGTGCGCTTGCTTGTGCGCGATGCCACGAATGAAGCGCGTGCGAGGGACTTAGTGAGCGGTGCGGTCCGTCTCGAACGGCGTGTCTATGGCGATATCTGGCTGCGCGATATGGGGCCTTTGGTCGTACACGATGGCGATGCCCAATCCGCACGCAGATTCGGCTTCAATGGCTGGGGCGGAAAATACGAAATGCCCGGTGACGAGAGCATCGGGGCAGAGCTTGCTCGCGATGCGGGCTTGGCCGTTGAGACATCACCCATGGTGCTTGAAGGCGGCGCGTTGGATGGCGATGGCACCGGCCTTGTCGCTACGACTGAGCAGTGCCTTCTGAACCCCAACCGCAATCCGGGCATGTCGAAACGCGCGATCGAAGCAGAGCTTGCACGCTCGTTGGGCTTCGAGCGCGTGCTGTGGCTGGGTGATGGTCTGATTAACGATCACACCGATGGACACGTCGACAATCTGGCGCGCTTTGTTGGTCCCGGCAGACTGGTGGTGCCAGAAGCAACTGGGGTCGATGATCCCAATGCGGCAGTCTATGCCGATGCGCGGCGACGTGCTGAACTAGCTGGTGTGGAGGTCTTGAACGTCCCGTCCCCCGGCCTGATCATTCGAGACGGCGCAATCGAACCGGCGAGCTATGTCAATTTCGCAATCACGACGCATCTGGTCGTGGTCCCCACTTTTGGATCGCCGTATGATGAAGCCGGGGTTGAAGCCATTGCCAATCTCTTCCCCGACCGGGCCACTATCGGCCTGCCTGCAGATGCGGTCTTAGCAGGCGGAGGCGGATTTCATTGCGCCAGCCAGCAAATGCCAGGCGCTCCTAAAGCGAAAAGTTAACGCCCTGTTAGGATTTTTGCGCGATTTTGGGCGCCATGGAAAAAGCCATCGCCCTCTCTCGCAGCACCTATGCCGCTGCCCGCGCTCGTCAATTCGACACCGCCGGTAGCGTGATCGTGCTCGCCTGCGGAGCCGCGTTGATCCTAGCTGGGCAACCTCTGCCACTCTAAGGCGCTGCCACTCAAAGGCAAAACGTCAAATCAGTCTTAGCAGTGCTGTAAAGGCGACAGCGCCCAAGACCAATCCCACGCAAATCCGCCAAGCTCTATCGCTAACGCGGCCTGAAGTGCGCGCTCCCGCCCAATTGCCTAGTAGCACCGCTGGGAACAGCGCGAGAGCAAGCCCGACCAACCCCCAATCAAGATTCCCCAATACCGCGCCTGCGCCAAGACCCGTTGTCGCTGCCACTGTGAAGATCAGCAGCATGGACGCCGTCATCACGGCGCGCGGTAAGTCTCGCCCAACATAGTACGGAACAACGGGCGGCCCCGGCATTCCGGCGAAACCCGTCATAAGGCCGCTCAACAGCCCAACCCCGCCCGTTGCTATTGGCCCATGCACCGCGCGGGTCGATTGCGGCACTAGGACAATCGCGAAGGCAAATACGGCGACCAATGCAATGATGAGCCGTGCAAGGTCGGCCTCTGTCACAGTGAGCAACCAAAGCCCCGGAGGCGTAGCGAGCACAACCATTGCGCAAATCACCCAAGCCGACTTTTCCGCCTCGCGCACCAACCGGCGTATCTCGCTTAGTCCGATCAGCACGCCGAGCACGTTGGCAATCATGACCGATTCAACAGGCAGCAGCGCCAATGCCAAAACCGGCACCAATATGATGGCCATGCCGAACCCGGTTAGCCCGCGGATGAAAGCGGACAGAAATGTCGCTGCAAAGGCGATCCCGAATTGCGTCGCAGAAAAGCCTGCGAGAAGCTCCACGAAAAGCCCCGTCAGGCCGTCTGCTCGGCCAAATCAGGCGGCGTTGCGGCCTGTTTCAGCATCACGACCGCCTCATCCAGAGGCATCACACGCTGCTCTTTTTCACCCAAAGTGCGGATCGCGACAGTGCCCTCTTCGGCCTCGCGTTTACCGACGACGAACAGATGCGGCACCTTTGCCAGCGAATGCTCGCGCACTTTGTAATTGATCTTCTCGTTGCGCAGGTCGCTTTCCACACGAATGCCAGCGGCTTTCAGTTTGGCCTCAACCTCGCTCGCATAGCCATCAATGTCGGAGACAATCGGGGCAACCACGGCTTGAACTGGCGCAAGCCACACTGGCAGCCGGCCGGCGAAATGTTCGATCAAAATACCGATAAAACGCTCATAAGAGCCGAAAATCGCGCGATGCAGCATGACAGGGCGGTGCCGCCCGCCATCTTCACCGACATATGTCGCATCGAGGCGGTCGGGCAGCACCCGGTCGCCCTGAATCGTGCCAACCTGCCATGTGCGCCCGATTGCATCGGTTAGATGCCATTCGAGCTTCGGTGCGTAAAACGCGCCCTCTCCCGGCAATTCTTCCCAACCATATTCATCATTCGCCATGCCTGCCTCAGCAACAGCATCGCGCAATTCCTGCTCGGCTTTGTCCCAGTCCGCTTCGGAGCCGAACCGCTTTTCGGGACGCAGAGCCAGCTTCACATGATAGGTGAAGCCGAAGTCCTTATAGACGCTGTTGGCGAGTTCACAGAAAGCGCGGACCTCTTCGACCACTTGCTCTTCGGTGCAGAAAATATGCGCGTCGTCTTGTGTGAATTGACGGACACGCATCAATCCATGCAGCGCGCCATGCGGTTCATTGCGGTGGCAACAGCCCATCTCACCCAGCCGAATTGGCAGGTCACGATAGGACGTGATCCCTTGCTTAAAGACGATCACATGGGCCGGGCAATTCATCGGCTTGATCGCCATCCAATCGGCGTCTTTTTCAACCGTAGGCTTGGCGGGCCCATCGCCGTCTTCGTCCACTTGCGGCACCATATCGGGCACAGCAAACATGTTCTCGGCATATTTGCCCCAGTGCCCCGATTGCTCCCACTGGCGCACATCCATCAGCTGCGGCGTTTTGATCTCGCGGTATCCGGTCGCGTCCATTTTGCGGCGCATATACGCCTCCAGCTCGCGCCAGATCATATAGCCTTTGGGGTGCCAGAAAACGCTGCCATGCGCCTCTTCCTGAAGGTGGAACAGGTCCATTTCCCGGCCCAGCTTGCGGTGATCGCGCTTGGCCGCTTCCTCCAGATTATGGAGGTGCTGTTTCAGCTGCTTCTTGTTTAGCCAGCCCGTGCCATAAATGCGCGTCAATTGCGGATTGCTTTGATCCCCGCGCCAATATGCACCGGCAATCCGGGTCAATTTGAACGCATCCGGGTCCAGTTTTCCCGTGGAGGCCAGATGCGGACCACGGCACATATCGAGCCAATCATCGCCCGACCAATAGACCGTCAGCTCCTCGCCCTCGGGCAGTTCCTTGGCCCATTCCGCTTTGAACGCTTCGCCATCAGCCTCCCACTTGGCGATCAGATCGGCACGCGACCACGCCTCACGACGAAGGGGCTTATCCGCCTTGATCAGCTCGCGCATCTTCTCCTCAATCGCAGGCAGGTCTTCGCTGCTAAAGGGATCGCGGCTGGCCGGGGCCATCACGTCATAATAGAACCCATCGCTGGTCGCTGGGCCAAACGTGATCTGTGTGCCGGGGAACAGAGTCTGCACTGCTTCGGCCAGCAAGTGCGCATAGTCGTGACGCACCAACTCCAACGCATCCGCTTCGTCTCGTGCGGTAATCAAAGCCAGCTCAGCATCGCTATCGAATGGCCGATTAAGGTCGCGCACTTCCCCATCCACGCGCGCCGCCAAAGCCGCTTTCGCAAGGCCGGGGCCAATCGCAGCAGCAACGTCAGCAGGCGAGCTGCCGGGCTCCATTTCGCGCACGGATCCATCGGGCAGGCTGATTTTGAGCAATTGAGTCATTTCTATCGTCCGTAGTTTGGCCGCGCACCTGCCACAGTCCTGCGTGCACCGAAAGAGCGGTGTTCGCGCGTTTCTGCAATTTTGAAGAGAAACAACGCAAGGGCGCATGCAACATGAATGTGAGGAATGGAAAGCACGCTTGACATAAGTATTGATTAGTGACAAGTTTCCTTTCCATATTTGAAAGGGAGCTTTACCAATGTCGATGATTCTCAAAGCTTGCCTCTGGGCCGCGGCCATCATCCTTGTCGCTCTGATGGGCGCAGTGGGAATTTTGCCTGAAAACGTGGCCAAGCAGGCATCTGTCTTTCGGCCCCCGCTGGCAGCCGCCGTGCTGGTTCTGCCGGCAACGAGCGGAAGCTGCGCACGCAAATTCTGCCATCAGGACGCCTGAACCATGACGCAAAACACCAGCCCCGCAGTAAAGCGATATCTGCGCCGCATCGCCGTCTTTATGACCCTTTACATGGTGGCGCTATTTGGCGCGAAATGGCTGTTTCAAGCGTTCGTCCCTCAAGGCGCACTCGCCTATGCCTTGGCCATCGTGCCCGCATTGCCGTTGATCGGGGTGTTCTGGGCCGTCATGCGTTTGCTCGTTGAAGAACGCGATGAATACATGCGCATGTTGTTTGTGCGCCAATCCCTGTTCGCAACAGGGTTTTGCCTGACCATCATGACCATATGGCAATGGCTTCAGAATTTCGAACTCGTTCCGCCGGGCAATGGCGGGTTTGGGGCCGCGTTCTTATGGTTCATCGGACTGGGAGTGGGCGCGATCTACAATCAGGTGACCATGGGCGACACCTTTCGCAAGGAGGCAGACCAATGACCAAGGCAGCCACACAAACCACCGGCGTTCTGGGCCGCGGCCCTTTTTTCTGGGGCGCTCTCACCTTGCTCTCCACCGCATTGATAGTCGGCTTAGGCGTGTCCGAAGCGATCGAAGGCAAAGGCGTGCTGATCATGCTTATGCTGATCCCGATCACCGCCTTCATCGCGATGATGCGCTCTGCCTATAGGCTGGCGGGAACTACAGAGCCGGGATGCATCGCAAAGGGCGCAGCTCAGCAACGCTATGTCAAGCGTGTCGCGATCTGCACCTCGCTCTATCTACTGAGCTTTGCCGCGACCCAATTTGCCGGCAATGAACTTGATCCGCCGCGCGCCGTGATATTTGCCTTGGCCGTGCTAACCGGCCTTGCGGTAAGCGGGGTTTTTTGGGCTATGGGCAGGTTGATCATTGAAGAAACGGATGAATTCATCCGGGTTCTAACCATCCGCCAAGCGTTGATCGCCTCTGGCCTAGCGCTCAGCTCAGCGTCGATTTGGGGCTTTTTGGAGGCGGAGGATCTGGTCATGCATATCGATGCCTATTGGTTCGCGATGATCTGGTTCTTTGGGCTGATGATAGGCGCGGCGGTGAACCGGGTTGAGCACGGCACCTGGGGCGCTCTGTGAAGAACCGCCTCAAAGTCCTGCGCGCAGAGAGGGATTGGAGCCAGCAAGACCTTGGCGAGCGCCTCGGTGTGAGCCGGCAAAGCGTGAATGCGATTGAGAAGGGCCGCTATGACCCCTCGCTGCCGCTGGCGTTCTCAATATCCGAAGTGTTCGGCCTGCCAATCGAGGAAATTTTCAGCCGGGATTAAATTGAAAGCGCATTCGACCCAGCCTCGCATGTGATCACTTTGGTCCCGGCCAGTTGGACCGAACGCTGGCGAATACCACTGACGAAACGGTATTCGGTAGTCGCCCGCGCAGCCGTTAGCTCAACCGTCATATAACCACGCTGTGCGGTGTCCGCCCATTTCAGCTCTTCATTGGTGCCGACAACAAGCTGCGCCATTTGCTCCGGTGGAACCGGCAAATAGGTTTCAAATCCCGGCGAGCTAACGGAACACACACCCAATTCCACGCCCACTTTCTCACCCTTATGAGCAAGATCAAAGGCCCAGCCATTATGCGTGTCGCCCGCCAGAACCAAAAGGTTCGCATCGGCCGACAAAGCCCCTTCAAACACCCGGTTGCGCGCCGCAGGATAGCCGTCCCATGCATCCATATTGAGCGGCAGGCCCGCTTCGGCTGCCATAGCGGAAGCCGTTACACGATTGCGGATAAAGGGAGGCGCATTGTCACCCAACATCTCCAGCATGCCGGTGGGTGATGACAGCTTACCCATCAGCACTTGCTGCACCAGCACCTGCCATGTCGCTCCGCGCGCTTTTGATGCAGCAAGCCCGTCCGTGAGCCATTGTTCCTGCGCTGCACCCAGCAATTGGCGGGCCGGATCGGCGTAATCGCCGTCACGAAACGCATCCAAGGCGGCGATCATCGCCTCGGGGTTTTCCTGACCCGCAATCAGCTGGCGAATGTTAAACTGCTCCTCACGCCCTTCGAGCCGCGTGTCGAGCCGGAACAGGGTCGCCAGATCGCCAATGTCATAGGTGGAATAGGGCGCATCGGAGACCGGCATCCATTCGCTATAAACCCGTTTGGCCACGCTCTTGCGCACGTCCCAGCTGCCTTCGGTTTCGCTCTGGTGGTTTTGCGCACCGTCTTTCCAGCTGTCATTGGCGCTTTCATGGTCATCCCACACCGCGACCATAGGCAGGACCTGATGCAGCCGCTGTAGATCGGCATCCTTGCGATAGGTGGCATAGCGCAAGCGGTAGTCAGCGAGCGCCACAATCTCGCTCTCAGGTTCCAGGTTACGTTCTGGATGACGTTGGCCCGCAGAAGGGTAAGTGCCGCCGCCATACTCATAGATGTAGTCGCCCAGATGCACCGCGAGGTCGCAATCATTGGCCTCGGCCGCATGGGCATAGGCGTTGAACCAGCCAAACCCGAAATTGGCACAGGAAAACACGGCAAGGCGGAATTTGGACGATGGCCCTTGCGGCAAAGTGCGCGTACGACCCACGGGCGAGCTGATCCCGCCGGGTGCCACAAAACGATAGAAATACCAGTGATCCGGCGTCAGGCCGCTCGCGGTCGCCTTTGCGCAAAAGTCACGGTTTGGTGAGGCGCTCACCTGCCCTTCTGCAATAATGCTGGTGAACTCGGCGCTTTCGCTAATTTGCCAATCAAGCGTTGTCTCAGCGTCGCTGACATAGCGGGTCCAGAGCAAGACGCTGTCCGCCTGCGGCTCTCCACTTGCAACGCAATGCGTGAACCCGGTGCCGAATGTGCGCGCATGGGCAGGGGTCGCAGCGATGGCGGCCGTGGCTCCTGCAAGCGCGAATATGCCTCTGCGAGAGAGGCTGGTTGAAGCGGGTGAGGGTTGCGCAAGCGTGTCGGTTTTGATCATGGTGGCGCGATACGTCGCATGCATTGCGTGCCCATGACAAGCCACATGGCGGGCGGCCCTTGCATCGACCCAAGCAATACGGGCAAAAGCATGCGCATGGACGCTGTACAACACCACGAAATGCCCGATGGCCGCCGGATTGCCTTTCGCCGCGCACAAGGGTTGGGTCCGACTTTAGTGTTCCTGCCCGGATATATGTCCGACATGGCAGGCGGCAAAGCCACTGCCCTGTTCGCAGAAGCACAGGCACAGGGGCGCGCATGCCTTTTGCTCGATTATTCGGGTTGCGGGGTCAGTTCGGGTGACTTTGCCGATGGCACTTTGTCACGCTGGTGCGATGAGGTTACTTCGTTGATCGATGCCCATACGACGGGTCCAACTCTGTTGATCGGCTCCTCTATGGGCGGGTGGCTGATGCTGTTGGTCGCAGATCGGATTAAGGAGCGCTTGGCCGGGATAATCGGCATCGCTGCCGCGCCTGATTTCACCCGCTGGGGATTTTCCGATGATCAGCGCGCAACGCTCGCAAAAGGCGAGGTGCTATTGGAAGAGAACCCCTATAGCCCCGAGCCAACACCGACGCATCCTGGCTTTTTTGCAGATGCCGAGGAGCAGTTGCAGCTCGATGGCGAGATTGCGCTGACGTGTCCTGTCCGCCTGATCCATGGTCAGCGCGATGCCGATGTCCCGTGGCAGACCAGCTTAAAATTGGCTGAGGCCCTGCGTTCGGACGACATACAGGTAACACTGATAAAGGATGGCGATCACCGGCTCTCGCGCGACCAAGATATCGCGCTTTTGAAATCGGTCGTAAGCAGCTTTTACTGACGGAAACCGCCTTTGTGATTCTAACCTCATCCCTCATCCTCGCCGCCCTGCAAGTGGGCCCAAATCCCAACACGATGCCATTGACCGATGGCCATTCTGAGCTGCGCGAGAGGCAGGTACGCGAAGACGACACAGCGCCGACAGACCCTGCGGCGAAATGGTTGGCGCAGTGTCTCGAACAGCTGGACGAAGATGCGTCACGCGCGCACACTTTGGCGCAAGTGCAGCGGAACGAAACCACAGGTGCGGACCGGGTGCTGGCGAACCATTGCCTTGGCCTGGCTGCGACAGAGCTTGGCCGGTGGGACGATGCGATCACCGCCTTTTCTGCGGCGCGCGATGAAACCCCAGATGACGAATTGCGCGCTCGCGCCCGGTTTGGGTCAATGGCAGGCAACGCCGCGTTGGCCAGCGGTGATGCTCTAAGGGCCGAGACAATATTGTCGGAGGCCAAGCGGGATGCAGGCGCAGCTGCCTCCGCACCCCTACAAGCCATCGCGTCGAGCGATTTGGCCCGCGCTCTGGTGGCGCTGGATCGGTCTGAGGAGGCTTTGGCTCAGCTTGAAATGGCTACCCAGCTTGAACCCGCAAATGCGGAAACCTGGCTGTTGAAGGCAACATTGCTGCGACGGCTCGACCGGCTTGATGCGGCGCAGGCGGCGATTGAGCAGGCGGGCGAGCTTGCGCCGATCGATCCCGCTATCGGGCTGGAAGCGGGCGTTATCGCCGTGCTTTCGGGGCGCGAAGAAGCAGCGCGCGCCAGTTGGCAATCGGTGGTCGACCTTGATCCATCCAGTCCCGTGGCTCTTACTGCGCAAGATTACCTTGCACAACTCGGACCCCCTTCTACTCTGGCCCCCGCACAAGCAGTTTCGCAGGAGCCGCTATGACCGAATTTTCCGTCCTTGATCTGGTCCCCGTACGCGAAGGCGGTACGGTTAGCGAAGCGTTCGATGCCGCGACACAACTTGCTCGCACAGCGGAGGATTTGGGTTGCAAGCGGTTCTGGGTCGCCGAACATCACGCAATGGACGGCATCGCTGGCGGTGCGACTTCGGTGGTGCTGGCGCATATCGGCAACGCGACCCGTCGCATCCGCATCGGGTCTGGCGGAATCATGCTGCCCAATCACACACCGTTTCAGATCGCCGAACAATTCGGCACGCTCGACGCATTGTTTCCCAGTCGCATCGATCTGGGTCTTGGCCGCGCGCCGGGGGCTGGACCAGAATTGCAGCGCGCATTGCGCAAAGACCTGCACCAGGCGTCGGAGTATTTTCCTCAAGACGTGTTGGAACTGCGCGCCTTATTGACTGGTGACGTTGAGCTACCGATCAAAGCGACACCGGGCCTTGGATCAAACATCGAATTCTGGATGCTAGGTTCAAGCCTATTTGGCGCAAGTCTCGCAGCCAAACTCGGCATGCCCTATGCCTTTGCCGCGCATTTCGCACCCGATCATCTGGACGCAGCGCTCGAGCTGTATCGCCGGGATTTTCAGCCGAGCGAGGCACTCGCAAAACCGCATGTCATGGTCGCGATGAATGTCTTTGCCGCCGATACGCAAGAGGCCGCGCGCGATCTTGCATCAAGCCAGCAACAGAGCTTTGTCGCGCTGCGCACAGGCACACCGGGTAAACTTCCACCGCCAATCTCCGACTACACTTCGACGCTTCCCGCCCCTGCGCGCGCAATGCTCGATCACTTGGGTCAGGCCGCCGCGGTGGGCACGCCGGATATGGTGCGTGATGCGATCGAAGCGTTCACTCAGCGCACCAAAGCCGATGAGATTGTCCTGTGCGGTGCGACCTATGATCCGCAGGCGCGACTGCGCTCACTCGAAATGACAATCAGAGCCTGCGAAGCCGTAGCGGCCTAAGGGCTTTTACTGCGTTATCTTGGTTGCGCCTTACACCCCATTGGGCGTAAGAGTGGCGGTACGATAAAAACAACCTGGCATAACATAATTTCAAAGCCTCAAGCCGGGTGCAGGATGTCAGGAGCATACAGGCGATGAACGCTAAGACGTCGGGCAGCGGAAAATCACCCCTGCGGCAAGAGCTGAAAAAGCACCTCAAAGCGGCGATCCTACCGGGCGACACTCCGCTGGATGGCAAAGCTCTCGACGATGCCGCCGTCTTCCTGCTTGATGCGGCGCAAACGCGCGCTGCGGCACGATCATCGCTCAAACTCGAATCGGACACTGGCGAGCGCCGACTGCGCATTGCAATCATTAATGACGACATGCCGTTTCTGGTCGATTCCATAGCGGCGACGATCACTGCGCAAGGTCTGAGCATTCACCAGCTGATCCATCCGGTTGTGGGCGTAGAACGCGACAAAACGGGCGCGCTGAAAAGTCTGAACAAGGCCAGCGGTGCAGGTTCACGCGAGTCCTTCATCTACATCGAAACCCCTCGTGTCGATGCCCGTCAGCGACGTGACCTAATCGCAGAACTGCGCGTCACATTGGGTGATGTCCGTGCGGCTGTGAATGACTGGCCCAAAATGCGCACAGCCATGGCCAGCGATGCGGAGACAATGGACGCGAGCGACGCCGAAAATGCTGCTCTGCTTACATGGCTCAATGAAGGAATGCTGACGCAGCTTGGTCATTTGACCCGCCACCGCGATGGCAAGGAAAGCGGCGTGCTTGGCATTTGCCGCAAAAGCGCGCGTCAAATTCTCGCCGATGCATCCTTTGATCGTGCCTTTGACTGGTTCGATCAAGCCGGGCCTAGTGGCTCTGCGCGTCACCTCTTGGTCATTAAAGCCAATCGCCTTTCCACCGTGCATCGCCGCGCACCGCTTGATCTGTTCATTGTGCCTGTTCGGGAAGGCAAAAAAGTCACCGCGCTTTCCGTCCATACTGGTGTTTGGACCAGTGCTGCTCTCGCTACGCCGCCAGGCGAAATACCGGTACTGCGCACGGCGTTGAACGATATCACAAAGAGTCTGGGTTTTGACCCTGCTGGCCATGCAGGAAAGGCGCTGGTGCATGCATTTACATCGCTGCCACATGATCTGCTAACCGGATTTGCGACAGCGGATATTGAGCGGCTGGCTACGGCTATGATGAGCCTAGTTGATCGCCCTCGACCACGGCTGATCCTCGTGCAATCGGCGCTGGAGAGGCATGTGTTCGCATTTGTCTGGCTGCCGCGCGATACGCTCTCGACGGGTGTACGTCTGCAAATTCAGGATCTCTTGACCAAGACAACCGGCGTTGATCTGCTCAGTTGGAGCCTTGAGGTTGAAGGCGGCACGCTCGCCATGCTGCAATATTTGCTGGATTCGCGAGCAACCGGTGAAATGCCGGATGCGAACAAGATCGAAGGCGAGTTGGTCGATCTGCTTAAAGGCTGGGACGAAGCGGTCGAAACGCATTTGGCCGAAGTGGACGAAAGCTCGCGCGTGCTGGCCATCGCTCAACGCTATGCAGGCGCATTTCCCGCCGGATATCGCGCCCGATATGGTGCTGCGGAGGCAGCACTCGATATCGTCGAGTTGCGCGCAATTGCGGTGGGTGATGATCCGCAGATGCGCACCTGCCGTCTCTATAAGTTACCGCATGATCCGACAGGTGACCTGCGTTTGAAAATCTATCACACAACGGGCGAAATGCCGCTTTCTGACGCTGTTCCGGCGCTGGAGAATTTTGGCTTCCACGTGCTTGCCGAAATGCCAACGCGGCTCAATGATAGAGAGCTTGGCACGATCCACGAATTCACGCTGGAGTTGGCGCCAGGAACCGAATCCGATCAATTGATGGAGCGCGCTGAGGTTATCGAGCTGGCCATTGCCGAGGTATTGAATGGCCAGTCAGAGGACGACCCGTTCAACCGACTTGTGACAGGCGGCGGATTGGACGCGAAGGAGGCCGTTTGGTTGCGAGCGATCTATCGCTATTTGCGCCAAACCGGCATCACCTTCACAATCTACACCGTGGTCGATGCGCTTCGCCGCGCACCAGCTGTCACGCAGGCAATGATCGACCTGTTTGTCGCCCGCCATGACCCCGATTTCAAAGGGGGCCGCGCCGCCGCGATCACTGCCGCGACCACCGCCTATCAACGCGGATTGGCCAAAGTCAGCGCGATCAATGATGACCGTCTGCTGAGGCTATACAGCGCAGTGGTCGATGCAATTTTGCGCACCAATGCCTTTGCCCCCGCAGGCGAAGAGGCACTGGCGTTCAAGATTGATTCCAGCCTTGTGCCCGGCCTGCCAAAGCCCGTGCCGTGGCGCGAGATTTTCGTCTATTCGCGCCGGGTTGAGGGCATCCATCTGCGCTCTGGTGCGGTGGCTCGTGGGGGCCTTCGCTGGTCCGACCGGCGCGACGATTTCCGCACCGAAATCCTTGGCCTGATGAAAGCGCAAAAGGTCAAGAATGCCGTCATTGTGCCGAGCGGAGCGAAAGGCGGATTCTATCCCAAACAGCTCCCCTCACCTGCGATTGACCGCGATGCTTGGGCAGCAGAGGGTCAAGCCAGCTACGAGGTGTTCATCCGCACGCTGCTGTCAGTCACCGACAACATCGTCGACGGTAAAGTCGTCCACCCACAATCCGTGCGCATCCATGATGGCGAAGACCCCTATTTCGTGGTCGCTGCCGATAAAGGCACCGCGCGTTTCTCAGATGTCGCCAATGGCATTGCGGAAGCAGCTAGCTTTTGGCTCGATGATGCTTTCGCCAGTGGTGGTTCGAACGGATATGACCACAAAGCCATGGGCATCACCGCACGCGGCGCATGGGTCAGCGTTCAACGGCACTTCCTGGAAATGGGCGTCGATGTGCAAACGGACGCAATCACCGTCGCGGGCTGCGGCGATATGTCGGGCGATGTGTTCGGCAATGGGATGCTGTTGTCAAAGGCGATCAAACTGGTCGCCGCATTCGATCACCGCCACATCTTCATCGATCCGGACCCCGATCCTGCGGCCAGCTGGAAAGAGCGCAAGCGCCTGTTCGAACTGCCCCGGTCCAGCTGGGAGGATTATGAAAGCGCGCTTATCTCTAAAGGCGGCGGGGTGTTCTCACGCGATCTGAAACGAATCAAATTGCCTAAGAAAGCGCGCGATCTGTTGGGGATTGAGGAGAAGGAGATCGAGCCGGATGCGCTGGTCTCTGCAATCATGAAATCGCAAGTGGACCTGATCTGGTTCGGCGGGATCGGCACCTATATCAAAGCCGAACATGAGAGCCATCTGGATGTCGGCGATCCGGCCAATGATGCCTTGCGCGTCAATGCCCGCGAATTGCGCGCCAAAGTTATCGGCGAAGGTGCCAATCTGGGCACAACGCAGGCCGGACGGATTGAATATTCGCTCAATGGCGGGCGTATCAACACCGATTTCATCGACAATTCGGCGGGCGTCGATTGTTCAGACAATGAAGTGAATATCAAAATCGCCTTGGCCGCCACGACGCGCGAAGGGGCCTTGACCGAAACGAAGCGCAACAATCTGCTGGCCAAGATGACGGACGAAGTCGCCGATATCGTGCTGGAATCGAACCGCTTGCAAGCGCTGGCCTTGTCGATTGCTGAAACGGGCGGTGCCGGGGCGAGCGCGTCCTATGTTCGCCTGATCGAACAGCTTGAAGAAATGGACGCGTTGGACAGCCGCAATGAAGGGCTGCTCGATAGTGAGGCTTACACTCGGCGCGCCGCGGATGGGCGGGGGCTGACACGGCCGGAACTGGCCGTGTTGCTGTCATCAGCAAAATTGGCTCTGCAAGATGCCATCGAAGCGAGCGGATTACCGGATGATCCGTGCCTTGAACCATCACTGATCGACTTGTTCCCTGCGCCCATGCGCTCCAAATTTGCAGGCCAGATCAAAGATCACCGCCTGCGCCGGGAATTGGTGGCGACCGACCTATCGAACCGTATCGTAAACCGGCTTGGCCTGATCCATGCGTTCGAATTGCCAGAGGAAGAGGGCGTTGGCCTCGCCGATGTCGCGTCGGCATTCATCGTAGTCGAACGGCTTTTCGGCTTGCAAGAATTGTGGGACGATATTGATCGAGAGAAAATGAGCGAGACGGCGCGTTTGTCGCTGCTGGACAGGCTCGCGGCGGCGGTCGGCAATCTCATGTCAGATGTGCTGCGAACGGCATCGGGTCAGGTTGAAGCGGGTGCGATGATCGAACAATTGCGCGGCAGTGTGGCAATATTGTGCGAGGCGCGCGGCACATTGATTTCAGGTGAGACACTGGAGCGATCGGAGGCATTACGCGCTGGATTTACCGCGCAAGGGTGCCCGCGCAAGCTTGCCGATCGAGTTGCCGATCTGTTCGATTACGATGGGTCAGTGGGGTTGGCTCATCTTGCCCTTTCTACCGGGATTGACCCCAAGGAATTGACCCGAGCCTTTGGCGAGATTGGTCACCGAGTGGGACTCGATTGGGCTCAGGGTACGGCCGCTCACATGTCACCATCAGATGTATGGGAGCGTTTGCTGGTCGATGGATTGGCCCGCGATTTCCAGCATATGCGGTTGGAATTCCTGCGGCGACTAACCCGGCGCAAGGCAGCGAAGGACGATCCAAGCAAAGCCGTGGCACAATGGGCGCAGCGCAACAGCGCCGCCGTGGAGCAGTTCCAAGCGATGATCGTACGCGCGCAATCACGCCCACCAGTTGCACCCGCCGTGCTCGCGCAAATCGCCAGTCAGGCGCGCAATCTGCTCGAACGGTAAGTGCATCGCACCTTGACGGGCACGCATTTTTAGCAAAAGCGTGGAACTATGAACGGAGCGAGTTCTTCTTCCGCTGATGTGGTGATTGTCGGCACCGGGCATGGCGGTGCGCAGGCCGCAATTGCACTGCGCCAGCAAGGGCATGAGGGTACGATCATGCTGATCGGGCGCGACAGCGTGCCGCCCTATGAACGCCCCCCTTTGTCCAAGGAATATCTGTCCGGCGACAAGACGTTTGAACGCATTATGATCCGGCCCGAGAAGTTTTGGGCAGACAAGGGCATTGATCTGCAATTGGGGCGCGGGGTCA
The DNA here is from genome assembly GCA_947488085.1 of uncultured Erythrobacter sp. Classification (GTDB taxonomy): domain Bacteria; phylum Pseudomonadota; class Alphaproteobacteria; order Sphingomonadales; family Sphingomonadaceae; genus Erythrobacter. The sequence goes on from CANKYI010000001.1 coordinate 2,433,758, forward strand.
GCGAAATTGACTGGATGCGCCACGCTGTCACGCTCACCGATGATAGCACCATTGGCTATCGCAAGCTGATCTGGGCTGGCGGTGCGGATCCAAGGCGTCTGGGCATTCCGGGCGCAAATCTCAAAGGCATTTATTACGTCCGCGACAAACGCGATGCCGATGCGATGATGGCCGCGCTGGATGGCGGAGCAAAGCGCGCTGCGGTCATTGGCGGCGGGTATATCGGGTTAGAAGCGGCGGCGGTTTTGCGCAAACTCGGTTGCGACGTCACCGTCATCGAAATGCAGGACCGCGTACTTGCCCGTGTCGCAGGCGAAGAAATGGCCCGGTTCTACGAAGCAGAACATCGCCGCCAAGGGGTCGATATGCGGCTTTCGCAGGGGGTCTCCGCAATCCTTGGCGATGACAGCAAGGTGACAGGCGTTGAGCTGGAAGGCGGCGAAGTCGTCGAATGCGAAATGGTCGTGGTCGGGATCGGCATTGTGCCAGCGGTCGCGCCCCTTATTGCGGCGGGAGCAGCCGGGTCAGACGGTGTGGATGTCGATGTCTTTTGCCGCACCACACTCGATGACATTTACGCTATCGGAGATTGCGCCGCGCATGCCAATGATTTCGCAGGCAGCGCGGTCATCCGGCTCGAATCGGTGCAGAACGCCAATGATATGGCCAACACAGTCGCCCGGGCGATCATGGGCGATAAACAGCCATACCATGCGCTGCCGTGGTTCTGGTCAAACCAATACGACCTGAAACTGCAAACGGCGGGCCTGAATATCGGGTTTGATGCAACAGTCCTGCGCGGTGATCCAGAGGCTCGCAAATTCACCGTCGTTTACCTGAAAGAGGGGCGGCCCATCGCCTTCGACTGTGTTAATTCGATGAAGGATTATGTGCAGGGCCGCAAAATGCTCGAAGCGGGCGTGGACAGGATTGATCCAGCGCTACTCGCCAATAGTGAGGTTCCGCTCAAAGAGTTGATGTGATCTTTTTGAGCGCCCAGTGGGCTGCATCCGCGACTGCTGGGTCAGGATCATCCGCTAAGGCGCGCACTGGCTCCACCAACCCCGCATCCCCGCTATTGCCGGCGGCATAGAGGCAATTTCGCACAAACCGATCACGCCCAATCCGCTTGATCGGCGATCCCGACAACAGCGCGCGGAAACCTGCATCATCCAACGCCAGCAATTCCGCCAAGCGAGGCGCGGTCAATTCAGCGCGCGGCAGGAATTCGCGCGCCGCATGAGCTTCGGCTGCAAACTTGTTCCACGGGCACACAGCAAGGCAATCATCGCAGCCATAGATGCGATTGCCGAGCGCCTCACGAAATTCCTCTGCAATCGGGCCCTTATGCTCAATCGTGAGGTAGGAAATGCAACGCCGCGCATCGAGCCGATAGGGCGCGGGAAAGGCATCGGTCGGACACGCATCAAGACATGCCCGGCAAGAGCCACATTGGTCCCGGTGCGGCTCCGTTGGCGTCAGGTCCAGCGTCGTATAAATCGCCCCGAGAAACAGCCAGCTGCCGTGATCAGGACTCACCAGATTGGTGTGCTTACCCTGCCACCCAATCCCGGCTGCCTCACCCAATGGCTTTTCCATCACGGGCGCGGTGTCGACGAACACTTTCACCTGAGCATCAGGCTCCTTTGCCACCAGCCACCGGGCCAGCGCTTTCAGCCGCTTTTTCACCACATCGTGATAATCGCGCCCCTGCGCGTAGACCGAAATGCGCGCGCGATCCCCGGCATTCTCCAGAGCCATCGGGTCCAGTGCCGGCGCATAACTCATGCCCAACGCGATGACGCTCTTCGCCTCTGGCCATAGACCTTGCGGAGAGCGGCGATGGCGCTGCCGTGCCTCCATCCACTCCATCGAGCCGTGGTGCTTATCGCCCAGCCATTGCTCCAGCCGATCGCTGCGCACCGGGTCCTCTGCCGCGCTCGCAAAACCGCACGCCGCAAAGCCCAGTGCGCGCGCTTCAGCCGCGATCTGTTCAGCTAGACCAATGGTTGCACGCTCGTTAACCATGTTTGGGGACATTCCCGTTTAATCTCACACGTTAACCCCGCAGCCCATGGATATGGCCGTAAGCGATCAATCATTCTTGAGCAATTCTGATGCAGCGGTCGATACCGCGCCAGACGACACACGCCCACTCGCAATCGAAGCGCGCGGGTTGGTCAAAAGCTTTGACGGCACCCGCGCGGTCGACGGGGTCGATATATCTGTGCCCGAAGGCGCGATTTACGGCATCCTTGGCCCCAATGGCGCAGGCAAGACGACAACTTTGCGCATGCTCTTGGGCATTATCGACCCCGACGAAGGGGTGCGCCGCGTGTTTGGCCATGACCGGCCCCACGATATCGGGCGCTTGATCGGCTATCTGCCCGAGGAACGCGGGCTTTACCCCGCGATGAAGAGCATCGAAGCGATTGCCTTCATGGGCGCATTGCGCGGCCTTTCGCTGGCCGAAGGGCGTAAACGGGGCATGGAACTGCTTGAGCGCCATTCGCTCGCCTACGCCGCCGACCGGCAAATCCGTCAGCTTTCGAAAGGGATGGCGCAAACGGTCCAGTTGCTCGGCACGCTGGTGCACCAACCGCGTTTGGTGGTGTTGGATGAGCCGTTTTCGGGCCTCGATGCGATCAACCAAGGCAAGCTCGAAGGCATGATCCGCACCTTGGCAGAAGACGGTGTGACGGTGATTTTCTCCACCCACGTCATCCACCATGCAGAGCGTCTATGCGAAGGCGTTGCCATCATTGCAGGTGGCAAAGTGCCCTATGCCGGCAGTGTTGAGGCCGCCCGTGACCGGATCCCTGCGCAAGTGCGGCTCGAAACACGCGCTCGTGAAGGCGGCTGGACCGCTGCCTTGCCCGAAGACACACGGCGCGAAGGCGATTTCTTCTATTTCCCATTGCCCGAAGATGGCGTTGAGCCGCTTCTGCGCCAGCTTATCGAAGGTGAAGCAGGCATTCTTTCCCTGTCGATTGAGCGCGCCGGTTTGCACGATGCTTTTGTCTCCATCGCCGGAGAGGCCGCTGCCCGCCAGCTCGAAGCGGACGCGCAAGGAGTCCAATCGTGAGCGCTCAAAACCAAGCCGCCATCGAATCCAACCCGCGCCTCTCTCGTTTAGAGGCCGCATGGGTTATCGCCCGGCGTGATTTTATCGCTGTATTGTTCAGCCGCGCATTTTTGTTCTTTCTGGTTGGCCCGCTCTTTCCCGTGCTTGTCGGCGGTTTGGCCGGGAGCATCGGCAGTCAGGTCTCTCGCGATGTTGCCGTTGTCGAAGTCGGCCTTGCGATGAGCGCCGAAGACAATAACGCTATGATTGAGGCCCGCGCCCGCCTGTTCCCAGCCTTGCGCGGCGCGGTTCCATCTTTACGCGAAGTGCCCGAAGCGCGCGGCGATGCCGATTTTGACGCCAAAGCATTCCTTGAGGCACGACAGGGTAATTATGCGGCCATCGTGACGGGCACTCTTGCCGAGCCCGAAGTCGTTGGCACCGGCGGGCAAATCCGGCGTTGGCAGGGCGCGGTTGAACTGATCGCGGCAGACGCGGTCGCACCCACCCCGCTGGCCTTCCCACAATCCACTACTCAGCAAGTCACCAACAGCGCGGCATCGGAACGCAAGAACCGCATTCGCACCGCGCAGGCCGCGCAAATGGTGATGTTCCTGCTCACCATGCTTCTCGCGGGCATGGTGCTGTCCAACCTTGCCGAGGAAAAGGGTAATAAGATCATCGAGATTCTCGCCGCTGCCATCCCAATGGATGCGGTATTTATGGGCAAACTGTTCGCGATGCTGGGCGTTTCATTCGTGGGGATCGCGGTTTGGGGCACGCTTGGCTGGGGCTTTTGGGCTATTGCCGAGGATGCGATTACCACTGTCACGCAGACCGATTTCCGCAACCTACCCGGCCCTGCGGTGGGCTGGCCGCTGTTTATGGCGCTCAGTATTGCTTACTTCTCAATGGCGTATTTGTTGCTTGGGTCATTGTTCCTGACCATTGGCGCCATGGCGAACACGGTGCGCGAGGTGCAGACCTTATCGATGCCGGTCACCATGCTGCAATTGATGGTTTTCTTTCTTGCGGCCGCCACCCTCACAGATGCCGGATCGCAGCTGGAAATGGTTGCGGTGATCTTCCCGCTATCCTCACCCTTTGCCCTGCTCGCGCGCGCCGCGATGGAGGAGACATTGTGGATTCACGCTGCCGCGCTGCTGTGGCAGGCCATGTGGGTCGCGATCCTCGTCAAAGGCGGATCGATGCTGTTCCGCAAGCGGGTGATGAAATCGGGTGGAGCTGGCCGCGAAAAGAAGAGCCGTGCAAAGAACAAGGGCTGGAGCCGCTCTGCTGAACCCGCCGAATAGCCAGCAAAATAAGTAGCCAATCGCAACCCGTATTGACATCTTTGTCAGTTAGGGCAGGATGCATAGCTGAGGGAGGGGTTGGTAAAAACGGCAAAAGCCGCGACCTCTGACAAGGAGAGAGCAATGGCTACCGCAGCACCGACACGTCCCAAAGTCCGCACTTCGCCGACCGCTTACGAAGCGATCAAAGAACACTACGCAAAGCATCCGGGCGAGCGGCCAGAGCATCCGCACAAATGGGATGTGAGCAATTCCGAGATCTATTTCGAAGACACTTGGCAACCAATCTTCAAAGAGATGCAGGATGCAGGGCCACTGCACTATATCCCTGACAGCCCCTACGGCCCCTATTGGGCGGTGGTTGGCCACAAGGCGATCCAGCATATCGAAGCGCAGCCGGAGATATTCTCATCAAGCTGGGAATATGGCGGGATCACGATACTTGAACGGCTGAGCGAAGAAGAGTTGGCGGAAAGCGAGGCTGACCGCCGCGAATTGCCGATGTTCATCGCGATGGACCGGCCACAGCACACTGGGCAGCGCCGCACGGTCGCACCCAAATTCACCCCCTCTGCCATGACTGATATGGAGGTTGAAATCCGCCGCCGAACTGGCGAATTGCTCGACACATTGCCGCGCGGCGAAGTGTTCGATTGGGTGGACACTGTCTCGATTGAGCTAACCACCGGCATGCTCGCAATCCTGTTTGGCTTCCCTTGGGAAGACCGCCGGATGCTGACATTCTGGTCCGATTGGTCGGGCGACACTGAACTGGCCGGCGTGCGCGAATTGGATGAGCTCCGCTGGGAATTCCTGCACGAAATGGCAGCCTACTTCCAATCGATCTGGGTCGAACGCACAATGGACAAAGAGCCGGGCAATGACCTCATTTCGATGATGATCCATTCCGAGGCGATGAACCAGATGCGCCCTGAGGAATTCATCGGAAATCTCGTTTTGCTGATCGTGGGCGGCAATGACACCACGCGCAACACGATGAGCGGAATTATCCATTCGCTCGATAAATTCCCCGATCAACGCAAATTATTCGAAGAACAGCCCGAATTGATCCCCAATGCGGTGCAGGAATGCCTGCGTTATCAAACGCCGCTCGCTCACATGCGCCGGACTTGCACCGAAGACACCGAAGTGTTCGGCGAGACTATCAAAAAGGGCGACAAAGTCGTGCTGTGGTATCTTGGCGCGAACCGCGAAGAGAGCGTGTTCCCCGACCCGCATAAGCTCGACATCACCCGCGACAATGCGCGCCGTCATATCGCCTTTGGTTACGGGATTCACCGCTGTGTCGGTGCGCGTCTCGCCGAATTGCAGCTGAAGGTCTTGATGGAAGAGTTGCACAAGCGCCGCATGCGCGTTCATGTCGCAGGCGATGTCGAACGGGTGCGAGCGAATTTCGTGCACGGCTTCCGCAAGCTTGAGGTCGAAGTCACCGAATTTTGACTCAGCGCGCTTTTCGCGAAGTGAAACTTTTCGGCCATTTTCGACGTATAAGACAGAAGAAGCTCACTTTTCGAGGAACTCTATCGTGCCATTCACCCTGACCAGCCGCCGCAGCTTCATCGCTGCAACCGGCCTCGCCGCTGCCATGCCAGTGTTGGCCAGCTGTGGTGGGGGCATTGTCGAAGCACGCAAAGAGCGCACCTACCGCATCAGCAAAACTGATGCGCAATGGCGGCGTCAGCTGACCCGCGAAGAATACCGCATCCTGCGCGAAGCGGGCACCGAACGCGCCTATTCCTCACCTTTGGACAATGAAGGCCGTCCCGGCACCTTTGTCTGCGCGGGCTGCAACAACCGGCTCTATGCCTCAGTGCACAAATATGACAGCGGCACCGGATGGCCCAGTTTCTGGCGTCCGATTGATCGCGGCGCGGTCGGGACATCGGTCGACTACAAAATCGGAGTTCCCCGCACAGAGGTGCATTGCGCCGATTGCGGCGGGCATCTGGGTCACATCTTTGGCGATGGGCCGCAACCAACCGGAAAACGCCACTGCATCAACGGCGTCGCGATGGATTTTATTCCGGCTTAACCCGCCAGACTTTGAGGCCGTTTACAGCCTCAAGTGCGACCGGCTCCAACCATTCTGGAGCCTCGTCTTTCATAAGCTGAGCGACAAATCCATTGGGCGCGATCTTGGAATACATGCGCGCTTCCGCCAAGGCAGGACACACAGCGACATAGGCTGATCCACGCGCGTGCAATGTGGTTTGCGCCTCATCCGCCGTTCCCAGAGCCGTTTCCAGCAGCACCTTCATCGCGGAATGCCCCCGGTGGTGTCCGGTGGCGAGGACCGTGTGATCGGTAGTGAGCAACAATTCAGGCGCAATATCGAACGGCGCATAGAACTCACCCTTTGGAAGCGCTGACAGCGCCTCAGCAGCATCCTGAACGCGGCAATCAATCGCCTTGATCGGTGCGTTTGCCGGGCCTGCCAAAGACGCGCGCGCAGGCATTGCACTGGTGAGCACCATGGCGGGCAACGCAGGCAACAAAGCGCAAGCCACTCCGGTCATCGCTGCCATTCGCGGGGCCAGGTTTCGCATCAATCGGATTGCCCGCAACCATTCGCGCAATTGCCATGCGAGCGGCGGTGCAGCGAGTACACAAGCCACGGCTCCCGCGCGCGACACAAACAGCGAAACAACCAAAGCTCCGGCAAGGATCATCGCATAATCAGCCCAAAACCCACGCAACCAATCGCGCGACCGGCGCGCCAAATTGAACGCGGCAAACACGCCGATCAGTGGTGTCACCGCATATTGCAGCGCCACCATAAGCGACTGCCGCCAGACCGGCATGCCTTCAAGGACATTGGCGTGCCAATATTTTGCAACCAGCGGATCAAGCTCAGAAAACCCACCACCACCCGCGCATTGCGGAGCCGCGGTCAGCAACATCGCCAATGCGCCACCCCCGGCGACTGCAAAGCCGCCAAAGATAACACCGCGCGGTGCAGGTTCGAGGCGAGAGAGCAACGTCAGTGTGATCGCTCCCCAACCAAACATCGCAAGATGCAGCGGGCTAATCGCGTCGCAATAGGTCGCAAAATCACCGAAACCGCGCGTTAGGCCGAACAGCGCTAAACCAATCAGAGCGAGCGATTGGATGGCGCTGATCAGCCAGAGCTTCGCATTGCGGTCCTTCAACCATCGCAGCGCCAAGACCGCAAAGGCGATAGCAGCGAGCGGCAGTCCTTCGATCGAAATCGACAGCCAAAACGCGAAGGCACCACCGATAACCCACCCACCAACACGCGGCGAACGCGCCATCAACCCGTTGATAGCCACCAGCGCGCAGATGATCTGCCACCCGTGGTGATCAATCCGCATCGGCCCCAGTTGAAACAGCACAGGTACCGAAATTGCGACGACGAGCGTTGTGAAGGTCGCCTCTTCCTCGCCCAATAGCCGCCAGGCAATCCGCGCAGCGAGCATCATAGCAATGCCGAGCGTGATGAGAGGAACCGCGACCAATGCGGTCGTCTCCGCCGCAGCGGAGCCGATCAGCGGGGTCAGTATCAGAATCACCAACGCCAGCGGAGCATCGACCAGCCGCGACCAATGCATCGGCACGCCGCCATTCGCCGCATCAACGCGGTATTGTGTGGGGTCAAACCAGCTCTGTCCGGCCAACAGATCACGCACCTGAACCAGCCGCATAATATCATCGGGATCGGGGAAACGATTGGAAGAAATCGCGCTCCAATTGATCGCAATCAACAGACCGCTAATAATCGCCCAAGCAATCCCTACCCGCGCTATAAATTCGCCGGGAAAGGCGGATCTGCGTCGTTCAACCAACATCGGATCACGCCTCACCAGTGGCCGCATGGCCCGGTGCGCGGAACACGATGCGGCTGCGGATGAGCCATGTCACAAAGAAGCTCACGATGATCGCGATGCCTTTGGCGATGCGCGGATCTAGGCCGCCACTGTCGGCCAATCCGACAATCGCAGTCGTCAGTGCCAGCCCCAGAAGGGCCGAAATTACGAACAATGCCTTTTGCCGGGTGCGTGCTGTGCCGCCTGATGCAACGCTATCCTGAAACACCGCCCGGCTCGACATCAACCAGTGCGCCAGTATGCCCAGCGAATATCCGATTGCGGAAGCAGGCGCAGCGCCAATGCCAATTACCATCAGCCCAAGAAAGCTGCCCACATCGACGGCCAACGCGCCCACGCTCGCGCAGATATAGCGCACGAAACGGACATCGCGCAGTTTGGCAATAATCGAGGCGAGCGCACCGTTCATTGGGTCAGGCAGACTTGCGGATCTGCTCTTCATCGGCAGGTACAATGCGTTCAGGCACAGCGCGCAAACTGGTAAGCGCAGCAACCTGATCATCGCTCAACGGCTTTGTTTCCGTGTCACGTGCAGGCAGTTTGGCTTCTTCGCCCTCATCGCCCGCTTCGTGATACTCGGCATCTTCGTTGACGCACCACGTGTCATAAACGCGGTTGCCAGCAAGGATATTCTCAACCGTCAACATCGCGGTCATCATTGCGTGATCTTGGTTGTTGTAACGGTGCATGCCGTTGCGTCCGACCAGATGCAGGCTGGGATGCGCGTCTTCGAGTTCATGTCGCATAGAGGCGACATTGGCCTCGTAATCATCGTCATAAACGGGATAGGCTTTTTCCTGACGCACGACCGCGCCGCTAACGACTTTAGCGGGATCGCACAGGCCGAGGATCTCCATCTCGCGCGTGGCTTGCGCGACCAAATCATCATCACTCGACGACCACAATCCGTCCCCTTCGAAACAGAAGTATTCAAGGCCTACGCAGGCCATGTCTTCGTCCGGGATCATTTCTGGTGACCAGCTGCGGAAGTTTTGCACCCGACCAACCTGCACGCGGTCATCATGGATATAAATCCAATTGTCCGGGAACAGGTCATCGGACTTCACCATCAAAGCCACAGTCAGGAAGTCGCGATACCGCAATTTGTCCGCCTGAAGCGAGCTTTGCGGCAGTGGGTGAATACGCTTGGACAGCTCGCGCATAGGAGCAGAGCTGATCACATCGCGCGCGCGGATCTGAACTTTGCCATCCTTGCTCGCCGCAGTCATCGACCAGTCGAACCCTTCGTCATTGGGGCCGATTTTGGCGAGTTGATCAAGCGCATGACCCATCAACACCTGGCCTTTACCCGTCGCCACAATCTGATCACGCGCCGCGTCCCACATCATGCCGGGGCCCAGCCGCGGATAGCGGAAGGTTTCGAGCAGGGTTTTGGTTTCCATGCCGTCATTGGGTTTCTTGTTCAGGCCCAACGAGCGTTTCAGCCCGTCTGTGACCGCGCTCCAAAGCGATAGGCCTTTGATGCGTTGAGCCGCCCAATCGGCGCTCATTTCATCGCACGGCATGCCCCACACTTTCTCAGTGTAGGTCTTGAAGAAGATCGAATAGAGTTTCTTACCGAACTGGTTCGTGGTCCAATCCTCAAAGCTCTTTACGTCTTTAATCGGGAACAGCTTATACCGCAGGTAGCTGAGCATGCAGGCGGTTGAGCGCAGGATACCCAGATTGCCAAGCGCTTCGAAAGCGCGCAGCGGGTAGGAATAGAACTTACCCTCATAATAGATGCGGCTCATCCGCGGACGTTGAATGAAGTCGTCTGGCAGGATCTCATTCCACAGATCGACAACTTGCTGCGACTTGGAAAAGAACCGATGTCCGCCAATGTCAAAGCGGTAGCCTTCATGCTCCACGGTGCGGCTGATGCCGCCGACATAGGTTTCGTCCTTCTCGATGATCGCGACCGTTTTGCCCTGTTTGGTCAGCAGGTATCCCGCAGTGAGGCCCGCAGGCCCCGCGCCAATAATGGCGACGTCCACGTCGAGAATGCCGGCCCCCTGGCCAGCGGGTGTTTTAGTCGTTGCGTCGCCGCCAAGCTGCGTCATGCAAGCCCCCGTTAGAACACCTGATCCGCAATTGTGCGACAGGCTTATCCCAAGGGGAGTGAAGGAAATTGGTTAGCGAGGCGTAAAGATCGCCCCTGAAACCCGCCAAAATTTCGCAGATTCAGCGCAAAAACCGTCAGTCGATCAATCGCGGGCACTGAATGCTGGCTGCAAAGCGCGCAAAATCGCTTAGTGTGAGCGTATCATCGAACACCACGCCATATTGCTTATCCCGACGCCAACGCACTTTGGCACGGAGATCTTTCACCGCTACGCCACCTTCATCGCATGACAGGCGTAGGCTCTGATCAATCGCGAACTTAGCATCGCTTTCAAAGCGCGCGCCTTGTTGCGATAGGTTTTCGACCAAAGCTTCGCTGGATTGTGTCAGAGTGCTGATGGTAATCGGAAAGTACACGCCAAGCCTCAACCCGCGTTTTGGATACTCGCCCGATTCATTGATCAGCTGGCTGACATCAACATTCTCGATGAATTCAAAGCCCGCTTCCCTGTCCTTCTCCCATACGGATCGCAAAGCGTAGACCCCACCAGCGGGCATATGGAGCTCTACAGGATCGCCAGCGGGTGCGGAGTGGAACAGGCGAACGCAGATGCCGGTTTCTGACACATCCCGTAAGACGCACACAAACTCACCCTGCGATGTTACCAGTTTCGCCGCCCGGATCAGCAGAGACGTGCGCGGCGCAGCACGGCCTTCAGCAGCGCCGGGACCATTATCCTGCACGTTGTCCTGAACAGCGTCATCGTCGCTATTATCGTGCGCGGGCGGGGTTAACGCTGCGTGGTCCATAGTGTGTTCGCCCAAACGGCACCACTCATGTCAGGGGACAGGAGCGCGCTCTTCATAAATTCGTGATCTTGTAAGCGGGTGTAAGTTCGGACCGGTTAAGACCGACATAATGCCAACCTTGTGCGAATGCCGTGGGTCCGCCTGAACTACGCAGCTTCCTTCGCGGAACTTATCTGAGTGTTAGGGCGAAGGTGGCGCATCAGCGTGTTTCTCGCCGCTTCTGCAAGCACATCATCTTCAACCCCGTAGGATGCGTCGTAGTCCTGCATCACGCCGCGCCATCCGGGGGCCTGATAAAACCCACGAAGCCGATCATACAGATCATCGCTCCACCACGGCATGTTGTACACCAGTCGGCTAGCGATGAACCCGTTGGAATCGAAGAGTATCCCATCGAGGCTTGAGAGATAAGCGACCGGTCTGCCTGCGCTCAGGACGTTCATAGCAACGCCGCTATTGCCGCAAATCACCAGATCGCAGGCGGCGATCTCGGCATCCAGCGGATTGCCGATTGTCAGTTCGACATTGGCATCATCAAGCTCAAGTCCGGAGAAATCGGTGCTGAGCAGTTGAACTGGATGTTGTCGGATCAAGACATGCGCATCGGGCAAACTGACGCGGATCGTCGCGATCAGGCTTTGCAGCACATCGACTTTGGTGCCCGAGGTTAGGAATATGCCGACAGTTTTCACCTCATCGCGCCATTCCATAGCGCGTGCCGTCCCCGGCTCGCCGATATAGCCGACTTCCGCGGTGCAAGCGCTACGGCGCTCATATGTCTTGCGCGTTTCCTCACCGTAAAACAGCGCGCAATCGGCGAAGACTGGTGGCACGACGGGGCCGTTGGCGGGGACGGGCGCGTGGTTTGAATAGACAACCCGGCGACCATGGCGGTGCGCGGCCGCAGCCATGCCGACAGATTCAGGGCTGTAATTGCTAGCGACGATGGCCGCCTTCAGCTTGGGGCGCTCTGCGAACATTTGCGAAAAGCGCATATAGAATGCGAGCGCGCTGGCGATCCGAGCTGCGGGCATAAAGCTGTGCGTGCGAACCAGAATGCGCAGAAACGAAAATGTGCGGCCAAATGAACCCAGCATCGCAAAGGCTGCTTTCACTCGCTCAATTGCAAAGATGTGTTTGCGCTCAACCGAGACATGCATCAACGGCACATCGGGAACCAGCTTTGCGATCCGCGCGATCGTTTTGTGCTCATTGTCGAAATTGGCGATGGAGACCGCTTCGGCCTCTTCATCCTTAAACGGGCCAAGCGAAACCACGCATTTCAGCATGTAAATAAACAGGAAAAGCGGCTGGAGGAGCCCCGTGCCGGACTTGGTGTAAATCGCATCAACCAGACGATAGATCGCGTTCTTGTTCTTGATTTCCTCAAACACCGCAGCGCGCCCAGCGGATGTTTCCATCTCGCGCACAATGCCAAGAGCGGTCGCAAGATCATAGCGATCCCGCCGCGCAGAACTCTCAGTTTCAGGCTCAATTTCGCGAACTGCGACGTCTTCCGTCTCAGCGAACACTTCGCGCATTTTAACAGCTTTGAAAGCCACGCTGATCTACCTCAAGGCAAGCAGTTACTAAAAACCCGCCGGTTATGACCGGTCAGGCTTGAACGAGCTTATCTCAGGCAATCGTTAACAATTTAGGTTTACAAACTGTAATGCACTGGCAGCGGCGAGTGCTTCAGGGGCAATGCGCAAGGGCGGTTGATGATACGTAAAGCGTTCAATTTAAACGCCAAACAGTTTTTGGCGCTGCAATCTTTATTCTATGCGTTTGCCAACAGCATCGAAGCGCTCGTGCCGCTTTTGCTGGCACCGATCCTTACCCGAATGCTCGATCCAACCGGCTATGGCGTGTGGGTTTTGTTCATCACATACGCGACCTTTATGCGCCCTATCGTCGGATTGACGACACAGGACGCGATACGGATGCGCTTCCTCGAATTTGATCAGAAACAGCTCGATCAATTCACTCACACCGCTTTGTTCGTGATGGTCACGCTGGCGATATTTGTATCGCTGGTGACTGTCGTGTTCGGCGAATTGCTGGCAACCGCGACCAAATTTCCGCAAGCATGGCTCGTCAGCATCGTCATCGCAGCGCTGCTGTATGAAGTGTTCTATATGGTCCTTGCGCTGCAGCAGTTCCATAATCGGCGCAAAGCGTTCCTCATCACTCAAGTGATCCAAGCTGTGCTGTCCATGGCCTTTATCGTCATCTTCCTCAGCTCAGGCTGGGATTGGCGCGGAGTGGTGTTGGGCCGGATGCTGGGCATGGCAATTGCGGCGATCTATTCGCTGCGCTCGCTCGGCTTTACCCTGCCGACATTGTTCAAGGTTCCAGAGCGGTCATTCTATCGCAACATCGCCTCTTTCGGTGTCGTGTACTGGCCCGCTGGCGCGGTTGTCATGGTGGTTGGCACAACAGACAAAGTCGTCGCGGCGCACTTTTTGGGGGTTGAAGCAAGCGCGATGTACGGCGTCGCCGCTCTGTTCGCCTCGGCATTCTGGATGGTCAATTACAGCTTTGTCATGGCATGGACGCCGTGGCTGTTCCGCAAATTGAAGGGCGCAGCCGAAGACGGCCTGCAAGAGGTCGCCTCGGTCTCCTTGCTCTATTTCGTGCTGGCAGCGGTCGCTGCGGCAGCGTTCTATTTCTTTGCGCTGTTGTTTGCGCCGATTTTGCTCGGCGAAGCATTCCATAGCGCTATCCCATTGTTGCAATACATCATGCTCGCCATCGTCTTGCAGGGCTTCTTCATGCACAACATGAAGTTCCTCCATTTCGACAAGCGGATTGAGATGATGTCCGCATTCAGCGTGATGACCATCGTTCTCAATATCGCGCTCAGCATTCTGTGGGCGCAAAGCATGGGAATTCGGGGTATTATGTTTGCGACGGCGGTGTCATTCGGGGCCGCATTCATTATCAGCGGTGTCCTTGTGATTGCCCGCTATATGAACCTGCGAAAAGGAGCAAAATCGCTTGCTGGACAATAAAAACATTCTGGTGACCGGTGGAACTGGCTCGTTTGGACGGGCCTTTGTTCGGGCTGTTTTGGATAAATATCCAAACGTTGGCCGTCTTGTGATCTATTCGCGCGACGAGCTGAAACAGTACGAGATGAGCCAGGAATTCTCGCCGCAAGAATACCCTCAGCTGCGCTATTTCATCGGCGATATCCGCGATCAGGACCGGCTGCGCCGCGCTCTGGAAGGCGTCGATATCGTCGTGCATGCGGCAGCGTTGAAACAGGTGCCGGCGGCGGAGTACAATCCGTTTGAATGCATCAAGACCAACGTGCTGGGCGCGCAAAATGTTATCGAAGCATGCTTTGACAACAATGTGTCCAATGTCGTTGCGCTCTCCACGGACAAAGCCGCTGCACCAATCAATCTGTATGGCGCGACAAAGCTGTGCTCTGACAAGATCTTCACCGCCGCCAACAACATTCGCGGATCGCGCGATCTGCGCCTGTCTGTGGTCCGCTATGGCAACGTCATCGGCAGCCGGGGTTCGGTGGTGCCATTCTTCATCGCTCAGCGTGAAAGCGGCGTAATCCCGATCACTGACCCGACCATGACGCGGTTCAACATCTCACTCGCCGAGGGTGTAGAGATGGTCCTTTGGGCGCTGGAAAACGCGCATGGCGGCGAGATTTTCGTGCCCAAGATCCCCAGCTATCGGATCACCGACGTGGCCGAAGCGGTCGCGCCGGAATGCGAACAGAAGATTGTCGGCATTCGTCCGGGTGAGAAGATCCACGAGGAAATGATCACCTCCAGCGACAGCCTCAATACAATCGATCTCGGCCGCTATTATGCGATCTTGCCCAGCACGACCGAGTTTCTTTCAGAGAACTATCTGGAAAAACGCGGCGGGACACGGGTTGAACCGGGCTTTTGCTATGAAAGCGGTTCAAATCCAGACTTCCTGTCGGTCGAAGAACTGCGCGCATTGATCCGCAAACACGTCGATCCGACGCATGTTGCCTGATGGCCGGCTACATCCCCTACGGACGCCAGTCGGTAACCGAGGATGACATTGCCGCTGTCGTCGAGGTTCTGAAATCTGACTTTTTGACGCAGGGGCCGGTTGTCCCGGCATTCGAAGAAGCGGTCGCCAAGATCAGTGATGCACGCTTTGGCGTGGCAGCCAACAGCGCCACCAGCGCACTCCACATGGCCTGTATGGCGCTGGAAGTGGGACCGGGTGATAGCGTCTGGACCAGCCCGCTAACCTTCGTCGCAAGCTCAAACGCCGCGCTCTATTGCGGGGCCAGCGTGGACTTCGTCGACGTGGACGAACGCAGCTACAATATGTGCCCTGAGAGGCTGGCCGGGAAACTCGACCGCGCGGCATCCGAAGGGAGACTGCCCAAAGTCATCATCCCGGTGCATCTGACCGGCCAGTCCTGCGATATGGCCGCAATTCACGCCGCCGCGAGTAAGTATGGCGTGAGGATCATCGAAGACGCCTCGCACACAATTGGTGGCGCATTCGGGGCGAACCCGGTCGGCCATTGCGAATACAGCGACATCGCCATCTTTAGCTTCCACCCGGTCAAGATCGTGACCACGGGCGAAGGTGGCATGGCGATGACCAACGACCCCGAACTTGCCGAACGCATGCGAGCAGGGCGCAGCCACGGGATCACCCGCGATCCCGCGTTGCTTGAACGGGTCGATGACGGCGCTTGGTATTACGAGCAGCACAGCCTCGGCTACAATTACCGGATGACCGATATCAATGCGGCGCTGGGCTTGAGCCAGATGGACCGCTTGGCCGACTTCATCACCCGCCGTCGCGAAGTCGCCGCGACCTATGACGCGGCCTTTGCCGATATGCCGGTCATGACACCATGGCAGCATCCCGACGCGGCCTCAGCATGGCATCTCTATGTGATCCGGGTCGATGCGGCGAGGCATCGCGCGGTATTTGACCATCTGCGCGCAGTCGGGATTGGCGTGAACCTCCACTACATCCCCATCTATCTGCAACCCTATTATCGCAAGCTGGGCTTTTCCCCCGGATTCTGCCCCAATGCCGAGGCCTACTATGCCGAGGCGATCAGCATCCCGATGTTCCCGACGATCACCGAAGAGCAACAGCAGACCGTCATTGCCGAGGTCGCAAAGGTCGTCTGCGCATGAACATCGCGATCATCCCGGCTCGTGGGGGCAGTAAACGCATTCCGCGCAAGAATATCCGCGAATTCTGTGGCCGCCCGATGATCGCATGGTCGATTGCAGCGGCGCTGGAATCGGGATTGTTCGAACACATTATCGTCTCAACCGATGATGAAGAGATTGCCGAAGTCGCTCGGGCATCGGGTGCGCAAACCCCCTTCATGCGTCCCGCCGAGTTGTCGGACGATCACACCGGCACAACCGATGTCATCGTCCATGCGCTGTCTTGGGCCTTGGATGCCGGATGGGAGGTCGAAGCCGCCGCTTGCATCTACGCCACCGCCGCTTTCATTTCCGCCGAAGACCTTTCGGCGGCGCGAGCCAAGCTTTCCGACCAATGCGATTTCGCATTTCCGGCGGTCCGATACGGCCATCCGCCCCAACGCGGCTTTACCGATGGCGGCGAGAGTTGCCCTGAATTCACGCAGCCAGAGCACCGCGCCACACGCACTCAAGACCTGCCGCCAGTTTTTCACGATTCCGGCCAGTTCTACTGGGGGACCCGCGATGCTTGGCTCGAACGACGCCCGTTTTTCGGCCCCCGCACGCGCTTTATGGAGCTGCCCGAATGGCGCGCCGTCGATATTGACCGGCCAGAGGATTGGGTAGTGGCCGAGCGATTGTTCGCCGCCACCCGAGGGGATGCATAGTGCACGCCGTGTTCCGGTGCGATGCAACCACCAACATCGGTTTTGGCCATCTTAGCCGCTGCATTGCGCTGGCCGAGGCATTGCGACTGTCCGGCGTCGAAAGCACTTTTGCCGGGCAATTTGACCATGCCGCCAAAGATCAAATCGCGTCCGCCGGTTTTGCGAGCAAAGCCTTCGCGCAGCCGGTCAATTCCGGGGTGGCGACGCGCGAATTCGCAAGGTTCGAGGTCGATTTCGTAATAATCGACAGCTACCGCGTAGACGAGCAATACCTCCACAATCTCCAATCCCTGAGCCTTCGCACTGTCGTCATCGACGATTTCTGCAAGCTATCGGCCTATCCCTGCGACGTCATCCTCAATTTCACATGGGAAGCCCCGAAGCTCGGCTATCCCGAAGGCCCCACACTGATCCTTGGTCACAACCATTTGCTGACAAGGCGCAAACTGGTCGCACGCCGGGAAACCAGCGTGCAGCGCGCCCGAACCGGGGCAATCCGCAATCTCCTGATCGCGATTGGCGGTTCTGATCCAAAGGGGTTGGCGCTCCGCCTCACCCGCCTGCTTGGTGAGCAGACCCGCGACCTGTGCGTCCATGCGATTGCTCAGCCCAATGCCGATCTGGAAGCTTTATTGGCGCGCTTCGCCACCGGCAGCCAAATCGTCCCACGGCAACCCGACCTTTCCGAACAGCTCATCTGGGCGGATGCCGCGATCACGGGCGGCGGTCTGATCAAATATGAGAGCGCCTATATGGGTGTCCCCGCCGCTGCGATTGCTCAGAACGAAGGGCAGGACGGGGAAACCAAGGTGTTTGCAAGCGCAGGGCTTGTCTTCGATCTGGGCCTCGCCGATACAGTCAGCGATGATGATTTGGCGGCGAGATTAAACACTTTCCTTTCAGACACAGACTTACGTGCGGGTATGGCCAAACAGATGCGCGCAAGCTTTGTCGCCGATCCATCCGCAAATGCGGCCAATGCAATTCTTGAGGCCATGAGGTGCTAGATGAACACTTTCAAAAACGACATCGATGCTCTCGCCAAACATTACGGCGACCTCGTCAACAAACACGGCGATGCAGCCGAAGGCGCGCAATATGCCGACCGCGAAACGCAGGAACGCCGGATGGAGGTGCTGTGTGATATCGGCGTGACCAAAGACAGCAAAGTGCTCGATTTCGGTTGCGGAACAGGACAGATGCTGAGCCTGCTGCAACGCACGATCGGGTTCGAAGGGGAATATGTCGGCTATGACGTGTCACCCGAAGCGATTGAATTTGCA
The DNA here is from genome assembly GCA_947488085.1 of uncultured Erythrobacter sp. Classification (GTDB taxonomy): domain Bacteria; phylum Pseudomonadota; class Alphaproteobacteria; order Sphingomonadales; family Sphingomonadaceae; genus Erythrobacter. The sequence continues at coordinate 2,452,012 of CANKYI010000001.1, forward strand.
CGCAAAGCCCACCCCAAAGGGCGCTTTGAAGTGCGCGATATCCTCGAGAATCCGCCAGAAGAAGAATTCGATTTCGTCCTCGTCAGCGGCGTCTTCAACAACGCGATGAGCGACAATCGCGGTTTCTTCGAAGCGGCATCGCGGCGCCTGATGCAGCATGCGCGCAAAGGCTATGCGTTCAATATGCTCAGCCGTTTCGTCGATTATTTCGACGAGGGGCTTTATTACGAAGACCCTCTAAGCGCGTTTCAATTCTGCAAGGAAAACCTCTCGCCGCTGGTGTCGCTGCGGCACGATTATGCAGTGCGGCCTGGTGCAATCCCGTTCGAGTTTACGATCTATGTCCACACCAGCGATATTGCGCCGCGCGCCCTAAATATCTGAGCGGGCCAGCGATAGGCCCTGCAATCGGCAAATTGTAGTTAACGAATTGTCTACCCCTTCCCCGTAGCGGGGTGGGTATGAGCTGCGAATTTGCCCCGTGCTGGACCCTTAACGCGATGGAAATCGGGCAATGAGGCGCGTTCGCATTGTTGGCGGGGGTCTCACCGGCATCTTGGCCGCGTTTCAGGCGCACCGTTTGGGCGCACGCAATATTGAACTTTACGAGCGTTTGGATGCACTGGGCGGCGTTGCCTTGCCGCAGGTCCGCGAAGGCAGCGAAATGCGCGAAGGCTGCGTCTATTTCGGGCCCAAAGGTGACCCCATGCGCGCCCTGCTCGAAGAACACGGCGCGGTCTTCAAGGACGTCGACAATCGCTTTGGATCGGTTAGTCCGGGCAAAGACTGTCTGGTTTACACCGAGGATTTCGGCGGCCCGGCATTGGAGGCAAGCCAGACAGTTTTGAGCGCGCTTTCGGGCGAAGACCTGCTCAGCCGGCTAGAATGTTACGAAGACGCCTTGGCCTTCCCACTTGCCAAATATGTCCGCTGGCATGTCGGATGCGCGCCTGCGCAATTGCACGCCAGCGCCGCCATCCCGCTCGCGATCAACCGCGTGTTTCCAACCGGCGTTTCCTTGGATGCGTTGTCAGCGGCAAAGCAATCTTCTCCATTGGCGAACGACCTGTTCGGGATACCGCGCGCATTGTGGGGCTATTCGAACAATGTTCAGGCTAGCCTGCCCGTGGGCGGCTTCACCGGCATGTTTGAGCAATGCCGCCGCGCGCTCAACGAACTCGGCGTGCGCGTCTATGATCGCAAACTTGCGACACCGCGCGCCATGCTGAGTGAGGAAACCGCCGAAGATATCGTGATCTGGGCGGCAAGCCCGATGCCTTTGTTCAAGGCGGTTGGTATCGAAACGCCCAAGGCACCAGCGCGGAAGTTTGCGACGCACACATTCGAGGTTGATTGGACGGGGCCGGTCCCGTTTTACGTCCAAAACTTCACCGCGCAGGGCAGCTGTTTCCGAACCTATATCTACAAAAGCAATGGCCGCGTCTTGTTGACCGCCGAATGCGTGGCGGAAACCGATGATGCCGCTCTCGTCGAGGAAATTCACACTTTGAATGACGGATTTGAGGGCGAATTGTCCATCGGCAAAGAGCTGTTCCGGACGGTAAAGCCGCGCTGGGTGTATCATTCGGTCGATACGATCGATAGACTTGGCGAGTTGCGCAAAGCCATCGCGGCACAGCGCGGCGACCGCTTTATTCCCGGCGCATGGGAAGCCTATGCCAAGGACGAGAAATTCGCAGAAGTGGAAGCCGATTTGCAAAGGGCACTGGGCGTCACAATGGTTGCAAAAGCATCATGATTACCGCGATTATGCAGCCCACTTATCTGCCGTGGATCGGATATTTCGACCTGATCGATAGCGTGGATCAATTCGTCTTTCTCGACGATGCACAGGTGCTCAAACGCAGCTGGGGTGTACGCAACCGGGTGCTGGGCCAAAATGGTGAAACGTTCCTCACCGTGCCTCTTACCGGGCACAGCCAGAGCGAAGATTGCACCTTTGTGAGCACCGCCGTCGATGCACACCCGAAATGGCGCAAGACCCATCTCGCGACGATCCGCCACGCCTATTCCAAGACCCCACATTTCGCGGAAGTTTTCGCAGAGTTAGAGGCCTTGATGGGCGCAGGGCACGCGACAATCGGCGCGCTCAATCAAGCGTTTGTCACCGCGACCGCTGAGCGCATGGGGATCACGACACCCTTTGTGCAGTCCTCCCAGCTCGATGGCGTGAGTGGCCGCAAGGACGAATGGCTCTTGTCCATCTGCCGCGCCATCGGCGCAGACACCTATCTCTCCGCTCAGGGTAGCGCCGCTTATATCGAGAAAGATCATCAGTCCGGCGCTTTCGCAGGATCAGGTGTGGAGCTGCGCTATCACAACTTTGCGCATCCCACATACGAGCAATCCAGCGACGAGTTCGTAGGGTATATGAGCATCGTCGATCTGTTGATGCATTGCGGATATGCATCCGCGCTAGAAATCATTCGCTCGGGCCGTCAGTCCATGCTCACCAGCGCCGAGCTAAAGGAAGTCGCATGACCAACGCCCCCGAAATCACCATTGCAGGCAGGCAAATCGGACCGGGTCACGAGCCCTATGTGATCTGCGAATTGTCGGGCAATCACAATGGCAGTCTGGAACGCGCGATCACGCTGCTCGAGGCGGCTGCTGCGACGGGTGCAGATGCAATCAAGATCCAAAGCTACACCGCCGACACGATCACTATCGATCACGATGGCCCCGACTTCACCGTCGAAGGTGGCCTTTGGGATGGGCGCACGCTTTACGACCTTTATGGCGAGGCTCAGACGCCGTTTGAATGGCACGAACCCTTGTTCCGCCGCGCGCGCGAATTGGGCGTGACCCTGTTTTCTTCACCGTTTGATGAAAGCGCGGTCGACCTGCTCGAAGAACTCGGCGCGCCCGCATACAAAATCGCTTCATTCGAAGCCGTCGACCTACCCCTCGTAGCCTATTGCGCATCAAAGGGTAAGCCGATGATCATCTCCACTGGCATGGCCAATCTTGATGAGATTGGTGAGGCGGTGAAGACGGCGCGCGACAATGGCTGCGAACAATTGGTTCTGCTGCATTGCGTCAGCTCCTATCCTGCCCCCGATGAGCAATCGAATATCCGCACCGTTCCCGACTTGGCGGAGCGTTTTGGCGTGGTTTCGGGCCTGTCGGATCACACGGGCGGATCGGCGGTTGCGGTCTCTTCAATCGCGCTGGGCGGATGTGTGGTCGAAAAGCACTTCACATTGCGCCGCACCGATGGCGGTCCGGATTCCGCATTCAGCCTTGAGCCGGAAGAATTCACCAGCCTGGTTGACGATTGCAAACGCGCTTGGCGATCGCTCGGCAAAGCAACGTATGACCTGCAAGGCAGCGAAAGCGCATCGGTCCAGTTTCGCCGTTCACTCTATGTGGTAGGTGACGTGGCGGCGGGCGATGTTCTAACGCGCGAGAATGTGCGTTCAATCCGTCCCGGTCAGGGTCTTGCGCCCAAGCACATGCCGGACGTCCTCGGCAAAACAGCAACGCGTGATCTCAAACGCGGTGAGCCGCTCGATTGGGCCGCGATCAGTTAGAGCCTATTGGGTTCGCTTATACACCGTGAAGTCGAGCCATTCGCCTTCATGCTCAAAGACTGGCTCATAGCCTGCAAGGATAGCGTTGAAACGCTCATCCTCAGCAAACACTTCCTGCCACTTCACTTCGACGAATTGCAGCGGCCAACTGGTGCTTTCATCAAGGATCAGGAACTCCGGCGGCTTATCCTCCCACAGGCGCAGCATCTCATCATGAAGCATCTGCATCCCCGGATCATCCAGTGTCACTGGCGGCGGAATAACGCCTTCATTCTCAGGCCGGTCGAGCGGCTTTAGAGCCGTCGCGACATAGGAATTGTTCATGCTGACGTTCCAGCGCACCGCGCCATTTGCGGCGAGGTGCTGGTTAAACGGCGATGGGTGCATGGTCAGGACACCGACCTGTTTCCCGTCAATGGGGATTGCAGAGCGATCCATCGCCGCATCCAGTTCAGCCACGGTCACCTGATAGATGCGCGAATTAACGTATTCGCCCAAAACCGGGCGAGCGATGATAATGGCAAGGCCGACCAGCCAAAGGAGCTTTGTCTGGCGATGGATCATCCAAAGCCACGTCACATAGGCCATCGTGATCGGAAACAAATGATGGCTGTACCAACGCGACTGAATCCAAGCCGCAGCGATGGCGGCGATGACCAGCCCCAGTCCTATTGCAGTCACCCGCACAGGCAATTTGTAGATAAAGCCCAGCATCACGAAGAATAGGGCAAGCGCGCCGTGCAGGCCGGCCTGCTCCAGATTAATGCGCGTGCTCGTCAGGTTCGCATCAATCGCGCTGACCACGGCGCCCATGATCTCGCGCTGCTCTGGATCAAGGACCAGCCACAACAGCAAGTAAAGCGCGACCATTGCGCCCGAAATCAGGTTCTCGATGCGGAGCAGGAATAGCGGCTTTCGCTGAACCGCAGCATCGGCAAGCTCAACCAACAACACCACAAGCGCATAGAGATATTTAAGCAGCAAAGTCGCGCCCATCCACAGGCCGACGACAATGCGCAGGGGCAATCCAATCTTGGTCCCCTCAGGATCCGAAAGGCGCAGCACCAAATATGGCCACAGGCCCAGAACAACGAGATGCTCCCGCAGACCAAACACGTTCTTATACAGCACCGGCAGCACCACCAGGACCGCTATCGACCCGATCAGAAACAGCGGCGACGCCCCAACAGTCACGCGGCGGATATGATAGGCAAGCCCAGTGGAAAACAGCAGCGCGACGCCCGTCATAGCGATGATCGTCAGGTCCAGCCGCAATCCCGTCAGATCACTCAACCAAGCCGCCAGCGTGAACCAAACTTGCTCTGCCGGCGGGAAATAGAGGCTGTAATCGACAAAACTATCGCCGAGAGACAAAGCAAGGCGACCCGACAAAGCGGCACCGGCCAAATCCGTGTGGATCGAATAAAACGCGCTGTAAAACAGCTGCAAACAGGCAAGCAGCACAAAGGCCACGCCCGCAACGAGCGCCATATTGCCGAAATTGCCCGGCTGACCTGAATTTTTCGGATCGCTGCTCAGGGTCATACCCAAAGACATCCTCGCACAAATTGAAAGTAGGCGCCCTTACATCAACACTCGTTAGAAGGGCGTAAATAGCGCTGATTTTGCAGCGGATTATACAATGGTGCGGGTGGTGGGACTCGAACCCACACGATCTATAGGATCAGGGGATTTTAAGTCCCCGGCGTCTACCATTCCGCCACACCCGCATTCCAGCGCCTGAATTCATCATCAAACGCAAATGCGCGATAGACAGCGATGCGGCGCGGGGCAACACAGTGTTCCAGTAAGGCTTGCGAGAGCGGCAGGGTGCGCCCATGTGATGGCTAGTCAAAAATTGGGCAAAACCACAGAACGGGAACGAAGATGGCAGGCGAAAGCGTTCACGATGCCCATGCGGTTGTAGCGACAATTCAGCCAGCGATAACGTTGCTCGGGCTGGGGATCGGCGCAGCATTGTTGTCTCGCGCTTGTCGATTAAACCCGATTGTCGGCTATCTCGGGCTCGGTTTGGCCATCAGTGCATTGGGATTTGCAGACAGTTTCAGCGGACCAGTGGTTGCCGCCATGGCCGAGGCGGGGGTGATGTTCCTGCTGTTCAATCTCGGCCTCCACTTCTCGCTTGGGCGGATCAAAGCCGAGGCTGCCAACATCTTTGGCTTTGGCGCTTTACAAATGCTCGTCGCGGGCGGGGGCTTTACCGCCCTCTTCTTCGCCTTTGGTCTGCCGACGGAATTTGCGATTATCGGCGGATTTGCGCTGGGCCTTTCCTCCACAGCGGTGGTGATCGGACTAGTGCGAGAGCGCGATCAGGAAGATTGTCCCGTTGGCCGCGCAGCTCAATCGATTTTGATCTTCCAGGATATCGCCGCGATCTTGCTGTTGGTCACCGCTGGTTCGCTCAGTTCAGGGGGAGCGCTCGCACCAGAGTTGGGGATCGCGGGCCTTAAGGCAATCGCTGCTTTCGTCATTGCTGTGCTCTTTGGCCGCTATCTCACCGGGCCGTTGTTCCGCATTATCGCAAGGGTCGGAAGCAGCGAGGTCTACACCGCCACAGCTCTGTTCATCGCCCTCGCGGCGGGTTGGGCAACCGGGATGGTGGGTCTTTCGCTGACTCTTGGTGCGTTCTTAGGTGGAATGGCGGTCGCTGATTCGCGCTATCGCATAATGGTCCAGACCGAGATTGACGCGTTCAGAGGGTTATTCCTCAGCTTCTTCTTCATCTCTGTCGGGCTCTCGATCAACCCGACCCTGCTTGTCGAGAACTGGCCGTGGGTCATCGCGGCGGCTGCAGGGCTGATCGCGCTCAAATGCCTTTTCAATGTGCTCGCAGGCCTCGCCAATCGTTGGTCGGCGCCGGGATCGGTGCAGTTGGGCTTTCTGCTGGGACAGGGCAGTGAGTTTGCGCTGGTCATCTTTGCGCTGCCAGCGGTCGCCGGGCTGGTTGAGCCGCGCTTGATTTCGATCATCGTGACCGCCATCGCGATCAGCCTCGCGGTCACACCGTTTGTCTCCAACCTAGGCCGCAAATTCGCTGGTAAACTGCGCCAAGGACCCGCTGATAAGAAGCTCGCAGGTGACGATGCGCCGGTCATCATCATTGGGTTTGGCGCCGCAGGCCGGGCCGTTGCCGATGCGTTGAGCTACAATGAAATCGGCTATCTTGGGGTAGAAGCCAATGCGCAACGTTTCGAAACCGCGTTGGCCGATGGCTATCACGTTCACCAAGCGAACCCTGGCGATCCGCGCAGTTGGGACGCATTAGGAATGGGCAAGAGGGAAGTGGTCGTAATCGCGACGGCCAACCTGTCGGTCTCACGCGAACTCTCGCCTCTGGTTCAGGAGCGCCTGCCCAATATCGCGCGAGTCATCGCTTTGCCGGGACCCGAGGGTCTGGATGAGTTCACACAGTTGGGCATGATGCCGGTCAACGTGAAAGCACCGAGCGGAACTGAAAAAATCATCGAAATGGTGTTTCAGGCTCTCGGCCGTGAACGCAAAATGCCAACACAAATCATGAGCGACGAAGACCGTGCTCTTGAATATGCGTAATCAATCCTGAGCCATCAGGCCCGGGCTTCAACCTTCGTTGAGGCGCTTGCGGATCTCTTTGCCAGCTTTAAAATAAGGCACGCGCTTCGCCGGGACCGATACCGATTCCCCAGTGCGCGGGTTGCGGCCAGTGCGCGCTTCGCGATCGCGGGTTGAGAATGCGCCAAACCCGCGCAATTCGACCCGGCCCCCTTCGGCCAATCGTTGCGCAATCTCATCGAAGAAGACATCGACAACCTGTTCGATTTCCTCCGCGCGCAATTCGGGATTGTCTTTGTGGAGCTCTTGCAGCAGCTCGGATCGTATCATGTTGCCCTCCCGGTAAGCGTTACGGCCCCTTGGTTCCGCTCCGCACCCGCTGCGGGGTCATCGCCCGCATTTGTTCCAATCATGCCCGGACCCGGCGGGCAGCACTATGATGATACAAGTGCCAGAACCGAGCAATTCCCGCAAGGACGGCGGTGAAATTTGTTAGTTGCAAATTTACCAAAGATTATCAGCGGCTTTCCCCAATTTGTACGGACAAAGGCATTCAGCTTTGTTCGACAAGGTCCGCCGGTTTCAGGCCAAGCCGCGCCATTCGCGCGCGAATTTCGGGCCATTCCTCGCTTAGGAACTGGTCTCGCTCGCGCTTGCGCAGCAACTCAGCAGCGCCTTTGACCACATACATGCCAACCCCGCGTTGCACTTCGACAAGGCCATCATTCTGAAATTGCTGATACGCTTTCGCCACTGTTAGCGGATTGGCCCCCTGCGCCGCAGCCAAAGCGCGCACCGATGGCAACATCGCCCCTTCGGCATAGTCACCTTGGATAATGGCAGCCGCGATCTGATCGCGCAATTTGAGATAGACGGGTCTGGATTGGGTCATGTGTTTCTCGCTAGGTGCATCAGTGCCATAATACACCCATGCGCGTCAAGCGTGAGACACCCAAGCAAGATTACAGATGCAGCGCGAAACAAAAGCTTCACACCGGCAGATTGCGCGCTAGTGTGCCGCGTTATTGTAGCTCGCCGGAGAGACGGGCGCTTACAGGGATAATGAGACAATATGGTCGAGGGATTTTTCTTCACATTCGACAGCGGGTTCGAAATGTGGGCATTTCGCGGGGCGTCGGTTGCGCTCGCAGCATTTCTTTTAGGCGGGCTTTTCTTGATAACCCGGCCAGAGCCGGAAGTGGTCGGCCACCCCAAAGGTTTGTTTGTCCTATTCCTCGCCGAAATGTGGGAGCGTTTCTCCTACTACGGAATGCGCGCTCTGCTCATCTTCTACCTCGTCCAGCACTGGATGTTCTCTGACAGCGAGGCCTCCGTTATCTACGGAGCCTACACCGCGCTGGTGTATATTACACCGGTTGTCGGTGGCTATCTTGCGGATCGGTATATCGGCCAGCGTAAAGCGGTGGTCTTTGGCGCTGTTCTTCTAACAATCGGCCACTTCTTCATGGCATTTGAAGGGACCGGCGGACAGGATGATCCCACGATCAATGTATTCTGGCTCGCGCTGGCGCTGATCATCGTGGGCTCAGGTTTCCTGAAAGCAAACATCTCAGTCATTGTCGGTCAGCTCTATTCCCGCACCGATATCCGCCGCGACCCGGCCTATACGATCTTCTACATGGGCATTAACGTCGGCGCGGCGACCGCTTCGATCATCTGCGGCTTCTTGGGTCAGACATATGGCTGGGAATATGGCTTTGGCCTTGCCGGCGTGGGCATGTTGATCGGTCTGATCTTCTTCGTCGTCGGGAAGCCGTTGCTGCTCGGCAAAGGCGAACCGAAAGATCCCGCACGCATCGCCGGTGGTAAGGAATGGGGCATCTATGGCGCCGGACTTGCCATGGTTGCACTGTGCTGGCTCGCCATTCAATTCCAAGACATGGTCGGCTGGGTGCTACTCGTATTTGGCGGCGGCTTGGTCGCTTACGTTCTATTCACAGCGGTTGTAAAATTGGCCCCGGAAGAGCGCGACCGCATTTTTGCAGCGATGTTCCTGATCTTTGTTTCGATCGTCTTTTGGGCATTGTTCGAGCAAGCAGGCTCCAGCCTTAACCTGTTCACCGATCGCCATGTCGATACGCAGGGCGTCAACGCGTCAATGTTCCAGTCGATCAATGCGATCTACATCGTGCTGCTGGCACCAGTGTTCGCGATGCTTTGGCAGGGTCTGGCGCAACGCGGGGCTGAGCCATCAACGCCGATGAAATTCGGGCTGGCGGTTATCCAAGTTGGCCTGGGTTTCCTTGTGCTGGTCTGGGGCGCGAGCAGCGCTGGCATCAATGTACCGACACCGGTGATCTTTATTTTCCTGATCTATCTGCTGCATACCACGGGTGAGCTTTGCCTTTCGCCTGTCGGCCTTTCCGCGATGAACCGGTTGAGCCCGGCGCATATGGCGTCGCTGATCATGGGCACGTGGTTCTTCGCCTCGGCGTTGGGCAATTTCGCTGCCGGACTTATCGCGGCGGCAACGGGCGGTGATGGCATGACCGAGGAAGCTGGCAAACAGGTTGTCCTCGACGTCTATGGCACTGTTGGTTGGTACGCCGTCGGCATCGGCGTCGCGGTTATGGTCGTCAGCCCGCTGATCAAGAAGCTGATGCATCTCGACACGTTGCAAGATGACGTCGCTCATATTGAGGGCGAGGCAGAAGCAGGTCTTGAGGCGCAAGAACCCGGCTTTAGCAAGGGCTAAATGTCACTTGTCCAAAGCGGCTGGACAAGCCCCTGATTTCCCGTCAAGCAATGGCTTTACCGGGTAAATCAGGGGGCCAGCTATGGCGCGGGAATTGCGGTTTGGTGTTTCGGAAAAAACGGGTTGGAGCAGCCTTGTTGCAATAGGCAGCGCCTTGGCGCTTGCCGCATGCGCAACGACAGGAACGGCAAACGCCGCATCAGATGATGACGATGCGCCGCGCTATGCCGCTGCGACTGAGGATGAGGGGCCTTTCCCCTCAACCTATAGCGCATATCCCGGCCGCCCAACCGCTCTGGTCGGCGCGACTGTGTTTGATGGTGCGGGCGGGATGATCGCGAATGGCACTGTGCTATTCCGCGATGGCAAAGTCGTCGAAGTCGGCGGCAGCGATCTGTCGACCGAAGGCTATGATGTCATCGACGGCACCGGCAAATTTGTGACGCCAGGCATCATCGATATTCACTCCCACCTTGGCGATTATCCCACGCCCAGCGTGCAGGCGCATAATGACGGCAATGAAGCGACCAGCCCGACCACTCCTGAGGTCTGGGCGGAGCATTCCGTCTGGCCGCAAGACCCCGGCTTCAGCCGCGCGCTGGCTAATGGCGGGATCACTTCGCTGCAAATCCTTCCCGGTTCAGCCAACCTTATGGGCGGGCGCACGGTAACGCTCAAAAACGTGCCCAGCCGCACCGTTCAGGGCATGAAATTTCCTGGCGCTCCTTATGGGTTCAAAATGGCCTGCGGTGAGAACCCCAAGCGTGTTTATGGCGGGCGCGGACGCGCGCCATCCACGCGCATGGGCAATTTCGCCTATAATCGTCAGACGTGGCTCGACGCGATTGATTACGCGAACAAAGATGATCCCGACCGCGATCTCGCCATGGAGACGTTGGTCGGTGTGCTCGATGGTGATATTCTGGTCCACAATCACTGCTATCGCGCCGATGAAATGGCGCTGGTGATGGATATGGCCAAGGAGATGGGATATCGCGTCACCGCATTCCACCACGCCGTTGAAGCATACAAGATCGGCGATCTGCTGCGCGAAAACGAAGTGTGCAGCGCGATCTGGGCCGATTGGTATGGGTTCAAGATGGAGGCCTATGACGGCATCCTCGAAAACGCGGCCCTGTTGCAGCAAGCGGGCGCATGCGTGGTGATCCACTCCGACAGTGAAAACGATATCCAGCGCCTCAATCAAGAAGCGGCCAAAGCGCAAGCTGCGGGTATACGCATGGGGATCGACTTGCCCGACGCCGATGTCATCAGCTGGATCACTCTCAACGCGGCCAAAGCGATGGGGATCGACGATATGACCGGAAGTCTAGAGCCGGGGAAAATGGCTGATGTGGTGTTGTGGAATGGCGATCCGCTGAGCGTCTATTCGCGGCCAGAACGGGTCTGGGTCGATGGCGCGCTGCTCTATGATGCCAATGATCGTAGCAGGCGTCCGGTAAGTGATTTTGAGCTGGGCCAACCCGGTGAAGGAGATGTGAAATGAAGCGGCTCTTTGCAGTTACCGCCTCCGCACTCGCCTTGTCTGCGGCCCCTGTCGCAGCACAGGATTTTGTGATCGCCGATGCAACTTTGGTCACCGGCGATGGCAGCGAGCCCATTGCCGACGGCGTCGTCATGGTTGATGATGGCAAAGTCGTTTATGCTGGTCCACGGTCCGGCGCAGGCGAGTTTTCGACTGACCGAGTTCTCATTGTCGACGGTGCCTATGTGACACCGGGTCTGTTCGCGACGCTCACTACATTGGGTCTCTGGGATGTTGGCGCGGTCAGTGAATCCAATGACCAGCGCGCAGGCGGCGCTCCGTTCAGTGCGGCGTTGGATACTGCCCCAATCGTCAACCCCAGCTCTCAACACATACTGGTCCACCGCGCCGCTGGAGTTACGCGCGCCGCAACATCAACCATGCCATCAGGCTCTATCTTCGCAGGGCAAGGCGCGATCATCGATTTGGATGGCGATGCCAATCCCGTGATGCGCGAACGCGCGTTCCAGATGGTCGCGCTTGGCGAAGGCGGTGCGCGGCTTTCTGGCGGTAGCAGAGCCTCGGCGCATGTTCTCTTGCGCGCAGCTTTGCGAGAAGCTCAGGCTTTGTCTGGCGCACGCGGAACCCCGCAAACCACCGAGATCGCGATTGATGATGAAGTGCTACTTGGCCGGTTCGATGCAGAGGCTTTGGTCCCGGTCGTGTCGGGACAGCAGCCACTTTATGTGGCGGTAGAGCGGGCATCAGACATTCGCGCCACACTGGCTTTGCGAGAGGATTTCCCCCGGCTCGACATGGTGCTGGTTGGTGCGGGTGAAGGATGGCTCGTGGCCGATGCTATCGCTGCCGCCGGTGTACCAGTGATCGCCGATGCGTTGGATGATTTGCCCGAAAGCTTTGAAGTGCTTGCCGCAACGCAAAGTAATATCGGGCGCATGGTCCGCGCGGGAGTGAAAGTCGCGATCAGTGCCAATTCCGGTACTAATCCGCGCAATATCAATCAAGCGGCGGGTAACCTCGTCGCCTTGAACCAAATTCCGGGCGCAGCCGGTCTAAGTTGGGGTCAGGCATTCGCCGCGATCAGCTCCATCCCCGCAAGCATCAGCGGCTATGACGGTCAAGCGGGCGTTCTGGCACCCGGCGCAATGGGCGATGTGGTGATCTGGGATGGCGATCCGCTCGAAGTTGGCTCAGTCCCAACGCGTGTCTTTATCGGTGGGGTCGAACAATCTCTCGAAAGCCATCAAAGCCGTCTGCGAGAACGCTATCGCGATTTGGATGAAAGCGATTTGCCCAAAGCATACGATTGGTGATGCACATGATGAGAACTACCTTGCCACTTGCGGCGTTGTTGATCGCCTCAACTCCGGCTTTGGCCGATGGCCACACCGAAGCCACACCAGCTGAACAAGCCGCTGCCGAACGCGCCTATCACAACGCTCAGCAAGCCTATCTCTCCAGCCTCCAAGCAGCCGATGGCTGGTACACGATGGATGGTGGGTTGCGCTGGCGGTATGTGGAATACACGGGCGGAGCAGATAAGCCGACAGCTGCGGACAGTGTCACGGTGCACTATGCTGGCACCTTTATTGATGGGGAAGGTTTCGACAGCTCCTATGAACGGGGCGAGCCTGCCAATTTCAACCTGAGCGGTTTGATCCCGGCTTGGGAAATGGCCATACCGCAAATGGCGGTTGGTGAGACAATTGAGATCGCTACGCCTGCAAGCCTCGCCTATGGACCGCGCGGCAGAGGGCCAATTCCGGGTGGCGCAACCTTGCTGTTTAAGGTCGAGCTGCTGGGGATTGATGGACGTTAGACGTTCAAGCGTGCTGATGATACATTGTCAGTCATGAGAATGGCGATTATCAGTCTGATTGTTGCGAACGCGGCCTTTGTCGGGACGCACTTCGCAATGTCCCACCCGCTGCGGCAACCGATGGTCAAAAAGCTGGGCGAAACAGGCTTTCAGATCGTCTATTCGCTCGTCAGCTTTGCCGCATTAGCGTGGGTCTATTTCGCATTCAGCGCCGCATCGCCATCCGACCTTCCCGGCACCGGCCAAGTGGGTTGGGCCATCGCGACGTTTCTCATGCTACCAGCCATGGTCCTGTTCGCAGGGTCTGTAATTGGCAATCCTGCTCTGCCAACGCCTATGGCAGAGGATCAGGCACGCGCTGAACCCAAGGGTGTTTTCACGATCACGCGCCACCCCATGATGTGGGGCTTTGCGCTTTGGGCGTGCTCACACATGATCTTGTTCTGGAGCATACGCACAATGATCACGGCGTTTGCAATGGCGGTTCTGGCGCTGGTTGGGGCCAAACTCCAAGATGTGAAGAAGCAAAAACAGATGGGTGAGGCGTGGGCGCAATGGGAAAGTCGCACCAGCTATTGGCCGCGACTTTCAGGCTTTGCCAAAGCGGGCGCGTTGCCTTGGTCGCTGGGCCTCATCTTCTTTGTCTTTTTCAGCTGGCTGCACGTCCCGCTTGGAGGCATTGAAGCCGGAATTTGGCTCTGGTTCTGAGCCTACAGCTCGTTCGCCGCTAACCACTCAACCTGCGCTAGCTGAGCCTCACGCCAAGAGCTCAGATCATGTCCTGCGCCAGGGAAAGCCACAAAATCCGCAGCCGCATTGGTTTGTGACAAAGCTCTACCTTGTTCGAAGGGGACAACGTCGTCCGCATCCCCGTGCAGCACTAGGATCGGCATGTCCAAATCGGGCAGCTTTTCCGCATTAGCGAAGCGGTGTTTCATCAAGATGCGCACTGGAAAAACTGGGAGCGCATCCGCAGCCACATCGACAAGGCTGGTAAAGGGAGAGACGAGCATCAACGCTATTGGAGAATGCTCGCTCGCCATTTGCACCGCAGTTCCCGAACCAATTGAACTTCCCGCAATAATCATGCGATCTTGCCTGACACCCTGATTTTGCAGGAATGCCATCGCTGCGCGCCCATCGCGGTAAAAGCCGTCCTCTGACGGGTTACCGGGATTGCCACCATATCCGCGATACGAAGCGAGCAGCAAACCGTACCCCTCCTCTGCCAAAAGCTGCGTTTCATAGGTCGACCCCGCTAAGGAACTGGCATTGCCGTGAAACCAAACCACCACAGGTTTTCCATCCTGGGGCGCCCGCCAATGCACCGTCAGTTCCAATCCATCCGATGTGGTGATCGCCACGGCTTCAAAACCCGCAGCCGGTGGTTGGAGATTTTGCGGAGCGGGAAACAGAAACCGGTCCTGAAAGACAAATAGCAGCGCAAGCGCCACCAGATAAGCGGTCGCAACAAACACCAAAACTCGGGTCGCGATTACGATCATGCCTTTTTAAGCCCATTCAATCTATCGCGCGTCCGACACAAGCGAACTCGCGGGTGTCGCTGTATTTCTATTCGCGTGCCAAGATTATGTAACATAGCGTCTCATCCCCTCCACCTTTAGTGTTGCATTCACTAAGTATGAGTTTGAAGCGGGAACCCTAATTCCCGAACGCTATGCAAGCCAAGCGAATTGGCAGGAGAATACGAATGCCACATGCTTCTTTGTTGGTGATAGCCGCGCCTATAATGTTTGGTCCGGTTGCTCCTGTCGAAGTGAGCGTTGCTATCCAGCCCGCAATTGTTGCCGTCGACACATCTGTCCGTCCCGATCCGTTGCTCCCGATATCTTGGTCAATGACTGCCGGCCAAGAGCAAGGCGAGGGGCCACAAGATGGCGAGCCTGGGGTGGGTGATGAGCAACCTGAGAATGAGATTGTCGTCGAGGGGGAATTTGGGCCACCTGAGAACGATCCCGTGGCTGTTTTTAACGAGACAAGCTATCGGATCACACAGGAGCTTGATGAGGTTTTTCTAGAGCCCGTCGCCTATGCTTATCGCGATGGCCTGCCGGGGCCGATCCGTGATGGATTGGGCAATGTGGTGCGCAATTTGGGAGAGCCTGCAAACTTCCTCAATTTCCTGCTGCAGTTCAAAATCGGCAAAGCGTTTGAAACGTTGGGTCGGTTCGCGATCAATTCCACGCTAGGCCTTGGCGGCTTGATCGATATTGCAGAGAAGCCCGGAATTGGTTTGCCATACCGGCGCAATGGATTTGCCAACACGCTGGGATATTATGGCGTTGGACCGGGTGCCTACCTCTATTTGCCAATCACAGGAGCGACATCGGCGCGTGATCTGGTGGGCAACACATTGGATCAGTTTATCTTGCCAGTGGCCGTCGGCTCACCCTTCAACCGGCCCGAATATGCCGCGTCCTATTTTGTCATCAACGGTCTTGATGCGCGGCTTGAGGTCGATGAGGAGCTGGAGCGGATCGGCGAGACAATCGACCCCTATGCCGCGCGCCGCGACACCTATCTCTATCGCCGAGCACGCGATATTGCTGAGCTGCGCGGTGAAGAGCCGCCCGCGCCGCCGACCATCCTGCGCGAGATTGAGGAAGGATTGGACGAGGATGATTTCCTCGATGAGCCAGAAGACGCCAACGAGGCACCAGAGGTTTCCGTCCTGCAACCGCGCGAACTGCCGCCAATTGCGGTAGCAGTGGTGGTCACGCAGCCCGGTGCCGCGCTCGCCACACGTTAGTCTTAATCGGCGTTAAGCCCGCGCTTCTTCAACGCCCGATGAATTGTGCTTGAGCGCTTTCAACACACAATCAACGATCTGCGGCGCGTTTAGGCCAGCTTCTTCATATTGCTTGTCGGGTGCATCGTGGTCCTGGAAGACATCGGGCAGGCGCATGGTGCGCACTTTCAAACCGCCATCGGTCAGCCCTTCATCGCTGGCATAGGTCAGCACATGCGCGCCGAGCCCGCCAATCGCGCCCTCCTCGACTGTCACTACAACTTCATGCGTACGCATCAGTTTGGAGATTAGGTCTTCGTCTAGGGGCTTGGCAAAGCGCATATCGGCGACTGTTGTTGAAAGGCCTTTGGCCTCGAGCGTCTCAGCAGCCTTCTTGGCCTCTTCAAGCCGCGCGCCGAGCGACAAAATCGCAACCTTGTTCCCTTCAAGAACAACGCGCCCCTTGCCAACTTCGAGCTTTTCGAGGGTTTCCGGGATCGGAACGCCAGTGCCGCTTCCGCGCGGATAGCGGAATGCGATGGGGCCATCGTCATATTCCGCCGCAGTGTAGGTCATGTGGGCAAGCTCAGCTTCATCAGCTGCCGCCATCACCACCATATTGGGCAGTGTTGCCAGATAGGTCACATCGAATGCGCCGGCATGGGTGCAGCCATCCGCTCCAACCAGCCCAGCGCGGTCAATCGCAAAGCGTACCGGTAGGTTCTGGATCGCAACATCATGCACGACCTGGTCGTAAGCGCGCTGAAGGAATGTCGAATAGATTGCGGCAAAAGGACGCATCCCTTGCGCGGCCAATCCGGCGGCGAAAGTCACACCATGCTGTTCGGCGATCCCGACGTCAAAACTGCGCGTAGGATGCGCGGTTGCAAAGCGGTCCACCCCAGTGCCAGACGGCATCGCGGCGGTAATCGCGCAAATGCGGCTATCTGTGTCTGCGAGCTTTGCCAGAGTGTCGCCGAAGACGTTCTGATAGGCGGGTGGGCCTGCGGCGCCCTTGCTCTTTTCGCCGGTCACAACGTTGAACTTGGGCACGCCGTGATATTTGTCGGCAGCTTCTTCGGCGTATTTATAGCCCTTACCTTTTTCGGTAACGACATGGATCAGCACCGGACCCTCTGACGTGTCGCGCACATTTTCAAGCACCGGGATCAGGTGATCGAGATTGTGCCCATCAATCGGCCCGACATAGTAGAAGCCCAGCTCTTCAAACAGAGTCCCGCCGGTCACCATGCCGCGCGTGTATTCTTCGGCTTTACGCATGCCTTCATGCATCCGGCGGCTCATTTTCTTGACCGCACGGCTCGCAAGGCTGCGAATGCCGAGATATTCGGATGAGGACACCATGCGCGCTAGATAGGCGGAAAGCCCGCCGACCGGAGGCGCAATCGACATATCGTTATCGTTAAGGATCACGACCAGACGATTGCCCGCTAGCGCCGCATTGTTCATTGCCTCATAGGCCATCCCGGCGCTCATCGCGCCGTCGCCGATCACCGCAATCCCGCGGCCCGGCTGATCATTCAGCTTGTTCGCCATCGCAAAGCCAAGCGCAGCCGAAATCGAGGTGGAGCTGTGAGCCGCACCGAACGGATCGTATTCACTCTCCGAGCGCTTGGTGAAGCCGGACAGGCCGCCACCCTGACGCAATGTCCGAATGCGGTCGCGCCGCCCAGTGAGGATTTTGTGCGGATAACATTGGTGGCCAACATCCCAGATCAACCGATCATCGGGCGTGTTGAACACGTAGTGGATCGCCACAGTGAGTTCGACCACGCCAAGCCCAGAACCCAGATGTCCGCCAGAAACACTGACCGCGTCGATCATTTCTGCACGCAATTCATCGGACAATTGCCGCAATTGCTCAGGCTTGAGTTGGCGAAGCTCATCCGGTGTTGGAACCTGATCGAGCAGCGGTGTTGCAGGAGGTGAACTCATAAAAACAAGCACTACACTTTTGAAACTGAACTGTCGATAAACGCTTTATCGCATGTGAAGGGCGTTTCGTCGTCAAAATGGCCATGGGCGGTGACAATTACGAACGTCAGGCGCGCGCGACACCATCAATGTTGCATTATGCACACACAGTCAGGCGCAGTGACTGCACATCCCGCGAATCTCCAGCACCGGGCGTTCGGCTTTGAAGTTCTTCGATGCGGCCAATGCACGGACGGTGCGGCTAACCGCCTCATCATCGACGTGCTTGGCCTCTCCGCATTCATCGCAGACCAGGAATATGCAATCATGCTCACATCCGGGATGGGTGTTGGCAAGATATGCATTGGAGCATTCGACCCGCAAGGCGAGGTTCTTGGCCACAAACAGATCAAGGATGCGATAGATGCTGTTGGGTGCAACCCGCTTTCCGCGAGATTTCGACAGATTATCGGCGATGTCGTAGGCGGACGCTGGTCGTTCATGCCGCGCGAGCTCGGCAAAAACTGCCTCGCGCATGCTGGTCCATTGCTCACCGCTTGCCACCAATGCCGCTTGCGCAGCATGCAGCAGATCCTCGCCCGAATGCTCCTTATGAGCGTGATGATGTTGTGTTGCCATGACCCCAATATAGGGCGTCATTATCCGTTACGCTAGGCACGCCAGATTTGGCTTATCCGTCGCGCAGGAAGCGTGCAGAATAATCGCTTGGGAACATAGAACGCAGCGCACGAACTTTTGGAGCATCCCAGCGTACGATGTAACCGTTGCGCGGGTTCTTCGCCATGAAATCCTGATGATAGGCTTCTGCGGGATAGAAGGTCCGTTGATTTTCAATCCGGGTAACAATCGGACGGTCCCACACACCTGAACGACCCATTTGCGCAAGATATGCCTGAGCAACCGCACGCTGCTCTGCGCTGGTGGGGATCAAGGCTGTACGATAATGCGCGCCAACATCGGGACCCTGACGATTGCGCAAGGTTGGGTCGGCAACGACTGAGAAAAAGATGCGTAGCAGCTCGTCATAGCGAATGACGTATGGGTCATAGGTGATCCTCACGCTTTCCGCATGCCGCGTGCCGCCGGACACAATGCGATTGTAGCTTGCGGTAGCAGCGGAGCCGCCATGAAAACCGGACTCAGCAGAACGTACGCCTTTGACGTGGCTGAACACACCTTCAACACCCCAGAAACATCCGCCCGCAAAGATTGCGGTCTTCAAACCGGCGCCTTCGCGCGCGATCCGTTGTGGCGCAGGCGCGTTGACGGGGTCTTCGAGAGCGAATGCGGGGGTGGCGGGCAGAGCCGTCGCCAAGACAGCAGCCAGCAAAAGCGCACGTTTCATTCAGAGATCTCCCACGGTTCAATCACAAATTCGTCAGCTGGCTGCGGCGCGGAAAGCGGCTCAGCAGCCTGTGCGGGAGCCTCAAGATGCGGGCCCCATTGATCAATCGTCGCTGCCCCAACCATCAACGCTCCTGCGGCAAAGCCGATGGCGAAATTGCGATAGAGGTCTGGGGTAAAGAGGGTCATGCTGGGTCTCATCGGATTCGGTAACGCGGTCTTGCGGTCCACCTAAGAACGGGGCGCTTGCGCCAAAATGAATGGTCTGTTGTGCAAGGATACGTTTGTGGGTCCTGAAAAGTTACGGGCGGCACGCAAAAAAGATGCGCACCGCCCGTCTACGTCCGAACAGTCATCGTATGGTTAACGTGAGCGAAACTATGATTGTTCCGCCCATTTCGCAGGCACTCAATCAGTGCCGGAAATGCCGCATCCCGGTAAAGACCATGGCCAATCCGGCCTCATCCGCCGCCGCGATAACCTCATCATCGCGGATCGAGCCACCCGGTTGAATCACCGCGGTCGCCCCCGCTTCTGCCGCTGCGATCAAGCCATCGGCAAATGGGAAGAAGGCATCAGAGGCAACCGCGCTGCCCGTAGTTTTGGGTGCGGTCCATTCGTAGGTTTCCGCTGCCTCACGCGCTTTGATCGCCGCGATTCGGGCCGAATCGCGCCGGTTCATCTGGCCCGCACCGATACCCGCGGTCGCGCCGTCTTTGGCATAGACGATGGCATTGGACTTCACATGGCGCGCGACAGTCCAAGCGAAGAAGCAATCCTTTAGCTCCTGCGGCGTCGGCTCGCGTTTGGTCACAATTTTGAGGTCAGCCTCGTTCACTGCGCCATTGTCGCGGCCTTGGATCAACATGCCGCCAGCGATGGTCTTCATAAAGAAGCCGCCACGACGCGGATCAGGCAGAGTGCCGCATTCGAGCAGGCGCAGATTCTTCTTTTTCGCAAACACCGCGCGCGCTTCATCGCTGACCTTTGGCGCGATTACGACTTCGGTGAAGATACTGGCGATTGCCTCGGCAGTAGGGCCGTCCAGCTCAGTGTTTACCGCAACAATCCCCCCGAAAGCCGAGACACTGTCGCATTGTAATGCGGCATTCCATGCCTCGAGAAGCGTTGCACCCTGTGCCACGCCGCAGGGATTGGCGTGCTTAACAATCACAACCGCCGGATCGCCCCCGTCAAACTCCGCCGCCAGTTCCAGCGCTGCATCCGCATCGTTCAGATTGTTATAGCTGAGCGCTTTGCCTTGGAGCTGCTCCGCCTGAGGTACGCCCTGTGCACCAGCAACCTGCGGAACATAGATAGCGGCCGATTGATGCGGGTTCTCGCCATAGCGCAGCGTGTCCTCACGCTTAAACGCCAATGGCATGGTCTCAACAAACGGTGTCGCTTGCAGAGCCTCCGTGCCCAGCGGATGGGTGAACGCATCGCCAAACGCAAACCAATTGGCGATGGCCGCATCATAGGCAGCGGTGCGCGCATAGGCCTTCCCAGCCATGCGAATACGAAATGCCTCGCTGGTCGCACCGTCATGCGCCTCCAACTCTTGCGCCAGACCAGCGTAATCCGCCGGGTCTGTCAGGATCGTCACAAAGCCGTGGTTCTTCGCCGCAGAGCGGACCATGCTGGGGCCGCCAATGTCGATGTTCTCGATGATCTCAGCGCGTTCGGCCCCCTTCGCAACGGTCGCCTCAAACGGGTACAGATTGACCACCACCAGATCGATTGCACCAATTCCGTGGGCCTCCATCGCAGCGACATGTTCATCATTGTCGCGCAGAGCGAGCAGCCCGCCATGGACCGTCGGGTGAAGGGTTTTGACCCGGCCATCCATCATCTCTGGAAAGCCGGTCAAGTCAGAGACATCGCGCACGTCCAACCCGGCATCACGCAAAGTGCGCGCTGTGCCGCCTGTGCTCACCAATTCGACCCCGCGCGCCGCCAATGCCGCGCCCAATTCTGCCAAGCCGGATTTGTCGGACACCGAAAGCAGAGCCCGTTTGATGATCGTCGATGCCATGTGAGGTATTATCCCATTTTCTTGAGGAGCCACGAGAACTGGCCGCCGCCGCGCGATGTCAGCCCCTCTATCAGCAATTGTTCAGTTGCGTGAGGGCGTCCATCGCCATCCACCCACAGGCTGTCTTCACAAGAGAGCTTCATCTCATCCGGGCCTGCCGCATCGCCGCGGAGGCGGAACTGCCATAGGCGGCCATCGGGGGTCAGCAGGCTGGCGCCGCGCCTGTCCTGCGTCAAATGCGCCTCTACCCCGCGGCCAAGGTGGAACCGGATCGCAAAGGCAATTTTGCCACGCTTGCCCTTCCGTGAAGCGGGGATCAGGATGTCATCGCCTGACAGTTCTGTGCCGTCATTGCGCAGCGTCAACACACGGTTGTGCAACAGGCCAAAGCGCGCAGCGTAACCATCATGGCTCGCCTCAATCCGCGTTGCTTCGCGGCCCTTCTGGCTGATCGAGCGGCGTTCCACTTCGACCGTTTCTGCACCTCGGCCCAGCTTACCATGCAGCAAAACAGCGGTGCTGTTCGCATTGTCGAGCACGAGTGTTGAATGCGCCGCCGTTGCCCGCAGACCCTGACCCAAACGCGCAGGCAATTGACCACCAACCATCGCCGAACCACCGCAATTGACGATCAGGCGCGATGGACCATCGGACATCTCAAACGCCAGTGTCGATGCACAGCCGCACCGCGTGTGGCGCGCACGCGGCGGTGGGCCTGCGTCAAATTGCACTGTGGTTTGGCCACCCCGCATCCGCTGAAAACCCCAATGCTGGGGGCTATCCAATGGCCGTGTACGAATGCCGGTTGCAACGATCAAGGCCGACAGCCGATCCGCCGAGATTGCGCCCTGCCCCTGCCAATTACCCAGCGCACCGTCGCCATGACGCAGCGCCAATAGTGGCGGCACGAGCAATTCACGCATCACCCACAATGCCTCAGGAGCCTCACGATCCACCGCTTCGTAACAAGCGATCAGGTCGGTTAAAACCTCAATTGCATCCATCTGCGCCGCCGGGCACCGCGCGAGCGATCCGCCATCTTCTGCGACCAACTCGCCCAGTGATTTGATCAGCGCCGCTTCGCCATAGAGCCTGCGCGGCTTTCCTTCGGGCAATAGCAGTCCCGCTGCCGTCACAGCGGCCCAGCCTGCAACCTGACCCAGCCCTGCGCCGCTGCGCAAAGCCTTGCGGTCCAGCCAATTGGCGGTGTGCTCAATCGCGTCAAGCAGGCGCGGTTTCAGCATCCCGTCCTGATTGGCCAAAACCATCGGAGCATGGACAAGCCAGGCAAGCAACCGCCGTCCAGTGTTTTCCACCGACCACGCCGCACCGCTTTTTGAGCCTTTGACCGGTCCTTTTGCGGTCACCGGATTGGCGTCAAGCCAGCATGTCGTGATCCGCTCAGCAACCGCGATGCAATCGGTACGCGGCGCGCTCGTAGCAAGATCGTTCAGCCATGAGAAGCTGTGCACCATATGCTCCAACCCCGTGCTGATCCGGGCGGTCGGACCAAAATCAAGCTGACCGATCGGCTGTTTGACGCCATGGGCAAGGAAATGACCCGCTCGCAATGCCGTGCCTGCTGTGCGGTCCCCCGTGATCGGGCTTTCTACGGTCGCAAGCACACGGATCGCGGAGGCCCTGCGAAACGGCGCGGCCAATGCATGTCCGGGAACGCCCATGCGATAGGCCATGCGGATCAATGCTTCACCCGGCCGCGTACGCGGCGCAATCACATCGGTCAGCGCGAGCGCACGCGAATTGTCAATCTGTTCGGCGGGAAAGGCCGATAGTGCCTCTTCGCGCAAAGGTTCTTCTTCGGGACCAAGGCCAATCGCCGAACGGTCTCCGGTATCATCCAGCGGTTCTTCGAGCGAAATTTTCTCTTCGTCGAACAGGGTATCCATCAGGTTTCCCCTTTAAGAGCAGCGATATTGGCGGCGTAGTGATCGGGACCACCTTTGAAAGTGGCAGACCCTGCGACCAACACATCAGCGCCCGCCTCTACGCACAATTTCGCAGTTTCGGGGTTCACCCCGCCATCCACCTCCAGGTGAATGTCGCGCCCCGTCGCCTCGATCATGGCGCGGATGCGGCGGACTTTTTCTAGCTGTGAGTGAATAAAGCTCTGTCCGCCAAATCCCGGATTGACACTCATCACCAGGACAAGGTCAGCGAGGTCCATCAGATTATCGAGCACTTCGACAGGCGTGCCCGGATTGATCACCACACCCGCCTTTTTGCCCAGCGCGCGGATCGCCTGCAGCGTCCGGTGCACATGCGGGCCCGCCTCTGGGTGAACCGTGATGATGTCAGCGCCAGCTTCCGCGAATGCCTCTAGATACGGGTCGACTGGCGAAATCATAAGGTGAACGTCAAACGTCTTTTCGCTGTGGGGGCGGAGCGCCTTTACCACGTCAGGACCGATGGTGATGTTAGGCACAAAATGCCCGTCCATTACATCGATATGGATCCAATCGGCACCCGCCGCATCAACCGCACGCACCTCTTCGCCAAGCCGTGCAAAGTCAGCTGATAGGATCGAAGGTGAAATCAGGGGTGCAGTCATAGTTAACCGGAGGGCGCTTTCCTTTAAGCTAAAAGCCTTACTCCGCGCGCGAATCGCGCAGCAAGCGGCTGCGAAGCGCTTTTCCCCGCCAATTTGTATCTTGCTCAAGCGGAGAGTCCCTAGGTGTTGCGCACCGGCACAGGCATGGAGCAACTTACCTGACAAGACAGTTCAGGAGGAATTCAGCACACAAATGCCATTACCGCGTCATATTCTTGCGCAGAAAGTGTGGGCAACCCGCACGCTGGATCGTCGCAAGACCATCAGAACAAAGACAAATAGGCAGGGAAGCATGACTATCATTTCGAGTGCAAAAAGGATCGCTGGCGGACTGGCAGCAGCGGGCGCGCTCACATTGGGCGCAACCATGCCTGCTGTACCGGCCACCGCTCAGGCGACCAGTTCCAGCGATTTTCGCAACATCATCTCCAACAATATGCGCTCTTGCGCGCCTGGTGGAGGCCCGGCAGTGCGGGTCACGATTTCGGGTATCAAAAGCTCAACCGGCAAAATCCGCGCGCAGGTTTACAACGGGACGAGCCGTGATTGGCTGGAAAGTGGACGCTGGCTCAATCGTATTGAATTGCCCGCGCGCCGCGGTCGCATGACGGTGTGCATGCCAGTGCCAGCCAGTGGCCCTTACGCAATCGCTGTGCGCCACGATGCGAACAACAACAACGAAACTGATCTGACCCAGGATGGCGGTGGAATGTCGAACAACCCTTCGATCAACATCTTCAATCTTGGTCGGCCAGGCATCGACAAGACCCGGTTCAGCGTGGGCGGCGGTGTACGCTCCATCGCAATCACGATGAAATACGCGACCTAATCATCGCGCCCCTCTGCACGGCGGTGCTTTCGCAGCGACCATAGCACTCCAGGAGCCGAAAGCAGTGGGTGTCGCTCTCGGAATTCGGTCACTTCGACGGGCATTCCGGTGTGGCGCTCGATCTTCCACGCAGCGTATTTCGCCGCGCCTTCAAAGGTGGTGCTAGCCTTTGCCAGGCGCGCGAAATTAAGCGGTTTGCCGAGACGCTGACGGCGTTTCCACCAGCTTAATATACGCGTTCGCTCATGAGCGGTGAGGCTGGGCACCAAACGCTCTCCATTTTGCGTGTAAGAAATGCCAGCATGGTCCAGCGCCAACGGCAATAGCCCTGCGAAATGGTCGGCATTGACGCTGAGAATGTCGTTTTCCCGTCCGGCCTTTTCGACCCGGAATTCCGCTTTGTAAGTGGCACGGAAAAGCGCCCCCCAATAATCTGCCGCTGTACCAGCCGCCGGACCGAGTGCCACTGCCAGCCGCGCTGCCGTCCCCGCCGCATTGCAGAGCGCCTGCCTCACCCTGTCGCGAGCCGCCGCATCTCGCTCCCAAACCAGTGCGCAAGGTTGCACAAACCGCGCCCAGATTGTCGTGTCGGAAAGCTCTCCTGATGCCGCCTTGGAAAAAGTGCTCAGCGCCATGGTCGCGACCTTCGCTCGCAAGGTCACGTCCCCATCCTCGCGCTCATGATAGCTAACGCGTGGCCAAATACGCTCGCGCTGTTCACCGGGCAGCAGCACATAGAAATCGAGCACCCCTTCGAGCGATCCGGTCCGCAGATTTGATCCGTAAAACAGGACCGCAATCGCACCCGCATCGTGCGCCAAGGCCGCCGCGAACTCAGCCACGACAGGAGCGACGGGCGCGTCAAGGCGCGCCTCGATACGGTTCGAAAGAGGAGAGATAGGAGGAGCCATCGGCTCCGCTTTTTGCCTCAAGGCGTCACGAATTCAAGCTCGGGCCCTTGCCCAATGCGATATTTGCCCGGTGGGAAGGCTTCGCCATCAAAGATAAACTGATCGTCAATCTCGAGCGTGAATTGTGGCACGCTGATCTGGTGAATGCCGCGTTCGCGCATGCGTGACGGCATTTTACCGGTCAGAGCCGCCGGCACCATCAATGCAGACCGCCGCTTAATCTGATCCAGCGCGACCAGTTTCAGGCCCTTTCGCAAATGGCCAAAGGGTTTGACGCCCGCGGGCATATTTTCCAGCGTCGATGCAAACAAGAGCTGGCGCCATTCCGGATCGCCCAGCCCGCTATGCGCCATAGGGGCCTCTTGTGCCCCCAAACGAAGCGCCATACGCGCACCGCGACGCCACGGATTTTCGCGCGAGGCAAACAGCAATTGCAGAACGCCCCATGCGGTCGTCACACCGACAGCCATGGAATTGAATGCGCCAAGCTTGTGCGCGCTCTGACCGGCATTGGTAGCAGTGGTGAAGGCACCCGCACCCAGAATAAATCCGAGCACACGGCTGCTTTCGCTATCACCCAACGGTGTCACGTCGATCGGCCTGCGTCGCACACGCCCGCCTTTTTCAAAGGCATCAATCGCGCTCTGAAGCGTCCAATCAACCGGAACACCCAAATCAACGGTTAGCGCATTAGTCTTACCCTTGGGCAGAACCGCGACAGTTGGCCAATCATCGCCAAAGATGCTGGAGCCACAGGTCAGCACATCGCGCACAGTTCCATCGCCGCCATTAATGACAAGCAAATCGATACCGCTTGCCGCAAAATCGGCGAGCGCGATTGGAAGAGCCGAACGGTCGCCGGGTTGCGCAATATGGACATGCGGGCAAATCCTACAGTCAAAATCAGCACCCTGATTGCCGTGGCTGCGCGGGTTGTAAATAACACCAACGCGCGGTGCCTCGCCAGCTACTCGCTCACGCCGTGCACGCGCACGAATGCCTGCATGCGCAGAAGCGCGCGGCATTTGCTCAAACTGATAGATCGGCGTAGCCATGTCGGTCCTTTAGGTAACGTAGCGTAAAAATGCTACCTTGATGTTATTTGACTCGAGTAACATTCGGTCTGTGTCACTGTTCAGTTACATCACATCTGCGCATTGAATCGAAAAAAGCGCTCAATTCTCCGACAGTCAGCCATGAAAGCACGACGAGCGGTGTTATGAGAGCACATTGTGCCGCTTTTCTCGCTGGTATCCGCGCTGTGACGCGTTACTCTGCTGCCATGCTAACCGATCACCTGCTCAATGCCGCCCATGCGCTTCAACCCGACATCGTGGCGTTGCGCCGCGCCATCCATGCCGAACCTGAGCTGGGGCTGCACTGTCCTATGACGATGGCAAAGGTCCGAGCAGCGTTGGCCGATCTTCCGTTGGAATGGCGCTCTGGTACATCCACGACAGGTGAGGTTGCCACGTTGAAAGGGGCGAAAGCGGGCTTGGGTGCGCCACGTGTGCTGCTTCGCGGTGACATGGATGCGCTGCCGATGGATGAGAAGACGGACCTCGAATTCGCATCCACCATTCCAGGTCGAATGCATGCTTGCGGCCACGATACGCATACGGCGATGCTGGTGGGCGCTGCGCGGGTTTTAGCAGCTCAGCAGGACACATTGGCGGGCACAGTCGATTTCATGTTCCAGCCGGGCGAAGAAGGGCACCACGGCGCGCGCTTCATGCTTGAAGATGGCTTGATCGATCCGCTGCCCGATGCCGCATTTGCCCTGCACATCATGCCCAATGCGAAATTCGGCGTATTGGCGGGTAAGGCAGGGCCGTTAATGGCTGCCGCAGACCAATTCACCATCACGGTCACGGGCAAAGGCGGCCATGCCTCCATGCCCCATGACTGCGCCGATCCCGTGCCAGCCGCCGCCGCCATCATTAGCGCAGTGCAGGCTATGGTAACACGCAAATTCAACGCGGCGAGTGCGGTTGTGATCACCGTGACAAAGATCGAAGCCGGCACGACCTTCAACGTCATTCCCGATGATGCCATCTTGCAAGGGACCATCCGCACACTTTCGCATGAGCACCGCGACAAAGCGCATGCGCTGCTGGAACAGACCGCCCGCGAAACCGCAAAGGCGCATGGCGTGGAAGCCAGTTGCGAGATTGTGCCCGGCTTTCCCGTCACCCTGTGCGATGATCGCGCAGTGCGGCTTGGCGAAAAAGTCGCACGCGGCATCGCCACAGATGGCGACGATGCTTGGCATGATTTGCCAGCGCCGATCATGGGAGCGGAGGATTTCTCCTACATCCTAGAAAAAACCCCGGGCGCTATGTTCTTCCTAGGTGTGGCTCCTGATGGCGACAATTGGAGCCAATGCTGCGCGATCCATTCGCCCCGCATGCATGTCGATGAAACCGCTTTGCCGCGCGGCGTTGCTATGCTCGCGGGATGCGCGATTGAGTTTATCGAGAACGGGTTTGAAGCCTAGTTCGTCAGGTAATTTGTTGTAAGCTACACCGCTCCTGACTGGTCGGTCACGCCCGTCTGTGCGAGTGTGGAGATGATCCAAGGAAGGTAGTTGGCCTCGTGAAAAATTTCAAAGCCCTGTTTGTCGGCAGCTGCATTGCACTGCTTTCGTGCTTGTCCGCGCCAGTTGCAGCCAATGGCTCGGATTATGTGACTTATAAGATCGAGGCGAACGACACGCTCTTTGGCATTGCGCGCGAATATCTTCTAACTCAGCAAAGCGCGAGACAAGTTCAGCGTCTCAATCGGATCAGCAACCCCCGGCGACTGCGCATCGGCAGCAACTTGCGTATCCCGCGCCGTTTGCTTGCCTATCGCGATGTGGAATTGCGCGTTGCGAATTTTTCCGGCCCAGTCACGATTGATGGACGCGCTCCACAAGTCAGCCAGACGCTGGCTTTGAATGACCGGATCGTGACCCGCGCCAACGGCTTTATCACCTTCACCGCAAATTTTGGCGGGCGGATTTCATTGCCTTCCAATACGACGGCTCAGCTAACACGGTCGCGGCGTTACAAATTGGGCGATGCGCTGGACGTCGACTTTCTCGTGACACGCGGACGCGCCAACATCTCCTCGCCGACACTGAATGAACAAGATCGGCTGCGGATGCGCACGCCGCTAGCAGTGACAGCGGTGCGCGGCACCGATTTCCGCATTGGGTATGATCCGGAAAGCGGCGAATTTAGCCTCACCGAAGTCACCGAAGGTGCAGTGAATGTCGCAGCAGGTGAAGAGGAGCGCGCGGCGCCGGCAGGCTTTGGCATCGCCAGCACATCGACAGGCGTGAACCCACCGGAAGAGTTGCTTCCCGCACCTGCGGTAAACGATCCGGGGGCAATTCAGACGGGCGAGACGCTAGACTTCACGCTTGAGCCGGTAACGGGAGCGCGCGGCTATCGCGTGCAACTCGCCAAAGATGCAAGCTTCCTTGACGTCGTAAGCGAACGGTTGATCGACACCGAAATCACATCTTTCCCTACGCTCGAAGATGGCCGCTATTTCGTCCGCGCCAGAGCGATCGCACAAAGTGGTCTCGAGGGACAATCCGAGGCTTATTCCTTCTTGCGCAAACGTTTGGGAGTGAGCGCATCGGCGACAAGTTCGCTAGACGATTCCGCCTACACTTTCGGCTGGCTCGCCCAAGGTGGCGGGGAAGACAGTGCGCCGGTCACATTCGCATTTCAGATGTGGTCCGAAGATGCACCAGATATCCTATTGGTCGACGAACTTGGACTGACTGTCACACAGCTGGCACTCACCGACCTTGCTCCTGGCCGATATGAATGGCGTGTAGCCGCGATCAGCACCGATGTAGAGGAAGGCTTGATTAAAGTTTGGGGGGCGCCGCAAACGCTGGTTGTCTCAAACTGACGCTGAGTTAGAGGCGTGAGGATGAGAGTGATCCGGTTGTTTGGTGAATGGGCGGTGCTGTTGGCGCTGTCGATTGCGGGTGCGATTTTTCTCCAATCCAGCGACCTGACACAGCGGATCGATAATCAGCTGCTCGACAATGTATCGGCATTTGCTCGGCCAGCACCATCAGACGATATAGAGATAATTGCGATTGATGATCGCAGCCTCGCCGAAATTGGTGGGTGGCCGTGGCCACGAGCGCGACACGCGCAATTGCTCGACCGATTGACCGATGCTGGCGCGCGGATTGTCGTCCTTGACATACTCTTTCTTGAGGACAGCACAGCCGAAGATGATGCCGCGCTGGCACAGGCCCTACGCCGCAATGGCAATGTGCTGTTGCCGCATACATTCGAAGATCGCGCTGATGCGACCGAAGGGACCGATCCGCTCTATCCCCTGCCGGAGTTTCAGGCTGCTGCCCGCGTTGGTCACGTAGCCGCAGAGCCCGATCCTGACGGCATCCTGCGCCGCTTTGACCTGATGCGAGCGACCGATCAGGGCAGTTTCCCGCATCTTGCGGTGCAAGCACTCGAAATGCTCGGCCAACCAGATGCAGCTGGCGAACACGGGTCCAGCGCGCTGATCACATTCCAGCCCGATGATGTGCCCAGTTTCTATTCGGCAAGCGCCGTCATCGATGGGGAATATTCGCCAGAATTCTTCAAAGACAAAATCGTCCTGATTGGCGCAACCGCACAAGGGATGGGCGATAGATATTCGGTCTCTGATGACACAGTAAGATTGATGACCGGGATCGAAACTCAGGCAAATTTGATCAACGCGCTGATTACCAAATCGGTGATCACACCCATCGGCGCTTTATGGCAAAACGCCATCGCGGTCATCGCTCTGCTCGTGCTATTTGCGACCTTTTGGTATCTCTCGCCGCGCTGGGGCCTGTATGTCGCGATTGCACTCGTCGGGATATTGATCGCAACCAGTATCAGTATGCTTGCGATCGGTTGGCTGTGGCTACCAGTGGTACCTGCAATCATTGTCATCGCGCTCGCCTATCCGCTTTGGAGCTGGCGTCGCCTAAGCCATGTCAGCCGTTATCTCGACCGCGAAGCCGCGCGTTTGGTGCGATCCAATGAAGCCGTCGAACAGGGGCGGGGTATGGAATATGTCGCTCGGCAAGTGGACCGGGTGCGCGGGCTGATCCATTCGGTTCAAGGATCGCTGAGCTATATTCGCCAAGTAATCGAGGCTGCACCCGATGCGATGCTCGTCGTCGATGATGACGGCGCGGTTCAGATATTGAATGGCAAGGCCGACCAACTCTTCCCCGGATGGGAGGATCACGAGCCGCTATCGCTCACCGAATTGTTCGCTTTTGGCAGAGCCACTCTTCAACGCGATGCGACCGAGCTGATGACCGAGGACGGCCGCACTTTCCTGATCGCGCGTTCGCATTTGGGGACACCGGGACAGGATGATCTGAGTGGCGATATTCTGGCGCTGCGTGATATCAGCGCGCTGCGCAGGCTGGATCAAGAGCGCAAGCAAATGCTTGAATTCCTGTCGCATGACATGCGCACACCGCAAGTGGCGATCATCGGCCTAACCCGCAAACAGGCCGATGCTCCGACCAATTGCGACACCATGACGCGTATTCGCAAACAAGCGAACCGGACACTCAAATTGGCGGATGACTTCGTTCAACTGGCACGCCTGGAAAGCCCGGAACTTCAGCTTGAAGATAGCGATATCAGAGCCCTGATCGAAGAAGCCTGCGACCGTGCCTATGTGTTGGCAGAGGCAAAGCATATCGCCATCGAACAGCAATTGCCCGATGATCCATGCTTTGCCGATGTTGATGCATCATTGATTGCGCGAATGATGGACAATTTGATCGGCAATGCGGTGAAGTATTCACCCGAACACTCAACCATCACTGTCGGTTTGTCGGCCACTGGCGAAGCCTCGCACAAGATCAGCGTGTCAGACGAAGGCGCTGGGCTGCCCGAGGCGCGAGTGAAAGATCCTTTCGCCCGATTTGGCGCACATGCCACAGATGCAGGGCCGAGCGCCGGTTTGGGCCTCGCGCTGGTCAAGAAAGTCGTCGATGCCCATCAGGGCACAATCGATGTCGCTTCCAAAAAGGGTGCCGGCACCAAATTTACGATTTCATTGGAGCAATGAGCCAGACTTTGCCGGCTTAGTTACCTGATTTACTAAGGTAATCTGCGACCAAGCCATCAGCCAGCTCGGCGATTTCGGCGTCGCCAAATTCACACTCAACAACGGTGCCTTGGCCGCGATAAGTCACCGCGCCACTACTCCGATCAAGCACCAACAATGTCCCGCGAAGTTCTTGCGCTTTGCATTCGTCGAATCTGCGCGCAGGCCGCGGCGGGGCGATCCAATCTGGGTCACGCTCCAACGGTTCGGCCTCGTCCTGCGGCTGCTGCACTCCGATCTCAGCAGGACCCATCGAAATGGCGTAATCCGCAATCAGCGCAGCCTCGGGCGCGGCAATACCGCGACCGGAAAGCGATTGCTGCAACGCGTCCGCAAATTGACCCTTCAACGTCTCGCCACCCTCATCAGGCAGCGACAACGCGATTTGAGCAGGTTGAGCCGGGGCCAAGCCCGTGGTCGAGCGCACTGCTAGAGGAGCTGAAACAGAACACGCGGTCAGCACCAAGCAACCGCCAACAATCACGCTGCGCGCCCACAAACCGCTTTTTGAACCTGGGTTGGTTTTCGAGTTTTTGGGGCGCTTGGTCGTCACACTTCCTCGGTATTGTCGACTATCTTGTCCATGCGATAGCCGAAACCGAAGACTGTTTGAATTGCAAATCCGTGTTTTGGACGAAGTTCCAGTTTTGAGCGGATACGCGAGACGTGCAAATCGAGCGTCCGGCTCTCCACTTCGGGCACACTGCCCCAGACTTCGCCAAAGATATAAGCGCGCGACAAAGGCCGATTGAGATTGTCGAAAAAGAGGATCGCGAGATCCGCTTCTTTGTTGGTGAGATTAAGCTGCTCTCCCCCACGCGATACCTCTTTGGTGATACGGTCAATTTCATAGAGGCCAAACTTGCCAAACCGCTCCGGCCCGCCTGCATTAAGACGCCTGTATGCCGCTTCCAAGCGCGCGAGAATGACCTCTTCGCTTTCGGGTTTGACGACATAATCGACAGCGCCTGCCTCAAGTCCTTTAACAACGTCAGCTTTGTCCGCGCGGCTTGTCAGGATGATGAAAGCGGGCGGATTTTGGAGGCTGGATGTGGCCCATTTTACCAGATCAAGCCCAGTGCGCCCCGGCATATTCCAATCGACCAGCACAACGTCGCAAGTTTCCCGTTTCAAAAACGTGCCAAGCTCAGTCCCTGACCGAAACCGTTCACATTGATGCGGTGTGCGATCGATTGCATTGCCTAACTGCTCCAGCAGTTCGGGATCGTCATCGGCGATTGCGATTCTCATGATGCCTACGCTTTCTCGTTGATTACCGGTATTCCGGTCCGCAGGCCAAAAAGCCAGCCCGCTGCCCTCACGTGCCATGATACAACTTGAAAGGGGCACTTCGGCAAGCATTTGTGGCGAAACTTACAAGAAATTACCAATTGGTCAGAATGGCACCTGCAAAAAACAGCAATTTCTAGCGGAAATCTTCGCCCGCATGGTGCATTTGCGCTTTCAGGCCGAGCAGATTGATATTCTGAATTTCAATCCCGGGGTGAGCATTCACCTCAAGCACCAGTGGGCCATCATTCTCATCCAGGACAATGTCAGCGCCGCTATAGCCGAGGCCCACGGCGGGGCCACATTTGCTGGCCATATAGAGAACCTCGTCCCATTTCGGAATTTCAAAGCCAACCAACCGCGAACCCGTATCAGGATGATGCGTAATCGGTTTGCCCTTTTGCAAGGCATTCGTGATCCGCCCCGTCTCTAGCGAAACGCCTGCACCAATGGCGCCTTGGTGCAAATTTGCTTTGCCATCGGATTGGTTAGTCGGCAGCCGTACCATACCCATCAGCGGTTGATCGTGTAGGCAAATTACGCGCAAGTCGGGCAGGCCCTCTGGCACGAGATTGGCGAGCCCCGGATCGGCCACAATCAGCGGCTCGATTAGCGCTGCATCTTGTGGCTCGGCGTCGCCAGAAAAGTGGCCATCAACCACCTTGCGCAGGTGATTAATAACATCTTCTTCCGTCAGCGGTGTTCCAGAACCTTTGTACCAGACATCGCCTTCACGCCGAACGGCCAGCAAGATGCCATCACCCTGTGACCCGCGAGCAGGCTTGATCGCCCAAGCATCGGGAAACTCCTTTGACGGCTTATACCGCATCAAAGTGCCGTAATCCTCGATTACTGCAATTGTTCGGGTGCAGGAAATACCCGCTGCCTCAAGTGCCACTTTCGCCGCAACTTTATCACGCGCACGCTCAATCGCGACGCGCGGATTGTATTTGGCAATCAGAGAGTTGCGCAGATTTATGCCCAAGATTTCATCTATCGGATTGGTCGGTACGGGTATCGCCTGGGCATCAACCTTTTTCCCCGTCCATTTGCGTTTGAGGCTCATAAACATCTTACACATCCTCCGGAGACCGGATGATCCACGCATTGTGTTTCATCGGTCGCTTAGATGCACCTGAGCGAGGCGCAAACTGCGCCTCGCTATTGGGAAGAGCTTGAGGAACTTGTCTTCGTCCTTTGGGATCAAGGTCTTCTCGAGAGTTGATCACCCACATCCCTTCTAACGGAGGTGCCTTTTCCCAAGCGGCAATGAATTCCTCATCTGTGTCCGCACGCGTCAGAATTTTCTCTTCACCTTCGCGCGCGATGCGCCTTCGTTCCAGCCAGATCGGGGCAAATCGGCCAATCTCAGACAGTCGCAACCCACGGTATCGACCCAATATGCCAATCGCGACTGCCATACAGGCCGGCATCAAGAGCGGTGACGCCTCGATCAGCAACAAAGCAAAGTGCGAGACCATCACAAACTGAATAACAATGGCGAGGAAGAAGGTGTTGAACGCGGTTTTTGCCGCAACCCAAGGCCCGTCTTTCTCCCACAAACGGCCCCAACGCTCCACCACCAGTGCCACAACAACCACTGGGAATGCATCAACCTGCAACTCGCGCCCCAAAAATGTCTGAAGCGCGGCAAGCACAAGCACGACCACGGAAATCAGAACACCCAAAAACCCGACCCGCGTCATACGCAGTTTGAGCAGCAGCGGCGCTGCAAGCATGCCAACAAGAATCGCTGACGACAGAACAATCGGGCCCATAATCGGACCAACCTGAAGGAACGCCAACGTGATCAGCATTGGCGTGAACAGACCAAACGCGCTCACCCCCACAAAGCTGCGCGCAAGCACCACCAGGAACGCGCCCAGCGGCAGAACCATCATCAGATTGGACGGTTTCAGGCCCCAAATGGCCTGCGACGTCGCCATATCGCCAAAGGCATCCGGCGCTGCGAAGAAGTATTCGGTGTTAAGGAGACCGAGCAGCACCAAAAGGCCGAGCCCGAGGGCAACGGCAACGCCTATGTAAAAGGGCCGCCTTACTTGCGGCGTGGCGCGCTCACGCGCGCGCTGAAAGCGGGCGATCAGCTCAGAAAACATACCCAACCGCCACGGTCAGACGGTAACCTTCACGTTCTCGCGAAGGCAGGTTGCTGTCTGAAAATATATACTTAGCCTGCGCTTCGACCCGCCAATTGTCGGGCCAATACATCACCTTCACTTCAGGTGCGATCAGAGTGTCTTCGCGCCGAGCACCTTCTGCATTGAGCCGTCCATCAAACTCTGTTCGGATCACCTCTATCGCAGGGCGAACGCGCAAATCGGGCGTGATGGGATGAGTATAGGATGCTTTGGCAGATTGCCGCTCAAACCCGCGAGCCGGATCATCAGACGTGATGGATTCTGCCCGCAGATCAAATGTGATGTAGTTATAACGTCCCAGCCGGTGGCGATATTGCGCATCCACACGCGGCCCTGACCCCTCGGTCTGCGGCGCGGCGCCATTGTCATATTCACGCTCTCGCCATGTTCCGCGCAGACGAAAACGGTGCGCACGCTCTGGTTCATATTCAATGCGAGCTGACGCATGCAATTCATCTGTATTGGCCGATTCCACCGTTATCAGGTCGTCGGTGTAACGACCGCGCAATTGAACCGTGAAATCGGGTCCAAAGTCTTGCTCAGCCGCAACAGTCAGTCGGTCACGGTTATAGTCGTTGCGATCCTCGTCCAGCCGAATAACTTCCAGCCGGTCCGCTTCAACACGAAACCGGGTGTCTTTATCGCCCAACTCAGCACTGATCTGACCGCGAAAGACGATCCCGTCACCATTGAGGACGAAATCACCATCACGCGCTGTGGTTTCTGCGCTGATTGCGCCAATTTCGATGCGAGCCTCAGGGTCGAATGCCCAGCCATCGTCCTGAGCCAGAGCGGGCGCTGTCACAACAGACGCGGCCCACACGCATAAGATAGCGGCGACCGCACGGATCGATCGATTAAGGTGGATTCCCTGTTTCACCCCATGGTTAATACTTAGGGGTGGTTTACAACTTGTAAATCATACCCCTCAACCTTCTGGTTCGAAAACCAAAAGGATTGAGGGGCTTTTCAGCCGCTTAGAGCTTACTCACTGTCTGTAAGGCCGCGGGCCTCCAACATGGGCTGCACATTGGGTTGGCGACCGGCAAAGTTTTCGAACATTTGGAAATAGTCCATCGTCCCACCCCGGCTCAGCACGGTCTGGCGATAATGTTCACCATTGGCACGCGTTAGACCGCCATTTTCGCGGAACCATTTGCGACTGTCACGGTCCAGCATCTCAGTCCACAAATAGCTGTAATAGCCTGCGGAATACCCAGCAGGCGACGAGAAGATGTGGTTGAAATAAGTGCTACGATAGCGCGGCGGAACCAAGTCGATCTCAAGCCCCAGATCCGTCAGCGAACTGCGTTCAAAAGCATCGACCGCATCGGGATTGCCAACAAGGGCCTGCGCCTCTTCCGGAGTCAGTGCGTGCCATTTCATGTCTAGCAATGCCGCCTCGACCACTTCGCCAAAGTCATAACCTTGATTGAATTTCGACGCTGCCTCGATCCGATCAATCATTTCCGCCGGGATGGTTTCACCGGTTTCATAATGCTTGGCATAGTTTGACAGGATGGAGGGCCATGTCGCCCACATCTCATGCACTTGGCTTGGGTATTCGACGAAATCGCGTGCCGTGGCGGTTCCCGACAGGCTCTCATAACGCTGATCGGCGAACAAGCCGTGCACTGCGTGGCCGAATTCGTGAAACGCGGTGTTGACCCAGTCAAAGCTGACGAGCTGCACTTCGCCTTCGGCGGCTTTGGGGATGTTGAGCACGTTGTAGATGACCGGCTTGTTGCCCGTCATATCGCTTTGATCGACAAAGTTACCCATCCATGCACCGCCGCGTTTAGAAGGACGCTGGAACGGGTCGAAGTAGAACAGGCCAAGCTCGGACCCATCCTCCTCAAACACGGTGTAGACCCACACATCAGGATGGTAGACGGGAATGTCGCTGCGGCGTTCAAAGCTGAGGCCGTACAGTTCTTTGGCCATCTCAAAGATGCCGTCTTCGAGGACGCGCTCAAGCTGGAAATATTCCATCACTGCATCTTCATCGAGGTCAAATTGCTCGGCCTTGATGCGGTTGGCATAGCGATACCAATCCCATGGTTGCACAGTGAAATCGCCGCCATCAGCTCGGATCGCGGCGTTCAGCATTTCTGCCTCGCGCCGCTGTGTTGCGGCGAGTGCCGGGACCATTTGCTCCATGAAATCAAGCGCGGTTTTGGGCTGTTTCGCCATGCGATCATACATGGTGTAGCTCGCCCAATCCGCTTCGCCGAACAGAGCAGCTTTCTGAGCGCGCAACAAGGCAATCCGAGCAATCAGATCGCGCGTATCGACCGCATTGGTGCCATCGGCGCGGTCATGGCTCAGCTTGAACAGCCGTTCGCGCGTCGTCCGGTTTTCCAGCGTCGGGAGCAAAGGCTGTTGCGTGGTGTTTTGCAGAGCAATCGCAAACTTGCCTGGCTGACCTTTTTCAGCCGCAAAAGCCGCCGCAGCATCAATATCCGCATCAGACAGCCCAGCCAATTCGGCGCGAGTGTCCACGATCAACGGCTGATCCGCCATCGCATCGCGCGCAAGCTGACCAAATTCGGTCGTGAGCGTCGACAGCTGAGTGTTGATCGCTTTGACCTGCTCGCGCTCGCTCTCTGTCAACAGCGCACCAGCGTGAACCATGCTGTCATAAGTGGTCTCAAGCAAGCGAGCATCCTCAACCGTCATCGCCATTGCAGCGCGGTTGTCATAGACCGCCTTCACCCTCGCAAACAGCGCGGGGTTGAGCGTGATGCTGTCGCCATGTGCAGATAGGCGCGGGCTGATTTCGGTGTTGATCGCGTCGAGCCCATCAGTCGTGTTGGTGCCAGTGACTTGGAAAAACGTCCGTGCGACCCGGCCCAGCATCGCGCCCGATTGTTCCAGCGCGACGATCGTGTTCGAAAAGCTTGGTGCGGCAGGATTGTCGATGATCGCCTGCACTTCGGCAGTTTGAATCGCCATGCCCTGTTCAAAGGCGGGCACATAGTCGGCTTCGGATATCTGAGTGAAGTCAGGAGCATGGAACGGCAGCGCGCTTTCGCTGGCGAAATAGCCCGTCCCCTGAGGAATTTCAGGCGCATAATCCTGCGCCGCCTGAGCGTCTGCGATCGGATCCATATCGGCCCCTTGATTGTATGTCGCGCACCCAGTGAGCAGCGCGGCAGCGGAAACGGTTGAAAGGATAGGGGTCAGTTTTGAGGGGGTCATACAATGTCTTTCATGATCGAGCAGGGCATGTGTCGCACCAAGCAAGGCTCCGCCGAGGAGTTGCGACTATCTATGCGCAGGCTTGAACATGGGATTAGCGTTAATTTCAAGCCCGATTGGGGATGCTGATTATGATATTGCCGCCATTCGCGAAGCGTTTGTCGGGGTTTTGAGTTTCCCGCTGTAAAATCAAAATCATCCTTGGGAACCTACCAGAAAATGGTCGGTCGCGCGCTATGGCCTTTCACAAGAAAGGCGATCTAATGTCAAAATGATCTCGGCTTGTTCAACAAATCAACAACAATGACGGTCACTCAATAGATGTTATTGGATCGAACAAATTTGTAATCTCACTTTTTTTATTTTTTTCGTCTGTTAGAGTTACCACGATCAAAGATGCGTATCGTATTGGGATCATTCTGCCGAAGGCAAGTTCGCCGGAGCTTTAGATGACTGCAATGCAACGAGAGTTTAGCGGTAATGCGCTATCATATACTCTGCGTTCGATCACACTGTTGATCAACGCCGGAGTTCCACTTCTCGCGCTATTTATCATCCTAAATGGTGCAAGCTGGTGGTCGGTCTTTATGGTTCCGGTTTTCTTTCTGGCGATAATACCTTTGGTCGATCTCCTCGTCGGTGAGCGTTGCTATGAAACCGGTGGTCAAGAGGAGAATCTCGTCTTTGATTTGTTCTTGTACGCTCAGATGCCCTTTCACCTCCTCATATTCGTAGGAGCAATTTACGCTGCAGTGACCGTTGACCTTCCTCTATGGGCGCGGGTTCTCGCGGTGATGGGATTTGGTCTAGTCAATGGGCAATGCACTCTGATTGGGCATGAATTCGCCCACAAGACCGGCAAGTTGAAACGTATCTCCGCTCAAGTCTCGCTAGCAATCGTCGGGATGGGGCATTTCATGGTCGAGCATGTGAAGGGGCACCATGTCTTCGTGGCAACTCCCGAGGATTGCGCGTCTGCACGCTTGGGCGAGAGTATTTATGCATTCGCTTTGAGGGACATGAAAGGGGAAGTCTGGGGAGGTAACACTCGCGAAGCAGAGCGGCTGCGGAAGCAGGGAGCCAATGCTCTTTCGTTACGAAACAGGATACTTCAGAGCTATGCACTCACTGCGGTCATAGCGGCTGCGCTGATTTTCGTGCTTGGTTGGGCTGCACTGCCTTGGATCGTGCTCCATCACGTGTCGGCTTCGTTTACCCTGACGCTTTTCACCTACATTGAGCATTACGGGTTGCTCCGAGCGCGAATGCCCAATGGTCGCTACGAACCGGTTCAGCGGATTCACACTTGGAATACCGATGCGATGGTATCCAATATGCTGTTGCTCAACGTCCAGCGCCACTCTGATCACCATGCCAAGCCAATGAAGCCGTATCAGTCATTGCGCGACGAAGATAACGGACCGCGCTTGCCAACCGGCTATTTCGGAATGATTGTACTTGCGCTTCTCCCACCGCTCTGGAGATATGTCATGGATGCTCGGACAGTCGAGGCTGTTGAAGGCAATACGAAGCGCCTTCATCTTGTCGGAGCTCCGAACCGCCGAATCTCACGTCTGATTTCAGAAGCTGATCTGGGTGCCTTTAGCAAATGAGCCTGACAGAAAATGCACGCAAACATGATGAGCAATCGCAATTGGGTCCATCGCAACTGCGGACTGCACCGGCTCGAAAGCTAGAACCTGACCGACTGGATGGATACTTGCTGCTGGGCTTCGGATTGGCAGGCACTGCTCTGTTTGCGCCAGAGATTGACTGGGTTGCGTATTTTGTATTGTTTTGGATCATCGATGTATTGGGCTATTGGCCCGGCGTTGTCGCGTGTCGCGTAACTAGGGCCCGGCACATTCCCAGTATTTTCACCCACCTGTACAACCTGATGCATTCAAATTCTGGAGCGCTGGCGCTCACATTGGGCTTCGCTCTGATTTCAACGGGCTCCATCGCGGCCGCACTTGCCATACCTGTCCACCTCGGGATTGATCGAGGAATTCTGGGCAATCGCCTCAAGCATCCAGCAGAGGCATTTTGACGCTGCCCATCCACGGCGCCAGCAGCAATTTGACTTTCAGGCTGCCTTCAAACCGAGTTGAGTCTCTCACTGCACGCTGAATTGGCTGATCGTACAAGCCAAAAATATCTGTGATGCACAGGGTGTTTGGTCCTCTCAATTTGGGCACGGCGTGTCCAGATAGCAGAGTACTATTGCCCACTCACAGCGAGTTCGTGGCGCGAAGAAACCAGAGCATCGCGCCAAGAGTATTGCCACGATAGGCCAAATATTCTGGGATCACCTCCGAAGGGCACCAACTCACCTTGTATTGACGCTGTGAACGGGCTGGGTAGACGACGCCGCCGAGGCTGGCCAATCGCTTGGCGATCAACTTCGCGACAACTGAATGAGGATATGTCGATTCAGTCAGGTCCACTAAAGGCGTAAATCCAAAGTGGATCACGCCACTGTCTATCTCTTGCATCAGGGAATGAACGATGAGTTGCATAGTGCCGTCGACGCATTCTGCTCGTCGGCGCGAAAGATTGTGGAACCAACCAGGATTTTCTCCGCTTGTCCGGCTGAAAACGATGTAGGCGATCAATTCGTTCTGATGCCATGCTGCATAAATCAGCGTGTTGGCATCCGGCTTTACCCGTTCAAACTCGCAGACAAGCAATTCGATGTGCTTGGCACCTTTTTGGCCGAGCCACTCCAGATTGATCTTTTCAAGTTCTGGCACCAACGCCAAATACCGTTCTTCGTCGCGAATGCGCTCCACAGTCACGCCGAGTCTGCGCGCCTTGTTAAGCTTCCGGCGGACCTGCTGATATCCCTTTCCAGACAGTTTGCTGTCCTGAAAGCTTAGGGAGTAGCTGGCACCCAATTGATCGATCATGAAACCCAAGTCAGCCAGAGCGCTAGCGGTCGCGGGCGGAAAATGAACAAATCTCGGGGTTAGTTTTTCTCGTTCACACCAATCAAGAAACGCAGCCAGTGTTGGACCATGATCCTCGTCGTCAGTCATCACTCCACCGACAACGAGTAATCCTGTTCCCCACCTAAAAAAGCCGACGCCGCCGGTTCGCGCGCGAACAAACAATTCCCCACCATTAATTGACAACAATATGGAAAGCGGGTGCTGACTGTATTGCTCTATCCAGCCTGAGATCTGATCAACGTCGGTAGTTGTGCCCTCCATTCCGGAAGGTTGCCACAGCGCACTGTTCAATGGCGGCTTCGCGACATTCATAGTGCGGCCTTTCCCGATAGCAGCATACCCAAATCACTGATGGCCTTATGACTATCTGTAATCTTCGATCTACGCAATCTATTGAAAAAGATGCCATAGCTAAATTCCAAGCGCCAATACAGATTCAATATTTGTGTTAGATACTATCCTTTTGGATTACCTAGTGACAGCTATCTGCTATAATGTTCACGGTAATACGACGATTGAACTTGTGGCTGGAAGGGCTTGAGTATATTCAGAACAACTGTGTGGGATTTTGTTCCGACCCTTAAAAATTTATTCAGCCCCTTCGAAAGTGATGAGACGGACCATCTTTAACTATCTAGCATGGCTGTTTTTTCCATCGCGGTTCCTTTTCCCGAATAACACCAATCGAGTATCTACGGGCCACCCCCCAGCCCCACCGAGAATTCCAATCCCCTGGTGGGAAACGCTCGAACTAAAGACAGACCCTGACGAGCTGAAAGCGTTCAACCGGCGGGTCGGAAAAGACTATCTTGGAGGAGCCGGCAATGAGTTCCTTGTCCCGCTATTCGGCAATCAAAGCGCTTTCACTCTTGATGGATCGCAACACCTGCTTGCGCGAAAGCTCATCAGCCAATCAGTCAACAAGCCTTGGAGTGAACACGTAGCGCGACAAGTGCCCAGTTTTTTGGATAGAGAATGGCAAGACATTTCTGTTGGCGATCGGGTCCGCGCCGGAAGAGTTATGCGCCGCATCACTATGCGAACTATGTGTCTCGCCATCCTTGGAAGCACCGACGAGACGCTGTTCGAGAAACTCTTAAGTCGATTTGAGGCGGCAACAGGCTATTTCGCGAATTTAGTTAGCTATAACAAAACCTTCTGGCATTCTGGAAGTCGGCTTTCGGTCGGGGCAGAGGTAAAGCGGCGTAAGGACGGGATCGACGCAATCATCTTCAACCTTATCGAAAGTCGCCGCTCCGAGCGGCCTGACTTTGGGAAGGAAGATATCAGTTCGAACGACTTGCTTAGTCATCTGGTTCGGCATCAGAGCGAGTATGGGTATTCAGACGAATTCATCCGCGACAATCTGGTTTCGACGTTGGCAGCAGGTTACGATACCAGCGGCGCTGCGATCACATGGATGCTGTTCTGGTTGAACAAAGACGATCACTCGCGCCAAACTCTGAGCGCGGCCTATCGGACTGCTTCTGCGGATTACGCGCTCTATGCGGAAGCATTCGTATCCGAGACCATGCGCTATTGCCCGCCTCTGGAGATCATGCCGCGCCGTCCCGTCGCACTTCAGTCTGGCGTCAAACCATCTGACAGTGATGAACCAACCCTGGTTTGCCCCTGCCCCCATCGCGTTCATCACAATCGCACGATATATGGCGATCCGGAACATTTCCGGCCAGCGCGGTTCATGGAGCAAAAATTCACTTCAACCCAGTATTTTCCATTCGGCCTTGGCAGCCGCTTGTGTCTCGGCATAATCTTGGCTCCCAAGGTGATGAGAGTGGTCCTTGATTGGTTTGTCGATCGTGAAGTGTATCTCCAGTTTCACAGCAAGCGTTTCCGACCAATCCGCCGAAATGTCTCCCTTTGGCCCAGTTTCAGCACGAAGGCCAAGGTCGCGCACATGCATCAATGAACGCGCAAATCTTCAGCATCCAGCCGCAGTTTGGGTATTGGTGGCGGCAGCCTCTTTTGGGTAAGTCGTGGTCATTCCGACTGGTGGGCAAGCTTTTACTTCGTTCAGACGCAAGTCAGAAGAAAAGAGATGATCGATGACAACCGCCGCCGACGCAACTGTGACTGGCAGGCTCGAAACCTGCGACTTATGCGTGGTCGGCGCAGGGCTGGCCGGACTTAATGCACTATGGGTCGCATCAGAATATCTGCCACAAGGCGCGCGCGTTGTCCTGATAGATCGAAATCCGCGCTGCGGTGGAATGTGGACTGATACCTACGACTTCGTGCGACTTCATCAGCCTCATCCAT
This sequence comes from uncultured Erythrobacter sp., assembly GCA_947488085.1. Lineage (GTDB taxonomy): Bacteria > Pseudomonadota > Alphaproteobacteria > Sphingomonadales > Sphingomonadaceae > Erythrobacter. The sequence goes on from CANKYI010000001.1 coordinate 2,495,569, forward strand.
ATTTCACCGTTGGAGACATATCTTGGGATTGGGACAAGCCACCTGAGTACCTGGCCACCAAGCCAGAAGTCCTGGATCACCTCACATACTGCTTGAACATCATCAGACAGAAGTTCTCCATCTGCGAGCTGTTTGGTTACGAAGGCGACTTGCAGACACCCTCCAGTCCGACGCCGCAACACGGGTTGCGTGTGCAGTGTGAGTCGCTGGTTCCAAGCGGTCAGCCAGTGACTGTGGATGCGCGGCGTGTAATCGTTGCGCAAGGGAACAAAGTCCCAGCCGCAACACGCCTGGAGTTTTCAAGCACGTCGATAGTTTCGACAACGCCCGTCGATTTGGAGCATTCTCTGCAACGCAATCCGACTGCACCCGTCTACATTGTGGGTAGCGGTAAGACCGGCATGGATTCGGCCCATCGTATCATCGTCTCGGAGCCTGAACGACCGGTCAACATTATTAGCGGACGCGGGACGGTCTTCTTTGATCGCGGTTGGGTGGCACCGGTTGGTCTCCGACGCTGGTGGGGAGGCAGCCTTACCTTGAGGATCTTCGGCGACGTTGCGATGCAATTCGACGGCTCAAATATTGACGCAGCCTTTGAGTATTGTCGAAGCAAGTATACGATCAGCCTAAGCGGTGCGAGCGAGCACTGTTTTTTCGGTTATCTATCTCGAGCTGAATGCGAAGCCGTAAACGAAGGTCTTACGGAAAAGGTCGATGAATATCTCGAAGATATCGTCGACACACCCGGTGGTCCGGTTCTCATTTTTCGATCCGGCAGCACCAGGCGAGTGCCCCGAGGTAGCATCATAGTGAACTGCACTGGGTCTCTACTTCGAGGCAAGTCTTCACCAGTTGAGCGAATCTCCCGTGACGGCACACTGCTCACAATTTCGAGCAGAGGCTCCTTGCACTTTCTCTCCAGCGTGTCCGCCTATTTCCTGACACATCTGTTTTTCAGTGAGAAGCGAGCTAATGCGCCCGTTTACGCAATCGATGCTGACGCTTTGTTCGCAGCTGATCGACGAGCATGGTTCGTTGCCTCAATTACACAGGCTTTTATGAACCCGGTTGTTTTGCTCAACGCCCTTTCGATAAGGACCTTCGACCGGTGTGGCCTCAACACTGACCGGCTGTTCCCCTTTCCCAGAGTGATCGCCACGCTTCTTGAGGTGCAGGTCAACCGTCAGCGATATATCCGACATTGCCGCAAATCGCTCGACAGTATCGCTGAAAGGTACGGTGTGCGCTGCCGAGAGATTGACTGGAGCTAGATATTCTAGGCTCGCCATGTACGCATCGCGTGCAAGAGAAATCGTTGATCGATCTAAACACACCGCTTTTGTCAAACGCGGCATTGCCGTCTGAACTCTGAACCGCAGCATCTCAGGATTCAGTCCGGATACAGTAACTAGCGTCACAAGGTGGAGAGCCCATCCAGTGTAGACAAAGACCACTGATACAGCACAACCCTGCGCGACCGCACCTGCGTTCATTCATGTCTGAAGAGTAAAAGTAGGCTGTTGCTGCCCTGCTCGCTCGAAGCAGAGATAGTTGGACAAAAAAGGTTTAAGCTCCACGTGCCTTTACGCCGGCTGTGGTGAGGTGTGCGGACGAGCGCTCTCGAGCTGCCCGCCCTCGCACGCGACCAAGTCGGCTACCTTGGATTGCGGCTTCATCGTGCATTTCGGAAACGGGTAGGCCGAACCCATGGCGTTGTGCCAATTGCTCTATCGCTGTGAGAGCATCAAGACTCGCCTCAGCACCGATCATAAAACTCTCCTCAATCCCCTCCATGCTCAGAATAGCCGTTTCGGAAAGACAGCCGAGCGCCATACCTGTTTGTTCGACCAGTAGATTGCTGTCGCCATATCGCAGTGGGAAAGCTTGTCTCACGAGACCTGCTTCCAATACCTTGGGCTGCGTGGCGCAGCTAGCTGAGAAATCGAACGGGCGAGCCGCGTCGAGGACTACCGCGTCCTCGCGAAGAAGCTCCTGCGAAAGAAAGGGTTTCCCCCTGCTCGTACAGGACACCACAGCATCGGCATCTTTAACTGCGGCTTCATGATTTCCGCTAACAACTATAATGCCCTTACCCAGTTCGTCCGATGCTATAAGTCGCAGCGCGCGCTCGATGTCATCGTCGGACGGGTCGGTCGGTAATATTTTTTGGATCGCAGCTGCGACAGACCCGGCTCTAGGCGCGTCGACTTTGATCATCTCCCTACAAAGCAAGCGAAGTAGCTCGTGATAGCCAGCAATATTGGCCGCGCGACGACCGACCAACACGATCTCTTTGCTGATTTGAGCGGCCTTGAGCATAACCAAGCGACCGATTGATCCGCGGGCACCAATTATGGCTGTCCGGGAAATATCACCTTTGGTTGCGTTCTCAAGCAAAGAGCACGTTGCAGCTGCGGTCAGCGTGTTGCCGGTTGTTAAACAAAATTCGGGATACCGTTCGGCCGCAATTGCTCCGCCTTTTGTAATGATCGATGTAAATGCACCGAGGCCAACAACTTTCACCCCATAGGCTTTCGCCAAAGTAAAATAGCTTTCTATCAAATCATCCTTTTCACGCCGCGAAAGGCGCATCATTCTATCCGGATAGATCAGACTCGAAAGAATTACCCCCCTGCGTTTGTTACGCAAACCGGGCACCTCAAAAGCCAGCAATGGCGCTGGAGTCGGATTGATTATTCCGATCGCAGTGACCATCTCGATGATCATACTGATTTCCTGCTTGCACAGGTTTTCGCGGACGGCCCTCGGCAAGAGTTGGACGATGTCCTCTTCACAAGTGAGGTGAGACAAGAAGGCAAAGTCAATACTCTCACCGCCTGCGGAGGCAGGGATGATCGGCAAGCAACGCGGGTCGTCGCTGTTATAAGGTCGAATGGCGATCGAACGATCAGGCAATTCGTCTTCTGGGCGACCAAGAATTGCGGCAAAGATGATGTCGAAACGGCCATTTTTGAGCAGGAATGCGACATCGGCAACCGCAGCAAAGAAAGCGTCGACCATCTCCGGCGTGGTTGTGAGCGCTGGCTCGAACCGTATCGCGCAATCCTGCGACAAAAGTGGAACCGCAACAATTTTGTGCCTGTTTAGAAGATAAGACGAGATCAAGTACGCCAAAAGCTGTGAGTGCATCAAAAACGTAAGCCCACAAGAACCGTCAGCATCCAAGTTTTTAAAATAGATGCCACGCATCAAGCCCATACCTGTCACCTCAACATCTTCGGCTAGGCGCTCTCGGTAAACATCGATCAGTCGGCTTAGCTCGGCGACATTCTTTCTGATCGGAGAATCTTTGGCCATTCGATCAATCGCATCCAAAGCGACGGCACAGGCGAGCCCACCACCAGCAAAAGTCGAACTGTGCTTACGGTCAAATTGACTGGAACGCACATGACTGCGGTATAAGACAGTGCTGATTGGCATCAGCCCTCCACCAAGCCCCTTGCCAAGAAGTGCGACATCGACTTCCAAGTCGAGAACGTCCGAAGCCAGCAAGTCACCGCATCTAAATGTGCCACATTGCACTTCGTCCGCTATGACAATGACATTCGCCTCGCGACAAAGCGCAATCACCTCAGCGAGAAAATCCAAGTCTACGACTTTCATCCCGCCTTCGCCTATAACCGGTTCAAATATGAAAGCGGCAATATCCCCGGTTCCCAGAATTGACTTAAGTCGTTCAACTTCGCCTGGAGCAATAGTCTCGCTGTCTTCTCGACAGGTAATAACTGGGCTAGAAAACCGGTTGGATCCTGACACCGACAAAGCCAACTGCGTCTTTCCATGGAAACTATTCTTCAGGCTGATTACACGCCGCCGTCCCGTCGCAAGTCTCGCAAGTTTCAGTGATGCCTCTACCGCCTCCGCGCCGCTATTCGCAAAGAAACAAGAATCCATGCCACGCGTCAGTGATACAAGTCGCTTCGCTAACTCATCACGTACATCAAGAGTGAAAGGCTGGATGAAACTCGGCTTTTCATGAGATAGGTAGTTCTTGAGAGCCTCAATGCTTTGATGATCGTTGTGACCAAAGATGTTTACGCCGTATTGTGCCGATGCATCAAAAAATCGGTTTCCGTCTTTGTCATAGAGAAAGTCACCGGAAGCCTTTTCAAATGAAAGCCCCATTCCCGCAGCCTGAAGCAAATCCCGACGATAACAATCGACCGCGTATTTAGAACTGTCGGGCAGCATCAAATTCTCCGAGTCGGTTGAACGATGACACTTACTGAGGTCAGTCTCTCAATTTTAATCGCAACAATCTAGAATTATTTGACTGTTGAGCAAAATTAATGATCGTTTCTAATTTGAGATGCCTATGATAACAAGTGCTAGAGTGTTTGATATGTGACGTGCCCAATTTATCTCAGATAAATTGTATATCGAGCGACCGGCACCCAAAAACCTCCAAGCCGGCTGGCTTTCATTCCGGGTCAACGGCTGGTGAAAGCGATGTCCTTTTATATCAGGCGTGATTCTTCACATATTGGGTTTTCATTTCAAGAATAGGTTTCGACAAATCGTCACAGCATGTGAATTTATATTTCGGAGCCGGTCGACTGTCTGCAAACACCGTTCTTATGAGTTCTGAAAAGAAGACAATTTCTGTCTCATGAATTTGAGACCTCAAAGCGTATTACGCTGCCTAGCTGCGCTCACCCGGGACGAAGAAGAAGGAATGGAATGTTTTACCCCACGGGCGGTAACCCATAGTGCGGAGAAATTGCGTGCAAGCATTATCCTCCAATTGATCCATCGCGACATCAGCCAATTCGATGACCAACATCCGAGGTCGAAAAACTGACCAATCATTCGACTGGAGAACTTCGAGCTCGTGCCCTTCGACATCAATGCTCATAAAGTCTATCGGCGCCTCGGGCGCAATACAGTCTGACAATACTTCCCGAAGAGGGCGAACAGCCATCGAACGAACTTCACGCAGCTTAAATCCGTTTCCGGCCCTCAGCTCTGCAAGCTCGCGATCGAACCCATTATAGGCTGGGTCATCGAACATAAAATATTCGGCCGAGCCCGACTGTCTCGAAATGCCGACTTCGAGGTTCGTGTCCCGAGGTCGCGTAGCGTCAAAATACTCCATGCTCCCTGGCATGCTGTCGATATTTATGCCGCTCCAGCCGCGCTCGTAAAAGAGCTGTGTGTTGGAATACCGATAGGGGTGGTGCGCTCCTATATCGACATAGACTCCGGAACAACTCCACTCAAAAAAGCGAAGCAGAAGCCTGTCCTCACCTTCCTGCGAGTAAGACCACTGACGGCTCATTAAGCGCCTCAGCCCAGAGAAAACTGCACCCAATTGCCACGCTATATTTCGGAATACGCCGCGGATACCAATATCGCTCGCCGAAAGCGGTTGGTTGACAGGATTGATCTTACTTGACTTTCCCTTCACGACCATAAATTCCTCCAACTTGTCACATCGCCGAGGGTATGATCCATTGTGAATGTCGCACTAGACCAGTCGCTTAATAAGGATGTCCCAACAGTCGATCAAGTTAATCCGACTGTGGCCATTCTGATGACTTGCTTCAACCAGGTTGATCAAGTGCTTCGTTGTCTCAAAAGTATATATGATTCTAAAAGTGTGGATATCGCTACGTTCAAAATTTACTTAGTCGATGATGGCAGCAGCGATGAAACCGCAAGGGCAGTCATTAAAGTCTATCCAGATGTAAAAGTGATTGCTGGCTCCGGATCCTTGTTCTGGAATCAAGGAATGCGCCTCGCTTATGGAGAAGCAATTCGGGAAGATTTCGACTTCCATCTATGGTTGAATAGCGACGCGATCCTCTATCACGACACACTCGACAAGCTCCTTAAGATATCGCTTGCTACAGCAGGCACGGGCCCGCCAGCAATTGTCACGGGCGCGATGGTCGATGAGGAGACTGGCGAGCTCACTTCGGGCGGTTTTTCGTTCAAGGGGCCGCGCCTTTTTATGGCGCTCGAACTACTCCCGCCCCCGAATTGCTCTGTGCTGTGTGAGACCGTATCGGGCAATTGTGTGCTGATCCCAAGAGTGATTTACTCCTCTCTCGGCAACATTTGCGAAGACTACCAGCACTCTTTGGGGGACATAGATTACGGCCTGCGGGCGCGCCGAGCAGGCTATCGGGTCATACTGGCACCGGGCCTTTACGGCACCAGCCCGACGCTGAGACCGCGGCGCGTTCCCAGGACGTTTCTAGAGGCGGTGAAGTTGCTTAGAGATCCACTGGGCATAGTAATGGACACCGTACCCCCCAAATATTTCGTTCGATCGGCCGATTGGAGAAAGTTCCTTCGAACACATGCGGGGCTCCTGTGGTGGGTTCCCTGGCTTCTTACACAAGCAAAGCTGGCGACCATAATTCACCGGAGAGCAGGAGCGCAGCTGCCTCATGCTAATATCTCATAGCCACAAGTTCGTATTCATCCATATTTACAAGACGGGAGGCACCACGGTCACCCAGTCAATGCTTCCGCATGCCCGGCTCCTAGATCAAGCGGCGTTGCGGTATCCGACGCGAAAGATTGTAACCGGGATCAACAGAATTCTGGGAATACAAAACAATGGGAATCGCTGGGTGCAAGGTGTCCGAAAGCACGCGACAGCAAGCGAAATACGCGACTACCTCGGGCACGAACGGTTCGAAGAATACCTCACATTTGCTTTCGTACGCAATCCTTGGGATTGGATGTGCAGCCAATATTTCTATATTCGCAAATGGCGACCTCACTTTCTTCATGAGCGCGTGCGGAAATTGACATTCGCCGAGTTTCTCGCGTTCCAGATCGAGACCGAAACATCAACGCAATCGCAGTTCATAACCGACCAGCATGACAACGTGATCGTCGATCGAATTGGGCGTCTTGAAACACTCACCGATGATCTGAACTCCATCTCGAACTCGCTTAGGCTAGAGGTTCGAACCGACTTTCATATGAATCGATCTAATCCGCTGTCGAGTTACAAAGATCTTTATAACCCTGCCGACATCGAATTGGTTCGTGACTATTTTAGCGAGGATATCAGGCGTTTCGACTATTCCTTCTAATCTTGGGTCAATGTGTTTCACTGGCATTTCATACAGAATGGGATCAGCGAATTGACATCAAACTGCCTACAGTCTGTCGAACGGATAGAGGTCTTTGAAAATATTCTCTAAGTTGACAGTGAAGAATGCCCCTCGCAAAGTGCAAAAGGCAATGCGACTTCGATAGGTCAAATAATGTCAGGCAAACGAGCTATTCCATTTTTTGGCCGGTATGTAGAATTTGCACCGACTGGTGCGCTCCTATCAAGCCTCATATTCGCCTTGATTTACTTCGTGAAAAGCGATGCCGATGTTTGTTTAGACGATCCCATCACTCTGTACATTTCCAGTTACATGCCAGATCTTTCTGGCGTCATTCAGGCAAGTCCAACGCATTCTCCACTATATTTTCTTTTGGTGCGTCCGATTGCCGAATTTGGCTTGACCGGGCTCCGTCTCTTTTCGGCGATGTTCATCATCGGAACGATCTTTGTAGTGCATCATGCCGCGTTTGAGCTGACGAAGCGAAAGATCGCTGGCTTCCTCGCCAGTTTCGTATTCGCCGTTTGGCCATCGACGACTGACTTTTTGGCCTGTGGGCGACCCTACGCTGCAGAGACGTTCTTTGCTGCCGTCGCCTTTGCATTGCTCGTAAAAGCATACAGACGGCCAACATATCGCGCGCTGATAGGGTTATCAGCCACGAGCGGTATCATGGTGCACTTTTCTGTGATCGCCGTACCGACGGCCGCGGCTTTCATCGCCCTCGGACACGTCGTAGCAGGTCGCACGAATGCCCGACAGATCGCCTCGCTAATCGCACCATTCATCCTGCTTGTTTTGCCACTGGTGTTGTTCCGGGTCATTCCGCTGTTTCTCTATCACAGTGACATCCCACAAGATGTCGGCAGAGACGCAAATCACTTTAGTGCGAACGCGCTGATAAGCCCGTTTGGTGCTGTTCCGGCGTTTCTTGCCGATATCATGATTCTTTTGGTGTGTTGCAGTGTCGCTTTTGCCGCGGTTAAAGCTCGGCAGGCTCCACTCAAAGAAGCGATGGCGCTGCTAATGCTCATGTTGGCACAGCCAGTGACGTTGATCGTCATTTCGGAATATTTGCGACAGTCTGGGAGTCCGCAATCTTGGCTCCTGATGAACCCTCAATACAAGGGGCTGTCGACCGTATTCGCCGCAGTCGCATTGTCCTATTTCAGCATGAGTCTCAAATTTAGCGCTCGTGCGATTGTGGCAAGCTTCATAATCGTCGGGCTGACCTCCACCTTTCTTTTCAGAACAGCACCCGGCGCAGTGGTGCCTTACAATTCAATAACCGGATTTTACATGAGCGCGCGGAATCCGGCCTATGAGTATGTCGCTGAACAGGACCCGTCCGACGCCCCTGTTATTGTGATGTCCGACTATCCCTTTGGCGATACTTGGAGGCATTACGGCGAAGAGACTCACCGGGTTCACATCGCATCCGGTGCTTATCTCAGCTCATCTCTGGATTTTGACCGAATTATTCCGGCACCAGGACAGGGTTTTGCAAACGGCTTTTCAGACTCGGATGGTAGACCATGGCTACGCGAAATAGAGTCTCGCGTAGATTGTGGGGAGCAGGTTTGGCTAATTCCCAGAATTACGATGGAGAGCGGTGTGACGGCACTCGAAGCCCATCATCTCTTGGGTTTCGCTGACAGTTCGCAGCTTGGTCTATATCAAGAATTGATCGGAAACACATGGCCTCAGAAGATGCTGATCAGCGCTGACTTTCAATTGAAGCAGGCGCATGGTATGAAAAAACCGGGAGAAACGGCGTTATTATTTGAGAGAAAATGCGAATAGGTAGTATTTTCAACAGAAGTCATCCCCGGCAGAACGGGAAAATGGAATTCTAGAGGGTAATTCGGAATGGACTCTCAGGCCAATGCTCCGGTTCTGCTTGTAGGATTCAGGCGACCCGAAACAACGGCAAAAGTCATTGAAGCGCTCCGTGTCGCCCAAGTAAAAAAATTGTACATTGCGATTGATGCGCCCCGACTCCATCTGCCCGACGAAGTTCGAAAGGTTGGGGAGGTCCGCGATGTGATTAAGTCACTGACATCGGATCTCGAAGTCGTATGGGCAAAAAGGGAGAAGAACCTCGGCTGCTTCGATGGGGTGTCCAAATCCGTTAGCTGGTTCTTCGAGCATGAATCTGAAGGTATCATTCTTGAAGATGATTGCGTACCAAGCTCAACCTATCTCCGATACAGTACAGAGTTGCTGGAAAGATTTCGCCGCGACGACCGGATCGCTTCGATCGGCGGTTCCGCCTTCATTCCAAGTCCCATGGCAACAAGTTACTGGTTTTCCAATTATGCAGATGTCTGGGGCTGGGCAACTTGGCGTCGAGCGTGGAACCTCTTCGACCCCACCATGCAATCCTGGCCCGCATGGCGTGACGCGGGTGGATTGCAAAAGATGCGCGGCAGCACTCCCGGCTTTGTTCGCTACTGGACCAAGATTTTCAATCATACCTATGACACGCTGCAAACAACCAATTCGTGGGATTACGTCTGGATGTTCGATTGCTGGCGCCATGGGTTGCTGAGTGTGATGCCTGCTAAATCATTGATTAAAAATATAGGTTTCGGCAATGATGCCACGCACACGTTCCTGCTCGACGAGGTAAATCCTTACGTGGCGGCCGAGGCGCATGACGTGCCATTTCCGTTACGCCACAACGAAGAGATCGCCGTCAATCTCAAAGCCGAAAGGCTCTACACGCGCAATCGATATTCGGTCGATGCCATGGCTCAAATTGCGGCCTATGCTGAAAGACTAGGGCCTATCGGGAAGTACGCTGTTAGAGCAGCCCAGTCGGTGAGACAGGGAAAAAATTTCGAAACCAACCATCGATGACCCCTTGGGCCAAAGGGTCTTTTTGAAGCGAAACCCACGGACACTTGGCATGCTGACAGATTATCAACGCGACCGTTTCGCTTCCACCGGGATAGTAAAGTTCAACTCTTTGCTTTCCGAAGCAGCAACACGTCGCGCGCAGGACGCCATCAAGTCACGTTTCAAGGCACTGGGGCTTTCCAGAGACGGGGATTGGACAATCGAGAGCAAACCACGACTTCCCTGGCCAGACAAAGGGTACAAAGCGAAAGCAATAGGCAACAAGGTCAAAGAGATCGAACGCCTGCTCGACGAGCCGGGCATTAAGCAGACTGCAAAGGAAATACTGGATTGCGACGAATTCAGCGACGACATTTTCAAACGACCACAAATACTTGTCACCTTCCCTAACAAGGGCCAATGGTTCATCCCTTGCGACGGTTGGCATGTCGACATCCCGCGCTTGGCGACCGGTACGCGAGCGGGCGTCCAGGCCTTTTTCCTTCTCAGTAGGATCAATCCTCAGGGTGGTGCCACTCTAAATGTATCGGGGTCTCATCTGCTCCTGAACGATAGCGGCTTTGTTCGAAGTCGCGACGTTGTCAAAACGCTAAAGACGACACCCTTCTTTTCTCACCTGATGTCCAAAGACCATGCGTCGATCGACCAATTTCACGAATTGGAGGGATCTGGCGGTTCCAACGAAGATACTGATTTGCGCGTCGTCGAGCTAACCGGATCCCCAGGAGATGTCTATTTCATGGATATGAGGGTCATTCACAGCGCTTCCCCCAATATGAGCGATGACCCACGAGTGATGGCGACACATAGGTTTTTGCGTTCCGATGCAAACATAGAAATGCCGTAAGACGCGGGAGCTTTTCATTCCTGCGCACTGCATCTCCGCCGCGCTTCAATCTGTGAATTGTTGGTCGGCGAGGCGCGCATAGAGCCCCCCGCCAGAAACCAATTCCCTATGTGTCCCGCTCTCGACGATACGCCCTTTGTCCATGACGATAATCCGGTCAGCGTTCCGAATTAGCCGAAAGCGATGCGCGATGGCGAGTGTTGTCCGACCACGAGATGCTCGCTCGATCGCTCGTTGCACATACAGCTCACTTTCGGCATCGAGTACGCTGGTAACTTCGTCAAAGAGCAATATCGAAGCATCGCGAACGAGCGAACGAGCGAGAGCTATTCGCTGACGCTGACCTCCGGATAGGGCCCGGCCTTTCTCTCCTAACAGAGTGTCCAGACCGTCTTTATCACGCAAAAACTCCCAGGCCTCAGCGTGCTGCGCCGCTAGCATTATCTGCTGATCGTCGGCTTGCGCATTTCCGAAGGCGATGTTTTCCCGAGCTGAGCCGGTAATCAGTGTGGAATTCTGAGGCGCATATGCGAACTTTGCTCTCCAATCGTTCGGACAAACCGAAGCTGCCGAAATCCCATCGAGGCTTATCGTTCCTTGCTGGACGTCATAGAGGCGAAGGGCCAAGCGAAAGACTGTGGATTTACCCGCGCCAGAAGGGCCGACCAGAGCAACGAATTCCCCTGGTGCGATCTTCAGTTCAAAATCACTCAGAACCGGCGCACTGCCCTCATCATACGCGAATGTCACTTTATCAAAGCATAGTTCACCTCGTGGCCTCGAAGGGAGCGTGACGGGGTTTGCTGGTGCTTTGATGCGAGACCCTGCCGAGAACACCTCTGCAGCGCGATCCAAAGCCCCGACAGTACGCATCGTTTCGCCGTACATTTGAGCAAGGACGGCTACACCCAGACCAGCCAAAAGCGTGTAGAGAATCATCGAAGCAAGCTGACCACCGCTTATGGTGTTCTCAGCGACCAATTGAGTGCCCCACCAGACAATTCCGACAATTCCGACTGCAAAAACGACCGACACGAGGATCATCATACCTGCACGAGCGAGATTTCGAGACATCGCCGATTTGAATGTAGCCTCAACAGAAGCGCCAAACATATTCCGCCAGCTGGCCTCCTGACCGTACGCCTGAACCAACTCGATCATGTCTAAAGCTTCCGCACTTTCCGCACCAGCCTCCGCCAATTTCGCTTGTGCGCGAGCGGACATAGTACGGATTGTTCGACCAAGAAGAAGGGGAGGTGCGATCATCAAAGGCAGCACGAGCAATAACAGCCCCCCTAACTGCCAACTGACCACGAACATCATCACGAGCGCGCCTAGTGTATTCAGCATCGTCCGCAGCGCCAGAGCTGCCCAAGATCCCAAAAAAATCTCGATTAGCGTCGTGTCGGCTGTGAGGCGGGAAACCGCGTCTCCGGATCGCATATTTGAATGAAATAGCGGCGAGAGGCTCAACATATGCGTATACAGGTCTATGCGAACATCAGCAGCGACGCGTTCTCCCAATCGAGACGCTAAATAGACCCTCAGTGCACCAATCAATCCGAGTACCAAGACCACAACGAAAAGCAGGAAGAATTTGTCGTTCAGCTCGGAGAGGGGCAGTCCGCTTTCCAACGCGCCAGCAAGGAATGCATCGAATGCTTCCCCGAGAAGCAGCGGAACGCCCAGCAGTGTGACCGCACCGACAAGCAGGACAATCACCAATCCCACAACGGTGAGGTTGTGGCGAAGAATGTAGGGCCACAACATGCCGAGCGGCCTGAAGGTCCTCAAGAATGACCGCAAGGAACCAGACTGATATAGAAGACCGGAATTGGCTGCGGTACCACTATCCTTCGTTGAGTGGGTCAACCCAGTTCAACCGCGGAGACTTGTGTGGCAGTCGACCTTCGGTTTGCGGATGGCGAAGGTCGCACTACGCCAATTGAATGGTGTGAGCCGTTCGCATTAGGTGAAATCGGCGTAGGCATTGTTCAATCGCGACAAAGTGACATTCAACGCTTCGTCCTTTCGATCGCAGATTCGGCATCCCATTTCGCTATCCACGTCCTTTTCGAACATCTTGGCCCGCGCCTCGCCCTCCAGAATGTCTTTTAGACTTTGGTCGCGAATGTTCCCAATAACAAGACTGCGATAATTCGACACGGCAACCTGCGGGCAGGGGAAAACATTCCCTGATTTATCGATTGTGACCTGAAAGTGCTGTGCCCAACAGCGCGAAAAGCAAGGAGTGCGCGCGCGCGCAGATGTTTCGGTCAAGATACGGACTTTGTTGTTGTCTCGGAACTTATCCTGCAGCCGTGTCAGTGTCTCACCGGGATTCGTTGACATCTCTCCGGGCGAGCAGCCGTCGTTACGATTTTGCGGCAAGGAAAATCGCAGCAAGTCTGCATCGGACCCGAAAAGTTCGACAGCGGCTGCTATCGTGTCTTGATGTGCCGTATCGTCGAATAACAGAAACGAACCACGGATCTGAGTATTTGACCCTGCGGCATCACGGGCTGACCTAAGACGTTCAAGTCCTTCACAAACACTATCGAAGTACGTAGCGCCCGAAGAGCCTCTGGCCGCCCCCTTGTTGCTCGATGTAAGGCCGTGCTTGGCCATGTAATCTTCCTTCGTAACGCTGTCGAGCGACACCGTTACGAACGTAAAGCCTCCTGGCTCGACCAGCGCCTCACATGTCTCGTCATTGAGGCGATAACCTTTGGTATACACGCCCAGAGTGAGGCCACGTTTCCTGACTGCTCGGATGATACCGGCTGCATTGGGGTGAGTTAACGGCTCGGTTGTTATGCCCGAAACTATGACCGTTGGTTTCGCTCTTTCGATACTGGCCAGTGCTTGGTCGATTTCCTCGGCAGTCAAGGCGCCGCCTTTCACAGGAAATTGCCCATGGCCATAGCAATGAGGACATTGATACAGATCGCAGTGGACACCCGGATGGAACTCGATCTGAAGAGGGGACGCGGGCTCATGAGCCAAAGCCAATCGGTACAGCAGGTGGCTGGAATAATCGAACGTATCCACCATCACCTCCTATTGCCGCGCGTCAGCTTGGGACTTGTTCGGCAGGTACCATTCTAAAGTTTTGGCAATGCCTTCTTCGAGCGAAAGTGGGGGGCTTACGTCCAGGGCTGCATGCAATCGGTCAACCACCGAGACTTTGCGTTGAGTGCCATTCGGCAAAGAAGGGTCCCAATGCGTTTCACCTTTAAAGTCGAGTTGGGATGCGATGACCTCTGCCAACTGCTTGATCGTGTGACCGATCCCGGTTCCGGCATTCAAAATCCGCACTCCATCAGGGTCTGATTCGACTGCAGCAACAATGATGTCGGCGAGGTCATCAATGTATAAGAATTCCCGCATCGGCGTGCCATCACCCATCAGATAGACATCTTCGCCCGCTTCAATTGCGTCCGTGTATTTTCTGATAAGCGCAGCGACAACATGAGACCGCTCAATCGTGTAGACGTCGCCTGGACCGTAAAGATTGGCGCATATCAAGTGAGTGCCGGGCAGCGCTCGACTTTGCCAATACACCTGGTGGGCGATTACCATGCCCAGCTTCGTAAAGCCGTGACATGCCACTGTTTCGTGGAGTGGCCCAGTGAACAGGTCATCCTCAGTGAAGTCTTTGTCGATATATCCAGGGTAAGAACAAGCACTGCCAATCGTGACAAGGTGCTTTGGCGACAAAGCTTCACAATATTCGAAGACGTTAGTGTTTATTCGCGTATTCGTCGCGAGAATTCGATGAGAATTTTCAATGTCAAACGGCATGCCTCCATACAGAGCAGCCGCGTGAATCACGACATCAACCCCCTCGTGCTCAGGTAAAGGCTGCGCCGGATTCTTGGTTAGATCGAGATCTGTGCTTCTCGGAGCCAGAATTGTGTGGCCGCGAGATTTTAATTTGGGCAACAAGCGGCCGCCCAAGAATCCGGAACCTCCGAAAATCAGAATTCTCAAGTCACTCCTCCCATTCTGCGGCTTACTGACGGCCGCGACTCAATCGCGGTATCGCCATCGAGTAAAGGTAGAATTTCATTACAAGATAAATGACCTGAGACGCAGTGTACTTAGGTTATGAATCAAATCAAGCTATGGATTCGAATATTAAAAGAGAGAGAATTTGACTTTCAAGCACCGGACCTGATTCCACCTGTTCGCAAAACCTCAGTCTATCCAGTGTCACGCGCGATGCAAAAATCCGGTTTTCGCAACAAAGGTTTTACCGGTTGGCAACCCCGGAAGTATTCAAACCATCAAAACAAATCTGCGTTTGCCTGATCCATGATATCTCATGCCAGTTGTCCAACAAGCCGCCGCCTCAAATACCGTCCGCCCTCAAGAACCATCCCCGCGATTGTTGCCCCCTGCCAAACAGCTAACAGCGATAGAATCTTCCACCCCGCAATTTGCGGATTTCGTTCGCGAATAAAGCTGAGAAAAGAGGCCAACCGCAAGTGGAACTTGATAGTGCTGCAGAGAGAACCTGGTCGACGAGAACGACGCAACTGATGGAACCGGAACGCTCCACGACCATAGCGCACATACATAGCGACATACTTCCGAAAGCCCATGCCATGCTCATGCACGACGATGGCCTTGTGAACCGGAATCATAGTGTGGCCGAGTATTGCCAGTCGGTCACATAAATCACGGTCCTCCGCCGCTTTGAACGCGACATCAAATCCGCGAGCAGTCTCGAATGCCGACTTTGTCATAGCCAAATTGTTTGCTCCGAAGACAAATGCCTCGCGGGAGTCAGAATTGCTAATGTAGACCAAGTCTACGATGGATTGGCTCACGGTCGAATAGAGATTGTGGGGAAGGCCATTGAGCACCATCCCGCCCACGACTGAATTAGGGTGGTCTTCCAAAGCCTGCAGGATGGTCGAAAGCCAATCCTTGCTTGGTCGACAATCATCGTCGGTAAAGGCAATGAACTCTCCTGCGGCAACGGATACACCGAGATTTCGAGCTGCTGATGGTCCACTGTTCGACTGTCGGAAATAGCGAATGTTGACCTCATCGGAAAAGCTTGCCGCAACGTCTCTTACGGGCGGGTCACTTCCATCATCGACCACGATCACCTCGAATTCGGCCTCGTCTAAATCCTGATCGGCCAACGCTGTTAGACAGCGTCGTAACGCAGAAGGCCGGCCAAAAGTCGCGATCACAACGGATATGCGAGTTTTGGCTTGGCTGTCCGAGCAAGTCGCATCGTTTGAGCGGATCATATCAGGGCCACCATTGAGCTACGTCATCAATTGAGCAAATCACGACATACAGGGATCAGCGAATTCGCCGCCACACGATGCATGGCATCGCTGGGATAGTAGTTGTTCCAGCGCGCGCGCGCGCCACGCCAAGTAATGTCAGGAAGTCCGCGGCTAGTGACGCATTCCACATATTGATCACAATGCGGGATGATCTTGTTAAGGGTTGCTCGATCGATAAAGTGAGGAAAGCAGCCGCATCTGAGCTCAAATTCTGGCAGTGTTCCGAGTGTTGCACCCCCGCGCTTTATCACATCCAACATTCCGTGTGCGCTCCAAAGGTCTGGATGGGGTAGATCGGGTGATCGCACGGCAAACCAAAAGAGAATCTTAGGCGGCGTTATCAAATCGAGAAATGAAGACATTTCTGCGACGTAGAAGCGTCGCGCGTCATCGAGCAAAGAGCCAACGTCAATGTCTTGTTTTCGCTTTAGCAGCGCATCGTAAAAAGCCTCCGCCGTCTGAGGAGGCGTGGCGTCACTGGTGGCGGATATGCACCCCCCATCCAAGACTTGGAAATAGGAGTTCGATACCGACCGGCCCGACATTACCTGCACCACCGCGACCGAGCATTGATTGATTGCGGAGAGCATTTCTTCTTCTTGAGAAAAGAAGCTCGGTCCTTTGCCGCCAACGCCGAGATTGAGCACCTCTGTGCCTACATTCTGCCCAACGATCGACGGAAACGATTTAGTAGCGAGCCTCCCAAAAGTCTGCGCAGCGCCGATGAAAGCAATTGTTGGTTTGGATAGATTAGGAGCGGGCCCCCGCAAATTCTCACCAAATAACGGATAGATGTCGTAGTCGAAGAAGCCCTCGTCCCATTCTTGGTACTTCTGCGGCATCGCTACGTCCCTTCGTCTTGCCCCGGGTTACTCTGCTGGGTTGAGCCTCTGAGGGTGCAGTCTGTCGTCTTTTGTTACTTTGGCGTATTCCTCGTGATATTCGCCTTCCGTGTTGACACCCCAGCTGTCGAATTCGTTTTCACCAAGCATGTTCCTGACTGCATAGATGCCAGTTAGCATGGAATGATCCTGATTATTGTATCTGTGCTGTCCATTCCTGCCGATCGAGTCCAAATTTCCGAAGCGCTTTAGATATGTTTGGATTGTCGAGACGGACTGCGCATAATCGCTGTCATAGACTGGATACGCACGAGGCATCCTAAAGACGCAGCCATCCACGACATCACGTTCTGAGCACAGCCCAAGAGCCTGCAATTCACGACTCGCCCTCTCGATCCATACCGAGTCCGGTGCGCCCCAAAGCTCATCTTCATCAGCAACCAGAAAGTACTCGAGCCCCAGACAGGTCATCTCAGGGTCAGGAACCATCTCTGGACTCCAATTTTTGAAATTCTGGATTCTGCCGACCAACACGCTTGGTTCATGCACATAAATCCACTGATCGGAGAAAATCTGCTTTTTGTTGATGATAAGGGCTACCGTCAGAAAATCTCGATAGCGCAGCTTGTCGCATGCACTTATGATATTTTCGGGAGGCTCCGGGCTCAGCCTTTTAACCAGATGCTGCAGCGGCATCGAGGAGAGGAAATATGTCCCTTCAACCCTCTGCTGATTGCCTGATCCATCTGCAATATCAACGCTGGTAATGCTGTTGTCGTCATGATTCAATTGGACGACTTCATGCCTAAGATGCGTCTGGATATTTGCCTGAGCGACAAGATCCTCAAACTTCTCCCACATCATGCCGGGACCCAGTCGTGGATAGGAGAATTCTTCGATCAAGCTGGTAACGACATCACCTTTTCGGGCCCCAAAGAGCGCATTTCTCAATGCCTCCAATAGATCCAGATTCTTGATCCGCTGCGCAGCCCACTCAGCGTCAATCTCAGAGCAAGGCATGCCCCAAACTTTCTCCGTGTAGCTTTTGAAGAAAATCTCGAACAATCGCCGCCCGAATCTCTTTGTGACCCAATCTTCGAAGGAGGCTTCTGGAGCGTTAAAGTCGAGCTGAGCCTTTAGATAGCTCAGTAGTATGCGGACAGCTTCAACCGGACCAAGGCCGAATAACGCGTTCTTCGGCTGTAGTGGGTATGAGAAGAAACGGCCATTAAAGTAGATTCGCGAAATACGCGTTCTAGTAATCATGTCGGCACCAGCGACCTCGTCCCAAATCGCTGCAACGCGTTCGCTCTTTGTAAAGAAACGATGCCCACCAATATCGAATCGGTAACCCTTATAGCTTTCGGTTCGGGAAATGCCGCCGACGATATTGTCAGCTTCGAATAGTTTTGCTGAACAGCCTTGTTTCATTAACTCATATGCCGCGGTAAGCCCGGCTGGCCCTGCGCCAATGATGATCCATTGATCATCTCCATCTGCTCTTTTCATGATGGCGCACTCAAGAAACATCTCCAACACTGCAAACGGCGTATGGTGAATGCAAATTAATGAACTTGAATCCAAATGTGTCAAGTTCTCCAGCTTTAGAAACGGTAATTTCTATTTGTCGATTTTTCTTACGACTCATATTTCTATGGCAATCATGGGATCGTGAGAAATGAATATCACATTCTAAACTCTTTCGAATCGCGTCATTTCGTGGCGCATTAGATAATAGCCGCGGTGACATGGAATATGGCTCATCTGTTTAACTCAGGAATGGAGTCCGGACAGGTTACTGGATCACTTTTGCCAACGACACGGTAGTATCCGGCTTGGGCTGCGGCACGATACTGTTCCACCCAATGACGACCTCCAAGCTTCGGACGACCCACAAATACAAAATCGGCTGATTCGAGATATCTATACTGAATTTCAATTACAGATATATTGTCACTTGCCAGCTTTGATGAAGTCGTGATATTTCACCATCAGAAGAAGAAATCGTCTATCTATTGTGGAGAGCGTTTCTTAATGGCAACGGATTTCGATATAAGTGTAATTGTTCCCGTATTTAATGGTGCGGACACTTTGGCGGATTGTCTTGCGTCAATCCGGAAATCCGAACGCGTAAATATTGAACTGATCGTCATTGACGATGGAAGTTGCGATGACAGCGTTTCTATTGCCCATCAATATGCTGATATTGTCCTTGAGCATGGCACGAACATGGGGAGGCACGAAGGCCGCTGTAATGGATGGCATCGAGCGACCGCAAATACCGTGGTCAACATCGATCAGGACGTAACGATTAAGCCGGAAACGCTCCGGGTCATTGCTAATGTCTTAAGAGATGAACCTGATGTTTGCGCGGTTACTGGGCGTCTTGCAAGTGACCATCCTCGCGAAGAGTTTTTCAGCGAGTACAAAAATATATACATGAACCATATGTTCGATCACCTCGCGGGTGACGTGACGTTCCTATACGGTTCGATTTTCGCGATTAGGAAAACGGCGTTTGAACAGTTTGATCTCGCCGGAGTCGACTTCGCTGCGCATGACACGGCGTGGGGCATTCAGATTTCATCTCGCGGCGGAACTATTCGGTTCTTGAAAGATCTCGAGGTCACGCACCTAAAACGCTACTCTTTCGCGTCCTTGGTTGCCAACGATTTTCATATCCCGTTCTGTTGGGCCGAAATATATGTCGCTTTCGGAAAGTGGCGGGAGCTTTTACCTGCTATTCGATCCAAGGCTGGGTTCGCCCACGCGTCGATACGTCAGCTTGGGACCCTATTCATATCCGCTGTGCTAATGTTGGCTCTCGTTGCTGTACTGGCTTTCCCCGGAGGCATCTCAGTCGCGGTCTTGTTGGCCCTTACTGTGCTGTGGGCATGGCTTAGCTGGCCCTTTTTCTCGTTCATTCGCAAGAGGAAGGGTCGCCGATTTGCGATCGGCGCGGTGCTGTTCAGCATCGTCGACAATTTGGTGATGGGAATGGGAGCCTTGTTTGGCCTCGTGAAGTTCGGGATTACGCGAACTCGTGAACCGGCAAATCAGGCTAGCGCTTAAAGTGAGCGCGTGCGCTATTGAACTTCGGATCAAACAGGGCAGTCAACAGCCATGAAATTCAGCTTGGTATCCCATACGGAAATGGCTGTCGCCAAACAGATAACCTTTGCTTGCCTTCAATTTTCTTAGAGAAATCGAAACGACGTCCAAGTTCCTTGTTTTGTGTAGTTGGAGACATCGGTTCATCTAATAATAGAGATAGACTCTAGTCCATTTATTGATACTATTGCCAAGCAAAACAGTTTTTGGTCTAAATGACAAAAGACAGGCCCGCCGATGAAGTTCACATTCGTGACTCCGCACTCCCCAAACCGCGTTGACAGAGAGTACAATGCGGGGCTGGGGGCTGGCTTTTCAATCGGGAATTCGTTGAGGGCAAAGCTCTTGGAGCTCATGCGCGGGCATATTGCCGAGCCGCCTTTCTCACTGTTCGGTTATCTCGCGGCAATTGTTGCAAAAAATGGCCACGATGTCCGCGCTGAGGCGGTTGTCCCAGCCGATGGCGTTGCGGTTTTTGCCCCCTCTCTGGCAAATTTCAATGGCGATTTGGCCGCAATGAAGGAAGCGTCTGCTCGCGAACACGTGAAAGTCGTGGCGGTGGGCAATCTTGCAAGTGCTTTGCCTCAAGAGTTCGAGGCGATCGCTGATCTGGTTATAAAGGGTGAGCCAGAAAGTCTGTTTCAGAGTTTCATGAACCTCTCTGACTTGCCATCCGGTGTCGTGCAGGCAAAAGCGGTCGAAGATCTTGACTCTCTCCCCAACCCGGACTGGCGAGCGTTCGCTAAAAACGACAACGCAAACTTCTCATATGCATTCTCTGAAAGCTCATTCGCGTTTGTTCAGGGCAGTCGCTCCTGCCCCTATACTTGCGAATACTGCCCTTACATCACGACTAGTTCCTATCGGCGACGAAGCGTGGCAAATGTCATTGACGAAATTATCTCCCTTCGCGACCGCCATGATGTTCGGGCTGTAGTCTTTCGCGACCCGACTTTCACACTCCATCGGCAATGGGTTGTCGAATTCTGCGAGGCTATGATCAGCCAATCGATAGACGTAAAGTGGGAATGTGAGACGCGTTTCGACCGCATGGACATAGAGCTGGTCCAGCTTATGCGGGACGCGGGTCTGAGAAGCGTCAAGTTCGGGGTCGAATCAGCAGATGAGCATGTCCTAAAGGACGTAAAACGTCGTCCCGCCAACCTCGTCCATCAGGAAACAATCGTGAGTGAGTGCAAGCGGCTTGGCGTGTCGGTTGTTGGGTTTTACGTTTTGGCTCTACCGGCTGACACCCGAGAGACGGTCAGATCAACGATCAAATATGCAAAAAAGCTGAACACTGATATTGCTCGCTTCCATATCTTCACCCCTCTGCCCGGCACACCGCTTTACACATCCGTAAAGGACAGGATTTTTGAATCGAACTGGGAAAAGTTCGACATGTTCAATGTGGTTTTTCGACACGAACATCTCTCGACGGAGGAGATTTATCGTCTCAAAGAACAAGCATATGTCGAATACTATTTTCGACTTGGATATGTAGCTCGCCGGCTTTCAGCCTTATTCACAAAGCTAGCGAGCAAGTTTGGGATCACCCCTCACGCAGTTGCCGAGCCATTGCCCGTCTCCTCAGGCAAGTCGGCGTAAAGGAAAAAGTGGAATTGAAGTGATCTTTCCGAATGATAGCAATCTTGAACACTGAGCAGTCAAGACTTGCTTGAATTTCGTTCAGCTCGTTGACTACAACACCTTGCCTTCTCTCATTGTGCCCGTGAAGGAGTTTATCGGCATTTCAAAATCCAAATGATAAGCAGCTGCAAACTTAGGTGAGGGATCTGATACTTCATCATTCCTTGATCCGCTATTCTCGCATGATAGACATGCATTGGTTATTTGGATTGCGTGCTTACGCGAACCAATCGCGTCACCCGCCCGAGGTATGAGATGACTGATTTGACGGAACATCTTGTCATTGGGACCGGGTTTTCAGGGTTGGCGGTAGCTCACGCGCTT
Source organism: uncultured Erythrobacter sp. (assembly GCA_947488085.1). Classification (GTDB taxonomy): domain Bacteria; phylum Pseudomonadota; class Alphaproteobacteria; order Sphingomonadales; family Sphingomonadaceae; genus Erythrobacter. Next base: position 2,517,611 of record CANKYI010000001.1, read on the forward strand.
GCCCAAGAAGGTGCGAGCGATATCACAATCCTTGACCGCGCATCGGAGGTGGGCGGTGTGTGGCACAACAATCGCTATCCGGGATCTGCCTGCGATGTGCCATCATATCTCTATGCTCTGGAAGGGATGCCGAGATATCCGTGGTCGCGCAAATTTCCTAAGCAAGCAGAGATACTCGATTACCTGAAAACCTGTTTCCAAGTTACTGGGTTGGATCGTCATCTTCGTCTGAACACGTCAGTTGACTCACTGCATTGGCTCGAAAAGGAGCAGCACTGGCTGGTAAAGTGCGGCGCTGGAAAGCAGTTCAAGGCCCGATTTGTTTATGCTGCCACCGGCCAGATGCCGCGCAAGACTATGCCGGACCTAGATGGGTTAGAAGGTTACGAAGGCCATTGGTTCCACTCTAGCGATTGGCCTGAAGATCTTGACGTTTCAAACAAGCGTGTGGGAGTCGTCGGCACGGGAGCTAGTGGCGTTCAAATGGTGGCTGGTATTGCGAACCAAGCGGCTAAGCTCACTGTGTTTCAGCGAAACGCGCCCTACATATTCCCGCGCAACGATCGAGATTTCTACGCTTGGGAGCAGCGCCTTTTGAGCGCCAGCCCACTTTGCAGAAAACTGTACCGATCCTTCCTTTACTGGAAACACGAAGTGAACGGTCTTGCCTACTTCAATTTTCAGTCACTCTTGCAAGTTGTCCGTTACAATACTTTGCGGCAAATAAAGCGGTTCTTATCGAACACGAAGACGCAGGATGGCGCAAAACCGAACTACTCGCCGGGTTGCAAACGCGTCTTGGTAAACGACGATTACTATCCAACCTTCGCACAGTCGCATGTCGAATTGATCACCGCGCAGATCGAGCGTCTGGCGGGACATGATGTGATCTGTTCGGATGGGAGCCGGCATCAGCTTGATGTTTTGGTTCTGGCAACCGGATTCGATGGCACACAGCCAATGCCGGGTATTAGAGTGGTCGGGAAAGGAGAAGCGAACCTCCACACGCAGTGGGAAGAATCGGGGGTCCAAGCATTTTACGGCACCCAAGTAAGCGGCTTCCCAAATCTCTTCCTGTTGATTGGTCCGAATGTCGGGCTAGCGCACAACTCCGTGCTCTACATGATGGAGTCGCAAGTTGACTTCATCAGCCGGATTGTTCGATGGGCAATCCAGACCGGGAAAACCGCTGAGGTTCGCAAAGACATTCAGATGGATTTTAACACTCGTTTGGCCAATCGGCTTGAGGGCACGCCATGGCAGATCGGTGGCTGCACAAGTTGGTATCATGATCGGCACAAAAAGAATGTGGGACTATGGCCCACCTATACATTTCGTTTCCGTTCGGAGCTTGAGGCCGTTTCTCCTGCGTCTCAAGTCGAAGGTTAGATGATAGGGCCCCTTCAGCTTTTACCCTTTCGAGGACCGATCCAACCTGTTCCACGGCAGGTTTCGATAGCACGACTTGGCATTATCACCGATCACCATAGCTTTAGCCAAACCGCCGCTGCTGGCGGAGCGGCTTCACGAAGAGCTTCTAGTGACATAGCATCGTCAGGCCAGCCGCTTGAGCACCGCATTGTTGGAAGCCTCTCATGCGCGCGCTTCGGTTGATGCAGCCAAAGTGGATTGGACGTCTTCAGTCTGCCTCACTGCATCACCGCCCCTCAAAAGTTTGCCGAGTCAATCGCCTGGAACAATTTGAAAGGTACCGTCAGTAGCGAACAAAGTGCGGGCTTGGCGTTGGTAGACCGCGATACTTCCAACGCACGCTTTGGACGTAGAGAACATCCGGAAAATTGGATCGTGTAGTTCGTATGAGGATCCCAACCCTATGATAAATCACCCAATCCGCATTGGTATCTTGGGTGCAGCAAAGATCGCACCAATGGCGGTTATCAAACCTGCTGCCGACAATGAAAATGCGGTGGTTCAATCGGTCGCTGCCCGTTCGAAGGCACGAGCGGAAATCTATGCCAACACGCATGGTATTCCGCATGTGGCGGAGGATTATGCCTCGCTGATTGCACGCGAGGACATCGATTTAATCTACGTGCCTCTGCCTCCCGCTCAGCATCTGCATTGGACTCTGGAGGCGGTAAGGGCAGGTAAGCATGTGCTATGTGAGAAGCCCTTTGCCTTAAACGCCCATGAAGCTGTGCAAATGGTTGAGGCAGGCAAGCGCCACAATCGCCACGTGATCGAAGCTTTTCACTACCGGTTCCACCCGCTTTATAGGCGACTGCAAGAGTTAGTTGAGGAGCTCGGCGCTATTCGCAAATTCAGCGCAAAATTCCATGCACCCATTCTTAATCGCAAAGACGAGCTTCGCTATATCCCTCATTTGGGAGGAGGCGCGCTGATGGATTTGGGATGCTATCCGGTGCACTTGTGCCGTTCTATATTGGGCAAGGAGCCCGAAGTGGCAGCGGCGAAAGCACAATGGCACAAACATGGCGTTGATCAGGCCATGACAGCCACGCTGACTTTTCCATCAGGTGTGAACGCAGAGATATCCTGCTCGATGAAGGCCCTACAAATACCCAAGATAACCGCTGAGATTTGGGGGGAAAGCGGCAAGTTGCAGGTCAACAATTTTGTGCTTCCACACTTGGCCCATAAGGTAAGGCTTAGAACCTTGCAGAGAAGCTGGAAAGGCCAAGTGGATGGCAAGAGCACATACTCACACCAGCTAGAGCATCTGGTAAGTGTTTTACGTGGGGAGGAACAACCAGTCACAGGCGGTAGCGACTCGATTGCCACGATGGCTGTAATTGACGCAATATATGCAGCAGCGCGGAACGCAGAGGCGCAAAGCGCACCAGGATAGGGTTCAAAGCCACATATTTGTGGCGCTCAATGGCGCACCCGACAGGATTCGAACCTGTGACCTCTGCCTTCGGAGGATCTACTACGGCCTTTCCGAAACATGCGATAGAGCACGTCTTTATACGATAAAGCGTTGAAAAAGATTGTTTTTCTGAAGCGCTCCACCGAAGTCTCTATCCAAACGCAGGTCGCGATTTCCGCCCTACTGCTTACGCAGTGCTTACGCGGGACCGGCCGGAAAGGTGCGACTTCTCATGCCAAAACTCACCAAGCGCGTCGTGGATGCGGCCGAGGTCCTAGAAAAAGACTACGTCATCTGGGACGACGAACTGCCCGGGTTCGGGCTACGTGTCTTCAAGTCAGGAAAGCGGAGTTACGTTCTTCAATACCGGGCTGCTGGTCGATCGCGACGCTACAGTATCGGTCTTCATGGCGTCTGGACGCCGGACACGGCGCGGAAGGAAGCCAGGGTTCAACTAGGCAAGGTCGCTCAGGGCGAGAACCCAGCCGAAGAACGCTTGATCCAGCGCAATGCCATCACCGTCGAAGAACTCGCCGCTCAATACATCGACGCGATGAATGCTGGTCTTATTCTCGGCAAAGGCGGGCGACCCAAAAAGCCGGATACGATCTACACAGATATCGGTCGCATCAACGGCCACATCATCCCATTGATCGGTAAACGGCGTGTCCAAGATCTGACGAAGGCCAACGTCACCAAGATGATGAATGATGTCGTCTCGGGTAAAACCAAGGCGGTGCGCAAGACTGCCAACAAGCGTGGCAAATCGATCCTACGAGGTGGGCGCGGCACAGCGAGCCGCTGTGTCGGACTCGTCGGCTCAATGCTCGCCTACGCGATCAGCATGGGGATTATCGAACACAACGTCGCCCATGGCATCAGAAAGCCCAAGGATCAGGTCCGAGATCGTCGGCTGAGCGAGGATGAGTACCGTCTTCTCGGCACAATACTACGCAAGGCTGGCGATGACCCCGAACTCGCTCCGACCGTGGCGATCACCCGGTTGCTGGCTCTCACAGGCTGCCGTCGCGGAGAGATCATTTCTCTCAAATGGCGTGAGGTCGATTTTGAGAACAGCTGCCTGCGTCTGACGGACTCAAAGGAAGGCGCTTCGACCCGACCGATCGGCCTGCCTGTTATCGAGCTTCTAGAGGAGCGCCGGAAGGTGGTCTCAGGCGAGCACGTGTTCCCTGGAATACGAGGATCAGACACCTTCGGCAGCTTTCCGAACCAGTGGCAGAAGATATTCGGTGGAGGCGTACTTCCTGACTTCACTGCCCACATTTTGAGGCATTGTTTCGCGAGTATCGCGAACGATCTGGGTTTCACGGAGAGCACCATTGCCGCACTCGTCGGGCATTCGACTGGATCGATTACGAGCAAATACATCCATTCGCTCGACAGCGTGTTGATCATGGCCGCCGATACGGTTTCCGGCTACATTCACGGACTACTCGCCGGTGTCGAGTTCAAGCGCACCGCATATGCCCTCGATCGAACCTCACGGCGTGAGGCTCTGTCACGGTTCTTGGCGCAGTCCAGTAAAACGGATGCAGTCGCTGAAAGACAATAGGAGACCGTGTTGTATGCGTAGTCTCAGCCGTTGTGTGGCTCGATCACGAAGCCCGGAACATACCAGCCTGATTGGGGGCTTCAATAGTCCGCCAGTACACTAATACTGCAATTGCGTATCACGATTGTCTATATCATGACTTTTCAACCTCGGCTTTGAATAGCTTCAGCGCTTGATTTCATATACGGAAATGGGATGGCATTCTCGAATCCGGAAGTTTACATCAATGAGTTGGCACGACCACTTTGCCTGCGGCTTCGGGCCGAGCCAACCAGCTATGAGCTTGCGATTTCAAGTTGCATCATTCTGTACCATTTCGCTGACGTGGTTGCTTACGTCCGGGGTGTTAAAGCAAGCGAAATTGCAGATGAGCTGGCTGCGAAAATTCCCGACTTTCATACGATCAGAGCACTCGCAAACGCAGGCAAGCATGTCGAACTAACGCGTCATCCGAATTCTGAACTTGTGGGCTTGCGCGCGGAACACCTAGTCAGAGGAAAGGGAACTGCCCTCAGCGATGGCACCTGCTTTTCGGAAGGATCAAGTTCTTCAGATACTCTCGATACGGTGGTAGTCGAGACACCCGATGGAAAGAGGCACGATGTGCTGTTGCTGTGCCTGACTGTTTTGGAGGCACTGAGCACCGACAAGGAGCTCTTTCAAGTATAGAAACGCAAATTGGGAGGGCCAGCCGCTGACCAAGGACGCGCTTTTGCCATTCGGTCGTGGATGGTGATTGCTCTGTAATTCTCGTGAATGCTGCGTATGCCTCTTATGCTTTCGACGAGTACGAGATACTTACTTAAGTCGCGTCTGGCCAGTCTCGAGGCACTAGCGCTTTCTGACCTCGCCATTCTTCGACTATTGCAGTCTCAAACCAATCTTCGCGAAGGTGTGCGTGATCGAGAACAATCAGCTGGAATGGAGACTCAATCTCGTTGCAAGCCTGCTGCATAAGCTCGAACAATGCGCGCACCGCGCGCCTATCGGCATCAAGCTCAATCTCATCCAAACCTCCAGCCTCGCTGTCAGGCGGATAGTAGGCCTGCGTTGGTTGGTCGAATATCAGAAACGCAGGGACCGGCCGTTCCCGCCGGCGCAACCACCAATGCAATGCCAGGTGGCTCACGACGTGATAGCCAACCCAATTTTCACCGCTACCGATACGACTGAGAGGAATTGGGCCATCCTCGGTGTTCGCAACAACGGTCAACTTTGCAAGATCCAGACGCAGCGAACTTCCGCTATGCTCCAAATCCAGGTGTTGCGAGTAGTCGGTCATTTTTTCGCTAATGAAGCTGAGAATAGTCTCAAGCTTTGACGCTGTCTCGTCGTTGTTCAAACGCTCTTTGACAGCGGCAATCAATTTGCGGACCTCATCAGTCTCCTCGGCGACGGCCGAGTCAGTGTCAGTCGGTTCAAAGACCTCAACGAAATCAGAAAGTCTTCCCAGATACCGGGCGCGAGCAACCAGCTGACTCTGTGCCTCACGCGCACTTTGATCTTCGGATACCGCGCGGTTCAATTCGCCTTGAGTTAAGCGCAACGCCTCAGTTGCGTTGGAGATTTGACCTTCTAGCTCTGTGATGTGGGTCTGAATGTGCGGGCTTTCGCGGTAAACGCCTTGAAGCTGCCTTTCGACGTTTTCAAGCGATGCGTTTAATGCAGACGCAGCAGGTATCGGATGCTCAAGATCGTTTTCACAGAGTGGACAGTTCTGTATTGCACCATCCCCTGACTTGTACAAACCAACGCTCTTCAAGCGCGCTCGCTGTTCAGATGCTTCACGCGAGTATGCGGTTTGGTCAGAAAGAAACGAACGTGCCGCTCGCAAATCTTGGTTCAGCTCGCCGAGCCTGGCTTGAAGTGTCGATTGCTCGCCACGTAGCCTCTCAATCGTCTCTCCAAAATCGGGAACAACGCCAGCTGCGCTAACTTCTGTCTTGGCGACCTCAGCGAGATACGAAAACACACTATCATCAACTGGTTGGTAGTCTTGAGGGATCAATCCAGTCCGTTTTCCCTCATTGACAATCCGAGTAACCCTGTTTCTGTTGGTTTGCACCGCTTGCGACTGCTGGTTTTGGCGCCCCTCCAGTTCGCGCAATCTCCTCTGCAAGTCATCGAGCTCGCCCATGAGCAAGAAGTGTTTCTCGTCAACCGCTCCCAGAAAAAACGGCAATGTGTCCTTCAAAGCTTGTGGAAGGAACTGCTCATTCATTCTGTGGAAGAGCTGATCCTGACTCGCGATTGTGTTTTGTTTTTGGAAGCACAGCCACAGCGCATGGGCAATGTTTGCTTCTAGCGGATCCCTCGAACCAGTGGATGGTCTATGCTCGTTCTCTACAATTCCTGCAAAGCGCGTAGCGAATGCCTTGAGACTGTTCTCCGTAGTATTTTTCTCGATCTCATCGAGCTCAGGAAATCTGTCAATCGTGCCCCGCTGCAAATACACTTTTGACCCCGTGCTTGCGCCTGGTCCAGGATTGTCGCGAGCGATCAAGACTTCATCCTCGCCCTTCGTAAGGTGTAAGGCAAACCAAGCGACCTTCTTGCGAATTGCTCCTTCTGCTACGTTAAAGCTCCCTCGACCAAGGCAATAATCGACGATGTCGATTATGGCAGATTTACCAGTTTTGGATTTGCCCGTGATGATGTTGAGACCATCCACGTCAAAATCGATCGTTCTGATTTCGCCCTCGTGACTGTACAGCACCATTGTCTTGATAGAAAAGCTCACGGTCGCACCCCCCACGCAGCGAGAATTGAGGACTCTGATCCTGACTTGGCAAACCAGCGCCCCATAAACTTTGTTCGATCAATGATATCCCGCGTTTCCGCGGTCGTATCGTCAACAAAGCTCTTCGGAAAATGTGCCTTCTTAGGTCCAAGACACAAATGGTGACCATCAGCGACCTGCATAACTTCATGGGCCATTGCGAACATCGTTGCTTCTCGAAAGTAGGGCATCAGTCCAGTCAAGCGATCAGGAAAACCCACTAACAGATCTTCATTTCCCTGCAGCCATTCATAGAGCGAACTGACGATCGAATACGGCAGCCTCCTCCGTGATCCACCATGGAGCGAGATCGCAAGCGCAACCGCTACCAGTGTTACTGGCGCCGACCCGCTCTGCTTGCTGCCATAGGCTTTCACAAATTCATAAGCCAACGAACCCAAGAACGCAGGGTTGAAAAGACGCGACTCTTCAGGCGCGCGCCTTTCCCATGGTGCGAGCCTAGGCATCCTCAGTCACCAAGATTTCTTCAAAGTCGGGATGCCAACCGATCTCCATGCGATCTGAAAGACCGTGAAATGATCCAGCCGTTATCCACGTCTCAACCACGTTGCGGAACCCCACCTGTTGCTGCGAAGCCCAAAAGTAGATCGAGCGTCCAAGTTTCCGCTTCTCGTCCTCTGATCCACTGTCATCCTCGGCACAGCTTTCGTCGAACTTGCGCCCCCAGCGATCTTGCAGTGCCGTGTCATACCGATCGCTTTCGCCATCAAGAAGGAGGCTTTCACGGGCCCACTTGGATCGCTGCGCACTCGATCGGTAAAAGTCCCTGACACCTCGACGCACAACCCTATCTGACAGGCCGACAACCCGCATTTGCCGAACGAAGACTGCATCTTCGTCATCAGGTGTATAGTCTTTTGCATCAAGTAGTTCGGGATCATCGACTGGTAGGCCATCTTCCTTGAACATATTACCAATTTCGTTGGCTTTAATTGTAATCGATTGAATTGGAATCAGGTCGGAGTTTTCCTGGATGAGGTGTTTGCCGACAACACTGAACCACCAGCCTTCAAGATATTGCGCGATAGTCGAAACATGTTGCGGCGACAGCAACACCAGTTCCCCTTCGATATCGTCGTTCATATCAATAAGATTGGGATGTCGATCACACACCTCAATCGATCGCAAAAAGAGATCAACTTCGGTATCGGTCAGCTTCAAAAACTGCTCGCGTCCTAGTTTCGTAGTTTGGTTTTCTGAACTTTCAGCCGCCGCGCGTAACAGGTCTCTCGCGGTCTTACGGTCGTCTGCGCTATGCCCTGGTCGCAGTTTAGCCATAGCGCTACCATCAACAGCTTCAGCTGTCGTTATCAACATACGACGAACGTTACCCGATGTAAGCGACCCTTGCTGGAATGACTCAATCCAAACTCTTATTGTCTTCCAAAGATCTACGCTCTTATCAGCAAGGGATTTCGGCGTAACGTGATGCTTTGCTTGAATAAGACACGTTCCATAATCGTCATCTTCGAAAGCTACGTCATCGAACTTTTCAATGGAAATGAGAGCATTCGGATGTTTTTTGAGAAGCTGCAGGCCACGCAACAAAGCCAAACGGCATTGAAACACGTAGCCGGCCATCGAGGCCGACGCATCAAAACTATCCTTATGACTCATCAAAAATTATCCTTCGTTTCCTCAATACCGCGAAGTCATCGTGCCTCAGTCATTTAATCTCGACTCAGAAGACACCTATACAGGTCTTTCCTATTAGTAGAATTTTCTGCTCTCCCAAATTTTAGCTACCCTGAAGGTTGTGAACTCCCTGGTCCAATATGTTATCGAGAAAGTCTTCCCGTGATGCAATTACTTCAGTCTGCGTTGCATCGACGAGCGCCTTGACAACCTTCCGCGCCAATGAACGAGCTATCACTCTTTCTTCCGATGAGATGGCTGCCATGTTGCGCCCATGAAGGAACGCGCTGCGCAGATCGAACACTCGCTCGAACTGGCCTGCATATTTTCCGTCACCAAGCAGCCCGACGATCCGACTTCGCATTCTATCGGTCGCCCGCATGCCCTTGTGCCGATCAGGCTGGATCCGAAATCTCTTCTGGTAGTCAGCGCGCAAGCCAAGCCCGGCCTCAATCGTCGTGATGTGAGCAAGAAACTCGTCAACGCCAGCCGCCAAAAATGCACGAACTAGAAAATGCTCTATCGGCGTTTCGAAGAGAACTGACCGCTTAGCAGCCTCGACTATCGCCGAGAGGTTATCGTTCCAGACCGCCAGTTCGGCCTCAGCACAATCCTCCAAAGGCATTTCGACAGGACGTTCCTCCTCGTAAGTTCCGCCATATCCATCGTCGTAGATCCGAGGCTCCCAGCTCAGCGTGCCCGGTAATGGCGGCGCGCTAGGGCGGACAAAGATGTCCGTGTTTACAGTATAAACCCAAGGAATGCGAAAACTACGCCAATCAACCTCGAGCATCGTCGACCAGCTTTCCCAAGGTGCAAGCAATAAGAAAAACAGCGCGTCCTCGACAGCGCTCGGGACACCAACCTCATGCGGTTCGATCCGACCCAAATCCTGGCTCAGGTCGGCAAACAGAAATGGTATGGACCGCGCTTCGGGCTCTTGCTCTAGCGCAATAGTCTCCTGAACGATCAGCCAATGAAACTGTGAGAAGTGCTCGGCATCAAAATCGTGCTGCGGATAGAGCCGCTTTAGTCGGCAGGCATCAACGATCTCAAGCAACTCTGTTGCATCAAGGCGGCACACCCTGGCAGAGCCAAACGACAGGTGCGGCAGTTCGGCCGCGAGATCCAACGGTGCCAGATGAATAAGTGTGGCATGTGTTGCCCGCATTGCGGCGTCGAGCTTCGTCGCTGCTTGCTCCACCGGCAGACCGAGATGAACCGTTTTCTTCTGCAGGTAACAAGGAAGGCCCAAAGCTCTTAGAGCCGTGGCAAGCGCAATGTTGGGGCCCTTCCTGCCCGCACTCGGGTAGTCGACACGGCAGGCTTCGCGCAATTGCACGAATGCGGGATGCGCGAGGATGTTGTCGGGCCCTGGCGGATGAACGCGCCACAACTCCGACAAAGCAGCCATCATTTCCTCACTTGGTTGAGACCCAAGCTCACCCATCAGGCAATCCGAAGCCTACGCAGAAGTTTGCCCAGCACCGTTTCATAGTCTTCCTGCTTGGAGAAGTCGGCATAGAGTTTCCCCTTAAGAAACTCTGGTAACTCACATTCTTCGTAGAGCAGAGGTAGAACAACGACTTCACCGCTAGAGATTTCTCGGTTCATTGCAGTGTCGAGTTCCTTTTTCACCCACGGCGCGCCAATCGACTTATTCGAGAGAACGACGGCGATGTAGCGACTGAGCTTCATGCCTTCCTCGATCTTCTCGATCAGAGAGTCGCCGATATCGATTTCCGCCTCATCCAGCCACACATTCTCAACCCCGTGAGCGAGGAGATCTTTTCGTAGCTGGCGCACGAAAGGCTTATCGACGCCAGTATGACTCAGAAAAATGCCGTGATATTTCTCATGTCGCGGGTCGGCTTTCTCTAACGCCAAGCTGTCGCGCACCAATTGGTTCGAAGCCTCTTCTGAAGTTGGAGGTGTGAGAAGCCAACCAGTGGTTGTTCCAAGCGTCACTTCACCGCCGAGGCTGTAACCCTCTGGAGTCGCCGCAGTCGACATATAACCCTCGTCCGGATCCGACAGGCACAGTGTCCAACCACCGGTTCTGGAGAGCGTCTCAAAGTAGCGTGCAAACGGACTGTCAGCATCAATTGAACCTATCCTTCGCCCCTTTTTAACAAGAAGCTCGGAACGCTTCAGCAGCCGTGCGACCTTTGGTGCCACATATCCGAGATGGGTTTCACGATAGCCGAAAAAATTAACCCGCTTCGGTTCTGACAAGCACCAGACTACGGTTGCGCCATCTCCTATTGCAGCTTCCATCTCCTTACGCCGGTCCTCGCTGTCGAAAGCGGAGTCCAAATCATATCGATCGTTCTGCCCCTTCAGTTTGCCCAACTCGTAAAGCTCATTCGAATACTCACCGGCCTGACCAAACAAGAAATGCGTATAGCTTGCTGGGTTTATTATGATCGTATCATATTCATAAAGGGGATAGGCAGATCGATCATGATCCACCTTTGGTTGGCACAAACCGAGATTGTCGATCTCGACCCCGTCGATGGCTCCGCCGGTGTAGGTAATCCCGACCGTCAGCACATTTCTCATTTCTTGTCCCCTTCAGCCGCAAGCGCCGCATGCGGCATCAGAAATTTACTCAGATCTTCGACAACTTGATCTAGTGAGCCGGGATCAACGGAAACATCCCGCGCAAAGGCTGCCCACTGCCGCTGCTTGGCTTCATCTTGGCTAAAAGCAGGAGTCAGTCCGTCAGGGATATCCCTTGGGATCGCTGTTTCGCGCCGTTCGAACGTCGCCGCGATTGCGCGACCGAGTTGCGTCTCGTCAAATTCGAAAGACTGGCTCAGTAGCCAGATATCGTAGTAGTCTTTGATCCGCGTGTTTGCATGGCCAAGGGCAACCATCGCCTGGAACTTCTCCGCGACCACTGTCTCGCGCGCATAGCCGCGCAGTGTTGCAGCTGGCATGTCGAGAAGTCCTGGCAGGGCAAGAATCTGTGGCTCGGGCTCCATCGCATCGCCAAACCCGATATCGACACTGATCGACACCCGGGCACCGCCGACATCAGCGGTGGTCTTGATCCGTAGCCCGCCATATTCGGTGTCCTCCCGGATACGTCCAATGCGCGCGCCCTTGGCGTCAAAGTGGACGCCGTCCGGTGCCTCTCTTGCGAAGATGTCCTTGAAAACGCCGAGCACTGCATCCGGGTCAGGATCTCCGTGGCCCAGAAGATCGACATCGCGGGTGCCGCGAAATGGTTCATCGAACCACGTCATCAACAACACCGCGCCCTTGAGAACGAAGCGCTCTGCATGCGCAGACTCGGCCAAGCGATACAGCAAGCGCTCATTGGCATATCGTGTCAGGACGAGTTGATAGTTTTGTCCACTGTCCTTGCTGATCGTGAGCAGCCGGGCGCGTACCGAAGCGCCAAAATTCTTGATCACTTTAGCCATTCGCCGTCAGCGCTTCGAGATAAGGACGGACAATTGTCGAGACGCCGCCCGTTGCAGCCGACCGTGCAATCTCCGCTGGGGTGACCTTGCGCTGCCGCAGTGCTTCTTGAAGTCCTTCCAGGGCGACCGACTGCCCAACCGAGCGCCTATGCCGAAAGCAGTCGGCAATTGTCTTGGCGACACCGAACACCTTCACCGGGACGCCTTCAATTGATGTCGTTTCTACACCTTCAGCCAGCAGAGCATCCGTAAACCGAACAACGCGCAGCGCTGGTTCATCCTGCGGGGACCAGTCGTTCTTCCCGATCGCAAGCCAGACCGACCGTGGGAGCTGGTCAGTCAGTTCGTGAAACGCGAGCGCTGATGTGAGACACACCACGCCTTTAGGGACACGCTTCGCCGCTTCGGCAAGACTGTGATTGGCATCGAGCGGTGCGTCCGGCAGTTGATAGAGGCCCCGCGCCAGACGAATGACCTCGCCATCGTCCCGCATCCGGCCGATGGTCGCAGCCGTGATGCCGGCTGTCTTGAATTCAGACAGCCGGACGATGCCCCGGTCCCGGAGCATTTGTTTCGCTTGATCACGCTGCGTTTTACCCTCTGGCATTGATACCAAACCACCAAGTTGTAGACCTATGTTATGAGGTTTAGTATCATCGCTACAACTTCCGGTAAAGTCAGTTCGGTGGTTGAAAGCGCAAATTCACAACGGAGGTCAGAACATTGGCTGGAAAATGGAGCATGCCGGGCGTTCCCCATAAAGGTTGGACATGCACGTCAGTCGACGATCTCGGCGCTCCAAATCAGCTCTGCGAAATGTGCGAGACCCAGGACATCCGGTATGTCCACCATATGGAACATCCCGATTATCCGGAAGGCCTCGGGGTCGGATGTGTCTGCGCAGAGAACATGGAAAACGACTATGAAGGACCGCGTCGCCGAGAACGCGCCCTTCGAAACGCCGCCCAACGCAAACAGCGCTGGCTCAGCCGGAAATGGAAGGTCTCGACACAGGGAAATGCCTATCTGAATACGGACGGTCTCAACATCACCGTATTTCAAAGGACGCCGACTCTGTGGGGCGCCCGGATCGAAGACCGCGCCACGGGCAGGTCAGTCTCTTCGAAGCGACCGCACAAGACCGAAGATGCAGCTAAACTGGCCGCATTTGACGCGATGATCTTCTTGAAAGAAGAACGCGGCTGGGGAGCCTAGGCCATCATCGAACCCTGACCATCAGACGCTGTTACACCGAAATCCAATTGTAATTGTCGCGCGCTTGCCGTCCACACTTCAGGCAGGTCGCATAAAGCTCAGGGTCTGGTTCCCGCCCGTCCCGAGACCACGGCACTTTGGAAACCTCGGCGTAACGCGTCGTCCCACAACTGCCTTTGCACAAAACTTGGACAAGACGCTGCCGTGGTATGCCCTCTGCATATTTTGGTACCGGCACTGCAATTTCCTTCTCGACCGGTGGTGCGGGCGGGGGGTGATAACCCCCTTGTGACGCTCTTGATTCGCACCGACCCGTCTAGAAAACCTCAGCTGTCTACGTGCGCTCACGACCCCGTAAAGGATGGCTTCGCTAAGCCTGTCTTACAATGACTGGGTTCGTCGTACACATCACGAGCTTTCGCGAACCGCGAGTCATGGCAACATAAAGATCGCGTGCATTCAGCAGATCTGTATCAATCACTACCGCCACATCAGCTTCCAATCCTTTGAGGAGCAAAGTGCTGCCCACAGCCCGGCGCGGCAACGCCCGGCCTTTGACGCGGGACTGCTCCCGCGCGCGAACCGCCATTTCATGAAAGTCGTCGACATCCACACATCCATTGAATGCCTGAATGGCAGAGCGCACCAAGGCGGGACGAAGAGGGAAAACCCCGGCTTGCCGATTAATCTCAACCAACATGGTCACGGCGGCTTCTGGGCTTGGCGATCGTGAAAACGCTAGCGCCGCACTCTCAGCATCTGTTGGCGGCGTCCGTTCTCTCCCCGCCAGCAATACGCCGAGCCGTTGCTTCATTTGTGCCGCGCCGACGCCAGTCATTGTGCTACCAGCAAAGTCTATCAGCTCCGCCGCCGCAGTCGGCGCGCGCATATCAAACGCCTCGGCAAACCGGATAAAATCGGTCAGATCTGCATTTTCAACAACAACCGCGCCATGCGCTCGTCCTGCGATATCCCGGTGCCGTGGTGGTCGTTTGGCGTCACAGACGATAAGGACACTCCCACCATCTACTGGCGCTCGCGTATTGGCAGCTTGCGTTTGCTTCTGGATGTCGTCGTCACCCGTTACCGATATCAGCTCCACCTCAGGTGGCGCTTGGCGCAGGTCTATGGGTTGACCCGATTGAAGCGCGGCCCTCACAGCTAAGAGCCATCGTCCAAAGTCTTCGGTCCCGGCATTGCGCCAACGCCATGGAATATCCAGTTCTCCCGCAGCCGGAAAGCGGGCCTGAACATCGGCCTGCCAATCGACGAGAACGTTGGTACCCCATCCGAATATGGCCTGCATGGGATCGCCGAGAATACAGGTCGGCAAGACTTCCGCAATCTTCGATACCATCGTGTGCTGTTCGATAATGCAATCCTGATACTCATCAACAAACAGACGGGCATAGGTCGCCTGGAGTACGTCTCTGAGATGATCGCCAGCAAGAATATTGAGCGTCCCCTCGCGGATCGCGGGATAGTCATCTCTTGGACTGTTGAGGTCCAACGTCCCGTCCGCATGGCCACTGCGCTGCGGGAAGGTTCCAATGAGACGCATTCCCCATCCGTCGATCGTCGTAATCCGAAACGCACTTTGCGGGACACCCATGTGCGTCAGTCGGGCACGGAGCGCCGCAACACCGGCATTTGTATGCGTCAGTATCAAGATCGGTTTGGGATCGACATGGCGTTGCAATGCGGACGCTATCAGATGCGTTTTCCCGCATCCAGCAGGCGCGGAAACGCTGCCGCAAGTGATATTTAGCAGATCTATCTCAGCCATGAGGCGTTTGCGCCCAAGCGAGAAGCGCATTCACGCGGTTCTGAAAATCCTCACTGACATTTCCGAAGTTCGGTGCCAGAATATTGCGAGCCACGTATTCCATCCTGCCAACGGTTTTAAACCAAGGGTTTTTCTTGGTGGTGCATGCTGTGACAATCATATCTCGCTGAGCAGGTGAGATTAAATGTTGAGGCGAATCAAGAATTGCACGAAGGTTGTCGATCGTTTCCTGGTTGGCTGACGCTGATTGAACATGCGCTGCAATCATCTCCGGGCCATGTTCTGCAATGGCGTAATCCAAGAGAACCAAGAGTGTTGCGTCTCCTGTGTTACCGACAATTGCTGCCTCTAACGATTGCCCGGCATGCCAAGTAAATGTAGCCCCCGCTGTTTGATGGAAAGCAGCTTCAATTTGTGCGTCGGGTATTAGATCAGCATCGCGAAATACCGCAGCGCGATACCCCAACTTCACAAACTCGGTCGCCTTTTCGTACAATCGGTCTGGATGACCGCCACCGCCATCAACAAGGGCGACACCACAGGCAAAGATCGAGGGGCCGCCATGGGCAGTGCAGTGTTGTTCAAAGCCCCTTACAAACCCGACTTCAGACGCTCCCTCACAAACCAGAACTGATGGGGCCAGGAAAGCTTCGGGTGCGCTGCGCAGCGTCCCTTGTGCAGTATCAGGAACCAAACGCGCGACGTGCTTTCCTTCTGACTGACGTAAAACACGAAGCTGTTTTGCGGTAAGTTCCCTCAAAACGATTGGTGAGTGCGTCGTTGCGAAGACTTGCTGCGGCGGCACCTGCTCCTTCGCCCCTAACGACCCCAATAACCGGATAATCCGATGTGGTTCCAGACCGTTTTCAACCTCGTCGACCAGCAGGATAGACGACACCGCTGCCACTTCGCGTTGGAGGCCCGCAATCAAGAGGCGCGTCGAACCAAGGCCAAGGCCGCGCAAGGGCACACCGTGTTCATCGTGCAGTGCGATGGATCCGCCCGTGACAGAAACAGAATGTGTGTCAAGAAGCGCCTGTGCTTTTGCGCCGATCGGGATACCGAGTTCATCGGCTGCCTTTTTGACCGACGCCAACGCATCTCCCAGTTGTGCATCTGCGTCATTGCCAAAGGCTTTACGAGCCTCTCTTGCAGCTTGCGAAAGTGCCAAAGACGCATCAGGCTTCTCTTCGCTCAAACGTCCAAGCACCGACCCGCGCCGCCATGCGAGATTATGGTCAGACGTTGCGCCTAGTCGGGTTGGAGCAAGATTGAGCCGATCCTTCCAGTTAAGATTGCGTTCGCTGCCCTTTGCGTCTGCCCGATCCGATCTTAGTCTCCAGCGCGGTTCAAGGTCGCCAGCAATCTCCAAATTCAACGACAGGACGGTTTCCAATCCGTGCCCTGGCTCGTCTTCGATCGTCCCCAATACATCTTCGTACCCGCGCAGATAGTCGCCATAGGCCTCATAATTTCTCAGGCTATCCGACAAGTCGCCTAAAGTCAGTGTGACCGAAATCGGCGTCTCGACGTCAATCATGTGAAAATCGGCGTCCGTAATCGGAATGGATCGACGGGCTCCAAGACAAAGGTCGATCGCATCCAGAACGGTACTTTTACCGGAGTCGCCAGAGCCGATCAGGCAATTGATCCCCGGCGTGGGATACCATTCCAACGATTTGATCGACCGGAAGTGTGAAATCTCGACTTTGCGAATGACCGCCATGGTGCCCTCCTTAACGGCCTCCGCCAGTTCCTAATTCTTCTCGCCGCCTTTTGACCTAGGCTGCATTCTCTTCTGGCACGTCCGCCGTTTTGATCAGTTCCTTGGCATATCGCTTCGCTTGCGAGATGCTCTGCTTGTAATCATCCGCAGCCAGCGACAGCGACTCAGGAGATGTGGCGCGATCCAGATCATCGCTCGACCAGTCGTCTGAGAGGCGTTTGCTGATTGCATAGCAAGTCGCCTTGCCAACACGGAAAGCCATGAACTTTCGAGACGCTTTGAGAATAGCGGAACGCACCACCTCCGGTTCGCCCGACATGCGCAACTCCGCATCAAGTTCGATGGCCATACGCTCGACGACGGAGTAAAGACCGTTCACGAACAGCGTTTGCGCGTCTTTGTAAAAGCGCCCAGCACGGCCTTTCAGATTTTTCTCGGCTATCTCCTCAGGGTCGGTGAGGATTTTGATCTCCGGCACGCGCTCCAAGGACTGAGCGGAACGTGAGAGCTTTGCACCCTCGGGCGCCTTACGGACTTTCTTGTGCTTGGCGCGTTGGCTTTTGTTCGGGTCGCCCTTGGTACCACTCTCATCGGTGTCCTCACGCGTCTCAGCGAAATCCGTGTCGAGATCGACTGGGTCGGACGTTTCGCTGCCTTCGGCGGTATCTTCCGTCCGGGATGCAGACTGGCGGCGCGACGGACTCAGGGTAGCCGTGGGGACGCGGAACTCGTCGAGGAGTTTTTGAAGGTCGGTTTGGAGATCATCCAAATTGTCATCAGAGGACGGTGACTCCGAGCGAATAACATCCCTGACCCATTCCGGCATGAGTTCGCGGACATATGCGTCGAAATCCTCGGCAATCATTGAGGACCGGTCATCTGGCCACGTCAATCCGTCACGATACTGATTTGGCATGGCGATCGTGTCGGCAAGTTCGATTTCAATTGTGAGGACCTTCGAGCCGAACGGGATCCCGAAGTTTGGGGCTGCGGCCGACCAAGCCTTCTTCGATTTGATGTCATAGCGCTCCCCCTTGTGCACCAGCGCGCAAAATGTCGTGGAACTCGTCGCAGGATTGGCGAGCGCGCTGAGGGAATGGCTGTGCCGCTCATGCTTGGGATCGTGAATATAATGTACCGTGATCTCGCCACCCGGTGCTTCGACTCGTTCATGATCGGGCAATTCATCGACTACATCTTCAAGCGTCTTGAGCCGGCGCGTACGTCCCGTCTCACCCTTGCCGCCGCCTTTGGTCATGGCGACATCGACTCGAACTTCGACTCCCTCGCCAAAACGGGCAAAACGTCGAAAGATCGCCGACGCGATGAAGCTACGTTCTAGGCTTTTTCCTTTACCCAAGGGTTCAGCAACGGTGTCATGATCTTCGCTTTGCCCGACAAGGAGGACTTCGGTCCAATCGAAGCTGGTGTCCTGCCCCGCTTCACGGGCCACATCAGTGACGTCGTAGACCGTATCGAAGCTGCCATCGGGCAATTCGACGGGAAAGCGAACATAGGTGCCCTCGTCGGCGTCAAAGCCGATCGTCACCTCATTGACGACACCATTCTTGCACGACCGATAGCGTATACCCTCGCGCGACATGGTGAGACCTGAGACTTTCGCCCCGATCCCGAAGTTTCCGTCGAGCGCCATCTCTTTATTGACTGATGACGACAGGTCCGTCGCTTGCTTCAACTCCTCATCATCCATGCCCACGCCCGTGTTCCAGAAGGTCAGCTTGCGCACGCCCTCTATCGTCGTGGGGTAGATTTCGATTCGGCGGTTTTCTGATTGCGCCTGAACAGCGCTTTCGTCGGCGTTCTTGAAGAACTCGCGCACAAGCGTGCTCACGGGCGCCTGTTCGATCAGCCGATTTATGAGAAAGCGTTTGTCACGGATGTTGAGTGTTTCGGCCTTCATGGGTCGTGCGCCTCCTACAGCTTGAATTTGTCAGCGCCGTCGCCGGAGGTTGTTCCGAACTTTCGCTCAATGTCGCTCGTCGCGTCTCGAAGTACTTTGATTATCTTCTTCACGTCTGCGTCGTCATACTCGTACGCGCGGCGGTTCGACAGATTGCCAAGCTTGCGAATTGCATCGAGCGCGGACTGCGTTCGCCCTTCAGCCAAACGAACAAATTTCTCTCTTTTCTCACTGCCTTTAGCCATCGAATCGCCACCACTTTCCGCACATTATGATGAAATTCAGATAGATTGCCCGTCCCTATATGTCAATATTTCACCGAATTTCATAATATGTATCGAAGATTATTCATCACAATAATCCGAATATCGTTATATTGTGGCGGCATGCGGTAGAATTTTCATGCGGTTTGATGCTTGGAGAAACCACTGTTTGAAGCGAACATCTTTGCCATCTGAGCGCCCTGCTAAGCTATTGTAGGGGACAGCCTTCCCCTGCGGCCGAGCCTGTAGTCTCGCCCGACCCCTTCTGCGGGGGGACCCCGCAACGCCCCCTTTAGAGTGAGAGGCCTGCGGCTGTCGCCGTGACGGGTTTGGAGGTCGAGAGAGAGGCTCTCGGACCGCCCGTCCTGGAGATCAGCCATGACAGCGATTGAGATCATGAACGGCCGTCCTGCGAGCGGCGGCTACAAGGTGGATGTGTCCCGCGGTGGGCATAACGGGCGGGTGTCGTCCGAATGGTTTTCCCGGCCCGATGACGAGAAGTACCTCTCGCTCTCGGACCTCTACGATTCGGTAAAGGGCCGCGCCGTGCGGAGCAAGACGAGGACGGTCGAGAGCGCCGCGATCCGCGTCGAGGCCCATCGCGACGAGCCGGAGAAGCTCGCGCTCGTTCTGCCCGATGCGGACGCACCCGTAGCGCCGACCCATTGGAGCTTCGGCCAGCTCGCAAGCCTCGTCGGCGCGCCAGCGGCCTATCTGCGCCAACTCCCCGCGCCGCTTGCAGGCATCAACTTGCAATACGGCCTCACCAATCACCGCGCAGAACAGGTCAAGACGATGGAGGTTGCCAACGGCCGCACCGAGCTGCGCGCCGTCACCGGCCCGGACTATGGCCGCATCTATGACCATGAGCTTGTCGCGGCGGTTCAGCGCATCGCAGGCGACGGCGTCGGCGACACGCGCTGGAAGGTGCCGGGCGTGCTCGACTGGTCGACCGGCGTCTACAACCCGATGGTCGACGTCACCAAGGACACGACCACGCTCTACGCCTCCGACCGCGACGTCTTCCTGTTCCTGGTCGACGACAGGAACCCGATCGAGGCAGGCACGCTGCCCGACGGGTCGCCCGATTTCTTCTTCCGTGGATTCTACTGCTGGAACTCGGAGGTCGGCGCCAAGACACTCGGCATCGCGAGTTTCTATCTCCGTGCCGTTTGCCAAAACCGCAATCTTTGGGGTGTCGAGGACTTCCAGGAGATCAGCATCCGGCACTCCAAATACGCGGCGAACCGCTTTGCGCACGAAGCGGCTCCGGCGCTGGCCAACTTCGCGGATTCGTCGCCGCAGCCCTTCATCCAGGGCATCCGCTCCGCACGCGAACAGATCGTCGCGCGCAGCGATGAGGATCGCACCGATTTCCTGCGCAAGCGCGGCTTTTCGAAAGCCAAGACAGGCAAGATCGTCGAGACGGTGCTGGCCGAGGAAGGCCGACCGCCCGAGAGCGTCTTCGACTTCGTCCAGGGCATCACCGCAGTTGCCCGTTCGAAACCGCAGCAGGACGCGCGGCTCACCATGGAGACCCGCGCCAAGAAGCTGCTGGAGGCCGCCGCCTAGGCCCGCCGTTCCGCTTCGGTCCTTACCCTCCGTCCACGGTCCATCGCTTCCGGAGAGGAAGAGGTGGGCCGTGGTTTTCGTGACGGGTCTGGAGGTCAGAGAGAGTCTCGTGACCGCCCGTCGCGGAGAAATCTAATGACGAAGTCCAAAAAGATCACCCTCAGCGCCTCGCGCGACATTCCCTTCAACAAGCTGGTTCTGAGCCAGTCCAACGTCCGAAAGGTCAAAGCCGGCGTCTCGATCGAGGAACTCGCCGAGGACATCGCCCGGCGCACGCTCCTGTCGTCGATCACGGTCCGGTCCGTCCTCGACGATGATGGCGCCGAAACTGGCATGTTCGAGATCCCGGCGGGCGGTCGGCGCTACCGCGCGCTCGAACTGCTCGTGAAGCAGCGGCGGCTCAACAAGACCGCGCCCGTGCCGTGTATCGTGCGCACCGACGGTCTTGCGGAAGAGGACAGCCTTGCCGAGAACATCCAGCGGGCGCCCTTGCATCCGCTCGATCAGTTTCGCGCCTTCCAGGCGATGCGCGAGAAGGGCAAGTCCGAGGAGGAGATCGCCGCGGCCTTCTTCGTCTCCGTGGGCGTCGTCAAGCAGCGCCTCAAGCTGGCCGCCGTCTCGGCGACACTGCTCGACGCCTATGCCGAAGAGGAGATGACGCTCGACCAGCTCATGGCCTTCACGGTCAATCCCGACCACGAGCGCCAAGAACACGTCTGGGAGGCGCTCAAGCAGCACTACAACAAGCAGCCCTACGAAATCCGTCGCATGCTGACCGAAGGCGCCGTGCGTGCCTCCGACCGGCGCGCGCAATTCGTGGGTCTCGACAACTACGTCGAAGCGGGCGGCGAGGTGTTGCGCGACCTCTTTCAGACCGACGATGGGGGCTGGCTGCAGGATGCAGCGCTGCTCGAGACCATGGTCATCGAGAAGCTCAAGGAGGAAGCCGAGGCCATCCGCGCCGAAGGCTGGCGTTGGATCGAGGTCGGGACCGACTTTCCCTACGGCCACACTTACGACCTGCGGCGCATTCGCGGCGAAGCCGAGCCGATGTCGGACGAGGAAGACGCGACCTACACTGCGCTCAAGGCCGAGTACGACAAGCTCGAAGACGACTACGCCGAAGCGGATGAACTTCCCGAGGAGGTCGACGAACGGCTGGGCGAGATCGAAACGGCGATGGAGGCGCTCCAGAACCGTCCGATCCGGTTCGAGCCGGAGGACTACGCCATCGCGGGTGCCTTTGTCAGCATCGACAACTCCGGCGGTCTCCGGGTCGAACGCGGCTATGTTCGCGCCGAGGATGAGCCGGTGGTGGAGACCGACGTCGATCCCGAAGGCGACGCGGCTGATCGGGTGAGCCGTGACGATGCCGTCGACGGCACCGGCCAGGCCGCCGACCCCGACGAGGAAAACGACGATGACGACACAAAGCCGCTGTCGGACCGCCTCGTCTGCGACCTGACCGTCCATCGCACGATGGCGCTGCGCAATGCACTGGCGAATGATCCCGAACTCGCGCGGCGAGCCTGCCTCCACGCGATGGTCCTGTCGCTCTTCTACCATTACGATCAGAACAGCTGCGTTGAAATCACACCGAAGAGCACGCAGTTCGGCGCACAGGCGGATGGCCTCGCGGACATGCCCTATGTGCAGTCGATCGATCTGGGCATCGAAACCTGGTCAAGCAATCTGCCAAAGCAGCCGGAAGACCTGTGGGACGCGCTGACCGAATGGGACAGCGACAGCCGGGACGCGCTCTTCGCTCATTGCGTGGCGATGACGGTCAATGCCGTCCAAGAACCGCATCATCGCAAACCGCGCCAGATCGCACATGCCGACGTCCTCGCATCGACGCTTGGTTTGGACATGGTGAAGGCGGGCTGGACGCCGACAGCGGACAGCTATCTCGGTAGCGTGACCAAGGCGCAAATCCTCGCCGCGGTGCGCGACGCGAAGGGCGACAAGGAGGCCAACCGCATCGCCGGGTTCAAAAAGCCCGACATGGTCGAAGCAGCCGAGGAGTTGCTTGCGGGCACGGGCTGGCTCCCGCAGGTGCTGCGCACGGCGCCGCTTGCGGAAGAGCCCGACGCGCCGGAGTTCGAGATCATCGATGACGGCGATGTCACACCCGACGAACTGGTGGTCGAGGACGACGAAGAGGCGGTCGCGCTACAAGCTGCCGAGTGAAGAGCACAAAGACAGGCGTTCGGCGGCGCACGGTCGATGGTTCGAACCACCCGATTGGGTGATGATCAACCTGTCGCCGAAGCCGCCTTCGCCCACATTCGAGCAGTTGGCGACCACCAACAGAGGGAGACGATCCCCCTTACTCCCTCGACCCGGGGCCTGTCGGACGCGGCAGGCCCTTTTTGCTGCGCATCGATCAGGAGACCGCTATGGACAGCCCCGCCACAGACCTCTCGCAGAAGCTCAGCCGCGAAGCCGAGGCTGTGTGCCGCCAATACCTCTCCAATGGCCGAAAGCATGGCAATTACTGGGTCGTCGGCGACGTCGACAACACACCCGGTCGCAGTCTCTATGTCCGGCTCACCGGACCGAGCCGCGGCAAGGGCGCGGCGGGCAAATGGACCGACGCCGCCACCGGCGAGCATGGCGATCTGCTCGATCTTATCGCAGCCAATCTCAATCTCTTGACACTCCGCGAGACGCTCGAAGAAGCACGGCGCTTTCTGAGCCTGCCACGTCCCGAACCGCCCGCAAGACAGCCCCAGACGCCGGTAGCGCGTGGATCGCCCGAGGCTGCACGACGGCTTTGGGCGATGGGCCAACCGATCGCAGGTACGCCGGCGGAGCGTTATCTCTCTGCACGCGGATTGACGAACCTTCGAACCGTGAGCGCGCTTCGATTTCATCCGAACTGCTACTACTGGCGAGAGGACGCGAACGCCAATGATCCACCCGACGCCTGGCCCGCACTCCTCGCGAAGGTCACCGACACTGCTGGAACGCTGACCGGCGTGCATCGGACCTGGCTCGATCCGCAGACGGCTGAAAAGGCCGCGCTTGATCCCAACCGCAAGGCAATGGGCAATCTGCTCCGCCATGCGGTCAGGGTCGGATCGCCGACCGACATTCTCGCTGCTGGTGAAGGCCTGGAGACGATGCTCTCGCTGAATCTAGCTGTGCCGCGCCTTCCGGTTGCCGCAGCACTTTCGGGCAACCATCTCGCAGCGTTCGATCCGCCGACCGATCTTCGCAGGCTCTATGTTGCAATCGACAATGACGCAGCTGGCCAGGCGGCCTTTGACGCACTGACTAATCGGTTCGCGGACAGCGAACTCCACCTCCTGCCTTTGCGACCGATGCTGGACGACTTCAACGGCGATCTCCGGAAATCCGGCATCGACGAGATGCGCAGCCATCTGCGTCCCCAGCTTTTGCCGGTCGATGTTCCGACTTTGCTCGCGGTCGAGACCGACTGAAGCAGAGCACCGGTCTCGTCAGCTGGACAAGCGGAATGAACCCCACGCCGTAGAGCCGCGCCAGGCGGCCTTCCTGAGAGGGGCGAGCCGGAGCGGAACGCGCCCGGTCCGGCAATGGCTGCGGCGACACCGTTTCCCGCCGCCGGGCGAGCCCGGCTTTGCATCGCGATTCAAAACGGCGTCGCCTCTGCCATCCTCCGCTGACGCTCCGGCCCTTCTGGCGAAGGGTGCAGGCTCGGTCGCGTCCCGCTTTCCGTCGCCCATGAAGGCCGCGCGAGGCGCGGTCAGTGGCAAGGAGGCATAACGCCCATGACCCAGAACGAACCCGACACCCGATCCGCCACAGCCCTCGTCCTCGACGAGTTGCAGCTCTTCGGACATCGACCGTTTGCCGATGAACCCGATCCGCGGCCACTCCCAGACGCCGGAACCGTCGAAGGCGCGATCGCGGATATCTTCGACGCCATGGTCGTCGCCCTCGGCGACACCCGGCTCGAACCCGATCTCGAAGACTTGCTCTGGTCGACCACCAATGTCTTCCACCGCATGGCGACCCGCATCGACCGCAAGCTCGACGACAACGAACAGGCGCAGCGTCGCGCGCAGCGCAGTCAGGACGGGTCCGAAGTCCGCTCGGTCGAACTGGAACGCCTGATCGCAGAAGGGCTGACGCTCACCGAACAGCGCAACGCCTATTACGGCATGCGTGATCTCGCTGCCGAGCATTTCGAGGCGCATCTCGGCCAGACCTGGCATCCACGTTCCGGCAGCCACGTCAATCGCAAGCACTTGACCGCCGCGATGATCGAAAGCCGCGACTATCTCGATGCCAAGCGCAAGACTGAGCTCGAACCGCTGATCCCGACCGGGACCAAGATTGCCTTCACCGGCGGACAGGACGTAAGTGATACCGGGGCCATCTGGGCTGCACTCGACAAGGTGCGCGCCAAGCATGACGACATGGTGCTCTTGCATGGCGGTTCGCCGAAAGGAGCCGAACGCATCGCGGCCTGCTGGGCCGCCAATCGCAAATGCCCGCAAATCGTCTTCAAGCCGGACTGGATGCGTCACGGCAAGGCCGCGCCGTTTAAACGCAACGATCAACTCCTGGAGACGCTACCGATCGGTCTGATCGTCTTCAATGGTTCCGGCATCACCGACAATCTCGCCGACAAGGCCAAGGTGCTCGGCATCCCGCTCTATGATTTCCGCGCAGCGAAAGGCGGGTCGTCATGACCCGTGATGCGCATATCGCATCGCGATGCGCTGCACGGGAATATTCCGTGAACACCGCCGATGTGGTATGCTCGATCAGCGCCGTGGCGGTGGTGGAGGCGCATCCCATGAGAGGAGACCGCCCATGTTCGTATCAGCCTTCCTGAGTGTTATCGGCCTCGGCTTCCTCGTCTGGGTGCTATTCGCATTGGCCGTTTACGCGCTGCCCGCATTCGTCGGGGTGAGCGTCGGCATGTATGTCTACGACACCGAAGCGGGCGTGATCGCGGCATTGGTCGCCGGTATGTTTGCCGCCGTCTTCACTTATCTCATCGGTCAGATCGTCTTCGCCAAGGTCCAGTCCGTCCCCATTCGTTTGGCCATCGGCGCGCTCTTCGCAGCCCCGGCAGGCGTCGCCGGATTCTCGGCCATCAAGGGCCTGTCACAGATCGGCGGTGCGTCAGAAGGCTGGACGCTGGCCTTCGCCATCATCGGCGGGATCGTCACCGCCGGAACCGCCTGGGCCCGGGTCGCCAGCCTCGCCGGTCCTATCGGCGGCGACGATGGGCAGCGCACAGACACCAGGCGGGCGAGCCCTTTCGCAAAAGATCGTTGAGGGGACGACGAGCTCATCACCACGGCAGCTATCTACGTCGCCTGCTGGGTAGGAAGCGGAAGGTCAGCTTCCAACTTTACAAAGAGCTAAAGCGGACGCGTTTTTCCCAATTGGCGAATGGCAGCCATCGACCCAGGGTAGATTGGCACGTAAGCTATGTCTGAATTCTGTTCATGACGATGTTAACTATCGAAAGATCACATGCATGCGGTCGAAACTGATTGGACCCGATAGTTTCGCTGCATTTTATCCTATACTATAATCAGAAAGCAAATTGCTCTTGATGCACTTGGGATTCGTTGATGCCCAGCTCGCGAAGCGCGTCTTTGCTCCAGTTCATCAAAGGATCTGGTCCGCACAGGAATACCTCTCTGTCGGCTAACTCCTCGATTGCTTGTAAGTCAGAGAATTGAACACGCCTTTGTTCGATTCGGATTGTAGTGCCGGGGAATTCCTGGGTTATGATATCAATCGCATTTTGAGCTTCTGACGAGGCATTTTTCGCGCTTTGAAACGCGAGGATGCGGAGATTGAGGCCTGCTGGCAATGCGGTGCTGGTCGCCAGAAAATGCCTCAAGACATTGATGTCATCGCCGCGCCCGGAGAACAGCAAGACAATCTCGGACGACATCTGTTCTGGGAGCGCCTTTGCGACATTCATTATGCCGTCCCACATCGCCATGAACGGCGTAATGCCAACACCGCCTGCGACCCAGAGCATCTTTGCTGGAATGGTTGGGGCTCCGCCTGCCGGATCTAGCGTAAGGCAACTAAAGCCGATACCGGCCCCTTTGAAATCCACCTGCATCGGCTGCTTGATCTGTTTGGCCACATATTCGTGCAAGAAATTGGACATAAGACCACCGGGCTTGCGTTTGACCGTCACGCTGACCTGGTTGGCCGGTTGGAACAGGTTCTTCTCTGCATCAAATTCGGACGCATTTGACAGAGTCCAGGTGCGAACAAAATCTTCGTTCACCAGCTGGGGATTGGCCTCATTCATGTGGCTATACCCTGTATCCAGCATCCCGGAGAAATCGAAAATGCCGAAACCACCCGGCATTGGCGCTGCAATCGCTTCCGACAATTCAAAGGTAAATGTGCTGATTGTATCGGAAATATGCCGGGTTGAGACGAGTTTTGCGCCAATCGAATTGGAGGCCCCATCCGCATCGGCGATATGCCCCATTGCATCCAATTCTGACCGAAGATGCCGTACTGGCGGATTATAAGGAGAATATTGTTCTTCAGACACAAGCCGCAGGTTCAGCGCGCCCTTTACAAACACCGCCCCTGTCATCTTGATCCGGGTCAGCAGGCCCACTCTGGGCATGATTGCTTCGGCTTGCGCATCATACAGGTTTTCAGCGTCACCAGTAATGTAGAGAACATCGCCTGTAGTGAAATCCGGGAGCACCAGACCAACCTGCTTGTCGGTCTCGATATTGCCAAGCGACTGATAGAAACGGTTCCCAGAATGGTCTGGCAAGACCAGATAGGTGGCGGTGTCGTCACCGCTCTTCTCTTCATACACGCGGACAAAGCCGGGCGCACCGCCGCGATGATTGAGGCCCATATCCCCTTGGCCCTCAGAAGACTCCTCGGATTGGGCGCTATGCTTTGTAGCCAGAAACACGGTGCTTGCCTGGGCAATCAGATCCTTTGCAGCATCTGGCAGAGTCGCCGTGAGCGCATCAAAGTTATCGAGGGCTAGCTCAGCCTCTTGCGGCTCATGCTCTAGCGAACGAACGGTGATATATTTGGGGCAATTGCCCAGATGCTGATCGGAGAGCAATCGCAGGCTAATTTTGCCGGCGGTTTCGAGCGAGACGGTATCTATAATTCCCGCCATTTTGTTGCGCCGACGATTGGTGAAATCGACCCCAACTCCTGCAAAAAGGCGGCGATCCTCGCCGGAGGGATTCTGGTCTAATCCCAGAGCCCGAACGAAGGGATCGTAGGGATTTACCTCGGCGACAATATCGGTCTCGTTGCGGCCAGATGTTGTGATGCCAACAGAAGGGTCACTGGTCGAAGTCGTAACCAGAACACTCGCCCAAGGCCTACCCAGCTTATCCAGCGTCGCCAATGGCAGGTAAGACAGTCCAGCAAAAAACTCCGAGTGCTGCTGCGGCATGTCCTTTTCAATGTATTCCGGCACCGAGAGTATGATATTTTCCGGCGTCCCGCGGCGCTCTTGGATCAGTGCCTCGCCGCTGTGCCATGGATGTCCCGTGGTCATGTTTGGTCCTTTCATTGGCGATATCTTGAGCGGCACACTTTGAGAGCAGCCGCTCTTGAGATAACTTGCCTGAGCGAGGTTTACACCGCCGCCAGAATGGGCGACTTGATCATGCCTACAAAGCCCGGTTGCGCCTCAATCCGGTCAAGCCAGGCGCGGATTTTCGGGTACGCATCCAGACTTACACCGCCCTCGGGTGCGTGAGCGATATAGCTGTATCCCGCCACATCTGCCAAGGTCAGTCGTTCCGCTACGAGAAAGCTCTTATCCTCAAGATGCTTCTCCATGATTTCGAACAGGGCATGGGACTTTGCAACGCAGGCTGCGTGATCGAAGGGCGCGCCAAAGACGGTGACGAGGCGCGCGGAGCATGGCCCGGCAAAGATTTCGCCCGCAGCAACCGAAAGCCAACGTTGAATCTGCGCTTTCTCAATAGGGTCCCGTCCAGCCCATTCGGCCGTATCGCCATAACGTTCTGCCAGATAGGCGATGATGCCGTTGGAGTCCGACAATGTGGTGCCATTGTCGTCAATCGCTGGCACTTGACCAAACGGGCTGATTGCGAGGTAGTCGGGAGCTTTATGCGCGCCATTGGCCATATCGACCTCAACGGTTTCGTACGGCAGATCGAGCAACGCCATCATCAATTCAGCTCGGTGAGAGTGGCCGGATTTGGCGACGCGGTAGAGTTTGATCGGGGCAGCGCCTGTTGGGAATTGGGTATTCATGGGAAGTCTCCTGTGATTATGGAAGCTGTGTCCGGCCCGTTCAGAGGCCAAGATCAGAAAGTCCGGGGTGGTCGTCGGGGCGCCGGCCAAGGGGCCAGCGAAACTTGCGATCTTCTTCAGCTATCGGATGCTCATTGATGCTGGCGTGGCGCTCGGCCATATAGCCGTCTGCATCGAACTCCCAGTTCTCGTTGCCATAGGCGCGGAACCAGTTGCCGCTGTCATCGTGATACTCGTAGGCATAGCGAACCGCGATCCGGTTATCGTCAAACGCCCACAGTTCCTTGATCAGGCGGTAATCGAGTTCCCTGGCCCATTTGCGGGTTAAGAATTCCTCGATTTGGCTGCGGCCTTGCGGAAATTCGGCGCGGTTGCGCCACTTGCTGTCGAGTGTGTAAGCGAGCACAACCTTTGCTGGATCGCGGCCATTCCAGCCATCTTCGGCCAATCTGACTTTCTCGGTTGCGCTTTCGCGGGTGAAGGGTGGAGCGGGCGGGCGCATTGTCATATTCCTTTCGCTTCGATTAGGCGGCTCAGTGCGTTTCAGCACTTTCAACCACCGGATTTGGTTCTTCGGATGAGGCTACTTCCGGCTCTGTCGCGAGGATGATCATCAGACCAAGCGCCAAGGCCATGATCGAGGCGAGAGGCACCGAAATGAAAAACTCAGCGTTCTGCGGCATTTCGCCGTCTTTCGCGGTGAGGCAGTAGGGCATTGTGAAATATTCGTAGGGCAACACCGTATTTTCCTTTCGAGCTGTGGGTGGCTCCGACTTTTCGGTCGAGGGTGAGGCCTGCGGCGGTGGGGGTGTTGGGAGGGGGTGCCGCAGGCCTATGGGGGTGAAGGGTCAGGCGGCGCGCGCCGCCTCGACGACAGGGAAGTCGATCTCTGTGCCAAACGCCTCGTTGAGGTAATTGGTTAGGACATTGTAAGCGACATGACCGACGATCTCGACGAGCTCCGCGTCAGAAAAGCCGGCTAACCTGACGAAGGCGATATCGCCTTCGGCCACACGTCCGCGTCCCTCGGCAATCTTGAGCGCGAACTGCACTGCCGCATCAGCTTTGGCATCGGTTGAACGACCTGCACGGTTGGCTACGATTTCGGCCTCGTCCAGCTTGGCGATGTTCTTCGCGAGGTAGGTATGAGCGCTGTTGCAATAGCTGCATCCATTGTAGTTCGCTATCGCCAAGGCGATGCGCTCGCGTGTCGCCGGGTTAAGTGAGCCCTTGGACAAGGCGCCATTCATGCAGAGCATGCCTTCGAGGGTTTCCGGGCTGTTGGCGACCAGTCGAAACAGGTTGGGAACCGAGCCTAGCGATGCTTGGACCGCCTCGAGCAAAGGCTGAGCGGCTTGCGGTGTATCGGCGATAGAGGCCGGGGTAGGAATTCGGGACATGGGTATTCTCCATTCGGTCAAACAGCTGAACTGCGGATGCAATGGAGATAGTCCGTAACGAAAATCAGAAGAATATCCGTAATGTGGAATAGATTATTCCGTATTTTAATGATAATAGGCTGAGTTATGGATCAAATCCAAGCTTTACAGGTGTTTGTCGCAGTGGCTGAGGCTCAGAGTTTCGCTGGCGGTGCGCGCGCTGTTGGCCTCAGTCCGCCATCTGTGACGCGGGGCATTAACTCGCTTGAAGAGCGCCTCGGCACTCGGCTCTTTACCCGAACCACGCGGCGTGTGCGCCTAACCGATGTCGGCGAGGCCTATCTGGAAGATGCGAGGCAGATCTTAGACCATTTGCAAACGGCGAATGATACCGCTGCCGGAGCAGCGACCAATCCGGTCGGTCAATTGCGGCTGACATGCTCGCATGAGTTCGGGCGCATTTATGTGATGCCGGTCCTGACAGAGTTTCTCGATCTCTACCCGGATGTGTCCGTCGAGGTGGTGATGGTGGATCGTATCGTAAACCTAGTCGAGGAAGGGTTCGATATCGCAGTACGGATCGGGCATTTGCCATCCTCCGACCTGTCTGCGATCAAGGTGGGCCGCGTGCGCAGAGTGGTTTGCGGTTCGCCGGGCTATTTCTCTGAGCGTGGCATACCAGGTGTGCCGGGTGATCTGGCGGCGCACAAAACTGTTACAATCAGCCCGGTTAGCCCATCTTCTGAATGGAAGTTCGGCTTTGCGATGGACCAGTCTGTTCGGATCAATTCTCGCTTCGTGGTGAGCAGTGTCGCAGCGGGCATCGAAGTAGCGCGCAAAGGCTGGGGCCTTACACGATGTCTTTCGTATCAAATCGGACCTGATCTTGAGAGCGGAACCATGCAAACAGTGCTCGAGGATTTTGAACCGGAGCCCTTGCCTATCAATCTGGTCCATGTTGAGGGGCGCCGGGCGGCTGCCAAGGTGCGTTCATTCACTGAGCTTGCCTCACAACGACTGCGAGCTGTCGCCGTCTTGAATTGAACGGCACCGAGGAGACACACTGCTATTTGATCGACTGCGCCAACGACCAGCAAAATCTTGAGCAAGACATATCGCAACGGACCGAACCGTTCACCAACATGGGGTTAGCTCGTAAGGCAAGGTGGGGGCGCTCAAAACGTCATCGCAACAATTCGCTATCGGCCATCTCCAGAAAGCGCTGCAATGCGTTGGAGCGGATGCGATTTGGTGGGGTCATCGCGTAAATCCCGCCGTTTCGCAGCGACCACTCTGGGAATAAGCGGACCAGGCTGCCGTCCTCCAATTGATCCCTTACCAGAAAGTCGGGCACCACAGTAAAACAGAACCCGGCGACTACAAGCGCGCGGATTGCTAGCGTGATGTTTGCCTCAGCCACTATGTGGGGGCAGATGATGCGTTCATCATCCCCTTTTCTGAAAATCCACTCTGTCTTGCTTGCGAAGGCCTGACTGCGGACAAAAGGTGTACCTTCCAGATCGCCTGGACAGTGCGACTGGAACCGTGCAGCACTTGATGCTGAGCAAACAGCAATCTCCTCAAAACTCACCAGCTTGCGCGCGCGGTTGCTGGAATCGCTCAATTGACCAATTCTGAAAGCCAGATCGAACCGATCTTCAATGATGTCTACCAGACTGTCAGCCAGATGCAGTTTGACGACAACGTCAGGATAACTGTCCTGAAACAGAGCGACAAAGGGGGCCAAATACGAGACCCCGAAATCAACCGGCGCCGTGATCCTTAAGGCACCGCGCGGCTTCATGTCGCGTTCCTGCACCCGTTCGTAGGCGTTGTTCGCCTGGATCAGTGCGGACTTTGCATCTTCATAGAAAGCGCGCCCAGCTTCAGTCGGTTGAAGGTGCCGCGTGTTTCTGAGCAAAAGCGGCGTCCCGATATCGGCCTCGAGCAATTGCAGCTGCTTGCTGACGACCGCTTTACTTATTCCGAGAGCATCTGCGGCTCCGGTAATAGTCCCCGCATCCACAGTCGCCACAAAGTGTGCCAGGCGGTTGAAATTATTCCGACGAGCCACTGTAGCGCCGCCTCCCGATCTGATATTAGTCAGTCAAAAGCTGACACTGCATCAAATTACTATCTCTTTTGTTGACAAAATCAACCGACTATTTCGGTGATCAAGACAGCAGGAGAGACGCAATGTCCGACAAAAAAACTGTGATAATCTACGATACGTTTTGCGGCTGGTGCTATGGTGCCGCCCCCGTTTTCGACGCCATCTTGGATGTCGGCGAAAACGTAGAAGTGTTCCATCGACATCTATTTCAAGGCCGCGCAGCCCCGCGCATGAGTGAAGGGAAAGGCGAGCAGATTCTGACCCTCATCCCTCAAGTCGAGGCATTGACGGGCCAAACCTTCTCGCAAAGCTTCAAAAACAAGATAGCCCGCTCGCCAACCGAAGTGCTGGAATCGGGTCTGTCGGCACAGGCTGCCGCTCTGGAGCATGATCTCGGCCCCGCGAAAGAATTCGCCGTCCGTCATCGGCTGGAGACTCTGCATTTCGGCGAAGGCGTGTCCTCGAACGACCGCCGAGCGATCATCAGTGCTCTGATCGCCGAAGGAGTCGCACCGGAAGAAGCCGAACGCATCGGCACGCCGGAACTCGCAGCCGAAGCCGCTGCGCTCGCAAGCAAAGCAAAGCAAAAGCGTTGATGGCCTCTGTCCAGTCCAGAGGCGTTCCCACGGTCCTCAAAGTCAACGGTGATCAGGTGACCCAATTGGACCATCAGGCCGTTTACGGCCGCCCCGAAGCCATCGAAGAAATCTTCGAAACTGCCACTACTGCCTAAACCTATAAAGAAAGAGGAAAATATCATGACCAATAGCACCAAAACCGTAGCTATCTTCGGCGCAACCGGTGCCCAGGGTGCCCCCGTCGTCCGCGAAGCACTTGCCAAAGGCCACACAGTTCGCGCCGTCGCCCGTGACGCTGCCAAAATCAGCAAGCTGCATCCAGAAGCAGAGGCATTCGCCGCCGATCTCGCCGATGAAGCCGCGCTTGTCGCTGCTCTTGAAGGCGTGGACGCTGCATTCCTGCACTTCCCGCAGCCGAGCGGCCCGGACGACAGCCAGAATTGGGCGGCAGCCTTCTTCGGCGCGGCACACAAGGTGCAATTGCCTTTGCTTGTCTTCGTGACCGGCGGCCCTTCCGGCGATCGTTTCCCTTCATCAGTGATCGTCGATGCGACCACGCAAGGCATGAATGCCGTGCTGGGCTCCGGTATTCCGTCGATTGTACTGCAATCAGCTGTGTATCTGGAGAATCTGCAACCAGACCTGTTCCTGCCCGGTCTTCGCCCCGAAGGCACGCTCGACTATCCGCCAAC
Source organism: uncultured Erythrobacter sp. (assembly GCA_947488085.1). Taxonomy (GTDB): domain Bacteria; phylum Pseudomonadota; class Alphaproteobacteria; order Sphingomonadales; family Sphingomonadaceae; genus Erythrobacter. Next base: position 2,551,393 of record CANKYI010000001.1, read on the forward strand.
GCCGCGCGATCTGAAGGTACAGTGGACGTCACATATCGATCAGGCGACAATTGCCGTGGCTGCGCTCTCGCGTCCCGATCTCGCCGGACAAGCCTTTGAGATTGGTACGCCCGACGCCCTTACCGGCGATGACCTTGCCACGCTCATGAGCGGATGGGTGGACCGGGATGTCACTTTCGATCCGATGACACCTGAGGCATTCGGCAAGCGGGTTGGCGATGTGTTCAACAGCCCCGGCGCTGCCTTTGCCCTCGGTGACCTATATGGCTCAATCGCAAAGCTCAATGGCGACGCCATGGCAGTCGATACGGCCTCGCTGGAGGCGATCTTTGATGTGAAGCTGACCTCAGTCGCTGATCATATCAAGGCCTGGCCAAAAAGCTGATTGGTGGTTCATTTAGCGTTACTGCCTGCAAACGTGGAAGGGGCTCTGGCAGCACCTTCCACGTTTGTACGCGCGACGGTGAGACTTATGACACGAAGGTCTACGTAGACCGGATCAATTCGATATTGACCTTTGGGCGCTAACCCTTGCGTAAAGTTTAGTGAAACCACGTCCGCCTTGGTCGCCACTGTTCAAGAGGTAGGCAGTCGGCTTACATCCCTAAATCGGCATAAGGGGCCAGCGCAAACTGCATCCGATTTTGTCCAACAAAGAATTTGGCAGTTTTGGCTGAGACTGCGGTCGCAAGCTGACAGTAGGTGAGGATTATGTGTAGCACACAAACGCTATTGAGGCGGGCCCGCTAGCGAAAGATTGCTGAAACCTCGCCACCGCCGAAGCAGCATCACGGTATTCATCGAGGCGACTTGAAGCTCGAGTGCGAGCTTTCAGCTTGCATCATCTGATAGCGTTCAGAAGCCTCAACCTAGCACAGCGCATATCGAACACAGCCAAGCCCCAGTGGGAGGAAGCATTCTCGCATTGCAGGGAATGCTTGGCGACAGCTCCGCACTGCGCCGTTCTGCACGCCAGAGCCTGTCTTTCTCCGACCGACATTGCCGTTGGATTGCGCGGCCCGAGGGTGGCGGTCATTTCTCTTTCCATGCCCTCGTCAACCGCGTCCGTCACGGCCTCTCATCGGGCTGATCTGACCGGGATCGGCTGGCGCCTCGACCGCCTCAGCCGCAACGCCGCGTTCGGACTTTCTTCCCCTGGGCTTCGCCAATTCCTCGCGGGACGACCCTGACGGGTCCAAGAAAGTCCGCCCCCGGCGTCCTTCGCTTACGCTGCGGGCCAAGGGCTGCGTCGGCGGATCGTCCCGATCCTGACGATCGCCATCGAGACCGCGACGGGCGCGGGATCGAAAGCCAAAGGAGAAATGACATGGCCACCATCGGAACCTTCAAGAAGACCGGCAACGAATACGTCGGAGAAATCGTCACCCTCAACGTGCAGGCGCAGAACGTTCGCATCGTCCCCGAGGACAGCACCTCGGGCGAGAACGCTCCCTCCCACCGGGTCTTCGTCGGCCGCGCCGAGATCGGCGCCGCCTGGTCGAAGCGCTCGAACGAGAACCGCGACTATCTGAGCCTCAAGCTGGATGATCCGAGCTTCACCCAGCCGATCTACGCCAACCTCTTCGATGACACGGTCGTCGAAGGTGGCGAGGAAACCTTCAGCCTCATCTGGTCCCGGGCGCGCCGCAAGAACGGCGACTGAGCGCTGCCACCTCAACCCCGCCCGGGAAACCGGGCGGGGCGAAACGGTTTATCGAAGGCTGATTTTGGGAAGCGATGGATCGTCTCGGTCGGATCGCTCCCAATGGTCACGGCAAAGTTGTCGTCCCTTTGATGTGAGAGCATAAAGGTTGGAATTGTCAGACATATGGTCGATTAGCCCCAGGCGGATGAGGGGGCGCACTGACCCATCGGCTACAGAACGCTCGCGCCGCTTCCCATCGGCATCAACAATGCTCCAACGCTGCTTGCCGTTCTCCGTGAAGACCTCAATGCGATCCGCTCGGTTCTCATGGTTCCCAGACCGCGCGCTGAACCGAAATGTCATGTCGCAAAGTGTTTCTCGGGATCTAGGTGGAACCTGTATCCAAGTAACTTCTTCGTTCTCAGGCTCTAGTTTCGCAGCGTGCTTCCTCCCGTCGAGAAATGCTGACACGAGAGCTCGCTCAATAGTGCCGATCGTATTTTGACTAGTGCCATTTCGGCGTGCGGTCCGATCCGCGCTGACGATGTTCCGCGCGATCTCCTTATACGACGCCCGTTTCTCCGAACTGATCTTACCGTGGCCCAATCAACTCCCCTTACTAGTATCTGGAGTTTATCAAGCGACGCCTAGACGCCGCTTCCTAATCTCGATCTTGTAGCAGAAGCGCTGGCTCAACATCCAGCGCCAGAGCTGCGTGCCAGAGGGTAATGATCGTGACGTTCTGCTGACCGCGCTCCATCGAACTCACATGGGCGCGATCCACCCCCATCTTCACCGCCAACGCCGCCTGGCTCATATCAGCTAAAGTTCTGTAGTGCTTGAGATTGTTTCCAAAAATCTGCCGGATATCCATCCGACGACAAAAGACCTATCGCGTATTTTAGTGCGACGTATTATAATGCACGCCCTATGCCACGTCGTTCAGCGATCAGATACGGAGATGCAGCCTTTCAGCCGTGCGGCAGTTGCGCGAAGCCATGTAAATGAGGCATTAACCATTTGGGCATCAACGGTGCCCATGGGGGATAAGATGAGCAGCGAGATTAGTCGAAAACTTACCGATACCCCGCCGAACAGCGACCACCTGACCGACTATGACCGCGCCCAGCTCAAGCTTTACGCACGCCTCCTCGACGCGGAAGCCGATGGGGCGGCGCTTTCGGAAGTCGCGCACCACCTGTTCGGGATCGACGCCGAAGACGAACCGGAGCGCGCCAGACGCGTGCATGACAATCACCTCGTGCGTGCTCACTGGGTCGCTGAGCAAGGCTACCGCGACCTCCTGACCAACGCCTGAAACCGCAATAAGCGAGCATGCGCGTGATGCCTTTCGCGCATCGCCTTATGCCGTTCATCTCCCTACGTTTTCCCGTTTAACGCGAGCATATTGTTGAGTCGAAAGCGTCTGACGCTCGGCGCGCAACAGTTGGAGAGCGGATATGCCGACGAACTGGCGAGACGAAACCGACTACGATTACATCGAAACACTCGATGCTTCCGGTTTGGCTTGGGAGTGCCTCAGGCGCAATCCTGACTACCGCGCCGCGTTTCCAAACTTGACCGAGAACGAGGCGGCCGCCTGGGGGTTGCGATTTCCCGGTAGATCCTGAGCTGAAGGCGACGGACGCGAAACTCTACTGGAGGCCGTCGGTTGCACCAGCCGTGACATGCTTGATGACTGCCAGAAGCCTCTCTGAGGCCGAACATGCTGTCTTCGATCAGATCATCCTCGAAACAAGGCGCGGCGTCCGTGGTCGCTACTGGTCTTGCATTCGTAGCGGGTTGATCGTCGTTTCGGACGACGCTTTGACGGGAGACCGCGCGCGCGCCGTCATCGTCCCTTTTACGCCTGACTGGTCAATCAGAATCGCCACCGCCGAGCGCCTAAAGCGCGTCTGGCGCGGTCAGACGCCGCACGCCTTGTTCACACTTCAACGGCGGAAACGCATTGGTCATGCGCTGCGCACGGACGACGCACGGCAAACGGGGGCGCGGCTGCGGGATATTGCAGTGGCCTATTTCGGCGCAAGAAGGGTTGCCGACGAACCTTGGAAGACGAGCGCGTTGAAGGCGCAGATCGCGCGTCTTGCAGCATACGGTCACACCCTCGTCAATGACGGCTATCGCCAATTGCTGCGTGGCAAATCAACGGCCCGTTCGCGTCGCAAATAGCCGGCATCTGCGTCCCAACGGACATCTTCCAAAGCAAAATCCAGGCAACAGGACCGCACCCAAGAGGGGGTGACGATTTTTCTTCTGAATCTTCGTCATCCCTCCCTGGCGCTCTTCTCCGCTTCTCTGGCCGCGAGCCGTCCCTCGCATCCCGCGACGGACCTGCGACGACCAGAGGAGACCCCCAATGCCCGATCCCAATGCCGGCCTGCCGCCGCGCTATCTCAGAACCCCCGAAGCCGCCCGCTTTCTGGGCCTGTCCGGCCGCACGCTGGAGAAACACCGCACCTACGGGACCGGCCCGAAGTATTCCAAGATTGGAGGTCGTGTCGTTTACGCGGTCGAAGATCTGCAGGCGTGGGTCAGCCGCGGCGAGAAACGCTCCACGTCTGATGACACGGGCGACACCGTGCTTCCCGCCAAACGCCATGCGGCGATCTCGCCCGCCTATAGCGGCGAGAAGCGCTCATGAACGGGCGCACCACCGTTGAACTAAAATGGATCGAAGGCCGCATCGAACACTGGTTGCGGTTCGGTCGGATCGTTCAGGAGACGATCAAAAGCCGGTCGGTCAGTGTGGTCGGTGTCGATCCCGGCAGCATCTTCGCCTTCATCCGCTGGGCCGCAAACAACTATGGCACAGTCGAAAGCCGGATCGACATCTTGCAAGCCGTCCGCCCCGGCGAGCGCTTTTCGACCGTGCCTTTTGTGACGCCCGGCGGGGTATCTCTGTTACGGCTTTCTGGGTGGCCCAAGGTCGAAGCGGTACTGCACTGCATCGACCAGATCGAAGCGGAGAAGATCGCGCCGGAGGACGCCTGCCCGGACCATTGGCGGCACGTCCACAACCGCCTCAGCTGCAATCTCGAGCCGCGCCCATACACGCCGTATCGGCATGACGCCTGGCTCAAACGTCGGGCTCTGGCGGCATGAAACGCGCGCGCGCCTCGCTTCTTATCGGCAGCGCCGGTATCGCGTTGATCGCGCTTTCCGCGATCATTCGCGCCAACCCGATCCTGGTCTGGAATGCATCGGCGAGCGTGCCCATCGGCTTCTACGCCGTGCAGCCGCTCGACACGCCGAATGTCGGCGATCTCGTTGTTCTCGAACCGCCATCGCCGCTCGGCGAGTGGCTCCTGGAGCATGGCTATCTCGGCGCGGATGTCCCTCTAATCAAACATGTCGCCGCACTTCCCGGGCAGCTGGCCTGCCGTATTGGCGTCACCGTCAGCATCGACGGAGAGATCGTCGCGACTGCGATAGAGCGCGACCGTTTCGACCGTCCGCTGCCAGTCTGGCAGGGCTGTCACCAACTTACCGACGATCAGGTCTTCTTCCTCAATCCCGACACCGAGGCGAGCCTCGACGGACGATACTTCGGGCCGTTGCCGCGCGACACGATCATTGGCCGCGCGGTGCCGATCTGGACGCGTGAGGGCTGACGCGATGGCCTTCCTTCTACCTTCCGGCCGTCGCTTCTTTGCCGCTTCCGCGATCCTGATCACACTTTCCGGCTGCGCCAATCCGCCCGCCGCCGATGCCCGGGATACGGTTTCCCGTTCCGATCTGGCCGCCGCCCAAAACTCCGATATCGACACGCATATTTCAGAAGCCGCACAGCGCTTTGGCATCCCGGAGCGCTGGATACGCGCCGTTATGCAGGCCGAAAGTGCGGGCAATCCACGCGCCGTCAGCAGCGCTGGTGCGATGGGTTTGATGCAGATCATGCCCGGCACTTGGGTCGAGCTTAGCGCTGCCCACGGCTTCGGCTCTGACCCGTTCGACCGCCGGGAGAACATACTCGCAGGCGCGGCCTATCTACGCCAGATGTACGACCAATTCGGCGCGCCGGGGTTTCTGGCTGCCTACAATGCCGGACCCGGACGGTATGCCGAGCACCTGCGAACCGGGCGCACCTTGCCGCGTGAAACGCGCCGCTACGTTGCAGCGCTTTCTCAAGAACTCGGCTTTTCGGATGCAGCTCCGTTGCAGTCAGTGCGCACGGTTTCTGCCGATCGATGGCAAGCTGCCCCGCTTTTTGCGCCCGTCACAGCTTCGCGTGAACCGCAGCGAAATGCGGAGCCAGACCGCCCAGTGATCGATGTCCAAACCGCTGAGGAACCGGCCCAGCCGGGTTTACAAAACCACCAACCGAACCCGCTCTTTGTCTCCAGAACCGGGGAGCCAGAGTGATGAACGCTACGATCTGGCTCCGCCCCGTTTCGTCGTGCTGCTTCGTATGGAATGCGGCAGACGGAGGATTGCAGCCACCATCAACGACGGGAGGGCAAGATAAAAGGCCGGACGCGCGGGGGCGCTACGGCGTTGTTGTTGTTGGGGTTTTTGCGTGCTGCGCACTTGGCCGCAGTGCCGCACCTACGGCTACCTCTCTGATTACAATGCACCTTCACCGTGCCACGCCTGTTTTTGCGGAAGCACGCGCATGAGCCAGCGCGAGAACGACATCCGCATCAAGCCCGGGCGCATCCGCGACAAAGGCCCCTCGGCCAAACGGGCCAAGAGCTTCGTCGGACAGGTCATGCGCGCCGCGAGGAAAGCGGGGCATACCGGCAATCATTTCAGGACGAGCGGCGGCCGCGCAAGTCGGTCGACCTTCGGACGCGGACGCTTCGTCAGGGTCTCCCGGGGCCTCGCACGAACACAGCGCCGGGTCGTGGTGAATGCACGCATCGTCCGGCATCGCGGTCAGAAGTTCCGGTCGGCACCGCTCGCCAAGCATCTCGGCTATCTGAAGCGCGAGGGCGTCACCAAGGACGGCCGAGACGCGGCCATGTTTGACAAGAAGCACGACCAAGCCGACGGCCGCACCTTCGCCGCCAGCACCGAAGACGATCGCCATCATTTCCGCTTCATCGTCTCGCCGGAAGACGCCGGGCAGATGGAAGACCTGCGCGCCTTCACCCGCGATCTGATGAGCCAAGCCGAACGCGATCTCGGCACCGAACTCGATTGGGTCGCGGTCGATCATTGGAACACCGACAATCCGCATGTCCACGTGCTGGTGCGCGGCAAGGCCGATGATGGCAAAGACCTCGTCATCTCGCGCGATTATATCAGCCGCGGCGTTCGCGGGCGTGCTGAAGAGCTGGTCGAATTGGAACTCGGACCGCGCAGCGAGAAGGAAGTCGCAGCCGGTCTCGACGCGGAGGTGAAAGCCGAACGCTGGACGGGACTGGACCGCGCCTTGCGCTCATACGCCGACGACACGCTCGGCGTCGCCGATCTGCGGCCCGGCGCGCCCGATCTCAACGACAAAGACCTTAACCGCCGGATGATCGGGCGCGCGCAGACCTTGGAGAAGTTCGGCCTCGCCGAAAAGCTGGCGCCGTCGGTCTGGCAGTTGAAGCCGGGGATGGAAGAGACACTTCGCGAGATGGCCGTGCGCGGCGACATCATCAAGTCCATGCACCGGGCCATGGGTGGTCAGGTCCGTGCGCCATCCGACTTCGCCATAGAGGGTCAGCCGAACGACCCCATTCTCGGCAAGCTCATTGATCGCGGCTTGCACAACGAACTCTCCGGAGAAGCCTACGCGATCATCGACGGGGTGGATGGACGTCTCCATCATCTGCGATTCCGCGATCTCGATCTCACCGGCGACACGCCTCTCGGCGGGATCGTCGAGACGCGGAGTTGGGCCGGGAAGGATGGCGGGGCGAAGCGCCTGGCCTTGGTCGGACGGTCGGACGTTGCGCTGGAAAAGCAGGTCGAGGCCGATGGCGCGACCTGGGCCGACCGACTGGCTCTCGCCAAGACCCGCTCGCCGCTCGCGCAGAGCGGGTTCGGAGCGGAGGTCCGCGAGGTTTTGAATAAGCGGGCCGAGCATCTGGTCGGCCAGGGCCTCGCGACACGCCAAGGTCAGCGCGTCACCTTCGCGCGCGATCTCCTGAATACACTGCGACAGCGCGATCTCGATGGAGCGGCGAGCAAGATCGCCAACGAAACGGGCCTGCCATTCCGAAAGTCCGGCGACGGCGAGACCGTGGCCGGCACTTATCGCCAGCGCCTCGATCTCGCCTCGGGCCGCTTCGCCATGATCGATGACGGCATGGGATTCGAGGTCGTCCCCTGGAAACCGCAGCTTGAAAAGCATCTCGGCCAGACCGTCTCAGGGACCGTCACAGCGGGCGGCGGCATCGACTGGTCGCTTGGTCGCAAGCGTGGCCTTTCGATCTGACCCCGGAGGAACCCATGACCCCCAAGAAACACGCATCACCGGCCACCGCCATCCTCTGGGGTCAAATCCTCATCGTCTCGACCGTCGCGCTGCTCTTTGTCTGGGCGGCAACGCAATGGGTGGCGTTCCGGCTCGGCTTTCAATCCGAACTGGGAGACCCGATGACAACGATCTGGGGCTTGCCGATCTATGCGCCCTGGAACGTCTTCGTCTGGTGGTACTGGTATGACGCCTATGCACCGCGCGTCTTCATGGAAGGCGCAATCGTCGCCGGCGCCGGTGGCATCGCGTCTGTCTGCGTCGCGATCTTCCTCTCCGTGTTGCGCGCCCGCGAGGCGAGCGATGTGACGACCTACGGCTCTGCTCGATGGGGCACCGAGAAGGATATGCGCGCGGCGGGATTGTTCGTCGACGATGGTGTCGTGCTCGGGCGCTACCAGTCCCGCTATCTCCGCCATGACGGACCCGAGCATGTGCTCTGCTTCGCACCGACGCGATCCGGCAAGGGCGTCGGTCTGGTCGTGCCATCACTGCTGACCTGGCCAGGCTCCGCCATCGTCCACGACATCAAGGGAGAAAACTGGCAGCTTACGGCCAACTTCCGTTCGCGCTTTAGCCGCGTGCTGCTCTTCGATCCAACCGATCCGAATTCGGCAGCCTACAATCCGCTGCTCGAAGTCCGGCGCGGCGACTCGGAAGTGCGCGACGTGCAGAACGTCGCCGACATCCTCGTCGATCCCGAAGGTCTGCTCGAACGGCGGAGCCATTGGGAGAAGACCAGCCATTCGCTTTTGGTGGGCGCGATCCTGCATGCCCTCTATGCTGAAGCGGACAAGACGCTCGCCGGCGTCGCGGCGTTCCTGTCCGATCCGAAGCGGCCCATCGAGTCGACGCTCGCGGCAATGATGCGCACGCCGCATCTGGGAGATCACCCGCATCCCGTCGTCGCACAGGCCGCACGCGAACTTTTGAACAAATCGGAGAACGAACGCTCCGGTGTGCTCTCGACGGCGATGAGCTTTCTCGGCCTTTATCGCGATCCGGTCGTCGCCAAAGTCACGCGCCGCTGCGACTGGCGGATCGACGATCTCGTGACCGGCGACAGACCGGTGACGCTTTACCTCGTCGTACCGCCCTCCGACATTTCGCGGACCAAGCCGCTGATCCGGCTCGTACTCAATCAGATCGGCCGCCGTCTCACCGAGAACCTGCACGGGAAGCGCAGCCACCGCATGTTGCTGATGCTCGACGAGTTCCCGGCGCTCGGACGCCTCGACTTCTTCGAGAGCCAGCTCGCCTTCATGGCGGGCTATGGGATCAAGGCCTTCCTTATCGCCCAGTCCCTCAACCAGATCGAGAAGGCCTACGGGCAGAACAACGCCATCCTCGACAACTGCCATGTGCGCGTCGCCTTCGCGACGAATGACGAACGCACCGCCCAGCGGGTGTCCGATGCCCTTGGTACAGCGACCGAGATGCGGGCGATGAAGAACTATGCCGGACACCGGCTCTCGCCCTGGCTCGGGCATCTCATGGTCTCGCGCCAAGAGACGGCGCGACCGCTACTCACGCCCGGCGAGATGATGCAGCTTCCGCCAACGGACGAGATCGTTCTCGTCTCTGGCGCGCCGCCGGTTCGCGCAGAGAAGGCGCGCTACTATGCCGATCCGCAGTTCAAGGCTCGGATCGCACCGCCGCCGGATCGCAATGCACAAGCTAAGGGAGTCCGCACTTCGGCAGACGATTGGAGCGACTGCGAACCGATTGTTGCGCCGCCGCCGAAGAAACGAAAAGCAAAAACCGACGAGCCCGATGGCGGCATTCGTCGGCAGCCCGACCTGCCGGAACACGAGGACATCGCCCTAGAACCCGTACCAGCGCGCAGCGAGTTCGTCGATCTCGACGACGAACCGGAGGACGATGCGCAGCGGGCAAAGGCCATGCGCGACCGATTCGGCACCGTCGCGCGGCAGGCCTTGCTCGATCCCGATGACGGGATCGAGCTCTAGGAGGTGGCCGTGAAGAAATACCGATTGAATGTGTATTTCGATCCGGCTTTATCGGGTGAGTTGGAGGCATTGGCCGTCCGCCGGAAGGTCTCGAAATCGCAGATCGTGGAAGCGGCGATCGCTGCGTTCCTGTCGCCTGACGGAGCCGATCAGTGCGAGGCCGCCATCGTCCGGCGCCTCGATCGGCTTTCCCGCGCGGTCGAGCGCTTGGAGCGGGACGTGGCGATCGGGAATGAAGCCGTCGCCTTATTCGTGAAGTTCTGGCTGACGACCACACCGCCATTGCCCGATGAAATGCGCGAGGCCGCACAGGCATCGGGCAAGGAACGCTATGACGGGTTTGTAGAAGCGCTCGGGCGGCGACTCGCAAAAGGCAAAACGCTGACAAAGGAAGTCTCGGAGGACATCCCCGAGCGAACTCCCACTGTCTGACGCCATCGCAACTTCATGCAAAATGCGCTTGTCCCTACCTTCATACGCCACCACACTACTACGCCCTCAAACCTGTTGCCGATGACCGATTAACGGTCTTCTTGATCGACCCCGTAACCAGATGCGGGGCCGCGAATGACCGTCCACAGTCTCAAATCAGCAGCGATCGAGCGCGGTTCCCGCATGCTCCGCACGGCGCTTGGCCCGGATATCGCAGCTTGGCTCGACGAGGACGCCGTCGTCGAGGTGATGCTCAATCCCTGCGGTCGCCTGTGGGTCGACCGGCTCGGTGACGGCCTCTGCGATACGGGCGCGACGCTTACCGCAGACGATGGCGAGCGGATCGTTCGCCTGGTGGCCCATCATGTCGGAGCCGAAGTCCATGCGGATGCGCCGCGAGTCTCCGCCGAGCTTCCCGGAACGGGCGAACGGTTCGAGGGATTGCTGCCGCCGGTCGTCGCGGCCCCGACATTCGCCATCCGTAAGCCGGCCGTCGCCGTCTTCACGCTCGAGGATTACGTCCAGGCTGGGATCATGGATGTCGCCGCAGCCGAGGCGCTGCGCAACGCCGTTGCGTCCCGCGCCAACATCCTCGTCGCCGGCGGCACCTCAACCGGTAAAACAACACTCACGAATGCGCTTCTGGCCGAAGTCGCCAAGACCTCTGACCGCGTCGTCCTCATCGAAGATACACGCGAGCTGCAATGCCTGACGCCCAATCTGGTCGCGCTGCGCACCAAGGATGGCGTTGCGACGCTGTCCGATCTCGTCCGATCTTCGCTCCGTCTACGCCCGGATCGCATCCCCATCGGAGAGGTGCGCGGGTCCGAAGCGCTCGATCTCCTCAAGGCTTGGGGCACCGGCCATCCGGGCGGGATCGGTACGATCCATGCGGGCTCTGCCATTGGAGCGCTGCGCCGCCTCGAACAGCTCATCCAGGAAGCCGTTGTGACCGTCCCGCGGGCGCTCATCGCGGAGACCATCGATATGCTCGCAGTCCTGCAGGGGCGCGGCAGCGATCGCCGCCTCGCGGACCTCGCGCGCGTTACCGGTCTGACCGCCGAAGGCGACTACGCGCTCCGCTCCCTCATCAACAACCCGAAAGGATCTGGCCCATGACTCGAACCCTCCAACTTTATCCGCGCGCGCCGCTTTATGCGTCCTCCCTCGCGCTCGGGTTTCTGCTCGTCGCCGGTCAGGCCGAAGCGGCAGGCTCGGGTATGCCCTGGGAAGCACCGCTGCAGGCCATCCTCGAGTCGATCGAAGGCCCTGTCGCCAAGATCGTCGCGGTCATGATTATCATAATCACCGGCCTGACGCTTGCGTTTGGCGACACCTCGGGCGGGGCACGTCGGCTCGTCCAGATCGTCTTCGGTCTGTCGATCGCCTTCGCGGCATCGAGTTTCTTCCTGTCCTTCTTCTCCTTCGGCGGCGGCGCTCTCGTATGAGCGATCCCACCGACATCCCCGGTTTCACCGCGCCCGTCCATCGCGCGCTGACCGAACCGATCCTGCTCGGCGGCGCGCCACGCACCATCGCGATCGCCAACGGCACCATAGCGGCCGCCGTGGGTCTGGGCCTCCGGCTCTGGCTGGTCGGGCTCGCCCTCTGGGCCATCGGACACATGCTCGCAGTCTATGCCGCCAAACGTGACGCACAGATCGCCGACGTCGCGCGCCGTCACCTCCGCTACCCGACCTGGATGGGGGTGTAAGCCGATGATGCGCCTCGCCGAATACCGATCCAAAGTCGCGCTGCTCGCCGATTTCCTGCCCTGGGCCGCGCTGATCGGCGAAGGCGTGATCCTCAACAAGGATGGTAGTTTCCAACGGACGGCACGGTTCCGCGGCCCCGATCTCGATTCCGCAACACCGGCTGAATTGGTCGCGACCGCCGCGAGGCTCAATAGCGCGCTGCGCCGTCTGGGCTCGGGATGGGCGGTCTTCGTCGAAGCACAGCGCATCCCGGCGCGCGATTATCCGCTGTCGGAATTTCCCGATCCGATCTCCGCGCTGGTCGATGCGGAACGCCGCGCGCAGTTCGAGGAAGCCTCGTCCCACTACGAAAGCCGCTATTTCCTGACGCTGACCTGGATGCCGCCCGCGGACGATACGAGCCGGGCGAGCGGCTGGCTGTTCGAGGACGCGCCGAGCAAGGGCACCAATCCCCACGAGCACCTTACGGCGTTCCGGTCACGCTCGGACCGGCTGCTCGATCTCTTCGAGGGCTTCATGCCCGAAGCCGCCTGGCTCGATGACCAAGAGACGCTCAGCTATCTGCATTCGACGATCTCGACACGGGCGCAGTCCGTCCGTGTGCCCGAGACGCCGATGCATCTCGACGCCTATCTGGCGGACGAGCCGCTGGTCGCAGGGCTCGCGCCAAAGCTCGGCGCGGCCCATTTGCGCACACTGTCCATCGTCGGGTTCCCGACATCGACCTGGCCCGGACTTCTCGACGAACTCAACGCGCAGGCCTTCGAATATCGCTGGGCGACGCGCGCCATCTGTCTCGACAAGACCGACGCCACGAAGCTCTTCACCCGCATCCGCCGCCAATGGTTCGCCAAGCGCAAATCGGTCGCGGCAATACTGAAAGAGGTGATGACCAACGAGGCCTCGACGCTTCTGGATTCGGATGCCGACAACAAGGCGCTCGATGCCGACGAGGCACTGCAGGAACTCGGGAGCGATATCGTCGGCGCGGCCTATGTCACCGCGACGATCACGGTCTGGGACGCGGACGAACGCGCGGCGGATGCCAAGATCAAACTTGCCGAGAAGGTCGTTCAGGGGCGCGACTTCACCTGCATCTCGGAGACGCTGAACGCGATCGAGGCCTGGCTCGGATCGCTGCCCGGCCATCTCTACGCCAATGTCCGACAGCCACCGATCTCGACTCTCAATCTCGCCCATATGATCCCGATCTCGGCGGTCTGGGCGGGGCCTCAGCGCAACGATCATCTGGACGGCCCGCCGCTTTTCTATGCTGAGACACAGGGCGCGACCCCGTTCCGTTTCTCGACCCATGTAGGTGACGTTGGCCATACGCTCGTCGTCGGGCCGACCGGCGCGGGCAAATCCGTGCTGCTCGCGCTCATGGCGTTGCAGTTCCGGCGCTACGAGGACGCGCAGATCTTCGCTTTCGATTTCGGTGGCTCGATCCGCTGCGCGACGATGGCCTGCGGTGGGGACTGGGAAGATCTCAGCCTCGCCCTGTCCGACGAAGACGACGCAGTCCAACTGCAACCCCTCGCGCGGATCGACGATGCGGCCGAACGCAGCTGGGCACAGGACTGGCTCGCCGGGCTGCTCGCGCGCGAAAGGGTCACCATCGATCCGGTCGCGCGCGATCATCTCTGGTCGGCTCTGACCTCGCTCGCCTCGGCTCCGATCGAGGAACGCACGCTGACGGGGCTCTCGGTCCTGCTGCAATCGAACGACCTCAAGCGCGCACTGGCCCCGTTTTGTCTGGGCGGTCCCTTCGGGCGCCTACTCGACGCTGAGAGCGAAGCGCTCGGCACGGCCGACTTCCAGGCTTTCGAAACCGAGGGGCTTATTGGCTCGGCGGCCGCGCCCGCCGTGCTCGCCTATCTCTTCCACCGGATCGAAGCGCGGCTCGACGGACGGCCCAGCCTCATCATAGTCGATGAAGGCTGGCTTGCCCTAGACGATGCCACTTTCGGCTCGCAACTGCGCGAGTGGCTGAAGACGCTGCGCAAGAAGAACGCCTCCGTCATCTTCGCCACCCAGTCGCTCGCCGATATCGACGGTTCGGACATCGCGCCCGCGATCGTCGAGAGCTGCCCGACCCGCATCTTCCTGCCCAACGAGCGCGCCTTCGAGCCGCAGATCGCCGCGACCTATCGCAGCTTTGGGCTGAACGACCGGCAGATTGAAATCGTCGCCCGCGCGACGCCCAAGCGCGACTATTACTGCCAGTCGCGCCGCGGCAACCGGCTGTTCGCGCTCGGGCTGGGCGAGGTTGCACTAGCGTTCACCGCCGCCTCGTCCAAATCCGATCACGCCGCGATCGACGCGATCCTCGAAAAACACGGACGGGGCGGATTCGCCGCCGCTTGGCTCGCCCGCCGCGATCTCGGTTGGGCGACCGAACTGCTCGGTCCTTCAGACGCCGTGATCGAAGCCACGCCATCCGCAACCCCAGAAACCAACGACGACAAGGAGAAGACTAGTGTTCAAAACCAAGACACGTAAACTGGCAGGACGCGCCGCCGCAGCCCTGCTGCTGTCGAGCGCGGTCGCGCTTTCGCCGGCAACGGCACCACCCGCACACGCACTTTTCGGCGGCGGCTTCGGCGGTATCGTTTACGACCCGACCAACCACGCCGAGAACCTGCTGACCGCCGCGCGGACGCTGGAGCAGATCAACAACCAGATCGCCCAGCTCCAGAACGAGGCCCAGATGCTGGTCAATCAGGCGCGCAATCTCGCGAGCCTGCCGTATTCGTCGCTGTCGCGGCTTGAGGCCTCGTTCCAAGAGACCCAGCAACTCCTGAACGGCGCGCAGCGCATCGCGCATGACGTCGCCACCATCGATGAAGCCTTCACCCAGGATTACGGCGCGGCCGCCGCTCGCGGAGACTTCGATGACCGGATCGCAGGTGCGCAAGATCGCTGGCGCACCTCCGTTGCTGGGTTCGAAGACGCACTGAAAGTCCAAGCCGGTGTCGTCGGCAACATCGAGACGGCGCACACCGAGATGCAGGCGCTCGTGGGCCGCAGCCAGGCCGCGACCGGCGCCTTGCAGGCGACCCAGGCTGGGAACCAGCTCCTCGCACTTCAGAGCCAGCAGATCTCCGATCTGACCGCCGCCATCGTCGCGCAGAACCGCGCCCAATCGCTCGAAGCCGCGCGCGTCGCGACTGCCGAAGCGCAGGCACGCGAGAACCTCACCCGCTTCCTCGACTACGGGTCCGGCTACGAGCCGACGACCGTGCGGATGTTCCGGTAGGCCGCGATGAAGCTGACCGCCGAGACCACGCTGAAAGCCATCGCCATCGCCTTGGGTGGCATCGCCGCGCTCATGGCGGCGACGGAACTCCAGCGCGCCCTTGAAGAGGAGCGTGCGCCCGAACCGGCAGCCGTCGTTTCGGACGATCCGCTGCGGGAGGTCTTGCAGCGCTGCCGCTCGCTCACGCCGGAAGCGCTGGAAGCCGACACCGAGTGCCAAGCCGCCTGGGAGGAGAACCGCCGCCGCTTCTTTGGCACTTCCACCAACGATCCTGAGACGGAGTAGGCCATGGACGGCGTCGGTGTCATCGATCGGTTTCTCGAGGTCTTCACGACCTATATCGACAGCGGGTTCGGCCTCCTCGGCGGCGACGTAGCCTTCCTCGCAACCACGCTCATCGTCATCGACGTCACGCTGGCCGCGCTCTTTTGGGCCTGGGGCGCAGATGACGACATCATCGGGCGGCTGGTCAAGAAGACACTCTTCGTCGGCATCTTCGCCTACATCATCAGCAACTGGAACACGCTCGCCCGCATCGTCTTCGAGAGCTTCGCGGGGCTGGGTCTCGTCGCCACCGGCGGCGCGATCGGCGCGGGCGAACTTTTGCAACCCGGACGCATCGCCGCCGTCGGGCTGGAAGCCGGGCAGCCGATCCTCGCATCCATCGCCGACCTGATGGGTTTCGTCTCCTTCTTCGAGAACTTCATCCAGATCTCGATCCTGCTCTTCGCCTGGATCGTGGTCCTGCTCTCCTTCTTCATCCTCGCGATCCAGCTCTTCGTCACGCTGATCGAGTTCAAACTGGCAACCCTGGCTGGCTTCATCCTGGTGCCCTTCGGCCTCTTCAACAAGACCGCCTTCATGGCCGAACGCGTGCTGGGTCTCGTGATCTCGTCGGGCGTCAAGGTGCTCGTGCTGGCCGTCATCGTCGGCATCGGCTCGACGATCTTCGGCGAGTTCACCGCCGGGTTCACAGGTGAGCCGACCATCGAGGATGCGATGGCCGTCGTGCTCGCGGCGCTCTCGCTGCTCGCGCTCGGCATCTTCGGCCCCGGTATCGCCAACGGCATCGTGTCGGGCGGCCCGCAGCTCGGTGCAGGTGCAGCGGTCGGAGCCGGCCTCGCGGCAGGCGGCGTAGTCGCAGGCGGCCTCGCGGGCGCGAAGATAGCCGGGGCTACCGGTGGAGCCGCTCTACGAGGTGGGTCCGCCGTCGCTGGAGGCGCTTCTACAGCCTTCAAGATCGGCGCGGCCTCGGGCAGCTCCACGACCGGCAAAGCCGCGAGTGGTATGGCCGCCGTGGGCCAGGCGGGAGTCAATACCGCCATCAGCCCTCTCAAGCGCGCGGTCGGCGACAGCTACCGCTCCGGCTCGCGCGCCGCCTTCGAGGCTACGGGCGGAAAGTTCAGCAATTCGCCATCGTCCATGCCGACGCCTGCAAATGACAGTCCGCCCGCCTGGGCGCGCCGCATGAAGCGCCAACAGAGCCTGCAACACGGCACCGCCGTCGCCGCGCACGCCATTCGCTCCGGCGATGGCGGCGGCGCGGGCACGGCCATCAGCCTTTCGGAGAGATCATGAGATTCAAGCGACCCAGTGTGCGATATACCAAGACCCCAGAGCCCGTGACGCCTTACCAGAAAGCCGCCCAGATCTGGGACGAACGGATGGGTTCGGCCCGCGTTCAGGCCCGCAACTGGCGGCTCATGGCCATCGGCTGCCTCGCCACGACAGCGACCTTCGGCCTCGCGCTGGTCTGGCAATCCACCCAGGGCACGATCGTTCCTTACGTGGTCGAGGTCGACCGGCTCGGCGCGGCTCAGGCCGTCGCCCCGGCGACCGCCAACTATCGCCCCACTGATCCGCAGATCGCCTTCCACCTCGCGCGCTTCATCGAGAATGTCCGCCAAGTTCCCGCCGATCCGATCGTGCTCCGGCAGAACTGGCTCAGGGCCTACGACTTCACCACCGATCGCGGGTCCGTGGCGCTCAACGACTTCGCCCGCGAAAACGACCCCTTCGCCCGGGTCGGTGAGATCCAAGTCACCGCCGAAATCTCCAGCGTTATCCGAGCCTCTGATTCCAGCTTCCGCGTCGCATGGAACGAACGCCGCTACGTGAACGGCCAGCTCGCGAGGACCGAGCGCTGGACCGGTATTCTCAGCGTCGTCGTCCAGCCGCCCCGCGATGCCGACCGCCTCCGCAAGAACCCCCTCGGCGTCTTCGTCCACGCCATCAACTGGTCAAGGGAGAACGCCCAATGACAAACTTCGTTTGTTCGACACGCTTAATCGCAACCGTCGGATGCGCAGCGATCCTGAGTGGCTGCGCCACCTTCAGACCGCCCGAGATAACCTACGATGATCCGGTCGCGGCGACGCTGGTCGCGGAACCTGCGCGGCCAGTGCGAATCGTCGAGACACCCGAACCCCTACCGCTGCCCGGCCAGCTCATGCGGGTCGATGCCGATGATCGTCCCGCAGAAGCGGCGGAACCGACCGAGCGTGTGAGCAACGCCAACGCCGCCGCCCGGATCGAACCAGTCCGCGACGGCTTCATCAACGCCGTCCAACTCTACCCCTACAGCTCGGGTGCGCTTTATCAGGTCTACACCTCTCCGGGCCAGGTCACCGACATCGCGCTTCAACCGGGCGAAAGCCTCGTCGGGTCCGGCCCAATCGCGGCGGGCGACACCGCGCGTTGGATCATCGGCGATACCGAGAGCGGGTCCGGCGATAGCCGCCGCATCCATGTGCTGGTCAAGCCGACCCGGCCCGATCTCGTGACCAACCTCGTCATCAACACCGACCGGCGGACCTACCATCTCGAACTACGCGCGACGCCGCAGGCCTATATGGCTTCCGTCTCGTGGCAATACCCCGAAGACGAGTTGATCGCCTTGCGTCGCCAAAACGATCGCGCGGAAGCGAGCCTCCCGATCGGTCACAACGTCGATCTCGACGACCTAAATTTCCGCTACCGGATCACCGGCGACCGCGCGCCCTGGCGGCCGCGC
Source organism: uncultured Erythrobacter sp. (assembly GCA_947488085.1). Classification (GTDB taxonomy): domain Bacteria; phylum Pseudomonadota; class Alphaproteobacteria; order Sphingomonadales; family Sphingomonadaceae; genus Erythrobacter. The sequence goes on from CANKYI010000001.1 coordinate 2,569,857, forward strand.
CGCGCCTTCGATGACGGGCGACAGGTCTTCATCGAGTTCCCGCGCGGGATCGGCAAGGGCGAGATGCCGCCGCTCTTCGTGATCGGACCGGAAGGGGACGGACAGCTCGTTAACTACCGCATCCGGCGCAACTACATGATCATCGATCGGCTCTTCGCCGCCGCCGAGCTGCGGCTCGGTGACCGCCAGCGCGTGATCCGGATCGTCCGGACCGATGGGGTGCAGCGTAGCGCGCAGCGGGAAGAGCGGGCGGTGTCCGCGTGGCGTCCCGATGAGGACCGCTAAGCCATGACCGGAACCGAAGACCAGCAACAAGACAACCGCCCCGAAGAGCCGCCACGCACCGAACAGGACATCGCCAAGGAACTGCGCTTGCGGCCCGATCCGCCACGGGTCATGCGGCTCTCGCGCAAGGCGATCACGGTTTTCGCCGTCGCGGGCGGGCTCGGCATCGGCGCGATCCTGATCGTCGCCTTGCAAGGGTCCGATTCAGGCGATGGGCCTTCAGAACTCTTCTCGACCGAGCGAGTCCAGGAGGCCGAGGGTCTTTTGGGTCTACCGCGCGACTACGCGTCGGTCCCGCAGCTCGGACCACCACTTCCTGGAGAACTGGGGCGTCCGGTCCTGTCCGCGCAGCGGCGGGGTGAGCCCGTGCCTGTCGTCCCCGCTACCGGCCCCGCCGTCGATCCGGAAGCACAACTGCGCTTGCAGGAGGCAGAAGCGGCGCGGCTCGCGACGCTTTTTGCTGACGCAAGGTCGAGCGGCGCGGGTGCTGCGCGCCCACAGGCCGTAACCTCAACATCCCCGGCACCCGGGCTGCAAAGTCTGTTCCCAGCGTCTGCCGGGCAGACACCGCAACCGGGCACGACGGAACGACGGGAAGCCTTCTTGGACCGCGAGGTCGATCGACGGACCACCGCCGCAGACCGCCTGCAAAGCCCGGCGAGCCCCTACGTTTTGCAAGCTGGATCGGTTATCGAAGCCGCGCTGCTGACCGGGCTACGTTCCGATCTTCCGGGACAGATCATGGCGCAGGTGACCGCGAACGTCTATGATAGCCCCACCGGGCAGTTCCTGCTGATCCCGCAGGGTGCGCGCCTCCTCGGCGAGTACGATAGCCGCGTCGAGACCGGCCAGCGTCGTTTGTTGCTCGCATGGACCCGGCTCATCTTGCCCGGTGGACGCTCGATCGTTCTCGAACGCCAGCCTGGAACCGATCAGGCCGGATATGCCGGGCTCGAAGACGGTGTCGACAATCACTGGGGTCAGCTGTTCCGCGCCGCGGGTCTGGCGACCATCCTCAATATCGGTCTCGAAACCGGCGAGGATGGTGGCGACGAGATCGCCGAAGCGATCCGCGATGGCACCCAGGACACGATCGGGCGCGCGTGCGAAGCCGTCGTCCAGCGCCAGCTTCAGATTCCTCCGACACTGACGATCCGACCAGGATTTCCCGTGCGGGTGATGGTCACGCGCGATCTGATCCTCGAACCCCATGGAGATGCTCGATGAGCAAGTTGAAACTGGGCGACATCCGCGATGACAAGCCGGTCAAGTTGACCATAGAACTACCGGCGCAGGTGCATCGCGATTTGACGGCCTACGCGGAAATCCTCGGCACTGAGAACGGGCAGGAGCTGGAACCGGCCAAACTGATCGCGCCGATGCTGGAGCGGTTCATGAAGACCGATCGGGGCTTTGCAAAGCTCAGGAAAGAGCGCCGTTCCGCTTCGCCTCAATCCGCGCCAAGCTGATAAAACGGCGCAGAGCGGGATTGTCGTTTTCGGGACGCCAAGTCACCGAAAAAGGAACGGTTTCGTCATCTGCACCTACAGGGACGAATGTCACATTTGGATAGGTGACGCCACGCCAATGATCAGCAACCAGACTTACTCCAAACCCAAGCCCGACCAAGTTCATGATACCCTCGCGACCAAGTCTTAACCGCCGTACAAAAACAGATTCGCCGAGATCGGCGGCATTTCTAATAATGTAGTCGTGTATCTCAGGACCTGGCTCGTGTGCGCTGACGATGAAAGGCGCATACCGAGCATCTTCCCAGGCTATGCTATTTCGATCAGCAAACGGATGATCGTCCGAGACAGCGAGATAAATTCGTTCCCTATGGAGGAGGATTCCGTCGCCAAGCTCCAGCTTAGGATGGCCCGCAGCGATAACAGTATCGATCTCACGATGATTTAGAAGCGTGAATAGCTCGGTCCTATCGAGTTCCTCAATCGAAACTTCGATGCCGGGACACGTGTCAAAGAACGCAATGAAAAGGTTTCTGAGGACGCCGTGGGAAAGCGATGCAATCAATCCAACTCGCAGATGTCCATTATCTGCTGCTCCGTGCTTGCGGGCATCGCTTACCGCGAGATCGCAGCTCTTTAGTATCATCTGTGCACTCGCCGCGAACCGCTTGCCTCCCGCCGTCAGCCGCACGCCTGTCGTGTTGCGTTCGAAGAGAGATAGCCCCATGGCATCTTCTAGCTTGCGAATTCGTCTCGACAATGCCGGCTGGCCCACCCGAAGTCTCGTGGCAGCTTTTCGAAAACTACCAGTCTCTGCGACGACAACGGTGGCTTTCAGGTCTTGAAAGCGAATTTGATCAAAAAAGTTCATTCTCCGCTCTCGTTAGTCGTTCGACCGATTATACCCATTCGTCTCAAAGTGTTCTGTGGTTATGGGTCACTCTCCAGGTACCGTGGGATCAAGTGAGGCTTGGAGGTCCGTTGGGACAATCGATCAGATAGCCCCAGCCGCCGTTTTCCAGTTTTTTGGCAACTTCTGTGGACTGCCCTTCGGCCATGACTGTGCCGTCAGGGGCAATGACGCTCCAATTCGCTCGCAGCATGGCAATGTCACCAACGATGACTTCGCTGAAGACCTCGCTTTTGATCTGAGGTCGCAGTTCCAAAAAGCCCTCAAACGCTGCACGTGCCCCTGCGATGCCTTGGCTGGGTGGCTGATCCGGTGGAAAGAAGATTTGGCAATCCGGGTGGAACATCGACGTGATGCCTTTCAGGTCCCCTTCTTGCAGATATGCGCTGACACAAGCAGCAATTTCCCGGGGTTGATGGGCAATGCGTTGTATCATTGGGCTTTCCTTTTGTTGAGCTGCGATTGGCGACTTGCGAAGGTCAGAAGTCGAACGATCCTGCGTCGCGAACGGCGTCGGGCAGCCATGTTTCCTGAAGGTGGAGCCAGCGCAGCGGGTCAGCCAGTTCCATCAAAACTGTTGTCACGCGCGCATTGTTCGCGGATGCCGAGAGAGCCGCGCCCCGCTGCCATTCCGTGTAGGTCGCGAGCACCAGGTTGTCTCGTTCGTACCGTACATCCACATCGCGGATCGCGATACGAAACTCCGGGTTGGAGCCATAGCCTCGGTCGAAACCGGCCTTTAGCATATCGGCGGTCATCATCTGGCCTTCCGGCGGGATGAACATCAGGTCCTTGTGCATCCGTGAAAGGAATTTCGGCTCCAACTCGTCGCGGTTCACGGTGCCGTTGAACCAGGCGGTGAAAAAGTCGTGCAGGTCCACGATTTCCCTTGTGACGATTTCCAACGTGGTCATGGGTGTTTTCCGGTCATTTTGCATGATGTGAATAGCCGCAGCGCGATCGGCGCGATCAGCCGGGCTTAGGCCGGGCCGTTGTTGTCCATGTCGAGGAACATCTTCCACGCGCCTGTCTCATCGCGTTTGTAGCCAAGCACCAACCGACCTTCGGGGCTCTTGACCTCGCCGGTATCGCGCATTTTCATTGTGCCGTAGAAACGACCGGACACGATGACGGTATCGCCATAATCCTGAAGCTCTTCGATATCGTATCCCGAGGTTATTTCAGCGGCTGCAATGCGCGGGTTGTATTTGTCGCGGATCGCTTGCGTGCCAACTGTGACAGGCTGGCGTTCATTGATGGTCATGACATCCGGATGGCAGGATGCCACCATGCGCTCGATGTCTCCGCTGTCGAGGCCATTGTTCCATTCGTCAATTGCGGCTTGGATTTCGTCACGTACAGTCATTGTCTTACTCCGATGTTTAAGGTTGATGGGGTGCGAAGAATTGGCCAACGATCATCTCTTCGATTTGTCCAAGGAAAGCCTGGGTCGCAGGACGTTTCGCGAACTCCGGTGTCACCCGTTTGGCGGTCTCGTGATCTGGAAACGTGAAGATGTCTGCGTAGAGCGGTTGGCGAGATTGATCTGTCGTCACCAAGGTTTCCCATGATGTCACCCCATCAAGGGCGACAAAGTCTTTGCGGGCAACTTCGCGGATCGCATCGATTTGTGGGTCATCTTTCATCTTGAGAATGAAAATCTCGGTGATCGGGGTCATCTCTTCGTCCTTGTTTTTGCGTCTTGTTGTGAATGTAGGCCAATGCTATCGTTAGGATAATCCGCATTTATCCTAACGCTGTGATCGGAATAACGAACAATGAGCCGTAACAATTTTGGAGACATCCGAGTCTTTGTCGAAGTGGCGCGGCGAGGTGGTTTCCGCGCAGCGGCCGAGCATCTGCACCAAGCACCCGCGTCGGTAAGTGAAACCGTACAGAGGTTTGAAGACCGTCTTGGCGTACGGTTATTTGAGCGCTCCACTCGGTCTGTTGCGCTTACACCTATTGGCGAGCAGTTTTACGCCAAAAGCCTGTCGGCGGTTGTCGAGTTGGAAGAGGCTGTAAGTGATCTGGACGACCAGAAGGATGAAATCACCGGCACGTTGCGACTCACTGCGCCCTACAGCGCCGGCCCCTTCTTTCTAGACGATTTGGTCGCACGATATGCTGCTGAATATCCAGCCGTTAATGTTGAGTTGATCTATGACGACAAAAAAATTGATCTTCTCACATCCGGAATAGACGCGGCCATCCGGTCGACCACATTACTAGGCCCGGACACCCACGCGGTCGCAGTCGGCCCCGAGCTTGCCATGACGATTGTTGCTTCGCACGACTATCTGAAAAGAAAGGGCTCCCTAGACCATCCTCGCGATATTCTTGATCACGACGCGATCTGCTATGCTTTTGGCATGGGCGGACAGCATGCCCCCTGGGGCTTTGATGGGCCGGAGGGTGCTTACACGATGCAACCGGAGCCGCGTATTGTGGCGAACGATATGCGGTCGCTTCTTCACTACGCTCAACAAGGGCTTGGGTTGGCCTATGTCTACAGGGAGATCGCCTTACCGTATGTTGAAGAAAACAGCGTAGTCGAAGTGCTGTCCGATCACCTGTCCAAGCTACCGCGCTACTCGCTCAATTATCGCAGCAAACGAAACATGACTCGGCGTTTGAGGGCGTTCGTTGATATGGCGAAGTCGACGGCTGCTACGCATTAGCCGACAATCATGCTTCTCGGCACTACTCACGCCTTCTTGTCGAGATACTACGATTTCAAAGTGCCCGGCCTTGTCAAATCAGACAATTGAAGACCCTTATACTGGGCACCAACCAGCCCACGTAAGCAGCGCGTAAGCACGGGCCACGAAAGGACCAATTATTATAAGCCTTTGTTATTGAGAATAAAATGGCGCACCCGAGAGGATTCGAACCTCTGGCCTCCGCCTTCGGAGGGCGGCGCTCTATCCAGCTGAGCTACGGGTGCATACCGTTCGCGAGATGCTTACGTCATGCTTACGCGAGATTTTCGGCCTCTTGAAGAGCGAATCCGATATCCGCCCAAGCCGTTGTTTAGTCACTTTTTTCTTCCAGCACCTTCAAACTTCATCAGACTTGACATCCGCCTTCGGAGGGCAGCGCTCTATCCAGCTGAGCTACGGGTGCTTGCCTGACCGCATCATCGCGGGCGCGGCGGCGCTTAGCAAGCCTCGCATGTGCGCGCCAGTCGAATTATTCGTCGCACGCATCGAGGCTGTGCCGCATTGCCCGGACAATCTCAGCCCCCCACCTTAACCAATCGGCAAGCGGATGGGCTTAAACGAACCTCATCATGTCAGCACTCCCACCAAACCAAATGCGCGCCATGCGCCAAACCGCCGCTAGCGAAAACCAGCCAACCGGCTCTTTGGCTCAGCGCTGGCAGGACCTGCACGCATCAGCAGCATTGCTTGCCAAGGCAGCCGATCTCACGCCAGAAGCGTTCGAAGGCAAGCTGGCGGCATTTCCCGACACTTTGGGCGGGGCCAGTGAATGGCAGCGCGAGCTGGCTGAGCGAGGGATTGACGATATCGATGCGATGATGCGTCCAGGCCTCACCGCTTTGAACACACTCACCGCACGGGGCAGCGACACCAGCGCGCCTGCGATCGCGTTGTGGCGTGAATTTCACCATGCACGCGAAGCCGTCTTGGCAACGATCCCCTCCTCAGGCGAAACCGCTCCACACGCTTGACTGCGTTCGCGGTATGTTCCAGAAACGGGGCATGGAAACCGCTGCACCATCCCGACTTGATTCGACACCGCCTGCGACTGACGCGCTGAAAGCAGGCGACGTTGCGCGCGGTGTTATGCGGCTATTTGCGCGCAATGATATTTGGTGCCTTGGCGAAGTTGCGCTGAAAAACGGGCGACGGGCTGACCTTATGGGGGTCGATGCCAAAGGTTTGATCGTGATTGTTGAGATCAAAGTGGCGCGCGGTGATTTGTTGGGCGATGCAAAATGGCCCGATTATCTCGACTATTGCGATCGGTTTTTCTGGGGTGTTCCCCCGTCGCTTGACCGGGCTCCGTTGGACACACTGGCCTATCAACCGGAAAGCTGCGGCGTGATTGTTGCCGATGCCTATGATGGCGAAATTGTGCGCCACGCACCGCTGGCCCCCCTGGCATCAGCACGGCGCAAGGTTCAGGTTGAGCGGCTCGCACGGATTGCGATGCGGCGGCATACGGTCATGCTGGACCCGGAATGCGCGAATTTCGGCGGAGAGGGATAGGGGCTGCGTGGCTCGGCGTTTGATGTGGGCTTGTCGCATCCCCCCATTTTGCGTCATACCCTGACAAATGATCCCCGCTGACACGCCGATCTGGCTCGCTTTTCTTGTAGCGGGCGCCGCCATGGCGGTGATGGTCGCGCTGCGATATTTTATGGCGAGCGGGCTATTTGCCTGGATGACGCGGCTGGTGCGGCCGGGGCTGTATTCGGGTCAAAATCAGCAGATTTCGATGGAGATCCGGTACTCGCTCATCGCCGCGCTGATTTATGGCGCGCCCGCTGGGGCGGTGTTCTGGTTGTGGAACCACCATGGGTTTTCGCTGCTCTACACCGATTGGGGGGCTTATCCCTTGTGGTATCTGCCAGTGTCAGTGTTTCTCTATCTGTTTGCGCAGGACAGCTGGTTTTACTGGAGCCACCGGGCGATGCACCGCTATCCGGTTTTGTTCAAATTGGCGCATTCGGTGCACCACAAAAGCCGCCCTCCAACCGCATGGACTGCAATGAGTTTTCACCCGCTGGAATCGCTTAGCGGGGCGTTGTTGGTGCCTATCCTTGTATTTGTCGTGCCAATCCATTTGGCGATGCTCGGGCTGGTCTTGGGCATTGCGACGATCATGGGGGTCGTCAATCATATGGGGTGGGAAGTGCTTCCGAGCCGGTTTGTTCATTCAACGTTGGGACGCTGGGTGATATCGGCGAGCCATCACGAGAAGCATCATGAGGATTACGGATGCAATTTTGGACTGTATTTTCGGTTTTGGGATCGCGTTTGCGGGACCGATCGCGGCTTTTCACAGCGGCTCGTCCCGGATCATCCGAGCGCACAGGTCGGCGTATGAAGCGCCTAGCCATGCTTGCAGCTGGTGCTGGCCTTGCGAGCGCAGCTGCCCCCGCTGCCGCAGGGACGATCACGATTACCGTCACGGACCTTCGCAACAATGATGGCGTCATCCGCGCCTGTATGACCACGGTGGAAAGCGTCTTTCCGCGCTGTGTGCGTGACCCCAATTCGCATCGCACCGTTGTGCGCGCGGGGAACAATGTCACGATCCGCTTCACCAATGTGGAGCCGGGCGATTATGCCATTGCGCTGCTGCATGATGAAAATGAAGATGGCAAAGCGAACCGCGTTTTGGGCATGGCTCCGCGCGAAGGATACGGTTTTTCGCGCGATGCGCCTGTCCGCATGGCCCCGCCCGATTGGGATGATGCGGTGTTCACGGTCGGGTCGGCCTCTCAGAATATCAGGATCAAGATGCGATATTTTCTCTAGGCAGGGCCTTCCGTGAGCGCCCCTTTTTCAAACTCTTGTAACTTTCCCGCGCAACTTAACGCGATGTTTACCACGTAGCTCCAGAACCGGGTCCGATAAGCTTTAATCAAGGGGCATAAGGGCCGGCCATGGACAATTTGCGGGGCACTTTCGATACCGGACTTCCGGCTGATGACAGCCAGGACTGGGATTCCAGTGCACAGGACACTGACGCATCGCGCGACGAGGAAAACGTGCGCGAATTGCCGCCAGAGGCAATCGGCCAGGACGAACGCCGCATGCAAGTGCGCGCCTATAATCACTGGGCGAGCCTGCTGGGCGATGCGACCTTCCCCTCTATCGAAGATCTTGAGCCAAACGACCTGCCCGATTTCGGCCCAAGCAGCGTTCTGCTCGACTTTTCTACCGGAATCGATGATCCGGTGGTCCAATATCTGGGCGACAGATTGGCCGAAGAATGCGGCGCAGAAGGCCACATTGAACGGCTATCTGACGTGCCGCCACGCTCTTTGTTGAGCCGCATCACTGATCATTACATGCAAATCCTCGCCAATCAGGCCCCGATCGGGTTTGAAGCGGAATTTGTGAATCAGCGCGGCAGTGCCATCCTCTATCGCGGCATCTTGCTGCCATTCTCCAGCGACGATGAGACCATCGATTTCATCTATGGTGTCATCAATTGGAAAGAGATGGCCGACGCCGCCACTGCGGATGAGCTGTTGCTGGAAATCGATCAAGCCATCGAAGTTGATTCTGACGAGCCAGACGAAGCCGAAGATCAACCGCACAAGCACCACGCCGATCCGGTTACCGATTGGGCCGACTCGCCGGCGCATGAACCGGAAGCCACTGGCGTAACGCAGACCAACCCTCTTACCGACAATGTCGCCTCTTTCAGCGAAGCGGTCGATGCCGATACGCCTTACGACGATTCTGGCGCGCGGGACGAAGACGGCCTGCCATTGCCCGATTTCGGTCAATACCACCTCGATGATCCCGAAGTGGACGAGTTTGGCGAAGAAATCGAAGAAGATGAAGACGACGAAGGCGCGTCCTACAGCTTTGCGTCGCTAACCGACTATATCGAGGCACCTGAGAAGAAAGCAGTCGACCTTGATGCGGGCCAATTCGATCCTGAAGATTATCAGGTCGATCCGGTCGCAGAATCCCAAGTTGATGGGACACAGTTTGAAGATGACCTCGAAACACAATCGGAGCCAGACCCTGTTCCCGCCGCGACTGTGCCTGTTGAACCTGTTGTCAGCGAACCTGCACCAAGCGAGCCGGTAGCCACCGAATTGCCAGCCGATGCTGACATGCATGATTGCCTCGCGTCAGCCCGCGAATTGGCGCACAATGCCAGCGCATCAGAAGATCGCAGCCGAGAGGCGCTGTACGCCGCGGTTGGCCGTGCCTATGACTTCTCACTCGCCGCAAAGGCAGAGCCTGAAGCCTATAATGAGCTGATCGAGGAAAACGGCCTGACCGTGCAAGAACGTGCGCCGATGACGCCGATTGTAAAGCTGGTCTTTGGCCAAGATTACGACAAGACGCGCCTGACCGAATACGCTGCAGTGCTTACCCACGCGCACCGCAACAGCATTACACGCGGCACGCTTGCTACCTATCTCGCCGACGCAGAAGGCGGATTGAAGGGTGTCGTCAGCGAAGAACGCCGTCTGCGCCGTGAAGAAAGCGGTAAAGAGCCCAAAGCGGCCAAGGAAATCCGCGAACAACTCGCCAAGAAATTGCGCGAATTGGAGGAGCTGACGCTTGAAGCCGTGTCGCATGAAGGCCCAGAATTCACGCTTGTGATGCTGCGCCGCGATGGTTCAGGCAAGATTGCCATGATCGGCGAAGTCGATGACGTATCGCTGGTCGAACGGGCGGGTAAAAAGCTCGTCGGGTAAACACCTGTAAAACACACCAAGTCTAGCGCACAGCGCTTGGCCTGCGCGCAAAGCCCGGCTAGGCGCTGTGCGTCATGGTGTTCGGCCCCCTCTCACGGCGTGATCCTGTCCGCGTTCAACCCTTTTACGGCTTTCGCACGGCACAGCGCCTGTTCCTCAGCGCGCGGGCGCTGCGGTCAAACGAACCGAACTTTGAAAAGCGCAGCTTTTGGCGCGATTTTGCGACTATGGCCTCGCTCTATACCTCCAAGGAGGTTCCCGAAGTTTCGGTGGAGCTGGAATATCAGTCGCCCGACGGCACCATCACACGACAAAAGGCGGAAACAGGGCCAGAGGGCTATGTCCGCTTTGATCTAAAGCTGACCCCGCACAGCCCGCAAGGGGATCGCACGCGCTGGGAAACCGCGACAATCCGCTGGCAATTGGAGGATGGCACTGCGCAAGAGGCCCCTGCCCATATCCTCACACCCGGTGTGCAGACCCGGATCGGTGTCATCTCCGACGTTGATGATACGATCCTTGAAACAGGCATAACCGGCAATTTGCGCGCGATTGCCCGCAATTGGAAACGGGTCATGGCGCAAATGCCCAGCGAACGCGTGATTGTTCCGGGCGCATCTGCGTTCTTCGCAGCAATAGGTGGTAAGGCAGACAGTGCCGCTAAAGACACAGAGGCACCGGACGCGCGCGTTCGCCCGGTTTTCTATGTCTCATCCAGCCCGTGGAACCTGTTTTCCTATCTCGTCACATTTCAGCGTGCGCGCGGCCTGCCGCTTGGCCCGGTGATGCTGCGCGATTGGGGCTTTAATCGCAAAACCTTGGGCAAAGAGGGGCATGGATCGCACAAAATGGAAGCGATCCGAGACATCCTCACCACCTTTCCTCAGCTGCAATTCGCATTGATCGGTGATGACACGCAAAAGGATCTCATGGCCTTTGGCAAAATCGCCAACGAATTTCCCGGACGCATCGCGGCAGTCTTTATCCGAGCGGTTTCAGGCAAACCTTTGAACGATGAAGAGCTGCATGCGCGCGACGCTATCGAAAAAGCCGGAGTGCCATTTTGGCTGGGTAGTGATTACGTCGAGGCTAAGCGGTTCTTGCGCGGCGCCGGACTTGACCTAGAAGGTGGGGTCAAACGGCTGGTGCGAACCGCCAGCGAAGGGGATTAAGGTGTGGGCATGGTGTTAAAGGTTTTGGGCGGCATCGCGGTCGTTTTGATTGTTGCGGGCATCGCCTTGCAGATCGCGGTCTGGCGCAACGGCCCGGCGGTCGTCAGCACCATTGATCGCGTCGCCGGCGGAGCAGCCGGGGCCGAAGCGAAAGCAACCATTTCCACCGGCGATCATCCTACGCAAAAACTGGTGGTTTGGGGACCGGAAGACCGCGACCCGGCCGATCCGCCGCTCCCCGTCCTACTTTTCGCACATGGCGGCGGTTGGAGAAGCGGTGATCCGGTCGATTATGGATTTATTGGCCGCGCATTTGTGCCCGAAGGGTTCATTGTGGTGCTTATTGGCTACCGATTGGGCGAAGACGGCATTTACCCCGGCATGCTGCAAGACACCGCCAGCGCCATCGCCTGGACCCATGAAGAGATCGCAGCCTATGGCGGCGACCCTGATCGCATGGTGCTCGCCGGGCATTCAGCGGGCGCTTACAATGTGGTCATGGTCGGTTTGGAAGAACAATGGCTGGGCCGCCATGGCCTATCCACCGGCGACATTGCCGGTGTGGTTGGCATGGCAGGCCCTTATGATTTTGCACCGTTTGCCAAAGATTCGACCATCGCCGCCTTTGGCCATGTCGATGATCCTGCTGCGACTCAGCCACTGACGCATGCGCGCGCAGATGGCCCGCAGTTCCTGCTCATCCAAGGGGAGCAGGATACGCTGGTGAGACCGCGCAATGCCCGTGTTCTGACAGAGGCAATGGAGGCTAAAGGCGGTCATGCGCTCACGGCCTTTTACGCTGATCAGGGGCACAATGGCCCGCTGCTTTCCCTCGCCGCGCCGTTGCGATCACGGCGTGATGTTGTCGATCTGATGGCGAATTTTGCACGGGCTGCCACTGCTCCCCTTGCGAGCGAAGGTGAAGCTTCAGTTCCCGTTCAGGGCGAAACGCGTTAGCAATCATTCAGATGCGTGTCCTCCGAACCCTTTCCGCCTTTGCGCTGGCGCTCCTTGCCGCCTGCGCCGTCGCTATTCAGCCGCTAGCGGCTCAATCGATCCTGCGTGATGCAGAGACGGAGGCGCTGCTCAATGATATGGCCGCGCCTCTGATTGAGGCGTCTGAGCTGGAGCCGGGCAATGTCGAGATCGTTCTGATCAACGACCCGTCGATCAACGCCTTTGTTGCGGGCGGACAAGTTGTTTATGTGCATGCCGGGCTGCTCAACGCAGCCGAAACCGCCAATGAAGTGCAAGGCGTGATCGCGCACGAGCTGGGCCATATTACGGCTGGCCACGTCGTTCGCTTTAATGAGCGGACCCGCGGCGCGCAGGGGATTACGATCCTCTCACTGCTGTTGGGCGTAGGAGCGGCTTTGGCAGGCGCGGGCGATGCGGCAATTGGCGCGATTATGGCCGGTCAACAGGCAGCGGTCGGCAACTTCCTCGCCTTCAACCGCAATCAGGAAGCTGCAACCGATCTGGCCGGTGCACGTTACCTTTCAGGCGCAGGCATTTCGGGACGCGGAATGCTCTCTTTCTTTGAGCGGCTACGCAATCAGGAGATCCGCCGCGGTTTCAGCCAGTCTGACGAAGCCGCCTATACCCGCACTCACCCCTTGGCAGGCGACCGGATCCAAACCCTGCGTGGCCTGTTGGTGGAAGATGCGGCGTGGGATACGCCGGATGATGCCGATTTGCAGGAACGCTTTCTCGCGGTTCAGGCAAAGCTGTATGGCTATCTCGCCCCGGCTGAGCGGACCCTTGCTCTTTACCCATCCACCGATCAGGGCACGCCCGCTCGATATGCGCGCGCCTATGCCTATAACAAGGATGCGCAGATCGAGAAGGCTTTGGCAGAGGCGGATAGCCTTCTCGCGCAAGAACCTGACAACCCCTATTTCCTTGAGCTGAAAGGTCAGATCCTGCTGGAATCGGGTCGTCCAATAGAGGCGTTGGCGCCGCTGCGCCGTGCGACTGATATCACGCTGAACCAGCCGTTGATCGCGGGCATGTTTGGCCACGCACTGATCGCGACCGAGGATGAAAGCAATTATGCCGAAGCAGAGCGCGTTCTGCGCGCGGCTGTGGCAAAGGACCGCTTCAATCCCTTTGCATGGTATCAGCTTGGCGTGGTCTATGCCGCTCGCGGTGACATTCCTCGCGCCCGCCTCGCCAGTGCCGAACAACAAGTGATGAGCCGCCGCTATCCTGAAGCATTGCGCAATGCGCAGGCGGCCGAACTCGGCTTGCCCTATGGGTCGCCCGATTGGATCCGCGCACAGGATATTTCCTTGCAAGCACGCGGCGAACTGGAACGTCTGCGCGACAGCCGTTAAAGCCACCCATTATGGAACCGTCATTGCGAAACACTCTGCTCACTGCGCTGCTGGCGCTTGTCTTTGGCTTTTTGGGCGCGGCGACGTGGTCCTATTCAGGCCTCGCCGATAATCGCACGCGGGCATTCCTGTTGGAAAAGCCGGAAATCTTGCAGGAAGTGGCGGAAGCTTTGGCACGGCAGGAATCGAGCGAGCGCCTCGCATCTTTGGGTGATGATTTGTACGAACCCTTCCCCGGCGCCGTGATTGGCAACCCCGAAGGATCACGCGTTCTTATCGAGTTTAGCGACTACAATTGCGGCTATTGCAAGAGCTCATTGCCCGATGTTCAGCGCTTGGTTGATGCGGACCCTGAGTTAAAAGTTATCGTGCGCGAATGGCCGATTTTCGAAGGCAGCGAAGACGCAGCTCGCATGGCACTGGCCGCAGGGATGCAGGGCAAATACCGCGAATTTCACGAAAAGATGTTCGAGTTCGGTCCAGCCTCCCCCGCCTCAGTCGAAGCCGCTGCACGCGCGATAGGTTTGGATATGGAGCGCGCCCGCGCTGATGCCGCATCGGAACCTGTATCGGTTGAATTGGTGCGCAACATGACCTTCGCACGGTCGCTGGGGTTCAGCGGCACGCCAGCCTTTATCGCGGAAGGCACGCCTCTGCCCGGAGCGGTTGGGTTTGACCGGCTGAAAGAAGCGCTCGACCAAGCAGGCGGCTGATGCGGCGCATCGCTACCCTCGCCTCGGTCTTCGCGATGTTCGCTGTGCCCGTGCCAACGGCTGCGGCAGATGACATCAATTGGGATCGCATCAATCTCGCCAGTGAGCGCGCCGCGATTGAGCGGTTTCAGGCCTTCGATCAACGTTTGCAGGATGTCGGATGGCGCATGGTGCGCGGCAATGCCGAGTTTTGCGAACGCGTGATCCCGTCTGTCGGGCTCCAATTGCAGGATTTGGCGAGCTACGGCTCTCCCACTATCGCTCGCGCGGCGCTTGGCATGACTGGTGATTTCGCTGTGCAAACCGCTGCGCGCGGATCGCCTGCTGCGGACCATGGCGCGTTCAGCCTCAATCGCGAGATCAACCGATTGGTGCGGCTGAATCCAAACAATCTGGAGGCCGGTGAGCGGCTCGATTGGCAACGGCTAAAGCGCGTCCATGATCACATCGATGCATTGCTTGCGATTACCGGTGCAGTTGAGGTTGGATTTGCAGACGGTGACGCTGCTTTTATCCGTTCAGTCCCGGTTTGCGCTACCCGATTTGAACTGTCGAGCGAAGGGCGCCGCGCTGTTGCCGATGGCGACCGGGTCGTGATCGGGATGGAATTCCCCGGCTTCGCTTATGATGAAGAAGTCTTTGCAGGCGTTGTCGCGCATGAATTGGCGCACAATCTGTTGGGCCACAGCGCGTGGCTGGATCGCAATGGCCGCGGGCGCCGCAATGTTCGGCGAACTGAGCGCGAGGCGGATCGTTTGATGCCATGGCTGTTTGCCAATGCAGGATATGACCCGATCTTTGCCCAGCGTTTTATGGAGGAATGGGGGCCACGCAATGACGGGGGCCTGTTGCGCAACCGTTCGCATGATGGGTGGGATGAGCGCGCCGAATTTATCGCTGCCGAACTGCCAAAAATCCGCGCGCTGATGGAAAGCGAGGGCAAGGCCGATTGGCGCTCTCATTTCACCCGAGAAGTGGACCCGGATGCAGGCCTTTCTCAGGATCAATAGCCGCCATTCAAACCGTGCCAGTTGCGACGGGCGGTTCATCGCCTGCGCCCACTCCACTCATCGTAAGTCGTTTGCCCCTGCAAAGCCGATGAAATTGCGCTACACATCACAATTATGGCGATGATGCACATCCAGCCAGCGCCGTTTTTTGCGAGCAAGAACCGGGCCTTCTGGAACCTCCAGCTGGCTGGCTGGGGCGGTGCGTTTCTGCTGCGCGCGGTTAACACACTGGCGAATGGATTGCCTTACAACCTGCTGGTTTTGAGCCTGGTCACCACGATCACCGGCTTTTCCATCAGTCTGATCCTGTCCGTCGCCTATCGCCAGCTAATAGACCGCAGTCCGGTTGTGACCTGGGGCGGGACAGCCATTGTCCTGATCACGGCAGTTGTCACCCATGCCGCGATAGAGGCATGGGTTCAGGGCCTCTATTACGCCAGCTCCAGCGAGACGAGCTTTGCTCAACGCTTTATCGGCATCACCTATATTCCGCTGACTCTGTTGGGTGGGTGGAGCGCGCTGTATTACGCTATCAATTTCTTCCTGACGGTGGAGAAACAGGCCGACCGGCTGCAACGGCTGGAGGCGCAGGCAACCACTGCTCAATTGGCAATGCTACGCTATCAGCTGAACCCGCATTTCCTATTCAACACGTTGAATTCGATCAGCACGCTGGTGCTGCTAAAACAGACGCAGCCCGCCAATGCGATGCTGACCCGTCTCTCCAGTTTTCTGCGCCATACGCTGATCACAGAGCCGGGCAGCCAAGTGACTTTGGCGCAAGAGATTGAGACCTTGCAGCTCTATCTCGACATTGAACGCATGCGGTTTGAAGATCGTCTGCGCACCCATTTCGAGGTTGAGGATGCCGCGCTTGAGGCGTGTCTGCCGTCGATGTTGTTGCAACCTCTGGTCGAAAATGCCGTGAAATACGCCGTCAGCCCGCAAGAGGAAGGCGCGCGCATCTCGCTCACCGCACGGGTGGTCGGGCAGCGGCTGCGCGTGACTGTCGAGGATACCGGGCCCGGCGCGGATGGCCCGGTGCAACTCTCAATGCTTGAGGAAACACCCGGCGCACCCGTCTCCACCGGAGTTGGTCTTGCCAATATCCGCAACCGGTTGGAGCAGGGTTATGGCGCTGACCATCTGTTCGAAACCCGGTCCCAGCCGGGCGGTGGCTTCACCGTAATGATCGAAATTCCGTATGAGCGCGCGACCGAAATGGCGCCCGCTGAAACGACCGAAACCAACCCCCCGCTCACACCGCCGGATGTGCAATCGCAGAGCCCCCTTTCTGACGAGACTGCATCCGACAATGTGATTAATCTCAACCCCCAACGTGCTATCGGAAATACACAATGACCATCCGCACTATCCTCGTCGATGATGAGAAACTTGCCATTCAAGGCCTGCAATTGCGGCTTCAAGCGTTTGACGATGTCGAGATCATCGACACCTGCTCCAACGGACGCGAGGCCATCCGCAAGATTAAGACAGAGAAGCCCGATCTTGTCTTCCTCGACATCCAAATGCCCGGATTTGACGGGTTTTCTGTCGTCAAAGGCGTAATGGAAATCGAGCCACCGCTGTTCGTCTTCGTCACCGCTTTCGAAGAACACGCGATCCGCGCATTTGAAGCCAATGCAGTCAATTACCTGATGAAACCGGTCGATGAGGACAAGCTGGCCGATACAATCGAACGCGTGCGTCACCGCATCGCTGAAAAGAAATCGTCAGAGGATGCCGAACAATTGCTGGGCGTTTTGGCTGAGGTTGCGCCGGATCGTGTGGCAGATTTCAACGACGACGAAGGCGAGAGCGCTGACCGGTTTGAAAAGCTGATCAATGTGAAGGATCGCGGGCAAATTTTCCGTGTCGAGGTCGGCTCGATTGAGCATATCGAGGCGGCGGGCGATTACATGTGCATCTATACCGGCGACAATTCGCTGATCCTGCGCGAAACGATGAAGGATCTGGAGCGCAGGCTCGACCCGCGCAAATTCCAGCGTGTGCACCGCTCCACCATCGTCAATCTCGACCAAGTGCGTCAGGTGAAACCGCATACGAACGGCGAATGCTTCCTGGTGCTGGATTCCGGCGCAGAGGTGAAGGTTTCGCGCAGTTACCGCGATGTGGTGGCGCGTTTCGTGCATTGATTTGTGGGAGAGCGCATCCGCGCTCTCCTCCTCGCTAGATGCGCGGCCCAATTGAGTTTCGAGCCGCGCCCGCTGCGGGCGGGTCGTCACCCTTGCGGTCGCTGTGCGACCGTTTAGACGGGTTACATGACTTTTACGCTCCCCGGTTTTGACCTTGATCACTTTGTCCGCTCCACCCTTGATGAGGACCTTGGCGTAGGCCTCGAAGGGGGTGGGTCGGACGTAACCTCTGAAAGCGTAATCCCTGCCGATGCGCGCTTTGCGGGGGTGATGGACAGCCGCGATCCCATCGTGGTTGCAGGGCTTCCGCTAGCAGAGGCGTTTTTTCGCCATCTCGACCCGGATTGTACGATAGAGGCGCTAGTGAGAGATGGAGACAGCGTCGGGGCGGGCACGGACCTGATGCGGCTCACCGGCAATGCGCGCGCGCTGCTCACCGCAGAACGCAGCGCGCTAAACATTGTGCAGCACCTCTCCGGCATCGCCACCATGGCTCGTGAATATGTGGATGCGATGAGGGCGGGCTCTGCGACCTGCATCTTGCTTGATACGCGTAAGACGCTGCCGGGTCTGCGCATCCTCGAAAAATATGCGGTGCGCCAAGGGGGAGCGAGCAATCACCGGATGGGATTGTGGGACGCTGCGATGATCAAAGACAACCACGTCGCGGTCGCAGGGTCCGTGGGCGAAGCCGTCCGCCGCGCGCGCGATGCGGGCGTTAAGCCAATCATTTGCGAAGTTGACCGTCTGGACCAGATCGAACCAGCAATCGAAGCAGGCGCACACCACCTGTTGCTCGACAATATGGCCCCCGAAACCTTACGCGAAGCCGTCACCATGGTGGATGGCCGCGCCGCAACCGAGGCAAGCGGCGGCATCAACCTCGACACAATCGCTGCCAAAGCGGCGAGCGGCGTCGATTACTGCTCTGTCGGGCGGTTGACGCAGAGTGCACCTGCGGCGGATGTCGGACTGGATTTCAAACCAGTATGAAGCTTGCAAAAGGGCCGCGGCCTTGGTCGATCTATGTGTTTGCCGTCGCATTTTTGGGCGCGGCGCTGCACGATTATGCGTTTTGGTTGCACCAATTGCCGATTGCACAGACGGTTTATGAGCTGCAATTCCCGTGGAGCGGGTGGAACAGGGATTGGACCATCGTCGCTCTGTCAGCAACTTTGACGATCGCTTTCATCCCGGTTGTCTGGATCTTTGCCTTTGCCAGCCGGATCGCTCGCTGGCTCGTGACTGGTTTTTCGATCATCCAATTGCTGGACGTGCCGCAAAAGCTGTCGATCTGGCTGAGCTCTGATGTCGGAATCAATCCAGGCTATTTCGCAAATCCTGCGTTGATCACATTGGCGCTCATCTGCCTGTTTTTACCGCCAAGCAATCGCTGGCTCGCCAAAAAACTGGAGGTTGATCATGCGGTTTTTGACTAGCGCGCTCGTCGCTTTCGTCGCTCTTTTCCTGCCAAGCCTTGCCCAGGCCCAAGCGTATCAATGCAACGCACCGCGCATCTCCAGCGTCCCGCGCATCACACAGGAACGCCCGCGGGTTGTGCCGACGACCGGCTACACCATGGCGCTTAGCTGGTCGCCCGCCTTTTGCCGCACACGTGAAGGATCTCGCGCGCACGCCACGCAGTGCTCGGGCGACAATGGCCGCTTTGGTCTGATCGTGCATGGATTGTGGCCGCAGGGCAGCCGCACATGGCCGCAGTGGTGCCCGGTGCAAGAGACGCTGACCCCGGCCGAAGTTCGCCGCAATATGTGCATGATGCCGTCCGCCCGCCTGATCGCGCGCCAATGGGCAAAACACGGCAGCTGCATGACCCGCCGCCCAGAAACCTACTTCGCGGTGACGCGGGTGCTGTGGGATAGCCTGCGCATCCCCGATTACGACCGGATCAGCCGCGAGGACAACCTGACCGCAGGGCGCATCCGTCAAGCCTTTGCCGATGGAAACAATGGTTGGAGCGCTTCGCAGATCGGCGTGAAGCTCAACCGCGATGGCTGGCTCGAAGAAATCCGCCTGTGTTACGGTCCAAGGTTCCGCCCCACACGCTGCGATGACCGGCGATACGGTGCGCGCGATGGGGCGCGGGCGAAGATTTGGCGGGGGCTGTGAGTTTGCGCAACCGCCGTGATCGGTGCAGACAGTCAGAGCAAAGCGGAGAGTTTCTATGATGAAATGGCAGGGGATAGCGCTGCTTTTGGCGCTCGCACTCGGAGCCTGCATGGCCCCGGCACCATCGGGCCTTGCCAATGCGGCGACATCGGACGCGGATGAAAGAGCGGTCTACGTCATCCGGCATCTGCAAAAGGCGCAGGGCGATGATCCCGTGCTCACCAGCGAAGGGGCCGCAAACGCGCAGCGCCTTGCCGCTATGCTTTCAGACGCAAATATTACAGCAATCTACGCAACCCGCACGCGCCGCGCGATGGAGACCGGCGCGCCGCTTGCAAACCAGATCGGCGTTGCCATCACACCCTACGACCCGCGCAATCCCGATGCCTTGGTCGCTGAGGTCGCAGCGGGCGACGGATCAGTTCTGGTCGTCGGCCATAGCAACACGGTCGGCGATCTGGTGACGCGTTTCGGCGGCAACGCCGCGCCGCAACTGACGGAGCAGGATTACGGAACGGTGTTTATGGTGGATGCGACCGGGGACGTTCGGGAATTTGCGGTAGAGTGAGGGGCTGGCTGAGCGGGGGCTTGGCGGTAGTTTAGTTTCGGTTCAACTGCGACTCGTGTTGCAGCCTCCGCTCGGCCTGCTCCTCACGTTCTTGGGACTGCTTTTGTTTCGCCGTATATACGGTTCCAACTTTGGGCTTCGCTTTAAACTTTGCGGCAATTCTCGCCAAACGGCGCTCATCAAAGTCAGCCCATTCAGCGCGTATACGCGCAACCTTTTTCTTAAACTTAGCTCGCCGCCTTGCTTCTTTTTGCACAGCAGACTTTCTGCGCTCTTCCTCAAGCCTTTTCCTGTTTTTCGTCTTTTTCACGGCTTTAACGATCGGGCGCTCTCGGCATTCTCCAGAACTGCTCACATCTAAAACACGTGCAGGATCGCCGGATAAGCCTCTGGGTCTGTTCCAATTCAACTTCATTGGCTCACCGCCGCTCCCTAAAAAACGTCTTGAGCAGCTCCGCTGCCTCCGCCTCACCCATCCCCGAATACACCTCGGGCCGGTGCAGGCATTGCTCTTGCTCAAACACGCGCGCGCCATGTTCAACCGCGCCGCCTTTGGGGTCGCTGGCGGCGTAATAGAGCTTACCGATGCGGGCGTGGACGATTGCGCCGGCGCACATCGCGCATGGCTCCAATGTCACCCATAATTCGCAATCGGTCAGGCGCTCGTTCTGCAATTTTTCGCAAGCCGCGCGGATCGCCATGATTTCTGCATGGGCGGTTGGGTCGCTGGCATGGCGTGGTGCGTTGCGGCCTTCGGCGATCACTTTGCCGCCGCGCGTGATGACGGCTCCTACGGGAACTTCGCCTTCGCCCGCCGCTTGGCTAGCAAGGTCGAGCGCGCGCGCCATAGGGTGAGGGATCGGCAATCGCGTCATCGCTGCCCAAGTAACGCTGGCAAGGTGACGAATCAATTGACGATTCGCTGACCACGGGCTATGCGGCGCGCTTTCCGGGATAACCGAGCCTTCGGACCGCCTTTTGGGTGGCGAAGTCTTTTCGGCTCCCGCCACTGTTAACAAGACGAGAGATATCATGTCGCGGATTTGCGAACTGACTGGCAAGGGCCGCCAAGTCGGCAACAATGTGAGCCACGCTAACAACAAGACCAAGCGGGTCTTTCTGCCGAATTTGCAGAACGTTACGCTGTTGAGTGAAAAGCTGGATCGCGGTTTCAAATTCCGCGTGTCGACTCACGGTCTGCGCTCGGTCGAGCACAATGGTGGGCTCGACAATTGGCTGCTCAAAACCAAAGACGAAAAGCTTTCAACGCGCGCCCAAAAGGTGAAGCGCGAGCTTAAGAAAGCTGTCGCTGCGGCGTAAACGTCGGCGTTAGCGTCGTCTGGGGCTTTGGCCCTAGTGAGATTTTCAAAAGGGCGTGGCGGAGCGATCCGCTGCGCCCTTTTGCATGGCTATTGCGCCTGTGATGGAAGTGGCGCTGGGGCCGGTGCAGATTGTGCAGGTGGCCAAGCAAGCCGCACCAACAGACTGCGCTGAAACACAGACAGATTGTCGTCGGCGATCACATAGATATCGCCCGCTCCATCCCCCTTTGGCACATAGGCGATGCCTTCAAAATTCTCACCATAAAGCGGCCCCTCAAACCGCGCGATAATCTCGCCTGTCCAAACGCCGCCCTCGGTAATCGTGCTGGGATCAGCGAGCATAATTGCAGCATCGAACGCCGCGGGAATGCTAACCTGCACCCGCCGCAACAGGACCAAAACCCGGCCATCAGGCAAAGCGGTCGCATCGACGGGGGAGAATTTGGGCGGAGTGTCGATCACAAATTCGACCGGGTCGGTTTGCTCAATCGGATCGCCGGGAAAAAGCAGGCCGGGCCGGTTCGGCCATTCATCACCGACCGGTGCCTCAGCCAGGATCAGAAACGACCCATCAGCAAACCGCTCAATCGTCTCAGCACCCGAATTCGCGCTCCAATATTGCATTTCAGGGGGCGAGCGGCGGGTGATAGTGTGTTCAGCGGCTTGCACTAGAGTTGACCCATGGAGCACTTCGCGCTGGATCGTGTTGCGACCCTCATAACTCGTCCACAAAGTGCCAGAGGCCGGGTCACGCGTCATCGCTTCGAGGTCGGTGAGCGGAAACAGGCCGGGCGCAGCAGTGGCATAGTCGGTGTATTGCGAGTGGGCAGTGTCAGGCTCGCCCGCCTCAATCGGGATAGTCAGCAACCAGCCGCGATCGGTGCCCGCCAACAGCCCCTCACCCCCGGCATCCACGAGTGTCGAGAAGCCGCCAAAGAACGGATGTGTGGAGGTGATCTCCCATGCACCAGTCACATTGAGCTGCCCGCTTATCCCCTGACGCTCAGCCAGAGGGGTTAGGGTAATGATCGCCTGCTCTGGATCGGGATCAACCGCAGTGCGCAGCAAGGTGCCCGGCGCAAGGCCCAGCGCAACCGCAGCGATCAGCCCAAGCCGGAACCGAGGCGTGAGAGTGGGAAAGGAGAAGCGCATAAATGCCTTAGCGCCCGTGCGGCGTCAGTTCATCGGTCCCACAAACAGCAACGGATCAAGCCGCGCCAAATGCCATTTGAGGCTCCAGTGCAAATGCGGCCCTGTCGCGCGCCCGGTCGATCCTACATTGCCGATATGCTGACCCTGACGCACGGTTTGCCCTTCTTCCACAACGATCTGCGAGGCGTGCAGAAAGGCGCTGTTTAGTCCGCCGCCATGGTCCACAATGATCAAGCCGCCTTCGAGGCTGAAACCTGTCCGCGCCAGAACAACGACGCCATCAGCAGGGGCGACAAAAGGCACCCCATTGCCGGGCGCGATGTCGATGCCCGAATGGTATCCGCCCGGCTCTCCGCGATAGATACGTTGGCGCCCAAAGAGCCCGGAAATGCGCCCCTTAACTGGCCAGATGAATTGTTGCGTCCAACCTGTTGCGCCGGTCTTCATCTGCCGCGCGTCCCAAATCGCATCCAGCTCTGGTTGACGGCGGGCCCTGAAAGCGGCGCTCGAGCCGCCAGGCCGACGCGCGATGTTCACACGCTGGATTTGCCATTCACGCGGCGTAATGATCAGCTCTTCGCGCACCACTTGCCCATTGTTAAGAGTGGCGGTCAGCGCTCCTGAACCGTCGCTGTCGCGGTCAAAGGCTGCGAAAAAACTGCCATCCTCCGCAAGTTCGAGTTTGTTTTCTCCGAGCGATGCTTGCACCGTGCCATCGGGCGCCATCCCGCGAATAAATCCGCCTTGCGTCATCTCGCCGGTAAAAGAAAACCGAGTGTTCTGCGCAGGACCAACCTGAGGGAGGGAGGGCAACGGTGCAGGCGACGTTTGTTCAACCGCAGTCACATCAGGCGTTTCAGCAGCAGTTTCCGCAGGCGCTTCAACAGGCGTGGCCGCTTCGCTGCTCACACAGCTTGTCAGCGCGGCGAGGCTTAAAAACGCTGGTATTGCAAAGATCCAGCTCATTGTGCGGTCACTCATCCCTCACCCAACAGGCGACGGGTCGCGATCTCACAGCTTGCATAGGCCTCTTGGTGTTCTGCACTCCAATAGCGCAATTCTTCCAAAGGGATCACTTCGCCGGATATCGCGCAAAGGACGTGTTGTCCCGGACGCAAAACGCGGAATGAGGCGGGGCCATAATAGAGTTTAGCGGCTTTATCACTGGTCGACATCAACATGGCGGAGACCTTAGCACGGTTGCTTATCCGAACAAATCATCTTGCTGCGGCGAAGGAGGCTTTCGCGGTGTTTTCTTGGTCGGCTTGGGAGCAGCAGCAGGGGGAGGCGGCGCATCACCCACCCCGACACCCAGCGTTCCGTCCTTAAATTGCAATGTCAGCGCGCGCTCCGCCTCCGCCTGAGCTTTGCCGGTAAGCGCCTTGCCCGACCCATCGCGCACTATCGCATAACCGCGCTCCAAGGGTTTCTCCGGGTGAAGCTGGCTCGCAATCCGGGTAAGCGCGTCGAGCTTTTCCTGCGCCGTCGCCACAGGCCGCTGGATCAAAGACGGCACGAGCCGCGCCCGCTCCAACCGCCGTTGCCCCTCCACCGCTGCGCGCTCCAAGACCCTTGGCGAAAGCCGCGCTTGAACCCCTGCCAAGGCTTCTCGCCCACGCCCGGCCCGATCCATCAATCCGCGCCGCAATCTATCGCTTAACTCATCGAGCCGCTGCATTTGGGGCTGCAAGACCGCCTCTGGCCGAGGCATCCGCCGCACTCGCGCCTCTAACCGTTCTCGCCCCAGCTCAACCGGGCGATGCACTGCGCGGCGTTGGCGCGCAGCAAAGTCCGCCAAAGTGGCAGCGAGATCCGCCCGAACCGGGACCGCCATCTCTGCTGCTGCCGTTGGCGTCGGGGCGCGGCGGTCAGCGGCGTAATCGGCCAGCGTTGTATCTGTCTCATGCCCGACTGCCGAGATGAGAGGGATCGAGCACTCCGAAATCGCGCGCACCACCGCTTCTTCGTTAAAGCTCCACAGGTCCTCAATCGAACCGCCCCCGCGTGCCACAATCACAACATCGGGCCTCGCCACCGGGCCACCCGGCTGCAGCTCGGAGAATCCGCGAATTGCGCCAGCAACCTGCTCAGCGGCTCCCTTGCCCTGAACCAGCACAGGCCACACAACCACATGGCTGGGGAACCGATCCGCCAGCCGATGCAAGATATCGCGGATCACCGATCCCGTAGGCGACGTCACAACGCCAATCGTGCGGGGCAGATAGGGCAGTCGCTGCTTGCGCTCTCGGGCGAAAAGCCCTTCTGACTCCAACCGCGCGCGGGTTTTCTCCAGCAACGCGAGCAGCGCGCCCTCGCCCGCCATCTCCAGACTGTCGATCACTATCTGGTATTTTGACCGACCCGCATAGGTCGTCAGCTTACCGGTCGCGATCACTTCGAGTCCATCTTCGGGCACGAATGCCAGCCGCCCGGTGTTCCCGCGCCACATCACCCCGTCCAGCACCGCTTTGTCGTCCTTGAGCGCGCAGTACATGTGACCCGAGGCCGCCCGCTTCACACCCGACAATTCCCCGCGCAGCCGCACATGGCCGAACCGGTCTTCGACCGTGCGCTTTAGCGCCTGCGATAACTCGGTGATCGAGAGGGGTTCCGCGTTGTCGCCCTGCCGCTCGCGCGCTAACAGCCCACTGGACTCGTCAGATTGTGAAGGAACGCGCGCCATGAATATCCTGCTTTTGGGCTCGGGAGGGCGCGAACATGCGTTAGCGTGGAAGTTGGCGCAATCCCCAAGCTGCACGAAGCTGTATGCCGCCCCCGGAAATCCCGGCATAGCTGAGGAAGCAGAGTGCGTCGTGTTGGATGCAGGCGATCATGGCGCTGTGGTGGCCTTTTGCGAGGCGCACGATATCGCTCTGGTAGTGATCGGTCCCGAAGCACCCCTCGTGGATGGCCTCGCCGATAGCCTACGTGCCGCTAATATTCCCGCTTTCGGCCCGTCCCAAGCCGCCGCGCAGCTTGAAGGGTCCAAAGGCTTTACCAAGGATTTGTGCACGCGCGCCGATATCCCCACTGGCGGCTATGTGCGCACAACCTCGCTTGATGAAGCTGTGGCCGCATTGGACGGGTTCACCGCACCATTCGTGCTCAAGGCAGACGGGCTTGCAGCAGGCAAGGGCGTTGTGATCGCCGCTGAGCGCTCCGAAGCCGAAGCGGCGTTGACCGATATGTTTGGCGGGCAGTTCGGTGAGGCGAGCGCTGAGGTCGTCATCGAGGAATTTCTCGCAGGCGAAGAGGCAAGCTTCTTCGCTCTGACCGATGGCACCCACGTCATCCCCTTTGGCACCGCGCAAGACCACAAGCAGGTGGGCGAAGGCGATATCGGCCCCAATACAGGCGGAATGGGAGCCTATTCCCCCGCCCCCGTGCTGAAGCCCGAATTGCAGGCCCGCGTCCTAGCCGAAATCATTCAGCCGACCGTCGACACAATGCGCGCCGAGGGCATGCCCTATTCCGGCGTGCTCTATGCAGGCCTCATGCTGACCGCGACCGGCCCGCAGCTGATCGAGTACAATGCCCGCTTTGGCGACCCGGAATGCCAAGTGTTGATGATGCGATTGCAGGGCGATTTGGCGTCAATCATGCTCGCCTGCGCCAAAGGCGAATTGGCATCAGTCGATGCGAGTTTTGCGGACGAAACCGCACTGACAGTGGTGATGGCGGCCAAGGGCTATCCCGGCACGCCCGAAAAGGGCGGCGCGATTGGTTTAGGAGATGCGGAGGTCAGCGGTGCGAAGGTCTTCCACGCAGGCACCAAGCTGGTCGATGGCGCGTTGGTCGCGAACGGAGGCCGCGTGCTGAACGTCACTGCGAATGGCCGCAATGTGACGGAAGCGAAGGCGGCGGCCTACGAAGCGCTCGACAAAGTGGACTTTGCGAGCGGGTTTTGCAGGCGCGACATCGGCTGGAAAGAGGTCGCTCGGGAGGGATGATGATAGCATTTCCTGATAGGCCAGCACGTGTCGAAGCGGACCTGCCCGTCACTCACGACTTCGACGCCTTCCACCCGTTCATAAAAGGCGTTTTCAGCCAATGGCATCCGACATCTTTTACAGCCGATGGCGCAAAGTTCGTCTGCGCTGAGCAATATATGATGGCTGCGAAGGCGATCCTGTTTGGCGATCAAGAGAATGCGCGCCTGATCATGGCGAGCGACGACCCCGCAGTCCAAAAGCGCATTGGAGCGCAAGTTAGAGGTTTCGACGAGGCGATCTGGCATCGCTGGCGCTACCACATCGTGCATAGAGCCAATTTTGAGAAGTTCGCACAGAATGCTGGCGCATTGCGTCAGTTACGAAACACTGCACCGACCATGCTGGTCGAAGCCAATCCGCGCGACTGGAATTGGGGCAACGGGCTTCATATCGATGACCCCAACAACCAAGATCCTAACATGTGGCGAGGCACGAATTTCTTGGGGCGCATTCTGACTTTGATCAGGCAAGAATTATCGGATTGACGCTATTGATCCAGATCAATGCGCTAGGACATCGCTCCATGCTCTAACATGGGCATGACGCAAGCCCCCACCATCTTCGCCACCGCGATTGCGGTCCTTGGACTGTCTGCTTGTGCGACAACGCCGCAGGCCAGCCCTCAACCCCCCGCCTTTGTCGAAGCGGCATGCGGAGGATGCCACGCGGTCGAGCCTCCCTATGAATCGCCCAACCCGCGCGCGCCAACATTCGAAGCGGTCGCCAATCGACCCGGTGTGACCAAGGCAACAATCCGCGCATGGCTTATCAGCGCGCACAACTATCCCGAGGTGATGGATTTTGATCTGGAGCGCGAACATGTGGACGAGGTCGCCGATTACATGATCACTTTGCGGCGGGCGGATTATGTGCCGATGCCGTGATTTTCCTACACGCGCACACGCTGCTACACGACGCGCGGCTCTTTCAAATCTGTGAATCCACCCAGCCACAAGGCCCCGCTCATCCGAGTGGGGCTTTGGCATTTTTGGCGCGCCTTGCGGAGATATTGCAAAGCGTCATGCTGAATGTACTTTATCAACTTGCGTTTTGCGCAAGTCACGGCAGCGAAACTCGATCAGCTGAGCTTTTCAGCCATCAGCGCCCTCATATCCACCTCTGGCCGCGGACCGTAATGCGCGATCACCTCAGCAGCGGCGATAGCGCCGCGCTTTAGACAGGTTTCCAGCGAAGCGCCGCGCGCATAGCCTGAGAGGAAGCCTGCTGCGAACTGATCGCCTGCGCCGGTGGTGTCGATCACCTTAGCAACCGGCTCCGCGGCAACCTCAGCGCGTTCTCCATGAGCGACGGCAATCGCGCCGTTCTCACCCTTGGTCGCAACCAAAACCGGCACTTTGCCAGCCACCTTGGCGATGCCAGCCTCAAAGTCGTCCTCGCCGGTCAGCGTCGCCAGTTCGCTCTCATTGACGAAGAGGATGTCGATCAGGCCGCTGTCGATCATCTCACGGAAATCATCGCCATGACGATCAATCACAAAGCTCTCACTCGCGGTGAAGGCGACCTTGCGACCCGCTGCGCGCGCAACCTCGATCGCGCGGCGCATGGCACGGCGCGGCTCTTCGGGATCCCACAGATACCCTTCAAGATAGAGGATAGCGGCACTCGCAATCAGATCCTCGTCCAGAGCGGATGCGGGCAGATATTGCCCAGCGCCCAAGAACGTGTTCATCGTCCGCTCGCCATCGGGTGTCACAAAGATGAGGACACGGCCCGTTGCAGGCTCGCCTTCTTTGTCGCTTGACGGACGCGCCGCTGTATCGAAGTCGATGCCGGTTGCGCGCATATCGTGGCGGAACACCTCGCCCAGCTGATCATCGGCAACCTGACCGATAAAGGCGCATTGGAGGCCCAACGTCGCAAGCCCCGCCAGCGTGTTCGCCGCCGACCCACCGGAAAGCTCCCGCGCAGGTGGCATCGCGGAATAGAGCGCATCGGCCTGCCCCTCATCAATCAAGGTCATGCCCCCGCGATTAAGGTTCAATTCTTCAATAAGGCTCTCTTCGCAAGCGGCGATGACATCGACCACAGCGTTACCAATGGCGATAACGTCATAGCGCGGATCAGTTGAAGGCTGTGTCAAGTTCGGTGTCCTGTGATTGGAAGGGCAAATCGTGTGCGCCGCGCCTAGCGGCATGCGCAGCGCAGGCCAAGTCTAAACCATGCGCGTTTGACTTCACGCAGCCCACGCCGCATTCGCCGCAGTCGTGGAAGCTGTAAAAGCTGTGATGAAGGCCCTGGCCAATGCGATGCGTCAGTTGGGCGATCCCAAGGTGCTGCGCGTTTTGGTCAAGTCGGTGGCGGTGACCTTATTGGTCTTCGCAACGCTTGGCGCAGGGCTTTACGCCGGATTGCTATACGGCTTTGCAGCGATGGGCTGGTCCGATGGCGGCATGGCAAGCGCGGCGGCGGCGGTCTTGATCGCGGGCTTGGCGGCGTGGCTGTTGCTAAGGGTAGTGGCAGTCGCGGTGCTGCAATTCTTCGCTGATGAAGTCGTCGCGGCGGTTGAATTGGAACATTATCCCGAGTCAGCCGAACGCGCCACGCCACTGCCGTTCCGGCGGGATTTGGCCAATTCACTGCGCGGGATCATGCGGACCATCGGTGCAAACCTTTTGGTGGCGCCTGTCGCGCTGGTCTTGATCGTTACCGGGATTGGCCCTGCGGCGGTGTTCTTAGGTGTAAACGCTTGGCTTCTGGGCCGCGAGCTAACCGATATGGCGTGGCTGCGCCATTGCGGTGACAGACCTGCGGAGAACCCTGTGCCGAAACTCGAACGCATCTTGCTGGGCGGAGCGATTGCGGGGATATTGCTGGTTCCGGTGCTGGGTCTGATCGCTCCGGTACTCGGCGCTGCTGCGGGAACACATCTGGCACAGCGTGCGATGGGCCGGGCCAGATTAGAGGAGGAGCAAGCCAATGCGTAAGACACTCGCCAGTATCAGCTTGATCCTGCTGCTCTCAGCCTGCGCCGCGGGATCAGGTACAACCCAAACACCGCGTGCCTCCACGCCCGCTAATCCCAACGACTTTCGCCCGCCCCAAGTCATGCGCGGCTCAGGCATCGACAGCGTCATCGGACAGGCCGCCGGCGCTCTCACAGGACGATTTGGCGTCGCCCGCATAGACTTAGCGGAAGGTGATGCACGCAAATTGCAATTCATCAGTGACGCCTGCGTGCTCGACATCTTCCTTTACCCTCTCACCGCCAATGCCGCGCCCGTCGCAACCCATATCGAGGCACGCGAGAGGCAAGGCGGTGCGGCGACCGACCGCGCAGGCTGCATCGATCAAGTAGAGCGATCTGCGACACGCTAGAGCCGCGCGGTAACGCGGTCTTAAGCACATTCGTGCAATGCCTTACCCCAAGAAAAAGGGGTTCAGAGCCACATGACCACGCATTTCACAGATCTTGCCCAGCGCGCCGCCGCTGATGGACAGGTCACATCGCAAGAAATCCTCGCACTTCGCCGCCAAGGTTGGGGCGATGGCATCATCACCCGCGAAGAGGCCGAGGCCCTGTTCGCCGTCAACAACGCGATTGATACGCGCGATGACGAATGGTGCGATTTCTTTGTCGAGGCGATCGGTGAATATGTGCTCAACGGCACCAAACCGCGCCTCCAATGCAATGCCGAAGAAGCCGAATGGCTGATCGCACAGATTGACCATGACGGCGTGGTCGAAAGCTTCGTTGAGCTTGAAACAATTGTCCGGATTATTGAACGCGCGGAGAATGTGCCCACTGTCCTCAAAGACTATGTGCTCGCACAGGTTGAGAAAGAAGTGCTCACCGGCACTGGCCCCACCCGCAGCGGCGGTGATCTGTCAGCGACGCATATCAGTTCGGCGGAATGCCGCATCCTGCGCCGCGTCATCTTCTCCAGCGGTGGCTATGGCCCGGCTGCTGTCAGCCGCTTTGACGCCGAAATGCTCTTCCGCCTGAAAGACGCGACACTGGAAGACGAAAACGCGCCGGAATGGGGTGATCTATTCGTCGATGCCGTCGCCAATTCCCTGCGCGGCTTTGTTCTCGACAACGCCCAGTTGAGCCATTCGCGCAAATTGGAGCTGGTCAAATTCGTCGAGAGCGACAGCCCCGGAATGGGCGGTTTTCTAGGCGCAATGGCAAGCAATTCATCCAAGTTCGGTCGCAATATGCGCTGGGCGAAAGAGCATCTCACTGGCACCGACGGTCCACAAAACGACTATGTAGGCGATGCCAAGGCAGGCGACGCCGTGACCGGGAATGAACAAGACTGGGTCGATGCGAAGATCAATCAGGACGGTCAGGTCGACGATCTAGAACGCCGGTTGATCGAACGCCTCAAAGAAGAGAGCGCCGCCTAACCCACAAGCTGGGGATCAGACCATAAAGCTTTCGCCGCAACCACATGCACCTTTTGCATTGGGGTTTTCGAACACGAAACCTGCGGTGAAATCGTCCTCGCGCCAATCCATTGTCGATCCGACAAGGTAGAGCACGCTGGCGCCGTCGATGTAGAATATGCCGCCGGGCGTTTCGATCTTCTCGTCGAACTTGGCTTCCTCGGTCACATAATCGACCGAGTAGGCAAGTCCTGAGCACCCCCGGCGCGGGGTTGAGAGCTTTACGCCGATAGCGTCTGCCGGGGCTTCACTCATCAAATGGGCGATGCGCGCTTCAGCCCCTGCGGTCAGGATGACGGCGGCGGGCATTTTGCGAGTTTTGGTATCAGTGGTCATCACAACATCCCCAGTTCTAGCCGCGCTTCGTCAGACATCTTTTCAGGGCTCCATGGCGGGTCCCAGACCAACTCAACCTCAGCATCGCGGATACCGGGCACGGAAGCTGCGCGCAGCTCAACCTCGCCCGGCATGGTTTCGGCAACGGGGCAATGCGGCGTTGTGAGGGTCATCAATATGGTGGCATCCGCGTCATCATCGACTTCGACACCGTAGATCAGGCCGAGGTCATAGATGTTAACCGGAATTTCCGGGTCATAGATCTCCTTAAGCGCATCAACCACGGCCTGTTGGAGATCGCCACCCGCGCCCCCAGCGGCATTCTCAGCGGGCTTCGCCGCCAGAAATCCGTCGAGGTAGTCGCGTTCCCGCTTTTCCGTTGGGGCGGCGGGCTCAATCGCGTCCGAGACCCGTGCGCGGGGTGGCTTCGCAGCCGTGTCGGTATCGTCTTGCGGCGTGTTCATCATGCTTTCCCAAAAATCTTGCGAGTGCGGGCAATCCCTTCGACCAAGGCGTCGATGTCGGCTTCCGTAGAATACAGACCGAAACTGGCGCGCGCGGTCGCAGGCACGCCGAGATAATCCATCAATGGCTGAGCGCAATGATGCCCAGCGCGGATCGCGACATTGGCTTCATCGAGGATCGTGCCCAAATCATGCGGGTGGATGTCGTCGATCATAAAGCTGACGATCCCGGCGCTGTCATGCGGCCCAAACAGGGTCACATCATTCATCGCGCCCAATTCCCGGCGTAGGCGTGCGACCAGCTTGCCTTCCCGCTCATGCATCGCGGCGAGCCCGACTTCAGCAACGTAATCAGCCGCCGCAGCAAAGGCGATTGCTTCGGTGATGGCTGGCGTTCCCGCTTCGAAGCGTTGCGGAGCTGGGGCATAAGTGGTGCCATCGAAGCTGACCCGGTCAATCATCGCGCCGCCGCCTTCCCATGGCGGCATCGCGTCGAGAATATCCGCCCGCGCCCACAAAGCACCGATCCCGGTCGGGCCATAGAGCTTGTGCGCGCTGAAAACGTAGAAATCGCAGTCTAATGCCGCGACATCGACCGGCATATGCGGCACCGCCTGACAGCCATCCAGCAACAGCTTGGCCCCCACCCGGTGCGCCATTGCAGCGGCGCGCGGAGCGTCCAATACACTGCCGAGCACGTTGGAGACATGGCCGAAAGCAACCAGCTTGTGCTGACCCGTGATCATCGCCTCAGCAGCGTCCAGATCGATCTGATGATCATCGGTTAGCGGCACAACATCGATATGCGCACCCACTTTTTCGGCGATCATTTGCCACGGGACGATGTTGGAGTGATGCTCAAGCTGGGAGAGCAGTATCCGGTCACCCGCTTCGAGGTTCGCGGCACCCCAAGTGTTCGCGACCAGATTGATCGCCTCAGTCGCGCCGCGGGTAAAGACGATCTCGTCCTCTTGCCCACTAATCAATGCCGCAATCCGCCGTCGCGCGGCCTCATAAGCCGCCGTCATATCGGCAGAACGCGCATAGACCCCGCGATGGACCGTCGCGTAATCCTCGCCCATCGCACGCGCCATCGCGTCGATCACGGCGCGCGGTTTTTGTGCCGTCGCCGCCGTGTCGAGGTAGTGCCACGAGGCACCCTCACCGGTCACCAAACCGGGAAAATCAGCGCGCAGGTCGCGGTCGATGTTCATCGGAGCGTTCAAAGCTTTGCCCCCTCCAACGCAGTCAGCGCGGCATCGAGGAGCTCTTCGCGGTGAGCTTGATCTTCCAATTCGACGAACGCATCACCGATAAACGCTTGCACCAACAGACGCTGTGCCTGATCCGGGGAAAGCCCGCGCGCGGCCATGTAATACCGCGCCGCTTCATCAAGTTGACCGACGGTCGCGCCGTGCGCGCATTTCACATCGTCGGCAAAAATCTCAAGCTGCGGGACGGCATTCGCGCTTGCGCCAGCCTCCAGCAACAGCCCTTTGAAATCCTGCGCAGCATCGGTTTTCTGCGCATTGCGCGCGACTTTTATCTCGCCCAGGAAATTACCCGTACCAGTGTCCCAATGAACGCTGCGCACGATCTGATTGCTGGTCCCGTCCGGCTCAGCATGAATGGTCGTTGTGACAAATTCGCGCACAGCATCACCGCCGCCGATAGTCACTCCGCCAAATTCAAAATGCGCGCCCTTGCCCAAGGTCACCTCAACCTCGAGCCGCGTGAAATCGCCACCAGCATTGGTCGCAAACAGCTCAGCGCGTGCGCCTTCTCCCACTGTGAGGCGGATGCGATGCAATTCCGGCGCAGAACCACCTACAATCATGACTTGGCGCCAAGTATCGCCTGCCAGAACAGCCACATCCTGCCACTGATCCAGCGCGCCTGCGCCCAATCGCTCAAGCGCCGGGATATCGGCATAGCGCCATGCTTCATCGCGCTTGGTAGGCAAGGTCGCCGCCTCAGGCATTCGCCATCACCGTATCGTAACCTTCCTGCTCAAGCCGTAAGGCCAGTTCTGGACCGCCCGTTTCGACGATCCGCCCACCGGCAAGTACACTCACTCGGTCTGGTTTCACGACGTCGAGAAGGCGTTGGTAATGCGTAATCAGCAGGACGCCTTTGTCACCGCTGCGCATGATAGAATTGATGCCTTCACCAACCACCCGCAGCGCATCAATATCAAGGCCGCTATCGGTTTCGTCCAGCACGGCAAAGCTTGGATCAAGAATGCCCATTTGCACCATTTCAGCGCGCTTTTTCTCACCACCGGAAAAGCCGACATTCACCTGCCGCTTGAGCATTTCCATGTCCATTTTCAGCAGGCCGGCCTTCTCCTTGGCGAGTTTCAGAAACTCACCACCGGACAGAGGCTCTTCGCCGCGAAATTTGCGCTGGGCATTCAGCGCTTCACGCAGGAATTGGACATTGGAGACGCCGGGGATTTCGACCGGATACTGAAAGCCGAGGAACAACCCGGTCGCCGCGCGCTCATGCGGATCGAGGGCGAACAGATCCTCGCCCTTAAACGTCACAGAACCGTCCGTGACTTCGTAGCCGGGCTTTCCGCCCAACACATGCGCCAAGGTCGATTTACCGGCGCCGTTAGGCCCCATAATCGCGTGAACTTCACCGGCCGCAACCTCAAGGTTCAAGCCCTTGAGGATCGGCTTTGCACCGCCCGCACCGTCTACTTCAGCGTGCAGGTTCTCAATCGTTAGCACCGCGTGCTCCTTCTCGTTGATCATAAGCCGCTTCGGCTGCAGCTGCGGTTGAATCGGTGTGCGCCTTCACCACAGAGGCATCGTGCAATTCCAGCACCAGACCCTCGGGCCGTTCGGCTTCATAATTGTCTCGTGCAGCCGCAGCCGTGCGCATCAAAAAAGTGAATTGGTTGTCGAGATCTGCGCCGCGCGCGATGTGGATGCGGCCGACGTGTTCGAAAACCTCAGTAATATCAGCTGGGGTATAGTCGGTGTACTCTCCGCGCCCAGCCAGCACGCGGTTCGCACCGTCTTCCGCCACTTCCAATTCGTCCATGCAGCGCGGAACATCAGAGCGGTGTTGTGCTTCGAAATCTGCCTCTCCCCGAACCCGGCGCATTTGCCCGGTCAGACAGCGGCGATAATCTTCAATGAAGGGTTGAATGATGCGCGGATATTCAAGCGTCCACGTCTCAGGCGCGTCATTTTCGATCGCCATCGGCGCTTGGCCGACGCCTTGTAGCGCGATCACAGGGGCAAGAGTGTGGGCAAGGATTAGAGATAGGCTGGTCATTCGGATCGGTCCCGTTCGCTTGTGCCTGATTGGTTGAAATTTGAGCGGTGTGCGCTTCTTGCTTTTTGTTTGTCGTCGATACGCATGCGCATGCCAAGCGTGATCCGCTCAAGCACGCCATCCATATTTTCAAGGATATGTTCCGCCTTGATCCGCATCACCCGGATGCCGACCGCCTCAAGGCTTTTGTCCCGGCGTTTGGCGAGTGTTTCGTCTGCGTCCGCCTCATCAATCATGATCGCCATGCCCAGATTGTGGCAGTTGAAATCGACAATAGCGCTGCCGACCACAGCAAAGCGCTTGAATGTGTAGCGCCCAAAATTGGCAGTCGCGAATTTCGCCGCCAGCGCCCTATTCGCAGGCGAGGCAAAGCGCTTCATCTCGCGCGCACGGTCATGCAAGGCGTCGAGACGCTTGTCCGAAATCTTCCACCCACGACCCTTTTTGTTGAGGGTTTCGGGGTCGATCTTTTCCTCGGACGGAGGGCGCAGGTTTAGGGTTTTGCGGTCAGTCATGGTGATACCATTTGCACAGGGAGCGCTCGATCAGCTTCGCTTTTCAGCGATGCCGCAGCTGGACAATCGCGAAGCGCGATTTGAATACGGTTTTCTCGCATTTCCAGCCCTTCCACCAACCCGACAAAAGGCTGCATATCTTCTAGTGGCATAGCGTCACTCGTATCGCCGGCAGGCATCGCAAGTGGACCTGCATGCTCTTCAAAAAACGCAGCGCGCTCTTCAAACAGTTCAACAAGCTCATCGACGCACGACTGAACCTCGGTGTTCTCGCTATTCGCGGGAGCGCAGGCGACCAAAGTCGCGAGGAATGCAGGTGCAATGGCCCGCATCACCCCACGCTCCCCTCAAGCGAAATCGCCAGCAGCTTTTGCGCTTCGACCGCAAATTCCATTGGCAGCTCTTTCAGCACATCCTTGGCAAAGCCGTTCACGATCAGCGCAACCGCCTCTTCCTCATCGAGCCCGCGTTGTTGAGCATAAAACATCTGCTCGTCGCTGATTTTGGAAGTGGTTGCTTCGTGTTCGATCTGCGCGCCGGGGTTCTTCACCTCGATATAGGGCACCGTGTGTGCGCCGCATTCATCGCCGAGCAGCAGGCTGTCGCATTGCGTGAAATTGCGCACGCCGTCCGCCTTTGGGCCCACGCGAACAAGCCCGCGATAGGTGTTGTTCGATTTGCCCGCGCTGATCCCCTTGGAAATGATCGTTGAGCGCGATCCGCGCCCATTGTGGATCATCTTGGTCCCGGTATCGGCCTGCTGGAAATTGTTGGTGACCGCGACGGAATAAAACTCGCCCACGCTGTCTTCGCCGTTGAGGACGCAGCTGGGGTATTTCCATGTCACAGCGCTGCCGGTTTCGACTTGGGTCCAGCTGATTTTCGACCGGTCGCCCTGACACAAACCGCGTTTGGTCACGAAGTTGTAGATCCCGCCCACACCTTCTGCATTGCCGGGATACCAGTTTTGAACGGTCGAATATTTGATCTCCGCATCTTCCATCGCGACCAATTCGACGACAGCAGCGTGGAGCTGGTTTTCATCGCGCATCGGCGCGGTGCAACCTTCGAGATAGGACACGTAAGCGCCCTTTTCGGCGATGATTAGCGTGCGTTCGAACTGCCCCGTATTCTCCGCATTGATGCGGAAATAGGTGCTGAGCTCCATCGGGCAGCGCACGCCCTCTGGCACATAAACGAACGTGCCGTCCGAAAAGACCGCCGCATTGAGGCAGGCGAAGTAATTGTCGCGCGTGGGCACAACCCGGCCCAGCCATTTTTGCACCAGCTCAGGATATTCCTTGATCGCCTCGGAGATTGAGCGGAAGATTACGCCTGCCCGCATGAGCTCCTCGCGAAAGGAGGTCGCTACGCTGACACTGTCAAATACGGCGTCCACGGCGACTTTCTTTGCGCCCTTTACCCCGGCCAGGACTTCTTGCTCACCCAGCGGAATGCCCAGCTTGTCGTAAACACGCTTAATCTCGGGATCGAGGTCATCGAGCGAGTCGAGCTCGATTTTCTTGGTGGGCGCGGCGTAGTAATAGGCGTCTTGATAGTCGATCTTGGGATAGCCGACCTTGGCCCAATCGGGCTCTTCGAGTGTCTGCCACATGCGGAACGCCTTCAGCCGCCAATCGAGCATCCATTCCGGTTCGCCCTTTTTGCCGGAAATAAAGCGGACGGTGTCCTCATTTAGCCCTTTTTCCGCAAATTCGGTCTCAATATCCGATGACCAGCCATGCTCATATTCCGCAGCCGCGGCCGCGGCGTCCTTCGCGTCTTGGTCCATTTCTGGCGCTTCGAGGTCGAGATTGTCGGTCATGCCGCGTGCTCTTTAACTGGAGTGGAATTGGATGGATTTGAATGGCGCAGGTGATCAAGCGTGATTTCGGCCAGCGCACCGCGCATCTTTTCATTGATGATCGGCCAATGCGGCTTCATCGAACAATTGGCCTCATGATCGCACGCGCCCTCTTCGATACAGGCGGTCAGCGCGATTGGCCCTTCGACCGCTTCGACAATATCGGCAACTGTGATTGCGGCGGCTGGCCGACCAAGCTGCAATCCACCGCCTACACCGCGCACTGACCGCAACAGAGATGCACTGGTCAGTTTTGAAACCAGACGCTGGACTGTGGGGACTGGCAGGCCGGTCTCGCTCGCCAATTCAGCCGCACTCACCCGGCCATCGCCGCAATGCGTGGCGGCCTGAACCATCGTGATGACGGCGTAATCGGCAAGGTTAGAGAGGCGCATTTTTGGTGTCGGACCTATGCTATTGCGAGCGATTCTTAAATCGGACTAATTGAGTCGGATTTTAAATACGCGCGAATCGCTCTGATTTCAAGCTGAGTCCGCCACCGACCTATCCGCCCCGTTCACTCTCAACCCATTTCATCACGTTTTCTTCCATGATGGACAGCGGCACCGGCCCGCTAGTCAGAATTGCATCGTGAAAGCCGCGAATGTCGAAATCATCGCCCAATTCATCACGCGCCCTCGCTCGCAGCTCCATGATTTTCAGCTTACCAATCATATAGGCGGTCGCTTGGCCCGGCGTGGTGATGTAGCGCTCAATCGCCTTCACTATGTCGCCTTGCGGGTTGGGTGTGTTTTCAGCGAGGTAGTCAATCGCCTCTTCGCGAGTCCAGCGTTTGGAATGGATGCCCGTATCGACCACCAAGCGGCATGCGCGCCACAATTCCATGCCCAGCCGGCCAAAGTCGGAATAGGGATCGGTGTAGAACCCCATGTCCTTGCCCAGCTCCTCAGAATACAGTCCCCATCCTTCGGAATAGGCGGTCACTCCGCCAAATCGTCGAAAGGCGGGCAGGTCACCCAGTTGGGTCTGGATCGAAAGCTGCAAATGGTGGCCAGGCAAACCTTCATGATAGGCAAGCGCCTCAAGCTCATTTTTAGACATATCGCGCAGGTTATACAGGTTCACATAATAGGTGCCCGGACGCGATCCATCGGGAGCGGGGCGCTGGTAAAATGCTTTGCCCGCACTGCGCTCACGAAACGCCTCAACCGGCTTTATGGTCAAAGGATCAGTCGGGAGCACACCAAAGAATTCCGGCATCCTCTCGCCCAGTCGATCAATCGCGGCCTGCGCATCGGCGACATATTCTTCGCGGCTGGTGTAGAAGAACTGATCGTCGGTACGGGTGAATTCGAAGAACTCTTGCAGGCTACCCTCAAACCCGACCTGATTCATGATTGCGCGCATTTCGCCATGGATACGCTCCACTTCGCGCAAGCCGATATTGTGGATCTCGTCGGCAGTCAGGTCTGTTGTGGTGTAGCTGCGCAGGAGAGCCGCGTAATATTGCTCCCCCTGCGGCAGACGCCAAATGCCGTCATCGGTGGGCGCAATGGTTTGCTGGCGGCGCATTTCAGTGAGGAGCCGTTGGTATCCAGGTAGGGCCGACGTGTTCCACGCCTCTTTCGCCATAGCCTGCAAAGCAATCACCTCGCTCGCCTCTGCATCCGTGCCATCGGGCAGGTCCGGTGTCAGCGGTGCCAGCTTGGCGTCAAAATCGTTTAGGATGGCATTGTCATCGCCCGCCGCAATCAGCGCCTCAAGGTCGGCGATGACGTAAGGATAAACCCAGTCCGGCGGCATGACGCCGGCATCCGCTCGTTCACGCGCTTCGGCGATCAGAGCATCCAACTGAGGGCCGATCCCCTCGATGCGCGAAACATAGGCCTCTGCGTCGGCAAGGTTGCTAACCCGGTGAATGTTGATCAGGAATGCCGGAATATTGGTGTGCGCCCCGCGGCGGTGATCGAACAGGAACCCATATTCGCGGAAAGGATAAAGCGAGGCGCGGCGCTTAGCCATCTGTTCAAACAGGCGATAGGAAAGCCGATCCTGTTCAGACAAATTCTCGCCGCCATAGGCCGCCATCATTTCTACAAGCGAACCTTGTAGGAATCGATGCTCAGCCTCAGCCGCTTCGTCTGAGACATCATCCCATCGCCCATAATCGGCATCACGGATGCCCCGATACGACTTGCTCTCCGGCGACATCGCGAGGCTCGCGCGGTCATAATCTGCAAAGAATGCGTTGAGCGACAGGGCGTCGTCTTCAGAGGGCGAAACCGGAGCAGGCGCAGCGGCAATCGGCTCTTGATAAGGCAGTGAGCATCCAGCCAGAGCAATGGCCGCAACCGATGGCGCAAGAAACTTCAAGCTCAAAGTCGGAAAACGCCGCATGATTCACCTCAATCGGAATAAATAATTCTTGTAAACTTATCGGCACAAAGCCGCAGCCGCCACAAGCCTCAAGATCCAAGCTCGCGCAGATTTTTAGGGGCGATCATCTCCGACAAAAAGGGGCTGTCTGGATCACGCAAACGCGCAGGAGTGCGGCCAACAAAGCGGTTTATCTCACGGATCATATGCGATTGGTCAAAAAACGCCTCACCCAATTCCGCCTCAAATTCGGGTGTGAGTGTGGGAAATGACAGATAGGCCGCCGCGCGCAATGCACGGTATTTGCGCGCGAGTGCCTGCGGTGACAGACCGAAATACCGTTCTGTCAGGCGCTGTACCTGACGTTCGGAATAGGCCGCCATGGAAAGCAGGTCGGCAAGGTCAGGATTTAATGATGAGCCGAGCCATGTATTGACCACTTTGATCAAGTCAGCGTGGCGCGAATTGATAGGTTTCACCTGCGTGCCAATATACTCGCCAATAGCGAGTGCACACTCACGCCCGCTCTTCTCATTCGCCCGATATTTCGCGTTGAGTTCTTTGCCGAGCACAGCCACTTCGTCGCCCAGTATCTCACTGGCGTCGCGCAGACGGTCACGATGCTCTCCCGCATGAAGACGGGTCAACGACGCCCAGCCCAACGGGGTCAGGGCAGCGCCAATCACATGAAACGGGCCATCAACCACAATGGGGTTGGCCGTTGTCAGTGGAGTCATCACGGCAACTTCGTGATTCGGGTCCTTGTGCCCATCACGAAAATGCACTTCGCCTTTGCCATATGGGAAAATTGCGAGATGTCCGACCGACGAGGGTTGAACGTCACGAATCTTGGGTTCTTCACAGCGGAAATGATAAAGCGTCGTGACATAGTCACTGATGGCGGCAGGCGGCGCAATATAGTCGACCGTGATGAGCGAGCTTTCGGTAAGCTCAAAGCCCAATTCATCCGTGTCGACGCCGTTTTCGGCTCTGTTCGAGTCTTGGAAGTCCACCATCACTTACGCCCCGTATCGCGCCGCGTTTAGCCGCTTTGGGCTTGAATTGACACAAAAAAAGGGCGGCCCCTAATCGGAGCCGCCCATTTAAGTTGAGGAACTCTTCGCATTGCTGCTCCGAGCCCTTCGGGTCGCAAGGGGGGATGTAACGGGGATGTATCACAATGAATTGTATGCAAACGACAACGTGGTTTTACTGAGGTCAGTGATGGCGCTTTGAGCGGTGCTATTGGCGCACGCACTGACGCGCTCTCTCGACAGGGCAGCGAAATGCTGGCTTAGGCATGCGCCATGACGCACTCGTTCCGGCTCTTCGACCTTTTCAAACCCGCC
Source organism: uncultured Erythrobacter sp. (assembly GCA_947488085.1). Classification (GTDB taxonomy): domain Bacteria; phylum Pseudomonadota; class Alphaproteobacteria; order Sphingomonadales; family Sphingomonadaceae; genus Erythrobacter. The sequence continues at coordinate 2,611,049 of CANKYI010000001.1, forward strand.
ATTTTCGCTCTCGATTCGGAAACTGGGCATCGCTTCGCGATCACTGCGCTAAAGGCGCTTCCCCAAAAGCGGGCGCAACCTTCGCGAACAGGCGTGTTGGCGGTGAATGTGGCTGGCCTCGATTTTCCAAACCCTGTTGGCGTTGCCGCAGGTTTCGACAAAGATGCCGAAGTGCCCGACGCGCTCTTGGGGTTGGGCTTCGGCTTTACCGAAGTCGGCTCAATCACGCCCAAAGCACAATCCGGCAATCCCAAACCGCGCTTGTTTCGATTGGTGGAAGATCAGGCGGTGATCAATCGCATGGGCTTTAACAACGCGGGCGCTGAGGCGGCGCTTACCCGGTTGAACGCGCGGCTTGGCAGGCCGGGGGTGCTTGGCATCAATATCGGCGCGAATAAGGATTCTGAGGATCGCGTCGCCGATTACGCACAGATGGCGTCAATCATGGCGCCTCTCGCTAGCTATTTAGCGGTCAATGTCTCCAGCCCCAACACGCCGGGCCTGCGGGCTTTGCAGGATGAAGGCGCACTGACAGACCTGATCGATCAAGTGATCGCAGCCCGCGATACTACCGCACCAGAAAAGGCGCCGCCGATATTCCTTAAAGTCGCACCCGATCTGGAGCTCGCCGATATCGATGCGATTGCCCGGATCGCGATCGACAAGAAACTGGGCGCGCTGATTGTGTCCAACACCACGATATCACGCCCCACGCTGCGTTCGCGCCATGCCGGCGAACAAGGCGGCCTATCGGGCGCACCGCTAAAAGCCCTCGCGACACAGCGCATCCGCGACTTCGCAAAGGCAACAGGCGGCGCGGTCCCCTTGATCGGTGTGGGCGGCATTGCCAGCGCTGACCATGCGTGGGAACGTATTCGCGCAGGCGCATCATTGGTGCAGCTTTACTCCGCCATGGTCTATCACGGCCCCGGCTTAGGCGCACAAATCGTAAAGGGATTGGAGCGATTAATGGCGCGCGATGGCTTCACCAGCATTGCAGAGGCGGTGGGAAGCGAATAGCGAGGTGCGCATGTTGAAAGCGCTCACTTTTCTATCGCCCATCGCTCTGCTGCTGACCGGCTGCACAACCTATTCCGCACCTCTGGTTAGCGCGACAGAAACCGCCCCAACTCCTCTTGAAGGCGCGGTTAGCTCTGCTGATCCGCGTGCAACGGCCGCTGGCGAAGCGATATTGGCAAAGGGTGGATCAGCCAGCGACGCAGCGATCGCGGTGATGCTGGCACTGACTGTCGTAGAGCCGCAAAGTTCCGGCATCGGCGGCGGCGGCTTTATGGTCCATGCAGGCTCAGATGGCCTGATCACTTTGGATGGGCGCGAGACCGCTCCGGCGAGCGCCACGGGCACGCGCTTCCTTGATAGTGAAGGTGAACGGCTGCCATTTGAAACGCGCGTCACGACCGGTCTCAGTGTCGGAGTACCTGGCAATATCGCGCTCGCGGCCGAAGCCCATCAGCGATACGGAAAGCTCGAATGGGCGGAGCTTTTCGAACCCGCCATTGCGCTTGCTCGCGACGGGTTCCTGGTTAATCGCCGCCTGCATGGATCGCTCTCAGACCGCAAAGAGCGCGCGGCAAAGACTGAGGCAGCACGAGCGATCTTCTTCGGCGACGATGGCGAGCCGTTGCCCGTGGGTGCGCGCATCACTATCCCCGATTTGGCCGATACGTTTGAACAAATTGCCGCTCAGGGTTCGAGCGCGTTCTATGATGCGAATGCCGACGCATTGGCGTCCTATGTCGCACAGGAAACCCCCCGAGATGGTGCGATGACGCCCCAAGATATTCGCGGATACGAGGCCAAAGCACGCGATGCGGTCTGCGCGCCATACCGAACCTACAAAATATGCGGCATGGGTCCACCCAGTTCTGGCGGGGTCGCGGTTGCACAGATGCTCGCCCAATTGGAACGCTTCGATATCGCCGCGCTTGGGCCAGAGAGCATCGAGTTTTGGCACCTTTTTCTAGAATCGCAGCGGATCGCTTATGCTGATCGTGAGCTTTATATCGGTGACGCAGATTTTGTTGCCGTCCCGGTCGCAGGACTGGTCGACCCTGCGTACATCGCCACCCGCAGCGCACTGATCAACCCGACCTCGGCGCTCCAAAGCGTTGAAGCCGGCACACCTCCCGGCGCTCCTCTTGCACGCGCGGATGGCGACGAACCGCCCGAGAACGGTACGACGCATTTCTCCGTGGTCGATAGCGACGGCAATGCAGTCAGCTACACCTCCACTGTCGAAGGCGCATTTGGATCGGGCCTGCATTGGGGTGGGTTCTATCTCAACAACGAACTCACCGATTTCAGCTCTTCGCCAGAACGCAGCGGAGTGATGGTGGCCAACCGGGTCGAAGGGGGGAAGCGTCCCCGTTCTTCTATGGCACCAACCATCGTTTTTGATGAAGATGGCGAAGTGGTGCTGGTAATTGGAGCCGCGGGTGGGCCCACAATCCCGGTTCAGGTCGCCCGCTCCATTATCGGAGTGGTGGATTTTGACATGAGTGCTCAAGATGCGCTGGGACTGCCGCTCTTAATGGCGTTCGGCACGACTGTCATCACCGAAGAGGGCAGCGTGGTTGCTGGCATGGCGCAGGATTTGGAAGCGATGGGCCACGGTTCTGTCCGATTGCTGTCCCCGCGCGGTAAGGCGAACGCGCTCTTGCGGACCGAAAATGGTTGGGAATCTGCCGGTGATCCGCGCGTCGCCGAATTGCTTGTATACGAATAAGTATCTGGCAAAATTGACTTTTCGACCATCGCCATAGATGTGTGAGCGCCAACAATGCTTGCCGCTACGGCAATCAGCGCTTATTTTGGCATCTGGAAACACTGAATACGCGCTCGCCAGAGGTTGAAAACAACCCGGCGCCTCGCGGGAAGAGGAGCTTTTGTCCGTGCACGCCCCCACATTGCCGCCTGTTGCAGATCCGACCGATGATCCCATCCTTCAGGACCTCGACAGCGCCAAGAACTTGGTCGAATTGTTCTTCAAACGTGCCGATGAAAAGGGCGATGCACCTTTCCTCGGCCGCAAAGAGGATGGCGAATGGCGCACGCAAAGCTGGCGCGAAGTGGCTCAGCAGATCAGCTTACTCGCCGAAAGCCTGCGTCGGATTGGCCTGAATGAAGGTGACCGGGTTGCGCTGGTATCGGAGAACCGGCCCGAATGGTGCATCGCTGATATCGCGATCATGGCAGCGGGCTGTATCTCGGTTCCGACCTACATCACCAACACCGAACGCGATCACGCGCATATTCTCGATAATTCCGGCGCACGTGCCGTGATCGTATCGAATGCAAAGCTGTTATCCCCTCTGGTCGGGGCCATCGGTCGGACCGGGATCGTCGATCACGTCATCGGGATTGAGGATTTGCAGCGGCAACAAGCGGGCAGCTTTGAATATCACAATTGGGACGCTCTGGTCGCTGGCGATGCCGATGCCGCGCGCCAAGCGGTCGAAGCGCGCATTGGCGAAATCAACCGCGACGATACAGCCTGCCTAATCTACACCAGCGGCACGGGCGGCGCCCCGCGCGGAGTGAAACAGCACCATGGGTCGATCCTGTGCAACGCGGCGGGTGCAGCCGAAATCCTGATCAATGATTTTGGCATTGAGAATGAGCGCTTCCTGTCCTTCCTGCCCCTGAGCCACGCCTATGAACACACTGGCGGTCAATACCTGCCCATAGCGGTCGGAGCGGAGATCTTTTATTCGCAAGGGCTGGACAAGCTCGCATCGAATATCGAGGAAACTCGGCCCACAATCATGGTGGTGGTCCCGCGACTATTTGAAGTGTTGCGCACGCGGATCATCAAACAGGTCAGCAAACAGGGCCGCATTGCCAATTTCATGATGGATAACGCGCTCAAGATCAGCGAACATTCCGAAGAAGGGAAAAAGCGTAAGCGCGACCGGCCGCTCGACTTCCTGATTGAAAGGACCCTGCGCCCCAAGATTCGCCAGAAATTCGGTGGACGGATCAAGGCGATGGTCTCTGGCGGCGCACCGCTTAACCCTGAGGTTGGGAATTTCTTCGACGCCATGGGGCTGACGATGCTGCAAGGCTATGGCCAGACAGAAGCCGGGCCTGTGATGAGCTGCAACCGTCCGGCAGCAGGCCTGAAGATGGATACGGTCGGTCCGCCCATGCGCGGGGTCGAGATCAAAATCGCTGATGATGGCGAGATTTTGTGCCGGGGCGAGCTGGTGATGCACGGCTATTGGCAAAACGACGCGGAAACCGCGCGCACCATCGTGGATGGCTGGCTGCATACAGGCGATATCGGCCATCTTGATGAAAGAGGCCGGATCGTCATCACCGACCGCAAGAAAGACATGATCGTCAATGACAAGGGCGACAATGTGGCCCCGCAAAAGATCGAAGGCATGCTGACCCTGCAACCCGAAATCGCACAAGCGATGGTGAGCGGTGACAAGCGGCCTTATGTCGTCGGCCTTATCGTGCCTGATGCGGAATGGGCGCTCGAATGGGCGCGGGCGAATGATGAGAAATTCGACCTTAAACGCTTGCAGGAATTGCCAGCGTTTAAGAATGCCGTTCGCGGCGCTCTCGATCGGACTAACAAAGACCTGTCCGTGACCGAAAAAGTGCGCCAGTTCACCTTTGCGGATGAGGCGTTCTCAATCGAGAACGAGGAAATGACGCCGAGCATGAAGATCCGTCGCCACAAAATCCGCGACCGCTATCAAGCGCAGATTGATGGACTTTATCGGAGTTGAGGTGAGCGGCTCAAGCCGCCTCAACATCTTCCACGAATTCGGGATAGAAGCACGGCGCTTTGTCTGACCATCCCGGCGCGGTTGCGGCCGCCTCACTGAGCGATTGCAGCAGCACTTTGCGGTTTTCCGGACGGATCATTGGGAGTGCCGCCGCGGCGCAGAATGCTGCGGGCAGATAGGCACGCACTTCTGCACCGAGCAGGCGTTCGTAGAGGAAGCGGAATGCGGAAAAGCTCTCCAAACGCCCTTGCTCGAGATCGAACGCTGCGACGCGGATGAGCTTTCCGATCAAGCGCTCTATCTCACCGATAGTGCCCTCTTGGGGGATCAGGTCGCGCAGCGCCTTCAAATCTTGGTAGGCAACATATTGCCGGCGGATTGCGGCGCTCTCTGCCTCGCTATTGCCCCATAGGCGAAACGCATCACAGCGGGCCATACCTACATCAAGGCTCCGCTTGATATAACGCTGCTCAGCGGCGCTAAAGCTCGCAAATTCGCGCATTTCGCCAATGGCAAGGGTGGCTGTCGTCGCAAGTGTCACGGGTTGTCTCCTGTTCGAAAGAGACTGTCGCTCAACGTGGTTAATTAAGCGTTAGCTATGCAATTAAATGAGTCCGGCCAAAGGAGAGCTGGGATCAGCGTATTTGCGCCGCCCCATGCGTCCAGCAAGATAGGCTTCGCGGCCGCCCTCAACCGCCAATTTCATCGCGCGCGCCATGCGGAGCGGGTCTTTCGCCTCGGCAATCGCAGTGTTCATCAGGATACCATCGCAACCCAGCTCCATGCCGACCGCGGCATCAGACGCTGTGCCGACACCCGCATCAACTAGCACCGGGACATTGGCTCCTTCGACGATCAGGCGGATGGTCACCTGATTCTGAATGCCGAGCCCCGAGCCAATCGGCGCGCCCAGCGGCATAATCGCTACCGCGCCTGCATCCTCCAATTGCTTCGCCGCAATCGGATCATCGACACAATAGACCATCGGAAGGAACCCTTCCTTAGCAAGCGTTTCTGTCGCGATCAGCGTTTCACGCATATTCGGATACAGCGTGCGCGCCTCGCCCAACACTTCGAGCTTGACCAAATCCCAGCCGCCCGCCTCTCGTGCCAGCCGCAATGTGCGCACCGCGTCCTCGCCAGTGAAACAGCCTGCAGTGTTGGGGAGGTAGGTGACCTTTTTGGGGTCGATATAATCGGTCAGCATCGGCGCTTTGGGGTCGCTCACATTCACTCGGCGCACTGCGACAGTGACGATTTCCGCACCGCTCGCCTCAAGCGCTGCGGCGTTTTGTTCGAAATCCTTGTATTTGCCTGTCCCGACAATCAGCCGTGATTTGAACGTCCGTCCGGCCACCGTCCAAGTGTCCTCGTGATCGCCCCCACCGACGAAATGCACGATCTCCAGAGTATCGCCTTCGTTCAAAGGGGCGGCCTCCAGTGTGGAGCGTGGTACAATCGTACCATTGCATTCTACCGCGACCTTTTCAGGCAGCAATTCAAGCTGTCGGACTAAATCGGCAATCGTCGAAGCCGACGTCTGACGCGGCTCACCATTTAGGATGATGTTTTTGATATCGCTCATGCGCTCTGAAATAGGCAGATGGCGCGCCTAGGCAACCGTGAGTTTTGATTGTGGGTGTTTGAACGGGTGCTTAGCGCACCGTTACCGTGACGCGCGCAGGTTCAACACATGGCCAAAGGCAACCATTCCGACGCCAATGACGGTCAAAACCGCTTCCTGCAAACCATGCGGCGATGCAAGCGCCCCGCCCATCATGCAAAGCCCGATCAGTGATATAACAAACGGTTCGCGGCGGCGATGGATCAAAGCGCCCCAGCCAATTGCGCCAGCAGCAATAATCAGCGCCGCGACAAGAGTGATCCGGTGGAATTCCTCTGCCAAGAAGAAGTTGCCAGCAACGCCAAGCCCCGACACCAGTGCAATCGTGGCCACACAATGGACCGCGCATAGCGCAGAGATGACGATGCCGCTTTTATCAAGCCGGCTGCGAATCATCTTGGAAGGGTCAGTGGATTCATACATTGCGAGAGACCCTCTATGTAACAATATCACATTTCGCAAGGGGCAATGATGGGAAACCTCGTCCGAAATCGCACAGCTCTTGCGACATTCGCATGCACGCGGTGCGCAAGAAAGCTTGCAACCACCGCCTGAGCCGCACATTTACGCTCGATTATGGCAACCATCGCCCCTTCATCGACAAGACATGCAAGCGGACTGCAAGACAGCGCCCGGCCTTTGGCTATTGCGCGATGGTTGGAAGTGGTCGCCGTAATTGTTGTGGTGATCGTTATGGTTGGCGGAATCACCCGTCTAACTGAAAGCGGGCTGTCCATTACCGAATGGGAGTTGGCGACCGGTATCCTACCGCCACTAACCGAAGCCGCTTGGGCAGCGGAATTTGCAAAGTATCAGGCAACACCGGAATATCGGCTGGAGGCAAGCCTTGGCGGGATGACGCTGGCTGATTTCAAGTTCATCTATTTCTGGGAATGGTTTCACCGCCTCCTCGCGCGGATGGTTGGGGTGATTTATGCCCTTCCTCTGCTCTGGTTTTGGGTGCGCGGCGCGATCCCTATGGGTTTTAAGGGGCGTTTGGTCGGGCTTTTGGCTTTGGGCGGGCTTCAGGGGCTATTCGGATGGCTAATGGTCAGTTCCGGCCTTGTTGGCGACATGACTGATGTCAGCCATTTTCGCCTGTCGCTGCACCTATTGACCGCTCTGCTGCTTTTGGGCGGATTGGTTTGGACCGCGCGTGATATGCGACGGATTGCGCGAGAGCCGCACGCAGGCCCCGCTCCGCTGACCAGCTCTGCTGCAGTGGTAGCGGTCGTGCTATTCATTCAGCTATTGCTTGGCGCATGGGTTGCGGGGCTAAACGCTGGTCACGCTGCCTATGATTGGCCGCTAATGAATGGGCAGATCGCGCCAAATATCGATTTTTCGCCCGGCTTTCTTTGGACGCTAACTCACGATCCCTTCCTGCTCCATTTCCTCCACCGTTGGTGGGCATGGGTGGCAGTCGCCGCGCTGGTCTATCTGGCGCGCCGAGTGCGCAAATCGGACAGGCGCGCTTCGATTGCTTTGCACAGCGCGTTTGGCATTATGATCCTTTTGGGCATTGCGACAGTCATGACCGAAGTCGAATTATGGGTCGCCGCTGCGCATCAATTGACGGGCGCGCTGCTGGTCGCCGCCACCGCTTGGGCGATGCACAGCGATGGTGTGGCACGCCAAAATGAGCAAAAAAGCGCGACTTTCGCATGAAAACGCTAGAAGCTGCGCTGGCATGGTGCCCATTTCCCGATGCGGCAACCGCCCGCGAAATCGCCAATCAGTTGCTAGCCGAAAAGCTGATTGCGTGCGCCAATCTCTTCCCTGTGATTGAATCTGTTTTCGAATGGGAAGGTGAGACCTCAAGCGCGACGGAAGCGGTTGCATTGCTCAAAACCAGCGCGGAAAAACTAGATGAATTGGTCGCGCGCTTGGGAGAGCTGCACCCTTATGATATACCCGCAATAGTGGCTTGGAGGTGCGACGCCGCACATCCGCTGACACTACAATGGTTGGATACGACGCTTGGCACACCGCGTATTGCGTAAGAGCCGGGTGGGACGATCAGAGGATTTGAGATGAGGGCTACCTCTCGCCGCGGGGCGATTGGCACATTCTTGGGACTAGGATGCGCAGCGTCGCTGCCCTTTGGCTCGGGGCCAGCATTGGCGCAAACACGCGTGGCGATCCCTGATGTGCCCATGCGACTATCGCATCGTCTCGAAAGATCGCTGCGCGATGGCGCATCGCTAAGTGTAAGCCGCAATTGGCAGGTCGATTTTGCCGATCAAGGGCGCGGGATCTCCATCACAGGCGTGCAATTGGACGCGCTGGTAGAGGCTCCTGATGCTTTGGCGGCTCTAGCCCAAATTGAGCAAAATCGCTCAACATCAGGCATGTGGCCAATCGATCTGTCTCCGGACGGAAAAATCATGGTCGCAAGAAATGGTTTGCGCGAAGACGATATGCGGGCCGCGGTAGAGGAGGCGGAACAGTTTATTGCCGACAGTCCCCTCCCCACCTCAGAGCAAGAAGCGCGGTTGCAGCATTTGCGCGCGATGCAACGCACCAACTCCACGTTGCTCGACCAGCTACCCAATGATCTGTTCTTCCCCGAGGGTACTCCGCAGCTCACCCGGCGCGCGATGGGGTTGCCTGGGGGGCTCACCGGCGAATTCGAAGTGGCCTATGAAGCGAAATGTGGGCCCGGGACCGCTTGGCTGGAAAGTGCGATCCGCCATGTGACAACCCGCATTGGCGACAATGAACAGCGCGCATCTGAACGCTGGACGCTCGCGAAAATGTGAAAAGAAGGGTCCAATTTCTGGTGCGGTATTATTTTACCTCTCCTGAAAAGCCCGGTTTTGGTTGACTTACAGCCCATCAATCGACAAATGCGCGCTTCCCAACCGTCCGGGGTCGTAAGGCCTTGCCGGGATTCGCTGGTATCGTTTGAGAAAACATATCGACGATGGAAAAACGAATTCATCTCTTTGTTTCAAGGATAGTCAGCCATGAAGGCGATTAGCAAACAGACCCGGTCCATAAAGCCGGCTGAGGTCGAAAAGAAATGGCACCTGATCGATGCCGAAGGTCTGGTCGTTGGCCGCCTCGCATCACTCGTTGCCAACATTCTGCGTGGTAAGCACAAGCCAAGCTACACCCCGCACGTCGATTGCGGTGATCATGTGATCATCATCAATGCCGATAAAGTCCGCTTCACCGGCAACAAATCGACCAAGAAAATCTATTACAAGCACACCGGCCACCCTGGCGGCATCAAGGAAACCACTCCTGCCAAAATCTTGGAAGGCCAATTTCCTGAGCGCGTAATTGAAAAAGCAATTCAGCGCATGATCCCGCGTGGTCCTTTGGGTCGCGATCAGATGCGCGCTCTGCACCTCTACAACGGCACAGAGCATCCGCATGACGGGCAAAACCCCGCCGTGCTCGACTTTGGCTCCATGAATCGCAAGAATAAGGTGAACAGCTAATGGCTGATGAAACCAACACCGTCTCCGACCTGTCGGACTTGAAAGACATCGCTGGCGATGCGCCTGCTGCGGATGCAGCTGAGATCGCTGAAGTGGTCAACAACAACCCAGTAACGCCATTACGCGATCAAGAGCTTGATGCCCAAGGTCGCGCCTATGCAACCGGTCGTCGTAAAGACGCAACCGCTCGCGTTTGGGTCAAGCCCGGCACCGGCAAGATCACCGTCAATGGCAAGGATCAGGAAGTGTATTTCGCACGTCCAACTCTGCGCCTGATTATCGATCAGCCTTTCACGATCACCGATCGTCAGGGTCAATATGATGTGGTCGCCACTGTTAAAGGCGGCGGGCTTTCGGGTCAGGCCGGCGCAGTGAAGCACGGCATCAGCCAGGCTCTCACCAAATATGAGCCAGAACTGCGGGCCACTGTGAAAGCCGCTGGCTTCCTCACCCGTGACAGCCGCGTTGTCGAGCGTAAGAAATATGGCCGTGCGAAAGCGCGTCGTAGCTTCCAGTTCTCGAAACGCTAAACGTTTCGCCGATTGGCAAACGAAAAAGGGCGGCGCTCCATCACGGATCGCCGCCCTTTTTGTATCTTGGCTTTTTGTATTTTGGGAAGAGTGCGTCTTAGCGTTGCAACAGCAACAACCCCCAGAACAATCCGGTTGCCGCCAGAAAGACTGGCCATGAAAAATAGACTCTAACATCGGCAACATCGACCGACTGGATCGCCAATTGCCCACCGGCTGTCCCTTGCGAGCCAATCACAACCGCCACGCAGCAGCTGATCAGCGCCCCAAATCCCATCGCTTTCAACAGGTCCATCGCTTTTCTCCAACAACCCGGTCTATCCGGGCCATAACCGTCACAACCCACAAGCAGATTATCCCAAAGAACAGGTTAACAAGCGCCCGAAAAGCACAGTTAAATTCCGTTGGGTTCAGGTTACTCTTCGGTAGGAGTAAGCTCGCGCAGTTCGGTGGAGATGGGCCCCGACAGCTCGCATTCGATGACTCTGTATGACGGCGGTGCACCGTGACGCAGTCGGGTGGACAAGGTGCCCGCACCAATCATACGCGTAATGGACCCGGCGGATTCGCGCACTTCATCAAAGGGCGTGTGAACGTGGCCGGTCAGCATTGCATCTGCTCCGGCACTGGCAATCGCTGCAAAAGCTTTATCGCCGCCAATGGTGGGGTTTGCGCCTTTCCCTTGTGGTCCGAGTAAGGGGTGATGCCCCGTCACCAAAACATGGCGCGGATCATCGTGCAGCTGCGACAACCGCTCCAACGCTGCCGCCAGCGCCGCATCCGTCACCACGCCGTCCGACCACGGAAAGCGGCTTTGCGCGCGCACGGTCGTCTTGAGCGAAACCAGCACAACATCATCGCTTTCCAGCGTCGTGCCCACCTGATCATTCAACCGGCGAAACCGGCCATAGGGATCAGTGAACCGCTCAAGCATATTATAATAGGGCATGTCGTGATTGCCCGGCTCTAGGATCACTGGCACGCCCAGATGCTCAAACCATTCTGCGGCTGCCGCATATTCAGAATGTTTGGCACGTTGCGTAATATCGCCCGTGCACACGACCGCATCAGGCCGCTCATCCGCAACGGCTTTGGCGACACTGGCAAGTGCGCCGCGATCCTCAACGCCGAAATGCACATCGCTGATATGGAATAACCGTGTTGTCATAGGTCCGATAGTGAAGCTGGAAAGGCGTCGCTACGCAACCGCTCATTCCTGCACGGTGCGTTTCGCTCTAAATCCGCCCGCTCAGCATCATCCATCCCGAAACCGCATTAAGCGCCGAATATCCGGCATAGACCCAAATCACGCCGGGCCATCCATTCGCAGCCAGCAGCATTGCCGCAACCAAAACCGCGAATTCGGCCACCAGCGTCAGCCTTCCGCCCAGCAATTGCACAAAATTTGGCATTTGCTCGACCAGAGGATGCCCGCTTTCGAGCACAGCGCGGTGAATGGCGAAGTTGCCAACTCCAAAGATGAACATGATGGCAAGCGGTAGAATCACAGATGACACTATGGCGTAATCCTACGTCGGTTGGAAAGCGCTGCTCGTCGGCGAAACTATCGCCTCGGTCATTTCGCTTCCCGCCAATCGACAATCCAGACGGGTTTGGTCGACCATGAAATGACCATACGGCTCAGCTGCTCTATTTCTTAGTTCCAGCAGGGCAATCCGTATCCCCGTTTCGAAACCCCGCTCGAACACGGAAATGGCCTGCTCATAGGAGAGAAATGATGAAGACCTTTGCCCCCTCGATCGCGATTGCCGCCGCCTCTTTCGGCTTGGCCCTCACCGCATCACCCGCTTTTGCCGGACCTGATGAACTGCCTCGGCAGGAAGTCAGCGTTGCAGGCCTCGACCTCAACACCGCAGAAGGTCAGCGGATCCTCGACCTCCGCATTGAGCAGGTTGCGCGCGAAGTCTGCCATGTTGATCGCGCCCGTGTTGGCACGCGTATTCGTTCGCAGGAAGCTCGCGAATGTGTCGTAAAAGCACGCGCCAGCGCTCAACGCCAAGTGGCTGCCATCGTCGCGAGCCAACGCGGCGGTTGAACAATATTCAAACTCTGCGCCCCAGTCGTTGGCGCAGATAAGGCAGCTCGAACCCTACTTCAGTCCCAGGGTTCGAGCCGCCTTTTTCTGTTTTAGAAACAAGCGGTGTTAGCGTCCAGCCATCGCCTTCACTTTGGACAGGTACGTCCGGCCAATCCGTAAGGCGTCGCCATTCTGCAATTCCGCTGACCATACACCCAACCCATCGTGGCGCAGGCCGCGAATATTGTCGCGGCGCAGAATGGTTGAGCGATGGATGCGAATGAATTGCTCTGGATCAAGCCGCGCTTCGAGCCCGGCGATTGTCTGCAACAACAGATAGGATCGAGGCGGTTCGCCCTGTTCACCCGCATTACTGACATGCAATCGCACATAATCGCGCTCAGCATCGATCTGATGCACTTGGTTCACCGCAATCCGTAGCAATTCAGAGCGATGTGGAACCCACAATTCATCAAGCCACTGACCCGGTGCTTCCTTACGCTCTCCACGGCGCGCCACCGCCCGTTCGATTGCGCGCTCCAACCGTTCAGCGGAAACGGGCTTGAGTACGTAATCGATTGCCTCAAGATCAAACGCTTCAACAGCAAAATGATCGTGCGCCGTTACAAAGATAACAGCAGGCGGTTCATCGAAACCGGCGAGTTTCCGCGCAACTCCCAATCCGTCCAATGCTGGCATCGTCATGTCAAGCAACACCAAATCAGGACTGAGCTTCTCCGCCAACCGCAACGCAGCCGCGCCGTCGCTGGCTGTGCCCACCACATTGATCGCCGAGATTTCAGCGCAAATGACCTGAATACGCTCAACCGCCAGCGGTTCGTCGTCGACAATCAGGGTGCGAAGGGGTTGTTCGGCAGCTTCGTTGTTGTTTTCAGTATCAGCCATGATCGCCTTCAATGCTATGCAGGGCGGGATAGGGGAATGCGGATTTCGGTCTTATAACCGCCAGGCAGGGGAGCCGATGTAAAGGCTATATCAGGACCAAAACGGGCCACAATTCGATCCCGCACATTCGCCAATCCAATGCCAAAGCCATGTGGTGCACCCTCAGGAACGCCGGGGCCGTCATCGCTAACCGTCACGACCAGCCGGTCAAATTCTTCGCGCGCAGAGACGGTGATCGTAATTGGACGCGCAACCGCAGAGACCGCGTATTTAACAGAGTTTTCAACCAAAGGTTGCAAGATCATCCCTGGCACTCGCGCCTTTTGCAGATCTTCGGGAAGTTCAAAATTGGAACGCAGCCGATCAGGAAAACGCACCTCTTCAATGTCGAGATAAAGCTTTTGAAGGTCAAATTCGTCTTCGAGATAGACATCATTGGTCGGATCATCGGCAAGCGAGTGGCGATAGAAGCGGCTGATGGTTTGAATCATCCGTTCCGCGCTGTCGGTCTTGCCAGTCATCACCAGAGCAGAAAGCGAATTGAGCGTGTTGAACAGGAAATGCGGGTTCACCTGATACCGCAAGCTGCGCAGTTCAGCCGCCTTAGCCGCAGAGCGGAATTGTTGTTCACGCCGCTCAGCGGTGCGGGCTTGAACCCCAGCCAACAGGGCGAAATAGGTTGATGCCCATGCGAGCAGCAGGAAATATCGTCCAAGCGCGATTTCCAGCACCGTTTTCCAAGTTTCGTCACGCATTGACGCCGGAGCGACAATCAATGACTCGGAAATTTGCGGACGCCCCGAACCCTCTGGACCCGGCGCTTTAATTTTCACGCCTTCAGGAAGGTCGTAGAGCAGGTTGCCTTCAGCATCGAAGCGAAAGCCGCGCTCCTCTGCGAAGCGCTGCTCCAACTCCTCCTGAACGTCTTCGAACGCGAAATGATTGATCTGGCCAATCGCGATCGCGACCGGAATTGCAAACAGAATAGCCGCGCCGATCTTTGCCCATAAAGGCTTTCGATCCACCAACCGCAGCAACGCCCACAACACTACCGTTAGGCCAATCCCGGCAGCCGTCACCAATGCGCGCCGCAGTGCCATCTCGCCCTGCATGTCTAAGTCGAAGATATAGCTGCGCAGGGTGATCAGGATGAAATATGTCGACCACAAGACCACCATCGACAACAGCACCGTGCGAAACGGGACGCTGATTGGCGCTACTTTTTCGGGCGCTTTGGGGGTTTCGTTGAAATCCATATCGAACAGGCGAAATAGCGCTTCATATCGCAAAGCGCCAACCGGTCGTCGGTCTGCGTGCTCGTTTTGTCGATTGAAAGGGGCTTTGGAGCCGAACTCGCAGCGTCAGCCCCGCTCTAATCGTCCCTCTAGGCTCGGGGTTTGATCATATCAGCGGGCACAACCCACTCGGCAAATTGCTCTTGAGTGAGCAACCCAAGCTCAAGCGCCGATTCGAGAAGCGTCGTACCATCGGCATGCGCTTTCTTCGCAATCTTGGCCGCATTGTCATAGCCGATATGCGGGTTGAGCGCGGTGACCAGCATCAGGCTTTCATTCATCAGCTGATCGATCCGGGCCGTGTTGGCCTCAATCCCAGTCACGCAATTATCGGTAAAGCTGCGCGCCGAATCGCTGAGCAGCCGGATCGATTGCAGCACAGCATTGATCATAACCGGCTTGAAAACGTTGAGCTCCAGATGCCCATGTGAGCCCGCGACGCTGACCGTTGTGTTGTTACCCATCACCTGCGCACAAACCATAGTGAGCGCTTCGCATTGAGTCGGATTGACTTTGCCCGGCATGATAGAGGAGCCCGGCTCATTCGCGGGCAATGCAATCT
Organism: uncultured Erythrobacter sp.; assembly: GCA_947488085.1. Classification (GTDB taxonomy): domain Bacteria; phylum Pseudomonadota; class Alphaproteobacteria; order Sphingomonadales; family Sphingomonadaceae; genus Erythrobacter. The sequence continues at coordinate 2,626,213 of CANKYI010000001.1, forward strand.
CACCCAGACCAGAGCGCGGACCAGAGCCGAGCAGGCGGATGTCGTTTGCAACCTTCATCAAGCTGACCGCATTGGAATTGAGCGCACCGGACAATTCCACCAGCGCATCATGCGCAGCGAGCGATTCAAATTTGTTGGGGGCCGTGACGAAATCATGCCCAGTGATCGCGGCGACATGGGCCGCAAATCCTTCTGCAAAGCCAGCTTTGGAGTTAATGCCAGTGCCAACTGCGGTGCCGCCTTGCGCAAGTTCGAGTACGCGGGGGAGCGCATTCTTAAGCCGCTCAATCCCGTACTCAACCTGTTTGGCGTAGCCCGAAAACTCCTGACCCAGTGTCAGCGGCGTCGCGTCCTGTAAGTGCGTGCGCCCGATCTTGACGATATCGGCATAGCTGCTTGCCTTGGCATGCAGCGCACCGTGCAGATGCGTGAGAGCCGGGATTAGCTGCTCAATAGTCTCACTTGCCGCCGCGATGTGCATTGCGGTTGGGAATGTGTCGTTCGAGCTTTGCCCCATATTACAGTGGTCATTGGGGTGGACCGGGTCCTTGCCGCCCAATTGCCCCGTGAGGATCTGATTCGCACGGCTCGCGATCACTTCATTGGCATTCATATTCGATTGCGTGCCAGAGCCGGTTTGCCACACGCTCAAGGGGAATTGATCCGCCAGTGTTCCGTCGATCACCTCTGCGGCTGCCGCGACGATTGCATCACCCAGCTTCGCATCGAGTACGCCAAGATCCATGTTCGTCTTGGCAGAGGATTGTTTTTGAATGCCCAGCGCTTTGACCAGCGGCGCAGGCATAGTCTCTGTACCGATGGCAAAGTTCGCCAGACTGCGCTGGCTTTGTGCGCCCCAATGCGCATCCACGGGGACCGCGACATCGCCCAACGAATCGGATTCAATCCGAACTGCGCCCGTTGCGCCAAAAATTTCACCGTTGTTCTGCGTAGCAGCGCCAATGTCACTCATCGAAGTTCTCCTGGTATCGGTCGAAACCGTGTCCCGGTCCCCCCATCCGATCAATATGCACCCCTTATGACGCGGCCCGGTGACAGGTCAAAGGGAAGCTGACCCTAACACGTGCCAAATCGCTTGGAACTGCCGCGCGCGATGGCTAGGAAGGGTTGACGAACTGTGTTGTTCCAATAATACAGTTCCACGGAGTAGACATGAGCACGACCACTATCATGACCAAAACCCCAGATTCCAGCAGCACTGCGGTCGCCCGCAAGGCGATGATTGATAGTCAATTGCGCACCAGCGGCGTGAATGAAGAGTTTGTGCTGGGCCGGATGATATCGGTCGCGCGCGAGGACTTCCTGCCAGAAGACAAAGTGAGCCTCGCCTATATCGACCGTTCGGTCGCCTTGGGCGAAGACGGGCATTTGGCATCGCCACTATTTTACGGAAAGCTTTTGCTAGAGGCAGCACCCAACCCCACCGACCGAGTGTTGGTCGTTGAAGGCGGCACGGGATACCTCGCCGAATTGCTCGGGCCTCTTGTTGCAAAAGTAACCACCGTCTCCGCAGCTGACGCAGCCAAAGGCGCGCTACCTGAAGGGCAATTTTCGCTTGTGCTGGTCGATGGCGCAATCGAACAGATGCCAGCCGCATTGGGCAAGACCGTTGAAGAGGACGGACAGATCGTCTCAGGCCTGATGCTGCGCGGTGTGACCCGGCTTGCATCGGGACGCAATGTTGCAGGGCATCTTGGGCTAGAGCCGGTGGAAGATATGGGGATCCCGGTGCTGCACGCATTTGATCGCCCGAAAAGCTGGACGTTCTAATGAGCCCTCGCTCCCGCCTTTTGACCACCGCAAGAGCGGCTGCGAGCCTGTCGGCGATCGCTTTGGCAGGATCAGCGGTTGCGGCTCAGGCGGAGACTCTGCGCGATGCGTTGGTGGCGGTATACAACACTAATCCGACGATTGAGGGCGCACGCGCGAGCCAGCGGGCGACAGATGAGGATGTGCCGATCCAACGCGCGGCGGGCTTGCCCAGCGCCAATGCGACCGCGACACATATTGAGTTTCTCAGACAGTCGGCGAACTCTTTCACCGCACCTGAGCGCAATTTGGGCGTCAATGCTCAACTGACCGTGCCGGTTTATTCGGGCGGCGCCGTTCGCAATGGCATCGCAGCAGCTCAGGAACGCGTAGCCGCCGGTCAGGCTGACTTACGCGGTACAGAGAGCTCAATCTTTAGCCAGACGGTCGCCGCCTATATGGATGTGCTGCGAACTGAGGCTTTGGCGCAGCTGGCTGGCAATCAAGTCGAAGTGCTGCGAGTGACGTTCGAATCGACAAGCGATCGGTTCGAAATTGGTGACCTGACACGCACTGATGTGGCGCAAGCTCAGTCACGGCTCGCCGTGGCTCAGGGCGATCTGCAAACTGCCTATGCCAATGTCATCAATGCGCGTGAAACCTATATTCAACTCGTTGGCCGGATGCCGATGAACCTTGAAGCGCCGCCGCCGTTGCCCGGTCTGCCCGAAACGGTTGGCATGGCGGTTGTGACGGCGCTTGAAAGCAACCCCGACCTTATCGCTGCCAAAGAGCGCGCTGAGGCGGCGGGATACGACACTGAGGTAGCCGGATCGAGCCGGCTACCCACAGTCGGGCTGTTCGCCAACTACGATTACAGCAACTTTTTCGGAACACTGGGCGGCCCTGTCGCTTCGGATTTCCAACAACGCGAAGCCACCGCGAATGCCGGCGTTCGGATCACCATTCCAATCTTTCAAGGTGGTCGACCAGCAGCGTTGCAACGTCAGGCTGGCGCGCGCGAAACGGCCGCGTTGGAGCAGGTCATTGTCACCGAACGCTCCATCATCCAACAAACCCGATCCGCCTATTCGAGCTGGGAAGCGTCGAACGCGGTGATCGAAAGCTCTCAAACCGCTGTCGAGGCCGCTGAGTTGAGCCTAGAGGGAGTTCGCGCAGAGAATTCGATCGGAAATCGCACAATTATCGATGTGCTCAATGCTGAGCAGGAATTGCTTTCTGCCAGAGCGCAATTGGTGACCGCACGCCGCAATGCCTATGTCGCGGGTTTCACCCTGCTCGCGGCAATGGGCAAAGCCGAAGCGCGTGATTTGAACCTCGATACGGGCGGTCCGCTTTACGATCCGCAGGTTAACTATGAACGCGTTCGCGGACGGTTTTGGGACTGGGATCGCGATCCAGAACCTGCGCCGAATTCGACCAGAACCGTTGACATTCCCCCTTCTGATGGATTGATAGGCCCAGTATTGGAGCCAAACGAACAACGCTAACCCGCGTGATTCGAATGGTTAACGCGAGCACTAGGGACATATTCGTGGCGAATGAAAGCGAAGCATCGGTTGATGAGATTCTTGAGTCGATCAAGAAGGTGATCGCTCGCGACAGCCGCGAAAACGCTGCAGAAGCGCGCCAGCGCAAAGTCGATATTGACGAAGCAGTCGAACAGGTCGCAGCCGAAATGCCGGACCGCGTGGAGTTGAGCGAAGACGCCGAAATCGCTGATCAGGCGTCCGAAGAGGTGCTTGACCTTGCCGAAATGGAACTTTCAGAGGCGGTCGATATGGACGATGACAGCGAAAAGCCGCTGATCACCGATGAAGTGCGCGGCGCGATGCAGGATAATCTGGCCGCATTGGCAATGCTCGCAGAGCCGGGTGCGAAACCGCAGATTGTTCGTTCGGGTGAAACTTCGCTCGAAGGACTGACACGCGAATTGCTGCGCCCGATGCTTGCTGAATGGCTGGATGAAAATCTGCCCGGCATGGTCGAGAAAATGGTTCAGGCCGAAATCTCTCGGATCGCGGGCAAACGCAGCTAATTTGCTGCAAAAAGCCGCCGGTTTCACTGGAAACTGCGCAATTCTCGCGTTAATCTCATGACTATGGGATTAAATTTCACAAAGTGCGCCGCTTTCGCAGCGACATCGCTTCTCGCATCGGCACCACTGGCCGCCGAAAATCACACAGACAACAGCGCAGAGACATCGATCGAAGGCTTGGTGAAGCCGCCGATGTCGGCGCAAGACCTCATCGCGATGCCGCGGCTCGGGTCGCCCACCGTTGAGCCATCGGGCCGCTATGCAGTGTATTCGGTCACGAGCACCGATCCGGAGACATATGAGCGTTCGCCAACGCACTACCTGCTCGATCTGATGGTTCCGGGCGCCACGCCTGTCGCGTTCGATCTGGGGATTGCCGGTTTTGCGCTGCACTTTGGGCCAGACAGCTTCCTTTACTTCCTCAGCTATGAAAGCACCGATGAAGAGGCCCCTGAGCGCGCGCGCCTCTGGAGGGTCGCACTAGAGGGAAATGGCAATGTCACAGGGCCTATGCCCGTCGCAGATATGCCCGGCACTGACATCGCCGGCTACTCAATCGCACCCAGCGGCAACCGCATAGCCCTTTGGTCCGAGATCGACCGAGATTGCGATCAATTGGCTTGCGAAGCCACGGCGCAAGAACTGGGAACCGGACGTCTCTATGAGGGCGACGCTGGTTTCTATCGCCATTGGGACCGCTGGATCGAGCCCGGCGTGTTCAACCGTGTGTTCGTCTACGGATTGGAAAATGGCCGAGTAACCGGCGAGGGCATCGCTGTTGATGGAGGCAGCGACGACGATGCCATTATCGCCAACACGCCGACTATGCCATTTGGCGGCGGTGAAGATGTTGCTTGGGCACCCGACGGTTCGGGAGTTTATTTTGTCGCGCGCGAAACGGGCTCAGCCGAGCCAATGTCGACCGATCTCGACATCTATTGGTCGGACCTTTCCGGCGGAGCGCCCACTGCGCTGACCCCGAACAATCCTGCACATGATTCCTCACCAGCTCCGTCACCCGATGGTCGCCATCTCGCCTATCTTGCAATGGCTCGGCCCGGTTATGAATCGGATCGCCTCGTGGTGCAGATGCGCGACCTTGCGACCGGACAGACGCGCGCTTTGACGCAAGACACCGATCTATCGTTTGGCGGATTAAGCTGGAGCGAAGATGGCTCCTACTTGCTCGCAAGCGCCGCCGATGTGCTCGACACGCCAGCCTATCGGATTGACCCGCAAACGGGCTCAGTCACCGAATTGGACCTGATCGCAGGCAATGAAGCGCATCTTGGCAATGTCACCGCGCTGCCAGGTGATAGGTTGCTCTTCACCCGGGATTCCATCGGAGCACCAAGCGAGCTCTATCTCGCGGAGGAAGGTGCCAAAGCACGTCCGCTCACCGATATCGTCACCACCCGCATGGGCACAATGGCATCCACAGTGACCACCCGTTTCAGCTTTGAAGGCGCAGAAGGTGACACCGTCTGGGGCCAAATCACGCGGCTAGAAAACCAAGAGGGGCCGATCCCCGTCATCCTCTATATCCATGGCGGGCCGCAAGGATCATTCCGCGATGGCTGGTCCAGCCGCTGGAACCCGCGCGTTGTCGCCAGCCAAGGGTATGCCGTTGTCTCCGTCGATTTCCACGGAAGCGCGGGATATGGGCAGGAGTTCATGGACTCCATTAACCGCGATTGGGGCGGAAAGCCGCTCGAAGATTTGCAAAAAGGCCTCGCCGCCGCGCTTGAACTCGACACTCAAATCGACGGTTCACGTGCTTGTGCAATGGGCGCAAGCTATGGCGGATATATGGTCAATTGGATCGCGGGCAAATGGCCTGACCGCTTCGATTGCTTGGTTCAGCATGACGGCCTGTTCGACATGCGCAGCTTTTATTACTCGACCGAGGAATTGTGGTTTCCACGCTGGGATTTTGGCGGATCCTATTCTGAAGCTAGCGAGACCTATGAGCGCTGGAACCCGGTCAATCACGTCGATGAATGGCGCACACCAATGCTGGTGATCACCGGCGAGCGGGATTTCCGCGTGCCCTATACTCAAGGCCTACAAAGCTTCACTGCCTTGCAGGAACGCAATATCCCGTCGCAATTGCTGGTGTTCCCGGATGAGAACCACTGGGTTTTGGGCGCGGAAAATTCGGCGCAATGGCACGGCACTGTTTTTGCGTGGCTCGACCGTTGGTTGAAACCACAAAGCGAAGACGCGCCGGAATGAGCATGCAGGATCTGCTGGCGGCTAAAACAGCGCTGGCAAAGAAATACGGCTCCACAGGCGATGGAATCGAACGGCACATCTTCCTTTGCGGTATGTCGGATAAGCAGAAATGCTGTTCGCGCGTCGAGGGAGAGATTGCGTGGCAGCACCTCAAAGACACTTTGAAAAACCGCGGTTTAGTCGGGCCTCAACGGACACAGAACCATCCGCGCGGCCCCGGCGGCGGAATACAGCGGACCAAAGCGGATTGTTTGCAGATCTGCTCTGCCGGGCCGGTTGCCGTCGTATGGCCCGAAGGCGTCTGGTATCATTCATGCAGCCCGCAAGTGCTGGATCGGATCATCGATGAACATTTGATCGGCGGCAATCCGGTTGAGGAATTTCGCCTAACGCCGCCTGCTTAATGACAGTCGCTTAGGGTTTGTCATCGTCCTTGGGCGCCCAAAGCTCATCGCTGCTGGGTAATCGGTTATCGACCGATTCGTCGTGCCCGGTCCCAGCAGACAGAAAAGCCAATCCCATCAGGCCCCCTGCGAGCAGCATCGTAAAGCTGATGCCCAGCGCCACTGCGATATAGAAATGCACTGAGATCATGCCGTTAAAGGCATAGAGAATACCGATCGCCAACAGCACCGTGATCACAGTCACGGTCAGCAACAGCTTCATAATCTTGCGATAACGCGCCCAGGCGTGCGCCGCATTTTCCGGGTCGTCCAAGGGGGATTTTTTGACCATCACCACCCCATGCGGTCCACCACACAGCTTTGCAAGATGACTTTATGCAATTGCGGTTTCAACCAAGGCAAGACCCTACGGTCTCTCTCGGACTCGCTATTTGCCCCGGTTAGTGGCACTTTCGTTGGTGAGAGGAGCGAGCCATGACAATTGCCAAGATCATTGGAGACCGGGATTCATCGGATATCGTAGCCTGCGATGTCACCACTCCGGTCGCCGAAGCTGTCTCCCTGCTGGCCGGAAAACGGATCGGAGCTGTGCCGGTCCTGCGCGATGGAAAGGTTGCAGGGATTCTGTCTGAGCGGGACATCATCTATCGTCTCGCGGAAATGGGTAGCACTTGCCTCGATGCCCCGGTTGAAGCGATTATGACTTCGCCCGCTATCACAGTTGAGCCCAGCACTCTGATTGATGATGCTTTGGCTTTGATGACGCGCCGCAGGTTTCGCCACTTTCCTGTTGTCGAGAATGACAAGCTGGTCGCATTCATCTCCATCGGCGACCTTGTGAAGAGCAAGATCGATGAAGTTGAGCACGAGGCGGCGGCCATGCGCGATTATATCCAGACGGTTTGAACGCACTTGCCACTTGAGCATCGCTGCATGGACACCTAAATTAAGAGTATGGCCGAAACACTCACCTTGACCCCTGCCGCTGCAAAGCGGGTTGCTTGGATTGCGGAAAAGCAGACCAAGCCTGCGATCCTGCGCCTCTCGGTCGAAGGGGGCGGTTGTTCGGGTTTCCAGTATAAATTTGACCTCGCGGATGCGGCCGATGGCGATGACAGCGTGAGCGAAACCGACGGGGTGCAATTGGTCGTCGATCCGATCAGTCTCGATCTGGTCGGCGGCAGTATAGTCGACTTTGTTGAATCGCTGGGCGGCGCTGCATTCAAAGTTGAAAACCCGCAAGCCGCCGCTGGGTGTGGCTGCGGCTCCAGTTTCGGTATCTGACGCTGTAAACCTCCGCATCGCTACCTTGTGATGGACGCGCGCGATTGCATCCTGCAAAGGTGCGCGCATGAAAATTGCCACATACAATATCAACGGGATCAAGGCGCGGCTGCCGCGGCTTAAAGAATGGCTGACCGAAACGCGGCCCAGTGTCGCGTGCCTCCAAGAAGTCAAATCTCAGGACAAAGACTTCCCCGCATCCGAGTTTGAAGAGCTAGGCTATCAGGTGATCTGGCATGGTCAAAAGAGCTTCAACGGCGTCGCGATCCTTGCCGACACGCAGGCCGGCTACTCGATTAGCGAAGTGCAGCGCGGGCTGGGTATTGATGGACCGAAAGAGGGGGAGGGTGAACAAGCCCGCTATCTCGAAGCGGACATCACAAAAAATGGTACGGCAACGCGGATCATCTGCATCTACCTACCCAATGGCAACCCGCATCCCGGCCCAAAATTCGACTACAAGATCGCCTGGATGGAGAAATTGCGCGAACGTATGGCGCAAATTTGGGCAGATGAAGTACCCGCAGCCGTGCTCGGCGATTACAATGTCATTCCCGAAGATGACGATGTCTATGCGGTCAAGGCGATGGCGTCTGACGCTTTGATGCAGCCACAATCACGTGCTGCCTATGCGCGCCTTTTGGCTGATGGTTGGTGCGATGCGGTGCGCACTCTCAACCCGCGTGGGGGTGTTTGGACCTATTGGGATTATCAGGCCGGCGCATGGCAACGCGACCACGGCTTTCGTATCGATCACATCCTGCTTTCGCCCGAACTCGCCGATCGGTTGAATAGCGTCGGTGTGGACCGCGATCATCGTGGTCGCGAAAAAGCGAGCGATCACGCACCCACATGGGCGATTTTGCGCGACTAGCTCTGCAAGGTGCTACAAACAAAAACCCCCGCCGGATTAGAGCGGGGGTTTTGAAATTCCTAGAAGCACCGCTTCACCGATAGAACACGTGCGTGTCAATCTGTGTCAGCCGCGTTTTCGAACGGCTCCAGCGCGGACGGACGTAGTTTGCGTGGAAATACACCGCATCGGCGGCTTCGGATTCCCACATATTGTCATGCGCGATCTGGGCAACCGCTTTGGCGCGGTTCCATGCAGATGACGAGGTGTTGATCGAAGGCATCCGGCCACCGCGCACAAATGAGAATTGCGAACGTTGGTAGACAACGCCGCAGTAGCTGGCGGGCCAACGACGATCCTCAGAGCGGTTGATGACTACATGTGCCACGGCCAATTGCCCGGCGAGCGGCTCACCGCGCGCTTCGAAATAGACAGCGCCTGCAAGGCAACGCATTTGCTCGCTCAGTTGCGCGTCAGTGTCCACACTGCCAACCAACTCACGCAAAGATGACGCGTTGGAGGTGATCTCTAGGGCTGGGGTTGGTTCTGGAATCGGCTGAGCCACTTCCTGTGAAATAAACACAGGTTGCTCGGGCACGATCTCGATTGGCTGAGCAATCGGTTCTGGGGTTTCGACCTGCGCCGCTGTATCAACAGTGGCATCTTGGGCGAAAGCTTCGGCGCCATCGGCGCTAGAGAAGCTCAAACTGGCCGTCGCTGCAATTGCGAGGGCACTTAAGGAATAAGTCTTACGACTCATATGTTCTAGCTATTCGTGCGGTGAACAAGCCCAGACGCAGGTGGGACCAAGTGCGATTTCTCGCAGCTTAGAGGGTGATCCAATGAACCTGCCGGCTGCCCCCCGTCTGCGTGCCAAGTCAGGCGGCCGAAATGCCGCTCGCAAAGCCTGCGCGTTTGGAAGTTGAAGGGCAAATAGTCTCGAATGAAACCAGGTCAAGTTAACGCGGCAAAAGTTCGATGAAGCGTTCTGGATTGTCGATATCCACCTCCAAAACCCAGATATCGGGATCTTGGGAACGGCGTCGCTCAATGTACTCTGAAAATTCATAAGGTTTTTCAGTGTCTTGACATTTTGTCGCAACGAAAGAACGCGTTCCATCCATTTGGGGCATTCTTTCGTAAAGTTTCGCATCCTCACCGCGACACATACTGACGATTAAGATTGTTCCAGCATCCCGCTCCCCCTTAGCGAGCACCATGGCGCTGCCCCCATTCGATTCGCAGAGGCGGATCAGACTAGCAATCTCAAGGTGAGCAGGGAGCCTCGTCGTCATTATCAGGGGATTAAGCCGAGTAGCCTGGCAGGCTCGACAGAGCGATCCGCGAGCGCATGAAGGTGCCAGTACCGCGCCCGATCTCATCACCCTCCGCGTCGATCAAGCGCGACTCCGCCACAAGCACCCGGCGCTTGCCGCTGACCCATCGCCCTTCGGCAACAACTTCGCCTTCGCGCACCGGTTTGGTGAAGTGCAGGTTGAAACTGGTGGTCAGCAGGAAGCGATCCGTCGCAAGCGTGTTGGCAGCGTAGAACGCTGCATCGTCAAGCATCTTGAAATAGATCGTCCCATGCGCTGCACCTGCGGCATGATAGACGGATTCTGTCACGGTAAAGGTCAGGCGTGACTTTCCTTCGCCAGTGATCTGCATCTTGGAATCAAACACAGCGTTGACAGGAGCGGACGCATAGAGTCGCTCCAGCGCTTTATAGTGCAGATCCGCGCCGACAGGCTTAGGCGGCATCGCGCAGGAATTGGTTGGTCAACACCGCAAACAAAGCCTCAGCATCTGGTGCATCATTAAGAGCGCTCAACATCGCCTCATCGCGAAGTAGCCGCGAAATCGCCGCCAGCGCGTGGAGGTGAGTTGCACCGGCATTTTCAGGCGAAACCAATCCGAAAACCAATGCAACAGGCATCGCATCAGCAGCTTTGAAATCTATCGGGTTTTCAAGTTTCAACACAACCATCGTCGGGCGCTTCACCGCATCGCTGCGGCAATGTGGAATCGCTGCGCCCCGGCCAAAGCCAGTGCTGCCAAGCGCCTCACGCTGTTCCAACCCTTCAAGCACGATTTGCGCGTCAAGTCCGTAAACTTGCGCAAAGAGGTCTGCGAGCTTTGAGAGAATTTGCTGACTGTTTTCCGGGCGGGCGAGAGCGACCGCTTCCGGCACGATTGAAATATTTACGTCCATTGTGAACTCGTAATCCCATAAACTCTGGTCTCGGGGAAAGACCAACAAAACCGCAGACACGCCGCAGACCTTGCTATCTATTTCTTGGGTTGGACCGACCCGGTTACTCTACGGCTCCCTACCGTTACCGAGTTGTTTTGATCCTAGCTCGGTTCGACCCATCCGATCGAACCATCTGAGCGGCGATAAACCATATTATGCCTTTCAGTGCCAGCATTTTTGAAAAACAGCGCGGGCGTGTCGCGCAAGTCGAGCATCATTACAGCGTCCGCAACACTGCTGGTTGGGATGTCGATACTGGTTTCAGCGATCACCGGAGGCGCGTCTGCGACGACCTCCTCTTCGGGTTCATCTGCAGCGAAGATGGTGTAGGCCGCATCCTCTTCGGCACGGACCTGCATTGCGCGTTCATGGTGATCTTTGAGGCGCCGCTTATACCGGCGTAGCTGTTTTTCGATCTTTGTAGCTGATTCGTCGAGAGCAACATGCGCATCATGCGCATTGCCGTGCGCCTTCAAGATCATTCCTTGCGCAACATGCGTTACGATATCGCAGCTAAAGGAACCGCCGGGCGCTTTGCCAAAGGTGACATGCGATGAAATTGCGCGGTCAAAGTGCTTTTCGACTATCCCGCCCAGCCGATCTGACACGTGTTCCTGTAGCGCTGCACCGGTTTCAACCTGGTGACCTGAGATACGGATATCCATCGTGGTGTGTCCTCCTTGTTTGGGCAGATGGCGGCACCAGGGATCTAGCCGCGCAACCTGTCATCTTGACCAAATCGCCTTTTCAATACCGGCAACAAATTCCGAATGGTGTGCCAATTCATGGGCAGAGGCGCTGTGTGGCCTTGGCTCGCGACGATCGCGGGCCGGCCGCCTAGCTGCCGGCGCTTCTACTTCCAGCGTCGCAGCAGATTTGGCAGAGGCCTCCGTCGCCAGCTCCAACCCGATCTGCCGTCCACCATTCAGTTCGACATAGACCTGTGCCAACAGTTCCGCATCAAGCAGCGCTCCGTGTTTCACGCGGTGGCTGCGATCAACGCCATACCGGTTGCACAAAGCATCGAGCGATAATTTGGCGCCGGGATGTTTTTTGCGCGCGATTGCGACAGTATCGATCATCCGATCCATCGAGATGGGCGTTCGACCTATCCGCTCAAGCTCTGCATTAAGAAATCCGAAGTCAAAACCAGCATTATGCGCAACCAACGGCGCATCGCCCAAAAATTCAAGCAATTCATCGGCGGTATTCGCAAAAAGCGGTTTACCGGACAGAAATGAGCTCGAGAGGCCGTGAACCGCTTCCGCAGCAGCAGGCATGTCCCGTTCCGGGTTGTAATAAGCGTGGTAACTCTCACCGGTTTCGACCCGGTCGACCATTTCAACGCATCCAATTTCGACCATGCGGTCCCCAGTTTTGGGGTCTAGACCAGTCGTCTCTGTGTCAAAGATCACTTCACGCATCGGCGATACTATTGACCCTCAATCGGTATAGCGCAAGGGGGCAAACTTGCTGCTCTGCTTATCGCTTTGACCGCAACACAGTGACCAGTTCAGCAACCTGCGTGTCCGTCTCTGCCAGTGTCAAGCCGGTGTCGATGATGTGATCGGCGCGATTGCGTTTCTCCGCGTCGGGCGTTTGCAGACTTAAGATATGCTCAAACTTCTCGACTGTCATTCCCGGGCGGGCCAACACACGTTCGCGTTGAACATCTGCGGGCGCTGAAACCACCACTACGGTATCCACTCCGGCATCGCCCCCGCGTTCAAAAAGCAGCGGGATATCGAACGCGATCATCTCGGCGGTTGCGTTATCTTTCATGAATTGCGCACGCTTTGCACCCACCGCCGGGTGGACGATTGCCTCTAACGTTGCGAGCTTCTCTTTGTCCGCGAAGACCAGCTTGCCCAACGCATCGCGGTCCACACCATCTGGACCGGTCGATCCGGGGAAAGCCGCCTCTATCGCAGCGATCAATTCGCCGCCTTGGCCTTGCAGAGCGCGAACTTCAGCATCCGCATCGAAGACCGGCACGCCAGCGCGCTCAAACATGGCTGCAACGGTTGACTTGCCCATCCCGATAGAGCCGGTGAGGCCGATAATGAGAGGGCGGGTCATCGGGTCAAAAGCTCCATCAACTTACCATCATGTTCGCGCGGAGGCGCGGTACCGAAGAACTTCTCAAACGCAATGGCGGCTTGTCCGATCAACATGGCAAGTCCGTTTATGACCGGATGACCAGCTTCACGCGCTGCTTGAAGGAACGGTGTCTCCAGCGGATTGGTAACAATGTCATAGGCGATCGAACCAGGCGGCGCATGGCTCCAATCGAAATCCACAGGTGGGCTGCCTTGCATACCCAATGGCGATGCGTTGACGATCAGGTCGAGACACCCTTCACGATCATCGAATACAAATTCAGTTGGCTCGGCAAAATGCGAAAGATGGACCGCGTGATGTTCTCCATTGAGTGCTAACTCATCGAGAAGCGCACGCGCTTTATCAGGGTCTCGTCCAGCAACCACGAGTGTAAATCCATGCTCAGCAAGTGCCGCAATAATCGCTCGCGCTGCACCACCCGTCCCAAGAATGCGCGCCATCCGAAACAGGTGCTTCTTCTCAAGCTCTGGCAAAAGCGGCTCGAGAAAACCCTCTGCATCTGTGTTGAAACCGGTGAGAGTGTCATCAGGCTGCCGCACAACCGTGTTCACCGCGCCCAATTTGCGTGCCAGTGGATCCAGAGTGTCGAGCTCACCGATAATCGATTGTTTGTGCGGCATGGTTACATTGCATCCAATCCACGCCTGTTGCGCACGCGCCGAGCTCAAATATTCTGCTAGGGCACCAGCGGCGACCGGTTGTTTGGAATATTCGGCCTTGATCTGAAGCTTCTCCAGCCAAAACCCATGGATCAGCGGCGATTTCGACTGCGCAATCGGATCACCGATCACATGCGCAAAAGGCAGGGAGGTCTCCTTCATGAACGCAACACAGAATGCTCTCGCAACGCACCAAGCACCGGAATTAGCGGCATTCCTAAGACTGTGAACTGATCGCCTTCGATCCGCTCAAACAATTGCACACCCATCGCCTCTATCCGGAAACACCCGACCGTATAGCCAATCTCAGGCCACTCACTCTCCAGATAATGCTCAATGAAATCTTCGGACAGTTCGCGAACCGAGAGCTTCGCGCAGTCTGTATGACTCCATTCGCAGGCATTCCCGCGGACCAAAGCCGCCGCGCTGTGCAATTCGATCACCTTGCCGGAGAAATAGTGCAGATGGTCGGCCGCATCTTCGCGCGATTTCGGCTTATTAAACCGCTTACCCTCAACCACGACCAGAGAGTCGCTGCCCAAGACCAACGCCTCTGCATTGGTCGCCGCAATCTCCGCCGCCTTAGCAATACTCAACGCTTCGGCGATTTCGGCGAAAGTCGCGCCGCGCAAGTTTTCCTCGATAGCGCGCTCATCAATATCAGCAGGCACGGCGTCATAGGTAACGCCAGCCGCATCGAGCATTGCCCGACGTGATGCGGATTTTGAGGCAAGGATAAGATGAGGCGAACTCATATGGGTTTCCCCACACCATCAACGGGTCTGTCGCGTCTCTGGCGTTCCTGCACAAGCCGAATAATTGCCGCCGCGCTTTCCTCAATGGATCGGCGAGTGACATCGATCACGGGCCAGCCATTGTCAGAGAACATGCGCCGAGCGAATTGGATCTCCGACCGGACCCGTTCATTGTCGACATAAGACGTCTCAGTACCCTCATTTAGCGACAACAACCGATTGCGCCTGATTTGAACCAACCGCTCTGGCGCGGTGGTCAAGCCGACGACCATCGGATGACGCAGGCCGAACAAAGCCTTGGGCGGAGGACTTTCCACCACCAGGGGGATATTGGCGACTTTGTACCCGCGATTGGCGAGATAGATGCTTGTGGGCGTCTTTGAGCTGCGCGAGACACCGGCCAGCACAATGTCAGCTTCCTCCCAATCCTCATGCGCGATGCCATCATCATGGGCTATCGTGTATTGGATCGCATCAACCCGCTTGAAATAGTCGTCATCCATCAAATGCTGACGTCCGGGACGTCCATGCGCCTCCTGACCCAATTGCGCCTCAAGCGCCGCGGTCACCTGATCAAGCACGGGCACTGCGGGCAGGCCGAGATGGCGACAATGCTCCTCTAACCGCGCGCGTGTATCCGGGTTTACCAGCGTAAACAGCACGAGACCCGGATTGTCGGCAAGATCAGGTACGATACGGTCCAAATGCTGGCGCGAACGGACCATAGGCCAGAAATGGCGGCTAATATCTGCATCATCGAACTGAGCCAGAGCCGCCTTCGCTATCATTTCCAGCGTTTCACCCGTGGAATCGGATACGAGATGCAAATTGAGGCGTTTCATAGGGCGATTCGTCGGCGCTCTTGCGGCTTGTGGACAGTCACGGGCATAAACCACGGGAGAGAACGGTCGACAAGCATGGGAGGAAAAACCATGCCCGAAATCAGCTTTTTCGTGAGACCATTTTTCTACACGGGATGAGCGATGTCGACAGGCTGGGGAGAGTGGGGATAGATCGCGCTTGACTAGGGATTAGTGCGGATTCGCGAGGTCGTGAAATCCCCTAAGTAGTCTTACAAAACGGGCAACAGCCGGTAATTCCCGCTTTCCACAGGGCCAACAGACTCCATCAATCCTTTTAAATATCTATTATATTTGTTTAGAGGGACGTTATGCCCGGTCCTTTGCTCGAAACCTTGAATGGTCAAATCCACGATATCGCTCCTGTCTGGCTCATGCGTCAGGCCGGTCGATACCTACCCGAATATCGCGAATTGCGCGCTGAAAAAGGCGGCTTTCTAGAGCTTGTCTATGATAGCGAGGCTGCTACTGAGGTTACAGTGCAGCCTATCAGGCGGTTCGGTTTTGATGGGGCTATTCTGTTCTCTGATATCTTGATCGTACCGCATGCCATGGGTCAGGGGCTTGCCTTTATGGCTGGCGAGGGGCCGAAGCTCAGTCCCACTCTGCTCGAAGCGAAGCTCGACGATTTCACGAGTGCGCATGAACGGTTTGACCCGGTCTATGAGACTGTTCGACGCACACGAGTACAGATCAGCGACGATGTGACCATGCTTGGCTTTGCGGGCTCTCCATGGACGGTTGCGACTTATATGATTGCCGGCGAAGGATCGAAGGATCAAGGACCAGCACGATTGCTGGCTTATCGCGATCCTGCTCGGCTTGAGGCGATTTGCGAAGCGATCATCACGGTCACAATCGAATATCTGCGCGGTCAGATCGATGCGGGAGCTGAGGCGATCCAATTGTTTGACAGTTGGGCTGGCAGTCTGGCTCCGGATGAGTTTGAGCGCTGGGTTATTGCGCCTAATGCGAAAATCACCGCGGCAATCAAGCAATCGCATCCTGATGTGCCTGTAATAGGCTTTCCGAAGGGGGCAGGGGCTAAACTTCCTGCTTATGCGCGTGAGACGGGTGTGGATGCGGTTGGCCTTGATGAATCGCTTGACCCTGCATGGGCGAATTCGGTCCTCCCCGAAGGTATGCCGGTCCAAGGCAATCTTGACCCGCTCTTGGTCGAAGCAGGCGGTCCTGCTCTGCCTGTGCGCGTAAAGGAAGTTCTGGAGGCGTTTGAAGGGCGTCCTCATGTCTTCAACCTTGGTCACGGTATCGGCCAATTTACACCGATCGAACATGTCGAGCAGCTTCTCAAAGCTGTAAGGGGTTAGGGCGATGCAAGACGCGCTGCTCGCGATTTCGGATTGGCTGAGGATCGGCCATGTAATCTTCATGGTGTTCTGGCTTGCCGGGCTCTTTATGCTGCCGCGTCAATGCATTTACATGCTCGATCATGCGCCCGGATCAGAGGGCGAGGCGAAATGGGCCGTGCGTATGGGCAAATTGCGCAAGATCATTTTGACACCGAGCCTGATCCTCGTTTGGATTTTTGGCTTGTCGATCGCGATACCGGGTCAGTATTTTGTCGGTGCAGGCTGGCTTCACGCGAAACTGACCCTTGTTGTGATCCTAAGTGGTTATCACGGTTGGCTGGTTGCTCAGACGAAGAAGATGGCTCGCGGCGAACGACCCTTGAGCGAGAAGACACTGCGACTGATTGGGGAAGTGCCCGGCCTGTTGCTCGTGCTGATTATCGTGCTGGTTTACCTCAAGCCGTTTTGAGGAAATGTGCGAATTTGCAAACCTGTGATTGACCTCAGCGCTCGCTAGGCATAATTTGCGATTATCACCTCGGCATTGGCCTCGCATAATGCGCGGCCAGGTCTGCTTTCTCCAAGCCCACGCTCTGCCCCGGTACCACATAGATAGGTCATCATTTCGCAGAGCCACTGACCCGCCGGCCATTCCCTTTATTGGAACGAATACACAATGCATCTCAAAGACTTAAAAACACGCACTCCGGCCGAGCTGGTCGCAATGGCTGAAGAATTAGGCGTGGAAAGTGCATCGACCATGCGCCGTCAGGACCTGCTGTTCAGCATCCTGCGCGAGCTGGCTGAAGACGAAGAATACGAAGAAAAAATCATGGGCATCGGCACTATCGAAGTGCTGCAGGACGGTTTTGGCTTCCTGCGTAGTCCAGAGGCCAACTATCTCGCTGGCCCTGATGATATCTATGTTTCGCCTAACCAGATCCGCAAATGGGGCCTGCGCACTGGCGATACAGTTGAAGGTGAGATACGCGCGCCCAAAGGCGAAGAGCGGTATTTTGCTCTCACCGGCCTAAGCACGGTGAACTTTGAAGAGCCGGATGCGGTGCGGATGCGCACCAACTTTGACAATCTCACTCCTCTGTATCCTGACGAGAAACTGTCGCTCGATACGCTTGATCCCACGGTTAAGGACAAATCCGCGCGTGTGATCGATATCATCTCGCCGCAGGGTAAAGGCCAGCGTGCGCTGATCGTTGCGCCGCCGCGCACTGGTAAGACGGTGCTGTTGCAGAACATCGCGAAAGCGATCACCGATAACCATCCGGAAGTGTTCCTATTGGTCCTGCTGGTCGATGAACGTCCGGAAGAAGTCACCGATATGCAGCGCAGCGTAAAAGGCGAGGTGATCTCCTCAACCTTTGACGAACCAGCCAATCGCCACGTTCAAGTCGCTGAAATGGTTATTGAAAAAGCCAAACGGCTAGTTGAGCACAAGAACGATGTTGTGATCCTGCTGGACTCGATCACTCGCCTTGGTCGCGCTTACAACACGGTCGTGCCAAGCTCAGGTAAAGTGTTGACCGGGGGTGTGGATGCAAACGCACTCCAACGTCCCAAACGATTCTTTGGTGCGGCGCGTAACATCGAGGAAGGCGGTTCGTTGTCGATCATCGCCACGGCCCTGATCGACACTGGCAGTCGCATGGATGAGGTTATCTTTGAGGAATTCAAAGGCACCGGCAACTCCGAGATCGTCCTGGATCGCAAAGTCTCCGACAAACGCATCTTCCCATCACTCGATGTGGGCAAATCCGGCACGCGTAAGGAAGAGCTGCTGGTGGAGAAGGATAAGCTTTCGAAAATGTGGGTCCTGCGCCGCATCCTCATGCAGATGGGCACCGTCGACGCGATGGAATTCCTGCTCGACAAGATGAAGGATTCGAAGACCAACGAAGACTTCTTCGACACTATGAATCAATGATCGGCATCCGCGTTTGGGGCAGGGCGCTTTGATCTCTGCCCCAACTCGCAGCTAAGCTTTCTGGCGCTCCAACTGGGCGCCCATCATTTCCCACACCTTATTCACCGCCTTCAATGGGCGGATCATCACTTTGAAATCGGTGATCAGGCCGGCATCGTCAAAAGTGATGATATCGACCCCGTTGACGTGAATACCATCCATTTGGGTTTCAAATTCGAGCACGATTGTATCGCCGCTTAAAACTTCGCGCAGATAGCGGAAATTGCCGTTGCCCAGAGTCTCTCCTGCAGCAGATAGGTAAGCGATCACGATCGGTTTGCCTTCTTGCGGAGTGTGGACGACGGGGGAGTGAAAAACTGCATCCTCGTGCAATATCCCACTCAGATCCTCGGCAGTTTGGCCCTTTGAGACCACTGTGTGCCATTTTTCGAGGCACTCTTCGATTGAAACGGTGTTTGCCATAGGCGGGACGCTACGTCAGATTGTGAGGTGATGCAAAGGTACTGTAGTGGGAGCATTGTCGTTGCACATTGCGATATGGGGCAGGGTAACCCAAATAGGCATGAAATAGCTCAAGGGAGAGAGACATGAAGGTCAATATTGAAATTGAGTGCACTCCAGAAGAAGCACGCACCTTCATGGGCCTGCCGGATGTGAGCCAAGCCAACAATGTCTATGTTGATAACATCACTAAGGCGATGAAGGGCGTAAGCAGCCCAGACCAGCTCCAGGAATACGCTCAGGCTTTGGCGCCGATGGGCCAGGTCGGACTGAAAATGTTCCAGAACTTTGTTGAGAGCGGCATGAGGGGGGCATCATCTGGCTCATCATCATCTCGGCGCAAGAAATCATCCGATGATAAAGCTGACTGAGGTTCTTAACTAAGCTTCGCCAGTGCCAAAGAAAGGCTTCCCGTCGATGGGTGCGGAAAACGCCACAATTTTTGCGGTGTCGAGCGGCTCGCCTCCTGCAGCAATTGCTGTGATTCGGATCAGCGGACCGCGGGCCGGCGACGCCTTGGTGTCGCTTATAGGCAAACCGATAGCGCCGCGAAGAGCCAGCCTAGCGAAGTTGCATGATGCGTCGGGCAATCTGCTTGATGAAGCGCTCGTCTTGTGGTTTCCCGGCCCTCAGTCTGCGACAGGCGAAGACTGTGCTGAATTGCAGTGCCATGGGGGCAGGGCAGTCCTTGCAGCGGTTTCCTTGGCGCTGGGCGCGATCGAAGGGTTGAGACCAGCGCAGGAAGGGGAGTTCACCCGCCGGGCCTTCGCCAATGGACGGCTTGATCTTGCTGAAGCTGAGGCGCTGGCCGATCTTCTTGAGGCTGAGACAGAATTGCAGCGCGCAGCTGCGGTCGCGAATGCCAGCGGCTCTTTATCATCTAAGGTAGAGGCTTGGCGCGAGAGGGTCTTGATGCTTTCTGCCCAAATCGAAGCGGCGCTGGATTTCTCTGACGAGGACGATGTGAGCGAGATACCAGATGGTTTCACGTGGAACATCGGTGAATTGTCCCGGGAACTGGCAGCGCTGCTGGACCAGCCTAGATCAGAGAAGTTGAAGGAGGGATTCCGTGTCGTGTTGGCTGGGCCTCCCAATTCAGGGAAATCGACTCTCTTCAACGCTTTGGTCGAGAGTGAAGCGGCCATCACTTCGGCGATTGCGGGGACCACGCGCGATCTTATTGAGCGTTCAGTTGGTATTGGGGGAGTTCCGTTCTCATTCGTCGACACCGCTGGCCTGCGCGATGAGGCGGCGGAAGAGATCGAAGAGATCGGCATAGAGAGGGCTAGGGCTGAATTCGCAAAGGCTGACGTGGTTTTGTGGCTTGGACCTCAAGCGACAGGACCAGCGGGTAGTTGGGAAGTAGCAGCGCGACTTGATGCGAGCGATTTTGTTGCAAAGACTGCTCCCGTATTCTCGGTCTCCGCTGTTTCTGGTGAAGGTCTGGCGGCCCTGAAGGAAGCTCTGATCGAAGCGGCGCGCACCGCCTTGCCAAAACCGGGAGAGGCGGCACTCAATGCGCGGCAATTCGCCAGGTTGGGTGAGGCGAGAGATGGCTTACAAGGCGCCGGTTCACACACTGACTTGCTGCTTATTGCCGAGGAGTTGAGACAGGCTCGTGTGGCTTTTGATAGGTTGATTGGGTGTGCGACCACCGAAGATATGCTCGACGCACTGTTTGGTCGGTTCTGTATCGGGAAATAGCGGAGATTGATTAACACGGTGCGGTGTTTCACGTGAAACAGCTTTGACGAAATTCCGCACAGGCCCTATCTGACAACCCATGCATTCATTTGATGTTCTTGTGATCGGCGGAGGACACGCCGGAGTTGAAGCGGCGTGTGCCGCCGCACGCATGGGTGCATCCACAGGATTGGTCAGCTTTGACCTCGAAGCGGTCGGTGCAATGAGCTGCAACCCCGCGATCGGCGGCTTGGGCAAGGGTCACTTGGTCCGGGAAGTCGATGCTCTTGATGGTGTAATCGGCCGAGCGGCGGACGCTGGTGCGATCCATTATCGGATGCTCAACCAGTCAAAAGGCAGTGCTGTCTGGGGACCACGCGTTCAAGCAGACCGCGTGTTGTTCAAAGCATCGGTACAAAGAACTGTTCAATCACAGCAGAACCTTACCTTGATTCAAG
Organism: uncultured Erythrobacter sp.; assembly: GCA_947488085.1. Lineage (GTDB taxonomy): Bacteria > Pseudomonadota > Alphaproteobacteria > Sphingomonadales > Sphingomonadaceae > Erythrobacter. The sequence goes on from CANKYI010000001.1 coordinate 2,647,361, forward strand.
GCGAGGCTGCGGCCCTCCTACTAGAAGGAGGGCGAGTTGCCGGCCTAGAGTTGGCCGATGGAGCCTTGCTTCGCGCGACCCAGGTCATTGTATGTACCGGAACATTCCTGGGCGGTGTTTTGTTCCGTGGTGAAGAGCGTTTTGAAGGTGGGCGAATAGGCGAAAACGCTGCCGCTCGATTGGCGCAACAATTGCGCGGGGCAGAGCTTCCGATGGCTCGCCTGAAGACTGGCACACCACCGCGCCTTGACGGTCGAACAATTGATTGGTCGGCTCTCGATGTCCAACCTTCTGACGACGCGAATTGGACAATGTCTCCGATGTCCAAGGCGCGCGCGAACCCACAGGTCTTTTGTGCGATCACGCGGACGACGCAGGAGGCGCATGATGTCATTCGAGCAAACCTCCATCGCTCGCCTCTCTTTTCAGGTGCGATCGATGCTGCGGGACCGCGTTATTGCCCTTCTATCGAGGACAAGATCCACCGCTTTGGTGACCGGGATGGCCATCTTGTCTTCTTAGAACCAGAGGGGCTGTCGACGCACCTTGTCTATCCAAATGGGATCAGCACGTCGCTCCCCGTCGATGTCCAACTTTCCATGCTCCGTGCAATGCCTGGGTTAGGGTCGGTAGAGATGGCGGTGCCGGGCTATGCCGTCGAGTATGACCATATCGATCCGCGAGCCCTTGCCCCTGATCTGCAGGTTCGTGCGATTCCGGGCCTCTACTGTGCTGGGCAGATCAATGGAACAACCGGGTATGAGGAGGCGGCTGCCCAAGGCTTAGTCGCGGGACTTGAGGCTGCCGCAGCTGTACTTGGCAGGCAAGCGCCAGCATTGGACCGCGCAAACTCGTACATCGCCGTCATGGTGGATGATCTGACATTGCAGGGTGTAAGTGAGCCCTATCGCATGCTGACTTCGCGTGCTGAGTATCGCCTGCGGTTGAGAGCCAATAACGCGTCGAGCCGCTTAACCGCACTCGGGTTGGAAGCCGGATGCATCGGGGACGAGCGATCGGCTTGGTTCGATGCTCGCGAGAAGATGCGCGATGGTTTTGCTGATATGTTCGGTCTTAAAATCCATGCCAAGGAACTGGCGGAGCATGGTTTCCCTGTACGTCGCGATGGCGGTGAAAAATCTGTCGGGGAATGGCTCAGGCATGATGGAATAGACTTGCCCGCGCTTGCTCCGTGGATTGGTGATATCGCGCAGAATGATCCCTTGCTGACGGAGGAAATGGCTGAGGATGCCGCCTATGCGCCTTACCTTGTGCGGCAAGAAGCTGAATTGCGTGACTTGAGGGCGAGTGAAGAACTGCCGCTGTCGTCCGACTTTCCATACTTGGATGTGCCAGGTCTCTCCAACGAGATGGTTGAACGTTTAACGTCGGCTTCTCCAACAACTTTGGCAGCGGCAGGACGGGTTCCTGGTGTGACGCCTGCGGCTCTGTCGGCTCTGCTTGTTCATGCCCGCCGTTGGCAACGCGCTGCATGAGTGAACGGCGCATGCTTGCTGATGAGAATGAGGCTCGCTCCTATGTTGAGAAGGTGTGTGCGGATCCTCAGGCATGGGATCGGATTGGGTTGTTCGCCCAACTGTTGTTGGCCGAGAATCAGAAGCAGAACCTAATCAGCAAGGCCTCTGAGGAGAATTTATGGGTTCGCCATCTCGCAGATGGTGCGCAATTGCTCGAGTATGCTTCACGTGAAACATCTGGCCCTTGGTTGGATCTCGGCAGCGGCCCGGGCCTACCTGGGTTGGTGATCTCGATTCTCCGTCCCGAAATTGAGTGCGTTTTGGTCGAATCCCGAGGTCGACGTGTCGATTTTCTAGAGCACTGCGTGTCAGAACTGGGCCTCGACAATTGTCGCATTGAGGGGCGTCGTTTGGAGCAGGTTGCCCCGTTCGAAGCTGCTGTGATTTCCGCAAGAGCCTTCGCTCCATTGGAAAAGCTCCTCCGTTTATCCGCACCGTTCTCCACAAAGACGACGCGCTTCATCTTGCCCAAAGGCCGTTCAGCAGCGCACGAACTAAAACAGATGAAATTTTCGATTCGGAAGATGTTTCACGTGGAACAATCATTGACCGACCCCGATGCAGGCATCATCGTGAGTGCTTGACGCTCCGATGTGCTTGGAAATTGCGAATTGGCGCCGTTCCGACGGGCCTCAGTAAGGAAAAGAGCGATGTTGACCATTGCCATTGCGAACCAAAAGGGTGGGGTGGGTAAGACCACCACGGCCATCAACATGGCAACTGCCATGGCCGCGACGGGTTGGCGCACCTTGCTCATCGATCTCGACCCCCAGGGAAATGCATCCACTGGCATGGGCATCAGCTCTGATGCGCGTGAGGTGTCGAGCTATGATCTGTTGGTGGACGAAGTACCACTGGGTGAGGCGACGCTTGAAACCGACATTCCTCGACTGGATATCGTCCCTGCAACCGTGGACCTTAGCGGCGCTGAAATAGAGCTCGTTTCGGTTGATGGGCGCACAGATCGGTTGCGCAATGCTCTGGCTGATCATGATGGCCATGAGATTTGCTTCATTGACTGCCCACCATCGCTCGGTCTCCTTACGCTCAATGCGTTGTGCGCAGCAGATACGTTGTTGGTGCCGTTGCAATGCGAATTCTTCGCGCTTGAGGGCCTGAGTCAGCTTTTGCAGACTGTGGAGCGCATTCAGCAGCGCTTTAATCCGAAACTCGATATCATCGGCGTTGCTTTGACGATGTATGATCGCCGCAATCGCCTCACCGACCAAGTGGCCGATGATGTTCGTGATTGTCTTGGCAAATTGGTGTTCGACACAGTCATCCCGCGCAATGTTCGACTGTCTGAAGCGCCCAGTCATGGGATGCCGGCACTGATTTATGACAACAATTGCGTGGGCAGCCGGGCCTATATGGCGTTGGCACGTGAATTGATCGGACGATTTCCCCCAACGAGGCAAGCAGCATGAGTAAGAACTCCTCACATACCACAGAAGTGTCGACATCACCGCGCAGCAGTGCGGCAGGGCGCAAGAAGAAGCTTGGTAAAGGCCTTGGTGCACTTTTGGGTGAGACTAAGCGGGAAGAGCCACTTGTTCGATCCGCAGAAGAAGCTGAAAGTGGACTGGATACGGGCACGGGTGCGGCAACTGCGTCTGATTCTGCGCTGAAATCGCTAGCTATATCTTCGATCGAACCGCTTCCAGGTAACCCTCGCAAGCACTTCGACGAAGGGGCGTTGGATGAATTGGCTGCGTCGATCGCCACGCGTGGTGTGATTCAGCCCATTATCGTGCGTCCAAAAGGGGGTGGGCGATATCAGCTCGTTGCCGGTGAGCGACGCTGGCGTGCCGCGCAGAAAGCGCAATTGCATCAGATCCCCGCATTGGTCCGCGATCTGGATGAGCGCGAGGTGATGGCGCTAGCGTTGATTGAGAACCTTCAACGCGAAGATCTCAATCCCGTAGAAGAAGCGCGCGCCTATCAGCGATTGTCCGATCAAGAAGGTATGACGCAGGCTGAGATTGCGCGCATGGTCGAGAAATCACGCAGCCACATTGCGAATATTCAGCGGCTCTTGGGCTTGCCCGATGATGTATTGAACCTTGTTGAGGTCGGGAGCCTATCTATGGGGCATGCGCGAGCTCTGATTGGTCAGGACGATGCGGCCGCATTGGCCAAGAGGGCTGTGAACGATAGTCTCTCTGTCCGAGAGGTTGAAAAACTTGTGCGACAGGCGGCGAAGGCCAACCAAAATCATGCGACCTCCGGGAAAGCCTCATCAACACCTGGCGCGAACGCTGACATTGTGGCGGTCCAGCGGCACTTGGAGGAGTTTCTCGGGTTGACGGTGCGCATCAAGCCCGATGCTGACCTCAGTTCGGGTTCAATTTCAATCAGTTACAAGACGCTCGATCAACTAGACATGGTTTGCCAACGTCTAACGGGTGGCGATATTTAGCCTCGCTCTAGCTGTCGAATGCCAAGGGAATCAAAGGGCGAAAGTTGCATGGCGCGACTTTCGCCCTTTGATTCAATTGCCTTTGATGTAACGCGGCTGACGCGGCACCGGCACAGGGCGCGGTGCCGGGATCACACGAGCGGCGCCTGGAACGATTTCCTCGCGCACTGTCTCACGCACGATCACCCGTTGTTGTTGTTCGTATTGAACCGGCACATAGACGATCTGTTGTGGTGGCGCGTATGTGTAGGGCTGATATGCTGGCGCATAGCCATAGCCATATTGCACAGGGGCTGCGTAAGCTGGCGCAGGGATGGTTCGCGCCGCGACACGGGCAACAGGATAAGCGCCGGGCTGGCCATGTTGTGACAGGTAGCTGTCCAGCGCGGCTTCGCAATCATAGTCGCCGCGGCTATTGCGACCACCACCAATCAAATTTCCGAGAACCAGGCCACCCAGACCGCCAACACCAGCACCGATCAAAGTGCCGCCAAGGCGTTCGCTATCAGAAACGCGGTTGCCGATTAGGCCACCAGCAATTGCGCCTAGCAGACTGCCGATTATACCGCCCTTTTCGCGATCTCCACGCCCGTTGGTGCGCGCTTCACATTCATCGATCCACTCATCTCGCTCAAATACCGTTGCTGCGGGCGCGTAACCGTAGGCAGGTGCATAGCCCTGAGCTGGCACGTATCCCTGCGTGGGGGCATAGCCCTGAAGTTGGCCTGTGTGTGTTGTTGTCGCCGGGTAAGACGATTCGATCCGGCGTGTGCGAGTAATCGTTTCGACGCCATCTGCGCCGATGCTCGTTTCGGCGAAGTCTGTGTCTACCGTTGTGGTCACCGGGCCCGATTGCAGCTCAGGTGGAAGCGATTGAACATCCACATCCGTCATTGGTGGCACGATCTGGGCCTGTGCAGCAGCCGGCAGCGCCAACGCTGTCGCGGCAATTCCGATGGCGCCCATTGCGGTCGCTTTGCGGAGAGAATTGGTCGTGATTGTCATAAGGCTTCCCCGGGAGAAATGCGCGACTCGTGCGCTGTCAGTTAGATGCGTTGGTTACCGAAGTATTACCATTGGCAGACTGAACCGACCAAGCGGCAAGGGGGCGTTGTCTCGTTTCGGGGCGATCTGGCGAGTAAAAATTTGTGTTGAAACAGCGCTTAAACCCGATCACTGAGCAATAGCGCCAGTTTTTCGAGGCCATCTGCATCGCCTTGTGAGAAGCGCGCCTTGGTTGGACTGTCGCAATCGATAATGGCGACCACTTTTCCATTGCGAACAATCGGCACGACCACTTCAGACTCGCTTGCGGCATCGCAGGCAATGTGGCCGGGGAAGGCGTGGACGTCCTCCACCAATTGGGTCGTGGCATCCGCGGCAGCAGTTCCGCAGACACCTTGACCAACGGGAATTCGGATACATGCAGGGCGTCCGACAAAAGGGCCGAGCACCAATTCATCCTCTCCCGCAGCATTCGCGCCCATGCGGTAAAACCCTGCCCAATTCAGGTCGGGCACAAATTCCCAAATCAAGGCGGCGACATTGGCCATGTTGGCGACCGCATCTGGCTCCCCTTGGGTCAAGGCGTCCGCAGCGTCGCACAATTGGCGGTAGAGCTCTGCTGTATCGAGCGAGGCGTCCGGCTTGAAATCATACATTTTCGACTATCCTGTTGTCGGCAGCGAGCCGCTGACCTATTTCCCTCCACATGGCTATTTTACGTAAACTCGCAATCTTTATTGTCGTCTTCGTCGTTGTGGCGGGAGCAGGGCTGTTTTTCCTGTCGCGCGGGGATACTGCCGACCTCACCGTCGCAGAAGTCAGTGGCACCGAACCAACTCTGCAAGAACCGGAAGCCGAGAGCTTTCCAACGGTCCAGATCGCCAAACCCGTGGGGTGGGAAGATGGGCAAGCTCCCGGCACAGCTGACGGCTTAAGCGTCAATCGCTTTGCCGAAGGGTTGGATCATCCACGTGTTCTCTACGCGCTACCCAATGGCGATGTCCTCGTGACTTTGACCCGTTCGCCTGCAAGCGGGGACGATGCTGATAGCGGAATCATGGCTACCATCCGAGGTTGGGTTGCGAGCTATCTCTTCTCCGAAGCTGGGGCAGCAGGCGAATCCGCGAACCAAATCGTGTTGTTACGCGACGCCGATGGTGATGGCGCTGCTGAATTGCAGCAGGTGATTGCTTCTGGCGGGCTTGATTCGCCATCGGGCATGAGTTGGGCCGATGGCACCTTGTATGTAGCTAATCACGATGCCGTTCTGGCGTTCCAATACGAGCTGGGCAGTGATGCGGTGAGTGGTGAGCCTCGCAAGTTGATGGATTTGCCACCGGGCGGCGGTCACTGGATGCGCAATATGGAGATCCACCCGGACGGCGACCGCCTCTACATCGCGGTCGGTTCGGTCAGCAACATCGGCGAATCTGGGATGGCGGTCGAAGAGGGCAGAGCGATGATCTGGGAGTATAATCTGGAGAATGGCAGCGCCCGTCAGTTTGCTGCGGGTTTGCGCAACCCCAATGGCTTGGATTTTAGCCCATGGTCAGGTGAGCTTTGGACGACCGTGAATGAGCGTGACATGCTCGGTTCTGACCTAGTGCCCGATTACCTGACCAATGTTCCGATTGGCGCGCAATATGGTTGGCCGTGGATCTATTATCGCGACAACTTTGACCGCCGGGTCGAAGCCGCAATGCCGCGCTTTCTCGATAGCTATGTGCGCAATCCCGAATACGCATTGGGTCCGCACGTTGCGGCGCTTGGCTTGGTCTTCACAGCCGAAGGGCACCGATTGGGTGATGATATGGGCAGCGGCGCATTCATCGCGCGCCACGGTTCGTGGAATCGCAAGCCTGCCTCGGGCTATGATGTGGTTTATGTTGCGTTCGATGAATTGGGCAATCCGCAGGGACAGCCCGTTCCTGTGCTCACAGATTTCCTCAATGAAGATGGCACCACCAAAGGCCGTCCGACTTGGGTTGAATGGGCGGGTGATGGATCGCTGTTGGTGTCGGACGACACAGCTGGGATCATCTGGCGCACCCTTGCCCCGAACAGTGAGCCGGGTGCCGGTATTGAGCGCCTATCGGGTGAACCACTGAGGCCACAAGGCGAACTGATCGACCCGCGCGCATCGTTTGAAGAGGATTACTTGCGCCGCGAAGCAGGCCAGTAGGCTCTATTATAGATTGAGGCCGGCGCGCCCCGCGAGCTCACATGCGAATTGATGGGCGGTCCGTCCTGAACGGCCTCCGCGTGCGATGGCGAAGGCCAGCGCTTCTTCTTCGTCCAAGTCAATGCCCAAAGGATCGGTGTAGACCCGCAAGATCGTGAGGAAAGTCGCACGGTCGCATGGGTGAAAGCCCAAAGTGAGTCCGAAACGATCTGCAAGCGCGAGAGCATTGTCACGTTCATCGCGTTCATGCCGCGCCTCGCTCTCATCATTGTCGCGCTGGACGATGGCGCGCCGGTTTGAGGTAACGGCGATGCGGATATTGGCTGGTCGTGCCACCACTCCGCCATCGAGTAGGCTTCGGAGACCCAAATTGCTTTGAGCATCCCCTTCGCCAAAACTAAGATCGTCGATGAAAATCAGAAATGCTCGATCTATGTCGCTCAATTCGTCCATCAGCTTGGGGAAGGTTGCTAGTGCATCTGCGCCAACCTGGACCAAAGCGAGAGCACCGGGCTTGGTTTCACAAAGGGCCTGAACGGCAGACCGGATCAAAGCAGATTTACCCATACCGCGCGATCCCCACAGCAGCATGTCATGCGCTGCGACTCCACTCGCCAGGCGATCAAGATTAGCGCAGACGGCAGTCTTTTGATCATCGATGCCACAAAGTCGATCCAGCGGGAGCGCCTCTAACCGTTCGATTGCACGGGCATTCTCGCCATCCCACAGATATGCCGGGCTAGTTAGCCAATCGATTGGAGCAGGCGCGGGTGGTGCAACCCGCTCTAGCGCCGCAGCGATCCGTTCCAACACGTCGCGCTGCTCCGTCATTGTGGATCAACCCGCCAGCTTATCGGCGGGCAGGGCATAGAGCAGGTCGGCACCAGCAATGGCCCCGGCCTTTAAACCAGCTGCTTCTGGTACGATCCGATCGAGGAAGAACCGCACAGTGACAGGCTTGGTCTCCGCCAGTGACGGCGATGCGCCATTGGCGACCGCTTGTGCTTGCTTCATCAATTGCCATCCAGCGACCACAACGGCGGCCATGGTGCAAAATGGCACGCTGCCAGCCAAGCGGTCATCAAGGCTAGCCTCATCGCGCATCCAGCGCGCGATATTGGCGCAATCCATGGCCAGAGCGGCCAGGCCTGCCTCGTCCCCGGCATCGCGGACAATGTCTTCGAACAAAGCAATCATCGTATCACCGCCTTCGAGCCCCAGCTTACGCGTGACCAGATCGGCGGCTTGAATGCCATTGGTGCCCTCGTAAATCGGAGCGATCCGGGAATCGCGCCAATGCTGAGCTGCGCCGGTTTCCTCCACAAAGCCCATGCCGCCGTGGATCTGGATGCCGATCCCCGCGACTTCGACGCCGATATCCGTGCCCCATGCTTTGACCAGGGGAACAAGGATCTCAGACCGGTTAGCGGCATCGCTTTCGCCGATAGTGCCCAGATCAACCTGACCTGCGCAATAATAGAGCAGTGCGCGAACGCCTTCGGTCAGAGCCTTCATGCGCAAGATCATGCGCCGCACATCGGGATGCTCGATAATGGCAACCGGGTTCTTATCCGGAGACCCCGCGCGCGCCGATTGCACTCGGTCGGTCGCATAGGCGATGGCTTGCTGCGTTGCGCGTTCGGCGATTTGAGTGCCTTGGTTGCCGACATTGATACGTGCATTGTTCATCATCGTGAACATGGCCATTAGGCCGCGATTTTCGGCTCCAACCAGCTCACCAATGCACTCACCATTGTCGCCATAGCTCATGACGCAAGTGGGTGACGCGTTTATGCCAAGCTTGTGCTCGAGGCTAACCGGGCGCACATCGTTGCGTGGGCCCAGCGAACCATCAGCATTCACATGATACTTTGGCACGACGAATAGCGAAATACCGCGCGAACCCTCTGGCGCATTGGGCAGGCGTGCCAGGACGAGGTGGATAATGTTGTCGGCCAGCTCATGATCGCCCCAAGTGATATAGATCTTCTGTCCAACGATCCGGTATTTGCCTGCGTGCTCACCATCTTCAATTGGTTCTGCGGTTGACCGCAAGGCGCCGACATCGCTTCCCGCGGCGGGCTCTGTCAGGTTCATCGTACCCGACCATTTGCCGCTGATCAGGTCGGGGAGGTACTTGGCCTGCTGATCCTTGCTTCCGTGATGCGACAGTGCCTCTATCGCGCCGACAGACAGCATGGGGAGCAGAGTGAATGCCATATTGGCGGCGCCCATATTCTCCAGCACGTTGCAGCCCAAAGTGAAGGGTAGGCCTTGACCGCCAAAATCGGGCGAACTCGCAATCGAATTCCAGCCCTGCTCGATATAGGTCTCGTATGCCTCTTTGAACCCGTCGGGCAGGCGCACCACGCCGTTCTCAAGCTTTGCCCCTTCAAGATCGCCCACGCGGTTAAGAGGTGCAAATTCTCCAGCGGCGAATTGACCGACACCTTCGACGATGGCCTCAACCAGATCGGGTTCTGCGTGCGCGAACTTCTCACTGGTCGCGAGATGCTCAATCCCGGCATTCACACGAATGGCAAGCAGCTGGTCTTGGGTGGGCGGAGTGTAAGGTGTCACGAGCGGTTTCTATCCTGATCAAGGTGGATTGGGCCAAGCCTGCATCTTGGCAGGAGCACGCTTAGAATATAGCGACCAGATGATGAGCGGCAAGAACGTTACGGAAGTGGTGCCGGCCGATGCCGAGGGAATCGCAAAAGCTGTGCGAATCCTTGCTGCGGGCGGAATTGTCGCTGTGCCAACAGAGACGGTCTATGGTCTTGCTGCGCGGGCCGATAGGGCCGAGGCGGTTGCGAAGATCTACGCTGCCAAGGGGCGACCCGATTTCAACCCGTTAATTGTGCATGTTCGCGATGTCGATCAGGCAAAACACTTTGGCGATTTTGACCGTGCGAGTGAACGTGTGGCGAGAGGCGAATGGCCAGGGCCGATCACTCTGGTTGTTCCCGTCGCAGATAATGCGCCAATCGCCCTTGCTGTGACCGCTGGCCTTCCGAGCATCGCGTTGCGCGCGCCCAATCATAAAGTGATGCGCGCGGTTTTAGAGCAATGCGACTTTCCGCTGGCTGCTCCATCGGCGAACCGTTCGGGTTTTATCAGTCCCACCAGCGCAGCGCATGTTCTGGCATCGTTGGATGGAAGGATTGATCTGATCCTTGATGGAGGGGCCACTCAGGCCGGGCTGGAATCCACAATTCTCGTCGTTCGCGCCGATGGCACATGGCAAGTGTTGCGGCCAGGTCCCGTGAGCGAGGCCTATATCGTGGAGACTTACTTTGACGGTAGAAGCGCCTTAACTGCTGGATCGGACGCGAAGTTGGAAGCGCCAGGGCAGCTTGCCAGTCACTATGCTCCGGGCAAACCCGTCCGACTCAATGCGACCGAACCGGGCGTCGACGAATTTATGATCGGCTTTGGCTCAGTCTCCGGCGACTGCATGCTGTCGGATCACTCATTGGAAGAAGCAGCGGCGCGATTGTATGAGTGCCTGCATCAGAGCGCGGCATCGGCAAAACCCAGAATTGCGGTAGCACCCATTCCCAATGATGGGGTTGGCGCGGCGATCAATGATCGCCTCAACCGCGCGGCTGCGGACTAATCATCGGCTGGCTCGACCGGGATGGTCGGCAAGAGCTCCTGAATCTCTGCATAGACCTCGCGGGCTTCTTCGCACGCGCTACGCTTCCCGTCTTCGCATTCTTCGGTAAGATCTTCATATTCTCGCTCAAGCTTACCCAACTGCTCCTCGCGGCGGCGGATTTCACGCCCGCGATTTTCATCTGCTTCGGATTGGCTGGTGGTCGCTAGATCCACTGCGCGCGAACCGATCCGCACAGGAGCAGTAACGACGTCGGCCGCCATCTTGGCAAGACAGCCCGAAAGCATGAGTGACATAGCCATAAGGCCCAAAAGCGAAGGAGCGCGCATAACGATCATCATGCGCGCTCCCGAACATAATGCAAGCTAGGGTAAACCCCAGCCAGCGGATTATTCGCCCGCCGCGTCCTCTTCAGTCCCTTCAGTCGCAGCCTCTGCTGTTTGTTCGGGCGCAGGGCGACATGTCAATGAACCAGATCCGGCGCTGCTAACCGTGCAACTGGCCGATCCAGTGACGACCACATCGCCTGATCCGGCGATGCTGGCAGAGACGCTGCCATTCGAGGAAAGCGCAACATCGCCAGACCCGGCGATGCTGATTGAAACAGTGTCGGCCATCACGTCAGCAAACTTCACATCGCCATTGCCTGCGACACTTATGTCTAGCTCTTTGGCGGTTCCGGATGCAGAGACCGTGCCTGATCCCGCAATGTCGATTTCGAGATCGTCAGCTTCGAGAGTGTTGACTGTGACGTTGCCGGATCCTGCGATGTCGACCTCCGCACTCTTTGCCAAAGCTGCGGCTTCGATGTCACCACTGCCAGCTATCTCCAGGTTTTTGGGTGCGGGCATAGTTATGCGAACCAATGCGGTGCCTGATCCGTCAAAGATGCTGCGGTCACGAGCAATGGTCAATTCACCGCCATTGCGATCAAACCGCAAAGCCTCGCTAGCTTGTTCATCGCCTTCAAGCGTGATCGTCAAGCCTTCGCCTTCAGTGATGATGACTTTGTCAGGCCCAGCGAGTTCGATTGTGTCAGGCGCGTCGCCTGACATGTCCAAGTCTCCAATCGTGACACCATCCACTTCGTCCCAATCACCGACGATATAGGCGCATCCTGACAGTGAAGCGCCAAGCGCAAGCACCACCAGCGGGGCAGCGCGCCGTGTAAACGAATTGAACATCAAACTATCTCCATCACAAACTGTGTTGCCGGTATAATACACCAATTGGCTTGATGCAAGGCTCAAGACGAGAGCAACCCAATGAAAAAGGGCCACCCCATGGGGCAGCCCTTGATCTTGTGACTAGGAAAAAGCCTCAGCTCTCTTCAGTACTCTCGTAATATTGTGGAGCGTGTTCGCGCAGCACTTCGAGGATTTTCTCAAGCGCCGTTGCTTCGTCGGTTTCTTCCATCGCGCCTAGCTCACGGGCCAGACGGCTGGAGGCCGCTTCGAAGATTTGACGCTCTGAATAGCTCTGCTCAGGCTGATCGTCAGGGCGGAACAGGTCGCGGGTCACCTCGGCAATCAAGACGATCTCGCCGGAGTTGATCTTCGCTTCATATTCTTGCGCGCGGCGTGACCACATGGTGCGTTTGACCTTGGGCTTGCCCTTCAGCGTTTCCATCGCCTCTTTCAAAGTCTTGTCAGAGGACAGTTTGCGCATCCCTATCGCTTCGACCTTATTGGTGGGTACGCGCAGCGTCATGCGCTCTTTTTCAAAGCGCAAGACATAGAGCTCGAGCTGCATGCCAGCGATCTCTTCATTCTGCAGTTCAATCACGCGGCCAACGCCGTGCTTTGGATAGACAACATAGTCGCCGACTGTGAAGGCGGTTGCGCTGCTTGCCATGCGAATTCCTTTTCTCAAGAGCCTGCCAGAACTCACGAAACGGACGAGTTTTCCTAGCGGTCAGACTTTTCGGATTTGAAAAGCGTGGACCGATAAGGAGCCGTTCGAAACGAATGATGCTGGTGTGCGGCCTTTCTAATGTTCGTCGCCTGCGCCGGGACCAACCAGCGCGGTTGCAGCATTATATAACACATCCGCAACAATATTGCGAGTCGCAGAATTTGATGCAACTTTCGCGACTCAATGTACGCATCTGAACAGAACGAAGTGCCCAGATTATTACGGGCTGTGCGAACTAATCGCCTTCGCCAGGCTCGGCGCTGAAATACTTCTCAAACTTACCCTTTTCGCCCTTATGCTCATCAGCGTCGGCGGGTGGGTCTTTTTGGCCGGTAATATTGGGCCATTCGGCGGAGAATTTGGTGTTCAGCTCCAGCCATTTTTCCAAACCGTCTTCGGTATCTGGCAAAATCGCCTCTGCTGGACATTCAGGTTCGCATACGCCGCAATCGATGCATTCGCTGGGATTGATCACCAGCATGTTGTCGCCTTCGTAAAAGCAGTCGACCGGGCACACTTCGACACAGTCGGTGTATTTGCATTTGATGCAGTCATCGGTGACGACGTAAGTCATTGAGCGTCTTTCATTTGGGCAAAAGTGTTTGGATCAATCGGTAAGTTGAAGTCCGGCGCTGCTAAAGGCAATTAGCTATAAGGGTCAAGCTCCCGATAATGAGACTGGGCCAACGCGGGCGATGACCGGCGTGTTGGCAATGATGTTACTTCGATCACCTTAACATCGTTGCCGATCATCAAAGTGAGCACGTCGCCAATAGCCACATTCTCGCTAACGCGCTGCACATGTTTTCTATTTCGCCGCAAAGCGCGACGTTCAATCATGGTGCGCGCGGCGGAGCGAGTTCGGGCAAAGCGCAGATAGACCAGCAGCCGGTCAAGCCGCATTGATTGCCTGATTGTAGGCTCTATCGCACTGGACCCGCTTGCGCTCATCCGCCCAACAGGTCAGCGAGTTTGTCGAAGGCACCGCTTGCGCGCGCTGGACCTGTATCGGGTTTTGCTATCGGCTTACCGTTATGTTTGCCGCGAGGACTGCCGCCCTTGCGCGGAGCCTTGGGTTTGCCTGGCTTGCGTTGACTATGGCGTGGTGCGCCGTGCCCCCTATGTCTTGCATTTTCGCCAGCATGGCGTGGTCGCCAGGTCCAGCTATCTGGCGCAGCGGGGCCGAGTGTGCCCTCCGCCAAAGCGCGGGTGCGCTGCAAGCGAAACCCTGCGCTGCCAAGCAAGCGGCGCGCATTCTCTTCTTCCAACCCGACTGAAATCGGCAAAGCGAGATCAAGTCGGAAGCGCGGATTGCGCTCTTTCGAAGCTTTACCGGTTGCCTTTGTGCGCGCATCAAAGGCAGCGCGCAGGATTTTTTCCGCCAGATCAACCCTGATCAGTTGCCCACCCGCCAATCGATATCCGGCTGGCACACTGTTTGTTTCCGCCAACACGGGCAGCATCATGTCTTGCAAAGGCCGCCGGTCTAGACCCAGCGCATGCAGCAGTCGGCGCGGTGCAGGCTTAAGCAATGGGGCGCAGTAAATATCTAGCGCGCCAAAAGTCACGCCCAGTTTGCGCAGGAATGGCCGCATCTCTTTTGGAAGGTGTTCAAGGCCGGCTTTCTCGCGGCTGACCACACCGCGTGCCTCGGTCAAAGTGATCAGCAAAGCGCGCGCTTCGCTGCCCGCTTGTGGATCGCGCGCTGCCTCTGCCAATTTCCGCAACGGGGTCAGGGGCTCCAACTGCGCCGTTAGCCATGTCAGCAGACCAGCCTCGAAACTCGCGCGTGCGGCGTCTGGCAAGGCCACAATCTCGCGTGGGAATTCCAGACGCGGATCGCCCAGATCATCGGGCATCGTAATCGTGGCGATGGTTCGCCCGTGCCAAAGGATCGCGCCGCGCTCCACCACCAGCTCCGAGATGCCATCTGTGAGCAACCATTCGGCTCTTTGCGAAAGAATACCGGGCAGTGCCTTTTCGCCCGCCGCCAACAGCATCTTGCGATCCGCAACGCCCGCGTCGGGATCTACCGAGAAGCGAAAGCCATCGAGTTTGCCAATAGTCTCACCCTCGACACTCAACATGCCGTTGGGCTCCAGTGTTACGGGCAAGGCGCTGCCATCCTGTCCCAGTGATTTCATCAAAATTGTAGTCCTTCGGTTGACGAAACGTTCCGTTAGCCGCGCATGCAACGCATCGGAAAGCCTGGCTTCGACCGCTCGAGCGCGCGCGGCCATTTCATCGCGCGCGAGCACCCAATCGGGTCTTTGGCAGATATAGGCCCAGGAACGGATCGCGGCTATCCTTCCTTGCAAAGTATCAATGTCGCCGCCGGTGCGGTCCAGTTCTGCAATGCGCGCGGCGACGAAATCTGCACCCAGATAGCCGCCTTGCAAATCGTCCCACAATCGCGCGACAAAGCGAGCATGAGGATCAACACCGACTTGGCGGAAATCGGGTAGCGAACACGCTTCCCAAAACCGGCGGACGCTGCCCGCGCCTTTGATGGTCTCTGCCAAGGGTTCGCTGGACAGACGTTTGAGTACTGCGAGGTCAATCGCTTCGGGAGCGGCGCGCAAGACATCATCGTGCGGTCGCGCCTCAAGGTCGCCGACCAGCACATTGAGCGTATCAAAGCGCGGTTCCGCATCTCGCCAATATAGCTTTGTGAGCGGCTGGAATTGATGCTCTTCGATTGCAAAGATCTCTTCCTCTGCAAATTCCAGGGGTGCTCCCGAACGACTGCCACCACCGGTCAGCGTGCCAAAACTGCCATCGCGTTGATGCCGCCCGGCGCGCCCTGCGATTTGGGCCATTTCAGCAGGGGTCAGTCGCCGCTTGCGCCGCCCATCAAATTTGGAAAGCGCGGCAAACGCAACATGGTGCAGGTCAAGGTTGAGCCCCATGCCAATCGCATCAGTGGCAACGATGTAATCAACCTCACCATTCTGAAACAATTCGACCTGTTTGTTGCGTGTCTCTGGTGAAAGCGCGCCCATCACCACCGCCGCACCACCGCGAAACCGCCTCAGCGCCTCTGCCATGGCATAGACCTGCTCAATCGAGAATGCGACGACTGCGCTGCGCGGCATCAGGCGCGACAGTTTGGCGGTGCCGGAATGGGTAAGCGTGGAAAAGCGCGGTCGCTCAACCATTTCAGCGCGTGGGATCAATTGGCGCACAATCGGCTCCAAAGTCGCCGACCCAAGGATCATCGTCTCCTCTCGCCCGCGTGCATTGATCAGCCGGTCAGTAAAGATATGCCCGCGTTCAGGGTCCGCCCCAATCTGCGCCTCATCAATCGCAACAAAAGCATGCGGGCCATTAGCGCCCGCGCCCAAACGATCCATCGCCTCCATCGTGCAACAGAAGTAGCGCGCATTGGGCGGCTCAATCCGTTGCTCACCTGTGATCAGCGCAACTGCATCATCACCCTTGATCGCGCGCACCCGATCATAGACCTCACGGGCGAGCAGTCGCAGTGGAAAGCCCATCATGCCCGATGAATGCGCGCACATCCGCTCAATCGCGAGATGCGTTTTGCCGGTATTGGTCGGCCCCAGAACCGCTTTGACGCGGCTTTCGTCTGGCTTTCGGGTGAGGGAGTTGAACGTCACAGCTAATCTTCTGTCAGGGTTGGATCGAAGGGGCAATGTGCGGGTGGTGCCAAAGTTGGGGGCGGAGTGTGGTCAGTTTATGACGAGCAATCTGGGACGGTCATATTGGGACGGCCAAATTGGGACGGGGCGCATAGGGGACTTGGCAAATACGTAGAACGCCTTATCGCACCAAGACCGAAAAAGACGGTGTGTTAAGTGGACATTTACCTTGTTTGGCCATTCATCAGGTCCAAATAACGGCGTCAGCGCCATTAACGTGGGAACGACAGAGCAAAGCAAGTGGATCAGGTAAGCGACCTTCCCGAAGACCGCAGTTCAGACGGTCCTTTAAAGCCCGACGCTGATATGCTCGGGGCGGAGATGGACGCCGAGACTGCGCGCCAATTTGCTCCTTATTTCCAAAGCTCACGGCAGTTGGCCGTTCCAACCAAATCGCAAAAGGTCAAACGCCAGGTCCTCTCGCGGGTCAGCGGCTGGACGCAGCGCTATGACGAATGGAAATTGAGCGCTAGCGACTGGTTCGAGGGCCTTGATCTGACACCGGACCTCGCCGCCAATATCGGCAGTCGTCGTTGGTTTCGCGGGCTTGGCACGATGGTTGTTCTGGGCGGGGTCGCACTCGCATTCTGGCCCAGTTTCACCCCGCTAGAAGCGCGCGCCGCAATGCCCGAAAGCGCCGAGATCCGCGACGAATTTCGCAGCCAGATGATTATGCCGCTTGCTTTGGGCGCAGATAGTGGGCGGCGCATGGGGCCAACGGCGGATGTGATCCCGCTTGAAAACGCGCCTGAGCGTCCGATGATCGAACTGGTGGCGACTTTGGCGGCTGGCGACAGCTTTGCCAGCATGCTGCGCCGTGCCGGAGTGTCGGCAACTGATATTGGCCGCGTAAGCGCGCTTGTAGGTGGGGCAATGCCTCTGTCTGAGATTGAACCAGGCACGCAGATTGATATTGTGCTGGGGCGTCGGCCAGAGGCGGGCGCATCGCGTCCATTGGACGCTCTCAAATTCCGTGCGCGCTTTGATCTTGAACTAGAGATCGGCCGATTGAATGCGGACATTGAAGCTGGCAACGGAGGAGAGCTCTCACTCGCCCGCAACATCATTCGCGTCGACGACACACCACTGCGAGTGCGTGGCAAGGTTGGTTCGTCCCTCTATCGCTCAATGCGCGCCGCTGGTGTCCCGGCCAGCGCAGTGCAGGACTATCTGCGGACACTTGATGATAAAATCGACATGGACCGCGAAGTTCGCGCCACCGATGATTTCGATGTGATCATCGCCTACCGCCGCGCCGCAACGGGTGAACGGCAGGCAGGGCAATTGCTCTATGCCGGGGTTGATCGGGCAGGTGAGCCGAAAACCCAGTTGGTCCGTTGGGGATCAGAAGGACGCTTCTACGAGG
Source organism: uncultured Erythrobacter sp. (assembly GCA_947488085.1). GTDB lineage: Bacteria > Pseudomonadota > Alphaproteobacteria > Sphingomonadales > Sphingomonadaceae > Erythrobacter. Next base: position 2,665,066 of record CANKYI010000001.1, read on the forward strand.
CTTCTGGTGTTGGTGAACAACGTCGCGGGCTGGTTGCACCAGTGCCGGGTCCGATTTCGTCGCGCTTTGGTATGCGCCGTCACCCAATCCTTGGTTATCGCCGGATGCATTCGGGTATGGACTTCCGTGCTCGTCATGGAACACCAATTGTGGCTGTGACCGATGGTCGCGTCCAATCGGCCGGCCGTGCAGGCGGTTGCGGCAACGCTGTTCGCCTCGATCATGGCGGCGGACTTGCAACGCGCTATTGTCATATGAGCCGAATGGCGGTTCGTACTGGCCAACAGGTTCGCCGGGGCCAAGTGATCGGTTATGTCGGATCAACCGGCCTCTCGACCGGGCCACACTTGCACTATGAAATGTATCGCGGCGGCCGTGCGATAAATCCTGCTAGTGTCGATTTCGTCACCCGGTCTGTGCTTTCGGGTACAGAGTTGATTGATTTTCAGCGTCGCCTGATTGAGCTGCGTGAAATTGAGCCAGGGCGTGCGTTGGAGGACTTGTCCCCATTGCCAAGCGAGATCGAAGAGCCTGAGCGCGAGATTGAGAAGATCGACATCACCCAAGAGGTTGATTGATCGAACGCCGGATTTACGGCAACACTGCCATCATGACTGGCAGCTATCCCAACACCCGCCTTCGCCGCAGCCGCGCGACTGGCTGGAGCCGTGCGCTCCACCGTGAAAACCTGATCACTCCGGCGGATCTGATCTGGCCGCTTTTTGTGACCGATGGCAGCGGTGTCGAGGAGCCAATTGCGTCCTTACCTGGCGTCTCGCGATGGTCCGTCGATGGCATTGTTGCTCGCGCAAAAGAAGCGGTCGCACAAGGCATTCCCGTGGTGGCCCTGTTCCCTAATACACAGTCAGACCGCCGCAGCGATGACGGCGCTGAAGCACACAATCCCGACAATTTGATGTGCAGCGCAATCCGCGCGATTAAGGATGCGTGCGGCGAAGACATTGGCGTGCTGACCGATGTCGCGCTCGATCCTTACACCAGCCATGGGCAGGACGGATTGCTCAACGAGGCAGGCTATGTCGTCAACGATGACACGGTCGCAGTTCTGGTCGATCAGGCAATAAATCAGGCTGAAGCGGGCGCGGATATCATCGCGCCTTCTGACATGATGGATGGCCGCATCCGTGCGATCCGCATCGCATTGGAGATGGGCGATCATCACAATGTTCAGATCATGAGTTATGCTGCCAAATATGCGAGCGCGTTTTACGGTCCTTTCCGCGATGCGGTGGGATCAGGTGGCCTGCTGAAAGGCGATAAGAAAAGCTATCAGATGGACCCAGCTAACAGCGATGAAGCGCTGCGCGAGGTTGAGTTTGATATCGCGGAGGGCGCCGACAGTGTCATGGTAAAGCCAGGGCTTGCTTATCTCGATATTGCTCGCCGGGTGAAAGACACATTTAGCGTACCAACCTTCGCCTATCAGGTGAGCGGCGAATACGCGATGATCGAAGCTGCTGCCGCTGCAGGCGCCGGGGACCGCGAAGCTTTGGTTCTGGAAACTCTCCTCGCATTCAAACGCGCCGGATGCAGCGGAGTTTTGACCTATCACGCCCCACTGGCCGCACGGCTTTTGAATGGCTGATTTTCGATATGAAACGGATCGCTTGATCCTACGCGACTGGCGCGAGGAAGATTGGCCCGTCTTCTGGCACCACTGCAACACCCCTGCCGTTATGCGGTGGCTGGGCGGCGTTGCGGACGAGGCGACCATGGCAGCTGCGAGTGAGCGGGTCGAAGGATATCGACGCGACCATGGCCACACATTCTGGGTCGTTGAGCGTAAGGATGACGGCGAATTGCTGGGCTTTTGCGGCCTCAAACGCTGCAATGAAGACAATGGCCCGGTCGGCGATATGGAAGCTGGTTGGCGGTTGCGTGAGGATGCGTGGGGCCAAGGCTATGCCAAGGAAGCGGCATTAGCATCACTAAAGATCGGCTTTGAACAGTTCGACGCGCCGCATATTATTGCGCTGACCGTGCAAGAAAATGTGCCAAGCTGGGGGCTGATGAAGGGGCTGGGCATGGTGAGGCGCGCAGATCTCGATTTTGAGAGCAACACTTTCGGGCCTGAATCGGTCATCGTTTACTCGATCACCCGAGAACAATGGGAAGCTAAACTATGACTGCACATCCCGGTGCGAATATCATTTCGATCCACGGCAAAACGCCCAAAATCCACGAAACCGCCTTTATTGCGCCCGGATCGACAATCATCGGCGATGTGGAGATCGGTGCAGGCAGCTCCATTTGGTACAATTGCGTGGTGCGCGCGGATGTTTTTACCATTCACATCGGTGAGCGGACCAATGTGCAAGATGGCAGCGTCCTTCACTGCGATCCACCACGTCCGGGCGATGAGGAAGGCTCACCACTCATTATCGGAGACGATGTGCTGATCGGCCATATGGCGATGGTGCATGGCTGCCGGATTGAGGATCGCGGCTTTGTCGGCCTTGGAGCGATTGTGATGAACAAGGCTGTCATCGGCTCCGACGCCATGTTAGCCGCCGGAGCAATGCTGACAGAGCGCAAGATTATGGGCGAGCGCGAGCTTTGGGCAGGACGGCCCGCCAAAATGCTCAAAGAACTATCTGATGCCGCGATCTTAGGCATGAAAGTGGGCACCGCGCATTACGCGGAGAACGCGAAGCATCATGCAGCGGCGGTTGCCGCAGCGCTCAGCTAGCCGATCAACTGGGTCCCTTGGTCATATACCGCATCATGTGCGGCATAAAATCGATCTTGCCGAGCTCCAACCCCTCCATGCGCAGGATTGCATAGGCGGTTGTGAGGTGGAAATAGAAATTCGGCAGCGACCAATCGCGCACATATTCTTCCGCGTTCATCGTGAAGTCCATCCCATTGGGTAGGTCGAGCACAATCGTCGCATCCGCCGCGATCAGGTCTGATGCAGCCACCCCGTCGAGTAGCTTAGCGGTTTCTGCTAAGGTGGCCTTTGCGGCAGCAAGCGTCGTTTCATTGTCATCGCGCGACGTGAACTCGCGGTCTGACAGTCGGGGCAGCGCCTCACCTGGAAGATTGGCGACAAAACGGATTTGCGTTGCAAGCGGGTGCATGTCGTCTGCAAGCTTTGCCTCCAGCAGCGCGTCGCCTTTGGTGTGTGCTTCGGCCTTGGTCAGCATCCCGATCAGTGTGTCGATACGGCTGCGGTAAACGGCAATGGATTGGTCATGCAGGGTCATGGATTTTCTCCTCTGCAGCTACAATACCAAGCAAGTTGCGTTTTGCAACCTAGTCACGCACCAATGCTCGCAAAGTTTCGATCCGGTCCCCTTCATGCACTGGTTTGTCCCAGCGAATGCGATGGATACGGGGAAAGCGCATGGCGAGGCCGCTTTTGTGGCGCTTGGATGTGTGAACACTGTCAAAAGCGACTTCGAAAACCAAAGTGCGCTCCACCTCGCGCACAGGGCCAAAGCGATTGAGGGTTGTCTGACGGACAAGCTTGTCGAGCTTCTTGAGCTCAGCATCAGTGAAGCCGGAATAGGCTTTGCCCACGGGCAGCAATTCCGCGCCTTTGTCGGGGTCGCCGTCCCAACACCCAAAAGTGTAGTCAGAGTAAAAGCTCGACCGCTTGCCACTCCCACGCTGCGCATACATCAACACACAGTCGATGAGCAGCGGATCGCGCTTCCATTTGTACCAAAAGCCAACCTTGCGCCCCGCAATATAGGGGCTATCGCGGCGTTTGAGCATCAGCCCTTCGATCGCATCTTCGCGCGCGCCTTCACGAATTTCGGCAAGATGGTCAAAATCGCGGGCCTCGACCACATGAGACAAGTCAAAATGGCTTGATGGTAATTGCGTTATCAATACCTCCAGGGCCTTGCGACGCGCATTCCAGGGCTGTTCGCGCAAATCACTGTCTTCGATAATCAGCACATCGTAGAGCCGCACAAAGGCAGGCGCTTCGGCCAGCATTTTCTTCGATACAGTTTTGCGCCCAAGCCGTTGCTGCAACGCGTTGAAACTCGCCGCTCCGCCGGCCTCGCCACCTTGGGCATTGCCCCGGACCAGCAATTCGCCATCCAATGCCCCATCCATTGGTAAAACGTCCAACAGCTCTGGGAAAGTGGTCGAAATGTCATCGCCGCTGCGCGAATATAGCCGTGTTTCCCCGCCCACTCGCACGATCTGAACACGGATGCCGTCCCATTTCCACTCCGCGGCATAGTCAGCGAGATCGACCTTGGTCTCCTCCAAGGGATGCGCAAGCATGAAGGGGCGAAAACGCGGCGTTCCCGCTACATCGGGGGGGTCCCCGCCATCGGCTGCCCAAGCGAACAGATCGGCATAGGGTGGGGTGAGCGCGTGCCAATATTCCTCGACATCCTCAACCGATACATCAAACGCGCGCGCAAATGCTGTCTTTGCCAATCGCGCCGAAATGCCGATCCGCATTCCTCCCGTTGCCAGCTTAATCAGAGCAAATCGACCATTGGCGTCCAGCTGATTGAGCAATCCGGGCAATTGCTTTGGGGCGGTATTGCGATTGAGCGAAGCCAAAAGATCAACGGTTTCGGAAAGTGTCGGCGGATCTTCTGAACTGCCCTCATCTCCCTCTGGCCAAAGGAGGCTCACAGTCTCGGCAGTATCACCCACAAAATCCCGGCTCAGCGTCCAAAGCACCGGATCGACCCGGTCTTTCATCAGATTGCGCACAGTCGAGCTTTTGACCGCCGGAAAGTCGAGTTCTCCGGTTAGCGCTGCCAAAGCCCAGCCGCGATCCGGGTCAGGTGTCTCGCGCAAATAGGTCGCGATGAGATCAAGTTTGCGGTTTCGGCTGGTCGTGTAGACCAAAGTATCCAGTAGAGCAGCAAAGGCCTTCATCGAAACCCCCTCGCTTCATCATCCAGACATGTGCAAACGGTATTCGTTCTGCAACTTCGTTTAAACAGGGACCCCGTTCGATGAAATTCATGCCAATTGCCGCGCTTTTGCTCACCGCTACCGCCGCAACGCCTGCCTTTGCTGATGCCCATAGTGAAGCGCCTGCTGCTGCACTCAGCATAAACACGCCTATTGTTCAGTTGATGGCGGACGAGAGCGCAAAAGCGGTTGTGCTCAAGCATCTGCCGGGGATTGATGAGCACCCTGCTTACGAAGACTTCAAGTCTATGAGCCTCGTTGCGTTGAAGCCTTGGTCGCAAGGCGTGATCACCGACGAGATCATCGAAAAGATCACCACCGACCTCGCCGCATTGGCTTGAGTTCGCATTGGTAACAGGGCTGGAGTGGGTGAGAGTGCTAGTCATCCTCATCCTCTCGCCCGACCAAGGCCAGCGCACGAGCGCGGCGTTGGCTTAGCTCGCACCAGCGCAGCAGCGCCTCTTCGCGACCATGAGTGATCCACGTTTCGTGCGGGTTCACATCTTCAATGGTTTGCGTCAGCTCGCTCCAGTCTGCATGGTCTGAGATGATCAGCGGCAGTTGCACTCCGCGCTGGCGGGCGCGTCCTCGCACTCGCATCCACCCACTCGCCATGGCGGTGATCGGATCAGGTAGACGACGCGACCAAGTGCTGCTCAGTGCAGAGGGCGGAGCGATGACGATTGAACCGCGCATATCGTCCTTTGTATGATCGGCCACGAGACGCAGCTCGCCCAGATCCACTCGGTGCTCCTGATAGAGGCGGCACATCTTCTCCATCGCTCCATGAAGATAGATCGGATGTGTATGCCCAGCGGCGCGCAACTCGGCGATCACGCGCTGCGCCTTGCCCAGAGCATAGGCGCCCACCAGCACACATTGATCGGGGTTATCGGTAAGCGCTCTCAGCAGCTTGGTCATCTCATCTGCAATGGGCGGGTGCACAAAGACTGGCAGGCCGAACGTCGCCTCTGTGATGAAGATATCGCACGGGGTGACTTCGAAGGGCGCACAGGTCGGGTCAGTACGGCGCTTATAGTCTCCGGTAATCACCACTCGCTCGCCAGCATGTTCCAGCAGGATCTGCGCCGATCCCAGTACATGCCCTGCCGGAATAAAGGTTGCATCAACCCCTCCGGGTAGCCGGAGGGTCTCGCCATGTTGCACCGGCGTAGCGCCCTCGCGGGTATTGTAGCGAAGCTCCATTATGGCGAGTGTTTCGGGTGTCGCGATGGTTTCCCCGTGACCGCCGCGCGCGTGGTCGGCGTGACCATGCGTGATCAGCGCCTTGCCGACCGCGCGGCTGGGGTCAATCCAGCAATCGGCTGGGACGACGTGCACACCCCAAGGGTGCGGCTGGATCCAGGAAAACGGCGCGCTCATGTGTTCCAAACGAAAAGAGCGCGAGACGGTTTCCCGGCCCGCGCTCTTTTAAACGGTCTCTTGGTGATCAGCTTTCCTTGTCGCTGCCCGATTCTTCTGGCTTGTTCTCACCAGCGTCTTTCGTGGGTGGCGTCTTTTTCGCGACCGGTTTTTTCTTTGCCGGAGCTTTGCGCTTTGGTTTGGCCTTAGGCGGTGCCGGCGTCAGTTCAAAGCTTGGCTTACCGTCCTTGACCGTAACGTGCACCTCGCCGCCATCGGCAAGTTTGCCAAACAACAATTCTTCGGCGAGCGGTTGTTTGATCTTGTCCTGGATCAAGCGGCCCATTGGGCGCGCACCATACAACCTATCATAGCCCTTATCAGCCAACCAATCGCGCGCATCGCCATCAAACTGGATATGCACGTTCTGTTCGGCGAGTTGCAATTCGAGTTCGAGGATGAACTTGTCGACCACGCGGGCAACCGTGCTGCGGCCAAGATAGGCAAACGGAACGATCGCGTCCAAACGGTTGCGGAACTCGGGGGTGAACATCTTTTTCACCGCTTCTGAGCCTGCGTCTTCCTTGGACACATCGCCGAATCCGATGCCTTGGCTCGCCATCGCAGCTGCACCTGCATTGGTCGTCATGATGAGTACGACGTTGCGGAAATCGACCGTTTTACCGTGGTGATCAGTCAGGCGGCCATTATCCATGACTTGCAACAGGATGTTGAACAGGTCGGGATGCGCTTTCTCGATCTCATCGAGCAGCAACACGCAATGCGGGTTTTGATCAACCGCATCGGTGAGCAATCCGCCCTGATCATATCCGACATAGCCCGGAGGCGCACCGATAAGTCGCGAAACACTATGGCGTTCCATATATTCGGACATATCGAACCGTTTCAGCTCAATCCCCATGATGCTGGAGAGCTGGCGCGCGACTTCGGTTTTACCAACGCCGGTGGGGCCGCTGAACAGGAATGAGCCGATGGGCTTATCTGGATCGCGCAGGCCAGCGCGCGAGAGCTTCATCGCGGTTGCAAGACGGGTAATCGCCTCATCCTGACCAAACACGACATGTTTCAGATCGCGGTCGAGATTTTCGAGTGCTTTCTTATCGTCCTTCGACACAGATTTGGGCGGGATGCGGGCCATAGTCGCGATGACCTGCTCGATCTCACGCGCAGTGATTTTCTTTTTGCGGCGGCTCGGCGGAACCAGCATCTGCATCGCGCCAACCTCGTCGATCACATCGATGGCTTTGTCGGGCAATTTGCGATCGTTGATATAGCGCGCTGACAGCTCGACCGCGGTTTTCAGCGCGTCGGGTGTGTACTTAACATTGTGATGCTCTTCGAAGGCCGTGCGCAGGCCTTTGAGGATCTTAATCGTATCCTCAATTGTCGGCTCATTCACATCGATTTTCTGGAACCGGCGCAGTAGCGCTCGATCCTTTTCGAAGTGGTTGCGGAACTCTTTGTAAGTGGTCGACCCGACACAGCGGATCGTGCCGCCTGACAATGCCGGTTTCAGCAGGTTGGAGGCATCCATCGCTCCGCCGCTGGTTGCACCAGCACCGATCACGGTGTGAATTTCGTCGATGAAGAGGATTGCGTCGGGCATCCCCTCCAATTCGGTAACAACTTGTTTCAAGCGTTCTTCGAAATCGCCGCGATATCGCGTTCCGGCCAGCAATGCGCCCATATCAAGCGAATAGATCACCGCATCAGTCAACACTTCGGGCACATCGCCTTCGACGATTTTGCGCGCCAGACCTTCGGCAATCGCAGTCTTACCAACGCCAGGATCGCCGACATAGAGTGGGTTGTTCTTTGAACGGCGACAGAGGATTTGCACCGTGCGATCAACCTCTGGCCCACGCCCGATCAACGGGTCGACTTTGCCCGCTTCGGCTTTGGCATTGAGGTTCACAGTAAACTGATCGAGCGCGGTCTCTTTCTTGTTCCCGCCCTCTTTGGAACCGCCTTCTGCTTCGGCAGCAGGCTCTTCATTGCCCTGCGGAGCTTTCGATTCAAGCTGACGTCCGCCTTTGCCTATGCCGTGGCTGATATAGCTCACCGCATCCAAGCGGCTCATGTCCTGCTGTTGCAGGAAGTAGACCGCGTAAGAATCCCGTTCCGAAAACAGCGCGACCAGGACATTCGCACCCGTAACCGTATCCTTGCCCGAGCTTTGCACATGCAGGATCGCCCGCTGAATCACCCGTTGGAAGCCGGCGGTCGGCTGCGGATCGGCATCGTCTTCCGTTTTAAGTGACTGATATTCCTGATCGAGATATTGCTTCACCACCTCACCCAATTCGGCAAGGTCCACTCCGCAAGCACCCATGACTGCTGCGCCATCTTCGTCATCGATCAGCGCGAGCAGCAAATGCTCCAAAGTCGCATATTCGTGACGCCGCTCAGATGCGTGAGCGAGTGCGTTGTGCAGGGTCCGTTCGAGGTTCTGAGCGAAACTGGGCATGGATGGCTCTTCTTATTGAGGGGCGGTTGAGAGGTCGTTTGAGTTATATGGGGCATCGAGGCGCAATTGCGAATCCCAACTGTGGAGGAATTGCGCCATTACGAACCTGATTTCTTAAAAAATGCATCAGCTGCGGCGCGGTGTGCGCTGGACTTTTCGCTATGTGCTCTCACTCGCGCAATTTCTGTTTCCAGTATTGCTATCCGCTCGGCGAGTTCGTCTTGCGAATAGGGAGCAAGGTCTTCTGAGCAGAGCTTGCTGGCGGCATCGCCTTGCATTCTAGGGAGGTCGGGTTCTTCCATCAGGCCGAGCATCGCAAGTCATGCGGCGTCCTGTCAACGTGAATAGGGCTGCCAACGCGAATAGTCGCAAATTTGCTGGCATCACGCCAACACTTCAGCGTATGGGCCACCCAAGAGACATGACCGGTCAGTTGGGGCAACAACGAGGGGCTTACCATGGTTGAGGCAATCGCGCCTGTTCTGCCAAGAACAATGCGAGCAATCGGATTTGCTGCGCCGGGCGGGCCAGAAGTGCTCACTGCCGAGAGCGTTGCAGTGCCAGAACTTGGCCCAGACGATGTTCTTATTAAGGTGGCGTATGCTGGCGTAAATCGGCCTGATTGCATTCAGCGCGCAGGCCATTATCCCGCGCCGCCGGGCGCATCGCCAGTGCTGGGTTTGGAGGTTGCCGGTGAAGTCGCGGCGGTTGGTGCCAATGTTCCTGCCGAGATGCTGGGCACCCGCATTGCAGCGCTGACGCCTGGCGGCGGTTATGCCGAATATTGCACCGCCCCGTGGCAGCATTGTTTGCCTGTGCCTGACAACATGGGTTTGAAGTCCGCGGCAGCCTTGCCCGAAACGCTGTTCACGGTGTGGCACAACGTTTTTGAGCGCGGCATGGCCCGCGATGGCGAGACTTTGCTGGTCCATGGCGGCACGTCGGGCATCGGCACGATGGCGGTAATGCTGGCCAAAGCCTTTGACCTGAAAACCATCGTCACCTGCGGTGATGAGGCCAAGTGCGTTGCTGCTCGCAAAGTTGGGGCTGATCTGGCGATCAATTACCGTGAGGCAGACTTTGTCGAGGCGGTCAAAGAACACACAGGTGGCAAGGGTGTCGACATTGTGCTCGATATGGTTTCGGGTGACTATGTCCCGCGCAACCTCAAATGCCTCGCCGAAGACGGGCGGCATGTGACTATTGCAGTATTGGGCGGTGCCAAAGCGGAGCTGTTCATGCCCATGGTGATGATGCGACGGCTGGTTCTGACCGGCTCGACCCTGCGCCCGCGCTCGGACGCTTTTAAAGCCGCGCTGGCTGATGAAATTGCGATCAATGCCTGGCCGCTTTTCACCAGCGGTGAGCTGTCGCCGATCATGGATCAGACCCTTCCTTTGGCCGATGCTGCTGCGGCGCATGCCCGGATGGAAGCGGGCGAGCATATCGGCAAAATCGTGCTGGAGGTTGCAGGCGGATAGGAGGCCGCGTGAACGAGCAGACGCACTTTCCCATCGAAGCCGACACCAATGAAGCGCGCACGCATTGCGGGTCCGCGCCCAAATCCATCGCGATCATCACGGATGCATGGTACCCACAAATAAATGGCGTCGTGCGCACGCTTTCCACCACTTGCGATATGTTGCGTAGCTGGGGGCACGACGTCACCGTTATCTCACCCGAGCAATATCGCAGTTTTCCCGCGCCTACCTATCCTGAGATCCGGCTTGCCCTGACCGCTCCCGGCTCAGTCGATCGGCAACTGGCCAAGATAAAGCCGGATGCCATCCATATCGCGACCGAGGGACCATTGGGTTATGCTGCGCGACGATATTGTGTGCGGCGCAAACTGCTTTTTACCACCGCCTATCATACGCAGTTCCCGGACTACTTCGCGCGTCGCACTGGCCTGTCCTCGGCCGTGTTTTGGCCCTATATTCGCTGGTTCCACCGTCCCGCTCGCCGGATCATGGTGGCGACTGAGACAATCCGAAAACAATTGCGCGAACAGGGGCTGACGCAGCTAAGCCATTGGAGCCGCGGGGTCGATCTGACCTGTTTCTCTCCCGACGCGCCGATACCCGATGAATATGCCGATATTGAGGGGCCAATCTTGCTCTATGTCGGACGTATTGCGGTTGATAAGAATATCGAGGCGTTTCTATCCTGCAAAACCCCAGGCACAAAGGTAGTGGTCGGTGATGGCCCAGAGCGTGCGGCGTTAGAAGCACGTTTCCCAGAGGCGCGCTTTATGGGCAGGCGCACCGGACGCGAACTCGCCGGATTTTACGCAGGCGCTGACGTCTTTGTGTTCCCAAGCAAAACGGACACATTTGGACTGGTGATGATCGAAGCGCTCGCTTGTGGGGTCCCCGTCGCCGCCTTTCCCGTCGCCGGGCCGGTTGATATTGTAACCGATGAGTTTGGCGGGCTTTGCGATGATCTGGCCGAGGCCATCGATGCCGCTCGCCGATGCGATCGTGGTCTGTGTGCAGAGCTTGGCAAAAGCTATTCATGGGAAGCAGCGACCCGGCAGTTCCTGTCCGCTCTAGCCCCCGTGAAGCAAGACGATGCGATGCGACCTCAGCCCGCGCCTGCGCTCTGACCGCTGCAATCGCACGAACACCTTGCCGTTTGCGCGGCTATGCCCTATCTGCACCCCTGCAATGGCCGCTCCGAAAGGGGTGGCCCTTATCATTTTGAACGGAGATTTCCCCATGGCTAGCAAGGATCAGCCAACCCCGCTGATGCCCCACGCCACTGCGACCTGGCTAGTCGATCACACTGGCTTGTCGTTCGAACAGATCGCGCAATTCTGCGGTTTGCACATTCTTGAAGTGCAGGCGATGGCGGATGATCTGGCGGGCAGCAAGTACACGGGTCGTGATCCGGTCCACGCAGGCGAATTGACGCTGCAAGAGATTGAGCTGGGTCAGGCGGATCCGGAATACGCGCTGAAAATGCACAAGGCCCCGGTCGAGGTGACCCGGACCAAAGGACCGCGCTACACCCCCGTGTCAAAGCGGCAGGACAAGCCCGACGGCATTGCGTGGATTTTGCGCAGCCACCCAGAGGTGTCGGACGCGCAAATCTCCAAGCTGATCGGCACAACACGCAATACAATCGGCGCGATTAAAGAGCGTTCGCATTGGAACATTCAGAACATTCAGCCCAAGGATCCTGTGACTTTGGGCCTGTGTTCACAGCGTGAGTTGGATGCAGTGGTTGCTAAGGCAGCCAAGCGCGCGGGTATTACGGACGATGCAGCCGTGGTTGAGAATGTCGATGGCCGCTCCGATAAGGAAAAGCTGATCGAAGAGCTGCGCGCAGAACGCGAAGCGAACGTGAAAGCTGCCGCCGAGGCTGCGCAAGAAGCCGAAGCCGAAGCTTGGTTGGCCAAAAAGCGCGAAGCGGAAGAAGCAGGCGAGGTCGCGCCGCCAACTCCCGGTTTTGCTCAACCACCGAGCGAAGAGTCCACTGAGAGCGAAGACGAAACGCCAGCTGAGTAATTCAGCCAGAGAATAGTCTGAGCGGCGGTTCCGTTACAACTTGATGCAAAAACCTCAGCTTTGGGGGCACATTCGCTTGTGCCTGCGAGGGTGATCGGCCATGCTTGCTGACATGAATGTTAATACGTGCCTCTATCACCATCCCACGCCATGGGATGCCGATTTTGAACCGTTATCACTGCCTGAGATGTTTGAAACGACGGTTCAGCATGATCCCAATGCGCCGTTTCTGCACTTTCTTGGGCGGACATTTTCGTATCAGGACGTTTATACAGAGGCGAAGCGGTTTGCCGCTGGGTTGATTGGGCGCGGGATCAAAAAAGGCGACCGGGTCGGCCTGTTCCTGCCCAATGTGCCGATTTACGCCTCCGCCTATTATGGCGCGATGATGGCAGGCGCAGTGGTGGTCAATTTCTCGCCGCTCTATTCGGTCGAAGAGCTTTCGTGGCAGGTTGCAGACAGCGGCACGCGAGTGCTCGTCACCGTCGATGTGCCCGAATTGTATGGCAATGCCGCAGAGGTCTTGGAGAAGTCCGAGCTTGAAACGCTTGTTGTGGGCTCGCTCTCCGAGATGCTGCCTTGGATCAAAGGTGTCGCGCTCAAACTTCTGAAACGCAGCCAGATTGCCAATGTTGGGTGGGACGCTGCGACGCTGCGATGGTCGGATGTACTGGGTGATGAGTCCACTGCGTTGCCCGCTGTCACGCATAAAGATCTCGCCTTGTTACAATACACTGGCGGCACAACCGGGCGTCCAAAAGGCGCGATGTTGGGGCACAGTCAGCTGAGCCAGAACGCGCAACAAATTGCCGCGATCAACCCCTTCGATAACCCCCGCGAAGAAGTATTTATGGGCGCGCTGCCGTTCTTTCACGTCTTTGCAAATACGGCTTTGCTCAATCACTCAGTTGCGGCTGGCGCGTCGATTGCGATGGTGCCGCGCTTTGACGCGGTTCAGGTTTTGCAGACGATCCAGAAGTACAAGACTACCGGCTTTCCCGGCGTGCCCACTATGTTTCAGGCGCTGTTGGATCACCCGAATCTGGCCAAGACCGATCTGTCTTCACTCAAAGTCTGCATTTCTGGCGGAGCACCGATGCCAGCTGTGGTCCATGAGAAGTTTGAAACAACAACAGGCGTTCGGCTGGTTGAGGGTTACGGCCTGACCGAAAGCTCGGGTGTTGTCTCAGTCAATCCCTACGCCGGAACGCGCAAACGCGGCACCATTGGGCAACTTGTCGCGGGTACGCAGATCGTTCTGCTCGACAAGGAAGACCCGACAAAGCTCGCACCCGAAGGCGGACCGGGTGAGCTGGCGATCCACGGGCCGCAGATCATGCGCGGATATTGGAACCGTCCAGAGACGGCCGCCGATGTGTTCGTAACGCGCGGCAATATGGAGTATCTGCGCACCGGCGATGTCGCAGAGATGGATGCGAACGGGTTTCTCAAGATTGTCGACCGGATCAAAGACATGATCTCGGTCGGTGGTTTCAAAGTGTTCCCGAGCGTCGTTGAAAATGCGATCCTGAAACATGACGCCGTCAAAGAGGCGCTGGTGATCGGTGTTCCCGAGGAGTATCGTGGCGAAGTTCCTCGTGCCTATATCACTCTAGAGCCTGATGCTGACGCGACAGGTGATGCGATCAAGGACTGGCTTAACGACCGGATCGGCAAGCATGAGCGCGTTGATCAAGTGGTGATCCGCGAAGAGCTGCCCAAAACGATCATCGGCAAACTCGACCGTAAGGCCCTGCGAGCCGAAGTCCTCTGAGGCTCAAGAATCAAAAACGCCGCGCGCCCTTATCGAGCCGCGGCGTTTTGAATGGGTTGCGCTAAAGTTAGCTAGCGACCTGGAGCTTTGGATCTTTTACAGCCGGGGCAGGCTTTGCTGCCTGACGCTGCGTGTTGGGAGCAAAGCGACCATCAACTTGTGCGCCCTGTTCAATGGTCAGCGCATCGTAATGCACATCGCCTTGGATCTGGGCACTCTTGAGGATCACCAATTCTTTGGCAGTGATAGACCCGACCACCTTACCCGACATACGCGCGGTGTCTGATGTGACGCCGCCTTGAATTACGCTGCCCTCGCCTTGAACAAGCGAGGCGCATTTGATGTCGCCTTCGATCTTGCCGTCAATATGCAGATCAACAGAAGCGCTAACATCGCCCTTTATCGTCACGTCCGATCCGATTACCGAAAAGGTCGAGTTACCTTGGGCCATGTTTCTTCCTTTTGCTTTAGGGGCTGGTGCCGCTTGCGGGATTGGGGGTTGGTCCGGTTCCGCGGGCTTCTTTGAGAACATCGGGGGCCGTCTCCAAAAAGGGCCGGGGGTTCACCGCGCGGCCATTGATTCGTACTTCGAAATGTAGATGAGGACCTGTAGACCGTCCGGTGCTTCCAAGGCCACCCAATGTTGCGCCTGCAAGGACGGATTGCCCCGCGCTCACGTCGATCCGAGAGAGATGCGCGTAACGCGTCACAATGCCGTTGCTATGCGTTATCTCTACGGTCTTGCCGTAACCACCTTTCCAGCCAGCAAAGGTGACTTCACCAGTGGCCGCGGCGAAGATGGCTGAGCCATAGGCACCTTTGAAATCAATACCGTTATGCATCGCGCCACCGCCATTGAAAGGGTCGCGGCGATAGCCATAAGCTGATGTGATGCGTTGGTCCGCGGCGGGCACAACTTGCGGAACGCCTTCAAGCGCATGTTCCAGTGCTGACATGCGCGCAAGGCTCAGGCCGAGCCGTTCAAAACGCGGGTCAATGGAGCCATCGGCCGATGTCGCGAGCACTTGCAAAGGGCCACCCATGGCGGCCTCCGCATCCGCGCTGGCGGCTTCTGCCATAGCGCGAGGATCAAGGTTGAGTTTTCGCAGCGCCTCTTCGGCACGCGCCGCACGCCAATCAGCAAAACGGGTGAGGTTCTCGACAAAGGCAAGCTGGCGCGCCTCGATCACAGCAAGGCCGCGCGCTTGCGGGAAATGAGCGCCGACTTCTTCGATTGTTTTGGCAGTTTCTTCACTGGAATCGGTGACATTGGTGTCGACCGTCTGGATATCGTCCGGCAGCATCTCGATCATCGCATCAAGAGCTTCTTGGCGCGCTTCCAAGTCTTCAACGACCCGATCAATATTGCCGCCGTAGGCGTTGATGCGTTCACGAGCGCTTGCAACGTCAGCTTTTTCATCTTGGAACGATGCGAGGTTGCTTTCGGCAACGTGACTGTTCCACGCCATCACGCCCATCGATCCGGCCCAGCCAAGCGTTAGCGCAGCGACTGCCGCTGCGGCGCCGATCTGTAAGTTAGATGAAACCTTGATGAAGCGGACCTGACCTTGAGACCGCATAAAAAACTCGCGATCAGGGAACCGCTCGCGCAGTCGCTCTCCCCAAGGTCGTGAGGTTTGATTTACAGACAAGGTCGCCCCGATTGTTTTCGTTTTCGAATTGAGGGCGCAATTACCAAGCGGAAGCTGAAGAATCGAATCCCTGCCGCTGGGTAAAGGTTGAACCGATAATTTATCGGGACGAAGCGTTCATATGATAGCAATCAAGCTTGATTTCGCGGGAATGTCGTATCCGTACAAATCCGCAGATTGGTGCTTTTTGGGCGAATCGGTCCCGATTTTGGACATGCAACAGGGCGCTGACACCGTCACGAGGGCCTGCTAATGGACCTTTTATGACCAACACTGCATCGCGGCCTGCTGCCGTGGAAACTTTGAACCCCACCGACCTGATCGCTGGACTTGCCGTCAATGGGCGCGCGGCTCAGCGCACTTTGGCGAGCCTTACCAGCACGGCGCGCGCGAATGCTCTCATGCTGGCGGCAAAGCACATCCGCGCAGATGCCGCGCAGATCATAGCTGCCAATGCACAGGACCGCGAAGCAGCAGCGGCCAATGATTTGTCGGATGCAATGTTGAATCGCCTAACGTTGGATGAGGCCTCGCTGGAGGCCGTTTGTGCTGGCGTTGAAGCGGTTGCGAAACTGCCTGATCCCGTTGGCGAGATTATTGATGAGACCGAGCCACCTAGCGGGTTGAAGTTGAGCCGGGTGCGGGTGCCGATTGGCTTGATCGGGATCATCTATGAAAGCCGCCCCAATGTTACCGCCGATACCGCCGCCTTGTGCGTGCGATCCGGCAATGCGGTTTTGTTGCGAGGGGGAAGCGAGGCAGTGCATTCCAACCGTGCGATCCATGCCGCTTTCACGCGCGGGCTTGCTGAGGGAGGCGTGGAGCCAGAAGTGGTGCAATTGCTGCCAACGCAAGACCGCGAGGCCGTCGGCGCGATGCTAAAAGCAGCCGGGTTGATCGATATGATTATCCCACGCGGTGGGCGTTCCTTGGTCGAGCGGGTGCAGAATGATGCGCGCGTGCCGGTGCTCGCGCATCTCGATGGCATTTGTCACACCTATATCCACGCCGCTGCCGATCCCGATATGGCGCAGCGGATCGCGGTCAATGCCAAGATGCGACGAACCTCGATTTGCGGTGCGACAGAGACCCTGTTGATCGACGCAACCTTTCCAGCCGCACCTCAAGTTATCGCGGCACTGCTCGACACAGGTTGCGAGTTGCGCGGGGATGCGCGCGTCGCGGCATTGGACCCCCGGATCGTGCCAGCCAGCGCCAATGATTGGGACACCGAACACCTCGACGCGGTACTGTCGGTCGCGATGGTCGATGGTTTGGACGAAGCACTTGCTCACATCGCGCGCCATTCATCCGATCACACCGATGCGATCATCACTGAGGATGACGCGGCGGCTGGAGCGTTTTTCACACAGGTGGATAGTGCCATTGTCATGCACAATGCCTCGACTCAATTCGCCGATGGAGCGCAGTTTGGGTTGGGCGCAGAGATTGGCATTGCGACCGGCCGATTGCATGCGCGCGGCCCCGTCGCACTCGAAGGGCTGACCACTTATAAATGGCTCGTTCGCGGTTCAGGCCAAGCGCGCCCTTAGCCATGCCAAGCGGCGCATTCACTGGTCTGTTGGGAGGCAGTTTTAACCCTGCACATGGGGGGCATCGCCGCATCACGCGCTTTGCCATGGATGCGCTGGGGCTGGATCAGACCTGGTGGTTGGTCTCGCCGGGCAACCCTCTGAAAACACGCGATGATATGGCACCTCTACCCGCCCGACTTTTGTCCGCGCAGGCACATTCCCGCCGTGCTCCGATAGTGCCCACCGCAATCGAGCTGCAGTTGGGCACGCGCTACACGGTGGAGACCCTGAGAGGCCTCAAAGCGCGCTATCCCAAACGGCAATTTGTGTGGCTTATGGGTTCTGACAACCTGGCGCAGTTTCATCGATGGAAGGGCTGGCGCGACATTGCGCGGACCGTGCCGATTGCGGTTATCGCGCGGCCCGGCTATAATGCTGAGGCTATGACCAGTCCCGCCATGGCTTGGCTCAGGCGCTATCGAGTGTCTGTCGCCAGTTTTCGCAATGAGGGGCGCAGGAAATATGGGAGCGCACCGGCACTGGTGTTTATGCGTTTCGATCCGGATACACGATCGGCCACGGCAATCCGCCGCGACGATGCTGATTGGGCGACTCAATATTGCGGTGCCGAGCCGCGTGATAGGCTCACGTTCCGCAAGATTCCGGACGTTCCCGATATAGGCAAGTGTGCATGACGGACGCTAACCTGAGCGCGACAAGCCTTGCCATTTGGCGCGCCGACGCCCATTTTCACCTTCACAAACTGGAGAATCCATTCAGCCTATGACACAGGCACAAACCCCGCATCCCGAGGCCGCATCGGCTCCGCTAAAAACTGTACCAAATATGCCCTCTGATACTCTCGATGAAAGCCTCCACGATCTGGTCATGCGCCAGCTTGACGATGATCAGGCGCAAGAAATCGTGTCGATCCCTCTCGAAGGGAAAAGCTCTGTCGCCGATCACATGGTGATCGCCAGTGGCCGCTCGACCCGGCAAGTTGCCTCCATGGCGCAAAAGCTGGCCGAAAAGGTCAAGCAAGCAGGCCATGGTACTGCGCGGATCGAAGGTCTGCCAGCCGCCGATTGGGTTCTGATAGATGCGGGCGATGTGGTCGTCCACTTGTTCCGCCCGGAAGTGCGCACATTCTACAACCTGGAACGCATGTGGTCATTCGAAGGCGGCGAGGCGCATCAGGGACGGGCCTAGTTTGTGCTCCTCCACGTCATAGCACGCGGAAAGATCGCTCGTTCACCTGAGGCGGAGCTGGTTGCGCGGTATGAGAAACGCCTGACTTGGCCGGTGAAGCTGACTGAATTGCCGGAGACGGGCGGCAAAGTTGCTGACCCGCAAACTCCTCATAAAACCGTGCTACTGGATGAGCGCGGCAAGGATATGGCGTCGGAAGGCCTTGCGAAGACGCTGGGCCGGTGGCGCGATGATGGGATGCGTGAGGCGCGCTTTATTCTGGGTGCCGCTGATGGGCATAGCGCCGCTGAACGGGCGGAGGCGGACCTACTGCTAGCGTTTGGCCCCGCAACCTGGCCGCATCTTTTGGCGCGGGCGATGCTGATGGAGCAGCTCTACCGCGCGACCAGCATCCTTGCAGGCCATCCCTATCATCGGGCAGGGTAGGGGCCATGCGCCGCACATTGCTTCTTTCTGCGACCTGTATTGCTGGACTTGCCGCAGTGTTTTGGGCGGTGCCAGACAGCTGGGCGCAGCGTGATGTCGTGATGCTCGAACCTGAAGAGGCGCAGGCCGAACTGGAGCGTGCAACTCGCGAAAGCGAACGGGCGCAAGCCCGCGCCGATCGGTTGGCCAGTGAAGCCGAGGCGGCAACTGAAGCGGCAGACAGAACAGCGCGTGAAGCCGCTAGTCTCGCCGCGCAAATTCAGGCTTCCGAGGCTGATATCACGGCCGCGCGCGCGCGTTTTTCTATCGCACAGGCAGAGCGTGATGCGCTCTCCCGGCGTTTGGCAGAGCGCCGCCAGCCGCTCGTTCGGCTTACAGGTGCCTTGCAAACGACTGCACGTCGTCCTTTGGCATTGTCGGCGTTGCAGCCCGGATCGCTCAAAGACCTCGTCTATGTCCGCGCAGTTCTGGACGCGGCGGTCCCCGAAATTCGCCAGCGTACATCTGCTCTTCGCGCTGAATTGGAAAAGGGGCGCTTGCTGGAACAGCGGGCTTCGCAGGCTCTGACCGCCCTTCGCCAAAGTGAGGAAGGTTTGCAGGCAAGGCGTGCTGAACTGACCGAGTTGGAAACTCGCCAGCGCCTCACTTCGCGTGAGGCCCGCAGCAACGCCGCACGCGAAGGCGAGCGGGCTTTGGCATTGGCTGAAGAAGCGCGGGACCTTGATGGATTGATCGACCGGATCGATGATGCTGCGGAGTTGCGGCGCGAACTGGCAGCCTTGCCGGGGCCGATCATGCGTCCTGCTGATATCGGCGGCGCTGTGGTGGGGCAGGGTGACGCTATCGAGCCGTCGCCCTCACCGACCGCGTCTAGCGCACGCCTAGCTGGCTTCCAGCTGCCGGTTCAGGGACGCACTATTGCGGGGTTCGGGCAACTGCGCGATAGCGGATCACGCTCAACCAGCCTCGAACTTGCCCCCGCACCGGGTGCGCAAGTGGTCGCCCCAGCATCGGGACGCATCGCTTTTGCTGGCCCATATCGCGGTTTTGAGCGAATCGTGATTATTGAACATTCCGGCGGCTGGACCAGCCTTGTCACAGGGCTTGACCGGATCAGCGTCAATGTTGGCGATGATGTGATCGCAGGCTCCCCCTTGGGGGTGACCGGCAATGAAGAGCCAGTGGTGACGATTGAGCTGCGGCGCGATGGCGAGCCCGTTAACCCTCTCAATTATCTTGGTTAATTGAGGGGTATCTCTCCGCGTGACTAGTCGCAATTCCTAACCTTGCCGTTGTCACATGCCCCGCGTCGGGACGTGTCAATCGCTCATCGAGTTCTCATCTGGCGTTCAGCCACGCAAACATATACCAATGCGCTGTCAAAGGAGCACTTCCGCTTTATGAAAATTGCCGCCCTTCTTCGCAGCGCCGCTCTGGTCACAGCTGTCGCGTTAATCCCCGCCACCACCACCACCATGGCGCAGGTCGATGGCCGTGCGGGGCCAGAACTGGCCAAGGTGTTTGCGGTCTACCAGCGTATTCAGGCGAATTATGTTGAGCCAGTCGAAGACGAAGTGCTGGTGCGCGGTATGATCGACGGAATGCTCTCCGCACTCGATCCGCATTCGGGCTATCTCGACGGAAGCGATCTTCAGCGGCTTAACACTATGATCGACGGCAATTATTCCGGCCTTGGCCTATCGGTCATTATGGAAGACGGCGCGGTCAAAGTGATTTCCCCGTTCAAAGGCAGCCCGGCGGACCAACAGGGCATCAAAGCGGGCGACTTCATTACGCACCTTGATGGCGAACTTATTTATGGCGGTGAGCTGGATGATGCCGTTGCGCGGATGCGCGGCAAAGAAGGCACTTCGATCAAACTGACGATTTTCCGCCCTGGTCGCGATGAACCCTTCGAGGTCGATGTAACTCGCGGTGTCATTGAGTTGGAGCCGGTGACGCACTCGCTTGAGGGCGGTAATATTGGCGTTATCTCAGTCAACGAATTCTCTGCTGATGTGGGATCGGACGTCTATCGCGCGTGGGAAGCTTTGCAGAGCGAAGCCAGCGGTCGGATGGGTGGATTGGTGCTTGATCTGCGCTCAAATCCGGGCGGTTCACTGGATGAAGCGGTCGCGTTGTCTGACCTGTTCCTCGACTCCGGTCGCATTGTGTCACAGCGAGGCCGCGCACGCGGTGAAACGCTGCTGTATGATGCAGAAACGGTGTTCCGCGGCGATATGGCTGAAGGTGTTCCGGTGATTGTCTTGATCGATGCGGGCTCGGCGTCGGCATCGGAAATTGTCGCTGGCGCGTTGCAGGATCACCGCCGCGCTTTGATCATGGGCCAGCGCAGCTTTGGCAAGGGTTCAGTTCAATCGCTCCTGCCGCTTGGTTCGGACGCAGCTTTGAAGCTGACGACGGCGCGGTATTTCACGCCATCGGGTAAGTCGGTTCAGGAAGGCGGAATTGCTCCCGATATCCGTGTGCCGCAGCTGTCGGATCCCGATTTTGCTCTGCGCGAACGGTATCAGACACGCGAATCCGATTTGCGCGGCCATCTGGTCAATGAGCTTGGCATTGATGATGCGGAGTTGGAGGATGACACGATTGAAGATCCGCGTTTCCTGCAAACCTCCGAGCAGCTTGAGGAGCTAGGGGTGGAGGATTTCCAACTGCACTACGCATTGGAAACTCTACGACGGACCACAGCGAGTTCGGTTGCGCTCAGCACGCGCCGTTGAGCAACCGTTGTTGATCGAACGCGGCTAGGCAATCCGTATGCTAGCCCCTAAATGGAGCGCATGAGCGGTCTAAACCAAGCACGCGCCCTGGCGCTGGCGCTTCCTGCGGGGTTGCTGGGCGGGGCGTATATTTCCCAATATGGCTTTGACCTGTTCCCGTGCGAGATGTGCTGGTGGCAGCGCTGGCCCCATTTCGCTGCACTTGGCTTTGCAGCCTTGTCCTACGTTATTGCCCCTGCGCGGGTATGGGTGGCGCTTGCAGGATTGGCGATCATCACATCGGGTCTAATCGGTGGGTTCCATGCTGGCGTTGAATATGGCTGGTGGGAAGGGATCACCGGTTGCAGTTCTTTGCCCAGCGCGATTGACGTCATGGATGTCTCCGCCGCGCCTTTGGTGCGATGCGATGTCGCACCGTGGAGCCTGTTTGGCGTGTCGTTGGCAGGATGGAATTTCCTTATTTCTTGCATCGGTGGTGGAGCCGTTCTGGCGCTTGCTGCGTATAAGAAGTAAGAGAAATGACGATTTCGGGAGTGAATAATGGAACGCGATGAACTTCACCGCATGATCCGCGTTGACCAAGCCGGTGAATTCGGTGCGACGCGCATTTATGAAGGCCAGTTGGCCGTCATGGGTGACCGTGGCCCGCATTCAGCTGAAATCCGCCATATGGCAGAGCAGGAAGAGGGTCACCGCGCTCGCTTCGATGCTGAACTGGCCAAGCGCGGCGTGCGCCCGACCGCTCTCCATCCATTTTGGTCCGCGGCAGGATACGCTTTGGGCGCAGGCACAGCATTGTTGGGGCCAGAGGCCGCAATGGCATGCACAGCCGCGGTAGAAGAAGAGATCGACAAACACTACTCCGAACAGCTCGACCGCCTTGCCGAAACCGGGAGTGAACCTGAATTGGCCGAGATGATAGAGGAATTTCGCGAGGATGAGCGCGAGCACCGTGATGCCGCGCTCGCCAATGGTGCGGAAAATGCGCCCGCCTATCCCATCCTTTCCGGCGCGATCCGTCTGGGTTGCCGCATTGCGATTAAGGTGAGTGAGCGGGTTTGAGAATTTGCGCGCGACTTCAGTAGCGGTTCAGCCGGTGCTATCTATCGCGACTGAAACACCTTGCGCGCACAGTCCCCTTGCGCATTTGAGAGGATCCAGAATGCTTAATGCCTCACGCCTTGCGATCATTGTCCCTTTCGCAGCGCTTGCTTTTGCGAGCCCTGCTGCTGCGCAGGATTCAGCCGGTGATCGGGTTAATATGGTTATCGCTTATGACGAAGACGATTGCCCTGAACCGACCCAGGAAGGTGAGATCGTTGTTTGCGAAATTCTAGTTGAGGCAGACCGCTATCGCATTCCTTCCAATCTTCGCCAAAGCGATTCGCCCGACAACACTGCATGGGCGCGCCGAGTGGAGAGCATTCGCTATGTCGGCGATTTTGGGGCGATGTCCTGTGATCCGGCAGGAGCGGGCGGTTTTACCGGCTGCACACAAAAGTTCATCGAAGCTGCCTATGCCGACCGAGCCGAAGGGGAAAGCATCCGGTTTGGCCAATTGATCGAAGAAGCACGACAAGAGCGCCTTTCGACCATCGATGAAGATGCGGCGGCGGAGCAGGAGCGCGTTGAACAGATTGAGCGCGAATATCTCGATCGGCTTGAGCGGGAGCGTTCGCAAGTTCTACCCGGTGAAGAGCAATTGCCTGCGGTCACGCCAGGCACTGCACCGGCTGAACCAGCACCAGCTGAGCCAGCAACGGTTGGTCCTCCTGTCGAAGAGCCAGCGGCCTAAGCCAATCTAAATCTGATAATAGTCGCGATACCACGCGACGAATTGCTTAATCCCTTCGCGGACATCGGTTTGCGGAGTGTATCCGGTCAATTCGTGTAGCAGGGTCGCGTTGGCCCAGGTCGCGGGCACATCGCCCTTTTGCATGGGCATGAAGTTCTTCATCGCCTCGCGCTCGCATTCGCTCTCAATTGCTTCAACAAAGTCCATCAGGCGCACCTTGTCGCTATTGCCGATATTAACCACCCGCCATGGCGCAGCAGGGGAGAGGGAGTCCCATTCGGGAATGTCATCGCGGCTTTCCGGACGCACGGGAGGTTTGTCCACCAACAGCCGAATGCCGCGCACCAGATCGGTCACATAGGTGAAGTCCCGGAACATATCGCCATTGTTGTAAATATCGATTGGCGTTCCCTCCAGAATGCCACGCGTGAATTTGAACAAGGCCATGTCAGGGCGACCCCAAGGGCCATAGACCGTGAAAAAGCGAAAGCATGTCGTCGGCAGATTCCACAAATGCGCATAAGAATGCGTCATCGCTTCATTGGCCTTTTTAGTCGCAGCATACAGCGTCAACGGAGTGTCGCACTTCTCCCGCTCATCAAAAGGCATGTCCTCATTCGCGCCATAGACAGAGCTGGTCGACGCCATGAGCAGGTGATCCACACTCAGCTCGCGCGCGCATTCCATCACGTTGAATGCGCCAGTCAGGTTTGCATCGACATAGGCGCGCGGGTTCTCAAGACTGTATCTGACGCCCGCTTGGGCCGCCAAATGGACGATAATGTCCGGCTGTGTTTCCATCGCCAAAGCGTGCAGTGAATCGAAATCCTCCAGCATTGCATGGGTGCAGCGGAAGTTTGGATTTTGTAGCAACATCTGATGCCGGCGCTCTTTTAAGCGGACATCGTAATAATCGGTCATCCCGTCAAAGCCCACGACACGAAAGCCTTCGTTGAGCAAAAGCTGAGCGAGATGGAAGCCAATGAAACCGGCGGAACCTGTGATGAGGACGGTGCGCATCAATTATGCCCTTGTGAACGGGAAGTTTGCATCACCCAAAAGAGGGTCGTGACTAGGTGCTTGTGTAAGCGATTTATTTTGCGCCCGTCCCTGTAAATATCACCCGGAACGTCTTGAGGACGATAAGGAAATCAAGCCACATTGAGATATTTTTGACGTAGTAAAAGTCAAAACGCAGCTTTGCGTGAACGTCTGTTACGTCAGTCACGTGGCCCTGATTGACCTGAGCCCAGCCGGTGATGCCAGGCCGCACGATGTGGCGATAGGAGTAAAATGGAAGCTCCTTTTCGTACCAATCGGACAGTGATGTCGCTTCGGGGCGCGGCCCAATCCAGCTCATTTCGCCGTTCAGTACGTTCAAGATTTGCGGGAGCTCATCCATCCGGCTCTTGCGCAGAAACTTACCCAGCCTGGTGATGCGATCATCGTCCGATTTTGTCATTGCGTCGTCGCGTTGTGCCGCTTCGCCACCGGCAACGGAGCGTTCTTGCATGGTGCGGAATTTGATCATCTTGAACGCTTCACCGCGAAATCCCATGCGCTCTTGCACGAAGAACGCGCGCCCTGGTGAATCCAATTTGATCAGCAATCCAACGATGAGAAAAGCGACAAGGCAAAAGGGCAATAGTGCAAACGATATGATGATATCGATCATCCGCTTGGTTGTCATATAGGGGGCGTTGGGGATGAGCGAGCCGAGGTCATTTTCGCTCAGATGGTTGATCTTCACTTGCCCGGACTGGGCTTCGGCAACCTGTCTATAGTGGTAGACAGGGGTGCCGGCGAGTGATGCTGCCGCGAACAGCCTCTCCCATTCTGAGGAGTGATCGTGATGAAGGTCAGCAACGATCGAGCCGTCCAATCGGCGTGCCTCGATATAACTACGCAGCTCCTCCAAAGGCGGGGCCGGGACATATTGGCCCTCTATGAGAACTTCGTCAGTGCGACCTCCAGCGACCACATACTGCAGTTGAAAAGCACGGCGAAGCAGTATCGCCAGTCCAAAACTCACAACCACACCGCCCAGTGCACCAATTGCGAACTGATAGGCCGAATAGTCAAACCTAAACACTGCAATCGCAGACAGAGCCCCGGCATAGGCCAGGAAATTGACCGGAAAGACATACGAGAGAAGTCGGGATTTCGCATAGGATCTAAGCTTGCGCATCACGAACCACACCATGATCGCAGCTAAGGCGAGTGCGACCATTGTGTTCACAAAGTTTGGCGATTCAATAGAGCCGCGCAAGAGTACCAGCCAATTGAACGCAGGAGGGAAAACGGCTGCTAGGAGGTGGCAGACCAACGACACTTCGGGCCGCGACACCGCCCGGCGGATCCATGCAGAACGCATTGAAGTGGTTGACGTGCCTGTGATGTCCATCATTGACTGTGAATACTTAAGCACTGGCTCTTCCATGCCATCCGCAAATTTGGGGCGCACATCCTTGGGCCTGGCCAGATTTAGAACTCATTGAACGGACGCCACGTGGCTTTCTTGTGAAAAGAGCAAAAGATTTGGTTTGTTCAGGGCCTTAGAGCATTGCATCTGACATATCTATGGTCTTGAATCTGAGTCACAATTGTTGCGACACCTGCGATGCTACTTGGCGCGTTGCCTTGGTCAGGGCCGCTTTCCCGTCGCTTCGATAACGTTCAGCATTTGCCGGGCAAGGTGAACACGATCGTAATTCTGCGCGGCATCAAGAGCATTTTGCGTCAATTCGGCATACAGCGCTTTGTCTGTTTTGAGCCGCATAATCGCATCTGCCAGCGCCTGTGAATTTTCGGGTTCGAACAAAATCCCCGCTTCATGTTTGTTGAGAATTTCGGCCGATTCACCCTCAACTCCGTGCAAAATGGGGATTCCCATGCCCATGCACTCGAACATTTTCGACGGAATTACAGTTTTGAAAAGGTCGCTCTTTCTTAGATGGATCACAGAGGTGTCCAGCAACGACCAGTACCGGGTCACCTCGTCCTTAGAGACGCTCGGCAAGAACTTTATGTTATCGAGACCCTGCGCGTTGGCGATAAGCTCTTTGCGGCAGGCTCCATCACCCAAGAGCAGGATCACGATATCTTTGCCATCGGGCGCGGCGCCTAAGATCCTTGCAGAATCGATCAGTGTTTCCAACGCATGCGCCATGCCATGCGTGCCAATATATCCCGCGACAAACTTCCCTTCGAGATCGAGACTTTCGATAAGCTCCGCGTCTTTGGGCTGCGGCGTATATCGCGTGCAATCCACACCATTTGTGATGACGTGGATTTTCGCAGCATCAATCCCGCGTTCCGTAAGGTTGCGCTTGAATGAGTTGGTGACAGCGACAATCGCGTCGGCGCGTCGATACAGAAAAAGCTCTAGCTTTTCGAGCCAATCGAGCTTCCACGAGCTCTCCATCGCACCAACAGCCTTGATCGATTCCGGCCAAATGTCACGCAGCTCAAAAAGGAAGGGGCGCCGTTTTAATCCGCTTGCTGCCCATGCAGCGCAAGCCGCGAAGAACTGGGGCGATGTTCCGATAACCACATCGACTTTGCGCACAAACAAAGAGGCGAGAAAGCTCGTCACCATGTAGCTGATGTAGTCGAGGATCCGTTTGGCGAAGCCTTCGTTGCGCGCGATATAACTCCAAACGCGGATAACTCTGATGCCGTCAATGACTTCGCTTTGCCAAAGCTTGTTCTTGTATCCAGCAAAAACTGCGCCCTTGGGAAAGTTGGGGGCACACGTAATGACAGTGACCTGATGGCTGGCATTTACCCATTCGCGGGCATGCTCAAAAGTCCGGCTTGCCGGTGCATTGACTTCAGGCGGAAAATTATCGGTGAAAAAGAGAATATGCATCAGCGCGTGATTACCACGAGAGCTTAAAAGCGACTTGGCCTTTGTCCAGTGCCGCAATCAGATGACTGTTGGGGATGGAGACGCCAAACTCGGGATGCCACGTTCCAGGCTGCAATCTTGCCGGACAAGAACATTCCCAATTCACACGATGCCCGTCTTTCAGAATCATGGCTCCAGAACGAGGTGTTTCGATCTGTATTTGAACATCTGGATGAATATGAAAGATTGCGTCCGCGGATTGCGGACTGGTCAGCTTGTCCTCAATCAAGAGGTAGTTTTCGCGCACTGTCCAGCTGCGCTCGTGGGTTAAACCACGCTTGTGTCGATGATAGCCATCGTGCGAGGCCTCCAAAACCAAGGCTTCGTCGGTTTCAATGCCACGGCGGCCCGAAATGCTTGCGCGCTGTGCCACGCGAAACCCGCTCCATACATGCGACGAATTCGTGCCATCTACGCACACGGTGGAGTGCGCCCGTGTGCCTCTTTGACGCAAACGCTCTGGCCCGAGCCCGTAGAGTGACGTGCCCGAATTCACGATCACCCGCTGTCCATAAAGCGAACATTCGAACGACAGCGTGTCGGCATGCGCATGGCCGGGCAGATAGGTCGGACCTATTTCGGCGGCATCCGCAATGACAACAAGAGGCCCCGTCGCCATTCGCGCGTAACCGCTCGGCTCGACCAGTGCGAGTCCGGATGGGGCAGCGAGCGATGAAAAACCAAGCCGTTCAGCATAGGCAAGCAGTTCATTGTTTTCAGGGGCAATGCCAAAGGCCGCATCGTTGAAAAAGGCAATGCCACCATCCGGGTGACTCATAGTCGCCAGCCAGGAAAGCATGGGGTCAACTTTTTTTTCGAGCGCTTTGACTAGCTCAGCTTGACCCTCCACGCCGCTTGCCCTCAAAATGTTGATGAGGTCCAAGACATCCTCAAGCGCCAACGCGTGATACATGGGCGAAAGTTCAAACTGACCGCCGTCACGCAGGATTTGCTCGGGCAGCTCATCCAAGAGGATAGTAGCACCTGTTTGGAGCCAGCTTTCAGCCTCGTCGCCTTCGAAAAAACATCCGGCAATGACGAGAGCTTTTGCATTTGCGAAAAGATGGTTGCCTAACAGGTGCCATTCGATCTTTTGACTCAACCAACGTGTTTGGATTGTGAGGGAGTGGCAAACGTCCGCGCTGAGAGGTTCGCCCAACATCGCCCATTTCACCCAATTCACAATCCTCAAAGATGTGGGATAGGGCTCCCATCCACTGCCCAGTGACGGGGGATTCTCCGCGATCCAGCGGGCGACCAGATCGCGGTGCCAGTCAACTCGATCCTCGGCCGAAATCGCGTTGAGATCGTCAAAATAGTGCTGATTGTACCGCCACAGTTTCTCTCGATCGGGATTGTCCCAGCCGTCGCTGGTTAGATCACCTTCTTCATTGAGGAATCGAAACTGAGTTTTGCCCACCAGGCTTGGACGACGCCGTGCCACTGGCGATAGCGGCACGGTTATCGTTCTTTTGGCTGGTGGCGGCGCAAGATCGGCTTTGACCTTTTTGACGCGAAAGACAATTCGTCCCACGATTTGCTGGGCCTTCAGTCGGCGCAAAGTGTGCCAATAGAGCCCGAGTTTCGCAAACAGGCCCATTAGGAAGCGGGCTTATGCAAAACCGCAATGAGAAGAATGCGAAACCTGGCGAATGTATCCGACGCGTTGACGAGCCGTTCGTACATCAGACCGAGTGAGTATGTCACAAAGGACATGCGCAAATATTCAGGACGCCCCTCAACCAATTCAACCTGGTCCAGTTCTAGCCCGCTTGCCGCTGCTATCGCGGCGACCTGCGTTTTGCTGTTGGCCCGATATAGGGTTGGAAAAGTGTCCTCGGCATCGCGCCCTCTTAAACGGTTCACGAACTGGTGAAACCGGTGCGGCGTTACCCGGGCAATAAGCGGCATATAGTGGCTGCGATTGGGCGTTTTGAACAGCAGCACACCGCCGGGTTTGAGCACTCTGTATATCTCACCGAATGTCGCCATTGGGTTGTCGAGATGCTCCATCACATTGTCGGCAAAGACCACATCAAAAGTTGCATCATCATAGGGAATCTCGCTCGCATTCGCGACTTTGCCTTCGTCGAGCTTTTCATTCTCTAGGACACGCGGGTCCAGATCAATTCCGCACATCTTCGCGACCTGTCCGCGGAAATGCATGGCTTCGACTATTCCTGCTCCTGCTCCCACATCAAGCACAACAGAATCGGATGAGAGGTGGCTCTCAATCCTCTGCCGGAACAAAAGGTCATCCCAGTTATCGGCAAAATTGGGATAGAACTTTTGGTCCATCCGGCTCACCAGCGTCACTAGCGCAGCTCCTCAGCAATTTCGATCGCCACCCGGCTGCTTTCGATCAGTTCGTCAATGGGAATGGGTGGCGGGCCGCCCGTCTTGACCGCTTCGACAAAGGCCGCTGCGCAGGCGTCTTGACCCTTGTCTTGATTTCGCTTGTTTTGGTTCTGACCTTTCCAGCCGTGTGCAGTCAGGCGCTTAAAATTGTCGAGTTGTAGAACACGCCCATCGGCAAACACTTCAAGCCGTTCTTTGGCGACAGAATTGTGGCCGTTTGCAAGATAGTGGATTGCACCGGTTGAGCCATCGGCAAAGGTTAAGGTGATCATCGCCTTGTCATCGCGAACCGCGACCGCAGGATGAGCGCCCATCGCGACCACATGGCTATCACTGATTGGCGCGCCAACAAGATATCGCAGCAAATCAATAAAGTGGCAGGCTTCACCGATGATCCGTCCGCCGCCCACCTCGGTGTCCTGAGTCCAATGATCAGCGGGAATATTGCCCGCATTGATCGTCATAATCAGGCTTTTCGGGACGCTAATCTGGTCCAAAAGCGTCTTCATCGTCGCAATTTGCGGCGCAAAGCGGCGATTGAAACCAACCATGAGGTGCTGGTCAGGTCGAGCCTTTGCCTCCGCCTCAATTGTTCCAAGCTCATCCAGCGTTAGACAAAGCGGCTTCTCACAAAACACATGTTTGCCCGCCCTTAGGGCTGCGAGCACTTGGTTTGCATGTGTGTCGTGGCGTGTAGCGATGACCACAGTGTTGATTGCGTCATTTTCGAGAGTCTCTTCGACAGCGGTGGTGGCCGTCGCGAACCCGAACTTCCTTCCAAAATGAACGCCGCTTACGCCCCCGCTGGTCACTACAGTGTCCAGCACCGCCCCCGCGGATTGAAATGCGGGGATCAACACTCGGCTGGCATAATTTCCTGCACCAAGGAAAGCGACGCGGGCCAAGCCCTCACCAACTGGTGATCCGAGCGAGACGCTACGCGCAAGGTCCGGCGCGTCATCGTCGCCTGTCGCAAAACGCAGCACTATGCCGAGCGATGGTTCATCAGCGGTAAGCAACTCCATCGCTTTGGCGCCATCGTCAATCGCGAAACGATGGCTAATGAGGGTTTCGACATCAAGAGAACCCGATGCCATCAAGTCCAAGATTGCTTCGAAGTTGCGTTGCTCTGTCCAGCGGACAAAGCCCACAGGATAATCGTGACCGCGCTCTTCATAATCGGGATCGTAGCGTCCGGGGCCATATGAACATGAGACCTGAAAACTGAGCTCTTTCTCGTAGAAATCCGCCCGATCTAGGTCGAGCCCTGTAACACCGACAAGCACAATCCGGCCACGCTTGCGGCACATTTGTGCGCCTTGAGAAACAGGATCATTGCTTTGGGTGGAGGCTGTAATCAGGACCGCATCAACGCCGCGCCCACGCGAAAACGTCATGGCTGCGCTAAGCGGATCTTCTCCAGCGCTCAAATTCACGGTTTCTGCGCCAAACTGTTTGGCAAGCTCGAGCCGGGATGGATCGGGGTCAATCCCGAGCACTCGGCAACCTTGCGCGCGCAGCATCTGCACCGTCAAAAGCCCGATCAGGCCAAGGCCAGTCACTACCACGCATTCGCCAAGTGTTGGTTTGACGAGCCGGATACCCTGCAACCCTATCGCGCCCAGCACAGTAAAAGCGGCAGCCTCATCGCTGACATTGTCAGGAATTTTGGCGCATAGATTTTGAGGGACGGTCACGATCTCAGCATGGTTGCCGTTCGAAACGACGCGATCGCTTGCTGCGAACCCGCTGACCCCTTTGCCAGTTTCAACCACACGCCCGACATTGCAATAACCCAATGCGATGGGCTGATCGAGTTTGCTCGCTACGGCCTCTAATGTGGCACCGACACCGTCCGTGCGCATCTTTTGCAAAACCTGTTTGACTTTCTCGGGCTGTTGGCGGGCTTTGGAAAGCAAATTTCCTTTGCCAAACTCAACAAGCATCCGCTCGGTCCCAGCGGACACCAACGTACAGCTTGTGTGGATCAGCAACTGTCCAGCCTTGCTCGTGGGAGCGGGAACATTGGCGACTTCGGTTTGGCCGTCTTTAAGTGATTGCAACACTTGTTTCATTGAAGAGATGCCTTGCTTATCAACGCCTCGCTTGCTTCTCTCAAGCGAATTTCTGATGTGGTTTGCCCCTGACGGACCATATCGGTGACGTGCAGCACGAGCAGTGCTGACAGTTCGACTTCATTCCAGCTGCGGCGCGGCCCCTTTGCGAAAGGCTGCAATGCTGACAATTTGTGGCCGGCATCTTTCGGCCAAAAACGCCATCGTCGCAATGTTTTGCCACGCCACACCGTCATACGCCGAAAATCGTCAATCTTGCAGATGGTTTCGCCCTGCTGAAAGTTGATTGTTTCATTAATGCCTTCAAACGGCTCACTCCGCGCTGTCAGCATTAGCGTGAAAATATCGCCTTGATCTGTCGCGATTGACAGCGCGAAATTGTCGTCAGGTTCTGCCGCGTCGGCTTGCAGCAATTGCAAGCGGAAAGTCTCGGGCAAACCGCGCCAAGAGAGAATATGGCAGAAGAGGTCGATCCAATGGCCCGCATTGC
Organism: uncultured Erythrobacter sp.; assembly: GCA_947488085.1. Classification (GTDB taxonomy): domain Bacteria; phylum Pseudomonadota; class Alphaproteobacteria; order Sphingomonadales; family Sphingomonadaceae; genus Erythrobacter. The sequence goes on from CANKYI010000001.1 coordinate 2,697,307, forward strand.
CACAGATACGCGTGCCTTCGGCTTCGTCCCGATACCAGTGATCTTCATCGATTACATGGCCTGACACAAAGCAACTGAGCGACACACCTCCCGCGGGCTTTGGCCCAACTTGTGCCGCCAATGTTCGAATTGCGCGCGAAAATGGCCGATTGTAGCCAGCATATATCGGTTTGGAGGCTTTGCGCGCAGCCGTACTCAACCGAGCCAGTTGATCGTAGGTCACTGCGATGGGTTTCTCTGTGTAAACGGTCTTGCCCGCTTCAAGTCCCGAGATCGCGTAATCAGTATGGGATGCGTGATTGGATGCGATATACAGATATTCGATTTGGTCGTCTGCGATGAGCGTGGCTGCGCTGTCAGACGCAGTTTGCGCGCCGAGTATTTTCGCGCCCTTGCTGGCCACTGCGGGATCAACATCAAAAACACTACGAATTCGCCGACCAAATCGCCGGGTGAGAAAGTAGCCCAACGACGCGACACCGAACTGACCACATCCGATGATGCCAATGTCTTGCTTAGATCTGGGGAGAATGGCCAACGGGAATGAGGCAGGAGACCGGGCTGCAACCTTGAAGAGCGTACGCCCGATTCCGTAGATGGATATATAACGCCAAACTTTGGTTATGGCGCTCACTGCCATACGCCTCGCGTGTCAATGATTGCGCCCTTGGGTGCTTCGCTTTGCTTAAACTGGCTGTGATCTACCAGCATGATATGCAGGTCTGCCTCAGATTGTGCTGTGGCAAAGTCAACCAATTGAACAGTATCGCCCAATTCTGCGGGTAGCCGATCAATGTAGGGCTCAACGGCAAGAACCCGGCCATCAAACAGTTCGGACAGTGACTTTGTGATCTGCACAGCCGGGCTTTCGCGCAAGTCGTCGATGTCAGGCTTGAACGCCAATCCATAGCAGGCAATCGTGCCGACGCCTGCTTTGCCATCTTGGCCCAGACCCGTAATTGCTTCGAGCGCTTTTTTCACGACGTAGATGGGCTTGCCGTCATTGATTGTCCGAGCCGTTGATATCAATTGAGCCTGTTCGGGCGCGCTGGCGACTAGGAACCAGGGGTCAACTGCGATGCAATGCCCGCCTACACCCGGACCAGGTTGAAGTATGTTCACTCTGGGGTGGCGATTGGCGAGCGCAATGAGTTCCCAAACATCGATATCCAGTCGGTCGCAGATGAGCGACAATTCATTGGCAAAGGCAATGCTAACATCTCGAAAGCTGTTCTCGGTTAGTTTTGCCATTTCCGCTTCGCGCGGACTTGATGCGATAACGCAATCTCCAGCCACAAAGATCGAATACAGATCCTTGGCGATTTTCGAACAGCGTGCTGACATTCCGCCGATTATGCGGTCATTCGATATCAATTCGCGCATGACAGCGCCCGGCAGAACGCGCTCAGGACAGTGGGCGATGTGTATATCGGCTTCGTCACCATGGCTTTGCGGGAAGGTTAGATCGGGCCGGGCCTCAGCCAACCAAGCCGCCATTTGCTCAGTCGTACCTATAGGCGATGTCGATTCCAGTATGACGATATTGCCTGGCTCAAGGACCGGCGCGATCGCCAAGGATGCTTGCTCAACATAGGAAATGTCGGGCTTTTTCTCGATCCCCTTTAGAGGCGTAGGGACCGCTATCAGAAACGCATCGGCTGATTGTGGAGTAAGTGACGCACTGAGCTTACCCGTTTGAACGGCAGTTTGCACCGCGCTTTCAAGGCCGGCTTCGACGATATGGATTTCGCCCCGATTGATTGTGTCAACGATTTGCTCGTCAACATCTATGCCCACCACTTCGGTTCCGTAAGACGCAAAAACCGCCGCAGTTGGCAGACCGATATATCCCAGCCCAATCACGGAAACTCGCTTGAAATTAGAATCGCCCATTACAATCGCCTCAATTTAGCGGGTTTGGCCAGAGGCGTTGAAAGCTTGCAGCGCCGCAATGATCCGTTGAGTGGCTTTACCGTCGCCGTATGGATTGTGAGCGATGCTCATCTGTTCATAGGCGGATTGATCATCAAGCAACCGTTCGGCCTCTGACACGATCTTTGCGACGTTTGTTCCAACCAGTTTCACAGTGCCTGCATCCACAGCTTCAGGTCGCTCGGTCGTCTCGCGCATAACCAATACGGGCTTTCCCAGTGAGGGCGCTTCCTCTTGGACGCCGCCGGAATCCGTGAGGATGATATGCGAACGGTCCATGAGATAGACAAAAGGCAGGTATTCTTGCGGCGGTATCAGGCGGACATTGCCCATTCCCGACAGCATCTCTTGCACTGGACCTTTAACATTGGGGTTCATGTGGACGGGATAAATGATCTCCACATCTTCGCGCTGGGCGAGCTGTCTTATCGCTTGGCAAATGCGCTCGAACCCTCCGCCAAAGCTCTCCCGCCTATGGCCTGTGACTAAGATCATCCGTTTGTCGGGGTCCAGCGCGAACTGTTCTGAAAACGACTGGGTATGACTATCGTCATTGTTGATGCGATCGCGGACATATTGCAGCGCGTCGATCACGGTGTTGCCAGTGAGCTTGATTGCCTCTTCCGAAACGGCCTCTGCTAAGAGCATGGCCTTTGCTCGCTCAGTCGGAGCAAAATGCAATTGCGCAATTGCGCCCGTAACCTTGCGGTTCACCTCTTCGGGCCAAGGGGCATAAATGTCGCCAGTTCGAAGCCCGGCTTCGACATGGGCCACGGGAATCTGCGAATAATAACAGGCCAATGTGGCAGATAAGGTGGTGGTAGTGTCGCCATGAACCAGCACGATATCCGGTGCGAATTCTTGTAAGATTGGCTTTAATTCGGTCAGGATCCTGCCCGTTAGCCCAAACAAGTCCTGGTCTTCGCGCATCAGATCGAGATCGTAATCGGGTGTCAGGTCAAACAACCCCATCACCTGGTCCAGCATGTCGCGATGTTGGCCGGTCACACAGAGTTTTGAAGTCAGGCCGTCAGTTGCGGCCAACCCCTTTACAACGGGGGCCATTTTGATCGCTTCTGGCCTTGTGCCAATGACAGTCAAGATACGCATGAAGGTGAATGATCTCGGAAGCTTATTGGCCTGCTGACTGCCGCGATGCAGTCAGGACGCTCCGATAGATTGCAAACGTCTTACCTGCAACACTATTCGGGCTGAAGTCTTGCGCTGTTTGGCGTGCTTTATCGCCCATGCTCCCACGACCCGTGGCATCATCCAAAAGCGTTACGATGGCCTGGGCAAAGGTCTCAGCTGACCTTTCGGGCACAACAATTCCGTTTGTTCCGCTCTGAATGTGTCGTGACACATCACCAACATCGCTCGAGACTACAGGCCGAGCCATTGCCATGGCTTCCCAAACTGAAACCGGGGAGGATTCTGCGACAGAAGAACAGGCATAGACATCCATCCGCGCAAGGAATGGCTGCACATCTGTTTGCGCGCCGGCCCAAACGATATGCTCGGCCACGTGCATTTGTTCAGTCAGCTCCAGAAGGCTCTTTTGGTAGCGCAATTGATTGGCATGGGCTGGACCAACTATCAAAAGCTTCAAATCGGCGTGCTTTTTCCGAGCATGTGCGAATGCCTCGATCAAAAGTTCCAGACCCTTGATGGGGTTGATATTGGCTACTGTGCCAAGAACGGGGGCATCACCCAACGCGTTGAAGCAATGTGGCTGTTTCTCGTGATGAGAGGATGGGTCAAACTTGTCAGTGTCGACAGTCGATGGAACAACCGCGCTTAATTTCTCGGCCAGCGCACTTCCATAATAGTCCTCCGAACGGTGCGAGGCGAAGATGAAACCATTTGCTAGCGGCTTTAGGCAACCAAAGACCACGCGAACCCATTTCGGCATAGAGGTGTCGTTGAGGTGCCAAACGGATGGAATCCCTGCGAGCCGCGCCGCAATCACTCCCTTGTATTGCCAAGATCCGCCCGATGCATGCACGAGATCGATATTCTCATTGCGCAAAAGTCTGGCGAGTTGGATCACTTCCCAAACCGAAAAGAGGACATAGCGGAGCGCGACCCGCCATTCCGTCGTGATGCGCGTGAGTGGCATGGCATGGAATTTCACATCAGCCTCCTCGCAAAGGGCTCGAAAAGGCTCTGAATTGTCCCACGGCATGACAATCAACGTGTCTGCCTGGCCCTTAAGTGCGGCTGCTACGCGAACCATTCTAACCTGGGGCCCGCCAAGCTTGCCCTCCTCAATCACATTAGCGACGCGCATGAGGCATTTGCCCTGTTTCGAAGCGCTGCTTCTTTCGAGACGGCCTCTTCGCAACGATCAGCACAAGCGAAACAAGCGTGGTAGCCGCGATCAGATTGATCATGCCGATTGGATGATACCACAGGAGATTTGGCACGGTGAGTATGAACGCAAAGCTCAAAATGGCCGGTAAAGTGCTTCGGTATTCGCCGCTAATTTGTGACGCAATGTCGTGCACCCGCCGGGTAATCCAGCCCAAAAATACCCCGAACAGGATGACGCCGGGCAGCCCGAAATTCCAAAAGAGCACATTCGCAAGATGCATGCCGCCATTGTAGTCATAGGAAAGGCGGGAATAGATCGTCGCTTCATAGGTGCCGTCAATCCATTGCAGCACCGGCATCGTGTCTGGGAATGACAGCAGGTCATTGGCGTGCATGTGGATGACACCCATGGTGCCGACAAAGACATTGGATGCCCCACCGGGCAACGCAAAGAACAAGTTTCCTGCGCCTGTCTGCTCGACGCCCTGAAGGAAATTTACAATCCCAACCTTGCGGGCTTCGCCAATGAAGACGAGCAAAGACACACTCAGCACGAGTCCAATAATCTGTTTGGCTGAGAGTTTGCGAAGTCCGAACGTATAAATCGACAAGATCATCAAGCTCATCGCCAATGTCCGCCGCGACAGCAACAGGAGCGTGATGATCATAATTGCGTAAAAGACGGCGAGCAGCCGCCGCCGCGATTTACCAAGTGTGTTGCACAGCAAGAGTGCGGCAATAAGATTGAAAACCTGATTTACCAACGAACTGTACGTTGCTGTCGAGTTGAGTTTGATGTCGCCGTAGGTCTGGTAAAGGACCGTCCCTGTCTCAAGAAAATTCAAAATCAGCACGAAACCGATCGCCAACAAGACGCCGGTAAAAGGCAATTTGAACGTAATCCTTGACGGTTTTTTGAGTTTGGGCAGCCTGTTCCGCAGCCATGATCCCGCGATGAAGCTTGCACAAAATAACGAGATCAAGAGCACAGCTGCGATTTCGAGCACGGGATCGTGCTGCAAATCGTAGTTCAACATCGTGAAGTAGCGATAGCCAGAAAGTTCAGCGCCGATTGGCGTGAGGGCAGGCAATAGCGCAAAGAGCGCACAGGCAGCGGGCAGATCAAAGGAAAAGGCCTTAACCTGCCAAAAGCCAATGACCGCAAGCAGCAATAAAGGAATGGCAACCGAGAAGGTATAGCCAAATAGGCCATATTGAGCCGCAGCTAGATCATAGATCAAAGAGTTCATGGGATCGTTGCTTCTAGTCTGAAGCCATCCTCCTCATGATGGGCGACTGGCACTCTGGATCACCGGCCAATGCGGCTTGGCAAGTGGAGATGTCAAGGGTAGAGTCCTAGGGCGCGTGCGCGAATTGAGCCAAGTGCATTTCTCCGCACGTCTATCAGCTGATCATCGGCAAATAACCATGGATGCCACATGCCCAGAATCAGTGTGATTATGTCCGCCTACAATGCGGAACAATATCTTGAAGAGGCCGCCCATAGCATCTTGAACCAGACCTATGGCGATTTTGAATTGCTTCTTATTGATGATGGATCAACCGACAATACCCCGGCCATTATTGACGCCCTTGCGACAGCGGATGCGCGGGTCGTTTCCATCAGGAATGAAAAGAATGTCGGCCTTACCGCTAGCCTGAATATTGGCTTGAGAAGGGCAAAAGGCGAGTTCGCAGCCAGATTGGATGCCGATGACAAAGCCTTCCCCAATAGGTTTGAGAGACAAATCCAAGAGTTTGAGAGCTCTCCTGAGTTGGTGCTGATCGGATCTTCCGAAGTTGCTTGTGATGAGCAAGGCCAAGAGATTGGCGCGAGAAGAAGGAGACTGGAGGCGAAGGAGTTTCGCTGGGTCAGCTACTTTACGTCTCCGATCCCCCATTCTTCCGCGATGTTCCGCCTCCAACCGGCAAGAGAGCACGGCGTATTCTATGACGAAGAGGCGCGATATTCCCAAGACAAGGGGCATTGGCAAAGGCTGCTCGATTTCGGGCATGGCTTGAGGCTTGAGGAGCCGCTCGTCTATATGCGTCAACACTCTGAGCAAATCACAGTCAAACGTCGCCCTGGACAGGCGCATGCGGGCCGCCTTGCGACGCTGAACCGGCTAACGGCGGACTTTCCTGAAGTTAAAGGCGAAAATGTTGCGTTTCTGGCGGATATGATTTTTGACCCAGAAAGCGTGCAGGGGCCAAAGATCAAAGCCGCAGTCTCCGCCTTGAAAAGCGTCTCTGATGCCTATGTCGACCAATCATCCGCAGAGAAACACGTCGCCGCATTTGTCCGGCGGCATTGTTCAAAACTGCTTTTCACCTTTGCAGTCAGTTGTCTGAAGCGTGGAAGATTATTCGACTTTTCGCGAGCTCTGTTCGCGGCGCGCCATTTCGTGCCGATCTAGAATTCTGATACACTGTGTCCGATGAAGAGGCGGGCAAAGCGACGCCTAGATCGTCACTTCATACAGCGACCTTAGCCCCTCATGCGTGGAATCGACGAAAACCCTCTTTTCGTCGCGTGAGAAGCGAGGGTGTAAATCGCAGCGCCGATCGCCCACAGACGATGGATGAGGCTGAAAGTGCGCAACGCGCTCAATGCTGCCACCATCCAAGTCGCACAGCAGCAGTTCCTGCTCTCCCGAGAAGCGTCGCGGATAGGTGTCAGTCAGCATAAATCGGGCGTCTTTGGTAAAGCTCTGATGCCCATCAATTTGCGGCAAATGATCCGCCAGAAGGCCATGCTCTCCAACGGTATCGATAAAGCTCACATAGCCACTGCCCCCTTCACTCTGGCGGAATAAGACCAATTCTTCGTCTGAGCGCCAATTGTAGTGCGAGGACACGCCCTTTTGATTGAGCAACCAAAGGTTATCGCCGTTGCAATCCGCGGTGAACGCCCGCGCTTTCCAATTGAGCTTGTTATCCGGCGATGGCAGCCAGATATGGAGAAAGAAGAACCGCTGGCCCGAAGGGCAGATCGAAAGATGGTTCAGATAGTGAAAGCTGTCCTCAAATTCCGGCTGCGGATCAAAGCCAATAATGTCATCCATGCTCAGCAAAGGTGTGCTTTGCCCGCTGGATAGGTCGATCCGGTAGATGCCATCTTCGGGGATCAGCGTTTTAGGTCTGGTGGCGGAAAGCGCCGGATAGCCATAACCCGGCCTAGCCCAAGCAAGTCTTTCAAAATCGAGCCCCAAGGCAAATGAGCCGCATTTGGCGACATCAAAAAAGCACTTGTCCAAAGTCAGTAGGTTCTCACCTGATTTTGGGTCCACAACGACCGCGCCCGGGCCGCCATCGACCATCGTATTATAGATGATGGATCCTGCGTCTCCCGCAAGCCATTGCAGCCGCGTTCCCAACTGCCATGACCAGAGCTTGGAGCGCCCAATTTCCCGCGCTTCCCAATCGTTGTCTTGTTCAAAAACACAGATGCGACATTCCGCTTCACCCGGCTGCAAAACGTCCTGATCCACCAAATGCGCAAGAACTCGCCCATCAGTCGCCTCTGGGCACACGTCATAATACCCAAAGAAGGTGTGCATTCCGGGCGCAGAAAAGCGCCTGATCTTTGCTGGCTTCGCGTTGCGTCCAAGCGCCGAATTTACGGCTCTGACAGTGCGCTGAATTGCACCCCGCAAAACCCTTTTTGCACGAGCGAGCATATTACCTGTCCAAACCGCGTTCTTCGGCTTCAGCAGGCCCATCTTTAGCCTCGGGTCCCGTATCGGACGAAGGTCGAAAGGCGCCTATTGAGCCGCGAAAAACAAAAAACGATGTCGCCAAAAACCAAGTAGCATTGTGAACGATCGACGCAAACGCCATGCCCGCGGGCCCATATTGGTTGGTGAGAAATGGGGCAAATATGATGAAGGCGATTGTGGCCAATACTGATGCGCCGAAAAATGCTCCCATTTTCTGCATGGACGAAGCCATCGGTAAAAGGGCGATCCCGGCGAGGTAGACTGCGATTGCAACACACTGGCCAATAAAGACAGGTTCTGCGTCGCGATACGTAGTCGATGCCATTATCTGGATCACATAAGGAGCGGCAAAATAGGCGCAAATTGACGCGACCAGTCCCAAAGCGGCTCCGACACTGCAATAGATGACGCCGTGCTTAAAGAACGAACGCTTTTCGCCTTGCGCCCAGAAGCGCGTGAGTTCTGGAAACGCGGCCTGTTGAATTGGCATCCCCAATTGAAGCAATGGCGTGGCAGCGGCTTTCCCGATCCTGAAGATAGCCGCTGCGCTAGGGCCCAAGATCCACCCCACAAGGACGACGTCTCCTTCGGAACTGATCGAGCGGACAGCGGTCGTGCCATTTGTGGCCGCAATCATGTTCCAGAAACCGGGTGAGCGCTCGGTCGCATCACCAAAACGCGGTCTGCCCCAAAACGAATGTCCGTGGCGGCCAAGTTCGCGCAACGCCAAACAAAATGGCATCAAACGGGCAAACATGTCGCCAAAGGTCCAAGCGAGGAAAAACGCAATTGGTCCAAAGTCGAAAGCGAACACCAGGATAATGGCAAATAAGCGCCCGATCGCGCCAAACACTTCGGCACCGGCAAACAGACCAAACCGATCGAAAACGCGCATCACGGACAAGTGCAAACCAGGAAGGCTGACCAACGCGACAAGCGCGTAGACCGGGGCATAGGCAAGCAAATCATCGGGCACGCCGAAATTCTCAGCAAAAAGCCATAGGGCAGCAGCGGAAAGCGCGGCTGCGAGGGCAGCTGAAAAAAGCTCTACGGCGAAACTGACGCGCAGGAGGTTGCCAAAACCCTTATCATCTTTGTCCTCCAGCAGGCCGATGCCGAATTTGGTTAGCGTGGTTCCAACTTTGAGGTTGATGACGCCATCGACGACCCTGACGAAGCTTTGAATTATGACGATCCCGCCAAGGATCTCCATGGACAAAAAGCGGGCGGCAATCGCCAGTGTCAACAGGTTCACAAGCTGGGCGATCACCGTCCCAGACAGCAATTTTGCCCAGATGACGGAAAGCCTGCGGCCAATACCGGCAAGTCCGGATTTCTGTAACGCGCCGATCAGAGGCATGATTAGAGCCGTTGCAGGACGACGACTTCACCAGACGTATTCCGGAAGTCAATGTAGAAGCCGTGATCGAAGAGGCGCTGAAACATGTCGCGCTGCGCTTCGCAGCCAGTCTTTCGCGCGTGTATTTCGAGAATAATAGTATGGACCGATCCCAAATTGTCATCGCGGTCGAAGATATCACACTCCATCCCTTCAATATCGATGACCAAAACGGTGGGCGAAAATTCATTACACAGAGCCGACAGGCTAATCGCGGGAACCTCTATTGACCTTGCAGCGGCTTCCTCGCTCAGTTCCTCGACGCGCGTCGACCAAAAGTCCTCCGCTGGAGTGATCGAAACTGTTTCGCCTTCGAAACCGCTGGGTACGATTGCCGAAAGCCGAATGGGAAAGGACAGATCGTTTGCACGCATTGTCCGTTCCGATGCGGCGATCATCTCTGGGTTTGCATCAATATGCAGAGATTCTGCTGGCTTGGCTTTGTGAATGGCCAGCGCCACAACGCCAATCGCCAACCCAAGCTCAAGGACCCGATCTTCGCTACTGACCAGCCGTTCAATAGCTTCGCGCTCAGGCCTCTCATAGGCTTCGCTGTAGAGGCTGCGAAGAATGTTGTTCGACCATTTGTTTTCAATCGGGATCGTGAACCCATCCAGCGTGATACTGCTAGGCCGGGAAGCGGTACGATAGATTTGCCTAAAGCGCCGCCCGATTTCTGACGCAAACGGACGCAGTCGCTGACCAAAGGAAGGCGTGGCTGGTGTGGCTGAAGGCATGGGTATTTTGATCTGATCCTTGTGACGCACGCCGTCTAGGGGTTCGCGTCAACATCGTCTAGGTTGCTGCGCGATCAGCATCCAATCAATGCAGAAGCCCTGTCACGCGCGTCTGTTCGTGTCGAACAAGCTAGATGAAGCCCTTTTCTGCGAAATATGTCGCAACCTCTTGGCGATCAAGCGCCTGTTCGACGGCGGAGTTGAAAGGGCGGTCTGGTGAGGGTTGATCGGCCAAATGCGCATAACATGGCGCATTACGGTCAGCGAAAGCAGATAAGGTAACGAAGAAATTGCCGTACTCTACTGTGCGCCTGACTTCTTCGTCATTCATCAGCTCTTCGTACATTTTTTCACCCGGTTTGGCTCCGATCTCGGTGATTTCAATGTCGTCCCCGCCGCTCACCGCGTCGCGCATCACATGCGCAATGTCCTCAATTCGTGCGACAGGCATTTTGGTGACCATTACTTCGCCACCAGCGGCCAGCCACACCGATTCAAGCACAAGCCCTACTGCATCTTCCAGGCTCATGATAAATCGGGTCATCTCGCGATCGGTCAGTGTGATGGGGCCACCAGCATCGATTTGACGGCGAAAAATGGGCACGACTGAGCCGCGCGAGCCCAGCACATTGCCAAATCTCGTTGAAGCGAAAATCGTCCCTGCGTTGCGCGCACGAACATTGAGATCGTTCGAGGTGGTTTCGGCTGCAGCTGTCATCAACCGCTCGCCCATCAATTTGGAGGTGCCCATCACATTGGTCGGATTCACCGCTTTGTCTGACGAGGTGAAAATCACCCGCTCCACTTCGTTTTCAAGCGCGGCATCAATGACGTTTTGCGTCCCATCGATGTTGGTGGCGATTGCTTGGGCGGGGCTGTCTTCGCATAGGCCCACGTGCTTGAGGGCAGCTGAGTGAATCACGATATCAATACCGCGCATCCGCAGTTTCAGGGCCTCGGCATCGCGCACGTCAGCAAGATGACCGGATACTTTGCCGCTATCTCGATGCCGCTCAATCTGAAAAAAGAGCTCAGTTTCATTGTTGTCGATGCACACGATGTGCGCGGCAGGGCTGGTGATAAGCTGACGCACCAATTCGGCGCCAACAGTGCCGCAAGAGCCGGTGACGAGGACAGTTTTGTCCCGATATTTTTCCATAGTGTCCATTTGGGCTCAGCTCCACCGTACGCGAGGCATGATCCGATCAACCGCGATCCGGTCTTTGCTTTTGAGAATTCGCTCAAGCATCGAAACGAGCACTTCTTGAGTCATGAAATGCGGCTCCAGCCCAAGGTCAACCAGTCCAGAATGCGTGGGGTTGTAATAGTGCTCTTCCTTCTCCTTACGGGGATTGGGAATAGACTTTATCTCGACATCAATTCCGATTTTGCTGCCGGCTTGTTGCACTCGGTCCGCCAGTTCATTGACTGAAAACGTCTCTGTCAGCTGATTGAAAATCCGCAATTCGCCTGCACCGGCAGGCTGTTCTGCGGCTAAGCGGACGCATTGCAATGTGTCGCGCAAATTCAGGTATCCGCGTGTCTGCCCGCCACCGCCATAAACCGTCAGAGGAATACCAGCGACCGCCTGAACCAGGAACCGGTTCACCACCGTTCCAAAAATGTCATCATAGTGGAAATTGGGAACCAGTCTCGGGTCAAGGTCCGCTTCATTGGTCGACAGGCCGTAGACTGGACCTTGCATCAGATCGGTCACTCTGAGGCCATGGGTGCGGACATAGAACCACAGCAGGTCGGTATCGAGCACCTTGGTCGTATGGTAGAGCGAACCCGCTGCCCGAGGGTAGAGGAATTTATCCTTGCGGCCCTTATGCTCGATTTCGAGCCAGCCTTCTTCGATGTCGATATTCGGCGTGCCATATTCGCCCATAGTGCCGAGCTTCACGATGTGAGCTTCAGGAGCGAGCTCCTTGACCGCCCAGATGCAGTTAAAGGTCACATCGAGATTGTTTTGAAACGTCTGCCTCGCCTCGCGGAAGCCGCGCATGGAATATGGAGCAGAGGGCTGTTCAGCGTAGTGGATGACGGTGTCGGGTTTGGTTTGGCGAACCGCATCAAACATCACATCAGGGTCGGCCAGATCGCCGATTATGATAGATATTTCGCGGCCGGTTGCCGCTTTAAAGATAGCAACGCGTTCCGTCAGATTGGGTGCGGCCATCAACGGGTCGCTATCTGTCGCTTCGGCAATTTGGCGTCGCATGTAATTATCGACGACAGTGACGTCATGGCCCGCCTGCGCAAAGTCCATGGCCGTTGGCCAGCCCAAATATCCGTCGCCGCCTAAAATCAATACACGCATTGTATCACCTGAATCCCTTATAATCCTTGGGTTGCGGCTTCCTTGAAGAAGCGCACCGTTGTTCTCAAGCCTTGTGTTAGCGGGACATTGGCTTTCCAACCCAATCGCGCCAAGGCTTTGCTTGTATCCGAATAGTTGCGCAGCACATCACCGTCACGCATTGGCCCAAAGTGCATTTCGGGTTTCGCAAGGCCTTCTGCTTCCAGCGCATCGCTTAGCAATTGGGCCATTTCTGAAACCGTGGTTTCCGATGCTGTGGCAATTTGAAAGGTTTCCCCGCCAACTTCTGGTGCCTTGGCCGCACGAATGATCGCATCGATAAGATCGGTGATATACACAAAATCGCGGGTTTGGTTGCCGTCGCCATAGATCTCCCAAGCCTCGCCCGTCATCGCCAGCTTGATGAATTTGGCCACGACTGATTGCTTGTGACCTGAACCCACACCATAGACATTGCCGAATCTCAGCGCCACCGTGTTGACGCCAAAGCAATGGAAATACGCGGAACAATACCCTTCGCCGGCGAGTTTTGACGCGCCATAAGGTGATGCAGGATGTGGGGCCATCTCTTCGTGCAACGGTGGCGCTTGCACTCCCAAAGGTGCGCCTGAAGACGCGAACACAAAACGCTCAGTGCCGAATTTACGACACGCCTCCAGCATGTTGAGCGTCCCCAATATATTGGTCTCACAATCGGATTGCGGATCTTCAACGGATGGGCCAACACCGGTATTCGCTGCGAGATGGATAACCACGTCTGCGCCGCTAACTGCTTGTTCAACAGACGGCTTGTCGCGAATGTCACCTTCGATCAGTGCGATGCCTGACGCCCAAGCAACCTCTGACGCATCGCCCTTGATCTCATTAAAGCTGCTCACCCCTGCGAGGTCATCGCGCGTCCCGACCGACAAATTATCGAGCACACGGATCGAATGCGAAGCGTCACTTTCATTGAGTAGCTGTGCGATTAAAGCGCGGCCAATAAAGCCACATCCGCCGGTAATGAGCCAATTCATGAGATTTCCTTGGGTGTTTATAGGGGGCCAAAGACGGGTGAGCGCGGCTAGCTCTTTGGGCCGCCCGATGGTGCGTTGCGAACGAACGTGCCATCCGGGCCAAGATGGATGCCACATTCGACTTTATCGGGCAATTGCGCCCATCGACCAGCACGTGGGTCTTCCCCCGCCTTAACAGCGCGAGTGCACGGTTGGCAGCCAATTGATGGAAACCCGTTTGCTTCAAGAGGGTGGCGCGGCAGGTCATGCAGCTTGAAATAGGCTTCAACCGCAGCTTTGGACCATACAGCTAGTGGATTCACTTTCAGCTTCTCGCCATCCCGTTCAATAACCGGCAAAGCTGCCCTTGCGTTTCCCTGAAACCGTTTGCGGCCGGAAATCCAACTGTCGAATGGAGCCAATGCATCCTGCAACGGGAAGGTTTTGCGAATGGTGCAGCACGCATTTGGATCGGCTTGATATAGAGTGCCTTTGGGATCCTCTTGGTCGATATCGCCGCGATTGGGCGTCACAATTTGCAAGTTCAGATCAAGCCGCTTTGACAAACTATCGCGATAGGCGAGCGTTTCTGCGAAATGCTTGTGCGTATCAAGAAACAGGACCGGAATGCCGGGGCGCAAATCATTCACATAATGCAGCAAAACTGCGCTTTCTGCTCCAAAAGACGACACAATCGCTGTGTCGCCCAGTGCAGGGTCACTAATAAGGCCCGGCACATCGACATGGTCCATGTCAGGCAAATATCGTTCCTGAAGCGATTCGAGCACGTCATCGCGCGCTCCTGGCGGCCACGAATCGATTGATGGCAATGTGCTTTTTCGATTCACCGACAACTCACTTTGCTCAAGAACCAATCCATAACTTTCACCTATCAGCCATTTCCAATTGGCAAGCTGACGGCTCAGCTGGGCACATGCGGCATATGCAGTAACAACGAAAGTTCTGTGACAACAAAAGCAAGCGAAAGCCGCTCTGCGCGTCGTCTAATGACCAAGGAAGCCGTTGAGCCACCAGCTTTTGTTGTGATGTTGGGCGTGCCATCCAACAATGTGCGACAAAATGTCAATAATTTTTCGCGCCTTAACATGCCTTTGTCTTGTGGCGCAGTTTGCCAAGAGCACTGCTGTCGCGAGCTTCAATTGGGTTGGCGTCTCCTGCAATAATTTGTATCTTGAGTATCAATGGTCGGTCACTCTTGGAACGCTCGCCGGCTTAATCGCCCCGGCCTATCCGAAAAGGTCGCTTCTATTGCTCTTTTTCGGCTTGATCATAGCTGGAGCGCTGATTGAAGCTGTGCAGGCCATTCCAATGATAGGACGCACAGCCAGTTTTGAAGATTGGGTCGCTGATATTCTGGCGGCGGGTTTGGTTCTCATCTCTGTGGGATTGTTACGAAAGCTTAGGCTTGGTTCGGCGATATAGCACGCTATCCGGGGGTCATTCTCATCTGTTGAAGTCGCAACATTCGCCTGCTCGAAGATCGCTTTATTGCGCCTGCGCATTGATCAACAATTCGCTTGATTGGGCGGTCGATGCATGTGAGTAGAGCCGCCCCGATAAGAGAGATGTGTCAGAGTGCCAAGCTACTGTAAGCCTAGCGACCCTGGGCGATTATCTTGAAAGAATTCTCAAAATAATCTTGGTCGACGCGATGAGTATCTCAAATCCTAATAATGGAAGATTGAGCGGACTTGAGTCATGCCTTCATTAAGTGAGCAGGGTAGGGTCGGGCGCCGCAAACTGTGGAGTTTCAACTGGGCTCCCATAATCGTGTTTGCCCTTATCGTTGCGGCATTCGGGGGGACTTCGCGTCCAGATGCAGCCCAAATCGCGGCATTGCGTCCGCTCGCTGCATTGCTGCTTATTCCTGCGCTCTATCTTATGACAAAGGATGCTGTTCGCCCTGTTCGCCTGCCGCTGCTTTTGCTGGGAGGCACGGCCGTTTGGATAGCCGTCCAATTGATCCCCCTGCCACCTTCTGTTTGGCAGGCATTGCCTGACCGCGATATTATCGCAGAGCTAGATCTCTTGGGTGCTGGGCAAGAGGTATGGAGGCCCATTTCTCTCGTCCCTACTCGCGGATACAACTCCTTGGCAGGCCTCGTGGTACCCGCGGCCGCAATCGCGGTGGCATTGGCCGCCCGCTTACAGGCGCGTGACTTGCTCATTGCCGTTGCAATTCTTGGCGCAGCCGATGCGCTCTTGGGCTTTGCTCAGATGCTCACAGGGACGAGCGGCACCTTTCACACGTACCCCACCTCGAACCGCGGGGCGGTGGTCGGGTTGTTTGCCAACGACAACCATTCTTCGGTCTTCTCAAGTGTCGTTATGGTCGTTGCGGCCCGTCTGGTCTTGAACCAGCAGTGGTGCCGTGAACTGCCTTGGCTTCGGATTTTTGGGGCAGCGACCTTTGTGGTCGCAATGTTGGCCGCAATTGTTGGTGGCTCCAGAGCGGGTCTTGCAACCGCCCTTGTCGCTTTGGCTTGCACGTCGGTGATGGCCTATGCCGTCGCCTCCGCACAGGCCCGCAACACACCGCGGCGATCCAACAACAGCCCTGCTAAGAACAACGGCAGGTTTTGGCAGCGCCTCCCGATTGGATCTGGCAGCAACCCGCTTAAATTGGTGACCGGTGGGGTTGTGTTCTTGCTGATTTTGGCAGCGCTATTCGTATTGAATGGCAAGGTGGCCGGCCTAGAAGACGCCCTCAATCAGACTGGGACAGATGATCTGCGATGGCAGCTCATCCCGATCTTGCAAACAATGGTGGGTTCGCACTGGCTGTTGGGCACAGGCTTTGGCTCGTTTGAAGAGGTCTATCATATCTATGAGCCGACCGAGCTGTTGCTTTCTCTCTATTTGAACCATGCGCATAATGATTGGGCACAGCTGGCCATAGAAGGGGGGCTTCCCGCCTTATCTTTGTTGGCAGTGCTCTTGATCTGGATCACAAGGCGGATGATCACAGTTTGGCGCTCAAACCAACAGCCCGTTGTAGCTGCGGTGTCATGGGTGGCAGTTCTTGCGATCATGATGGCCGCGTCAGTGCCAGATTATCCGCTGCGTATTCCAATGTTCCAAGTTGTCGCAGTTTGGTTGATCCTTGCCCTTGCATTGGAAGGGCGGGTGCGACCAGAGCGCATCACTGGGGCATGAACTGCCAGTACCCGGCCTTTTCCCTTGGAATGCATACGTCTTGATGCCAATATCCACGCTAAATTTCGATGAGCTTTATTCTATGATCCGCCCCGTCCAAGTTGCTGTCTTGCTTGCTATTGCCACTTTGGGCGGTTGTGCGACTGACCGAACTGTCGGCACTGCTCCTGGGGTGGAACTCACGCAGCTTGAAACCCTGCCTGAGCCTCGCAATGAGATCCTCTATCTGATCGGCCCGCAGGAAAGCCTTGAGATCGAAGTTGTAGGGGCGGAGCCGCTTACGGGAACGTATCTCACCAATGAGGAGGGGAATGTCGGATTTCCTCTACTGGGGATTGTGCCGCTATCCGGCAAATCGCCAAGCGAGGCCTCGCGGCTGATCGCTGATGGGCTTCGTGGGCGGTACATTATCGATCCTCAGGTCCGCGTGATCCCAACTGAGTTTCCGCCACCGTCTATTTCGGTTGGTGGGCAAGTGAAAGTTCCCGGATCTTACCCGGCAACAGGTCGCCCCACTCTCTTGCGGATGATCAATGATGCTCAAGGCTTGGCTGAGTATGCCAAGCTTGATGATGTCCTTGTCATGCGCAAGGTCGAGGGCCAAAACTACATTGGCGTTTACAACATTGGCGCAATCCAGCGCGGAAATTACGAAGACCCACTTCTTTATCCCAATGACATTGTGATGGTCGGCGATTCTCCGGGCGCGCGAAGGATAGACAACATCTTGCAATTCGCACCACTGCTATCCTCTGCCATCATTCTAATTGATCGAGTTGGACGGTGAATACCATTTCAAATCCGGAACGAAATTTCGACGGCCTTGATGCGCGTCGGGATCAGAGGGGCGACGACTCATATGATGACGATGGCTTTGCCATTGATCTGGAGCGTTATTTCACTGAGGCAAAGATGCTTTGGCTTTGGCTTGTGTCGATCATTATCCTTTGCGTTTTGCTTGGGTTGGCCGCCACGCTTTTGGCAACGCCGCAGTTTCGCTCCAGCGCGCGCATAGAGGTGTCGCAGCTCGCGGCTAATGTGACCGCACTCGATCCCCTTGAGAATCAAGGGCAGGTCTCTGAGCTGCAATATCTCAACACGCAGTACGAGTTGCTTGAATCGCGATTTATGGCTTCGCGCGTCTTGGAGGCGGGCAATCTGGCAAGAGATCCCGCGTTTCTCGAAGCTTTTGAATTGAACGAAGAAGAAGCGCCAACGACTGCGGCACTTGAAGAGCTGTTGCTTGAGCAATTGACGATTGAACCAATCACCCAATCCAGCCTGCTGGACGTGGTTTTCACAAGCTCATCAGCAACCGTTTCAACCGAAGTGGCAGACTTGTGGGCGCAAGAATTTGTCGCCGCCAATTACGAAAAGCGCTTTGGCACCAACATCGAAGCGCGTGAGTATCTTCGGGACCAAATCGATGAGCTGCGCGAGACGCTTTCGCAGTCCGAGCAAGAACTGGTCGATTATGCGAATTCGAACGAGATCCTTGTGCTTGAAGCGAGCAGTTCTGCCGAAGGATCGAACACTGCGACGCAGACTTTGCTTGCAGCAGACCTGAACGCGATCAATGCCGCACTGGCGCGCGCCACCACTGACCGGATCGATGCTGAAGCTGCGGTGAGAGCGGGCAATATTGCTAACAGCACCGCTGACAATAGAGTGGTGACGCAGCTTGCTCTTGCGATTTCAGAGCTTTCGGTCCTCGAAGAGACTTTCGGACCCGATTATCCCGCGGTCCGTCAAAAACAGGCCGAAGTGGATTCACTGAGAAATTCCAGGCAATCCGAAGCCGACGCTGCATTGGCATCGGCCAGACTGCGCGAAAGCGATCTCGCGCGGCAACTCAACCAGATCAAAGGCCGTTTTCTCGCCCAACAAAACCAAGGCATCCAATACGGTATTCTGAACCGTGAAGTGGAAACCAATCGCACCCTTTACGAAGCGTTGCTCCAACGATTGCGTGAACTTGAAGCGTCGGGAGCCGGGCAGAACAACATCAAATTGATCGACCGCGCCAAAATTCCAAACTCGCCATATTCGCCCTCGCTTATCCAGAATCTGGCAATCGGGCTGCTGGCTGGCTTAGTTCTGGCCGTGGGCCTCGTTTACACACGGGTGGCCTTGAGCCAGGCGATCCGGACCTCGCAAGACGCCACAAGCAAGCTGGGCTTGCCGGTCCTGGGCGGAATACCGATGGTTCAGATCAAAGATTTGACGTCTACGCTTGTTGAACGCTCATCAGAGACGAGCGAGGCCTATCGTTCGGTGCGAACCAATCTGGTCTTCCTGACACCTCAAGGTGCGCCAAAAGTATTGCTACTGACGTCGACCGTACCATCAGAAGGCAAAAGCGTTTCGTCGGTCGCTTTGGCAACCAGCTTTAGTCAGTTGGGCAAACGCACCCTTTTGATTGATGCCGATTTGCGGAATTCCAAATTGGAAGGGACGCTTGATCTGGACCTTTCAAACAATGGTGGGCTCGCAGCTCTGCTAACAAATCCAGAGGCCTCGATTGGGGACGAGGTTGTCCCAATGGATACGCTTGGCTTCGACTATATTCCTATTGGTCGCCGCCCTCCAAACCCCGCCGATCTATTGGCTTCGCCACGTTTGGCTGGGTTGGTCGACAGTGCCCGTTCCACCTACGATCAGATCATTATCGATTGCGCTCCATTGCTGTCATTGGCTGATGCTGTGGAGACGGCGCGTGCTGCCGATGGCGTCGTTTATGTGGTCGAGGCCAATCGTGTGAAGGCCCGGGTTATTGAAAACTCGATCGAACGCCTCAAACGGTCGGGCACTGCGGTTCATGGTGTCCTCCTGACCAAACTTGACGAACGCAGCGCTGATTATGGCTACGGCTATGGTTACGGCTACGGATATGGCTCGTCGAGCGATGATGAGGGCGGCAAACGACCGGCCTCCGCCTAAGCCGGTTGTGACCGAATTCTGACATGGCCAAACTCAAGCTTCCTCGGCTGTTCGCGATTGCCATACCTTGCCTTGCATTGTCCGCGGCATTGGCCGTGCAAGCCCTGAGCAGCATTTCTACCCGTTCCGCACCGGCTCAGTCCGTAAGCCTGTTCGCTGCGAATGGGCTTGCATATGAACAGCTCGCTTTTCAAACCTTTCAGTCGCAAGTGAACGAAGGGTTGGAGCTTCAAGCGGCTGCACAGATGGCTCAAGCCCAAGCCGAGCAAGGTCTTGTGCATGATCCTTTGTCGCCCAAATCCTATGCAATTTTGGCGATGGCATCGGATGACCCGGAACGGCGCAGCGCCATTTTGCAATCCGCTAACCGCCTAAATCGCCGTGATATCTCATTGCAGGGCCTCGTGCTCCAAGAGCATATTGAGCAAGAGGACTATCGCGGCGTGGTCAGCACACTGGATCAATTGCTCCGTGTGCATCCGGGGTATGCCCGTGAATTCTATCCGTTGCTTGTTGATGTTTTGCAGAATGATGAAGCTGCGCCTCTCTTCCCCGACATTATGAATGGGGGCGCGCTATGGCATGAAAACTTCCTGCTATTCGCCGCCCGCGACTCTGCTGCACAACCCAACCTCGCTTCCATCCGATCTCAGCTCAATATCGAGAACGATAGAGTTGATCGGTTGTTGATCAGCGGTTTGGTTCGACAGGGAGAGGAAGAGGCTGCGTTGTCTCTTTACAACTCTCTGCGCGTGCCCCGCCCTGCTCAAGAGAGCGCGGCACACCTGGATTGGGAAGAACGGTTTCCGCCCTATGATTGGGAATTGGCCGCCGAACGAGATTTCCGTTCGCAACCGGGACGCGATGGCAGTACATTGGAATTGTATGCGCGCTCAGGTCAGGGTGGCACCATCGCACGGCGAATTATCTCTGCGCCGTCCACACCAATTAACATCAGCACCAATATGGCAATGCGAGGACAAGGTCGTTCCGACGCTGTCCGTTTGATCCTGCGATGCACATCGAGCCAGGATGCTGTCATTGACGAACCATTGGCCCCCGGAGATAATTCGATTTCTGTCGCAACACTCCCGAATGACTGCCAGCAACTGACCATTGAGATCAACGCAAGAGCATTGCGCGGGGAGCCTACGCTGCGCGCTGAACTTGAACCGATTTCGATTGAGGGACGCTGAGCGTTACGCTTTAACCCAAAGCAATATCGGGTGCGTCTTCCTGTTTCATGCCGACCACGTGATAGCCGCCATCGACATGCTGAACCTCCCCGGTCACGCCCGATGCGAGGTCGGACAGGAAATACAGCGCTGACCCGCCGACATCATCAATGGTGATATTGCGGCGCAACGGTGCATTCAGCTCGTTCCATTTGAGGATATAGCGGAAATCGCCAATCCCGCTGGCAGCCAGCGTCTTTACCGGCCCTGCGCTGATCGCGTTGACGCGGATATTCTCGGGGCCAAGGTCATTGGCAAGGTAACGCACGCTCGCCTCCAGCGCCGCTTTGGCAACGCCCATGACATTGTAATGCGGCACGACTTTCTCTGCGCCGTAATAGGTCAGTGTGAGGATTGACCCGCCGCTTTCGGGCATCAATTCAGCCGCGCGCTTTGTGACTGCGACCAGTGAGTAGGCCGAGATGTTCATCGTCATCAGGAAGTTGTCGAGGCTGGTATCGACATATTTGCCCCGCAGCTCCGATTTGTCAGAAAAGCCGATGGCGTGGACGACAAAATCGATGCTGCCCCAACGTTCCTTGATCGCGGCAAACCCGGCATCGAGCGAATCCATCTCGGATACATCGCATTCAAAGGTGAAATTACTGCCAAGTTGTTCTGCGAGCGGCTTCACCCGCTTGGCCAGCGCATCGCCCTGATACGAGAAGGCCAGCTCTGCGCCTTGTTCGGAGAGCTGCTTTGCAATGCCCCAAGCCAGCGATTTGTCATTGGCAAGCCCCATGATCAGGCCGCGTTTGCCTTTCATAAGCTGGGTCATATCTGTTCCTCCTCGAAATTCTCTGGTTCCGCGTCTGCTTCCATATCTGGTTCCGCCAGCGCCGCGTTCAATTCTGCTCCGATAACGAGGCCAAGCCCGACGAGCCAGAAAAAGAACAAGGCGATGATGATCCCGGCCATGCTGCCATAGGTGAGGCTATAGGTGAAAAAGCCGCGTAGAATTGGTGGCATAGCGGTGGTGACGCCAATCCACCAAATGGCTGTGAACAACGCTCCGGGCCATTTGGGATAGGCTTTGGTGCGATATTCCGCCGGGGTCAGGGTGAAAAACAGCATATAAAGCGACCCCGTCAGACCCAAAGCGGGCACAATGCGCGACACCCTCAGATAATCCACCGCTTCGGACAATTGCGGTAAAGCGGCGAGGATCACCTGTTGCGCTGCGCCAATCGCGACAGTTGCGAACAGGGATGCCATCAACACCGCCACGGCGGCCAAGATCAGTCCTGCCGATAGTAGGCGGTTTTTCCAAAAAGCATGGCGCGCGCTCGTGCCATATGCGCGGCGCAGAATGTCGCGGATCGTTTCGACAAGACTGGACACCGTCCACAGCGCGACCCCCGCGCCAAACCACAGTAACCAACCGTCGCGGGCAAAGATGATCTCCTCGGCCACGGGACGGATCGCGCTTGCAACCGTGGGCGGCATAGCGATCAAAACGGTGGTGATCATCGCCGTGGCTGAATCGCGCCCTCCGGCAAGTTCAAATGCGGCTGTACCCAGAATGAAGAATGGGAAGATCGCCAGCATCGACAGATAGGCAAGGTTGCCCGCATGGATAAAGCCATCCTGATAGGTGCCAACGACCGTGCGTTTGACCACCTGATATACGCGCGTGCCGGGGCCGATGCGGTTGGCGGCTCTTCCCAACAGGCCGGATTTAGGAGCGCTTTCGGTGTCTTCGCCTGCGAATAGAGATTGTTGCTGGAGCGCACGGTTCCGACGCGCCTCTGGTGAAAGCGAGCGGACTTCAACGCCCATCTGTGCGGGGTAGGCGCGGCGGCCAGCAATCGTCTGCGGGGTCTCTCGGCGTTTCAAAGCGTCGCTTGCGCTCCCCTATCAGAGCCCAAATTTCTCACGCGGGTTGTCCGGGTCATTCCAATCGCCGAGCTGTTCGGCCAAGCCATCGAGATCCTCTGGCATCTGGATCTCCAGCGTAACCAGCTGGTCCCCGCGCAGCACTCTCCCGCCTTTTCCTTTGCCAGACCCTTTGGTCCAGCCTTTACCTGTAAGCCGCATGACTGTTCCGCCATTGGCGCCGGGCTTCAGTGTCAACATCACTGGCCCATCGACTGTGGGGCATTTGATCTTGCCGCCGGCCACCGCTTCATTGAGTGTGATGGGCAAATCCATGCGGATATTATCGCCATCGCGTTCGAAAAATGGATGAGGGACGATTTCGACCAAGACAATGCCGTCGCCAAAGCCGCCAGGACCGTTTTGCCCTTTGCCTTTCAGCCGCATTTGCGTGCCGTCTTCGACCCCTGCGGGCAGTTTCAGATTGATCGCTTTGCCGTCGGCCAAGGTGATCCGTTGATCGGTCCCAGCAGCGGCTTCGACAAAGGGCACTGCGAGCCGGTATTGGATGTCCGCGCCGCGTTTTGGCGGAGGAGGGGGTGGGCGCCTGCCACTGCCTGCACCAAATCCGCGGGAGCGCTGCGCGTTGTCATTCTGACGCGAACGTCCGCCAAACAACCCTTCGAACAGGTCGCCCAAATCCATGTCATTGGTGTCAAATCCACCAAATTCCTGATCGCGAAAGCCGCTGGGCCCGCCCGGTCGCGGACCGCCGCGGCCAAATCCGCGCCCGCCGCCCATGCCAGCAAATGGGTTTAGGGGGTTGCCGTCCTGATCAATCTCTCCGCGATCAAATTGCGCGCGTTTGTCTTTGTCAGACAACAAATCATACGCCTTTGTCGCATCCGAGAATTTCTCGGCGGCCTTGGGATTGTCCGTATTGCGGTCAGGGTGAAGCTCCTTGGCAAGGGTGCGATAAGCGCTCTTGATCTCCTTTTCAGAAGCAGTGCGCGCCACGCCAAGGGTGCGGTAGGGATCGGCCATGGTGTTTTAGCTAGGTGAGACGGTGCGCGGGTGCAAGGTGTGGTTTACAAATGAAGCGATGAGCTTGCTTTCCTACGGCGCGTGCTGTGGGTAAAGGTGCGCCATGGCAGACCGCAAACTCTCTTTCATAATCGCCATGTGCGACACTGTGAGTGAACGGAGTTTTTCCCTACAAGAGCGTGTAACATGCGGTCCAAGTGTGACCGATGAGCGATGAACGGAGTGCGAGCATGAGTGAAGTCGACGCCCTTGGCGAGGCGCAACTGGCAGACAGCGCGATCCCGGCGGGTGCCGACCCCTATGCGCTGTTCGATGCATGGATGGCGATGGCGAAGGAGTGCGAGCCGAACGACCCCAACGCGATGGCGCTGGCTACGGCGACGCCAAATGGTCGGCCATCGGTGCGCATGGTGCTGCTCAAAGGGCATGGCCCGACGGAGAGCGAAGAAGGCGGTTTCACCTTCTTCACCAATACGGGCAGCCGCAAGGGTGAGGAGATCACCGCGAATATGCACGCATCCTTGCTGTTCCATTGGAAGAGCCTGAACCGCCAGATCCGGATCGAAGGGCCATTGGTTGAGGTCAGCAAAGAGCGAGCCGACGCCTACTTCCACTCGCGCGCGTACAACAGCCAGGTTGGCTCTGCCGCCAGCGATCAGTCGCGACCCTTGGCGCAGCGTCAGGACTACCTCGACCGGGTGGAGGCGCTTTGGGCTGAGCATGAGGCAGCAGGCAAAGTGCCGCGCCCTGCGCACTGGACTGGTTTCACGGTTCGCCCTGAGCGAATCGAGTTCTGGATGGACCGGGACAACCGCTTGCATGATCGTCGCCTGTTCTCCCGCGTACCGGGTGCAGATGGGTGGAGCGATACGCTGCTCTATCCGTGAGTCAAAGCACCGTCCCATACTGGCAGGTGGATGCCTTCACCGCGTGCGCCTTTGGCGGGAATCCTGCAGGTGTGATGGTGCTGGATGCATGGCTGACCGATGATCGCATGTTGCAGATCGCGGCTGAAACGGGCCTGCCTGCCACGGCCTTTGCGGTGAGGGATCAGAGCGGCGCGGCGGATTGGGAGCTTTGCTGGTTCACGCCAAGTCGAGAGATCGCACTGTGCGGTCATGCGACGCTTGCAACGGGGCACGTGATGCTTTGTCGGGACAGTGGTGATCGCGTCACCTTCCGCACTCGAAATGCTGGTGTCGTCGAAGTGCTGCGCATGGGCGAAGGCTATGAACTGGCTCTGCCCGCGATCCCCACCGAAGCCGGGGAGCATCCAGAGGCCGCCGCACTATTGGGTAAGCAGCCAATGGAAGTGCGTCGCTCACCCAAAGGCTACAACCTGTTCGTCTATGAGGATGCAGCCTCCATCCGTGCGCTTGCACCAGACATGGCCGGATTGGCTAAGCTGGGTACCGACCAGTTCATCGCCACTGCGCCGGGTGATGAAGTGGACGTGATCAGCCGCGTCTTCGTGTCCGGTGGCGGGGTGGACAAGGGGGCGGATGAGGATGCTGTTACCGGCTCTGCTCACTGTGCACTCGCCCCCTATTGGACGAGCCGTTTGGGTAAGCGGAGCCTAACTGCGCATCAGGCCAGCGGGCGCGGCGGGTATCTCACTATGCGGCTGGAAGGCGAACGGGTGTGGCTCGGCGGACAATGTGTGACGATACTAGAGGGCAGCTTCGCGGTCTAACCTTGCGCTTTCCTACTCACCCGCCACCGGATACAGCGCCATCACATCGGCCGCTTGATCCAGCATTGGTGGGCGTTCCGCGCTCGTTGAATGGCCAAGCCGGACCAGCGTGATCCCCTGTTCTGGCGACACCAGCACATACTGCCCCATATGCCCGATCAGCGCGAACATGCTGGCAGGCGCACGATCGGGGAAGAGCGGGTGGGGCCGTTCAATATCGGGTTCAGGCCGGTTGAGCCAAGTCTGATAGCCGTAAAGCTCCGACACCGGGCTGGGATCGACCATCCCCTCTATCCAGCGGCTGGGTACCAATTGCTCCCCGCCCGGCGCACGTCCATTGGCGCGCATGAATTCACCAAACTTGGCATAGTCACGCGCGGTTGCGTGCATCAAACTGCCGCCGATTAGAGTGCCTGACGCATCATATTCGGGGACGATCGAGGTCATGCCAAGTGGTGCGAACAGCCGCTCTTGCAGATAGCTGTTCACAGCGGCGCGGCGAGCCTCAGGGTCTTCGCTATCGGTCAAGGCGCGCGCGGCAATATCGGCAAGGATAACGGTGGTGTTGGATGAATACTCAAACCTCTCACCGGGCTCTGCTTCAAGCGGCTGTTCCTTTGCCCACTTGGCCATATCGTCACGGCCATCGAGGAACAGCATACGCACCTCTGACGATTCGTACGGAGGATCGCCTGCTTCGGTATGGCGCAGGCCAGAGCGCATTTGCAGCAGATGGCGCAGCGTGATGTCTGCACGCGGATCGCCGCTGCGCTGCCACAGCGGAACGGTTGCAGGTTCATCCACGCTCAACAAACCGTCTGCAACCAGCATCCCAACCAGGACCGCCGTGACTGTCTTCGCCATCGACCAACTGATAAAGCGGGTCTCGTTGTCATAGCCTTCACCATACCGCTCCGCAGCGATCTTGCCGTCATTCAACAAGAGCAGAGCGCGGGTCTCACCCAGACCCTCTGTCGTGAACAGCTCATCGACTTGGCGAGCCAGCTGATCCTTGGGTGCGCCTGCATCGTCAGACACCGCATCCAATGCCTCTTGCGAAAGCGGGGGCAGTTGAGCAGGCGGTGCCTCCCCACAGGATGCGGTGAACACAGCAAGGCTTGGCAGAAGTGCACAGGCGGCGATAAGAGAAGGCATACGAAGCGTCATCGCTCACTCAATCGAACAAGGGTCACGACAAAGCAATGGTAAATAGAGGCGGGGCAAAGACAGCGAAGAAGCGGTCGCTTGCAAGCCGTGTGACCCTCGGCATCCTGGTGCTCGCGGTGGTCGCAATAGCGGTGGTGATCTGGTCCAACCGCACAGCTGTCTCAGGCTATGCAGATGTCGGAAGCGCCTATGCAGCGCGTGTCGCGTGCTCATGCCGCTTCGTTGCTGGGCGCGATCTGGACGACTGCACGAAAGACAAACTGGCTGGAATGGAGCTGGTCTCGCTTAGCGAAGATGTCGACGCGCAAAGTGTTACCGCGACGTTCGCTTTGGTCACGAGCAACACCGCGACCTATCGCGAAGGCTATGGCTGTGTGATGGAGGAGTGGGAAGGTTAGGCTGCGACCGCGCTGGTCGCATCGATCCAGCCGCCGCCAACAACCCGTTCACCCGCATAGATCACCGCTGCCTGACCTGGTGCCACCCCAAATTCGGGTTCGGCAAAGTGGATAGTGGTCGATGCATTGTCGCCCAGTGGCCCGTCCAGCGTGATGGGCACAGGCTTAGACAAGCTGCGGACCTTTGCGGTCAGCGGCTCATCCATGGGCACAGTCCCAATCGCATTGGTCTCGATAAGCTGCGCACTTTCCACCGCAAGCATCCGCTTTGGCCCCACGCGAACTTCTCGGGCATCTGCGTCAAGCTCGATGACATAAAGCGGCTCGGGCTGGCCGCCAATGTCCAAGCCCTTGCGCTGACCAACAGTGTAATGGACGATGCCCTTGTGCTCGCCCAGCGTGTCGCCGGTGGCCGCATGGACGATAGCGCCGGGCACGCCACCTTCGGGGCGCATGGCCTTCACGATCTTGGCGTAATTGCCATCGGGCACGAAGCAGATGTCCTGACTGTCCGGCTTCGCCGCATTGCGCAGGCCAGCGGTTTCCGCCAGCTCGCGCACGGCGCTTTTCGGCAAGCCGCCTAGGGGAAAGCGGATATAGTCGAGCTGTGTCTGTGTGGTTGCATACAGGAAGTATGACTGGTCGCGCGCCGGATCGACCGCACGGTAAAGGTGGGGGCCACCTTCTGCTTCGACCCGCCGGACATAATGCCCTGTCGCGAGGCAATCCGCGCCAAGCTCGCGTGCCATGCGGAACAGGTCAGTGAACTTTGGCCCCATGTTACAGCGGATGCAGGGAACCGGCGTTCGCCCCGCGAGATATTCGTCCGCAAATTGCTCGACGACGTCTTCGCGAAACGCGCTTTCATGATCGAAGACGTAATGCGCAATCCCCAACCGGTCACACACGGCGCGCGCGTCGGAAATGTCGTCGCCCGCACAGCAAGCACCCTTGCGACCCGTGGCTGCCCCGTAATCATAAAGCTGCAACGTGATGCCAATCACCTCTGCCCCGGTATCGGCCGCAAGCGCGGCGACGACCGACGAATCGACACCGCCGCTCATCGCAACAACAATGCGGCATTCTGCTGCTGGTCGCGGCAGATCGAACAATGCGGCAGTATCGAGCCCAAAGGTCGGGCTGGCCGTGAGAGAGGCAGTCTCGGTCATAACTGGGCGGCGATATAGGCACTGTGTGCGGGTAAAGCCAGTGGTGCAGCGTCACCATATTGCAACCCAAATGCCTTGATTAGATCACAGGCACTAATCCTAAGCAGAGGTAAAGCCGAGTTTTACCACATCTTGACCACTGCGAATTATACGATGTCACATGTTCGAAAAGGCACAGCCAGTTTTCTATGCGCATAATGCACGCTTTGCAGGCCCTCAGCCTGCGAATGCGACTGCCGTTGTGCCCGGCAATTTGCGCCGCCGCACAGACCCAGCACCAGACGATCAGATCGATGGTGAAGAGCGTTTGCGCATCATCGACTGGAATGAGCTGACCGCGCGATTGAATGCCGCACGCGATCTCAGACGGGTCTTGAAGCGTGAGGCACGGGCCGATGCGCGCAACGGTAAGAAGGCCGGATCCGAAGGGTTTGCCGATGCTGCTGCGCGCTACTTCCTGTCCAAAGATACGGGCAGTGAGGAGAATGTTCAAAAGGGCAAACGGGACGTTAACCCTGTTGCTTTAGAGCAGAGCAAAGGCTCCTCGGCCATAGATACAAATCACGATGAGCTTTTAATGAAGAAGGCTCGCAAACCGAAGCAGGCAACGATTGGGCTCAGTCCTATTGACCCGACTGGAAATGGTCCCGCACTAATTGGCGATGCGAGAGAATATTGATGATTGAGAACCAAGACATCCGCCCAGCACAGGTAATCGGCCCCCTCGGTGAGCCGTTGACGATTGCTGACTTACCTTCGCCAAAGACGAAGCGCTGGGTCGTGCGTCGCAAGGCTGAGGTCGTTGCGGCTGTTAATGGCGGCTTGCTCACCATCGATGAAGTGCTTGAGCGTTACGGTCTCACACTCGAAGAATTTGCCTCGTGGCAACGCGCGGTGGATCGGTCCGGCATGCAAGGTTTGCGCGTCACTCGTATTCAGCACTATCGCGATCTCTACGAACGCCAGCTCAAATATTGAGGCCTTTCTAACCACTGCTGCCATTGCGCACACCCGCAACACCACCTACTGCCCTCTGCTAGTTTGGGGAAACCAGACAATCAGGAGGATAATAATATGGGTTGGATAGTAGCTTTGATCGTCGGCGGAGTTGCCGGCTGGCTCGCGAGTCTCGTCATGAATCGTGATGCCTCGATGGGCATTTTCTGGAACATTGTGGTTGGCTGCGTGGGGTCAGTGGTTGGCAACATGATTGCTGGCCCGCTTTTGGGCATCAGTGGCAGCGTACAAGAATTCTCGCTAACCGGCTTGATTGTGGCTGTAGTTGGTGCGGTTGTGCTGCTCGGCGTAATCAACCTTATTCAGCGGGGACGCGTTCGCTAAAAGCGATACGCCAACCAGACAAATTACGGCGCGACTTCTTTTGCGAAGTTTGCGCCGTTTTTGTATCCAACTGCGAAATCAGCAGGTTTTGCTATTCGTCTATGCTTAAAGTCATCAGTCGAAGCGCGGATTGCCCCGTGCGCATGTCGGGCCTAATAGGGATTGCGAAGGGTGACTTATATCTATAATACACTAGATCGAGAAAAGCCCGGGGAATATCACGCGGGACAGGCGACTCACCTTGATCGCCGCTGTCGAACAAGAGAACTGCGATGAATTACGAGACGACAATCACGGCAGAAACGCAGGATGGCATTGCGAGTGATGTTGCCGATGGGCGCGGTGCGCAGCATTCGTCATCCGTTCCTAAGGGCCTGATTTTCGGGCTTATTGGCCTGCTCGTCCTCCTTGGGGCGATTGCGGCCTATTTCCTGATGCCTGCGGCAGAGCCGGTTGCCGCCGCCGATGACCAATCACAGGCACCCGTCGTCACCGTCATTGCGCCCGGCAAGACCATTATCGCAGGTACGATAAACGCGCCGGGCACACTGGCTGCGCGGCGTCCCATACCCGTTGGCGTGGTTGGCGAGGGCGGACAGGTTTTGTCCGTTCGAGTCGATGCAGGCGATTGGGTGGGGCAGGGCCAGGTGCTCGCGGTGATCGACCGCTCAGTTCAGACACAGCAAGCCGCAGCGCAAGCCGCTCAAATCGAAGTAGCACGCGCCGATGCTCAGTTGGCACAAGCAAATCTGGATCGTGCGCTCCAACTAGTAGAGCGCGGCTTCGTTTCAAAGGCCGATGTCGACCGGCTGACCGCAACGCGCGATTCGGCGAATGCTCGGGTTAATGTGGCTCAGGCGCAGTTGGCAGAGCTGCGCGCGCGCACGGCGCGGCTGAATGTGATTGCGCCGGCATCGGGGTATGTCCTCGAACGCAATGTTGAACCCGGTCAGACGGTGTCTGCGGGCACGCCATCGTTGTTCACCATTGCACGAGGCGGTGAGATGGAATTGCTTGCACAGCTGAGCGAAAATCAGCTCGCAGGGCTTTCCCAAGGGGTTTCTGCCACCGTCGTCCCGACTGGCTCGGCAAAGGAATTTGAAGGGCAGGTTTGGCAATTGGCGCCGACCATCGATGCGCAAACCCGCCAAGGCACTGCGCGCATTGCTCTTGCCTACGCCCCTGAACTGCGTCCGGGCGGCTTTGCCACAGCGAAGATCAGCGGTGGCACTTTGGAGGCAACAGTCCTACCTGAAAGCGCAGTTTTGGCCGATGCTGAAGGCAGCTTTGTTTACGTTGTGAATGCCGACAATGAGGCAACGCGAACTTCGGTTGAAACTGGTATGGTGACAGCTGACGGCATCGCGATCACAGGCGGTCTGTCGGGAACCGAGTTGGTCGTGCTGCGCGCAGGTGGGTTCCTCAATCCGGGTGAGGTGGTGAAGCCGCAACGCGAAGGCGAAACGCAAGCAACCACCGAAACTGAAACCCCCAGCGAAGAGGGTTGAGCCATCCGCTACGCCTCTTTCTTCGTATCTGTTTGTGAGGGTTACCGCATGGCGCCTTCACAACCAAAGCAGTCGGTGAGCATATGAACTTTCGCAATATCTCTGCCTGGTCGATCCGCAATCCTGTGATCCCGCTGGTGTTTTTCACTGCTCTGACTCTGGCGGGCATTCTCAGCTTTATCCGTATGGATGTGGTCAACAACCCTGATATCGAATTCCCCGGTGTTAGTGTTCAAATCTCACAGCCTGGTGCTGCTCCGACAGAGATTGAGAACCAGATCACGCAGCGCGTCGAAAGCGCGGTGCGTTCAATTAACGGCGTCAATTCGATCAACTCCACGGCGAGCGAAGGCAGCTCATTCACCTTTGTCGAGTTTGAGATCGGCATCGATCCCAATGACGCGACTGCTGAAGTAAAGAACGCCGTAGACAGCATCAGAGGTAGCCTTCCCGATGGCATTTTGGAGCCGCGCATCCAGAAGGAGGACATTTCCGGAGGATTTCTAGGCATCTTCGTGGTCGAAGCCGACGATATGACCATCGAGCAGCTGAGCTGGTTTATCGATGACACGATCGCAAAGCGGCTGCTCGCGATTGAAGGCATGGCGGAGGTGAACAGGTTTGCCGGTGTGGACCGGGAGATTGAGGTTGTGCTGGACCTGCCGCGGATCCAGGCGATTGGTGTCACGGCCAGCCAAATTAACAACGTCCTGCGTCAGGCTAATATCGATGCGGCTGGCGGTGCAACGGAGATCGGTGGCACCCGCCAATCGGTCCGGGTCTTGGGCAATTCGCAAACGGCATTTGAATTGGCGCAACGCCAGATTCAATTGGGCGATGGCCGAACTATCCGCCTGACCGATATTGCCACAGTGCGTGATGGCTTTTCGGAACGCACTTCAATCAGCAAAGTGCGCGATCAAGAGGTCGTGAACTTCTCGATGAGCCGCGCTAAAGGGGCCTCTGACCTTGCGGTCTACGAGCAGGCATTGGCCGAGATCGAAGCCATTGAGGCGGAGAACCCCGGTGTGCGCTTCATCCCGCTGCTTAACACGGTCCAATATACCGAAGAGCAATATACAAGCTCGATGGCTGCCATGATCGAAGGCGCGGTGCTCGCAGTTATCGTGGTGTTCTTCTTCCTGCGCGATTGGCGCGCGACGTTGATTTCATCGGTTGCGATACCGTTGTCGGCAATCCCGACCTTCTGGTTCATGGATTTGCTTGGCTTCAACCTCAATCAATTGTCCCTGCTCGCATTGGCACTGGTCGCTGGCGTGTTGGTCGATGATGCAATTGTCGAGATTGAGAACATTGTGCGGCATATGCGCATGGGCAAAACCGCCTATCAGGCCAGTATTGATGCGGCTGATGAGATCGGCCTGCCAGTGGTCGCGACCAGTTTCTGTATTGTCGCGGTGTTCCTGCCAGTCGGATTGATGCCCGGTATTTCGGGTCAGTTCTTCAAAAACTTTGGAATCACGGTGGTGATTGCGGTGTTGATGAGCCTTGCAGTCGCTCGCATGATTACGCCGATGCTCGCAGCCTATTTCCTGCGCGCGCAGGGCCATGCTGCTCATGGCGAGGGTCCGATCATGGACCGCTATATCGGTATCCTTCGTTGGACGTTGGAGCAGGACAAAGCCAAGACGATGCGCGCGGGTTATGACCATGTCGCGGCGAGGCCTTACTACTTCTTGCTATGTGCGGCATTTGCGGTTGGCGCAGCCTATTTCATCACAACCAATATGATCATGGCAGAAGGCGCCGGAGTTCTTGGCGGATTGTTCGGATCGGTTGCTCTGCTGGTTGGCATACCGATGGCTTATTTCGTCGGTTTGCTTGTGACCGCCATCTTGGGGTCGATCCCCGGCCTATTCTTGGACGGTAAGACCGGTTTCTTCGCTTGGTCTAAATTCATGATGCGGCGCTTGTGGGCGAGGTTGTTTGATCACCGCGTCTGGATGCTGGGACTGGGTGTGTTCGCCTTGATCCTTACGGTGGCTCTATTCGCAATCACCCCTGCGCAATTCCAGCCTTTGACCGATGACAACAACAGCCGCGTCGAAATCGAGATGGTGCCGGGCACTACGCTTGAGACGACGGAGCGGGTCGCGGACGAAGTGACCGCGATTCTCTATGAACAACCCGAGGTAGAATTATCACTCCTGCGCGTTCGTGAAGGCAATGCAACGCTGTTTGTGACGCTGAGTGATGATCGCGAGAAGACTTCGATTGAGTTCGAGCGTGATCTTGCGCCAACGCTGGCAGCATTGCCTGATGCGCGCGTGCGCTTCGCGTCCCAATCGGGTGGTTTCGGCAGTGGCCGAGACATCACCATCATGCTCGCTGGGTCTGATCCAGATCTGCTTGAGCAAACCGCCGCGACTTTGGTCGAACAAATGCGCGGGATCGACAAACTCGTGGCGCCGCGCATTAGCGCTGATCTCAACCGACCCGAAATTATCATCAAGCCGCGCGAAGCGGTGGCAGCGGAATTGGGCGTTACAACCGCCGCGCTCAGTCAGACCATCCGCATCGCAACTCTGGGAGAGATTGAGCAGAATTCAGCGCGCTTCTCTCTGTCTGATCGGCAAATCCCCATTCGCGTCAAGTTGCCCGAAGAATCGCGCGAAGACATGCGGACAATTGAAAATCTCCCTGTGCCCACGCGTTTTGGCGGTACAGTCCCGCTCGCCCGGGTTGCTGAAATCACTTTTGGATCAGGGCCAACCGCGATCCAGCGCTACAATCAGAACCGCCGTGTTTTGATCGGTGCAGACTTGGCGCAAGGCGTCGTGTCGAGCGAAGCACAGGCGGAGATCGAGGAATTGGCGATCTTGCAAGATCTCCCACAGGGCGTGATTCGCGATGCTGTTGGTGAGGCGGAGTGGCAGGCTGAGCTGATTGAGAGCTTATTGATTGCGATTGTCGCCGGGTTCTTCCTGGTCTTCGCGGTGCTGGTGCTACTCTACAAGCGTTTGATGAGTCCGCTGGTCAATATGACCTCGCTGCTTCTTGCTCCTTTGGGAGGAATTTTCCTCGTCTGGGCGGTCGGACAACCGCAGAGTATGCCGGTCTATATCGGGGTGCTGCTGCTGCTGGGCATTGTGTCGAAGAACTCCATCCTTCTGATCGATTTTGCGATCGAGGAAATGGCCCTCGGCACACGAAAATTTGAAGCGATTATGGAAGCCGGGCACAAACGTGCACAGCCAATTGTGATGACGACCGTAGCCATGACCGCAGGCATGGTTCCAACGGCTCTATCCGGTGTTTTGGGCTCGGGTGATGGCGCATGGCGCGCACCAATGGGCACAATGGTGATTGGCGGGCTGATTGCATCGACGCTGTTGACCCTGTTGATTGTGCCCGCTGGCTTCAGTCTGGCAGACGGAATTGAGCGGCGACTTGGCCCTTGGCTTCGTGAGCGGATGCTGACCTATAAACCGGGCGATGATGGCAATCCTGTCCCGCCAGAACCTTTGCCAGATGGTCCAAGGCCCGGTATTGGTGGAGCCGATCCAGCGCCTGCCGCCACTCCTGCGACACGCCTGCCACCGGGTGCAGAGCCTGCGGAATAGGGCCCCTGACCGGCTCCAAGGCGTGACCTTTTTCGCCAGTTCGGGCAGATAGCTGCTGCTATGGAAATTGCACAACCCATCCCTGCGAAGTTCGGCGGTGCACCGCTGACGGCAGACCGTGCTCGGCGGATGCGCTGGACCGCGACTGGGATGCTCGCGGCCATGGCTGTGCTGTTTTTCACCACGCATGGTTTGGTCGGCGATCATCCCGCTTGGGGCTATGTTAATGCGTTTGCAGAGGCTGCGATGGTCGGCGGATTGGCAGACTGGTTTGCGGTAACAGCGCTATTCCGTCACCCATTGGGCCTGCCAATCCCGCACACTGCGATCATTCCGATGAACAAGGACCGGATTGCGGACACGATGGCGCAGTTCCTGCAGGAGAACTTTCTAACGCCAGCAGTCGTTGCGCGGCGCATGGCAGGCATGAATGTCGCGCGCGCTTTGGGCGATTTTCTGGTCGCCAGTCCCGATCAATCCGGCAATGACGCGCGCTCCCGCATCACAAGCGGGGCGGCGGAAATGTTGGCCGAAGTGCTCGAATCGCTCGATCCGGATAGACTTGGCAATCAGGTTCGCACCGGACTGGGCGGGCAATTGCAAAAGCTGGATGTGTCGCCCCTAGCGGGAAGAATGCTCGAAAGCGCGATGGCCGATAGGCGGCATTTGCCTCTGATCGATGGTTTTGTTCGCTGGGCTGGGCTGACATTGGAGGATAATGAAGAGACGGTCCGCGACATCATTCACACGCGGGTAGCGGGCGTGCTGCGCTGGGCCGGAATTGACAAGACGATCTCGTCCAATGTGCTCGATGGGCTCTACAAATTGTTGGCTGAGGTGCTCATTGATCCGGACCATCCTTTGCGAAGCAAGGTGGAGGAGGGTTTGCAGAAACTCGCCCAAGATCTGCAGCATGATCCCGAAACGCGCGAGCGGGTTGAGGAAATGAAGCGAGACCTGCTTGAAAATCCTGCCGTTGCCGAATGGTGGATGGGCGTCTGGGAGCGTATGCGCCAATCACTTATTCGACGCGCACGTGAAGCGGATACAGAATTGGGCAGCGATATGCGCAATGGCCTTGCCGATCTGGGCGAGGCGTTGAAGCAGGATGAGCGCCTGCAAGAGCAGATCAACCGCTTTGCTCGCCGTACTTTGGTCGGTGTTGCTACCCGCTATGGCAGCGGGATTGTAAAGCTGGTTTCGGAAACGGTGAAACGTTGGGACGCAACGACAATCACTGGTCGGATTGAAAATGCGGTTGGCCGCGACCTTCAATTCATCCGCATCAACGGGACACTGGTTGGCGGTTTGGTGGGCATGTTGCTGCACTTCATCGTGAGTTTTATGTAGCGATGACGCGTAAAGCAGCTCTGGCATCTCACCGAATGGTGAATATGACCGAGTAGAAGTAGTATGAGGGCACCGCGTCTCCTTCGGCATTGCGCGCTGGCTCAAATTCAGCGCGTCTCAAGAGGCCGCGGCACACAGCATCGTCAAATAACTGCGGCTTGTTGGACCCAATGACGAAGCAAGAGCTGGCCCTGCCCTGTGTGTTGACGGTGAGGCGAACGTCAATCTGTCCCTGCATCCCAGCGCTGACCAAATAGGCAGGGTAGTCAGAGCGCTTTAGCCAATCATCCTGATCAATCGCGATCGGGGCAATAGCTTCACCTGACAGCGGGCGGCCCGCTTCGGATAGGAAGACGGAGAGTTTGGCTCCGCACAATGCAAGGAAAGAATAGGGATCAGCAAAAGAGCCGAGCTCAAGCGTTAATGGCTCGACCAAGGCCGTGCGTAGCCGTAGAGTTTCAATGTCCGCGGCCTTGGTTCGATCGATCTCTATTTCAGGTGCAGCGCTCCGGGCGTCGCGCCCCTATTCAGGTTGAATCACTGTCACCCCATACATTCGCATCACCGGGCGTCCGCGGCTGGAGGTCGCAGGAATGAAACTACGAATAATCTCAGGATCCTCACCAAACTGGATACGCACGCCGCGACCATAAGGATTGCGCAGCGGACGGCCGATCAATGTGAGGTTGTAAATGCTCTCTTCCCCGCCCTGCTCAATCCACAAAGTGGTGCGGTCCTCCTCTGCACCAAACACGCGGCTTGCACGGCAGCGATCGTCGAATTCGCGATACCGCCACTCCGTTGACGGCGCGAGGACAAGATCATCAGCTTTCGCTGGCCCTGCTGTAACTATGACCGCGAGCCCTATTGCGAATCCGAAGAGAATTCGTCCGGCATTTTTCAACATAAAGAGAACCCCCGCCGCGCAGATTAGCGCAGCAGAGGCCTCTTTCAAGCTTGAGATTTTCGTGAGGTTCGGCCCTTCGGCTTAACCAAGCGCGCCGGTCAATTCGGGAACCGCATTATAGAGGTCCGCGACGAGGCCGATATCGGCAACCTGAAAGATCGGTGCGTCTTCATCCTTGTTGATGGCGATGATGACTTTGGAGTCTTTCATGCCCGCCAGATGCTGGATCGCGCCCGAAATACCGATGGCGATATAAACATCGGGTGCCACAATCTTGCCGGTTTGGCCGACTTGGTAATCGTTGGGGACATAGCCCGCATCAACTGCCGCGCGCGATGCGCCGATAGCCGCGCCGAGTTTGTCGGCCAGCGGGTTGATGACCTGCGCGAAGGTTTCGCTGTCTTTCAATGCACGTCCGCCAGACACAATGATCTTAGCGCTTGCGAGTTCAGGGCGATCGCCGCCATCGGCAACTTCGCGGCTGACAAAGCTGGAGAGCCCCGCATCGCCGGGACCGCTGGCGTCTTCGATTGTAGCTGAGCCGCCTTCGGTCGCTGCCTTGTCAAACGCTGTGCCGCGAACGGTGATCACCAGTTTGGGGTCGGAGGACTCGACGGTCGCAATCGCGTTGCCCGCATAGATCGGACGGGTGAAAGTCTTGCCGCCTTCGACCGAAAGGATGTCGGAGATTTGCATCACGTCCAAATGAGCTGCGACACGCGGTGCGATGTTCTTGCCCGATGTCGTGGCGGGTGCGAGGAACGCGTCATAGCTTTCCATCAACCCAGCCGCGAGCGGTGCGACGTTTTCAGCGAGGAAATCGCCATAGGCCGCGTCATCCGCTTTCAGAACCTTGGCAACGCCAGCGATTTTCGCAGCAGATTCTGCAACAGAGCCGCAATTGTGGCCGGCGACCAGTGCGTGAACTTCGCCCAGCTTGCCCGCGGCCGTCACCACGGCGAGGGTCGCATCATTGACCGATGAATTGTCGTGTTCGACGAGAACCAGAGTGTTCATGTCTTTGCTTTCCTTTCCTGCTCGTGCCGTCGCTTATGCGATGCCGAGGGCTTTGATCTTTTCAACCAGTGCGGCAACGTCTTCGACCTTTTCACCGGCCTGACGGACCGGTGGTTCGGCGACATTGGTGGTGGTCAGGCGCGGCGCGATATCGACGCCGTAATCGGCAGGCGACTTGGCATCGAGCGGCTTTTTCTTCGCCTTCATAATATTCGGCAGCGAAGCGTAGCGTGGCTCATTCAGGCGCAAATCGGTTGTGACGATGGCTGGCAGCGACAGTTTGACCGTCTCCAGACCGCCGTCGATTTCGCGCTTCACAGCAACGCTATCACCATCCACTTCGACCGTGTTGGCAAAGGTCCCTTGCGGACGGCCCATCAATGCCGCGAGCATTTGGCCGGTTTGGTTGGAATCGTCCGAGATCGACTGTTTGCCTAGGACAATAAGGCCAGGTTGCTCTTCATCTGCAATCGCTTTGAGGATTTTGGCAACGGCGAGCGGCTCAACTTCTTCGTCGGTCTCCACCAAAATTGCGCGGTCTGCGCCCATGGCAAGAGCGGTGCGAAGCGTTTCCTGCGCTTTCGCAGGGCCCACAGAGACTGCGATGATTTCTTCGGCTTTGCCTGCCTCTTTGATCCGGATCGCTTCTTCGACAGCGATTTCATCAAACGGGTTCATGCTCATTTTGACGTTCGCAAGATCAACGCCAGTGCCGTCGGCTTTGACCCGCGGCTTAACGTTGTAGTCGATCACCCGTTTGACGGGGACGAGGATTTTCATGGAGTTTCCTTCCTGTCGAATATTCTTAAACATCGCCCTAGCTCGCGTTTACGTAAACGTCAAGCTAGACGCGCCTGCTCGTTGGACCAATGCGTGTCTGTATTGCGAGTTCCGCCTTGCCAACAACCGAAGCCCTCGTCCATCATCTTTAGTGCAAGTGGAGGAGCACCGTGATGCACTATTTTTCACATATCGCGCGCATGTTGGCTGCTGTGTTGGCGGCGCTGCTGGTGACAACAAATGTTTCTGCGCAGGAAACCCGTATCGGCGAAGAGGGATTCGAATCGCCCTCCGCAACATTGGCGCAGCTTGATTGGCTGGTTGGCCAGTGGTCGGGCGACGGCATTGGCGGCGAACCGGCAATGGAGGGCTGGCTCCCGCCAACCGGACCGACAATGGTTGGTACATTCGTTCAAATGAATGCGGATGGCACCATCATGTTTTCTGAGCACATGTATCTGACGCAGGAGGAGGGCTCGCTCGCGCTCAAGGTGAAGCACTTCAACGCGGACTTCACTGGATGGGAGGAAAAGGACGACATGCTCAATTTTCGCCTCGTTGCGCTTGAACCGTGTGCCGCTTACTTCAATGCACTGACTCTGCGCTGCGCCGATGCGAGCAAGCCCGGCGAAGGGCTTGTCGCAGCGGTACGCATGCAGTCAGGTGAGGAGCTGGTGTTTCGGTTTGGTCAGCTGGAACAACCGCGATGAAAAGTGCATTCCCGACATTGCTCCTGTTTTTTGCATCCACTGGATCACCACTAGCCGCACAGGAGCCTTCGCCACTCGCCCAATCTCAATCTACCTCACCCGAAGCCTCGCTTGAGGATGTGCGCTGGCTGATAGGAGGTTGGGAGGGTTACGACACAGAAGGCGACCGTGTGGTCGAGAACTGGCGCGCCCCAATCGGTGGTCTGATGGTTGGGACGTTCATTCAAACTGCACGCAATGCGGCGGGCGCTGAGGTTGTAGAGGCGACCGAACACATGCATCTGTGGGAAGAAGACGGCACGCTCAAGTTCGCATCCATGAGCATTGAGATCGGCTCTGAGCCAATCATTGGACCACGCACCGTCACCGCTATCGAACCGTGTGCGATCCACTTTGACGATATGGTCATGCAATGCCGGGATTCGGCCGATCCCGCGGCGGGGTTGATTGTCACTTATGGAGAGGACGATCCGAAGGCAGGCGCTCGTCAGTATGTCATTATGTATGAAAAGGCGGGCGACAACTAAGTTGCGCCCGCCTTTCAAAACAAAAACATAGGAGGAGGGAATTACGCGGCCTGTTTGACCTCAGCTACAATCTTTTTGGCTGCATCGCCCAGATCATCGGCGGCCACGATCGGAAGACCTGAATTGGCGAGGATTTCCTTACCAGCAGCCACATTTGTGCCTTCAAGACGCACCACCAAAGGCACAGAAAGGTTCACTTCCTTCGCCGCCTGAACGATGCCGTCTGCAATAATGTCGCATTTCATGATCCCGCCGAAAATGTTGACGAGAATACCCTCAACGGCAGGATCTTTGAGGATGATCTTGAACGCCGCGGTGACTTTCTCAGTGGTCGCGCCGCCGCCTACGTCAAGGAAGTTGGCCGGGAACGCACCGTTCAGCTTGATGATGTCCATCGTTGCCATGGCAAGGCCAGCGCCGTTCACCATGCAGCCGATATTGCCGTCGAGCTTGATGTAAGCGAGGTCATATTCGCTCGCTTCAACTTCGGCTGGGTCCTCTTCGGTTTCGTCGCGCATCGCTTCGATTGCGGGGTGACGATAGAGGGCGTTGCCATCAAAGCTCATCTTTGTGTCGAGCACGAGAAGGTCCGCATTGCCCTCGGCGTCCGCCTTCGTTTCGACCAGCGGGTTGATCTCGAGCATTTCGCAATCGCTCGACATGAACGCAGCGTAGAGTTGCCCTGCCAGCTTCTGGCACTTCTTGTTCAGCCCACCGGACAGTTTGAGTGCAAAGGCCACCGCGCGGCCGTGATGCGGCATGAAGCCTTGGGCGGGATCAATTGTTATCGTTGTGATCAGCTCAGGTGTGTTGTGCGCCACATCCTCAATATCCATGCCACCTTCGGTCGAGGCGACCATGGCGACCTGACCCGATGCACGGTCGACGAGCATAGCAAGATAATACTCGCTTTCGATATCCACGCCGTCGGTCACATAGAGGCGATTGACCTGCTTGCCCTCGGCACCGGTCTGGATCGTCACCAGAGTGTTGCCCAGCATGTCTTTCGCATCCGCTTCGACATCGTCGATGCTCTTGGCGAGCCGTACGCCGCCTTTGGCGTCTTCTGGCAGTTCCTTGAACTTGCCTTTGCCGCGTCCGCCGGCGTGGATTTGCGCCTTGACGACATAGAGCGGTCCGGGAAGCTGCTTAGCTGCCGCAACCGCTTCTTCGACAGTCAATGCCGCGTGGCCTGCGGGAATGGCGAGGCCGTGTTCCTTGAGCAATTCCTTGGCCTGATATTCATGGACGTTCATGCGGATTTATCCCTTTTTATCTGTTTTTTCGCCCTGTCGCCCCTGACGCTTTGCGACTGAAGAGCAAGTATCCCGGGGAGAGGTTGTTCGCCAGCGGCATAAGCACGGATTGCAGCACTTGAAAAGTGCGGAAACACCCTTCACGACGAGCCATCGCAGGAATGGTCAAAAATGATAGATCAGGGTCGGTTTAAACAGATAGTTCGCGAAGCGGGTAGAATCGCGCATGCGCGGTGGCCGGGCGATGGTCATGCCTTGAAAAGCTGGGACAAAACACCGGGCAATCCTGTGAGCGAAGCTGACCTTGCTGTGGATGTGTTCTTGCGCCGCGAATTGGGCCACCTGCTGCCCGCCGCCGCTTGGCTTTCCGAAGAGACCGCCGACGACAAAGCCCGCACCAAAAGCGACCTCATATGGCTGGTTGATCCGATTGATGGCACTCGCGACTACGTCCGAGGGCGTCCCGGATGGGCGGTGTCCGTCGCTTTGATAAGCGGTGGTCGTCCGCTTTTCGGCATGCTGGAGGCTCCCGCGCGGGGCGAGCAATGGTTCGCTGTGGCTGGACAAGGGGCGACTTTGAACGGGGAGGCTCTCACTGCTAGCGCTCGAACTGAATTTGCGGGGGCTCGTGTACCAGCCGATCAGCTACCGTCTGCCGATTCTGATCTGACGCTTGTTGAAAAGCCCAACTCGATTGCTTTGCGGATAGCGATGGTAGGCGATGATCGCGCTGATCTGCTCGCGACGTTGCGCTGGGGTTTTGAGTGGGACATTGCTGCTGCGACTTTGATCGCCCGCGAGGCTGGCGCGCAAGTTTCCGACGCATTTGGCAAACCACTCGACTACAACAAGCATGACCCGCGAGATTTTGGCGTCTTAGTGAGCTCGCCCGGTATTCATGCAGAGGCCGTGGCGCGGCTGGCGGACCGAGCTGCGCAGTTGAAATAAATTGGCTGAAATGAAAAGAGCGGCCCATGCGGACCGCCCTTTCACGCTTCATATTGATCGTCCCGACTACTGAGCGCGCGCGGCGTTCACATCGTCTTGGCTAACCGGAATGATCTTAATCTCAACCCGGCGGTTCAGCGGCTCATTGACGCCATCGGCAGTCTTCACACGCAGATAATCATAGCTTTCGCCGTAGCCACGCGCTTGCATCCGGCTCGTCGCAACACCGCGCGATGCGAGATAGTTCATGACCGCTTGCGCACGCTGCTCTGAGAGGCGCTGATTGAGCGCATCCGAGCCAGTTGTGTCGGTAAAGCCGTACACATCGATTAGGCTGTTGGGATATTCTACAAGGCTGGCGGCAACCGCATTAAGCGGTTCGTACATGCCAGCGCCAATCGT
Organism: uncultured Erythrobacter sp.; assembly: GCA_947488085.1. GTDB lineage: Bacteria > Pseudomonadota > Alphaproteobacteria > Sphingomonadales > Sphingomonadaceae > Erythrobacter. The sequence continues at coordinate 2,739,693 of CANKYI010000001.1, forward strand.
TGACGAACCGCTTGCAAAGGTCACGCCGTCGGGCAGGCGAACAAGAATCGCGTCCTGATCGCCGATTTCCTCAACATCGACGCCGCTTCCCTCAAGCTCTTCGTCAAGTTCACGGATCTGGTCGTCAAATTGTTTGCCCAGCACAGCACCTGCAGAACCGCCGATTCCTGCGCCAATAATTCGCGCGGTATCGCCGCCAACAACGCCGCCAAGGAGGTATCCGAGCGTACCGCCAAGCCCTGCGCCGATGGCAGTGCGAGAAACCTTTTGTTCGCCGGTATTTGGGTCAGTGACGCAAGCAGTTGTGCCCAGCAGCGCAATTGCTGCAGTGCCCGACATTAGGATGCGAGATGCTTTCATGGTTCAGTCCTCCATTGGTACTCAAAATTCCATCCGACACCCACGCCGCGATGAACAAGACAATAAGCCTTGCGCGCCGGTCATTTGCCGCCAGATGAACAATCCGTAAACAGGTGTAAGGCAGCATGGTTCCAACGCACAATAGCAATGCGATGACTGGAAAGCTGCGTGATTTGTGCTAGCGGTTTGGCTGTGACACCGTTTCCTTGGCCAATTCTGGTTATTATCGTCGGGCTCATAGTGCTCAACGGCGTTTTCGCTATGTCCGAACTCGCCATCGTTTCGGCCAAGACGAGTGCGTTGAAAGCGCGTGAGGAGAATGGCTCGAAAGCGGCGCGAATTGCTCTGCGGCTGGCGGCGGAACCGGGCAAATTTCTTTCGACAGTGCAGATCGGGATTACGCTAATTGCGATCATCACGGGCGCGCTTTCGGGCGCTGCTTTGGAAACGCCTCTTGGAGAGCGCCTGTCTGCGTTTGGTGTGCCTACCGATATCTCCGGCGACGTCGCCTTCGCTATCGTTATTGCGCTGACCACGTATTTCAGCGTCGTGGTGGGTGAGCTTGTGCCCAAACAGCTGGCCTTGCGCGCCGCAGTACCCATCGCATTGGTCATGGCGCGGCCAATGGCGATCCTGGCGCAGATTGCGGCGCCTTTGGTGTGGTTGCTGGATCGGTCTTCCGCCGGGATCATCCGATTGTTCGGCATCCGGTCCAAAGGGCAGTCGTCCTTGACCGCGCAAGAGCTGCAAATGATCTTTGCCGACGCAACGCGATCCGGCGTCATTGAACAAGAGCAGCACCAGATCCTGACCGGCGTGGTTCGTTTGGCAGAGCGCCCTGTGCGCGAAATGATGACCCCGCGCACTGAACTAGACTGGATTGAGGTCGACGCCGATATTGATCAGATCAAGCAGTCGATAGAAGACAGTCCGCATTCACTCTTGCCAGTGGCACAGGGTTCGCCGGACGCAATCCTCGGCGTTGTTAAAGTGCGCGAAGTGCTTGCTGCGCTAGTTGCTGGTGACCCGGTGATGATCCGCACAATGATGCGCAAAGCTGAAGTTGTGCCTGATCAATTGGATGCGATGGATGCTCTGCGCGTCCTACAATCCGCCGATATCGCGATGGCGGTGGTGCATGACGAATACGGGCATTTCGAAGGGATCGTGACGCCCGTCGATCTGCTGACCGCGATTGCCGGAAACTTCGCTAGCGATCAGGATCAGGGCGACACGCCGCAGATCATCGAATGTAGCGACGGCTCGCTGCTCGTATCCGGTGCGCTTTCAGCTGACGGTCTGGCGGATCGATTGGGGCTCGATTATCCCGAAACGCGCGAATTCGGCACGGCTGCGGGATATGCGCTGTCTGTTATGAAAAAGCTCCCGCTGGAGGGTGAGAGCTTTATCGATCAGGGCTGGAGCTTCGAAATTGTCGATATGGATAATCGCCGCATCGACAAAATCTTGGTCCGCAAACTCGACGAAGAGCCTGTGGAAGGTTGACCGCCTAGCTTGGGATTAGTGTCTGTGCCGATTGGCCGTCGCCTTCGGGAGCAGCGATAATATCGCGCGTTACGCTGCCTTTTGCGACCGTATTTGTGCCCGGATCGCCCACTTGTGAGCGGATGCCCGGAGCCGCGCTGCCAGCGCGATCCAACGCGCTGGTCTCAACCGCGCTGCGAGCAGCAGGCCCGCCAAATAGGGCTTCGAGAGCTTGCTCCGACGCGGTTCCCTCTGCCGGGCGCGGGGCACCAGGAGCAGGCGGGGTCAGTGTGAAGTCAGGCGGGACCACCAAGGGTGCCTGACGCTGCACAGCGAATTCATCGGGCCGGTCGCGGTTAAAGATACCGCCGCCACCGCAAGCGGCTAGCATCGCGCAACCTGCACCCAGCAGAATGGCCGATTTAAGAGTACGCATGTTCAATTCTCCGCTTGGATGGGTTCACCATCCGGGTTTTCATCCTTCTCGCGCACGAACAGGCTGCGAGCAAGGATAATGACGACACCGATGGTGATAGCTGCATCGGCAATGTTGAAAACTAAGAAGGGGCGAAACGTGCCGATATGCAGATCAGCATAGTCGATGACATAGCCCAGATTGAAGCGATCACGGATGTTACCAATCGCACCGCCCAGGATCATCGCTAGGCCAAGTATGTCGCCCAGCAGCTTCTCCCTCATCATCCACACCAGCACTACGATTGCGATCACTGCGGTCAGCCCAACCAGCAACCAGCGCATCTCCATATTGGTTGCTTGCAGTAGACCCAGCGATATGCCGCGATTTTCGACATAGGACAGGTCGAAGAACGGCAGTAGCTCGATATTGCGCACGACCCGCAAGTTGAGCGGGCCAACCACGTACCATTTGACGGCCTGGTCGGCGATAAACAACAAGGCTGCCAGCCCTAGACCGATCAATCGGTTGCGCGTGAAAACCCCCATCATGCCGCATCTATTCCGGCAACAACGCTGTCACACCGTCCACACAATGCTCCATCTTCGGAGACATCGGGCAGCAAGCGCCAGCAGCGCCCGCATTTGGCATCGGATGATTTGGCGACAGTCACCGTGTCCCCATCGACGCGCGTCACTGTCCCGGTGATGAACAATTCGGCCAGTTGTTCGTCGGTCACGCCTGCGGGGACGGCATTGACGGGCACGCTGACAACGGCTTCGTTGCTCGATCGGATGGTCTTTTCGCGGCGCAGCGGCTCGATCGCTTCGGTCACGCGCTCACGTAGAGCGCGCAAGGCATCCCACTTTGCGCGATCGGCGGGGACTGCGGGAACGCTGGGCCATTCGAGCAAGTGCACGCTGCCAACATTTCCGTCCTCATCGGCTTCGTCGTCTTGCGGATAGCGCGTCTTCCACACTTCCTCTGCGGTGAAGACCAGAACCGGCGCGGCGTATCGAACCAGTGCGTGGAACAACAAGTCGAGCACCGTGCGATAGGCGTTGCGCGCGGTTGAATCCGGCCCATCGCAATAGAGCGTGTCTTTGCGAATATCGAAGAAGAAGGCGCTCAGATCTTCGTTGCAGAAATCCACCAGCAGGCGCGTGTAGGTGTTGAAATCGTATTCGGTCGCGGCTTTGCGCAGTTTGCCGTCCAATTCGCTCAAAAGTGAGAGGACGTAGATTTCCAGCTCAGGGATCTCGCCGCTATCGGACATATCGCCGATAAAACCATCGAGTGCGCCCAGCAGGTATCGGAACGTGTTGCGAAGGCGGCGATATTGATCGCCGACGCCTTTGAGGATTTCATCGCCGATCCGGTGATCTTCGGTGAAATCAACGCTCAGCGACCAGAGGCGCACAATGTCCGCACCATATTGCTCCATAACTTTGAGCGGGCTGATCGTGTTGCCGAGCGATTTCGACATCTTCTTACCCTTGGCATCCATGGTGAAGCCGTGGGTGAGAACCTGATCATAGGGCGCGCGGCCACGTGTGGCACAGCTTTGGAGCAGGGAGGATTGGAACCAGCCGCGATGTTGATCGCTGCCCTCAAGATAGAGGTTGGCGGGCCATTGCAGGTCCGGCCAGCGCCCCGATTCCAGCACAAATGCATGGGTGCAGCCCGAATCGAACCAGACATCAAGGATGTCCATGACCATGTCGTAATCTTGCGCGTTGTAGTCAGGCCCAAGGAATTCGGCTTTGCGCGCTTCCTCCCATGCATCGACGCCCTCTTCAGCAACCGCTGCGACAATGCGGGCGTTGACGGCAGGGTCAGCCAAATATTCGCTGGTGCCGCTTTTAAGGAAGAGCGTGATCGGCACACCCCATGCGCGCTGGCGTGAGAGGACCCAATCGGGGCGCCCCTCGACCATTGAGCCGATGCGGTTTTGCCCTTTTTCTGGCACGAATTCGACGCGGTCGATTTCCGACATGCCGCGCGAACGCAAAGTGCCGCCACCTTCGAGTTCTTTGTCCATCGGCACGAACCATTGCGGCGTGCAGCGGTAGATGACCTTGGCTTTGGAACGCCATGAATGCGGGTAGCTGTGCGCATAATCAGCAGAGGCGCTGAGCAAAGCGCCCGCTTCGCGCAAGTCCGAGCAAATGGGTCCGTCGGGCGCGTTGAACGGCTTGTTAATGACCGCCCGGCGGCGTTCTTTACCGTCTGCGTCTTTATCATCTGCGCCGAGCCACGCCCAGTCGTCGCGGTAGCGGCCATCGTCCATGACCGCGAAGACGGGGTTGATGCCGTTCGCTTTGCACAGATCGAAATCGTCTTCGCCATGGTCAGGGGACATATGGACAAGGCCGGTGCCGCTCTCGGTGGTGACAAAGTCGCCTTCGAGGAAGGGGCGGGGCGTGGCGTAGAACCCACCCAGATGGTGCATCGGGTGTCGGGCTTTGGTTCCGGCTAGGTCGGAGCCTTTTCCTTGCCATATTGGTTTCAAACTGGTCGCTTGAAATGCAGAGCGCTTCCGAAAGTCTTCAAGAAGACTTGCAGCAATGAGAACCAGGCCACGCCAACGTTTGGTCGGCGTGTCGGGCCCGCCGCGCTCAGTCGTAGGGATGAGTTCTACTTGATATCCGTCGAATAAAATATACTCAACATCCGCCCCATAAGCCAAAGCCTGATTAACCGGGATCGTCCAAGGCGTCGTTGTCCAGATCACCGCGTGCGCTCCGACGAGCTCTGGCACCGCGCTCTCGGTGATCTCAAACGCAACATCAATCTGCGGGCTGTCGGTCAGGTCTTCATATTCAACCTCGGCCTCGGCCAAAGCGGTCTTTTCAACCGGCGACCACATCACCGGCTTTGACCCGCGATAAAGGTTGCCCGCTTCGGCAAACTTCATCAGCTCGGCGACAATTGTCGACTCTGCCTGAAAATCCATCGTGAGATAGGGATTGTCCCAATCACCCATGATGCCCAGCCGCTTCAGCTGCTCGCGCTGCGTATCGACCCAACCTTGTGCATAGGCGCGGCATTCGGCGCGGAATTCCTTTGCGGGAACCTCGTCTTTGTTGAGCTTTTTCTTGCGGTATTTCTCTTCAACCTTCCATTCAATCGGAAGGCCGTGGCAATCCCAGCCCGGCACATAGGGCGCGTCTTTGCCCATCAGGTTCTGCGTGCGGCACACCATGTCTTTGAGGATATGGTTCAGTGCATGGCCAATATGCATGTCGCCATTCGCATAGGGAGGGCCATCATGCAGGATGAATTTCTCACGGCCAGCGCGGGCTTGGCGCAATTGTTCATAAAGGCCAATTTCGCGCCAACGCGCCTCAATGCCCGGCTCCTTTTGCGGAAGGCCAGCTTTCATTGGAAAGGCAGTCTTCGGCAGGAAGACCGTATCTTTGAGGTCGCGTTTCTCAGTCATGCGGCTGCGCGCTTAATAGGCGGCGGGCCTCGGCGCAATCTTTCTCCATCTGCGCCATCAAAGGCTCAAGCCCATCGAACTTGGCCTCTCCGCGCAAAAAATGGTGAAATGCGACCTCAATTTCCTGCCCATACAGGTCGCCAGAGAAGTCGAAGAAGTATGGCTCCAGCAATTCTTTGGGCGGCTCAAATTGCGGACGAATTCCGATATTGGCCGCACCTTTAAGCACTTGGCCGGTGGCCAGCACTTTTCCCGTGACCGCATAAACACCGTATTTGGGGCGCAGGTAATTTTCAACCGACAGGTTGGCAGTGGGGTATCCGATGGTCCGTCCGCGCTTGTCCCCATGTTCGACAATTCCGCGGATCGCAAAGGGGCGGGTGAGCAATTGAGCGGCAAGCTGCGGCTCGCCTTCGCGCAAAGCCTCGCGGATGCGGCTGGAGGAAATAACGCCGCCATTGCTGACCGCATCCACCACGCGCGATTGCAGGCCGTGTTCAGCGCCAAATCCGCGCAACAGATCGACATTGCCCTTCGCGCCCTTGCCAAAGGTGAAGTCCGCGCCAGTGACAACCCCATGCGCGCCAAACCGCTTGAGCAGTATTTCGCTGATAAAATCCTCTGCCGTTGTCCCCGCAAGGTCCGCATCGAAATGAAACACCAACATTGCGGTTGCACCGGCTGCGAGATAAAGCTCCTGGCGCTGTTCCAGAGTGGTCAGGCGAAAGGGCGCGACATCGGGCTTAAAAAAACGCACCGGATGCGGGTCGAATGTCGCGATAATCGAAGGGCGGCCCTCTTCATGCGCCCATTTAATCGCGTCGCCAGCAACCGCTTGATGCCCACGATGGAAGCCGTCGAAATTGCCTAACGCAATGACAGCACCGCGTAACGCCTCTGCAACCGTCTCACGATGATCGAGCCAGCGCATCAGTCCTCGCCACCGCTGCGGTGATAGGTGACGAAGGAATAAGCGGGTTTGTCGCCATCAGCGGGATGATCGTCACGTGCGGTCACTTCCCATTCTGCGCCGAGCGGCTTCATGAAGGTGTCGCCGGGATAGTCCTCATGGATCTCCGTCACTTCAATACGGTGCGTATGAGGGCGCAGCACATCGTAGATCGCCGCACCGCCGACGACCCAAATCTCCCCGGTTGAATTGTCTGTAGCGGCCAGTGACAGAGCTTCTTCGACCGTGCCGACAATTTCAGCGCCTTTGCTGTCCCATTTTTCTCGCCGGGTAAGGACGATGTGGCGACGGCCGGACAGTAGTCCGCCAAAACTCTCAAAGGTCTTGCGACCCATGATCATCGGCTTGCCCATAGTCATCGCCTTAAAGCGTTTGAGGTCAGCGGGCAGATGCCACGGTAGGCGACCATCATGGCCGATCGCGCCATTGGCTGCACGAGCATAAATCTGGATGATTTCAAAGGTCATGGATGGTCGTTGCTTACCCGCGTCACGTGGCCCATCTTGCGCCCTTCGAGCGCTTGGCCTTTACCGTAAAGGTGCAAATGCGGTTCACCCTCTTCAGCGAGGATATGGTGCGCGCTCAACGCTTCATCGCCCACGATATTGCGCATCTCGATCTGGTTAAAGCGGGTTTCAGTGCCGCCCAAAGGCAGGCCGCAAATCGCGCGAATGTGGTTTTCGAACTGGCTGGTGGCTGCCCCTTCTATGGTCCAATGGCCGGAGTTGTGGACGCGTGGGGCCATTTCGTTGAAAATCGGTCCTTGAGCAGTGGCAAAGAATTCCAGAGTCAAAATTCCCACATAGCCCAAAGCATTGGCGGTTTTTTCAGCGATGATGCGCGCCTGTTCGACCTGCGCCTCAACCGCAGCGCTCGCTGGCAAAATCGACGTCACCAGCATGCCACCACGATGGGTGTTGGCAGACGAGTCCCAAAACCGCACTTCTCCAAGAGCGCTGCGGACAAGGATGACCGAAAACTCAGCTTGAAAGTCGACCATGCCTTCGTAAATGCAGGTGCGGCCCGGAAAACGAACCCCTTTGGCTTCGTAATCGGACGTGATGCGCCATTGGCCCTTGCCATCATAGCCATCGCGCGCTGTCTTTAAGATGCCGGGATTGCCGATCCTTTCAAGTGCGCGTTGAAAGTCATCATCGCTTTCGACCCGAGCATAGAGTGCACAGCGTGCACCCAATTCTTCGACAAAGCGTTTTTCGTTGAGGCGATCTTGCGCGACTTCCAGTGCGCGACGTCCAGGCAAAAGCCGGTCGCGCGGCATGGCATCGACGACGCTCAGCGGGACGTTTTCAAACTCCCAGGTCACCACGTCACATTGCGAGGCAAAGGAGGCAAGGGCAGAGGTATCCCCCCAGCCATTTTCAAAGAAATCAGCGCAAACATCGGCTGCGACATTATCGCCAGCAGGCGCATAGCCGATGCAGCGATAGCCCAATTGGTTGGCCGCCATTGCCAGCATTCGGCCCAATTGCCCTCCGCCTAAGATGCCGATTGTGGAGCCGGGGGGTAGAGGCGTGATTTCGCTCATTCAGGGACCTCGCCTACGGCAGCGCTGCGTTCAGCGCGCCAGTTCTGCAAACGCATCGAAAGCGCCTCATCACCCAACGCTAAGATGGCCGCAGCCATAAGAGCCGCGTTCTTCGCACCGGCCTCACCAATGGCCAATGTGCCCACAGGAATGCCGGCCGGCATTTGCACGATGGAGAGCAAACTGTCCCACCCTGACAGCGCTTTCGATTGCACGGGAACACCCAGAACCGGTAAATGCGTCATCGCCGCAATCATCCCGGGCAAATGGGCCGCGCCGCCTGCGCCCGCGATAATCACGTCGAACCCTTCGCCCTCTGCCCCTTTAGCAAAGGCGCTCATCCGGTCCGGCGTGCGATGAGCGGAAACAATGCGGGCTTCATGCTCGACTTCGAGTTCATCGAGAATGGCCGAGGCAAGGCACATGGTTGGCCAGTCAGACTGGCTGCCCATCACGATTGCAACTTTGCCGTTCCCCTCGCTGGCCATAACCCGCCCCTCAGCTGTCTTTCAGGTAATACCGTTCACCCGGCACCATATTTTCGTCAAAGTCATAGATGATCGGTTGACCGGTGGGAATCTCCAGCCCGGTGATGTCCTCATCCGAAATATTCGAAAGATGCTTTACCAATGCGCGCAGGCTGTTGCCATGGGCAGAGATGATAACAGTCTCACCGCTTGCCAGCACTGGCAAAATGTCGCTTTCCCAATAGGGCAGCACCCGCTCAATCGTTAGCTTCAGGCTCTCGGTGTAGGGCACATCAATACCGTCATAGCGGGGATCGGCGCCCGGATCATACTCGCTGCCCGGCTCCATCGGCGGAGGCGGCGTATCGAAACTGCGACGCCAGATATGCACCTGCTCATCACCATGTTTGTCACGCGTCTCTTGCTTGTTCAGCCCAGTGAGTCCGCCATAATGCCGCTCATTCAAGCGCCAGTCCTTCGTCACCGGCAGCCACAGGCGGCCCATCTGCTCTAAAGCCAGATTGAGGGTAAGGATCGCGCGCGTTTGGAAGGACGTGAAGCAAACGGTTGGCAGTACGCCTTTGTCCTGCATCAAGATGCCAGCGGCCTTTGCTTCGGCGACGCCTTTGTCCGTTAGGTCGACGTCCCACCAACCTGTGAAACGGTTTTCAAGGTTCCACTGGCTTTGGCCATGTCGGACTAGGATCAGTTTGGGCACGGGAGAATTTGCTCCTGATAACTTAGGAGCACCACGCGTTAGCTTTGCGAATTGTCTTTGGGAAGCCCGCTTTGCGCCGAATCGTCGGCTTGGGTGGCTCTTTGCTCTCGGGTTTGTGTCTTCCGACGGCGCAAGTTTTCGCGCAGCTTGGCTGCAAGCCGCTCTTCTTTCGTCAGTTCCGGAGATTTTGTGGTATCAGCATCTTCACTCATGCTTCACGCCTTGCCGCTAATGGCGACTGGCTTCAAGCATAGCTTGACAACAGCCGCGCACCCAACGATAGGCGCGCGTCTTGAAAATGTGCCGCGGTAGCTCAGTGGTAGAGCGCGTCATTGGTAATGACGAGGCCGAGAGTTCAATTCTCTCTCGTGGCACCATTCTCCCTTCGGTCGAACACTGCCACAACTTTGTTTAGTTCGAACTCATGTCCGAACGGGGCACCATTTCTGTCAATCCACCCACACTTTTGACGATACGCCTGCGCATCAGGGTCGGCTATCGCTTTGCCAACAATCAACCAGTTGGGAGAGCGAGCAATGGATCTGGGACTTAAAGGCAAGAAAGTCATCATGAACGGCGGAGCGCACGGGCTTGGCCTTGCATCGCTCAAACTATTCGCAGCCGAAGGGGCCGATGTCGCTTTCTTCAGCCGCAAGGAAGACAAGATCGAAGCTGCCAAATCCGAGATCGATGCTGCCGGACCGGGCAAAGTCTTCGCCGAAGTTTTCGATATGGCAGGCGGCGGCGACGCTTACAAAGCTTGGCTCGAAAAAGCCGCTGGCGAGCTGGGCGGGTGCGATATCTTCATTCACACCGCTTCGACTTCTGGCACCGGTGGCACGGGTGATTGGCAGGCGACGCTCGACTTTGACATTATGGGCGCGGTGAATGGGGTGGAGGCACTGACGCCGCATCTCGCACAATCGAGCAGCGGTTCGATTGTGTTTATGAGTTCAACCGCGGCGCTTGAGACGTTCATCGCACCTCAGGCCTTTAACGCGATGAAGGCCGCGTTGATCACCTACGGCTCGCAGCTTTCACAAGCGCTGGCCCCGCAGGGCATACGGGTAAACTGCGTGTCGCCCGGCGCGATTTATTATCCCGGCGGCAACTGGGAGGTGATTGAGGGCGCAATGCCAGAGCTGTTCAATGGAACTCTGGAGAAAATGCCGATGGGACGTTTTGGCAACGATCAGGAGGTCGCCAACGCGATTGTCTTCACCGCCAGCCCGGCTGTCCCATACATGACCGGATCAAACATCGTCGTCGATGGCGGCTTCACGCAGCGCGTGCAGTTCTAATCCCAACCCTTCAAGAAAAGGCCCGACCCTATGGCTGAAATCAACCGCGACAAACTGCTCGACGTCTATACGCGCACGATGAAGGTGAACCGCACAGATGAAAAATTCCGTGAGCTGCTGATGCAGGGCAAGGTCGCCGTCATGTATTATTGCGTGCGTGGGCAAGAGCTGGTTTCCGCCGCTGCCATGGCTGCGTTGCAAGACGATGATTATGTCGTGTGCACCTATCGCGGACAGGGCGAACAAACTGCCAAGGGCATCCCGATTGAGAAATGGTGGGGTGAATGCCTCGGCAAAGCCACCGGCACATGCAAAGGGAAAGGTGGTACGATGCATATCACTGATCCCGACACCGGGATCATGGTGACAACCGGGGTCGTTGGATCAGGTCTCCCTATCGCAAACGGCCTAGCGATGGCGAGCCAGAATAATGGTGACGGCAAGGTCACATTGGTCAGCTTTGGCGATGGTGCGGCCAATATCGGCGGTTTTCACGAAGCGATGAACATGGCTCAGCTTTACAAACTGCCTGTCGTCTTCCTGTGCCAAAACAACCGCTATGGCGAACACACCGCCTATGCCGATCACACTGACAGCCCCGATATTTCAAGCCGCGCAGCTGGCTATGGGATGAAAGGCGTGAAGGTCGATGGCAATGATGTGAACGCGGTTTATCCGGCCATGGAAGAGGCAGTCGAACATGCGCGCAGCGGCAAAGGACCCGTGCTGGTTGAGGCGATGTGTTACCGCATGATGGGACACTTCTTCGGTTCAGATTTCTCTTACATGCCGGCGGAACATCTGGCCGAAATGGCGGAAGAAGATCCGCTACCCAAATTGCGCCAAGTCATGTTGGAGCGGCAGTTCACCGAAGAAGAACTCGACGCGATTGTCGCTGGCATCGATGCAGAGATCGATGCTGCGGTTCAACACGCGCTCGATGCGCCGCTGCCGGACACCGATGAGATTTACAAAGATGTGCTTGAGGAGACTGCGTGATGGCTGAGATCACGATGACAGAGGCCCTCAACAAGGCCATCGACGAAGCTATGGCGGAAGATGACAGTGTCTTTTGCCTCGGCGAAGACGTGGCCGCCAAACAAGGTGGCGGCGTGTTTAAAATCACCTCTGGGCTAAGCGAGAAATACGGCGAAAACCGCATCCGCGCGACGCCTATTTCCGAAACTGCGATTATCGGTGCGGCAGTCGGTGCGGCGCTTGCCGGACAGCGTCCGATTGCGGAGATCATGCTGATGAACTTTGTCGGCGTTTGCATGGACCAAATCGTCAATCACGCGGCCAAATTGCGCTTTATGTCAGGCGGTCAGACGCCGTGCCCCATCGTTATTCGCACCACCACTGGTGTGGGTGTGGGCTTCGGCGGTCAGCATTCTGATATGTTGGAGGCGTGGTTTGCCCATGTCGCCGGTATGCACGTTGTCACCCCATCCAACGCGGCCGATGCGCGCGGGCTGATGCGGTCTGCGATTGATGCAAATGATCCTGTCGTCTTTATTGAAAACATCCTTTGCTACGGTCTGAAGGCCGAAGACCCCGGACCGGGCTACCGCGTCCCATTGGGTAAAGCGGCGGTACCGAAAGAAGGCAACGATATCTCGCTCATCACCTATGGGCGCACGGTGCTCGACGCGCTTGAAGTCGCCACCGATCTTGAGAAGGAAGGGATCAGCGTCGAGGTCGTCGATCTGCGCACAATTGCGCCGTATGACGAGGCAACAGTGCTCGCCAGCGTCAAAAAGACGGGCCGTGCCCTCACATTGCACGAAGCGGTTCGCCCATTCGGTACAGGCGCAGAAATCGCTGCGAATATTCAGGAAAAATGCTGGGATAGCCTAAAAGGTCCGGTGCGCAGGGTTGGGGGAACCTTCTCCGCAGTGCCGTTCGCAACGCATCTGGAACAGGCATGGATCCCGAACAAGGAAGAGATCGTTGGCCAGATCAAAGCGTCTGTTGGGAAGGCATAAATGGCAGAAGAAATCCGCATCCCAAAACTAGGCATGAGCGCAACTGAGATGACCTTGACCGAATGGATGTTCGGCGATGGTGAGACTGTCGAAAAGGGCGACGTCATCTACACGGTGGAAACCGACAAAAGTACAACCGAGATCGAAGCGCCCACTGGCGGGGTGATCCACCCGACCGGCGAAGAGGGCGCAGTCTATAAGGTCGGCGCTTTGATCGGGACGATTGAGTAGTCTCAATGAGCACTCCACGTGAAATGCTTCAAGCCGTCTATGCGGCGGCGGGTGCGCGGGATTGGGAGCGGGTGGAAAGCCTGCTCCACTCTGATTTCGTTCTATATGAGGCGGATTGCCTGCCATTCGGTGGGGAGTGGCGCGGCAAGGATGCCCTACAACGCTGTGCCGCGGCGATGTACGGGACCTGGGCCAAAGCCAAGGTGGATATTCATGACATTACTGGCGGTGACAGCCACGCGGTGACGGTGCTGACGCTGACCATGACATCCAAGAATACCGGCGAGACATTCAGCCAAACGGTCAATGAATGTGGCAGTTTCGAAGACGGCCTTCTTAAAGAGCTACGCATCCATTATTTTGATGCAGCTGAGGTCGCGGCGAAGGCTTAAAGCTATGTCTGCTCCGCAACGATAAGCCTGTACCCGAGGTCGAGCTCGTCTAACCCCATTAATTGTCCATAGCGATGCTCCCACACTCCGCTTTCGAGGTCGTCGCGCAGTTTTTCAAGTTTCTGTTCGACTCCATCAATGGCCCAGAAAGATGAGCTGCCTTTGCGGATTTGCGGGTCGAGATAAGCATCAGGCCGACGCCAGTAGGAATAGAGGAAGCCATCACTGCAATCATGGGGAATCGGAACAGATTGAACCGTAATCGGGGCGAGCCATTCTTCATAATCGCGCATTTGAGGCATTTGTTTTTCATCAAGATCTGCCAGTTCGGGCAGATAGTCGAGTAACCAGATATCGCGATATGCAGGATCAAAGGTCAGCAAAACGATCCTGTCGCGGCTGACACGCTGCATTTCGCGCAATCCGGCACTCTTGTCTGGCCAATGGTGGACCGTCAGTATTGCCATGCTTGCATCGAAGCTTTGGTCCGCGAAGGGTAAAGCTTCTGCGCTTGCTTGTACTACCTCATCCGCTCGAGGATGTTGGTCTATCATTTCGCGTGAAGGTTCTACGGAAGTAACCGCTAGGCCGGAAGGCTCATAAGACCCCGCTCCTGCACCAACATTCACCACGGATTGAGCATCACAAAGAGCGTCGCGGATTGCTTTGCCAATACGCGGATCAGGGCGTCGTAAAGCTGAATAGCCCAGCCCGATCGTGTCATACTTCGCGTTCAACCGACGTTCCTCTAAAGCGTCTGTCCATCATCCAGCACGAAGTCTGTCCCGGTTACGAATTCCGCTGCATCTGAGCATAGGAACAAGATCGGGCCATCCAAGCCCTCTTCACCCATCAATCGCCGCTTGGGAAAGCGCGCGATTTGCTTCTTGCCGGGCTCGGTATCGAACCACTCATCATTGATCGCTGTGCGGATGTAGCCGGGTGAGATCGTGTTCACACATATACCAGCGCGTGCCCATTCGCGTGCCATGCTGCGTGCCGCTTGCACCACGCCAGCCTTGCTAGCGGCGTAGGCGACGAGACCAGGCGACGGCTCAAAGGCCGTGATAGAGGCAACCATCACGATCCGCCCGTTCTTTACCCCGCCTGCGACCATCCGCTTCGCGCCTTCGCGTGCCGTTAAGATCGCCCCTTTCAAATTGATCGCTAGCGTGTGCTCGATCTCTTCTTCCGAGATGGTAGTTGCCATTCCATTGCCATCGACGCCAGCATTGGCGATCACTGTGTCAACGGTGCCGAGAGCCGCTTCGGCAGCGTCGTAGCCCGCTATAATATCTGTCTCGCGCGCGACATCCATTGCAATCGCCGCCGCTCGGTCGGCACCTATCTCGCCGGCCAGCTTCTCAAGCCGCTCTTTACGTCTGGCGCCTAGCGCTACTTTCGCGCCATTCGCCGCCAAGATGCGCCCAAACCGTGCGCCAAGGCCCGAAGACGCGCCCGTGATAAGCGCAGTACGCCCCGATAGATCGACAGAGATGCTCATGGCGATGTTCTATGCCGTTTTTGGCAACTCGCCGTCGATATATTTCTTCAATGTCGTTTGGAAATGACGGACGCGGCTGTCTTGGTATGAGCCAAGCTCCATCTTGCCCTCCTTCATCGATTTCATGCCGGTTTGCACATGCGGCAGATTGGACATGTCTTGATCAAACACATTCGCAAGCTGTGGCCCCATTTTGTCGGCGGCCCATGCAAAGGGTTCATCATCAGGGATAAAGGTCATTTCAACAGAACGCGGGCGCTCCTCACCCTTGGGTGTGGGGAATAACAGACGGATTTCCATGATACAGGAATCGGGCGTCTCGTCAGGCAACCAGCGATAGACCAGTGTGGGTAGGAACCCGATCCACGGGGCAAAGTTCGGGAAGATATTGTAAGTGAAGTTGTCGAGAATTTCGCTGTCCGATGCGTCGGAATAGTCATGGCCATATTGCTCGGCAAACCCCTGACGCCCTGCTTCAGCCAGCACTTTGCGTGCGCCCAGTGGATCGGCGGGATCATAATCCTGTTCGCCATCGCCCGCAGCAAAGCGACGATTCGTGTCCGCATCATCCCCACCGGAAAACTCGTTCATTTTCTCCAGCACATAGGAGGAATCCTTACCCTTCATGTGCGGACTGAGGACACCTGACGGCGTGATCGCGCGGTTGAAATGATCGCCGATCAAATCATAGCGCGTGTTCGCATCACCCAAAAATGGCAACAATTGCGGATGCGTAACGATTGAATGCCACGCCTCCATAAACGCTTCGGCTGTTGCCTTCCAATTGGCGGGGATGCGTTTTTGAATCCACATGCCGGTATGGCGGTTTTCGAAATCATAGCGATCATAGTGCGACGCCGCCGGACCAAGCCATTTTTTGAAGTCCGGTAGGTCGTGGTTCTCTGTGAGCATCACAAAGCCTTGCCACAGCTCAATTCGTGCTTGAGGCAGGTCCATGTTCTTTTCATGAAGATGCTTGAAATCCCACTCTGACGGGATCTCTTTCAGACTGCCATCATTACGCCATGTGAAGCCATGGAACGGGCAGCGCAATTGGATCGACGGGCCACATTCGGTGCGCAATTTGCGCCCGCGGTGGAGGCATGCATTGTAGAACGCACGTACACCGCCGTCCTTTTGGCGGATCAGGAGAAAGCTCTTGCCCGCAATCTCGAATACAACCGTATCGCCAGGATCGGGCATTTCATCCTCGCGAGCCGCAAAGAGCCAGACATTGGGCCACAGTTTTTCGCGTTCAAGTCGCGCGAAATCTTCGCTGATATAGGGTTCAACCGAAAGCGGCTCATCGCCCATTTCGATATTGGTTTCCTCAAACAGGTAATCGGGCGGAGTGCGCGTGTCGCCATTGAGCATATCGGTGTAGCTGAGGCCGGGGCACCGGTCCTCGCGCGACATATCTTTGATCTCGTTCATTGGCGGCCTCTATCCCGTTCCTCGCAATTTACGCAGTATTCGCGAGGGTGAATATCACACAGGTTCCCCCCTACGTCACACTATCGGATTGGAGAGGGCGCATGGCGCAAAATCAAGGAATAGCGGCTTTGGGTGAGGTAATGCAGCTCGCCTTTGTACCCGATGATTTTGACGCAGCGGTCAAACATTGGACACAGGTGATGGGTGTTGGTCCGTTTTTCTTGATGGAAGGCATTCACCTCGAGGGCATGAAATATAGAGGGGAGCCCACTGATGCTGTGTTCGATCTGGCGCTGGCCTATTGGGGTGACATGCAAATTGAGTTGATCCGACCGCGCGATAGCCACCCCTCAATCTACTCTGGTGAATATGGTGCGGTTAGTGGCCTGCACCATGTGTGCATTGTGGTCGATGATATCGATGAGGCATACCGAGTCTGCGGCGAGCAGGGGGCAGAGGTCGTGATTGAAGGGTCACTAGGCGATAGCCGCGTGATTTATGTCGATCCGGGCGAGGGACCGGGCTCCCTCGTCGAAATCCTGCAACAAGGCGCAGGCGGACCAGACCTATTCGCCATGATCAAGCAAGCAAGCGAGGGTTGGGACGGCAGCAATCCGCTGCGCGGCCTAGGTTAGCTGTTAGCGCCCAAATACCCCAGTTGCCCGGCCTTAAAGATTGTTTGCGCGCGGTTGACGCTGTCCAGTTTCTCGCCAGCGCGATGGATATGATAGCGGATTGTTGCATGGCTGCGGTCAAGGATCATGCTGATTTCCTTGTCCGTTTTGCCAATCGCGGCCCAGCGCAAACATTCCACTTCGCGTTTGGACAAGACGCAATCGGATGGGATGCGCCGCTTCGTCCGAATCGCCTGAACATAGCCAGCTACAAACCGATGGATAAGCTGCGCGAACAGCGAGCTGTGCTGCGCAAATTCCTCAGTCAAATCCTCTTTCTCTCGATCCATGCTGATAAAGCTGCTGGCCGATATCTGTCCAAAGGGAAGGTGCACCGGAATCACAATCGCCGCTTTGCACAAGGAGCGTTTCTCAAAGTCAGCCAGGTCCAGCTCTTCGAGATACGAATTGCGCCATTTGAGATTAAAGCCATGCTCATTCACCCAAAAAGGCTCACTTTCATAGCGGCACGCACGCGGCAGAGGTGAATGCAGCGCCAAGCGGTGATCCTCCCACCAGCGCGCGCCATCATCGAGCCAGCGAAAAATGTCAGCATTTAGGATAGTGCCATCTGCATCCACCATCGGCTCTTTCGAAGAGATGTCATCGCAGACTGCGACCTGCATGCCGCGCTGTTGAGCGATCCGTGCAAGATTCTCTGCCGCATCATGGATATCTTCTGGACAGGTTATGGTCACCTGCTCAAGCAATTGCTCAAGATTTTCGGTTCCATTGGGCGTGCGTAGCTCGACGACGTTGGCGGCCATTATAGACTCACTCCTCTCCTGATGTTCCTCAAAAGGGAGACTACATCACTTTCCCCGATTCGCCTCATACTTTACGCAGGGGCATTGCGGGTTTTCGCTGGCTAGGCACACAGCACACGAATGGAGAATGCGACTATGGCAAGTCAGGATGGTTTCTGGCCGGGCGAAAACTTTGGCGTGGCGCTCAAAGCGATTGCGAGTGCGGTTGAGCCGGATCGGGCCGCGATCGTCCATGGTGACCGGATTGTGACGTGGGGTGAGCTGGACACCAGAACTGATGCAATTGCCGCAGGGCTGATCGCGCGTGGCCTCAAACCGGGTAATATTGCTGGGCAGATGCTACGCAACAACCCCGATTACATTCTCGCCTATTTCGGATGCATCAAAGCAGGCGTGGTGCCGGTCAATGTGAACTACCACTACAAAACGCGCGAACTGGCCGATATCTGCGATCGCTTTGGGTTGAAGGCGTTATTCACTCAAGGCGACTTTGCTCAAGGCGCACGAGATGCGATGAGTGATGATGCCATCACGATTGATGTAAACGATGCAGATTGGCTGGCTTTGCAAGAGACCACCTTGCCAGCTGGCTTTGCCATTCATTCGGATCCAGAGGCGTTATTCCTGACCGCAACCGGCGGCACCACGGGCATGCCCAAAGCGGTGATGTGGCCGATGGTGGAGGCGTGGCAGGCATTCAGCATTTCGGTTTGGCAACGGGGATTTGCTGAACCTCCGTTTGTCGCAACTTCGCTTAAGGAGCAGGTCGAGGAGGCGGCTAAGATCACGCTTAATCATCCAGCTAGCACCTCTCCGATGCTTTTGCTCAGCCCATTAATGCACGGGGCGGGGCAATTCACTGGGGTGATCCACCTGTTGAAGGGGGGCACATTGGCGTTGCTCCCGGCGGAGAAGTTCGATGCAGACCTGGCGCTGGATGAGATCAAACGGTTGCGAGCGCGCGGGGTGTTCATCGTTGGCGATGCCTTCGCTTTGCCATTGGCGGACCGACTTGAAGCGCGTGGCGATTCGGAAGATGCGATCTCGAGTTTGCGCTCAGTCACGTCATCGGGTGCGGTCTTTTCAGAGCACGTCAAAAAGCGCCTGATTGCGCACAATCCTGCTCTGGTGGTGATTGACGCGCTGGGTTCTTCTGAGAGTTCTGGCACGGCCGTCGTCATTACCACCGCGCAAGGTTCTACTGGCGGCGGTAAGTTCTCGGCACTCCCTGGACGCGAGACAAAGCTGTTTGACGAAAATCTCAAAGCCATTGAACCGGGCCATGATGGCGTAGGCATTGTTGCGCGCACTGGCCCATTGCCGCTTGGCTATCTGGGCGAGGATGAAAAGAACGCGCAGACCTTTCCTGAGATTGATGGCAAACGCTGGTTGATGACCGGTGATCGCGCGCGCTGGGCAACCGATGGCAGCATGGAGTTTATCGGACGCGACAATATGTGCATCAACACTGGCGGCGAGAAAGTCTTTCCCGAAGAGGTCGAAGCGGTCCTACAGGAGCATCCGATGGTCAAGGATGCCCGCGTGGTCAGCCTGCCTGATCCGAGATTTGGACGAAAAGTGGTCGCGGTGGTTGAGCCTGAAGGCGCGCAAGAGAACCTCGCCGATGCATTGGATACTCACGCTCGTGCAGGGCTAGCGGGCTACAAGATACCGCGCCTCTATGTGACGAGCGATGTCTCGCTCCGCCTCAATAATGGAAAGCCCGATTACAAAACCGCGCAGCGTCTGGCAGATCAAGCGGTAAGCTAACCTGTGCTGCGGTCGGCTTTGTCTTTGGCGTTGGTGCCTTTGATCATGGCCCGCATTTGATCCCATTCGGCATCACCCAGACCCTGAAGCGCGGGGAAGAATGTGCCACCAGTCGCTTGATATCCTGCGCCATCAATTGCGATAGTTTGTCCGTTCACATACTCCGCGCCCGGTCCCATCAGGAACGTCGCGAGGTTGGCCATCTCATGCATTTCGCCCGCGCGCCCCATTGGGTTCATTGCATTGTTTGAATTGCCGCCCGATCCGCTGGGACTTAAACGCGCGCTCATTCCCTTGGTTGGAAACAGGCCCGGCGCGATGGCATTAAACCGTAAGCCATAGCGGCCCCATTCGGTCGCAAGACTTTGTGTCATCGCATTGATTGCGGTTTTCGACATGGCGGATGGTACAACAAAGGCGCTGCCGGACCACACCCAGGTCGTGAGGATTGATAGAAAACTCGCTTTCTTGCCCTCGGCGATCAGCCGCTTGCCGATATCGAGTGTCACATAGAATGTGCCCCGCATCACAATATCGGCAATCGCGTTGAAGCCATTGACTGAAAGGTCTTCGGTGCGGCTGATGAAGTTGCCAGCTGCATTGTTGACGACGCCGGTTAATGCACCTCCATCGGCCCAGATCGCATCGACCATCGTGTGGATCGCATCGGCGTCGCGAATATCGCAAGCATGAGCGACGACTTTCCCGCCATGCGCGTCCATCAATTCGGCTGCGCATTCATCCAGCTTGTTTTGGCGTCGCCCGCAAATGTAGACGGTTGCACCAAGCTTCAAAAATCCTTCTGCCATTTCGCGGCCCAAGCCGGTGCCTCCACCAGTGACCAAAATGCGCTGACCATCCATAAGGTCGTCGCGGAACATCAGCTTGGATACGTCCATGTTTTGTGTCTTTCTTAGAAGGGGTCAAAGACCCAAAGGATCAAAGACCCAAAACGGTCTTGGCAATAATGTTCTTTTGCACTTCGTCCGATCCGCCAAAGATCGTCGCCGCGCGGTTGTTCAGATACCGGCCCATCGATGTTTGCGCCATTTCGCTACCGACGGGTTCGGGTGCTTCGTTGCCGTAAAGCGGTCGCTCCAACGGCAATTGCAATGCATCTGTACCCAGCAATTCAAGCCGCAAAGTGTCGATTTCTTGGCCGATATTCGAACCCAGTAGCTTGACCAGTGAGGTCTGCGGACCCGGTGATCGCCCCTTTGCCAGTTCTGCCAGAATGCGCAATTCGGTGAATTCGAGCGCCTCTGCCTCCAACCGCGCACGCGACAATCGGTCGCGGAACCGGGCGTCGTGCGCCATCGCCCCGTTAACACCAGACGGCTGCTCTTCCGCCAGTGCCTCGAGCCGATCAATGCTCTGGATCAATCGCGGCGCAAAGCATGATCCGCCGCGTTCGTTTTCAAGCAGGAATTTGGCGATCGACCAGCCATTGCCTTCCTCGCCAATGCGATTGTCTACAGACGTGCGAGCATCCGAGAAGAACACTGCGTTCACCTCATGGTCGCCGGACATGGAGTGGATCGGGGTGACCTCAACCCCATCCTGATCCATCGGCAGCAAGAGGAAGGTGATGCCCGCTTGTTTCTTACCGGTGGCATCGGTGCGCACGAGTGCGAAAATCCAATTGGCGTGATGGGCGTGAGTGGTCCAGATTTTGGATCCGTTGACGACATATTCATCGCCATCCAACCGCGCCGATGTCTTGAGCGAGGCAAGATCAGACCCGCTGCCCGGCTCCGAATATCCCTGACACCAATAATCCTCACCAGAAAGGATACGCGGCAGGAAGCGCGCTTTTTGCTCAGGCGTTCCGAATGCGCAGATCACCGGGCCAACCAACCGCAAACCCAGGATTGCAAGCGCGGGTGCGCCTGCCAAAGCGCACTCTTTTTCAAAGATAAACTTCTGTGTGGGCGTCCAACCTGTGCCGCCATCCTCTTTGGGCCAATGCGGTGCGACCCAACCTTTTTCAGCGAGAATGCGGTGCCATTCCATCCCGATATCGGGCTCAACAAAAACGCCGGGCGTTCGCCGCGCGCCGTCTTTCAATCGGTCGGGCAATTTGTCGGCCAGAAATCCGCGCACTTCCTCGCGAAAGGCAATGTCTTCGGGTGAGAATGTCATGTCCATCGGTCTATTCCCCCTCTCTCATCGCCCAGCCTATCGAGCGGCGCAGCATGTCGTAATACACATCGTAACTCCACGCGCACATTTCCTTATGCGGGTAGAAATCCTGCATGCCCGGAAGGTCATAATGCCCCCGGCAATGACCCAGTGTGTTGTATACGATGCGCCCTTTGCCCAGATCGCGGGTGTAGAGGATCGGCACAGCGGTTTTGTCCCACTTTTCCTCAACAAAGCCGGTTGCGTCCCCTTCAAAAGTGGTCTGCATCAATGTGTCGATTTCGGCGGTGGTTTTGGAGAGATACAGCTCGTCCACGACCTCGAAATCCTCGATGCCCTCGGTCAGCTCGTGGGTTTTGTTCACCACTTCCACTTCGAATTGGCCGATAGGGGGATGCGCTTTGAATTGGGTGCCGAGCATGTCGAACACGTCAGGGCGGTGCTCCGGCGTGTCGACCAAGCCGTCTTCGGTGAAGACAAGGATCGAATTGGTGCCATGCAGGGCCAGCCATTTGCCACCCCCTTCAACCCACGCGCGCAGCTGCTTCGCCTGTTCGGGCGTCGGCATCAGATCGCATGTATAGGTAATCAGAAACCGGCATTGATCGAGCCGCTCAAGCCCAGAATAATCCGCCGCTACGGTCGTACGAATATGCGGGTGTTCGGCGAGCAGCTTGAGCAGCTCCAGTCGTGGGAAATCAATGTCGTGATATTTGCCCGCAGCGATGAAATGCGCATCGATCCGGGTTGCGGGTTGCTCGGGCATAGTCAGCTCCTAATCGATCCGCCGCCATCGACGGTAAAGTCACAGCCGGTGGTGAAACTGGCTTCGTCGCTGGCGAGGAAGACGACCGCTTTCGCAACCTCTTGCGGTTCACCGATGCGGTTCATCGGATGCGTGGCGGCAAAGTTGGTTTCGATATTCTCTGGCGTGTCAGCACCGGAGAATTTGTAGCGGTCATACATCGGCGTGCGGATCGCGCCCGGGTGAACCATATTGGCCCGGATCGGAACTCCGCGTTCGGCACAATCCAGCGCGATGGAGCGAGTGAGGCCCAGAAGACCCGCTTTCGATGCACTATAAGCGGCTACGAAAGCGGCAGCGCGGATGGCGATCATTGATCCGATATTGACGATGGCACCGGGTTCGCCGCTCGCCTCCATCGCCGGGATCGCTGCGCGACAGCCGTAAAATGGCCCCTCCAGATTGATGTCGATGGTTCGCCGCCAGCTATCAAGGTCGACATCGACCACATTGCCCGGCTCGGATATGCCGGCGATGTTGCACAAGACGTTGAGTTTGCCGAAGCGCTCCTGCGTTGTCTTGACCGCCGCGTGCCACTGATCCAGCTCACGCACATCCAGTTCAACCGCGTCAGCATTTTCGCCCAGCTCAGCTGCCAATTCGCGAGCCTTGTCGATCTGAACATCGGCGAGCATGACGCTGCCACCTTCTGCCACAATCATTCGACCAACCGCAGCGCCGATCCCCTCTGCGCCGCCCGTGACGAGCGCAACTTTACCATTCATTTTGGTCATTTAGCGCTCCAAAATCGCGACAGCGGAAAGGCCCGGTGCGCCATAGACGTGGCTGTATCCGGTCTTTGGTCTCGAGCCATCTGCGCCCGCCACCTGACGTTCACCCGCGCGGCCGCGCAATTGTTCGACGTTTTCGTAAACTTGCCGCAAGCCAGAGGCACCGACAGGCTCTCCGCAGGCAAGGCATCCGCCGTCGGTGTTGATCGGCAGCTTCCCGTTGCGCTGTGACCAGCCATTGGCGAGCCATTCTTCCTGCTCACCATCTTTGCAAAAGCCGTTTTCGGCCATGTGCATGATTTCCGCACCGCTTTCGGTGTCCTGCAATTGAGCGACATCGATATCATCGGGGCCGATTCCGGCACCCTCAAATGCGGCCTTTGACGCCAGCACTGTGGGCTTGCCTCCTTCTTTGACACTAACACCCGGCTGGAACACCTCGAAACTGTCAGGCGGGCGTGTCCGCACGGCAATATGCGCGATTTTTGCTGCGCCATTGTTGTTGAGCGCCCCCAGTTCTCGCGCCTTTTTCTCAGAGGCCAGGATCAGCGCAACGCCTCCTTCGGCAGGGGCGCAGAACATGAATTTCGTCAGTGGATCATTGATCATCGGCGCGTTCATAATCGTCTCAAGATCAATCTCGCTGCGACGCCAAGCATGCGGGGTCAAAGCGCCATTTTGAAACGCCTTTTGCGCCACCCGGCCCAATGTCTCACGGCTGATCCCGTGCAATTGCATGTAGCGTTGAATCTTGAGGGCGAAGAACTGCGTCGTTAGCATCATGCCGGTCTGGCCATACCAGTCAGGCAGGCCGTAATCGGATGGCTTGGCGTTAAAGGCACCACGCGGGTGTTTATCAAATCCCACCGCCAGCGCGAGATCATACATTCCGCTGGCAATCGCCTGTTGCGCAGCGACCAGCGCGCTGCCGCCGGTCGCGCAGCCATTGGCGACATTGGTGAAGGGGAGCGAGGTTAGCCCCAGCTCATTGACCATAATATCGGCATTGCCCGCCGCCGCCGACCCGCCGTAGGCGCATTCCATATCGGTCCACTCAAGGCCGGCATCCGCCAGCGCCTGTCGCACAGCAAAGACGCCCTGTTCGCGGCCTGAACGCTCTTCGGTTCTGCCAAAAGGATGGATACCCGCGCCGACAATATAGACGTTCTCGCTCATGCGGTGTGCTCCTTTGAAGGGCGGTAGGCGAACGTGTCGTGTGAGGCGTTGAACGGCACCAAGCAAAACTCCATCGGCATGTTGAGCGACAGGTCTTCGAGGTTCGCATCAACGATCCGGCTTTCGACGATCACTTCGCCGGGTAGCTCGATATAGCCGAGTAGGAAGGGCACGAAATCGGGTGGGCCTTCATTGGGACCAGATCCGGGGCCCTCATAGGGTTCTTTGGGTAGGAACCCTTGTGTGGTCCATGACCATAATCGCCCTGTCCGCGAGAGTTTGTGCGGCTCCACATCCTTGGCCGCATCGCCTTGTGGCATGGGAAAGATGATTTCACCCGATGGCAGTTTGCCCCCCATCAAATGCGGCTGAGCATCATCGCTCCACAATTCCGGATCGATTTTCTGTCCCATCACAATCTCCCCAAATGCGCCGCAATCATGCCGCAACACTGTATTCGCCAAGCGCAGTATCAACGTCGCCAAACAGGCGGGCGAGCACCATGACCCGCTTCATCGCATGGCCGATGGCTAACTCATCCGTGATGCCCATTCCGCCATGCATCTGCACCGCCTCGCGCGCGATGGCGTCGACATTTTCGCCGATAAACGCTTTCGCTCCGGCAGTGGCGCGTTGCCACGCAGCGGCGTCTGAGCGGTCGGTTAGGGCTGCGCGGTAAAGCATCGAGCGACACTGTTCGATTTTTGCGTAGCATTCGACCATGCGGTGTTGGAGCGCCTGAAAAGATCCAATAGCCACTCCGAACTGCTCACGTTCCTTCACATAGGCCAGCGTGTCGTCGAGCAATCGCTGACCCAGCCCGACCATTTCGGCGGACGCGTAAAGCCGCGCATCGCCGATGATCAACTCAAGGGCGGGCATATCGAGATTGATCTGTGATGCGGTGCTGACACTTGCACGGGTCAGCTTTAGCTCACCTGCAATGCTCCCATCGGCCAACCTGTATGCGCGCACTTCCACCCCGTGGCTATCGCGCGGGATTAGGAAACACGCCGTCTCCCCATCGAGCAGCGCAGTGACGACAAACATATCGGTGAGCAACGCGCCCATAACGAAGGTCTTCTCACCCGATAGTACAAAACCATCGCCTTCGCGCTGCGCCGTCACATTGGCGGGTGTCAGGTTGTAGCGCTGTGATCGTTCGGCCCAAGCGAGGCTGACGATGGCCTCGCCGCTGAGCACTTTCTCAAGCGGATCGGCCGAAGCCAGCAGCAATGTAGGCAAAACCCCATGCTCCAACCAAGGGTCGGGTGAGTTTGCTTTGCCAATAGCCTCACCAATCAACGCAAGGTCGACAGCCGAGCCACCCATGCCGCCTGCATCCTCTGGCGCAGCGAGCGCGATAAGGCCAAGCTCAGCGAGCTGACTCCAGCGGTCTCGATCATAGCCGGTGGGCGACAGGCGCAATTTCCGCCGGGCTTCCACGTCGATGGGCGCGGCAAAGCGCTCCACCGAGGTGCAGAACATTTCCTGCTCTTCAGAAAGGTCAAAGTTCACGAGCCGCTCAACCCTTCCTGGAAAAGGTGATCGGCAGGCGGGTGACACCCCGCAAAAGGATGTTGGGCAGGACCGTGATCCCCTCCTCGTCTGCCACTGCGAAATCATCGAGCCGTTCGAGCAGCTCATCAAACGCAACCAGCATTTCTTTGCGGCTCAGCATATTGCCAACGCACATATGCGGACCCTTGCCGAATGCCTGATGCGCGCGGGCATTCTTGCGCTCGATGTCGAACTTGTCGGGGTTCTCGAATTTCTTGGGATCGCGATTGGCCGCGGCATAGCGCAGTTGCACCACTGATCCCGCCGGGATCGCGGTCTCGCCCAGCTCCGTATCCGCTTTCACGATCCGCCACATGCCTGCGGTCGGGGTCTCATAGCGCAAAGCCTCTTCGACCAGATTGCCGATTAGCTTCGGATCGCGTCCACCCGCTGCGGCTTTGGCTTTTGCCATTTGATCGGGGTTGCGGATCAATTGCAGCAGCCCACCCGCTATCGTCGAAGTCGTCGTCTCATTTCCTGCGACCATGAATTGCTGCATGATCGACATGATCTCTTCATCGGTCAGCGGTGTCTCGCCTTCGACTCGCGCTTCGACCAGATCGGTCAACAGGTCATCGCCGCCATTAGCGCGCCGATCCTCGATCTTCGATTTCATATAGGTCTGATATTCGACAAAAGCGCGCGCGCATTCCAGCTGCCGCTCGCGGCTGACCATCTGACTGAAACGGTCTACAGCAGCGTCGGACCAGTCCTTGACCTGCTTGGGATCATTATCGAGTCCGATTTGCTGAGCGATCATCGCAACTGGCAGAGGAATCGCGAAGTCTTCGACAAACTCACACTCACCGCGCTCAGCCATGGCTTTGATCAACTCGATCGATTTGGTCCGCATGTCTGCTTCAATCGCGTTCACTCGCGGGGCTGAAAAGGCGAGGTTGACGAGTTTGCGGTTGCGGGTGTGGACGGGGTGATCTGCGGTGAGGAGGGTTGGGGGATTGTCCCACCCATCTTTCAGTATTTCCTGAATCTCTTCGTCTTCTGCACCCATCAAAACCGTAAAGTCGTTCGAGAAAATCTCAGGCTTGGTATTCGCCTCGCTGCACAGATCATAACTGTAGACGACGAAGGTGTTCATCTCTGGCAGGTGTTCGATCGTGATCCCGGCATCATGAATAGCGCGGTAATAGTCGAACGGATTGAGCAGCGTTTCTGGTGCAAAAACACTTGTGTCCTTGATCGCTTCAGGCTTGTTCATTGCGGGCGGCTCCCATCCCAAGGAATTTCGTATTCAATTCTTAGCCAATGGGGTGGGCATAGCGCGATGCGCGAATGTGTTAGGAGTGGCGCGGTTACCCTTCGGCCAGATCGCCAAATTCGCGCACAAATTCGGCGCTGTCGAAGTAATCGCGCCAGCGGGCGATCTTTCCATCATCGTTCAATTCGAATGTGCCCATGACCCGGATGGTGCGTCTTTTGCCCTTCATATCGAACCAGTCGGTGCGTTCGGTTAGGACAACATTACCGTTGGCCGCGATGTGGTGCATGTCAAAACCGCATGCCTCAACACCGGGAAAGGCGTCCATCTTTGCGCGCACTGCCGGGATGCCATTGACCGTCGACAAAGGAACATCGGTCCATTCAATGTCATCGGCCATAAAGGAATAGATCTTCTCCAGATCAAATTCGTCCCACGCGGCGATGAAGGCGGTGATCGTTTCGATGGGTGTCATTGTGTCTCTCCAGCAATGAAATTGAGCGCGTTGGACAGCATATGGCGAACATGCGGGTTGGCATAGGTCTGAGGCGAATCGCCAAATTGCAGATAGACCAGCGGCGCGCCTTTAGAACCATTTGGCGTCACCTGTTTGTGCCATGCGACCAGATTGCTGCCCGGTGCGTGATCCCAACCCTCGTTTGAATAGAGCGTGCCTGAAATGCCGAGCGCGGCGGAATAGAAATTGTCGCGGGTAAAGGTATAGTCGGATCGGACCAGCGGTTTGACATCTGCCTCGAAGATTTCTGCCAGATAAAGCTCATCACAGACCGGAAAGGTGGCTGGCAATCCTTCAGTTACAGGGTGATCGGTGACAACTTGGGCGGAATATTCGACATCGTGGCGATATCCGGAATCGGGTACTTTTTGCCCGCGCACTTCCCCCGGCGTGTAAAGAAACCGTCCGCCCAACATTTCGTGCCATTCGGGCCAATCTGCCCATCCGGCCAAAGCATGATGCATCGCCACCGCACCGCGCCCACTTTCAAAGCGTTCCACGATGGCGCGCCGAAAACCCTCGGATGGCGGGCGCGACGTCACCCAGTCGTCGGCAAAATCGTATCCCCCCATATCATAGAACAGCACTGCATCGACATCGCGAGCCGCACCATTCGCAACGGCTTCCTCTGCCTCTGGATGGAGTAAGTGGGTCACGTCCCAATCACCCAGATTGTGGATCAGTTCGTCGAAGGGTTCGGCTTCATAATGGTGCCCCCATGATAGGACGAGCAGTGACTTCATGGTGCGATTTTCAGGATCATCTTTCCGTCATTTGTGCCCGCAAACAACCGCATGAAGCTGTCGTAAGCATTCTCAAGCCCTTCATCGACGTGTTCATCAATGGTGAGTTGCCCGGCGGCCGCCCATTCGCCCATTTTGGCGCCACCTTCGGGAAAGCGTTCGACGAAATCCATAACCAACAGGCCCCGGATCGAAGAGCGTGTTACGATCAAGTTCCACAGATTGCGCGCGCCGCGAGGGGGTGTGTTGTATTCGCTGATCAAGCCGCACAGTCCGACGCGGCTATAAAGGTTAAGGTTCATCAGCCCTGCATCCAGGATCGCGCCGCCGACGTTTTCAAAGATCACATCGACGCCATCTGGTGCGGCCTCTGCGATGGCAGCGGTCAATGCCGCTTCGTCTTTGCCGCGATAATCAATCGCTGCATCGAACCCGTATTTCTCGGTGAGCTTCGCACATTTTTCCGGCCCGCCAGCGATGCCAACAGCGCGGCAACCATGCAGTTTTGCCAATTGTCCGACCAACGAACCCACCGCTCCGGCGGCGCCAGATACGAGCACGGTGTCGCCCTTTTTCGGCTCGCACACTTCGAGAAAGCCAAAGTAAGCGGTCATCCCAACCGCTCCGAAGATAGACAGGTAATTGGTGACGCTGGGCACCAGTGATGGGTCAATCGGCTGCGTAAAGCCGCCCACTTCGCCGACGGAATAGTCCTCCAACGCATTAAGTCCCATGACCCATTGGCCGGGTTCAAACCCATCCGCACGGCTTTCTTCGACCACACCAATCGTACTCGCGCGCATCGATGCGCCTAGAGGCACTGGCGGCATGTAATTACCACCCGCATCCATCCACCCGCGCATCGCCGGATCAAGTGAGGCGTAATGATTGCGGATCAGAAACTGTCCCTCAGCCAAGTCGGGCGTGGGTTCAGTGACCAGTTCAAAATCGTCCCGAACAGGTTCGCCATTGGGGCGACGCTGGAGAAGGAAGCGCCGGTTATTGGGCATGTGCAGTGTCCTTTGCGTGTGGGAGTTTAAGCGGCGACGAGTTTGACGGGGATCGCGCTTTGCAGCGCCTGTCCCGTGATTGGATCGTAATCAACCTCGTCACTGGTCAGCCTGTTGGTCGATGATCCGCGTTCCCGTACATCCGTTTTCGAGGCATCAGCATCGCCATAGGCATGGGCCATGGAAACAAGCCCGCGTCGGACTTTATCGCTCGCCTTGACCACGCCGTGAATGGTCGCGTGTGGGCTGGTAATCTCGACAATGCCGCCTTCTTCCAGGCCCAGAACCGCGATGTCTTCGGGATGGATATAGGCCGGGTTGGTTGTGGTCTTCTCCTGCAATTTCTTCAACGGATGACCGATTGAGTTGAACCGCGTTTTGGATCGCCGGCTGATCAGCTTGAAGTCGAACCCGGCACGCGTCGGCGCGTCATCGGCATAGCGCATCATTTCTGCTGGCATATCGCCATTGGCCAAGTCGAATCGGTGGAATTCATCTTCTTCAACTGGTCCAACATCAGGGTGCAAATCGGGATAGAGCACCGCTGCGCCGCCCGCTTTGGTGGCATCGCGGCGCACTTGGCTGGGCGCAACCAGCGATCCCGTCACCATCAGATCAAGGAATTCCTCCTTGGAAGGTTTGCGATCCATTGGCAGCGGCCCTCCGGCAAGCTCCATTGTGACGCCAAGATGTTTTGCCAGTGTCCAGAACATCTCATATTCGTCAATCACATCGCCCGGTGGCGTCGCCACCGCTTCGGTGTAGCGGGCATAGGCCTCTTCATGCCACCATTCGGACAAGTTGGTGATGTCTTCGCGTTCGAGGCATTGCGATGGGGCGAGCACAACTGTGGCGCGCTTTGCACTTGCGCTCATCCAAGGATCGATTTGTACAAACAGCTCTAGATCGTCGAGCGCTTCCACCATCTTCGTCTGATTGGGGAAGCCAACCACAGGATTGCCACCGACAGAGATTAGCGCGCGAACTTGCCCATCACCCTGTGTCAAAATCTCATCGGCCAGCACATTGCACGGCATCTCAAAGCCCAGCTGACCCAGCCCGCGAAAGCGCGACTTTGCCATGCCCTCTGCGCCAAACATCGGCACTGGCGGTGCGACCTGAGCGCGGCGAGGGCCATTAATGTTGTTAAATACGCCGGGAATCGCGGCTTTCTCGCCTTCTTGTTTGAAACGCGCGCAAATTGTGTTGAGACATGTGACCAAATATTCGGTCAGCGTGCCATTGCCCGCCATTTCGGGACCGGTTCCCGTGACGGCGCACCCTTTTGAGCCGCCTGCAAACATGCGTGCGGCGGCGACCAGTTGATCGGTCTCTACTCCTGCTCGCTCAGCGGCGATTGCAGGGGGAAATGCCTTCACCGCGTCTGCCAATTCATCAAAGCCATCGACATGAGCGGCGACGAAATTGCGGTCGTAGAGTTCCTCTTCGATGATGACATTCAGCATACCGGCGAGCAGCGCGGGATCTTCGCCCGGTTTCACCGGCAGATATATGTCTGCCAGCCTTGCAACATCGCTTTCGCGTGGGTCTGCGACGATCACCTTCATGCCGCGGGCCTGCGCATCGCGGATGCGGCGCGAGGGGCTAAACGGAGGGACACCGCCGGGCGGCGAATAGTGCGAGACGATCGGATTGTTGCCGATCAGCAATGAAACATCGCTCTCGCTAAATGTGTTCATCCCGCCTGCCCATTTGCCATATCGCGCAGTGGTAAAGACCTTTGCGGGCTGATCGAGGGTTACGGATGTGTAGAAATTGCGGGTGCCAATTGCTTGCGCGAAACTGAGGGAAGCGGCCATCGCGGAGCTGTTTTGATAGCCACCCGAACCCATGAAGACGGCGACTGAGTTGGGGCCGTATTTTGCGATTATACGCTTAATCTCATCGCCGATGTGAGCAAGCGCATCAGGCATCGCCGTTTCGACAAATTCGTCCTCTGCATTGCGCACTAGGCTGCTGGTTAAGCGGTGTTCGGCATTGTGCGAATCGGGCAATTCGCGCCCTTTTAAACAGGTGTAGCCGCCAAAGGCTGGATCATCGGGATCGCCGCGCACTTCGAGAACGCGCCCGTCCTCTACATCGACTTCCATCGCGCAGTTTGCGTGGCAGAACCGGCAGAACGTCTTGTGTGTCTCTACACCCATCTCAAGTCTCCTTCATTGGACGATACCAGAGCGCGCGTTCGCAGCGACTGACACTTTTGGCCGTAGTGGGCGCGCGGCGGTGCCCGCATTAGGGGTGCAAGCAAGGAGACAGACGCAATGCCCACCACCACTCGCCAATGGCTATTGAACGGACATCCACGCGGCCGCGGGATTGCACCTGATGATTTCAAGCTGGTTGATACAGACCTCCCCGATCCCGGCGCGGGAGAGATGCTCCTGAAGACGCATTATCTGGGCTTTGACCCGGCGCAAAAGGGATGGATGGAAAACATCGCGGACTATGTGGCGCCGATGGCAATCGGTGATGTGATGCGCGGCAGTGGCATTTGTGAAGTAGTTGTGAGCAATGGCGGCAAATTCGCGGTCGGTGACATTGTGTTCGGCACGACCGGCTGGACCGAAGGCCTGGTGCATGACGGTGAAGGGCTGACTAAGGTTGAAACCGCCTTGTCGCCCACAGCGGTTCTCTCAGTGCTCGGAACGACCGGGCTGACCGCTTATTGCGGCTTGTTCAAGATCGGAAAGCCTGTCGCAGGCGACACCGTGTTGGTGTCCGGTGCAGCTGGAGCCACGGGCAGCGTTGTTGGGCAGCTTGCCAAGATCGCAGGCTGCCGCGCGGTTGGCATCGCGGGGGGCAAAGAGAAATGCGAATGGCTGGTTTCAGAGGCGGGCTATGACGCAGCGATTGACTACAAAGCGGGCGACGTAAAGGCGCAGATCAAGGAGCACTGCCCACGAGGCGTTGATGTCATCTATGACAATGTCGGGGGCACGATCCTCGACGATATGCTCGCCAACATTGCCACCAAAGCGCGCGTAGTCATTTGCGGTGGTATCTCGCGATACGAATCAGGCGGGCTGCCAACTGGGCCGGGCAATTACTTCAACCTGATCTTTCGCCGCGCCAGCATGGAGGGCTTTATCGTCCTCGACTGGGCCGGCGAATTTCCTGCCATCCGCAAACGGCTCGAAGGGTTCGTCAATGATGGCAGCCTGAATTATCAGGAGGATATTCAGCACGGCTTTGAAAATGCGCCAGACACTTTGCAACGATTGTTCGTGGGCAAGAACCGCGGCAAACAGATGCTGAAACTTTAGTCCGGTAAATCCTCGGGCCGATTGATGTTGAGGATCGGCGCGTCAAAGGCGATTTGGCGAGCACTGACATGTTCGGCGAAGCGATAGAGCGAGCGCCCGCCTGAGCTGATAAACGCGTCCAGAACAGGAGCAAGATCGACAGACCAAAGACCAATGGCGGGTTGATCTTGCGCAATCGCAGAGCCTTCACCGATCAGCGATCGGCTCAAATTATGGGGCAAGACTGGCGTGTCGCATGGCGCGCTCAAGACATGGGTGAAATCGTGAGACTTCGCATGATGCAACGCCGCGTTGAGGCCGCCAAGAGGCCCAATTCCCGTCTCGGGCCTGTCCGCTAGGCAGAGAAAACCGTTCTCCTCGCGTCCACAAACCGCGATCTGAGCGGCCTGCTGCCCCAACGTCCGCGCGACTCGGTCGATCAACCGCTTTCCATCAAAGAGCGCATGCGCCTTGTCACTGCCGAAACGGCGTGCGCTACCGCCTGCTAGAATCGCGCCCAGAGTGTGCGTTTGTTCGTGCAGGAGACGCGCGTCAGTCAAACGCCTCGGTCGCTTCACCTGCGGCATTATAAACTGGCCCTTCGGCATCGACGCGGTATTTCTTGCTGGCTGCGCCGGTCAGTCCAAACGTGCCGATATGATCGCGCATTCCGGCATAGGCCGCATTGGCAAAGTGGTGCGCCAGCGCTTCTTCGCTTTCCCATTCTTCGAACACATTGATCCGCGCCGGATCTTTGCCATCCGCGCTCCAATCATAGGCGATGCATCCATCCTGAGCGAGCGCTGCGTCGATATGGACCTGCGCGCTGGCGAGAGCCTCGGCTCGCTTCGCCGGATCCAAGTCAATTTGAGCGGCGATTACGATCTTGGCCATCAGGCGTTCTCCTCTGCGGGATTGTATTCGGCGACAACTTTGAAAGCGCGTTTGGTGTAGACCCATGCACCGTCGCGCTTCTGCAGGTCATCTGTGTAAAGCCCGCCAAGCATCCGGGTTGATCCGTCTTTGCCTTTTAGCACTTCTTGCGTTTGACACCGTGATGTTGCCCGGTCGCCATCCACTTCAATCGAGGCAGGCACGCATTGAAAGCTGACTGCGTCAAAGTTGGACATCGCGCCCAACCACAGCTCAACAATCGCCTCACGCCCTTTGATCTCCATTCCCATGAAATCCCAGTCGGCATCGTCTGCCCAAACCGATCCCCAAGTTTCTGCGTCAAATCGCACCACCCCGTCGCCATAGGTTTCGTGCAACTCGCGGATCGCAAGGCGGTCCTCCATCGGTCCGGTGAACATGGGCGCTTTCTCCTGATAATTACTCCGGTCCGCTATCAAGCGCGCGGAGCTTCGCCACAATGGACACTTTTGGGAAGGGTGCACGGTGCCATCCCCGTGTTAGGTCTCTGACAACACAAAGGAGACGGCAATGGGCCAGTTGGAAGGCAAAAGCGCGGTAATCTTGGGCGCAGCGAGCACCGGAAATATGGGGCAGGTGATTGCGCGACTTTTCGCCAGCGAAGGCGCACAGGTCATGGTTGCCGGACGCAAGGAAGAGCCGCTCTCAGCGCTCGCCTCCGATATTGGTGGTTCTTACGCTCTGTGTGACATCACCGATCGCGCAGCGGTCCACGCGCTCGCTGACAAAGCGGCTAGCGAGTTTGGCCGGGTTGATGCAGCGATCAATTGCGTGGGTTGGGGGCTACTGTCCAACTTGCTTGAGACGAGCGAAGAGGACCTGAATGCGATCACCGATTTGCAATTCAAAGGCACTCACCATTTCCTCCAAGCCTTTGTGAAAGTCATGAGCGAGCAGGCGCCAACCGGCGGTTCGATCATCTCGTTATCGTCGGCCACCACCAAAGCCCTGATCAACAATCACGCTGCTTACATCGGGTCAAAGCGCGCTGGTGAGGCGATGATTGAATGCGTCGCCAATGATTTCGGTCACCTTGGTATTCGTGCGAACAGTGTCTCTCCTGCTTTCACCGAAAGCCCAATGACTGAGGGCGCATTTGCCACGCCTGGCCTCGTCGACGCATTCCTGCCGCGCTATCCGCTCGGGCGGCTGAATACGTCAGAGGATGTCGCCCATGCGTGCCTTTGGTTGAGTGGGGACAATGCCTTTGTGACCGGGCAGAATATTCAACCCAATGGCGGTGTAACGATTCGCGGCAACCCGCAAGCAAAGGATATCGAAGCCGCTGTAGGCGCAGCAATGGCTAAGATGCAGGAGAGCTAAGCGTGCCTAGAATTGAGCAGTCCCGCCATCCACACTGAACATCGCTCCGGTGATGCCTGCGCCTTCCTCGGATGCCATAAGCAGCGCCACAGCCGCGATTTCGTCGACTGTGTTGGGACGTTTGATCGCGGCTTCTTGTGCAAACATCGTGATCATATCATCAAATTCCATGCCCATTGCTTTCGCGGTTTCAGGGCCATTATTCTTGATGATATCGGTCACCACTAGACCCGGACAGATCGCGTTCACAGTGATGCCCGCTTCACCCACTTCGCGTGCAAGGCTTTTGGTGAGGCCATTCACCGCATGCTTGGCAGCTGTATAGGCCGTGAAGACCGGCTTACCGTGCTTGCCCTCCATCGATGACATATTGATCACGCGGCCATACTTCTTCTCCAGCATTTCAGGCAGCGCGCGGCGGGTGGCCCAGAATGTGGAATACACGTTCCACTTCATCGCCTCGTCAAATGCCTCATCAGACAGGTTCACCATCGGTTGCAGATCGCCTGCGCCGCCCGCATTGTTGACCAAAATGTCGATTGTGCCGAATTCGTCGATAGTTTTGTCGATGAATCCTTCGACATCGCCTTGTTTCATGACATCGCCTGCAACAAAGAGCGCGCGGTCCGGGCCAGAGCGGTGGGCGCGGATCTCTTCGATAACTCGTGCGCCTTTTTCCGGGTTGCGCGCGAACAGAGCAACTTTTGCTCCTTCGGCCAGGAATGCCTCTGCAATTCCGCGCCCAAGTCCCGCTGTGCCGCCTGTAATTGCAGCAACTTTGCCTTCGAGTTTCATGGCATCTCTCCTTTGTTGCTAGGAATAGCGAGGCACGCGCAACGATGCACCTTGCCAAAATGAGCAATTGTTCTGTCGCCATTTCGCGTGATTGTGCGACGACATGAGCGATGTTGACGTTATAATCCTCGGCTGCGGCCCGGCTGGCATGGCTGCCGCTTTGGCTGCGCATGAAGCGGGGGCGAAAGTTGCTTTGGTCGAGAGGTTCGACCGTGTTGGCGGCACTGGCGCGATATCGGGCGGTGTGATCTGGGTCGCAGACAATCCGCGCCAACGTGCCGCTGGCATGGCCGATAGTCGCGCAGAGGCGCTCGCCTATTTTCACTCCCTAGATCATGGTGATCTGGTGGATGAGACGCTTGAGGCGTTTGTCGATACCGGTCCAGAAGCGCTTGGCTTTTTGGAGGATGCAGGCGCGCTCAAAGTGGCGCTGCTGGATGGCTATCCCGATTATTACCTCGATCGTCCAGGTGCAAAACCGGAAGGGGGCCGCGCGCTCGACCATGACCTGTTTGCGCTGGGCGAACTGGGCAATTGGGCGGATCGTATTACCGCGATTGAAGAGCCAAAGCCGATGATGTTGCGTGAGACGCCCTTGGGCGGCGGCAGCGGCATTGTACCACCAGAAGAATTGCAGCGACGAATGGCCAATAACGAACGCGGCTTTGGTCAGGCGATGGTCGCTCGGCTGCTAAAAGCGTGTCTGGATCGGGGAATTGAGCCGATCTTGGAGGTGGAAACCAAAAGGCTGCTCAAAGACGGAGAGCGGATCACCGGCATCGAAGGGACCCGGATGGGTGAGGCGTTCACCCTGACCGCACGCAGCGGTGTTATCATCACCACGGGCGGGTTCGAATGGGATGAGGACATGCGCCAGACATTCCTGCGCGGCCCAATGGATGCCCCCGCCAGCCCGCCGACCGCGCGCGGAGACGGCTTGAAGCTCGCCATGGAAAACGGCGCAAAGCTAGGCAATATGACCCAAGGGTGGTGGGCGCCGACGCTGGTTATGCCCGATACGCCGTGGCCCAATGGAGATCAGCGCGCTGCGCCTGTCTTGATCGAGCGCACTGTGCCGCATTCCTTGATGGTCAATCGCGCTGGCAAGAGGTTTTGCAATGAGGCCGCGAATTACTCAGCGCTCGCTGGGGCATTCCACCAATTCGACCCGCAAAGTTATGACTACCCGAACCTGCCCGCATGGCTGGTGTTCGATGCCAACTATGTCGAGCGATACCCGATCGGCCCACGCTTGCCGGGTCAGCCCGTGCCGGAGTGGGTGATGCGTGCCGAAACTTTGGACGATTTGGCCGAGGTCATTGGCCTGCCCGGCGATGCGCTTTGTCGGACGGTCGAACGCTTTAATCGCCATGCTGAAGCAGGGCACGATCCGGACTTCGCGCGCGGCACCAGCACTTACGATCATTTTTATGGAGACCGTAGCCGCGAAGGTACGGCCGTGACGCTGGGCTCGGTTGCCAGTGCGCCATTTTACGCCGTGGAAATTCGCATGGGATTGCTCGGCACTAATGGCGGTCCGCGCACCGATGGGGCCGCGCGCATTTTGGGCCATGATGGAGAGCCGATTGCCGGACTCTACGGCGCAGGCAATGCCATAGCGTGCCCCACTGGCGGGATTTATGCAGGAGCAGGCGGGACGCTCGGCCCTGCGCTGACTTTCGGATATATCGCCGGTCGCACAGCCGCGCGGGCGAACGCTTAAGCTCTCTTCGGCTCAAACTCGATATGCAGTTCCTTCAAGCTCCGCAGCAGGAAATGCGGGTGGTAGCTGAAATCATTCTTCCCTTCGGCAAACCACATATCCTCAAACCGGTCGACGACGGCTGTGAAGCCCCAGATCAACTCGCGCCGCGCCAAGGGTGCGCCCAGACAGTGATGCGTGCCTGATCCAAAGCCCATATGCGCCCCTGCCTTGGGCCGGTCGAGATCGAGTTTTTCGGGGCATTCAAACACGCGCTCATCCCTGTTCGCGGCGGCAAAACGGATATTGATCATCGCCCCTGCTGGCAGTGTCACTCCGGCCAATTCGGTATCCTCACGCACAAACCGCATCAGCGATTGCACCGGGCTTTCCAACCGCACGACCTCTTCGACAAACACCTTCATATAGCGGTCGGGATCGCTTTTTAGCTGATGCCAGACATCCTTGTTCTCAATCAGTAGTTTCATTCCTGCGGCCAGAGCATTGGTGGTTGTTTCGCTACCACCCACAAACGTATCGGCCATCATCTCGCCATGGAGCTCATTGTCGGTGAGCGTGCGACCCCATTCATCGATCACGGTGTTGACCAGCACGCTGATCAAAGTGTCATCAGGGTGTTCGCGCAGGCGATCAAAGATGGGCTGGAAATAGTGCTGCGCTTCGATCTCACGGTCGACCATTTCCATGTGTTGGTCCTCGGGCAGCATCAATGAGATGCGCTGGAAAAACGCATCAGTCCAACGCTTGATCCGCCACATATCCTCACGCTTTGCGCCCATCTGTTCGCCAATGATAAACAGCGGGAGCGGCACGCAAAATGCTTTGACCCACTCGCAATGCCCATCGGCCACAAATCCGTCGATCAACTCGTAAGCAAGACCTTCGACCGCGCCATCAATCTCCTTGATCCGCGATGGTTTGAACGCCTGATTGAACATCGCGCGCATCTGTTTGTGGTTGGGGTCATCGCGTCCGTTCAGTGTCGGCGCTGGCACCCATCCTTTTTCGGCAAATCGTGCCGCAACCATCTCCCCGCGTTCGACATTGCCAGCCGATGCGCGGAACGGCGTTTCGGCAGAGGAACTGGGAAACCGCTGCGGGTCCATCAACACCTCGCGCACATGGTCATAGCGGCTGACGACGAACATATCGGTGCCCGGT
Organism: uncultured Erythrobacter sp.; assembly: GCA_947488085.1. Lineage (GTDB taxonomy): Bacteria > Pseudomonadota > Alphaproteobacteria > Sphingomonadales > Sphingomonadaceae > Erythrobacter. The sequence goes on from CANKYI010000001.1 coordinate 2,778,252, forward strand.
ATCTGATAGACCGGGGCGTCATCGCGTAGCTGTTTATAGGCGTCATAGGGGCATTGTTGCAGCTCGGGATCGAACAGATTGATGCCAGCTGTCCTCGGTTCACTTGCCATCTGTGTCCTCCTCAAAGTGCCTATGGCGCGGGAGTGACCATCCCCGCGATAGTGCGAGTGCACAATTGGCGGAAATGGGGAGGTTAAGCCGTGGACCCGAAATTGCAGGAATTGATCGACAAACAGGCCATCAGCGAAGTGATACAGCGCTATTGCCGCACGCTCGACTGGCTGGACGCAGAGGGGCAAGCGAGCTGTTATTGGCCCGACGCACATATCGAATATGGCTTTTTCTCAGGGCGCGCAGAGGATTTTCTATCTGTTGTGATGGAAACCGAAAGCAGCCTTGCCCGGCGCTGGCACATGCTCTCACAGCCATTGATACGGTTCCATTCAGCCGGCTTTGCAAGCAGCGAGTGTTACGGCGTCTTTGGCGGCGGTCGTATGCAAGAGGATGGGAGCATTGCGGGCGATCTGATCGGCGGACGATACTTGGATGAGTGGGAAAAACGCTCTGTCACAGGCGTGGATGAACCCGGATGGCGTATTTCAGCGCGCACTTACATCGTGGACTGGAAAAGCCCGCTCGCGAACCAACCGATGTTCGAACCGGACCCCGAATTCCCGCTGCCGACATATCGGATTGATGGTCCTGATCACCTGCAATATCGCAAGCTGTAGAGCATCATTCGCCCTCTGCTGGCGGGTCCATATAATCACGGTAATAGGTAAGCTGGCCACCCGTAACCTTGTAGATGCCAACGCCGCCCCTCGTCCCTTCGGGTGAGTGCATGGTCCAACGCGCCCAAGCGGTGTGATCATCGCCGCAGATCTCATCGACGGTGAAGTGGATTTTGAGCTTCTCCGTCTCCGCCACCATCGTGGTCATGAAACCGAGGATCGCCTCGCGCCCTTCATACCGGCCCCAGACCGGGTCCTCGAGTACCGCGTCATCCGCAAATAGAGGAGCGACCTTCGTGTAGTCTCCAGCATCTTGAATACGCCAAAACTGTTCAATCACGCGCTGAGCTCCGCCTGCCATTTCACTCTCCTAAGTTGCGGATTGGATCGCTACCGTCCCAGTCAATTGAGGCATCTCGTACCATCTGATAAAACCCGATCAGAGCATCACTGGGTTCATACAATTCGATCATGTGACCCAAGGATGCGGAGCTGTCGATAAATGCAAAGCGTGTGCCGCCACTGACTTGTGAGATCTGAGCCAGAGGGAACCCGTTCGCGTCAAAATCGGCAATCGCTTGATCAAGCGCATCTACAAAAACGGCCATATGGTGAAGCCCAAACTGTCCTGATCCAGCGGGATAAAGGTCGTGCATCGCGCTGGGGTCATCGCCATGTTGTTGCACGAATTCGATCATCACATCGCCCCATTGTCCATAGGCTGATGAATGATCAAATCGCCCTTCCACGCCGCGATGAACACTGCTTTCGAGCGGTACATTGCGGAATGTGAAGAAGGGCCCTGAGCCGAATTGACCCGTGTGCTGGTGTGCGGCGGCTTCAATATCAGGCACAAAATACGCGACTTGGCGGATTGCCAGCCCCGAAGCCATATGGCCTGTCCCTTGCGTCAATTAACCGCCCGATCTTTGCCTTCCCAATAGGGTGCGCGCAGCTCGCGGCGCAGTATCTTGCCTGATGGGTTGCGGGGTAGAGCCTCGATAAAGTCCACCGATTTGGGGCATTTGTAGCCGGCAATATGTTCGCGAGCATGGGCAATCATGTCTGCCTCACTCAATTGCTGGCCGTCTTTCAACACAACACATGCCTTCACCGCCTCGCCCCACTTTTGATCAGGCACGCCGATCACGGCGACATCGGCAACGCTGGGATGAGCGTAGAGCGCGTTTTCCACCTCGGCCGGGTAGACGTTTTCGCCGCCAGAGATGATCATGTCCTTCACCCGGTCATGGATGTAGAGATAGCCGTCCTCATCCAGATATCCGGCATCGCCTGTGCGCAGCCAACCGTCTGCATCAATGGTCGAAGCGGTAGCCTCTGGGTTGTTCCAATAGCGGCTGAGATTGCGCGATGACCGTGTGGCAATCTCGCCCACTTCACCGGTGGGAATCAGGTTGCCATCTGCATCGATGATCTTGATCTCGACCCCGTTCAAAGGCTTTCCCACGCTACGCATTTTGGGCGAGCCTTCGGGCACGTGGTCTTCGGGATCGAGCGCGACGATGGTGCCGCTGGTTTCTGTCATCCCATACATCTGGACAAAGCCGCATCCGATGACTTCCATCGCCTCGCGCATCAATTCGAGCGGGATGGGCGATGCGCCATAGGTGATGTGGGTGAGATCGCTGAAATCGACCTGGCGCACACGCGGATGGTTGAGCAGGATTTGGATCGCCGCGGGCACAAGGAATATCTTAGAGATCTTGTATTTCTCGATCAGGTCCAGCGCCTGTGTCGGGTCATATTCGGGCAAGACAATCGAGGTCGTGCCCGCGATCATAGTGGTCAGACCGTTGCCAGAGCCGCTGATGTGAAAACACGGCATCGCAAGCAGAGCGACATCGCCTTCACTGCGTTCCTGCCAATCGCGGATATTGTCGCCATGGCATGCCGGATCGAGGCTCTGGAGCAGTGATCCATGGGTCAATACCGCGCCTTTGGGGCGCCCAGTCGTGCCCGATGTGTAAAGCTGCAAAGCATCATCTTCGAGCGCAAGTGGCACATCAACGGGATCATCGGAAAAGCCATCGCGCCATGTGCGATAATCGGTGCCTGCGTGGTCTGGCGCATCGATGCCGATAACGTGTTCCACGCGGGCGCAATCGCCTTTGACCTTGTCCAACATCTCGCTGAAGCCTTCGCTGACAAACACGATGCGCGCTTCGCAATTGCCAAGAATATAGGCGACTTCGGGGGCCGCAAGCCGCCAGTTCACCGGGGTCATCACCGCGCCGATCTTGGCCGCGCCAAATAATGCCTCGAAATAGAGCGGGTGGTTTTTGCCAAGAAAGCTGACCCGCTCACCCTTGGTCACTCCCGCCGCCTGTAATGCGCGTGCGATCTTGTTGCTGCCAGCATCAAGCTGAGCAAAGGTCAAAACCTCATCGCCAAATGTGAAGGCGGCAATATCGCCGGTGTTGTGTGCATGATCCCGCACAATGTCGCAGAACGTCTCCGCTGCCATAGATGTGTCCTCTTCCATGTCCCCGTGACTACGCGCCCGGTGAACATCTTGGGATTGGCACAATGCATAGCTGATGGTGATGCGGCCAATGCGCTAAGCAGGCTGAGATGACAGATTTAGCCCCACCTGATGGATTTGTGTCCGCGGAGTTCTCAGCCGGTTTCCTTGATCACGGGGGGCCATATTTTCTGAAGGCGCGCGAAGGGATCCCGATGCTGATCGGGCTGCGCATTTGTGCGCATCATATCAATTACACTGATACAGCCCATGGCGGGGTGCTCTCCACCTTTGCAGATGTGGCTTTAAGCCATGCGGTCTATGATGCCGAGCGGCCGCGCCTCACCCCCTCGACGATTACGTTGCAGGTCAATTACCTGAGCGCAGCACGGTTGGGCGACTGGTTAGAGGGAGATGTGCGGATTGACCGATTGGGTGGTCGCACTGCCTATACAAGCGGGCAGATTATGCGAGCGGGCGAGCCGATTGCGACGATGAGCGGGGTGTTTGCGATTAAGCGTTAACCCAGCCACTTCGCTGCTGCTGGGGTCGAGGGGTCACGTTCATCGTGATAGCCGCAGGAACCTTCTGGCATGCCTGACAAGTCCACTCCTTCAACATCGCGAAACTCGCGCCAATCATAAAGGCCCGTACGCTGAGCCATGCGCCATTCTTGTCCATTGGCACCGGCTCGCTTCTCAAACCGATCAACATAGCGGCCCGCAATCACAGCAGAGTAGACCTTGCCCTTATCCGGAAAGACATCAGCCAGCGGATAGCCCGGCGGGATTGTGTGCATCGCGGTCATGTAGGTTTCGGTGTGGCACACGCTGTCACTTTCAAACCCGAACAACACTTGGCCCAGCTGATGCTGTGTGATGAGGCATGGGTCAATGACTGCGCGGGCTTGTTCGACAAAGCCCCGCCAATCGCCAATGATGGTGCCAAACTGAAACTGAGCATCGTCATGGAACAGATGGTCCATGATGCCCCACCGCCGCCGGTCAATCGCATGGGCATAGGCGGTGATCACGTCGCGGATGGCTTCGCGGTCTTCGAGAGTTCCATTCACTGTTCCAACTCCACGATAACTTTCCCGATATTGTCGCCCGTGAACAGCTTGGCATACGCATCCAGCGTGTTCTCCAGGCCCTGTGTCACATCATAAGGCATGGTCAGATCTCCCGATCCAACCCACGTCCGCAGCCGCGCGGTCAATCGCTCACCTTGATCCATAAAGTCAGGGCTAAAGAACCCCTCGACCCGCAACCGCCGCATGAGCACTTGATCATATTCGCGTGGGGCGGTGCGCTCGCCCGATCCATAGTCGGATAGCAATCCGCACACCGCGATCCTGCCATAATGGTTCATCCGGGTCAGCACTTCATCGAGCACCGGGCCACCGACATTGTCGAAATAGACATCAAAACCGCCCGCCGCGTCCAATTGAGCGCCGACTTTGCCTGCCTTGTAGTCTACCGCTCCCGCGCAGCCTTGCTCCTCAACAAGATACCGGCATTTCTCCGCGCCCCCCGCAATGCCCCAAGCTTCGCAACCCAGTAATCGCGCGATCCGTACCGCCAGCACTCCCGTTGCTCCCGCCGCAGCGGAAACCAGCACTCGCTCGCCGGGCTTGGCAGCGCCGGTTTGTTCAATGCCCCATAATGCGGTCCAACCATTCATGCCCAGTGGCCCGAACCATGCGCGCCGATCCCCGACTGTTGGGTCCAGCTTCATCGCGCCTGACATCACCGCATCCACTTGGCTTAGGGCGCCCCATACTCCAAATGCGCGCACCAAATCGCCCTCGGCAAAGCCATCGGCCCGGCTTTCGATCACTTCGCCGACGACCAGCCCTGTCATCGGCGCGCCCACGGGTAGAGGTGGCTGATAGCCATCCTCGCGGTCGGTCAGCCACAACCGCGTGCCCGCATCCATCGACAGCATCGCATTGCGAATGCGAATTTCCCCTTCGCCAAGCGGTGCGAGTGGTTCTTCCACCAGCGCCAGTGCGCTTTCAAAGTCGGTGCCCTCAGGGCGGCCCTCAATACGCCAAAAACGGTTTTCCATGCCTGCTTTGTCCGGCGCGCAGGGCACATGGGCAAGCCGCGCTTTTGTTAGGCGGCTATCACTTTGGTCCGGTGCGTGGTGCCCGTCCCATTCCTAACCTTAGCGCCAAAGGGAGATAGGAAATGGCACTCATCACAGTAATCGGGGCATCCGGGCGACAAGGCATGGCGCAGGTCCGTCAAGCACTCAAAGCAGGCTATGATGTGCGCGCAATCTCGCGTCAGGAGGACCCGTTTGGCGGGGCGAAGATTGACGGGGTGGAGCGTGTCGAAGTGCGGCCAATGGACCTGTATGATCCCGCGACCTTCAAAGACGCACTCGAAGGGACCGACTACGTTTTCTACACGCACCCATTGCAGGCGCGCGCAGACCGCGCGGTGCTGATCGGTGACCTTGGCAAAGCGGCGGCGGAGATCGGCGTCAAACGGCTGGTCTGGAACACGTCGAGCTGGATCCCTGATCGTCCCGGCGACCCGTTCACCTATGCGGGCAACACCGCCGGGATTAATGCTTTGTGGCGCTCTGGATGCCCGGGCACCGTGTTTGGCAGCGTGCTGTTTATGGACAATCTGCTGACCAATTGGGCGCGACCATTTATCATCGACGAAGGGCGCTATGTGTATCCGCATAACCCGGAGCTGGAGGCGAATTGGATCAGCTTGGATGATGTTGCGCGCTTTATGCTTGCGAGCCTTGATCGCCCGGACATGGAGGGCGCATGGCTCAACATTGGTGGGCCAGAGCGGTTGGTGGGCAAGCAGGTCACCCAGTACCTAAGCGATGCTTTGGACAAGCCGATCAAATACGATCCGTGCACGCCAGAGGAGTTTGGCCGCTACTTGGTAGAGGCGGCCGGCGACACCATGCCGGCAGAGATGCGTGACGAATTCGCAAAGGGTATTCAGGCGTTTTACGAATACAATAACGATGCGCCCACGCGACCGTTCGAAGTCGATATGGATCACGTCTATGAGCGTTTTCCGGAGCTCGACGGCAAGCTGGAAAACTTAGGCGATTGGACTAAACGCCAAGATTGGGGCGAAAGCAATTTCCGCCCAGCATTTGGCTAGGGGAGACCCGATTGACTCGGCGTGTTGAAGGGAAAGTGGCGCTTGTCACTGGCGGGGCCTCGCGGCCTGGCCTCGGGGCTGCAATTGCTGAGCGCCTGGCGGAAGAGGGCGCGCGCGTCATCCTCACCGATATTGATCCGGCGGGCGCCGAAGCGACTGCAGCGATGATCAGAGCGAAGAACCTTGATGCAATTGCAGTGGAGCAAGATGTTTCATCACAAACGGATTGGGACACCGTGATTGCCAATATCGTGGGCGATTACGGGCGGCTCGATATTCTGGTCAACAATGCCGGTATTCTCGATGTTGCCGATATTGATGCCGACAATGCGCTTGCCGGATTGAAGCGACAATATGCTGTCAATATCGAGGGCGTGTTTATGGGCACGCAGGCGGCTGTGCGAGCGATGCGAACGGGCAGCGTTCATGGTTCGATTATCAACCTGTCCTCTGTTGCCGGACTGGTTGGGTTTCGTGGAAGCGCGTCTTATGCTGCGACAAAAGGTGCGGTGAAACTGATGACCAAATCAGTCGCATTAGAGACGGCAGCTGACAACATCCGCGTCAACAGTGTTCATCCGGGGATCATCCGCACGAACATGGCGAAAGAGGGGTTGGCTGACAATGCGGACAATTATTCCGCAATCGAAGCCGCCATTCCTGTAGGGCGCTTGGGAGAACCGGTGGATATTGCCAATTGCGTGTTGTTCCTGGCCTCAGACGAAGCGGCCTATGTGACCGGAGCGGAGTTCGTCGTCGATGGTGGATACACGGCGCAATAGAGCGCTTTTATTCCGCCGCCGCCCTTTGCTCCGTCGCGAATACCTCTAGTAGCTCATCATCACTCGCATCAAGCAGCTTTGCCGCCCATTGATGGAATACTTGTCCGCCGCGCTCATTCTTGCCGAACAACACTTGGTCAAGCATACCCGATTGCAATGCTTCATGTTGACGCTTGCCCGTCGCATAATCTTCATCGCGCACCACCACCTCGAGGAAATCAAACTGCTCATGCGCTGATTTGATGTCTTCCTCTGTCTCTGGTTGGTTTTCCATGACATAGAATTGCGTGGTAAAACTCTCACCCACTTTATCGCCCGGAAATAGCTGAGAGATCATCGCGCCGCGCTGTCCTCCGCCGTAAAAGCTGGCGATTGAGATGTGCGGGAATATCGTCCAAACCCCTTGGGTTAGGGCATCATCGGGCAGTTCGTCGTCGCTCATCACCGACAGATCGAGCATTTCGTCGCTGCCAGTCTTTTGCGCGAATTTGGACGGGCTGGAAAGGCGTTGATGCGGGCCCCAGAAAAAGTAGTTTGCGCGGTTGAAGAAATCTGCGCCAAACGTGTCTTTGTGCAGGACCGGCAAGTGATAGAAATCGAGATAGCCATCATAGGCCGTCTTCCAATTTGGTCCTGACAGCGTCCGCTTTGCAAACAAGGTCCAGCCATCAAAACCGAACGCTTCGAGCAATGCGTCATAGCCACACAGATAATCGGCAATCGATAGCTTCGATCCGGTATCCAGCGTCGCCCATATTAGGCCCGCGCTTTCGTGCACGGGAAAACGCTTAAGGCACAAAGCGGCCTTATCCACGGCACCAAAATCCTTTGGCGAAGCAACGCCGAGGAGGTCGCCATCATTCTTGAAAGTCCACCCGTGATATCCGCAAGTGAAGCGAGAGGCATTGCCGGTTGTGCCGCTGGCCACCACTGGGTTCCCGCGATGCGAGCACATGTTGAGGAACGCGCCCACGCTTCCATCGCGTTGACGCGAGAGCAGCAGAGGCACTCCGCAAATATCCATTGCCTTGTAATCGCCGGGTTGCGGCAATTCGCATGAGGGTGCCACCATCAAAGGCAGGCGGCGGAATATCTGGCGCTTTTCACGCTCAAACAATTCGGGATCAGTATAGGTGCTGGCTGGAATCGCTACGACTTCATCGGCATATTCCATCGTATCCGCCGCGCCATGTTCGATCAGGCTGCGGGTCATCGAAATCAGTTCGGCGCGCGACATAAAGCGTATTCTCCCAGAATTGCCCGCAAGATGAGGCGATTGGCGCGTTCGGCGCAATGCGTGTTTTTGTGAGGAGCGTTGTTTGCGCAAAGAAAAACGAGCAAGCCTTTCGGCCCGCCCGTTCCTCTGGTCCCGAGTTGCGCCTCTTAGAACCGGAAGCTGGTTTCCACGAACACTTGCCGACCGCGGTTTTGGGTGACCACAAAGTCATCACCACCAGCCGGCAGGAACGGACGACCACCGGTCGTGTTGGCCCAAATCTCATCAGTGATGTTGGTGCCGACCAGGGCAATCTTCCATCTGCCATCAGCATCGCCAATCGAGGCGCGCGCATCCAATGCGATATAGCTGTCCTGACGGAAGTCGTTCAGAGTGTCTTCGTTGGTGAAGTAGCTACCCGAATAAATCGCGTTACCGCCAAGGCCGATTTCCAAACTGTCGCCCAGCGGGATCATCCAATCGAACGCGATATTGCCTGACCATTCTGGGGCCCGCGCCGCACCGCGACCATCGAGGTCATCACCGGACTGAGTGACGAATGTGTCGCTAAAATCAGCGTCGAGATATGCGATATTGGCAGACAAAGAGAGGCCGTCAATCGGCGTCCTCCAGCCCATTTCCAGATCAACACCCCGTGTGGTCAATTCACCCGCATTCAATGTCGAGAACTGGATCGCAACCGCGTCGAAGTTTTGAACCTGAAGATTGTCGAACACATAGTAATATGCGGTCGCATTCAAGGTTATCGTGCGGTCATTGAACTGCGATTTGATACCAATCTCACCGCCTTCGCTCGTTTCTGAATCGTAGATTAAAGCGCCAAAATCGTTGTTCGCCGCCGCGGTTGCCAGGCTGTTTGTGGGCAGCGCGGAATTGTCGATCCCGCCCGATTTAAAGCCGGTTTTGTAAGAGGCGAAGATATTGATATCGTCGGTCGCCTGATAACGCAGTGTGACTTCGGGCGAGAAATTGTCATCGTTGAATTCGATGGGCCCGGTAAAGAACCCTGAGTTCAAGAACGCTCCGCCGGCAAGGAATGCGTGCACATACGGGATGCTGATCGTGTTCGATTTTTCTTCGTCCGTGTAGCGAATGCCGCCGGACAATTCGAGTTGATCGGTGATGTTGAAAATCACACTGCCAAACACCGAATAGGCATCGGTGGTTGTTTCGTGACGCCGGTCATAATCGGTCGTGAAGCCGGTGACCGGGTCAGGTGCAAGCAGCGAAATATTCGCCGCCTGTTCCGCTGTATCAAAGACGAAATCGCGGGTTTCATAAAACGCGCCAACCATGAAGTTGAAAGGGCCATCCAAATCCGATGTCAGTCGGATTTCTTGGGTGAATTGTTGGAGTTGGTTGTTCGGGTCTGAACAGCCAACGCCTGCCGGCAAAAAGCCACCGTTCCCATCTGGAAATTGGCCACCATAGGAATAGCAGTCATAATCGGTTGCATCGAGATCAAGATAACCGGTGACCGAGTTCAGCGTCAGATTGTCGCTTAGATCGAGGTTCCATTTCAACCGGGCAAAGAACAGATCGGTTTCGCCAAAGGGCACACCGCCCCGGCCCACCGCAGCGGATGGGGTCGGGATGGACGCGCCCAGCGCGGCTGCCGAGTCCGGCAGGAATTGCAGACCGTCGGTCGAGTTGCAGTCATAGCCCGGATCGATGATGACCGCGCCGCCAAGCAGGAAGATCGAATCCGCGACACCATTGGCGCCGCAATTGATATCGCCATGGCTGATCGCACCGTCATTTTCGTTGCGAACATATTGCACTTTCAGGTTCGCATCGAAACGGTCGCTGGGGTCAAAGGCCAGCGTTACGCGCCCAACAAAGTTGGAGCTGGAGCGGCTGTCGCCATGGACCGTCGGCGTGCCGGGCTGGAGATCGACGAAATCTTCGATGTCATTATATTGCGCGGCGACACGAATGCCGAGCGTGTCTGTCAGAGGTCCAGAAATGAACCCGCCGACAGTGTAGCCTTTTTCTTCAAATTCGTATTGCGCGTCTCCGCCAATTTCCCAAGTGGCGGTCGGGTCAGCAGAGCGGATCGCAAACACGCCCGCTGATGCCGATTTACCGAAGAACAAGGATTGCGGACCTTTCAACACGTCGATCTGTGCGGTGTCGAAAAAACCCGCCTGCACGAGGCGCATGGTTGAAACCTGCACCCCGTCAAAATCAAACGCGACTGCGCTGTCGAATGAGGATGAGATGTTGGAAGAACCAACCCCGCGCAAGCTGAGCTGACCGCCTGAACCCGAGCCGCCTACCTGAACGTTCAGCGTTGGAACGCGGCTGACCACGTCTGCGACCTGGTCAACGCCATATCGGTCAAGAACCTCGCCGCCGATGACTGTCACTGTCACGGGGACTTCCTGCAAAGTTTCGTTTTGGCGTCGCGCCTGAACCACGATCACCCGGTCGCCGAATTCGTTCTCGTCCACCGTCTCCGTCTCATTATCCTGAGCCAGAGCGACCTGCGGGATGCTTGCAAAAGCTGCAATCGCGGCACCGCTCATCAATGCGCGGCGCAAGCCAGATTTTGTGGCAATTCGGGTGTTAAAAGTGGTCATCGTGCTCTCTCCCATTCGAGGTGTGGATCCAAGTCCAACACCCCAATTCCCCAAGACGCCCGCGCCGCTTCTAATGCGGCTCTCAGCATGGATAGGAGTGTATGGAGCGGGCACTGCGCACTCATCTAGCAAAAGCGCTAGGGACTGTCGCAAAGTGCGGCTATTTGGCCACATTCTTGCGCAAAACGCCTGTGCCGTAACGTCATCTTACGTAAAGGGAAGGTGAGAATCCTATTGTTTTGAGCAGTGGTTGGACCCTTGCCCTGATCGCTCATTCAGCTGCTTTAGCCGACTTTTCCAGTTGCGCGATGCGTGGATCGTTGGGCCAAACCCACTCATCGCCAATCACCGGCTCTACCCTTAAATCATCAGGCACATTGTCTGCGCCGATCATCCGATCACATGATTGGTGGAATGAATATATGCGCGCCTCTTGATAGGACAGCGGCACCGATCGAAACGCATTGCTTTGCATGCTTTTCTGGATCGCTTCGCCGAATTGAGTGTCTTCCAAGATGATCGGACTCATATCGCGGCCATTGGGCTTGGCGTCGTCTGGCACAGTCCACAAATCTGGCGCAGGTCCATCACCCCAATCCAGAGCCATGGTGACCAACTCCAACCGCGTTGTCGTTAATGAAGTGGGCCAGAACACCAAAGGCGGCACGAAATAGTTCGACAACGGAGAAACCCAATTGGGGAACAGGGTGTAGCTTTGCGTGCAAGTTCGGCCCAGCTCTCCCACGCTTTCGATCTCTTGCCATTCGGGCGGGCTCTCGACTGCGCGCACATGTTCGCGATCCGTCTGGCGCGGCGCAGGAGCCAGCATGCGCGCATGCCCATTCGGGTACATGGTGTTCAAGTTCCGCTTGGGATCGACTAAAGGCGCCACAGTTTCGGGATGGATAAAGGGGACGTGATAGACCTCCATATTGGCCTCCATCGCGACTTTCCAATTGCAGTTCAGCTCAAACGAATGACGCGACGCAAGCCGGACCCGGTCAAACGCAAATTCATCCCATTCATTAAGCAATGGTCCCAGCCATTCGGTCAGCGGCATCGCGTCATCATCAAAGTTCACAAAGATGACATTGCCCAGCATTTCGCATCGCACTGGGATCAATCCCCGGCAGCTCATATCAAAATCTGCCGGGAAATCCTGCCTCTCGGGCACACCGATCAGCGTGCCATCGGTCTTGTATGTCCAGTTGTGATAGCCGCACATCAGCCGCGAAGATTTGCCGAAATCTTTCGTTACAACCGGCGCACCACGATGGCGGCACGTGTTGTAGAATGCGCGGACTTGACCATCCATGCCGTGTACGATGACGATAGGATCGCCGGCATTGTGCCAGCGCATATAACAGCCAGGCTCTGGAATTTCGTCGATATGGCCAGCGAATAGCCAGCTTTTTCGAAATATATGCTCTTGTTCGAGCGCATAATACTCCGGCGATGTGTATCGCGCAGCCGGCATATCGGGCAGTTTTGGGAACCCCTCTGGCGGGGCCGTGCGTGCACCTTCCCACTCCATCAGCGCTTTCAATCGAGCAATTTCTACAGCGTCAATCATGTGCCACTCCTGATTGAAGGATAGCTGGGCACCCGCGGCGCGCACCTCATACTTTTATCATCGCTTTAGCCAGTGGTGCACGGCGCGCTGGGAGATAGTCTGCAGCCAAATATGATGCTTTTGGGAGAGAGCGATGAACGCATCGGGACAGGGAAGAGTGGCGGGCCGGGTGGCGCTGGTAACAGGCGGGGCGATGGGGCTTGGCAAGGCGGATTGCGAAAGGCTCGCCAGCGAGGGCGCAACCGTCATCGTGACTGACCGTGAAGTGGAGTTGGCGCATAAGGTCGCAGACAATATTGGCGGGGATGCCATGGCGCTGGACGTGACAGACGAGCAACAATGGAAAGACGTTATGGTCGCGGTTCAGGAGCGCCATGGAGGTCTAGACATTCTGGTCAACAATGCGGGCAATGTGATCTTTGAGAATATCGAGGATTGCTCGCTCGACCATTTCAAGCTGCATCTCGACATCCATGTGAATGGCACATTCCTAGGATGCAAATATGCGCTGCCCTTGATGAAACATCGCCACAAAGAAAACGGCGGCGGTGGCAGTTCCATCGTCAATATGGCGTCGACTGCGGCGCTGATGGGGTATCCGATGATCCCGGCCTACACAGCCGCTAAAGGCGCAATCAGTGCGATGACGCGGTCCATCGCGATGCATTGCCAGGACGAGGGCTATGGCATTCGCTGCAATGCGCTTGCACCTGGAGGTATCGAAACACCAATGGTGCGCGAGATTTCTGGGCGCGGCGATGAGGATTTGATGGAAATTCCCGCTGGTCCACTGCCACAAGACGGCCTGGGCGATCCGCGCGATGTAGCAGGCGCAGTGCTGTTTCTGGCGAGCGATGATGCGCGGTTCCTGAATGGGCTGACGATCCCGGTCGACAATGGGCTGGATGCCCGTCCACATCACTGATCCTGAAAAAACATCAGGCGGGGCATACCGTTGGTATGTCCTCGGCCTGCTCACACTGGTCAGCATGTTTTCCATCGCTGATCGGCTGGTGTTTTCGATCCTACTCGAAGATATCAAGGCAGAATTTGCCTTTTCCGATGGGCAGATTGGCTTGCTCGGCGGATTGGCCTTTGCTGCGACTTATGTGATTGTCGGTTTTCCGGCCGCGCGCCTTGCGGACCGGTCAGTGCGGCGTAACATTGTCGCGGGCGCAATCACATTCTGGAGCGGTATGACCGCACTTTGCGGGCTTGCGACGGGCTTCTGGACCTTATTCCTTGCCCGCACTGGTGTGGGCGTGGGCGAAGGATGCTCTGGCCCTGCGTCGCAAAGTCTCGTTGCCGATTATTTCCGCCGCGATGAGCTCGCTAAGGCGATGGGGTTCCTGACCATCGGTGCGACGATGGGGACAGCGGGCGGATTGCTGATTGGCGGGCAACTGAATGAGCTGTTTGGTTGGCGCTGGGCCTTTATGCTGATGGGGCTGCCGGGTATCTTGATCGGCGCGCTGGTCTATTTCACCATGCGCGAGCCAAGGCGCGGCCAATACGCGCCCAAGGATGCCGAGATTGAGCAGCAGCCTTTGATGGAGACCGCCAAGACGCTCACTGGCAATCGCGTCTTTATGGGCCTTGCGATTGGGTGGGCGGTGCAGATTATGATCGGCTATGCGCTGGCATTCTGGATGGCCGCTGTGATGATGCGCAATTTTGGCATTTCGAGCGGCGACGTCGGGCTGTACCTGGGCCTTGCGTTCTTTATCGGAGGGATACCGGGGCCGATCCTTGGCGGCTATATCGCGGGGTGGTTGACCAAGCGGGATGAGCGCTGGCGTGCTTGGCTGCCGGGGATAGTCAGTCTCGGCTGTGTCCTGCCGCTCGGGCTGAGTCTTTCATCGAGCGAGTTTTGGCCGTTTCTGATATTCTTTTCCATTGCTTATGCGATCTATGTCGCAAGTCAGGCACCGATCCTTTCGGGTATTCAGGCAGCGGTGGAACCCGGGCAGCGCGGCTTCGCTGTGGCGATAGCCTTGTTCTTTAACAATCTGGTCGGACAGGCTCTGGGCCTTGCCGTGATTGGCTGGGTCAGCGATTGGCTGACCCCTACGCAAGGATCGCTGTCGCTGACCATATCTGTGTTCGCGGTTTGCCTAGTGTCCGGCGTAGTCGCCATGGCGGTGTTTGCATGGACAGCAGCACAGATGGGTAAGACGGGGTATCTGGCGAGAATGGCCGATAACCCCGCTTAGGCGCTGATCTAAAACCCGGGATGTATCGCCATCATCGCGCCATCGACCAACATCTCTGATCCGGTCATGTAGGGGCATTCATCTGAGGCGAGAAAGGCAATCGCTGCCGCCGTTTCCGCCGGATCGGCCAATCTGTTCATCGGCGAAGTGGCCGCAACCGCTTCCTTGAGACCAGGGGTCACGTTCTCTGCGTGCGCAAGAATATTGGTATCGGTTGCACCAGGCACGACCGTATTGCAGCGAATATCATAGCCCTGTTGTGCGCAATGGGTGGCGATCGATTTGGAAAGCACCCGCACGGCCCCCTTGCTTGAACAATACGCCACGTCGCCGGGCAACGCGGCCATCGCGGAGGTGGATGCGATATTGATAATTGAACCTTTTGGGCCGCCTGGATTACGCTTCATTGCCGCAATAGAGGCGCGGCATCCGGCCATCGTGCCTTTGATATTGATGTCGTAGATGCGGTCCCATGCCTCGTCAGTGACATCTTCAATTGAGAGCGCTGACACAGTGCCCGCATTATTGACCAGAACGTCGAGTCTGCCCCAATGCTCCACTGCCTGAGCAACAATATCAGGCCAAAGGGCGAAGTTGGACACATCTTGCGTTGCAAACACTGCGCCCGCTTCTTCGCATACCGCGCCGCCCAGTTCTGCGTTAACGTCGGTGCCTAAGACTTGCGCACCATCAGCACGCAGCCGTTTAAGCGTAGCCGCACCAATGCCCGAAGCGCAGCCGGTGACAATCGCGGTTTTTCCTGAAAGATCCGGCATCACTCAGCCTCTTGCCAGATGCCTGCACTGGTTCGGCCATTATGGTGATCGACAAAGCGTGCGAGATTGTCCGTTCCTTCTGGCAGCTTCCATCCCACTGTGAAGCCGAAATTGGCAAAGCAAAAGACGAGCAGATCGGCAAAAGTGAACCGGTCCAGCGCAAAGTGATTTCCATCACCTAGAACTGCATCGAAATCGCGCCATTTCTCATCCGACATCGCGGACAATTCGGCGCCTGCGTCTGGCGAGACCACGGGCATGCGCGGTTCGAACATGGGGCGACCGCCACCTGCACGAAAGCCCATAGTCATCGGCACTACGACCTCTTGATCAAACAAGCGCGCCCATTTGCGCACTTCGGCACGTTCAGCGGGGGTTTCGCCAAACAGGTTGGGCGATGGATGTTTCTCTTCGATAAATTCGCAAATCGGCCAGCTCTCTGTCAGGCATGTGCCATCATCCAGCTCGAGCGTAGGGATGGTGCCATGCGGATTCTTTTCGAGATATTCCGCGCTTTGGCGGTTTTCACCCGTGATGATATCATAGTGGACGCGGGTGAAATCACTGCCCTCTTTCAAGCCTTTTTCAGCCAAAAACATGCGCACCAAACGTGGATTGGGGCCGAGGCTCGAATGCAATGTCGTCATGTTATCTCTCCACTAAAGTAGGGTTGGCGGTGATCCTATGCGTACAGGCGGGCCACGTCGCCCTGCCATTTGCGATAGGGCCATTTGCGATTGGCGCTTGCACGCGCGCTCGCACCACAGCATTGTTGCAACCATGAATGATCAGGGCGCATCCGACAAACCAGAAGACAGCGCGGGCGGGGGCTTTCAATCGAAGCGCGCGCGGCAATTGTTTGGCCACCAAAGCGGGGGCAACCCGTGGGAGGATGCTGCGAAAAGTGCGGCAAATGCCGGTGAGACTGCACCGGATCAGGCCGCACAAGCAGCTGAAGGTGGGACGGCTTTGCCAACTTCCTCTGCGCCTTATCCGAAACACGCGAGCTATGCCGCACCTGAGACCACCGAGGAGCCAGCACAAAGCCCCATTATCACTGATGTTGATGACGATGGTGAGTTGACCAAGTTGCACCCCAACTACAAGCTGCTGATGCGCATCGGGGCTGTCATCACTGCTTTGTTTCTGATGATCGCAGCGATGGTTGCCGAAGGGGTTCTGGGGCCTGAATTTGACCTGCCTTTGGGTGTGATAATGGTCCCCGCGCTATTGCTAGCGCTTTTCCTCATTGTCCGTTTGCCCAACGCGCGGTTCAATGCGCGCGGTTATCAGATCAGCCGCGACCGGCTGCGCGTGGTGCGCGGCATTATGTTTCACTCAGATACAATTGTGCCGTTTGGTCGGGTCCAGCATATCGATGTTGATCAAGGTCCGATTGAGCGTGCACTGGGTATCGCGACCATGACTTTGCACACAGCGGGCAGTCACAATGCCTCGGTTCATCTGCCGGGTCTGGGGCATGAATTGGCGGTGCAGATGCGTGAGGAGATCCGCGCGCATATCAAACGGGAAAGCATGTGAGCGTTGCGTCGAGCAAGGCTCTGGAGCCGCGCCATACTGCTCCATTGAGCGTTCTTGTGGGCGCGGCGGCGGGCCTGCAAAATGCTGTTGTTCCCGTGATCGCCATCGCTTTTGGCACTGGCACGACTGGGTTTGGTGTACTCATCGCGCTCGGCGTAGGCGGAGCGATACTCGCTGTTGCAGCGCTGTTTTCCTATATTCGTTGGAAGCGGCTGACTTACACGATCGGCATTGCCGATATTCGCGTTGAGAGCGGTGTGCTCAGCCGTTCTGCGCGGTCCGTCCCTTATGAGCGCATTCAGGACGTCAGCCTCGAACAGAAACTGATCCCGCGCCTCTTTGGGCTGGTCGCAGTGAAGTTTGAGACGGGCGCTGGTGGTGGCGAGGATTTGAGTCTCTCCTTTTTGAGAGAGGATGATGGCGAGGAATTGCGCCAGCTGGTGCGGACGCGCCGCGATGAAGAAGCGCAAGGAATAGCTGCTGCGGCGGGTAAAGAGCCCGCAGATGCGGCCCCTGTGGAAGAAGCAGAGCCACTATTTACAATGGGACCAGGCAGGCTTTTCACCTTTGGCTTGTTTGAATTTTCGCTGGCAGTGTTCGCAGTGCTGTTTGGTCTGATGCAAACTGCGGGCAGCTTCATCGACTTCGAGTTTTGGGATGCCGATTTCTGGCTCAGTTGGTTTGTCGATGAAGGCAGCAATCTAACCGACCAGATCAGCGGTGCGAGCACAGGGGTTCAAGCGTTGGGCGCTATTGGAGCGCTGGTGGGCTTGTTTGTCGTGGGCTCTGCGACTGGGATGTTTCGCGTCTTTGCGCGCGAATGGGGCTTCTTGCTGGAACAGACAGCGCGCGGCTTTCGACGGCGGCGCGGGCTGTTCACGCGCACTGACGTCGTTATGCCTATCCATAGAGTGCAGGGTGTGAAGCTCGGCACGGGTTTCGTCCGATACCGGTTCGGTTGGCACAATTTGCGCTTTGTCAGTCTGGCTCAGGATTTGGGCGCATCCAGCCACGTGGTGGCGCCATTTGCCCGGCTCAACGAAATTGCACCGATTGTCGAGGCCGCCGGGTTTCATTTACCCGATGAAAACGCCGACTGGCATCGTGCGACAGAAACCTATCTGTTCGACAATGCTCTGAGCGATGCAATGTTCTTCCTGATCGCATCTGGCATCGCCTTCACTACCACCTCAATCTACGCACCTGAATGGACAACGCTTGCGGCCGGCATTCCATTGGTACTGGCCGGTATTTCTGCGCTCGCAAATGTGCTGGCGTGGCGGTATCAACGCCACGCCTTGGACGACACTCAGATTATGGCGAGCAAGGGTATGCTGTCCCCCCGCAGCCAAATCGCAACCCGGATGAAGTTGCATTCGGTTCAGATTTCGCAAGGGCCGATTGCGCGCTTTCGTGGCTATGCGACGCTCCATCTGGGCCAGGCAGGCGGTCAATTCTCAATCCCTGGCATCCCGGTGGAGCGGGCAAGACAGGTGCGCCGCGAAGTGCTTGAGACAATTGCTGCGACCGATTTCTCACAGTTGGAGCGAGCTTAAGCTCTCAAATCGCTCCAATCCGGGTTCTCGTCGAACTTTTTAGCCACATACCAACATTGCGGCTCAATCTTGAAGCCGTGCTCGCGAGCATCGTTGATCAAGCGTTTGACCAAAAGCCCTGCAATCCCACGTCCGCCAATTTCCGGTGGGACAATTGTATGTGTCGCAACCCGCACCGCGCCGCCGCCAGAGTTGCGGTCGCGCGACTCCCATTCGAGATAGCCAGTTGCGCTCTCGCCGGGGATATGCGCGACGTATTTGCCCCCGTTCCTGTTCCCGTTGTCTTGGTGGGTGATAGTTACGCCATCAATTGGCTCGCTCATTTGTTTAGCTCCTGCTTGCACTGGCGGTAATCGTAGTTAGAGGCGGTTGGTATGTCTGATCCTATGCCCTTCCTCTCTGACAATGCCGCTCCCGTCCATCCCAAAGTGTGGGAGGCGATGCGTGCAGCCGATAGCGCCGACAACCCTTATGATGGCGACGCCTTGTCGGCAGAGCTGGATGCGCGGTTTTCCGATCTGTTCGGGCGCGAATGCGCGGCGCTTTGGACGGCAACAGGGACATCTGCGAATTGTCTGGCGCTGGGCACGATGGTACAGCCGCATGGCGGTTTGGTGTGCCACGAAGAGGCGCATATCGAGGTTGATGAAGGCGGTGCGCCGGGGTTCTACCTCCATGGGGCGAAGCTTATGCTCTGTGCGGGCGAAGGGGCGAAGCTGACGCCGCAGGGTATCGCTGCATTGATCGACCCGATCCGCGACGACGTGCATCAGGTTCAGGCCTATGCCATCTCTATTACACAGGCCAGCGAATATGGCCGCTCCTATACGCCCGCTGAGCTGTCTGCACTCATCGATTTTGCGAAGGACCGCAAGCTCGGTCTGCACATGGATGGCGCGCGCTTTGCAAACTCGGCGGCGTTCTTGGGCGGCAGTGCGGCGGCGGCAGCGGGAGGCGTCGACAGCCTTGCATTTGGCTTTATCAAAAATGGCGGCATGGGTGCAGAGGCTGTGGTGCTGTTCGATAGCGAGCGCGCCGCTGAGGTAAGATATCGCCGCAAACGCGCTGGTCATTTGCAATGCAAGGGCCGGTATCTGGCCGCGCAAATCCTCGCTATGTTGGAAGGCGATCTGTGGCTCGCCAATGCTCGCCATGCGAACGCTGCGGCTGCCGAGATTGCGAGCGGTGCGGGTGATCGCCTCATGCATCCGGTTGAGGCGAATGAGCTGTTTATGCGTCTTTCGCCCACCGAGCGAGAGGCTTTGCGTGCACAGAATTTCGCATTCTATGATTGGGGCGATGACGCGGCGCGTTTCGTCACCGCATGGGATACACGCGCTGAAGAGGCGACGGCACTCGGCAAGGCAATCGCCTCCCTGTGAGCGCAACTCAGACCAATATGCTCAGCTGGCGGGTGATCGTGCCGTTTATCCTGACCGGCACGATCTGGGGGTCGACCTGGCTCGTGATCACCGGACAGATCGACGGAGTGCCCGCCGCTTGGTCGGTTTTTTACCGCTTCGCATTGGCGACGCCCGCGCTGTTTCTGGTCGCGTTCCTGATGAAGCGCCGATTGAAACTGACAGCGCCGGAACATCGGCTCGCTGCCTTTGTGGGTATTTTTCAATTCAGCGGCAATTTCCTGTTCGTCTATCACGCGGAGCTTTATGTGACCTCCGGTATCGTCGCGATGATGTTCGGATTGCTGATGGTGCCCAATGCGCTGTTCGGGCGGCTATTCTTAGGTGAGCGCGTTCAGGGCGGATTTTTGATCGGCAGTGCAATTGCGATTGTCGGCGTTTCGGCCCTGTTAGTGCATGAATGGTTGTCCAATCCAGAGGCAGGGGTGATTGGCGGAAATCCGGGTTGGGGCATCGCACTGGCGATGCTCGGCATTCTCGCAGCCTCTGTTGCCAATGTGATCCAAGCCAACCCGACGGGCCGCGCAGTGCCAATGGTGAGCTTGCTCGCGTGGGCGATGCTTTATGGCACTATCTTCGACCTTGGCTTTGCGTTGCTCACTGCGGGCCCACCACCAGTGCCGACTTCTGGCAATTATTGGGCGGGGATCGTCTATCTCGCCCTGATCGGATCGGTGGTGACATTCCCGTTGCACTACAATCTGGTGCGTGAGATTGGGGCGGGGCGCACAGCCTACAATTCGATCCTCACGATCTCGGTCGCGATGCTGCTTTCGACGCTGTTTGAAGACTATCGCTGGACCGCTTTGACAGCAGGCGGAATGGTGTTGGCTGTGATTGGGATGGTCTTAGCTTTGCGGGCCAAGCAAAGCCGATAGACCCTCCACAAAGGTAGGATATTGCGGCGTCCAGCCCAGCACCCGCTTGGCTTTGCCATTCGCAACACGGCGGTTCTCTGAGTAAAACCCGCGCGCCATCTCCGAAAGGTTCGCCTCTTCCAAAGTCACCAACGGAGGCGGCTGTAACCCGAGCAATTGGCAAGCGTGTTCGGTCACCGCATTGCCGCTGGCGGGCATATCATCGCCTAGATTGTACGCGCCCGCAGGCGCATCTCTGGCCAGCGCCGCAACAACCCCGCTCGCAATGTCATCGACATGGACGCGGCTGAACACTTGACCCGGCAGATCAATCCGCCGCGCTTTGCCTGCTTTCACTCGATCAAGCGCGCTGCGATCTGGACCGTAAATCCCCGGTAATCGGAACACGCGCGCGCCCAATTCCAGCCACGCCGCATCAGCATCTGTGCGCGCATTGCGACGACCCATGCCGGTTGGCGAATGTTCGTCGACCCACGCCCCCTGTTGGTCACCGTAGACGCCGGTGGATGAGAGATAGAAAAGCGCGCGGCCCCTCAATGCCTCGCCATACTGTTCAAGCACCGGATCAAGTCCGCTCTTGCGATCCGGTGGCACGGAAGAAAGAATATGAGTCGCTTTGTCCATCGCTGTCAGCACTGCATCGCTGTCAGCAAAAGCGACATTACCTGCGCTACCGGTAGCATCAACGTTCCAGCCGCGTGCCTCCATCGCAGCCTTAATCCGTTGTGCGGTGTAGCCAAGGCCGAAGATCAATAATCGTTGCATCATAGGCTTGTGCCGCTGGACGCGGGCCAAAATCAATCTAAATCAACTCTCATGGATATTGCAGCCAAACCAACCAACGCCGATGGCACCCCTGTTCTCGCAGACGCCGCTCCCACCCCGAAAAAGCCGCCCGTAATCCGGCGTCAGGACTATCAGCCCTATGCTTGGTTGGTTCCGCAAACGATTTTGCATTTCGATCTCGGTGTCGAGGAGACCAAGGTCACGTCGCGGCTAACCATCGAGCCTAATCCTGCCGCAGAGGCGTCTTCTGAACTGCGTCTCAATGGTGATGGCTTGGAGGCTTCGAGTGTGACTGTCGACGGCAAGCCTGCGCAATGCGGCGTCGACGGCAATGATTTGGTTGTGATGATCCCCGGTGCCAATGCGGGCAAGTCGCATGAGGTGCAGATCGCAACCACGATCAATCCCAGCACCAACACGACTTTGATGGGCCTCTACGCTTCCAGTGGAATGCTCTGCACGCAATGCGAGGCGGAAGGATTCCGCCGCATCACATTCTTCCCCGATCGTCCCGATGTTCTCTCGACATACAGTGTTCGTATGGTCGGCGATAAAGCGCTCTTTCCGATCCTTTTGTGTAACGGCAACAAGGAACGCGTTGGCGATTTGGACGGTGGCCGCCACTTTGCCGAATGGCATGACCCATGGCCCAAACCGAGCTATCTGTTTGCACTCGTTGCTGGCGATCTCGTCGCCAAGTCTGGCCCCTTCACAACGATGTCTGGCCGCGAAGTGGAGTGCAACATCTGGGTCCGACCAGAGGATCTGGCGCGCACCGATCACGCGCTGGAATCGCTCCACCAATCGATGAAGTGGGATGAGGACACATTCGGGCGTGAATACGATCTCGACCTCTACAACATCGTCGCGGTTTCCGATTTCAACATGGGCGCGATGGAGAATAAGGGGCTCAACGTCTTCAACACCAAATACGTGTTGGCCGATATTGAAACCGCGACTGATGGCGATTTTGACGCAGTCGAAGGTGTGATCGCGCACGAATATTTTCACAATTGGTCAGGCAACCGGATCACCTGCCGCGATTGGTTCCAGCTATCTTTGAAAGAGGGCTTCACTGTCCTTCGTGATCAGTTGTTTTCGCAAGACATGCGCGGCGAGGCGGTTAAGCGGATCGAGGATGTTCGCATCCTGCGCGCGGCACAATTCCCAGAGGATGCCGGGCCACTCGCTCACCCAATCCGCCCGGACAGCTATCGCGAGATCAGCAATTTCTACACTGCGACCGTCTATAACAAAGGCGCAGAGGTCATCCGCATGATGCGCAGCATGTGCGGCGTTGAGGCATTCCGCAAAGGGACGGACCTCTATTTCGACCGCCATGATGGCGAGGCGGCGACGTGCGAAGACTTTATCACCGCTATTGAGGATGGAGCGGAGCTGGATCTAACCCAGTTCCGGAATTGGTATCGCCAAGCGGGCACACCAATGGTTGCCGTTGCTCAAGAAGTTGTGGGGGACACTTTGCGATTGACGCTCTCGCAGTCCAGTCCCGCAACACCGGGTCAGCCGGAAAAGCAGCCCATGCCGATCCCCCTGCGCGTTGCGGTGCATTCGCGCGGCTCACAGGCTCTGGGTGCAGAACAATTGATTGTTTTGAATGAGGCGGAGCAGAGTTTTGACCTGCCTTTGGCTGGCCCAGACCCTGTGGTCTCAATCAATCGCGGCTACACAGCGCCGGTCATTATCGAGCGCAAGTTGGCCGACGCCGATCTCGGTTTCCTCGCCGCGCATGATGACGATCCCTTCGCGCGTTATGAGGCGTTGCAGGAGCTGGCGGTGAACCATCTGGTCGCGGCAGCATCAGGAACCGGCGTCGAAGGCGGCGAGGCGGCGCTGATTGAGGCATTTCGCGCGATTTTGACCGATGCGTCGCTCGACGATTCCATGCGCGGCGAATTGATGCTGTTGCCGAGTGAGACTTATTTGTTCGAAGCGATGGCCACGGGTGAGCGCAAAGCCGACCCCGGAGCAATTCACACGGTGCGTGAGGGGCTGAAGGCTGCGATCGGCACTGCGCTTTCCGATGAATTGCAGGCGATTTGGCAGCGCGCAATGGACACGCCCTATGCCGATGAGAGTGGCCGCGGCGCGCGCAAGGTCAAGAACGCCGCGCTAGGTCTCATTGCGTCCGGTGATGCGGACCGTGCCGGGACATTGGCATTCGATCAGTTCGGTGATGCGGACAATATGACCGACCAACAGGGCGCTTTGATGGTGCTATGCGGTCTTGATCGGCCAGAGCGGGAGAGCGCTCTCAAAGCATTTTACGACCGTTTCAAGGACAACGATCTTGTGGTCGATAAATGGTTCACGCTTCAGGCGCTCTCGCTGCACCCTGACGTGATCGCGCAAGTCAAGGCGCTGGCCGACCATCCTGACTTCACCATCTCGAACCCGAACCGCGTGCGCTCGCTCTATATGGCTTTTGCTAGCAACCCTTCCGCCTTCCATGACGCGTCGGGGGCGGGGTATCGGATGATCGCCGATGTGATCCTCGTGCTAGACCCGATCAATCCGCAAACGGCGGCGCGGTTCGTCACACCTTTGGGCAAATGGCGGCGGATTGAACCAGCGCGCGCGGCTATGATGAAAGCCGAACTTGAGCGGATTGCGGCGGCTGAGAATCTGTCGCGCGATACGTTTGAGCAAGTTAGCCGGAGCCTTGATGGCTGATCTCATGAGCCCCGATCTGCCTGTGACCCCTAACTTTGACATCGCACGCGCCGATGCCTTGGATGGGGTGCCGCATGGCTTTTTCGGTTCAGCCGGGGGCTCGCATCAGTTCGGCTATGGCGGGCCGGGAGAGGCAGAAGATGTTCGACATTTGCGCAGCGCAGCGGCGGATGCGATCCTGCATGGCGCCCCTCTGCAAGCTCCGCATCAGGTGCACTCTCCCGAAGTGGTCACGCTCGGCCAGCTTTGGCCTGACGCCGCCGAAGGTCGGCCCGTTGCGGATGCCGTGGTCACCGCTCGCGACGATATCGCGCTGGGCATTGTGACCGCCGATTGCGCGCCGGTGCTCTTCGCCGACCGAGAAGCTAGCGTTGTGGGTGCCGCCCATGCCGGATGGCGCGGCGCCGTTGGTGATGAGCGCGGCAGTGTGCTCGACAACACCGTCGCTGCGATGGAGGCTCTGGGGGCACGGCGCACGCGGATCATCGCCGCTGTTGGCCCAACCATCACACAGGCCAGTTACGAGGTAGATGCCGTATTCCGCGAGAACTTCTCTAACGCAGATGATCGCCATTTCACCGTTGCTCCCAAACGTGAAGGGATTGCACGCTGGCACTTTGATCTGCCCGGCTACATTAGCGCAAAATTGCTCGCGCTCGGTCTTATGGGTGTCACGGACATTGCGCGCGATACTTACGGCGATACTGCGAGCTATCACTCTTATCGCCGTGCTGCACAAAACGGAGAGCCGAATTACGGTCGGCAAATCAGTATCATAGCGGTCCGATAGCCCCGCTTGCACACAAGCGAACACACAATGCTCAAAACGACGGTTGGATTCGCAGCAATTTGCCGTATATGCGCCGCAACCGGGATCGAATGTGCAACATGTGCGTTCGGCCACCAATAGGATTATCTCGAAACCTCTGACGCCGTTCGGCAAAAGAGCGACTGACCAAGCCCGCGAATGATATTTTCGCGGCAAGATGAATAAGGGTACATGATTATGGCCTCCACTGCAGAAGGTGCCCAAGACGGCGTGCGTCGCCGCGATTGGATCCATATTGCAGCCATCAGCACCGCCGGCGTTGGCGGGGCTTCGGTTTTGTTTCCATTGGTCAGCCAAATGGCTCCGACCAAAGACGTGCTGGCCGCATCGACCACTGATGTTGATGTCTCTTCGATTGAGCCGGGTCAGTCGATCAAGGCTACGTTCCGTGATCAACCTTTATTCGTCAAGCGTTTGACGCCAGCGGAAATCGCTGAGGCGCAAGCCGATGATAGCGTCGATATGCGCGACCCCGAAACGCTGGCTGATCGTTTGGGTGAAGGTAACGCTGATGTTCTTGTGACATTAGGCGTTTGCACCCATTTGGGCTGTGTGCCGCTGGGCGCTGGTGAGGGTGAAGACAAGGGCGAGTTTGACGGCTATTTCTGTCCTTGCCACGGTTCACACTACGATATTGCTGGCCGCATCCGCAAAGGCCCGGCACCCACCAACCTCGCTGTTCCTGAATTTGAATTTGCTTCCGAAAGCGTCATCCGCGTCGGGTGACTTTTCGTAAGCACTACAAACCGCCTTTTTCTAAACGCTGAGTAACGAGCAAGAGAGCACTATGAGCTTCGCCTGGGCCAATCAGTACGAACCGAAGACCGATTTCACCAAGTGGATCGATGAGAAATTGCCATTGCCGCGGCTGGTCTACAGCGCGATCGGTGCTGGCTATCCGGTTCCGCGCAATCTCAACTATATGTGGAATTTCGGCGTGCTTGCCGGCTTCTTCTTGGTGTTCCAGATTATTACCGGCGTTGTTTTGGCGATGCATTATGCAGCCAACACGGAGGTAGCCTTTGGCCAGATTGAGCACATCATGCGTGATGTGAACTATGGTTGGTTGATGAAATATGGCCACGCCAACGGCGCGAGCTTCTTCTTCATGGTAATCTATCTGCACATTTTCCGTGGGTTCTATTACTCGTCTTATAAAGCTCCGCGCGAGATGATCTGGTTGCTGGGCGTGGTTATCTTCCTTTTGATGATGGCGACCGCGTTCATGGGCTATGTCCTGCCATGGGGCCAGATGAGCTTCTGGGGCGCGAAGGTGATTACTGGGTTGTTCGGGGCAATCCCGTTCATCGGTGAGCCGCTGCAAGTGTGGCTTGTCGGCGGTTATGCGCCGAATGACTCCACGCTAAACCGCTTCTTCTCACTGCACTTCCTGCTGCCATTTGTGATCCTGGGTGTTGTCATCCTCCACATTTGGGCGCTGCACATTCCCGGATCGTCCAATCCGTCCGGTGTTGAGGTGAAGAAAGAAAGCGATACCGTTCCTTTCCACCCCTATTACACCGCCAAAGATGGCTGGTTCTTGGGGCTGATCCTTACATTCTTCGCCACGATGGTGTTCTTTGCGCCCAACCTTTTGGGTCACCCGGACAACTGGGTTGAAGCGAACCCGCTTTCGACGCCCGCTCTGATCGTGCCGGAATGGTATTTCTACCCGTTCTACGCGATCCTGCGCGCATTCACCGGCGATTTGACAATACCGTTCACTGGCATTGTTTTGATTGAGGCTAAGCTGCTTGGCGTGATCGCCATGTTTGCATCAATCCTTGTATGGTTTTTCCTGCCATGGCTGGACAAAAGCCCGGTTCGCTCTGGCGCATACCGTCCGCTGTTCAAGAAGTTCTTCTGGGTCTTCGTGGTTTGCATGGCCGGTCTCTTCTATCTCGGCGGTGCTAAGCCAGAAGAGCCATTCATCGTGCTTAGCCAGATCTTCACGGCTTACTACTTCCTGCATTTCCTGGTGATCCTGCCGATCGTCAGTCAAATCGAAATTCCCAAACCTATGCCATTCTCGATTACCGAGGCAGTGCTGGGTAGGGACGATGATGCGGGCTCACCGCCGACACCACCGGCGGCTGGAAAGCCTGACAGCGATGCACCCGATGGCGCATTGCAGCCTGCTGAATAATTGCACACCAACCCGTTTATCTGAACGACCCGAGAACGAGACAGAGTTATGACAATTCGACTTGGAGGCATCATCTTTGGCCTGGGGCTGACAGCAGTCCTGCTACTTTGGTCGCTGTTGCCCGGTGCGCTCAATTTCGCATTTCCGGAAAAGCCCGACTATTACGCGTTTCAGGAAAAGAACATTTCGCCAGAGGGCGGGTTCTCTTTCGAAGGGCCAATGGGCAATTGGGACACGCAGCAATTGCAGCGCGGTTACCAGGTTTACAAAGAAGTGTGCTCAGCCTGTCACAGCCTGCAATATGTCGCTTTCCGCAACCTCGAAGACCTCGGCTATTCCGAAGCTGAAGTTCGGGCAGAAGCAGCAAGCTGGATGGTTCCGGGGATCGATGACAAGGATGGTTCAGCGATTGAGCGTCCCGGCATTCCGACCGACTATTTTCCGGCTCCCTATGCCAATGACGTCGAAGCGCGCGCATTTAACAACAATGCGATCCCGCCTGATCTTTCCTTGATCACAAAGGCACGCAAGGACGGCGTCAATTATGTCTACTCGCTGATGCAGGGTTATAATGAGCCTGACCCAGCCGACGTTGCGAAATCGCCTGATTTTGAAACGCCGCCGGGCCTGTATTTCAATGAGTATTTTTACAACATCAACATTGCCATGCCGCCGCAGCTCTTGCCCGATATCGTCACTTATGCCGATGGCACAGAGGCGACGACCGAGCAGATGTCAGCTGACGTCACGGCGTTCCTGACATGGGCAGGTGAGCCTTCGCTGATCCAGCGTAAGCAAACCGGCTTCTTCGTGATCGCGTTCTTGCTGTTTGCGACCGGTCTGGGCTTCTTGTCCTACAAATCGGTTTGGGCAGGGATGAAGCCTAAGAAGAAATAATCACTTTTTGCACATTGCAATTACACGAGCGCTCCATGATCCTTTACCGATCATGGGGCGTTTGTTTGTTTGCGCGATGATTATCAGCGTATGAGCCGACGCGAATAAGGATATCGATATGAGCGACACATTGATGACGCCAGAGCAACTCAAATCACTGATTCGGACCGTTCCTGATTTCCCAGAGCAGGGGATACAATTCCGCGATATCACTACGCTGATCGGCCATGGTGATGGCATGGCGGCGAGTGTGCATCATCTGGCTGAGCTTGCTCGCGCTGCGGGGGCGCAGAAGATTGCAGGCATGGAGGCCCGCGGCTTTATCTTTGGCGCCGCGGTCGCAGTGGCGTTGGGCATTGGCTTTGTGCCAGTGCGCAAGCCGGGAAAGCTGCCAGTGACGACGCTCGGCATCGATTATGCGCTTGAATATGGCAGTGACCGGTTAGAGATGGATCCCGACGCTGTCGCTGATGGTGAGAAAGTCGTGATTGTCGACGATCTGATCGCGACTGGTGGGACGGCACTGGCCACAACCCAATTGCTCAGGATGGCTGGGGCTAATGTCCAAGATGCACTGTTCGTCATCGACCTTCCTGACCTTGGCGGAGCGGCTAAGTTGCGCGATGCGGGGGTTGAGGTGGGCGCCCTGATGCAGTTTGAAGGTGACTAGGTAAAACCTGCGATGCGCGGCCATTTTGGAACGCATCACATGGCTCAGGCGTATATCATCCGAGGACCAACGCTATCTCAATGGAATCACAAGCAATTGTAATCGCAGCCGTCGGCGCCCTTGGCGTTGGCGCGCAGTGGGTTGCGTGGCGCACAGGTTGGCCAGCGATTGTCTTGATGCTGGCGGCGGGCTTTATCGCTGGACCGATCACCGGGTTGATCGATCCAGAGGCAGCTTTTGGCGATATGCTCGATCCGATGATCAGCGTCGGCGTGGCACTGATATTGTTTGAAGGCGGACTGAGCCTTGACCTCAAAGAACTCAGGCACTCGGGCAAAGCGGTTATGCGGCTTGCCACGGTCGGCGTGTTGGTCGGATGGGCGCTGGGCACGCTCGCCGGTTTTTATATTGCCGGGCTGGTTTGGCCGGTTGCGGTGCTGTTTGGCGGTATCTTGATCGTCACTGGCCCGACGGTGGTTATCCCGCTTTTGCGTCAGGCGAACATCCAGACACGGCCCAATTCGATCCTCAAATGGGAGGGGATTGTCAATGATCCCACCGGCGCGCTGTGTGCTGTGATTGCCTATGAATATTTCCGTTTCGTACAGGACAACCCCGGCGCGACACCCATCGATGTGGTCCCGCCACTGATCATCGCAGCGATCCTTTCGGGGCTTGTCGGATACGCAGCCGCGCGTGCAATTGCCTTCCTTTTCCCGCGCGGCGCGATCCCAGAATATCTTAAAGTGCCGGTCCTGTTCACCGTGGTGATCGCAGTGTTCGTTCTGACCAATCAGATTGAGCATGAAGCCGGGCTGGTCGCAGTCACTGTGATGGGCATCACCTTGGCCAACCGCGATGTAGCCAGCATCCGGTCGATCCATCCGTTTAAGGAAAACGTCGCGATCCTGCTCGTATCGGGCATTTTCATCCTGCTTTCCGCATCGCTCAAATGGGAAGAACTGACCTATCTTCAGACCAGCATCCGCCCTCTACTGTTCCTGCTGGCATTGCTGTTCCTTGTCCGTCCAGCGACCGTGTTGATCAGCCTGCTTGGCACCGATGTTCCATGGAATGAACGACTGTTCGTCGCATGGATCGCCCCACGCGGGATTGTGCTGGTGGCTATTTGCGGCTTGTTCGCACTCAGGCTCGATGATCTCGGCATCCAAGGGGGTCAGCTGCTTGTGGGGCTTAGCTTTGCGGTAGTGGTGGTCACCGTGATCGCGCACGGTTTCACCATAGGGATCGTGGCCAAATTGCTGGGCATCAAAGGGGATTCGCGCCCTGGCCTGCTAATTGTCGGCTCCACGCCGTGGACCATTGCGCTCGCCAAGCAGATGGAGGCGATCGAAACGCCGGTCATGATCGTTGATCCCAGCTGGCAGCGTCTGGGCGCTGCGCGCAGGGAAGGGCTACCATTCTACCATGGCGAGATCTTGAACGAGGCGACGGAGCACAATCTCGACCTCGCCCCTTTCCAGGTGCTGGTGGCAGCAACCGAGAACGAGGCTTACAACGCGCTGGTCTGCACCGAATTTGCGCATGAGATCGGGCGTGACAGCGTCTATCAACTCGGCGAAGACAGCGAGGGCGATGACCGCCACGCACTGCCGGAGAGCATTCGCGGGCGCGCCCTGTTCGAGACCGGATTTGGCGTCACCGACGTCAACGAATATCAGCGGCAAGGCTGGGTGTTTAAGAAAACCAAGCTGTCCGATGAGTTTGATTTCGAGGACGCGCAGGAGAAATTGCCGGATAGCGCCACGATGCTGCTGTTGGTCCGCGCTGATGGTACCTTGCGGTTCTTCACGCATGCTGCACGACCTGAACCGCGCGCGGGCGACACGATCATTACCTTTGCGCCACCACAAATTAAGCGGCCGGCTGAGAAGGGTGATGCGCCGCCTAAGCCGCAGACAACATAAGATATAATGGGGATGCAAATGAACTTCGCACGTTTGGGAACCACTTTCGCGCTGATCGCGGCATTGGGCGCGTGCAAAGTGCAGAATGATCCTGTCGAGGACGCTCCGGAACCCACCGCAAGTGAGACGCCAGCTGAAGGCGAGACTGTTTCGATCTTGCGCCCTGATGTTGAGGCGGAGCAACAGGAGGTGATGGAGGCCATCCTCGAACCTCTAAACGCGGTGGTTGGTTTCCCCGATGGCGGCGCAGAAATTGACGCGGCTGCTACCGAGGCATTGCAGGCGGTCCTGACCTCTGAACAGATCGAATTGGGCGGTCCGATAGTGCTGCGCGCGCACAGCGACAGCGCTGGGAGCGACCAGGTGAATGCCGATGCGGCCGAGGCACGCGGATTAGCGATTGCGGAATGGTTGGTGGGTCAAGGCGTAGATGAAGCGCGGATCGACGTGATCGTGTTTGGTGAGCAGAATCCGGTCCAGCCCAATGCTCTTCCCGATGGATCACCCAATGAGGAGGGCCGCGCGGCAAATCGACGCGTTGAAGTCCTGATTGTACCACCTGAGCCTAAGCCGGAACCTGCACCATCACCCGATATCAGCGGCTAGCTCCAGCACCTTCTTAGCGTATTCGGGACGGCAAACTAGCAGATCAGGCAAGTACGTATCCGCCTGATTGTATTGCAGCGGCGATCCATCAATCCGCGAACAATGCAGGCCATGGGCGAGCGCCACCGCAACGGGTGCGCAGCTGTCCCACTCATATTGCCCGCCTGAATGGAGATAGATTTCCGCTTCTCCGCGCACCACGGCCATTGCTTTGGCACCGGCGCTGCCCATAGGGACCAACTCTCCGCCCATGGCATCGCATACTGCCACTGACTCTTTTGCAGGGCGCGTTCGGCTGACCAGAAAGCGCGGAGTGTCAGCGGCTTCGGGTAACGGCTCAACCTTATCGGTGCGCAAGACGATGCCGCCATCTGCACCCGGTAACGCGACCGCGCCAGTTGTTGCAACGCCATCAATCGACAGCCCCACATGCACCGCCCAATCGCTGCGCTGTTCGCCGTATTCGCGTGTGCCATCGACCGGATCTATGATCCATACGCGGCTTTGAGCGCAGCGTGATGTGTCGTCCTTTTCCTCTTCGGAGAGCAATCCATCGTCCGGTCGCGCCGCGCGGATGGCGTGGCATAGGAACTCATTCGCCGTCGCATCACCCGCTTTGCCTAGCGCCTTGCCTTCAAAAACGCCCGCATCGCGCACATCAACAAGGATGCGTCCCGCAATCGCGGCCAAATGCGCGGCCAGTTCGGCGTCTGTCATGGCGTTACTCATTTAAGCGGCAATATCTGGCTGATGATGTATTCTGCAGCCTCGACTGGCGTCATGTCCACCGTATTGACGCGAATTTCGGGCGTTTCCGGCGCTTCATAGGGGCTATCTATCCCAGTGAAATTGGCAAGTTCTCCTGCGCGCGCCTTCTTATAGAGGCCCTTCACATCGCGGGCCTCTGCCACATCCAAAGGCGTGTCGACGAAGATTTCGATAAACTCCCCTTCAGGCAGCATTTCGCGCACCATCCGGCGTTCTGCGCGGAAGGGAGAAATGAACGCGGTGAGCACAACCAGTCCCGCATCCGCCATCAACCTTGCCACTTCGCCAATGCGCCGGATATTCTCAATCCGATCCGCCTCGGTAAAGCCGAGATCCTTGTTCAAGCCATGGCGTACATTGTCGCCATCGAGCAGGAATGTGTGCCGGTTCATCAAGGCGAGCTGTTTCTCCACCTCATTGGCGATTGTCGATTTGCCAGAGCCGGAAAGCCCAGTGAACCAAAGCACGCGCGGTTTCTGGTTTTTGAGCACTGCGTGATCATCACGGGTCACTGTTGTCGCCTGCCAATGCACATTTTGTGCGCGGCGCAGCGAGAACTCGATCATCCCTGCACCAACGGTCGCATTGGTGAATTTGTCGATCAAGATGAAGCCGCCGAGTTGTCGGCTATTGCTATAGGGTTCGAACACAATCGGTTTGTCGGTCGCAAATTCTGCAACCCCGATGGCGTTTAGGCCCAGCGTTTTAGCGGCCAGATGATCGAGGCTGTTGACGTCGATCTCATATTTGGGCGCTTGCACCGTTGCGGTGACCATTTGGCTGCCAATTTTGAGCCAATATCCGCGACCCGGCTTCATCGCTGTTTCGTCCATCCAGACGATGGTGGAGCAGAACTGATCAGAAACCTCTGCGGGATCATCTGCGACCGTGATGACATCGCCCCGGCTGCAATCAACCTCATCGGTGAGCGTCATGGTGACCGATTGCCCTGCGACCGCTTCGTCCAAATCACCGTCGAAAGTGGTGATGGTTTTAACCGTGGAGGTTTTGCCAGCAGGCACAACGCGCACCGCATCGCCCGGCTTGATCGTGCCGCTTGTGATTTGTCCTGCGAACCCACGGAAATCGAGGTTGGGGCGGTTCACCCACTGCACAGGCATACGGAATGCGCGTTCTTGCGCAGCGGTGTTAGCCACTTCGACACTTTCGAGATGCGCGATCAAGGCAGGGCCATCATACCAAGGTGTCGTCGCGGATGGCGCGGCAGTGATGTTGTCGCCTTTGAAGCCGGAAATCGGGATCGCGGTGAAGTTTTCAATGCCGACTTCTTGCGCGAACTCGGTGTACTCAGCCACAATCGCGTCAAAGGTGGCTTGATCGTAATCGACCAAATCCATCTTGTTCACTGCAAGCACCAGATGTTTGATGCCTAGCAGATGCACCAGATAGCTGTGTCGGCGCGTCTGTTGCAGAATGCCCTTACGCGCATCGACGAGGATCACGGCGAGATCAGCGGTCGATGCTCCGGTGACCATGTTGCGGGTATATTGTTCATGCCCCGGCGTATCGGCGACAATGAACTTGCGTTTCTCGGTCGTGAAGAAGCGATAGGCGACGTCAATCGTGATGCCCTGTTCACGCTCTGCGGCGAGACCATCGACAAGCAATGCAAAGTCGATTTGATCCCCTTGCGTGCCATGCTTGGCGCTATCACTTTCCAGCACGGCGAGCTGATCTTCGAAGATCATTTTGGAATCGTATAGGAGCCGCCCAATCAGGGTCGATTTGCCGTCATCCACGCTGCCGCAGGTGATGAAACGCAGCAGGCTTTTGTGCTGATGCTGGTCCAGATACGCATCAATATCGTCGGCGATCAATGCATCGGTTTGGAAGGAGCTGTCTTGAGTGGTCATCAGAAATACCCCTCCTGCTTCTTGTCTTCCATCGACGCAGATTGTCCCTTGTCGATTGCGCGACCTTGCCGTTCGGAGCCGGTCGCCAGCAACATTTCCTGAATAATCTTATTCATATCGGTCGCCTCGCTCTCCGTCGCGCCGGTTAACGGATAGCAACCCAGTGTGCGGAAGCGGACTGATTTGGTCACGGGCTCTTCACCCTCTTCAAGACGGAAACGGTCATCATCGACCACCAATGTCAGGCCGTCCCGCTCAACAGTTGGGCGTGGCTGCGACATATAGAGCGGCACGATGTCGATCTTCTCCAGCGCGATATATTGCCAGATATCCAGTTCAGTCCAATTCGAGATCGGGAAGACGCGGATGCTCTCACCCTTGTTCTTCTTTGCGTTGTAGAGGTTCCATAGCTCAGGCCGCTGGTTCTTTGGGTCCCAACGGTGCGATGCCGTGCGGAAAGAGAAGACGCGTTCTTTTGCACGCGCTTTTTCTTCATCACGCCGTCCGCCGCCAAAAGCCGCGTCAAACCCGTGTTCGGTAAGCGCACGTTTGAGCGGATCAGTCAGCTGCGCCTGAGAATAGAGAGCGCTGCCGGTGTCGAACGGATTGATGCCCTGTTCTTCAGCATCTTCGTTCTGTGCGACAATCAGCTCCAACCCGTATTCCTTCACCGTCTTATCGCGGTGATCGAGCAACGCCTGAAAGTCCCAGCCGGATGCCACATGCAGCATCTTAAACGGCGGGGGAGCAGGGTAAAACGCCTTGCGCGCCAGGTGCAGCATGACTGAGCTGTCTTTGCCAACAGAGTAGAGCATGACCGGGTTTTCTGCCTCGGCCACGACTTCGCGGAAGATATGGATACTCTCGGCTTCAAGCCGCTCAAGATGGGTAAGGGTTTTCATGGCGCTGCACCTAGTCACTCCCTGCGCGGTGGCAAACCTAGAAAAGCTATATGAGGGAGAAGCTTTGGAGCGGGTAAGGGGAATCGAACCCCTCTAGCTAGCTTGGAAGGCTAGAGCATTACCACTATGCTATACCCGCCCGCTCATTGAAGCAGCGCCATTGCCACCTCGCTTGGTAAAACTCAAGCTTCCTTTGCCGCCGGCTCAAGATCATCGGCACGGTTGGCGCGGACCGATGCCCAAAAGGCAAGGCCGATCAGGACAGCACCAATCAGACCCGTGATAACCTCAGGGATATGGGCGAAAGTGTTGATGTACATGATCGTTGCCAGCGCCAGGATCGCATAGAACGCGCCATGCTCAAGATAGCGGTATTCCGACATCGTGCCTTTGCGCACCAGAAAGATTGTCATGGACCGCACGAACATCGCCCCGATGCCAAGGCCAATGGCGATAATGATGAGGTTGTTGGTGAGCGCGAAGGCGCCGATCACGCCATCGAAAGAGAAGCTTGCATCGAGCACTTCGAGATAAAGGAACGCGCCAAACCCAGCCTTGGCTACATCGCCGGTTGAAGGTGTGGGTGGCTCAAGCACGTGATTCACGATCTCAACCGCCAGATAGGTGAGCAAGCCGCCAATCGCGGCGATAATGAAGGTCAGCGCATCCGCATCCGCAAGCATGGTCGATGTTGCCCATGTTGCTATCAGCACCAGCCCGATTGAAATCGCCTCGATATCGGCGACTTTAGCCAATGGGTGTTCGATGGCCGCGATCCAGTTCAATTCCTTGTCGGAATCGAAGAAGAATTTGAGCCCCACCATCCCCAAAAACGCGCCACCAAAACCCATCAGACCAATATGCGCCTCGCTGACGATGCGCTGATATTCGGCAGGTTCGCTCAAGGCCAAGCGAACAGCATCGACGGGGCCAAGTTTTGCAGCAACCATCACGATGACAATCGGGAAAACGATCCGCATCCCAAACACGGCAATCGCGATCCCCCAGGTGAGGAAGCGCTGCTGCCAGACAGGGTCCATATCTTTGAGGATCGAGGCATTGACCGCCGCATTGTCGAAGGACAGCGACACTTCGAGCACCGCCAGAACCGCGCAGATCCATAGGATTGAGAGCATCCCCTCCACCGTTCCGTGCAATGACCACCCATACCACGCCCCCAGCGCAAGGCCGATGGCGGTAAACAGGAACGAGCCCCAGAAATGCTTCAACATAAAACTGTTAGTCCTCAGGCTGTATCAACAGCCATGTTGTCGATCAGCCGCGTCCCGCCAATGCGTGCGGCCACCAGCAGCCGGGCAGACGCGCCGGATAGAGCGGTAATAGGCGCAAGGGAAGCACTGTCAGCAAGCGTTGCATAATCCACGCTGTCGAACCCCGCTTTGATCAGGTCGCTTTCCAGTGCGGACAGAGCTGATCCTACATCTCCACCTCTTTCTATGGCTACGATTGCGTTCTTCATCGCCCGCGGCAGGGTTCCGGCGGCGGTGCGATTTTCCGCAGAGAGGTAACGGTTGCGGCTGGACATGGCCAAGCCATCCGCCTCGCGCACAGTCGGCACACCGATGATGGAAAGGACATGTGGTCGGGTCAGGTCAAGGTCGCGCGCCATCGCCCGGATCACGGCGAGCTGTTGGAAATCCTTCTCGCCAAAAAATGCCATATCCGGCAGAACCTGATGAAACAGTTTGCACACCACCGTTGCAACACCGTCAAAATGGCCCGGACGGTCCGCGGCGCAAAACCCCTCACTCACACCGCTGACGGAGATATTGCTGACAAAGCCTGGTGGGTACATCGCTGCCACATCGGGTGCCCAGATTAGGGCACATCCTTCGGCCTCCAGCATCGCTGCATCCGCTTCCAACTGGCGCGGATAGGCGTCGAGGTCCTCTCCCGGCCCGAATTGCGTCGGATTGACAAAGATCGATGTGACCACGTGGTCGCATGCCTCACGCGCGCGCCGCACCAGTGTCAAATGGCCTTCATGCAACGCACCCATTGTCGGGACCAAGCCGATGGTGGCACCATCTGACCCGCGCAATTTGGCGACCTGACTTCTCAACGCATCAATTGTGCTGGCGGTTTGCACGGGTCTTTCCCTTTCCGGTAAAATTGTGTCTCAGGTAGCCGGTTAAAGCCTTGCGCTCCAAGCCAATTGTGCGCACCAACTCAGAACACTCAAGCTTTGGACAGAAAGACCCGCCCCGATGACCCGTAAGAGAGCTTCTGCTCAAGCTCAAAGGCCAGCGCATCGCATTGTGTTCGCCAATGAAAAGGGCGGCACGGGCAAATCGACGACGGCGGTGCATATTGCGGTGGCGTTGTCCTATCTTGGCGCGTTGGTGACTGTGCTCGATCTTGATCCGCGGCAACGCACCACGCATCGCTATATGGAAAACCGGTTCCGCACGATGCAGCGGCGCGATGTTGAGCTGCCCACGCCCGCTTGTGAAGTGTTCAAGGGGCGCAGCGAACAGGCATTGTTGGTGGCGATTGACCGGTTGGAGAAGGATTGCGATTTCCTGATCATTGACAATCCAGGGCGCGATGATCCTTTTGCCCGGTGCGCGGTGGAAAATGCCGACACATTGGTCACACCCATGAATGACAGTTTCGTCGATTTTGACCTTATTGGTCAGGTCGATCCGGAAAGTTTCAAGGTCAAGAAACTCTCCTTTTTCGCTGAGTTAATCTGGGAGGCGCGGATCAAGCGCAGCCGCGCGACTTTGGCGGAAAAGCGACCCGAAATGGACTGGATCGTAGTCCGCAATCGCACCGGTTATACCGAGGCTCGCAATATGGCGCGGATTGAGCGGGCGCTGACCGAAATGGCTAAGCGTGTGGGTTTTCGCGTGGTTCATGGCCTGTCGGAGCGTGTGATTTACCGCGAGCTGTTCCCTTCTGGCCTGACGCTTTTGGATAAGGGACAATTGGGCGATCTGGGGACCAGTCATCTTGTCGCGCGGCAAGAGCTGCGGACCTTGCTAAAAGCACTCAATCTGCCCGAATTTTCGAAACGCAAATCACCAATGGAGTCGGCTTGAACCATGCTGAAAATTGCAGTCCTATTGCTGGTTGTTTGCCTGATCTTTCGCTGGGCATTTGGCCAATGGCCTTGGACTGCGATTGGATCAAAACCCACGCGCAAGCAAGCGGTATTCAATGCGCGCAAGGTTCTGGCGGTGGAAGAGGGTGCAAGCCATGCAGAGATATTAGCGGCACATAAGCGTCTGATCGCTATGGTGCATCCTGATAAGGGTGGTTCAAACGCTCAGGTCCATGAGGCTAATGATGCGCGCGACCTGTTGCTGGATGAGCTGCCCGATCCCCCACTTGAACAGTGATTGCGGCAATGACACATTTAGCGTGCAATCACTGAGCGACCTGAAACTGACCCCGTAAGAAAGTTCCCTGATGGCTTACCAATTCGACCAAACCGTGCTGCGTGAATACGATATTCGCGGGATCATCGGAGAGACTCTTGGCCCGGACGATGCCCGCGCGATTGGGCGTAGTTTCGGGACCTTGCTGCGCAGAGCCGAAGGTGCCGACGAAGAGGGTGTGCCAGCACCGATGGTCGCAGTTGGTTACGATGGCCGGGTCAGTTCGCCGATGCTCGAACACGCGCTTGTCGAAGGGCTTACCGCGAGCGGATGCGATGTCGTAAAGATCGGCATGAGCGCGACGCCGATGCTGTATTATGCTGAGGCCTCAAGCGAAGAAGTACAGGGCGGCATTCAGATAACTGGCAGCCACAATCCCCCCAATTACAACGGCTTCAAGATGGTATTTCAGGGGCGACCGTTTTTTGGGAGCGACATCCAAAAGCTCGGGGAATTGGCAGCAGCGGGCGACTGGCTCGATGGAGCTGGCAGTGTCAGCGAACGCGACATCATCGACGAGTATGTCGAGCGCATGCTCGAAGGCTTGGTCAATATTCCCGCTGATCGCCTCTCCACCCTCAAGGTTGGTTGGGATGCGGGCAATGGGGCTGCTGGCCCCGCGCTTGAGATGCTGGCTGCGCGTTTGCCGGGCGAGCATCATTTGCTTTTCACTGAAGTTGACGGACATTTTCCAAACCACCATCCTGATCCAACGGTTGAAGAGAACCTGACTGATCTGCGCGCGCTCGTCGCGGAGAAGAACCTCGACTTTGGAGTGGCTTTTGACGGCGATGGCGACCGGATTGGAGCTATCGATGGAGAGGGCAGGGTGATCTGGGGCGATCAGCTGTTGATGATCTATGCCGAAGATGTCCTCAAAACCCACCAAGGCGCTACAATCATTGCAGATGTTAAGGCCAGCCGCGCTTTGTTCGATCATGTCGCGGCGCATGGCGGAGAGCCGCTCATGTGGAAGACGGGCCACTCGCTGATTAAGTCCAAAATGAAGGAAACAGGCTCTCCATTGGCGGGTGAGATGAGCGGCCATGTCTTTTTTGCTGACACATATTACGGCTTTGATGATGCGCTGTATGCGGGCGTACGCCTGATCGCGGCGGCTGCGCGGCTGGGCAAGACGGTGACGGAGCTGCGCGGTGCGATCCCGCCCATGCTCAACACGCCAGAAATGCGGTTTCAGGTCGACGAGGTACGCAAATTCCCCGCAATGGCCGAAGTGACCGAGCGGCTGACCACAAATCCGGGACCGAGTGTCGAAGAGGTCAATGCGACCGATGGTGTGCGGGTCAATACGGCGGACGGTTGGTGGTTGCTGCGCGCTTCCAACACTCAAGACGTGCTGGTCGCACGCGCGGAAAGCGACACGCAAGAGGGCCTAGACCGCCTGATCGCGCAGATTGACGAGCAGCTGGAATTGTCAGGGTTAGAGCGCGGGGAGAGCGTTGGGCACTGAGGCATCTGATAAGGGCGCTGTGTGGCCTTGGTCGGCGCTGGGTATTGCGCCTGCGTCTGACCGTGAGGCGATTCATGCCGCCTATGCGTTAAAGCGGGCCGATCTGGACGCGGAATCGATGCGGATTTCGGCCTTTGCTGAACTGACCGAAGCGCGTGAGAAAGCTCTGTTTCTGGCCAGTGAAATGCGGCGCGAGGCAGCGCGTGGCGGAGCGGATAATGAGGTCGAGGAGTTTGCATCAGAACCTGATCCTGCGCCTAACCCTGTGCTTGACCATGCTCCCGTAATTGCGGAGGCCCCGCCAGAGCCAGAGCCAGAGCCAGAGCCAGAGCCAGAGCCAGAGCCAGAGCCAGAGCCAGAGCCAGAGCCAGAGCCAGAGCGCCGCGGCCCTTGGGAGCCTGCTGCTACCATTTCAGAAGCCTCCCCCAGTGAGCCAGACAGCACAGAATGGGAGCACGGTGGAAGCTACATCCCTGAAACTGAACAGCAGACCCAAAGTTCGAGCAGCGCCCCTGATATCGAGATGGGCGAGGTCACCAAGATATTTGAGCGCTTTCCCATCGAAAAGAACAGCGGCTGGTGGATCATCGGCCTGTTCCTTTTGATTGCATTTTGCAGCCAGTAACTGGCGACGCCTGCTTCGGCGATTCCCGCCCACATTTCATGCTGGAACCCGCGCGCGCCCTTAGGCATAGATAGAGCAGCACTTTGAATAAGGACGATCCTGTATGAAACGCCTGATCCTCGCCGCCGTGTCCGCACTTGCACTCAGCTCAGCCCCAGCTGTCGCACAAACCGTAGATAGCGCCGAGCCGACTGCTGAAGAACTCGCCGCGATTGGCGGTCTGTTTGGTGACATGTTTGGTCAAGCGGATGAGCTGACCGCGGAGCAACAGGCGCGCTTGCCGATAGCGATGGAGGTCGTCACGCGGTTGATGCCGGAGGGCACTTATGCGCGGATGATGGAAGAATCGATGGGGCCGATGATGGACAGCATCATGGGCGGGCTGGGTAGCACACCTGCCATCGCGCTATCAGCGGCGACAGGGATCAGCCCACTCGATTTGGCCGCTATTGAGGAAGAACGGCTTCAAAAGGCGCTGGCACTGCTCGACCCGGATGCAGCGGCGCGCAATTCGGAGATCAGCTCGGCTTTCCTAACTATGATCACAGAGACGATGAACGAGATTGAGCCTGCCTATCGCAGCGGTTTGGCGCGGGCCTATGCGGTGCGATTTACCGAGGGGGAGCTGGCCGATCTTAACGCTTATTTCCAGACCAGCATCGGCAGTAAATATGCCGGCGAAAGCTTCCTGATCTTCGCTGATCCTCAAGTCATGGCCTCTATGAATGAAACCGTACCTGCGATTATGGAGCGTATGCCTTCGATGATGGAAGCGGCCTCGCAGGCGGAAGAGAAATACCCCGCTGGTCGCTCTTTTTCGCAGCTTGATGCAAGTGAGCGCACGCGGTTGGCTAATTTGCTCGGCGTGACTGTCAAAGAGTTGGAAGAGAGTGCACCGGCCGGGCCAGAAATTGACCACGACGGAGCATGAACCAACCGGCCAGCGCGCCTCTTATCCCTGAAATACCGCCCGAAATTCAAGGCTGGTTCGACGCGCGCGATTGGCGAGTGCGGCGGCATCAAAGTGATATGCTGGCAAAAGCGCGTGAGGGGCGTGACGCACTGCTCGTTGCGGATACCGGAGCGGGAAAGACGCTTGCGGGGTTCCTTCCGACATTGTGCGATTTTGCACCTTCGACAGGCGCGTTGCCAGAGGACGGACTGCACACGCTCTATGTCTCGCCGCTAAAGGCGCTTGCTCACGACGTTAAGCGCAATCTGCTGACTCCGATTGAGGAGATCGGCCTGCCCATTCGGGTCGAGACGCGCAGTGGAGACACATCGTCCGATCGCAAGAAACGCCAGCGCGAAAAGCCGCCACATGTGCTGCTGACCACTCCGGAATCGCTGTCTCTCCTACTGTCCTACCCCGAAAGTCTCGATCTGTTTCGCACGCTCAAACGTGTCGTGATTGACGAAGTGCACGCCTTCGCGACGGGCAAACGCGGCGATCTCCTTGCGCTCGCATTAGCACGGCTTCAGCAGCTTGCACCTGACATGCAGCGTGTGGCTTTGTCTGCGACTCTGGCCAATCCGCTGAGTTACCAGGAATGGCTGGCACCCCAGGCTGCCGATGGCACTGGAGAAATTTGCGCAGCTGATCTGGTTCTGGGCGAAGATGGTGCGGAGCCGGAGGTTGAGATCCTGCTCCCCATCGAAGAGCGCGTACCATGGGGAGGGCATGCGGGGCGCTGGGCCGTCGATCAGCTGTATGAGGCGATCAAGGCAAACCGCACGACGCTCGTCTTCACCAATACGCGCTTTCTGGCGGAGTTCATTTTCCAATGTCTGTGGGATGTGAATGAGGACAATCTGCCCATAGGTGTGCACCATGGTAGCCTGTCAAAAGAGGCGCGGCGCAAGGTCGAAGATGCGATGGCGGCCGGTGAGTTGCGCGGGCTGGTGTGCACCGCCAGCTTGGATCTAGGGGTCGATTGGGGCGATATCGATCTGGTGGTGCAAATGGGCGCGCCCAAAGGCAGCTCGCGCCTGTTGCAAAGGATCGGGCGCGCGGGACACCGGCTCGACACGGCTAGCCGCGCAGTCTTGGTTCCTGGCAATCGGTTTGAATTCCTCGAAGCGATGGCAGCCAAAGATGCCGTCGACGAAGGCCAGCGCGACGGGGAGGATTTTCGCGCAGGGGGCCTCGATGTGCTCGCGCAGCACGTGATGGCCTGTGCATGTGCTGGGCCGTTTCACGAAGACGCTTTGCTGGCTGAATTGCAATCATCACTCGCCTATGCCTGGGTTGATGCCGAGGCGCTCGCGCGGGTGCTCAGCTTTGTCGAAAATGGCGGCTATGCCTTGCGCGCCTATGACAAGTTTAGGCGGATTGTGCGGGGCAAAGATGGCGTTTGGCGGCTTGCCCACCCATCACAGGCGCAGCGCCATCGGATGAACGCAGGCATTATCGTCGATTCTGAAATGCTGACCGTGCGGTTCAAGAACGGTCGCAAATTGGGCAAGGTGGAGGAGCGGTTTGCCGCTCAACTCTCGGCAGGCGATACGTTCTTTTTTGCAGGGCTCAGCGTCGAGGTCGAGAGCGTCAAAGACATGGATGTCATTGTGCGCGCTGCCAAGAAGTCGGCGACGATCCCCTCCTATGGGGGGCTGCGCCTGCCGCTGACCACGCATCTGGCGACACGGGTGC
Source organism: uncultured Erythrobacter sp. (assembly GCA_947488085.1). Lineage (GTDB taxonomy): Bacteria > Pseudomonadota > Alphaproteobacteria > Sphingomonadales > Sphingomonadaceae > Erythrobacter. The sequence goes on from CANKYI010000001.1 coordinate 2,821,415, forward strand.
AGGCGATGCTGGATGATCGTGCGGGCTGGGGCCGTTTTCCCGATGATGTGCGCGAATGGTTGGAGGTGCAGGACTATCGCAGCCGCATGCCCAAGCCGGGCGAGCTGCTGGTTGAGAGTTTTCCTCATGGCGGCAAGCATTACACGACCTATTATACGTTCGAGGGGTGGAACGCGAACCAATCGCTGGGCATGCTGATCACACGGCGAATGGAGGATCGTGGTTTGATGCCGGGCGGGTTCGTTGCCAATGATTACACGCTGGCTGTGTGGGGATTGAAGCCAGTGGAGGACCCGAAACCGCTGCTATCGCCCGATATACTGACGCACGAATTCACCGAATGGGTCACGGAAAGTCACCTTTTGCGCCGGGCTTTCAGAGAGGTCGCCGTCATAAGCGGGCTGGTCGAGCGACAGCATCCGGGCAAAAAGAAGACCGGCAAACAGGTCACATTTTCAACCGACCTGATCTACGATGTGCTCAAGAAATACGAGCCCGACCATGTGTTATTAGAGGCCGCATGGGCCGACGCGCGCGCGCGGATGACAGACGTAGGGCGGCTCGCCGATTTGCTGGAGCGGTCACAAAGCGAACTGGTCCATGTTGAGCTGGACCGTGTGTCGCCTTTGGCCGTGCCTGTGATGACCATGATTGGCCGCGAGGCTGTGCCTCAAGGAGCGGTCGATGATGAGTTGTTGTTGGAGGCCGAAACCCTTGTCGGCGAAGCAATGCGGATCGATCCGATTGAGGAGTTGGAGGGTGGTCAGTTTGGCGCTTGAACCACAAAGCGTTCTTTACATGGGCCGCCTTCAGGGATCGAGTAATAAGGCACGGGGGTGTTTTCGTACGCTCGTTCTGGCACAAATATGCTCAACGCAACGTTCAGGCTGCTGTCCTGATTTGAAGCTGCACCTCCCCATTCATGGGTAAAGCGGCAATGCTCTTCCAATCCAGAAATTTGAAAGCGGACACCCCTTAACCTTAGCAAATAGAGAGCTTTGACAGTTGCATCATAGCTTGCATTTGCGGCTGGTGCGAAGTCTATCGTGGGCTGTTCGTCAAAGGTTTTTACTTCGCGTAGTAAGATGGAGAAGTCTGCCTCGCGAATTGGATGTCCATTCCAGAACATCTGGTCATCTTGTGAGATCGTAACACGGTTGATGGGCACTTCGGGACCATCGGGTCCCGCATCGATGCTTCCAGCCAACAATGCGTTGGCCGATTTTCCATCCCAAAGGTCAATGTTAAAGGCGTGTGGGCGGATTTGTGCAGCACCTAAAAAAACCATGATCGCCAAAAACAAGGCCACAAACACCATCGGCCGCGTATCAATTTTGCTGATCGGCTCGCCATGGTCAAAGCGTTTGCGAAGCGCAGGGTTGGCACATCTTAGGCCCTTAAAGGGCCTGCCGTGTTTGTGGTTCAGGTTTGCCATCCCCGCGTCTCCTCAGACTTGTCAGTCCAGCCCAGCATATTTGTGATTGCCCACAAAGGCGAACCGCTCCGCTCCTGAATCCTTGATCAGAGCGATGGTGCGCGCGGATAAGTCATAGCTGGCAAGAGCCTCGGGTTCGAAACGCAGCAGCGGTTCCTCTTCCAATGCGCTCGCTGCGCTAACCTGGCGGCTCAGCACTTCGCGTGTGACGATTGCGCCGTTCCACATGAGCTGATCGTCGGCTGTGATCGTGACTGTGTTTTCGGGTAGAACCGGCAGTGGGGCGGTCAATTCATCAGGCGGGCCAGGCAGGTCGATGGTGGTCTCGTGGACCTTTATCGGCACCGCGATGATGATCATCACAAGCAGCACCAGCAGAACGTCGATAAACGGCGTGACATTCATTCCGCTCATTGGGCGCGCGGCCTTGGGTGCGTACATATTGGGGCGGGTGATTGATTTGGGCATTGTTGCAGCTCCTCTCAAAGTGAGGCGGTTAGGGGTCGCCTCTGAGAAGGTGATACAACATATCACAAAAGTTGCCTAACGCGTACCGGTATGCCGATTGCAATGCATTGCGTGTCAAAGCACGTGATAGGACACAAAAAAGGGCGACTCTTGCGAGCCGCCCTTTGATGTTTCGTAGCGTTTGCTGGCTTAGCGGCCTGAGCCAAACTCACGATATTTGTCATTGCCGACAAAACCGAACTTGGTCACGCCCGATGCTTTGATCACCTGCAGCACTTTGGCTGACAGTTCATAGCTGGCGAGCGGTTCTGGTTCGAATTGAAGCTCAGGCTCCACCGCAAACTGGGTTGTCTCTTGTAGAAGAGTGACCAGTTGCCCCTGATTGATGGGATCTGCGTTCCACAGAATCTCCCCGGCCTGTGTCAGCACAAGCTTATTCTTGATCGGGTCAACCTGAATGTCAGTTGGTGGCGGGTTGCCTTGCGGAAGATCGATATCGACCGAGTGCGTTGCCACCGGGATGGTGATGATGAACATGATGAGCAGCACGAGCAAAACGTCGATCAACGGCGTCATGTTCATGTCCAGCATCGGTTCGCCGTCGAGTTTGCCTCCGGCCATACCCATGTCAGTTACTCCTTAAATGCCAGCGCAAAATCGCGCGCTGGGCTGAGATTAGATGCCGGGATCAACCGGATTCGAAATGAAGCCAACCGTTGGATAACCAGCGGCCTGAACATTGTAGATCGCGCCTGCGACACAACGCCAAGGAGCCTCTGCATCGGCACGAATATGGACCTGTGGGATCCGCTCAGGATCCTCCATGATCGCTTCTGGACCACCAGCGGCAGTGACAATCGCATCCAAGCGGTTGAATGCTTGGTCGTAGAGTTCCGTAGAGGAGACCGGGGTGATATTGTTGAAATACACCCGGCATTCGCCTGAACGCGTTGCGCCCTGGAACCCAGTGTTGATCGTCGACGCGGTGTTACCGTTCACGTCGGTCGTGGTGACGGTGAGCTGAAGGTTTTCAACCTTATCTTTCGATTCGATCGATTCAAAAACCGGAATTCTCAGCTGTTCAACCGTCTGAATCGCAACCGGAACCGCGATAAGGAAGATGATCAGGAGAACCAGCATCACGTCCACGAGCGGCGTGGTGTTGATGTCGGACATGGGGGTTTCCCCGCCTCCCATCGAAATCGCCATTGTGAATTCCCTAACTGCTCAAATCTGAGCTTTATTCTAAAGTCAGCGCAAACCCGCGCTGCGGCGTAAAACCATTGTTGGCCAAAGGGGGATGGGGGCACACACGCGGCGCGGGCGCGCCCCCGTCAATCCTTTGCAAACAGGCTTACTTCTTAGCCGCTGCCGGCTTCGCAGCAGGCTTAGGAGCCGCTGTGCGTGCAGCAGGTGCCGCTGTCACAGAAGGCTTAACCGCGCCATCCGAGCTGATGTAAGCAAGGATATCTGTCGAGAAGCTGTTGAGCAGCTCTGCGATCCGACGGTTGCGTGCTTGAAGCCAGTTAAACGCAAGCACAGCAGGCACAGCCACAAGCAGACCAATCGCGGTCATGATCAAGGCCTCACCAACCGGACCAGCAACCTTATCGATCGAAGCAGAACCTTCGATGCCGATGTTGATCAGAGCGCGATAGATACCGATCACCGTACCGAGCAGACCGATAAACGGTGCAGTAGCGCCCACAGATGCGAGGAACGACAGGCCGCCGGAAAGCGACGAATTGATCGAATCTTCCGAACGTTGCAGCGAACCGTGCATGTAATCATGCGCTTCGAGGCTGTCGGTCATCTTGGCGTGCTTCTCATCAGCAGCGATCGCATCGTCAGCGATCTGACGCCATGCGCTGTTCTTCTCAAGCTTGGTTGCGCCTTCTTTAAGCGAAGCAGCGCGCCAGAAGCTGGTTTGAACACCCTTGTACTGCTTCATCACTTTGTTCTGTTCGAACAATTTGGTGAACAGGATGTAGAAAGAGCCAACCGACATAATGACCATGACGGCGAGGATCGACCAAGCGACCGGGCCGCCTTCTTCCATAGCTTGAATGAAGCCGAACTTGTTTTCCGGCACTTCTGTCTCGGCTGCTGCCGCTGCAAGATAGTAAAGGTTCATGCGAGTATTCCTTAATTAAAAGATTGTTCCCCGAGACGCCCGCCCTCTCTCTGTGAGCGAGCGCCTACGATATTTCATCAATTCAAACGGTAGGTGATCCGCGTCGAATAGGTGCCCGATGTCGGGTTACCTGCATCATCCAGTGCCGGGTTGAAACGAGCATAACGCTCCATCCCGCGACACGCGGCCTGATCCAGCACGCTCGATCCGCTGGAGCCAGTGACCGAGCAATTGGTTGCTCGACCGTTGGCAGTCACAGTCACGCGTACACCCACGGTGCCTTCAACCTCTTCACGCAAAGCCCGTGAAGGATAGTTGTCCTGAATACGACCAGCCCAACGACGTTCGTTGCGTGTCGTCGCTCCACGAGCCAGCGATGGCGGTGGTGGTGGTGGCGGCGCAGCAGGCGGTGCTGGCGCAGCCGGTGGCGGAACCACGCGTGCAATCGGTGCCGGTGGCGGAGGCGTCTGCTGCGTCTCAATCTGTGGCGGGTTTACCGCGACACTGATGGGAGGCGGAGGCGCAACCGGAGGTGGTGGCGATACCGGCTCATCAGGCGGCGGCGGTGGTTCATCCGGTTCTTCGGGGGGTGGGGGTTCCTCGATATCGACTGTCGTCACGCGCTCAACGGCTTGCTTCACGACGTCGATGGTCAAGCCCAAAACCATAGCGAGACCGATCGCAGCCACGATGCCGATCGCTATTATGAGGGCCGCAATCTTGCTCCCCGTCATTCCTTGGTCAGCGTAGGCCATCCAGTTGCTTTCTCTCCATTACGTTGCCGAACCCCTTGCCCTTTTTACAGGCGGCAAGGCCCGACACATTACTTCGTCCGACACAATGAACACGTCAGGTCCGAATCCCAAACGCTCTGATTCGCTCAAAGCGTTGGAGTTGAGACCCGGGCCGTGATTCCCAGAATCTTGTGTCTCCCAATCGGTTCCTGAATACTTCCTGCGACGCCCGTCAACCCGGTGGGCGCTCGCGGGAAATTCTGATCCCGATTAAGCCGCCATCTGCACCTGCTTCCCAAATGCATCCGAAACGGCTCAGCTTGCTCCGATCTTGTCCCCAACCTCGTCGCAAGCCCTTGGAGCTTTAACGGTCAACACTTAGGCAATCAAACGCTTTATCGGTTCAGCATCGATTCACTGGCGTGGTTCTCGAATAGAAATACGCTTGTAGCTTTGCGCCAAACACATACGGGATTTTTGCACGATGGCGATCATTAACGCAAATTTAACACTTAAATTCAAGCGCGTAGGCGCAGTTGCTTTGTGCGCTGTGATGTTGGGTGCAAGCGGTGTTCCGGTTTTTGCACAGGATTCCGATTTACCCCCGCCAACAGCGGCCGAACGCGCGACCTATGTCGATCTAACGTCCTTGGCAGAGCGAAGTGACCTTGTGATCCGCGCAGAGATTCGCCGCCAAATTGAACTGGAACCGGAAAGAGCGCCCGGTTTGGCCCCCGGATTCGCACGGCTTTACATCGAAGCAGAGACACTCGCTTTGATCGGTGGGCAAAGGGCAGTGGGCGAATCGCTCAATTACCTGATCGATGTGCCGCTGAATGCGCGCGGAAAGCCCGAGCGGCTGAAAAATCGCGAGATGCTGCTGTTTGCTAACGCAGTTCCAGGGCGGCCTGGCTCAATTCAACTGACCGGAAAAAACGCGCAGCTTGACTATTCACCTGAGCTGGAGGCACGCCTTCGTCCGATACTTATTGATCTGGTCGATCGCGATCGACCGCCAGTTGTAACCGGTATCCGCGATGCTTTGGCCGTGCCGGGCACTCTAACGGGCGAATCAGAAACGCAGATTTTTCTTGAGACACGCGATGGCTCACCTGTGTCGGTGACGGTCCTGCGCCGTCCGGGTCAGCGCGCGGTTTGGGGTGTGTCATGGGGTGAGATCATCGATTCTGCCGCGCGTCCGCCGCAAACGGGCACGTTGCGCTGGTATCGCCTCGCTTGCGCGCTGCCCCAGCAATTGCCGTCGTCTGCCAATCTGGCGCGCGATGCAGGGGCTCGGCGATTGGCTCAAAACGACTATGCTTTGGTCATGCAGGATTTGGGCCCGTGCAACCGTGCGATTACCGAGGATGGCACCTAAACCGCGCCTGGCGCGCTCTTAGGCCTTGACGCGAAAGGGTTGTGCCGCCAGCGCTCGCCACGCAAATTTCGCCAGCCTGCACCGGAGCGCCCTCTTGACCGATACCGCCGATACATCACCTCTTCGCATCGCGCTTGCCGGGTTGGGCACAGTGGGAGTGGGCGTTATCCGCTTGCTGGAAACCAATCGCGATCTTGTGACGGCACGTGCGGGCCGTCCTATCGATGTAGTCGCTGTTAGCGCGCGTGAGCGACACAAGGATCGCGGCGTCGATATCAGCGCATGCGCGTGGGAAGACGATATGACCGCTCTCGCTGCGCGCGAAGATGTCGACATTGTGGTTGAGCTGGTAGGCGGATCGGATGGGCCCGCACTTGCCCTGTCCCGTGCTGCCCTGAAGGCGGGCAAAGGCGTTGTCACTGCCAACAAAGCGATGATCGCGCATCACGGTTTGGTGCTTGCCGAAATGGCAGAGGGCGCAGGCGCTCCCCTCAAATTCGAAGCGGCGGTTGCGGGCGGCATTCCGGTGGTAAAGGGTCTGCGCGAAGGCACATCCGCCAATGCTCTCACCAAAGTTTACGGCATCCTCAATGGCACCTGCAATTACATCCTGTCAGAGATGGAAGCGACTGGGGCTGACTTCGCCGAAACGCTCGCCGAAGCACAATCGCTGGGTTATGCTGAGGCTGATCCAACATTCGACATCGAAGGCGTGGATGCAGCGCACAAACTCGCGATCCTTGCTGCGATTGGATTTGGCGCGAAGGTCGATTTTGCCGCTGTCACAACCAATGGCATCGTCCAAGTGCGCGCAGCTGATATCGCGCAAGCGGATGCGTTGGGCTTTGTCATCCGCCTTATCGCAGAGGCTGATGTTCAAGATGAGGGCGGCGTTCCCAAACTGCTGCAACGTGTGCGCCCGTGCCTAGTCGCCAAAGATCATCCGCTCGCGTCCGTCGATGGCCCGACCAATGCCGTGGTGGCAGAGGGCAATTTCTCTGGCCGCTTGCTGTTCCAAGGAGCAGGGGCAGGCGACGGCCCCACCGCCAGCGCAGTCGTCGCCGACCTCATCGACATTGCAAGAGCGGAAACCGGAGCGCCTTTCTCGATCCCCGTGGCGCAGCTCGCAGCCCTTGGCCCGGCAGAACCCGGCCATCGGACAGAGCGCACCTATTTGCGCTTTACCGTGAATGATCGGCCCGGTGTGCTCGCAGAAATCACCGCAGCGATGCGCGATGGCGATGTGTCGATTGAAAGCCTGATCCAACAGGGCCGTAAGAGCGATGGCGGTGAAGTGCTGGTCGCGATTGTCACGCATGAAGGACCAGAGGCGAATGTCCGCCGCGCGCTCGACTTGCTCGAAGGGTCCGACAGCCTGACTGGCGATCCTCTCGTTCTGCCGATCCTGCCGAATTAGGTACTGAGCGAACGCAAAAGGGTCTTACTGCCCCTCCAGCACTGAGAGAGGGTCTGGCAGACCCAGTTCCTCTTCGCTGATCGGGCCACGTCCATCATCACCGTCTTCGCCCAAGGGCGGCAATCCTTGTGCAATGCGATCCGCATCTGATCCTGCGGGTGGTGGAGGCAGTGCCTCGACATCAATGATCAGCGCCGGCGGTGGAGGGCAAGGGGGTAGGAAACAGCCGCGTATTGTCACCAATGGTACCATTCCGGGCGGTAGGCCCGTGCCATCGACATCTGGCGTGCCGACGCCCTGTGTCGCCTCGGCATAGCGGCGCAGGAACTCCTCGTGGTTATACAGGCCGTCGGTGGTTTCACCCAATTGGCGGCACACCACGATTTCACCGGCAATACGGCCCGCATCGGCCTCTTCTTCGCATTGCTCCTCTGCCAGCCGATCCCTTTGCGTATCGGGCACCTGTTGCGTGAGGTCGATCACCAACCGCCCATCATCGGGTGATGGTGGATCGTCAGATTCTTGAGCGCCCAATGGAGCAAGCGGGAACGACGCAGCGGCCATCATTGTCACAATGCGCCGCAATCCCATCATCACTCCGCTGTCGGTATAGGTGGCGCGTCCAGTCCCAATGCGCGGCGGCGCTCGGCTATTTGTTCAGGCGTAAGCTCCTCATCGCGGCCCAACGGCGGCAATCCGCGAGCGATCCGATCTGCATCGGTGCCAGCTGGAGCATCGGGCAGAGCCTCAACATCAATGATCAGCGCGGGCGGAGGAACCGATCCAAAACCGATTGCGTTGCCGTGATTGGCGATCCCGAACGTGTCCGGCGTGCGACCGCCTTGTGTGCGGCGGGCATAGTCGCGCTCCCATGCGCCTTTATCCCATGAACCATCGGAAGCCTCGCCCAATTGGCGGCACACGATAATCTCATTTGCGATCCGCGCGGCATCGGCCTCTTCCTCGCAATCCTCTTCAAGCAACTGGTCCGATTCTTCTTTGGGGACGGTCACAGCAAGGTTGATGATGGGGCCGGGCCTTCGCGCTGGCCTTGCGGGAGCTTCTGCTTCATTCTGCGCCGCCGGTGTCGCCACTGCTGTCACGGCACCGTCATCCTGCGCGGCCAAAGGCTGTGCACCCAACAATGCCAGTCCGGCCAAACTCGCCATTCGCGTCGTTTTTGGTGAGAGAAAGGCAGCATTGCTCGACAAGCGCATTCCTCCAAGTCTAAGCGCGGGAACAACGGCAAAGGCCAAAAGGACTGAATTTCGCATGAACACTCCAACTGATCCCACGCATGGCACAGATGTCTTGGCTGTAAAAGACGAAGGCCAAGAGAATGCGGTCGACCGTGTGTTGGTGCTCGAAATGGTCCGCGTGACAGAGGCCGCCGCTGTCGCCGCAGCGCAATTGATCGGGCGCGGCGATGAAAAAGCCGCCGATGCCGCCGCGGTCGAAGCGATGCGCCGCGCATTCGACAATCTCTATATGGATGGCACAGTCGTTATCGGTGAAGGAGAGCGGGACGAGGCGCCCATGCTCTATATCGGCGAGAAAGTCGGCGGCGCACCGGGGAAAGGGCCAAAGATCGATATCGCTCTCGATCCGCTCGAAGGGACCACCATCACTGCGAAAGCTGGCCCCAATTCGCTCGCCGTGCTGGCCGCTGCGGAAGAGGGATGTCTGCTGAATGCGCCCGATGTCTATATGGATAAGCTGGCTGTGGGACCGGGCCTGCCTGCGGACATTATCGACCTTGCCAAATCGCCCACCGACAATGTGAAAGCGGTGGCAGAGGCCAAAGGCAAAGACCCATCCGATATCAATGTCTGCGTCCTTGATCGACCCCGCCATGCGTCGTTGATTGCAGAGCTGCGCGCGCTGGGTTGCGGAGTGTACTTGATCGGTGATGGCGATGTCGCAGGTGTGATCGCGGTGACGGACCAGGACACTGGGATCGATATGTATATGGGCCAAGGCGGCGCACCCGAAGGCGTGCTGGCAGCTGCCGCTTTGCGCTGTGTCGGCGGCCAATTCAACGGGCGGCTGGTGTTCCGCAATGACGACGAAAAAACGCGTGCGAAGAAATGGGGCATCACCGATCTCGACCGCATCTACAAGCTAGAGGATCTCGCTGGCGGCGACTGCATCTTCGCCGCAACCGGTGTGACCGACGGCTCGCTATTGGACGGCGTGAAGAAGCGAAAGAAATCCACCGGCGCGACGATTATGACAACCGAGAGCGTGGTCATGCGCGCATCGAGTGGGACAGTGCGCTGGATCAGAGGCGAACACCGAATTTCGCCGCATAATGCGGGGTGAGTGATCGCGCCGAACGCGCCCATATTATTCGAGCCTACTCATCAAATATTCATGCTGAGCAGTGTTGCTAATCAGGCCGTAATACTCCTGTCTGAAAGTTTGACTTGCTCCGCGTCGTAACCGCCCTTTTCGCCCTCACAATGCCATCGGCGCTGTTGGCCGAGACCATCAACATCGACGACATTCGGCAGCGTGCTGCGGCGCTTTATGAAACCGAGGGCGCGCTTGATGCGGTTCGGGCAACGGCGCCTGAATGCGAGGAAGGCTGCTCCACGCCAAGCGAGGCCGTTGCGCTGGCCTATGCGGCGGGTGAGGGCATGCCGACCCCGGGCCGTTTTCTGCTTGACGTGTCGGGCGGTGGGCAAAGTCTAAACGGAGCGCTTGAAGACCTGTTCTTCGTGAACTCACAGCTGGGCTATGCCCGCTTTGGCACGCTGACCATTGCCTTGGAACGCGATGCGCTTTGGGCGCTGCTTCGGCGCGCGCAACTCTGTGATGGGCAGTTTTTTCAGGAGGGCCAGATCGAGGTCCGTGCATGCCACCGGGTCGCGCCGAGCGAACTTAATATGTTCACGATGATACAGGCCCTGGGCAACAAGCGGATCGTGGTTGAGGGCGAGGCGCAGCTGTTGTGGATCGACGCGCAAACAGGCGTGCCGCGGCCTGTCGCCAATGTGCGCGGGGAAAATGAGCTTGGCTATTATCAGGTCTGGGTGCGGGTGCGGGACGCTGACCAAGTGATCTTCGTTTACGATGAGTGATCCCGGCGCCGATGCAACCGGGATAGCAGGCTGCCTTTTGATCTGACGACAACCGCATCCTCATCTGTTGCCTTTCCATGACTCTCGGCTAGGCGGGTCTCATCACCAAATGCACGGGGATTCGCATCCATGAAAATCATGTCAGGCAATTCGAACTTGCCGCTTGCGCGCGCGATTGCGGCTTATTTGGAAATCCCGCTGACTGATGCGAGCGTCCGCCGCTTTGCCGATGAAGAAATCTTCGTTGAAATTCACGAGAATGTGCGCGGCGAAGACGTGTTTATCGTCCAGCCGACCGGTTTTCCGGCAAACGACAATTTGATGGAGCTGTTGATCTGCATCGATGCGCTCAAACGCGCGTCTGCCAAGCGGATTACGGCGGTTGTCCCCTATTTCGGCTATGCACGGCAGGATCGAAAGCCCGGACCCCGGACGCCGATCTCTGCCAAACTGGTCGCGAACCTGATCACAGAGGCTGGTGCAGACCGGGTGCTCGCGGTTGATTTGCATGCGGGTCAGATCCAGGGGTTCTTCGATATTCCCACTGACAACCTTTATGCTGCGCCCGTCATGGCTGCCGATATTCAGGCGCGCTATGGTGAGCAGGATTTGATGGTCGTCAGCCCCGATGTCGGCGGTGTGGTGCGCGCGCGCGCCTTGGCCAAGCGGCTAAACAACGCTCCGCTCGCCATCGTCGATAAACGCCGCGATCGCCCCGGTGAAAGCGAAGTGATGAACATCATCGGTGAGGTCGAAGGGCGGCACTGCATCATGATCGACGATATCGTGGATTCCGGCGGTACACTCTGCAACGCGGCAGACGCTCTGCTCGCAAGCGGCGCGAAGTCGGTCGCGGCGTACATCACGCACGGCGTTTTGTCTGGCGGAGCAGTGGCGCGGATTGATGGATCGAAGCTGAAAGAGCTGGTTATCTCCGATTCGATCCGCCCGACAGAGGCGGCGGAGAAGTCCGACAAAATCCGCATTCTGACGATGGCGCCGCTGGTGGGTGAAGCAATCCGGCGGATCGCGGATGAAAGCAGCGTTTCCAGCCTGTTTGATTGATGTTTGACCCGGTTGAAGTCCGGGAGATACTGATCGGCGCAGCCCGTGCGGGCAATGCGTTGACCTATTCGCAGATGCTGAACCTTTTGGGCTATCAATTCACCCGGCCCAAGATGCGCAACTTGTGCAAAGTGCTCGACGCGATTGATGAAACCGGCCGCATTGCCGGCGAACCGGGGCTTGCGGTTTTGGTGGTGCGTCAATCTGACGGGTTGCCGGGACAGGGCTGGTTCGTAACGCGCTCGCATCTTGCAGATACAATGCCGGGCGACTGGCCGCTGGATTGGGAAGGCCCGGAGGCAAAGGCCTATGTGCAGGCTAGGCAGGAAGAAGCTTTCCGGTATTGGAGTGCACCATGACACCCGCCGATCTTGCTCTCGCCAACCGTCTCGCTGATGCTGCCGGTAACGCTATTCGTCCGTTGTTTCGCGGGGAATGGGCCCAAGAGCGCAAGTCTGACCAATCGCCAGTAACAGAGGCTGACCGTGCGGCGGAAGCGGCGATGCGCGCGATCATTGAGGCGGAACGCCCCGATGATGGCATTATTGGTGAGGAATACGGCACCCACAACGAAAGAGCAGGGCGGCAATGGGTGGTCGATCCGATTGACGGCACGATCAGCTTTATGGCGGGCCGCCCGATCTTTGGTTCGCTGATTGCGTTGATGCAGGACGGCTGGCCGGTGTTGGGCGTGATTGATCAACCGATTGCGGGAGAGCGTTGGGTTGGCCGGATTGGTGAAGGCACCACATTCAATGGCACGCCAGTGCGCACTCGCACATGTCGCTCACTCGAAGATGCGGTTCTCGCCTCCAGCAGCCCGCATTACTTCACCGCAGATCAAGCCGAACCCTATATGCAACTCGCCCAAGCAGTGGGTGGGAACAAGCGGCAGGGGACCATCGTCTATGGCGGCGATTGCTACAATTACGGGCTGCTTGCAGGGGGGCATCTCGACGTGATTTGCGAGGCGGGCCTTGCGATATATGATTATGCTGCGCTGGTGCCTGTGGTCGAAGGGGCTGGCGGCACAATGAGCGACTGGATGGGCAACCCGCTCGACGCAGAAAGTGCGGCGAAAGGCGGCGCTGATGTCATCGCGCTGGGCGATCCGGCAAGGTTGGAAGATGTGTTGGAGGCAATGGGATGACACAGGTGTTTTTGCGCAGAATGGCGGCATTGTTGATTGGGCTGGCGAGCATCAGTCTTGCCGCCTGCGATCAATTGGCGGCGCAGACTGATCCAACGCATCAATATGTCCTGCAGATCGATCCAGAGCGGATCCCCGAAAATGCAGATATTGAGGGGTTGAACGAGGCCACGCGCGACGTCCTCGTCCGCAGGATTGGCGGCTTGGATATCACCATCCACAAAACGGTCCTCACGCACACGGGCCGCTTCGTTCTGGACGTATCGGGCGACAATTCCTCAGAGATGATAAAGTCCGCGATTGGGGTGACAGGAGAGATTTCGTTTCGGCTGGTCGAACAAGACGTGCCTTACGACGATTTGATGCAGGGGATCGCCCCGCCGGGAAGCGAAGTCCTGCCATCACGCGATGGAGTGCCTGTCGCGGTACGGCGTCTTGGCAGATTGCGTGGTGACCTGATCACAGACGCGCGTGCCGGACTAGACCCGAACTCAAATCAGCCAGTGGTCAACATTCAGTTCGATGATGAAGGCACGCGCAAATTCGCTTCTATGTCTCGCGATAATGTTGGGCGTCCGATTGCCATCGTGTTGGACGGAGAAGTGCTGACCACTCCGATTGTGAATGAACCGATCTTGGGCGGTGCGCTTCAAATCTCAGGACAGTTCACATGGGAAGAGGCGGAACAACTCGCCATCGCATTGCAAACCGGCGCGCTGCCTGCCCCCGTCACGCTCGTCGAAGAGCGCGTGTTGGATTAAGGTGATAGGATGACTGAAGGCTTGGAGCCCCCTAGCGAACGCTTGATCGATCACGCCTTTCGAGAGGGCGGCTATGTTGCGACGGACGGACGTTATTCGCTCATGATTATCCCATCACTCAACATTGTGCTTGGTGGGTTCGAGCCGCGATGACACGATCCCATTCATCTGCGCAGCAGCCATCCCACGTCTTTTTCTACGGTGTCCTGCAAGAGGGCCTTGGTCCGGACGGTGGGGATTGGCCTTTCCTTCGTGGACTTGGCTTAGGGGCACCGGCGACGACGCAGGGCGCGCTCTATGCTATCCCAACGCCCACTGGCTGGCATCCGGCGTTGATCCTCACACAGGCGCGCTATTCGACCGTGATCCACGGGGCGATCCACGAAGCGAGCGCGGTCGATATTGCCGCAGTCGATGCGTTTGAAGGGGTGGATTACACACGCCAAGCTGTGCCAGTTGATGGCTGGGATGGATATGGCGACACACAGGCCGATGCCTATATCTGGACCGCCGATTTGCCAAAGGGTGCAGAACTGATCGCAAGCGGTAACTTTGCCGAATGGCTTAGAGAGACGGGCCGCCCGATTTACGCAGGCGGCTGACGCGCTTGGCAATCGCTTTCCTACTGCGCGGTCCAGTGGCAAAAAGAGGCCATGACGCAGACCTCGCCCGACAATCGTTGCGCAGACCGGAAGTTGACACTTAACTCGCGGCAATCGCAGGTATTTCCGGCGGTTTCAGAGGCTTGGAGGGCGGTCGATTATCTGCAAAGCGCCGCTTTGCGTGGTCCATGTCGCGCCGAGTGACGCATTCAAGGGCACCAAAACGCTTGCCTAGAGTGGGCAGTGGCCCTATTGGGCGCTCCTTCAACGACACGAATCAAGCGATCGGCCTGGCTCACAAGGGCTGCCAGGGCTGATTTGATGTGTCTCTGACTTAGGAGATGAAAATGCCCAAACTGAAGACCAAAAGCGGTGTGAAGAAACGCTTCAAAATCACCGCAACCGGCAAGGTCAAGCACGGCGTCGCTGGTAAGCGCCACCGTCTGATGAGCCACAATGCAAAGTATATCCGCCAGAACCGTGGCACGTCGGTCGCTTCCGACCCAGATGCGCGCACAGTCAAAAAATGGGCCCCATACGGGTTGAGTTAAGGGCGCGGGCTGAGAGGCCCCCCGGCACACACAAGGATATACAACTATGCCACGCATTAAACGCGGCGTTACCACGCGCCAGAAACACAAACGGCTCCTCGAACAGGCCAAAGGCTATCGCGGTCGTCGTAAGAACACGATCCGCGTCGCCCGTCAGGCGGTCGAGAAAGCTGGCCAATACGCCTATCGCGATCGCAAGGCGAAGAAGCGCACTTTCCGCGCGCTTTGGATTCAGCGCATCAACGCTGCGGTTCGCGCCGAGGGTTTGACCTATTCGCAGTTCATGCACGGCGTGAAGCTGGCTGGTATCGAGCTTGACCGTAAGGTTATGGCCGATCTCGCTATGAACGAAGAAGCGGCGTTCAAATCGATCATTCTGCAAGCGAAAGACGCGCTTCCGGCCTGATAGGGTCTGCACGACTTTGCACTTTCCTACTGCGCTCTATTGCGCGTAGTTAGAGACATGAGAGGGCTCCGTTGCCAGCAAAGGCATCGGGGCCCTTCTTATGCCTACCCCTGTCACTATTTGTAGGAAGCCGCCAAAACACTTGTATATTCCCGCCAAACAGTCTTAACTCTTCGCTATGGGGGAACGGTTAGACACATTCAGCGTGAAGGCGGAGACCGCATCGGTCCATGAAGAGACAAGTTGCTCTGTGCGCAGCCGATTCTACACTCCGCCGTCCCAGTTCGATGGGTGCTTCACGACATTCTACCAGCTTGCACTTGATTGTGAGGATGGAGAGCAGATCGAGGATTACCTCCAACCGGAATGGGGGAACATCCGGTTCTTCGCTCACTCTGCACCCCGTGCCGAAGTAGGTGGGATGGTGGCGGAGAATGCCCGCTTCACCGCGACAGGCCCAAGCTCGCTGCCATGCAAGTTCACATTGGGCACAACACGGATGTGGGGCATCGGCTTCCTCCCGCTGGGTTGGGCACGTTTCATCGATGCCGATGCGACCGACCTCACGAATTGCGTCTATGATGGCGCGGCGCATGCTGATTATGCGAAGTTCGATTGCCTGTCAGAGGTGCTGTGCGATCCAGAGGTTTCGACCGAAGAGCAATTGGCGTTCCTGCACGAAACGCTTGAACGATTGATGCGACCCAATCGCGATGAACCCAAGATCACGCGCATCCATACGGCGCTGGTCAGCGGTAACTTCGTATCCGTCTCTGATCTTGCTGATGCTTGCGGGATGAGCATCCGGACGCTGGAGCGGATGTGCCATCGCTATTTCGGCTTTACGCCCAAACTTTTGATGCGGCGTCAGCGGTTCATGCGCAGCCTATCGACTTTCATGCTGCAGCGCGGCGCGCGCTGGACTGAAGCGATGGACGAGGAATACCATGATCAGGCACAGTTCACCCGGGAATTCACCGAGTTCATGACGATGACGCCCAGCGCCTATGCCGCTCTGGATCATCCGATCCTCGCGTCATTCATGGAAGCGCGTGCTCGGGTTTGGGGGAGTGCGGCACAGACGCTCGACAAGCCGGCTGCTGATGCAAACTGATGGACGTCCCTGACGGGCACAGCCTTCGTGTATTTGCAAAATTGCGGTTTCCTACTCGCGGTCCTTTCCCTACCGAGCAAGGGCAATAGGGATGGGTTACGGAAGCCTGCACAATGCATGCTGAATTGGGAAATGCGGTTTCGATCCGCTTTGCGCTGCCCAGCGCGAAGCTGCGCCCCTATGTCACCACCTACTATCACACCCAGGTAAAGGCCTCGCCCGGCGAGCCGGTGCTGGAGGATTATCTGCATCCTGAATGGCCCAATGTGCGCTTTATGAAAGCGGGTTGGTCACATAGTGCGATTGGTGATGAGCCGCTGACGCCTTCACCAGCTTTTGCAGTTTCCGGTCCGACCAGCAAAGCCACACGCTTTCGCAATGGCACGGGAAGTGGTTGGGGCATCGGCCTGATGCCGCTGGGCTGGGCTTGCATATTCGGGGTTGAGGCGAGCACTTATGCGGATCGCGGCATTGATGGCCACTCCGATCCTGCCTTTGCTGCTTTCGCGCCTCTGGCCGATGCGCTTGCCCAAAGTGACGGTGATACCGCGCAGGAGCTGGCGGTGATCGAGAGCCATATGGAGGCAATTACGCTAACCCCATGCCCACGGGCGAAAGAGGTCGCCGCAATTAACGCCGCTCTGATCGATCCCGAATTGTCGAGCGTTGCGGCACTGGCTGACCGAGTGGGGATGAATATCCGTTCGTTGGAGCGTCTTTCTAAACGCGCTTTTGGCTTTACGCCCAAACTGTTGCTGCGCCGCCAACGCTTCTTGCGCAGCCTTTCCCAATTCATGCTCGACCCGTCGCTTAGCTGGCTCAGAACGCTCGATTATCAATACCATGATCAGGCGCATTTCGTTCGTGATTTCAAACGCTTCATGGGCATGAGCCCCAGTGCCTATGCAAAACTCGACAAGCCGTTTCTGGTCGCTGCGGCGCGTGCCCGGATGGCGATTGCGGGCGAAGCGGTCCAAGGTCTGCACGACCCAGCAACCAATGGTGAGGGTGGCAAAGGGTAAGAACCGGCGAAAGGCGCTTTGCAAGTGAGCGCAATTGGCGCTAGCGGACGCGCTTACGCGAAGCAGGCTACCATGACCGAACTGACATCAAACAAACAAGCAACGCTTGATCAAATCGAGGCCGCAACCTCGCTCGACACCCTCGAAGAACAACGCGTGGCTGCGCTGGGCAAAAAGGGCTGGGTCAGCTTGGCGCTTAAGACGCTGGGGCAAATGAACCCGGATGAGCGCAAGGAAGCCGCGCCTGCGATCCAAGCTGTGCGGGCGGAGGTGGCGGGGGCCATTGATGCGAAAAAGGTGCAGCTGGAGAGCGCCGCTCTCGAAGCGCAGCTCGCCAATGAGACCATCGATCTGACATTGCCGGGCCCTGATCTACCGCAGGGTTCGATCCATCCGGTGAGCCAGGTTATGGATGAGCTGGCAGAGATATTCGCTGATCTCGGCTTCGCGGTCGCGACAGGGCCAGAGATCGAAGACGATTGGCACAACTTCACCGCGCTCAACATGGATGAAAGTCACCCGGCGCGCGCGATGCACGACACGTTCTACTTCCCTGACGCCGCGGCTGACGGGGGCAAGATGCTGCTCCGCACTCACACCTCACCAGTCCAAATCCGCTCTATGAAGGAGCAGGGCGCGCCGATCCGTATCATCGCACCAGGCCGTGTCTATCGTTCAGATAGCGACGCCACCCACACGCCAATGTTCCATCAGGTTGAAGGCTTGGTGATCGACCGCGACATCCATCTGGGGCATCTGAAATGGACGCTGGAGACATTCTTCAAGGCATTCTTTGAGCGCGAGGACATCACGTTGCGTCTGCGCCCATCCTACTTCCCCTTCACCGAACCCAGCGTTGAGTTCGATGTTGGCTATGCCAATGAAGGTGACCGCCGGGTTGTCGGCGGGCACGGTGATGACGAAGGCCACGATTGGATGGAGCTGGGCGGAAGCGGTATGGTGAACCGCCGCGTGCTCGAATTCGCCGGTGTGGATCCCGACGAATATCAGGGCTTTGCGTTTGGCCTCGGGATCGACCGGATTGCGATGCTCAAATATGGAATGAACGATCTGCGCGCCTTCTTTGACGGTGATCCGCGCTGGCTTTCGCATTATGGCTTCTCGCCATATGATCAGCCGACGCTTTCCGCCGGTGTGGGAGCACGCTCATGAAGTTCTCACTCACATGGCTGAAAGACCATCTCGAAACCGAGGCATCCCTGTCGCAAATCACCGATGCACTCAACGCTATCGGTTTGGAAGTCGAAGGGGTCGAGGACCCTGAGACACGCCTTGCGGGCTTCACTGTCGCCCATGTTTTGAGCGCCGAGAAACACCCTGATGCGGATAAGCTGCAAGTGCTCAGTGTGGACACGGGTGCTGGCGAGCCGTTGCAGGTCGTATGCGGTGCGCCCAACGCGCGCGCCGGTATGAAGGGCGTGCTCGGACAACCGGGCGCTGTCGTGCCGTCCAACGGTCTGGAGCTTCGCAAGAGCGCCATTCGCGGTGTCGAATCCAATGGCATGATGTGCTCTGTGCGAGAGCTTGAGCTGGGTGAAGATCACGATGGTATTATCGAATTGCCCGATGATGCGCCGGTCGGGCACAGCTTTGCCGAATATCACGGATCATCGCCTGTCATCGATGTCGCAATCACCCCCAACCGGCCCGATTGCATGGGCGTGTATGGCATCGCGCGCGATCTCGCCGCAGCAGGCTTAGGTACTCTCAAGCCCATTGCTTTCCCGAAATTCGGGGCAAGCGGTGCATGCCCGGTCGAAATCCGCACCGATGATCCAGAGGGCTGTCCTGCGTTCTATGGCCGGGTCATCACTGGAGTTAAGAACGCGCCTTCGCCTGATTGGATGCAGCAGCGGTTGGCGAGCGCTGGTCAGCGCCCGATTTCGCTCTTGGTTGACCTCACCAATTACCTGATGCTGGCATTCGGTCGCCCGGCGCATGTCTATGATCTGGTAAAGCTTTCGGGCGCGGTCGTCGCTCGGCGGGCGAAGAATGGCGAAAAGGTGCTGGCGCTTAATGAGAAGACTTACACCCTTGATGACAGCATGGTCGTGATCGCGGATGACGCGCAGGTTCACGATATTGCGGGCATCATGGGCGGCGAGGATTCCGGCGTGCAGGACGGCACAACTGATATACTGCTCGAAATCGCTTACTTCGACCCAGCGCGCATTGGGGTGACAGGCCGCAAGCTGGGTCTGGCCTCGGATGCACGCACTCGGTTTGAGCGCGGCGTTGATCCTGCGTTCTTGCAAGAAGGTCTCGATCTGCTGACCGGGCTGATCGTTGAACTTGCTGGTGGAACAGCGAGCGAAGACGTGCATGCGGGCGCTGCGCCGAATGAGGCGAAAGTCGTGCAGTTCGACACTGCTCTGACTGCGCGATTGGGCGGGGTCGAAGTGCCCGCCGATGAGCAACGCCGCATTCTCGAAAGCCTTGGCTTCGAAGTGACCGACAACTGGGTGGTGACCTGTCCGTTGCGCCGCAATGATATCGAAGGGCCAGCCGATCTGGTCGAAGAGGTCGTGCGCATACATGGCCTTGATGCGGTTGAAAGTGTGGCTTTGCCGCGTGTGGATGGCGTTGCTCGCGCCACAGCTACGCCTGGGCAAAAGCTTGAGCGCAAATTGCGCCGTGCGGCAGCGGGCTGCGGACTGCACGAGGCGATCACATGGTCCTTCATATCACAGAGCGAAGCGGAAGCTGTAGGCGGCGGACATTGGTCGCTCGCCAATCCGATTAGTGAAGAGATGAAGGTCATGCGACCATCTTTGCTTCCGGGCTTGCTTTCGGCGGCAAAGCGCAGCTTTGACCGAGGCGCGTCTGGATTGCGGCTATTTGAGATCGGTCGGCGCTATCTTGCCGATGGGGAGTATCCGGCGCTCGTGGCGATCATGGCAGGAGAATCTGCGCCGCGTTCATGGCAAGAAGGCAAAGCGCAGGGTTTCGATGCTTATGATGCGAAGGCGATGTGCCTAACATTGCTTGAAGCAGCAGGTGCTCCGGTTCAAAAATTGCAGGTCATGGGAGATGGGGGTGATGTCTACCATCCGGGACAATCGGCAACGCTGCGATTGGGACCAAAGAACCAGATTGCCAGTTTTGGGATGGTCCATCCAAGCCTGTTAAAAACCTTTGGGATTGATGTTCCGGTTGCGGCCTTGGGCATCCATATCGATGCTATCCCCGCCAAGAAAGCGTCCAAAGGCCCAATCAGTTTTGCCCGGCCCAGTTTCACGCCGCCTGCCTTGCAAGCGGTTACTCGCGACTTTGCTTTCTTGGTTCCCAACGCTGTGTCGGCAGGCGATTTGCTGCGCGCAGTAAAGGGCGCCGACAGAGCCAATATCGTCGATGCGAAAGTGTTTGACCTGTTTACCGGTCAAGGTGTGCCAGAGGGGCAAAAGTCGCTTGCACTCGAGGTGACGATGCAGCCGCAGGAAAAGAGTTACAAAGACGCTGATCTTAAAGTGATCGCCGATGCTGTCGTCGCAGCGGCTGCGAAGTTGGGGGCACACCTGCGCGGGTAACACTGCGATTGAAAGCCCATGGCAGACCCTCAAAACTCACGTCGCACTTTCGCGATCATCTCGCACCCTGATGCGGGTAAAACCACGCTGACAGAAAAGCTTTTGCTTCAAGGCGGCGCGATCCACTTGGCGGGCGAGGTCAAGGCACGCGGACAACAAAGGCGTGCGCGGTCAGACTGGATGAAGATTGAGCAGCAACGCGGCATCTCGGTCACTTCGTCCGTAATGACGTTTGAGCGCGACGGTGTGACGTTCAACCTGCTCGATACGCCAGGCCACGAGGATTTCTCTGAAGATACGTATCGCACTCTGACGGCGGTTGATTCCGCGGTGATGGTCATTGACGCGGCCAAAGGCATTGAGCCGCAAACGCGCAAGCTTTTTGAGGTTTGCCGGTTGCGCAACCTGCCTATTATCACCTTCGTCAACAAAGTTGACCGCGAGGGTCGTGATCCGTTTGAGACGCTAGATGAAGTGGCCGATATGCTCGCGCTCGACGTGTCACCGCAAGGGTGGCCTATCGGGATGGGTGGGCAATTCGAAGGCGTCCTTGATTTTGCAACCGGTGAAGTCAGCCGCCCAGAGGGACCGTCCAAGGAATTTCTTGGCAAGCGCGATCCCAGCCCGGACATCCCTGAAGAGTTCGCCGAGGAAGCTGAGCTTGCTCAAGTTGGCTATCCCGAGTTTGACATGGATGCCTATCTTAGCGGCGATCTAACCCCGGTATTCTTTGGCTCTGCGCTCAAGAATTTCGGCGTAACGGAATTGATCGAGGCCATCGCTAAATTCGCACCTTCGCCCCGCCACCAACCGGCAGGGGATGAGAAGGTCGAGCCTGACCACGATGAAGTCACTGGCTTCATCTTCAAGGTTCAGGCGAACATGGACCCCAATCACCGCGACCGGATTGCGTTTATGCGGCAGGTCTCGGGCACCTTCAAACGCGGGATGAAACTGACGCCATCAGGCCTTGGCAAACCCATTGCGATCCATTCGCCGATCCTGTTTTTCGCGCAAGATCGTGAGATCGCGGACACAGCAGAGGCCGGTGACATTATTGGTATCCCCAATCACGGCACTTTACGGGTGGGCGATACGCTTTCGGAAAAGGATCAGCTGCGCTTTACTGGCCTGCCTAACTTTGCGCCAGAGATCCTGCGCCGTGTCCAGTTGAAAGATCCGACCAAGACGAAGCAGCTTCGCAAGGCGCTGGACGATTTGTCCGAAGAAGGTGTGATCCAAGTGTTCTATCCTGAGATCGGCGCCCAACACATCGTCGGCGTTGTCGGTCAGCTTCAGCTGGAAGTGCTGATTTCGCGGCTTTCGGCGGAGTACAAGGTCGAGGCCGGGCTAGAGGCCGCGCCTTTCGCTACCGCGCGCTGGGTCAAGGGTGAGCAGGGCGCTCTCGATGAGTTTGAAGGCTTTAACCGCGCCAACCTTGCACGCGACCGTGATGGCGATCTGGTGTTTATGGCCAAGAGCCCGTGGGACGTGAATTACCAGGTCGAAAAGAACCCCGACCTCACGTTTTCGGCGACCAAAGAGCGCTAGACTTGCAGCGGCCTGCCGTTCGCGGCAATGCTGTGAGGCATGACAGCATCTGGCCCCACTTCGCAAACATTCATATCCCAACGCCTGCGCCTCAATTATCTCGACTGGGGTAGACCACAGGGCGGCGAGGACAAACCGACGCTCGTGCTGGTGCATGGCGGACGTGATCATGCCCGCAATTGGGACTGGACGGCGGAGGCTTTGCGCGACGACTACCATGTCATCGCCATGGACCATCGCGGGCATGGCGACAGCGAGTGGGTGTCAGACGGGAACTATAACTCAAATGATATGGTCTATGATCTCGCTCAGCTGATCCACCAGCTGGGCGTTGGCCCGGTGCGGATTGTATCGCATTCCATGGGCGGAAATGTTGCGCTCCGATACACTGGTATGTTCCCTGATATGGTGACGAAATTGGTGGCTATCGAGGGGCTTGGCCCATCACCCGAATGGAAGGCCAAACAACGCGAGGTTCCCTATCCCGAGCGGATGGCGGAATGGATCACCAAAAAGCGCAAGGCGGCTGGACGCACCCCGCGCAAGTATGAGAGCATTGAAGCTGCCTTTGCGCGGATGATTGAAGAGAATTCCTATCTCACAGAAGATCAAGCCCGGCATCTGACAATCCACGGCGTTAACCGCAATGAGGACGGCACCTATAGCTGGAAGTTCGACCCCCATCTCAATGTTTGGGGCGTCGAGGATGTCGCAGACGAGTTTATGGAAGCAGTGTGGGGTGCGATCACCTGCCCGACGCTGCTACTCTACGGCGCGGATAGCTGGGCTTCCAACCCGGAAAAGGACGGCCGAGCTGCGCATTTCAACACGGCGCAAGTGATCGAGTTTGAAAAGGCCGGGCATTGGTTGCATCATGACCAATTCGATAAATTCATCCGCACTTTGCGCGACTTTCTCTAACCTAACGGTGGCGAACTATGGCTGATTTTTTTGATGTGCTTGATCCCAAGCATGTGGCAATGATTCAGAAGCAACCGATGTTCTTTGTCGCTACCGCCGCTGCCGATGGGCGGGTCAATCTCAGCCCCAAGGGCTATGATGCTTTCCGAGTGCTCTCTCCAGCTCAGGTTGCCTATCTCGATCTCGGGGGATCGGGTAATGAGACGCATGCTCACCTTAGCGCTCCGCAAGCGGATGAGGGGCGGATCACAATCATGTTTTGCAATTTTGATCGGCCTGCGCTGATCTTGCGCATTTACGGCAAGGGGCGTCCTGTTCTGCCGCAAGACGATGAGTGGGATGCGCTTGCAGCGAATTTCACCTTGATGCCGGGCACGCGCCAGATCTTCGTTATCGATATCGACAGTGTGCAGACCAGTTGCGGGTGGGGAGTGCCGTTCATGGCACTCGATGGAGAGCGCGATACGCTGAAAAAGGCGCATCGCCAGAGCGACCCAGCAGAATGGGAGGCGAAGATGGCCGAGCGAAAAAGCAGTATTGATGGCCTGCCAACACGCCCAACGGATCGTTATATTGCCGGTGAATGAATTCCAGCGATACAAAGTGCTGCAGCATGCTCAATCTACGGGTATTAACTTAGCTTGATGCCCAAAAAATGAACAGCAGGTTAAAATTTAAGCAGATCGAGCGGACGTAGGGTGTTCGAATTGCTAGATTCCGTTACGTAACCCCCGCCATCTAAAAATGGCACGCCCCTTGCTACCAACCGGTCAGCCGGAATTACCGGCATAGATAAAGGGGTGACCGGCATGAAGTTCATCATCGCCATCATAAAACCATTTAAGCTCGATGAGGTCCGTGAAGCATTGGGCGCAATCGGGGTCGCTGGAATGACTGTCTCAGAGGTCAAAGGTTTTGGCCGCCAAAAGGGACAAACCGAAATTTATCGCGGCGCAGAATACTCCACGAATATGCTCCCAAAGGTGAAGCTCGAGATTGCCGCCAGCGACGATATCGCTGCGCAAGTGGTTGAGGCAATTCAATCGACCGCCAACACCGAGGCCATCGGCGATGGTAAGATTTTCGTGCTCGATCTGGCATCAGCCACCCGCATTCGCACCGGTGAAGCCGGCGAAACCGCGCTCTAATTCAGGGGAAACAAACTATGAATAAACCTCTCCAGAAATTCGCAGGGTTTGCGGCAGGTGCAATGTTGCTCGCCGAACCTGTATTGGCAGCACCTGCCGCCGTTCCGAATCCCGGCAACAATGCCTGGATGATGACCGCGACCGTGCTTGTTCTTTTGATGATTATTCCGGGTCTCACGCTGTTCTATGGCGGATTGACCCGTTCGAAAAACATGCTGTCGACCATGACGCAAATTGGCGCCACCGCGGCATTGGCAATGTTGGTCTGGGTGATGTGGGGCTTCTCGCTCGCCTTCGGATCAACTCAAATCGAAGGCTTCCTGGGCAACTTTTTCAGCACCGGAAGTTATTTCCTCTCCGGGATGACTGCGGAAACGACGGCGGCGACATTTACGGATGAAGTCATCAGTGAATATGTATTTGTGAGCTTCCAGATGACCTTCGCTGCGATCACCGCGGCGCTGATTTTGGGCGCGACTGCGGAACGAATGAAGTTTAACGCGGTCATGATGTTCGTGCCGATTTGGCTGACCATCGTCTATTTCCCGATTGCTCATATGGTTTGGGCAGGCGACGGGCTGTTGTTCGAAGCTGGTGCGCTTGATTTTGCAGGCGGCACCGTCGTGCACATCAATGCTGGTGTTTCTGGTCTCGTTCTCGCCTATCTGCTCGGCACTCGTCGCGGCTATCCAAATGAGCCAATGCCTCCGCACAGCTTGACAATGACGATGGTCGGCACGGGTCTTTTGTGGGTCGGTTGGTTCGGCTTTAATGCGGGCTCCGCACTAGAAGCTGATGGCTTTGCTGGCCTTGCTATGATCAACACCTTTGTTGCCACCGCTGCTGGTGCACTCACTTGGATGGTGATTGAACGCGCTGCTGGTCACAAGGGTTCAGCATTGGGCTTTTGCTCGGGTGTTATTGCTGGCCTCGTTGCGGTTACACCTGCGGCCGGCAACAGCGGACCGTTTGGTGCGATCCTGCTCGGTATCGCTTCATCGGCTGTCTGCTACTTCTTTGTGGCCAAGGTCAAAGCCAAGTTCGGCTATGACGACTCCCTTGATGCCTTTGGCATTCACGGCATCGGCGGCATCGTTGGGGCAATCGGTACGGCAATTGTCTACCAACCGTTCCTGGGTGGCCCCGGTGACGGCTCGACCGGGATTGGCGCACAGCTTTGGATTCAAACCGAAGGCGTCCTGATCACCATTGCCTGGGCCGGAATCGGCACTTTGATTGCGGCCTACATTGTGAAAATCGCAATCGGCTTGCGCGTCTCGGAAGAGACCGAAGTGGACGGTCTCGACATCGCCGAACATGGCGAGCGTGCCTACAATTAATCAACCAGTTTGGCGGGGGGAGACACTTTCCTCTTCTCTCTCCCCGCCTACCGACGTTCCTCCTGCGAACGAATAAACTTAGTTGGGCCGAAGCATAACGCTTCGGCCCTTTTTTTCCTTGGTTGGAGGGGTGTTCCCCCGGATTGGGGTGCGTGGACTAAGAAGCTTTGATGAATTCTGCGCAGCGCTCACCAATCATAATGCTAGGCGCGTTGGTGTTGCCGCTCACAATCTTCGGCATCACGCTAGCATCAGCGATCCAAAGGCCATCGAGGCCATTCACTTTGAGCGTTGGATCTACAACGGCGTCTGCGTCGCCTCCCATCCGGCAGGTACCAACAGGGTGATAGACGGTATCGGCTCGCTCCCGGATCAGCCCATCAAGCGCAGCATTATCATTGAGGTCGACGGGATGGCGGTCGGTCGGCCCGTACGCTTGCAATGGCGGTGTATCGACGATGCGATGCGATAAGCGAACCCCTTCGCGTAGAACCGCAATGTCGCGATCATCATCAAGGAAGTTGGGATCGATAACTGGCGCGGCAGCGGCATCATCAGAGCCAAGTCGCACAGTCCCTCGGCTTTCAGGGCGCAGCACGCAAGCATGAAGCGAAAAGCCATAGCCTTTCACATTCTCGCGGCCATGATCCTCCAACACCGCAGGCACGAAATGCCATTGCACATCGGGCGCAGGTGCATCGTTTGTAACTGTCCAAAACCCTCCAGCCTCTGCATAGGGTGTGGTCATCGCGCCGGTTCGCTTGCGCCGATGCTGAAGGATCGCGCCTGCCATTCTTAACGTGCCTTTCAACGTTCCGCCAATTGGCACATCACTTTCGGTCTGCCAGCCAGAAACATAGTCGATATGGTCTTGCAGGTTGGCACCGACCTCAGGGCGGTCGAGCACGACATCGATGCCCTGTTCCTTCAGATGTGCGCCCGGTCCAATACCAGACAGCATCATGATCTGAGGGCTGTTAAACGCACCTGCGGACAGAACGACGCCGTGGCGAGCATAGATCATCTCGCTTCCTTTGCCGCGGCGGATCTGCACACCGGTGACCCGGCCCTGTTCTATCACAAGTCGTTCAACGAGAGTGTTCGTGCGGATTGCGAAATTGCCCTGCGCGCGCAACGGCTCAACATAGGCTCGCGCCGCCGACCAGCGTTCACCATCGCGCTGGGTCACTTGATAAAGGCCAAAGCCATCCTGGCGCTCGCCGTTAAAATCATCATTGCCGCGCAACTGGAGGGCAGCCGCAGCCTCGACGAAGGCCTTGCTAGTGGGATTCGCATAGCTCTGATCTGAGACAAACAATGGTCCACCAGCGCTATGATAATCATTCGCACCGCGCTCGTTGGCTTCGGCTTTTTTGAAGAAAGGCAGCACATCGTCATAGGCCCAGCCTGTGCAGCCCATGGCAGCCCAATTGTCATAATCCCACGCATTGCCGCGAATATAGACCATTCCATTGATAGCGGACGATCCACCAAGTCCTTTGCCTCGGGGCTGGTAGCCAGCGCGTCCGTTTAATCCCTTCTGCGGGACAGTGTCGTATTTGTAGTTTGCCGAGTTGCGGATGAAGGGCATGAAACCCGGCGTTTTGATCATGATATTGTCATTGCGCCCGCCAGCCTCCAGCAAGCAAACGCGGCGCGTCCCGTCGACTGCTAATCGCCCTGCAACTGCGCTACCGCCGCTGCCGCCACCGATGACGATGTAATCAAAACTTTCCATGATCTCTCCTCTTGGTTGGGAGACTAGGCAGCTTCGTGGTCCGCTGCAATCGGGTTTCGATCAGCTACTGGATTGGTCGAGCTTCGGCGCGCGATCCAACGGGCACGGATGGTGTCGGATGTTTCTCTGCTCCCATCATGAGACCAGCCAGGTTCGCGCAAGAGATAGGACAATTTATGCCGCCACGGACTTTGCACGATGTCGCCCACCATGCCGATCCATTCATGAAAGACGGACCAGATGAGGTTGAAGCTACCCAATTGCTTGATGATCCCATAGCGGATTGGCTCGTCGGTGCGCTCTGCCTCGAATGTGCCGAACATCTTATCCCAGATGATGAAAACACCGGCATAATTGCGGTCGAGATAGCGCGGATTGGTCGCATGATGAACGCGGTGATGGCTGGGTGTGTTCATCACCGCCTCAAACCATCGCGGCATGCGATCAATCGCCTCAGTATGGATCCAGAATTGATAGATCAGATTGAACCCGCCAGCGATAGCGATCATGGCCGGGTGAAAGCCCAATAGGATCAGGGGCAGCGCAAACAAAATGCCGAAGGTGAAGGACCCTGTCCATGTCTGACGCAGGGCGGTGGAGAGATTGTAGTGCTGGCTGGAATGGTGGTTCACATGGGCGGCCCACATCCAGCGAATGCGGTGCCCTGCTCGGTGAACCCAGTAATACTTGAGATCATCAAGCACAAAGCACAAAGGCCAAGCCCACCAAACGCTCCACCATTCTGCGCCAAAATCGAACAGGCGATATTCGTAAGCTGCGATAAAGACATAGAGCGCGAACCCGCCAAACAGCGCGCCTGCGGCAGTCGACCCCAAACCGAGGCAAAGGCTTACCAGCGTATCCATCGGCTCATAGGCGTCGGGTGCTCGCAGCCGTGACCAGACCATTTCGATCAGGACAGCGATGACGAAGAACGGCACGGCATATTGGGTGGGCGAGAAATCAGGCATCGGTAACGCCTATAACCGGTTGATCGCATCTGCCCAATATCCGGGGTCTACGATTGACAGTCGCACAGTGCCGAACTGCGTTTCGCGCGGATCAATCTCGATCGCATCCACCACTTCGCACACCTTCGCTGAGCGTGTGAGCACGCGGCCTACAAATTGGTTGCCATGACGTTTGATGACCATAATCTGACCATCAACATCACGAGCCAATGCCGCTGCCCCGCCGCGCGCGATCGCGATGCGGACGGGCGAAAAGCCGTCTTTGACTTCGTTTGCGGCATGCTGAACCGCCGCTTCGTCAGTCAGTTTTGGCGTTGTCCCAAGCCCCATCGCCCGGGCAAGCAGATAGATCGCGAGAATCGCGATGATCGACCCGCCAAATTGGATAAGAAGTGGGGGGATTTCCATTCTGCTTTGTTTTCCTTGACGGAGGATTGGCACGCGCTGCGATTTGCGGCAAGCTGCTAGGCAAGGAGACAACCGATGAAATTGCCTGGAAAGACCCTTGTTGCCGCTTTTGGTGTTGCGATTTTAGGGTCCGCCCCCCTTACTGCTGATAACCATGCTGCCCCTAACCTCATTGCGGTGGTCGATGCTGACGCAGGTCGTACGGCACGAGTGGCGCAGGATTTATGGGACCTCGCCGAGCTTGGCTATCTCGAAACCGGCTCAAGCGCATTGATGCAGGCTGAGCTTGAGGGTGAGGGCTTTCAGATCGAAGCAGGCATTGCCGACATCCCGACAGCGTTTGTCGCAGAATGGGGAGAAGGCGGACCGGTCATAGCGATACTGGCCGAGATGGATGCGCTGCCCGGGATCAATCAGTCCAACTCGGCCAGCCGCGATCCGATCGAAGGCAAGGGCGCGGGCCATGCGTGTGGACACAACCTGTTCGGGGCTGGCTCACTCACGGCAGCGATAGCTGTCAAGGAATGGCTTGAGGCAACCGGGACTCCTGGTCGCATTAGGCTCTATGGCACACCAGCCGAGGAGGGCGGCTCGGGCAAGGTCTATATGACCCGCGCAGGCATGTTCGATGATGTCGATGTCGCGATCCATTGGCATGCGGATGATGAGAACAGCGCAGCGGCGCGCACCAGTCTTGCCAATCGTTCTGCCAAATTTCGCTTCACCGGCGTTTCTGCTCATGCGGCGGGCGCACCGGAGCGCGGGCGCAGTGCGTTGGATGGAGCAGAGGCTATGAACATGATGGCCAATATGATGCATGAGCATATGCCACAGGATGCGCGGATGCATTACGTGATCACCAGCGGCGGCAACGCACCTAACGTGGTTCCAGACTTTGCAGAGGTCTTTTATTATGTCCGCCACCCTGATCCGGCTGGGGTGGAGCAGATTTGGGAACGGCTCGAAAACGCGGCGCGGGGCGCGGCGATGGGCACGGGCACGCAAGTTGAATGGGAGGTCATCCACGGCAACAACCCGCTGCTGGTCAACGAAACGCTGGCTCGCGCAATGCACGCAAAGCTCGAAATGGTGGGAGGTGTGACCTATTCGGCTGATGAGCGCGAGTGGGCGATGGAGTTGCAGCAATCGCTGGGTGATGCTGCCAAGCCACTCTCAAGTGCCGCTCAAATACAGCCCTACAATCGCAGCCTTGGCTACGGCTCAACAGATGTTGGCGATGTCTCTTATG
This sequence comes from uncultured Erythrobacter sp., assembly GCA_947488085.1. Classification (GTDB taxonomy): domain Bacteria; phylum Pseudomonadota; class Alphaproteobacteria; order Sphingomonadales; family Sphingomonadaceae; genus Erythrobacter. Next base: position 2,851,609 of record CANKYI010000001.1, read on the forward strand.
CGACACCGACGGTTGGTGTGCGGACAGCGACTTGGGTGCCGGGGACAAGCTCTCATAGTTGGCAGGCAGTCGCTGCAAGCGGACATTCGATTGGGCACAAAGGGGCACAGGTTGCGGCCAAAGCGATGGCCCTGATGGCGGTCGAATTGTTCACCAACCCTCAATTGCGGGCATCAGCGCGTACCGAATTTGATGCGGCGCGCGGCGAAGGCCATGTTTATCAGTCACTTCTGGGCGATCGTGATCCGCCGCTCGACTATCGCCGTTAAGGCTCAGCGGGCTGCCAGCATATCGATCATCGCGCGCACTGGGCTGATATCGTAGCCTGCTGCCATGGCGGCGCGGGCGATATCATCGGGTGCCACGCCATTTTTAGCTTGGGCTAGCGACCATAGCAGTGTCGAACGCGTGCCGGAGCGGCAATAAGCAAGCATGCCCCCATCAGCATGTCCGAGTGCCTCGACCATTGCGTCCACTTGAACTTCGCTAAACCCTGAATGTCCGATTGGAATTGCGATGTATTCGAGACCAGCGGTCTTGGCGGCATTTTCGATCTCGTCACCCTGGGACGCTGAAGGGTCCTCGCCGTCAGGGCGATTGTTGACGATCACCTTCAGGCCCAAAGTCTTTGCTTCGGCAATGTCATCCAGCGTGATTTGCGGGGCGACCCAAACGGAATCGGACAGTTTCCTAAAGTCAGCCATCGCGCGATTTCCTCTATTCTTTGAATAGGCGAACCATGCCGCTCACCAATACCTTTCGCAAGCCTAACCGCTTCACCGATCCATTCGAAAATGTCACAATTTCCCTCAAGATTACAAAAGCGGGTTAAATCATTCGCATGGCGGACCTTTGTGCGCTATGTCATTGGCAGAGGATGGAATCGGTATTGCCGAACTTCATCTGCGTTTGGTGCTAATCGTTGCCCTAGCCACCAGCGTTTCGAAGGGTCGGGCAGCGTGATAAGGTACGTACGGGACTATGGGTTACGATAGGGGACGTCGGCGCGGCAAGGACAAGCGCGACGGATTCGGCGAAGATGGATTCGATCCTTTTGGCGGCGGTGGTGACGGCTTCCCGCCTCCCAGCGACTATGGAAACGATCGTGGTGGAGACCGCTATGGCGGCGGCGGTGGCGGTGATCGCTACGGCGGCGGCGGCGGTGGCGGAGGCCCACGTGGCGGAGGCGGCGGAGACCGTTTCGGCGGCGGTGGTGATCGCTTCGGCGGCGGCGGCGGTGGTCGCGGCCCTGGTGCCGGTGGTGGTGGCGGCGGCGGTTTCAACCGCATGCCCGCTCAAGTTGTTGGCACAGGCAAAGGCACAGTGAAGTTCTTCAACGGCCAAAAAGGTTTCGGCTTCATTGCTCAAGAGAGCGGCGGAGAAGACGTCTTCGTGCACATCAGTGCGGTCGAACGCGCTGGCCTCGAAGGTTTGGCCGAAGGACAAGAGTTGGAGTTCAACTTAGTGGATCGTGGCGGCAAAGTGTCGGCGCAAGACCTTCAGGTTGTTGGCGACGTGATCGCGGCACCTGCCGCAGATAGCGGCCCACCGAAGCGTGAGCTGACTGGTGAAAAAGCGACCGGCACTGTGAAATTCTTCAACTCTATGAAGGGTTTTGGCTTTCTGGTGCGTGACGATGGTCAGCCAGATGCATTCGTGCACATCAGCGCGGTGGAGCGTTCGGGCCTGACAGCGATTAATGAAGGCGAGCGGTTTGAGTTCGACCTCGAAGTTGATCGACGTGGTAAGCACTCGGCCGTCAATCTGGTTCCAGTTCAAGACTGATCATTGCGACACCAATCGGCCGTTTGACCCATTGAGCGAGCGGCCTTTCAATCCTATGAAAAATGGCGGCTCCCGATGGGGTCGCCATTTTTCATTTTAGCGTATGTTTTGAATATCAAGGAAGCACCCATGTCGATCAGCCCACTCATGCCTGTCTATCCTCGTTGCGGCGTGCGACCCGTGCGGGGCGAACACTGTCATCTGATCGACGAGGACGGAACCCGCTATCTTGATTTTGCGAGTGGCATCGCGGTGAACCTGCTCGGCCATTCGCATGCAGGCCTGATCGAAGCGATCCAGCAGCAGGCCTCAACCTTGATGCATGTGTCCAACCTTTATGGCAGCCCGCAAGGTGAGCGCTTGGCACAGCAGCTGGTCGATAACACTTTCGCTGACACTGTGTTCTTCACCAATTCCGGCGCAGAGGCCGTCGAGGGCGCAATCAAGGCGGCACGCGCATATCACCAAAATGCGGGTGACCAGGGGGACAAGAACCGTTTTGAACTGATCACCTTCACTAACGCCTTTCACGGGCGGACGATGGCGACAATCAGCGCATCAAACCAAACCAAAATGCATCACGGATTTTCGCCGCTGCTGGATGGATTCAAATATGCTGAGTTTGATGATCTTGAGGCTGCAAAGGCTCTGGTTGGACCAAATACCGCGGGCTTTTTGGTCGAACCGATCCAGGGCGAGGGAGGAATTCGGCCTGCTTCTGATGGTTTCATGAAAGGCCTGCGCGCGCTGTGCGATGAGCATGATCTGATGCTCGTCCTCGACGAAGTGCAATGCGGCGTTGCCCGCACGGGCAAAATGTACGCGCATGAACATTATGCCATTCAGCCTGACATCCTAGCCACGGCTAAGGGACTGGGTGGCGGCTTCCCACTCGGCGCTGTGATTGCCACAGAAAAAGCAGCACGTGGCATGACGTTCGGGACACACGGCTCAACCTATGGTGGCAACCCACTCGCAATGGCGGCAGGAGGGGCGGTAATGGATGCGGTCGCGAATGAGGAGTTTCTTGCCGAAGTGACCGAAAAAGGTGAGCGGATCCGGTCGCGGTTGGAGCAATTCATCGGCAACTATCCCGATCTATTCGAGCTGGTTCGCGGCAAGGGCCTGATGCTCGGCGTCAAGATGAAAGTCGAAAGTCGGCCCTTCTTTGTCCATCTGCGAGATAATCACCAATTGCTAACAGTGGCCGCGGGTGACCAGACTTTGCGCGTCATCCCGCCGCTGGTGATTGGCAACGCGGAGATCGATGAGTTTTTCGAAAAGCTCTCTGCTGGTGCCGCGAGCTTTAAGGTTCCGGAGCCGGTTTGATGGCATTGCCCGCTACACACCGACACTTCCTAGACCTTAGCGATGCGGGAGCCGATGCGATCGCGGCTATGATTGCCGACGCGATTGACCGGAAAGCTGCTCGAGCCAAATGGCCGAAAGGGCAGGTAGACCCGGATCAACCTTTGGCTGGTCGAGTCTTGGCATTGGTATTTGAAAAGAGCTCCACTCGCACGCGCGTAAGCTTTGACATCGCTATGCGCCAACTTGGCGGCACGGTGCTGCTGCTTGAGGCGGGATCAAGCCAGCTGGGGCGAGGGGAGAGCATCGCCGATACTGCCAGAGTTCTCAGCAGAATGGTCGATGCGATCATGCTGCGAACAGACGATCACGCGAAGATCGAAGAGATGGCACGCCATGCTAGCGTACCGGTGATCAACGGTCTAACCGACCGTTCGCACCCATGCCAAATTGTCGCTGACCTGCTGACTGTGATCGAACAGGGAAAGCCGCTGCCTGGATTGGAAGTCGCCTGGTTTGGTGATGGCAACAATGTCCTGCACTCGATCTTGGAGGCGGCTGGACTGATGAAGTTCAATGTCCGCGTCGCTACACCAGCGGGATTTGAACCTGATCCAGAATTTGTCGCTCTCGCACGCGAAGGCGGCTCGATTGTCACACTTACCAATAGTGCGAGTGATGCGGCAGCAAGAGCAGATGTGCTCGTGACCGACACATGGATCTCGATGGGGCAAGACGCCGCTGCTGAAAAACGAGCAGCTATGGCATCCTATCAAGTTGATAGGGTTTTGATGGAGCGTGCGAAGTCGGACGCGATTTTCCTTCACTGCCTTCCTGCTCACGTGGGTGATGAAGTGACAGAGGAAGTTTTCGAAGGACCACAATCGTGCGTTTTCCCAGAGGCGGAAAACCGCATCCATGCTCAAAAGTCTGTGCTGCTATGGAGCTTTGGCCTGCTGCAGTAGTGCGATGGGTGGTCTTTGAGGAGCGCAATGGGGCTTAACGCCAGCACTTGCCGTCCCCATATCTCCGGCATGAAAGCCCAGTCCGAAACTTTTGCCGACAAATTGCTCGGCTTCACCTTGCCTGATCGCAATGCACGGGCGCGTATCGTTCGACTCGACAGAACGATAGACGATGTCCTGTCCGCGCATGATTATCCCCCGCCGATAACCCACTTGCTGGCGGAAGCGTTGGTACTAGCCGCATTGATGGGGGGATTGCTCAAGGCTGAGGGTGGTGAGGCGCAGCTTACGATGCAGGCGCAAACCAAGAAGGGCGTTGTGACGCTGCTGGTATGCGACTTTCGAGGAGGAGACGTGCGCGGCCATGCTGAGTTTGACGCTGAAGGATTGCGAAAACTCGGTGCAAATCCATCGCTTTCGGCTCTGTTTGGTGAGGGCTATCTCGCAATCACATTCGAAACAGGTGCGGGCAAGCGATATCAAGGAATTGTGCCACTGGAGGGAGAGACTCTCGCGCAAGCGTGCGAAGCCTACTTTAGCCAATCCGAGCAAGTTCCCACGATGATCCGTGTCGCCAGCCGCTCAAGCGGGGCTGGTCAAGTTGCTGCTGGCTTGCTGATCCAACACCTTGCGGATGGTGAGGAAGGGCGGGAGCGGTTGCATGTTCGAATGGACCATCCTGACTGGGAGCATATCGAGGCGATGGCCGGTTCGATCAGTCATGATGAACTGCTTGATCCAGAATTGTCACTGGAAATTCTCATCTGGCGGTTGTTTCATGAAGAGGTGGAAGTTCGAATTCAACCGGGACCCAGCCTATCTCGTGGTTGTCGTTGCAGCACAGACTATTATACGTCTGTAATCAAACGGTTTCCCGCCGGCGAGCGTGACGAGATGCGGGGTCAGGATGGTATCATCTCTGTCGATTGCGCCTTTTGTGCCAAAACATTCGCACTTCCATTATAGCGCTTCGTCGCCGTTCAGGAACGGCTCATCGCGCAAATGCGACTATATACACGCAATCGAAAAAGGTTTCAGCGAATATAGCTCTATGAAAAACCTCAAGTCCCCCTCGCCAATCGGCCTATTCGCCGCACTTTGCATGATAGCTTTAGGTTTCGCATTGCCAGCCGCCGCTCAATCCGGCGGCCTCGCGATGCTAGACGGCCTAACCAAAGGTGAGTGGACGATCAAATACCGTGACGGCATGCCTGAGCGTAAGGTGTGTGTTAGAACCGGCGAGGAGTTGATCCAGCTTCGGCATCCTGAAAATGGCTGTAGCCGCTTTGTTGTTGAAGACGCGACAAGCCGGGTCACTGTGCAATACACCTGTCCCGGTAACGGCTATGGTCGAACGAACATCCGCAAGGAAACTGGTGATCTGGTGCAAATTGACAGCCAGGGCATTGCTTCGGGATTGCCGTTTCAATTTGCAGCAGAAGCGCGACGCACCGGAGGCTGTTGACCAGTGTTGAAACATTGCCATTCTAAGGTTTCTCGCTAAGTCCGAGCGATGGACACGACATCAAATTCAGAGTTGAAGCGAAAGGCAGTGGTACTGCTTTCTGGTGGGCTGGACTCGATGATTACTGCAGCACTTGCAAATGAGCGTGGCTTTGACGTTCATGCTCTAACTCTCAATTATGGACAGCGCCATCAATTGGAACTTCGCTCTGCGCGGTTGATCGCATCAAAACTGGAGGTCGCTGAGCATATCCAGCTCTCGCTTGATCTAAGAGCATTTGGTGGCTCTGCCTTGACCGATGCGATAGATGTGCCGAAGTCGGGAGTGAGGGACGACATCCCGATCACATATGTTCCGGCTCGAAATCTCGTGTTTCTCGCGTTGACCACTGCTTGCGCGGAAGCCGCGGGTGCTAATGACGTGTTTATCGGAGTCAATGCCCTCGACTATTCGGGATATCCGGATTGTAGACCTGAATTCATCGAGAGCTTTGCTGAAACGGCGCGATTGGGGACAAAAGCTGGTGTTGGGGGAACCCCATTCAACATCCACGCACCACTACAGCATATGGCCAAATCTGATATTGCCAAGGAATGTGTGCGTTTGAAGCTTGACCCTACTTGGAGTTGGTCATGCTACGATCCCACAGAGGATGAGAAGGCATGTGGAGAATGCGATTCATGTCGATTGCGTAAAAAGGGTTTTGAAGAAGCAGGATTAGTCGATAGCACAGTGTATCACGCCTGACGCCGCCATCTTCTTGGCAGCAACAAAAATGTGGCGGTGTTGGGGAGATTCCATTGAGCAACGATGCCGCTGAAGCGATTGATTCTGAAGATCAAACCAAAGAAACCGCCCCAGCATACAGCTGGTATGCGCTCAGTGTTCTCGTCGTGATTTACGTGCTGAATTTCGTTGATCGGAATATTATTTCGATCTTGGCGGAAGACATTAAGGCGGATCTGGGCCTCAGAGATGACCAGATCGGGTTTTTGTACGGAACCGCGTTTGGCGTGTTCTACGCTTTGTTCGGTATCCCGTTGGGAAAGCTGGCCGACAGTTGGCACCGCGTTCGTCTTATGACCGTGGGTCTGGCTGTGTGGTCTGCATTCACAGCACTGTCCGGTTTTGCAAAGAACTTCACCATGCTGAGCGTTGCGCGAGTCGGTGTAGGTGTCGGTGAAGCAACAGCCAGTCCCTCGGCATATTCGCTAATTTCCGACTGGTTTCCAAAGAAGATGCGAGCGACCGCACTCGCGATCTATTCGTCGGGACTATATATCGGCGGTGGCGTATCGTTGCTGATTGGTGGTGCTATCGTTGAAACTTGGAACGAAACATATCCGACCAATCCTCCGCTGGATCTTGCCGGTTGGCAGGCTGCATTTATTATCGTCGGGCTGCCTGGATTGCTACTTGCCTGCCTCGTATTCACTTTACGAGAGCCCGCCCGCGGTGAGAGCGAAGGTATCGTTAGCCCGCCTCAAAAAGACCCTTTCCGCGGATTTTTGCGTGAGTTGGTTGCCGTTATCCCGCCCTTTACGCTTTTCGGAGCTGCACAAGGAGGGATTCGAGGGCTTGCGATAAATCTAGCCGGTGCGGTGGTGATTGGTTCGAGCGCATATGCACTGGCGATTCTTACTGGCAGTTTCCAGCAGTGGATTGCTGTAGGGATCGGCTATTATGCAATTTTTTCATGGGCTTCGACTTTGAAGCGACGTGATGCTGCGACCTTCCGCCTGATATGGGGGACACCGGCGTTTCTCACGACTATATTGGGCTACGGTATGGTGGCATTTATGTCCTACGCGGCCTCTTTTTGGGCAGCTCCCTACGCCATTCGTATTTTGGAAGAGGCTCCATCAACTGCCGGTTGGTGGATTGGTGGTCCAGGCGCAGTTGGCGGATTCCTAGGGGTGATTGTCGGGGGCCGCATGGCGGACTGGATGCGTGAGCGAAACCCTGCTGGCCGTCTGCTGGTTGTCGCATTTGGGTTAACAGCAGCGGCTCCGTTCCTGTTTTTGATGTTTACAACTACAGACCCCACCATCTTCTACGTGTGCGCTTTTCTGCAGTCATTGTTCGGGAGTTCTGCTCTTGGTGGTGCGGCGGCAACTACACAGGACCTTGTTCTGCCTCGAATGCGGGGCACAGCCACTGCCACGTTTTTCCTTGCTACGACCCTTGTTGGCCTTGCATTGGGCCCATACATGGCGGGTCAAGTTTCGACGATGACCGGGAGTCTTTCGACTGGGGGGCTAAGTTTGCTCGTCGCCGTTCCGATTGGCATAATCATGCTTTTCATCGCTTATAGAACAGTGCCGGAAGCCGAGCGCTCTGTTCTAGAGCGTGCCCGCGCTGCGGGCGAAGATGCCACTGTGATGTAACAGTTACGTGGTGTTGCTAGAGCGCAGATCGAGGTCAGACATCTTAAGCGGTGTTAGTATGCTGCGATGTCGCTACCCCAGGTTATGATATCAATCTCAATACCTTAAGAGCGCCTCCTGCTTAGGAGACGTTGTTGCGCGTAGCCGAACACCTGATTCCGCCAGATCCGGTGCGCAACAAAAAAGGGGCCGGACTTCTCCGACCCCTCAATTGTGTTCTACCTCTAACTAGGCGCTACATGCCTGAGCCTGGGCCGTAGGTCACTTCGACCCGACGGTTTTGAAGCTCACGGACACCGTCAGCAGTAGGAACGCGTGGCTGTGATTCACCAAACGCTTCGCTGCTAATACGTCCGTCAGGAATGCCACGTCCAGAAAGATAGCCACGCACCGAAGTATTGCGACGCTCGGCAAGGCCAATGTTGTAGGCAACACTACCAGACCGGTCGGCATGACCGGCAAGCATCACATTCGCCGTGCCGCAATTGGCGTAGGCTGTAACCGCGTTGTCCAAGATCGTCGCAGCATCCGCAGTGATAACCGATTCATCGTGGTCAAAGAACACGATGTAGGGACCGGTGTTACACGCTGGGGCCGGTGGAGGCGGCGGAGGCGGTGGAGGCGGTGGAGGCGGTGGAGGAGGAGGTGGAGGTGGAGGTGGAGGTGGTGGAGGTGGTGCCTCGCCACCGAAGTTGTAGATGATCGAACCCAGGACGGAATGAGAACTTACATCCGTCTCAAGTGGGCGACCAAGAGCATCAATCAGCTCAACATTCACTGCGTTGAAGTAGCGATACTTCAAGCCAACGTCCCAGCTGTCGCTGATTGGTGCGCGAACGCCCGCTAGGAGTTGCCACGCGAGACCGGTGTCTGAATCATCATAAGCACCAGGCCCATTCTGATTGACAAAACCATGGAGGTCGACCCGAGCGACACCGATACCAGCACCAGCGAAGCCTTGGATACCATCATCAGAACCGAAGTCGAAAAGGCCGTTCAGCATAAAGCTGAGAGCGTTGAAGTCTCCGGCCGCGTCGAGAGGGCCGCTGAAGGTGTTGAAACCACCGGGAACTGCAGGAGAAGGGTTGAGGACGAGGCCCTCGGTCCCACCTGCAATTTCCTGCAAGTCCGCTTCGCGGTAGCTGGCTTCAGCTTCCAGTCGGAACGCTCCAAAGTCGTAACCAACTGCGGTGCCGAAATCATATCCGGTGTCGTGATCTGCAACAGCATCATCAAGTGTACCGTTAACATCGAAAGTGACGTCTTCAACAAGCATCACACCTGCGTCGCCCTGAATGTACCATTGACCTTCGCGGGCCATGGCGGGCGTGGTGAGTGCGGTCGAAGCCATCGCCAACCCTATGACGATTTTACGCATTCTAAGATTCCCCTTCTTTAGGTCTGAGGCGCTAGCTGTCTCTAACTTCTCCATAGTTGAGTAGCAAGCAATCAATGCCGTTGAAGTGTTGCAAGAATGCCTCGATTGGCGAACTTGCAACCAAAAACCGCCAACCGATACCGGATGTATGGGCGGTTTCAGTCTGCTGGGAGAGCTGACGTTAAGGGGACTGAGGGAAAATCCCAAGTATTCGAAGGGCTTCGACCAGTTCCAAAAGCATCTGTCGAGCTTCGGCGTCGATCACAGTTCCACCTGAGGCCAGAGCTGGCTCATTGGCGCTTTTCCAAGTTGAATCGTAGTGTAACAAAGTACCAGCCTGGCGGTCGAACAATCGCAATCCCGCTTTTGGAGCCACAAAATGCCAGGCCCCTCCGAGCTGGACGGCAAGCTGATCGTCTTTTCCCGCCCAGATGTCTGAAGCATTGGCAAGTACACGATAAGTCGAGCCATCCTCTGGATTCAAGGGAGGTGATGACAGGGAGGCATCAACGCTCGATTGAACCAACGCGTCCAGCAAGGACACCGTTTGGTTGATCGAAAGCTCCTTTTGGGCCTGCCCAGAAAACAAAAGAGGAAGCGCAAAATTGGCGGTCGTCGACGGGAAAGAGATTGGAGCGGTCATTCGAGGTCTCCACTGGATCAAGACAGAGTTAAGAGGCGCAAGGCATTTGACTGAGAATAAGTGCCCGTTTGACGAACCCAAAGCTCTCCAAACCCATGGTTCGCAAGCATTTCTGCTTGTTCGCCAGGCGACAGTATGAGTCGTGCGGAGGCGGTAGGCCATGCGATGTAAGGGGCATCGGTCGGCCCGTATCCCACAAGGTAGAGTTCCTGCTCTTCTACAAGTGGAACTTCGCCAGCCTCATCCCATCGCCATTGCCCTCGTGCTCTGCGTGTCCAGCAGAGTTCAAGAGAGCCATCAGGGAGCACATTCGAACGAGGCCAAATCGGCATCGGCGGACGACGTGATAATCCGACATTTTGCAGGCTTGCCAACACAGGGTCGCTGTCTCCAATGCCGATTGCAGCGATTCTGGTGGAGCTTGACGACGGTACCAATGCGGGGTCAAGAGCGACTAAATCCTCGTCGAGCAGGATTCCTACAGTACCAATTGCATGAGGTGCTTGCGCTGCATCTTCAGTGCCGGCTCTGCCGCGCAAAAGACCACTCAGTCTCCAACGCCCTGAACCTAACGCGACAGCCTCGAGAAACTGGATGACCTCTCCTCCGATCAAGAGGCGATTTTCGCCCATTGCCATGCCAGTGACGTCGGTGTTCGCGAATGTGAGATCGTCTGAGGTGAGGCCAATCTCTATAAAAGCGTTACCTTCGATGAGTTTGCATGGCGATGGATCTAACGATTGAGTGAGAAGGCCTGCTACCGCTCTGCTTGCGGGAGCTGTGCCGATGGGGAGAAGCGCATCGCCTTGTTCAATAAAAAGGCTGGCTCCACGCCATCCGGGCGTGTCCGCCGACACTGCTGCTAACATCACTGGGTTCGCGAGAGTTGAGGTGTCACTGGGCGGTACTTCTACAGCTTGCAGTGTTGTTGCCGGGATTGGGATATCCAACGGAGTATTTGCCGTTCCAGCATCGCTTGCGGTTGCTGCCCCCAACTCCGGAGCTATTCTCTCAAGACTGAGCTCTATCCCGCGGTCAAACCACTCCCAACTCTTCACCAGCCAATATCCGCTTGCTGAAGGCAATCTCACTACGCTGCCCGGACCGATCAACGGATCAAGTTCTCCGATCCGCCAAATGACCTTTTCGTCAAGCCATCGAGCACGGTGAGCGTTTGCATTGGCAAGCTGCCGAGCGCCATTGGAAGACATAGCTGCAGGGAGATCGAGCACTGTTTCCCGGCCTTCGGGCCGAAGCCCCAGCGCCCTTTGAACACCGGGTTGATAGTCTCGACCCTCATCATAATATCGTAATGCCCAAGGCTCCCGATTCACGGTTTCGCCACGTCGCTTGAAGCGTTCATCAGCGCTTTCGCTGTCTTGTGTGGATAACTGCTCTGGCAATTCGGGAATGTTTCTAGGAAGTGCGGTTGTCGACGAGAAGCTCAATCCTTCTGAGGTTGAGACGCAAGTGAGCGGGAAAACTCGGTCGATCGCAGTCAGTGACGATCCAACTGCTCCGCCTTCGTCTGAGAACCCGCTTGCATTTGCAAGGATGACTTCACCAGATACCGTAGAGCTTTGGGGAACTAAGTCTCCCAGAGATACAGCTTGGTCATTGGTGCTGAATATCTCAAATGTTAGAGCCGGAATGCGGTTGCCAAACTCTCCGAGTTGTAAGTCTTCGAAGACGATATAGGCGCAATCGCGAAAGGCTGGAGCAGCCATCCCCTTGTCCGCAGCAATCAAGGGATCGACGAGGTTGTTTCCTGCCCCATTATATGTCCGCATTGTCCCACCGACTTTGAGATCCCCTCCAGCTCCGCGAAGCAAGTCACCATCTGCCCAAATACGGCCGATCCTGTCGATTGGAGTACTCGATAGGGCAACGGCGAACGAGGCAGAATATGAATAGGTTTTTGTTGATGGGCGCCCCTTTCCTCCACCTTGCTTCGATGATGTTTCGAGCAATTCTGTGGACCAAATGATCGTGCCAGCGACCCGCATGCGTCCGAAATGTCGAGGGATTGGCTGACCATAGCTTGAGGTGGTCACTGAGAGCTCTTTCAGTCTTGTGCCTTCGAAAGAACCGCCACCAAAAATCGTAGAATCTGCTTGTTGACCAAGAAATGCGCCGATCGCACCACCAATCGGGCCGCCAATTGCAGTGCCCACTGCGGTAAGGATAAGGGTAGCCACATCGACCTCCTTTCTAATTGTCTATTTGAGGTGCCAATGCCCAAGCGGCCGAGAGGTTATACATATCGGCTGACGAACCACTCGGCGAAGCCCCGCATGAGCATGGACACAGGCATGATCATTTTCCGCTATGATAATGTGCTGTTGGCCCGGCCCAGGTTCATACAAGATGATATCGCCGGTTGAGATTGGGCCAATGGCAGCCGATAGACCACATAACTCTGCGTGCATGAACCAATGTTGCGGGTTTGCATTGCGCAATTGATAGCCTTCGGGAACCTTGGGGCTATGGCCAGTCAAGGTTAGGCTGGCGTGGAGTAAGCCTATGCAATCGAGACCAGTAGCAGGGTCGCGACCATGCAAACGGAAACGCGTGCCGATCAGGCTTGCAGCTGCTCTGGCCAGAGATGCTCGTTCGTCAAGGGAGGAAGTCAACCGTTACTCTGGCCGTATCGGGCCAGAAGGTCATTGCCCGGCAGAAACGGTTCACCACGAAAATTCACTGCATTACCGAACCGGGTTGAGCAAGTTGCATGGGTATGGTCGCAACCTTCTTTAATCTCTGCAGGAGTTTGCAGTTTAGTCTCAGCATGGACTGGGCGGTCGAGAGTGAGCCATGTCGCGTTAACGCTAAGAATGCCGAAGGGAATCCCAGTTTGTGGGCCAGCCAATAGTCGCAGCTGACCATCAACATAGTTGCTGCTGACGATCCCAGAAATCTGCACACGATTGAGGTCGAAGTCGATTGCGCCTAGACTTACCCGGCTGGTGAAATTGCTCGCCGATAGCCCACAACCTGGCCCGCAAAACAAAGCCCTGCAGGTCGGACTGGTGCGCGGCACCAGATCATGTTCGAGCACATGTTTCGCTGATCGCAGTTCTGCGGAAAAACCGACGCCATCATCTTCGATCTGGCCCAACATACCGGAATATAAAATGTTGTGATCCAGCGTTTCCCAATCAACCACACCGATTTCGATTGCTGCACTGTCAAACAAGCCGGCACCCAAATCAGCCTCGCGGATCGAATCATGGCTTAACGCGCCTTCGACACCGGCGCTGTCCTCAGACAAATCGGAGGTCAGTCGGATCGCAGTGGGGACCATTCCAGGGGCAGCGCGGTGCTTCACACCTCCGAAGGTCAAATTTCGGTCATGGCTTGTGAAACCCAGTGCGATTCCATCTCGCCGGAAGACGCGCCAGAAAGTTGCCGCTGTATCAAGCTCGCGGTCAAAGAAGACTCGCACTATAGCTCTTCTCTGAGTTCAATAAGTGGGATGCTAGGGGCTTCACCGGAACTGAAATTCACCGCCGATATATCAATTCGATCCTCAGCGAACCGAACGGGCACATCGAACAAGAATCCAGCTCGAATCTCTGCCCCTGCGTTGGGCGCCTGAGAAAATGTCAGCAACCCGGTCGGTCCAAGACCCCAATCCAACGCTGGAGTGCCATCCACACTAACCAAAAGCGTTTCGCTTCTTGGGCGGGTAATTGGGCGCTGCTGCGGGTCCTCTCCAGGGCCGTAGGATTTCATCAACTGAAAGTCAGCCGTCTGACCGTCGCCAGTACCTAGGAGTTGGTCGAGCATCGTAGGTGTACCGGTCATTCCGTTGGAGCTGAAGTCAAACGGATCGCTGATCCTAAAGCCTTGCGAGGGGCCTCTTCGAGCTCTGAAGAATGCGATTAGCTGCGACAACTCTGCCTCGGATCGAATGCCTGGGCCCACATCAAAGTGGATGCGAGCGTCCGACCAAAGCGAGTTACGCCTCTCGTGGCCTGAGGCCGTTACTGAGATGGAAGTTGAAAATTCCGGCGCGACTGCGGTGCTGCGGCCGAGCTCAAAAGGGTAGAGCACATCGTCAAAAGCTTCCATGGGATCCTCTTCGAGCGGGGGTAGGCGGGTGTATCCATCGCGATTGACCTGCGGCAGAGCCCAGACATAGCGGCGCGTAACGCCGCGCGCAGTTGCTTCATCAAGACCGTTATCAATGCGTGTCCAATATTCTTCTGCATCCTCGGGAAGCAGAACAAATCCTGACAGATAGTCCTGATCTTCGATGGGATATTGCAGGCGGGCATCCGTAAAAGTGTAGGCTGCCCTGCGTAGGGCATCGGCCCCGTCGGTGAGCCAGTCATAGTCTTCGAGCTGAAGCCGATCGAAAGCCGGGTGTGCCCAGCCTGTCGGAAGGTTTGCGCGATAAAGTTCGGGCATTTGCGGATTTAAGATTGTCGGGGTGAACGCCAAGAGCAGGACTTCTGCGCCGTTGTCCGCCGCGCTGCGAATATCGGCCGTCAGACCCGCTGTCGATTGAGCAAGCAATGCACCAGCTTGATCGAGTAAGGCCAATTGGTCCGATCCCAACGGGAGTCGAAGATCCGCGATTTCCGGAGGAGAGCCACCGAAGGCTGCGCGCGCAGCATCATCATACATGCAGATTTCGCCAGTCGATGTTGTCCACCACCATGGCTCACCTATTTGCATTCTAACCGGCTGGGCGGCGCCCTCCATCAATGCCAAGAATTGCAAAGCAGTCGCGCTGAGCCATGCCATAGCTTCCGCATTGGCAGGTGAAAGTAGCGTTGAAGGGGGAACCCATCCCGTTAGCGCCTGCTCGCCACCTGCCGTACGTTGTTTCCATGAGTCCGGACAAAACGCATCGAACAGCTCGTAGGAGATCGATGTGATCACTTCGATCTCGTTGGCCGTTGCTTCTTCGAAAAAGCTCTTGTGCCACGCTATAGCTGGCTGGCAGAGTTCGCCGTCTGGGGTCGAGAGCAGCGCGCCGCTCTGCTGCGAAAGCCGCATAAAGTGGCTCATACCCACATAGTGCACGAGGTCCTCTCGATAACCCAGCCCAACGACCCCTCGGATCAACCGGGCTGGTGTCTGATCATAGCCGTCGTCATAAGCTGTCGCCATTCTGTCGCCATGGATTGGTGATCGAACATCTCCAATTTCCAAAATCCCATGCAGCCCGTCGGTTGTGATTTGCGAAATTGAGACTTTGCCGTTGAAGCGCTCATCGAGTGGCGCAGTGCTTCCAGCGACATAATCTGGCGCGACAAGTGATATGAACATGCGATCAATATCGCCAGGATGGATGGGCACGCCGGGTAGCGAAAACCCTCCTTCCAATTCCGAAAATGACAGCTCAATATGCGCATTCGTGGGATCGCCAGTGGCATAGTTCCAGAGACGAACGAACCATGTTTGAGCATTTCCACCAGCATCTCGACCCTCAATTGTGAGCGTCGGCCCGTTGACTGCATCGAGAGGTATCACCCCTTCGGATTGCCAATTGAACCTTAGCGTGGTGTTCGAGTAATCGCGACTTGTCTCATAGGCCAAAAGCGGGTGGTCGAGGCTGTCGACACTGTCCCAAATCAACCCGATCAATTCCCCTTTGTGGTGCAATTCCACATCAATTTGCATGCTGTTGGCGCTGGTGGTTACCACTGAGGCCATAGCTGGCCGCGGAAAATTCACAGTCCAAAAACGAGGGTCGAAACGCTGAATAAAACTGGATTCCTGCGAACGTCGTTCGCGTGCGAGCCAAAAAGCCATGCTCCTTCTCCTCTCTTAGCGTTCTTGCAGCGCGCGGCGCACCGCGCTTGCAACTTGGCGCGAGGACCGCTGCATCGCTGTGGGAGCTGATGTGCCGCGCGGTGTTGAGAGCTGGATTGCGACCTGCACATCCCGATCCTGCCCGATGGCACTGCCATTGGCCGCTATCCGACCCGAGCTTGTTGGAACGAACAGTTCCGGTCCGTTCTCTCCCACAACATAGCCCCGCCCTGGTGAAACGGGACCGCCGGTTACGCGTCCGGGTAAACCAAGCAATCCGCCAAGCGATTGTCCGATTAGACCTCCGAAGCTCGAGTTTGAGCCAGCCCCACCAAAAACGGAGTTGATTCCGGATCGCAGAGCGTATGTCGCGATTGAGTCGAGCGCGCTGAAAGCGACTTTCTTGAGATCGTCAAAACCCAAACTACCGTTCCTCAATGCCGAAAGCAGGCTTCGTTCAAGCACATTACCCGCGCGGCCGAAGCCATCGAGCAATGTCGAGTCCACGGAGCCGCGCATTTTCTCAAGATCAGCGTTAAACCCATCGGTTGTGGCACGGACATCGATCACGAGTTCTTCGAAATTGTCATTCATGTGTTTCGCGCTCCAACATGTGGTCAATCACCTCTCGGCTTGGGCCTGAGATGCTGGTTTGAGTTTCTGGGTCTCGAATTGCAGTGCTCAGCTCAGTGGGCGTTGCCCGCCAAAACTCATCTGGACGCCATCCCAGCAAGCGCGATGCAATGCTGCACCACATGGGTACGGTGTCGCAGAACAAATTCACGATCGCCCCTGAAGCACTTGCGCAAGGATGGTGCGCACTGGTTTGGTCGCTTCGATGATCCCCATTGCGAGGACAGCATCCCCCACTTCATTGCGGCTTGGGCGCGGGACCTCTTTGGTGCAGTGCCAAAGTAAAGTGCTGATTTCACGGAGGGTTATCGCACCCTCTGAGGCACGCTCTACTAGAGCGAAAAGCGAGCCCAATTCTTCTTCAGCAGCAACGAGGTTTTCGAAACTCGGGCGCAAGATTTGGATTTGGCCATTAATCTCAACCTCTGCTTCGCCACGCAGGCTATTGGCTGCCCTTTCCACGGTCACGCAGAGGTAACCGCGCCTGAGCTTTCCAGCTGCAGCGTGTAGTTGCGCTCACCATTGAAATCGCCTGAATAATCGAGCCGCTGAACGAGGAAACGGCCACGCAGGCGTTCACCGTCCTCAAATGACAGCTCATAGTCGTCGATTGTCCCTGCAAGTGCATGCGAACGGATTGAGCTCTCAGCTTGGCTGCCTAAGAAAATCCCGGCTGCGCTTACGGACACCGAACGTGTGCCAGCTCCGGAAAGCAGATCACGCCACCCGCCAGATTCCTTGTGGGTTACAACGACGGAATCGCCATTGATGGACAATTGTGTGGTCCGCAGACCAGCGACCGTTTCATAGGTTGGCGGCGCTCCGCCATCACCGATTTTTAGCAGGAAGGCGGAACCGTTTTGCGCAGGCATATCAATGTCTCCGTTCAGTTATCAGGGTTGTGGTGCAAAAATGCGGAAGCGGAACTCGAGCAGTGACCCGCGCAGATTGCCCGCGCGTTCTTCGCTGCGGGCGCGTAAAAAGCGGATCGAGGCCAACTCAAAATTGGATTGGAAAGGGGGCAAGTCGAGGACGCGCTGCTCGATGGCGCTTAACAAGTCGCCGTCGCTATCTGGTTCGTCCGCTCGGCTTTCCAGCTCGAGCGCAATACGGACCTCACGACCGTGGCGATCCTTTGTACCCCAATCGGTCGACGCGCTGGCCGAGATTCCGAGCCACGGTGCGCTGGCGTTAACGGGTGTCTCTTCCTCAATCGCATTGATCGCCGCGAGTTTTGGGTCGGTGCGCAGCCATTCGATAAGCTGCGCACGCAGATGGTTTTCCATATTGTCAGTCCCTTTGAAGATCAGGCCAAAGCGATTCCGCTGAACGCCAATTTGGGCGGCCCGCTTTGTGTCTGCTGGCCATCTGTTTGCCCTTTTGCTGAGCAATGGTGTCCGCTCTGGTTCGCAGGCGACCAACGGTTACGTCGTTCGCTATTTCAGCAGTGATCATTGCAACCGGATGGTCCGCCAGGGACGCCAAAGTGCGGTGACACTTGATGGCGGTGCAGAGTTCAGCTTGGACCCACCGGTCACATCCCGGTCGCGATAGAGGTGTCCGGCAAGCCGGATCACGCCCTGCCGGACAGCGGCTGGCATTGCGTTCCAATCCATTGCCAACCCAACGCGCATGCGCACTGCGACTGCCTGACCATCGACGTCAGCTGTCAGTTGAAAGTCAGCGGATCCGCTGGCCGTTAGTTCGAAACGATATGCTTCTATCGCCAAGGCTGAGCGGGTTCCATCAGCGACTATTGCCTCGACTGCTTCGACTGCGATCATTGGGCGTGAGGACAGGTTGTGTCGCCCAGCTTTGGTCGGCACACGTTCTTCGACCAATTGTGACAAAGCGATTTGGCCGCTGTACCCCTCGAACATGTCGAGGCTGGATTGAAGCAGGCCAATTAGCATTTCGTCGTCTTGCGGCCGTGTAATCCCTAGCCAGGCCTTCAGCTCGGATAGTTCCGAGCCACTGACATCTGCGGGTTCGACGATACTTCGCTGCATCGCGCATCTCCTGAAAACAAAGCAAAATGAGTGCACCCGCGCCGCTGCTGCGAGGAGAGGGGCCGCCTGCAAACGGCGCGGGTGCGGGTTCCGGCAAGGGAGAAAGGGGGAAACTCGACCTCGCCGGGAAACGTCGGGCCGTCGTTCAGCGACCCGTATTATCTATCAAGCTTCGATTTTGAGGAGCTTGATCGCATTTGAATCGAGTACTTGGCCACCAATCCGCTTGGTGGCGTAAAAGTGGACGAAAGGCTTGTTTGAGAACGGGTCGCGCAATACGCGGGTCGCGCTGTGTTCTGCGATCAGATAGCCGTGACGGAAGTTGCCAAATGCGATCGGGAAATCACCCGCTGCGACATCGGGCATGTCTTCGGCTTCAACCACTGGGTAACCGAGCAAACGATCAGGTTGGCCCTCAACCATGCCCGGCTGCCACAAGAATGCGCCATCAGCGGTCTTGAGCTTGCGGACCGTCGCAAGGGTGGCTGAATTCATAACAAAGCTGGCGCCTTGGCGATGGCTCGACTTAAGCGAATGGATCAGATCGATCAGTTTCGCCTCAGGTGCAGAATCGAAGCCATCCGTGTCGCCAGAACCAATATATTGCAGCTGCCCAAATGCGCGAACGCCGTCTTCTGCAGTGCTGTTGGCAGCGCTCAGGAAGCCTTCTGGTTGGTTTGAGCCAGTACCATTGACGAATGCGGTGCCTTCAGAGCGTGCAAACTCGATGGCAATTTCATTGGCGAGCCAAGTTTCGAGATTGAAGGCGGCATCGTCGAGCATAGACTGGCTGGCGGCAGGGTTTGCGTAAAGGTCGCCCGATGGCGGCGCGATTTCAGCAAAATTGGGCGTGTCAGTCTCAGGGCGAGCAGCGGTTTCGCTGACCCAACCTGACGCCGTTCCACCGGTCGAAACCAGTTTGCGATAACCCGATGTGCCGGTTTGCACGACCTGAGCGATGGAGCGGATCGGGCTGATCTCGACCAGCTCGCTTGCAATGATCGCATCGATTTGACGAGGGACTGCAAAGCCACCATCCGAAGGCGCAGCGCCATTGATCGACTTCACTTCGGTTTCGCGGCCACGACGCAGATAGCCATCAACGAAGCCTTTGACTTCCTCGCTGCTGACGGGCGCTCCGCCGATTACTGGGCGTGATGCTGCGCGCGAGACCTTGTCGAGACGCGCTTTGACCTCGTCAACATCGCTGCGCAGGACTTTGATATCCGCTTCCGATTGGTCTTGGCGTGCAACGATATCAAAGCTTTGTTCCATCGGATCAGCGGGCGTTGCCGACGGTGCAGTGGGTACAGGGATCGTGATGTCCATGGGGTAATAGGCCTTTCTTTTGGGCATGAAAAAGGCCGCCCCTAATGGCGGCCCGGCGGGGGTTAGATTGTCTTTCGTTAGGCGACGAAATGCACCCGCGCTCCATGTTGGAGCGGATGAGTGACAAGGCTCACTTCAAACAAGTCAATAGCGAGAAGTTCGCGCCCGGATGTGGAACGATGTGCCTCACGCGCACGGTAGCCAAAGCTAAGACCGTTGACATTTCGGTCTCGTAACATTGATGCAGCGCGGCTGGTCGAACGGTCGATCTGACCTATGACGCGCAGTCCTCGATCATCCTCGACCATGCTTTCGATCCAGCCAATGGTTTGGTCTGGGCGGTGCTGCCAAAGCAATGGCAAGGGTTCGCAGCGCTCAGCAATGGTATTTGCAAATGCGCCTTTGCGGATAGTGTCACGCGCAGCGTCGGGGATGTTGAACAAGCCTGCGTAGCCTGCAAATCGCAACCGGTCGCTATATTCGATTGTCATTGCGCTTCCTCGGTTGGAAAGCCCAGCAAGCCGCGCTTCTCAGCTCGGCTTAGGAACTCTGCATCGGAAACCTGCTTCCAGAGACGTTCACGATCCTCTGAAAGGGCGGTAATACGATCCAGTTCCACCGAAATTGAAGCGTTTGGAAACCAAGGGGAAAGTCCTTCTTGCAGCGCTGAGAATAGCTTCTCCGTCAGCGGCAAAAGCGTCAGTCGCCAAAGCGCCCTGTTAGCTTCGCGGTAGTTCGAATATGTGTTGTCCCCCGGCAAACCAAGCAGCATCGGAGGTACCCCGAAGGCCAGTGCAATTTCGCGCGCTGCCGCGCTCTTAAGGGTAGCAAAATCCATGTCGGCGGGTGACATTGCAATCCGCTGCCACTTAAGCCCACCATCAAGTAGCATCGGTCGCCCCGCGTTGGCCGAACCAGAAAACGCAGTCTCCAGCTCACATTTTAGGCGCTCAAATTGATCATGCGTCAAGCCCGCTCCGTCGCCGGTCTCATAAACTAGTGCGCCAGATGGTCGTGCGGCATTTTCCAGCAAAGCACGGTTCCACTCCGACGCCGCATTGTGGATTGCCACCGCTTGCTGTGCGGCTGCGAGTGCACTTGCGCCAAGATGGTCATCAAGCGGATGCATCGTCTTGATCTGAACAATGTTTGGCCAGCCATCCTCATCTTCGATGGGGATCACAATTGGTTCGCCAAGTACCGAATATTCATAAGCGCTTGGCCAACCATCTGAGCCCGCGACGACTTTCACACGGTCCGGCCGGAGGGCAAATAATTCAACCGGCCGGTTACTCGCATCCTTTATGATCTGCACATAGCCATTGCCATGCAAAAGAATGTGCGCGGCAAGCGTTTCGAGCAAAGATTGTCCTGCGCTAGTTGCAGTGACCAACGCTGCGACTTCGCCGTCAGAACTCGCCATAGGTGCTTGACCCACACCTTCTGCGACAATCCGGACAGCGCGTTGGGCAATTGGATTGCCAAGAAAGCCTTCGCGCACCGACCGGTTGTATTCGTACGGTCGGCCAGCGGATTGCTGAGCGAAAGCTGGGGGCCATCCTTGCATGGTTGCCGGTGCCAAGGGCAAACGGTTTTCCTCCCCGCCCTTGAATGCGGAGAACAGCGTATCAAGCAATGCCATTGCAATTCCTTTGTGAATGGCGGCGTCAGATTGGACGCACGCGAGGGTTGGCTGCGGTGCCAAACATCAGTTCATGAATTGCCCAAACTAGGGCATCTGCGCGGTCGGGACTGCGGCCAGGACCAGCATATTCACCGCCGACCAACAGGCCGCACATTTGGTCCTCAAGCTGCGGGAAATGCCCGCAATGCCGGACGCGCTTTGAAGAATATAGTGCTGCAACCGGCTCCGCACGGGCGACTTTGCCACGGCTGGCATGGACCAGTTTGACTGGCAAAACACTATCGGCAGCTCGCAAAACGCTTTCGACCATCGCTCCGCCTTGGTTGGCTTCGGCTACCACTCGATCCGCTTCCCAATGCTTTGCGGCATCAGCGACCTGTCTTGCCCATTGATCCGGTTGAGCGCGTGCGATTGAACAATCGGCAAGCACGTTTGCTGTCCCGTCTTCGCCTAATCCAACAGCAATAATTCCGCATTCGTCGCCAGTGGCTGAAGCGGGTGGATCGACCGCGATTACAATCCTGCGGTATGTTTGCTTTGCGGTATTTTCGCGCGCTTCTTCTAGCATAGCACGCGTCCACAAAGCGCCTTCGATATCGAGCAGCATCTCGCCTGCAATTTCCTGCCGCGCGAGCTGACTGCCAGCGAATTCCAATTCGATCGCAGTCAAGAAGCGCTTCGGCAGATTGGCAGCGTTATCGTAGGTCGATCCGCGCGTGACCACTGCGCCGCCATCTTGCTCCTGTTCGAGCAATCGTTGCACTAGCGGAACAGCGCGCGGCGTGGTCGTTACCGCGACTCGTGGGTCTTCGCCCAGCCGAAGCCCCATGAGCAGATTGTCCCAAGTGCGCGTCGCTCGTTGATGTGAAAGTGGCCATTTACCTATTTCATCGCACCATGCGTGGCTGTGCTGAGGGCCACGAAGGCTTTCCGGCTCAGCGGCAGAATAAAGCTGCGCCTGCGCCCCGTTGGGAAAGCGTATCCGCCTAAGTGAGGTTTCAAAGATCGGCTGACGATCGGGCGGCGAGCAGGCAAGCAAGCCGCTTTCTCCTTCCACCATCACGGATCGCGCTTCTGACAGAGAAGATGAGATAAGCGCGATCCGGGCCGCGCTGTTGCTTTCGGCGATCATTCGAACCCATTCGGCACCCGCCCGTGTTTTGCCAAAGCCGCGTCCGCCGAGGATCAACCAGCTGCGCCAGTTTCCTGCTGGGGGCAATTGTGAGGTGCGTGCCAACATTTCCCAGTGATATGGAAATTCGTTCCGCTCTTCCTGATTGAGTGCAGCTGCTACCCTTTGTCGAACCTCGGCTTGCTCATCGGCAAGCCAATTAAGGAAGTTCTCCGTCATCGCTTGTTGTTGGCAGGAGGGTTCGCCCGTTTTTCGAGGCGCACCTGTGCGCGGATTGCATCAACCTTCCGGTCGATTGAAGCCCGCACTTCCGCGGCACTTACATTGCGTTGCACCGATTGCGCTTGAGCTGCATTGTCGCGGTGCGCGCTCAACAACCTGATGGCATTGGCGAAATCGTATTTGTCGCCGCCTTCGGTTTGAAGTTCACCGTCGCGCAACCTGCGCAACACTTCCATTTCCAGATGGACGTATCCTTCCCATAAGGCGGTAAGCCATTGGCGTGCAAATTCTGGCTCTTCACGGCGCACCTTATAAGCGTGGCTGGTGCTTACGTTCGCGATGCTTGCGGACTCTGAAACATTCGATGTTTCTCCGAGTCGATCGAGGAACTTGCGCCGCCAATGGCGATTGAGGCGCGGTGACTTGCGTGGTTTGTTTTCGTGCGTGTCCTTCGCGACTTTGCGTTGTGTGGCCATGATCAGTCTCCTGTTCGGAGCAAAGAAAAGGCGACGCTTCCGTGATTGGAAGGTCGCCTGATGCGGTCACGCCAGCCCGTCTTGGGGCGAATCGCTTTTTCTCGATGCTGCCCTCTACTAGGCGATTATGTCTTTTACAAACCCGAGCGAATGGCGCGGGAAAGTCAACAGCCTAGCAATCAAATTAACGGGTTTTGAAGGCGTTTCGTCGTTGCGATTCGCCCATCATGTGCATTGCTATAAGCCGAGCGTGACACTGTAGGAAAATGGTTTTTGCCAAATGGGTTAGATTGAGGCCCATATCGCTGCAATGTTCTGGCAGGTATCTTCAATGTCTTTGAGACGCGCTTTAGTTGCTTTAACCCCTTCGAAGACTTGACCGCTGCCGACGTCGAAAACCTGACAGTAAGCAGGATAAACGGCCTCCTCTGATGTGGCGATGTGCCTGCGGCAATATTCTTGTACTGCGGCCGACACGAAGCCAGCGGTTTCTTCGGTCATACAAAAGCCCTTGGGGAAGTGCAGTTTGACGCACCCGATTACAGGCTTCCCCTTGACCGTCCCTCGCAAGATGATTTCAGGGCGCACAGAGATTTCTACGCCATGATAAGTTAATTTGGGTGGACTATGCTCACCAAGGCTTGGCTCTGCGCTCTTAAAATCAAAATCATCAAGCATACTAAGGAAGCGTTCCATCGCTTCTATATTTGCGTTCAATCGGCGCTGCGTCCCAACTGATGTTGGAGCTTGCTGTGCGATGATAGCTATCTGGTTGTCGATGCCGTCGGTACTGAGCTGGTCAGACGCGAGGTACTGAGACACAGCTTCCGCAGCCTCACGATGGTACATGCCCATGTTGAAATCTTCGTCCGGGTATTTCCGATCTTTTAATAGCTTCCGCTGCCGCGCTGCTTTGGAAACCATATATTCAGCAAGCTTGTTTACAGAGATTCGCGGTTGTTTTAATGTTGACACAGGTCACCCCACGGGAAAAAACTATGAGTTTTCAGGCAGTTGCAAAATCGACAAATCGACATAGTCTTGTCATTGGTGAGATTACAGCCGCAGAAGCGGAGTTGGCCAAGCATGAAAACCCATTTATCGACGGAAAAGGACTTTACCTAATTTCTGTTGATAGTGAAGTAGAGGCGGGAATTGGAAGCGTATTAGCGAAGTTCACGTCAGAAGATGCTGCGTATGAGCTGGCTCGCTTCTTTAGGGCGAGCGGCAAAATGGAAGCTGCTTAGTCAGTCTTAACCGGCTTCGCGAGTTTTTCTAACTTCTCGCTGAATCGCTTTTCGTCGTCGTCACACTCTAGCTGGTGCGCAGCGTCTTTGAACTTGTCGAGTTGACTCTTGGCCTTGGTTTCGTCCTTTTGCTCGGATGACATTAGCTAAACTCCCTGACTGCGGCCTTATTACTTTTTATGCCGACGAATCCGACGACAAGCAAACTTACGTAATTTCTTGTGTTGCTGTTCCGACGCTCGGCGCGACGGTAGCAGATTGCCCTGTTGAATGGGATGGTTGCTTTGAAAAGGCCAAGGCATGGCGAGCTTCGCTTAGAGATGAGTTTGGAATTCCAGTTCGCAAGGAGTTAAAGGGGTCTAAGCTGGCAACTGGTCGCAATTCTTATCAGCCGAGAGGCGCGCGGCTACACGGAGAAAGGGCAATCGAAGCCTATGCCCACGCCCTAAAGACCCTAGACTTTCTGCCAAGCGGGTCTGTCTTTTCGGTTTGCTGTGAAAAGGACTATCGGCTTTACGGGCAGCGGCGGCTGGAGGCGGTTCTTTACGCGATGTTTCAGCGGATGCAGCGTAAATGTGAGTTTGAGCGCAAAGCAGCATTGTTATTCTTTGATGAGGGGCATGGGGAATATCGACGCCTTTACCGCAAGGCTAAGAAGCATCTGCCAACTGGTTCTCAGCAAGGAAGCTGGGCGGGCGGCAACACCTCAAAGAGCATTCCACTATCTAATGTTCTAAAAGACGCGAATTTCAAAGATTCAAAGCAGTCTTTGTTTATCCAAATCGCCGATCTTGTGGCCTATGCGACGCTAAAGAAAATCCGCAAAGAACACGGGCGGCTGTCAGATCGCGAGAAGAGCCATTTTGTGGGGCTTTTGCACGATCAAATCCCTAAGCGAATACTAAACACACGCGTCGACCATGCGACATATGACGGGATCAAGCGGCTAAAATAAACGGCCCGATGTTTCCATCGAGCCGTTTAAGCAGGTGCACTCCATACCTTAGGGCACAGTCGCAACCAGCAACATTTTAATACCCTGCGCCGGCATAAAAGTCAAGAGAATCAGAGTCTTGCTAAGCCCTTGTTTTGAATCGCTATTTCCACCGCTTGTTACGATATAGCTCAAAACCCGGCAACCAAAGCTGCTCAGAACGCTTGGGAGCTTGCGTTAGGCCCTTCATAGGTGAGCCGCTTACCAACGATGCCAGCGACCGCATTTGCGCTTCGCGTACGGTCATCTACGCCGTTCGCAGTGCGGTTGTTGTAGCGGAACTCGAACTCCGCCAGATACCGGTGCAAGTGATGCTCTTGGCAGTGTTGATACACGCCACGCATACCGCGCTTAAAGATCGAGAACGCACCCTCAACCGTGTTCGTGTGAATGGTGCGATCTTCCATGTTCACATATTCAAAACGGGCATGTGTGGTTGTGTTGTGCTCTTTGAAGCGGCGACCAATCTTCCTGTACATGGTGGCTTCGTCCGTCATCAGGCGAGCTTCGCGGTGAATGTTGTCCAACACGATTGGATGAATGTTATCGGCATTGGCACGGTCAACGTGAAACCATTTGCTTTGGCCGCTATCGCGGTCAACTAGAGCAACAACGCAATGTTTGTGGGCGTAGCCGCGATAGGTCGCCACATCGCGCTTGTAGCCGGTATATGTCTCGTCCACTTCAACAGCGCCACCCTCAGTGCCGAACGGCTGCGCAAGGTCGCCAGAGCGCATTGCTTCACGGATACGGTGCATCAAGAACCACGCGCTCTTGTACGTTATTTCCAGAACGCGGTGCATTTGGTGGGCGCTAATGCCCTTCTTGCTGGAAACTATTAGGTGAACGGCTTGCAGCATCTTGTGTAGAGGAATGCGCGCGTGTTCGAACACAGTGCCAACCTTGGCAGTGAACTGCTTGCGGCACTCACCGCACTTTTTTAGGCCGTGACGGACTTTGCCTTCCGGATGCTTCTTAGATGGCTTAGAGCGAACGCCTGACAGGTCGTACACGCGGCCATCAACAACGCCGCAATGTGGGCATACAGTTCCATTCGCCCATACAATGCTCTCAAGGTATTCGAATGCCTTGGCTTCATCGTGGAAATAAGGGCTGGATAGTACCGACATGGTTCATTGTTCCTTCCCCCATTTTTATAGGGAAAAGTGCCGGGTTTGTAAAGTATACAATCGCCCTCTACTAACCAAAGAGCGTCACAATGTCAATAAAAATAACCAATTTGGTGAATTTGTTTCAGGTTGCGCGGCGTGACTGGCTGCCTTAACAGCCCGAGCCTGGCCTTATAGGGATAGTTCCACGGTGACTTGGCTTCGCACGCTTTACGAATGGACAATGCAGAAAGCTGCGCACCCACAGGCGGTGTGGTGGTTGGCTTTCTTTTGTTTCATTGAGTCCAGCTTTTTCCCCATCCCTCCGCATCCGCTCCTTGGCTTGATGTGCCTGGCAGAGCCGAGGAAAGCGATCCAATTCGCTTCGATTGCGACGATCTCGTCGGTGTTGGGTGCGCTGTTCGGCTATGCGATTGGTTTTCTACTGTATGAGACAGTCGGTGCTTGGATGCTTGGTGTTCTGGGCCTTGCAGATAGCTTCCCGGTCGCGGCATGCTACATCCGTGAGCAAGGTGCGCTAGCAGTGTTCTTTGCAGCCGGAACGCCCGTTCCATTCAAATTGATGACGATCACGGCTGGGTTTATTGAGATGAACCTGCTGACATTCACTCTGGCCGCTCTAGCTGGCCGGGCGATGATCTTCATGGTGGTCGGAATTCTGTTTCAGATTTTTGGAGCACCTATCAAGCGGATCATCGACAAATATCTCGGTCTATTGACGACGTTGTTTGTCATCCTTGTGGTTGGTGGCTTTGTTGTTTTCACGCAGCTGGCTGGAGGTGATGAGAACTCTGAGGTTGCGCATGCCTGCGATACCGCGGTTGAAGCACAGTAAGGTCACAACCTCCAACGGTTATTAAGCGCAGCCGCACGAACCCATATGGCGCTCTAGTCGATGACGCCAACGGCCTTACCCGCGCGCTCAAACATGCCGAGCACGGCTTCGACTTCTTCGGCAGAGTGCTCAGCACAAAGGGAGCACCGCAGCAGCGTCATGTTGGCAGGAGTTGCTGGGGGGCGTGCAAGGTTGACGTATAGGCCTTCTTTTAAAAGTCCCTCCCACATCATAGCCCCGCGTTCCAAGTCGGGCATGATAACAGCAACAATCGCGCTTTGTGGCTCGCTCGTCCCCAATTGGAAGCCCAGGTCCGTTAGACCTTGATGAAGCCGTTTCGAATTTTCCCAAAGGTGCGCGCGCTTGTTTGCGCCATGCCGCAATTTGCGGATCGATGTCGCCGCAGTCGCTACCACGCTTGGCGGAAGGCTGGCGGTAAAGACATAGGGGCGACAAACCAGTCGCATAATGTCGAATTTCGGATGGTTCGAGACACAAAAGCCTCCTACCGTTCCGACGCTTTTTGAGAACGTTCCAATGATGAAGTCGACATCATCAATGACCCCTTGCTCTTCGCATACGCCGCGCCCGTTCTCGCCGATGAAGCCCATGGAGTGCGCCTCATCAACCAACACCATTGCCCCATATTTTTTGGCAATCGCGACCATCTCTTTCAGCGGCGCGACATCGCCCAGCATAGAATAAACGCCTTCGAGCACAACAAGCTTACCCGCTCCTTCCGGGATACGGCGCAGACGTTTTTCCATTGCTTCGATATCATTGTGCTTGAACGGGACAACTTCAGCTCGGCCCATCGCGCAGCCATCGTAGATCGAGGCATGGCTGTCGATATCGAGCACGATGTAGTCGCCTTTTCCGGCGATGGTCGAAATTATCCCGAGATTCGCCTGATAGCCCGTCGAGAAGACCATGGCATGGTCCATATCATAGAACTCGCGTAGCGCGTCCTCGCACTCTTTGTGACCCTGATATGTGCCGTTCAGAACGCGGCTGCCCGTTGTTCCTGCCCCAAAATCCGCCAGCGCCTGCTTGCCTGCATCCAGAACGTCTGGATCAAAGGTCATGCCCATATAATTGTATGTACCAAGCAAGATCGTCTCGCGACCGTTGCATATCGCTTTGGTTGGGGAGAGCACTTTCTCCATGACCAAACTGAACGGGTCTTCGATCCCACTCGCTAAAAGTGTCTCGCGAGTTTGAATTAGTTGATCAAACTTTGATAGCAGATCACCACTGGGTGTTGCGACGGGCGTTGCGATATCGTTCATGGAAGTGCTCTTTATCAGCTATCTTGCAGCTTGTGGACTGCGCTCACTAATTGGCCATACGTTTCGATCTCAGCCTGTTGATTCATGCTGATGATGACATCGAATTCGTCTTCGATCTCTGCGACGAAATCCATCACCGTAAGGCTGTCGAATTCTAGGTCGTTGGCGAAGGTCGTTCCTTCCGCGATCTCAACCCCCTTTTTGTTAAAGGGTTCGATTAGGGCGCGGATACGATCATCAACTTCGGCTTCGGTCATGGTGAATACGCTCTTTTGTTAGATTGCACATTGCGTGCCGATAGATAACGCTTGCAAAGCGCATTCGGTGCCAAGCTTGTCAAGTTTTAGCCGTGCTGGCAAAACATGAGCCGATCTAAGGGGGGACAATCCGTGGTAGACGGGGATGCAAAGGCGGCTGGTGAACCGCGCGAAAGAGAGTTTTCGCAACAAACAGTCCATCTTATCCGAACCGCGCAAATCAACACGCTCACCTTATCTCAAATGGCGGATCAGAAGGCCTCGATACTGATTGGTGCGACTTTTGTCGTATTCTCATTGGCGGTCACCCGGTTGATTGGGACAGAGATTTCATGGTCAACCCTGTGTCTTGCGGCAACAGCGTTCCTGTCCTCACTCACGGCAGTGCTTGCGGTTCTGCCTGCGATGAGCAAACCTCCGGAAGACAAGGCAGACTTTAACCCACTATTTTTTGGACATTTCTCATCCCTTGATCAGGAAGAATGGAGCGAAAACTTGCTCGATCAATTTGCAACGGATGAAGATCTC
Source organism: uncultured Erythrobacter sp. (assembly GCA_947488085.1). GTDB lineage: Bacteria > Pseudomonadota > Alphaproteobacteria > Sphingomonadales > Sphingomonadaceae > Erythrobacter. Next base: position 2,881,032 of record CANKYI010000001.1, read on the forward strand.
TTTCGAGTCATGCTCAAGGACATCCACCAAAACGGTCAAGTCCTCTACAAACGCAAATATCGATATCTGAGCTACGCTTACCGCATTTTCCTAGGCGGGCTTTTTGTGACCTGGCTCGTTTATGCTGCGGAGTATTTTGTCGGCTAGTCCGTCAACAAGCTCTTCACCGCATTCATAAAGGGCAATATCGAAACGGGTTTAGAAAGATAGCCAGCAGCCCCGGCAGCGCGAATCCGTTCTTCGTCACCTTTCGCGGCAAATGCAGTAACCGCTAACACCGGAATCGCGCTCAAACTTTGATCTTGCTTTGCAGCCGTGATCAGATCGACGCCAGACATTCCCGGCAGTTGAATATCCATGATGATGAGATCGGGGACAGTCGAGCGGGCCTTTGAAAGCACCTCTTCGCCTGTTGCCACAGGATCGACATCAAACCCATTGGCTTTCAAAACATCACAGAACAATCTTCGGTTGAGGTCATTGTCCTCGACAACCATTACTCGCTTTGCCACTGAATGCCCCGATACACCTGATCCCGTGCCCAAGGTCTAATCCTTCGCGAGAGCCATCACAATCCCGGACTTGATCAACTTGCCATCAGAATTCGCCAACGACGATCAATCGCAGCAGGGTTCAGCCCGCGCAGCCACATTGGCATTGGCTGCTATTGGCTGGTTGCTGCAGGATAACGATAGGGCAGAGCGTTACCTTGAATTGACCGGGCTCGATCCCGATTCTTTAAGAGCGGGGCTCGGTGACTATCAAGTTCTGGGCTCTGCACTTGAATTTCTCGCTAATTACGAACCCGACCTGATCCGCGCGGCCGAGGCGCTTGCCGTTACGCCTGAAGAATTGGTCGCCGCTCGAAAGGACCTCCAAGCATGAGCCGCCCTCTAATTATCAGCGATTGTGACGAGGTGATCCTCCACATGGTCTCGCCTTTCAAGGATTGGCTCGAAGAAACGCAAGGCGTGAATTTCAAGCTGGAAGGTGGGAATTTCACCGAAGCGCTGCGCTGGCAGAAAAATGGCGAATTGCTAGAGCCTTCCGACATCTGGAAGATGCTAGGTGGATTTTTCGACACTGAAATGGATCGCCAAATGCCTATTGCCGGGGCGATTGAATCGCTCAACACTTTGAGTGAACATGCAGATGTAGTGATCCTTACGAACCTGGTAGATGCGCGGCGTGATATGCGTGCAGAGCAATTGGCCGCGCATGGACTTCATGCTGAGGTCTTCACCAATCAAGGGCCAAAGGGGCCAGCATTGCAGCGGATTGTCGAGGATTTCGCGCCGAGTCGCGCGCTCTTTATAGATGACCTCGCGCAGCATCATGCATCGGTAAAAGAGACTGTGCCGCATGTGGGACGCCTGCATTTCTGCGGTGAGCCTATGATTGCAGGCTCAATCGACTGCGCACAAAAGTCAGGGCACGCGGATGCGCGCATTGACCAATGGTCTGACGCACTGCCGTGGTTGATGGATCAATTGGAAGGAGAGGCGGCGTGAGCATCGAAGCGAAACTTGAGGGACTGGGTATTGTCTTGCCTGAGGCAGCCGCACCCGTCGCGAGCTACATGCCAGTGGTCGTTCACGGCGGTTTTGCGCATGTTTCGGGCCAACTTCCTTTTGCCGAAGGGTTATTGATCAAGGGGCGTTTGGGAGAGGACGTCACGCTTGAAGGTGGTATTGATGCAGCGCGTGCTTGTGGACTGATGATCCTCGCGCAGTTGAAGGCTGCTGGCTTGCTGGAACGGGTCGAAAGGGTCGTAAAGCTGGGTGCTTTTGTGAGTTCGACTGCTGACTTCACCGACCAGCCTAAGGTTGCCAATGGCGCATCTGATCTGATGTTCGAGGTGTTTGGAGAAATAGGACGGCATTCTCGTGCGGCTGTTGGTGTGCCCGTTTTGCCTTTGGGTGCTGCGGTAGAGGTTGATGCGGTGATCGCAATCGCCGATTGAAGGCGCGTCATGACTGAACGCGGCGCCCTAGACTGGCTTACCAAACACAGCTTTGCCCATCGCGGATTGCACAGTGGGTCAATGGGGCTGGGCCAACCCGGAGCAATTCCTGAAAACACGCGTGCCGCTGTCCGTGCGGCCATAGATCGCGGCCTGGGGATTGAATGCGACATTCAGCTCAGCAGTGATGGCACTCCTATGGTCTTTCACGACTTCGATCTTGAGCGATTGACGGGCGCAGTGGGCGAAGTGGCAGAACGAAGCACGGCTGATCTTTGCGGGCTCCGTATTGCTGGGACTGACCAGAAAATCTGGACCCTTGCCGACATGCTCGATGAGGTCGCTGCGCAAGTGCCGATCCTGATCGAGGTAAAATCGCAAGCCTCGTTTTCAAAGGAAGATATCTCCCGTGTGTCCGCAGCATGTTTGGAAGATATCTGCGACTATCAAGGCTTAATTTCGGTTATGAGCTTTGACTCTAGAGTACCAGAATGGTTCTCTAACCATGCTTCGCATATAGTCCGGGGGTTTGTCGGGACCGACACTCACAGAAATGGGTTTGAGGGCTTGTGGCACGATCCAGCAGCAATGGAGCGCGCTCAGCCCGATTTTCTTGCCGCCGACCTGCGCGATATTGAGGCTTCAACGGCGTCAAATTGGCGCGCGCAGAGCAAACCATTGCTGACATGGACCGTTCGCACTGCGGCAGATCGTATCAAGGCCGAGGCCTATGCTGACGCTCTTATAGCGGAAGGTGATGGTCTTCCATGAGCGACGAGGCGTCTTCACCTTCTGAACTGACCGTGCGGCTCGCCCCGGGCGTGAGCGAATTTGATGCAAAGCAATGGAATGCACTGGGTGGAGACCGAAACCCTTTTGTCAGCCACGAATTTCTAACTGCACTCGAGGAATCAGGGAGCGTCGGTGAGGGGACCGGCTGGGACCCGGTGCCGATTGTCATTACCGATGCGAGCGAGCGTCTGCTTGCCGCGATGCCGAGCTATGCCAAGGGGCACAGCCAAGGCGAATATGTCTTTGATCATTCTTGGGCAGATGCGCTTCATCGGGCAGGGCGCAATTACTATCCCAAGTTACAAATTGCAGCGCCTTTCACCCCTGCTAACGGCCCGCGACTGCTGCTTTCCGATCCGACGCTCGCAGGACACTTGCTCAAAGGAGCTGAGGTCGTTTGTGAGCAGAACGGCCTCTCATCAGCACACGCGACCTTTATTGAGCCAGAGCAGGTGCCGTTGTTCGAGGATGGTGACTGGTTGATGCGCAGCGACATCCAGTTTCATTGGCTGAACCGTGACTATGACAGTTTCGACGGATTTTTGGGTGAGTTGGCGTCTCGCAAGCGCAAGAACCTGCGCAAAGAGAGGGCGGCTGCACAGGCTGGCCTTCGAATTGAGCGATTGGAAAGTGGTGATATCAAGCCGCACCATTGGGACGCGTTTTGGGAGTTCTATCAGGACACGGGCGCGCGCAAATGGGGCACGCCGTATCTAGCACGTGAAGCGTTCACTTTGATGGGCGAACGCATGGGGGATCGCATGGTACTGATCCTTGCGTACGATGATGACGAGCCAGTTGCTGGTGCGCTCAACTTCGTTGGGGCAGACGCCATTTATGGCCGGTATTGGGGATGTCGCCGTGACATACCCTTTTTGCATTTCGAACTATGCTATTACCAAGCGATCGACATAGCGATCGACCTTGGATTGCCCCGTGTTGAGGCTGGCGCGCAAGGCGGACACAAATTGGCTCGCGGATACGAGCCAGTGCAAACATGGTCAGCACACTGGGTGGCAGACCCAGGTTTTCGCGCAGCAATTGCCGATTTTCTCGAACGTGAACGCGAAGGCGTTGAGAACGATCAAGTCCTTCTGGATAACCGGACGCCCTTTAAAAAAGGTGCCTGATCAGAGCGAGTTAAGCAGCGCGGCGTTCTTCAGAAAGCCAGCGACGAGCGCGGCGTTGAGCTTCGGCGATTTCGCGAGCAGTCATTTCATCCGAAACATCCGCACGGCACCAACCAGCTTCTTCATGACCGCGTGAGGCTGCGAGGTTAAACCATTTGTGTGATTCAATAAGATCCACTGTCATCCCATTGCTGCCAGTCGAATAGGCCACGCCAAGGTTAAACAATGCCGCGAGATCACCAGCCGCGGCATCTGCGAGATATCCTGCAATGGCGAGATCGGTTTCACCAGAATTAAGCGGCGTGACATCTCCCGCTGCGATCGATTTATATTCCATCTTAACATTCCCCAGTTTGCGCCCCGTTTGGGTAAATGGTCCTACCCCGTCGCGGACCACGCAAACTCAGACCTCACGGATCATGGTCAACAAAAGGTTAACGGTTTACATCTTTTTCCACTGGGTACGGGGGAGAGATGATCATTTTTTGGCTGTTTTTGGGACATTGTGGTCGAATGTGGAGAACGCTTTATCAAACTGGCTTGCGGGGCGAGAGGGCCTTGCCTATAGGCCCGACAGCGTAAGAACTTGCTGGGGGGCAAGCGAAGCGGTGGAAACATCCGCGCACTTGGACGGGACGGTCTCGCGAGAGGTTTTTGGGATTAGAGCACCACATGTCAGCGGCCGCGTCTGAAGAAATTGAAATCTTTGAAAAAGCAAAGAGCCTTGTTGCTCCGGACTATGTGCCGGGCGATGATGAGGAGTATATGAATGAGCAACAGCGAGCCTATTTCCAGCTGTTGCTCATCGAATGGAAGCGTTCGATACACACTGCCGCGGATCAAACGCTGCAATCATTGGCGGATGGGCCCATACGCGAAGCAGATCTGAATGACCGCGCTTCAAGCGAAACTGATTGGGGCATTGAGCTGCGCACACGCGACCGTCAGCGCAAGCTCGTCTCGAAGATCGATTCAGCGTTGCGCAGGATCGAACAGGGTGAATATGGCTATTGCGAAGTGACCGGCGATCCGATCGGCCTACGCCGCTTGATTGCACGTCCAGTCGCGACCATGACCGTCGAAGCGCAAGAAGCGCATGAGCGGCGTGAAAAGGTATCGCGCGACAATTGATCCTCGGTCGAACGCGTCGTTAGTTACAAATACTTACAAGTTGTGCCAGTTTGAAACGCATCTACCATTCAGGCTGCGTTTCGAAGCTGTGTTAACGGGTCATTTACCGCGCTATCCTATCGGAAATGGAGTGCAATCGCGAAAGCGTGTCGCACCTGGTGGCGAAACAATAATTGCGAACTTTTGAAGTTCAGGAGACGATGCAAAGATGACAGGGGTTGAGACAAGAAGCGTTTCACGCGACAGTCTTTTTCTGCTCGCGAATGTCAGGGTCGAGCAAGAAACTAACCAGCATCGTGTGCGGGTCCGCAACCTGTCTGACGGCGGGATGATGGGTGAAGGAACCTTGCGCGTGAAGCGCGGCAACCGCGTCGAAATCGAACTTCGTAACATCGGCAAGGTTGGCGGAAGTGTTGCTTGGGTCCAGGATCAACGTTTTGGCATTGCTTTCGATGAAGAAGTGGATTCGCAAATGTCGCGTAAGCCTAGCGCTGACGACGTTGCAGATCCGAAAGCCATGCCTAGCACGTCATATGCGCACCGTGCTCCTGCGCCACCGACAGAGCGCAGCTTACGCAAAGTCTGACGGCTTTCTAAAATTTACTCGAGTTGCAATGTGACTTCACGCTGACCAACGGTGCGCAAGCTGCTAACCCGTTCGTGTGCTTCGATTCTGCTTGCCTTTGATATCATGCTTTACGCTCGTTGCCTGCGGTTCAACAGGTGATCGCGGACCGGTGGACGTGGCGATTATCGGCGATGAGGAATCGTTATTTGATGAAGGGGTGCGGTTGTCACCAGCGGCCCAGCATTTGCGCGGTGCCACTCACGAAGGCCTCGTGTCTCTTGATCCATCCGGCCAAATCGTTCCTGCCATAGCGGAACGTTGGATCGTAACAGATGATGGCTCAAGCTACATATTCCGCTTGAGGGACGCCAATTGGCCCGATGGTGATGCGGTAACAGCAGCCGATGTACGTATTCTCTTGCAAGATAGATTGCGACGGCTTGAGGGAACTTCTCTAGGGTTGGATCTTGCCAAGGTGACCGATATTCGCGCGATGACTGGCCGCGTGGTCGAACTGCGCCTGTCAGGGCCGATGCCGGACCTTTTGCGCTTGCTTGCGCAGCCTGAGCTTGGTTTTGCGCGTGCTGGAAGCGGCGCGGGACCGATGATTGTGTCACAAGAAGAGGGTCGATTTTTCGCTCAGCTCGACGCTCTGCCGCCGCAGGATCGGGGCCTTCCAGAACGTGAAGACTGGGAAGATTCCTCGCGCATGCTGACAGTGCGAGCATTGTCAGCCCGCGCGGCCGTTGATGCCTTTTCCAATGGCGAAGTGGACCTTCTGCTCAATGGCACTATCGCCACATTCCCGATGGCTCAATTGGGGCCCTTGTCGCGCGGAACAGTGCAGGTGGACCCCGCTCGCGGTGTGTTTGGGTTGATTTTTAAGAGCGAGGTTGGCGTTCTGTCCGATCCCGGTCGCCGCGAGGCGTTGTCGATGGCTCTTGATCGAGACGAGTTAATCGAGCCATTTGGAATAGCGGGCTGGCAAGCGACCGAATGGGCTGTCCCTCCAGAGCTTTTTTCGCCCCAACAATATCCAAATTCGCGCTGGAGCGACCTTTCAATAGAACAGCGCAGAGGGATTGCACGTCAGAGGATTTCTGCTTGGGAAGTGAGCAATGACGAGGAAGCCGTTCTGCGCGTTGCTATGCCAGAAGGCCCAGGCAGCGAATTGTTGTTCGCGCAAATCTCGACTGCATGGGAATCGATCGGCGTAACATCGGTGCGGGTCGCGCCGGGTGAGGGAGCTGAATTGGAGTTCCTCGATCGGCTGGCGCGCTATTCGTCGCCGCGCTGGTTCCTCAATCAGTTCCATTGTTCACTTGATATTGGCCTGTGCTCACCAGAAGCAGACGCGCTCGTCTTGGAATCTCTGACCTTGCAAAATGTGGAGGCTAAGCAGTCGCAGCTTGCTGATGCTCATGGTCAGATCGTCGAAGCAGAGGTATTTATCCCGCTTGGAATTCCGGTTCGCTGGTCCTTGGTTCGTGGTGCCGTGGACGGCTATCAGGCTAACCAATGGGGGCTGCACCCCTTGTTCCCGCTGTCAGAACCCACCACATAGAGTGGGAAGGAGAATGACATGAACGGCCCAGACGGTCCGACATTCGAGAGTTCTCAAGACGGCGCTCAGGTCATGGGGTTCACGCTTCCAACAGGAAATGATCCTGCCTCGATCCGTGCGCGCGTTGAGGCTGTGGAACTGTTGTTGGAGCGCAGTTTTCGGATTCCCGGTGTAAATATGCCCGTTGGGCTCGATGCTTTGATCGGCCTCATTCCAGTTTTAGGCGATATCATCACGACCACGATGGGCGCCTACATTGTCTGGGAAGCGCGCAACCTTGGGCTCTCCAAATGGCATTTGACGCGAATGGGAGCTAACGTTGCTTTTGATGCTGCGATCGGCTTGCTGCCGGTCGTCGGCGATGCAGCAGATTTCGTCTTTCGGTCGAATACGCGGAATTTGCGGATCATCAAGCGTCACTTGGACAAGCAACACCCTGAAACGCGGATTATCGAGGGGTAAATCGCACCTCGTGCGCTGACGCAAACGTCAGAGCAATCCGTTCAAGCTTCCAGTTCAATGTCCCAATACAACCAATCACGCCATGTCTCGTGCAGATAGTTTGGCGGGAATTGCTTCCCATATTGCTGCAACTGCCAGCTTGTTGGGCGGATCGGTTTCATCATAACCGGCATATGTGCCTGCTTTGGAGTGCGCCCGCCTTTTTTCATATTACAGGGCGCGCAGGCTGTAATGATGTTCTCCCATGTTGTTTTTCCGCCCAAGCGGCGCGGGATAACATGGTCGAAAGTCAGGTGTTCGCGATTGCCACAATATTGGCACTGAAAGCGGTCGCGCAGAAAAACGTTGAAGCGCGTGAAGGCCGGAAATTCGCTCTGCTTCACATATTGTCTAAGCGCGATAACGCTGGGGATTTTCATATCGAGGCTGGGCGAATGAACCTCACGATCATAGCTTTCGACAATATCGACCCGGTCCAGGAACACCGCCTTGATTGCGGTCTGCCACGGCCACAGGCTGAGCGGGTAATAGGATAAGGGTGTGTAATCCGCGTTCAGCACTAGCGCGGGGCAGGAGGAAAGGTTGCGTGTAGGATCATCTTCCGCGCTGCGGAACTTTGCTGCCGTTTCGATCAGATCGGTCTTGAACACCCTTGGGTTCCTTCCACTGATTGACTGGAACATGCCGTGGCAAGGATAAGAGTCAAACCCGTGACACAGTGTATATCCACAGGCAGAGCCTGTTGGTAAGCTGTGAATGACGCAAGGATATGCGCCACAGCATCCAATGAGGGGGCCGAAAGTGACAAATCAGATCCCTCAACCTGTTGTGACCCGTTTCGCGCCGAGTCCGAATGGACGGCTGCATATTGGCCATGCTTTTGCAGCGATTGTTGCACACGATCTTGCCAATGATGATCCTGAGGGACGATTTCTCCTGCGGATCGAGGACATCGATGGGCCGCGCTCACGCCCCGAATTCGCTGATGAATTTCGGAGAGATCTTGAATGGCTCGGGCTTGAATGGATCGAAGTGGAGGAGCAGTCTAAACGCATAGAGAGCTACCAAAACGCGATTGAGGCGCTTCAAGCGCAAGAAATAATCTATCCATGTGCATGCACCCGTGCTCAGATCGAAAAGCTGCCAATGCGCCGGGCCGAAGATGGGCGCAGCTATCCAGGGTCGTGTAAAAGTGAGTGTGTCGGGCAGGCCAAAGATCCTGCTAGCCCGGTAGCATGGAGGCTAGATATCGATCGTGCGATAGCGCAAGTTGGCGAAGTCGTATGGACTGACGAGTTCGTGGGCGCTGTTGTAGCGGATCCGCGCGACTTTGGTGATGTGATCTTGGTTCGCAAGGACCTGCCGGCGAGCTACCATTTGGCTGTTACTTTGGATGATGCGGCGGATGGCGTAACTCTCGTCACTCGCGGGCAGGATTTGTTTGAAACAACCGCGATCCATCGTGTCTTACAAGAACTGCTTGGACTGCCAGTGCCGCATTGGTTGCACCACAGATTGCTCCTGGATGAAGCGGGCGAGAAATTGGCGAAACGGCGCGGTTCGCCACCTTTGGCAGAGCGACGTTTGCGTGGTGACGATGGGCTGATGCTTGCCGAACAATTGCGATTGCAAAAAATCGGGACTGGAACTTAGCGTCAAACAGTCCATTTAGAGGCAATGAATTACATCCTCATCCCTGTGCTCATCATCTTGTGCTTACTTGTAGTTGTGTCGCTGATCCGCGGCGTTATCGCATTTCTCAAGACCACAAAGATTGATCTCGAAACCGGCGAAGGCGAAACCGTCACTGAGATGCAGGTGATGCAGAACAAGGCGATGTTCGCCAGGATCAAATATCAATTCGCCGCAATTGTGGTTGTCGGCATAATTGCGCTCGTGGCGAGCAGCTAGACTGATTGGCCTGCAGTCTCCATAGGCTGGGCATATGGTAAAGCTGAACAAGATTTATACGCGTACCGGTGATGACGGCACGACCGGGTTGGTGGATGGCTCACGCGCTGCCAAGCACTCAGCGCGGATTGCTGCGATTGGCTTGATCGATGAGGCAAACAGCGCGATTGGCCTAGCTGCCTGCGCAGATATGAGTGAGGCTCACGGCGCATTGTTGACCCGCATTCAGAATGATCTGTTTGACTTGGGCGCTGATCTTGCCACTCCGGCCAAGGATGGCGATTTCGCTCCGTCGGAGATGGTGCTTCGGATTACCGATGCGCAGCCGACGTGGCTTGAAAACCAGATTGATGCTCTGAACGAGACGCTTGAGCCGCTCACTAGCTTCGTATTGCCCGGCGGCAGCGAAGCAGCTGCCCGCGTTCATGTCGCTCGCGCAACAACCCGTGCAGCAGAGCGGGCCATGACCGAATTGGCCGAACACGACGCAACCAATCCGGCGGCTTTGATGTACGTCAACCGACTGTCAGACCTGCTTTTCGTGCTTGCCCGTGTGCTCAATCATAATGGCAGGTCGGACGTGAAGTGGGTTCCCGGAGCAAATCGCTAGTCAGAGACCTGCTTCCAAGCTAGTGAGCGCGCTTTGCTGCACTTGCGAAGGGAATGTCATGCGGAAAATCGCTGTTATTGGAGCCGGACAAATGGGCACGGGGATCGCTCAAAGCGTCGCTGCGCACGGGATGCCGGTTATGCTCTCCGACATTGACCTACCCACGGCAGAAGCTGGCAAGGGCAAGATTGAAAAAGCGGTGACCAAACTGGTCGGTCGCGGTAAGATCGAAGCAGACGCAGCCGAAGCTTTGCTCGCCAAAGTCACCCCGATCGCCGGATACGATCCGATGGGCGAAGCCGACCTCATCATTGAGGCAGCGACCGAAAAAGAGCCGATCAAGCAGGCCATTTTTGAACAAGCAGGCAAGGTTCTCGCGCCAAATGCGATCATGGCGTCCAACACCAGCTCAATCCCGATCACGCGCATGGCTAATAGCTCACCTGATCCGGAACGCTTTATCGGCCTTCACTTCTTTAATCCGGTCCCTGTAATGGGTCTGATCGAAGTGATTCCCGGCCTTGCGACTGCGCAAGACACGACCGACCGCGTGACCGCCTTTGCCGAAGGTTTGGGCAAACAGGTCGTGCTGTCGCAGGATGAGCCGGGCTTCGTCGTCAATCGAATTTTGCTACCGATGATCAATGAGGCGGTGTTTGTTTTGGGGCAGTCGACCGCTGGGATTGAGGATATCGACAAAGGGTGTCGTTTGGGCCTCAATCATCCCATGGGGCCATTGCAACTGGCTGATTTTGTTGGGCTTGACACGTGTCTTGATATTATCAAGGTGCTTTATAAGACCACCCGAGACACAAAATACCGGCCAGCGCCGTTGCTGGTGAAATATGTCGAAGCAGGTTGGCTTGGGCGCAAGATCGGTCGCGGATTTTACGATTATTCGGGTGAAGCGCCTGTCCCGACGCGGTGATCAAGTGGTCCGCTGTCTGCGGATCTGACTATCATTCAGCCGCAGTAAGCTCTGGAACGCCGCCCCGTGGACTTGGGAGCGATGGTGCGCCTGGTGCTGCTCGCGACTCAACTCTCGCGCCTGACCGGTTCGATGACCCACCGCGCGATTCAGAACTGTCTGAAGCACCAGATCGAGACCTTCTGCTCTCAGATGAAAAATCGCCGAAAGTCGGGCTGTTGCTTTGCGCCGTGTTGTCGGGATCAACGCTGTCATTGCCCGCAGAGGACGGGTCAACCGGCTGGGCTCCCCAACCGCCTGAGTTGTCGCCGGCGCCCCATGCTGGTGGAGGGGGCGCGTTGCTCGCAACTTGCGTTGGTGCAGCTTCCGCTTTGGCCTCGGCTTCGGCAGCTACTGGTGTCTCGTCCTCCGCTTCGTCGGTGACTGCGGGAACCAGTGCGCCGACGCCGAATGTGGCCGCAACTGCGATGGCAATTGTGACACCGGCGAAACCGAGCGCGGCTTTGGGGTTTGCGAACATGTTATTTGACATGACGAGGGGCATAGCCGTCATAGGGTTAAAGTTTGGTGCAAGTGCAATGCGCGGCTCAATCAAGCGCCCTTTTTAGATCGTAGAGCAGGTCCAGCGCGTCGCGTGGTGCAAGCGCATCAAGATCGGTTTGCTGCAAACGCTCTGCCATTGCCTGTTCTGGAGTTTGTGTTGGCTCTGGCGCTGCGGCGGCGGCAAAAAGTGGTAAATCGCCAAGCCCTGCGGCCAGGCCACCTGTCTCACTGCGCGCCTTTTCGAGCTTCTCAAGCACTTGGCGTGCACGGTCGACCACTGGCGCGGGCACTCCGGCCAACTTGGCCACGGCTAGGCCGTATGACCGGTCTGCGGGACCTTCTGCCAACTCATGAAGCAGGACCAGATCACCCTTCCACTCGCGCGCGCGGACATGGTGGAGTGAGAGATTCGTGCATGTTTGAGCCAGCCGCGCCAACTCGTGATAGTGCGTGGCGAACAGGCAGCGGCACTCAATCCGCGAATGCACGGCTTCAACAACAGCCCATGCCAATGCCAACCCATCATAGGTAGAAGTGCCTCTCCCAACTTCGTCCAAGATAACAAAACTGCGCTCGGTCGCTTGCGATAGGATAGCGGCAGTTTCGACCATCTCGACCATGAAGGTGGAGCGTCCCTTAGCCAGATTGTCAGACGCCCCCACTCGGCTGAACAAGCGGTCAACGAGGCCAATCTGCGCCGAAGTTGCGGGGACGAAGCACCCAGACTGCCCCATCAGAACAATCAATGCATTCTGGCGCAGGAATGTGGACTTACCGCCCATATTGGGGCCACCGATCAGCCAGAGCCGATCATCAGGCGTAAGCGTGCAATCATTCGCAACAAACCGATCATCGGTCTTGGCCAATGCCGCTTCGACCACCGGATGCCGTCCGCCTGTGATCGATAGTCCTCGATCATTGCTGATTTCGGGCCGCGCCCAGTCGCCTTCGGAAGCGCGCTCTGCATGGCCTGCTGCCACATCCAGCCGGGCGAGAGCGGCCGCGGTCGCGGCAATCTTCTCTCGAGCCGCGCTGACTTCGCCAACCAGCTCTTCAAAATGCGCTTCTTCAGCCGCCAGCGCGCGCCCGCCGGCTTCCGAAATACGCGTGGCTTCTTCGTGCAATGCGATGGAGTTGAACCGCACAGCGCCCTTCATCGTCTGGCGATGGGTGAAGCCGCTATCGGGTGCCATCAATGCGTCTGCGTGGCGGCTGGGGACCTCGATAAAGTAGCCAAGCACACCATTATGCTTGATTTTGAGTGATGTGATGCCGGTGTCAGTGCGGTAGCGGGCCTCCATCGCTGCAATGGCGCGCCGTGCATTGCCCGATATGTCGCGCAATTCATCAAGGGCCGCGTCATACGCCTCGGCAATGTAACCGCCGTTTGACCGCTCGGTCGGCGGGGAGGCGACGAGCGCGCGTGATAGCCAGTCGGTCAACGCACCATGCCCGGCAAATCGTGGCAACAATTGGTCGAGTAGCGGTGGGCGATCATCTTCGCGCGTCAACCAGTCATGGAGCCGCGCTGCTTCGCCAAGGGCGTCGCGGATTTGCCCTAGATCGCGCGGGCTGCCCCTGTTTGCCACAATCCGACCCAGTGCCCGGCCAAGGTCAGGTAAAGCACGCAAGCAATCGCGCAAATTGGCTCGCTCAATCGGCCGGTCACGCCAGAATTGCACCAGTGCCAACCGCTCCTCGATTAGCGAAGCATCCAAGAGAGGCGCTGACAAGTCCACAGCCAATTGGCGAGATCCGGCTCCTGTTGAACAGCGATCAATCGCCGCGATCAGGCTGCCACTGCGCCCACCCGTGGATGTCTCCAGAATTTCGAGACTGGCACGAGTCGCCTCATCCATCGCCATTCCGGATGCTTCGGCACGAATGACTGGCGGCAATAGCAATGGGAGCGAGCCACGACCCACATGATCGAGATACCCGATCAGCCCGCCCGCAGCGGCGAGCATAGCCCGCGAAAACTCCCCAAATCCGTCAAGAGTCGAGACTGCATGAATACTGCAAAGACGCTGCGCCCCGGCGTCACTCGAAAAGTCGCTGCGAGCATGCGACGTTGCCGCAAACGGATCATGCTCCCATCCCTCCGGCACAACCACCTCGGTCGCCCCAAGACGTGCAAGCTCCGCGCTGAGCATTTGCGGCTGGCACTCCTCAAGCGTCATTGCGCCAGTTGAGATGTCGCAACTGGCAATGCCAATCACGCCGCGCACTTCAGCAAGCGCGGCCAACATGTTCGCACAGCGCGGCTCCAGCAGTGCTTCCTCGGTTAACGTTCCTGCGGTGACAAACCGGACAATGTCTCGCGCCACCAACACTTTGGATGATGGTTTGCCCTCGCGCTTGGCACGGGCCTTTGCTTCATCAGGAGTTTCGACCTGCTCCGCGATGGCGACCCGTTGGCCTGCTTTGATCAATCGCGCCAAATATCCTTCGGCCGAATGCACAGGCACCCCGCACATCGCCACAGGCTCACCGGCATGCTCCCCCCGCGATGTCAGTGCGATATCGAGAATGTTCGCTGCGACTTTGGCATCGTCAAAGAACAGCTCGAAGAAATCACCCATGCGATAGAACAGCAACGAACCCTCAGCTTCAGCCTTGAGCGCGAGATATTGCTCCATCATCGGAGTGGGTTTGGATGAGGCAGAACCGGCCATGCGCCTCGACTAGCCACGCCCGGAATGATTCGGGAAGAGAGTAGCTGATTTTGTCACCGCACTTTGGCCCCTATCATCTGTGACAATCGCGGGCTAAACCCGACGTCACGGTGCAATTTTAGAATTTTAGTGTGGGGGGAATAATCATGGCAAACGATCCAAAGGGCGGCTTTACCAGCCGCGAGGCGCTTTTTTATCACGAGACTGGGCGTCCAGGTAAGATTGAGATTGTTGCGACGAAGCCGATGACTTCGCAACGCGACCTTAGCCTTGCTTACTCCCCCGGCGTTGCCGTTCCAGTTGAAGCTATCGCTGAGGACCCCTCGCTCGCCACGCGCTACACCGCCAAAGGCAATTTGGTCGCGGTGATTTCCAATGGCTCGGCCATCCTGGGATTGGGCAACTTGGGCGCGCTCGCTTCCAAGCCGGTGATGGAAGGTAAGGCGGTGTTGTTCAAACGCTTTGCCGATGTGGATTCAATCGACATCGAGCTTAACACCGAAGATCCCGAGGCATTCATTAATGCGGTCGCGCTGATGGAACCCAGCTTTGGCGGGATCAACCTTGAGGATATCAAGGCGCCTGAGTGCTTTATCATCGAAGCCGCTCTGCGTGAGAAGATGAACATCCCGATCATGCATGATGACCAGCATGGCACCGCAATCATTACCGCAGCTGGCCTGCTCAATGCGTGCCATTTGACCAATCGGGACATTGCCGATGTTAAAGTCGTGGTGAACGGCGCAGGTGCTGCGGCAATTGCTTGCACTGCTTTGATCAAAGCGATGGGCGTGAAACATGAAAATGTGATCATGTGTGATCGCCGCGGCCCAATCACTCCGGGTCGCGAGAATGTCGATCAGTGGAAGAGCGCACATGCCGTTGCGACCGATGCGACCAGCCTTGAAGAGGCGCTCAAAGGTGCGGACATTTTCCTCGGCCTCTCTGCGGCTGGCGCGCTGAAGCCGGAATGGGTGGCGGATATGGCGGACAAGCCGATTATCTTCGCCATGGCCAATCCGACTCCAGAAATTATGCCGGATGAAGCGAAGAAAGTGCGGCCCGACGCAATCATCGCGACCGGGCGCAGTGACTTCCCTAATCAGGTCAACAATGTCCTTGGTTTTCCTTTCATCTTCCGCGGTGCGCTCGATGTGCAGGCAACGACGATCAATGAGGAAATGAAGGTTGCGGCAGCTACCGCGATTGCGGAATTGGCGCGCGAACGCGTGCCGGAAGAAGTGGCAAGCGCATATGGCAAGAACCAGAAATTCGGAACCGATTATATCATCCCTGCGCCCTTCGATCCGCGTTTGATCGAAGTCGTCTCTTCCGCCGTGGCCAAAGCCGCGATGGACTCAGGTGTCGCAAAGAGCAGCATTGACGATTTTGAAGCCTACGGAGTTGCTCTGCGGTCCCGCCTGAACCCGACTACATCGGTTCTGACCGGGGTTTATAATGAGGCGAAGGCGCATCCGAAGCGGATGGTATTTGCTGAGGCGGAAGAAGAGGTTGTGCTGCGCGCGGCCATTCAGTTCCGCGATTTCGGATATGGCGAACCCATTCTGGTCGGACGGACCAAAGCGGTGATGGACAAGCTCCATCAGCTTTCGGTCTCCGATCCCGGTAGCTTCGATATCCAGAATTCGGCAGATAGCGAGCATGTGCCCGCCATGGTCGAGTATCTTTACGGTCGCCTGCAACGGCGCGGTTACACAGAGCGGGACGTGCGCCGCATGGTCAACCAAGAGCGCAATGTCTTTGCGGCTCTGCTGGTTGCTCTGGGTCATGGCGATGGAATGATTTCAGGCGTGACCCGTACCTATGCGCAGACCGTGCGCGAGGTGAATCTTGTGCTCGATAAGAAACCTGACGCGCTGCCGTTTGGGATCCACATGATGATCGGGAAGAACCATACGACGTTCCTCGCCGATACGACGATCAATGAACGGCCTGATTCAGCGGAACTCGCCTACATTGCCAAGGAAACCGCAGCGGTCGCCCGGCGCATGGGTCATGAGCCGCGCGTCGCGTTTCTGTCCTATTCGACATTTGGCAATCCATCGGGTCAGTGGCTCGGTAATATCCGTGATGCCGTGGCAATCCTGGACCGAGATGGGTGCGATTTTGAATATGAAGGTGAGATGGCGCCCGATGCGGCATTGAACCCAAAAGTGATGGGGCTTTATCCTTTTAGCCGCCTATCTGCGCCAGCCAATGTGCTGATCATGCCGGGACTGCAATCGGCGAACCTGTCAGCGAAACTGCTGCGCGAACTGGGTGGGGATTCGACAGTTGGACCAATGTTGATCGGGATGGAGAAGCCGGTGCAGATTGTGCCAATGACTGCAGCTGCACCCGATGTCTTAACATTGGCCGTGCTGTCTAGCGCTGGGATTGTGGGATAGGGTGCCCACTCTATTCCAACAGTTCCTTAATCGGCACATAGTTGAACCTAAATGCGAATGGCGAGAGTGGGATTATCAAACGTTTCAAGGATAATCTTTGCCCTGAGACTAAGGATGTAGTGGCTTAGCGTCGCCGGAATCGAAAATACCAAACTTCGTGGCCGAACACTTCACGTGCTTTTGTTTCGTAACGCGTCTTGGACCAGCCGCTCGGCCGGTTCTGCCAATCGGCAGGCTTTTCCGCGACCCATTCAAACTCGTCCCCAAAACGCTGCATCACCATCAACGCATGGCGGAGATAGATCGCGTGATCGGTGCCAAAGCGGAATTCGCCGCCCGGTTTCAGTTTGTCGGCGATCAATTTAACCGGCCCATCATTCATCATCCGTCGCTTGGCATGGCGCGCCTTTGGCCAAGGATCGGGATGGAGCAGATAGGCCATTGTCAACGCGCCATCGGGTACGCGCGCGAGCACTTCCATGGCATCACCATGGTGGATGCGAACATTGGCCAGGCGCTCTTCTTCAACGTGCGAAAGAGCCTGAGCTACGCCGTTAAGGAACGGCTCTGCGCCAATAAAGCCATGATTGGGCAGCAGGTCCGCGCGATAGGCAAGATGCTCGCCCCCGCCAAAGCCGATCTCGAAATGCAGCGGGCAGTTTTCGCCAAACAGGCCTTCCGCCGTCACGGGGCCTTCGTCAGGCACCGCGATTTTTGGGAGTAGATCATCCACCAATCCCTGCTGGCGCGGACGCAACGGTTTACCCATGCTTCGGCCATAGAGCCGGCTCAGAGTGGTGGGATCGCCTTCTTTGTATGCGCTCATGCAATGCGCGCTAATCAGGCGGCATCGCCCTTGTCCAGCCTAAGTTTTTCAAACGCACGGCTTGAGAGCGTACGCCACTTGCTTGTATCGCCTGTCGACAATGGAACAATTTACAGAATTATTCGCCACGCAGCCGCCTTGGGTGCAGTCAGTTGCGGGCCTTTTCGGCCTCTTCGCGGCTGCAATCATTGTGAATTATGTGCTCAAATACATAATCCTTCGTGCAGCTGCTCCCTATCTTGATGCTAAGTCGCAGACGATCAACAAATCTGCCGCATGGCTCGCCACGGTCGCACCTCTGTTGATCATCTCGAATGGCATTTGGGCGGTGCCCAACACTTCCGACCAAATTCGCATAGTTATCGCCAATGTCACACAGGCCATGATCGTTCTGTCTGTGGCTATGGCAATCGTCAAAGCGCTAACTTACGCGAATGAGGTTTACGAGCGCCTGCCGACATCGCGCAATCGCCCTATAAAAGGGTTTGTGCAGGTTGTGAAAATCCTCGTCTTGTGCGGGGCGGCGATCATCGTGATCTCGGTGCTAATCGATGAATCGCCACTGCTTCTGCTGTCGGGATTGGGTGCGGTTACGGCGGTGCTCTTGTTGGTCTTCAAGGACACTATCCTGAGCCTTGTCGCCAGCGTTCAGCTGACCACCAACGATATGCTGCGCGTGGGTGATTGGATCACGATGTCGAGCATGGATGCCGATGGCGATGTCATCGATATCTCTTTGCACACGGTGAAAGTTCAGAATTTCGACAAGACAATCTCCACGATCCCCACGCACCGGCTGGTTTCTGATGCGTTTCAGAATTGGCGCGGGATGAGCGAAAGCGGTGGGCGACGGATTAAGCGATCCATTGTGCTGGACCAGAACAGTATCCGGTTCCTGACTGATGAGGAGGTCTTGGAGCTTAAGAAGTTCAAGATGCTCAAAAGCTATCTGGCTGCCAAGCGTGAGGAGATTGCAGAATGGAACGCGCGTGAGTTAAGCGGTGAGGATGCGCCCGTTAATGCGCGCCGTTTGACCAATATCGGCACTTTACGCGCTTACATGATCGCATATCTGCAATGGCATCCACGTATTGGCGAGAATTTCACACTGCTCGTACGGCAGCTACCGTCGGGTCCGCAGGGGCTGCCGATTGAGATATATTGCTTTACCGATACGACTGCATGGAATGAATATGAGGGCATTCAGGCCGATATTTTTGACCATTTGATGGCAATCGTGCCCGAATTTGATTTGAAACTGTTTCAAGAACCCACTGGGCGCGATTTCGCATCAATTGGGAATTCGGATTAATCGGGATTGGCTGCCAAATGCAAAACGCCCGAGACCCAAATGAATTGGGGCCCGGGCATTTCAACACAGAAGACTTAAATCTGGTTCGGCTTATGCCGCTTCGGCTTCGTCCTGAGGATCGCGCAGCACATATCCGCGGCCCCAAACGGTTTCGATATAGTTTTCGCCGCCGCATGCATGGCTGAGCTTTTTGCGCAGTTTGCATATAAAGACGTCGATGATCTTGAGCTCAGGTTCGTCCATCCCACCATAAAGGTGGTTGAGGAACATTTCCTTCGTCAGAGTGGTGCCCTTACGCAAGCTCAGCAGCTCAAGCATGGCGTATTCTTTGCCAGTCAGGTGCACGCGGGCGCTGTCGACTTCGACGGTTTTCGCATCGAGGTTCACAGCGAGTTTGCCAGTGCGGATGATTGATTGGCTGTGGCCTTTCGATCGGCGCACAACGGCGTGAATGCGGGCGACCAGCTCTTCGCGATGGAAAGGCTTGGTCACATAATCATCGGCACCGAAGCCGAACGAGCGGATCTTGCTGTCCATTTCGGCAATGCCTGAAAGGATCAGAACCGGCGTCTGCACTTTGGCGACGCGCAGTTTCTTCAACACATCATAGCCATGCATATCTGGCAGGTTCAGGTCGAGCAGGATGATATCGTAATCATACAGCTTACCCAGATCGAGGCCTTCTTCGCCCAGATCGGTCGCGTAGACATTAAAGCCTTCGGTAGTCAGCATGAGCTCAATAGCTTTCGCCGTTGTTGGCTCATCCTCGATCAGCAGCACTCGCATTTCCGGTCCCCTATTTGCCCAATATGGCGGCCATTGTGGCTTGGTAACATCTCGCTAAGAGGTGTTGTCATCTATTAACCACACAAGGTCTGAACGGAAAAGGTTAATTTAGCGTAAACCCAGCTTAATCCGCGAGTCGCAGGGTTCATACTTAGGTGTTGGAACGCGGTTCAATGGTTTACCTAGAGCGCTGAGAGCTTCTTTTGGCGTCGCCGTTGGGCGCTCGAGCCGATGCCAATGGCCTCACGATACTTGGCCACGGTGCGACGGGCCAGATCGAACCCTTCATCCCGCAAAAGGTCGGCCAGTTTTTGATCGGACAGCACCTTTTTGGGCTCTTCCGCGTCGGTCAGTGCCTTGATGCGAGCCTTAATCGCTTCGGATGATGCCCCTTCGCCATCGCTGGACGCGACGCCGCTTGAGAAGAAATATTTGAGTTCAAAGCACCCGCGATCGCAGTGAAGGTACTTGTTGCTGGTCACGCGGCTAACCGTGCTTTCATGCATGTCAATCTGCTCTGCGACCTCACGCAAGGTGAGCGGACGCAATTCGGATACGCCGCGGCGAAAGAAGCCGTCCTGTTGCTTCACGATTTCGGCTGCAGTCTTAAGAATGGTCTTTTGTCGCTGGTCGAGCGCGCGGATCAACCAATGCGCATCGGCAAGCTTTTCCTTTAGCCAGCCTTGCGCCTCTGCATCGGGTGATCCGTCGTTCACTTCAACAAAGTAACTGCGATTAACGACCAATCGCGGCAATGTTTCTTCATTCAGGGCAATATCCCAACCATCATTGTCGTTTTGTGTGAGCAACACATCGGGAACAATTGCATCAGTGGTCGTCGGGGCAAATGCGAGGCCGGGCTTTGGGTCAAAGCTGCGCAATTCACGCAGCATGTCGGCAAAATCCTCATCATCCACTTGGCATAGACGTTTGAGGCGCGCGACCTCCCCCAAGGCGACGAGTTCGAGATTGTCGATCAGCTTGCGCATACATGGGTCAAGGCGGTCCGCTTCACGCGCCTGCAGCGCCAAACATTCAGCAAGGCTGCGCGCGCCCACTCCGGTTGGATCGCACATCTGCACGACCTCAAGAGCGTCTTCTGCCTCATCGAGCGTCACGCCAAGATCATAGGCCACATCACGCAGATCGCTCGCAAGATAGCCTGCATCGTCGAGCAACCCTGCGATATGACGCGCAGCAAAGGCTTCTTTATCATTGACCGCGATCCCACCGATTTGCTGATCGAGATGTTCGCCTAAAGATGCCTCGCTTGCCTGCGTTGCTTCGATGCCCGGAAAATCGTCTCCCGCCGCGCCCCCGCTGCCACCCGCGGCGCCCCAATCATTTGTGGTCGCAGACATTGCTACTCCATCGCCGGTGTCGCGATCTCGGTCGAGAGCGCCCGCGTCAATGTCGAGCGGCGCTTCGCTTTCGCCCTGTGTCTGAGCCATCAATTGGTCGGATGTAAATTCCTCACGAGGAATGTCATCGGGGTCTGATGATGGGCTTTCATTGTCACTGGAGACTACGCCAGCCTCTAATAATGGATTGGCCTCCAGCGCGTCGCTAATGAAGGTCTCAATCTCAAGATTGGATGCGGCAAGCAGCTTGATCGCCTGCTGCAATTGCGGCGTCATCACCAATGATTGTGATTGTCGAAGATCGAGGCGCGGACCGATGGCCATCGAATAAATCCCTAGAGAGTAAAGCTCTCGCCAAGGTAAAGCCGCTTCACGTTCTCATCAGCAACAAGCGCTTGCGGGGAGCCTGCAAACAGCACCTGTCCACCATATATGATGCATGCGCGGTCGACGATATCGAGCGTTTCGCGAACATTGTGATCGGTGATCAACACGCCGATCCCGCGCCGTTTGAGGTCCTTAACCAGATCACGGATGTCGCTGATCGAGAGGGGATCGATCCCCGCGAATGGTTCATCCAAAAGCATGATTGAAGGCTTTGCGGCCAGCGCTCTGGCAATCTCGCAGCGCCGCCTCTCACCACCAGAAAGGGCCATCGCGGGACTATCGCGTAACTGCGTCAGGCCGAATTCGCCCAGCAATCGCTCCAACTCTTCGGCCCGGGTCGCACTGTCTGGTTCGACCATTTCGAGGACGCAATTGATGTTTTGCTCAACAGTCATCCCGCGAAAAATGCTGGTTTCTTGAGGCAGATAGCCGAGGCCAAGGATCGCTCGCCTGTACATCGGCAGGTTTGTCACATCCTCACCATCCATCAGGATTCGACCTGAGTCAGGTTTCACCAAGCCCATGATCGAATAAAAGCAGGTCGTCTTACCGGCGCCGTTAGGGCCCAACAGGCCGAGCACTTCGCCTTTGGCCACATTCAGCGAGATATCTGTAAGGACAGCGCGCTTGTCATAGCTTTTGGCGATAGAGATAACTTCCAGCCCGCCCTCAAGAGGCGCGGCTGTCGGTTCGAGATCGGTGGCTTCGATCCGTTCATCGAGAGTGGGCGTTTCTGTCATGAATCTAGCTTTAGCACTGTCACTCACACTGAAAAGAGCAGTAAGCTCGATTTTGGCAAGATTTTTGCTTTCCGCCTCTGAAATCAGATTAGCCCACGCAAAAGTCTCGTGATTCCCGGTGCTTGGCGATGCCGTGTTGTATGCGACGCAACTATATTGCGAAATGGTTACAGAGCTTGCAACACTTCGCGGTCTTTGAGATACTCCATACGAACAGAAACCGTTGGGGAGCGGATAAATGAACGAGCTGTCGCATCAGCAAGAAATCACTGCCAAGCGTTCACGCGATTGGCGCAAAGCGATGAGCGACCATGTGGCTTATGCGCTGCTTGTCTACACCGCCTTGCAGATTTTCCTGACAGTCAAAGCGCTGAGCCAAGGCACATCATCGATCCTGCCTTACGTGGCGTTGATCGTGTTAGTGGCAGCTATCATCCCCGCTTGTCGCTGGTTCGAAAAGCGCTGGGCAGACCTAAGCGATGATCAAGCCGCCGATATGCAGTTTGCAGGCGCATTTCGCCGTGACGTTGTCGGCTTGTGGCTGTTGGCAATTTGCCTTCCACTTGCGCTGACAGGGATTTTCAAAGCCGTACTTTGAGTTATTCCTTGGCGCGGTCAATCGCTTCCAAAACGATCTGACGCGCTTCTGCCCGGTCGCCCCATTTGCCGACCCTTACCCATTTCTCGGCTTCTAGATCCTTGTAATGGGTAAAGAAGTGCTCGATCTGTTGCATGATGATCGACGGCAAATCCTTTGTTTCGCCCACATCTGAGTAGTATGGGAAAGTCGTGTCGACTGGCACGCAAATCAACTTCTCATCGCCGCCATGCTCATCTTCGAGATTTAGCACGCCAATCGGCCGGGACTTAACCACGCAGCCGGGGATGAAAGGCGAGCGGGCGATAACCAAAGCATCCAGAGGATCGCCATCAGGGCTAAGTGTGTGTGGCACAAATCCGTAATTGGCAGGATAGCGCATTGGCGTGTGCAGGATACGGTCGACAAACAAAGCGCCGCTATCCTTGTCAAACTCGTATTTCACCGGTTCGCCACCAGTCGGCACTTCGATGATGACATTGAGATCGTCGGGAGGATTGGAGCCAGTAGGGATTTTGTCGATGCGCATATGCGGAGTTCCTAGTTGCGGTTGTCGGCCCCTCTCCCAAAAGGCGATTTGGGGCCGATAGCTCCCTTGCGATATTGCGGCAAGTTCGAGTGTAGCCTAATCGGCCCATATATGAGCAAGAACACCCCTAAAGCCATTCGCGGCACGCAAGACATCTTCGGTGCCGATGCGGAGAGTTTCGCCTTTGTGGTCGAGACATTCGAACGCGTCCGCAAACTGTATCGCTTCCGTCGCGCCGAATTTCCTGTTTTCGAAAAGACCGAGGTTTTCGCCCGATCCTTGGGAGAAACCACCGATGTGGTATCAAAAGAGATGTATTCGTTTGAGGATCGCGGCGGCGACTCGCTCACGTTGCGTCCTGAGTTCACTGCTGGGATTGCGCGCGCCTACCTCTCCAATGGCTGGCAGCAACACGCGCCGTTGAAGATTGCGACCCATGGCGCATTGTTCCGCTATGAGCGCCCGCAAAAGGGCCGCTATCGTCAATTTCACCAGATCGATGCCGAGATTATTGGTGCAGGTGAGCCGCAGGCGGATGTCGAATTGCTGGCGATGGCGGATCACCTCCTGAAAGAGCTTGGGATCGAAGGCGTGACGCTGCACCTCAACACGTTGGGTGATGCGGCGAGCCGCGATGCTTGGCGTGCAGGGTTGATTGACTATTTCGGAGCGGTGCGTGGTGAGCTGTCTGAGGACAGTCAGGAACGGTTGGACAAAAACCCGCTACGGATTCTCGACAGCAAAGATCCGCGCGACAAAGCGTTTCTAGCCGATGCACCAAAGATCGACGCATTTCTGTCGGACGAAGCGCTAGCGTTCTTTGATAGCGTAACCAAGGGATTGGATGCCGCCGGCGTGAAGTGGAAGCGCGCAGAGGCCTTGGTGCGCGGATTAGACTATTACCGCCACACTGCATTTGAGTTCATTCCCGATGAGGGTTCAGCGGCGGCCAAGGCATTGGGCGCGCAAAGCACCATTCTGGGTGGCGGCCGCTACGATGGCTTGATGAAGAGCCTTGGCGGCCCTGATACACCAGCGGTTGGCTGGGCAGCCGGAATTGAGCGGCTGGCGATGCTGGTGGGAGAGCGCAACCAAGAGCCAGTCGAACTGGCAGTTATCCCTCTCGGTAAGGACGAAGAGTTGAAAGCTATCGAAGTGGCCCAATCACTTCGACTGAGCCATTTTGCGACTGAGTTGTTTGTTCGTGGGAACATGAAAAAACGCTTCAATCGCGCGGATCAGGCGGGCGCGAACGCTGCCATTATCATTGGTGCCGATGAGCTGGCGTCTGGTCTCTTGCAATTCAAAGATCTCAAAACGGGAGAGCAAACTGCGCTGTCTCTTGATGCCATCATAGAGCGGTCCTGGGACTTGCGTTTCGCCGACGATATGGAGGCGATGGACGATCAGCTTAGTGAATTGGAGCAAGAGGTGCGTGCGCTTGGAGAGCAAGATTGAGCACGATCCCTCAAGAACGGCTTGATCAGATCACCAACCGTTTCGCTGAACTCGAAGCGCGTATGGCGTCCGGCACGCTTGAAGGCGATGCCTTTGTACAGGCTAGCCGCGACTATGCTGAGCTTGAACCCGTTGCCAAAGTCGCATCCGAAGTTCGCTCTATGCGCGATGAAATCGCTGGGCTTGAGGAGATGCTCACCGACCCGGAAATGAAGGCGATGGCTGAGGATGAGCTGCAATCAATCCGCCAATCATTGCCAGAGCAAGAGCGTGCCCTCGCGATAGCATTGCTGCCGCGCGATGCAGCGGACAGCAAGCCAGCGATGCTAGAAATACGCGCAGGAACTGGCGGCGACGAAGCGGCGTTGTTCGCTGGTGACTTGTTTCGCATGTATGAGCGCTTTGCTGCGGAGAATGGCTGGAAAGTTGAACCGGTCAGTATGAATGCATCGGAAGTCGGAGGCTTCAAAGAGATCGTCGCCAATGTCACCGGCGTTGGTGTGTTCGCAAAGATGAAATTCGAGAGCGGCGTCCACCGAGTGCAACGCGTACCCGTCACTGAGAGTGGAGGGCGTATTCATACCTCTGCTGCCACCGTCGCGGTTTTGCCGGAGCCAGATGAGGTCGACGTGCAGATCGATACAGGTGACCTAAAGATCGACACATACCGCGCATCGGGTGCAGGCGGACAGCACGTCAACACGACCGATTCAGCTGTTCGTATCACGCACTTGCCTAGCGGCCTGGTCGTGATGCAGCAGGATGAGCGCAGCCAGCTTAAAAACCGCGCAAAAGCGATGCAGGTCCTACGCGCGCGCTTATACGAAAAGATGCGTGATGAGGCGCAGGGGGCGGAGGCTGAAGCGCGCAAGGCTATGGTCGGGAGTGGTGATCGTTCCGAACGTATCCGCACTTATAATTTCCCCCAAGGGCGCGTGACTGATCACCGTATTGGGCTAACTCTGCACAAACTTGAAGAAGTGCTGGCTGGCACCGGCCTAACCGAAATGGTCGAAGCATTGATTGCAGAGGATGAGGGCAAGCGGCTGGCGGCGCTGGCTGAGTGAGTGGTGTAGAACCGAAACGCGTGAGCGAAGCTTTGCGCGATGCCGCGCGAATGTTTGAGCAAACAAGCGACAGTGCACGGTTGGATGCGGAGCTGATCATGGCCTACCAGCTTGGCGTTTCGCGTTCACAAATGCTTCTTACGCGCATGGATGCGGCCTGCCCCGAGGGATTTCTCGACAATTGCAAACGGCGAATGGCGCAAGAACCTGTTGCCTATATTCTGGGTGAGCAAGAGTTCTTTGGTCTGCCGTTTAAAGTCGGTCCAGGTGTCCTGATACCTCGCAGCGATAGCGAAGTGCTTGTCGAGACCGCGCTGGATTTGGTCGGAGAAATCGGCAGTGTGTTGGACCTCGGCACAGGATCGGGCGCATTGCTGCTGGCGTTCCTCGCCAATCGGCCAGGCTGGTCCGGAGTGGGGGTGGATCAGTCTTCCGAAGCCCTTCAATACGCCTCACAGAATGCTGAGCGGTTGGGGCAAGCGAATTGCTCAAAATGGTTGCGGTTCGATTGGAGAAAGTCGGATCTTGCGGAGCTGGCCGCATCCTTTGACTTGATATTATGCAACCCACCTTACGTCGAAACCGACGCAGCACTTGCACGTGATGTGAAAGACTATGAGCCGGCCAGCGCTTTGTTCGCGGGTGCGGACGGTTTGGACGACTATCGCATACTTATCCCGCGAATCCGCGAGCTGATGCGGGACGGCGCTGTCGCTATTTTTGAGATAGGCGCCACACAGGCAGATGCGGTTGGCACCCTCGCGAAAGAGCACGGGTTTTCGCCCGAAATCCGCAAGGATCTTGCAAATCGGCCACGGGCTGTGGTTCTTCGGTAGGCAAAATAGCGCAAGGGCTTGGCAAACCCATCTCGGCTCGCTAACCCCGAATCAGACCTGCCGAGCGGCTCTTTGCGCGGATTGGCATGGTCAAGCTCCGATTTTCCGCTCGAAATGACCGTGTGGGTCACTCCCAAGGTCGCATGCTGAGCGGGCGCGCTTGCGAGATCGCTTGCGTGTTTTGAGAGAAACGAACTCGGGGTCCACAAGTTGGCAAGCGCACCATGAAAACGCGCTTTGTGTCACGGATGAGGATAAAATTCCTTTGAATAACAATCGTAATAATAACAATCGTCGTCGCGGTCGCGGTAACCGGAGCAATCAGGGCGGTTCAAATCAGATGAACCGGATTGATTCTCGCGCGCGGGGCAATGCGCCTCAGCTGCTCGACAAGTACAAAAAGCTTGCGCAGGACGCGCAGCACAATGGTGATCGGGTTCAGGCCGAATATTACCTGCAATTCGCCGATCACTATTTTCGGGTCATTGCTGACAACAAATCGCGCCAGGAAGAAGCGCGGGCCAAGCGCAATGAGGAGCGCGGGCAAGCGAACGATGACAGTGAAGATGGCGAAGACGGCGAGGGTCGTCGCAATGACAATCGCCGGTCGGGCAACCGTCGCCCGCGCAACCGCCGCGATGAGCAAGACAATGTCATGCCGCAAGAGGGTGATCAGGGCGTAGAAGGCGACACCGCGAGCAGCGATGAAGAGGCACCGAAGCCCAAGCGCCGTACGCGTAAACCAAAGGTTGAGACAGACGGAGACGAGCCGCGTCGCAAACCGCGTCGCACGAGTCGCTCCAGAGATGCAGTCGCTGATGAGGCAGGCGAGATCGACTCATCGGTCCTCCCGCCATCAATCAGCGCCAGCGATGATGATGACGATCTCGAAGCGGTTGGCTGATCCCTTGCTCTGCTTGTAAGGGCGTGGATCAATGACCGAGGATATGCTTGATCCTGACCGGTACTGGTTTGCGAAAAGCGCGATCCGAGTAGCCAAGTTTGCTCGTAAATTCCCGGGTCTCACTTCAGCGTTTCTCGGCCTTGTAGCCGCTTGTGGTTATCCGCCGCTTCATGGCTGGTGGATTGCACTTCCCGCTTTGGCGCTGTTCGTTGCCCATCTTCGCACGGCACAAAGTGCACGCGGAGCCCTTTGGCGCGGGTGGATGTTTGGGCTTGCGCATCTAACATTGGCCAACAATTGGATCGCCACTGCGTTCACATATCAGGCCAAAATGCCTGAACTATTGGGCTGGGCGGCAGTGCCGTTGCTGTGTCTGTATCTTGCAATCTATCCTGGCTTGGCTGCGCTGGCAGCGCATCTAGTGTCGCGGCGTGCCGGGCCATTCGCATTCGGGGCAGTGTTCGCAGCGGCGTGGATCGTGACGGAGTGGGTGCGCAGTTGGGCGTTTACTGGCTATCCATGGCCACCCTTGGGATTGATGCTTCTGGGCGGTTGGCATGCTCAGGGTTTTGCTGCCCTTCTGCCGGTTCTAGGGACTTATGCCCTGTCTGGCTTGGCAATACTGCTTGCGACCATTGCCGTGGTTCTGATCATGGAGCGCCGAATTGTTTTGAGCGCTGGGTTCGCGGCAATTGTCGCTGCATTCATGCTGATTCCTACTGCGAAAGAAGGTCGGAATTCCGATGTCCGCTATACTCTTGTCCAACCACTGATCACGCAAGATGAGATCAACGACGGCTCAAAATTTGAAGCGCAGTTCCAACGCCTCGCCAGCTTGACCGGGCCAAGCGAAGTATCCCGCATTGTCTTTTGGCCGGAAGGAACGATCCCCGACTATCTGGAAGAAGGCTATCCGCAACGTTACTACGACCGGATGACGGTTCGCAATCCGGCCACTGGCCTGGGTGATCCTCAATTCGCACGCGAGCGGATTGGACAGGTGATTGGCGATCAATCAGTGTTGCTGACCGGGGTTGTTAATCTTGACATTGGCACACGCGACGACAGCGTTTTGGGTGCGATCACTGCGCGCAATTCAGTGGTCGGGATTAACCCTTCCGGTGATCTGACACATCATTATGCCAAAGCGCATCTGGTGCCATATGGCGAGTATTTGCCGATGGAGTGGGCGCTTGGATATTTGGGTCTTTCGCGGCTTTCAGCTGGCTCAATCCCCTATGACCCGGGCCCTGGTCCACAAACTCTGGACATTGGGGAGTATGGCAAAGCAGGTGTGCAAATTTGTTATGAGATCGTTTTTTCCGGCCAGGTAGTCGACCAGAGCAATCGGCCGGACTACCTCTTCAATCCTTCAAACGATGGATGGTTCGGAACGTGGGGTCCGCCCCAGCATTTGGCACAGGCGCGGATGCGCGCGATTGAGGAAGGATTGCCAGTGTTGCGGTCAACCACAACGGGGATCAGCGCAGTGATCGATGCTGATGGCATCGTGCGTGCACACATCCCAACCGGTTTGGCGGATAGTCGAGAGGGCCTTATTCCGGCTGCAAAGCCACCAACTTTATTTGCGCGGTTTGGCAACTCACTTCCACTCGCGTGGGCAACATTACTCGCACTGCTTGGCCTCGGCCTGCCAAGATTGCTTGCGCTGCGTGCCTCGCGGAGCTAGGGCGCGCAAGACAAAGACATAAAGGTTTCCTTATATCAGCATAAGGTTGCCGGTTAGATAGACAGCGACAGTCTCAGGAGCTCCCATGCGAAGCAATTATCTCTTCACTTCAGAAAGCGTTTCCGAAGGTCACCCAGACAAGGTTTCCGACCAAATTTCTGATGCGATCGTCGATCTGATGCTGTCAAAAGATCCGGAAGCACGCGTTGCTTGTGAAACCATGACAACGACCCAGCGCGTAGTGCTTTCCGGCGAAATTCGCTGTGCTCCGATGTTTGATACCAGCCGCGAAGACTGGAAATACAACAGCTATTGGGCGCCCGGAGCGCGTGACGAGATCGAAAGCGCCGTTCGTCGCACGGTCGCCGAAATCGGATATGAGCAAACGGGCTTTCACTGGGAAACACTGACCTTTGAAAACCACCTTCACGGCCAATCGAGCGAGATCGCTCAAGGCGTCGATGCAGGTGCGGATGGCTCCAACAAAGACGAAGGTGCAGGCGACCAGGGTATCATGTTCGGTTTCGCTTGCGACGAGACACCTGACCTAATGCCGGCGACTTTGGACTATAGTCACAAGATCCTTGAGCAGCTCGCCGCTGATCGCAAGAATGGCACCGCGCCATTCCTAGAGCCCGATGCGAAGAGTCAGGTCACTCTCCGCTACGAAAACGGCAAGCCCGTCGGTTGCACCGCCATTGTTGTCTCCAGCCAGCATGGCAAAGGCTATCACGAGGGCGAGAAAGAAGCTGAGCTGAAAGCTTATGTGAAAAAGGTTGTCAGCGGCATTCTGCCAGCAGGCTTCATTACTGACGAGACTGCTTGGCATATCAACCCAACGGGCGCGTTCGAAATTGGCGGCCCTGACGGTGATGCAGGTCTGACGGGGCGTAAGATCATTGTGGATACCTACGGTGGTGCCAGCCCACACGGTGGCGGTGCGTTTAGCGGGAAAGACCCCACCAAGGTCGATCGCAGCGCGGCATACATTACCCGTTATCTTGCCAAGAACGTAGTAGCCGCTGGTCTTGCGACCCGCTGCACTATCCAAATCGCATATGCGATTGGGGTTTCGGAGCCACTTTCGCTTTACGTCGATACGCATGGCACCAATGCCGAGGGGGTCGATGACGCGGCAATTGAGGGCGCGATCACTTCCATCACGAAGCTTGGCGGATTGACTCCGCGCGGCATTCGCACCCACCTGGGCCTGAACAAGCCGATCTATCGCCAGAGCGCCGCCTACGGTCACTTTGGTCGCAAAGCTGAGGGTGAGTTCTTCCCATGGGAGCGCACCGATTTGGTCGATGAGCTAAAGGCTGCTCTCGCCTGATCTGCTAAGGCGCTCGCAATGACAGCGCCTTCATCCAGCACCAACCGTGTTGTCCAGCTTGACGCACTGCGCGGGCTGGCGGTGATCGGTATCGTCTGGATGAACGTCTATGTCTTCGCGTTGCCGTCTCAGGCGTATTACAATCCGATAGTATGGGGCGCAGATACCGCTTTTGATCGTGCGATCTGGGCGACGAGCTTTGTCTTTGTAGAAGACAAGTTTCGCACGCTTTTCGCGATGCTCTTTGGCGCAGGTTGCCTGATTCTGCTGGAACGCAGTGAAACGAACAAATGGCGCGCGCATTTTGCCCGCATGGCAGTTCTGTTTGCGATTGGGATCGCGCATTCGGTCTTGCTTGCCAGCAATGATATCCTGCGGGTGTATGCACTGGCCGGGCTGGCATTGCCGTTCCTTGCCCACTTTTCAGCCCGCGACCTCTATGCCATTGCCATTGGGCTAGTGGTGTTGCATTGCGGTGCGGGCCTGATGCTTTTTGGCGGTGGAGTGGCTGACTATTACGCGGGAAGGTTTGCCGGCGATGCTTATCTATCCGCAGAGCGTGATTTTGGCAGCGATGAAGCAGCCCTGAGATACATGATCAATATCGGCAATGAGGGATTTGCGGACCGGGTTGCGCGGCGCATTCCAAATATTCCCGAACAGCTAACACTTGTCGCAGCCTCGATCCCCTTGAATCTTGCCGCCATTGCTTTGGGCATGGCGCTTTGGAAGGATCGCATGCTGGCCGGGGAATGGCGCACGTTCATGCTGCAACGGTTGGCGGCGCTTTGTGCACTTATTGCAATTTTGGCGCTGCTTGGATTGGTTTGGTGGGTGTCCAGCAATGGATTTCCCGGTGCTTTGGTGGGGGCGGCAGCGCTGTTGTTCTCTGCACCTTTCGATATGTTGCTGGCGCTATCCTATACCGCTCTCGCAATGGCATTCTTTGCGCCGGGTGGCCCCGCGACACAGCTTTTGGCAGCCGTGGGACGATTGGCCCTGACAAACTATCTTATGACCTCGGTGATGCTGGCGGCAATTTTCGCCAGCTGGGGTTTTGGGCTGTTCGGTGAGGTGAGCAGAAGCGTGGCTTTTGCATTCAGCTTTGTGCCGATTATCGCGATGCTGGTCTGGTCGCCCCTGTGGCTCAGTGCAGTTGGTCGGGGACCAGTTGAGCGGCTTTGGCGTGGCGGCGCGCGGCTTTTGAGCTGCACGCAAAAGGGGCGCTCCGGTTAGAAGCGCCCCGATGTTTGCGGACTAGCAGCAGCGTATTACGCCTCGCTTGCCCCTGCCTTTGCGGCCCATTGCTCTTCGCGGAACCATTGCCCAACCTTACGGCCGAATTTTGCAATCGCGTTCATGTTGAAGAAGTGCATCAAGCCAAGAGCGACGACGACAATCCCCACCTTGCCAGACAGAAACTGGATTGCGTCAATCGCTGTTTCCGGTGGAGTGCCAAATCGCAAAGTCAGCAAAATCCAGCCAAGATTGACGAGATAGAAGCCAACGACCAGCAAATGGTTTGTGGATGCCGCTAGCAATTGGTCGTGGCCGAAACACTCGGTCAGAAACACAAAGCCGTTCTTTGACAGCGTGCGTGCCACCCAGACGGTTAGGCCGATGCTGACGATAAGGTAGGCGCAATAAGAAGTCAGAGCGTACATCTTTTTCTCCTGTTATTTCTGTAATTAGGGAAATCAGTTATCGTGGCTTTGCGTCATAGGAGTGGTCTCGTGTTGCGTCGGGTGGAGTGGTTTAGGAGTTGCCGCCGCCGGGCAAGAAGCGGGCGATGCCGCGGCCCAGCTTCATCATGCGAACCAAAGTCGGTTTGGGCAGGCCGCGAATGTCAGCGTACCAACCGGTGAGAGTGCCGATGAAATCGTGCATTCGCCCGATCCGCTCACGCACATGAACCGGCACGTCCTCGCGCCCATTCAGGCTTTCCGCTAACTCGCCCATCAACTGGATTGTCGGATCCAATTCGCGGCGTTTGCGTTCTGCAGCGATCTTCATCAGCATGTCCCAAACATCGGTCTCTGCAACAAAGTGATCGCGCCGGTCCGCTTCGACATGGACCCGGCGGACGATTGCATAGGATTGCAGTTCTTTTAGCCCGTTTGAGACATTGGATCGGGCAAGCCCGAGCGCTTCGCATATTTCCTCAGCATGCAGCGGCTTATCGCTAAGATACAGCAGCGCGTGCACCTGTGCGACGGAGCGATTAACGCCCCATTCGGTGCCCATCTCCCCCCAGTGGAGGATAAAAGCGCGCGCTTCGGGAATATCGAGCAATCGGCTCACGACTCAGTTCCTTTTCTCAATTTCTGTAAATACAGAAATTGAGAAAAGGACGCAAGCCTAAAGTCTTTGAGCGAACAAATCTTACAGAAATTTAGCCGTGTTCGCCCAGCATCGGGGAAGGGCGGTCCAGCGCCAGTTCGGCGTCTGAAAAGTTAAACGGACTGCGCACACCCGGCATACCGGTCAGATCAACACGCAATCCCCGCGCGATCACTTGCGGATCGGCGAATACCTCATCGAGTTGATTGATAGGGCCAGCGGGAACGCCATGGGTCTTGCAGGCATCCAGCAATCCCGCCTTGGTCCAGGCCGAAGTAGCATTGGCAATTGCCTCATCCAGTGCCGCAGCATTCTGAGTTCGCCCTTCATTGCTTGCAAAGCGCGGGTCTCTCTCCAGATCGGACAAGTCGAGAAGCCCGACAAGCTTTAGAAACAACCGGTCATTAGCGGGTGCCAAAATCACATGGCCATCCGTCACTGGGAACACGCCATAAGGAGCAACCTGCGCATGCGCATTACCCATACGCGGGGGATTCTCGCCCGTCGTTAGGTGGTAGGTCGCCTGATTGGCCAACAGCGCTACGGAACAATCGAGCAGAGCAATATCGACATGTTGTCCCTTACCAGTCCGCTCGCGCTGCAGCAGCGCCGCCTGAATGCCGTTCGCGGCATAGACGCCTGTCGTCAGGTCAGAGATGGAGACACCCATTTTCACAGGAACGCCCTCCGGCTCACCAGTGATCGACATAAATCCGCTCATGCCTTGGATTACAAAATCATAGCCCGCTTCATGCGCCCGTGGACCCGTCTGACCAAAGCCCGTGATCGAACAATAGACCAATCTGGGGTTAGCGCCTTTCAGGCTGGCAAAGTCCAAGCCGAACTTGACGAGACCTCCTGTCTTAAAGTTCTCAATCAAAACGTCTGCATCGCGCGCCAATTCACGCACCCGGTCGAGGTCGTCTGCATTGGTGAAGTCAGCCACGATGCTGCGCTTTCCGCGATTGCAGGCGTGGTAATAGGCCGCCTCGCGATGCGTGGTTCCATCAGCGGCCACGCGATTAACCCAAGGCGGGCCCCAAAGCCGCGTGCCGTCGCCTTCGGGGCTCTCAACCTTGATCACATCAGCGCCAAGGTCTGCCAAAATCTGCCCAGCCCATGGCCCGGCAAGGACCCGCGCCAGTTCAAGCACTTTCAGCCCTGCAAGCGGTGCATTAGGGTTACGCGGTTTATCGAACCACATGCGCTCAGGCGGTCTCTATTGCCACTTCATAGGCTGCCGATGTGCTTGCGGCGATATCTTCCAAAGAAACGCCCGGCGCCAATTCAATCAGCCGGAATGGTGAAGCGTGATCTGGGCGTTGGAACACGCCCAAATTGGTGATCACCATATCAACCACGCCCGCACCGGTCAGCGGCAGTGAGCATGATGGGATAAGCTTGGGGCTACCATCCTTGGCCGTGTGGTCCATCACCACGATGATCTTCTTGACGCCTGCGACGAGGTCCATCGCACCGCCCATGCCTTTGATCATTTTGCCGGGAATCATCCAATTGGCGATATCGCCGTTCTCTGCGACTTCCATCGCGCCCAAAACCGTCAGATCGATATGCCCTCCGCGGATCATCGAAAAGCTGGTGGCGCTGTCGAAATACGCGCTGTGTGGCAGCTCACTGATCGTCTGCTTGCCCGCGTTGATGAGGTCAGGATCGACTTCGTCATCATACGGGAACGGGCCAATGCCCAACATGCCGTTTTCGCTTTGCAGCGTAACCAGCATGCCGGCAGGAATGTGGTTCGCAACAAGGGTTGGGATACCAATACCCAAATTGACGTAATATCCGTCCTGCAACTCACGCGCTGCGCGGGCCGCCATCTGGTCACGGGTCCAACCCTTTGCATCAACGCTCATTATTGTGCCCTTTCAGGAAGTAGCGGTGTGGGGATCAGGAACCAGCCTTCACCGATTATCGTTTCGAGTCCGAGCGCGTCGTCTGGATTGAGAAGATAGTCGAACAATTCGTCAAAATCTGCCCGCTCGTCGCCAGCAATGGCAACTAGACAAGAGGTTTCAGCTAGTTGTTCGCGCAACACTTGCTTGCGCTGATCAGGTGTACTGACCAACAGCAACCGGTCTCTGCCCAATTGGTCTAGGCCAGATCGGAACAGCGCCGCGCGAAGGCTGCTCTCGCGCTCCGCCGGACTGTTCGAAATCCAAGCGATAAGAACGCCCTGAGCCCGCAGTTGGACAAGCCGCTCGGCGAGCGCAGGAGACGCCGTTCCTGCATCGATAGGGAACAGCGCCCCGTCTTTTGGGTCAAGGTCAATAAGAACGGTCGGCGGGCCGCTAGCGCACTGGGTCCGATCTGGCTCTAAGGAGGTCGCGCTGCTCAGCATCGCGGAGGTTCGACTTTGCGCCTCTGACACCTCGGGTGAAGTTACATAGCTGTAGAGGGGGTCGAACAGGGTTGCACTGGCAGCCGTCGTTTCGCTTTCCGTCGCTGCGACCGCTTCGTTCACTATGCCTGCTGGTGCGCCTTGAAGCTCTTCGCGAACAATCGTTGCCCCACCGTCGCTCGCGCTGGCGGATGCGACTTCTGTGTCTTGTTCTATCGCGGGCTGGGTCGGTTCGCTTTGTGCGATTGGCGCAGTTTCCGGTGCTTGTTCGGACGCTACGGCTGCAACTCGCGCAGCTTCGGCGCTCTCCGTCGCCAAATCGCTTTGTGCGGTCTCTGAGGTCCTCGCGCCACCTGCCAAAAGCCCACCCGCAGCAATGGGGAAGGCTGCTGCGATACACCCTTGTAGCGCTAACGCCGCGCCACCAGCTGCGAGCAGTTTGAATATGCGTTGCCGTTCCATAGGAATGCCTAAGCCTCCTCGCGTTCACGCACAGTGCGGAACTCGATTTTCTTCTCGTAAGGTGCGCCAAGGACTATTCGGTTCACAAAGACGCCCGGCAGGTGAATTTCGTCGGCTTCAAGTGCACCAGCCGGAACGATCTCTTCAACTTCGGCGATGCAAACCTTGCCACACGTTGCGGCCGGTTGGTTGAAATTGCGAGCGGTTTTGCGAAAGATCAAATTGCCAGTCTCATCTGCCTTCCAGGCCTTGACGATCGAAAGATCAGCGAAGATCCCGCGCTCCAAGATATACGTCGACACGACGCCGTCCTGATCGGGGAAATCCTGATGTTCTTTGCCTTCTGCGACTTGAGTGCCAACGCCTGTCTTGGTGTAAAATCCTGGTATGCCAGCGCCACCTGCACGCATGCGTTCCGCTAAAGTGCCTTGTGGGCAGAACTCAACCTCTAACTCGCCTGCGAGAAACTGGCGTTCAAACTCTTTGTTTTCCCCGACATAAGAGCTGATCATCTTCTTAACTTGCCGCGTGCGCAGCAATTTGCCGATGCCCTCATTGTCGATGCCTGCATTGTTGCTGGCAAATGTCAGGTCGACGGCGCCGCTGTCGCGGATCGCATCAAGCAGACGCTCTGGGATTCCACAGAGACCAAAACCACCGGCGGCGATCAGGAGGTTGTTGTCGATAACCCCTTCGAGTGCAGCGGCGGCATCGGGAAAGACTTTTGACATTGGACTAGCTGTTCCTTGCAAGGCGATCGAAGGCTGTATTTTGTGTTGCAAAGCAAGAGCTCTGCGATGTTCGTCTGATTAGTCGCTTGTCATCGCCCTGTCACTGCCTGCAACCGCAAGGTCAAATGAGGCTCAATTATGCTGCATCGCAAAATACAATCTCTATGATTTGCCCAAAGAATCTCACATTGCCTAAAACTTGTGCAGTAAGATTTGCACGATGCGATCCAGAATAGGGATTTAGGTGCTATTATTTGCATAAAATGCAACTTAATATGCGTCATTCGCACTTGCACAAAAATGGCGACCTACTCATAAGCGGTTGTGCCTTACAGGCATCCTCTCCCAAACTGTTCAAGCCCGGCCTTCGTGCCGGGCTTTTTTTGTGAGGTCGCCTTGATGGTGTACTGCTTTGCGCGGTCACGCGGTCATTACTGAGTTTGCAATCAACAGCCCTGCTCCTTAGCTACGGTTTAAAGGGGTTCTTGTTGATTCCCCCCAAACTCAAAGGACCCGCCCATGGCTGATGCCGACGCTTCTAATGCAATCCGGACTGCGCGCCTTCAGGTGGCTGCCGCTCGGCAAGAAGAATCGGGCCAAGGCATTGCCAGAATGCCGCGTTCAGCATTTCAGAAGCTTGGTATTACCGAAGGTGACGTGGTCGAGATAAGCGGCAAGCGCACCACAGCGGCAATCGCTATGCCGGCCTATCAAGAAGACGAGACGCTTGACGTGGTGCGCCTCGATGGCTTGCAACGCGGCAATGCTGAGGCTGGCTCGGGTGAGCATGTTGATATCACGGTCGCAGAATCGCGACCGGCAACCCGCGTGGTTTTTGCCCCGGCTCAACGCGAGATGCGACTGCAGGGTCCAACGCAAGCGCTCAAACGCAATTTCTTCAAGAAACCGATTGTTGCAGGGGACCTGGTGGCAACGACAGGACAACAGCCGGTTCAAAATATGCCATCGGATGTGCGTCAGTTGCTGCGCGCACCGGCCTATGCGCTGACGCAAATTCGATTAGCGGTGCATTCGACCAGTCCCAAAGGCATCGTCCATATCGACGAGAACACTGAGGTTGAGCTGCGCACTGAATTCGAAGAAGCGCATGACGGGCGAGCCGTCGTCAACTACGACGATGTTGGCGGTATGGAAGACACCATTCAGCAATTGCGCGAAATGGTGGAGCTGCCGCTGCGCTATCCCGAATTGTTCACCCGGCTTGGCGTTGACCCACCCAAAGGCGTCTTGCTTCACGGCCCTCCCGGTACAGGCAAAACCCGCCTCGCTCAGGCCGTCGCCAATGAAAGTGATGCTGAGTTCTTCACCATTAACGGTCCTGAGATAATGGGTTCGGGCTATGGCGAGAGCGAAAAGCGATTGCGTGAAGTGTTTGAGGAGGCGACCCGCGTCGCCCCTGCGATTGTCTTTATTGATGAGATCGACTCCATCGCGCCTAAGCGCACTCAGGTTCCCGGCGAGGCGGAAAAGCGGCTGGTCGCACAATTGCTGACGTTGATGGACGGGTTGGAGGCACGCGCTAACCTTGTCGTGATCGCTGCCACCAATCGTCCCGACGCCATCGACGAGGCTCTTCGCAGGCCGGGCCGGTTTGATCGTGAGATCGTAATCGGCGTGCCTGATCAAGGCGGACGCCGCGAAATTCTGGCAATCCACACGCGCGGAATGCCACTCGAAGGCAAGGTAGATCTGAGCGAGCTGGCACGCGTCACGCATGGCTTTGTCGGTGCGGATATCGCCGCTCTCGCGCGTGAGGCCGCAATCGATGCTGTTCGCCGGATCATGCCGCGTCTCGACCTTGATGAACGCACGATCCCTCAGGATGTGTTGGAGGATCTGTGTGTCACACGCGATGACTTCTTCTCTGCTCTGAAGCGCATCCAGCCTTCCGCAATGCGTGAAGTGATGGTGCAGATGCCCAATGTTGGTTGGGACGATATTGGCGGCGTTGGCGATGCCATCGACAAACTGAAAGAGGGGATCGAACTCCCACTCAAAAATTCGGAGGCCTTTCAACGGTTGGGCATTCGTCCAGCCAAGGGTTTCCTTCTCTATGGCCCTCCAGGGACGGGTAAGACACTTCTCGCAAAGGCTGTTGCGAAGGAG
Source organism: uncultured Erythrobacter sp. (assembly GCA_947488085.1). Taxonomy (GTDB): domain Bacteria; phylum Pseudomonadota; class Alphaproteobacteria; order Sphingomonadales; family Sphingomonadaceae; genus Erythrobacter. Next base: position 2,919,563 of record CANKYI010000001.1, read on the forward strand.
GCAGAGGCCAACTTTATCTCGATGAAGAGCTCGGACCTTTTGTCCAAGTGGTACGGTGAAAGCGAACAGCAAATCGCGCGCATGTTCACCCGCGCCCGCTCCGTTGCTCCATGCGTGATCTTCATTGACGAGATCGACAGCTTGGTCCCTGCGCGGGGCAGCGGGCAAGGGGAGCCGCAGGTCACGGGCCGTGTCGTCAACACCATCCTTGCCGAAATGGACGGGCTAGAAGAGCTGCAATCGGTCATTGTCATCGGCGCTACAAACCGGCCAACCTTGGTCGATCCAGCATTGCTGCGTCCGGGTCGGTTTGATGAGCTGGTCTATGTCGGAACGCCCGACAAAGCAGGCCGCGAGCATATTCTGGGCATTCACACGGACAACATGCCCCTCTCAAGCAACGTTGATCTGGGAGAGGTCGCTGCGAAAACGGACCGCTTCACCGGAGCCGATTTGGAAGACGTCGTCCGCCGCGCAGGCCTTGGTGCTTTGCGCAGAATGGGTGGCGATGTTTCCGCGGTGGAGATGCAGGATTTCGATGATGCGCTTGAAGATAGCCGCGCCACCGTCACGGCCAAGATGGAATCCGAGTATCGCAAAATGCGCGGCGAACTGAAGAAGCGCGCGATTGAGGCCAATCCTATCGGCTTCTTTGCCCCGGACACGTTGGAGCCAACGCGCGCCAAAAAGCACGATTGAACGCGCTTGGTCTGCCCATGAGGCAGACCCTAGTGCGCCGCGTCCCAGCTGGGCCCGGTGCCGATATCAATCGCAAGCGGCACGTCGAGTGTGACCGCGGGTAGCGCTGCTTCGGCCATAACACGTTCGATGATTGGAGACGCCGCTGCGACGTCGCCTTCGGGAAGCTCGAACACCAATTCATCGTGCACCTGCAACAGCATCCGCACATCCTTCAAACCAGTATCCCGCAATGCTGGGAGCATTCGAGCCATGGCGCGTTTGATGATGTCTGCGCTGGTCCCTTGAATTGGGGCGTTGATGGCGGCACGCTCTGAACCCTGACGTTCGGCCTGATTTTTGGACTTAATCCGTGGGAACCATGTCTTGCGTCCAAACAAAGTCTCAGAATATCCGCACTCACCAACACTTTCGAGCGTTTCCATAATGTAGCGCTGAATCCCCGGGAAACGCTGAAAGTAGGTGTCGATCATCGCTTGCGCTTCGTCGGCCTCGACTTCGAGACGACCCGCGAGTCCCCAGCGCGAAATGCCATAGAGGATCGCAAAATTGATCGTCTTTGCGCGGGCACGGGTGTCGCGTGTGACCTCGCCAAACATCTCTGTCGCAGTACGCGCGTGGATGTCCTCGCCATTGGCAAACGCCTCTTTGAGGCTGTCGACATTGGCCATATGCGCCGCCAGTCGCAACTCAATCTGACTGTAATCGGCAGCGAGCAAGACGTTGCCTGCTTCGGGTACAAAGGCCTCGCGAATGGTGCGCCCGATGGCGGTGCGGATCGGGATGTTTTGCAAGTTTGGATCGGTCGAACTCAACCGCCCGGTTTGCGCGCCTGACAGGCTATAACTGGTGTGAACGCGTCCCGTATCAGGGTTGATTTGCGCCTGAAGTGCGTCGGTGTAAGTCGATTTGAGCTTCGATAGGTGCCGCCACTCCAGCACTTTCTTGGCGATTCCAGCGCCATCTCCTGCCAATTTCTCCAACACCGATTGATCGGTTGAATATTGGCCACTTTTGCCCTTCTTTCCGCCTTTAAAGCCCATTTTCTCGAATAAAACTTCACCCAGTTGCTTGGGACTACCGACCGCAAATTCCTGTTCAGCGATAGCGTGGATTTCTTTTTCGAGCGCGGCTGTCTGCGTGGCAAATTCTTCCGACAATCTGGCGAGTTGCGGGCGGTCAACTCTAATTCCCTCGCGTTCCATTCCGGCGACAACAGGAATTAACGGCCGGTCTACCCGTTCGTAGACTTTGCTCCCGCCTTCCTCCGCAAGGCGAGGCTTGAGCAGCTTGTAAAGTCGCCACGTGATATCGGCGTCTTCAGCGGCGTATTCAGTCGCTCGGTCCAGAGGTACTTCGCCAAAGGGTATCGCTTTTTTGCCGGTTCCACAGACCTCCTTGAATGCGATTGGCGTGTGGCCAAGGTGGCGTTCGGACAATTCGTCCATTCCGTGCCCGCCGCCCATGCCTTCGCCACGTCCAGCGTCAAGATCGAAACTCATGACCATCGTGTCTTCGATCGGCGCTACCGCCACGTCATACCGGGCCAGCACATTGAGGTCGTATTTGCCATTCTGAAACACTTTGAGGACGCTATCATCGCTTAACATCGGTCGAAGTGCACCGAGTGCGTCAGCGATGGCAATTTGCTCTGGCGTTTCGGCCAACAAGTCGGTCCCACCATGAGCAAGCGGAATATAGCATGCGTCATTTGGGCCAAGCGCAACGCTGATGCCTACCAGCTGCGCTTGCATCGCATTGAGCGAAGATGTCTCTGTATCAACCGCTACCAACCTCGCGGCAGTCGCGCGTTCGATCCAATGTTCCAATCGATCAAGGGTTTGGACAGTTTCATAGGCGCTGCGATCAACCGGAGGCATATCAATCGATGGCTGGCGATTGCCGGTTGCGCTGCCCCCATCGCCGGGCTTCTCAGCTTTGGCTGGATCAAGATTGTTTGGGCGCTCCGGGCTGCCGCTGCCCGCACCAAGCCGCTTTAGCAACGAAGTGAAGCCGTGCTTTTCGAGAAATGCGGCTAGCGGTTTTGGAGGAATGCCCTCAATCCGCATTTCGTCCAGGCCCACAGGCAGGTCGCAATCTTCTTTCAACGTGACCAAAACCCGCGACATCTCCGCATCGCTACGCCCTTCGAGCAGGCGTTCTTTAAGCTTCGACTTCTTCATGTCGCCCGCCTGATCAAGCGCGGCGGTTAGAGAGCCGTGTTCCGCGATCAGCTTGCTCGCTGTCTTTGGACCAACGCCGTAAATACCTGGAATATTGTCCGCCGTATCACCCATTAGCGCTAGGACGTCGCCGACCAACTCAGGCTTCACACCAAATTTGTCCTCCACCTCGTCGATATAGATGCGGGCGCTCTTCATAGTGTCGAGCATGTCGATGCGGCCTTTGCCGCTGGGCGTGTCAATTTCACCGATAAGCTGCATCAAGTCCTTGTCTGATGAGACAATCGTGACGTTCCACCCTTCGCGCTGCGCAGCCCGAGCATAGGAGGCGATGATATCGTCAGCCTCCAACCCCTGTTCCTCAATGCATGGCAGGCTAAACGCCCGTGTGGCGTCGCGGATCAGAGGGAATTGCGGCCGCAAGTCTTCGGGTGGAGGTGGACGGTTCGCTTTGTATTCGGGATAGATCTCGTTGCGGAAACTCTTAGAATCCTTGTCCAGGATCACTGCAAGGTGGGTTGGCCCATCCGCTGCATCCAGATCGTCTGCCAGCTTCCACAGCATCGTTGTGTAACCATAGACAGCGCCAACCGGAGTCCCTTCGGGATCAGTTAAGGGTGGGAGGCGGTGATAGGCCCTAAAAATATAGGACGAGCCATCGACGAGATAGAGGTGCTGTTGCTCACTGGACATAAGCTTGTGCTAGCATCGCAAAGCGGGGTGCGTAAGCCGCTTTGCAGGCGATCCCCACCGTCACGTCACCGCGGCAAAGCGAGGTTGAAACAAGGCGAGAATAAGGCGAAAATGTGGCGAATTGCCTTATTTTGCTTGCAATGCCACATTCCTGCCACTATTTGTGTAAGTGAAGTCGGGGGTCAGATGCCGGCTTTCGCGACGGATCCGCCTAAGTGATCTGCGCGCAATCCATTCGCTGAATAAGGAATTTTATTATGCGTAAGATCGTTCTTGCCGCTGCCGTTGCAACCTCGGCTCTTGGCCTTGCTGCTTGCGGCGAAACCGCTGACGCCGTTGCTGAAACTGGCGACGCTATGGCTGCCGACGCTGAGTCGATTGCCGAAGACGCAACCGCAACTGCTGGTGAAGCCGTTGATGGTGCTGCAGAAACTGTTGAAGGCGCTGCTGACGCAACTGTCAACGCCGCTGAAGGCGCTGCCGATGCGACTGCTGACGCTGCTGGCGACGCTGCAGAAGGCGTTGCTAACGCTGCTGAAGCTGCTGCTGCCGAAGCAGAAGCAATGGTCGACGGCGAGTAATTCGCAACGTCCCAGTGCTTTTCAAACATTGAAAGAAAAGGCGGTGCCGCGAGGCGCCGCCTTTTTTTGTGCCCGTTGGCCTTTTGCGTGTTAGCCGCCGGTACGCGGTGCACCGGTCCAATTGCGGCGCGGGTTGGTGCGGGCTCGAGCATAGAACCCATCATATACCGCGCGGGCAATCGAGGCGATCCGACGCTCACGAGCCAGCCGAGACCCTTGCCCGGTTACATAAATCGCAACCGCGATAGCGCGCCCGTCTGGCGACTCGATAATGCCAATATCGCTCGATGTGTTGTTGAGTGAGCCTGTCTTATGACTGACGCGAGCCTCACTCGGCATATTCGCCACAATTCGGCGGCGGCCAGTGGTCGTTCGGCTCATTGCACCCAGCAGCACCTGGCGGCTTTGTGTTGAAAGAAAATCACCGCGGTATAGCCCACCCAGCAGGCGAACCATTGCGCGAGGCGTGGCTGCATCGCGGGGGTCGATCCAATTCACCGGATCATACTCCCCATCGTCGCGCACCAAAGTCGCGATATCACGGTCGATCGAGAAATCGTTGATCTCTTGACGCCGCATCCAATCGTTTACTGCTTGCGGACCACCAACAGCGGCCAACAATGCGTCAGTCGCGGGGTTGCTGGAGCGCGTAATCATGATTTCGATCAAGTCGATCGCTGGCATGTAATTGCCCTCGCGGACAGGGGCTGCAGCTGAGGAATATTTTGCGGAGCGCACCGGGATCAAAAGCGGGAACTCAGAAGTGAGCGAATAACGCCCCTGTTCGACCATCTCCAGATAGGTGGCTGCAACGGCGATTTTGCTGGTCGATGCCATCGGGAACAGTTGATCGCCCAGCACCATGATCTGCTCACCGGTCGAGAGGTCCAGCGCTGCGACACCAATCCGGCCCTGATCGCCATCGGCAAGCTCAGCAATACGTTGTTCGAACCCGTTCGCATAGATCGCCTCGAACGTCTCTGGCGACCGCATCTCAGTGCCAAAGGCGCTGTCAAATCTTGCTTGAAGTTCGTTGGTTTGTGCCGTTGCAGGGACCGAGAGAATTGCAAATATTGCCGCAATCGCTCCCATCATCCGAGTGAGGTTGCGAGCGATGGGCGAGGTGCGATGTGAGATAGCCATCGGCAGGGGTTACTCCAAACAGGGTTAGCGGCAGCTTAACTCAAGAGTCTATGATCGCCCGATTCGCCGCGACAAGCACTCGATTCGCCGCGTGCGATGAGCCGTGCGTCATGCAGGGCAGGACTCACTTTAGGACTGCACCGCCTTCTGTCTGCGGCGTTTTGCGGCAGATCGACCGACCTAAAATGCCCTTTGTCGATCACGAGCCAATTGCACTAATTGCAGTCTTGACTGCACTTCGCAGTCGGGCAGACAGTCGCGCAATACAAATCACACGGGGACTGACATGACCAACAACCGCAATTTCGCCCGGCGAACAGCTGCCTTGGGCTCCCGAACTTTGCTATCTGCTCTATTGCTAGGCGGTTCGAGCCTCGCATTCGCGCAAACCGCGCCAATTGTTCAACCCGGCGCGCCGGGCCAGGATGGTCGCAATTTGACGGCAGACCAAGCAACCGAATTGGCAAAAGCCGGCTACACCATGGCTGATGTGGCGTTCATGCAGGGCATGATCGTGCATCACCAGCAGGCGGTCGACATGTCAGAGTTGGTTGAAGACCGCACCAACAATGAGGAAGTCGTCACTATTGCTGGTAAAATCCTTTCCAGCCAAGCAGACGAAATCGAATTCATGAATGCATGGTTGGCCGAGCGCGGCGAGAAGACTGTGATGGCTGAGGGCATGGGAGAGCATGCCGGCCACAATATGGGTGACCACTCAGGTCACGCGATGGTCGATCATTCGCAAATGGCAGGCATGGCGTCACCTGAACAGATGGCTGCACTCGCGGCTGCTGAAGGAAACGACTTTGACGAGCTATTCCTGACTTTGATGATCGCGCATCACGAAGGCGCGATTGATATGGTTGAGGAACTGTATCGCCAGCCGGGTAGTGCAGCAGACCCTATTCTATATCGTTTTGTAAGCGATATTGAGAACGACCAATCAACCGAGATTGAGCGGATGGACACGATCCTCGCTGGCCTTTCTGCGGATCCGCGGGCGGGTCTAACCCCTGGCTTTGCTGATGCTGGCGAGGCAATCATGAATCTGCGCCATGTCGTATCCTTGCGCAAACCCGCAGGTTTCTTCGATCCTGATAATCCGGCTGATTTGCGCGCTGTTGTACCGCCACGCGAAGACGAAGAGAGCGAAGAGGGCGCCGAAGATGAGACTGAAGAAGCAGAGGTAGCCGAAGCTGAGAGCAGTGACCCAGAAGAACGCGAGGACGAGGAAAGCCTCACGCAGTTTGCAGAGCGGTCCCCGCTGCTCGATTTTGCGAATACTGACATGGCTTTCTTCGACGACATTATGGTCGCGGGTAACTACCATGGCTTCAATATCTATCGCCTTGGCGATGATGGCGCACCGAACCTGCTGAGTTCAATCGTATGTCCGGGTGGCCAAGGCGACGTTTCGGTAGTCGGCGACCTTTTGGTTATGAGCGTTGAACAGACGCGCGGCCGGGTCGATTGCGGGTTACAGGGTGTGGAAGGCGAAGTGAGCGAAGAACGTTTTCGCGGCCTTCGCGTGTTCGACATCTCCAATCTCGAAGCGCCGCGTCAGGTCGGGCAAGTCCAAACCTGCCGGGGCAGCCACACGCACTCCATCGTCAGCGCTGATGACACCCGCATCATAGTCTACAATTCGGGCACATCGCGTGTTCGCGAGACTGAAGAGCTGGAACGCTGCATTGGGAATCCATCGGATTCGCGCACGGCGTTGTTCAGCATCGACGTGATCGAAATTCCGCTGGCTGACCCATCGCAATCACGTATCATCAGCTCGCCGCGCGTCTTCGCGGACAGTGAGACAGGCGAGATCGCTGGCCTATGGGAGGGCGGCGATAGCGGCGAAGGTACTCAGCGCACAGCGCAAACCAATCAATGCCACGATATAACCGTTTTCCCTGCACTGAACCTCGCTGCTGGTGCATGTTCGGGCAACGGCATATTGATGGATATCTCTGACCCAATGAACCCTGTCCGGATGGATGCAGTGTTCGATAAGGGGTTCGCCTATTGGCACTCCGCTACCTTCAATAATGAAGGCACCAAGGTGATTTTCACAGACGAGTGGGGCGGCGGCGGTCGTCCGCGTTGCAAGGCGTCTGACCCGATGACCTGGGGCGCGAATGCGATTTATGACATCGTGGACGGCAAGCTGGAATTCCGGAGCCACTACAAAATGCCGGGTCCGCAAAGCGAATTCGAGAACTGCGTTGCGCATAACGGCTCCATCGTGCCAGTGCCCGGACGCGATATCTTCGTGCAGTCCTGGTATCAGGGAGGGATCAGCGTGATGGACTTCACTGACAGCTCCAACCCGCAGGAAATTGCCTTCTTTGACCGAGGCCCAATCAATGATGAGCAATTGGTCGTGGGCGGTTATTGGTCATCCTATTGGTACAATGGCCGTATCTATGGGACCGAGATTACGCGCGGGATCGACGTTTTCGCACTTGAACCGAGCGAGTTCCTGACAGCTGCAGAAATTACAGCGGCGGAAGAAGCATCTTACGCCAACACCCGTTTCAACCCGCAAACGCAAACGCAGGTAACATGGGACGAAAGCGTGATTGAGGCAGCCGAGGCAAGTCGTTCAGGCGGTTAAGTTCGCCAACGAGCAGACACAAAAAGGGGCGGAGTGGCACAAGCCATCCCGCCCCTTTTTGTTCCCTATTGATAGGGGGCGTTACCCCGCCTCTACCGAAGCAATCCAATTGTCGACCTGCTTCTCTAGGATCGAAAGCGGAACCGCTCCACCACCCAGAACGGTGTCGTGAAACCCGCGAATGTCGAAATCATCACCCAGCTGTTCCTCAGCCTTGGCGCGAAGCTCCTGAATGCGGATCATGCCGATTTTGTACGAGGTCGCTTGGCCCGGCAGTACGAAGTAGCGCCGCACCTCGCTGCGAGCGACAGTCTCGGGGTTGGGTGAGTTTTCGAGGCAGTATTGAACCGCCTCATCCTCGGTCCAACCCTTGGCATGGATGCCGGTATCAACCACCAGCCGGATCGCGCGCCACATCTCACTCTGCAAACGGCCAAAGTCGGAATAGGGGTCTTCATAGCCGCCCATTTCCTTGGCCAAGGCTTCGGAATACAGCGCCCAACCTTCGCCATAAGCAGACAGGAAGCCGCCTTGTGAACGGAACTTGGGAACGCCCTCCAATTCTTGTGCGATAGAGACCTGCATGTGATGGCCTGGATTGCCTTCGTGATAGGCGATGGCTTCCAAAGGCGGGATCGGCATCGCGCTCATATCGGATAGGTGCGCGTAATAGATGCCGGGGCGTGAGCCATCGGGCGTGCCTGCGCGATAGTGCTGTGCTGCGCCATCCTGTTCGCGGAACGGCTCAACCCGGCGAACTTCCAGCGCAGCCTTTGGCAGGGTGCCGAAAAACTCAGGCAACCGCTCACTTAGCGTGTCGATATGAACGGTAGCGCGGTCGATATAGTCCTGTGCGCCAGCCTCATCCTGAGAGAAGAAAAACTGTGGGTCTTCGCGGGTGAAGACGAAGAATTCCTCCAACGTCCCTTCGAAGCCAGTGTTCGCCATGATGCCTTCCATCTCGCCGCGGATGCGCGCGACTTCGTCAAGGCCCAGATCATGGATCTCGTCCGCTGAAAGCTCAGTCGTGGTCATTTGGTTCAACGCATAGGAATAGAACGCCTCTCCACCGGGCAGAGTGGTCGCTCCTTGCGCCACTTCATTGGTCTTTGGCCGGTCTTCAGTGAACCAGTCGACGATCCGTTGATATGCGGGCGCCATTTGATCGATCAGAGCCGTGCGAGCCTCTTCGCGCAATTCATCGGCGCGCTCTTGCGTGATCGTGCCGTCCTCTGCCAACTTCGCAAGATGGCCTTCGGTGCCCTCCCACAGCGCAGACGGTTCGCCGCCTTCCTCAAATGGAGCGCCGCTGATCAGTTTCTGCGATTCAGCGATCACCGCGTCATAGGAAAAGCGCGGTGGGCGTGTGCCAGCGGCAGCATTGGATTGTGCGCGTTCGAGCGCCTGATCCATGGCGGTACCAATCCCGCCAAGCCGCGCGATAAACGCTTCCATGTCGCTTTCACTTTCCACGGTGTGCTGACCCAACAAGAAGCTAGGGAGCGCGGTGTGGATGCCGTTCATCTGGTGGAGGATGTATTGCTGTTCAAAGAATTCGCCGCCGCGCGTGGCTTGTTCAGCGCGGAATTTGAACATGTCGTAAGAGAGCTTCGCGTCCTGAGACAATTCATCATAGTCGAAATTGCCCTCCATATCGGCGACCGCTTGTTCCCACCACGCGATCTGTTCGCGCGCGGCTTCGACGCTGAGATCATCGATTTTGTCGTAGTCGGTCTTACGACCCAGTGCTGTCTGCTGAATCGGACTAAACGCGAGCGATTCCTCGAACTTCTCATCAAACCACACATTTATGCATTCGCTTTGTGTGGTGGCGCAATCGATGGCGGTTACGGGGGCGCCCATCATGTCGCATCCGGTTAGCGCGACAGAGGCGAGCAAGAGGGCTGCAAATTTGGTTTTCATCTGTGGTCTCTCAACTGGAAAAAGCTGCTCACTTCTTTGCGCCAAGACGCCCGCAAAGAAAAGGCCCCGCCGGATCGCTCCGACGGGGCCTCTTGTTAGCTTGTAGAAAAGCAGAGGGCTTAGAAGCCGCCCATGCCTCCCATTCCGCCCATGCCGCCCATATCAGGCATTGCAGGGGCACCGGCGCCGTCTTTTTCAGGAGCGTCAGTGATCGCCGCTTCGGTGGTGATCAGCAGGCCAGCGACCGAAGCTGCGTCTTGCAGAGCGGTGCGAACAACCTTTGTCGGGTCAATCACGCCGGCTTCCACCAGGTTTTCGTAAACGTCAGTCGCAGCGTTGAAACCTTGGGTCTCGTCGCCTTCACGCAGCAGGTTACCAGAGACAACCGCACCGTCATGGCCAGCATTCTCAGCGATCTGACGAACCGGCGCCAGAATTGCACGACGAACGATGTCGATACCGCGAGTTTGGTCGTCGTTCTCGCCTTTGAGGCCTTCAAGGACCTTGGAAGCGTAGAGCAATGCGGTACCGCCGCCAGGGACGATGCCTTCTTCGACAGCAGCGCGGGTAGCGTGGAGCGCGTCATCAACACGGTCCTTGCGTTCTTTCACTTCAACTTCCGAAGCGCCGCCAACCTTGATCACGGCAACACCGCCAGCGAGTTTCGCCAGACGTTCTTGCAGCTTCTCACGGTCATAGTCGCTGGTAGTTGCTTCCATTTGCGCTTTGATCTCGCCAACGCGCGCTTGGATGTCGTCTTGCGAACCGGCACCGTCGACAATCGTAGTGTTGTCCTTGTCGATGGTGACGCGCTTGGCTTCGCCGAGCATGCCGAGTGTGACATTCTCAAGCTTGATGCCGAGATCTTCGCTGACCATTTCGCCCTTTGTGAGGATCGAGATGTCTTGCAGCATCGCTTTGCGACGATCGCCAAAGCCAGGGGCCTTGACCGCAGCAACTTTCAAGCCGCCGCGCAGCTTGTTGACCACGAGGGTCGCAAGCGCTTCGCCTTCAATGTCTTCTGCGATGATCAAAAGCGGACGGCCGCTCTGAACAGCTGCTTCGAGCACTGGCAGCAATGATTGCAGGTTCGACAGCTTGGCTTCGTGGATCAGGATGTATGGGTTTTCGAGTTCAACCGTCATCTTGTCTGGGTTGGTGATGAAGTAAGGCGACAGGTAACCGCGGTCGAACTGCATGCCTTCGACAACGTCGAGTTCAAACTCGAGGCCTTTGGCTTCTTCGACAGTGATAACGCCTTCTTTGCCGACCTTCTCCATGGCTTCAGCGATCTTCTCGCCGACTTCTTTGTCGCCATTGGCAGAGATAACGCCAACCTGTGCAACTTCGGATGAGCCAGCAACTTCCTTGGAACGACCCTGAAGATCGCCAACGATTTTCGTCACAGCGGTGTCGATGCCGCGTTTCAGATCCATTGGGTTCATACCAGCAGCCACCGCGGTCATGCCTTCGCGAATGATCGCTTGGCCCAAGACGGTTGCAGTGGTCGTGCCGTCACCGGCGAGGTCGTTGGTCTTCGACGCAACTTCCTTGAGCATTTGTGCGCCCATGTTTTCGAACTTGTCTTGCAGTTCGATTTCTTTGGCAACGGTTACGCCGTCCTTGGTGATGCGCGGTGCGCCAAAGCTTTTGTCGATGACAACGTTGCGGCCTTTGGGGCCGAGTGTCACTTTAACAGCGTTTGCAAGCGTATCGACGCCCTTAAGGATGCCTTCGCGGGCATCGCGGCCGAACTTTACGTCCTTAGCAGCCATGATTGTATCTCCTGAATTTTGTTGAGTTTAAGGTAGCGATTAAGGGCGATCAGCTGATCACGCCCATGATGTCGCTTTCCTTCATGATCAGCAGGTCTTCACCGTCGATCTTGACTTCGGTGCCGGACCATTTGCCGAACAGAACGCGATCGCCTGCGTTGACGTCCATCGCGACGCGTGCGCCGCTGTCGTCACGGGCGCCTTCGCCAACGGAGACGATTTCGCCTTCGCTTGGCTTTTCCTGTGCGGAGTCTGGAATGATAATGCCGCCAGCGGTTTTCGTGTCGGCTTCGATACGACGGACCACTACGCGGTCGTGCAGAGGACGAAATGCCATTTTGATGACCTTTCTTCTTAGGTTGATAGATAAATTGGCACTCCCACCAAGAGAGTGCCAGCGACGGCGCAAATGGTTGTGGCAGCGGCTGGAGTCAAGGAGTGGCAATCAAAAAAAGTCGATGTCTGACTAGGAACGTTCTAGAGGACGGCCAGTTGCCTTCGAAACAACCAAGATTGGCCTTCCATGCAATTCGAGACCGACCTAACCGCACTGACGGTTGCGGAGCAGTTTTTCCTGTGGCTGCGCGCCAATATGATGGACATCATCGGTGGTATTGCCGTGCTGGTCATTGGGCTGTTTATCTCCGGATTGATCTCGCGCTGGGTCAAAAAGGGATTGTCGCGCGCGGATCGCCTTGATCCGAGCATTGCGAGCCTTTTTTCGAGCTTGGTCAAGTATGCGCTGTGGGCGCTGGTGCTTGTCACTGTACTCACGCAATTCGGTATCGAGACCACCAGCATTATTGCTGCGCTAGGCGGCATGGCATTGGCTGTCGGATTGGCGTTGCAGGGTACACTAAGCAACGTCGCATCGGGCGTGATGATCTTGGTCCAAAAGCCGTTCAAAGTGGGGGAGACCGTATCGGTCGGGCCGATTCTCGCAACGGTACAGGCAATCGGGTTGTTTACGACTGAATTGAAGCAGCCGGATGGGCTTTTCGTGATGATGCCGAACAACGAATTGTGGAACAAACCCATCATCAATTTCAATCGCCACCCGGTGCGCCGTTTCGAGCTTGTGGTCGGCATCGGCTATGGCGACAGTATGGAGCAAGCTCGCAATGAGCTGCTGGCATTGGCCGCTGCCGATGATCGCATTCTGGACGATCCCGCCCCTGTTGCCTTCGTCAATTCGTTGGATGACAGTTCGGTTGGTATTGGTTTGCGTGTCTGGTGCAACACATTTGATTACCTCGCGCTGTCGTGGGATCTGACAGAAGCGGCGAAGGCTAAATTCGACGAAACCGGTATTACGATCCCGTTCCCTCAACGCGAAGTTGCGACCCGGCAATTGGATTAGTAGACCTATCTTAGGTCAGTCCCAGCCGCTCGCGCGCTATCCAACGCCGCAACAACAAGGCCGCAGCAAAGGCCAGACCTGTGGCAAGGCCGATCCAAACCCCGATCCCTTGAAGCGGCGTGAAAAAGCCAAGGCCAATAGCGGTGCCAATCCCCGGCACCCAATAGCTGAAAATCGCCATCCACATGGGCACGCGGGTATCCTGCAATCCGCGCAAAGCTCCCGCTGCAACTGCCTGCACCCCGTCGACCAATTGAAAAGCGGCGGCGAGAACCAAGTATTGCAAAGCGAAGGCGACCAGTTGTGCGTTCTCTGGCGCATAAGGATCGACATAGATCGAAAGCAGCGTGATCGGGGCGAGTACCATCGCAAGCGCGGTCATGCCCATAAAGCCAGTGCCAATTGCAATGGCGACCCAGCCTGCTCTTTGAATGCCGACTGTATCGCGTGCACCATAGAAATAGCCGACGCGGATCGTGACAGCTTGTCCCACGCCAAACGGCACCTGAAACGCCAATGCCGCTAGGTTGAGAGCTACTGTGTGTCCCGCCAGCTCTGATGCGCCAAACCGGCCCATCAAGAATGCTGCAGCACCAAAAATGCCGGCCTCGGCAATCACAGTCAGTGATATCGGCACACCGATTTTCAGGATTTCCCGGAACTTGCCCCAATCAGCACGCCACCAGCGGCCAAAGATGCGGTAACGGCGCAGTTTCTTATCCCATTGGATCACCGCGACATAGACCAGCATGATGAAAGTGGTGGTGATGATCGTCGCAATGCCCGCCCCGATCAGCTCAAGTCGCGGCATTCCGAAATTGCCAAAGATCAGCGCATAATTGCCGAGCGCGTTGACCCCGATCCCGGCTGCTGTGATCGCGGTAGCAAATATCGGCCTGCCAAGCGTTGAGACATAAGTTCTCAGCACATTGGCTACCACCATGGGGATCAAGGACCACATCACCGCAAGTAGATATGGAATGGCAGCTAAGATTACCGACTGAGGTTGACCGGTGGCATACATAATCGGGATGGTGACAAGCGCCAGCGCCATGCCGATTGCTGCTGTCATAACAGCCATCCAGATCGCCATGCGCATCGCGCGCCGAACAGGACGAACAGCGCGCGGATTGGCTCCAAGCTCTGCGGCAATGATCGGTGCGACTGCCCCGGTCAGCGAATTGAGCGACCATACGATCAATCCAAACACTGCCATCACAAGCGATGATGCTGCCAACTCATCTTCGCCCAAACGTGCGATAAAGATCACGTCGATCGCATAGGTCAGCATCTGAAGCAGATTGGCGAGCGCGAGCGGCGTCGCGAGCAAGGTCGTTGCTCGAAATTCCTGCCCCCAGGTCAAGCTCGTCGCTTTGGGCGTCGTAAGAGGTGCTGTGTCGCGCATAGGTTTTATCTGCCTGCGCGCTCAAAATCCAAGCTGGCAAGCCGTTCCGAATAGGAGGACGAGCGGCTGGGGGAAAGCTAATTCTTGTCCGCTTCAAGCAGGCAGAGCACGGCAAATGCAAAATCCGCTTTATCAACAGGTCCAAAACCTTCATAAATGGGACTTGGGGCAGTTTTTGGGGGATTCGGTGCACAAGCAGCCGGTTCACGAATTTGACTACGAATTTGGTGCTGGAGCGCCTACTTCGGCACGCCCATCGCACGGAGGTAGGTCAGTAGCGGCGCGCATACTGGTCGGCACGGCGGTCATCGCAGGTGCGGCAACCATTCCCGATATCTCGGTAGGTGCGATGGATGCGCCGTACTTCCGAGTGGATGTGCGCGAGCCTAGCCGGATCACTCAGCAACCGATCTGGAGTCCTACGGCTGGTGCGACCGGCCCGACTTTTGCGCCTGTGTTGGCAGCGAAAGCTATTGCGTCTGATACTTTCAGCTCCACAAGTCGCACGACTATTGCCAAACCCGTACTTCCGCTAGGCTTTCTTCAAAGTGGGTCTGAACGGTTTGACCTTGCTTTTGCAGGCATCGAGATGCCTTCAGCTGTGGCTCTGACCATTGCGCGGGAACGGCCCGCCGCGTCTGTCCCATCGTTCCGTGCATCTGAGCCAGCTGCATTGCGAGCGCAATTGATCGATGTGCCACAGATTGGCAATGTCGCGCAGCTAGCACCTCCGGTGATATCGGAAGTTCGGCGCGAACGGCCAGCTTTGTCCGCTGTATCCTCGGTCGATCAAAGGATCGCTCTGGCGGTGGCAAATGCTTCGGTCGAAGCAGCCTTTACCGGTTCGCTTGACGTGTCAGGCGGTGTTAGAGAGGCACTGCCGACAGCGCCTGCGCCTCAACCCAGTGAGCCTGATACTGAAGCGTCATCACAAGCTATTGCAGCGCCGTCCGTTCAACCCAATCCGGGCGCTGACAACCAAGCTGCCTCCGAACTGTTTGCAAAGTCTCAGCTCGATGCTCGAGTGAACGGCGTTCTTACCGGAAGCGTAGACTTTCAGCAGCTTGAGGGCACAATTGCGATCCGGCTCGGTTCAGTGGTCGACATGTTGCATGACCGTTTTGCCGTATCGGAGCTGGACCGGATTTCGGGTGCAGGTGCGCTGGACTCCTTCGTGACTCTCACACAGCTTCAATCGGCTGGCATCCCGATTCGGTATGACCCGATCTATGATGAGGTTGAATTTGGCGTCGACTATGATGATGCGCCCAATGCCAGCAAAGTGCAGGTCGAACAGATTGGCTCACCAAGCCGGGGCACAGATCGCACGCTAATGGATCAGATCCCACGCTAGGAATGTTTCATAGGCCGTTCATCGGCGTATTGACACACTCCACTTACAGTCGCCCGCGTATGCATATTGCACGATGTGCGGGTGTGAGATGCTAGCGAGGTGGTTGATGATGAAGTTCTCTGCACGGCTCTTTGGTCTCCCACTGATATTGCTAACACCGCTAATGGCGTCATGCGTGGGGATGGGCACCGAGCCGTCGCAATTGGACGGAGCTTCGGGCCGAGAGGTCACTGTCGAGGAGTTCGCGACTGGGTCCAACGCTTTCGCCCTGAACCTCTACCGCGAGGTAGCGAACGACGGGGATAATCTGTTCTTTTCGCCGGCCAGCATCTCGCTCGCGATGAGCTTTGCCTATCGCGGCAGTGATGGTCAGACCGCGCAGCAAATGGGCGAGGTCATGCGTTTCCCAAGCGAGCCGGAGGCAACCTTGCGGGCCGCTGGTCAGCTGGACCGGCTGATGAACTTATCGCAAGAAGGCCGCGAACTGCGCAGCGCCAATGCGTTTTGGGTGCGCAATGATCTGGTGCTGGTGCCCGGTTTTGAACGCGACATGCAAAACGAGGCTGCCGCTGGTTTGAACCGCACCGATTTTCGCAGCGATCCCGAAGGCTCTCGTCGAGAGATCAATGGCTGGGTCGCGCGGCAAACCGAGGATCGGATTGAGGAATTGATTGCGCAAGGCGTGATCCGCAAGACAACCGCAGCAGTCCTTGTGAACGCGATCTACTGGAAGGCTGACTGGCTTCGGCCTTTTACAGCCGAGGCGACCAGCCAAGACAGCTTCTTTATGGCAGACGGGCGCGAGATCCAAACGGACCTGATGTCCCAGCGCGCAACATTCCGCGCGATTGAACGGGGATCGGTAAAGCTGATCGAACTGCCTTATGTTGGCGGTGAGGTCAGCATGGTTGCCATTTTACCCGCGAGATCAGACGGATTGTCACGGCTGGAAATTGGCTTAAACGCGCGGCGTTTGGAGCGATGGCTCGACGCTCTTGATGAAACCGAACCGCGTGAGACGATCCTTACTTTGCCTAAGATGGGCCTCGACTGGAACGGTGATTTGGCGAAAGTGATTGAGGATATGGGAGCGCCATTGCCCTTTTCGTCGCAAGCCAATTTTGATCGGATGGCACTGTTCCCGCAGCCAACCCCCAACGAAGATGAATGCGGCCTCACTATTTCCAATATTATCCATCAGGCCAATATTGACGTTGATGAGAAAGGGTCAGAAGCAGCCGCAGCAACGGCTGTGGTAATGGGGACAGTTGTTGTGACCAGCGCTCCGGTACCTGTTCGGCCACCCTTCGTATTTCGCGCGGACCATCCGTTTATGTTTCTGCTGAGGGATAACAGGACGGGCGCAATCTTGTTCCTTGGACGGCTGGTTGATCCGTTGCAGGCTGAGTCGGAAGGCCCACGGCCCGATCTTTCGCCGGACCCAGAAGTGCGTGAGTGTCCGCCAAAACTATAATTGCGAAGCGGTGACGAAAAAGGGGCGGCACCATCGCTGGCACCGCCCCTTTTCTTGAACTGCAAAAGCAGCCGTGAGCTTACTTGAGCTCGACGGTGCCGCCAGCTGCTTCGATCTTGCCTTTGATCTCTTCGGCTTCTGCTTTCGCAACGCCTTCTTTGAGAGGCTTCGGTGCGCCTTCGACGAGACCTTTGGCTTCGGTGAGGCCCAGGCCGGTGATGGCACGGACTTCTTTGATGACCTGGATTTTCTTGCCGCCGTCGCCGGTGAGGATGACGTCGAATTCGTCTTTCTCTTCAGCAGCTGGGGCGTCGCCACCAGCAGCCGGGCCAGCAACTGCAACAGCAGCAGCAGCGGATACGCCCCACGCTTCTTCAAGAGCGGTGGCCAGTTCAGCCGCCTCAAGGACGGTCAGTTTCGAAAGTTCTTCAACAAGCTTGGCAATATCAGCCATGATGTTCACTCCAATGTTTAGGCGGGGCAGATGGGTTCATCCCACGGCCCCAAATATGTTTCGTCTCTTGCGAGATACGTCTCTTAAGCGGCGTCCTTGGCGGCATATGCGCCAAACACACGGGCAAGTTTGTTCGCGGGCGCGTTGACGACCTGAGCAACCTTGGTTGCAGGTGCGTTGACGAGACCAACAAGTTTGCCACGCAGTTCGTCGAGGCTTGGCATCGAGGCGAGCGCCTTGACCCCAGCTTCGTCGAGCACTTGCGTGCCCATCGAGCCACCAACGATTTCCAGCTTGTCGTTCGACTTTGCGAATTCGACAGCAGCCTTTGCAGCTGCGACCGGGTCCGAAGACCAAGCCAGCGCGGTCGGGCCGGTGAGAAACTCATCGATCCCGACATAATCGGTGTCTTTCAGGGCGAGCTTGGCGAGACGGTTCTTCGCAACCTTATAAGTCGCACCGGCTTCACGCATTTTTCCGCGCAATTCAGTGGACTGATCCACCGTCAAGCCGAGGTTGCGGGTGACAACCACCACACCAACATCTTGGAAAGCTGCATTGAGCTGGGCAACTGCATCGGCTTTTTGCGAACGATCCATGCCATACTCCTTCACTAAATGGTCGAGCGGATTTGAGTCCACACGACCGGCTCACAATTTTGCCTTGCCGCTAACCGACAAAGCAAAGTCCAATGATGGGGAAGGAGGGTGTGCCAATTGGCACGATTGCAAACACCGCGATGGACATCTGCGAAAATCTCTTATCCCCGTCTAGGCTGGAAATTAAGGAGACCCAATTGTCTCCACCGGCTGTCTTGGACGGATGACCACTCCGAAAAGTAGTCGAGGCGCGCAAATAGACTGCGCGCCTCGTGAGTCAAGCAATTTACGCCTGGAAGCTTAGCAAATCGCCTGGTTGGCAATCCAGTTCGCGGCAGATTGCGGCGAGAGTGGAGAACCGGATCGCTTTGGCTTTGCCGGTTTTGAGGATCGAGAGATTGGCCAGTGTCAGGCCAACCCGATCCGCCAATTCGGTAAGCGTCATGCGGCGGTCGTGTAGCAGGTCGTCGAGTTTGACCATGATCGTTGCTCCTTCGTCGTCAGCTGGCATCACACGGTCCCTTCTAGGTCGTCGCGCATCGCTGCGCCGTGTTTGAACACGCGGGCAAGGATGAACAGGATGATTGCGAGTAAGATGCCCTCGATGTCGAAGCCTGCATCGATTGTGATGTCTGCATTTTCCATCGGTTCGGCCCATTTGGCGATCAGCAAGGCCAGTCCGGCAATGGGGATCAGCAGGGCTTGGCTTGCCAACGTGATCCAGCCCATAAGGTTAAGTCTGTTGGCGTTCTCGGGTGCGAAAGGATCGCCTTCGCCCACCGTCGATACGATTGCACGCAGTTTGCCAAAGAACACAAAGCCAAGGCCTATTAAGCCGAGAATAAGCGCAAACAAGGCGGCCATAGTGAGCGCGGGGAATCCGCCGACAGCATCGCCGAAGTCTTTAGCGATCTGAGCGTTGATCATGTCTTGAAAGATCAGGAACAGCGGCACGGCCAGGACAAGAGCGGCGCCTGCCACGCAAAGCACAATCTGTATCAATATGGTCAGAACCTTAGCGGCCAGCAGCAGCAAATCGTTGGGTTTGTCTGTCATTGTTTTCCTCCCTTTCTTCCGGTTCAAGCAAGCTCGGTCATGGTGATCGGGCTGTTTGTGGCCTGCGCCGATGCGGGCGGCACCGTGACAATTGTGCCAATCGAAGTGATGGCGAGAATGACAGCTGCGAAAGCGGCGAGCGAGTTAGTGAAATTCTGTGACATATCGTTCTCCTTGATGTGGTTTATTGAAATTCGATAATCACGAACTAGGAGCGATTCGATTTATTGTCAATCAATAATATTGAAAAACAATATGAGCCTTATCGTTTTGCGTTGCCTGTCCCCAGTGACAAACTGGCATAATGAGGGGATCGGAGGCGTTTGACGGCGGGCTAGCGCGCGGTTAGGCGAGCCTCCATGGCGATCAATTCGATGTTTGATGACCCGCAAGAGCTTTTCGCGTTCTGCTCGGTCCTGCGCGACAACGGAAAGGAAGATCAGGCCATTGCGTTGGTGAAGCAGGCGCTGGCAGACCATAGCGACAACCCGGAAATGGTCGCAGCTGCGCGCATGTTCTTGGCCTATCGGGTGCATTATTATCACCGCCAGATGCTTGCAGATGGTCCACGCAATGAGGCCTATGACGCGATGTTGCGTCGCCATGCTCCGGGCCGCCGCATCCTTGATATAGGGACGGGCACAGGGCTGCTCGCGATGATGGCCGTGCGGGCAGGGGCAGAGCATGTCTATGCGTGTGAGATCAATCCGAACAAGGCTGATTTGGCGCGGGATATTATCGCCAAAAATGGGATGGCCGACAAAATCACTTTGCTGCGCGCCAATTCGATGGATCTGGATCGAGACCGTGATTTGGGAGGCGGGGTCGATGCCGTCTTGTCCGAGCTCTACACTGCCAATGTCATAGGAGAATCGTTGATCCAGACGCATGCCCATGCGGGCTGCGAATTGACGGTGCCGGGCGCGATCTTCCTGCCACCCAAAGTGTCTATCATCGGAGCGCTGGCGGATTATGATCTGGGTAGTCCGATTGGCGATGTCGCAGGGTTCGACCTGTCATTGCTGGAAGAGCAGCTCAACTATCATGCGATGATCAACCCGGCTGACGCCTTACCCTATCAACGCGGTGAAGCGGCGACGTTGTGCGATATTGAGTTTCTGCCCGATAACCCGGTTGCCACCCGCGACCGCACGATCACGACGCTTACCTCAAGTGGAGGGCGGGTGAATGGCGTGATGTATTGGATGCGGATCGAATGCGACAGCGACATTCACTATGAGAACAAGCCCGGCGGGGACAGGCAATTGCATTGGTCGGTGCGGTTTGAACCTTTTGCTAAACCTCTAGAAACGCAGGCTGGAGATGCGATTTCGGTCGGTTGTGCGCACAATTCCAATGAAGTGATCATCTGGAACGCGAGCGAAGCCTAGCCGCTAGTTTTTACACGCCGCACACTGGTGTTGACCTGCGCGCGAGCTATTCCTACATGGCTTGCACAGGCCAGCTTCGAGCAGAGTCGATTCATACGCGGGAATCGGTCTCAAGAATGGAAGCGGCGCTTTGCCATATTCGCGACGATATTCAGCTGCACTCAACGGCTCGAAAGAGCGGCACAATAGAGTGCGGCGTTTTTGCGTCGAATATGCAAACCCGTCTCGCGTGACGATATGAGTATTCAATCAGCGGGCGGCATAATGCCGCGTGCAAACAAAAAAGAGGCGTATCTCCTCCATGGCGACCAAAGCTCCAGCGACCAGCCCCAAAACTAAGGGCAAAGTCCGTAGCCGTAAGGCACAGGGCACCGCGAAAAAGCGCATCCGCAAGATTTTCGGCGACATTCACGAAGTTGTCGAAATGCCTAACCTGATCGAAGTGCAACGGGAGAGCTACGAGTTCTTCCTGCGCTCGAACAAGGAAACGGGCTATGTTTCGGGCCTTGAAAAAACGCTTCGCAGCGTGTTCCCGATCCGCGACTTTGCTGGCACTGCAGAGCTCGACTTCGTGCACTACGAACTCGAAGAGCCAAAATACGACACCACGGAATGCCGCCAACGCGGGATCACTTACGCAGCGCCGATGAAGGTGACTTTGCGCCTGATCGTTTTCGAAGTGGATCAGGAAACCGAAACGCGCTCGGTTCTCGATATTAAGGAGCAGGACGTTTACATGGGTGATATGCCGCTCATGACAGAGAACGGCACGTTCATCATCAACGGCACAGAGCGGGTGATCGTTTCGCAAATGCACCGGTCGCCGGGCGTCTTGTTCGATCATGACCGCGGAAAAACTCACAGCTCGGGCAAGCTTTTGTTCGCAGCCCGCGTCATCCCTTATCGTGGTTCATGGCTCGACTTCGAATTCGACGCCAAAGACATCGTCAATGTCCGCATCGACCGTAAGCGTAAGCTGCCGGTAACGGCGCTGCTTTATGCTTTGGGCCTCGATAGCGAGGGCATTTTGCACCACTTCTACGACACGATGACGTGGGAGCGTGCAAAGGACGGGTGGAAAATTCCATTCGTCGCTGAGCAATGGCGTGGCCAGAAGCCAGCTTTTGCACTTGTTGATGCCAAGACGGGTGAGGAAA
The DNA here is from genome assembly GCA_947488085.1 of uncultured Erythrobacter sp. Classification (GTDB taxonomy): domain Bacteria; phylum Pseudomonadota; class Alphaproteobacteria; order Sphingomonadales; family Sphingomonadaceae; genus Erythrobacter. Next base: position 2,941,424 of record CANKYI010000001.1, read on the forward strand.
TCTTCGCCGCGGGTCAAAAGATCAGCCCGCGTGCGGCAAACAAAGCGGCTAAAGATGGCCTTGCCGATCTGTTGCTCCCAACAGAAGAAGTCGTCAGCCGCTACGCTGCGTATGACCTTATCGATGAGAGCACGGGCCGCATCTATATCGAAGCGGGTGACGAGATCACGCTGGAACATGTCGAAACTTTCGACAATGCCGGGATCGACAAGCTTGATTTGCTCGACATTGACGAAATCAACACCGGTCCTTGGATCCGCAACACGCTGAAGGTCGACAAAGCTGAAAATCGTGACGAGGGTCTGGAAGCGATCTATAAGGTCATGCGTCCGGGCGAGCCGCCGACCAAGGAAACCGCTGATGCCCTGTTCGAAGGCTTGTTCTTCGACAATGAGCGTTACGACCTTTCCGCTGTTGGCCGGGTCAAACTCAACATGCGTCTTGAACTCGATGCCGAAGACACCGTGACCACTTTGCGTAAGGAAGACATCCTTGCTGTGGTTAAGGAGCTTGTCGGTCTGAAAGACGGCAAGGGCGAAGTCGACGACATCGACAATCTCGGCAACCGCCGTGTTCGGTCGGTAGGTGAGCTGCTCGAAAACCAATACCGTGTTGGCCTTTTGCGTATGGAGCGTGCGGTCAAAGAGCGCATGTCGAGTGTCGACGTATCGACCGTCATGCCGAATGACCTTATCAACGCAAAGCCTGCTGTTGCTGCGGTGCGCGAATTCTTCGGCTCTTCTCAGCTGTCGCAGTTCATGGACCAAACCAACCCGCTGTCCGAAGTGACGCACAAGCGTCGCGTTTCGGCGCTTGGGCCTGGCGGTCTGACGCGCGAGCGCGCTGGCTTTGAAGTCCGCGACGTTCACCCAACCCATTATGGCCGTATTTGCCCGATTGAGACGCCTGAGGGCCCAAATATCGGTCTAATCAACTCGCTGGCATCGTTTAGCCGGGTGAACAAATATGGCTTTATTGAAACGCCATATCGCACGGTGAAGGACAACCACGTCACTGGCGAAGTGATCTATCTGTCTGCAATGGAAGAGCAAAAGCACACCGTTGCGCAGGCTTCGGCTGAGCTCAATGATGATGGCTCATTCGTCGAAGAGTTGATCTCGGCGCGTCAATCGGGCGACAACCTGATGGCTCCGAACGAACAGATCACTCTGATGGACGTGTCGCCGAAACAGCTGGTTTCGGTCGCTGCCTCGCTCATTCCGTTCCTGGAAAACGATGACGCCAACCGCGCATTGATGGGATCGAACATGCAGCGTCAGGCTGTGCCGCTTGTGAAAGCAGAGGCACCGTGGGTCGGCACTGGCATGGAAGAAACCGTGGCACGCGATTCAGGCGCGGCGATTGCGGCTAAACGCGGCGGTATCGTCGATCAGGTCGACGCGACCCGTATCGTGATCCGTGCCGTTGGCGATGTCGAAGCCGGTCAGTCCGGCGTTGACATTTACACGCTGCAGAAATTCCAGCGCTCCAACCAGAACACCTGCATCAATCAGCGTCCGCTGGTGAAAGTTGGTGAGACGATTGAGCCGGGCGATATCATCGCTGATGGTCCTTCGACGGATCTGGGTGAGCTGGCACTGGGCAAAAACAGCCTCGTCGCCTTCATGCCGTGGAATGGTTATAACTATGAGGATAGTATCCTCATTTCCGAGCGTATCGTGAAAGACGACGTCTTCACCTCGATCCACATCGAGGAATTCGAAGTCATGGCTCGCGATACGAAGCTTGGACCAGAGGACATCACCCGCGACATTCCGAATGTCGGTGAGGAAGCGCTGCGCAACCTCGATGAGGCGGGTATCGTCTATATCGGTGCCGAAGTGCATCCGGGCGATATTCTGGTCGGTAAGATCACACCAAAGGGCGAAAGCCCGATGACGCCGGAAGAAAAGCTTCTGCGTGCCATCTTTGGTGAAAAAGCTTCGGATGTTCGCGATACCTCGCTGCGTCTGCCGCCGGGTGTTGCTGGCACTATCGTCGAAGTTCGCGTGTTCAACCGCCACGGTATCGAAATCGATGACCGTACGCGTGCGATCCAGAACGAAGAGATTGAGCGCCTGCGCAAGGATGCCGCCGATGAGCGCAACATCCTCAACCGTGCGACCTACAACCGTCTTAAAGACATGCTGATGGGGCAAACCGCATCGGCTGCTCCGAAGGGAATCAAGAAGGGCATCGAAATCGGCGAGCAAGTGCTGGCTGATGTCGAGCGTCACGAATGGTTTAAATTCGCGGTCGCCGATGACAATCGTCAAGCGCAGATCGAGGCGATCAAGTCGCAATATGATGAGAGCGTTGGCATGATTGATGCCAAGTTTGAGGACCGTAAGGAAAAGCTCGAACGCGGCGATGAATTGGCGCCCGGCGTGCTCAAGATGGTCAAAGTCTTTGTCGCGGTGAAGCGTAAGCTGCAGCCGGGTGACAAGATGGCTGGCCGTCACGGTAACAAGGGTGTGATTTCGCGCATTCTGCCGGTCGAAGACATGCCGTTCCTTGAAGATGGCACGGCGGTTGACCTTGTGCTCAACCCGCTAGGCGTGCCTTCGCGGATGAACGTGGGTCAGATCTTTGAGACGCACCTTGGCTTTGCCGCTCGCGGTTTGGGCATGGATATCGCTGAGAAGCTGGAAGATTGGAAACGCGCCAATCCGAACGCCGAGGAAGACTATGCCGACGCCAAGCCACCAGAGGCCGTCGTTGAGCGTTTGAAAGATGTCTATGGTGAGCAGTATTTCGAGGATCTCGAAAGCCGCTCAGCGAATGGCATTGTGGAATTGGCAACCAATGTTGCCGCTGGCGTCCCGATGGGTACTCCGGTTTTTGACGGTGCACGCGAACCCGATGTTTCCGATATGCTGGTGAAAGCCGGCGTGGACAGCTCAGGTCAGTCGACTTTGTTCGACGGGCGCACGGGCGAAGCGTTTGACCGTAAGGTGACAGTGGGCATCATCTACATGCTCAAACTGCACCACTTGGTCGACGACAAGATCCATGCTCGGTCCATCGGTCCATACTCGCTCGTCACGCAGCAGCCGCTGGGTGGTAAAGCGCAGTTCGGCGGGCAGCGCTTTGGTGAGATGGAGGTCTGGGCGCTGCAAGCGTACGGTGCCGCCTACACCTTGCAGGAAATGCTGACCGTGAAATCGGATGACGTCGTCGGACGGACAAAGGTCTACGAGGCCATCGTCAAAGGCGACGACACGTTCGAAGCAGGCATTCCAGAGAGCTTCAACGTTCTCGTCAAGGAAATGCGCTCGCTGGGTATGAACGTTGAACTCAAGTCGCTGTCTGATGGCGAAGAGGACGACGACGATTTCGGCGCGATTGCAGCGGAATAGGTGAGCGGGCGTCGCCAATGCGGCACCCCTCTCCAACTCGCTCTTAAGAATTCACCCCCTGAGGGAACTAAGTCATGAACGAACTGACCAAATTCACCAACCAGCTGGCTAAGCCGGAAACCTTCGACCAGATCCAAATCGGGATCGCATCGCCAGAGCGTATTCGCAGCTGGTCTTTCGGCGAAATCAAGAAGCCGGAAACGATCAACTATCGTACGTTCAAGCCTGAGCGTGACGGCCTGTTCTGTGCGCGCATTTTTGGCCCTGTGAAGGACTACGAATGCCTGTGCGGCAAGTACAAGCGCATGAAGTACAAAGGCGTCGTCTGCGAAAAATGCGGCGTTGAAGTCACCGTTACCAAAGTTCGCCGTGAGCGTATGGGCCACATCGAACTGGCCGCTCCTGTCGCGCACATCTGGTATCTCAAATCGCTGCCATCGCGCATCGGCCTGCTGCTCGACATTCAGCTCAAGCAGCTTGAGCGCATCCTCTACTTCGAAAGCTATGTTGTGATCGAGCCGGGCCTGACCCCGCTTGAGAAATTCCAACTGCTCACCGAAGACGAGCTGCTCGAAGCGCAAGACGAATACGGCGAAGACGCATTCTCCGCTGACATCGGTGCAGAGGCCGTGAAGGTCATGCTGATGGATCTCGATCTTGAGCAAGAGCGCGACGATCTGATGGAAGAGCTGGCGACAACCAAGTCGACGCTCAAGCCTAAGAAAATCATCAAACGCCTTAAGGTCGTTGAGAGCTTTATCGATTCAGGCAACCGGCCTGAGTGGATGATCCTTGAAGTGATCCCAGTGATCCCGCCCGAGCTGCGCCCGCTGGTGCCGCTGGATGGTGGCCGTTTCGCGACGTCGGATCTGAACGATCTGTATCGCCGCGTGATCAACCGTAACAACCGTTTGAAGCGCCTGATCGAACTGCGCGCGCCGGACATTATCGTGCGTAACGAGAAGCGTATGCTTCAAGAAGCGGTTGACGCACTGTTCGACAATGGTCGCCGTGGCCGCGTCATCACGGGTGCTAACAAGCGTCCGCTGAAGTCGCTGTCTGACATGCTCAAGGGTAAGCAAGGCCGTTTCCGTCAAAACTTGCTTGGTAAGCGCGTCGACTATTCAGGCCGTTCGGTCATCGTGACCGGTCCTGAGCTGAAACTGCACCAGTGTGGCCTTCCAAAGAAAATGGCTCTCGAGCTGTTCAAGCCGTTCATCTACGCCCGCCTCGATGCGAAGGGTCTGTCTATGACCCTGAAGCAAGCGAAAAAGTGGGTTGAGAAAGAGCGCAAGGAAGTCTGGGACATTCTGGACGAAGTGATCCGTGAGCACCCAGTTCTGCTGAACCGTGCGCCTACGCTTCACCGTCTTGGCATCCAGGCGTTTGAGCCCGTTCTAATCGAAGGTAAGGCGATCCAGCTTCACCCGCTGGTCTGCTCTGCTTTCAACGCTGACTTTGATGGCGACCAAATGGCGGTCCACGTTCCGCTGTCACTCGAGGCGCAGCTTGAAGCGCGCGTTTTGATGATGTCGACCAACAATATCCTTTCGCCAGCGAACGGCAAACCAATCATCGTTCCGTCACAGGATATGGTGCTGGGTATCTATTATCTCTCCATGGAGCGTCAGGAAAAAACTCCTGAATTCCTCGAGAATGAAGATGGCACCAAGGTCGAAAAACTGCCGCGCTTTGCCGATATGGCCGAGGTGCATCAGGCGCTTGAAACCAAGGCGGTTTCGCTGCACTCCAAAATCCTCGCTCGCGTTCCGCAAGCCGATGAAAAGGGCAATATCGTCCTCAAGCGGTTTGAGACCACGCCAGGTCGGATGCTGATCGGTGAGTGTCTGCCAAAGAACCACAAGGTTCCGTTCGACATCATCAACCGTCTTCTCACCAAGCGTGAGATCGGCGATGTGATCGACCAAGTGTATCGCCACACCGGCCAGAAAGACACGGTTCTGTTCGCAGATGCAATCATGACCCTTGGCTTCCGTCATGCGTTTAAGGCCGGCATCAGCTTTGGTAAGGATGATATGATTATCCCAGATTCCAAAGTTGGTATGGTTGATGAGACGAAGGCACTGGTTGCTGACTATGAGCAGCAATATCAGGACGGTCTGATCACTCAGCAGGAAAAATACAACAAAGTGATCGATGCCTGGTCCAAGTGTGGTGACCTCGTCGCTGACGCTATGATGGATGAGATTAAGGCGACACCGATCGATAAGGACGGGCGTGAGGCTCCGATTAACTCGATCTATATGATGAGCCATTCCGGTGCGCGTGGTTCGCCAGCGCAAATGAAGCAGCTCGCCGGTATGCGCGGTCTGATGGCAAAGCCTTCGGGCGAAATCATCGAAACGCCGATTATCTCGAACTTTAAGGAAGGCCTGTCCGTCCTTGAATACTTCAACTCCACGCACGGTGCGCGTAAAGGCCTTGCCGATACCGCGCTCAAGACGGCAAACTCAGGTTACCTGACCCGCCGTCTGGTCGATGTGTCGCAAGACTGCACGATTGTTGTTGACGATTGTAAAACCGAGAATGCGCTTGAGATGCGCGCCATTGTTCAAGGTGGTTCGGTCATCGCGTCACTGGGTGAGCGTATTTTGGGCCGCACTGTTGCCGAAGATATCGTCAACGCTTCGACTGGTGAAGTGATCGTGAAAGCGGGCACTCTCGTGGATGAGCCGATGGTGGTGGAAATCGAAGCGGCTGAAGTGCAGTCTGCCAAGATCCGTTCACCCCTGGTTTGCGAAGCTGACCAAGGCGTTTGCGGTACATGTTATGGCCGTGATCTTGCCCGGGGTACTCCGGTCAATATCGGTGAAGCTGTCGGCGTTATCGCTGCACAGTCAATCGGTGAGCCCGGCACACAGCTGACGATGCGGACATTCCACATCGGCGGCGCAGCTCAGCTCAACGAAACCTCGCATCTGGAATCGATCTCCGAAGGTAAGGTCGAACTGCGCGATATGCCGACCATTACTGATAAGAAGGGTCGTATCCTGTCACTCGCTCGTAATGGCGAAATTGCTGTGATCGATGCCGAGGGCCGCGAGCGTGAAATGCACAAAGTGCCCTATGGTACCGTGCTGATGTTCAAGGACGGCGCTAAGGTTAAGGTGGGTGATCGTCTCGCTGAATGGGACCCGTTCACTCTGCCAATCATCACTGAGCAATCAGGTGTCGTGCGGTATCAGGATCTGGTTGAGGGCACGACGCTCGAAGAGCAGACAGATGATGCCACCGGTATCGCTCAGCGTGTCGTCACGGAAAACCGGGCTACTGGTCGTAAGAAGAAAGAGGAACTGCGTCCGCGCATGACTCTTCTTGGCGAAGGTCAAACTGATGCAGATGAGACCGAGGCACAGCGTTATATGCTGGCTCCGGGCACCACGCTTTCGGTCGAAGACGGTCAGACGGTTGAAGCCGGCGACATCCTCGCTCGTGCCAGCCGCGAAGCTGCGAAGACGCGCGACATCACCGGCGGTCTGCCGCGTGTTGCCGAGCTGTTCGAGGCGCGTCTGCCAAAGGATATGTCCGTGATCGCCAAGATCTCTGGCAAGATCGAATTCGTTCGCGAATACAAAGCGAAACGTAAGATCGCGATTATCCCTGAGGAAGGTGATGCAGTCGAGTATCTGATCGCCAAGACGAAGGTGATCGACGTGCAAGAGGGCGATTTCGTGAAGAAGGGCGATACCCTTGTTTCCGGAGCGCCGAACCCGCACGACATTCTTGAGGTGATGGGCGTTGAGGCGCTGGCCGAGTATCTCGTCAACGAGATCCAGGAAGTCTACCGACTGCAAGGCGTGAAAATCAACGATAAGCACATTGAGGTGATCGTTCGCCAGATGCTGCAAAAAGTTGAGATCACCAATGGCGGCGACACGACGTTGCTTCCAGGTGAGCAGGTCGATCTGGCTGAAATGCTTGAATACAACGCCAAGCTGACGAAGTCGAAGAAGCCCGCTGAAGGCGTGCCGATCCTCTTGGGGATCACCAAGGCGAGCCTGCAAACGCGCAGCTTCATTTCAGCTGCTTCTTTCCAAGAGACGACCCGCGTTCTGACCCAGGCTTCGGTTGAGGGTAAGAAAGACACGCTGATTGGACTTAAGGAAAACGTGATTGTCGGACGCTTGATCCCGGCCGGTACAGGTTCAGGTATGAACCGTATGCGCGTTACCGCCTCCAGCCGCGATGCCGCGTTGAAGGCACAATGGAAGAAGCAGCAGGATGCGCTCGCCGCAGCCAATGCTGTTGAGCCAGAACCCGCCGCTGACCCTGTGTCGAGCGAAGAGGCGATGAAGGCTGCTATGGGTGGTGGTTCTTCGGACGCTCCGGCAGCTGAGTAAACCCAGCCTCAAACGCTAAGAGACAGCCCCGCTGCAACCACGGTTGCGGCGGGGTTTTTCGTTTGATCAGAAGAGCATTCATCACGGGTACTGTTTTGCAAGCGCATGTAATTTCCATCGAGGATAAGGGGAGGAAATCACATGAAGAAATTCGCAGTTCTTAGCGGCGCTCTTGCCGTGTTGCTCACTTCAGCACCAGTGTTCGCGCAGGATACAGTGGTGGTGACAGGCGCACGTCAGGACCGCTCTGCGCTTAACGCTTATCTGCGCCCACGCGGCGGCGGCGGCCCGTCGGCCATCGGAGTAACGCGCCAGGCGGACTACTTCGTGACACCGCTCTTTGTGAGTTCCGATTCGCGCGACCGTGAGGTCCGGACGGAGGAGCTGTTCACTATGTTGGGCGAAACGCTTGAATTGGCCGAACGCGAGGGCATCACCTTGGTGGCGGGCACTTACACGCTTGAGCCTGTGACGCTTGCGAATATGCGCGAGTTGCCGTTGGTGGGTGGCAATCGCCCGGATACCAACCGTGTCCAGATTTATGCGCGGATCCCATTGCGGGGAGAAGACCCCAAGGTCAGCAGCACGGCGGAGCGGATCGCCGACTTTGTTAAGCGCGTGCCTGCAAATGGACGTTCCTTTATTGATGTTGGCGCGACTTCGCTCGCGATTGACAACCCTGAACAATATCGTGGGGCCGTGGTGCGCCACCTCGCGGAGGAATCGACCGGCTATGCGGGTATGTTCGGAAGTGGATATGGAGTACGGATAGAAGGCCTCGACGGCGATCTCTATTGGCAGCAGGCGAGCGAGACCGAGGTGTTCCTGTATATAGAACACAGTTTCACGATTGTGCCGAGCTGACGAAAGTCACGCCAGAAACCCAATAAAGCTATTGCGAACCATTTGCATTTGAGTCATGTTCCTTCTGTCGCCATCTCAGCGTGACAGGAGGAATCGTCTCGCAATGCCCCAAAGCCAATCTGCCATCGCCGCACGCAAAGCAACAATTGCCAAGCTCGCACAGCCGCCGAGGATCGACGTGATCCACCCGATAGCTGCGCGGTTTGTCTATTCGCTTCGGCTGATTGCATTGCATGAACATGCGCGGCGTGATCCGGTGCCAGAGCTTGCGACGCGGCTGGGCAGTGTAGAGTTGGCCGCGAAGTCGCTGGCGTTGGGGCGGGCAATTGGCGCGACGTGGCCCGAGAATATTCGGGTATCGCGGTTTTGCTGCTGCCTGCTTACCCATGACGAAGCTACGATTGGTGCTTTGATAGAAAGCGCAGCAAATTCCGATAGCGCCGGGTTTGAACGGGCGATTGGCGGCCTAATTCGCCCAGACCGTCAGCACCGCTTGTGGGACGCGGTGCTCGCCTTGGTTGCGGCCGAGGTGCGGGCCATGTGAGCGTAAGCCGACAGGAATAATTCAGCGGTTGCGGGCACGCGCGCGGAGTTCTACCGCGCGGGACATGACGATCACACGTTTTGCTCCTTCGCCCACGGGCCGCCTGCATGTCGGCAATATCCGCACCGCGCTCCACAACTGGATGCTCGCGCAGATCAGCGGAGGTGAGTTCATCCTGCGCATTGACGATACCGATGCAGCCCGTTCCAAAGAAGAATATGTCGAGGCGATCCGCAACGATCTTGCCTGGTTGGGAATTGAAGCGACACGCGAAGAGCGTCAGTCCTCACGGCTTGACCGCTATCAAGCCGCATTTGACACTCTCGTTGCGGCCGGTCGCATTTACCCCGCCTATGAGACACAGCAGGAATTGGAGCTTAAGCGCAAAGTTCTGCTCGGCCGCGGGAAGCCGCCGATCTATGATCGCGGCGCGCTTGATCTGACGGATGCAGAGCGTGCTGCGAAAGAGGCTGACGGTATCCAGCCGCATTGGCGGTTCAAACTCGACCATGATGAGCCGCTCAGTTGGGAAGATGGCGTGCGCGGCTCCGTCAATTTCGACCCTGCGTTGTTGTCTGACCCGGTGATCCGGCGTGCAGATGGATCTTGGCTCTATATGCTGCCGAGCACGGTCGATGATGTGGAGATGGGTGTGACTCAAGTCCTGCGGGGAGAAGACCATGTCTCGAACACCGCAGTGCAAATCCAGATGTTCACCGCAATGGGTGCGACGCCGCCGAAATTCGCACATGAGGCTTTGTTGGTCGGCACAGAGGGTAAGCTGTCCAAGCGGCTCGGTTCGCTGGGTTGCGATGCATTCCGCGAACGCGGGATAGAGCCTGAAGCAATCATTGCGCTGTTGTCGCGCTTGGGTACTTCGTTGCCGGTGGAGCCAATCGCGGACCGGGCCAAACTGCTCGAGACATTCGACCTATCCACCTTTGGCCGCGCGCCAGCGAAATTTGACGATGCGGAGTTGGAGCGGGTGAACACCGCCCTTGTCCACGCCATGCCCTATACGTCGGTTAAACATCGCCTTCCCGATGGGATGGACGAGGCTGGCTGGCACGCAGTTCAGCCCAATATCGCGACTGTCGATGAGGTCAGCGAATGGTGGCGGTTGGTGACGGGGCCAATTGAACAACCCGAATTTTCCGACGAAGATCGTGCCTATCTCGCCGAAGCAAGCGAGGCGCTTGAGTGGGGCGATGATCCATGGGCTACGCTTACCTCTTCCTTGAAGGAGGCCACTGGCCGCAAAGGTAAGGCTTTGTTCCTGCCGCTGCGCCAAGCGCTGACAGGTATGAACCACGGCCCCGATATGGGTGAGCTGCTGCCATTGATTGGTGAGGAAGAGGCGCGGGCACGGTTGAGTAAAGCCGCCGGCTGACCCAAATAGTAAACCGCATTCAGAGAGCTGTTAACCAAAGGCAAACCGAAGAGGCCTATCGTAGCACGGGTAATCTGATGCTGTTCGGTGGGGGCAATATGGCTGGCGGTGCAAAAATCAAATCTGGGTTAACTGCGATTGTTCGCTATCGCACACGCTCAAAAATGGAAATGCCGGTGCTCGACATCAATATCGGCGGCTGCATGGTTGATGCGCGCAGTTGGACTGTCAAACCGGACGAGCGGATATCGGTCAAATTGCCGGGTCTTGGCTTTATTCCAGCAAGCGTTGTTTGGATCGAAGGCCAGCGAGCAGGTATCGCCTTTGAAGAAGCTCTGTACAGTCCTGTCTTTGAGCATCTTACAGAATGAGTGCATTGGCCCTAACGATTCTGTAGCTCATCACCCGATAGCGTCACCACATGCAGCAAGTTGGTTGCGCCAGGCGTTCCGAACGGCACGCCTGCCAGCACAACCTGTTTTGACCCCGCTTCGCCAAAACCATGGCGCAATGCCATGCGCTTGCCCTTAGCGATCATCTCTTCGAAGCTCCCAATATCCTTGGTCGCGACGGCATGGGCGCCCCACAACAGCGCGACGCGGCGAGCGGTTCGAATGCTGGGGGTGAGCACCAACATTGGCGGCCCGGGGCGTTCGCGTGCAACTCTGCGCGCGGTTGACCCGCTGGCGGTGAAGACGGTGATCGCACTGATCGGGACGGTCTCGGTGATTGTCATACAACTGTGCGCGAGAGCATCCGATGTCGTTGCGTCCGGGGTTGTGTCAAGCAGTCGAACGCGCTCCTTATAGCCCGCATCGCGCTCAACCTGCCCTGCGATGGAGTGCATCATAGCAACCGACTCCTCAGGCCAATCGCCTGCCGCACTTTCCGCAGACAACATCACCGCATCGGCTCCATCATAGACCGCATTGGCGACGTCGGACACTTCGGCGCGCGTGGGCATCGGGCTTTCGATCATGGATTCGAGCATTTGTGTGGCGACGATTACCGGCTTGCCTGCGTTGCGACAGGCGGCCACGATACTCTTCTGTAGCGGTGGGACTTCGTGGGGTTCCAGTTCCACGCCAAGGTCACCGCGCGCAACCATAATGCCATCGGACAATTCAATAATGCCATCGAGCCTGCCGACGGCCTGAGGTTTTTCAATTTTCGCACATAATGCTGCGACATGACCGCCCGCAGCATGGGCAGCGACCAGTTTGCGTGCCTCTGCCATGTCTTCGGGACGCTGCACAAAGGAAAGCGCGATCCAGTCCGCGCCCTGTTCCACCGCAAAAGCGAGATCCTTGCGATCTTTTTCGGTAAGCGCCGGGATCGGCACTTCGGCGTCGGGTACGTTCACGCCCTTACGGTCAGAGATCACGCCCCCCACTTCAGCAGAGCAAAAGATGCGGTTTTCATCCGCCTCCTTGACGATCAGTTTGATCTTTCCGTCATTGATCAAAAGCCGCTGGCCGCGCTGCAAAATGCCAAACAATTCGGGATGCGGCAGGCACACGCGCGTTTCATCACCAGGCGTCGGATCGCGGTCGAGCGTGAAGTGGCCCGAATGGCGGATCACCGCTTTGCCATCCTTAAATGTGCCAACACGCAGTTTCGGGCCCTGTAAATCAGCGAGGATTGCTATCGGGTGTGCGAATTCCTTTTCCAAGGCTCGGATCGCTTTGATCGCGCCGGCGTGATCGGAGTGTTCGCCGTGGCTCATATTGACGCGGAACGCATCGGCGCCCGCCTTGAAAAGCTTGCGCAACATTTCGGGAGAACGGCTGGCAGGGCCGACAGTGGCTAGAATTTTGACCTTGCGACCACGCGGGTCGAACTTTTGGCTTGCCGTGTTTGTGTCGCGCTGTGTCATGCTGTTTCCGAACTCGTTTGCGCCAGCTATGACACAGCAAAATTGCAACTCAAGGAAAAGCCGGATGCCTCAAGAAAATGATCCTCTCGATACGCTGGATGATGCGGTTGCCGCAGCGGCATTTCGCCGATTGGTTCGCCATTTGCAGCACCGCCATGATGCTCAGAATATCGATTTGATGGGGCTTTCCGGCTTTTGTCGCAATTGTCTCGCTGATTGGATCCGGGATGCGGGATATGAAGGCGACAAAGGCGCTGCGCGTGCATTGATCCACGGGATGCCGATGGATGAGTGGAAGGCGACGCGGCAAAGCCCGGCGACTGAAGAACAGCTCGCCGCGATGGAGGCCAGCGTTGCCCGCAACAAACCGGATTTAGGCTGATCCGCGCTCCAACCGGAACAGTTCAACCTCGCCGTAATTCTTAGGCAGGATCACGCGCCCAACAGATGTGAACTGGCAATCCTTGCAGTCTTCCATCAATAGCGCCGCGGCAAAGCTTTCGGTGCAATAGACGCCGCCGACGGGCGTTACCGGTTCGATCCGCGCAGTTCGGTTGACCTCACCACCATACCACAGCCGATTGCCGGTAATGCGATCAGTGCCAACCCAGATTGGCCCGTAATGAACCCCAGTTCGCATCCCTGCGACTGCGCCATCAGGGATCAAATCCGGTGGCAGATCGCGCAGTTCGTCTTGCAATTTGAGGGCGATCGCGGCGGCGATGCGCGGCTCATCAATAACTGCGTAAATCGCATCACCCCAAGTGTTGCGGAACTCAACATGGTCTCCGAAATCGTGCAGCACTTTGGCGATCCGACCCATGATAATGTTCATGAAATCGGGAAGGGCGCGTTCTCCGATGCGTGAGAACCCTTTGTAATCAGCGAAGATGATTGAGCGGATTTCGCGCCGTGTGCCGCCTTGAACTTTCTCGCGCGCTGGGAATTTGAGATCGCGGGGCACTTTGCCCGCAGGGATAGCAACCGTCTCGCGGCCCAAATCCTGCCACAGCTTCATGTCCGCTTTGGTCCCGGCAATCCCGGTTTGCGAAAAGCTTGCGAATTGGTCGGAGACAACGGCGATCTGCACTGCCTCGCATTCGCGCTTTTGCGCGCGCAGAACCGCAAGGCCCATCGCGTAGAGTGTGTTGTAAGCGAATTGATTGTCATCGCCGACATAATCGGCAGGCGTTGCGAAATTCACAGACTTTGCTGCTTCGCGGCAGGCCTTGTAACGCGGCAACCACGCTTCGCCGCCGCAAAGCACGCTTTCTTCGATAAAGTCGCCTTCTGCAAAAGGCAGAACAAGGTTCAGCTCTGCACCGCGTTTCAACAATTCCTCCGCGATGACAATGTCTGCCCCGCAGGCGAGCGGGCCAAAGCCCACCGCGATATTGCGCGCTTCCAATTCATCGGCAATCCGCTGCGCAAGGATGCCCTCTGCCTCGCTGCCGGTGTTGAACATGTGGCCGCAAAACACTGCAACATTGCCGCTTTTCGTGGCGCTCGCGGGTTCCGGAGTGTCTTCTGCAAATTCAGCCACTGCCAAATCCTCGGGCCCGGGTAGATCAATTTTATCAGCCATTACGGGGTCCCAATCACCAGAATACGGTCGCTGTAAATATAGCCCATCGTGCCGTCCTCTAGAGTGACGATCCACCAAGGTGTGTCTTGTTGAAAGGTGAGAAACTGCTCGCCTTCAATCGCTACACCGACGATATCGGAGCTGCTGGAAGGCGTCGCGCGGACATTGGAATAGCCGTCCGGGTCTTGCACTGTTGCGATAAGTGGCGTCGCGGTATCGCTCGTGTTGCGGTTCATTCCGGCGTCGAGATCGGCGAAAGATGTGCCTTCCCCAAGCTGCGGTATGTAGTCGCCATCCGGCTCCGTCTCAGAAGAGGAGAGGTTGGAGAAATCGGAGCTGCCTGTAGCGGAGTATTCCTCCATTTCACTCGTCATGGCGCTGAAGATAATGAACAAGATGCCCAAGACAACGAGACCAACGCAGCCAATCGATAACAGGACAGGCGTGCTGGTGCCGCCACTTGTTTCATTGGTTTCGGATTGAGGTGACGGCGCTCTCGAAGGTTCCGGCGCGGGATTTGGAGGCGGCGCCGGTGGTGGCGGAGGTGTCGGCTGAGGTGCTACAGTTTTTGGTTCTGGTCGGGCCTCAGGTGGTATCTCTGGTGAAGACTCAACTTCCCCGCTCTCCGGCTCGGCACGCGGACCGCACAACGCGACAAGGCTTTCCTTGACCTTGTTCCAGCCTCGATGATCCTCTTCGCCATTCCAATCGCCAATCGCAGCGCATTGAATTTGATTGAAGGGCAAAGGCGGCATGACATCATCAAGCGCGGTTTGGATCAGTTTTTTCTGATTGCGCGCAACGTCCGCTTCGGCGCGAACCCATTCCGATTGTGCTGCAGTATGCGACCAGACGACCACCGCGGCTTTCGCTTCGCTGATCTTGGCAGTGATTACGTCACCATAGCTGACATGCGGCGGCAAGTCGGCATCCCACCACACTTGATAGCCCTCGTTCGCGATCATTCGTGCAAGCACACCGACCTTTTCCGCATCATCGCGCGAGTATGAAATGAACACATCGACCACGGCCACTCCCCATCTCGCCCGTGTTACAAAAGCCGTATAACCCTACAGCATGAAAAGGTGTGCGCAAGCCGGTGGAGAAGACGCAAAGCTCTGCTTTGCACATCGCGCGAGATTGGTAAGTCAGACGCCAACACACAAAGTGATTCTCTTGGAGCTTACTCAATCATGTCCGAAGTCGACGCCACCAACTCCTCCGATGTCAGCGCAACCGATGACCGTTTGCGCCTTTTGATTGAGCGGATTGAACGCCTCGAGGAAGAGAAAAAGGGCATCGCTGATGACATTCGCGATGTTTATGCCGAGGCGAAGGCTGTGGGATATGACGCGAAAATCATGCGCCAGATCGTGCGCCTGCGCAAAATGAAGCCGGATGATCGCAGTGAGCAGGAAACCGTGCTCGAAGTGTACAAGGCCGCGCTTGGGATGATGTGAGGGGGCGGGCGCTTCACGTCTTGCTAGCCTCCCATTTCACCGGCCAATGCTGAGATGCCCAGTGCGGTTGCGTTATGCAGGGCGTGGAGCACAATCGCCGCTGATAATCCAATGCGCACACGGATATAGCCGAGCAACCCCCCTAGGACAAATTGCGGCAGCACCAGAGGGAGGAGAACTGCGAGCGATCCCTGCTGGAAATTGAAAATGTGCACCAGCGCAAAGGCAAGCGTTGAGAGCCAGAAGAAAATAGGAAAATAGCGCGCGAACCAACCCATCGGTGTACGGTTGGCCAAGGTGATAATCGCGACAATGGCTCCTACGATCCCTGCGATCATTAAAATCGCACCCACTATCGGCGCAATTGTGTGGATGGCCGCGTATCCCGTTGCCCCCGCGCCCACAGCAAACAATGCGATCACATGGCCGGGCTTTCCCGATAGCCAACTGCGAAACGCCAGCTCTTCAAAAACCGGCGCGCCGATAATCACCGCGAGCACTACAACCCACGTGAACTCTATCTCCGCTAAGGCCGTGCGCGGCAGATAGACGCCTGCGGCCACCGCAATGCTGGCGCAAATGACCAGCACCAGCATCGCCAACATATCGAGCAGATAGATACGGCCCAGCACTGTCAGCGGCGCGGCGCTTTGTTCTGATACGTCAAGTGTCGGGCGCCGCAGAAATGCGAGCACTCGCTGCCACTCGCCTCTTAACGTGGCAGCAGGCGCTGCGCGTGCCTCAGCCAGCATTTCGGCCGGCGCATCATCTCCAAGGACCGCTTTAAGCTCAGCCACGGACGGTGTTTGATTATTGGGAGGTGTCACAGGACTTGTCGGCCTATCGCTCATCGGTTTAATGCGTGTCCATCGAATACGGGCACATAGCTCAGCAACAATGAAGAGTTTCCATGGCAGGCCATTCCAAATTCAAAAACATCATGCACCGCAAGGGTGCGCAGGACAAGAAACGCTCTAACCTGTTTTCCAAGCTTTCGCGCGAAATCACCGTTGCGGCAAAGATGGGCACGCCTGATCCCGATATGAATCCGCGACTGCGGTTGGCGGTTAACACGGCCAAAGGGCAATCTATGCCCAAAGACAATATCCAACGCGCGATTGATAAAGCCAGCGCGGGCGATGATGAGAATTACGAAGAGGTCCGCTACGAAGGCTATGGCCCCGGCGGCAGCGCAATCATCGTTGAAACACTGACGGATAACCGCAACCGCACCGCCACCGCGGTTCGCACCGCATTCAGCAAGCATGGCGGCAATCTGGGCACAGAGGGTTCGGTTCAGCACGGCTTTGAACGGCTTGGCCTGATCGAATATCCTGCCGAAGTCGGCGATGAGGACACCGTCCTTGAGGCTGCGATGGAAGCGGGCGCAGATGACATCGAAAGCGGCGATGATGGTCACACTATCTGGACTGCTGCCGAAGATCTGCACCAAGTCGCAGGCGATCTGGAAAAAGCATTGGGCGCAGCATCGAATGTAAAGCTCGCTTGGAAGCCGAATATCACGGTCGAAATGGATGAAAAAGGCGCAGGAACGCTGCTGAAACTGATCGATGTGCTGGACGATGATGACGATGTGCAAACCGTCTGGGGCAACTATGAGATCAGCGACGAAGTGATGGAGAAGCTCGACTGAGGCGGCGCGAATGGCTTTTCGCCATAGCGCTTGGTTCAGCGTTTTTGCTCGCGATTTCGTGGCGACTTGGCTTTATGGTCGGGCTGTGACGTGAGCATCGTAATCCTGGGCCTCGACCCATCTTTGAGCTGCACCGGATGGGGCCTGGTGCGCGCAGATGGGTCGCGGTTGTCGCATCTGGCCAACGGGCAATTGCCCACCGATACCAAAGCGCCAATGGCGGAGCGGCTAGCGGCTTTGAACGCTGGGATAGCGGCGGTCATCGCTGCGCATCACCCGGACCGTGCGGCGTGCGAGGAGGTCTTCGTCAATGAGAACCCGCAATCCACGCTTAAGCTGGCGCAGGCTCGCGGAGCGGTGTTGACCGCCTGCGGTTTGGCAGGTTTGTCCGTT
Source organism: uncultured Erythrobacter sp. (assembly GCA_947488085.1). Lineage (GTDB taxonomy): Bacteria > Pseudomonadota > Alphaproteobacteria > Sphingomonadales > Sphingomonadaceae > Erythrobacter. The sequence goes on from CANKYI010000001.1 coordinate 2,958,910, forward strand.
AGTGAGCACGCGGCGCGGCTGGTGAAAAAGGCGGTCGTCGGCACAGGCGGTGCAGACAAAAAACAGGTCGCAGCGATGGTCAAGGTCTTGCTGCCGGGAACCACAATCGCGGGATCCGATGCTGCCGATGCTCTGGCCGTCGCAATCGCGGACGCGCATTTGGTGCGGCGTTAGAGGCTATTCAAAGGCCTCAATATCATCTTCTGAGAAATGGCTTTTGCGCAGCGCAAACGCCCCCCGAATGCCTTGGATCGTAAAAACAAACAGTATGGCATTGATGATGAGGACAACTCCGATCGACAGGCTGATGAGTTGAGCGACCACTCCCATGCCCATAAGGACCGCTGCACCAATACCCCAAAACGCTCCTTTGCCAGCGCGCAGACGAAATGCAGCGACAAGAACGACACCCATCTGCACTGCAAATGGGATCAACAATACTATGCCAGCGCCAGCATTCACGGCCAAGGTGTCTAGGATCATACCGCCTGCAAAAGCCAAGCTGATCACCAAAATCCCTGTGTAGATAAAGCAAGCCAGCGCGCCTTGGTCTGCCGCACTTTCGGCGCCCATGCGGGTTTCAAGATCGATGTCCCAGAATGCCATTGTTTCCCCTTTGTTGTCGGCATAGGGGTGGCAGCACCAAACACACAGTGCAAGCCTGTGCGAAAAGGACTGATATGACGATCCACTTCTATGGCATTCCCAATTGCGACACAGTGAAAAAGGCGCGCAAATGGCTGGATGCAAACGGCATTGAATACGCCTTTCATGACTACAAGAAAGAAGGCGCGGATGCGGCCAAGGTAGAGGCCTGGATCGCTGATCAGGGCGTCGAAGTTGTGCTCAACAAGCGCGGCACGACCTATCGTAAACTGTCCGATGCTGAGAAGGCTTTGGCAGAGGACAGTCATGGCGCAGTCACTTTTCTTGTTCAGAACCCTTCAATGATCAAGCGGCCAGTGGTCGAACATTCAGACGGCCTTCTGGTCGGTTTCAAGGAAGATACATGGTCCGCGACATTGCTTTAGGATTTAGGGCGATAGCTCTATTTTTGGGCGTAGCACTTTTCAGTCAACCTGCTTTGGCTGACGGGCATTCAGAAGGGACGCATATGCCAGATCGCCCGCTCATAATCGCTCACCGCGGCGCATCAGGTGATCGGCCTGAACACACGCTCGCCGCCTATGAGCGCGCGATTGAACAGGGCGCGGATTATATCGAGCCTGATCTGGTCGTGACCAAAGATCTCGTCCTCGTCTCTCGACATGAAAACGAATTGTCGGGCACTACCGATGTTGCCAGTCGCGAGGAATTCGAAACCCGCCGGCGCACCAAAACGATTGATGGCCGGCAAGTTGCAGGGTGGTTCGCTGAAGACTTCACCCTCGCGGAATTGCGGACGTTGCGCGCGCGTGAAAGGGTTGGGAATATCCGCCCATCAAGCGCCGCCTATAATGGTCTGTATCAAGTGCCGACGTTTGAAGAGATCGTTCAGCTTGTCCGCTTGAAGGAGGCCGAAACAGGCCGTGTAATTGGACTTTATCCTGAGCTGAAACACCCGACCGCGATCCTTGAACAGGAAGGGATCGACATGGTTGATCTGATGGTGAGGGAGCTTCGCCGGTTTGAGCTGGACGATGCAGATGCGCCGGTCTTTGTGCAAATTTTTGAGGTCGGTCCTCTACAGCGACTGAACCAGCGCGTTGATACACCGCTCGTCCTGCTCATCCATCCCGAAGGCGGACCATATGATGAACCGGAGCTGCGCTGGGCTGATATGATGACGCCTGCCGGGTTGGCGGAAATCGCCGAATATGCCGATGGGATTGGACCCGGCCTGAGCTATGTTCTGGATTCAGCGACGATGCAGCCTACCGGCTTGGTGGATGAGGCGCATGCTGCGGGGTTGCAAGTTCACCCTTGGACTTTGCGCAAGGAGAACGGTTTTCTTCCCGCAGCGCTGCAAAGTGATGGCGGTCCTGCGGCTGACGGTCAGTATCGGCGGCTTTGGCGAGCTGCCATTGCCACAGGAGCAGACGGGTTCTTCACGGATAACACCCGTGAGTTTGTCGAACTATTAGACGAGTAAGGTGCTGCGCTAATTCAATATTCAGGAAATTAGGCCAGTCGTCTCATTAGATTTTGGGTGAGGGACGCAGGCAATGAGATTTCTACTGGTTTCTGGTTTGGCGATTACGGCCACGGCATGCGGCGGTATCGTTGATCAACGCAGCGCGATTGAGCAATTGCCTGACGTCGTCGATGCGATCAATCGCGATGGCAATGCAGAAATCGCGAAGCAGCTACCCGGTGCAGTGGTGACGGCACGCATTGATGATGGCGATACGTTGGTCATCATGATGGGCAATGTCCCTCTTGGTAACACGACATTTGATCCCAATGCGGTTCGTAAAACTCTTCGCCCGCAGGTTTGTGGAAGTGAGAATTACAGAGAGCTTTTCGAAGAAGGCGGCAAAGTCCGGGTCGAAATGACCTCAAACTTTGGCAAGGAAATGCCCGCAATCCAATATTCGCGTTGCGACTAGCCGGTTCGGGTTGAGCGGTCAGGTCAGGCGCCGCGCGCTTAGAATATAATTCAGCGCTTCGTCTTCCGCCAAATGCAGTCCTTTGCCCGGTCGCCACGCGATCCCGCGCCGCTCTGTCACTTCGAGCCCTGCATCGGCAAGCAATGCTTCCAGCTCTTCCGGCGTTACGAAATCTTCCCAATGATGCGTGCCCTTGGGCACATAGCCAACCGCTTCTGCTGCGCCCACTAACAGCACACGGCTGGCCGCAGTGCGATTGGGTGTCGACATAACCAGCAGACCATCGGGCGATAGCCGCGCTGCGACATCGGCTAGAAATGCGGCTTTGTCGGCCACATGCTCAACCACTTCGAGGCACGTGACCAGATCGAACGTGCCGATATCCAGCCCTGCAACCTCACCCGCCATATAACGAATGTCGAGGCCGACCGCTTCCGCATGGGCCGCCGCTGCTGAGACATTCTCCCCCGCCGCATCAACGCCAGTGACCGCTGCGCCCAGCCGCGAGAGTGGCTCACAAACCAGCCCGGCACCGCACCCAATATCGAGCGCGCTTCTGCCGGCGAGTGGGCGAATACCGCGCGAATCTCCCCCAAAATGCGCATCCACTGCGGTGCGAATGAACTCCAAGCGCACGGGATTTACCTGATGCAGGCTCGCCATCTTGCCTTTGGGGTTCCACCAATCCTTAGCCAGATCAGCGAAGAACTCGGCTTCTTCGGGCCTGATCGTAACGTTGGTAACATTTGATACGTTTGCGTTTCCCATGCACCCCCGTTAGCAGCGCCGGAAGAAGCAAACCAGCAGGAGTCTGCGAACATTGACGCGGCCCAATCAAAGAATTGTGATGAAATTCGGCGGGACGTCGATGGCGGGGACCGAGCGCATTCGCAGGGTTGCGAATATTGTGCGTGCTCAGGCCGCGGGCAAAGAGGGTGTGCACAATGAAGTTGCCGTCGTGGTCAGCGCCATGGCAGGCGAGACCGACCGACTGATCAATTTCTGCCGAGAGGCCAATGCGCTCTATGATCCGGCCGAATATGACGTGGTTGTTGCTAGCGGCGAGCAGGTGACCAGCGGATTGCTTGCTCTGACATTGCAATCACTGGGCTGCAAAGCGCGCAGCTGGCTCGGCTGGCAAATTCCGGTGAAGACGATTGAGGCGCATTCCAAGGCCCGCGTTGAGACCATCGATGCGCCCGATATGATCGCCAGTATGGAAGCGGGCGAAGTTGCCGTGGTTCCGGGTTTTCAGGGTATCTCACCCGAAGGCCGTATCGCGACTTTGGGGCGCGGGGGATCGGACACATCGGCAGTTGCGGTTGCCGCGGCGGTGAAAGCGGACCGCTGCGATATCTACACCGATGTCGATGGGGTCTACACCACAGACCCACGCATCGTGGCCAAAGCGCGCAAGTTGAAGGCGGTCACTTACGAAGAGATGCTCGAATTGGCGAGCGTGGGGGCCAAAGTGCTCCAGACCCGCTCCGTCGGTCTGGCGATGAAGGAAGGCGTGCGCATTCAAGTGCTCTCCAGCTTTGTTGGCGATGATGCAGTTTCAGCGGATGAGTTGCCCGGCACACTGATCGTGTCGGATGAAGAAATGGATGAATTGGTGGAGAACGGCGACATGGAACGCCAGCTGGTAACCGGTATTGCGCATGACAAGAACGAGGCGAAAATCATCCTCACCCGCGTTCCGGATAAGCCGGGCGCAGTGGCCGATGTCTTCGCGCCGCTGGCCGATGCGAGCATCAATGTCGACATGATCATTCAGAACGTGGGCCGCGACAAAGGCGAGACCGACGTGACGTTTACAGTGCCGCAATCGGATCTGGCGCGCGCGCAGGCCTTGTTGGAGGATCGGGCGGAGGCAATCGGCTTCAACCGCATCATAACCGACAGCCACGTCGCGAAGATCAGCGTCGTCGGCGTTGGCATGAAAAGCCATGCCGGTGTCGCGAGCACGATGTTTCGCGCTTTGTCCGATCGCGGGATCAACATTCAGGCGATTTCCACCTCAGAGATCAAAGTCAGCGTGATGATCGATGAGGATGAAACTGAGTTGGCCGTGCGCGTGTTGCACACCGCCTATGGCTTGGATGCCGAAGATTGACGCGCGGCTAACTCGGCTGACGGGGTAAGGCGCTCGTTTGGCCGACATTAACCATATTGGGTAAAATTCTCTTAGGCTTTGGCACCGGATGAAAGGGGCTCCACACAAGGAGTGCCCTGTCTATGGCTTTGAAAGCCCACCTAGAAACCCAGTTAGCCACTCAAACTGAGGGCCAAATCGAAGGGCGTCGCCAAAGCCGACGTTCGCTGCGGTTAGAGACGAGCGGCCGTATGCCAGATGGCGCGGCGGCCAATGTTACCGTGCACAACCTATCGGCGGCGGGATTGCTGCTTGAAACTGACCTTGCGCTGGGCGTCGGGGAGGTGTTGGCGGTGGACCTGCCCGATATTGGCCCTGTGGGTGCTCAGATCGTGTGGCAGAGTGGGGAACTGTTCGGCTGTGCATTCGAACAGGCGCTTGGCGAGGCCGCGCTGGCGGCTGCGCAATTGCGCGGCAGTGCGCCGGGCCTCCGCGAACCACCTGCGCGCGCACCTGTTGCCAAACCGTCATTCGGCGAAGGGTCGCTCGATACGTTGGGTGTCCGGCTCAACCGGTTGCGGCGTGAGAAGGGGCTGACATTGGCACAGGTCGCAGCGGCCTTGGGCGTGAGTAAGCCAACCGTGTGGGCCTGGGAAAAAGGCAAAGCGCGCCCGTTACCCGAAAGAATCGCAGCAATTGCCGAAGTATTGGGTGTGGAAAAAGAGGCGTTTTACGAAGTCGACCCACGTAATGGCGGCGGCGCAGTAGTCGAAGATTGTCGAATACGCATTGCTACTGAATACGGAACAGATCCAAGAAGTATTCGTATTATGATCGAAGTCTGAAGTCGCAAACTGTAAAATTGCGTATCTGGCGAAAATATGAGAGGCAAACATGGTAAATGAATAAGGAAGTTGATTCGAATATTAGTTAAGTAAATTAACCTACATAACAACCTTTATTGTAATACTGCGAAGATTTGGGGATTTTCGGGTGTTGAAGGTGAAAATTTAGCTTACTTTTACGAAATTCACAATTCGCATTGACAGCCTGTTCAACTTAACGCCGGGGGCTATCGGCATGGAAATGCAATTCAGTCATGCAGAAGGTCGCGTTCTGCACGGCCTTATTGAGGACGCGTCGGGCGATATTGTCGTTCGGCTCGATAGTGCGGGGTTTATCGTGCACGCCTCTGAAAATGCGAGTGAGCTGGGAATGGATCTCTCATCGTTGCTGCTCATGCCGCATATCGCGGATCTCGCAGAAGCGGGTCATGGACCCGATGTTGCGCGCTATGTCGCTCAGGTGTTCGCAGGAACGCCGCAGGCCGGATGGATCGAATTCCCTCTGCGAATGCTTGATACTCATGAACAAGACGGTCCCGCCAACCCGCTATGGTATGCATTCAGCCTGCGCCAGATTGAGGATGATGACGGTGCGCCGCAAGGGGCATTGGGCCTGCTTCGATCGGTGCAACAACGCCATAGTCTCGAAGGGGAAATCAACACTCGCGCGCTTACCGATCCGCTAACCGGGCTTGCCAATCGACACGCCTTTTTCGGTCAATTGCGTCGCAGCATCTCTGCCTATGATGAGCAAGCGATGGCGGTCCTGGCGGTCGACCGGTTGCGGTCAATATTCATGCAATACGGCCAGCGCACCGCCGATGAAATTCAATGGGGCTTTGCCAAATTCCTCGAAACGATGACGGTGCCGGGTCAGGAGCTTGCGCAACTGGATGGTGAACGTTTTGCGGTCCTGTTGCCGGGTATGAGTATCAAACAGGCACGGGGATGGGCCGAAGAGGTTCTGGAAACCTTTGCTGGTCTGACCGTCACATCCTCAAAACGCTCACCCGAACTGACCGCCAGCGCAGGGCTTGCACGTGTTGAAGTGACGGTGGATTGGACCATGCGTCAGGCTGAATTGGGCCTGGTCATGGCGCGGGCTGGTGGCGGGATGCAGATCGGCATGTGCGGCCAGCCGCCGCGTGCGGTCGCGAGCGGCGCAAAGGTCGAGTTGGCGATGGAGCAAGCCGTTCTCCGCGCGGCTAACCGGCGCAGCTGAACTGTGCGGCAATGCAGTTGGCGTAAGCAGCGCCAGTCGCTAAGCCTGCTGCCATGTCACACACTGCCTCTATTCTCCTGCTCGGCTCTGGCGAGTTGGGCCGCGAATTCACCATTTCTGCAAAACGCCTCGGCGCGCGCGTCATTGCTTGCGACGCCTATGCCGGTGCGCCGGCCATACAGGTCGCGGATGAAGCTGAAGTGTTCTCAATGCTCGATGCTGATGCCTTGCGCGCTGCGGTTCTAAAACATTCACCCGACCACATCGTCCCCGAAATTGAAGCGATCCGGACCGAGGTTCTCGCCGAATTGGAAGCAGACGGCTTTAACGTCATCCCCTCAGCCAAAGCCGCGCAGCTCACCATGAACCGCGATGCCATTCGCGATCTCGCCGCTGATGAGCTGGGCCTCATCACATCGCGTTACAAATATGCCGAAACGCTGGACGAGGTCCGCACCGGTGCCGCCTTTACCGGCCTTCCCTGCGTGATAAAGCCGGTGATGTCTTCATCAGGAAAGGGCCAAAGCAAGGTTGAAACCGAGGCCGATTTAGAGGCCGCTTGGGAATATGCCTGTGCCAATATGCGCGGCGACCGGGCGCGCGTGATCGTCGAGCAATTCATCGACTTCGACTACGAGATCACCCTTCTCACCGTGCGCCATGCGGGTGGCATCACCTTTTGCGACCCCATTGGCCATCGCCAAGAACGCGGCGACTATCAGGAAAGCTGGCAACCCGCCGCCATGGCGTCAAAGGCACTCGCCGCCGCGCAGGATATGGCGGTCAAAGTGGTCGAAGCACTGGAAGGCGGGGGCAGAGGCTGGGGCCTGTTCGGCGTTGAGTTCTTTGTCAAAGGCAGTGAAGTCATCTTTTCCGAACTGTCACCCCGCCCGCATGACACAGGCATGGTGACGATGATTTCTCAGGATCTCTCAGAGTTCGACCTGCATGCGCGCGCTGTGCTCGGCCTGCCCATATTCGGAGATCAGCCAGCATTTCCTGCTGCGTCGGCGGTGGTGTTGGCCGACCGGGACAGCGCCGATTTCACTTTTGATGGTGTCGCCGATGCGCTGGGCCTTGGTCCCAATGTCGATCTGCGACTCTTCGGCAAACCCACGACGCGTCCCTATCGTCGCATGGGTGTGGCTCTGGCTGTGGGAGAGGATACAGATGAGGCGCGCGCTCTCGCCGCAGAAGCCGCAAGCAAGGTTCGCATTGAATATCGCGACTAGCCGCCCTAATCGCTAATCGCATGACAACTTTCCCCAAAAGCGCCGCGATGATGCAGCGCGGTATCGACTTTCTCGGCTGCGAAACCGCCATCCTTTGTGGCGCGATGAGCTGGGTTTCTGAACGCAATCTCGTTTCCGCCATCTCCAATGCGGGCGGTTTTGGGGTGATTGCCTGCGGGGCAATGACACCTGATCTGCTTGATACAGAAATTGCAGAGACGCGGGCGCGCACGGACAAGCCCTTTGGCGTCAACCTTATCACCATGCATCCGCAATTGTTCGACCTGATCGCGGTTTGCGCAAAGCATAAGATATCTCATGTTGTCCTCGCTGGGGGTATCCCGCCCAAGGGCAGCGTTGAAGCGATCAAGGAGTTTGGCGCAAAGGTCATCGTCTTTGCACCCACACTGGCGCTCGCTAAAAAGCTGCTGCGATCAGGCGGCGACGCCTTGGTGATCGAAGGGATGGAGGCAGGTGGCCATATCGGCCCCGTCGCTACCAGCGTTCTCGCGCAGGAATTTCTGCCCGAATTGGCTAAGGATCACGTTGTCTTCGTCGCAGGCGGCATTGGCCGGGGCGAGGCGATTGCAAGCTATCTGGAAATGGGCGCATGCGGTGTTCAGTTGGGCACGCGCTTTGCCTGTGCGACAGAAAGCATCGCGCATCCTGATTTCAAAAAGGCATTTTTCCGCGCCAAGGCCCGCGATGCCGATGCCAGCGTTCAGGTCGATCCGCGCCTGCCGGTGATCCCGGTGCGCGCGCTCAAGAACAAGGGCACCGAAGAATTCACCGCCAAACAGATCGAAGTGGCCGGAATGCTCGACCGCGAAGAGGTCGATATGGGCGAGGCGCAATTGCAGATCGAGCATTATTGGGCAGGGGCATTGCGCCGCGCGGTGATCGATGGCGATGTTGAAAACGGATCGCTGATGGCCGGGCAATCGGTCGGCATGGTCAAATCAGAAGAGCCAGTGGCCGACATTATCGGCGAGCTGATGAGCCAATGCGAAACGGCTCTTGGGGGACGAAGCGCATGATCCGCTTTGCTCTGGCAGCATTCGCTTTGACGGTGCCCGTTGGCGCGGCGGCGCATTCATTCTGGCTGGAGCCAGCTGACCATACGCCTGAGACGGGCGAGGAGTTGCTGATCGAGTTTAAGGTTGGCGATGTTGGCGTGGCCCAGGCCGATGATTGGGGTCTGTATTGGGAGCGGATTGCGTCGCTGCGCTTGTTCGGACCCGACGGCGTAACTGACCAACAAAGCGCCGTTCGCACGACCGCCGGTGATGAAGCGGGCAGCGCGATGATGACTGTGCCGGGTGAGGGCACCTATATCCTCGCCTTTGAAAGCAATCCCAGTTTCAGCGATCTCGAAGCGGAACGGTTCAACCGCTATCTTGATCATGTTGGTTTAAGCGCGATTGCCGCTTACCGTGAGGCGCGGGGCCTGACGGGTGAGAGCGGCAGCGAGCTGTATTCGCGGCGTGCGAAAACCGTACTGCAAGTCGGCGATACGCAGACACGCAATGTGACTGTACCCATTGGGCAGACGCTCGAGATTGTACCGTTCGAAAACCCGTTCTCGATGGGTGAGGGCGAGCAATTGCCTCTGACGGTTTTATGGCGCGGAAAGCCGCTGGCGGGTGCCACTCTCGAGGCGTCGGAACTGAATGGATCAGGCGAGATCAAAGTTTACACCACTGATGAATATGGATCGGTGGTGATCCCTGCACAGAGCGGGTCGGCGATGCTGTATTCGGTAGTCTGGGGCGAGCCTGCACCCAATGATGCGCGCGCGGATTACTTCACTGTCTTTGCTAGTCTGACGGTGCGCCCTCTTTGAGTGATACGCTGATCCTGACGCTAGATTGCGCCGACCAACCGGGCATAACGGCCAAAGTAACCGCGTTCTTGTATGAGCGCGGTTGCAACATCCTCGACGCGCAACAATTCAACGATTGCAGCGGTCAGGCGCACAATGAGGGGCGAGTCGACCGGTTCTTTATGCGGGTGGCATTCGATCCGACCGGGACGAGCGCTGACAGCTTGCGATCTGGCTTTAGGAAATTCGCTAGTGGGATGGGGATGGATTGGAAGATCGTCTCGCAAAACCGCCCGCGGCGGGTAATCCTGATGGTGAGCAAGGTCGATCATTGCTTGGTCGATTTGCTCTATCGCTGGCGCACTGGTGAGTTGGCGATTGATCCGGTGGCGATCGTCTCCAATCATCCGCGCGATGTTGCGATTGCGATTGATATTGGCGCGATACCTTTTCACCATGTCCCCGTAACCCGCGAGACCAAGCCTGAGGCGGAAGCGAAGCTGCGCGTGATTGCGGACGAAGCTGGCGCGGAACTGATCGTACTGGCGCGCTACATGCAGATATTCTCCGATGAACAATCCGCGCATTTCGCCGGACGGTGTATCAATATCCATCACAGCTTCTTACCCGGTTTTAAGGGTGCAAAGCCCTACACTCAGGCGCATGATCGCGGGGTCAAGATTATCGGCGCAACCGCGCATTTCGTGACCGCTGATCTGGATGAGGGGCCGATCATTCATCAGGATGTCGAGCGGATCACTCACGCTGACACTCCGAAGGTTCTGGTGCGCAAAGGCCGCGATATTGAGCGCCGCGTGCTAGCCGAAGCGGTGCGGTTGTTTGTCGAGGAGCGCGTGCTGCTCAACGGCAACCGAACGGTGGTTTTCAAAGGCTGAAATGGAGCCGGACATGATTGTAGAGCGTCTCGATCACATCAATATCATCACCAAGGATCTCGCTGGGACTGCGCGATTTTATGCCGATTTGCTTGATCTGGAAGAGCGCGACGGTCCGCCTCCGATGAAGCCGGAGCAGGTTCGATGGATGTATGATGCGGCGGGCAATGCGATTTTGCATCTCAACTCGATAGACTTCCCTCGCGTGTTCAACCGCGCGGTTGATCCGGGCTCGGAAACCGGAGCGATCCACCATGTCGCGCTTAGGTGCGAGAACTTTGAAATGGTCAAAGCGCGCCTGGACGAGAGCGGTGCCAGTTATGAAGTCAACGATGTGCCCTCAATCGGATTGCGGCAGATATTCACCGCGGACCCGAACAATGTTCTGCTTGAGCTGAACTTTTTTACCGGCTGAGCAAGTCTTTCCAAGGCAGCGCGCGAGGATCATCACTTTCCAGCGGGTTCCAGATTTTGGCCATCCGCGCACGTGCCTCGTGTTCATGCACGCCTTCGTCCAAATCGAGCAGATATAAGAAGGCCGCCACGCGATAATTCATAATGCAATGAACGTGCACCGGGGCCCTCGTGCGATCCAAAACAGCGCGTAGCTCGTTCACATGTCCGCGCGTGGGCGCATCGAACGGCACCGGGATATGGATGTACTCGATGCCGCTGTCTTCGAGCAGCGCCCGCTCGTCATCTAAAGCTTCGGGATGATCGTCGAGCGCCAGATTTACGACATGGCGAACGCCGATCGCGGTGAGGCGGCTGACGTCGCTCACTTCCAACTTGCCTGACGTCGTTACCCGCTCATCGCGCCTCTGCCAGTTGCGAATGTCGCTCGGATCGGTTGCATCGCTCAACGTCGCGCGACATCCCCAGACGGTTCCATCGCCTTATCCTCATTCGCCCGATGGATCACATAGGCGCGGATTGCCTCAATCTCGTCACGCGACATCGATTCCGCAAATCCGACCATGCCGTTATCCTTCAAGATACCGTCATGCACGACCGCTGCCCAGCTGGACGCATTGCCCAATGTCCCTGACCGTCGCAGATCTGGCAGCACTGTTGATCCCACTGCGGCTGGCGCATGGCACACGGCGCAATATCGAGCATATTTCTCACCGCCCAATGCAATCACATCTTCCGATGCGCGGCTAGGTGGTGGATCGAGGGGAAGGGAGGCCAGCTCCATTTCTGGCGGCAGTTCACCATCTGCACCCAGTTTGAATACCAACAGCCGTGAGACATTCCTCACTGGAGCCTTTTCAGCCAATAGCGAGCCATCGACCGTGATCGCATAGGCACCGCCCCATCCGGCCAGAACCGCAACATATTGCTCACCGGCAACTGTGTAAGTGATGGGAGGGGCAACCACGCCGGTTTGCGCGCCAAAGCTCCACAGTTTCTCTCCGCTGGATGCGTCATAGGCGTTGAACTCGCTGCCTGCGGTCCCTTGGAAGACCAACCCGCCGCCGGTCGCCAACACGCCGCCATTCCATGGCCCGGGATGTTCAACCGACCAGCGCGGTTCTTGTGCCACCGGGTCCCACGCGACCAACATGCCGCGCAAAGTGCCTGCAACCTCTCGCCTTATACCAAGGTCAGGCGGCAGATCGCCTGCCCCAAGGTTAAAGCCAACATTGAACCCACGCGCGCGGTCAGGTTTCCAATTGTCCTCCGGCGCATAGACCATTGCGGCTTCAAATGCGGGAATAAAGACGAGGTTTTCGTCCGGGTGATAGGCCATCGGATGCCAATTGTGCCCGCCCAATGCGCCCGGTGTGACAATCGCGGGCTTACCCGTCTTATCAATCCGAGTTTCAGGGTTTTCAATGGGTCGCCCGGTCTCCTTGTCGATACCCGTTGCCCAATTCACTGCGACATAAGGCTCTGCCGAGATGAACTCGCCCGTTGCCCGGTCGATGACATAAAAGAACCCGTTCTTGGGCGCCTGCATCAGCACCTGACGCTGTTCGCCCTCAATCTCCATATCGGCCAGCATGATGTGCTGTGTCGCGGTGTAATCCCATGTTTCGCCCGGAGTTGTCTGATAATGCCAGACATATTCACCCGTGCTGGGCCGGACGGCGACGATGCTGGAGAGGTAAAGGTTGTCGCCTTCGCCCGTCCCGTCTTCGCCCGGTGATCGATAGGCGCGGTTCCATGGGGAGCCATTGCCAACGCCAATATAGAGCAGGTCGAGTTCGGGATCATACGCCATCGAATCCCAGACCGTGCCCCCGCCGCCAATCGCATCAGACCCGGCCAAAACATCCGTGTTCCAAGTTTCCGCTGCCGCTTGGAGATATTCGGGGCTTTCCCCGCCTTCGGTCCCATCGGGCACCGTGTAGAACCGCCACAACTCTTCGCCATCGGCGACATCATAGGCTGCGACATAGCCGCGCACGCCGAACTCTGCGCCGCCATTGCCGATGATGATTTTGCCATCAATCACGCGCGGTGCGCCTGTCACGGTATAGCTTTGGTCAGGATCGGTGGTTTGCACCTCCCACTTCACCGCGCCCGTGTCGCGATCAAGAGCGATCAGGCGGCCATCCAGCGTGCCAAGGAACAGCGACGTGCCCCATGTGGCAAGCCCGCGGTTCACCACATCACAACAGGCGCGCACGGCGGTCTCACCGGGCACCTCTGGATCGTAATCCCACAATGCCTCTCCCGTCGCCGCGTCAAAGGCTTTCACCTTGCTCCATGCGGTGGTGAGATAGAGCTTGCCATCCATGACCAGCGGGGTCGCTTCTTGTCCGCGCGCCGTGTCCATATCTGCGGACCATGCCAGGCCAAGTTCGGCAACATTCTCCGTGCTGATCGCATCGAGAGGGGAGAAACGTTGTTCGGAATAGGTGCGCCCGTGGGTGATCCAATTGGCGCTGTCTTCGCCTGCCCCGGTGAGCATCGCAGCAGTGATGCCGCCTTCTTCCTCAAACGCGTCTAAGAATTCTGCCTCATTGCAGGCCGCAACACCCAATGCGCCGAGCACCAGCATGGGTGCCGCCCAAATCGCTTTATTCATAGATCCCTCTCTCTCATTGGGTATGTTGCCTCGCAATGTGAGGATTGTCCATGATCCACTTGCCCATCGGTAAAGGCGGCGGCATTGTGGTGATGCATTTTTAAAGGAGCGCGGCCGTTATGTGTGAAGAAACAAAGCTGAAAGAATGGGCGGCGGCTGAAATGGATCGACGCAAATTTGCGGTGTTAGCGGGAAGTGCAGCTATTCTTTCTGCTTGCGATAATGTGGTGCCTGAGGTGACCTCTGATATGCTTGAGGGTGCAATCACAGAAACCCAAGTCAGCTTTGATACCGAGAACGGAACAATGGATGCGTTCTTCGTCCATCCCTCAACCGGCAAGCATCCCGCTGTAATCTTTTGGCCAGATATCGCCTCGTTACGCGAAGCCAAACGTAACATGGCGCGGCGGCTCGCAGGGGAGGGATATTCAGTGCTCGTTCTCAATCCTTACTACCGTGACGTCGCAGGCGAACAATTCGCCGATTTTGCCGCCTGGTATTCCGCCGAAGGATTTGACGCAGAAGACGGCTTTGCGCTGGTCGCACCTTGGCGTGAAAAACTAAATGCAGACGCTATTGGGCGCGATGCAAATGCCGCTGCGGCTTGGCTTGATGCGCAAGAGGCGGTCGACAGTGAACGCGGCATCGGCACGCAAGGATATTGCATGGGCGGACCGTTCACGGTGTGGAGCGCGGCGGCTGTGCCCAGCCGGATCAAAGCGGCAGCAAGTTTCCATGGTGGCGGTTTGGTGCTGGCCGATGATCCGCTAAGCCCGCACCGTGTGCTTGACCGGGCACAGGCATCATTCCTTATCGCGGTGGCACAAGATGACGATGCACAGGCCCCGCAAGTCAAAAGCGACTTTGCCGCAGCTGCCGAAGAAGCGGGCCGGACGGCTAAGGTCGATGTCTATGCCGGCGATCACGGTTGGACTGTGCCGGATAGCCCCGCCTATGCCGAAGCAGCCGCGGAACAGGCCTATGCTGATTTGCTAGAGCTGTATCGCGCGAATTTGTAGAAGCTGTTTGAAAAGCGTGAGCGCCGTGTGTTGGTACCTACGCATTTTCCTACATTGAGCATGCACGCTATGGCGCTGATATGCTCAATGCGCCCGTGAACAATTGCTCGTTTTACTTAGATCAAACGGGTCACCGGGCAACAAACGCCAGGTTCAGTTTTTCCCTACAAGAGCGTGTAACATGCGGTCCATGTCTCGGCATGAAAGGACCGAGTTCGAAGAACCGCTCAGGCTCCTTGAGAGCGCTGCTTGGACCGCTCGTTCGAAAGGCCAAAACGGCCGAACTTGCGATAGCGGGTCATCCACTTGTCCAGGAACAGACCCAAAGGGCGCGGCTCAATGCCGAGATCTGCGAAGGTGCGCGCGCCTTCCGAGACGGTGCTGCCGGGTTGCAGGAGGGTCCATTGGTCCTTGCTCATCGGAGTGCCGGGCAAGCTGGCAAACAGGCCCGACAAGCCATCAGGCATAGCGATGAAGCGGCGCTCGCGGCCCTGCGCTTTGGCGATCCGCTGGTTGATCTCCATCATGGTCAACTGCTCCGGCCCGCCAAGCTCGTAGGTATGCCCGCCATGGGCCGCGGGGTCGGTCAATGCTGTGATGACCGCATCCGCCACGTCATCGACATAGACAAGCTGCAACTTGGCGCTGGGACCAAAGACGGGAAGGGCAGGCAGCATCTCGATCATGCCGCCGAACATGTTGAGGAATCCATCGTCCTTACCAAACACGATGGAGGGGCGCAGGATAGTCGCGGTGGGAAACGCATCCAGCACACGCTGTTCGCCCAGTGCCTTGCCCCGTGCATACTCAGCGCTGCTATCCGTGTCAGGGCCAATGGCGCTCATATGGACAAAGGCTTGCACGCCGTTGGCCTTGGCGATGGTTGCCATCTGGCCAGGAGCCTCTCCCATCAACTGAGTCAGATCGCCAGCAAACGCACCAACCAGATTGACGACATGAGTGGCCCCATGGAGCGATGCAGCTAGGCTATCAGTGTCTGTGATGTCGCAATGCGCAAACTGCAGTTGGCCCAGATTGGCAAGCGGCTGGAGCGCAAAGCCCTTCTCAGGATTGCGGCTGGCGACGCGCACCCGCGCGCCGTTAGAAAGCAGGCTTTGGACAACGTAGTTGCCAATGAAGCCGCCGCCGCCAAACACGGTAACCAATGCGTCATTGAGCGGTGCGGCGGATGGAGAAGTCTGGGACACGATTTGGGTACCTTGAAAGTCTCGTTGAGTTGCGCGCATCCCATGCTGCAAGGTGACGCATTGAGCAAGCGTTGCGATGTGTATTGCTCTGGTTGTGACGTGGTTTCACGTTGACAGCAATGCAAACGCAGCGCTATTGGCCCGCGCCTACCCGGCGAGACGTTTTGTTCGAAGCTCGCTACCCGTGCCCAGATGGCGGAATTGGTAGACGCACCAGCTTCAGGTGCTGGCGCTCGCAAGGGCGTGGAGGTTCGAGTCCTCTTCTGGGCACCATTTGTTCTTCCCTTGTTCTCTCAGATAATCTATAAAAACCGCAGAAATCCAAGGGGTTTGGCCCTTGGATCGTTCCGGATCGTCCCACCTGTTCTCGGCCGATCCAGACATTTTTGCGGGCCTTTTGTGGGCCTTTTGCAAAAGGCCCAAATGAAAAGGCCCACACATGCCTCTGACGGATACCAGACTCCGAGCCCTCAAACCGAAGGCAAAGCCGTACAAGGTCGCTGACGAGCGTGGCCTATATATCGAGGTCACACCCGCTGGTGGCAAACATTGGCGGTTTCGATATCGAATTGGAAAAGCGCAAAAGAAGGTGTCGCTCGGCAGCTACCCTGTGGTTAGCCTCAAGGATGCGCGAGAAGCAGCAATGGAAGCGAGGCAGACCATAGCTTCTGGCGGCGACCCAGCGGTGGAGAAGCGCAAACAGAAGATTAGGGATGAGTTTCTTTCGGCGAGTACTTTCGAGGCGGTCGCCCGCGAGTACATAGAGCAGATCATGGTTCAGAATGGCCGCGCTGAAGCGACTATCGTCAAGGCGAACTACTTTCTTGATAAGCTGGCACCAGCGATCGGAAATCGGCCGATCCACGAGATCGAACCTTTCGAAGTGCTCGCGCCTTTGAAGCGTCTTGAAGCTACTGGGAAGCACGAGACGGCAAAAAAATGTCGATCATTTGCAGGACGGGTATTTCGGTATGGGGTGGCGACAACTCGGTGTAAATCTGATCCAACTTCGCTGTTGAAGGGAGCGCTCATCACGCCAAAGCCGACGCACTACGCCGCGATTCTTGATCCAGAGAAGCTAGGCGGGCTGTTGAGAGCTATCGACGACTTTGAAGGTTACACTCTCACAAAGTTTGCGTTGAAGATTGCCCCGCATGTTTTTGTGCGTCCTGGTGAACTGAGGCATGCTGATTGGGCGGAGTTTGACCTTGATGAAGGCGTCTGGCGGATCCCAGCAGGCAAGATGAAAGCACGGCGCGCGCACGCGGTTCCGCTCTCAAAGCAGGTCATCAGCTTTTTCGAAGAGCTCGGCACCATGATGGGTAAATCAGGTTATGTGTTTCCATCAGCCCGGTCCGGTCTACGTCCCATGAGTGAAAACGCTTTGAACGCAGCCTTTAGAAGGATGGGGTTTAGCAAGGAGGAGGTCACCGCGCATGGGTTGAGGGCGACTGCATCTACCCTGCTCAATGAAAGCGGAAAATGGAGCTCAGACGCGATTGAGCGCGCGCTCGCGCATGGAGACAGTAATGCGATCCGTGGCGTTTATCATCGAGGTAAGCACTGGTCTGAGCGCGTAAAGATGTCGCAGTGGTGGAGTGACTATCTTGATAGCCTCAAGTTGGGCGGTGACTTGGTACTGCTGAAAGCGAGCTAACTCTTTGCTTCTTCAAGATCGCGCTCATTGTTTGGCGTATGCCATCCATCGCCGGATAACGTTTCTCACATATCCTGGGGTTTCTCGATTTTTCGGAATGCCTCCTGCTCGCGACACGGCACCTGGGCCAGCATTGTAGGCTGCCAATGCGAGATGGATCGCACCGAACTGATCGAGCATCTGCCGCAAATATCTTGCGCCGCCATCGATGTTTTGAGCGGGGTCATGCCGATTGGTAACCCCGAGCTCCCGTGCTGTTGCTGGCATGAGCTGGGCTAATCCAGCCGCTCCTGCTGGGCTGATTGCCATCGGATTGAACCGTGATTCTTGCCAGACTAACGCTTGGAGGAGCCTTGGCGGCAAGCGGTGACGAGCTTCCGCTTGACGGATCAGAGGCTCGTAGAGCGCCTCTTTGAAGCTTCGTTCAATCTGCGAATTCTGACTTCTAGGATCGTGTTGAACGTCCGCTCGTCGGTCTGACGCGCTTTCAACCGACCCCATATCGTGATCGAAAATCTGGAATTCTTGCGCGATTGCGCAGTTTGGGACTGCCAGTCCTAGCGTACCTATCCCGATCGCTATTTTCGAACTTTTCACTGAGCAGTCTCTCAATCTTGATAATTCTGGCATGAGAACATATTATGAACACATGGGTGTAGGAAACCATATGATTGGTTGCACGAACAAGAGGAGAGGGAAGCGACAGAAGGGGCAATTGAGCAACTAAGGAGCTCGCATGTCCTTTTCGAATTCCCATCAGTCTCGCGCGTCGTTTGAGGCAACCGCTCGCAAGCTCTGCGAGAGTCGCGGCGGGAAGTGGTCTGGCACCAAGGGCATGGCCCGTTGTCCAGCGCACGATGACCGCACGCCTTCGCTCGGTGTCACGCTTGGCCGAAAGGCGATCCTCCTACATTGTTTCGCAGGGTGTGATCAGGCGCGCGTGCTCGCTGCCCTCGCCCGTGAAGGGATCGAGACCTCAGCTCTATTCTCAGGCTCTTCTGACGAATTTCCGTTCCAGCCGAGGTATTCCAGCAAGCCATCAGCTGCAGCACTCCGCATCTGGCGCGATGCCCGACCCCTGCAGCGAAGTCCTGCCAAGGCATATCTCGAAGAGCGCGGCATCCTCGCAACCTCCCATGCGCTGAGGTTTCATCCGCGTACACCGCTTGGACCGAAAGGTCGCGCGCGCTTCTTGCCGGCGATGATCGCTTCGGTCAGCCTCGACGAGGGGCCGATTGCCGTTCACCGGACTTTCCTGTCGCATTCCGGCGATACGCAGGCATCGTTTGCCAAGCCGAAACGTGCTCTGGGGTCTCTCGGCAAGGCGGCAGTCCGTCTGTTCGCACCCGCCGAGGGAAGGCTTGGTCTCGCCGAGGGCATTGAAAGCGCGATGTCGGCCTATGCGCTTACTGGGATCCCAACATGGGCAACGCTGGGCAATGAACGCTTCGGCCTGGTTGTCATCCCCGAGAGCGTGAGCGAGCTACATCTCTTCGTCGATCACGACGCAGGTGGAGAACTCGCGGCAACTCGCGGACTGGAAGCCTACGGTTCTCCCAATCGCAAAATCCTGATCCGCAAGGTCAGATCGCGAGGCGCAGACTGGAACGATGAACTGCAGACGTGGCTGCTCCGAAAGAGCAAAACTTAGAGGAGAGAGAGCTCCTGGGTCTTTGGCCGCACGGTTGTCGTGAGGCGCAACAAAGACAGGAGACTACTCATGATCCAATCCATTCCTCTCAAGAAACTAATCTCAAGCCCTCGCAACGTACGCAAAGCAACCGACGCTCTTGCAGATTTGCAATTGCGGGCTGATATCGCGGCACGCGGGCTTCTCCAAAATCTGGTAGTTCGCAAAGCTACCCGAGGGAAATTTGAAGTCGAAGCTGGCGGGCGCCGCCTCGCTGCATTGCAAGCGCTGGCCGAGGAAGGCACACTTCCCAAGAACCACGAGGTCACTTGCCTTGTCATCGAAGGCGAGGAAAGCGAAGTTCGCGAAGCCAGCCTCGCCGAGAACTTCCAGCGTCTCGCAATGAACCCGGCCGACGAGGCGCAGGCTTTCGCTGCGATCATCGAGGCGGGAGCCAGCACTGAAGACGTGGCCCGCCGGTTTGGTCTCACGGTCCGCTTTGTCGAGGGTCGTCTGCGACTGGCGGGTCTCGCACCTTGTGTCTTTGAAGCGCTCGCCGAAGGCGCGATCACGCTCGACATGGCCAAGGCCTATGGGGCGATCTCGGACATCGAGCGCCAGGCACACGTCTATGCCCAGCTGCAGGATGCCTGGTACCAGATCACGCCTGACACGATCCGGCGGATGGTTCTCGATGCCACTGTTCGCGGCTCCGATCCGCGCGCGGTTCTGGTCGGGTGCGAGGCCTACCTCGCTGCAGGTGGCCGCATCGAACGCGAACTCTTCGACGACAAAGCCAGCGAGAGCTGGATCGATATCGCGCTTCTGGAAGACCTTGCCCAGAAAGCGATGGATGACGCTGCGAAGAGGGTCGCTGAAGAACACGGACTTGCCTGGGTGCGACCCACGCTTGGCAACTATGTCAGCCACGATCTCGTCGAGGGCCTCAATCGGCTTCCATGCGAACCGGCTCCGCTCAGTGAGCAGGAAGCCCGCGAGCTCAGCGACCTTGAAGCCGACTACGACCGGACAGCGGCCATCCTCGAGGATGAGGACAGCGACGAAAGCGAGATCGCCAAGGCGGAAGAAGAGCTGGTCTCGATCGACCGCGCGATGCGCGATCTCAACGATCGTCCGCCAGTGCTTGCCGACGAGCTAAAGTCAGAGGCTGGAGCGTTCCTTGTGCTTTCACGGAATGGCGAACCTGCAATGGCGCCGCAGTTTTACACTGATGCTGAAGTCATCGACACTGATGACGGAGCAGTCGAACCGGTGGATGCAGGTGCTGATACCAAGCGCAAGAGCGGGGCGTTTTCGCAGCGTCTGCTCGACGAGCTCGCGATGCAGCGTCGCGATATCCTGGCGATCCACCTGGCCAACGATCCCGCGCTCGCGCTTGATTTCATGGTCTTCACGCTCGCAGATGCTGATGGGCATGACTGGCGCGCGAAAAAGGCGTCGACGCTCGTCGGCTCGGTCGCATCGGGGCCGGTGGCCGGATTCGAGGCGAAGGATGCCCCAGCAAGTGCTGCGCTCGCCGAGTTCGCCGCTTCGCTCGACGAGAGCTGGCGCGCCGGCGAGACTGACGTCGAACGGTTCGAACGCTTCCGCGCATTGAGCGATGAAGCACGTTCGGCCTGGCTCGGCCATGTCGTATCCCGCACACTGGTCGCGAGCCTTGCCTGCGAAGGCGATCGCTCGGCGCCGCTGCACGAGATACTCGGGTCGCTGCTCGAGATCGAAACCGCGCATTGGTGGCGGCCGACGGCGGCGAACTTCTTCGATCGTGTGGCCAAGGCGCGCACGCTTGAAGCGCTCGACGCTGCAGGCGGTCCCGAACTCGTCAGCCGCTATGCAGGTTCGAAGAAGGCAGAACTAGCGAGCGCAGCCGAGCGTATCTTCTCCGGCAATTTCATTGGCGAAGCGGATGTGAAGACGCGCGCGGGAGCGTGGGTGCCCGAGATCATGCGCTTCGGTTCTCCTGAGAAACCGGTCGAGGATGAAACTGCGGCCCCGGTTGAGGACGAGACCGCGAACGAAATTGCCGAGCAGGCTGCCTGACCCCTCCTGACAGGTCCAGGTGACTCGGCGGGCGGTCCGTCCCTCTCGGGATGGGCCGCCTTATTCGCGTTTCCGTCCGAAGGTCGCCTACGATGGTGAGTCTTAGAGGGGAGGACGCTTTGTTCATCCTGAACCCGGACACGTCCGTTCCGGCGATCAGGAGACCATCGATGACAAAGTCCCGCCGCACTGCTTCAGTTTCTCCAGCTGCGCGTATCACCGCCGCCATTATCGAAAAGCTAGAGCAAGGCACCAAGCCTTGGGTCAAGCCGTGGCGTGGCTTGCCGCTTTCTCGCCCGCTGCGATCATGCGGGACGCCGTATCGCGGCATGAATACCTTCTGGCTCTGGATGGTTGCTGATGCCTGCGGCTACGCCTCACCATACTGGATGACATATCGCCAGTGCCAGAAACTCGGCGGCCAAGTCCGCAAAGGAGAAAAATCGACCATCGCGATTTTCTACAAAAACTACACCAAGGAAGTCGAAAACGCTGAAGGTGGGCAGGATACGGAGAGCCGGCGCGTGCTGAAGACCTATTCAGTCTTCAATGCCGACCAGTGCGATGGCCTTCCCGAGTTCTACCATCCCAAGCCGTTGGTTGCCGCGCTGGAGCCCGATGGCCGCGAAGAGCGGCTAGATGCCTTCTTCGCTGAGATCGACGCAGACCTACGCCATCATGGCGCGCAAGCCTACTACGAGCCACTGCGTGATCGCGTCACCATGCCGCCAGCCGAACTCTTCGAAGCCTATGACCATTACTATGCAACACTTGCGCATGAGCTGTCGCACTGGACTGGACATTCTTCGCGCCTCGATCGAGGCCTCAAGAACCGCTTCGGCAGTGATGCCTATGCCGTCGAAGAACTTATCGCCGAGCTGTCCTCTGCCATTCTTGGTGCCGAACTGGGATTGCCCGTCTCGCATCTCGATCATCATGCTAGCTACATCGCGTCCTGGCTCAAGATTCTTAAACGGGACGAGCGCGCAATCCTGACCGCGGCCGCAAAGGCCGAGGAGGCGGCCACTTTGCTGCTCGAAATGGGCGGTCACCAATCGAGTGCCACGGAGGCTGATGTCGAACTTTCTGACGCGGCCTGAATAGGAGACTGAACTTGAGCAACTCCATCAGCCAGCTCGCACGTACTGGCACTTGCCTTCACACCGAGTCAGTTCGGTCTAGCGGAGTGCTCCCGAACCGATCCAGGATTCCTCCCAGACAACTCCAGCGCCACTCCGACACTATTCCGCGCAAGCCTGTTCGCTGGTCCTCGTGCCCTGGACCGGTCAGGTCCCACAGCAACCCGCGCAAGGCTGCGGCCCGTGTGGTCCGCGCCAGCCTTGCCTTGCGGGGTTTCCCGCTGACGCGGTGCGGTGGTCCCTTGTCCCGGTCCTTTTCGGGCACGGCGAACGGGCCCGCGCGGAAATTCCTCCGTCGGCATTCGCCGGTCTCAGGAGGACTAAAGATATGTATGACAGTTTCGCCACCCAGCTTGCCGGCCTCGATCTATCCGGCTTCTCGATCACGCCTGCCCCATTCAACGAATCCGACTTCCCTTGCGAGGATGCCATGGCTCACACGCTCGGAGCAGTCTGGTCCGATCTGTTCGCGCTGTTTGCCGACACCGCGCTCGAGGCCGACGCCGAGGATCTCGCTTGGGGCTTGGTAAATCTCTTTCACCGTGCAGCCAGCCGCAAATCAACCCAAGTAGATCGGGCTTCGGATGAAATTCGTGCCCTATTGGCATCCGCCGACGGCTCCGAAGTGCATTCTTCAAACCTCGAGGAACAGACCCTGCGTGCCCAGTCGGCTGAAGCCAGCATGCAGGTGTTCGAGCAGATGCGTGAGGTTGCAGCAGGTCTCTATCGCGACGAAACCGGTTCCTCGTGGAAGCCCGTTTCGGGATCGCGTGCGCGCCATTCGAAGACCATGACTTCGGCAGTGATCGATGCCCGCGATTTCTTGCGCGTGCGCAAGGAACGTCGTCAGGCTGCACTTTCACCCGAGGGTACTCCGGTCGTGTTTGCCGGTGGTCGCAACCGTTTCGAATGCGAGGCCGACGCCAAGACTTACGCGGCGAACATCTGGGCTACACTCGACAGGGTGCGCGAGGTCGTTCCTGACATGTTTCTCGTACACGGCGGCGACGGTAAGGGAGCCGACAGACTGGCCGCATCCTGGGCCGAGCGCCACGAAGTGCAACAGCTCACATTCGGGCTTGAGCGTCGTTTGGGTGCTCGTGCAGGGTTCAAGCGCAACGAGCAAATGCTTGGTCTCAGCCCTCGCTATGTGGTGGCATTTCCGGGCAACGGCGTGACCGAACGCCTCGTGATCGAAGCCAAGAAGCAGCGCATCACGGTTGTTGATCGTCGCGGGCCGTTGGGCACTAGTCCCGCTTGACGGGGAAAGAGCAACTAGACCTCTCGGATGATCAATTCCCAATCGCCGAAGAAGGGCGGCCCCATTCAAGGCCGCCCATGAGGCGCAGAACTCATTGCTGCTCCGAGTCCTACGGGTCGCAATGGCAGGGGAGTACCGAACGCAATCAATTCCATTGTAGGGTTATGAAATGCCCGAATGGATACGCCTCTGAACAGCTTCATTGCTCATCGCGCGTAACCAGCGCGCCTGTGCAGCAATCTTCCTGGACGGACGCGGTTACTGAAAACTGCGGCGCGGCACTTATCGTTCCCGCATCCGATTTTCCAAGCTACAAGATCGGCAATGCAACTCGATGATCTTCTTCTTCGCTACTTTGCCTCGACCAATTTGTCTAACGTGGCGCCAGACACTTTGGCGGCCGGGATCGAGCATTGCCGGGTCGACCTCGGTCTCGAGCAAGACAGGGGCAAGCGCTTTGCACTGTGGTCGTTCTTGCACATGTTCGGGTCCGCCCCCGACCTCGACTGGCGTTTGAGAGCGAGGAAGACCGGGAGGCTGCGCGCAACTTCATGGATCTCCTGGCGGCATCGGGAGGCGATGGTGTAGGTTGATTGAAGCGGGGTCACGCGAGCCTTCAGACCCGCACCCGATACCCATCCGGCTTTCTTCGCGAACAGTCCTGAACCAAGTCAGCTGAGGAGCCGCAACCCGTTCCTTTCCGGCCGTGTTGGCAGCTGCGCTGCCTGCCCGCACCACCCGTCATGAACAGGTTCCCCTTAGAGCTTCGCTCCTGCGGTGCAGTCCTCCCATGCCCTGCTTCTTCTGGATGTTCGCAAGCCGGAGATGGTCTCCGGTTTGAGGAACTGAAGGAACTAAGATCATGACCAATATCGCAATCCTCACCGGCCGCATCGCCCGCGATCCGGACACCCGCGAGACCAAGGGCGGCACCAATGTCACCGGCATCACTGTCGTCACCGATCGCCCTGCAAGGGACAAGGACGGGAAGACCTACAAGGACGAGAACGGCTACACCGCAAAAGAAAGCGAATTCCACCGTGTGACCTGCTTCAACGGCCTCGCCAAGACCGTCGGTCAGTATTGCTCGAAGGGCCAGCTGGTCAGCGTTCAGGGCCGCATCCACTACACCCAGTGGGAAGACAAGGACGGAGTCACGCGCTACGGCACCGAGATCCTCGCCGACAAGGTGGACTTCCTCTCGCGTGGGAACGGTTCGAGCGACAGCGATGAAAACAAGGACGCTCCCGACATCGACTGATCTCAGTCATCCAGTCTCCCAAGAAAGGGCTCTGTCCAAACCGGACAGGGCCCTTTCTCGTATTCACTGTCAGTGGTTTTGAGCTGTGGGTGATGTGGAGGCTTGCTTTTGAACCAGCCGCTTTATGGCTTCCTCTTCACCGAGTTTTCCGAGTTCAGTTGCAACTTTGGAAAGGCCCCTCTTTGAGAAGGTTTCTAACCCCGTTCCTAGGATAACTTGGCCCAATTCAAAAGCAGCCTGTTTCTCGAGTTCTTTCTTACGCTGGTCGAGTGCCAGCCGGTCGCTCTCCAGCTTCTGTAGTGCGGCGACAGCGCTTCGTTTCGTTGGCATTGGGGGTACTTCCTTCGTCCCCTCCGATGAGTCCTCTCCCTAGCTGACATGCACTAGCACCTACCCTGTAGGAAACCATCTTCTTGTCCTGTTTCCGAGAACACCTGAGACCGAACGGAGAAAGGGTCTGGCTCACGGACTTTCAAGGATGATGGGCGTGCAGCTGGCGCATCAAGGACGGCGGGGCCCCACCATTTTGCTTCCCCTTCGCATGCGCTTCGGTCCAACAAAATCGTTGCCCCCACCGCCGCTAGCGCGGTCGCCCATTTGGGCGATCCCTGACCCGCCAGCCACACACCCATCCGCCTTCCTCCTGTCGTCTTACCGACAGTTATCAGGAGGAAATCATGGCTACACTTGAACCGTTTGAATCGAACTCGAACAGCTACTTCGACGCACTCGCCACTGCCGAACGGCGGGCCTTGCACAGCTTCTTCGACCAGCACGTCGTGGAAGATGACGATCTCGGATACTTCGCCCTAGACGAGGGTGACTACAACGCCTTGCCAGCGCACCTAGCGAGGCGGGTGGTGCATACTGTGCATGGCGGCATGCTCGACGAGTTCTGAACGTCCAGTGGGGCGGGAGCCGGTGACGGTTCCTGCCCCTTTTTTGGTTCGCTGCTGGAATAATAGCGAGTGATGAGGAGCGGTGCTGGTGACGCGCTCGATCCCGCATCGCATGCTGCGATGCTCCTTTGGGCGCGGCATTTTTAGATTTAGGCACCGCATGCACTCCTGAGCACCAACAGGTCAAAGCGGCGCGAGGCTGACGGGAGCGACAGGCCCCGCTCCCTTGCCTCGCACGCGCTTCTTTGCCGTTAGCTTATCAGGGGTGCGTTTTGGTTGGGATACTTGCCTTGGAACTGGCTCTTACCGTGCAAGTCAGTGGTCTGATCCGTTGCTCTCGCTCCATGAGCATGGGTCGCCAATGCCCCTCAGAAAATCAATCTCAGTCGTTCCTGGATTTAGACCACGCAGTGGGAAAACGGTAGCACACCGTACGCAGCGTAAGCTGCATTTATGGAAGAAAATATCACAAAAACAGTAACTTCAGGTGGCCACGGTGATGGGCAAGTTGGTGGTAGCCAAGGCTCAGCCGTAGCCCTTCGGAGGCCTTCTCACCGCCTCAAATTAACTGGTTACGTAGCGAGGCGAATTTCGCTCCCGCGAGGTATCACATGGGATACTGAGCTTCCCGGCTTCGGGTTGCGCAAACGCACGTCTGGTCATCTGACTTGGATAGTGAAGCACAGGCCGCGAGGCGTGCAGAGAATGGTGACGCTGGGACGCGCGGGAGTGGCGGCTGGTGCGCTGAGCGCTCCCGCCGCGCGCGCCGAGGCGCGCAGATTGCTCATCAAGGCGACGCTTGCCGATCTCCCGACCGCGCCTGAGCGAAAAAAAGTGCCGTTGTTCGCCGACTATGCCGAAGAGTTCTGGCTCGATTACTCCCCGCACTGGAAACCCTCGACCCGCCGCTCGTCACGCTACCGGATCGACAAGCAGTTAGTTCCGCGTTTTAGGGAATTGTCGGTCGATATGATCGAGCGCGCCGACATCAATCGCTGGCGCGACAGCATGGCTGACAGGGGAGGAAGCTTCAATCGCTCTATCCCGATCATGTCAGTGATGATGCAATATGCCGAGAAGCTCGGATACCGTGCGAAGGGGAGCAATCCGTGCCGCGGTGTCTCTCGTTTCAAGCGCGACCTACCCGAGCGCTACCTCTCTGTCGATGAATATCGAAGGCTCGGAAAGGTGCTGGCAGAGCACGATGGTGCCAATCAGTTCGTAGTCCCAGCTCTCCTGATGCTGATCTATACCGGCGCACGGGTTTCAGAGATTGCGACACTGCGCTGGCGCTACGTCCAGTTGCCGCGCCTCGCATTGCCTGACAGCAAGACTGGGCCGAAGACGATCTACCTCAATCCGCAGGCAATCGGCGTTCTCGATGCTTTGCAACGGCGCGGAGAGAATCAGCTCGTCTTCCCGGCAATGTATCGCGAGAAGCCGATTAACCTGGGCCAGCACTGGGAGAAGATCAGGCGCAAGGCAGCCTTGCCCGATGTGCGCCTGCACGACCTGCGTCACAGCTTTGCCTCTGTGGCCATCGCGAAAGGGATACCGCTCGCGACAATTGGGAAGTTGCTTGGCCATGCGCTTCCGGAAACGACGGCACGATACGCGCACCTTGCCGACGAGGTGATTACCGAAAGCGCCGACCGCATCTGTTGCAACCTCGCAAGCTCAATGGGGATGACCGCATGACGAGCTACGACCTCAAGCGCATACTTGCCGAGGAGCTCGCGCGTATCGTTCCGGGCGATGCAGGAAAGCGCCGCACGAAGTTCGACTACGTCCTTCCCGGTTTTGGCGAGCGTATCCATCCATCAGGCAAGAAGAGCTACGTCTTGCAGCGCACGATGGGCGACAAACAACGGCTCATCACAATCGGCGATGCGGCCATTCTGACTGAGCGGATCGCCAAGGATGTTGCGCGCCGCCTCATTTTGAGGATTGAGCTTGGCCAGAATCCAGCAGACAAGAAGCAACGCGGGAAGAACACGCCAACCTATGCATTCTTTCTTCGGTACTATTGGGAGGTGGCGGCTCCGACCTGGAAGGCATCCACGCTTGAGATTCACGATATCTACCGGCGAACGCATTTGAACCATGCGTTCGCCGGAAAGTTCATCGACGAGATCAGCCATGCTGACGCTGTGCGCTGGCATGCAATGCTAACACGCTCGGCAGGACCGGGCGCGGCCAACCGTGCTATGGAAATACTGAAGGCGATGTTCGGGAAGGCCGAAGCATGGGGCTATCTACCCGAGCACTCAAACCCCTTTCGTGGCGTGAAGCGCAACAAAGGGCGAAAGATCGAGCGATTCTTGAGCCAAGCCGAAATGGCCCGTCTTGGAGAAGCGCTAGCACGGCATCGGGCGGACAACCCCAATGAGGTGGCGGTAATTTCGCTACTCGCTTTGACCGGGTGTCGGCGCGGCGAAATCCTCAACCTCACGTGGGGCGAGGTGCAGGGGCGCAAACTAAAGCTGACCGACTCAAAGGCAGGACCACGTGTCGTTTGGCTTGGTAAAGAGGCGAGGGCAGTTATTGATTGCTTGCCGCGCAGAAAGAGCCATGAGCGCGTCTTCCAGTTCGATGTGCTGCCCGTCTCCGCAATCGAATGGTTCTGGCGCATGCTGAGGGTCGAAGCGGGCATCGAGGATGTCAGATTACACGACCTGCGGCACAACTATGCGAGCCTTGCCGCTCGTTCGTCCGAAACGCTGCCGATGATCGGCAGCTTGCTTGGTCATGGCGACGTGGGAACTACCGCAAGATACGCGCACCTCGATGATGCCTGCCTGTTAGAAACTGCTGAGTCGGTGGGAGCCGAGATAAGAAGTCAGCTCTTCGAGAGTTAGCGCTAGAAGCCGACATTCGCCTATCGACCCAGAAGCAGAAGTTCACGTAGGCCAGCACCGCTGGTGGCCACGGACCCTGCAAACGAGCGCCTAATCGATATCAAGGTTATCACGCATCTTTGCTAGGGCTTTACCGAAGCGCTCAAGATCGTTGAGACCTAAACCAGAGAGAAGCCTTTCATAGGTGGCGTCTGCCTCCTTGCGCAATGCTGGCAGTAACTCAATTGCAGCAGGCAGCAGGTGTACATGCCACACGCGCCGATCATTTTGCGCACTTCGTCGTTCGACCAGCTCCATTTTCTCAAGCCTATCGATTGCCTGACCAATACTGGCGCGTTCTAGGTCTAGCCGCTTTGCTAGCTGCGTCTGAGTCATTCCAGGTGTCCGGTAAACATAGGCCAAAGTGCGCCACTGCGTGCGAGTGAGGCCAAACTGCTCGACTGAAAGATCAAAGTTGCGCCGCAATCGCGAGGTTACGTCCTCCAGCAAAAAAACGAACCGATCGGTGTCAGTCAGAAAGCTCTCTGCGGCTGCATCAGCGTCTTTGTCCAAATTGATTTCCATGTGGTCAGCCATACCACCGGGCTGAGAAAAATAAAGTACTTTACTGTAAAATGATTTACAATATAGGAACTGATAGTTATGCCGATTAAAGTTCAAACCATCAGAGGCCATGCCGCGATCAAGCTTGCCGCCGAAGTCTCAGGAAGTGAAATAGGACTGCCTGTCTTGCTTGCGCATGGTGGTGGGCAGACCCGCCGCGCCTGGAAGCGTGTCACTGGTGAACTCACCTCGGCTGGCTTCCGTGTCATTGCGCTTGATTTGCGCGGCCATGGCGACAGCGCATGGTCTGAAGACGGCTCCTATGACCTTCGTGACTTTGCTTCCGATCTCGTTGCGATTGCGTCCCAGCTGGATTGCAAACCTGCGGTTGTCGGTGCTTCGCTTGGCGGGCTTGCAGGCATGATTGCCGAGGGTGAACTTGCTTCGGGTAGCTTCGCCTCGCTCACTCTGGTGGACATCGCGCCACGGATGGAGCCAAGCGGGGTCATGCGCGTGGTGGGCTTCATGGAGAAGCATATTGATCGCGGGTTTGCTTCCGCGGAAGAGGCGGCGGAAATTATCGCCAGTTACATGCCGCATCGCCAGAAGCGCGGGGCTGGAGGTAACCTCAAACATTATCTGCGGCAAAAGGACGATGGCCGCTTCTATTGGCACTGGGATCCAATGTTCATCCGCAACATCATGAATGACCAGCGCTTGGCTCCAGATCATCAGGAAAGACAGTTTGAAGGGCTGAGCCAAGCGGCGGCAAATTTGTCGCTACCGCTCCATCTAATCCGGGGCGGGTCGAGCGATCTAGTTTCTGAGGAGTCAGTCGCGCACCTGCGTGAACTCGTCCCTCATGCCGAATACACGGACATTGCAGGCGCAACGCACATGGTTGTTGGAGATTCCAATGATGCATTTTCAGCTGCGATTGTCGGATTTCTCACAGGCCATCATGGTTTGGAGGCAAAGGCATCATGACAGAAGAGCCGATCGCTATTGAGCGCGAACAGCTGGAAGAGATGCTGCGCATTGCACCCTTTCACCAGTGGCTAGGCCTTGAGATACAATCATATTCCGCCGATCAGCTTCAGCTCCTAATGCCATGGCGCGAGGAGATTGTTTCCAACCCCATGCTAGGCGCCGCTCATGGGGGCGTTTTGGCGTCTCTTATCGACCTTACTGGACTTTACACTCTCCTTGCGATGGGGGCGAAGGTCAAAGCCACCGCCGATCTAAGGGTCGATTATCATCGTCCAGCCACATCAGGACCGCTCACTGCGACCGGGCGTATTGTGAAGATTGGGCGGCAGATATCTGTTGCAGAGACGCACATTACTGGCCCTGAGGGCAAGCTCGTAGCAAGTGGCCGGGGTGCCTACACATGCTGAGGCGCGGTGCCCTGTCGTGGCTGACTATCTGCGCAGTTGCTCTGGCCGGATGTTCGGATAGCTCGGAAACTGTCGATGTGACCGAACCGGCCCAACTAGAGCCGCGCCAAGTCGAAACGATCATCGTAAAGACCGAGCTTTTGAGCAATCCGGTCAAGGCGTTCGGCACCATCGCAGCAAAACAGCGCAGTGCAATCGGCGCATTCGCCGAGGGGCCGGTTGAACGGATATTTGTTAAAGTCGGCGACAGGGTGACACGCGGGCAACCGCTCTTCCGAATTCGCCAGGCTGATTATCAGCGGAGCGTCGCGGAAGCGCAGGCGGCAGTTGATCTTACCGAGGCACAAGCGATTGAGGCAGAGCGCCGACATGGCCGAGTGATGGCGCTTGCCCCGAGAGGGTTCGTCTCTAAGGCGCAAGTCGACGCTATCGAAACCGAGTTGGCCGTCGCCCGCGCACAGAAAGCCCAAGCGGAGGCTGCACTTGGAACAGCAAAGCAGGCGCTTGGCGATACGATCACACGCGCACCCTATGACGGCGTCGTGACCGCGCGATTGGTGGATGAGGGTGTCTATCTCAACAATCGTTTCTCGATGGGCGGGCAATCTGCAGCGCTTGAATTGCAAGAGCTCGGGACAGTCGCTGCTATCGTCAATGCCCCGCAGGAATATGTGGACGCCTTTCGCCGAAACATGCCTGCTCGCGTGTTTATCGAAGGGTTCGATGAGCCGTTCGATAGCATCGTTTACATCATCAATGATCGCGTCGATCCGGAAAGCCGGATGGTCGAGCTGAGGCTCCCGATCCGCAACCCGAATTATCGGATTAGCTCCGGGCTGGCTGCACGCGCTCTGATTGAGGTTCCTCCCGAACCGGCGATCATCCTGCCGGGAACTGCCATTCAAGGCGACAATGCGTCCTCCAATGTCTTGGTGGTCGAGGACGGGAAGGCGCAGCGCCGCGAGGTGACTTACGAGAGTATCGACCTTGATAGAGTTCGCGTCCAGTCGGGGTTGAGCGAGGGAGACGAGGTCATACTCAATCCTCCGGCTACCTTGCGCGTGGGCGCGCCAGTCAAGCCGCGCCGCACCCCAAGCGAAACCTGATATGTGGTTAGCCGACGTATCAATCCGGCGACCGGTCTTTGCGACGATGCTGATTGCATCGCTTGTCGTGCTTGGCATTGTCTCTTTTGGCCGTCTTGGCGTTGATCTCTTCCCTGAGGTCGAGTTTCCATACGTATCCGTTACCACCACCCTGCCCGGTGCTTCTCCGGGAACAGTCGAGACTGAAGTTACCGACATTGTTGAGGAGCAGCTCAACACAATATCCGGCCTAAAACAGATGCGGTCCATCAGCGCCGAGGGTGTCAGCATCGTCAATCTGGAGTTCGAGCTGGAGGAAGATGCGGACCTGAAGGCGCAGGAAGTCCGCGACAAGATATCTCGGCTGGGAGGGGACCTACCCGCTGATGCCGAGCCGCCCGTGATTGAAAAAGTTGACCCGGATGCAGCACCGATCCTCTCGGTGCTTCTTTCGGGAGACTTGCCGATCCGTGATCTCACCACTTTCGCCGACGAAGTGGTCAAGGAGCGGTTGCAACGCGTGCCGGGTGTCGGTTCGGTTCAGCTTGTCGGCGGGCGCGAGCGCGAGATGCGCATTTGGCTTGATGCATCAGCCATGCGCGGACGCGGCGTGACAGCGGATGATGTGCTGTCCGCGATCCAGCGCGAGAACGCAGAGCTGCCGGGTGGACGGCTGGTAACCGATGGCCGGAACCGGCAGTTTGGCATCCGCACATTGGCCGAGGCGAGAAATGCGGCGGAGTTTGCCGCGATCCCGGTTGTCTATCGGCCCAATGGGCAAACCGTGCGGATCGGTGATATCGGGCGGGTAGAAGACGCGGTCGAAGACGAGAATAGCTATGCCCAGCTCGACGGCGAACTTGGCGTGGTGCTCGAAGTCCGCAAGCAAAGCGGCGAGAACACGGTTGCCGTGGCTGAGCAGATACGCGCGGAAATCGAGGACATTCAAACCAACACGTCCGAAGGCGTGAACTTTGTCATCGCACGGGATACCTCGCGGTTTATCGAACAGGCGATCGGCGATGTTCTGTTCGACCTGTTTATCGCAGTGCTGCTGGTTGTGGCAGTGACCTTCCTGTTTCTGCTGAGTTGGCGTGCGACGATTATTGTTCTCCTCGCCATTCCGACTTCAATCGTTGCGACCTTTGTCGCTTTTGCAGCGTTCGATTTCACCATCAACATGGTCACTCTGCTGGCGCTGACGGTCGCGATTGGCCTGCTGGTCGATGATGCGATTGTTGTGGTCGAGGCGGTGCAAAACGACGTCGATGAAGGGGTTGAGCCTACAGAGGCAGCGCATTCAGCGACCAAGCGCGTGGCGCTGGCGGTCTTGGCCGGAACATTCGCAACGCTGGCGGTATTTGTGCCGATCGCCTTCATGGAAGGAATTGTCGGCCGCTTCTTCTTCCAATACGGGCTTGCAATTGTCTTTTCGGTCAGCGTGTCGATGCTGGTCGCCTTCACGCTTACGCCAGCCATGTCGGCTCGGCTGCTGCGTCCCGAACATGCCGATAGTGGCTGGCTTGGCAGGATAGAAGACTTCCATGTCGGGATGCGCAAACGCTATGAACGGCTGGTGGGATGGGCGATTGACCGCCGTTACCTTGTGCTAGGTGGAGCGCTCGCCAGCGTGTTTATCGGAGGTTTATTCGCTTCCCAAGTTCCTAGCACCTTTATGTCGACAACGGATCGTTCTGAATTTCTTGCAACGGTCAAACTGCCGCTCGGAACGGGTATTGCGGGCGCGAAGGAAGCTGCGCAGCAGGTCGATGAAGCCTTACGAGAGCACCCAGAGGTTGAACTGGTATTTGTGAGTGCAGGCAGCGGAAGCAACCCGAAGGTTCATGAACTCGATATCTATGTCGGCCTCACGCACAAACGCTCCCGAGATTTGTCACAAGATGATCTGATGACATTTGCCCGCGATGCGCTCGGCGAAAATGTACCAAGCGCGCGCGAGATTGCCATCGAGGAGGTTCCTTGGGTGTCCGGGGCAGGCGTTGGACAGGTCGCCATTGAGCTCATCATCACGGGACGGGATTCAGCCGCAATCAACGACTATGCACAATTGCTCTCAGGCGAGCTCGCTGCTCAATCCAATTTTGTCGATGTGCGATCAACCTACGAAGGCGGACGTCCAGAGCTGCAAATTGTGGTCGACCGCGACCGCGCGGCAGACTTGGGAATTTCTGCCCGTAGTTTGGCCGCTGCATCCCGCACCCTTATCGGCGGCAGCGATGCCGGGACATTCAACGATAATGAGCGGCGCTACGACGTGCGGGTCCGCCTTGATGAAAGCGCGCGGCAGAGCCTCTCCGACGTCGAGACTTTGCCATTGCGAACCGGGCAAGGAACGCTGGTCGACCTTGCTTCGGTGGCCGAAGTCGAGGTCAACCAGAGCGCTGCAGAAATAGAGCGGATCGATCGATCTCGCCAGATTTCAGTATTGGCCAACACCGCGCCCGGTGTGCCTTTGAGTGTCGCCGTTTCACAGGTTGAAGATTTGCTGGGTGCGAACCCGCCGCCTGCTGGATTGGCCACGCAAATGGAAGGCACCGCCCGCCGCTTGGCCGAAACGAGCGAAGCCATCTTCTTTGCCTTCGGACTGGCGCTTGTGGCGCTCTACATTGTGCTGGCGAGCCAGTTCAACAGCTTCGGCCAGCCGATCATTATCATGCTGACCGCGCCGCTATCATTCTCCGGCGCTTATTTTCTGATGTGGGCAACGGGCGAAGAGATGAGCCTCTTTGCCCAAATTGGAATGATCGCGCTGATGGGTATCGTGATGAAAAACGGTATCCTGTTGGTCGATCTTGCCAATCAGTATCGCGACCGAGGCGACGAGGCCGGTGCTGCGATGCGCAGCGCCGCCCCAGAGCGGTTGCGGCCCGTGCTGATGACTGCGCTGGCAGCGGTCTTCGGAATGCTACCTGTCGCCCTCGCGCAATCCGATGCCGCCGAATGGCGCAACGCAATGGGGTTCATAATCATCGGAGGCCTAACGACCTCGACTTTCCTCACATTGCTCGTCGTACCAGCAGCGTACGTAGCGGCCTCGGACCTCAGCGACGGAGCAACCAAGCTACGCGCAAAACTTACGAAGCTCTGGGTCATCAGTTCAAGCCATTGGGCCTAGTAACTGACCGCGTTGGATTGTCCGCCTGTACGATTGCCTGAATTGAGATAGCGAATTTGGATGCCTTCAAGTTTTAGCGAGGCGAAGGGTCGTGAGCACAGAGCCCAATGTCCGCTAACACCCCCAGATCGCGACATTGCCTACAGCTTGAACTGGGCCGACAGCGGACTGTCTGATTTGTTACGAAATAACCGGCAAAGCGGATGCCGAACCGCTCATAGATAAGTCTCGAAGCTCTCCGCTATGTCCTATTAAGAGCACCTGCGGATAAGACGTCAATTTTGAAAATTCAGGAACAGAAAACTAGATCGACATAGCTTGTGTTATGTTCTGCACCGGAGTTAGACGCTTGTAGTGGATTTTATTGACAAACAGATTGCGCCGCCAAGATCATGGGAGAAGTTTGAAGAACTTGCTCGCGCTTTGTTCGCGTCGGTCTGGAACGACCCAACCGCCCAGAAGAATGGACGTACTGGCCAAGCCCAAAACGGTGTCGATGTTTATCTGACCCCCTCTCACGACAACTCATCGGTTTATGGCATCCAGTGCAAAGGCAAGGATGCGCTTTACGGTGCGAAAGCTACCATAACAGAATTCGATGCTGAATTGGCGAAAGCCGAAAACTTCGAGCCCAAATTGTCGAAGTGGCTTTTCGTTACGACCGCTGCAAACGATGCTAAATTGCAGGCGCATGCACGCAAGATCTCGCGGGCGCGTTTGAAAAATGGACAGTTTCCCGTTCACGTCATTGGCTGGGAGACGGTTCATGCTCTGCTAGATCAGAACAGATCGGTTGTTGCGCAGTTCTACCCTGAACATGTCGAAGCTCGGAGCGACCGGATTGACTTGCTTAAGACAGCAAGCCGCACAGCGTTGAGCTCCATTGAAGACAACCTCGTTCATGGTGTTGTTTCTCTTTCGCTGATCCGGGGAGATATCTGGTCAAGCGCCAAGACGGCCCTCTCCGACAACTCCGTTCTGAGACTGACTGGAGAAGGCGGCACCGGCAAGTCCGCCATATTGCGAAGATTAGGACTGGATTTCCCAGGAGAACTATTGGTTCTGAAAGATAGTCAGATCGCAGCCAAGAGCTGGCAAGAATTCACTACAAGCATCGGCGCCCCCGACACTCCATCAGCCGTCGTCGAACGACTGTCCGGCTCAGGGTCCTGTCTATTGTTAATTGATGGTGCTGATCGCTTGCTGCTGTCGGATCGCCGGTCAGTTGTGACCGAAATCCTTAAGGAGATCGCAGAAAGCCCGTTCGCCGAGAACTGGAAAATCGTCACGTCGGCACGCAACTATCAGGGCCAGGATGTAGTATCGTCGGCTCTCAAAGAGGCAGGCTTCAGCGATCTTGGCAATCAGGTTGCCGTGGGTCATCTTGACAAGGATGAGGCAGCCACTCTTGGTTCGGCATTTCCGGAATTTGCCGATATGTTACGGCGTGAAGACCTCTCGGGCCAGAACCGGACGCTCTTCTTGCTCCGTGAACTCTTTCAGCGCGACAGTGCCCCTACTGGGTCTTTTACAGAGATGGATTTGGCTGGTGCCTGGGCGACAAAGGCAGGATCGGATCCGTCTACATCCGCTAGTCGCAGCAGAGCACTGTCCGAACTGGGTGCGCTGCTGATCCAAGACCCAGGCCGCCGCCCAGGCAGAGGGGAAGTAGATGCAATCGGCTTGCAAAGCCTGATCGACGAAGGAGCGATCACGTTTGATAAACGCCGCGATGCAGTCTCGCTGTCATTCGACGTGCACGAAGACTGGCTCGTTGCGCGATGCCTGGAACGTGAACGCGACAAGATGCCCGATATTCTTGCCAAGGCAGGTGAACCTTTATGGTGGATGAGAGCGATCCGCCTGACGGGGCAACTGCTCCTCGAGGCCGGTGCCTACGAGGAGTGGGAGGCACTGATAGCGGTTCTCGATAACACAGAAGGCCTTGATCCGGCTTGGTCGCGTAGTCTTTTGGTTGCCCCACTCTACTCCGAGAAGTCGGCTGCGATCCTAGACGATCTGCAACCGACATTGCTGGCGGATGACGCCTGCTTGTTGTCGCGATTACTAGAAACTCTTCAGGTGTTCGAATCGCGGATTGATGAATCGCTCCTCAACTCACCGGCGCTCGCGGATATGGAAGAAACAGAGCGTTATCGGTTGCTGGCTTATATGAAAAAGCCGCAACTTCCGAGCTGGGTACCTTTCATGAAGTGGTCGCTTCAGCATTGGGAAAACTGGCCCGCCAAACTCGTTCCGAAGCTGTCCGAGATAGCTAGGCTTTGGGCCGGGGCCACCGAGCATATTCCGAACGGATTGTCGCAAGGGATGGCAGCTATTTGCTATCGCTGGCTGGTGACGATCGAAGATGCCCAACGTCCAGAGAATTGGGACGATAGGCGGGAACCGTTCGATCATAAATTGCCTAATCATCGAGACTGGGAAAAGGTTGAAGACAGATTTCGGGAAGTCCTGACCTTATCTACCAACTCGGCGAAATCGGTCACAAAGACCTATCTGGAAAGACTTGCGCAAGAGAGTCGGTTGCGGTCGGCCCGAGAGAACATATTGGAGTCGCCGCGCCGGGTGCCGAGCGCGCTACCCAAAGAATGGGTCGACATGTGCCTCCAGCAATTCGTTCCTCCCCGAAAACGAGTTCGCCATGGTAGCAAAAGCATAATACCCGACCAGCTATTCTCTTGGCATGAGTACAAAGACGCTGGCATCCGCGGAAACACCAAGTTCTTTCCTTCCTCGCCTTTGCGCGCGGGTTTCTCGCAACTTTTTGAAACCGATGAGACCCAGGCCATTCGCTTGTTTCATCGCCTGGAAATGCGTGCCGCCGTCTATTGGCGGTGGTACTCAAAATGCGAGGATCGCAAAAAACCCAAACCTCTCGTTATTCGAATGCCTTGGGCAGATATTCCGCTCTGGGGCGACGCGACTGTCTATCGTTGGGCAAGCGGGATACTTGGATCACATGTGCTGGGGTCGGCCTATCTGGCGCTAGATGACTGGCTCCACAAGAAAATCGCCGATGGCCGCTCGCCCGAAGAATTGTTGAAGCTGGTTCTCCAGCGACATGGCCTAGTAACGACAGCATCGCCGTGCATCGCGATTTTTCACGACCATATTAATACGCCTGGAGCACTGGACTGGTGCGGACCCTTTTTAGGCGAACCAAGATTGTGGAACTACGACATTCGGCGTCATCTCGACCGCAGTGACAAAGCCTATCGTATAGGGTTCATGAACGCAGGTGAGATACATATCAATGCTATTGAAGCATATCACGAGCGCCATGCGACGTACCAGCCAATGTCCCATGCCTTTCTGCTGCCGTTTCGCTTCAAAGCCAGTGAAGCGGCTCAGCGCGCTTTTGACGATCGGCGAAATCAATGGGAAGCGGATGACCTAGTCGAGTTTCTGGAGGAACGGGATCATCCGGCCATCATGACCGAACATCAGAAGCGGATCGAGCGCTGCTTTTCCGATAGCGACCCGCGCCAAATCGAATTGACCGAAGGTGAGGAAGACAATCAGGTTGTTGTCACGATTAGTCCACCCAAAGAAGCTCTACCGGAAATAGCTCAACTGGATGAAGACCGGAAGCGCTTGTCGGAAGCCAGCAGGCTCTTCAACTGGGTAAATTCGACTAGAGAGAATGGCGCCATCGACGATGCAATGACGCTTGATGAGGGCATTGAGCTTGCAAAGAAGCTAATAGCTGATCCGCAGCAGCCGGAGGAGAGCCGGTTTGGTTCTCTTGGAAATATCAGAAATGCGGCAATCGTGGGCGCAGCTGCGGTGGCTGCGCATCACGGCAGCAAAGAGTTTGTGGGATCGCACCGCGTGTGGATAGAAGAACTGCTCCTTGCTGGAGCGCGGATTCAGCGCTCGCCCGAAGATCAACGATTCTTGTTTGACCAATCTATCTTGCCATCCGATCCTCAGGAATATGCGGCTTGGGGATTGCCAGCACTCGCAACACTTGAGCCGTTTTCAAGAGAACTTGATGAAGTCGTATTGGCCCTCGTGGTCCAGCGACTGAATGCGATAGCCTCTGCTGTGATGGAAGGGTTGCGTTGGGATCGGAGAGGCGACTTTGCCTGGACCGTTGCCATTGCTGCACTCGATTGCTGTGTGCTCGATATTGGGCATTATTGGCGCAGCGACCGCGAAAAGCAGAAAGCTGCCGAGCGGATGGTTAGTCGGCGCAAGCGTGCTGTCAAACGTGGCCTGAAAAATCAGAATCTATCGCGAATGCCGGATGTTCCGCCCGCCCCGTACAAAATGCAGTGGGTTTTCACCAAGGAATGGAAACGGCCTTTCTATCATTTGAAGATGCCGTCCAAGATCGGATTGGATTGGACAAAGGTAAAAGAGATTCTCGAGAGAATGAACTGGGCTGAAACGGTGGCGACTTCGGAACGCCGAGCGCATTTTTCTCTATATCTTGAATCGCTGGTCGAGTGGACCCGGAGCTATTCGGAGGATGATCCGGATCGCTATGATCGACATTTCCCATATGAGTGGGGGCATGCCCTGGCGAAGTATATCGGCCGGTATTCCGCTGCAGCCGGTCTGGGCAGCGAGTGGAAATCGCTGTTGGCCTACTCCTATCATGAGCGAGCTGAGGAGCTAATTGGCGACTATCTCGACGCGGTCGCGCATGAGCTAATGGTCTCCGAGAGAGAACCAGATGAACGATTCTGGGCGGCGTGGACGCCAGCTGCCGACTGGGTAATGCAAAATGCCGTGCCAAAGCGCCGTCCGAGCTGGGACAACACGCCTCATGCTTTGCAGGCCGCCGGTTTGGTTGGACCCTTTATGACGCCCATCCCACCCGACTGGCCGTATCTTTCAAGCCTACTCCCCCGGATTGACGAATGGCAGCAGTCCACCAAACACTTGCCAGGTGCAGCGTTTTCACTTTTGGCGATTGTCGAACGGATGGATGTCATCGAGCGCAAGCAGTGGTATCTCGCCTGGCTGCAACGCCTCGTTGATCAAAATGGATCAGACGAGAGCTTTTGGAGCTATGCGGGACTTGGCGACAAATCCGCAGCTCTGGTGAAAGTGCTCTCGACAGAAAAGGACATCGATGCCGTTTCAGTGCGCCGTTGCTTAGCGGCAATTGCGGACTCGGGTTCGGCAGTGGCGCGCGAACTGATTCCACGCTTCTCGAAGACTCGGCCGATTTAGATCGTGGTTCCGCAATAGGAGCCGAAAAGGCGACGGTCTGCTGCCCGTGAACGGTACCTTTTGATCCGTCTTTCGGCTGCAATCACGCAATTTCGCCAACTGTTGCGAGCTGGCACCCATGGTCAGCCTCCCCCTATTGGCTTGGTTTGCGACAACGAATAGGACGGGCGCTATAAGGTAAGCGCCGGGCGTCGAAGCGATTCTTCTATAAATCTTTGAATAGGCTCAAAGCAGAAGCCTTGCGATATCGATCCATTGCATTTTCGAATGGCTCGTTTGGCTTTCCATCCTCAAAATGGGGCAGCAATTCCTCATACTTCTTCCGCGCGGCAACACGAGAAACGGAGCGGCCCAAGGCGAGGCGGGTGGCAAGGTTTTCCGGACTGTCACAACCCTCGCGAACGCAGCTCCCGAGCGTTGCGATTACCAACGGCACCGCCTCGTCCTCCTCATCCTGTGCTGCAAGCAAACGCGCGGGCAAACCCGCTACAAAGGCGATGTCAGGGACGATACGAAGCACGAAGTGGCGCGAATGCTTGCATTTTGCCTTGTCTTCCTTCGGGTGACATGCCTCAATCACGTTAAGCGGAGAGCCCTTCATCCAAAGCCTGAGCATTGCAGAAACAACTGGCAGGGCGAACGCGCCCCTGTCGCGCTCAGACGTCAATTTGTCATACTCGCCACCAAACAAGCCTTGGATGTTTTCCGGCCGTACTAACTCGAGAAAGCTGTCCGGATTGGCCTCGAACCATTCGAGCAACGCGTCGATAGCAGCCTCAGTAGTCTCGCCAGTTTTGGTGTCTTCGTACAAGTTTGACAGTTCGTGGAGAATATTAACCGATACGCCAGTCAGCCCTGACACGCGGTCGAGCCATTTGGAATCGTCTTCTGGTTCTGCACTTTTTCGCGCAGCGAAGGCGGAAGCGATACGGCTTTCGATCCAATCGGCATCTCCTCTTTGTCGCGCTCGATAGGCGGCAAACGACCGAGATATGATATCTCTGATCGGCGCATCGGTTCCATTCTCGTCCGAGGCTGGCAAGCGGCTTAAGAAATATGCCGGCATCCCTTGTTCGAATGCGCCTGCGTGAATCTTATCGAGCAGGATGGTTGTTGGATCGTCAATCACGAGGCATTGATCGCTCTGAGCAAAAATCGATTGCAGGGTAAGCCAGTGTGAGTTGATGAGGTTCGACTTGTTATCGAACTCAACGACACGGCTTGGGACAACAAGCACGAACCCTTGCGAGTTTTCGCCCGCCCGCCCTGCACGTCCCGCAGCATTTAGCAACTCGTGGGCTTCAAGTTGAGCCATCTTGTCAACTTCCGGATCGAAGCGACTATCGCCCGAAATAATCACGACTTCGCTTGGCAAATTCATACCTTGAGCCAGTGTCGAGGTGGCAAAAAGAACGTCAATGCCATCCTTCCGCTTGAAAAGGGATTCGTGCAGCAGCCGTTCTTCGCGGAGAAGCAGCCCGTGGTGGCTGGCTGCACCTCCGCCGACCTGCCCATCAGCTACAGGCGTCAAATAGCAGTGGTCAGCGCCGCCCATTTCTTCAGCGGCCAAGCTATGCCACTTAAGCTCTTCGTCGGTAAGCTTGACCTTGGGCGACTTCAGCAAATTCGGGAATTCCTTCACCGATGCTTCTGCCAAGACGGTAGATTGAACGAACACGAGTGTTTTGAGACCGCTTGACGCTGAAGCTGCGGCGATCAGCGCGCTCGTGTGGTTGCCGTTTGGCGTGAGATACCAGGCGCCACCTTTCGATCTGCCGG
The DNA here is from genome assembly GCA_947488085.1 of uncultured Erythrobacter sp. Lineage (GTDB taxonomy): Bacteria > Pseudomonadota > Alphaproteobacteria > Sphingomonadales > Sphingomonadaceae > Erythrobacter. The sequence goes on from CANKYI010000001.1 coordinate 3,000,746, forward strand.
TGGAAAGATGGTGTGCATCATCGAGAAGAGGTTGTAAGGTGTAATCGCTCCGATCCTTGCTAGCCCAGGTTTGCAAGAGACTGAAAAAACCGAATGGCTGAGCAACCAATTCGCGTTTGATTGCCGCAGGTGGGTTCTTGTGGGTTGAAAATTTTTTCCGCGCCTGTCGAAGGTTAGTTGTAAGTTCATTGATGGTATCGGCAGGATAAACGACGCTACCACGAACTTGACGCGTTGGCTTCCATGCTAAGCTTAGGGAGAGGCATGCTCGGCCTGTCAGTTCCTCCAGCCATTTCGCAATCTCATCGGCATTTTTCATCATTGCCGAAAGCATGAGCATATCTGCCTCGGGAGCGGCTCTAGAAAGATTTAGGATCGCGAGCATTGAATCGATGCTGCGGCGGCTACGATCGGAATCTCGAGGATGAAGCAAATGACATTCGTCAAACACAATAAGGCCGAGGTCCGCAAATGCTTCTGGCTGCGTTGTCAGGAGCATTAAGCAACGCTCTGGTGTGGTGACGATAACCTCGGGCAGAACAACGATGTCAGAAAACATCACTTCGTCCTCGACGTCACCGACGATTTCGAAGGTATTGAAAGAATCTTTGAGCGCACGCGTCGTCTGATCGACGAGTGCGTGGGTGGGCACCAGAAAAACCACCTTTTCGCCCCGAATGAGTGATGCAGCTATCTTTAGCTCAGCGAGAGTAGATTTACCGCCACCAGTCGGGAAACTGATCGCGGACGATGTTCCCTTCTCGAGATAGTTGCTGGCGATCGCGTCGCGATGATTTCGCCACAGGAAGGGGCGCTTGCGGGCCATTCGGCGAATGATTTGCCACCAGGCATCGTCGTCTACGCCTTGCGGAGCTGGCAGGCGGGTCAGCGCGGACTCGATAAGGTCACGCTCCACCGCGATAAGGAGGTTGGCCAAATGCAGCGGGCCGGGGAATAGATTAAAGATATGATCGCCGGTTCCGAACACATCCTCAAGCTGACCGACGCTTAGTTCTTTAACTCGAATGAAATAGCTAGAGGCGGGTTCGATGCCGCCGGCGGCCGGGTCCAGGTCCACCTGCGACAGCAGACGTGTCGCTAGCTTTTTGATGCCCTTGAGCAGCTCTAGATAAAGGGCGTCGATAGCCTGTTCCGGCGTTGCCTGGTCAGTCTCGATGTCCGGCATATCCTGCTGCCCGACGTTTCGAAGGCGTCCAGTGGCGAGCAATTTGATCGATGTCAGGAGCGCGCGTTCCACGGCCGTCCCTTCAGCTAGATCAATTGAAATGCGTTTCGCGCATTCGGCGGCATCGGCATGGGCTTCTGCGACCATGAACAGCAGTGCTGCGCAGATTTCAGGAGCTACGCTAGTGGCGTCCAGATAGGAAAGCTCGCCCCTATCGGCCCTAGAGCCAATCAAGCAGACCTGATGAGCAGAAGCAGCCACAAATGCGGCGGCCGCGCGATTGTCACGCTCGGGCAAGAGTGCGACAAATGCCTCATGCGCAGCGGCTAACCGGCGAACCTCGAGCAACGTTTCTTCAAGCGTTTCGGAAGCTTTCTCGGTTTCTGCTCCACGAAGCCTAATCTTTGCGGCGACGATATCGGCGAATGCCTCGGTAAGGCGCTTGGGGAGCGCTTCCAAATCGAGCCCTTCGAGCGGCGGAGAAGCGGCGATCAACGCGGAAGTGATTGGATCAAACATTCGCAATCGCCTTGATTTTCTCGGCAACCAAATCAGAAAAGTTGGTCATCCACTCTCGAAGATCTTCAAAGTGCATAGTTTCGGCGCGGCGGCGAACAACACCGCCATCCGCAGAAACGTCGTAGTGCTTGAAGAGCTTTTTGCGCTTATCATGAGATTTGTGCCTGTCGTCGATGCTGACGCTAACGCGGTAGCGGCGCGCTTCCTGCCACAAGATGCGATCTATAGCGTGGTCGATATCCAGGTCAGGATGCACCTGTTGCTGCCGCTCAAGGATTGCTGATACTTCATGGGTTAGCTCAGCGATCCGCCCACCGGCTTCGAGGTGTTCGATATCGGGCCATACCTCACGCTTGATTGTTCGGCGCGCTTTCTCAGTGGCCTTGTCTTCGAAGATCACGACAGCGGTCACCGACTTGCAGTCATCTGAAATTTCCAACTGCAAGCCGTCAAAGCCCTTGTGCGCATGGAAGATGTGAGGGGGAGCGAGCGCTGCTCCTTGCTTTTCCTGATTGGCGGCAATCCAGGATATTATCTGGAACAACCAGCCATCACGATGCCATGGATCACCATTTTTTGCGACCTTCAGCTTCTTAAGCGCGTCTGCCGCGTGCTGAGCGGAACCCGCTGGAGCTGAGACCGCTAGACCTTCGAGGATTTGCGCAATATGCCGATATTGTCCCAACGCCACGCGCGCCACGCGTTCGGCCAGAATGTCGATGTCTTCGACTTCCCATTCCCAGCCGTGGCAGAGATTGTCATGGTCTAATTGTTTAAGAACTAACGTCATCTTTCTTTTGGGTCAGAATAGGCTGGTGATTTCGTTAATCAAACTACGATTTGATTTGTAATAGCTTCGATCTCGACGTCTGGCGGGTGGCTTCCGCGACACTAGGCCAATTGAAAAACCAAGGCCATTCTTTTGGGGCATGGCGGGGCGCTCCGACGTCGCAACGAACGGCAGCTTCCGGTTAGACCTAACGCGGTCGGCTATAACTTAGATTGGGGCGCAAAGCCGACACTTGTCGGTGTTCGATAAAGACTTCGGCAAACGCTTTGCACTTTGGTCCTTCCTGCACATGTTCGGGTCCGCCCCCGATCTCGATATGGCGTTCGAGAACGAGGAAGACCGGGAAGCAGCCCGCAACTTCATGGATCTGCTGGCGGCATCGGAAGGCGATGGGGCAGGTTGATTGCAGCAGGGTCACGTGAGCCTTCAGGCCCGCACCTGATACCCATCCGGCTTTCTTCGCGAACAGTCCTGAACCAGGTCAGCTGAGGACAGCAACCCGTTCCTTTGCCGGCCGTGTTGGCAGCTGCGCTGCCTGCCCGCACCACCCGTCATGAACGGGTTTCCCTTGGAGCTTCGCTCCTGCGGTGCAGTCCTCCCATGCCCTGCTTCTTCTGGATGTCCGCAAGCCGGAGATGGTCTCCGGTTTGAGGAACTGAAGGAACTTACATCATGACCAATATCGCAATCCTCACCGGCCGCATCGCCCGCGATCCTGACACCCGCGAGACCAAAGGCGGCACCAACGTTACCGGGATCACCGTCGTCACCGATCGCCCCGCGCGCGACAAGGACGGCAAGACCTACAAGGACGAGAACGGCTACACCGCCAAGGAAAGCGAGTTCCACCGGGTGACCTGCTTCAACGGCCTCGCCAAGACCGTCGGCCAGTATTGCTCCAAGGGCCAGCTGGTTTCGGTCCAGGGCCGCATCCACTACACCCAGTGGGAGGACAAGGACGGGGTCACCCGCTACGGCACCGAGATCCTCGCCGACAAGGTCGATTTTCTCTCACGCGGCAACGGGTCGAGCGACGACAACGACAACACCGACGCTCCCGAGATCGACTGAACTCTCCCGTCGGTCTCCCTCCCGAAGGGGTCCTGTCCTACCGGACAGCGCCCCTTCTTGCGTTGTCCAAACTGTCTGGCGGGGGAGGGGGCCTGGCTCACGGTTGTCCCATTCTGATGGGCGCGCAACCGGCGCGTCAAGGACGGCAGGGTCCCACCATTTTGCCTCCCCTTCGCTTGGCTTCGGTCCGACAAAATCGTCACCCCTACCGCCCCTTCGCGGTCGCCCTTCGGGACGATCCCTGACCCGCCGGCTGCACGCCCATCCGTCCTGCTCCTGCCGTCAACGGCAGACATCAGGAGGATACAATGGCTACGCAATTTCAACGCATTTCGACTTCGGACCGCTACTTTGACGCGCTGGCTGTGGCAGAGCGCCGGGCGCTGCACAGCTTCTTCGATCAGCATATCATTGAGGATCGCGAGCTTGGATACGTCGCACTCGACGAAGGTGACTACAATGCGCTTCCGGCGCACCTTGCAGCGCGCGTCGTGCATACCATTCACGGGGCGATGTCAGACGAGTTCTGACCGCACGAACAGAGCAGGGGCCGGGAACGACTCCTGCCCTTTTTTCATGTTTGCAGGGGTAAGCGGTTGACCTACCGCTCAGCGAACGAGCTGGCCCTCGCTGGTTGATTGATCGGCGCCAGTCAGTGCAGTTGTTCCATCCAAAAAAGGCGGCGCGAGGCTGTGCACATCAATTCGACTGACGAACATGTCGATAGACTCTTCCCGACACATGCGAACAGTGGTCGAGGGCCAATACTCTGCAAGCGGCGCGTATAAATCGCCCCATGAACAGCGTCCCTTCAACTGGCCATTTGTCACCAAACTAAGGCCAGTTGGTAGCCCAGAGCCGATTCCTCTTAGAATCTCGCTTTGTCCCAAGAAAGCCAACCTGCGCCCGCTCCAAAAATAAAGCCGAAAATTCAGTGTATTGAACGGTTGCTCCAAGTTGCCGGAAACGCCTACGCACATTGAAACTTGACAGCACACCGTACGCAGCGGGGCTGGCAAGTAAGATCATGAAGTTTATCATGAATTTGGCAATGTCCACTTCTGTGCCAGTCGTATGCCAACGGCTTTATCGACTGTGCCATAGTGTGCTGAATTCACTTAGCACATTGAATTTCTGTCCTAATTTTCCGGTTTCCTACACCCTATTGCCCGTGCCAGAGTGGCACTCGCTTTTCCGAAGAGTGAACCAGGTTCTTTTTAGCAAAAGGAACTTGGATTCATGCAAAGACATCATCGTTTTGTGACCTATGTCACGCCTCTCGTTGCCGATTGGATTAAAGCTCAGGCCGATGAGCGGCGGGTCAGTTCAAGCATCGTGATTGGCGATTGCATTTTTGATGCCTGGCAGCGTGACACGGAAGCCGATTTGAGGACGCCAGCGACCGATCCGGTTCGCCAGAACATCTTCATCACCGTAGCTTTGGATGCGCTGCTCACGCACCATTCTGTGCCCGATCTCCGCGAGCAGACGGTCGCGGCCTATCAGCGCCGGCTGGAGCGTTTGGGGCTCGTTGCGCCGCGCCCGCAAGGGGGCAGCGATGAAGCATAATCTCGTCAACTTCACTCGCGGAAGCCAGCTCCTTGGGCATTTTGGTTTCATGTTTGCAGCCGGGCTCAAAGGCCCGCTGATCATCACCCTGCTGGTGATATTTGGACTTATCTATTGGGAGGTAACAAGCAGCCTCGATGACCACCAAACCTACCTTGTCTGGATGCATATCTACTCATCCTTTTATGCGTTTATGGAGTTCGATCCTGACAAGCTTGTGAACCTCACCTTGGCTGATGGAAGCATCGTCGCGTTTCCACTCAGCGTAGTGACAGACTACCCGCCCATGAAACAGGCAATGACCGCATTTGAGGGGGCAGTTGAGGCTGCGCTTGTCACCTCGGCATGGGGTCTTGTTCCTGCCTTCATTGCCTTTTGGTGGGTTGCTGAACACTTCGGTTGGCGCTCCAAGCAAAGGAAGCATGTGCGCGGCGCATCGCTTGCAAGTCTTGCTGAACTGGAAGGCGAAATCGACAATCACAATCGTCATGAACGCGCCCGCGAATATGGCAACAATCTGGGATGGAGGTGGCGGATTGCAGGCAGCAGCGCGCTCGCTTCAGCCGGTCTTTATAGCCCAGCGCACCTTGCAGGTGTGAGCTGGCCCTGGCGTAAAGAGCAAAGCCACACCATGCTGGTCGGCACGACGGGCACGGGCAAGACGGTCGCCCTTTTCGAGCTCCTTTCCGAGATTAGACAGAGAGGTGAACGCGCGGTCATCTTTGATCTGACCGGCGCCTTTATCGAAACCTTCTTCGATCCCGAACTCGATATCATTTTGAACCCGTTGGACACACGCTGCCCAAGCTGGAGCGTCTTCGATGATTGCACATCGCGCGCGGAGTTCCATGCAGCAGCAGAGTCGCTTGTGCCCCATGATGGAGGCGGCTCGGAACAGTTTTGGGTGCTCGCTGCGCGAACCCTATTTGTTGAAACATGTATCAAGCTGAAGGAAGCAGGGCGCGGAACCAATGCCGCGCTTGCCGATGAATTGATGAATGCAGATCTCTCGGATCTGCACCGCCTGGTAGAGGACACAATGGCTGGACCGATCAGCACGCCGGCCGCTGCTCGCATGGCAGAATCGGTCCGCGCCGTCTTCAATGTGAATGCCAAAGCGATGCAAATGCTGCCTCAATCAGGGGAAGCTTTTTCGGTGCGGCAGTGGGTGACTGGCGAAGGAAAACCGGGCTCCTTTCTGTTCCTATCCGCGCGTTATGTAGACATGAGCGTGCTCTCACAATTGCTGACGCTGTGGCTTGATACAGCGATCAACACACTGATGACGGGTCGCCGGACGCGTGACCTGCAACTGTGGTTTCTGATTGATGAGCTCGGTGCGCTTCACCGCCTGCCGTCGCTCGAAAAAGGTCTGCAGACTGCGCGCAATTTTGGCGGTGCTATCGTCACAGGCGTCCATACCTTCGCGAAGCTCAAGGAGGTCTACGGCGAGAACATGGCAATGACCTTGTCTTCACTTGCCAGGACCAAACTGATCCTCGCCACTGCCGATCGTGAGACCGCCACATGGTGCTCCGACATTATCGGCCACCGCGAGGTTCGCGAGATGGAAGAAGGGTACAGCTATGGCTACAACAATGCGCGCGATGCGGTCAGTCTGACGCCGCGTCGGCAGGTGGTTCCGCTGCTTTTGCCTGATGAGTTTATGGGCCTTCCAAGCCTTGAGGGCTTCATCAAGTTCCCTGATGGTTTTCCGGCGGCGCCTGTCTCTTTGCAACCCCGAGATTGGCCGCGCCGGGCCGAAGGTTTTATCCCGTACGAGGATGCCAAAGGACCAACGTCAAAGGCAAAGGCTGAAACTCTCAAGGAAGGCGAGGAGACTTCCGAGGCTACGGCGAATAAGGGCGGAGAGGAAGGAGAAGACGGCGGCGATCCGCGCAAGATGAAGGAAGCCACGGATCGCAAGCGTGAGCCAGCGAAGCGTCCCAAAGCGCAGTCTCGCGCGCGTGACAAGAGTGTAAAGACTGACAAGCAAGAACGTTCGGAGTCTCGCTCTAAGACAACCCTCAAACAAGCTGTTGAAGCCCCGCGCAAAAGCGAAAGAGCAGCCTCTTTAGGCAAAGTACAAGGCGAGCTTCCGCTTAGGGAGCAGCAAGTCGATGAGCGTGAACCAGACGCTCTGAAGAAGCCTTCGCCTCGCACTGATCGGCCCGATCCTGACGCCGCGCAGCGTGAAGGCGAGCAACGAGCAAAGACGGATAAGACGCTTCAAGAAGAGCAACAGCGCTCGCTCTTGGGCGGCGCGGCACGCGAAGAATATGATCACGATCTCGGCGACTTCGACGCTGAGATGTGAAGTGATGTGATTACCATCATCGGGGAGGACTGAGGGACTTGAATTGTGTGAGGCCTGCCCATGCTCTCCGTTGCCAATGTCCGCTCGTCCTCCGCAGCGGTTAACTACTTCGCATCCGACAATTACTACGCCAAAGCTGATGCTGATCGCTCGGGTGAATGGCTCGGTGAAGGCGCAACGCGGCTTGGTCTAGAGGGGAAGGTAGAAGCCAAAGCCTTCGACGCTTTGTTGCGCGGTGAGCTCCCCGATGGAACGCAAGTTGGCAACCTCGGGCAGGCCCATAGGCCGGGCACCGACCTTACATTCTCTGTTCCCAAGAGCTGGTCGCTTCTTGCCCTTGTGGGCAAAGATGAGCGCATCCTCAGCGCTTATCGTGAGGCGGTTGTCGAAGCGCTTCAATGGGCGGAAAAGAACGCTTCCGAAACCCGCATCATGGCGCAGGGCAAGGTTCAGACCCAAAAAACAGGCAATCTGGCGATTGGGCTTTTCCAGCACGATACCAACCGCAATCAGGAACCCAATCTCCATTTCCACGCCGTGATCGCCAATGTGACACAAGGCAAGGATGGTAAGTGGCGGACGCTCAAGAATGATCGTCTATGGCAGCTCAACACCACGCTCAACTCCATCGCGATGGCGCGCTTCCGAATGGAAGTCGTGAAGCTTGGCTATGAAACCGGACCAACTCTCAAGCATGGCAATTTCGAAGCGCGCGGGATTTCGCGCGAGGATGTCATGGCCTTCTCTTCGCGGCGCCAAGAAGTGCTTGCAGCGAGGCAAGGTCCAGGCCTTGAAGCGGGACGGATTGCTGCGCTTGATACCCGCTCTACCAAAACGTCGATTGAAGATCGCGATACGCTTGGAGGCATGTGGCAGGAAGCCGCGCAGTCCATTGGGCTAGATCTAGCTCCCATGGTCGAGCGTGCGCGTCTGCGCTCAGCCATGCCTGAAAAGCCTCACTCGGGTTTCGCGACACTGGTGGAACGGGGCCGAGCTCTGCTTGCCAAGTTTGCGAGCCATGTTCGAGGGGCATCAGAAGATCCGTTGGTGCCGGCCTCGGTGCTTAAGCAGGACAAGCAAACGATCGCGGCCGCGCAGGCGGTTGCCTCGGCCGTGCGGCATTTGTCGCAGCGCGAGGCCGCTTTTGAACGCGAAGCGCTCTATAAGGCGGCTTTGGATTTTGGTCTGCCAACGACCATCGGTAAGATCGAAACGAGAACCCGCGCCTTGGTCAATTCTGGTTATCTTGTAGCGGGACGCGGCGAGCATAAGGGCTGGCTCGCGTCGCGCGAAGCAATTGAAACCGAGCAGCGCATCATCGCCGAAGTTCAAGCGGGAAAAGGAGAATCCGCGTCGGATCTCAAGGCTGAAGAGGCCGAAACCCGCGTGCAGGCCTCGGCAGAAATTGGGCACGGCTTTAGACTGAATGACGGCCAACTCTCGGCTGCGCGCCTTATCTTGACTTCATCGGATCGAACCGTTGCGGTGCAGGGCGTAGCAGGTGCTGGCAAAAGCAGCGTGCTTGGACCGGTCGCCAAAGTGCTGGGCGAAGAGGGACGGCCTGTCATCGGCCTCGCCATCCAGAATACACTCGTCCAAATGCTGGAACGCGACACGGGGATTAAATCACAGACACTCGCCCGCTTTCTTGGGGGCTGGGAGCCTTTGCTGGATGATCCCTCCGATCGCACATTCAAAACCGAAGCAAAGCAGGCGCTCGGAGGAAGCGTTCTCATTCTGGATGAAGCTTCGATGGTCGCCAACAGCGACAAGGAGAAGCTCGTGGCGCTCGCGAACCTAGCTGGTGTCCATCGCTTGGTGCTTATGGGCGACCGCAAGCAGCTCGGCGCTGTCGATGCCGGCAAACCCTTTGCGCTTCTGCAAAAGGCCGGCATCGCGCAGGCCCACATGAACACCAACCTGCGCGCGCGTAATCCTGTTGTTCGCGAAGCCCAAGCCGCTGCGCAGAAAGGTGATGTTCGAACTGCGCTTGCCAAACTTGAGCCCCAAACGATCGAAGCCAAAGGCGATAGCGCGATTGTTGCAGCCGAGCAGTGGCTTTCGCTGAAGCCAGAAGATCGAGAGCGCACATCGATCTATGCCTCTGGGCGCAGGATCCGCTCAGCTGTCAATGAGGCTGTGCAAACAGGTCTTCTTGCAAGCGGGCAGATTGGGCCGGAGAAAGCTCAGTTGGCTGTGCTTGAGCGCGTGAACACCACTTATGAAGAGCTGCGCCATGTTGCAGCCTATCAGACCGGCCGCATTCTTGAGGTTTCGAAGAGACAAAAGGCGCTTGGCCTTATGCCGGGACAATACCGCATCTTAGGCACCGATCCGAAACGCAAAAGGGTCACTTTGGAGAGCGCCCGCGGAAAAAAGCTCAGCTTCGATCCTTCGCGGATAAGGGCAGACAAGGCCAATGACAGTCTGGCTCTTTTCAACGACCGACGGCTCGAAATCCATCGTGGCGACAAAATTCGCTGGACGCGAAATGATCACAAGCGAAGGCTGTTCAACGCTGACCAGGCAAAGGTCATTGCCATCGGTAAGGGGAGGGTCACAGTTGAGACCTCAAAGGGTGAGCAAGTGACGCTTGGTAAAGACGATCCTATGCTGAAACGCATCGATCTCGCTTACGCGCTGAACGCTCATATGGCGCAGGGTCTTACATCCGACCGCGGGATCGCAGTCATGGATAGCCGCGAACGCAATCTCTCGAACCAGAAGACGTTTCTCGTAACGGTGACCCGGCTTCGCGATCATCTGACTTTGGTCTTGGACAACTCGCAGAGAATGACTGCAGCTATTGCTCACAACAAGGGAGAGAAGTCCTCTGGACTCGAAGTTACATCGCGCCTGCAAGCAGCTGCGGCGAAGGGTGGCGAGATAGGCCGGAGTGAAGCGAGCGAGAAAAGTCCCGGCAAGGAACTGGAGCACATCAAGAGTAAAGCGCTTGATCGTGGGATCTAGTGACGGCTTTGCGCCCCAATGCACGTCAATCGTGCGCCGCTTGCGTAATGCCGCGATCGCGCGGTCAGCGACGTAGAGCCGTGCAGCGATAGGTCAGAGGGATAATTGCGAGGCCAAAGCGGTAGTACCTCCGACATGTCACAAGCGACGAGAAGCGGATCCAGGGAAATTGTCTGATAAGGACAACAGACGTTGCGCCTGACAATATCCGGTGAAATGGCATACAGCCAACTTGCTCATGGGGAAATTTCATGACATTTCGTCTGCATAATTACCCAAGGCGATCTAATGCAGACTGAGTTCCGAATTCTACGCTGTCGAACAGGACTTTCAACCGAGGCGCTTGCCGAAGAGCTCGGGTATTCGGAGCGAGAAGTCTTCCGATGGGAATCAGGGCAGATAAAGCCAAAGAAGATAATCCTCGACTGGCTCCGCGAACGCGCCGGTGCGCCCTCACAGGAGGCTGTCGGGAAAGGATTTACGTTCATCGATCTTTTCGCCGGCATCGGTGGGCTGCGCAGAGCATTCGATGGCATCGGCGGGCGTTGTATTTTTACCTCCGAGTGGGACAAGTATGCCCAATTAACCTACCAATCGAATTACGCTGACAATCGTCCCATTGCCGGCGACATTACCAAGATAGGAGTCGATGAAATCCCTGAGCATGATGTGCTGCTGGGAGGCTTTCCGTGCCAGCCATTCTCCATCGCCGGCGTATCAAAAAAGAATGCACTGGGGCGGAAACACGGCTTTCTTGATGAAGCGCAGGGAACTTTGTTCTTCGATGTCGCCCGGATCCTGAAAGCTCACAGGCCACGAGCGTTTCTCCTCGAGAACGTCAAGAATCTGATGAGCCACGATAAGGGTAGGACGTTTGATGTCATTCGCAAGATACTGGAGAAAGACCTTGGATATGACCTGCACTTCCGCATCCTCAACGCACGTCATTTCCTTCCCCAGAACCGGCAGCGTATTGTTCTTGTTGGGTTTCGGGAAAAAAGTGGATTCGACTGGGCGGACCTCAGACTTCCTCCCGAAGGCGAAACGCTGATGCGATCAGTACTGCATCCCGAAAACGGCAGCGAAGCAGCAGAAGCGCATTACACTGAAGGTGAGCTGGCAAAGGTCAGCGTCAAATACACTCTGAGCGACCATTTGTGGAAATACCTGCGAGACTATTCAGCCAAGCATCGCGCAGCGGGCAATGGCTTTGGCTTTGGACTGGTAGGGCCGGACGACACCTGTCGAACCCTTTCAGCGCGGTACTACAAGGACGGATCTGAAATTCTTGTGCGGCAAAAAGGACGCAAGAATCCGAGGCGGCTAACCCCGAGAGAGTGTGCAAGGCTGATGGGCTTCCCTGACACCTTCCGCATCCCGGTCTCCGATACGCAAGCATATAAGCAGTTCGGAAACTCCGTGGCAGTGCCGGTGTTCAATGAGGTCGCAAGGATCATGCGGCCACACATCACTGGCGAGCCGGTCATGAACGATAAGGCAGTTGCCGAGGAGTATGTCTGACGTTCACGATCCCGTGACGAGAAGTCGCAATATGGCGGCAATCAGAGGGAAAGACACGAAGCCTGAATTGTTGGTCCGGAGCGGACTGCACAAACTGGGTTATCGCTTCAGGGTGAACCGCAAAGATCTGACTGGCAAGCCTGACATCGTCCTCACTCGGCTTCACGCGGTTATCTTTGTGCACGGTTGCTTCTGGCATGGCCATAGCTGTCATCTGTTCCGGCTTCCCGGGACACGAACCGAATTTTGGGCAACCAAGATCAATGCAAACCGGAAGCGCGACAATGCTGTCAGATCGGCTCTGCTTTCTGACGGATGGCGTATTGCAACTGTCTGGGAATGCGCGCTGAAGGGAAAGGGCCGGCTCGAGCTGCAGGGACTCCTGACAGAGCTGACCACCTGGCTTGAGGGCGCTGAAAGTCTGTTGGCAATCAGGGGCCTTGATCTGTCACCAGGCGTCGCTTCATCAATGGACGCGTCGAAAGCCACGGAGCCGGATGCGACCAACAGGTAGCTGAGGTAGCGGACTAACAGCATGGTTCACGAAGGGCGCTTCGCTGATTAAGCGTTTAGATCGTCTGTCACTCGGATAGCCGCTCAGCACTGCCCAGATCGTCGGGGCAGCTTTTCCGATATCACGCACTGTCAGTCGCCATTTCCATGCGAGGTTTTCACAGAATTGCCCGTAATCGTCCGGGGACGTTTCATAGACAGCTCGCGCTTCATCCCAGTAATCCAGCCAAGTGTCGTCCAGCCAAACTGGCAGTGCACTAAAGTCGTGACCGATAAGGATTTGATTCAGAAAGCGCAAAAAGACAGTTTCTTCGCGTTTTACCGTCGGCAGATGGGTCTCCATGGCGTCAGCGACGGCCTGTAGCGTTAGCTGATTGCCAAGAGTGCGGCTGGTCCTGAGACGATAAATGTCAGGTGCTCGCTTCGTAACGTAGCACACCGTCAAAAGTTCACCGATCATATCTCGTAGTGCCGCGACAAACTCAGCTGCACTTGCCGTTGGCGTGGCGGGCAGACAGATGAGTGAGTTTGCATCCCTGTATGCCTGCCAGTCAATCTGACCATGGTCACCAAGACAGGCAGCCAGTAGGTTGGCATGCTGCTCAACCACGTCGGCAACTTTTCTTCCTGTTGCCCCAAGACTGCCGTCCCGCAACCGCAGCAAAATGTCTCCAACGGTCTCAGATCCCTCCTGAGCTAGCCGTCCGGCGTATCTGCCCAGTCTGAGCCTGTTGAGCGGCAGGGCGAGTACCTCATCTTTCAGAACGCCGAAGAGTCTTGGGTCGAGGCGGCTCGCCGTCCTGAACTCGGCGGACATCAGCGGTTCGCCGGTAACGATTGCCAGTATTATGGGAAGTTGTTCAATTACTGCATCATTGGAAACATTCCAAGCCGCAGACAGGCAATCGACGAATTCTGAAAACTCGATTTCGTCAAGGTGTGAAAGGTGATCAGCAGCCCGTCTCCACCAGTAGGAGAATTCGGGTCGGAAATGAATTCCCAGAACACCATAGGTATCGTTGAGAAGACCGCCGGCAAGCTGTCCAAGCAGCTTCTTTTCCTTCTGGCGGATCCTCTCGCGGGTCACCGGCGGAGTTGTCGCCGAAGCGATTTGATCGAGTGTTTTTTGCCGGTCCGGCGGCTGACAAATGCGCTCGCGCAGGATTGCGGAAAGTGCCTCGTTTGAGAGATTGTCCGCGACCTCATTTAGAAATTCAGGCAAAACCCGAAGAAATTCTTCGCCTGAGGCCGGTTGGTTCTCGCGCGGCAGGAGCGTTATGTCCGTCGACTCGCAATACCTGTCCCAGTCGGTGCCAGCCTCAGCATCAGATGCCTCAATCAACGCAAGGCGATTCCTGGTCAGAAGGTCGGCAGTCCGCCATCCCACAGTTGGAATTCGCATAATGCGGTCCGGAGTAACGTCTGCAAGATCGCCGATGGTACGAAGACCTGCCCGCTCGAGTGTGTGGGTCTTCACGCCAAGATGCAGAACCCCAATTGGGAAATCATTGACCAGTCGTACATGCTCCAAACTGGCCTGTTGCTTCGGTGCCAGATTATCTTTGGGCTCTTCGTCCGTCCTAGTGCACACGACGCCAGCCTTTGAGCTGCACCCTCACCGGCGTTCCAGCCTCGACGCCCTTGGACGGAGCTTCCCTCCGAACCGAAATAGAATAAGTAAGTTCTCCCGGCGAGCCGCTCAGCACGAGTATGTCACCCTCCGTCGCTCCAACGGCACGGAAGAATTTGGTCATGTGAGTGATCCTGTATTCGTTCCTCGTGCCTCCTTCGTCATGAAGCCGGTTGTTGTAGTAGATGTACCGAAAACGCCACGTCACGCCCGTATCGTCTGTCATCTCTAACCACGCATCGGGGTTCTTGCGCGCGGGATCAAGGAACGGAAGCAGCGCAATCAGTTCCGCCTGAGACTTGGGTATATGGATGCCTGCCTGATGTCCGCCTGTTTCTCCGGTGTCATTTGCCGTCAGTGGTTTCTCATAAGTCTGCCTGCTCATCATTTCTCTCCACTGGGCCGCATAGACAGGGCACGACTGAGATCATGAGCGTCACGTGTCGAAACTGGCACTGCCTCATTACCTAGCTCGCGGCGCCATTGAGAACGGTCAATCATCACACGTTCCACTGTATCCTCGTAGAACAACCGGTAAATGTAGACTGGCTCGCTCTGCCCACGGCGGTGTGCACGGGCGCTGGCCTGCAACTCAAGAGCCGGGTTCCATGCCTGCGTAAAGTGAATGACCACAGTTGCAGCAGTAATGTTGAGCCCGGCACCCGCTGCCTTGGGATTAAGCACGAGGCATCCGGGACCATCATGGCCCGAGAAAGCATCAACGATTGCCTGCCGCTCTTTTTGCGGAGTGGATCCGTTAATCGCTCCCCAATAAGCATCTGGAACCCGACCTTGAGCCGCCTCACGGATGATCTCGCCACAACGGTTGAAGATTGCAAAGAGAAGAACCTTCTGACCGTTCCTGAACGCTTCCTCGAGAATGGCAATCGTGCGCTCTACCTTGGGCGTATGTAGCGGCATTCCGGCTGACTGATCCATTTCAGCATCTTCATCAGTGTCCGGGTCGCCGGCGCCCTGCAGCCATGGATGGGCACAGAAAAGCTGCAGCTGACCTGTTGCTACTAGATTGCCTGCCACAGGGTATTTCTCGAGAGTTTCGCTGAGCACTTCATCATAGCGCCGGGAAAGCTCCTCACCCAGCTCGAGAGGAAGATCGATATCAATACGTTCCGGCAGATCACCGGCGACATCTTTGACCTTTCTGCAAAGAACAACGGGATCTGTCAGGCGTGCAAGCTTCTGTGCCGATTCTTCAGAATCGGGATGATCGGCTTCAAAGTCTTCCCGGGCTCCCAACAAACCAGGAATTGCAAGGTCAGCCAGCGACCAGAGATCCATCAATGAGGTCTCGACCGGTGTTCCGGTCATCGGAATGGTCATCTGTCTTGGAATTCTCTCCACCGCCTGCCTCCTGGCGGAATCGGGGTTCTTGAGAGCCTGTGCCTCATCGCAGATAAGCCATGACCACGTCATGCTAGTGAAAATCGAAATATCGTTCACGACGGTATCATAGGTCGAAAGTACGACCTGTGCCCGCTGCAGACCCGATGTGATGCCAGTCCGGTTGTGGCCGCGATGGACCAGGACCGAAAGCTCGGGCGCAAACTTCATAATCTCCTTTCGCCAGTTGGCGATCAGGCTGGTCGGGCAGATTATGAGTGCCGGGCGTGACGTGTCAGGCTTTTCGCAAAGCAGAAGAGCTATGATCTGAATCGTCTTCCCGAGCCCCATCTCGTCAGCAAGAATGAGACCGCCAGTATGCCGAATGGCTTGTTCCATCCATTCGACACCCTGAGCCTGATACGGGAACAGAGTGGCCTGGAGACCCGGAATTTCTTGGTCTGAGCGCAGTTCGGCGGCGAGCGACCGTGCTGAAAAGAATACACTGTCCTCTGCAGTGACGGCCACATCGGGATTTTCCAGACGGACAAGACGTATAACGTCCGGGAAACTCAATGTGTTTGGGGGCTCTCTACCCAGCATCTGCCGCACAATGGACGGTGTATCGTGGGGGAGTGGACGGATTACATTCCCATCGGCCACCCAGTTGTAGTCCGGTCCCAGTGCATCCCAGACCTTCTTTTCGCCCCGCACAATTCGGGTGCCAGATAACCGAAGCGCAAAACCGGACCCTTCCTTTCCGATCCGCACTTCGGGCTGCACAACTCTGGAAGAGAGCTCCCAGCCTACGGGTTTGTCGGCTAAAATCTGCCTGAAGTCGTCAGGAAGCGATGCGAGCCCGTCAGCCATTGCAAAATACATTTTTTAGCTCTGCAGGAGTCCACGGTTCCGGGCGCCTTGTGTGGACGGCGCGATGGCAATTAGGACACAACGGAACGAGGTCAGTTGCGGGATCATACGGTCTGGGTTCGCCGGCAAAAGACAGCGGCTGCAGATGATGCACCTCGATAATGTTCCCCGCCTCGCCGTAAAGCTCGCCGGGATCAAAATCGCAGATCTTGCAGACTGCGCCGTGGATACGCAGGCAGAGTAGGCGGTTTCGGGGATTTCGTTCGCGCTTACGGATAACTGTGAGTTTCACAGCACCTTCTGTCAGCGCCTCTTGGTCAGGCGGAGTAAGTTCTTCAACCGGGTCATATCCGTACAATTCAGCCATCGCGGCCAAGATGGGAATTACAAGTTCACGACAGGTGTCGGCAACCGAGTCATCGTCAAACCGGCTTTCGATCCCACGCTTCTCTGCGATGATCGTGAAGCTACCATCGTTGATCAGCCAGTTGTCTGTAGTCTGATCGTTTCCGATCTTCACCTCCGCGCTGGTTGCGATTGACGCGACCAGTGCCCTCGCCAGCTGTACCTCTTCCGCGCTGGCCCGTTGTATCTGCCGAATTGTATCAGCCGCAAAGTTACCGAAGGCCAGTTTTGCCTCAAAGCGGCGAAGACCAGTCGGTCGAAGGGTCACAACCGGGCTGTGCGTGCGCTCAAGATCAGCAAACCAGAGTTTGATGGCCGTCTGAACTCCAGACTTGTCTTCTTCGAGGCAGATTGCGGCGCCCGTGCCCTCTTCTACCTCCCGGCGTATCAGCGCCTGCTTTTCCGCAAGCATCTCAGGTCTCTTCTTCGGCCCCGGGCTCGTTCATATCGCCATCGTCAGGCAAAGGCACCTCACGCAGCAGTTTTTTGAGATTGCCCGAAATTTCGTTTCGGATGTCCTCGAATATTGGTTCGAGCTCTTCATTGGCGTTGTTTTGTTCGGCTACTGCAAAGGCCCAAAGCAGGAGGTCCATACCTTCTACAGCATAGCCGCTGGCTGCAGCCCTCTGATAAACTTTTGCATAAAAATCATGATGCTTGTTGATCCGGACCCCTGGAACGAAACCAGACTCCGCGTCACTTCGCATTGCCGGCTCCCAAAGGTCACCGGACATGATGGTCTCAACAGCTTCAACGTGAATGCTGTCCGGGTTCACGTTTGTATCGACGGGCACCCTTAGCTTGATACTCGCACCACGGTTGTTGCTCAGCATCGCCGTCTTTGCGCCTGGATCTGCGGACTGAACGGCAGGTTTCTTCGTCGAAGGCGTGTTGCCTATTGCGACATTTGAGCTGCCGTGGTCCACGCCGCGTTCGACAACTGCAGCCTTCTCTTTGCGCCGATAACGGTTGCCAGCCTCCCTGTAGGTGGGTTGCAAAAGTGTCTTTAGGGCTTCCTCAAGCGCAGGGTCGAACAGAATTTTCGACTTCTTGACGTCGACTTTGAAAGCCTCATCGAGCTCATGAGTGAAGTCAAACTCGACGCGCAACAAAGAAGTGTGAGGCTCAACTGCACCAAATACGCCGAGCCACCCTCCCTGCTGGATCACGCGCCCCTCGCGGTGGATGTAGAATCCCTGCCCACGATTGGTGATATTCGCAATCTTCTGCTCGTCTTTGGTAAGGTCCCGCCGGTTCGGGAGTATCCACGCTCTGATACGCGCGACCTCAACCGTCTCGTCCTCCATTACAATTTGGAGCTTTTGCTGGTCCGGCGACAGAACCTGCTCTGCCTTCTCTGGATAGAAGGGGTTCCAGGGCTTCACCGGCTCGCCATTCACGCAAATACCGACGTTCCTCTGACGATCATCAGCTTCATCAAGAAACCGATAGTAGATCAGGGCAACATGGTCGATCAGGCGCTCACCCAAGCGCCGGATTGCCGCTTGCTCTCTTGCTCCACCGGGATCGTCGTATTCTTTTGAAAGCAGCCGGTCGCATTTGGACCAAACCACCAGTGTTCCCTTGTCACCGCAAAGCTCTTCAAAGAGCTCATAATCATCGGCAGTCATTTCTTCACGAAGCATCTCCCACTGGTCCTGCTCTTCAACGTGTTCGAGGTCCCATGCGAGCTTTGCGAAATCGCTCTTGTCAGACTGCCGGGAGATCACCGTAAATCGAAGACATACAGAGCTCGATGCTGTCTTGAGGCCGAGACCGAATTTGCCAAGACTGGCAAGGTTTGCTCTCGCAGGCGCGCCATAACGCATCGCAGCAAACAGCATGCCGCTGTCCATGCCATCACCATTATCGCCAAAGCAAACGAACTTACGGCCATCTTCGGCCAGTTCAATTCTTACATTTACCTCGGTTGCATTGGCCGCAATTGAGTTATCGATGATATCGGCGGCGGCGGTATTGAAACTATACCCTGTATCGCGAAGCCCATAAATAAGCCTCGGCGCATCTGGCTGATTGATAAGATCGCTCACTCGCCTGCCCTTTTTAATTCAGAGCACATCGCCGAAGTCCAGCCTGTCGCCCTCAAAGTTAATCTCGGACGAACTTAGCGGCATGATTGCCAATTGGAAGCTATCAGACAGATTAAAATCACAAATTCCTGTTGTCAGAACCTGAGGTCTCACTGAGCTAAGGCGCGACCCTCTCAACAGTCCGACGTCTCCGACGGCGCCCCATCCGCATATCAAGGACAAACCAAGGATAACCAACCGCGCGACGACCGAACCGCGTCGCCGGCCTGTGCGACCCTTTGAGATGACGCTCAAGGCGCGCCCCAATCTAAGACATACCCATTCGAGATCTTAGCACCCGAAAGCAGACGTTGGTGGGGCAATACGTGCATCTAAACGACTATGTTACGACTTTTCGGTACGATAGCTCGCGTCAGATCGAACTTATCACTGGCTTGACTTTACATGCCAATGCTTCTCGAAAGTGTAAAAAGTAAATTCGGATAGGAGCCACAGGGGGTAAATGGTCAACGTTATTAATCAATGGAGTCCTGACGATTGGGAGAGTTTTTCTCAGAATTTACTTCAAGTGCGGCACGGCATTCTGAACCTTCATAAAGTTCCTGCCGCGCATTCTGGTGATCTTGGTATCGACTATTACTGTGCTGCCGAAATGGTGGTTTATCAATGCTATGCGGTAGAAGAACCGATCGATATCGTCACGAGGGCGGAACGACAAAAGAAGAAGATAACAACTGACCTCAAAAAACTCATAGATGCCGCGCCTGAGCTGACTAAGCTGCTGCTTGGTGAACCACTAAAGAAATGGGTTCTCCTCGTCCCGCTTCACAACAGCAAGGACGTAAACATACATTGCGCGAAGAAAACGAGCGATATTCGCGCCCTTAATTTGGATTGGGTTGCTTCCGAGTTCGAGGTGTGTGTCCATGACCAAGAACGGTTCCCCAGCAAGCTATTGCAAGACGCCATGGCGGCGCTGTCAGGTTTGTCATTGAGCGTTGAAACGCCTTCGAAGGAGGAGCTTTCTGAATGGAGCGCTGGCTCGTCGGATCTATTGGCTAATGCAACGATCAAACTCGGCAAGCGCGTCGATGACGGAAAGGTCGAAGCGGCGGTTGCGCAAGGTGTTGAGGCCTTTCTGCGAGGGAATGCGCTTGTTGACGCACTCCGCAGTAGCGCTCCTGATCTTCATGAGAAGATTTCTGCTGCAATTCAATCTCGCGCAAGCCTACTCGACTTCGCTGGCCCGCAAGGTGGTCCTACTCCAGGAGGCATCCTTCACGCCGAGCTGGAAAATTTGACCGACGCGATCAGGGCTTCTGCTCCATCGCTCTCTCAAACAAATGCACAAGAAATCGCTTTGGGTACGATCTCTGAGTGGATCTTACGCTGCCCGTTGGATTTTCCCGACAATGTCAGTTGACAGCCAATTTCTGCAAGCACTGCAGGGTGCCAGTTTCTCATTCACACGGCGACCAGAACCAGTATCTGGCGACCTGCGTTTGTCTTGGGGAATCGGGGTCGTTTTACTAAGTCTTCTGCATAGCCGAGGGGGAAAAGGTAGCTTTCTCAAGCTCCAATTTCTCGCCCACTCAATCCGTACTCAACAGAGCCGCGAACAGGTGTATGCTGTGCTACAAGGTAACCTTCGGACCGCGGACATTCAGGTGCGCGTCGAACCTTGGCTTAACAGGGCGGTTGCCATTGCCCACGGTCTCGGATTGGTAGCTGTTACCAAGGGTAAGTCAGTGTCACTGACCGAGCGCGGCAAAGAAGTTGCGACAGCGATCGACGCTGCTCCCGACATATTCGTTGACGAGCGAGAATTTCTCAAGGCGGTCGCAAAGCGATTGACTGAAAAAGTCCTTACACAGATTTGGCGAATGGAGACTTTGTTTTGACCCTGCGGATCAGGAACCTGCGCATGCGCTCAATCACTTCTGACGGGGTATACGGTGCTGACATCCCGTTTGAGTCAGGGCTTAACGTAATCTGGGCTGACAATACCAAAGGCAAATCAACCTGCATGCAGGCGATGCTATACGCGCTCGGCCTCGAAAAAATGCTGAGCCCCCGTCGGGAGGTTCCTCTTCCGCATGCCATGACGACTTATTTGCATCGCGATAACGAGAGTAAGCTCGACATTTCTAGGTCATGGGTCGAACTTGAGATTGAGAATGGCCTCGGAAATATCGTAACTATACGTCGATCTGTCAAAGAAGAGAACGTTGACACTCGGTTGATTACAGTTTGGTCAGGGCCAATGCTCTCTAAGCCAGGGAGTCGCGGTGATGCACGTTACTATTTCGTGCGCGATGGCGGTGCATTCCTGCGCGAGGACGGCTTCCTCCACTTTCTAGAAGATTTCGTCGGTTGGGATATGCCAGTCGTCCGCAAGTATGACGGCCCGGAGGGGAAACTCCCGCTTGAGACGGTATTCCCACTGTTCTGGGTCGAACAAAAAACGGGATGGTCCGCGATTCCCGCTGCAATCCCAACCTATCTGCGCGTCCGAGAAGTGCACAAACGAGCAGTCGAATTCATTATGGGCCTCGATGTCCATAAACTCGAGATCGAGCGCCAGCGTTTGAAGGAGAGTTTCGACTTAAACAGGCGCAATTGGGCGACAGTTGTTGAAGAGATGGTCCGTCTAGCTGGGCGCTCCGGTGGAGTTCTAGCTGGCTTGCCGATGGAACCGATCGAAGACTCGGAAATTTTGGATCGCTGGTTACTGAAGCTTCGAGTGGACGACGAGATGGTTCCGGCGGAACAGCTACTCGCCAGCCTTAGCGGACGGGTCGCGCAATTGTCTGCAACTGCGGTGCCGACTGTTGGCGACTCTGCTGAGGGACTGGTGGCTTCGCTCAGGTCGCTCAACGATCAACTCGACGAGGCCAACCGGCGCCGCATCGACCTTCATCGAACACAGCAGCTCAAGGCCGCTGATATCATCTCTCTTGAGGCACGGGTTGGCGCGCTCAAGGAGGATCTACAGAAAAATCAAGATGTTCAAAAACTGCACCGCTTCGCTGGGAGCGCCGGTTCGCTGACTCCCGATCGCTGCCCGACCTGCGAACAAGGCCTTGTTGATGCGCTTCTATCTCAAGAAGTGCTCGAAGTAGTAATGCCGATCAAGGACAATATTGAGTATATTCGTTCACAGCTAAAAATGTTCGAGGATATTCTCGCTCGTGAACGAGCGGCACGGCAACGCCTTGACGATAAAGCTATAATCACGGCAGGCGAGATAAATGACCTACATGGTCGAATTCGTACTATAAAATCTGATCTGATCGGCCCTTCCGGTGCCCCGTCAGCAACGGCTGTAGAAGAGCGGGTTCGCATAGAGGCCCGTATTCGCGATATTGATGCGCTTGTTTCCGAACTCAGCGATGCCCAAAGCCGCCTTCGAACTCTCGCGGGGGAATTCCATGACCTGCGGACGGCTTTGAGTAACTTGCCTGATGACAAAATGACCGCCGACGATCGCGCCAAAATGGCGTCGCTCACTAGCTCGTTGGGTAAGCTCGCCAATGTATTTGGATTCTCAACCTTTCCATCACACGAACTCACACTCGATGAAGATAGCTATCGGCCGCAAAAGGAAGGGTATGAAATCGGGTTCGAAACATCTGCAAGTGACGCCATTCGGCTCAAATGG
Source organism: uncultured Erythrobacter sp. (assembly GCA_947488085.1). Classification (GTDB taxonomy): domain Bacteria; phylum Pseudomonadota; class Alphaproteobacteria; order Sphingomonadales; family Sphingomonadaceae; genus Erythrobacter. The sequence continues at coordinate 3,023,160 of CANKYI010000001.1, forward strand.
GCCTATCAGTTAGGTCTGCTCGAGCTTAGCAAGAATCACGCGACAAACCATCCCGGCATGTTACTGCTTGACGAACCACGCCAGCAATCCTCTTCCAAGGTTAGCTTTGGAGCCCTACTCGAGCGTGCCGCCTCGTATAGCTCTGGTGACCAACAAGTGATCGTCTCAACCAGCGAGGATATTGAAACGCTAATTCCAATACTAGAGCGCCTTGAATGCAAGAGAACGATTTTTGAAGGCTACGTATTGCAACCGGTGCCAAGTTAGGATCGACATTCGCCAAATGAACAAGGGAGAATGTATATCAGATCGAGCTACCTTTGCCTGCGCGACACTAGGTGACGGCGGATTGCCCCATCGACTCTTCAAAACCAGACGGTCCGCAATCGGCCCAGTAGCTGACTTACTATGAGCTTCGTGTTGCCCTTTGCTTCTAGCAATTGTGGGATTGTCGGGTGCATCAAATTCAGTCCGAAACTTGTATACATTTTTCGGACCCGCCATATGGACAATGTCCGAAATTCTGCTACATATTTCGGACATGAATGCTGATGTCTCATCTTTGAAAGCGCAGATTATCGAGCGCATCGCAACCCGGCCGGGGAACGCGGTCTGGACGCCATCTGACTTCCTCGAGCTCGCTAACCGTGATGCAATCGACAAAAGCCTTCAGCGGCTGGTGAACGCTGGCGAGCTGCGCAGGATCGACCGGGGATTATACGATCGGCCGAAAATCAACAGCCTTACCAAAGAAAAGAGTGCGCCCGATCCTCGACAAGTTGTCGAGGCAGTGGCGCGTCGAGACCAAATACGCGTGCTCGTCGATGGAATGACAGCAGCCAACGACCTTGGCCTAACCAATGCAGTGCCGGCGAAAATTGTCGTACACAGCGAGGCAAGGTCCAAGACGATCAAGCTCGGCAACCTCACCATCGTCTTCAAACAGACAGCCGCCAGCAAACTCTACTGGGCTGGCCGCCCAGCGATGCGGATTGTCCAGGCCTTGCACTGGCTTCGCGACACGATGCTGGGTGATGATGTTAAAAACTGGCGCGAGAGAGTGACCAGTATTCTCACGGATCCCGTTCATGGGAAGAAGCTGCGAGCCGACCTGGCAGATGGTTTCGCTACATTACCCGCCTGGATGCAGGACTTTTTGCGTCCGTTACTGCACGATCAGGCGCTATTATCGTGAGCTCCGCATTCGACGAAATTCTGCGTACCGATGCAGAAACGCGCAACGGGCTATACGCAGCAACTGCCCAAAGGCTCGGTACAACGCCGCAGAATGTCGAGAAAGATCTCTGGGTCTGCTGGACGCTAGACGCACTATTCAACGGACTTGGCGAAGGGCCTCGGCTGCTTTTCAAGGGCGGTACTTCTCTGTCCAAGGCATTCGGTCTGATCGAGCGCTTTTCCGAAGACATCGATGTGACTGTCTTCCGCGATGATTTGGGCCATCCGGCGTCAGTTGACGAACTCGAAGCGCTGAGTGGTAAGAAACGCCAAGCCGCGCTCGACCAAATGCGTGAGGCCTGTGAAGCCTATATCAACGGAGCATTGCTGGAACGCCTTGAGGCACTCTGCGCTGAAACCGTTACTAGAACAGAGATCGAGAAAGCTGCGCTACGGGTGGAGGCTGATCCTCACGATCGACAGACCCTCTTGTTGGTCTATCCCAGTGCTACGCCCACTGATGACTACATAGCGAAGTCGGTGAAGATCGAATCAGGCGCAAAGTCAGCCCTCGATCCCAATTCGCTACAAACCCTCACACCTTATGTGGATGTCGATGTTCCGGACATCGATCTCTCCGTACCGAACGTGACCGTAGTCGATGCTGGGCGTACGTTCTGGGACAAGGTGGTCATCCTTCACGGTCTGCGGCGCTGGTATGAGAACCGGGGGCAATTGCGGGGCAATGGGCAACGTGTCTCACGCCACTATTACGATGTGTTTCGTTTGCTTCAGTCTGACGCAGGCCAATCGGCGCTGAAAGACCCGGCACTCGGTGAAGACTGTGTCGCTCACGCCCGCATGTTCTTCAATCGACCGCCATTTGATCTAGCCTCAGCCCGCCCGCCAACCTTCGCCTTGTGTCCCGAGGAAGGAATGATTGATGATCTGCGGCAGGATTATCAGGCAATGAGTGTTATGATTTTCGGTGATGCGCCTGCATTCGACGAAGTTATTGAAGCAGTCGCCGACTTGCAAAACCGTTTGAACGGGCGAACATGACAGGCTTCCTCGACCGCCTGTTCGGAAAACGCACGCCTGAGCGCAAAGGGGGAAGCAAGCGCTCAGGTGCAAGGCTAGATATCGACGAATATAGCCGCGGTCTCGTAATGATCGCGCAACTGGACTTCATAGGCCACCACGCCAAGTCGCCCAACGGCAGTTATCGGCTGATCTGGGCGGACAGAACACCTGACGGCTCGCGAGGCGGGAACCGAGAAAGCGGGCACGGTTCGTGGTCACTGCTTCTTCACGATCAGATCGTCACATCTGGCAAACTTGAGCGACCACAAGAGGGAAAAGTCGCCGATAATGGCGTTTTCATTCTCCATGATTGGATGTTTGGAAACGGATTACAGAGCCGTTTCATCGCCTATGACCGCGATGGGCAGCAGCTCATTAATCAGCACTTCGCAGCCAACCTTATGAGCAATAGCCTCTCTCCTGATGGGCGCTATGCGATCTGCCAAACAGCTAATGCACCAGGAAGTGATGACAGCTGTCGGTACATGCTGTTCGACCTTGAAGCCCGACACGAGATGGCAAGATGGGAAGTCGAGACTGGTTGGGCTGAGGGCTATGATTGGGATACTGGCGCTGAAAAAGTAATCATCTGCCTGAAAGATGGAGAGCGGGTCGCTTACGATTTTACTGGTTCTATGATCGACCGTGATGGTTGGCAGAGAGCTCGGATCGCTGCCGGCGATCTGGGTGTAATTAAAGACCTGCTGGCATCGCAAAAGCCGCTTTCAGAGGGAACGCGAGCGGAAATCAAAGCCGGCCTCGAACGTGCAGCGCGCGAAGGTGAGCTATGGGGTCAGGCTCGTGCGTACCGCTTTTTGGGTGAAATGTATGAAGCCGAGGGTAAGCGTGAAAAGGCGATTACGGCCTATGATGAGGCGCTAACACTAGACCCTAAGGTCGGTGTCGCAAGACGCGCTGACAAGCTTCGAAAACAAATGGGTCAGGACGAGACGAAACCTACGCGGAGAAAACAAAGCCGTTTCGAAAAACAAGCGCAGAGGCTTGGTATCGAGCATGATGTAATCGTCCTTGAGAAGGGTGACGGAAAGGACTGGAGGCTACAGGCAGCCCATCAATGGTCCTCGGTCGAGTTTGCTTCACTGGAACACTATCGCAATTTGGGCTGGAGCGGAGCTGCTTCCGAAGGCGGTTTAATCTTGACTTTGCTCAAGGCGGCATCGTTTCCAAGGCTCGATCCACGCAACGCCGACACCTTTGTCGAAGCATTGTATGCGCAAAACGTTGCGTTTGATGAGGACCGTTTCGACAAGGGAGATCTGATCGCGGCGGTTTCACAAGCGACGCGTTCTCAGATCGAAACCAACTGGAAGATCATCTCTGCGAGCGCTGGGAGAACCCCAGCATTCTACCCCACCGTCCATGCAGAGCACGTGCTCGGCCTGTTCGAAACCCTCGGGACTGAACGTCTAGCGAGGATTGCTGAGGTCTTCGCAAATGCCCCATACGATTTCAGATCCGGCTGGCCTGATTTGACTTTGTGGAAGGATAATCTGGCCCGTTTTGTCGAAGTGAAAGCGCCATCCGATAGCTTTCACGCTAGTCAGGCTCGACTTATCTCCAAGCTGCTGCTGCCACTTGGATTTGACGTTGCATTGGCCGAAGTTCGGCCAAGCCCATAAGTACGGTCAATTGCCGAGAAGATGTACCGCTTCAAGCTGTTTGCGGATAGGCATGACTAAAGAGCTCTCCCAAACCATATGACCCGGCCGATCACCTCAACTCCTTCACGATCGACATCATTCCATGAAGGATAGGCGGGATTGTCACTGGAAATTGTAATCTGTTTCGCGCCGGGCTTGATGGCGATGCGCTTTACGACCAACGTATCGTCGGAGCGCAGCACATAGATGCCATCCCGCAGCCTTGCGCCATGATCGGACGCATCGACCAGAACCTCATCGCCATCGCTAAGTGTGGGCTCCATCGAATCTCCCAGAACGCTTACGATTGAAAGGCTGGCGCCCTTAGCGCCGGTCAATCTCCTGAGCCATTTCTCGTCAAACCCAAAGCGCGTGTAACTGGTCTCATTCGATGCAATAGCGCCGAAGCCGGCTGAGGCATCCACGTCCAGAACGGGAACTTCGATCATTCCATCCATTGGTGTTTGAGCAGGACCACCGAGCCTTTGTTCATCGACCCCAAAGAAGCTTGCAAGTGTCTTGCGATCCTCGGGGTCAAGGATACGAGGCGATCCGCGCTTTATGAATTGCTGGATATAGCTTGGATTACGTCCAAGCAGCCTCGAAACCGCCGCGTAGCCGTATCCGCCCTGGGTGATCAGCCTCTCAAGTTCCTCTCTTACATGTTCCATTTGTGTGGTCCTTCAGGATTGATCGTAGGATTTCTTCCTAGACTCGCGGAAATCATCCTAGTAAGAACATAACAAGAACACAAGGGATTTGCGAGTCGGAGTGAGAAAGGTATGACGCTGCTGGAACGGATCGAAAGGCATCTGAAAGACAACCATATTTCTGCAACGCGTTTTGGTAGGCGAGCGGTGGGCGATCCCCGATTTGTGCTCGATTTGAGGATGGGGCGCAGACCACGCCGAAGAACCATTGAGCGACTCAATGCCTATTTGAATACACCTGAAAGCAGGCGTCCTTCAATCTCCCAGCAGCATTGCGCCAAAGGCCCGAATGGTTTGACCAACCGACCCTAAGTCCAGTTGATTATCGACCAGATTTTGAGCTTCGCACAACTTGGCTTACACTCTCGTCTCGAGAGCAGAGGGGGCTTTGGTTTCTGGCGAAAGGACGCTGACTTATGAGCAATTCCGACAAAACTCCGCCGGAGAGTAAAGGCGATTGGGAAGGCTTTCGCGAGATCGACCGCGCTATCGCTGAGGATCGCCTTACATCGTACACTTGGAAAAAGATCTGGGCTGATCCTTGGGAACGAAAAGGCATCTACCTCTTCGCAGCCTTATTCATCGCATTTGTAATCTATGTCGTGATCTACGACGGCTTGATCTAACTACCACTCCTTCACATCGTCCGCCGCTTTGGCAGACGCGCCTCGTGCGTCTCGTGTGGTTCGATCAAGCTTCCCTCTTCTTTGCCCGATGCTTCGAGAGCCTTCGCTTTGCCTCTGACTAACGTCGTCTGCGATCTCATCTCTGGCATTTGAAGGTTCTTCCAATGAGCTTGGCACGCCGCCAAGCCGAACCGAGCCGCGCACCCCGCTTGCGCTTCCGACATTGGGCCGCGCCACCGGCGCTCCATCAGGTAGAACAAGTTCGCCCGTGATCTCATCATTGAGACCGTCAGCGTAGCTTTCCACAAAGCGGGATTGCAGTTGTTGCCCCTGCGCGCTCATCTGGAAATCGATGTCATCAAAGCGCGCTTGGCCGTAATAATCCCGATTGGCATCGATCTCAGCCATGCCCCATTCGCGGTAGGCCTGGCTTAGATTCAAGGTCCCGGCTGCATTGGCGCTTTCATACCAGCTCGCCTGGTTCTCAAGCCGATTGGCTATCTCCTCAGCGCGCCGCGCTTCGACCGTATAGCTTTGCGCTTCTGTCAGCGAAGTTGAAACGCCCGCTGCACTGCTCGAGACAAGCGCTTCTGAGCTTGAGCTCGTTTCGCGCAAGAAGCCTTCTCTCGAGCTTGACCAATTCTGGCTTTCTGAAATTTGGCTCAATGCGCTTTCGATGCGCGAACGATCTTCCGAGGCGATACCGATATCGCTGTCAGTCCAGGTCTGGTTCCTTCCGCCACTCAGACCGAGTGAACCACGCGTACCCTTTCGTTCTACTCTTCCCTCGGCCCCCGCGTTTCCATTTAGGAACCATGAGACCGTGATGTCGTCCGATGCCCGGCGCGATAGGCCAAATTGCTGCTGGAGTGTGTTCGATGCATTATCGAGTTCACTGAAGGTTCTGCCAATGCTGTCATTGCTTGATGTTCCGCTGACCGTCTCATTCGAGCGAGAACGGGTGTACGCATCGCGCAGTTCGCTGAATCGCGTAACCGCCGAGCTCGTCGATTGCTGAGCGAGGTTGGAGAAGGTCTCACTCTGGCTGCGGCTCTCGCTCGCCATGGTCGAAAGTCGGCTGGAAAAATCCTGTCCAAGTGTCGGGGTATAGGGATAGCTCGAAGTGGGCACGTTGGCGAAGTCCGCTTGCGGGAAGCTGGTTGTCTGGGTGCCGTTCTCGCCGATGCCCCGCGTTTGGGCGGCTCCATAAGCGATGTTTGGCGCGAGGCTGCCTTGCGCAAATTGGCGGGAGAAGACGCTCGAATTGTCGAGATTGGTGTTACCAAGTGAGACATTGCCTGTGCTCGCTTCGCGCGCTGCTTCCTCAGCCGCATTCTGGCTGGGATTGAGATAGCTTGTGGCTTGGCCCGAAATGGCCATTGCGCCGCGCGCAACCCCGCCTGCGAGGAAGGGGATCGAGGCGACAAGATATCCAGCGAGAATACCAATATCGTTGTTGACGTCGGTCATGCCGGAAAAGGTTGCAAGGCTAAGGCCGCTAGAGCCGCTTGCTGCCGCAACATCGCCTGCGCCTTTCAGCATCAAGATCATGTGGAGGATGACAAAGATCGGTCCCCAGGCAGCGAGGTAGAAAAAGCCGGTGACATAGCCTCTCAGCGCAATCGGCCCGGTCCTTGGCATGAGAAAAAGCGGGAAGAGAACAGGAAAGAGCGCATAGAATACCACCGTCAGCACGACATTGAGGATCGGCACCCATTTCATCGCGTTATGCGCGATCGAAGAATAGGTGCGTTCGGTCTGAATATCGGCTCGGGTCTGGGCAAACACATCAACACTTGAAGCGCCGCTTGATCCGGCAAAGCCATGCATGGCCTGATTCATCGCGTTGATCGTCAGCACTTGGCGAAAGATGCTGCTCGCATCCTTCGAAATGCCTGTCAGATATTGGTAAGCGACGGGTAAGTCTGCGATGAGCTTGGCCTTGGCTAGCGCTTCGGTTTGCCTCGGATAGAGCTGGCGGCCGGCAATAAGCGTCATCTCATCGATCATGCTCGCCCATTGACCAGAGAGGCTTGTGTAGGCCTCACGGCAGGTGACGATATTCGCTGTCACGCTGTCATCACCTTGGCGGGTCAGGAACTTCTGCGCACGCGCCGGGCTTCCCGGCGCTATCGTGGCCCAGATGTCATCGCTTTCTGAGAGCTCTTTCATCGAATAGCGGCCAAGCAGCAGATCATAGAACACGCACTGGCGCACATGCTCATCGAAGTTCGCGGCAAATTCAGGATCAGCGATGCGCAGGCTCCGCGTCGCCTCGAGGAGGCGCGCGCCGTAAATCATACCGTTCTTCGAATAATTGAGATCATCGGGCAACCCGAACACCGTCTCAGCCGACCGTGTCAGGTAATCACCAATCTGGCTGGTGAAGCTCGCCATAAGTGCAAGGCCAAGCGGAACATTGGCGACAGTCGCAGGAGCCAGGCTGGGATTGACGCGGTCTGTCACTTGCACATCCATGCGCGGCACCATCAGGCACATATAGATGAGTGTCGCTCCCAAGAACCAGTTGAGCCAAGCGCGCCAATTCTGATTGAATGCAACGACTATAACCGCCAGCGTCATAGCCATAACGAGCGCCACCTGAATCAGGCTCTTGTAGCCTCCGGCACCTGTCCATGCGGCTACGGCGTTCAGGACATTGACGATGTATTCGCCACCTCCGGTGGTGAAGATCTCGACCATTATCTTTACCTCAAGGCACGATCGAGCGCGATTGAAGGCCGCGCGACCAGTCGAGCGCCGCCGACATCGACGGCGACATCGAAGCGGCGAGCGCGCTTTCGATCATCGCTGTCTTCTCGATGATCTGCATGATCGCAGAGACTTTGGCTTGGCCTGTCGCTTGCCGCTGGATGAGACTGCTACGCACTTCGGTCACTTGTCCGCGCCATATCGCCAACTTGGCTTCGTCAGCGGCAATAAAGCTCGCCATCGAACGGCCAGCTTCCGACACGATGCGGTCAAGGATTGCATAGAGTAGATCGACGCTTGCAATTTCAGCCAGCGTATCGCGGTCATCGGTCGGCATGCCGCGCCCATACGCGGCTTGGACAGTTAGTATCTTGTAGAGCGGGATCGAAGCGACCTGAAGCAGCTCCTTCTCGGCATTCCCGATGGCCGTGTCCGTCCGGATCGCATCGACCATATTGCCAATGAGCTGCGCCACCCGTGGTCGGATCGCCTTGGCGTTTGACAGGCTCATCTGCTGGAAGGTGGGATTGAGGCAGAGATCGGTTTCATCGCAGCGGAACACGCGCACGCTTTGGCCCAGGGTTCCATCAAGCAGCGCGCTCACCAGCGTCGAAGACGCATCGCCTGCGAAGGGCACAAACTTGCCCGGCTCGTCATCCTTGGGCGGGACGTAGATAACCGTGCCGATCAGCGTCATGGCGTATTCGGCGAGCTCGCGGTCGAAAGTGCCGCTGGGGTTGAAGAAAGCGCTCTCTTTAAGGACGTGCCAGGTGTAGTTGCGCGCTACGCCGGGATTGACGTCGGCATAGTCAGTACCGGCGCTTTCATTGGTGGAAGCGCGCTGGCCTCGCGTGCCGCAGCCATGCTTGGCAGCGGCATAGTCGGTGAAGATGCCTTCAGAATTTCCGATCGCTTCGCAGATTGCTTTGTCGGCCAAATCGCCTTTGGGCCAGAGCCCTCCCACCAGCCCCTGCGCCATCTCGCAGGAATTGATCGAGAGATTGTTCATGAGCTGAGCCTTCTGGCTAAACTCCTGCATGATCTTATTGCATTCAGGGCAGACGGTATCGATCGCCAAGCTGAAGGCGAAGCCGACTGCATTGTTGGCCACTGCCTTCATCAGCGCGACCATCTCGCTTGCATTGATAAAGGAAAAAGAGCCGGCAAAGATATCGATCCCGCCGCACCCCGCACGCGCTCTGGGCAATTGCAAATTGGCGATATTGGTCGTCTTTTGCGGAAATCGCGTCCACACATTGCCCAGACTATAGTAGCCCGCAGACTGGCCTTCGAAGGCGGTCGGACCGGTAACGTTTGCCGCCGCGCCCATGTCATCCATAAAACGATCCATGCTGTCGCCGACATTTGCCGCGAGAGGCGAGGCTATCATGCTGGCAGCAGCAAGGCCGAGCGCAGCGTTTCTGATGCTAGTAATCATGTCCGGCTTCCTTTGAGGTGAGGAGATAGATGCGGTCTTGCAGCTCATCAGCGGACAGCACACCGTATCCGATCGGGATCGGCCGTTTGGCCTCGCTGTCCCACAGGACCAAAGCGGGCGTTGCTTTGGTCTCAAGGCCCATCCGCTCTCTTTGATTGGTCTCGACCCTGTAGTCGGGGAAATGCCTTGACGGTCCGCCATCGGTTGAGATCGCGCGTACGGTGATCCCCCAGCGGCTGGCGACGCTTTTAACGATCGGGCTCATCACTTCGCAGGGGCCACAAGTGGCGCTGAAGAAATAGAATAGGCCATAACGCTCCGAGAGCCTGCCCATCACGGTGTCGCGTTCTGCTGCCCGCACATCCTGCCAATGTTTTTTGGCGACGGCTCCAACGGGGCGCTGCAGCGTGTAGTCAAGTTCAGGATCCTGCCAGATGGCCCGCTGCCAGACGTCGGAGAAGAGCGAAGCACGATCGAGCTGCGCGCGCTGGAAGCGGATGTACGCTGCGACATTGTCTCTCGTCGGATAGAGGATCGCGCGCGCTTTCAACTCGCGCAGCTCGCTGGTAATTGCTTCCAATTCTTGGGCGGCTGGTATCGCCTCCTGCTCCGGTTCTACCTCTTGCTGTGGCTCGTTTTTGGGGATCGGATTGGCGCAATAGAACCAATAGCCGAGCTTGCGCTCCTGGCAGTAGAGCGTGTCTGCTGCAGTGCTTCTCTCGGTGCTCTCAACTCGCTGTGCGCTTGCTGGCACTGCGCTCAAGACTGCCGAGATGAGGATTAGCGCAAGCCGTGATGCTATGCTCATCATTGACCGCCCCTTGCGTAATAGTCGTCGATCTTTTGCTGGATGAGGATGCTCGTTTCGAGCTCATCGGGGAGGCGCGCCGCTTCGGTGAATTCGGCATAGACTTCGCTGAAATCCATGAGGCTCAAATCAAGCTGCGCAAACTCGTCGAGGGTAAATCCTTCGCACTGCTCGTGCTTGGGCTTGTCCCATGGTTTGGGGAGCTGTTTGCGACCCTGTTCCTGCAAGATGCGCGAGAGCTTACTTTCAAAGCAGCAATAGGCTTTCTTCTTGGTCAGGCAGACACCGAGGAATTTCTTCGAACAATAGGTCCCGACATAGGCACAAAGCCCCTGCGCATCGCGTTCATGGAGCAGCACTTCCTCGCGGTCGCAGCCAAGCGCGACCAGCAAGCTGATGCCGGGGATCAGCGGAAAGCCTTTGCCCTTGCAGCAATTGAGCACGCCAAAGACTTTGGAAGAGCAGGTGTTTCGGGTCCCACGGAATAGCGTCAGCGTATTGGGATCGAACTGCCCACGCGCCTCATCCATTGCATTGAGCGCGGTGACCGCATCTTTAAACTCATCATTGGGCGTGCGCTCAATGGTCTCGCAGCTTCCATCGATGCAATAGACATCGCCATCGCAGACGAACTGGGGTGAGTTCTCGGTTTCTGGAAGCGGGCATTCGTAGATGCGCTCCCAGGTCTCGCAGGGAACCTCCTCTGTGATGCATTCTTCGCGCACAAAGCGGCAGGTGCCGAGCGCTTCAATATCTGAGCAATCGCTTGCCGCTTCGCGCGATGTGCAAGTGTAGCTTCGCTCCCATTCCCAGCAGCTCTGCGTGACCGCCACTCCATCAACAATGCGGGTTTGTGGGCTTTCATCGGTGCAGATTTCCGCATCGAGTGTGCAATCTCCATCCTCCGCAAAAGGCTGGCACTGGGTTTCATCTGGAGCGGTGTCGACCGTGCTCTGGGTCGTGATCGCATAGGGCGAGTAGCGCGGGTCAGGCGTATCGCAGGAAATCTCAGCGATGGGATCGCCCGGTTCAGAACAGTAACGGTTAAAGCCGTTATCCCACCACTGCAGACATGGGCCGGGCCGGTAACCGGTGATGCGGCACAAGCCGCTGTTAAATGTAGAGCACCATGGGAGACCTTGTTGGATGCCAGTATCGTTGCAGAGATAGTGCCATTGCTGGCGCTGGGTCACGCTGGCGACTAGCGGGACAGAGCATTGCCCCTGGGCTTGCTCGACCCGTGTGCCCGTGTTGCATGTTGCTGTGTAAGTGCCAGCGGACCCGGAGCCAGGCGGCAAGGGGACGCATTCACCTTGACTGCCGGAGATCGACATGCCGCTGGTGTAATCAAGCGGTGCCTTATTGATTGCCAGACTGCGGGCGATCACCGCTTCAATATCATCGCTTTCGAAGCGCGCGCGATTGGCCATGCTGTCGCGCACCAGGCGATGGCCTTGATGATTGCGCGACGCAGCTGTGGCCGCTCCCTCGATCTGGTCGGGATTGTCGGCGAGCCGCTCGAGATTTCGTACGGCCTCGCGGTCAAAATTGGGGAGCTCGGACGCGGTCGGCTGCGCTTTACTCGCTGCTTGCGCTTCACTGCGCAGGCTCTCGCCGAAGGCTTTGCCATCGCTTCTGGCTTCCTGCTGCTGAGCCGAGGCAGGCGCGGCGAGCAAAGACAGAGCGAAGAGTAGAGCTTTGATGGATGATTGGCGGATCACATGCGCTCTCCTTGCATGCGGCGGAGATGAAGGCGGGCGAGGCGGGCACTGGGACCGCTGCCACTGGCAAAGGTTTCGAGCACTTCTTCCACGCTGATATTGCCAGCGACGCGGTCATGGGGTGGCACGGCATCGGTGCAGTCGAATCCATCGCAGGGTGCAAAGTCGCTTGCGACCATGACGAAGCTCGGTGCAGCTTCGATCTGAAAAGCGCGAAAGAGACGCGGATCAATGCCGAGCGCGCCGGCTTCGTGACCATCGCTCCAGATCGCCGCGAGGCGCCGCTTAAAGGCTTTGCTGTCGCCTTGAGGGAAACCTCGAAGGACAGTGATACCGCCCGCTTGGGTCATGTCGCGCACCAGCGCTTTCAGCGAAGCTTCCGGCATGCCGAGCGAAGCGAAGGCGATGAATTTGGGTGTCTCAATGAGGCTCGCGGCTTCTGCATCGGCTTGCGCGCGGATCATCCCATCAAGATCAAAAGGGCCTTCATCCACCGCCGCCTGCGCAGTTGCGGCGTAGCCAGCGCGATTGTCATTTGCCTCTTGCTGTATCTGTTTGGCATCTTGCGCCAAAGCATCGGCTTTCGTGCGCACTGCGGTGGCGAGCGCTTCGGCGTCTTTCATGTGTTCGCTCGCACGAGCCCGGATTTCGGCAAGATCGAGCTCGGGTGAAGCATCCTGTGCCGAAGCCACAGCCACAGTTGCAGCGATCGCAATGCTGGTGATGGCGAAGAGCGAAAAGGCGTGTCTCATAGCGCGCAGCAATTCCTTTTGCGCCAGACGAGATATCCCATGTCTTCGCCAATGGCGGGGATCATCCGTCCGGGGGATTGAAAGGTGGTCGATGCCCCGATGGGCGGGCAGGCGTAGCGGCCTTTGGTCGCCGGATTGGGGTTGGTGGCTTGAAAGCGATATTGCTGTTTTCTCATCACCGGCATGAGGTATTTGCCGCAGAGTCCTTTCGAGCCCATCGTGCCCCATGAAACGAGCTGGCGGTGCAGCTTGTAAGCAAAGCGTGAAAGCACGAGCCGCGAGGCTTGCACATGGCCGATCGAGGCAGAGACATTGCCATTCATCGGATACATTGAGCCCTGGCAGCCCGCGCACCAGAACATTTCATCAAGCGGAAGATTGGCGGTCGAAGCCGCGCAGTCGGCAGCGCAGGCAGCCAGTGCGAGCGGATTGGCGAAGAGCACCGCTTCAGGGTTGATGATCGCGGTAAGCTCGCTGTCCTGCCACAGCGGATCAATCTCGGAGATGTAGAGAATGTCGATTGAGCCGGGTTCGAGGCACAGGAAATCAGCAACGATCTCCATCCAGTAGATGAGCGGATAGGCGTACCAGTGGACGTGCCAGCTTGAATAATACTGGCTTGCTCCGCCAACCGCAGACGGTCCGGAGATCGAGCGAAAGCCGATATCGAAGCCGGGATCGAGCTTCATCCCGCCCAGATTGACGAAGCACCATGGCTTCATGCTGACATCAGCAAGCCGGACAGGCTCCCAGAAACCCATGGCGATGCCGGGCCGGATACCGCACAGGCAAACGGGCAGGTCGGGATTGTCGGGATCGGGCCGACTGCTAGGCCAGATTTCTAGCCCGCCCACCGAGATCGGGAACAGGCACGACCAACAAATATCGGTGATCGGATTGACGAATTGCCCGGTGCATTTGCCCGGCCCGGAATCAGCGGAAGCGGGCGAAGCGAAGGCCAACGACAACGAGGCGATCACGAGAGCCAGGAAAGCGCGGAAACCGCTCATGGCCGCACCTTCCGCACTGGCAAAGCGATCTCGCTTACCTCAAGTATGCGCCCTTGCTGACGCACTCGTGCTGGCACAGCTTTGATGTTGAACTTGGCCGTGAGTTTGCCGGCTTGATCGAAATAGAAGCGGCGTTGACGAGCTTTCATGAGTTCGAGCGGTGCGCCTTTGACCAAGATCAGCTTGGCCTTTGAGTCTTGCTCAAGCGCCCATCGGATCTGCGCTGGATCATCGCCATCGAGGAACAGAAGGTCAGCGCGCAGCTTCACACTGTCGAGCGGATTGACCCGCGTTCCGGCAGCATGGATGAGCTCGCCTTTTGCCCCGCGAATATCGGCAGCCAGCGTGATGGTTGGATCGAAGATCCAATTGCGGCTTTCATGCGCGCGGATGAGACCGGGAACAGGATCAGGCCGACTAACCCGCGCAATCGTCCGCCGCTTCAATTCCTGATTGAGCCGCGCGGTCTCGCCCGACTTCTCCATTGCCACAAGGCGCGAGTGGATTTGTTCGAGCAGGTCGCGCTCGACAATCGGAAAGAGCGCGCCGCGCTGACCGTAGTCGCGCGCTTCTGCCTGTGTCGGCAGGATGGCGAAAGAAAGCGCGATGAAAGACAGAGTGGCGCGCATCACAGGATGGCCCTCCCGCTGCCAGTGACCTGCCTGGCGCAGACAAAACCTATTTCCGCATAGCGGCTATCAAGACCGCGCGGATGATCGGTTCCGGCGTAGAAACACCCTTCCGGGATCTCGCCTTGCGGCCCTTGCGTGAGCGCTATGCCGAGGCTGGTTCTGTCGAGACGCGTAGCAATGGGTTCGCCATTGATGAAGACTTGGTCGCCTTCATGGCTGACCATATCGCCGGGCATGCCCAGCACGCGCTTGCCGAACATTTGTGGTTCTTTGCCAAAATGGGTTTCGACGAGCTCGCTTTTTGGTGGCTCGAAGAAGATCAGACTGCCGCGCGTGATCGGTGTCTTCTTGTCTAACCAGAACGCCCAATTGGGCAGGCTTGGGCTCGCATTGATGAGGAAGGCGTGGCTCTTGCTAAAGGCATCGAGCGGTGCCCATGCGAATGGCAAGAGGATGAGGCAGGTAAGCAGCAACGGGCGCTTGAAGCGAAGAGGCAGATTCATGGTCGCTCTCCCGCTTTGAGCTTTTCAGCGATGCGCGCTTCAAGTTCTGGCGTTGCATCTTCGGCTGCGCCTGCGAGCACAGCTTCGGCAACCAGAATGACGCGGCCATCGCGTCCCATATCGTCAACCGCGCTTTCCGCTGCTTTGAGGTAGGCAAGGCTTGCCGCCTGGACCGCCGCAGGATCCGCATCAGCGCGCGCGGCTTCTTCGACAAATGTCCCGATCGTCTCGGCAAGCCGGACTGTGACGATGCGTTGGATGTGTGGTTCGTTTGTGATCTCTCGCGTGATCCATGCGCCCCAAAGAAAAGCGGCGATGCAGGCTGACATGACAAGCGCTTTGACAAGGAGCGGGCGGGTTAGGTTTGCATCAGGCATGGGACACCTCGTCTTCATGGAGGCGGCGCTCAAGCCGACGCAGGAAACCTGGTATTCTAAAAAGGGCAAGCGTCCCCGCGATTATAAGGAAGGCGATCTGCAAATCCGATGCAAAGAGCCGCTGCGCTAGGGGTTCAGCGGTTCGGTAATGGTCAGCAAGATTGCCAAGCTGCGCGAACAGCGTGGTGAGATCCCAGCCTGCGAGCAGCAGAAAAACGAACAGCGGCAGGCCAAGCACCAGTAACAGAGTGCTGGCTGCGAAGATGACGCATTCGATCAGCACAAAGCAGCTGCCTTGAAAGAGCGCGAGCCAATTGAAGGAGCGCCGCGTACGCTGTGCCCATTTCGTCAGGGGCAACGGTGTGCGATCGACAAGCGTGTTGGTTTCGAGCGTCATTGGCTTTCCCCTTGGATGCCCGCGACGAGAGCGACTGCGCGTTCTAGAGGCATGCCGCTTCCGACATGGCTCTGGATGGCAGCATAGGTGTCAGGATCAGAGGAGAAGATCGTGGCTGAGAGCGGGTCGAGCACCAGCCTTCCCACCGCTTCTGTCTCTGGGCCCTTCACATAGATCTCGCTATATTCGGTGCCCGAGCGCTTGAGGCTGCGGATCAGCGTCTCAGTGCGGTCATCCATGTCGAGCCGCGCTTCCTTGCGGAAGTCGGCGATGGTCTCGGGCTTTTGCTGGAGCACAAGCATCCAGTCGCTGTTTTCAAGCGCGGCGCGCGCGCCATCCGATTTGTAATAGTCATTGAGAGACTGGGTGGCAGTCGCAAGAGCGCCGCCATATTTGCGCGCTGTTCGAGCGTAAGTCTCGACAAACTCGCCCATCGACCCGCCTTTGAGCATGGCCCAGGCCTCGTCGATAAGGAGCAGCTTCTTGGTTGCCCTAGAGCTGCGTGTCATCGCCTGACCGGTCATGAACATGATGGCGGAGAGAACGACGCTCCTCAGTTCCTCGCGGCTCGCCAGATCGCTCATTTCAAAGACGGTGAAATCATCTTCGAGCGCAAAGCTGGCTTTGCCTGAGAAAAACCCGGCAAAGCTCCCACCTTGGCAAAAGGGCGCAATCGCTGTCGCAAGCTCTTTGCCCGCTTGGTTCTCGCTTGAATGAAGCGCGTGGGCGACATCATCCACCGCCCCGCCGCTCCCAAGTGCATCCCATACATGGGTCACAGCCTGATCAATCAGCCCACGCTCGGTGTCCGATGGCGCCGTGCTTGGCCGCGCCATCTGGCCGATGATCGCTTTGATCATGGCAAAGCAATCGAGCCGGTAATCTTCGTCGACCTCGGCGCGCGCATCATCGACCATCGAGAAGGGGTTGAGCGAAAATCCAGAGGCGAGCGTAAACTCGACAAAGCGACCGCCTTGCAGCTTTACTGAATGCTCAAAGCTGCGACCGTCATCAATCACCACAACCTTCGCGCCGGCACCGCGCAAAGCGGTGCAAAGTTCTTGCAGCAGCACCGACTTGCCCGAACCGGATTTACCGCAGATCGCGATGTTGTGATTGCCCGCATTGTTCTCGAAGGGCGACCAGAAAAAGGGTTGGCCGCGCCTTCCAAGCAGCAAGAGATGCGGGATTTCTCCGCCGAGATACTCGCCTTGCATCGGCGCGATATTGGCAGCCGTCGTCGAGAGCATCGTCCGAAAGCGTTTGAGACGCGCCATGTCTTGAACAAGCCCGTCCGCGAGGCTCAGTGGGAAGGCAGCGACCAGACCTTGTAATTGCAGGAAGCGTTCGTCGGCCAAATCCCATCCGGCCGCTTTGTAGATTGCCTTGATTGTGCGCTCATGCGCATCGCCTTCGCCAAGCGGGGAGATGGTGGTGACACCGTAGAAGAGTTTGACCAGTTTCTTGCCCGCCTGGAGCTCGGCCTGAACGTGTTTCCATTCGGCCGATTGCTGGGAGAGATTGGGAAGAAAGCGCGCGCTTTTCGTTTCAGAAAGGCTGGTCGTACGCATGAATTTATAGCCTGCACGAGCGCTAGCTGCTTCCTGATCGGGATAGTGCAGGCACAGCATGGTGGCTGCAGGGCAAGGGAAGCGCAGTTTGTCGGTGAACATATCACCGATGAGGCGCGCACATTCCCACGGCGCCCAGCGTTCAGGTGTCGAACGCACGCCATAATGGCGAACGTCAAAGCGGTCGGGATAGCATTCGCCCATTTGCGGCACGCCATCGCGGCTTCGCCCGGTTTCGCGAAAGCGCTCGGTGCGAAGGATCAACCGATCATCTTCGACTTCCAGTTCGATATCGCGTCGGATCGCTTGGGCATCGAGCGTGTCTTCGCGGTTCCAATGTGTAGTCTCAGGCTCGCGCGCCGTGGTGGGCGATGTGAGTTCATCGATCAGCGCCAAGAGCCCAGCGGGCTCAAGCGGGGTTGACGAAAGGCCCAGCGAATTGAGCATGCCCATCAGGCCCTTGCGGCATTCGCTAAGCTCTGCATCGCTCACATTGCTTGGAACTGGCACGCCAAGCGAAATGATCAATCGTGTATGGCGGGCATGGAAAGGCGCGTGCTCGGAGCCAGATTGCCAGACAAGATCGTAAAGCCGGTCGGTGCGCGCTTTGGCTATCGCTTCATAGATGCCGCCTTGCTCGTAACGCGGAGCAAACCAGGGCGCGACAATCGAGCCGATGCGCGGGCTCGCGAAATTGAGCACTTGCAGGCATGCGCCCCGCGGCAGACTTTCAGAAAAGAACTGGCCCAGGATTTCGCCCGTGCGTTCGTCGGCACCGATCAGCGGAGTTACTTCAAGCGCAAAACCTTTCGAATGGGCGTTGCGATAGAGCCCGGCGCCTTGATCGAAGACGCGGTAGGGTAGCCAGTCCGACAGCATTTCAAGCGAAAAATGCGCCGCCGTTTGGTCGGCCTTTTTGGCATCGCCGAACAGGCCTGAAAGAAGCGCATCGCGCGCAGAGCTTAGTGAGAGGGTCATAGCGTCTCTCCATCATCTGTTGGCGATTGGGGCACCCGGCCTGGGGAGGGGGAAAGGCCGGGTGCCCCTGCGGCCGGCGCTTTCGCGCCGGGCAGCTCCGGAGAAGTCTGGGAGGGGATAACCAGAACGTCCGGGAGCTGCTGCGGGGTAAAACTGGAAGGTGGAGCAATGGGTTGCTTTTGCTGTGTGCCTTGGCTGGCACGGCCGAGCGCGCGAAGAACGTGGCCCGTTGAAAGAGGTGCTCGCCACTCCGAATGCGGCGGCTCGGGCAAAGGCACATGGACAACGCGCGCTTCGTGCTCACGTCCGCTGGCATCGCGCCGCGCAGCGACTACAATACGCAGCTTGCGCTCGTTGCTTGGCGCTATGACCTGAGTGACAGGTTCTTGAGGCAAGCTCGCCTTGGTCGCGGCATCATCAATCGCCGATGTGGGCGCGCAGCTGCCACCCGGCGCGCGGCAAGCGAAATCACCGCTCACATTGCTGCCCAAAGTTGTGCAGCCACTGATTGTGACAGCGAGCCCAGCAAAGATCGCAAGCTTGTAGGTGCGCGGGTTCATTGGCCTGCTCCGCCTTTGGCAAAACGGATCAGCGTTTGCGCATTGCGGTAGCCGTGAAGCACTGCACCATCTTTCGCGCGAACGATGACGGGCGTTCCGGAAAAGCCATTGGCTTTGGCAAAGGCCTCATTGGCATCTAGCGCCTCGCTTACATCGCAGCTCGAGGGTATTGGGTGTGTCTGCCCGGCATAAGCCTGATGCATCGCTTTGACGGGATCACGCGCGCAGAGCACACCTTCAGCCATCCGGCGGCTTGATGCGCCAAAGATCGAGATCGGGCGTTCTTCGATGAAAAGGCCTGTGTCTGTGAGGGCGCCGGTGAGCTGGCGGCAATAGCCGCATTGAAAGTCTGAAAAGACGATCAGCTTCTCACCCCTGGGATTGCCCCAGTGCACTGCGCCGTCTTTCGGAAGGCCAGCTGTATCGACTTTGGACTTGGCGGCTTTGGCTGGGTGGCTTTGATCCGCGCTATCAGCGCCTCCAGCGGCGCGCGCGGCTCCTGCGGCCAGAAGATCGGGGTTGAGCTCGATCAGCCGAGTGGCTGTCACATCACGGCGTTTTTCAAGATCATAGAGCCGTCCGACGAAGAGATAGCGCGCCGCCTCGTCGATATAGAAAAGCGTGTCGCCTGAGACCACTTCGCACCAGGGCGCAAAACTCTTGCAATCTAGCGCATCAATCGGCGTTTTTGGCAGCCGGAGCTTGAGCGCCTGGCTGACATCGCGCGCAATCGCGGCATGGGCCGGGATGGCGGTCACCATGGCGACACCGCTGGTGAGCACGGCAGCGGCGCTCGCTGCTGCGATCGAGAAATGAATAGCCCGTGTCATCAGACCGGGACGAAAATCGTGAAAGTTCATTGAGAGGGGCTCCTGACATGGACGCCGTCGAGAAAGACGATTTCGACTTCGATGCCGGTCGGCATCTCGACGACGGGTTGGTACTGTTCGGCGCGTTCGATGAGGTATTGGCTGACGGTGTCGGCGGCTTCGCCAGCGCCTTGACCGAAGCCGCCTGCAAGAATGTCGGTGGGGGAAAGTGCGCCGCGCTGGCCATCCTCGCCGACACGGCCGGCGAAAATGCCATTGGCGTTGGCGGAAAAGCCCCGGCCAAACCCGCCGACAATCCCAGCGAGCAGCGCTTGGCTTACAAGACTGCCTTCGCGGCTTACGACGCGACCGCGAACGCCGGACTTGCCAGCAAAGGCGATGAAGCCTTTGACCTCGCTTACCGCATAACGACCGCCTGGCTGCGCGCAGGTCATGCGCGCTAATTTGACGTAGACTTTCTCAGCCGAGAGATCGCCGCGCGCCGCGCCATTGACGAGGCAACCGGTCAAATCGGTGGTGAGGAGGCGATTGCCTTTGAGGACAGAGCGCGCCGGGCCAGTGATGCGCAGCACCACAGGGAGCGGATCGCTTTGACTGGTCACGCCCGTAGACGCATCAACCCCGACAATGACCGTCGCAGGCGCATAGCTGTTGGGCGGAAGGTAGTCTCTGCTCGCTTCCAAAAGCAGCGGGGGTGATCCGTTGCTTTCAGTGCTCGGCGCAGGTTCGGAGGTCGCGCTTGTAAAACTGAGCAAGCTTGCCTTGGGTTCGGCAAGCGGTGCTGGCTCCAATGCCGTTGGATTGGAGCCAGGCTGAGGCGGAGCAATTGAGGTGACCGGCGCAATGGGCGGATTGGCTCTTGCACTTTCGAGCTCCGAACGAAGGGCCGCATTTTCAGCTGAGATCGCATCGATTGCGGCTTGGCCATCGCTCAACATGCGCGCGTTTTCACCGCGCAGTGTATCGAGTTCCTGTTCGATCGAGCTTTTGGGAAGCTGGCTTTCTTGCAGGTCCTTGATCGCGCGGCCCTGCGCATCGAGCCGATTGCCATAGGTCGCCACAAACTCGCGTTGCGAGAGATTGCGATTAACCAGGCCACCCGTATCGATCGTGGTCGCACCGCCATCCGCGCCATTTTCCGCTTCATCGCCGCTGAAAATGAACATCGATCCGCCGATGAGGGCTACCGCGCCAATCCCGGCGAGGAGCAGCTTTTGCCGTTTGGCGATTGCGCTGTTGAGACCCGCCCTTTTGCTCTCGGGCGCTTTGGCATTGCTCTCAGCCATCACTTCAGCCCTCCCTTGGCAAAGACAAGGAAGGCCCGCGTCGTCTCGCCGGGTGCGAGCGTTTCGCTGGCATAGGCAAAGGCCAGCGCGCCTGCGGGCCCATCGCGCTCATTTGCAAGATCGATTGTCTCAGATCCGAGATTGCGCAGGGTGAAGGCTTGGCCGGTGAGTTCCCCGCCCTCGTATTCTGCGACCTGTTGGACTTCGAGGCTGCCAGTGCGGCGCGGGCGTGACAGCGCAGCCCGCGCTCGGAAACCTGGCAAGACGGCATCGCTCGCCATCGCTTCGATCAGACGGATCGCGGCTTCGTCTTCGGATAGTGCGGAGTTCAAGCCGTCGTCATCATCAGGTTTGGCTAGCGCTGGATTGGTGACGAAGAGCTGGCTCGCTTCTTCGCCGTCGACCTTGCAGACGAATTTGTAGACATGGCCCTTACTGCTGGTGGCAAAGAAGCTGACCCGTGCGCTCGCATATTGCTGCGGGACGGAGACATAGATGTCGCCGCGCACTGGCTCATGCGTCACCTCAAAATCATTATAGGGATAGCCGCTTGCCATCTTTGAGACATTGGCAAAGCCGTCTTTGATCAGCGCAATCCGGGTGAGCGCACCGCGCGCGAGGACGCAATCAATCGTTGCTCCATCAGCGGCTTCGACAAACTGATCGGCATGCGCAGGGGAAGCCTGGATGAGCGAGGCTGAAGCGAGCAGCACACTTGTAAGGGCTGTCGGCAGGGATCGGGTGGAGAAGCTCATTGGCTTTCCTCCTCTTGGGCAGGAAGTTGGCGGAAACCGGTCAGCCCAAGGCTGAGGCCGCGGCGCTGCCAGATGAACTCAAAGCTGCGGGTCTGGCTGGCGATCACTTGCGCGCCGACAAAGGTCTTGAGCGTTCCGCTGACGGTCGAAGTGAGTGCGTCAGGATCGACATGGATTTGTGCGATCACGAACGCCTGACTGATGTCCGAGCCGCGCTGCTCATCGACGATTTTGATAAGCTCAGCCTTCAGTTGTCCGCGCGCAGAAGGATCAGCGAGCTTGAGGACGCTCTCCATCCAATAATCGAGGCTTTCGGGCGCGCGGTTGAGCAACATCAGCGCTGTGTCGCGGGTAACAAGTTCCAGATATGGTGCATCGATCGCGCCGCTGGAGAGCTCAACTTTTTGCGACGTGATTGGCATGAGGATGAGCGTTTCATCGCGGGTTGCTGCGGCACCGACGGCGAGAACCGTGGTGAGGCCCAGCACGCCTGCCAGCGCCGCAAAGCGGTTGCGCTGCTTCAAATGGCGCTGCGCCTCTTCATAGGCGAATTCAGATTTCATTTGCTTCCTCCCTCAGCCGGCAAGCAGGCGGCAATGGGAGGGCGGCGTGGCTTTCAAGCCAAGGAAGCTTCCCGGCAAATACCAATAGGCAGCGTGCACCAGTTTCGAGCTTGCACCAGATCTTTTCGCTTTCCGAAGAGCGAACCAGGTTACGGCCGCGAGGCCAGTCCCGATGAGAATGTGCTGCGCTAGAATGCCCCAAGCAAACGGGATCAGCAGTCCCGCAAACTCATCTATTGTCCAAAAGCCAATCAGCTCCGGATCATCGAGCCGCTGAGGCACCAGGTATGTGTCGGCCATGCCGCCCTCCTTTCAGCGTAACCAGCGATCAGATGGTCGCGGTCACGACAGAGGTGACGATCGGCACACCGGTGCCAACGCCGATGCCAACGCCCACAGGCACAGCGACCTGACCAAGCGCGAAACGGCCTGAGGCCAGCGCGATGAGGCCACCGGCGAGGCTAAGGACAGTAATGATCTTACCGCCGGAGCCTTCAAGAAAGTCTGTGAACTTCTGCAGTGCGGGATCGAAGGTCGTATCAGCGCCGGCATAGGCCGCGCCGGCGCAGGCCAGGGCAACGGCCGCGGGCACGATATAATCGCGTGTCCGAATGTTGCTTTTGGCCTTTGGGGGGAGAGTAAGGGTCTTGGTCATCGAGGAACTCCATTGGGAACAAGAAGCAGCGATGTGTTCGCTGTATGTTCTTTCCTCGATTGAGTGGCGGGGTGTAGGAAAAGCGAAACTGAGAGTTTGTCGCCCGCACCAAGCAAAAAGCGACATTGAAAGGCTGCAGGGCCGGAATGTGCGTCGACCGGGCGCCGTATGGAGCGGTCCGCGCCATTCGGTGCGCCAGGAGTGCCGCATTGTGCGCGTAACCTGCCGAAATCAGCGCGAATCACGAGAATTGACTGATTCGGGAATTCCTTGATGTTCTATTTATGTTCTTTTGTATTTCCTACACCCTTCCTAGATCGATAGCTCGATCCTGAAGCCACAGCTCAAGGAAGGAATCGGCAATGACCGACATGGTGCAATTCTCCGAAGAACAGACCCGCGCTGATCTCGGACGGCTACTGACAAGCGCGGTCGAAGCAAGCGGGCGCACACGCTGCGACATTGCGCGTGATGCGCAGATTCATAAGGACGCCTTGCGTAGGGTTTTGACGGGCAAGCGGTCAGCGAGTTTGGGAGAAGCATCGCGAATCTTGCAGGCCAGCGGTGTTAGCCCGCAACAAGCTCTGTCGATGTTTTTGCTCTCCGACGCCGATCAGTCGGCAGAATGGCAGGGAACCGAGATTGGCCGGTTTCTGGAAGACTTCCTGACCGCTCTTCCGATAGCCTTGACTTGCGAGCTTGGGGGCCGGCTACAAGATGTAAGGCCCCGCTGGGCCAGAGGCACTGCGCACCGTGTTGCGCGGCTGCTGTCTGATCATATTGATGAGCTTGAGCGGAAGGATGTGTTGCTCGGAGATGTCTTTGCAGTGGCCGAAAGAAGTCATCATGGGTGAGCATTTAGGAAAAAGACTGGACGAGCCGCGCCGCGTGACACGCCTCATTCGTCTTCCAGAAGTGATGAGCCGGGTCGGGCTTGGCCGTTCAACGATCTATCGCTGGATGAGTGAGGGTAGGTTCCCCAAGCCTGTGCAACTGGGTGGACATGCCGTGGCTTGGTCTGAGGACGACCTCGACAAGTGGATCGCAGGTAAGCTCAACTAGCCTTTGCCTCGAGCTCACGGTCATTCCAGTCCTGACCGAATTGCGGACGTTAGCTTAGAGCCCAAGGTCACCGCTGGGATTGCCTTTCAACAAATGTGAGAACGGCTTTACTTCAAAGCGGCTTCAAGCGCTCGTGCTTATCAGTCTCGCATTCAGAGTGGTCATTGATCGCCGCCATAACCTGGCATCCGCCGACTTTACCGCCCCTGCAATTTTCGATCATGCGTTTCAGCTCGCGTTCCAGAGCCTCTAGCTGTGCCAGCCGCTTTTGAACTTCGGCAAGTTGCTTCTGAGCGATTGTGTCAACTGCCGAGCAGTCTTGGTCTGGTTCAGTCTGCAATCCAATCAAGTCTTTGATTGCGTCCATCGAAAAGCCGAGTTCGCGGGCATGCCTCACAAATGAGAGGCGTTCCACATCGACGCTGCCATAGAGCCTTTGCCCACTTGCGCTGCGGTCTGGCGTGCCCATCAAGCCGATACTTTCGTAATATCGAATGGTGGTCACCTTGACCTTTGCCGCACTTGAAAGACGGCCAATTGTCATTGGTTTCATATGAGTGTGCTTTTCCCTCTTGCCCCTACAGCCGCTGTAGACTGTATCACTTGATTCGAATCATAATCAAGCGAGTCGGAAAATGCCTCAAACCCAGATTTCAGAGCGATCCAAGAAACAGAAAAAGCTGTATTTCCCGCCCCTGATGCAGTTCGCGTTCTATGGCCTTGCTGGCTATATTCTGGCGACAAACCTGCCCGCGCTTGCTTACGGATCAGTGCCTCTTTTTTGGCTATCGGTTCCCGTCATTGCGGCTGGAGCGCTGGTGCTTTTCTTTGCGGTTCGATCGTTTGGGAGGGCGAACACAACGGTAAATCCGATTACGCCTGAGCAAGCCGAGCAACTCGTTACAACAGGCCTCTATCGCTTTACCCGAAACCCGATGTATCTGGGTATGCTGCTCGTGCTTGTGGGTGGAGCCTTGGCCCTCCAAAACCTCGCAGCATTCAGCGGACCCATTCTCTACGCCATCTCCATCACGCTCCTCCAGATCATCCCAGAAGAGCGAGTTCTGGCGCAGAATTTCGGAAGCGCATTTACAGCCTATCGCAAACAGACGCGGCGCTGGTTGTAGGAGTGCTGCACATGATTGACCTGCCTTCATGGGTGTCTTGGAGTTTGTTCGGATTAGCGGCCAGTTCGATTTGCGCGATAATCGGGCTCTCCATTTTTGCGGTCTTGAGCGGAAAGTTTCAGTTCTTCCCTCCCCCTTCAGGGGACAGTTGGCAGCACCGCACCTTCATGGCGCTGTTTCGCCTGTTCCTTTACCCATTGCTGGCCCTTTCCCTTCTCGACTTTGAGTCTGTGGCTCCCGCTGATGCCTTGCTCCAATATACTGTGGGCCTCGCACTGTTGGTTGTAGGCTTTGCTCTGGCATTCTGGATTACGTTCCAGATGGGCTGGCGCAATGCATTTGGCGAAAAGCACGGTCTGAAAACCACTGGTTGGTTCAGCCTAAGCAGGAACCCTGTCTACGTTGCGACATGGGTTGGCATGATTGGTTGGGGCCTGCTCGCTAACACGTTGCTTGTCTGGATATTATTGACGCTCTGGGCGGCCATGTATTTGCTCGCTCCTATCTTCGAAGAGCCATGGCTGGAGCAGCAATACGGTCAGGACTATTTGGACTATAAACGCCAGACAAGGCGGTTCCTGTGATCAGCAATCTTTGTCGAATCCTGGGCCGTGTTTACCCTTCTTTTGCGGGCTGCATTTTTCTGGCGCTCGGAATAGCATCTCTCATTCAGCCGGAAATCATGAGCAACTATGCGATTGGGCTCGACCAGCCATCGGCCCGGGTGGCTATGCGCGCCATGATCGGAGGCGGCGAGATAGGTATAGGCGTTGTGCTGATCCTTGGGGGGCGCATCAACCTCTCTTCGCGTCAACTTAGTCTGATTGCTGCCGCAATTTTTATCTGCGTGGGATTAAGCAGAGTTGCGGCTGTTTTCATGGAGGGCGCTGATCTGCTTGCCGTCCAACCGCTACGTGAAGCTCTCATCGAGATATTGCTTGGCGGCATGGGGCTATGGGCGGCGCGTGGATGGGAGAACGATCAACTATGAGCATTTTCAGCCATCCAAGTCCCATGATTGATATAAACTTGAACAAATCTTCACGTGTTTCTAAGATGTTCACTGAAGTGACACGCAAGATTTTGCCTTTTCTCGCGGTATTAGCGATCCTTTTCAGCAGCGTGCTGTCTCTCCCGGACGTGCATGCCGGGGAAGGTGAGAGCTTCGCTCATGCAGCCGATCATATCTATGCGCATGGCGCGGACCACTTTGATACGAACGATGCAACGCCAGACCATGATGAACAGGACCATTCGGCAACGCACCACCACAATTGCAGTTTTAGTCTCGCTGACACCAGCATGCTCCTGCGATCACCTTTCTGGAGTTCGGATAACCTGAGGGGCCCGCTTGCCACGTCATCGCTCGCCTCCCGTGCTCCCCCAGTCCTGATACAGCCTCCCAAAGCCTGACCGACAATCATTTGCGAGCTCGCTTTCGAGCGCGCTCGATTGGTTTCAGTCAGGAGATAAGAAATGCGGTGCATTGCACTGGCCGCGGCCTTGATTGCCGTGTGTACGGGTTTGCCGATATCGGCACAGGAAACAATTACCCTCGATGAAGCGCTCGCCAGAGCGGGAGTTGACGGTCAAGAGGGTACAAGTTCGAACAGCAATCCGAGGGTCTACGGCCCGCAAGCGGAAGCAGAAGCCGCGCGTGCGGCTATCGACCAGGCGCGGCTTCGGCCTAACCCTTCGCTGTCGTTCGAGGTGGAAGACATTGCAGGTTCCGGTGCATTTTCCGGCCTGCGCTCCTCCGAATATACTCTGGCGATCGGCCAGCAGCTTGAACTCGGCGGCAAACGAAGGGCGCGCATCGCGAGCGCACAGGCATCAGCCGACTTCACCGGTCTGCAGAGCGACCTGGCCCTGTCGCAACTCGCGCTGGGCGTTCGTGAGCGATATGTCAAAGCGGTCGCCGCAGGCCAGCGCCTCGTCCTGGCGCACGAAATCGTCGAGCGGAACCGTGAGCTGGCCCGGATCGCCAATGTGCTTGTCGAGGTCGGGCGGGAGCCACCGCTGCGTGCCATGCGCGCCCGTGCAGCGCTTGCAGAAGCGGAAGCTGAGCTGCAGGCTGCACAAGCTGCCGATCTAGCGGCACGTCAGGCGCTCGCGGCTCTTTGGGTGTCCGGCCGGCCCAACCCGGTGGTATCGAACGTCTTTCCTGATTTAGCGCCGCCGCTCGCTCCGCTGGGTTCCGAAGATCCCTTGCAGCTGCGCATTGCGGATGCGCGAACCAGCTTTGCTGAGGCCGAAATTGCGCGTGAACGCTCGCTCGGTGTTCCCGACCCCACGCTGTCGGCAGGCGTGCGCCGATTTCAGGAAAGCAACGATCAAGCCTTCATTGTCGGGATTTCCATTCCGCTGCCCTTCCGCAACCGTAACCAAGGCAACATCGCGGCCGCTGAAGCGCAATACCGCGCGGCAAGCGCGAGCGAGGCGATAGCCGAGGCGGACTACCGCGTGGAGTTCGAGCGGACGCGAACGCTGTATCTGGCCGCCGAAACGCGGGTGGAGACCCTTTCCAGCGCATCCCTGCCGCAGGCCGAGGAAGCACTCCGACTTGTCGAGATCGGATACCGCAATGGCCGGTTTCCGCTGATCGAAGTCCTAGCAGCTGCCGAAGCGCGCGACGCCATTCGTGAAAATCTGATTCAGGCAGAAGAGTCCCGCGGCCTGCTCGCGGCGCGGCTCATCTGGCTCACCGCACAGTGAGATCCCTTCCCATGAAACGTAACTATCTTATCGCAATAGTCGGCATCCTTGTTCTGGCGGCCGTATCTGCTTGGGCCTTCTGGCCGTCAGGGTCTGCCGACCACTCCGAAGACGGACAGAGCGAAGAGGAAGGCGGAGCAAAAACCGAAGGTTCCGAAGGCGCTTTGCAAATTAGCGAAGAGCAAATCGCGGCTTCCTCCATCGAAATCGAAGCTGTTCAGTTTGGTGCTGTTACAGAGATCGTATTCCCCGCAACTGTCGCAGCCGCGCCCAACGCCAGAGCGCGAATCGATGCACGTGCCTCGGGGGTCGTGCGGAGCGTGAACAAGATGCTTGGCGATTATGTCAGGCAGGGGGAAGCGATCGCGCGGATCGAGAGCGCTGATGCTGCCGGACTGGCTGCGCAGGTCGCCGCCGCGCGTGCGCGGGTAAATGAACTTTCTGCACTCTATGACCGGGAAAAACGGCTGTTCGAGGCCAATGTGACGGCTCGGCAGGATCTCGAAGCTGCGCAGGCGAATCTGCAGGTGGCAAGGTCCGAACTTTCCCGCGCGCAAGCCGCATCCGCAGCTGCTGGTGTCAGCGGAGATGGACGGTCGCTCGCTGTGACGAGCCCGATTTCAGGGCAGATCACCAGCGCGCCGATCGTGCTGGGCTCCTACGTCTCAGCCGGTGAAGAGATGTTCCAGATCGTGAACGCGAGCGGCTTGCAAGTGCAGGTTGCTCTGCCCGCCAGCGATGCCGTGAGAATTAGGCCCGGCGACGAGGCAACGCTCGAATTCGGAGAGGAGCGGGAGATCGGCGGACGTGTGCGCTCGATAACCCCCGCGCTCGATCCGGAAAGCCGAAGCGCCACCGCTATTATTTCCCTTGCGAATGCAGTGCCCGGATTACAGCCAGGCGCATTCTTGCAGGCGCGTATTCGGCCTTCCGGAGAGACCGATGCGACTGCCATCTCGGTGCCTGAGGCAGCCGTTCAGATGGTCGAAGGGCGCGAAGTCGTGTTCGTTCGCACCCAGACTGGCTTTCGGGCGACGCCTGTCGTGACGGGATCGCGCTCGGGAGGGCGCATCGTGATTGTGTCAGGATTGCAGAATGGCCAGCGGATCGCGACCGAAAACGCCTTCCTGCTCAAAGCCGAACTCGGCAAAGAGGAAGCCGAACATGGACATTGATCGTTCTGAAAGCGGCTTCGAAAAAGAGCGCAACAACAATGGCGGCCTGATTGGCGGCGTCCTTGATTGGTCGGTGCGCAATCGCTGGGCGGTCGTGGCCCTTGCCCTAGGTGTAGCCATCTGGGGCGCCTTCAATCTTGCGAAACTGCCGATCGATGCGGTGCCGGACATCACAAATGTTCAGGTGCAGATCAACACCGAAGCACCGGCGCTTTCACCCTCACAGATCGAAACGCAGGTAACCTTCCCTGTCGAGACGGGCCTCGCCGGGATCGAGGGACTGGAGATGACCCGCTCGATCTCGCGCAACGGCTTCAGTCAGGTTTCGGCGATTTTCGAAGAGGGCACCGACATCTACTTTGCGCGCTCGCAGGTGGAGGAACGGCTTGCCACGCTCGCCTCTTCGCTTCCTGCAGGCGCGGAGCCGTCGATGGGTCCGATTGCGACCGGTCTCGGCGAGGTGTTGATGTATACCATCGAATTCGAGCATCCGGGTGGAACCGATGCGCCAAAAGGCGGCGCCATTGGCTGGCAGAATGACGGAAGCTTTGTCACCGACCGGGGCGAGCGATTGGACACGGAGGTGGCGAGAGCCGCCTACCTGCGCACGGTGCAGGACTGGGTGGTCGCGCCGTTGATGCGATCAGCCGACGGCGTCGCGGGCGTGGATTCGATCGGCGGCTTTGAAAAGCAATATCTGGTGCAACCCGACCCGGATCGCTTGGGCGGCTACGGTGTTTCACTCGACCAGTTGATTACTGCGCTCGAAGCGGCGAACCAGGCGGAAGGCGCGAACTTCGTCGAACGTGCCGGCGAAGCGCTCCTGGCCCGTGTCGATTCCCGGCTGAATTCGGTAGAACACATCGAGCAGGCGGTGGTGGTCACTCGCGAAGGCGTGCCGATCCACGTAGGCGATGTTGCCACAGTCGAGATTGGCGGTGACCTTCGCACAGGGGCTGCCTCGCTCAACGGCGATGAAGCGGTCGTCGGAACTGTCCTGATGCGAGCGGGCGAGAACAGCCGAACCGTTGCCGCTGGCGCAGCTGACAGGCTTGAGGAAGTTCGTGCATCGCTGCCTGCCGGAGTGGTGGCTGAGATTGTCTACAATCGGTCCACTTTGGTCGATGCGACCATCGCTACGGTTCGCAACAATCTGGTCGAGGGCGCCTTGCTTGTCATCGTCGTCCTGTTCCTGCTTCTCGGAAACATCCGCGCTGCCATCATTGCCGCACTGGTCATTCCTCTTTCGATGCTGATGGCAGCAATCGGG
The DNA here is from genome assembly GCA_947488085.1 of uncultured Erythrobacter sp. Taxonomy (GTDB): domain Bacteria; phylum Pseudomonadota; class Alphaproteobacteria; order Sphingomonadales; family Sphingomonadaceae; genus Erythrobacter. Next base: position 3,053,313 of record CANKYI010000001.1, read on the forward strand.
ATGAATCGGCTTGGCGTATCGGGCAACCTGATGAGCCTTGGTGCGCTCGATTTCGGCCTGATCGTCGATGGCGCCGTCATCATTGTCGAGAACAGTATCGCCCGCCTCGCCCATAGGCAGGAGCTTGAAGGACGCTTGCTGACGCTGCGTGAGCGCCTCGCGGAGACCCGCGCAGCAGCGCATGAGATGATCAAGCCGACCGTTTACGGTCAGGCGATCATCTTTCTGGTCTTTGCGCCTCTTCTCACCTTCACCGGTGTGGAAGGCAAAACCTTCACGCCCATGGCCATCACCGTCATGCTTGCCCTGGCTTCGGCTTTCATCCTGTCACTGACATTTGTCCCTGCGATGATCGCTCTCTTATTGAACAAGAAAATCAACGAGAAAGAAGTGAAGCCAATTCGCGTGGCAAAGGAACGTTATGGTCCGCTGCTGCGCAAAACCCTGGCCCGTCCTTGGCCGGTCATCGGCACCGGTGTCGGCGTATTTGCACTTGCAGCGCTGGTCTTCAGTTTCATCGGCAGCGAATTCACGCCGCAACTCGATGAGCGCGATCTGGCAGTGCAGTCATTGCGCATCCCCTCTACCCCGCTGGAGCAGTCGCTCACAATGCAGCGGCAGGTCGAGACGCGCCTCACACAATTCCCGCAGGTCGAGCTGGTGTTTTCGCGCACCGGGACGGCAGAGGTCGCAACCGATCCGATGCCGCCAAACATCTCGGATGCCTATGTGATCCTCAAACCGCGAGAAGAATGGCCCGATCCCTCGCTTTCCAAGGACGAACTCGTAAGCGAGATGGAGGAGGCGCTGGGCGGCCTTGTCGGCAATCTGTATGAGTTCAGCCAGCCCATCGAGTTGCGCTTCAACGAGCTCATCGCAGGCGTTCGCGGCGATGTGGCGGTCAAGCTGTACGGAGATGATCTGACCGCCATGACTTCCGCTGCAAACGAAGTCGCCGCCGTGCTGCGCGGCGTCGAAGGCGCGGCCGACGTAAAGGTGCAGCAGGTTTCTGGCTTCCCGACACTCGATATCGCCTTCGATCGGCCAACGATCGCGCGCTACGGGCTAAGCGTCGAGGATGTGACCCAGTCCGTTGCCATCGCGCTTGGCGGTCGCAACGCCGGCCTGGTGTTCGAAGGCGACCGCCGGTTCGATGTCGTCGTCAGATTGTCAGATGCCAATCGCAACGATTTCGACCAGCTCGGCACCTTGCCAATTGTTCTACCCAATGGGGGAAGCATCCCGCTCAGAGCCGTAGCTCAATTCGAGGTCGTCGATGGGCTGGCCGAGGTCCGGCGCGAACAGGGCCGAAGACTGGTTATCGTATCCGCCAATGTGCGGGAACGTGATCTTGGCTCATTTGTCGAGCAGGCCCAGTCCGAAGTGGCCGCAAACGTCGATCTGCCATCCGCCTCGTTTATCGAATGGGGCGGGCAGTATCAGAACTTGCAGCAAGCGCAGCAGCGCCTGTTGATCGTGGTTCCGCTCGCCTTCGCGGTCATCCTGTTGCTGCTCTACATGGCGGTCGGCGGATGGGTTTCGGCGCTCGCGGTGTTCAGCGCGATTCCGATGGCACTGGCTGGCGGGGTCTTCTTTCTGGCCCTGAGAGGCATGCCATTCTCGATCTCGGCGGCCGTGGGTTTCATTGCTCTATCCGGCGTGGCCACCTTGAATGGTCTCGTCATGATAACCGCGATCAAGCAGCGGCTCGAAAAGGGTTTGGAGCTTGGTGAAGCGATTGTCGAAGGCGCAATTGCACGCCTCCGCCCGGTTCTGATGACGGCGCTCGTCGCCTCGCTCGGCTTCGTTCCGATGGCGCTTGCGACCGGAACCGGTGCCGAGGTGCAGCGCCCGCTCGCCACGGTTGTGATCGGCGGGTTGATAACGGCAACAGCGCTCACGCTGTTCGTGCTGCCTGCCATTGTGAGCCTGATTTTCGCGCAGAAGTCGCGGCGTAACGGTTCTTTGGACACGCCGGGCCCTGTCGATGCGTGACGTCTCGACCGGCTAGGAACATGCATAAACTCAAGAAGTTGGCTTAAAGGAGAGTAGATATGAAGAATATCAATATATTACCGACAATAGTCGGCATTATGACGATCTCGATAGCTCCTGTATCGGCACAGGAGCAGACTACGCCGGCTCCGATCGCCGGCGTCTGGAGCATCGGTGAAACGCGGTCCTGCGACAGCGGGCCGGCATGGGTGTTTTTCGCAGATGGCTTTTATGCCGAAGTGCAGCTTCCGGACGGTGCGCCCGCCGCTGTAGGCGTCTGGCGCGACGAGGGCGACGCCATCGCTTACACGCATGCCCACATGCCGTTCGAAGGTCATGAGCGGCCGATGAGAATTCGTCATTTGACCATTGAAGAGCGTAGCGCCGAGCGGTTGACGATGCGGAATTTTCGCGGCGATGCGCGCGTGTTTCACCGCTGTCCGGCAAGCTCTGTTCAAAAGCCAAATGGTCGCTCAGGCCATTAAACACGACAATCGGCGGACATCGAAATCACCCCAAGAATGGCGAAAGGTTTAAGAAGGGAAATACCATGAGCGGCGAGCATGAATTCGAGCTGGATACTGCTGAAAAGCGCCGAACTTTGTGGATTGTCCTGTGGCTTAATGTCGCGTTGGCCGTCGGTTTCTTGTTCGCCGGATACTTTGCCGACTCTAACGCGCTTCTCGCCAATGGTCTCGACAATGCATCTGATGCTCTTGTCTATGTCCTGAGCCTTTTCGCACTTAGCCGTTCTCGAGTGTGGAAGCGCAACGCGGCTCGCCTTTCAGGTGGCTTGCTCCTGTTGTTTGCCGTTGGCGTCATTGCCGATGCAATACGTCGCTTTCTGGAGGGCTCGGACCCTGGCGGCATCGAGATGATGGCCATGGCTGCGATCGCAGCCGTAGTGAACCTCATTTGCCTTCGCCTGCTGCAAAACCTCCAGCAGAAGGACGTCAATCTGCGAGCCGCAACGACTTTTAGCTTCAACGATTTTGTCGCTAATGGCGGGATTATTGTCGCAGGACTGGTCGTCATGCTTACTGGTGCGAATTGGCCAGATCTACTGGTCGGCGTCGCTGTTGCCGGGATCGCGATCTATGGCGGGATCGATATCCTGCGCGATGCGCACATGGACCAGCACGATGAAGAAGGCACGACCCACAGTGAGAACTAGAGCCAATTGCTCGTGGGCTTTATGCTGGCTCTCACCTCAAACTCTTATGCAAACTGCGGCTTTGCCAGCATCCAAATCGCCATGCCGATCATGAACAGGTTTTCGGTCAGCGAAACAAAGCCGAGCGGCACGTTGCTGTCCCCACCGACGCACGCGCATTTAAGTTCACGCTTGTCGATGTAGACCGCCTTGAACACGCTCGCTGCTCCGATTGTGCCGATGAAAAGCGCTACCGGAATCGAAATGATGTTTAGCACGTGCGCAGTCATCAGCACCCCGGCAAGCCCCTCGGCGAAGGGGTAGATGTACCCGTAGGGCACCCACCGTCTTGCGAGCAGGTCATAATTCAGGAACATGGTCGAGAAGCTCTCTACGTCGCGCAGTTTGAGATAAGCGAGGCCGCACATCGAGAAGCTTACGAACCACTCGGCAGAAAGGATCGAGACAGGCTGCCCATTGGCAACCCAGGCCGCTGCAAAGGCCATAAGAGCCATCATACCAAACAGCACAACGACAGGTCGATAGGTAATCCCGTCCTTCTCGACCGCATTCCCGAAATGGGCCGCGAGATCAGTGTATCCGCCTATGCGCTTGTCGCCGATCCAGGCTTGCGGTGTAGTTTTGACACTGTGCTCGTCCTTGAAAGCATCTGTTTCTTCACGCGTTGTCAGATGATGATCTTCGACCCTGTAGCCTTTGCGCTCAAGCAACCACTTGGCCTTCAGGCCTGACGGACAAAGATGATCGGGCATCACCATGCGATAGAGTTTTGCTGTTTTCATTTGAGTCATCTCTGATTGCCTCGACGAAGTCTTAGTGTTGCTGGGATAGATGCCCTGGCCCGTGGGACAGTTCCGCTCCCCAATACCCTTGCAGGACCACAGCGATGGCAGCGATTGACAGACCTGTGCGTAGGGTTCTTCGCGCATGGTCAGGAGGTCTCGCTGCGAGTAGCGCAAGACCAATCGACAAAACGGCCAGTCCCGTTCCGACCCACCTGTGCTGTTGCATCAGGGCTTCTCCTCCCATCCACATGCCAGTGTGTATCCAGCCAAAGAGAGCTGCAATGACTGTTCCAGCGGCAGCGAAATAAAGGATGATGCGGACGGTCTGTTCCAGACCGGAGTTGGGGCGAAGGATCAGCAAGGCCTCAACCGCAGCAGCCAACAAGAGCAGCGCAATCGGGAAGTGAACTGTGGCCGGGTGCAGCATACGCAGCGTTTCGAGAGCCGAACCGACCTCATCAGCAAGTTCGATCTCGCCCCCTGCTGCGTCCGCTTTCTTGGCAGCTGGCTCATCTCCTACCGCTTGCGCAACAGGCTTTTGCGCCGCCGCAGCGGTGCCATGTTGCTCATCGCCATGCGCCCAAACAGGCACACTTGTGAAAGCCGAAAACATCGCAATGCACAAAATCATCATTCTGGCGATAATTGTCATAAGTGCCTTCACCTCGTCTGTTTTCCGCCTTGGAATACGACCTACTGCTTGGTCAGCGCGGTAATCGTGTTGCCGTCTTCGGTTGCCTCGACTGTAAACTCGATTGCATCACCCACAGCCACATCGCCGCGCACGTCTTCGCTGG
>CANKYI010000002.1 GCA_947488085.1 uncultured Erythrobacter sp.
GAGAGCATCGTCGTCGCAAGCGGATAGGTGACCTGATCTTCGACGATGCGTGGAGCTTGCCCAGGATAATTCGAGCGAACCACAACTTGTACATCAGACAGATCGGGGATCGCATCGACCGGCGTTGCGCGCACCGCCCAGAAGCCGGCGAGGGTGACCGCGATGGCCGCCAGAACGATGAAAAACCGATTGGCGATCGATGCGTCAATAATCCGCGCAATCATCGTTCGACCTTCCGAATGGACTCGATGCGCGGACCGGTGTCGTGCTGCGAGAACGTGAACTCGACATCGTCCCCCGGTTCGAGACCCTCGACCAAAGAGGCGTCGGCCAGGGCGAACGGCATGACCATGCTCGGCCATTCGAGAGCGGGAACCGGCGCGTGATTGAGAGTGATCGAAGCTCCGGCAATCTTTGTTATGCTTCCCGTGGCAGTGTAGGTTTTCATCTTTGCTGAGCCGTCCGACGCCATGCTTATGGTGCCATCGATCGACCTGACATCGATCCCGGCCAAACTCGCTTCAGAGTCGATCAGGAACTGACCCGAGGTGACGACTTGCTCGCCTTCGGCGAGGCCCCCGAGTATCTCGGTCCTGCCATTCGCCTCGCGCCCGATTTCGACCTCGGCAGGTAGGAAGGCCCCGTCATCCTGCTTGAGCATCACAAGATTGCGGCGTCCGGTTCGAATAACCGCCTCCGACGGCACCAGCAGAGCACGCCGTGTGTCGGGTGAGAGCGAAACTTGCGCGAACATGCCCGGCTTCAACCTGCCGCGCGGGTTCGGCAATTCAGCCCGGACGGTGATCGTCCGGCTTGCTGTATCGGCGCTGGGCAAAATGGCCGTAATGCGCCCTGCAAATCGTTCATCGGAAAACGCTGCCAGAGTGGCGCTGACAGTTTGACCCTGCCGTACATTTGCGGCCTGTGCCTCGGGCACTGAGGCTTCAAGCCATATCGGCGAGAAGCCTGTAATCTCGGCCAGTGTCTGACCTTCCATCACCGTCATGCCTGGCCGCACGCCGAGCATGGTGACAGCGCCGCCTACCGGAGCCGTGACAGTGATCGTGTTTTGCGCTCTGCGTGTGCGTTCAACCGACGCGATCATTGCGTCGGTCATGCCGAGCAGGCGCATGCGCTGCCGCATCGCGTCTGCAAGTGCCTGATCGCCGGTATCGAGCACGGCAATGTACTCACCCTGCGCACCGCCCCAGTCAGGGACGAGAATGTCGACTATCGGAGTGCCACGACCCACAACATCGTCCTGTGCTAGGCCATAGGTGCGTTGGACATATCCGCCCGCTCTTGGCTGGACGATGGCGACATCTCGGCTGTTGTAGGCCAGGACGCCCGTCACGGTGATTTCCGGCTCGAGAACTCCGAACTCCGCCGCTGCCGTGCGAATGCCGAAATTCTGGACAAGGCCCGGATCAATCCGGACGCCCGCTTCGGCGGCTTCTCCCGCGCATTTGGGTACCAGCATCATGTCCATGAAGGGCGACTTGCCAGGTTCGTCAAAGCGCTGTCCGGGCACCATCGGATCGTACCAGTAGAGCACGTCCTCGCACTCTGCCGCATCGGAACCGGACATCCCACCCTCGCTCTCACCGCCTATAAGCGAGAGCGCATATCCCGCGCCGAGGCTGACAAGCGCGACGGCTGCGATGATTGCATAGGTTTGTTTTGAAAGGCCGGAGCCATTGACCGCATCGCTCATGGCTGTTGCTCCCCATAGGTCAGGCGAAGCATCTCGGCCCATTCCACTGTGACCGCTTCGCGTTCGAAGATTTCAAGATCGAGCAGAGCCAGATCTGCCTTTGCTGCAATCACATCGATCAGGTCTGCGTTTCCGGCAGCAAAGCTCGCCGTTTCCAGTTCAACCCTTTGCCGGGCCAGCGGCAGTAATTCATCGCGGGCGCGTTCCCATTGGCGCTTCGCGCTGCGCCATGAGGCGAAATCGGATTCGAATTGCACACGCAGTGCCCGCAAACGATCGTCGCGCTCTGCCTGCATAGCGGCGGCTTCTGCCTCGGCGGCACGAATGCGCGGCTTTTGACGTCGATCGGTAAAGATGGGCAGGGTAACCGATCCCATGACAGAGAATGCGTCTCCGAAGGCAGGGTCGCGTCGGCCATAGTTCACGCTTACGCCGAAGTCGGGGCGCAACTCGGCGCGCGCGAGACCGGCGTTCGCTTCTGCGCGTCCGGTGGCCGCATCTGCAAGACGGATGACTGGGTTAAGGTCCAGAGCTTGCTCGAGGCTGCCGCTGTCGACATTGGCTGCCGGCGCTTCACCCGCGATGGTAGGACTGTCCGTTCGAATGTAGCTGGCCAGCATAGCGCGTGCAGCGTCGCGTTCGGCTTCTATTCGCGTTATCGCATCCTCGATCACAAGGAGCTCGCGGCGAATGGCAAGGCTCTCAGCCGGACGCGCTGACCCCGACGCGACAGCGCTGTTTGCCACTGGCTGAAGCCTGCGCAGATCGCTCAGCGCCGTATGGGCGAAGGCGAGCTTCTCCTCGGCATAGTACAAGTCGATCCAGGCGGTTGATGTGGCGATGTCGGTCCGCTGCTGCGCAACTCCAAGCCGCATTTCTGCGACCGCGACGTCTGAGTCCGCGACGCCTCGACGGGCTCTTCGCCGTGCAAGGTTTGGGATTGGTTGCTCAACACCAATAGCTATCTGCGTTGGAAGCTGGCGATCAAACTCGAACGCTACAGGCCCGGTGATTGGTAGGTTTGCAATCCCGCCACGCAAAACAGGATCGGGCAACTCATCTGCGGCTTGCGAGGCATCTCGCGTGCCGTCGATACGCAATTGCGCCGCCTCGAGCAGCGGCTGATCTTCGCGCGCTGCCCGCAAAGCTTCTTCATAGCCAACCGGCTGCGCGAGCACGACCTGCGCCGGTATCAGCGTGGCGGCAAGAATGCCGCTTATGGACCATTTCATGGGAATTTCTCACTCGATGTAAGGGATGCGCACGTCCGGCAGCCCATCACTGCTCGTTGATAAGCAGTGACGCGCGCAGAGAGCATCTCAACAAGGGGCCGACAGCCCCGCTGTTACATTGGAGTTAGAAACGCGGAGGCGGGTAGTCAGGCGGAAACGCTCGACCAGCCAATGGATCAGTCACCGCCGCAAAAAACTGTATGGAACTAGAAGGAAAGTTGTTGGAAAGGTTGGGAAGGGTGTTCCCCATCAGAACCGGAGCAACGGCGTTCATGGAAAGCATGCACTTTAACGACATGTCATCACAAGGGTCATCTTGATCGTGACCTGCGCGGCCGGAATGATCCGATGCGTGTGAAGCGTGATGCTTCATCTTGGCGCAGTCCGCCAAGGTCATAGTCTCAGCTTGGGCAGCGATGCAGCCTCGGCCGAAACCTGAAAAATCAGGCCTAGGCACATTAGAACTGCAATGATGTTCCCGAAAACACGCATTGCCGAGACATAGGTGACAAGCGCTTTCCCGACAAGGCGAAAAGTCTGAATAGGCAAGTTGTTCTGGGTAATGGATCTCATGTTTATGTCGGTTGCGGCATTCTCAAACTCGACATGAAACTGTAATCACCAACCTCCGATTTCAATCCGTTCAGTCCACCAAAATCAAAATTCAGAGGTACTATTGAACAAGTCAGCGGGCTGTTTTGTGGTCCTTTTGATATTAACGCACGGGAATATGCTTATTTTTCAGAGGTATAGAGTTTTAATTCGAGTCCTCTTCTGGGCACCATTTACTCATTCATGATAGTCCGCTTGCGGTTGAAAAAACCCCAGAAATCTGCCAATAATGGTCAGTTTCTGGCCGTTGGCGTTCGTCAAAGTTCGTCCACAGCTGGGGCTCTTGGGGGCCGCGGTGGGGGCTCCTCAAGCAAATAGAGGGCAATTTATGCCAATTTTGACGAGAAAGGCCCCCAATGCCTCTAACGGACAATGCTATTCGTGCCGCTAAGCCACGGGAAAAGAACTGGAAACTGTCAGATGAGAAGGGTCTCTACCTGCTCATCACTCCTAAGGGTTCAAAGCGGTGGAACCTAAAGTTTCGATTCGCAGGCAAGGAGAAGAAGCTATCGCTAGGCCTCTATCCTGATTTGAGCCTCAAAGAGGCGCGGCGATTGCGCGATGAAGCTAGAAGCGAATTGGCGCTGGGAACTGATCCAGCGCGTCGCAAGCAAGAAGAGAAGGCGGCGGCAAAGCTTGGCGCTGAGAACAGCTTTGAGGCGGTTGCCGAGGAATATCTCGAAAAGCGTGAGAAAGAGGGCTTGGCAGAGACAACCCTATCGAAGAACCGCTGGTTTCTAGATCAGCTGCGTCCGAGCATTGGAAAGCTACCCATTGCCGACATAACCCCGCGAGAAGTGCTGCAAGCGCTCAAAAAGGTCGAGAACGCTGGGAAGCGAGAAACAGCCAATCGTATGCGCTCTTTTGCCAGCCGCGTGTTTCGCTACGCGGTCGCCACGGCACGCGCCGAGTCTGACCCTGCCCATGCCTTGAGAGGTGCGTTAGCGGCTCCGGTTGTGAAACACTTTGCTGCGATCACTGATGCGGCGCGGCTGGGAGAGCTTCTAAGGGCCATCGACGGCTATTCCGGCGAGCCTGCAACAATGATTGCGCTCAAGCTAACCCCTCATGTGTTTCAGCGCCCGGGCGAAGTTCGTAAAATGCGCTGGGCTGAATTGGACCTAGAGAAGGCGATTTGGATCATTCCCGCCAGTCGAATGAAGCAGCGGCAAGACGATCACGCAGTGCCGCTATCGAGGCAATCGATTGAGCTTTTGCGTTCGATGCAGACTATCTCCAGTCACTCTGATTACGTCTTTCCGTCTGCTCGCACCAAGCTTCGACCAATGTCAGAGAACGCAATCAACGGCGCGCTTAGGCGGCTGGGCTTCGCGGGGAGCGAGATGACTGCACACGGTTTCAGAACAACGGCTAGTTCTTTGCTCAACGAGTCTGGAAAGTGGAACCCAGACGCAATCGAACGCGCACTTTCTCATAAAGACAAGAACGCGGTTCGTGGAACTTATAACCGTTCGCCATACTGGAAAGAGCGTGTCGAATTGGCTCAATGGTGGAGTAACTATCTCTATCAGCTCAGAGAAGGCGGAGAGGTATTGCCCTTCGCTAAGCGTGGATAACGGACTCGACATTGCAGCTTCCCGGCTCAACTATGAGGCGTGGATAAAGTTCGCGAATCTCACATTAAATTGCGACTTGAGCATTTGGACGCAAAAACGATGCGCTCGATTGAGACTGCATTTCGATCAATGTTTGCTCAGCATGGAAAGCGGAGAATCCTCGCATCGGGCGCAACCTTGCTTGCATCGATTGAGCTGATCGAAGACCTCGCAAACAAGTATCTGGATCAAGCCTTAGAAGCGGTATGCAAAGTCTCGAAAGAGGAAGAAGCATTCGTTTTGGTCGCTAATCACTTCTCAGCGATCTTGCGAACCCTTGAGGGGCAGAATGCTCGAGCCGCAAGGCAAGCTTGTGGCGGACCGAGCCGTCCTCCGAACCCAGACATTTTGAGCGCAAGCGAGGCAAAATTCTTGAAGGCCCAAGACATGTTGCTTCAGCGCCTCGAGATTGAGCGCATTGACTTTATTGAGCAAGAAGCCCCTGATGAAAAAACGCCCTCGGCAACCATCAAGGTTAAGAGCGCTGGTGGAAAGCCTCTTGCAAAGCACTGGGATGCAATGTGGGCGGAGATTGCTACAAACCTTTGGAACGGTGACCTCAAACCGGAGAGCCAAGCCGATATTAAGCGAGCCATGTTTGATTGGCTTAGTTCAAATGGAATTGATGCTGGCGAAACTGCCGTGGCCGAACGCGCGCGAGCTCTGTGGCAGCGTATGGAAGCTGATGACTAGTTTCCGAACCTTTCCGAACCTTTCCGAGCGATTCAAACTCTAGATTCGTTGATGCATGTTTGTGCCCGCTGGTGATTGCCAGCTCTCAAATGGAGCACACACATGGAACCTCTCCTCGTTTCAACCAACGAAGCCGCAAAGGCCCTGAACCTTGGCCGCACTTCGATCTATGAACTGATCAAGCAAGACAAGCTTGAAAGCCGCAAGATGGGCCGTCGTCGTATGGTTACGACCGCTTCGATCCACCGTTTGGTGGATTGCAAGGATTAGCTCGATGCCGGTGCGCCGACTCAATCCCAACAAGGTGAAGATCTACTTTAGCTATACTGCGAGCGAGCTGGCCCAATGCCTTGGCGTGCACAAGAACACCGTGCGCAATTGGCAGCGCGAAGGGCTGGAGCCGGTTGACGATAGCCGCCCGTATCTATTCCAAGGAGCAACCGTTCGTTCTTTTCTCAAGAGCCGCCGTGCCAGGCGCAAACGCACTTGTCCCGATGGCACGCTCTATTGCGTCTCTTGTCGCGAACCGCGCAAACCCGTTGATGGGATGCTCGACTACCTCCCTATGCGCGAGACAAGCGGAAACCTGCGAGGCATTTGCGAGGTGTGTGAGCGGCTCATGCATCGCAGCATCCGCAAAGCAGAAATCGAGGCCAAGATGCTCGATTGCGATGTCAAATTTCAGGAGGCCCCTTCAAGCCTAAGTGGGCTGGGCTCCCCTTCCGAAAATTGTGACTTGAATAAGGAAGTCTAGGTCATGGCAAAACACAACGCTGCAAATGAGCGTATCAAGCGCGAATATTTTGCCTTCTTGAAGGAAGCGAAAGGCCGTGATGTGGCCACGATTGACCGGGTGGCGCAATCGCTTGCACGCTTTGAAGCTTCGACGCGGCAGCAGGACTTTAAGCGCTTTCACAAGGAGCAAGCCGTTGCGTTCAAGAAACGGCTGGGAGAAGCCAAGAACGCAAAGACTGGCGATCAGCTTAGCAAAGCAACTGTTCAATCCATCTTGCGCGATCTCAAAGCCTTCTTTGAGTGGCTCTCACGTGAGCCCGGTTATCGCTCCCACTTGTCCTATTCGGATGCCGACTATTTCAATTTGAGTGACAAGGACAAAACTATTGCCCGCATACCAAGAGAGAAGCGTGTGCCGTTGCTGGAACAAGTGGAGCGCGTGTTAGCGGCAATGCCAGCCGATACGGTGATTGAACGCCGCGACCGGGCTCTTGTCGCCTTTACCGCTATTACAGCCGCACGGGTCAACGCGCTGGCCAGCTTTTGCGTGGAGCACGTTGACTTAGAATACGGCGTGGTCAAACAAGATGCGCGCACGGTCCGCACGAAATTCGCAAAAACTTTTGAGACCTACTTTATGCCCGTTTGCGACGGTGCGTTGGAGATCGTAACCGATTGGGTGCGCGAACTTCGCGAGGAGAATTTGTTCGGTCCAACTGATCCGCTTTTTCCCGCTACACTAATGGGCATTGGTGAGAATGGCGGGTTCCAGCCGATTGGGCTTGCACGCAAGGGCTGGGCTTCGACCGGACCTATTCGGGATGTCTTTCACAAAGCCTTCGCGACGGCTGGTCTGCCCTATTACAACCCGCACTCCTTCCGAGATATGCTCGTGCGTCATGCCATGAGTTTGGACCTTTCGGTGATGGAAATGAAGGCTTGGAGTCAAAACCTGGGCCATTCCGATGTTCTCACAACTCTGACGAGCTATGGCAAAGTGCCTCCTCAAAAGCAGGGCGAATTGGTCCGGGCCTCTAGTGTTGGCGAGAGCGAAGGCCCCACTGACCGAGAGATGTTGGTGTATTTGCAAAAGCGGCTTGGCTCGCCCTGACTGGTAGCGGAGTAGCTATTCAGAAAGCTGCCAGTCCGTTCACGACCCATTTGCGGAAATTGCCCGCAAACCCTCTCGGCAGTTCGAATCCATGCTGCTCCGTGGCGAGGGTAGGGCGACCCACAACTAGCGGAGACGAGTTCGCATTAGACTGACAGCACCGTATTCAGGCTGGGCGCGAGAGCCTGCACTGTCCGATTGATCCGGCATGACAATATGTAAGGTCGTGAAAGATAGCTCCAGAAAAGTTGGTCTGAAGGTGTGAGATATTTGTCCAGTTTGCGCCAAACAGATTTGTGTTTGAAAAATCCGAATAGTCCATATCGCAACCTTCTAAATCGGCACTCTCAAAGCTCGATCTTGCACAACTAGCGAAGTTTATTTTTGTGCGTTTTAAAGTTGCACCTTCAAAATCAGCAGAATGCAGCTCCGCATTTTGGAACGTGGAATCTGACAATCGGGAGGACTTCCAACTTGCCTTGAACGAGCGGACCAAGCTGAAATTGCATTCGTTTGCTGATACGCTTTCAAATGAGCTATCAGTTAATGTAGCTCCCAAGAGTTTTGCTTTCACCATCTTGCTATTCGAGAGATTTGCAGATCCAAAACCGGCGTAAGAAAAGTCAGCTTCATTGGCTTCAAGCTCGCGTGCTTCGAGTAGATTGAGGCGCGCTCTAACGAAACTTGCCCTGCTAACATTCGATTGATTGAACTTTGAGTTATCCAAAATGCAATGTGAAAAATTGACGTTTACAGCACTAGCATTGGAGAAATTGCAGTTTATTAGTTCAACATTGTTAGCTTCAGTTCCACCAAAGTTCACATTCTCGAGGTTACTTTCGCTGAAATTCACCTCATCAAAACCAATGCTCAGCATTTGCCAGTTGCGGAGGTCGTTCTTGGAGAGGTTCGTGCGAGTGAATGTGCAGCCTGAGACCTGCGGGGCCCGCGCCCCAAAATCTGAGATATCGCAATCCGTGAAACGGCATCTTTGCATTTCGGTCGATAGAAATTCCGATCTTTGCAAGTTTACCCGTTCAAAATTGCAATCTTCAATTTTTAGGTTTTTAGCTTTGAAACCGGCCAGAATACAATCTGTAATCTGAGCGTTTAAAGTTACTAAATCGATCAGAACATTTATTCCAGAGCAGTTGTTTATCACCAGGCGAATTGTCTCATTTGTTCCTCTAACATGCATTCCGGATAGGTTGCAGCTCTGAAACAAGACGTCTTCCATTTCACATGATGAAAATCTAGCCTCGTCCAAAAGGCATTGCTCAAATTTTGCTTGACTTATTGTTATCTGGAAATTCAAGCCACCTAAATCCATCCCAAAAAGATCAATTCTCTTGCCTGTATTATTGTTGTTGAGCCAATCGATATGATCGCGGATCATTTGATCGAGTTCCGGCTGGGTAACTCTATTGTCTGTTGCCAAATTTTCAGGGATGAACATACACTTCAGGCTCCACCTAATTGATCAATTTTAACCTTCTTTCGCCTGCTTAATTTAGACACTCAAAGGCTCCACAGGTCAAATTCGATTCTCCACCCAAGGATATCTTGCGATGGTGCCGTCAGACTAACTGTACCTAATTGCAATTCAGTTTGCGCTGGGCAGTGCGTTTGGACGCCAAGACGCCATTAGCGAAACACTCTCTTCAAACGTTGCAACTCATCGCCCCAGGTCGTCCGCCTCGTTGCGAACTGGACTTCCGCTTTCACCCTCAACAGCAGCCTGAATTGGAACTGACGGCCAATTCTAGGAACGGTCTGTCAGGTCTTTAGAGGCGTCATCAGCCGTAAGCGGCCTGACGGCTCACGGCCCAACTGCGGTCATTTGGCGAACATTCGCTTCAGTGTCCCACAGTCTTCGAGGTACACTTTGCCCGGAGATCGATGCAGATGATTACTATTGCCGCAATGGCCTTCTCTGGACAACGCCAACTCTCTCGTCGACAGCTCCAAGCTTGGCTCGGAGGGAGGGAGCGCAAGCAGCGCTACGATTGGCTTTGCCGCCCCAATTCAACATTCAGTAATCGCTATCGCGGCTAAAAGGCGGCAAATCAGTGATCCAACGTGAATAAAAACCATGCCGCTGCAAGCCCTAAAACTTGGCGGCTATCCTCTTAAAAGCAGTGGGAGTAGCCAAACTAACCACTTTGTGTAGGTCAAAAGCCGCCTATTAATTGCCTGATAAGCGCCAGACTTTCAGGGTATGGCCATGACTTTCATGCCTGCGACGAACACATCAAAAGGTATATCCCCTTGCCGCCAAGGAGATTGCTGGCCGCCTGTCTCTTCATTTACTCGAATAGCCGTGCGGCGCAGCAAATCGTCGAGCGACTGACGCCTACGAACCTCTCTCGCGAACACTTTAGCGAATGGACTGCCTTCGCCTGCTTCCCCATCGGTCGCCACGTTTCCTGGCTCGGTTGAAAAGAAAACCACTGTCGAAAGGCCGCGCAGATCGCCAATCTGGGCCAGTCCACCCGTGGTCGCTATAGCATCCTCAGCGACGGAACGCCTCGCATTGCCATTTTCAAGCGTAACACTCCGCCCAGTTGCTATGCCACCGTAGGGGCTGTTGCGGCATGCGTCGAGAATTACGACAGTCGCCTTCGAACGCTGATTTACGGTATCGATCAAATTTATCAAATTGATCAGAGTTTTTCCATCGCCTGCAACAATATAATTCTCACCTTCATACTGTACAGCGTGCCCAGCGTAGTAAATGATGGCTACGTCTTCTTCGGATAAATTGTCACTGAATTGACTTAGGGCCATGCGCAGATGACTCTGATCCGGTTCCAACAGGAGGATCACGTCATCGACACCTGCGCGGCTGAATGCGCGAGATATTTCGCGAGCATCTCGAACCGGGTTGGAAAGGAGCATCCGTTCATCTTCTGCGGTCGTATAATCGATTCCGATGATGAGTACTTTTTCCTCTGCCAAGGCAGCGGAAGAAAGCGCGAAGAATGCGGTAAATGCGAGCCATATTTGCATCAATTTTGACACCGAATGCCCCTTCCAAAATTTGCCCTCTGCACGTTAGCCTAGAAGAGGAAGCTTACGCCAGCATTGACCCCGTGGTTGACTCGCGGATCTTGAAAACTGCGACTACCTGCGACAGGAAAATAGAAAGCGCCTCGGTACCGGATGTCAAACGAGATGTTTTCAGCGAGAGAGAGCTGCATACCAACTGCAAGATCAGGACCAAGTGTGGTTTCGGAAGTCTGCGTGGTTGCCGCGGTAACCAAATTGCCCGTGACGACATCTTCCTGAGCTGCGATGATATTGGGAGCGGGTTCGTGGCTGAGGTGCATCATGCCGTTCAAAAATACGGTATTGCCTTCCCCGAACGGGATATAACCCGCAACACCGCCCCTTAATGAGTACACTTCGTACGAGGCTTCAATGGTTTGATCGAGACTGGTCTGGGTGAGCTGAAACTCAGGGGGGGCAAACGTCAAATTGTTGATCAAGTTGGTGGCGTTGCTCGAGATGCTTATATTTGCGGTCGAGTTCGCATTGGAATCGACATGTTCATATCGAATTCCTCCCATCACAGCGAACCTTTCATTAATTCGCTTTTGGGCAGTGAACTCGACATCAATCCGCTGAGACTGCTGCACTCCGTCAGCCGTCAATGCCAAAACATCAGTGGCAGTTTGACCAAACAGGTTGAACGTCTGAATTGCGGAGGAGTTTGCACGGATCGCACCATCAGCTTCGCCGTACATACCGGTCAACGTGTATGACCAGTCTCCATCTACCAGAGTCGCCGCGAGGCCGAACATCGGCAGAGCAATCTGATCATTGCTGACGCCGGCGCCCTGCGGTTCGACATTTATGCTGGCGGTGGAGCCGAAGAGGTCTTGGAGCTGCTGGTTTTGTTCGGCCAACTGATCGCTGTCGGCTTGAGCCGCATCCTCCAATCCGGAAGAACGCTGGTTGATGTTGTCAAAATAGTACGAGAAGCGCGGTGAAATAATGACCTCAGCCGAAGCCATTTGCGGAATGGTTGCGGCAAGGCATCCCAAAAGGCCGAGATATCGAAATTGCATAAAGTCCCCCAGTTTGGATTTTTAGCCGAACCAAACTTGGTTGGTCCGCTGGATGGCCAACCGAACCTTCGCGAAGTGTCAAAAAAACGCGCCCTGAAAGTTGGCTCTGCTAATCAACTAGGGTAGAGCCGCATGGCTGTGTATCGGCCAAATGGCCGAGCCGGATGGCCGATACCGCTCGGCAGGGAGAGAATAGTCTGAGGTGCGGCCAGCAAAGTGGGAATCGGCGATTTGATAGCAAGCCAAGAACTGAAACATGGCTCAGTCTCTAAGGGTGTAGCAATCATTCTCTGCGCTCGTTTAGCGGCCTCTTGAACCGGAAAGTGCGAGCATCTAGAGCTAAAAATATCGGGCCGGGGACTTTGTTTTTGCACTCACATTTCTCAGACCTGCTAAAGCGATTTTTTGGGCTCGCGGCGTTAATTTTGATTATCGTTTTGTATGCGGCGCTGTTTGCGAACCGAACCGATCCCGGCGGTCCCCAAGCGATTGGTGGCATTGCCGACTTTTCGGATGTTTCTGGTTTTGAAAGGCCAGTTAAGCTCGTGGGCGAATGGGCGTTCCGCTGGTCGCCATCCGGACCACCGGCTCAGAACATTCCTCAAGATACCTTGAAAGTTCCCGGTGAATGGGATGGCGAAATCAGCCAACAAGGGACAACCTATCGCGATAAAGGTCTTGGCAGTTATTGGCTCACCCTCACGGGTTTGGCTCCAGGAAGTTATGCGTTGCATGTCCCGGTTCTTTACGGAGCTACCAGAGTTTCCCTTGATGGCCGTGAAGTGTCATCGGCAGGACGGATTGGAACTAGCTCCGTCCCCACCGAATATGGCGTTCGTTCGCACACGGTCCCGATTGAGGTCCGACAAGCCCCAGTTACAATCCAGATCGATGTTGCGACATCCCGTCACCGTGACAACGGAATGGAGGAACCACCGGTTTTTGGCCCAGCCGCTGCAATGAACGCTTGGGGTAACCTTTCAATTGCCCAAGACTTGTTTTTGCCCGCGTCACTGCTCTTTAGCTTTGTCTTTAGCGTGGTCGTTTTGGTAGCGCGGGGCAATGACCGGCCCTCTTTGTTTCTGGGTCTCAGTTTCATCTTTATGGTACCGATCATCTTGATCGTCGCGCATGATAATTTTCTAAGCGCTGCAATTCCGAGTCTTTCATTTACCTCATTGGCATTCTTGCAATACGTTTGCGGCATATTGGCTATATGGCTCTTCACCGCTTACGCTGAAAACTTGTTTTACAAGGACCGTGTTCCGTTTGTGATGGCGGGCATCTCAGCCATAATGACGATCCATTTGACAGCGCTGATGTGGCTGCTTTTGTCGGGTGACACCTACGTCGCATCGTCGGTATCACAGACCATGTATCCGGTGCGCTTAGCAATCTTTCTCTACATCATAAGCTTGGCCGTTCGCGCAGTGATCCATCGGCGTGAGGCAGCGCACCTTTTCCTTGTCGGCTGGGTGGTATTGTTGGTCAGCTCTGCACTTCGCGCGTTGGTAACCAATGGCTACGTGGACGCAGATCATCCTTTGTCGTTCAATTTTGTGACGGAAGGCGTGCTGTTCTTTCTGCTGATGCAGATGGTCATCATGGTCGAACGTTGGTCGCTTGCAATTAAGCGCGAAGAAGCAACCAACCGCGCAAGGGCTCTTGCTGAGCAGGCACAGGTGGAGCTGAACAAGGTACTGTCAGAAGTAAAAGGACAGCGCGATGAAGTGACGCGTTTTCTCAGCTCGGCATCGCACGACCTGCAACAACCGATCCAAGCCGCACAGCTGTTCTTTGATCGCGCGGTGGTAGAGCCAGATATCGCAACCCGCCAAAGAGCAATTGAGGGAGCCGGTCAGGCTTTTGAAGCAGCACAATCGCTCCTTCGAGAAATGCTTGAACATTTGAGACTGGAAAATCGAGCGATTAACGCTCGCCTCGAACCGGTCGATCTGAATTCGCTTTTGCACGAAATTGCGATCCAATATGGCGCACTGGCGGGCAAATCAGGTATACTCATCAAGACACTATCAACGAGCCATCAACCTGAGGGAAACCTGCGGCTGATCAAACGGATATTGGGAAATGTGGTTTCAAATGCCATCGAGCATTCGGGCGGCGCACGAATACTGATCGGTACTCGGCGGAAAGGCGCCAAGATTTTGATTTATGTATTTGATGACGGCAATGGCGTGTCGCCGGATCTGCTCGAAACAGTCTTCGAAGAATTTGGAAGCCATGCCGAGGAAGGCGATGGAGGGAATATCAACTTTGGGTTGGGACTCTTTGCATCACGCCGTCTTGCGCGCGCCATGGGCGGCAATCTGATTTTAGATCGCCAATGGAATTGCGGAAGTTGCTTTATCCTTGAACTTTCGGGCGATAGACCAGTCGGATGCAATTCTTCAAGCCAACACTGTCAGAGGCGGGAAGTACTATGAAAAGCTGCCTTATTTGCGATGATCATGCGTTAATTCGCGAGGCTCTCTCGGCAACGATTATGGGGCGATGGCCGATGGCGAAGGTGGCCGAAGCATCTGATTTTACTAAGGCAAAGACTTTAGCAAAGACTCAACCCGACATCTGTCTGGTCGATCTAGTGATGCCGGGTGCCAAGCCCGTGGAGGGCGTAAAAAGTTTACTTGAAGCCGCACCCCGGTCAAGTGTCGTTGTCGTTACCGGTTCTGCAGATGATCGGCTGATGCTTGAACTGTTGGATATTGGTGTTCACGGATTTTTGGAAAAGACATCAACAAGCGCAGTCATTTTGGCGGCTGTTGATCTTGTATTGGCGGGCGGGCGCTATCTGCCCCCTTCAGTGGCCGAACTCGCTCAGGAGCCCAAGCCTCCTGATAATGTAACGCCGCGATTGCCGATTTTCTCAGCGCGCCAGATCGAGGTTTTGTCACTGATAGCCGATGGTCAGTCAAATAAAGAAATTGCGCGGGCTTTGCATTTGTCGCCTTCAACAGTGAAAACCCATGTCGCAAACGTAATTGCTACTAGCGGTGCAAACAATAGAACCGATGCGGCCATTCAGGCGAGGACAATGGGATTAATCTGATTCAACCTTTGACCGCCGCTTGCGCTGTGCCCGTCGCCTATGGCGCTAAAAGCCACACTGATCGCTTTCGGGGCGTAACAATTATTGGCGAAGGCGGGTTAAGCGCCCGCTTTCACCTCCATTCTCGGTCATGCAGTAATGGCTTGAACTGGGCCGCTAACAGAATGTTCGCTTTCGATCATGGTGACTAAAAAAGCAGACGTGTGCGAACTGGTCCGTCATCTCCGCCGCGCCGCCAATTGTCGACTGAGACTGGATCGCTCGCTAAACGAGATCCATGGAGCAGTTTGATCTAAAATTCCTGCAAGCGGTCAACAATTGGCAGCGCGGAGGAAATCACAAACAGAAGGTTAGGCGGGGAGCGACGCTGAAAGCGTGTACGTTGACGATTGATGATCGATTTAAATCGTGCGCAGAGACCTGTTATCGACAAGAGGCGCACGAGACGGACCGCCTGTGGAATCTTCTTGCCGAAGACAAGTTAGATGAAACAATCGCCGCTTGGACGCTCGATCTAAGTTTCGCCCAAAATTTTAAAGGAGGGGTGCCACCACCCGGACTGCAGGGAGTGATTTTTGAAATCACACCACCGGTTGGAAGCGTTGTTCTCAATCTCGCGGAGCTCTATCGCGACCGCGAGTTTCTTGACGCAATTCACAAATATGAGGCGGAGATCTCCGCTTATGCCGAAGGTATCGGAAAGTACGGAGCGTCGCAAAACGAGGTTGTGCTAGACCTCGGCTGCCTCGCGCAAGCCCATATTCGGCAATACGGTGGCTATGCCAGCAGTCGTCCCGAGCTCGCCGAGCGTCATTTTGGACGAATGCCCACTGCGGATGATCTCGAAGAATTCGACCAATTGTGCGAGATAGCTTGCCTTGATTCCCTCGGAAGTTGGTGGCTCTCACCTAACGGTACGAAGCGGGTAATGACTAGGGTCTATCCTCACATCGATCGCCTCAAACATCAGAAGGCCAATCAGTCGGGCAGTGAGTAGAATTTGGGCCGATAGAGGGCAGGCGGCTTTGTGACGCAGATAGGGTTACGCCCGGATTGCTCAGTTAGGATTGTTCGCTTGATCGTTTGGGTGGGAGTATTCAGTACAGGCGGTGAAGTGTTAGCGATCCGACTTGTTTGTCGGTGCCAACCTCCAGGGAGCTGCGCTGGTGACCGAGATGGCTGATCCACCAAACGAAGGTGTCATAACTGACCCCTTCTTTCAGATACTCAACGATGGCGAATGGAATGCTTGCATCGGCAAACAGAGTGACGAGCTCAACTATGTTGAAGGCTATCTTCAATCCGCTCAGCTGCTCGTAGACACGCTGATCAAGGACGAGCTACTTGGCCAACGTGACAAGCTTGTATTGCCAATTCTCTACAACGTAAGGCACGGTCTCGAACTCGCGCTAAAGTTTGTACTTGATGAGCTCGTCAAGCTTGATCTTGCTCGACCACGAAAGCTCGCCGATAGTCATAACCTAGTGGCCTACTGGCGCCATCTTGATGGCGAACAAATCGGCGACCGGCAAACTCGCTCTCTGATCGCTGAACTAAGGCCTTATGTCGAAAGCCTTTCAAAGATCGACGAGGACGGTCAGAGGTTGCGCTATTTTATGAGCCGCAGCGGCGAGCAGAGCCTAGGCGACCAGGCAGTTGCGAACTTGCGACTGATTCAGGCTAGCGTCCAAGCGCTTCGCAATATTGTCGACAAACTAATCGATCGAATGTGTCGATTATACCTGGAGGCGGTAACTGGAACGCGCACCAATTGCTGTTCGCGGACCGATTTAGTGGAGATCGCTCAGATGGTTGGGCCACGAAGGAGTTGGTCCGATGAGGGCTTTGCCGAGAGGAAGGCCGAAGTAAGAGTGCGTTTCGATCTCAGCAGCACTGCTTTTTCTAAGGCTCTCAACGCGATCCAGGCATCAAGAGAGTTGCAGGTGCTGCTCGAAGTAGAAACGCCATTGCTCTATCTCAATCCGCAGCTGGTGCAGGAGGTCGCCAGCCGTTGGCTTGAGGCCCAACCGGCGCGACGCGGCCCAGCCAAGGTGATTGACCTAACCAAGGTTGATATCGATGCGTTCTTAGCTGACGAGGATGGGTCTATTGCTCGCTTGGCAACTCTCGTCCGATGGACTCTGGATTCACTGACTGTCGAGCAATTCGCCGATCTTCAAACCATCTTTTATTTGGGTCGAAATGACGAGTTTGGGGAGCAATATGCGCGAAATGTCGCTGATACGCTTCGGGCTCATCAGCTTGATAGCGGCAGGATAGCTCAGATCCATCACATCATGTCGAAAACCAACTTCACTGAAGGTCTTTTGCGTGGGCTCGAGCGGATTGGACAGCCCGCACTTGCAACAACAATCGCGAATCTTCGAAGCGAAGCGCGGACGAGATGATTTGGTCCCTAGGCTGAGGGTCAGGTGTCAGTCTGATACCGCGAAAGAGCCTAGATTCGCCTCTGCTTCCTTTCACGAGCCAGAGTTTCAGTTATGCAGCTTGCCATATGGCCCATTCGGATTGTGATCGCCTCGGAAGCAGTTGAATCTAGCCACTAACGACCGTGCGCCGCAAGAGCTCTAATATTGAGGCCCTTTGCTAAGCTGATTCTGGATCGAGCCATTTTCGGGAACAGGCACAGCGTCCGCCCTTGGTCATAACGTATCTCGAATTGCAATCACTGGAACCAAAGGAAAAACCCTACAAGAAGGCCGACGGAAGCGGATTGTATATCGAGGTCTGATCCAATGGCTCCAAGCTCTGGCGTTTCAAGTATCGATTGCTCGGTGCCGAGAAACGCATCTCGCTGGGCAAGTTCCCCGAGGTTTCGCTCGCAGAGACACGCAAGCAGCACGAAGAAATGATGGCCTTCGTTCGGCTGGATAAAGACCCCGTAATTGAACGCCAACGAGCAAAGCTGATTGCCTCGCCAAGTGCTAAGACGACCTTTTATTCCGTAGCTCGCGAGTTCATCGACAAGCGAGCCAATGAGGGTCTGTCTGAAACGACAACGACGAAGAGCCTATGGCTTCTTGAGCAGCTCAAACCGCCAGAAGTCTTGGCGGCGCTCAAACGTATCGAGGCTCAGGGTAAGTATGAAACTGCGAGAGGCTTACTGAGGCGCCGCGCCGCTATTTCGTTCACGCTCCAGTGGTGGACGGAAAGACCAGTTAAAAGTGCTGCGCGACGGCGGAACACGCACCAGATTGGGCGATCAGGGCAAGGGGGTCAGGGTGAGGACTTCAAAATTCGCAGCTGAAACAAGTAAAAACAAAATTAGGTCATTGGCGGTATCGGTCGAGTCCTCTTCTGCTGGGATCACCTCCAGTGACCATTATGGTGACCTCAGATATCAAGGCGTTTCATTTTCGCTTTGGCTTCAGTATTCTGAAGTCAGATCCGATTCCGGCGGTTGTCAGCTGCTAAATCGGTTGGCAGTAGGCCGCAGAACTGTCGGAGCGCACTTAAACTCCTTGGAAATCGCAGCGTCAATGATAGGTAAAGGTCTTTGATTAGTATTAGCTGCGGTTTTCAAGCCCTCGGTTTTCCGCGGCGTCTCTGGTGATATCTCCATTTCTCAACGCCGAAGGGGGTATAGCCGGGAGTATTATTTGCGACTTCTCCGGGGGACTCAAATTCCCCCAGATAGATCCTCAGACTAGAGCGCTAAGGCTCCCCGATCGCCAATATAAGGCCGCAGATTTCGAGGGGCTCTATACTAGCCAGGCCGAGTGGCTCCAACCTCTGGCGCACAAGTTTCGAACTGCAGGCAGAGAGAATCTGCTGAGCAACCGCCGCTACCTAGACGCGGGTCTCGCCGAAACCATTTTCGAATATCCAGAGAAATTGTCGCAATTCCAAAGGAAGCCACCAAAATGGCGTTTTACGCCGTTTCTTTATTTGGATTTCTGCCTAAATCGGATCGAGCAAGTATAATTGTCTAATAGTCTTAGGTAAGAATGACTGCCATAAGAACTGGGGTAAGTAGTTTAACGAAGGGGCAATTTGTGGAGGAGCAATCGATCCAGGAACCGGAAATGCGAGCACAATTGGATTTTCCGGTGGTCGGTGTTGGGGCATCGGCGGGTGGATTAGAAGCGGTTACTTCGATGTTCCAAAATATCGAAAGTGGCACAGGCATGGCTTTTGTGCTGGTTATGCATCTCGATCCACATCATGAAAGCATGATGGCCGAATTGCTGTCGAGTAAGACGCAGATATCGGTCCGCCAAATCGCTGATAATGACCATATTGAGCCCGATTGTCTGCATGTTATCCCGCCAGGTTCTAGCCTTAGAATAGAGGGCAAGAAATTTCGACTTGATAAGTTCAGCGAGCCGCGCGGACTACGGCGTCCTATCGATAGTTTCTTCACTTCGCTTGCGCAGGTGCAGGGAGAAAAAGCGGCCTGCGTGGTGTTATCGGGAACCGGCGGAGACGGCACTGCAGGCCTTCGTACGGTCAAGGAATTTGGCGGGATCAGCGCAGTTCAGTCGCCCGAAGAGGCGCGCTACGATGGTATGCCGTTTTCTGCAATTGGGACCAAGCTGGTTGATTTCACACTCCCCGCAATCGACATTGTGCCCCGGATCAAAGCATTCTTCGATGGTGCGGACAAATCGCGCTTTCCGGAAAACACTCACGCTGCGGAGCGAGTGTTACGAGAGATCTTCAGCATGCTCAAACAGAGCGTTGGGATCGATTTTTCGGGCTATAAGCGCTCGACTCTGCTGAGGCGGCTCAATCGCAGGCTTCAGCTAAAAGAGATCGCAGAGGTTGAAAACTATCTCCTTGATCTCGCGAAGGACAAAGATGAGCAGGCAGCTCTGGCCGGCGATTTTCTGATTAATGTTACAAGCTTCTTTCGCGATCGTGAGAACTTTGAGCTTTTGCGCCAAGCTGTGATCGTACCTTTGATTGAGGGGCGAGATGCCTCGGACGAAGTGCGAATATGGGTGCCGGGCTGTTCGAGCGGGCAAGAAGCGTACTCTATTGCCATGATGATAGACGAAACCTGCGTAGAGTTGCAGCGGCGACCGCTGGTGCAGATATTTGCGACAGATATTGATGAGCCGATGATCGATCAGGCACGTCGCGGCGTCTACCCGGTCTCGATGATGTCGGAGATGCCCCGGCGATATCAAGAGGCCTACACGGTGTCCCTCGATGAACGGTTCGAAGTGCTGCCCCGTATCCGCGAGATGGTGCGGTTTTCCGCACACAATATCATTCAGGATCCGCCTTTTTCCAAGGTTGATCTGATCTCTTGCCGCAACATGCTCATCTATTTGGGCGACGAACTGCAAGAAGGTGTCTTGCCGTTATTTCATTTCAGTTTGCGTCCAGGTGGTCATCTGTTCTTAGGAACTTCGGAAAGCGTCACTAAGCGCAAGGACCTTTTCATCAGCCTCGATCAACGTGCACGCATTTTCCGTCGCAACGATTCCGCCAGACGAGTGCCGTTGAACCTGCCTTTGAGTTTGAGCACGAATGAATCAGGTGCCAATCGTGGCTTGCAGCGATTGGCGCAAGAAGAGGACTTCCCGCGGCACAGCAGCCTGGGTTCGAGTAACTCGACGATCTACGAATTCTATGCGCCGCCATTCTTGCGCGTCACTCAGGACGGACGGATTATCGATAGCTCGGGCGATCTCAGCTTGTTCATGATGTCGCGCCCTGGTGCTGATCGCAACATCGATATTCTGGCGCGTGAAGGTGTCTATGAGGTAATCGCGCCTCTGATCAAAGATGCGTCCGCAACAGGTGAGCGTCAGGCGATGAAGGACGTGGAGGTCGCCTCGCAGTTTGGCGTTCAGTCTACCGATATAGTGGCACATCCCATGCCGGATGAGACGATTGCAATCATCTTTTTGCCTAAGGATCGTCTGAAGCCTGTCGTAGATCAATTCGCTGTTCGACCCGTGACCCGTGACCGCCAGATTGCGACATTGCAGGATGATCTGCAAAAGACCCGGCTTCAGCTAAAGAGCAAAGTCGAAGAAATCGAAACGGCGAATGAGGAGCTCAAGAGTTCCAACGAAGAAATGATGTCGATGAACGAGGAGCTTCAGTCGGCCAACGAAGAGTTGACGACGGCCAATGAAGAACTGAAAAACAAGATAGACGAATTGACATTGGCCAATGCCGATTTGGACAATTTCCTGCAATCCTCCGACCTTGCCATGATCGTTCTAGATCGCGGCTTGAAGATTCGTCACGTGACTGATGCCGCACGCAGGATGGTGCCAGTCATGCGCTCTGATGAAGGGCGCATGCTCAGCGAGTTTAACATCCCATTTGGCGAATTTGACGTGATGAGTGAGGCGCGCAAGGTCATCGAAACAGGAGCCTCGTTCTCCATTACAACACAAGCCAATCAGAACGGACAATCCTTCTTTCTACGCATTACTCCGTATTTCTTTGCAGACGGAGCTGTGGAAGGGGCTTCAGTCACGTTGATCAACATCTCGCAAGAAGTTGAACTACGGCAGAACCTTAGCCTAGAGAGCAAAAAGCTTCAGCTGGCGATGCGAGCCGCACGAATGGGATCGTGGGATACGAATTTGGAGACCGGAGAAATGGAGATCGACGCTGTCGCTGCTCAACTCTCCGGTTTGGATGGCGCAGGTACTGTAAACCGTGATGCCTTTTTTACTCATATGCATACCGACGATGCGCAAGAACTTGCCCGTTTGAGAGACGGCTCGGTTTCCGTAAACGAAGGTTATTCGTTCCAGGTCCGTTTTGTGAAAGAGGGCGAAGAGATGCGGTGGGTGCAGCTTCACGCTAAGCCTTACACCGCGCGCGATGGAAGCAGGCGCGTCGCTGGCCTTGGGTTTGATGTCACCGAGTTGATGACCCTTCAACGTGCTTTGGAGCTTGAATCTACTCGTCGTGAGTTAGCGATGCGGGCCGGACGTATGGGCATAGCGGAACTAGACGTGGAAAGCGGTGAAGTGATCGTGGATGAGATGATGGCGGAACAGCTCGCCTTGCCTTCTCATGGTGCGATTCCATTGACCAATTTGACCAATAGTTTCGTTGAGGATGATGCTCAATTGTTCCAACAGAACCTCCAACGCGCGATTGAGCATGATGAGGAATATGAGCTAGACTTCCGGATCGATGCCGATGGCGAAGACTTGAGATGGGTGCGTACTAGAGGCTTACCTTACAAAGCACTCGATGGACGGCGCAAAGTGGTTGGGCCAACACTCGATGTAACAGCCGAAAAACAGCAAAGCATGCTGCTTGATGAGATGAGTCACCGGATCAAGAACCTGTTCGCGGTTATCAGTGGTTTGGTTCAGGCGGCGCCCAAGGAGCATGAAGAGACCAAGCAGATGGCCGATGAATTGGTCGAGCGGATCGTGTCGCTAAGCAGGGTTTATGACCTCGCACGCAAAGACGTTTCGGCCAATGGACTTGATTTGGAAGAACTGTTGAAATCAGTTCTCGAACCGCACCGCTCCGATCAAAGCATGGAACTGCATGGCCCGGCTGTACAGATCGATCCGGAATTGGTGAACACTTTCACATTGATCGTGCATGAGCTCACCACCAACACGGCAAAATATGGTGCCTTCAGCAATTCAGAAGGCTCGCTGACTGTGAATTGGTCAGTTGATGAAACGGGGATGGTCGCAATCGAGTGGTGTGAAAAGGTTCCAGGTTTTCAAGAGCCTGGGCCGCATTCAGGGTTTGGTAGCTTGCTGATAGAGTCTGGGATTCGACAACTTCGTGGGAAGTTTGCACGGTCTTTTTCGCAGGACGGGGCAATAATTGAATTTACTGTATCCGCAGGTGAGTGAAGCGAGGTGGAAAATGTCATATGATTTAGATGGCCTTTCGGTGTTGGTCGTCGAAAACGAGTTCTTGCTCGCACTGAATCTCGAGACAATCATGCGTGACGCGGGCGCAGGTTTAATAGAGCTTGCGGCTTCAGTTGCTGATGCAACAAAGTTGATTGCGGCCACGAAGTTCGATGCTGCGATACTCGACATCCGATTGATGGACGGTGATTCGCTGCCTCTTGCTGTGGAATTGATTGGGCAAGGAGTGCCGGTGGTTATCCATTCTGGACATGCAAACCTTGGCCATTCGCAGATTGTGCCGGACGCAGTCTTTCTGCCTAAGCCTTCCACGCCTGCTGAGATTGTTCAGGCGGTTTTAAAGGCGCGAGGTGTATCAGGCTCATTCGAACTCGCGGCTCACGCATAGAGACTTCGGCTTGAGCAATTTCGCGTGTGAGGCTGACATTAATGCGGCTGGAAAACTTCGGAAGGCACGGTAGGGGTGATAGCGCCTGCTGTTCTTCCGGATGTTACCTGCTTCTATGTTTCAATTTCCTCGCCTCGATTTCGACACTGATGCTGAGACTTTGCGCAGTGATGTACGCGCGTTTCTTGCCTCTGAATTGAAAAACGGGGGGTTCGTCCCTGCTGCGGATTGTTGGGTGTCTGCCGCTGATCCGGACTTTAGCCGAAAAATGGGAGAGCGCGGCTGGCTGGGAATGACTTGGCCGCGTGAATATGGCGGGCATGAACGACCTGCACATCACCGCTTTGTTGTGACAGAGGAAATGCTTGCTGCAGGGGCACCTGTTGCGGCGCACTGGATCGCCGACCGTCAGACCGGTAGCCACATTCTAGAGTACGGGACCGAAGAGCAAAAGCGCGACATTCTGCCGCGGATTTCTGCTGGCGAGTGCTTTACGGCTATCGGGATGAGCGAGCCGCAAGCGGGTTCGGACCTCGCGGCGATTCAGACTGCCGCGACACGCAATGATAAAGGATGGGTGCTCTCTGGTCGCAAAATATGGTCAACGGGCGCACATTATTCGCACTTTATGATCGTCCTAGCGCGGACGTCCCCAGCGGAAGGGCGCAATCGGCAAGTCGGACTGTCGCAATTCCTCGTCGATCTTTCACTGCCGGGGATCCATATTTCCGGGATCCAGGACTTGGGCGGAACGCCGCATTTCAATGAAACCTTGTTCGAGAATGTCCAGCTGCCTGTAGACGCGTTGCTAGGGCAAGAGGGCAATGGCTGGGCGCAATGCATGGGTGAGCTGGCGTTGGAACGTTCTGGTCCAGAGCGGTTTTTGACCTCCCTCGTCGTGCTTGAAAAGGCGCTTCCGATGATAGCCCGTCACCGCGATGTTCGGCGTGTGAGTGAGGTGGGTTCAATTCTTGCTAATTTACGTGTGCTGCGACGGATGTCGCTAGGCGTTGCGAGAATGCTGGAAGACGGAGCATCGCCCGCGACGGCAGCCGCAGTCGTTAAGGAAATGGGCAACCGGCTGGAGAACGATATTGTAGCGCGGCTTAGAGCCATGCTCGCAGGCATCCCACGTCGCGAATGGCCGGACGGGTTCGAGAACTTGTTGCGTGAGGCTGTGCTGCACTTGCCTTCCAACACTTTGCGCGGCGGAACCACTGAGATTTTGCGCGGTATTATCGCGCGTGAGATGGGGATGCGCTGATGGAGCGCGATGATCTAAAAATGATCACTGACGGGTTGGAGCGGATATTGGGCGACGCCTCGCTCGAAGCTATCGACAAGGCCGACGGGCAAGGCTCCGACGCAGAAGCGCTGTGGACAACACTTGAGGGGAACGGATATCCTCGATTGTGCGCCTCTCTGGATCATGGCGGATTTGATGCAAATGTCGCGGACATCTGTGGACTTGCGACTATCGCGGGACGCCATGCGTTGGCTTTGCCACTGGCCGATAGCATCGTGGCGGGCGGCCTTTTGTCCGCTGGCGGCATAGAACCTCCCACTGGGCCAATTGGCCTTGCGAATGCGCTCGACACATCTGCACCATTACCGCATGCGATGCAGGTGGGGGCATATGTTGATCTGAACGAAGGTCGACTGCGCTGCGTCCGATTGGCTCATAGTGATGTGACAGTTCTAGAACAGGCGGAGGATGGTGCAGGTCATCTGCCCGAAGAGCATGCAGATGTCGTGCAAGATGTTGCGGCACCGAGCTGGCTCACCCCACAAATGTTCCAAGCGCTTGCTGCGTTTATCCGCGCAGCAAGCATGGCAGGGGCAATGCAGGCGGTGCTTGATTTAACACTGTCCTACACGCGGGAACGTGAGCAGTTCGGGCGCCCGCTGGCTAAGTTTCAGGCGATTCAGCATCACTTATCCGACATCGCTTGTGAAACTGCCGCTTCCATCGCCGCAGTTGAATTGGCAAGCGATGCCTTGCGATCTGCTCCTGAACCCAATTCAGGCATGATTGACGAAATCGCGATCGCCAAAATTCGTTGTGGTCAAGCGGCATCAACGGTCGCTGCGGCCGCGCATCAAGCGCATGGCGCAATGGGTTTCACCAGAGAATATGCGTTGGGTCGCTTCACACGACGACTGTGGCAATGGCAAGACGAGTTCGGCACCGAAACCGAATGGGCTACGCTACTGGGCAACACTGTTCTGTCCGAACCCAATCCCAATCTTTGGCTGCGTATAAGCAAGCCACTCTAGGAGATATGAGTAATGTCCGATCCGGTTCTTTTCGCACGCGACGAAAGTGTCGCAACAATTACCCTGAATCGTGATGACAGCCGCAACTCCTTGACCGACGAAGTCATTGAAGGATTGCTCGATGCGATGGCCAAAGCTGAGGGAGATAGTTCGGTCAGCTGTGTGATCTTGACCGGTGCTGGCAAAGCGTTTTCATCTGGTGGAAATCTGCGAGACATTGGTGCGATGACCGCTGAAAAAGGTATGAGCCCGCTCGATATTGAGGCTTGGTACACGAACGGCATTCAGCGCATTCCGCTATTGATGGAACAATTGACGGTGCCAGTGATTGCCGCAGTCAATGGTCCCGCGATTGGTGCAGGGAATGATCTGGCGACGATGTGCGACATGCGGATTGCATCGAGCAAAGCGCTATTTGCTGAGAGTTTTCTGAAAGTTGGGATTATTCCTGGTGACGGTGGGGCATGGTTTTTGCCGCGTATTGTCGGATATGCTCGCGCGGCTGAAATGCTCTACACCGCCGAAGCGATCAGTGCACAAAAGGCGCTCGATTGGGGACTTGTCAGTCAAGTCGTTGAACCAGATGATTTGATGGATGCGGCGAAAGCATTGGCTGCAAAGGTCGTTGCCAACCCTCCCTTTGCCTTGCGCAAGGGTAAGGAAATCATGCTGGCTGCGCAACGTATGGGGCTGGAGGACAGTTTGGCCAAGGCGGCTTTGACGCAAGGTGTGCTGCAACAGATGGAAGACCACCAAGAGGCGGTTCATGCGATTCTGGAAAAGCGAAAACCCGACTTCAAAGGGCGTTAGGACAGCTCAGCATTGCTCATTGGCTAGGGCAGTTAGTTCCGCTCCCGCGACGTCGTCTCGATTGCTCATAACGCTTGTGATCCGGTTGAAAACTGCACAATCATAGCGGGTACCATTCTCGATTGTCGTGCTGACGATTTCGACAAATGCATCAGTCGGCATAACTCGAACGCCGCGGTTGAGAAACTGATTGTGCCAGCGTGATCCTCCACTGACGATCCCAATTAAAGTCTTGCGACCTTCGCCACCCGGCTGAGCAAGCACCGGAGGTCCCAGTTCCACAAGGAGCGCATCTTGCGTATCTCTGCGGAGGAAGAGAGCAGCATAGCGCCTGGCTGCTTCTGGTGCGTCTCCAGCGTCAATTGCCAAACGCAGCATCGCTTCCTGCGCTAAAGGATCGCGCCATCCGCGCTGCGCTGCATATTGGATCGACAATGCGCCTTGATCAAATGTGCCTGCTGCAATTTGCGCCTGCGCTAACAACCGCAAATGTTCGGCCGGAAGCGGTCGGCGACGGATCAACCGTTCTGCCTCGTCGATGGCAAGTGCAGGATCTTCGCCCGTCAAGGCGTAGGCTGTGACTGGTAGTTGTGCAGTCGAGCGAAACAACTCTGGTACTGATTGTGCCAGCGCTGGGGTTCGTTCAGCCTGTCGGTCAAGGTGTACCCCGACGGTCACCACCGCAATCACCAATAGAGCAATGCGCCACGCAATAGCACCCATCACAGGACCGTCTCCTGCGAAGAGTTAGTGTGGATGGGCGCGGAAAACCGCACCAGGATAAGCAGTGCGTATCCACCAAAGGCGAGCATCGACACGTTACGCAATGGGTAGTCAGTGATCGATTGCAGCGCAATTGTCAGTAAGATCACTCCTCCACTCCACGCGATCCATCGTTGCGGCGATGTGCGCGCTTTCCAGGTGAACCACACTATCGATGCCAGCCACCCTGCAAGAAGCGCGAGGCCCGGCAAGCCGGCTTCAATTGCGACCTCCAAATAATCATTGTGTGCCCGTCCGGCTCGACGAAGGGTCATATTCTCTAACGATTCATCGATCTGAAAAACGTCATCAAAGGTGCCTGTGCCCGATCCCACAGGCCAATAGCGCTTAGCGGAATAGGCCGCATCCTCCCACATATAGCTGCGCGCATCTTCCCCCTCGTTGAAACGTTCGAGGACGTCATTCACTCGGCCAGGTGCTGCGACCACGACAGTGCCTGCCAATACCACAACGACTACAATAGGAGCGATTAACAACAAGGCACTGCGCGGTCCGCGAACCGCCGCCGAGCTGTTCCGTCGTATTTGCCACAAGATCGCCTGCAAAACGGCAAGCGCGATTGGGATGATTGCGAGAATGAGTGCGGTGCGTGAACGCGTTAAGATCACAGCCACAAACAACAAAGTGCATATTGTGATGCGTCCAGCGAGTGCGGCATGCGCGAAGCGGGCAGGCGCTGGCAAGGTCGCCGCCAGCGCTAGGGTTCCAACCAAGAACAATCCCGCAGAATTGCGATTGGCAAATGAACCGAACAGCACTCCACGCATAAGGTTTTCGGGGTAAAGTAGCCATTCTTGGCCGGTGGAGAGCGCTTGGGGAATACCCATAAGGAAGTTGATTAGACCCAACGCCACTACGATCCAACCGACTGTGATCAATTGATCGCGCGATGCGGTCCAGCCGATCGTCAGGATGGCCATTGGTGTGATCAAGGCGGTGACTGCGAGCAGGGTTCGAATTGGGTCAACGCTAGCTGTTGCCCACTCTTTGCCTCCAATCAGTTCAAACGACTGCACCATCAATTCGCGGCCCGGCAGCGCGCTCCATACTGGTGATGGTAAGGGGATGATATAGAGAAGCGGTACAATCACTGACAGGGCCGTCAGCACTCTCAATATGATTGGGGCGGTTCGCCAAAATGCGAAGAATCCGCGTTGATGGAACGACAGGGCAGCGAGTGCGGCGAGCTGAACGATCAGGTTTGAGATACCATATTTTGATCCGCCTCCGCCAAGGGCGACTGCCAGCACCAAGATAGTGATCAGAGCCCAAATAGGCCTGCCGCCACCAGCAGGGCTGTTGGTAAAGGCCAAACCGGCTTGATTGGGGATTCCCGCTTGCGTCATGAAACCTGCGATTTCAGAGTTTTTGGGTCTGACAGTTTCGCACCAACGGCGCGTAGCCAGCAGTCGATCAAAATTTTGGGCAAAGAAAAAGCGCCCGGAATGAACCGCGCGCTTACTCTTTTCACATCAAGTCACCGCTGACCTGAGGAATGCCAAGTTAGGTACCAGGCGAACCATCGTCAGAATCGTTGCCAGCAAGAACGACGATGCCAGCAATAGCCGCTGCCGCAGCCAAAAGCGCGATCAGGATGCCAGGCGTACCACGAAGCTCTTCACCATCGGCAGCGCGAGCAGTGCCGGGCTGAGCGTTTGAAGTGCTGTAAACCGGCGTATTGTCGCCAGCGCGGGTGTTAGCTTGAGCAGCGATTGGCGCAAAAGCCATGCTAGCCGCAGCCACAGTCACCAACAGGCGAGACGTCGTTTTAATCATCGGTAGGCCCTTCAATTGAACTCGTTACGTGCTAATACTTAGTGCAGTGCAGTAAGTTTGACAACTGGAGCATTACGAAAAAATGGTAAACCAAGCCTTTCACGGGGCAGAAATGCGCTGTTTCGCTTGATTAACGTGCACTCTTACTAGCCCTAACGGCTCTATGCACGCCAGATCCTTCCGAATCATCGCAGTTGGTCGAATCAGCAAGGATGAGGTCGTATTGATCAATCTCGCCGCCTGTGACTACCTTGCCATCATGCAACAGCCAGGCATGGGCACCGAACTGCCCATCTGTTGGATTCTCGACCCCGATCTGAATTTCACTCACCGCCTGCAAGCCCGAAAGCCAGTTTTGCGCAGCGATAGCTTGGATGAGGCAATCACTTCGCCAGGGGAGCCTGTCCGACAAACGAGGCAAAACATAAGAAATCCGGGCAACGTCCGAAGGTTTGGCACGCGAGTGCCGATCCGTATTTTTCTTAGCCTCGCGGTTGCGGAATGGGAGGTCCCTTACTTCAAATCGTGAGAAAACGATCCGAGCTTTGACCAATTCCCAAAGCCCACGCGTGACAAAAACTGTAAGCCAAGGGAGGTCTTTCAGCGCTGGCTTTTGACCAGCTTGTGGAACGTGTGGTGATTGCGCCGGATTCATCATGTGCCTATGCCGCGAGCATCATGACACATAGGCTGTGTCGCTGCAAAGCGTGGTTTGGCGGTTGTGCGCCAGCGATCAAGGACAAGAGACCTATTTAGATGTCTGCCATTGGAGCCATTTTCTCGCCCGACGGTGTGTGCGAAGAGCAACTCGACCGGATGAAGGAAATCCTCGGTCAGGTCCCACACGATGATGCAGGCAAATGGTCTGCAGGCAAGGTTGGGCTGGCGGGCTGCACCCTCCACACTAACCTGCAATCGCGTGATCAGGCGCAACCTCACACAAATGAAGACGGCCGGATCGCGGCGGTTTTTGATGGTTATCTGCTTAACCCTGACGAGTTAATGGATACTCTCTCGTCCAAGGGCGCGGTGTTTCGCAACCGGTCAGACGTCGAGATTACCTTGCGCGCCTATGAGGCTTGGGGAGATGCCTGCGCGGACCGGTTAGAAGGCGAGTTTGCGTTCATCGTTGCGGATACGCGGGCCGGTCGGCTGTTCGCCGCGCGCGACCACATGGGCTTTGTCCCGTTGTATTATCGGGTGGAGCATGGTCGCCTAATTCTTGCGTCTGACTTTCGAACATTGACGGCTTTGTCAAAGACGGCGGTCAGGCCGAACCATGCATTTCTCGCGCAGATTGTGACCAACACTTGGCATCTGCGTGAAGACACACCTTGGCGCGAGATCAAAAGGCTGGTGCGGGCTCACACGCTGAGTTTTGATGGCCGCAATCTTAAGCTTCAGAAATACTGGTCGCCACCGACGGACATCACGATCCGTTATAAAACCGATCAGGAATATGCCGAGCATTACCGCGAGCTTTTGTTCGATTGCGTCAAGCGGGCCTCCCGCTCCGATAGACAGGTTGGTGTCGCGGTAAGCGGGGGCCTTGATTCTTCCGCGTTGTTTTTGGTGGGGCACCAACTTGAGGAGAAAGGCGAATGGCTGTCTCCTGGATTGGCGGGATATTCACTCGCAGCCTCAGAAGATGGCAATGCCTTTGAGTTGCCCTTTGCGCGCGCCGCCGCAGTGCATGCCGGAAGGGAGTTGAACGAGATCCCTTTGTTCGATCCCGATATCGACTGGTATACGAAGGATGCGCATTGGCATTGCGATCTCCCGATACCTTCGAATGGCGCGATGATGCTCGATATGGAGCGGCGTGTCGTGGAGGATGGCGGGCGCGTGATCATCAATGGTGTTGGCGGCGACGAGTGGTTGACCGGCAACAATCTGGACTATCGCGAATATATAAAAGAGCGCGATCTGCTCAGTTTCTGGCAAGCTTGGAAGTATGATCGAATGGCATTCGGATCTGCTGATGCTTTTAGAACGGCGCTTCGCCAAATCATCGGAGAAGTTACACCTGAGCCTTTACGCCGCGTGATCCGTGCGCGTTTTCGTGAAAAGCAACGGGCAAACGACGTTGCCTTGAAGTGGATCGTGCCAGAATTGCGGTCGGCCTTAGCAGAGGCTGAGGAAGCATATGAAGCATCAATGCCATCCGATGCGGTCGATTGGGCGAAAACGAATTTGGCGACGTCACCGTTTAGCGACCTTTCGCATTCGATGATGCGGCGTCAGAGGGCCATGATTGGCGTTGAATCGCGCCATCCGATGTTGAGTCGGGCCTTCATCGAATTTTCGCTTAGAACACCGACGAATATCAAGCGCCGTGGGCGTGTCACGAAACTTGTGCATCGCAATGCAATGGCAGGCATTTTGCCTGAAATTATCCTTAATCGGACTTCCAAGGCTAACTTCACAAATACGAAAATTGATATGCAGTTCGCCGCCTATGCGCGAGAGCATGCCGCAGAACGGCTGGCGGAAATATGCGATCTCGAAGGACTGTCAGATATTTTTGATGTCGACTTTGGCTCGCCAGAGGGCGACTATTGGGCGTGGGAAATTTGGGGTCTTTACGCATCCGCAGCATTTTTGTACTACGGCGGACGCAAATAAGGAATTAACCCTGCCACTGGGGTGCAACAGGACAGGATTTTTAATGACCAAGACTACTGAAAAAGCCAAATACGAAGCGCCAAAGCTCACTGTTTTTGGCTCGGTTCGTAACCTTACCGGTGGTAGCGGTACCATGTTCCGCGATGGCGCGGTTAACAACTCGCGCTTCTGATCTTTTGATTGGAACGCAGCCGCATAGCGGACGCGTTTCGTTCGATTTTCGAAAGGCATCCCGATTGGGGTGCCTTTTGTTTTTGGGCGTAAGTCACGCTACTTCTTGGATAATTTTATCTAAACCTCCATCGTGAGAAAACCCGGAATGAGGTTCATCGCGCGCAGCGAGCTTCTATTCGAACTATGACGGATCAGCGGCTCTTGAAGCTGGTGGGGAATTGCCTTTGCAGATTGATCAGCCCAAATGCGCCTGCTCAAAGGTTAACTTGCAGGCTCATCACTAATTAACGCTCACGGACTGAAGCCTTTCTCTAGCCGGTGCTTCGAATCAGGCGGGTTGAGCTCGCTGCGAATCAATTGACGCAACCGCCGATGACTGCGCTGAAACGAAGGCAACGTCTTGGCGGCTGGTCCCGGATAACGCTAGGGGCTTATCTCACATGCAATGGAAACCCGAACCACCGCGAGCGCAGCAGCCTCTGCCCACTGAACCGTATGATCGCTGGGTATCGCCCGAAGGGGAATGCATGGCTGAATTTCACCGAGCTACTGCCGGCATTCTCATCCGGTTCCCCAAGCAGGTCGATTTCTTGCTTTCCCCAAATGAGGATGGACCTGAGTTCAGCATCGCCGGTTGGCCGTCTCCAGAAAGTGACTCTAAAACGGCGATCAATCTTTATCACAACGCGATAGAACCAATCTTGGGCAATCACTCAGGTGGATTGTTCTTGCATGGCAGCGCGGTACAAATCGAGGATGATAGTTGTGCGGCAAGTGGTGCGGCGGCGATTGCCTTTCTTGGGCTGTCACGCGGAGGAAAGACAACATTGGCGGGCTCTCTTGCGAGAGTAGGACATCCCTTTTTGACCGAAGATGTCATCGATTTGCGGTTGGAAGAGGGGCGATATTGGCTGCAACCCAAACGTTCTAAACTGCGGTTGTTCGCGGACAGCGCTCGGTTTCTTTTGGGTAGCGACACTGTAATTGAAGACGCGGAAACCAAGCAAGATGTGGAGGCGGGTGAAACCCTGCCGTTTGCTGATATTTCGGTTCCCCTGCGTCAAATCTATATCCTCGGGACTGACCATGCTGCAGCGTTGTCGATCAAGCGTTTCTCGATGCAGGAAGCGTTGAGCGCGCTTATGCCACACTCCTTTATTCTGGATGTGGAGGACCGGGAACGTCTGCGGGCGCATTTTGCAAGAATGGCTGACCTATCTCAGGACGTCGAATGCTATGCGCTTGACTTTACACGCGACTACGCGGATTTGCCGCGCGTGGTGGCCGCCATCCTGGATCAATACCGATCCAGATAGCGAGCAAGAACGGAAACGCAGGCCCGCATATGCAGCTCACAGATCGCTTTACAGTGTCACAAGATGTCGTCGCACGCGAAGTGGGCGGCGAATTGGTTCTATTGGATCTTGCGAGCGGCCAATATTTTGGCCTTGATTCCGTCGGCGGGCGAATCTGGGAATTGCTGTCAGAGCGTCCGTATGAATTGTCTGAACTGTGTGACTGTATCGAAGCGGAATTCGACGCGCCGCGCGAACAGATCGAAGCTGATTTG
The DNA here is from genome assembly GCA_947488085.1 of uncultured Erythrobacter sp. Taxonomy (GTDB): domain Bacteria; phylum Pseudomonadota; class Alphaproteobacteria; order Sphingomonadales; family Sphingomonadaceae; genus Erythrobacter. The sequence continues at coordinate 33,095 of CANKYI010000002.1, forward strand.
ATAGCGCTTGCTGCCCAGCTTTGTGAGCAGGAATTGATCGAAGCAGAGGCTGCCTAAGCGCCCTTGTATGGTTCTTCGCTGACGCCGTTCGGTGTCAATTTTAGAACGCGATCGGCCAAGGCCAAACTGGCTGGCCGATGGGTGATAATGATGACTGTTCGGTCTTTGAGCGTTGAAACGCAGTTCTCTATAAACGCAGCCTCACCTTCCAAGTCATACATGCTTGTCGCTTCGTCAAGGATGTAAATCGGTGGGTCGCGAAACAATGCGCGAGCCAGCGCGATGCGCTGTCTTTGCCCGCCAGATAAACGAACGCCATGGTCGCCTATCTGGGTTTCATAGCCATCAGGCAGCGCGTCGATAAACTTATCCGCCTGAGCCGATTTAGCGGCGCGAATCACCATTTCCTCGGTATCAGTGGGGGCTTGTCCAAAGGCGATATTCTCAGCAATCGTTCCGTTGAACAGCAAAGCTCGTTGAGGAACGTACCCAAACTGGCGACGCAGATCCTGCACGTCTAGGTCTCGAATGTCGTCGCCATCCAGTGATATTTCTCCGGCTTGCGCATCATAGAAACGCAGCAGCAATCGCACGAGAGTGGATTTGCCGACACCATTGTCACCGGTAAGTGCGACAGTTTCTCCAGCGGCAATGACTAGGTCTAATCCAGTGAAAACTTCGGGTCTGCCGGGATAGGAAAAATGCAATTGCTCAATTGCAATCGCGCCTTCTGACCGCTTGACCTTCTTACCATCCAGATGGCCTTGCTCAGGGTCAAGCGCCAAGACGGCCTCAAGGCGAGCGAGCGTGCCGCGAGCCATCTGATATGCGCCGTACATTGCTGCGAGGCTACCCACGGGCCGGGTCAGAAGGGCGGCATAAAGCAGAAATGCAAATAACTCAGCCGCAGAATTTCTACCCTCGGTCAGCGTCTCGCTGCCAAATATCAGTACCGCGATTGCTGCCAAAGCAGCCACCAGCGCCATCGCAGGGCCGATAAAGGCGTTAAGTCGCGCTTGCTTCATCGCAAGATGCCGTGACTTCTCGGCAGCTGCGGCAAATTCTTGGCGATGATGCTCCTCGGTCGCAAAAGCTTTGATCGCGGGAAGTATCTCCAGATCCCGTTCTGCGATCGCAATCAGGGCCACCTCTGCAGCCCGCACCTTGCCTGAAAATCCACGTAACCGCCTGCCGGCAATTCGGGCCATGATAATGAAGACCGGGATCAGCACTGGTACTATCATCGCCATTACCGGATCGATCCAAAACAAGATCAGCAGCGCGCCGATCGCGGTTAGGATCAGTGCGGGAGCATTGGCGATCGTGTTGGCCAGAAAGTCGCTCAGATTGCCGACTTCATACGATGTAAGCGCGAGCACATCGCCGCTGCGCGAAGCGTCGTGAAAACTCAGCTGCATCATTTGAACATGATTGTAGATCCGTTTGCGAAGCTCAGTGAGGATGCTCAAGGACGCACGCTCCGAGACAATTGCTGCAGCGATATTGAGCGTCGTAAGTAAAACAAGTGCGGCGATCAGAGGGGCAATTGCTTGTGAGAGCTCGAAGTCCGAAGACGCTTCAGAACCGCTTGTGACTACGCCGCCTAAGACCTGTGCCGCAAGCCATGGCACAGCTAAAGTCGCCAACGAACTGAGCAGAGTGAGCGCTCCGATAAGCGTCAACTGCCACCGGAATCGCCGTGCCCATTCTGACCAGAAACGAAAACTCATCGTAACACAGCCCGTCGCATGATGCGGCCCGCAGTTTCGATCATCAGGCGGGCTTGTAAAATCGCTGTCGGCCAATTTTGCGCACTGGGATATTTCTCCATCAGATGCTGGCGGGGAGGTAAGGCTCGGCTCCGGATTAAATGCGCTTTTGCACGCACCCCTCGTGTCTTGCGTAGATCGAGCCAGAACTGGCTCAGCCCGTCCAGCTTGGTAAAGTAGGTCAATATGTCGGGGGCGATGGGATACGCTTCCAACTCTGCCAAGTGTGACTCCGGTAGGACCGCACCCAGATCGCGCTGAGCGCCGCGCAAAGCTTCGGCGACCAACGGACCCGTTCGCTCGCGCGTGCAATGACGCGTCAGAATGGCCCAGTCGTCGTCCGTCATTGATCGAACCAATAGGTCAAAATCGACCATCCAGATTAGTCTGCTCGGACTAGCTAGCCGTGCTTTTTCGGCGTCATAGCCGTGCATCGCATGCCATTTCTGATTGATCGCGCCGTGCAACACCATGGTAGCATTGTCAGGCCGAAACGTGTCTTTACAAAATTCAGGCAGAGGCTGTTTTGTTGAGAAGAACAGATCCAATGGTAAGACGCTATGCAAAACTGCGCGCTCTGAAGGCTCCCAATGCAGATCGAGGGCATGCACAAAAAACCCAGCCGCATTGTGCAGCCACCCCTCTTGATAGTTCAAGCCGTGAGGATCAGGTTTGCGGTACCAGCCGAGCTTCTTCAAGGTCGCTCGCGTTTGCTCCTTGTCACGGGGTCGGATCAGAAGGTCGGTATCGCCACGTCTTCGTATGGGAGGCGCATCATGAAAACCGTAGGCAAGCGCGGTGCCTTTCATAATGACGCTGGCAATATTGGACGCGTTCAATTCGCGGAGCAGTGTGCAGATGGCGTCATGGTGGGTCGTCTCCCATAGCACCATCAACCGGGCCTCTTCCGCCATCCGCTCAAGCAAAGGTTGCGGCCAAGCATCCAAAAGCTCTACCCGGCGATGAAGCAGCAAAGGAATTCCGTGATATTCGATCCGGGTCCATACGTCTGACCAAGCCGCGTCTGCATCAGTTTTCCAACGCGCCGGCTCACCTGCACGGATGGCGCGGACGGCAGCTGCCAGAAATTTGTCAATGTCGGGCGTATCAATCATGATCTTGGCGAGGAGCTATGTTGGCCCAATTGGCAAAGACTTTCTCAAAAAGAGCGCGTCCAGTTGCACTATAATGGTGCAATTCATAGGCTTTGACCAGCGCTCGCGCCCACCGAACCCGCTGCACAAGATTAGGTGTTGACCCTCTTATGCCGTGCTGCAATGCAAAATGCCCTCATGCGGGGTAGGGATAAGAAACATTGGCGCAGCGACGTAAAGGCATCATTCTGGCGGGCGGATCCGGCACCCGGCTATATCCATTGACCCGCGGTGTGTCGAAGCAGTTGATGCCAATCTTTGACAAACCAATGATCTACTATCCGCTCAGCACACTGATGCTGGCGGGCATCCAAGACATTTTGATCATCACTACACCAGAAGATGCTGCTCAGTTTCAGCGTGTGTTAGGCGATGGATCGGATTTCGGCGTAAACCTGGTCTATGCTGAACAGCCAAGGCCAGAAGGGTTGGCGCAAGCGTTTCACATTGGTGCAGACTTTACTGCGGGGCACCCAAGCGCACTAATCCTGGGCGACAATATCTTTTATGGTCATGGCCTGCCAAGTTTGCTGAATAGCGCGAACGCGAAGCCCACGGGATCAACAGTGTTCGCCTATCGCGTGACCAATCCAAAAGACTTCGGTGTGGTAGAATTCGACAAAGGCGGCACTGCGATCTCAATCGAGGAAAAGCCTGTCGAGCCACGATCAAACTATGCCGTCACGGGCCTCTATTTCTATGACGAAACGGTAGTGGATCGCGCCCGCGATCTTAAACCATCGCCGCGCGGAGAATTGGAAATTACTGATCTCAACCGGCTCTACTTGGATGACGGTGCTATGTCGGTCGAGATCATGGGACGCGGCTTCGCGTGGCTTGATACCGGTACGCATTCTTCGTTGCTAGATGCCGCCACATATGTTCGCATCACTGAGGAGCGCCAGGGCTTGAAGATTGCTTGTCCTGAAGAGATCGCTTGGCGGCAAGGCTTTATCGATGATGAGCAACTGGCCCGCATTGCTGAGCCGTTGCGCAAATCCGGATATGGCGATTATCTGATTCAATTGCTTGAGAAGTCGGTGTTTTCGTGAAAGTTGCTGAAACCGAAATCCCTGGTCCGATGATCATTGAACCGCATGTTTTTGGCGATGCGCGCGGGTTTTTTATGGAGACATGGAGCGAGGCAGGCTTTGCAGCAGCTGGTCTCAACATGACCTGGGTCCAAGACAATCACAGTCGATCACAAAAAGGCGTCCTGCGAGGCCTGCATTTCCAAAACCCCGGTGCGCAAGGCAAACTGGTTCGAGTGACGCGCGGTGCGGTGTTTGATGTAGCGGTGGATTTGCGCAAGAGTTCTGCACATTTCGGACAATGGGTTGGTGTTGAACTGACCGCAGAAAATAGCCGCATGTTTTGGGTGCCGGAGGGCTTCGCACATGGCTTTCTGACTTTGGCTGACGACACAGATTTTCTTTACAAATGCACTGCGCCTTATGCGCCAGAATCAGAATACACCTTGGCATGGGACGATCCGGTGGTGGGTATCGATTGGCCCGTTCAGGGCTTTGAACCGATTATTTCGGAAAAAGATGCCAAGGGCCTGACGCTGTCAGATGCGCCGGTTTTCGCATGAGGGTTTTGATAACAGGGGCGGGTGGACAGCTGGGCAGTGCTTTGCAAAGCACTGCGCCCCGACACGCCGATATTTGTGCAATTGATGTGGAGGACGTGGATCTCACGGATTCAGCGATGTTGCGTGCACGTTTGGCCGTTGAGGCGCCCAACATCATTATCAATGCTGCTGCCTATACTGCGGTCGATAGAGCTGAAAGCGAAGAGGAACTTGCTTACGCCATCAACGCCGATGCTGTTGGAGTTATGGCGGAGGCGATGTCTGCCACCGGGGGAAAGCTGGTGTACGTTTCGACTGATTTTGTCTTCGATGGTACTGCATTGCAGGCATATAAGCCTAACGATGCACGTGCTCCGATCAGCGTCTACGGTCGTAGCAAAGCAGCCGGAGAGGACCATCTAGGGGCCACCGATCTCCTTGTCCGTACCGCATGGGTCTATTCTGCAGGAGGCGCGAATTTCGTGCGTACTATGATCCGGCTAATGAACGAGCGCTCGAACCTGGATATAGTCGCAGATCAGATCGGATCACCAACTTGGGCAACTGGTCTTGCTCGTACCATCTGGGGGCTGATCGATAAGGGTGCATCTGGGACTTTCCACCACAGCGACGCGGGCGAGATCAGCTGGTATGACTTTGCTGTGGCGATTGCGGAAGAGTCCCATGCGTTGGGATTGATCAATGCAATTCCGACGATCAAACCCGTCACCACCGCCGATTATCCTACCCCAGCCAGCCGGCCGGCGTTCTCGCCTTTGGATTGCCAGAAGACACGTGCGCTTCTGGGGGATGACCACATCCATTGGCGCGAAAACCTACGCTTCATGCTGAAAGAGGAAGTGTCTCTTGGCTAATGTGCTTGTGACCGGGGGGGCCGGCTTTATCGGCGGCAATTTCGTGTATTTCTGGAATGCACATCACCCTGATGATAGGGTAGTTGTGCTGGACGCACTGACCTATGCGGGTAATCGTTCAACTATCGCCAATGCTCCATGTTCAGAATTGATCGAAGGGGACATTCGAGACCAAGCTCTGGTCGAGAAGCTCCTGCGCGAGCGCGACATTGCGACAATCGTGCATTTTGCTGCTGAGAGTCATGTTGACAGATCGATTACCGGCCCTGACGCGTTCATCGATACAAATATTTTGGGCACCAATAGCCTTTTGAAAGCAGCCCGAGCTGTTTGGCTTGACGGCAGTGGCCAAGGGCACCGTTTCCACCACATCTCGACTGATGAAGTTTACGGCTCGTTGGGCAACGATGATCCCGCGTTTAGCGAAAACACGCCCTATGCGCCCAACTCGCCCTATTCCGCATCCAAAGCTGCATCTGATCATCTGGTTCGCGCATACCATCACACTTACGGGTTGAATGTGACGACTAGCAATTGCTCAAACAATTACGGGCCGTATCAATACCCGGAGAAGCTAATTCCTCTGTTCTTCCTAAACGCACTTTCAGGAAGGGCGCTGCCAATTTACGGCGACGGAATGAATGTGCGCGATTGGTTGCATGTTGAGGATCATTGCCGCGGGATTGAGGCATGCTTGATCAACGGTCAGCCGGGCGAGACTTACAATATTGGCGGTGGGGCGGAGCTGCCCAACTTAGAAGTGATCGACGCGATTTGCCGCGAGGTTGATCGTGCATTTGAAGAAATTGATGGTCTGGACGCCCGCTATCCCGATGCTCCGGCAGCAAAGGGCGGCAAGACTGAAACCCTGAAAACTTTTGTAACTGACAGAGCGGGCCATGACCGCCGCTATGCAATCGATGAGACTAAGGCTCGCGGCGAACTTGGTTATGCCGCACGGCATGGCTTTGAGGCAGGGTTGTGTCAAACACTGCGCTGGTATCTGTCCAACGAAGATTGGTGGCGACCGCTTTTGAAGGCTGAAAAGTGATATGAAGCTGTTCGGCAATCAGCCAAGGCTTGACGATTGTCTTGCTGGCCGGGACAATAATTTGAATCTTATCCGAGTGATTGCAGCTGGTGCTGTATTGGTCTCGCACGCCTTTCCGATTGCCTTGGGAGAGGGCGCTGCGGAGCCGCTAAAAGCTCTTACAGGGATGTCACTTGGCGCGCATGCAGTGGCAATATTTTTCATACTTTCAGGTCTCTTGATCGCGCGAAGCTTTGATCGAGGAAGCAGCAAGGTGCGATTTGTGATGGCGCGTATCTTGCGCCTGTTCCCTGCATTGATCGTTGTTCTGATTCTGACGGTCTTTGCAGGCGCTTTGATGACGACCCTGTCCTTTAGTCAGTACTTTTCGTCGCTAGAGACTCTGACCTACGTCCCGCGCAATCTCAGCTTGGCTTTTCTGCAATACCCACTTCCGGGATTGTTCGCTGACAACCCACTCCCCGGTGCTATCAATGGGAGCCTCTGGACGCTTTTCTATGAGGTCGTTTGCTACGCTGGCGTTTTTGTCGTCGGCATATTGGGCGTGCTGCGTATGCGGCTCATGTTCACCTGCTTAACGCTCGCTTTAGCCGGCGCTTTTGTATTCAGCGGCATTTGGGTGCCAGAGGGGGGGCTCGCGTATCGCATGGATAAGCTCGTACAATTGGGCTTTCCTTTTGCGCTGGGAATGCTTGCCTATGTTTGGCGTGACCGTCTTCTGCTCGATTGGCGAATTGCAGGTCTGCTCTGGTCTCTGCCGGTTATTTTCGGATTCACCATCTTGTTACCACTCGTGATTTTGGTTGCAGTGGGCTATTCATTGCTCTGGCTGGGCTTTGTGGCGAAGGGCACTGTTCTGTCCTACAATCGGCTGGGCGATTACTCCTATGGCATCTACATCTATGCATTTCCCGTGCAGCAATCGCTCGCACTCATTTTTCCGGGAATTGGTCCATACGAAAATATGGCGTTGGCGGCCCCGATCACGATTTTGTTGGCAGTGCTATCGTGGCATCTCATTGAGGAAAACGCTTTGGCCAAGGTGAAACCTTTGGCCGCTTGGCTGGAACTGCGGTTGCCGCGTTTCGTTAGGTTGGGCGGTACGACCAGTTAAGAAACCCATTGATACTGTTGCGAAGGAGGTCCGCCACAAGCAGTCCCATCGCCGCGCCAGCCAATCCCCATAGCGGCAACAAAACGGTCGCCGTTAGCAAGCCAGCACCGACAGCGATTACCTCGACCAGCAACACAGTGCGTTCCCGGTTTCGCATAATCAAAGCGGCGCCCACGGGCCCCGCTGCCACGCTGAAAAGCTGACCGATTGCCAACAGTTGCAGTGCCAGTGCACCGCTTTCAAATTCTTCGCCAAACAGTTTGAGAACGGCCTCTGGAAACAATACGGCGACCACCCCAACGGGTGAAGCGATCGCCAGACCAATGCCGCCAGCGATCAAGATCACTTTGCGAATTTGCCACTGATCCGCCTCTTTCGCGGCCTGTGCAAGATAAGGCCCCGCCATGGTGGCAAACGAGCTTTTAATCATCTGCATCAGCATGCAGATCAAAACGCCCACTCTAAAAATCCCTGCGTCATCCGCACCCAGCTGTGCGGCGATGGCAAGTAGTATGATCCAATGTCCAGCATGACTGATGATTGGAGCCGCCGCCGTCCATGCACCCGATTTCTTATCTGGCGCAATAGATGCTCCACCTTGCGACCATTCGCGCAAATGTTCTCTGGTGAAGCCAAAGCTCATTGCAACAGACACACCAAGCCCGATGGTCACAAGGATAGGCGCGGCGATTGGCACTATTCGATCCGATACGGCCCAAAGCAGGAGCAAGCCCAATATGCCAAAGCTGGTGTAGAAGACCCCCTCGAGCGATTGAGACAGTTTTACACGGCCAAGGCAGCGCAACAGCGCATTGTGGACACGCATAAGAGGCAAAAGAAGGACGGCAGGAGCCAACGCAAGGATGAAAGGTGCGACCTCTCCATCATTCAGGCCGAATTCCGCGAGAGGGAAAGCCAGAATTGCAGCAAACCCAGCTAACGCAGCGCCGAGTAGTAGGACAAGCCGCCGCGCTCCAAGGAAATGCCGAGTAGCTTCGGCAAAGCTCCCTTCTTTGAGCAAGGGAGCGATCTTTCGCACTAGCAGCACATCTTGGCTGAGGACGGCAATCGTCGCGAGCAATGTGACGGTGGTAAAACCAATCTGGTAAAGACCGACAGTGCGTGCGCCAAACAACTGTGCGAGCACATAAGCGAGCGCAAAGCTCGACACCGCTCCAGCACCGCGCAGGACGAGGCCGAACAGCAGATCGGATCTCAGCCTTGAAATGGTTGCCGCCTCAGTGGTTCAAAAGGTACTGGAGGTGTCGTGCATGAAGGATGGACAAAGGCCGGTCAAGCAAGCGCCGACCCGCTTAGCAAATCTCAATTCACTCTAAATTGACTGACTACATGCTCGGCCAAGGCCTCGCGCCCAGCTGCGCTCAGATGCAGGCCATCTCTTTGGAGAGGCGCAGAAACCGAATGCCAAGCAGGAACAGGATCAAGGAACATCACGTCTTTCGACTGGGCGACTTGGAGCGCCGCTTTCCGGTATGGGGCCAGTCGGCGAGCCATAGCGGTACTGCCCGGTGGGAGCGGGTCGATGATCACGACCTTAGACCCGCATTGGTGGTGGCGATCAATGATGCGGTTCATGGCTTCTTTATACACATCAACGGCAATACCACTTCGTCGAAGCAGCCATCCGCGTACTCCGGCGTCATTCGCCCCATAGAGCAGAATCGCAACGTCAGCACAGGGGGCTTCTTGCCATTCGCGCTCGCCTGCCTGTGCAGTATGTCCACCACGCCCACGATTGATCACTCGGGGGCCGCCCAACATCTGTTCAAGGAGTTCAGGCCAAGGAGGTCCGCTGTCAGGTCTGCCGCGTAAGCCGGCAACAAGACTGTCGCCTTCAATGACGATCACTGCGTCAGGTTCAATTTCTAGCGGAAATGCGCCAATTTGCGTCAGTCTTTGCTCGACCACAGCGGCGCTCCCGCTGCCGGTCCACCGGATCCGCTCTGGCCAAAGTAAGACAAGCCCGACCACCACGATCATGCTTGCAACGGCCAGAACCCGCACTAACACGGTGCGCCAACGCGCAATTCAACAAATGAGAGAAAAACTGCCATGCGCTCCCTTAATCAATTTTTGCCGATCCGGTCGGCTATTATTAGCGCAAAAATTCTGATCTGGAATCGTTTCTGGGGCATGGATATTGACCCAACAGCGAAAATCTCTCTCAGCACTAAGCTCGACAGAACCAACCCGTCAGGTGTTCATATCGGACCCTACACCACAATCACATTCGGAGTAGCAATTCTAACCCATGACATGTGCCGGAAGAAACGCTCTGACACGTATATTGGCGCGAATTGCTTTATCGGAGCGCATAGCGTTATCTTGCCGGGTGTCACGATCGGGGACCAGTGTATTGTGGCAGCGGGTTCCATCGTGAACCGTGATGTGCCGCCCAACTCAATTGTTGGCGGTAATCCTGCAAAGATTATCCGATCAGGGATTCAAACGACTAAATATGGTGTTCTGACCGAAGAGTTTAGATAGCGCACGCGCGCATTCGCCAAGCGGCAACCGGAGCGGTTTCCACCCCGGTTGCCTTTCAACTAACTGCTAATTTAGAGCACCCGCTGACGCGGGGTTTGAACGCGGTTGATTATTAAGATCCAAACCAAGGGTTGGTGCCACAAGGTTCGTCAGCAAGTCCCCAGACGGTGCGAAGTCACCCGTTTGCGCACCCGGAACCTTGGTTGTGGATGTTCCCGCTATTACGGTTCTGATAGAAGTCGCCGGATATGTCTCGCCAGCGTTGATCACATTGTCCTTGATAGTGCCAGTGCCTAACGGTCCGTCCGCAGACCAATAGATATCTTGCAGGACATTGCAGGACGTCAATGTGAAGTCGTCCGGCGTATAGTCTTGAGATGACCGCAGCAGCATCGATTGGTTGGGTACAGTGTTGTGAGCAATCACGACATGGCTGTGATCAAAGGATAGCTGGATCAGATTTGGGTCGGGGATGTTGTGAATCGCATTGTCGATGATGAACCAATCGCGCGCGCCCGTTTCTTCGGTCACAAAGAATGCCTGGCCTTTGACCCCGGTCGCATGAGTGAAGCCCCATACGACATTCTCTTCGGGTCCATTGACGTTCTGTTTAAACAGATCAGTGTGAACGTCGAAATAGGTGCTGAAAGTCTGGCCGCTCCCGGATACATCAATATTGGCAAATGCAACGCCCTTGTTTTGACCAAATGCCATGGCGGTTGCGCGACGTTCATTAGTCAGCACAGTCGCCGACCAGCCGGAAAAGCTATTGAGCCAATCAGCGACATCTTGAACGAAGTATCCCTCACCAGAAGAGAGGGGGTCGTAATCGGGAGCAGTTGCCGCGCTGTAGGCAGACTGTGTAGGCCTTACCCTAAAGGTGCCAATGGCCTGTCCGTTGACTTTGGCTGTAAAGGTGCGGACATTCGTCTCATTCCCTCCGGCAAGAGATAGGGTCGCCCCGGATGGACCGACAATTGTGAGCGATGGCACATAAGTCTGCCATGGATCAGTGCTATTCCAATTCGTGACACGATTATGCAGCGCGCACTCTGTATCCATGAAGCAATCATTGTATCCATCGCGTATCGTGCAACCCAAAGCCAATGTTGATGAGCGGAACGGGTCGTTGACGTATTCACTATCGCAATTGGTGAACCAGCTTCCGGTCCCCGCCTCGACGAACATAAAGAAAGGACGCGTGCCTGCGCGCCAATAAGGCGATGATGCGGAGTTGATAAGCCGGACGCCTTCGAACCAGATCCAGTTGTCTGTCGTCGCTTGCTCCTGCGCAATGCGTGACAGATGGACCACATCAAAGATGATGTTCGAGCCTTTGAAGTGTAGCCCTGCATAGAGCGGTCGAAAGCTGTTGGCGCCGTCTGACACAAAGGAGGGGAAGCCGAACTTTACCGGCGTTTCGGCCTCGATCATGCAGCGACCCGTTGCGCCATAGTAGTTGGGTGAGCGAGAAGGCAGGCTATAGAAGCCACTCGGGTCAGCCTCTGTGATGTTTATGTGAGGATTTTGCGCATTCACGCCTTTGAAGAAGTGCAGGGCATTCGAAACGTTGTGATAGTTGGCGCCAACCACTTCCGGGGTACTGGGTGTTACGGTGACGGAGTAATCGTGAAGCGTTTCCACCGGGCAGTAAGAAAGAGGGCCAAGAACACGTCGTTGCATAGCGGGATCAGACGGCACTGCTTCGATGTAGAGATGTGCATCCCCAGTTTGGGAAACAGGCTTACTCAGTACGATCCAATAGCCTAGGCATTGATATGTTGATCCATCGAAACGTGTAAATGTGCGGAATTCAGGCTCCGTTACATCCACGGTGTTGCCTTCGAAGTGAAAGCGCACTCGGTCGATCCCGCCGATTAGTGTCCCCCCATTATTCGCTAAAGCAAGTACGCCGACTTCCATCGAATCGGTAAAATGCTGATAGTCCGGTGTCAGCAAGCGCAAGGCGGGCTTTGCCGTAATGCGCAAGGGATCGGCTGGCGGCGCGCTGAACCCGGAGCCAGCAGTTCCGTCCCAAGCGCTTGAGGGTAGCAGTTCACTTTGGTGGATGAACTCGCCTGAAGCCATGATCTGCGATCGATGCCTCCCTGCGCCATGACCAAATCCAAATGAGACCATCAGGCAAGCCCCACAATGTCTGATGCCGTTGTGCCAGTGGCGCGAACAGCGCGAGTGCGAATGTCTATTATGCTGCCGCCGACGACATTGCGAAGTGTGACGTCATTTTCCGATCCGACGGACCTGAGTACGATGTTGCCACCTGTGCCAACGTACAAGGCCTTCGTCGCCTGGCTCAGATCGTTCGTGTCATCCGGAGTGATTTGGAAACAATCAGAAGCGGGAGCGGTGACGCTGTCTACGGCACTTGCGAAAGGGTCCTCAAACATTGCAATTCCTTGTGTTGCGAACAAAACAAGAACACATTTATCAGGGGATTGCTCTGTAGGAAAATCTATTCTCGTCAACAAACGGGTGGAGTAAAATGAGATATCTTGCTTGGCACTGCATAGGCGTCACCCTATAGGCTCCGCCATGGCTACAACGCGAATTCAGCCGTTACCCAGGCTACGGCCAGTGCAGCAGACCTTAGTTCAACCTGGGTCGCGGTTGACAGGGCTTGCCTTGATCATGCCAGCTTTGGTGTTGTTCTATGCTGCATTGATGCCCTCTGAATTTCGGTTGGTGATTGCGGATCAAACCTTTTATCCGCCGCGTCTTGCCAGCATCCTTGTGCTTCCCGCGATTATTTGGCGGCTTGCCGCTCGCGAGGTGCGACTGACGATCTGGGATGGATTTGTTTTTTTTGCTTCGCTGTGGATGATGGTCTCGTTCATGGTTGTCTATGGGCCAGAAAGCGGACTCCTACGTGGTGCTGCACTCGGATATGATGTGGCGATGCCGTACCTAATTGGACGGCTTAGCTTTCGTGATGCAACTGATCTGCGGCGGTTCCTCGTGTACGCAGCGCCTGGACTGTTCGTTGCGGGCGGTACACTGCTTCTCGAAGTTATTGCGGGTCAGCCGCTGGTGCGACCGGCCGCTGCTGCAATATTCGGACCGCTTCCATTCTACGAAAACGGGGTCGCAGTAGGCTCGCGTGGCATCGTAATGGAGGCTCGCCTCGGCATTTTGCGAGCGACTGGACCATTCTCTCACCCCATTCTTGCAGGTGTTTTTCTTGCAAGCTTCCTGCCGCTATACTTTGCATCCAGTCTACGCAAATGGCCGGGATATTCTGGGGTGATTGCGTCCATTTTTGGAATATTCTCGGTCAGCTCGACAGCTATTCTGGCCTTTCTAATTGGGCTTGCACTCTTGTTTGTTGACTGGTTCCAAAGGATTATTGAATTCCTGTCTTGGAAGATTTTTATCGCTGTGATCGGTACGGCTGTTTTGGCGGTTCAATTGGCTAGTCAGAACGGGATTGTGCCGATTATCACCCGTTACACATTCAACTCTCAGTCAGCGCGATACCGCCGTTTCATTTGGGAGTTTGGTAGCGAGTCTGTTGCAAATCACCCTTGGTTTGGAATTGGCTTCAAAGCCTATGCGCGGCCGGATTGGATGAACTCGCCGAGTGTCGATAATCATTGGTTGCTGTTGGCCATCCGGTTCGGAGTCATTCCTTCTTACTCTCTATTCATCGTTACCCTCGCTGGGATTGTTTTGCTTTCCATAGCCGCCGCAAAGAAACCCGAACTGGATCGAAGAATGTTTGTGGGCCTCGCAATTTCCTTGTTCACTGTGGGCCTGTTGGGGTTTTCGGTAGCGTTGTTCAGCGGTCTGCAGGCATGGTTTTACATGATGATGGCAATTGCGATTTCGCTGGGCACAAACAAGATGATTCAAGCTCGCCGTGTGACTCTGCCAGCGCATCGGTCGTTGCGTGAAAAGATGCCATTGACCTTTAAGGGCGAACGACGCGCACCGTGAACGAGCCGTTGATCATACTGGGGATGCACCGGTCAGGTACATCCATGCTGACACGCATATTGCGCGAGCAAGGTGTGTTTTTGGGCCACGAGATTATTTCCGACGATGAAGCGCGCTTTTTTGTCGATCTGAACCGCTGGGTGTTGAGGATTGCCGGAACAGATTGGGACAATCCGCTGCCGGCGCTCAAGATGCTTGAGAGCACTGATCACAACGATCGGATCGCTGATTACCTCGCTACCCGAATGTCAGGCTTGCGAACCTATACGTATCTTGGTCCCAAATCCCTTGCCGCCGGCATGCGCATCGGGACACATCTTCCATTTCTCTGGGGCTTCAAGGATCCGCGCTCCAGCATCACTTTACCAATTTGGTTGAAGCTCTTTCCTAATGCTAAACTGCTTCGCATTCAGCGTCACGGGATGGATGTAGCTGCCAGTTTGCAGACACGCCAAAAAAAGGTTCTCACACCATTGCTTGGCCAATATGCTCGTGCTGTGCGACTGGGCCTGCGTGATCCCGCTCGCACACATATCGTCGGATCGGTGCGCAGTGCAACTCTACGAGGCGGAGTGGAGTTGTGGTCGGAATATGAAGGTGCGCTCGATAAGAGCCTCGCTCAGATTCCGTCAGAGCAGCAAATGACTTTGCGCTATGAGGACTATCTTTCCGACTTTGACGCTCTCCATCAAAAGGTAGCGAATTTTATCGGAATTGATCCGTCCGTTCCCTTACCATCCGGCATTGAGCCCAACCCAAGTCGCGCTTTTGCTTTTCGTAAGAAACCGGAATTGATTGCTGAGGCTGAAAAATTTACCGCTGTCTTTGCTCGTCACGGATATTGAGAAACGGGGGCTAGCGCGACCTAAGCTTTGCCAAGGCCGATTGAAGCATCGTCTCGTCCTCATCTGAAAGGAGCCTTGCAGGCCGCGTTTCGAACGCTGCCGGAACGTCAAGGCGGTCACGCAGATAACAGCCATGATCAGCAGAAAAACTCGCGATTCTTTGAAGCGTTTGCCTTGGCTCGGCGCATAATTCCGAATAATCGATCGAAAGCAAACGATCAGTTCCCACTACTTCTATGTCCTGCGCAATGTCCTGTGCGACACCTTCAACTTGAGCGATGGCTCTTAAGGTATCCGCCCTTCCAGCATATTGCGTGGCCAACCTCGGCCGCACCGACCACCAATCGTCATGATGCTTCTCTGGCCCCCCTGATTGGCGTTCTGCTCGCAAAATCGAACGCGCGTTGTCGAGAGTATCGCGCCTTACTTCAATAAATAATGCGTCGGGCCACACCTGATCCATCAGCATCAGACGATTTGAATGCATAACATTCTTGTTGAGGAAGGGCGCATCCAAGCTCTGAGAGATGCCCGAAGCTAAGCGCCGCAAAGCATCAACGGAATTCTCCGAGACGCAACTTCCGTCGGTCCACGGCCCATCATCCAGCCATCGTTGCCAAACCCAGCCTCCCTCATTGGGCGCGCCCCACCCGTCAATATGGCCAAAGCGGCTGGAGAAATCGCCTTGCCAATTTTTAATCTGGCTTCGAAACAGTCTCGTCGCGGCCAGTGGTGTTTTGAAGAACCGATGTGCGGCGTTCGAAATGTAAGCGAAGTAATACTTCGTGATCATCAGCTCATAGAGAAGCGAGGTCCCTGAACGGGGTGCGCCAATAATGAAGATCGGCTTGTGCTGCTCTGCCGAGTTTCGCATTAAACGACGCTCAAACGGATTCATGGCCGCGTGTGCAACGGAGCGAGTGACGCCGATCGCTAGACGCTTCATCTTTGCACGTTTTCCGGGTCCGGAAGATCAACAGACTGACCACGAGGCAAGGCCACTAATGCGCTCAGCAGATACTTGAACCGAGCCCACCATGGTTTTGTGTTTTCAGTTACTCGCAAGCCGTTCAGCAAGGCCAGAATTCCGTAATAAGGCGCACGGATGAAGTCGCGCAAAGCCATCAGGATTGCCGCTAGCCATGCGACAAGACTTCCGCGCGTCAAACGAAAGAAGAGGATTTGCCCACGCGTCATCTCGACCGCTTTCCATTCACTCATATGAGCAGTGCTTGCCGCACCATGATGAAGGATTTCGGCATCAGGATTATAGACCACGTCCCATCCTGCCCGCTTGGCTCTGTGGCACCACTCAATTTCCTCACCATACATGAAGAAGCGGGTGTCAAGCCCGCCGATTGCCTCAAACACTTCGCGTCTGACAAACATGAAACAACCGGAAACGCTGTCGACCTTATGCGCGAGATCCTTAGGCAGGCTTGCGTAACGTGTGTCCCCTAGCATCGGGATTTTGCGCTGGAGCGTGTTGCTGACGACGAGATTATAAGCGAATTGCCTGAGCGTCAGAAACCGCATCATACTGGATTGTTGGGTCCCATCGTCAAGCCATACGCGTGAGCCCATTATTCCAGTCATTGGGCTCTCAGACATATGCCGCATCGCGGCTGGAAGCGTTTCGGCGTAAATCTCTGCGTCTGGGTTAAGCAAGAGAATATGACGCCCGCTTGCTTGCTCAACCCCTATCGTATTTCCAAAGGCGAAACCGCCATTGGTTGGGCTGTCAATGACTGTGATCTCTGGAAATTCGGCCCTTAAAGCCGATCCGCTTCCGTCGCTTGATTGATTATCGACTACGATAATTTCCACCGCGAACTCGTCTGAATGCTCGAAGATGGACCGGACGCAGGCCAGCGTCATTTCGCGTGTGTTGTAGCTGACGATCACGACGGAAATATCGTGGGTCACATTGCCGCGCAAACGCACTCGTGTGCTCAAAGAGCGCGTATCTGTGGTCATCAGTGTTTTGGGCCCTGTAAAGAACTGTCAGGCAGGAGAGAGCGTCGCGATAAATCGGACGCGGCGCTATTTCAATCTGTTTCCCGCTGGGTTATCGGGCGCCACATGGCGAGTTGTGCTGACCTGAAAGCTAGTTTGACGGTGCGGCAGCTGCCCGCGAGCGAGGCACGCGAATACCTGACCACCGCAACAACAGCAAGTTGGCGGCAATTTCCCGCCTATTCATCGGTTGCAGCGAGCTGCTCGGGCTCGGAAAGCTGCTACTTTCTGGTCAGTGACAGTTCTACTGCAATCGCCGTGGCAAATGTACGCATCAAACGCCTCCCAATAGTGCAAGCTGGCATCGCGATGATCGCGCAGGGACCCGTGATGCTTAAGGGTGAACCGGCTTTGCGAGACGTGGTCATTCAGACCCTTTCCGATCATGTTGTCGGCACATTAGGATTAACCTTACGGATCAACCCAGCGGTTGAAATTAACTCACGTGAACACAAATTTCCGGTGCCATTCCGGCCGCTCCCATCATCCGAATATGAGACGTTTCTGATTGATCTTGCGCCAAGCATTGATGATCTTCGTAAGCGCTTGAATGGCAAATGGCGGACAGACCTGCGACGCGGCGAGAAAGCGGAGGTTGTCATTACACGCTCCTCCTGCACCAAAGACTTTGCGGCGTTCCAACCTTTGCTAGACGACCTTTCAAAAAGTAAGGGATTTGCCGTTCCCCAAGATGCGCTCTTTTTTGCAAAAGTCGCCGACGAGGCCGAAAGTGAGGAGAAAATTGAGGTTCATCTCGCATATCATCAAGGGCGCGTTATCGGTGGGCATGTTGGCGCATTTACCGGCGATATGGCCGTTTATCTGATTGGTGCAGTGAATGATGAAGGCCGTGATTTGCGCGCGTCTTTTTTGTTGCAATGGTCGGTGATTCAATACGCCAAAAGCCTCGGCATGAGATGGTACGATCTGGGCGGCGCAAATGAAGCCGACAATCCGCACGTCTATCGCTTCAAAAAGCGCATGGGTGGGATACATTACGTCGGTGCCCCAGTCTTGGAATCTGAGGCAGCCTGGCCCTGCGGCCAGATTGTTCGGCTCGCTGAGCAATTGTATACCCGTGTGAAAGGGTAGTGTCTCAGTGAGCTTGATTCTTAATTTTCACGGGATTGGTAGCCCCGACCGGCCATATGAGGCTGGTGAGGAGCCGTACTGGATCAGTGAAGAGCAATTCACGAGCTTCCTCGATTTTGCGCAAAGTGCTTCAACGCCCATCAAGATAACCTTTGATGATGGGAATGGCAGTGACTTTAGCATTGCGGTACCCGAACTGCGCCAGAGGGGCATCAAGGCAACATTTTTTGTGTTGGCCGGGAAGCTTGACCAAGCCGGCTACTTATCATCTTGCCAAGCAGTTGAAATCGATACCGATCCGCTCTTTTTGATTGGGTCGCACGGCATGGATCACCAGCCTTGGCCTGAGCTATCGCAAGATGAACTGCTGCGTGAAACGGCCCATTCCCAGCAAATCCTGTCACAGCTATGCGGTCGCCCAATCACTGAAGTAGGGTTGCCGTTTGGACGATATGACCGGCGGACACTGAAGCGTCTTATCGAACAAGGGTACAAGACGATCTATTCTAGTGACGGTTCTCCCAGGTTCACTTCGGACAATCCGATTCCAAGGTTTAGCCCGCGCAAGACGACCAGCCTTTCTGATCTCCGCACGCTGGTTCGAAATGGCGATTCCGTTGCGAGCCGTCTCAAGCGCGAGGCGATCTTGCGGGTTAAGGCGCTGCGGTAGTAGCTACCTCAGACGATTGTTGCGGCCAGAACAGGCGACCGCTAAGCGCTAGGCTATTAGGGGGCTTCATGCTGCGAATTATTGATCTTTTTTTGGCGCCAATCATTTTCTTGGCAGCGATCCCGATGAAGTTGGTGCGCAAGAAATCCATGCGCGACCTCCCACTTGTGGCGGCTACCCTAAAAAAGATGGGCGTCTTCCCGATTACGGGCCATTACTACGAACCTCTTTTTGACATGAGTGAAGTGGATCTTTCGGGCCGGGCAAGAGACCTGCCGGGAATTGATCTGCGACATGAGGCGCAAGTGGCAATGCTCGGCCAGTTAGACGGCGATGACATCCCTGACACATGGGAAAAGCCAGCAACAAATGATATTGCCTACTCCCTGCAGAACCGCAATTTTGGCGCGGGCGATGCAGATATGTGGTGGCAGGTTATCCGGCACTTTAAGCCATCGCGGATAATTGAGATCGGATCAGGGCATTCAACCCGAGTGGCACGGGAAGCGATAGCCAAGAACACTAGTGAGCGACCCGACTACACCTGCGAACATACCTGCATTGAACCCTATGAGATGGCTTGGTTGGAAAAACTTGGCATTGAGATCAAGCGTTCAAAGCTTGAAGACGTTGATCAGAGCCTTTTTGGAACGCTGGGTGATGGGGACATTCTGTTCATCGACAGCTCGCATATGATCCGTCCAGATGGTGAGGTGCTGATGGAATTTTTGCAGGTTCTTCCGCGGCTTGCCAAGGGTGTGATTGTCCATGTGCACGATATTTTCACTCCACATGACTATCCGGCTAAGTGGTTGGAAGACCCTCGTTTTTGGAACGAACAATACCTGCTCGAAGCATTCCTTTCGCACAATGCCGACTGGGAAGTTTTGATGGGGGGCAACTACCTTGCGCATCATGCACCGGAAGAGCTGAAGGATGCTTGTCGGTACTTTAAGCCCGGCGAGCATGAGCCCGGCTCATTCTATGTGCGGCGGATCGCCTGATTTAGGCCTGCTTCAAATTTGTTTGCGATCTGCTCGCGGGTGAACGCCTCGGCCTCAGGCGATTTCAGCCAAGTGGCGAGCGCTGCTTTCAGCTCTACTTCCTTGGTGACGACATCCTCGATGGCTGCCGCGATGCTTTTGGGTGAGTTTGCATCCACTCGAAGAGCGAAAGGCAGATCATCAAAGTAGCCATCAACTGCGGCGCCTTTCGGATAGATGATTGGCAATCCCGCGAAGAGAGCCTCGATGAAAATCAAGCCAAAGCTCTCACGAAGGGACGGCATCAGGCAAGCTGTGGCGCACGCCATGCGCTCGGGCAGTTTGGTGGGGTCCATATGTCCGGCAAACGTGATGTTAGTAATGCCTTGAGTGATCGCTTTGCAGGCGTTCAATTCTCGCTCAGTCCCGCCGCCTACAATTTCTAGAGGAGGTGCAGTTCCGTGTCGCCCAAGCAAGCGATAAGCTTTGGCGATACCTGTCAGATTCTTTGTCTTGTAGTTCTTAAGGTGGAAAACCGAGACAAGGCCATTTCCCTTGGGTTGTGAGGGTGTTGGCTCATCCAGATCTGTTGGGCAGGGCAACAAATGTGTTGGTCCAGTGCGCTCGCCCAGCCTAGCTTCTATAGCTCGCTGTGCCCACGGGGCGAATGGGAACACAACCTGCCCACCATGGTAGATGTCCGCGAAAACCGATTTCAGATCTGGGCGGCTTGCGAGAATTTTCGTGTCCGTATTGCCCTGAATTGATAGCGCATAGGGCAGTCCCAGCTTGGATGCTGCATGGCGCACGGCGATTCCTTCAATAGTCAGCTTATGCCCGACTAGCAGGCTCGGCGTACGGTCCATTTCTTTGATTTGAGCCACGATCTCCTCGCCCAGCAGTCGGAGCATGGTTTGATGCCGAATGCCTTTGGCAGGAGCGCTGTACTCGAGTGCAGTGCCATATTTGAAAGGCGTGCCGCTAACCGTCAACGTGCCAGGAAACAGCGTCATTCTGGCGGTGCTGGCAATTGATGGCGTGCTACGATTGATTGAAATCACATGGTGATCGAAGGCGTGCGCAGTTAGATCAACCAGCTTGCGTATGACTGGGGTTTTGAATGCCTCGAACGTATCGGGAAAGTCGCCCGATACGTGTACTACAAGGGGGCGATCGTCAGCGGCTCTGTGTGCCGAAGCCGTGCGAGACATGTCGGGTTACTTCTTATCGCCGCCGTATTGATAGTACTGATACTGGTATTGATAGGCGTAATCGGACCCTGCTTCCAACGCACGATATTTGGTCAAG
The DNA here is from genome assembly GCA_947488085.1 of uncultured Erythrobacter sp. GTDB lineage: Bacteria > Pseudomonadota > Alphaproteobacteria > Sphingomonadales > Sphingomonadaceae > Erythrobacter. The sequence goes on from CANKYI010000002.1 coordinate 54,007, forward strand.
ATGCCACCAATGACGTTAGCCCCAACATGCGTAAGGCGTTTCACTGCGGTCTTGGCCTGCGCAAAGCTCGTCCGGTTCGCTTCGATCACGAAGATCGTTGCGTCAGCAACTTGTGCAATCTCTGGAGAGTCAGCAAGGCCCAGCACCGGTGGTGAATCGATAATGATCAACGAATATTCTTTCCGCTGAGCTTCGACGAAATCGCGGAAGTGAGTGGAGGACAGCAACTCAACTGGGTTCGGCGGAATTCCAGCTACTGAAAGAATGCGGAGATTCTCATGAACACCTTCAATCGTTGCATCATCCATTGATGCATGGCCCAACAACACCTCGGTTATGCCAGCTTCTTTAGGTTCGATATCCAAGAGTTTCACAATCGATGGTTTGCGGAGATCGGCGTCAATCAGAAGCGTACGGCGACCGAGCCTAGCGAACAGTTCCGCGATGATGAGCGCGGTCGTCGATTTGCCTTCAGATCCTTGACTGCTCGTCAGTTGCACCACTGCACCGTCGCGTGGAATGCTGAAGTCTATGGTGGAACGGATGGAGGCATAGGCTTCCATCAGGGAGCTGAACTGGTTCGCTTCCTGCCGGTCTATTTCCTCTGACTTCACATAAGGCGTAAGCCCCAGCACTGGTATTCCAAGTCGTTCATCAACATCCTCGGAGCGGCGGAACTGGTCGACGAATATCTCACGAACCAGCGCGAGAGCACCTGCTAGCGCAACCCCCATCACCAACGCCAGTATCATATTGCGAACCAAATCTGGTGCGACTGGTGAACTTGGAACAATCGCACGATCCAGCACCGTGATCGCTCCATTTTCGACATTGGCAGCGGTGCTTATGGAATTGTAGCGGTCCAGCAGGGCCGTCAATTGTGTTCGCAAAGCTTCGGCTTCTCGCTCAAGGCCGGTGAACTCGACTGTTTCGTCCTGCTCTACCAGAGCCTCTTGCGTAACCGAAGACAACTCACTGGTCAGTGCGGCTTCTTGATTGCGGGCGATAGTGAATTCATTGCGAATGGTGGCTTTGACGTTGGCACCAGTTTGTTCGATTTGCTCATCGATGATGTCGATACGCGCTTTCACGTCGACAATTTCGGGAAACTGATCGTTGTAGCGTTGGCGCAGATTAGTGAGTTCACCAGTCAGTTCTGCTTTTTGCTGGATCAAACCCTGGATTGCCGGGTTATTTTGCACTTCGGGAAGCTGCGCGGCAGGAATGTTCGCGACTGATCGCCAACGCTGTTCCGCTGCAATGCGATTGGCTCGCGCTTGGGCTACGGTCTGGTTGATGCTCGATAGATTTGCGCCAGTGATGGTTGGACCGCCACCTTCGCCGTCAGTACCTGTGGTCTGCGGAGTAACAATGCCAGCCGAACGCGCATAAGCATTCGCCGATCGCTCAGAATCGGACAGCCGTGAGCGAATGTCAGAAATTTGTTCGAGTAGATATTCGCGCGCGTAGGCGTTGCTCTCAACATTGCGGCGCGTATCCGATTGCTGGAAGGCCTGCGCATAGGCATTGACGATTTCGGCGGCCAGCACGGGATCCGTTGAACGAAAGCTGATGGTGATAATCTGGCTATCAAACGGTACATCCGCCGACACTCCGCGCTGCAAAGCCGAGATAGCCATGCGAGTACGGTCCTGCGCCCATTCTTCATCGGATCTTTGTGGAGGTCGACTGGCATCAACATCTGGGCCAAGCAGCGCATTGCGCGCACCCAGATCGAGGTCTTGTGCGACCACCTCTGCGAGATTGCGGCTTTGAATGACTGTTCCAAGCGTCGCCATAAACCCAGCAATTTCATTGGTAGAGTTGATTGGGGAACTAACGTCTTGCCCCTCAACGATGAAATTGCCCCAAGGCTGGATCCGTACCGTGGCGTTCGCCTGATAAATTGGTGTTGAGAGCAATGTGATCACAAGGCCAAGCAACAATGCGGCCAATAGGGTTGCTCCGACTAACCACCGCTGACGAAACAATGCCCCACGCAACCATGCCGTATCGAGTTGCAGGCCTGATGGTTTCTGCTGCTCGACCGCGCCTGGCAGGTAACCGTCAACCCAAAGCTCGCGGTCACCTACAACAGGGGTCTCAATGATGGAACGATCATTCATTGATTTATCAGTTGCCGTCTGCCGCGTTGAGGCCAACATTGGCAAAGACGCCAAACGCAGGAAGCGCAGTCAACACATCTTGCCAGAAGACCGACAGGCCGTCCGTACCCACAACAACGCGATCGCCGGGCTCCAAGATGGGATCAAGCATCGTACCTTGGCTGACCTGCGTGTAGTCAAATTTTGCAATTGAAATGCCGTCGCCTGTTTCGCGGAAAACGGCCACTTGATCGCGCTTAGCCGTGCGGTTGGTTCCGCCACCCATTGCGATAGCCGAAGATAGGCGGGCGCCTGGCTGGAATGAATACACCCCAGGTGAGGCCACAGCCCCTTCGACAGTGACCAGATGTGAAGCGTATTCGTTCACATTCACCGATACCATTGGCAGGCGTAAGCCAGCGGCAGTGAGGCGCCGTGCGACATCTTGTTCAAACTGTGCGGCTGTCATTCCTGCCGCAGGAATTGATCCGAGCATGGGCAGCGAGACGTTGCCTCCAACGCCGATGCGCACGTTCTCAAGCGAGAAATCCGGCTCACGGAAAACATTCACCGAAATCTGGTCCGATGGGCGCATCAGATAGGTCTGCGAACGCTGCACGGCGAAGCCCGCTTGACCGAGATCGCTGCGAGGGGTGCTTACAGCTGCGCCAATCACCGGATCAGGGGTTGATGCACATGCGCCAAGAGACATGACTGCAAGAGCGCTAAGGCCGGTTTTAAAACTGCGGGTTTTGATAAAGCTCACGCATCCCTCCATTGTTACGCGCCGGTGCTTAGACGCTCGCTTTCGGCAGTGCAACATGCTTGGCTTGTCGCAATGCGTTGGGCATGACCGTATACGTGGCGACAGTATGAAGGTTCAAAAATGCACGAGTTGCAGCGTTGCTGATTGCGGCAAGCAGCAAAAGCACACAAGAATTTGCCTGTCGATGGCGTGCATACTTGCGACCAAAAGAGAACTGCTTACGCTGCCGTCCCGCGATGGAACACTTCCGAAGCTGACCCAACAGACTGCAGGGAAAAGGCGGCGATGTCCGACTATAAGTTATGACAACTCTTAGCATGATTGCGAGCGCATTTTATGCGGTGGTCGTTCTGAGTTGTGTTTGGGCAGCTGGTACTGCGGTAAATAAACGGCAGCAGGTGTGGCACAAGAACACGTGGATTGCGCTTGCCATGCTTTTCATCGCGCTTCTCTTTCTGCGAGGTATGGGGATTGAGGATTGGCTGCGCTCTTCGGCTCGAGACATGCTTCGTAGTGATGGCGCGTACGGGGGACGGCGCACTTTTCAAAGCGTGACCGTTGCCGCAATTCTCTTAACTGTGGGCGCTGCTGGTTTCTGGTGGTTCTATCGTGTCAGCAAAGGACTGACCGGGCGCCGGAACATCGTTACAATGGCGGCCCTCGCGGCTGGAGCGACGATGATGTCGCTTGTCGTTCTGCGTATGATTTCGTTGCATGCGATTGATCGCATTCTTTACGGGCCGCTCAAACTCAATTGGGTCGGCGACCTTGGCTCAAGCCTCATGGTGCTTTTGGCCGGTCTTTATTATGTCAAGATTGTCCGAGAGCGTCCGTGACAAGCGGGGCCAGTGCTCTGCGCTGATCAATCCAGCTTCAAAATGGCCTATTGGTATCCGCTGAAAGTAGCAGGAAAACGTTGCCATCATTGTGGTCAAACTGCCGCTATGCACGAGCAGATGATCTGGCTTTTCCGGGCTCCCCTTGGTGCGCTAGCCAGGAGAACCATGGGCCGACTACGTCCCCGGCCAGTGACGGCAATTTGGTGCTTCGGTGAAGGTTGGACTGCAGATCGACACCGAGTTAGCTGCTGTTGATAAACAACCTATTTCATACACAAGTTAGAGGTGTAGCGCCTGTTTATATGCGGCCAGGAGTGGATCGATCTGGTGCTGCCAATTGAGTTCTTCGACAACGCGTGTTCGGCCGAATTTGCCCATTTCAGCGCGCTTGCCCGGATCATCGACCAACTCCGCTATTTTATTTGCCAGATCGATTGGATCGTTCGGCTCGGCATAGAGCGATGCCTCACCCGCAGAAAATTTCCCTTCGGTCACGTCAAATTGGACCATGGGTTTTTCGAGCGACATATACTCCATGATCTTATTCATGGTCGATTTGTCGTTCATGGCGTTCACCCTGTCAGGGTTTACGCCCAGCACCATCGTCGAGAGCACCTCAAACAGTTCCTGATCGGGAGCGCGACCCGTGAAGGTGATGAAGTCAGCCAGGCCCTTTTCATTGGTCAATGCCTTAAGATCATCGAGCGCAGGGCCGCCGCCTACGAGCACAAATTGTATATCCGTGCGTTGTGTGTCTCGAACCAAATAATGGACCGCGTCGATCAGAAGGTCGATCCCTTCTTGCTCGCCCATTACTCCGACATAGCCGACCATATGATCGCGACCATTCTTCCATCGTTCAACTGCCGGCACCTTGCGCAACCGGGAAAGGTCGGGACCAGAACGCACAATATGAACTCGTTCCGGCTCCATTCCGCCGCGCTCGACTGCGATCTTTTTATAGCTCGCATTGGTCGCGATTGAGACGTTGGCTGACATGAAAGTGATCTTTTCAAACCAGACCATAAGGCGCCAGAAGAATCCCCGCTTTTCGAATTTCGCTTCGTAGAGTTCGGGATTGATGTCGTGGTGGTCAAAAATGTATTTCACGCCGAACAGCTTAAACGGCAGCGCGACAATAAAGATCAAATCAGGCGGGTTGCACCCTTGAATAACGTCAAAGCGATTGCCGAAAAATATGCGCCAAGCGAGCACAGTTTCCCAAAATAATGCGGCTCCATATTCAGCCAAGAAGCCTATTGGCCCCTTAGCCTCGAGCGGCAAAGGATGGCGGTAAATCTCTACGCCCTCAATTGTCTCGCGGCGTCTTTCATGACCTTTGCCCGTCGGACAAATGATAGAAACTTTTGCACCCGCCGCCTTCAAAGTTCGAGCCTCTTGCCAAACTCGCCGGTCGAAAGGCAGTGGCAAGTTTTCGACTATGATCAAGGCGTGTTTGCCTGTGAGCGGCTCTCCCTCGATAACCGCAGGGATGCCTTCTTCGGCCGTAGTGGTCATGTCAGTGGAAGGAATGCTCATCGGATCAAGCCTTACGGAATAGAGCTTGTATCGACGATATTCGCAGAACTAATTTCGAGATTATCGATTAGCCTGTTGGTCGCGATCACCAGATCATAGTTGCGGCTTTCAGCCACATCTTTTGTCACCAGCAGATCATCAATCTTAGGCAGCCATGCGTAGGCATAACCAAGGTTTTGGCCGACAAGATTCTCCGGCTCGATCTGAGGGTCAAAGATATCGAGGTCAAAGCCAGCTTCAAGCAGCTTGCGCGCCATATCTACCGCTGGACTCTCGCGCAGGTCGTCGGTGTGCAGTTTGAATGCAAGGCCTACGAGAAGCACTTTTGAGCCGCGTTCCAAGCCCTTGATTGATTGCAAAAACTGATGGTGCTTGTGCGCTTCGTTCGATCTTATGAGCGAATCCACCAAATGCGTTGAAGAGCCCGTATCGGCAGAGATGTACTGCAGCGCGCGCACATCCTTGGGCAAACATGATCCGCCAAATGCCCCGCCGGGCCGGGTGTAATAGGCTGAAAGGTTCAGCTTAGTGTCGCTCTTGAAGATTTTATGGACCTCTGCCGCCGAGATATCGAGGTTTTGGCACACTCGCCCAATCTCATTGGCGAACGCGACTTTGACGGCGTGCCATGAATTGTCGACAAATTTTGTGATCTCTGCTTCGCGCAGTCCAACTTCGAAGACTGAAGCTTCAATGCCCTCATGCAGAGTATGCATATTGGCAGATGGTTTGCCGTTCAGTGTGCCAATCACGATCTTTGGCGGGTTAAAGTAGTCCTGAATGGCCGAGGCTTCGCGCAAAAACTCCGGATTATAAACCAACTCAACCAAGTCATTCGCGCGTTCACCCAGAGCGTTTTGGATGATGGGCCAGATTACATTCTCGCACGACCCGGGTCGCATGGTGGACCGGTATGCAAGTGTGAGTGGCTTGGTTCGGTCGGCCTGAATCGTTTGCGCAATGTTCTGTGTCACCTGCGCGATATAGCTCATATCATGAGCGCCATCGACGCCGCTTGGTGTGCCAACGCAAACGATCGCAAGATCGCAATCATCGAGCTGACCATCCAACTTTATCGTTGCGGTAATGCGCCCCTCGGCATGAGCCTTTGCGATCAGGTCATCAAGGCCTGGTTCGTAAACCGGAGCGCGCGCAGAATTGAGAGCATCGACCTTCGCCTGACTCACATCCACGCCGATCACGGTGTGGCCCTGGCTCGCAATGCAGCCTGCAGCAGTCGACCCGACATAGCCGAGCCCAAAAATGGCGATCTTCAAATTCAGGCTCCTGATCAAGGTCGAGCGAATGTCGGGTTGGCGCGTAGCAAGGCGATGTGTTTGGTGCAACGCACAATGCCGCGATGGCCCGTTCGCGCAAGATCAGCGCTATTGCAAGCAAGGATCGCTATCGCCAGAAGGATTGACGAGAGGGGAAATTGAAGATGAGCGAAGCACAAGGACCGCTGTCCGGACTAAAAGTTATTGAATTCGCTGGCATCGGACCGGGACCCCATGTGGCGATGCTGCTGGCTGATCTTGGTGCGGAGGTGGTGCGGATTGATCGGCTCGGTGCGGTCGTGTCAAACTCGGTTGTTGAGCGTGCCCGCCACAGGGCTGCTGTCGATTTGAAGAGCGAACACGGTAAAGCGTTTTGCTTAGAAGCCGCGGCCAAAGCGGACGTGTTGCTAGAAGGGTTTCGCCCCGGCGTGATGGAGCGTCTTGGGTTGGGACCGCAGGAATTGCAGGCGGTGAACTCTCGCTTGATTTATGCCCGCATGACGGGTTGGGGGCAGGATGGACCGCTCGCCCAAGCTGCCGGTCACGACATCAATTATATCGCGATCACTGGCGCTCTGTGCGCAATTGGCCGCGCAGGCGAAACAGCGACACCGCCGCAAAATTTGGTCGGCGATTTCGGCGGTGGGTCAATGTACTGCGCGTTCGGCATCATGGCTGCGCTTTACGAGCGGGAACGCTCTGGCAAAGGTCAGGTAGTCGACGCCGCCATTGTCGATGGTACGACCAGCTTGATGAGCTTTTTCTTCGGCAATCGCGATAAGCCATTCCTGACCACTGAGCGCGGTAAGGGGATGCTGGGCGGGGCGGCCCACTTTTACCAATGTTTCGAATGTGCGGATGGCAAAGAGGTCTCTGTCGGAGCCATTGAGCCGCAATTTTACGCTGAGCTATTGGCAAAATCGGGTGCACCCGCGCAGCTGACCGAAGCGCAGATGAACCCAGCCAATTGGGATGGTTATGCTGATCAATTGACGGCCTTGTTTAAGACCAAGCCGCAGGCAGAATGGGTGGAATTGCTGGAGGGTAGCGATGCGTGTTTTGCGCCTGTTCTGACTTTGGACGAAGCGCGCGATCATCCGCATATGAAATCGCGCGACGCCTATGTTGAACATGATGGCGAATGGCACACGGCGCCTGCTCCTCGGTTCAGTCGGACACCGGGTGCGGTGCGATCCAGCACTGATGACGGTGCTGATATCGTTGCAGGTTGGAGCAAAGGATAATCCATGGCTGGTAAGTTCTTCGATCAATGGCAGGTCGGTGAGACCCTTGATCACGACATTCGGCGCACGGTGACCGAAACCGATAATCTGTTGTTCTCAACAATGACTCACAATCCGCAGCCGCTGCATCTCGATGTGGAGGCCGCCAAGGAAAGTGGGTTCGGTCAGATTTTAGTGAACTCCACTTTCACCTTTGCCTTGCTCGTCGGGCTTTCGGTCGGCGACACTACGCTTGGCACGTTGGTTGCCAATCTGGGGTTCGACAAAGTGGTCACGCCCAAGCCTGTTTTCATCGGCGATACCCTTCGCGCGCGCAGCGCAGTAAAGGAGTTGAGGGAGAGCAAGTCGCGTCCCAATGCAGGCATCGTTACCTTCACTCATGAACTGCTTAATCAGCGCGATGAGATCGTATGCAAATGCGAACGCTCGGCCCTATTGTCGAAGTCTTCTTGACGAACGCTCGTTGAAAAGCGCACACTCCTTACCGAAAGTGAAAATCGGGAGAGAGCCGTGCAAAAGACATGGAATGTGCGCGCAGCTGTCAGCGTATTTGCGCTGGCGATAACGGGTTGTAGCAGTGAGGCTTCGCTGGATCCGGCGCAGACCGGCAATGGCGAGGAAACAATCGAACTCGCAGAGTTTCCCGACCGCCCGTATTGGGGCGACACTCACCTGCATACGGATAACTCGGTTGACGCATTCGGCTTTGGCACGCGGCTTGGTCCAGAGGCGGCCTTGCGGTTTGCGCGCGGCGAAGAAGTTACCGCCACAACTGGTGCGCCCGCACAACTCGCCCGCCCGCTGGATTTTCTGGTCATCGCAGACCATTCCGATGGCCTTGGCGCAACCCGTCGCCTCTATGACGCACCACGCTGGTATGTGAGCTGGGTTATCGGCGATGAGACCGTGCTGCGCTGGTATGACATGATGCATGAAAGCCCCGAGCAATCGACGCTGGCGGTGGCAGAGATTATTACGTCGGCGGCTGACGGCACCTTACCAGCAGCATTTTCCGATCCTGAAGCTGCGCGTGAAGGAACTATCGATCTCTGGAACACTCAGCTTGGCTTGCTGGACCGTTATAATGAGCCGGGCACTTTCACCGCTTTCGCGGGGTTTGAGTGGACTGCAATGCCGGATGGCAACAACTTGCATCGTGTCGTGATGTTCCGCGACGGCAGCGACCGGACCAGCCAAACGCTTCCGTTTCCTGGTCTTGGGACCGAGGCTGAGGGGCTTTGGGATTACATGCTCGCCTATGAAGAAGAGACGGGCGGGCAAGCGTTGGCGATTCCGCACAATCCGAACCTGTCCAATGGGCTGATGTTTGAAACAACAATGCCCGACGGCTCACCCATGACAGCTGAATATGCTGCCAAGCGTGCAGCTGCTGAGCCCGTCGTCGAAGTCACTCAGATCAAAGGCGATAGCGAGACGCATCCGTTCCTTTCGCCCAACGATGAAATGGCAGGCTTTGGAGTAAAGGGCTGGGAGCTCGGCAATTTGCCGCTCACGGCGAAGACTGAACCAGAAATGCTTGCGGGCTCCTATGCCCGGTCTGCCTTGTTGCGAGGGCTTTCGTTGGAGCAACAGCTGGGCGTGAACCCCTATGCATTTGGCATGATCGGTGCGACCGATAGCCATACAAGCCTTGCCACGGGCGATGAAGACAATTTCTGGGGCAAGCACACCGGGAATGAATATACCGATGAAACGCGCGCCAATGCCTCTCAGAATCTTGGCACGCGAGAGGGGCGCTTCGGCTGGCACTATCTAGCTGGGGGCTATGCTGCGGCTTGGGCACGGGGAAATACGCGCGCGGAGATTTTCGACGCTTTTGCGCGGCGCGAAGTTTACGCCACAACCGGCCCGCGCATGAGCGTGCGCATCTTTGGTGGGTTCGATTTCACTGATGCCGATTGGGACGATGATTGGGTGCGTGCAGGTTATTCGCGCGGCGTGCCGATGGGCGGCGAACTGACTGATAGAGGCAGCGCACCGACATTTCTCGTCAGCGCATTGAAGGACCCCGATGGCGCCAATCTGGACAAGGTTCAGATCGTCAAAGGCTGGGTCGATGGCTCAGGCGAGACGCAGGAACGCGTGTATGATGTGGTGTGGAGCGATATGGATGCACGACCACGCAGCGCAGGCAGCGTTCCGGCGGTAGGCAATACAGTGAACCGCGACGATGCGACTTACACCAACACAATTGGTGCAGCCGAATTGCGCACGACTTGGACCGATCCAGACTATGCCTCGGGACAGAGCGCGTTCTACTATGTGCGCGTGCTCGAAATCCCCACGCCGCGCTGGCCGCTCTTTGACGCTGTACGGTTTGGGTTTGATCTGTCCGAGGACGCGATGGCCGACGCGGTTGCGCAAGAACGCGCCTACACTTCGCCCATCTGGCTCAAGGGAGCTGTTGCTCCGTGAACTTACCTGCGTGGACCCGCGAGCCGCTGGTCCATTTTTTGGGACTGGGAGCGATTGTCTATGTCGTTCTTGCATGGGGTGGGGAGCCGGTTGATCCATCTTCTCGCGTAATTTCGGTTGATGCCCAACAACAGGCTCAACTCGCGATCAGTTTCGAAGGCGTCATCGGCCGTGCACCCACTGATGCTGAGTTGGATGCGCGGATAGAGCAATATGTGCGCGAAGAGGTTCTGTATCGCGAGGCGATCCGACTTGGGCTGGATCAGGATGACGCTGTTGTGCGCCAACGGATGGTTGCCAAGATGGACCTGACAGCCAGCGCGGCGGCGGAAGCTGCTGAGCCTAATGATGACACCTTACGCGCATTCTTTGAAGAGAACCGCGAGGACTACTCAGGACAGGCGACGCTGAGCTTTGATCAGCTCTACTTTTCAAGTGAGAGCGCCGCGACTGCAGCAATCGAGGCAGGTGCTACTGAAGGTGAGGCGATCAGCTTGCCCGCGACAATCGAAGATGAGGCAATCGGCGAAGTTCGTGCCCTTTTTGGTGAGGCATTTGCAGCGTCAGCGTTGGCTCTTGATCCAAGTGACGAATGGCAAGGGCCGATTGGGTCCGGCTTTGGTTGGCATCTTGTCCGAATGCGTATCCGCGATGTTGCACCGGGTGAGTTTGAGCAGGTTCGTGATCGTGTGGAAAACGATTGGCGCAGCGCTGAGATTGAAGCACGCAAACAGCGTGCTTTCGAAGTTTTGCGGGAGCCTTATCGAATTGAGATTGAGCGCTAATGCGCTGGTGGCGTGCACTATGTTTGGTCGTAATCGCGCTGATTGCTACGCCGCTTAGTGCGGATGAATTGCGCCCGGCAGTGGTTGAATTGACGGAGCGCGAGACGGGGCAATGGGTGCTGGAATGGAAGCTGCCGGTTGTCGCACGGCGCAATGAGAACGCTGCGCCGCTAGCTCAACCCATCATACCGGCCAGCTGTGAGGTAGAGGGCGATCCGGTTCAGCGCGCCGCCCCGCTAGCATTGCTTGGCCGGGCTGACTTGCGCTGCCAAGGGACGCTGGCAGGTGAGACGTTCGGGCTGAGCGCGCTGCTTGGCAATTCCGATGCTATTGCGCGTTTCGTCCCGCATGATCGACCGGTTCAAACTTTTCGACTGACTGCAGCAGCGCCGGTTGCCAATATCCTTGCTAAGCCTGAAACCGGGCAAGTCTTAGTCGATTATTTCATTATCGGCGCAGAGCACATACTGTTCGGTTGGGACCATCTCTTGTTCGTGATCGCTCTCGTGCTGTTGGTGCGTGCGCCCTGGCCGGTAATCAAAGCTGCGACCGCTTTCACCGTTGCCCACTCGATCACACTGGTGGCGACAACACTGGGTTATGCGGGCCTGCCCAGCCGGCCTGTCGAGGCTTTGATTGCACTGTCCATCGTATTCCTGGCTGTCGAAGTCGCTTTGGTTTTGCGCGAACCGGAACGGCGAACATGGACACGGCGTTTCCCGTGGGTGGTCGCCTTTGTTTTTGGATTGATCCATGGGTTTGGGTTCGCCGGGGCGCTTGCTGATATTGGCTTGCCTGACGGTGAGATTGTACAGGCGCTGCTGGCCTTCAATCTGGGTGTTGAAGCGGGCCAATTGCTCGTCATCGCTACCGTTATTGGTTTGCTTGCCCTTCTTATGCGCGCACTGCCAAAGGTGGAGACCTCCGCGCTTCGCTTCGCTACCTATGCGATCGGTTGCATAGGCAGTTTCTGGCTTATTGAACGGGTGATTGGTTAGGGGTTAGCGCCGAAATCGCCGCTGGTGCATCACCACCCAACGCTTGCCACAATACGATCCTTGCGCGTTCAGCACGACCAATTGCTGCTGCTGCCCTTTCACCGCTCGCATCGGCCCCGCGCCGCGCTTCGAGGACTTCAAGAAAGCTTGAGAGACCAGCTTTGTAACGGTCATTGGCAAGCTTCGCTGCGCGCTGCAGCTGGTCTCGCTCTTGGATCGCAAGCTCAGCTTCGGAATCGCTTGCGGTAATCAATCCATAGGCGGCTTCGGCATCACCCAGCGCCTGGAAGACCGCACCGCGATAGACCTGAAACGCCACTCTCTTGTTTGCGGCTGCTCCATCTATTTCAGCCTCGATCCGCCCGAAATCTAGTATCGGTGCGGAAATCCCTGCGGCAAGCGATCCAACTATGGAGTCGGTGTCGAACAGATCACCGGGATTGAAAGCAAGAAGTCCGAGCACTCCCGACAAAGTGACGCGTGGGAAGCGCGCGCGCGCAGTCGCCGCAAGATCAGCATCGGTCGCGGCAAGCTCGGACGCAGCTGCGACAACATCGGGACGATTGATTAGTAACTCAGATGGCAGAGTGGCGGGCGGCGAGCCGGGATTGATTGCGGGACCGCCTTGCTGAAGCGCGGCGTTGACTGTCCTACCTGATTGCCCTGTCAAAGTGATAAGCCGCCCAACAATCCGCACACGCTCGCTTTCCAGCGCTGCTAGACGGCTGCGAGAGGCGCTGGCTGCTGCCTCTGCCCGAACGCGGTCAAAGCCGGGGGCGATGCCTGCCTCTTCGCGGATCTGTGCGAGGTCCGCAAGCTGGTGTGCGGCGGTAACATCGCTTTCAATCGATTTGCTCCGCGCTTCAAGCACGCGCCAATCGACGACGCTTGCTGCTATCTCTGCCAGCAAGGCAATTCGCACGGCAGCGGCGGACGCATTTGCGCCATCAATGCGCGCCAATGCTGCTCTTTCTCGCGCTCTCAATTGGCCAAAGATATCGGGGTCCCAACTCGCCGTCAGGTTTGCGCCGTAGGAAACTTGATCAGTGTCGATAAGCTGGCTGAAGGGGTTGTTGGTGCCAAATTGTGCAGGGTTTGTGCGGGTTCCGACGACCGAACCATCTGCGCTGATATTGGGTAAGCGTTCTTTACCTGCACGACGAGCTCCTGCTCGCGCCGCATCAACACGGGCGAGAGCTTCGGCAAGGCTTGGCGCGTCCTTCAGGGCAGCGCTTACCAGATCAAGGAACGCACCATCATTGGTCGGGAGCAACGCATCGAGTTCTGCCTGAGTGGTGCTTTGTGGCTGAAAGAAGAAGTCTTGCGAAAGCATCGGCGGCGGAGTTGCGATTTCGGGCGCAGGTCCCGCGACACACGCGCCTAGCGATGCGGCGAGGGTGATGACTAGCGCGCTTTTCAAAGTGAGGCGCATGCGCTTACTCCTCCGCCTCGGCATCAATAGCCGGGATGAATGCGTCGATCTGCTGACCCACTCGGAATGCGTTGCTCGCCTCTGTTTGAGGCAGGGCATAGATCACTTGCAGCACGCGAACATCGACGCGTTCCGCCGCGCTGTTGGTGAGCGAGCGCTTGGGCACAACTTGCGGTTCTGCGCGCACAAAAGTGGCCTTAACCTGATTTTGTGCAGCTCCGCGTGGAGAGACAGTGGCAGGCGCGCCCAAGTTAACCCGCACAGCTTCGTTTTCGTCGATGTCGATCCGAATGTGCAGAGGGTTTGTCTCACCCATCTGGATAAAGGGCAACGCATTTCCGCCACCCTGAGTAGCGATGAATTCTCCCGGACGTATGTTCACCGCCAAGATTTCTCCTGCAATCGGAGCACGAACGGTTAGCCGTCCCAATTCTGTCTGCGCGCTTGCGGTTTGTGCTTGAGCTGCGTTTAGTCGCGCGCGGGCAAGTTCGAGGCGGCTGGCCGCAGCAGCCGCTTCGCCTTCGACCCTGATGACTTCAGAGCGGCTGACCGCTGCGGGATCGGAAAGTTCGCGATAGAGCGCCAATTGCTGGCGCGCTGTGCGACGCGCGGTTTCCGCCTCACCAATAGCAGCGCGAGCCTCTCGGACAGCGGCGTTTGCTTCGGAAAGACGTGCACGTACGGCTCGGTCATCGACCAGGAACAGTGGTTGACCTTTCTCCACCCGATCACCTGGAGCAACACGCAGATCGGTGACGAGACCTGACAAGGCGGAGCCAATGTCGATTACTTCGCTCGCAGGTTCCACAATGCCGACTCCTGCGACCCGCGCTGAATCCGCAAGCTCTCCAATCGCTTTGGGAGGTTCATTTTCAGGTTCCGTGGTTTCGCGATTGGGCAGCTCGCTGAAGATGTAAAGCGCGGCCAAGATGATGCCGACGAGCGCGATCACCGGCAGGATCTGACGCGAAAAACTTATATCGGAGGGCAGGAGGGCCATGGGTTCCTCGACAGGTTAGAGGGTGCGTTTAGTGGTCATCGGGCATGTCAGTGCCGTCATGCGTGATCCGTCCATCCTCAAGCACGAGGATACGGTCCGCGAGATCAAAGATGCGGTTGTCGTGGGTCACGATGATGCAGGCGCGACCGGGTGCAACCGCAACCTCTCGCAGCAAGTCCATCACGCGCCGTCCTGAGCTGGCATCAAGCGCCGCGGTCGGCTCATCACAAACGACAAGGCGCGGTTCGTGCACCAAAGCGCGGGCGATTGCGACGCGCTGTTGCTGACCGCCGGAAAGTTGGTTGGGCAGCTTGTTCGCCTGATCCCCGATATTGAGCTTTTCGAGCAGCTCAGTCGCTTTCGCGCGAGCAAGTTCAAGTGCCATGCCTTGTGCAATCAGTGGCACAGCCGCATTGGCTGCCGCATCGATTGATGGGATGAGGTTATATTGCTGAAAGATAAAGCCGATATTCTGAAGGCGGAAATTGACCAGTTGAGTATCTGACAGGGCATAAATGTCAGTGCCGAACACCTTGACCTCACCATCAGTGGGCCAAAGAATGCCGCACATGATGGAAATAAGTGTGGTCTTCCCCGATCCGCTTTCGCCAACGACATAGGTCATTTCGCCCGAGCGGATATCGGTGTCGATACCGTGCAGCACACGGATTACGGACTGACCTGCCTTGAAATCACGGGTAATGCTGCGCGCGCAGATCGCGGTTTCGGTAACGTCAAGCGAGGTCACAGCGCGGCTCACCGGAACACCGCCGCAGGCTCAGTGCGCATAACGCTACGCAGACCGAGCCATCCAGTCATAGCAAGAATAACGACCACAGCGCCCAAACTGACCAACGGGATTTCCCAAGGGATAAAGAACCCCTTGAACGTTGGAACGCCGGAAAAACCGTAGATGAAAAGTACGGTTCCCACCACGCCCAGAGCATAGCCGATTGACCCCACCAAAGCAGCTTGCGCTGCGACCATTTTGACTATCGACCAATTGGTGACGCCGATGGCTTTGAGTGCTCCGAATTGTTTGATGTTGTCGCGGATGAATAGACTGAATGTGAGGCCCACAATCGCGACCCCCACGATAAAGCCGAGCAGCACAGTGATACCGAAATTCGTCGGAATGCCCGTGTTCTCAATGATGAACTGAACCCCCGCTTGCGCAAATTCGTCGCGTGTTTCGGCTTTTAGTCCTGTTTGCGCTTCAATCCGGTCAGCAATATCGGCGACTTGTTCGCCATCGCTGACACCGGCTAGAACAAAGGTAAGTCGGTTGCGAGAGCCGGGCACGTAATTCAGTGCTTGGCTGTATTTAGTATAGAGAGTGACCTGACTGGTGAAGCTGGGGATCGAATCCGCCACCCCGCGAATAACGGCGCGCTGATCGTTCAGCTCCAGCCGCTCCCCGATCGGATCTTGCCCGTCCTCAAACATATTGGTGATACCAGTATCGTCGATCACGACCGTGTCTGGCTGGGCGAGGATATTTTTGGAGGCGACGAGCATTCGCTCTGGCAAGCCGATCAGGGTTGCATCGTCGACGCCTACAATCGTCACCCCTTCAAGGTCACCCGTGCTGGTACGAACAGACGCGGGCGCACGCAAATGAGGGACGGCCCACTCCACGCCTTCCACAGAGCGCACGGCGTCAAGTGCCGTCGCAGGCATAGCATAGTTCACTTCGGTCGTGCGACTGACCTGATCCATGACCCAGATTTCGGCTTCAGGAGCGTTATAAACTCCGCTCGCGCCGCGCTCGATCAGGCTGTAGTAAATCGTCAACTGTTGGGTGATCAGGAGTGTCGAAAAGGCGATGCCGAACAGCAGCCCATAAAATTTCTGAGCATCACCTGTTAGCATACGGATAGCTATCCAAAGCATGGTGTGCGGAACCTTCGGCTTGAGCAGGGGTTGCTAGGAACAGGGGTATCGGGCATTATTGAACGACATCGTTTAACTGAACGGCTCCGTTCATTTTGTCAACCACCTAAATCGAAGTGGGTTCCCATCCCTTGAGCGACAGCGTTGAAAAAAGGCGACCTGGCCGCCCATCTGACACCGCGAAACGCAATGCGATTATAGAGGCTGCGTCGCGGCGCTTCTTCGAGGAAGGTTTTGCCGCGACCTCAATTGAGCAGTTGGCCGTTGATGCTGGTGTTTCGAAAGTCACGATTTACAACCATTTCGGCGACAAGCGGGCGCTCTTCACCGCCTCCGTTGAACGCGAGTGCGAAAAGATGCGTGGCTATTTCAGCATTGATGAAATGCCGACGGGGACGATCCGCGAACGATTAGCTGTCATCGCGACGGCCATGTTTGAGTTCCTCTCGCGTCCAGAAATGATCCAGTTTGAACGGCGAATTGCGGCGGAAACCGAACATGATCCGGCGATTGGCCTCGCATTTCTGAAAGCTGGACCTTGGCAAATGAAGCGAGATTTCGGCAATTGGTTGGCCCATGCGTGTACCGCTGGCGAACTCGACATTGCCGACACTGCGCTGGCGGCTGAGCAATTTGTCTCCATGGCAAAGGGCATGGGCGACCTTGAAAGGCGCTTTGGATCTACGCCCAGTCGTGAGGCGAACACGAAGCGGATTGATGGCGCCGTGGATGTGTTTCTCGCAACATACGCGCCTCGATAGACATCCAATTATCTAATAATTGAATTCTCGGATCACTGCATTCGAAAATTAGCATCTCACGCCCAGTCACGCATTATCTTGCCATTCATGGGTGCGATCCTACATTGTGGGTGGACGAAAGGAATCCGAACGCATGAGCGATCAGAACGACCCCAACGAGCAACCTCCCGAAGGGCAGAACCCATGGGTGAAGCAATTGATGATTTGGGGCGGCGTATTTTTGGCGCTGCTCTTAGTCGTTTCTCTGTTTAGCGGCGGTGGGCAACCGCAGGGCCAGTCAATCGGCTATTCGGAATTCCGTGAGAATATCGCCGCAGGCAGCGTGCAAAGTGTTGAGCTGGGCGAAGACATTATCACCGGTACCACCACGAATGGCGACCCATTCACGACTGTTCCGGTTGCGGGTGACACGCAGATCACCGCATTGCTCGAAGAGAATGGCGTCAAGTTCACAGGGCGCCAGCGTGAAGAGCCTAACGTGCTGCTCTATCTCTTGATCCAATCGCTGCCCTTCATTCTGATCCTAGGCATCGCGTTCTTCGCATTGCGTCAGGTGCAAAAAGGCGGCGGCGGCGGCGCGATGGGCTTTGGGAAATCCAAGGCTAAGATGCTGACCGAACGCCAAGGGCGCGTGACCTTTGACGATGTCGCCGGCATTGATGAGGCGCGCGAGGAATTGGAGGAAATCGTCGAGTTCCTCAAAGACCCTCAGCGATTCTCGAAACTGGGTGGTCAAATCCCCAAAGGCGCATTGCTGGTCGGTTCGCCCGGTACAGGTAAAACGCTGCTCGCGCGCGCAATTGCGGGCGAAGCAGGCGTGCCGTTCTTCACCATTTCGGGTTCAGACTTTGTCGAAATGTTTGTCGGCGTCGGTGCAAGCCGTGTGCGCGACATGTTCGAACAAGCGAAGAAAAACGCACCATGCATCGTGTTTATTGACGAGATCGATGCGGTTGGCCGTTCGCGCGGGCATGGTCTGGGCAATTCAAATGACGAACGCGAACAGACGCTGAACCAGCTGCTGGTTGAGATGGACGGCTTTGAGGCGAACGAAGGTATCATCATCATCGCGGCGACCAACCGCCCTGATGTCCTCGATCCCGCGCTGCTGCGTCCGGGGCGGTTTGACCGTCAGGTCGTCGTGCCGATCCCTGATATTGATGGACGTGAGAAAATTCTTGGCGTGCATATGAAGAAAGTGCCGCTGGCTCCCGATGTGAACCCACGCACCATTGCGCGTGGTACACCGGGCTTCTCTGGTGCAGATCTTGCCAACCTTGTGAATGAGGCGGCCCTGCTGGCTGCTCGTCGCAACAAGCGCTTGGTTGCCATGCAAGAGTTCGAAGATGCCAAGGACAAGGTTATGATGGGCGCGGAACGCCGCTCCATGGTTATGACCGATGATGAGAAGAAGATGACCGCTTATCACGAGGCAGGCCATGCTCTGGTCAGCCTGAATGAGCCGGCATCAGACCCCATCCACAAGGCAACGATCATCCCGCGCGGCCGTGCGCTGGGCATGGTGATGCGCCTTCCGGAGAGGGATAGCTATTCCTATCACCGCGATAAGATGCATGCGAACCTTGCCGTCGCGATGGGTGGCCGTGTGGCAGAAGACATCATCTTTGGTCACGACAAAGTCTCCAGCGGCGCATCGAGCGACATCCAATACGCCACCGATCTGGCCCGCAATATGGTCACCAAATGGGGCATGTCGGAAAAGCTGGGTCCGCTGCAATATGAGCAGAGTCAGGAAGGCTATCTTGGCATGGGCCAAACCGCGCGCACAATGGGCGGCGCAGAGACCAACAAACTGATCGACGCAGAGATCAAGGATTTGGTTGAAGGTGGACTGAAACGTGCGACCGATATCCTCACGGAGCATGAGGATAAGCTGCATCTCTTGGCTCAAGCCATGCTCGAATATGAGACGTTGACCGGCGATGAAATCGACCAGTTGATGAAGGACGGTACAATTGACCGCCCTGACCAACCGAGTGGCCCCACGCCGACCAAGCAAACGCAAGGTTCAGCGATCCCGAAAGCGGGTAAGCGCTTCGGCGGTAAGAGTGGCGAGGCTCCGCAAGGCGCTTAACGCACTCACGACAGGACAAGGAAAAGGGCGCGTGGGTCATCTCCCCGCGCCCTTTTCTTTTGTCGTTCGTGACGATGAATTCAGCTTTTCGCCAACTTCCGTTCAATCGCTGTCCAAAGCTGCGCAAAGGCGCGCGATGCGACCGAACGGGGCGCAAAGGCACCCACAGGACTGCGCTGCACGGCGCATTGTTCGATAGCTGAGGCGAGCGGTACAATCGGCCATTTTGGGTTGGCTACACGTGCCTCACGGTGAAGGTTGCGGCGCATGTCTATCATCGACATTACCGGCAAGATTGGCGGGTGGCCTTTTCCCGAACCGCGCACTTCCGCCACAACCATATCCAGCGCGCGCGCCGACAGCGGCGAGGGCGGTAAAGGAACAATCACCAGGTCAGCGGCGCGCATCACCTGAGCGCTCACTTCGTTGAGCACTGGAGGGCAATCGAAGATGATCCGGTCGTAATCCTTGCCCAATTGCTCAACGAGTTTGGCGAGCCGCTTCTTCTTGCCAATCCGGTCAAATTGACGGTCGAGTGTACGGATACTCTCATCGGCGGGCAGCAAATGCAAATTGTCGAAATCGGTTTTCTGGATCAGCTTTTGCGGATCGCGATTTTTGTCAAAGACGCTTTGCGCAGTGCGTTTCTTCTTGGGGTCGACACCCAACAGAAAGCCTGAACCATTGGATGCATCAAGATCCCATAAAAGCGTCTGACGGCGCGAAATGCTGGCCGCACACCAAGCCAGATTGACAGCGAATGTGGTTTTCCCGACTCCGCCTTTGACACTGTAGACTGCAATCGATGCCATGATGTCGCGCCCCTCTCAGCGCCTCCCAATAATCTTGACACCGCGTCTAGCATAAGCCGCAAATGAAAAAGGCCGCCAATTGGGCGGCCTTTTCAATTCGGGACAGGTTGCCCCGCGATGTTGCGAAGAATTATCCTTCGTAATCCGCCCCAATCGAAGTCGAACGGGTCGGTGCGCTGGCTGTGATGCGAAGGGCCTCTGCCGACTGGCTCAGCGAACCGATCTCATCGGCATCATCTTCGTCATCCGGCAGAATCTTCTGAAGGCCGGTGACCAGCGATTCTTTCAATTCCTTTGGCTTGACGGTCTGCTCAGCAATTTCGCGCAGCGCCACAACCGGGTTTTTGTCCCGATCACGTTCCAAAGTCAGCTCACTGCCTCCAGAGATTTCGCGCGCACGCTGTGCGGCGAGCAGTACGAGGTCGAACCGGTTCGGAACCTTATCAACGCAATCTTCAACGGTAACGCGTGCCATTGTGAGTTCTCACATTCTCTTTGTTCTGAAGGGCGCGAGCTAAGGAGGCGCGGGCCCAGAGTCAAGGATTTGCAACCAAATGCACTTTCAGCGATTGCAATTGCGTGAACAGCAATTTTGATAACTCTGGGCCAGCGGGCGCATACCACCTGTCCGAACCCTTTGAGGTTGCTGTTCACGATCATAAATTTACATTCTTTCCGCGCGGTCAAGACAGGCTAGACGCCTTGCTTGACCATATTGGGTCAGCTCAGGAAAGTTTGCACGCATTCTACTTCCTGTTCGAAGCAGACACCGTTGGCCGTAAAGTGCGCGATGCGTTGATTGCAGCGGCTGAGCGCGGCGTGGATACCCGCCTCTATATCGATGCCTATGGCAGCGATGCCGACGATCAATTCTTCGAACCGTTAATCGCGGCTGGAGGGTGTTTTAAAAGGTTTTCAGCGAGTTGGAACGTGCAATATCTCATCCGCAATCATCAAAAGATGGCGATCGCTGATCGGTCGCATGTGATGGGTGGTGGATTCAATATCTCGCAAGAATATTTCGCGCCGCTTCAGGATGAAGGCTGGTGCGATCTGGGTGTCGCGATCGAAGGGCCAATCGTCGAACGCTTCAATGAATGGTTCGACTGTATCGAACAGTGGATCGAATCCGATGGATCGCAGCTCCGCAAAATTCGTGAGTTGGTCCGAGATTGGGAAACAGGTTCCGGGCCGGTTCAATTGATTATGGGCGGTCCAACAGCCGTATCGAGCGATTGGGCGGTGCGTTTCAAAAAAGATATCGCGCAGTCAAACAATTTGGACCTTGTGACGGCGTATTTCTCCCCTCCGCGCGCGATGCGAAGGGTGCTGCGCAAAGCTGCCGTTGCAGGCAACCTCCGGATGATCTTAGCGGGCAAATCCGACATGGCTTTGACCGTTATGGCGGCGCGAGTGCATTACCGACGGCTTCTGAAGGCGGGTGTGGGGTTGTTCGAATATCAACCTTCCAAACTTCATATGAAGCTGTTGGTGATGGACGATATTACATATTTTGGGAGCGGCAATCTCGACATGCGATCAGTGCGGCTCAATCTGGAACTGATGGTTCGAATAGAGGACGCGATGCTTGCCTCCAAGATGCGTTCCTTGATCGATCAGTTGGAGCATTCTAGCGCGCCGATTGACGCTACTTGGCGCAAAATCCACGCCAGTCCGATAAACCGCATTAAGTGGTTTGTCAGCTCGTTCATGCTGCGGTTCGTGGACTACAAGCTTAGCCGTCGGCTTGGCCTTGGCCCACCGGGTCTCAAGTCAGTGCGGCCGCAGCGAAAACGCTGAGCTAGCCTACTCCTCACCCCAGCTCGAATAATCGCGCATATTCGGCGAAGTGAATTTGGTGAACTCGCTTTGGAAGTGCAGCGGGACCATGCCGGTCGAACCATGACGTTGCTTGGCGATGTTGACCGCCGCCCGGTTTTTCACCTGCTCATATTGCTCCTCCCAGGCGCGGTATTTCTCAACCGCATCAGGTGTGCTGATCTCGGTTGGGAAGTCGGGACGGGTGGCTTCGAGATAGTAGTCATCGCGATAGACGAACCAGACCATATCCGCATCCTGCTCAATCGAACCGGATTCGCGAAGGTCAGACAGCATCGGACGCTTATCCTCACGTTGTTCCACCGCACGGCTGAGCTGCGAGAGCGCGATCACCGGAACGCTCAATTCTTTAGCGAGGGTTTTGAGACCCCGGCTGATTTCCGAAATTTCATTGACGCGGTTGTCATTGGCGCGACCTGAGCCTTGCAGCAATTGCAGATAGTCGACCACGATCAAGCCGATATCATGACGCCGTTTCAGGCGCCGCGCACGGGTTCGCAATGCCCCAATGGTGAGTGCCGGAGTGTCATCGATGTAGAGCGGCAGTTCGGCAAGGCGTTGGCTGGCAAAAGAGAGCTGCTGAAATTCCTCGCGCGACATCTTACCGCTGCGCAGCGATTCCGAGCTGATCTCCGCCTGCTCAGCAAGGATACGGGTCGCTAGCTGGTCTGCGCTCATCTCAAGGCTGAAGAAAGCAGCTGGCGCGCCATAGTTGAAGTCGCCACCGTCACGCTGCCAATCAAGATGCGCTTCGGCGCAGTTAAAGGCGATGTTGGTGGCGAGCGAGGTTTTACCCATGCCGGGGCGTCCGGCCAGAATGATAAGATCGGATTCGTGCAGGCCAGAGGTCTTTTGGTCGATTGTTGCGAGGCCCGTCGTCTTACCCGACAGCCCGCCGCCTGAATTCATCGCGGCCTCGACCATCTTTATTGCCGTCAGCGCGGCATCGCGGAATGATGCAGCCTCTTTGCCGGTCGCAGCGCCCTCTGCCACGCGGAAAAGATCGGCTTCAGCCTGACTGATCCGGTCCATGGGATCGGTCTCTTCGGATGTATCGAGTGCGCCCTCAACCAATCCGCGCCCGACGCTGACCAGTTCGCGCAACAGAGCAAGATCATAAATCTGTTGGGCTAACTCGCGCGGGGCAAGCAGGCCTGCACCATTAGCGGTGAGCTGCGCCAGATATTTGGGTCCACCGAGCTCCTTTAACGCCTCATCCGCCTCAAAATGTGGGCGTAGGGTAACCGGCGATGCGGTCGCGTTCCGCTCAATCAGAGCAAGGATGCGAGTGAAAATTCGCTCATGCAGCGGCTCAAAGAAATGGTCTGGCCGGATCGGAGTTTGCAATTCCTCCAGCACCCGGTTGTCAATCAGCACGGCTCCCAAGAACGCCGCCTCCGCCTCGAGGTTTGAGGGCAGCTTGCGTCCGGTGTCATTATCACTGTCGACGAGAGAGAGAGGTGTTGGTTCAGCCATGCGCGCCTGATGCGCGTGTGACCATGCTTCGCGCAAGCCCTTCGCGGTGAAATAATTCGCTGGCGAACGTCTTGACCTTGTGGATTGCGGGGATTGCTTAGCGGGATAACACCTAAGTGCTTGAAGTGTGGCCACCCGATCTGCGAAAGGCTGTACCACAATGACCGGCTCGCCACCCGATTCCTCTAACCCGCTCACAGGGACGCACCGCATCGGGCACATATCGCTCGATGAGGAGACGATCCTGTGGCGCAACGCGGATGTTGAACAGGAGCGGCGCGTTGCGATCTTCGATTTGATCGAGGAAAACACTTTCAAACCTGTTCGGAGTGCTGAGCGTGGGGCAAAGGGACCGTATCGTCTAAAGCTTGCCGTGCGCGATGGCCGGTTGGCGATGGATATTGCCGACAAGGATGAAAGCGAACTCGAATCGCTGCTGATCGGTCTCGCTCGATTTCGCCGCCCGATTCGCGAATATTTTGCGATCTGCGACAGCTATTATCAGGCGATCCGCAAAGCCACTCCTGCTGAGATTGAGACAATCGATATGGCCCGGCGTGGTATCCATAACAGTGCGGCCGAATTGCTGGTTGAGCGGTTGGAGGGTAAGGTTGAAACCGATTTTGCCACTGCTCGGCGACTGTTCACATTGATCTGCGTCTTACATATCAAGGGTTGAGCGACACAGTGGCAAGATCGCGGAAGAGCCGGAAGAAGGGCAGCGGACTGGGTCGGTGGCTGTTTCGCGGGATTGCGCTCATCGTGTTGTTGGCGCTCGGCTTTGCCGCGTGGCTTTGGTGGGATATGCGCAGTTGGACACCTGACAAGGTGCTTTACCCTGAACAGGGCGTGGTTATCGCAAGCGCGCCAGCTCGGCTAAATTTCACGACTTTACAGGCGGTTGGCGCGCAGTTTGTCTATCTCGAACTGGGTGCAGAACCGAGCTCTGGCACCAGCAGTTTTGCGGATCGGTATTCGCGGGCGCGTGATGCAGGGCTCAAGGTGGGTGTGATCCTTAGCTTTGATCCGTGCATTCCCGCTGATCCGCAAAGCGCCTACTTCACGCAGATGGTCCCGCGCGAGGGAGAGCTGCTGTCCCCAGCCATTGGCCTTGCTCGGATTGCTAACGATTGCGAAACACCGGTCAGCGATGCGTTGGTGGAGAGCGAGTTGTTGACGCTCATCAATCAGGTGGAACTCCATGCAGGTAAACCAGTCATTCTGAAGCTTTCGGAAGACTTTGAAAGTCGCCACGGCACGGCGCGCAGCGTAGCGCGTGACCTATGGCTTGAGCGCGACCGAGCGCGACCCGATTACGCCGGGCGACCATGGCTGTTGTGGAGCGCGAACAGCCAGCGTGTTACCGAAGCCGCAGAAGAACCAGTCGAATGGGTAGTGGTGCAACGATGATTGAGAATGAAGCCGCATTGATCGAAGCTGCGCGGGGTGCCGCACAGCACGCCTATGCTCCTTATTCTGACTATCAGGTCGGCGCAGCTTTGCTGTTCGATGATGGTGCAATCATCACCGGAAGCAATGTTGAGAATGCGAGCTACGGGCTGGCGCTTTGTGCGGAAACTGTCGCAGTGGCACGCGCGATGGGTGAAGGGCGCAGAGGTGGATTGCAGGCCGTGGCCGTAATTGGTCCCGACGGCAAAGGCGACGGCGCACCGATCACACCATGCGGACGCTGCCGCCAAGTTTTGAACGAGGTGGCGCAACTGGGCCCGAGCGACCCGTTAATCCTATGCGTTGGAAGAGACGAGGTCCGCCGCGTGCGACTGTCAGAATTGCTGCCGCACGCCTTTGGCCCTGCAAACCTGGCTTAATTGCCGAGCAAATCGCCCAACGCACCGCCAATATTGCCGACTGGGTTCTGACGGAAGGTGCGTTCTTCATTGCCGATATATGAAAAGATTCCATCCAGCCCTTGATCGGTCACTGAGCGGTTGATGCTTTCTCGGTTCAATCCGGCCCTGCGAATAAAGCTGTGTTGCTCAGCCAAACCGTCAAATTGACTATAGACCCCTGCCTTATCGAGCGCGCTGTCGATCAATGGCTCAAGCCGGGAATGCAACCGGTCGTTTGAAGACTCTCGCAGATATTGCGTGCCGCCTGTATCCTCGCGGATGATGCCGGGAGCGTCGCTGAAAGAAAGGCCGTCTATCGCTTCGCGGAAAATCGGCTTCGCCTCGCCCGCCGCCACTCCGGCCGCATCGTTGATGGATCGGGTAAGGCCGCCAAGGATGCCGAGGCGATTACCTGCGCTCATCAGCGATCCAAGCAGCCCGCTGCTGCGTCCGCCAACGATTGGCAGAGCGATGCGGATGGCTTCATCGTCATAAAACGCACCCGGAGATGCCAGTTTATCGAGTGCATTGTCGCTCGCTTTGCCCAGAATAGAACCCAGACCCAACGCTCCGCCAAGCCCCTGCGCGCGCAATGTGGTTGGCAAGATGGCGAGCGTGGCGCTTGCACCCAACCCTGCTAGCAGCGTCCGACGACCTATAATGCGTTGTGATCCGTTCATTTTTCCATCTCCCTCTTAATTAAGACCATAGCACAAAATGTGTGGGAGTGCGGGTAAACTGATGTAACCGGGTCAGCGTGTCTCAAGCCATTCCAATAGCGCCGCCAGACATTCGCGGGCGAGCAGCTTACAGCGTTCCGGCGACCAACCCTGTTCTGGCTCTGGGAAATCGGCGAGGTCTTTGTAGGGCATCTCCAAGGTCATCGCACAGGCACCAAATCGTTCTGCAACAAGGTTGGTGCTGATCCCCAGATTGGCTCTGCCCGCCGGAGTTTTGGGATAGCCGAGCTTGGTCTGAAAATCGGGAGTACGGCGGTCAAGGATGCGTTGGTAGCGATAGAATTCTTCGCCCAACTTATCGGTCCAGCTGGGTATGCCTTCAAACCCTGCCAAGAAGACCGCTGGGATTGCCTCATCCCCGTGGACGTCCATCGCATAGTCAACACCAGTCGCATCCATCCGGTTACGGATCGCAAGCACTTCGGGCGATTTATCGGCGCTTGGCGCACTCCATTCGCGGTTGAGGTTGGTGCCCACCGCATTGGTACGCAAATGCCCTCGGCGTGATCCATCCGGATTGCAATTGGGCACGATATGCAATCGGCAATGTTTGCGTAAACCTCGTGCCACTGGATCAGACGGATCGGTCAGGCACTCCAATGCCCCTTCCATCCACCATTCGGCCTGTGTTTCCCCGGGATGTTGGCGTGCATAAAGCCAGACTTTGGTCTCGCCATCGCCCATCTCAAGCATATCGAGCGGTTGTCCATCCAGCGTGGTGGTGAGCCGGATCAAGTCCACACCTTCGCACGCTGCCGCTTCTGCGACCAGATCATGATGCCGCTCCATCGAATAGGGCGCAAAGTAAGCGAACCAGCAGGTGTTCGATGCCGGGATGTATCGGATGGTCAGCGTGCCGCCACCCTCGTCCTTGTCAAAGCTGCTGGATGCGCGCGCCCAATATTCGCGGTCTTCGCTGACGCATGCATCATAGCCTGGCCAGCCGCCGGGATAGGCGCTGTCATTCAGGCCCGTAATCTTAAGCTCGACCTCTTCGCCGACCACGCCAGTCACGCGAAAGTGGAACCATTGCGCAAATTCGCTTTGATGGTCCCTCACGATTGCCAGCCGGGCTGAGCGGCCCTCGATTGACAGCACGTCGATATTGCCGCTGTCGAAAGCAGCGTCGATGGCGATTGAGGTCATGAGTGTCCTTGGCGATTACTGAGAGACGAGTTGATCCACGTCTAGAGTCACTGTCTCGCCATTGCCACCGGGAAAATCCTTGAACAATGCGGCGGCGAGCACGCGCGCGCTGGCCTCGACGTCGGAATAGGGCGAATTGATCGAGGTTGGCTGCTGCGCGCGACCTTCCCACACGCTTGCCCCGTCAGCTCCGCTAATGCGCACGGACAGCTCGGTGAGCACGTTGGGGCCCCGCGATCCGCCACCCAGGTTGATGCCGACGCCTAGCCCAACACCGCTGCCACGATATCCCCCCGTGCTGCCGCCAACGCCGACGCTGACGGGGCCGCGCGAACTGGCGGCGGCGAGGGGGTTGCGGGTGGTTCGGATGCTGGCGGTTTGGGTCGCGGTGGCGGAGCCGTCCAGGACGACCTGATAGCCCTGGGCAGACAATTCATCCGCAATCGCGGAGGCAAAGGCATTACGTGCAGACTGGTTTTCCATCTCCTCCGGGAAATCGATGGTGATGGTCCCTTGGCCCAGTGCCGTAGGTTGCTCAGAGACAAAGCGAGTGACTTCGACCGGGCCAGTGTAGCTGCCGGCACAGGCCGACAGCGCAGCGGCGCTGATTGCGACTATGGCGGCGCGGGGGAAGGCGAGATATTTGGTCATGGGTGCGATCCTTTGTTGGTGGCATCATAGGCCCAAAAGGCAGCGTAGCAAAACGCGACTGGGCAAAACGCGGCGTAATGGGCATGTCCGTTCACGCAATTTCACAGGTTTGGTGATATGCGGCTTTGCATGTCTGAGAGCTTAAAACCTTCCGTTCTTGTCACTGGCGGTGCTGGTTATATCGGCAGCCATGCGGTGCTGGCCTTGCGCGATGCGGGGTGGCCGGTCGCAGTGATCGATAATCTCACCACCGGCTTTCGCTTTGCTGTGCCGGATGATGTGCCTTTGTACCAAGGGGATATCGAGGATGCGGAGCTGCTCGCACAGATATTCGCCGAACACAGCACGGGCGCGATCATGCATTTTGCAGGGTCTATTGTGGTGCCTGAAAGTGTTGAGAATCCGCTCAAATACTATCACAACAACACGGTCAAAAGCCGGGCTTTGATAGAGGCTGCGGTGACGGCTGGGGTGCCCCATTTCATCTTTTCCTCCACCGCTGCGACCTATGGCGTGCCGGAGGTTTCTCCGGTCTGTGAAGACACGCCGCGTGTGCCAATCAACCCCTATGGCTGGTCCAAACTGATGACGGAGCAGATGCTGGGCGATACTGCTTTTGCCCATGCGATGAATTATTGTGTGCTGCGCTATTTCAATGTTGCAGGTGCCGATCCGCAGGCTCGCACGGGGCAATCGACCGCAGGGGCAACGCATCTAATCAAGGTCGCGTTGGAGGCGGCCTTGGGTAAGCGCGACCATGTCAGCGTCTTTGGCACTGACTACGACACACCCGATGGCACTGGCGTGCGCGATTACATCCATGTCAGCGATCTGGCCGCAGCGCATGTTCTGGCGCTGGAGGCTCTAATTGAGCAGCCAGACCGTTCGCTCACGATGAATTGCGGCTATGGTCGCGGCTTTTCGGTGCTTGAAGTGCTGGACGCCGTCGATCGTGTGACCAACAGGCAGATTGAACGCCGGTTGGAGGCGCGCCGTGCGGGTGATCCGGGCTCGCTCATTTCTAACCCTGACCTGATTCGCGCCACCCTGCCATGGCAGCCAAAAAACGATGATCTCGACACGATCATTGCCCATGCCTTAGCCTGGGAGCGCAAATTGGCCGATATACGCGGAAATGGTTGACCAGCGGCGCTCTCGCGGTTAGTGGCGACCTTCGAAATTCAAGAGCGCCGGGCTTCGGCTTGGCGCCTTTTTATTGCCTAAGGGCACAGGAAACCGCCATGAAGATCCGTAACAGCCTCAAGTCGCTGAAAAACCGCCACCGCGATTGCCGCGTGATTCGCCGCCGTGGGCGCACCTATGTCATCAACAAAACCAATCGCCGGTTTAAAGCCCGTCAGGGCTAAACGTGTCGATTG
Source organism: uncultured Erythrobacter sp. (assembly GCA_947488085.1). GTDB lineage: Bacteria > Pseudomonadota > Alphaproteobacteria > Sphingomonadales > Sphingomonadaceae > Erythrobacter. The sequence continues at coordinate 83,070 of CANKYI010000002.1, forward strand.
GCTGATCACTCGATGAGAGTGACGGTTGAAATGCAGCGGCCCGCCTCCTTACCGGAGAGCGGGCCGCAGCTGTTTGTGGAGTGAGCGATTTGAGCAAGGCTGTGGTTTTCGACATCGGACGGGTGCTTTTCAAATGGCAGCTTCGCTTTCTGTTCGAAAAGATCATTGATGATGAGGCGGAGCTGGATTGGTTTTTGGCAAACGTCGTCACCGAAGAATGGCATTTTGAACACGATGCCGGCGCGACCATGGCGCAGATGCTGCCCGCGCGAATCGCTCAATTTCCTGATCAGGCATTGCGCATCGCCGCCTATGCCGCGCGCTTCAATGAAACTGCACCCGCTCCGGTTGACGGGACGCATGAATTGGTTCGCCGCTTGTATGATGCGGGCGTGCCGCTGTTTTGCTTGACCAATTTTGGCGATGAGTTCTTCCAGCAATTCCGCCGTGAACACACGATTTTTGACCTGTTTGAAGATATTGTGGTGTCGGGCGAAGAGAAGGAAGTGAAGCCCGAGCCGCGCATTTATGAGATCACTGAGGAACGCACTGGCCGCTCTGGCGCGTCGCTGTTCTTTACCGATGACAACCCCGCCAATGTCACGGCTGCAAAGGCGCGCGGGTGGGACGCACAGTTGTTTACCGATGCCGCATCGCTCGAAGCGCAGCTAAAAGTCGCCGGTTTTCTCCAGTAACCAGACGCAGAAAACCCCGACCACAGCTTCTGGGGAAGGCGCTGCGCCGGGGTTTTGCAATACTGCCTGCTTGGAGAGCGAGTGGCAGTGGCGGCGGAGAGAGGTGCCCGCCAATTCTATAATTTCGCTGGATCAGTTGCCGTTGCAACGCGCCAGCTTGTCTTCGGCGATCTCTTCGCCTTCCACCTTGAATGTGGTGATTTCACCCATTTCGCGAGCGAGGCCGCGGCAGATGCGTGAAGGGCGCGATGTGCCTTTATTGGCGACACAGGTTGTGCCTTCACACGCCCATGCAACGCCGCCTGCAACTGCGCGGTTTTCGTCGGTCGCAGTTGCCAAAGTGGCGATGTAATAGGGGCCGGATTGCGCCGCGAGGGGGGCGGTGGAGGTGGCAACGCCAAAGCTGAGGCCAGTATAGATCAGCGCGAGCGCCAGAGCAGCAAAACGGCCAGTGCGGGGAAGAGAGAGGGTCATCACGTTGTCCTTTCAAAGGAGGGGGTCAGAATTTGGTTTCATCAAGTCGTCGTAGTCGCCTGCAAAGTTTCAATTCGAAACCAGTTGCGAATCACTACCTATGTGATTAGGTTTCAGGTTGCAACTAGAAACTTAAATTTATTTCCAGCACCGTGTCTCCCCGTGATTTTGAGAATCGCTCCAAACCGGCTAGATAGGTTGCGCAGAGAGGACTGAATATATGGGCGAGATGAGAGAACCACTGCGTGAGTTGATCGATTGCGGGTTGCCGCAAGCGTTGGAAGTCATGGGCGAACGTTGGTCATTTATGATCCTGCGGGCGAGCTTTAACGGCCTCAAGCATTTCGAGGAATTTCTCAGCGAGCTTGGCATTGCGCGCAATATTCTCTCCAACCGTCTCGCCAAATTGGTCGATCACGGCATCTTGAAGCGCGAACCATGTGCAGATGATCGCCGTAAAATCGAATATCGACTAACCGATAAGGGCTTTGATTTGTTGCCGGCGATGATCGCGCTGCGCCAATGGGGCCAGAAGCATGGCGCCGAATTCGTGGCTGAAGACCCAGTGCTGGTCGATGATCTTGACCGCCTGCCAATCGGCCCGGTTTCCATACTGGGTCATGATGGCCGCATCCTCAAACACACGGATCTCAACATGATCAAGCGGGCCGATATTGGTAAGCGGGTCGACGGGACTGTGGCCTGTTGCGCGCCAGCGCTTGATCATGGCGACGTGGTCGATATTGAAGCTGCTAAGAAGGCGGCTGCGGGCTGACGGTTGCCGCAGGGACGTGATCCCTGCACCCATCATTGAGACCCGTAATGAGCGCCGTCCCCGGCACTGAACTTGCTGAGATTCTACGCACCACATTCGGGTTCACCGGATTTCGCGGTCAGCAAGAGGCGGTTATCACTCGCATATTGTCAGGGGAAAACACGCTTGCGCTGATGCCGACTGGCGCGGGTAAGTCGCTGTGTTATCAACTGCCCGCCTTGGCGCGACCCGGCACGGCGATTGTCGTCTCCCCCTTGATTGCATTGATGCACGACCAAATCCGCGCGGCGAAAGCGGTGGGCATTCGCGCCGCATCCATGACCTCGGCCGATATGGACAAGGCGGAGACCGCAGATCGTTTGCGGGCAGGCGATCTCGACCTGCTCTATGTCGCGCCAGAGCGGGCGACCACATCAGGCTTTCGCTATCTGTTAGAGTCGGCCGACATCGCGCTGTTTGCTATTGATGAGGCGCATTGCGTGTCGGAATGGGGGCACGACTTCCGCCCGGATTATCGCGGCCTGCGACCGATGCTCGATCAGTTTGAGAGCATTCCGCGCCTCGCTCTGACCGCCACAGCCGATGAAGTCACGCGCGCGGACATCCTCAAACAATTGGGTATCCCCCAAGAGGGCTTGATCAAGGCGGGGTTCGACCGCCCCAACATCCAATATTCTATCGGAGCGCGCGACAATGTAGCGCGGCAAATCTCGGACTTTGTAACCCGCACGCCCGGCGCAGGCATTGTTTATGCGACCAGCCGCAAGGGGACAGAGGATCTGGCGGCGAAGCTGGCCGCAACAGGCCGTCCCGTTGGTGCCTATCACGCAGGATTGCCGCCCGAGCAACGCGCCGCGACTCAGGCGGCGTTTGTTGCATCAGAGGATATGGTGATGGTCGCCACGATCGCCTTCGGCATGGGAATCGACAAACCCGATGTGCGCTTTGTCGTCCATGCAGGTCTGCCCAAATCGATTGAGGCCTATTATCAGGAAACCGGTCGCGCTGGCCGTGATGGCGATCCCGCACAGGCGCAAATGTATTGGAGCGCAGCCGATTTCTCCAAAGCACGCCAATGGCTGGGCGATGTGGAGGAAGCGCGTCTGCCCAGCGAGCGAGCGCGGCTCAACGCGCTGGCCGGATTGGTTGAAAGCGCAGGTTGCCGCCGCGCGATCTTACTCAAACATTTCGGTGAAGAGCCAGCGGCGACTTGCGGGAATTGTGACAATTGCCTTGATCCGCCCAAGGTGCTGGACGTGACGCAGATTGCGCGGAAATTGCTTTCCGCCGTTTACCGCACAGGACAGAGCTTTGGCATTGGTCATATTGAGAAAGTGCTGCTTGGGCGAGATGATGACCGGGGGAACCAGCGCGGACATGACCGACTTTCGGTGTTTGGCATATTGGGCGATGAAGAGGCCCCGCTTCTGCGCCCTGTGATGCGCCATCTGAGCGCTCATGCGATGTTGGTTTCGACCGAGCATGGCGGGCTTGCACTGGGTGAGGGCGCGCGGGCGGTGCTTAAAGGCGAACAGGCCGTCGCAATTTGCGAACCGCCCAAGAAAAAGGGCAGACGTGGACGCGGCGGATCAGCCAGTGGCGCGGTGCCCAATCCGGTTGGAGACCCGCTGTTCGACGCACTGCGTGACAAGCGAAAATCTCTCGCCAGCGAACACAGCGTGCCCGCTTACATTATATTCCACGACAGCGTCTTGCGCGCCATGGCGAGCGAGCGACCGGGAACGCTCGCGTCGATGGGCGAAATTCAAGGTGTTGGCGCAAAGAAGCTGGAGACCTGGGGCCAGGAGTTTCTGGACGTGTTGAGCGGGTTTGAGGGGACCTAAATCGGTAAGGCGTCGTCCGGGCGATAACTCTCGCGTAGCTTTCCGGCGAGGTCTCGGGTGAGCAATGCATTGAGAGCATTGCCTAAAGCGGGATACTTTTCGCCCAGCCTGCGCAGCGCCTGCGCATCCCATTCGACGTAATATGTGCCAGCGGGGGCAGTGGTGGTCGCGGTGGCGTCTCCTTCAAGAACGAACGCTACTTCTCCCACGAAATTGCCGTGTGGTAAGCGAAAGCTGTGCTCCCCTTTGGCGACCCGGATTGCACCTTCAAAGATGAAGTAGAGCTTTGCGCTTGGCTCACCTTGCCGCGTCAGCACATGCTCTTGCGCGCTCTCGACCTCCCGCAATTTGGTCGTCTCTTCGACCCGACGCCATTCCGCAGTTTTCAGGATGCGGCGAAATTGTCCGGGCGATAGCGTTTCGAATGCCGCAAACAGCCGCTTTTCTTCGTCGCTCATGCGGAACGTGGTACGGTCGAGCAGCACCTGAAACAGCACATAAAGATTGACGCCGACCATCAAGAATCCGCCAATCACCGATTCCCACAATGGTGGGTCAGGCACGAGCCAATAATAAAGGTTGAACACCAAAGTCGCAGCGATGATCATCAGCCGCAATTTCAACTCATCGCGGATGAAATAGGCGATTAGCAACATGGCCGTTGCGATGCGGACCAGCCATTCCGGATCAAAGAAAGTCATGTTGCGGCCCCTAACCCGATCGTCATGCTCGCCCGATCATCTGCCTGTAACTAAGCGCCTCGGCAATATGTTCGCGCCCGACTCTTTCCACACTGGCTAGGTCGGCAACGGTGCGTGCAACGCGCAGCATCCGGGTGTAGCTGCGCGCGGAGAGCCGCAATTTCTCTGCCGCTCGCATCAACAAAGCACGCCCTTCATCATCGGGCGCAGCGTGGGTTTCGAGCCGTTCACCTTCCAGTTCCGCATTGGAGCGCACTCCGCGCGATGTCGCGAGGTTGCGCGCGGCGGCGACGCGACGCGCGACCGCTGCGCTGTCTTCGGCGGGTGGCGGCAGCGACAGGTCCATTGCGCTGACGGCGGCAACCTCAACATGGCAATCAATCCGGTCTAGCAAGGGGCCAGAAAGCCGCGCCTGATATTCGCTCGCACAGCGCGGTCCGCGTGCGCAGACATGGCCTGGCTCACCTGCATGGCCGCATCGGCATGGGTTCATCGCCGCGATCAATTGAACGCGCGCGGGGAAGGTCACATGGGCGTTGGCGCGCGCAACATCGACTTGGCCGGTTTCCAGCGGTTGGCGCAGAGAATCGAGCACGGCGCGTTGAAATTCGGGCAGTTCGTCGAGGAACAGAACGCCGAGATGTGCCAAGCTGACCTCACCGGGCCGCACTTTGAGACCACCACCAGTTAGCGCTGCCATGCTCGCCGAGTGGTGCGGTGCGCGGAATGGGCGGGCGCGGCTGATCTGGCCTGCGTCCATCAGCCCGGCGACCGATTGCACCATCGAGACCTCCAACGCCTCTGTCGGGGTCAACTCTGGCAGAATACCAGGAAGGCAGCTCGCAAGCAGGCTCTTTCCCGAACCCGGCGGCCCCATCATCAGCAGATTGTGACCGCCAGCTGCTGCGATTTCGAGTGCGCGTTTGGCGGTCTCCTGACCCTTCACCTGTTTAAGATCAGGAACTGGCGGCGCATCGGCGACATTGCCGCGCACCGGTTCCGCGAGCACCTGTGTTCCTTTGAGGTGCCCGAGCAGCGCCGACAGATCGCTGGGCGCGAGAACTGGAACACCGCTTGCCCATTTGGCCTCTGACCCTTGATCCGCAGGACAGATCAAGCCCGCCTCAAGTGTGCTCGCATGCAAAGCGGCAATCAGAACGCCGGGTGATCCGACGACCCGGCCATCCAGCGCCAACTCGCCCACCGCGATCCAATCGCCCAGCTGTTCTGCGTCCGTCACACCCATCGCTGCCAGCAATGCCAAAGCGATCGGGAGGTCATAATGCGACCCATCTTTTGGCAAATCAGCTGGCGAGAGGTTGATTGTGATCCGTTTGGGCGGCAGCGCCAATCCCATGGCCGATAACGCCGCTTGCACCCGCTCGCGGCTTTCGCTCACGGCTTTGTCCGGCAATCCAACAATTGAAAATCGCGGTAGACCCGAGGCAACTTGGCACTGCACTTCCACTTGCCGCGCCTCGAGGCCCAAATAGGCAACAGTTCGTACCAGCGCTACCAAATGCTTGCTCCCCCAGAGCCAAAAGAGGTTCAACTGCTTAACCATCATTTGTGCAGAGTTAATGGGAACTTGTCGAGCACTTAGGGAAGGCTACGAAAGGACTTCGCAAGTATAAACCTTGTCAGTTCCTGAAGACACGCGGCCGTATTTGAAACGGCATGGAACACGCACTCAAAACCCTCGCCATGCTTTTTGCCATGCTTCAGCTGGCAGTCGTAGGCAGCCCCGCATTGGCGCAAGTCTATGCCGGTGATCAGGGAAGCGTACGCACCGTCGCCACCGAAAGCTGGGTTGAGGAATGGGATCCCGCGACCGGGCAATGGGTGCCGGTTCCAGCCGGGGATGCTCCAGGCGCATCGGATAGCATGCCGACGGTCACCACCACTTTCGTCAATGGCACCAAGGTGTCCGAAACACGCGAAGCGGCGCGCTATGCACGGCCTGTTGATCCGCGCCGTCAGGCCGGTGTGCTGGCGCAATATGGCCCTTTTGTGGTGACTGGCGCGACGACGGCATCCATGATTGGGTCAACTGACAGCTCCACGCCCGCATTCTTTGATGCGATGTTGCGCGATTATCCTGAGCTTGCACGGCTTGATATGGTCGAAGCGCCCGGCACTAGCAATGACATCGCCAATCTCGCGGTCGGCCGCCGTATCCGCGAGGCTGGGATTGCAACCCACGTGCCCCAAGGCGGATCAGTTCGTTCAGGTGCTGTGGAGCTGTTCCTAGCAGGCGCGACCCGTACCATGGAGCAAGGCGCGCAATTCGCGGTTCACTCATGGCTCGACAATCACGGGCGTGAAGCGGACGATTTTGCGACCGATCACCCCGCGCACCGTCTCTATATCGATTATTATGTTGAAATGGGCATGAGCGAGCAGCAAGCGCGCGACTTTTACGACATGACGAACTCGGTCCGGCATCACAGCGCTCTATGGTTGGGCGCATCGGATATGCAGCCTTGGCTGCGCCAGGCACGCACGCCTGCCTATCGTATGACCCAAGCGGTTCGTAATCCTTCCATGGTGGAAGTCACAATATTGGTCGACGCGCGGCTTCCAGCAATTGCTTTGGAGCCCTTGTCGCTCGCTATTGCGATTTCTGAGCCAGCGCTCGATTACACCGATATGAGCGCGATCACCCTAGCACAATTGGACCGCTCACAGCTTGACTCAGGTCTGAGTTTCCCATAGTGGCGCGCGCCTGATCCGGGCGTTCTTGTTGATCGTCCTACATCTGGCCATACGCCGTTTGAGGGCTTTCAAAATCCTCTGGCAGCGCCAACCGAATATTCGAGGATAGTATGAAGCGGACTTTTCAGCCCAGCAATCTTGTGCGTGCCCGTCGGCACGGATTCTTTTCGCGCAAAGCGACCCCAGGTGGTCGTAAAGTGATCCGCGCCCGCCGTAAACGCGGTCGCAGCAAACTCACTGCCTGATTGCTCCGGCGCCTTCGGGCGCTGGTCGCAGATCATCCGGCCTGTTGGGCTCTTTGCCAGCATGTCGGCGCGCGTTTGCGCAAGCGGGCTCCCTTTGGGGCCCGATTGCGTATCTGGGGCCTATAGGATTCGCAGCAAAGACTCCCGCCTCCGGCCACCTTGCGCTAAAACATGATTATGCCAACGGTCCTCACCAAACGCGCCGATTTCCTCGCGGCCAATAAGGGTCTGCGCAATGCGCGGGTTGGGTTTGTGTTGTTGACGCGGCCCAATCACGGGGAAGGTGTGCGCTATGGGATCACGGTTACCAAAAAGATTGGCAACGCCGTTGTGCGCAATCGGATGAAGCGGCGATTTCGCGAATTGCTGCGCTCCGCTCTACCCGAACGTGCATTGGCGGATCACGATCACGTGCTGATTGGACGATCGGGCGGCGTGGAGCGTGATTTTCACACCATGGCCGATGAACTCGTATTGGCTCTTGAACGGGCGGCCCTTGGTAAAGGGGACCCTGCGCGTGGCCGTCGCCCTAAACGCGGTAATCGTTCGGGCAAACGCTCGAGTAATGCAGCGAAATGAAGCACGTTTTGATCTTTATCGCCCGTATGTGGCAGCTTGGTCCGTCTTTGATTCTGCCGCCAACATGCCGTTATTCCCCCTCATGCAGCCACTATGCGATAGAGGCCTTGCGCAAATATGGTGCGTTGAAGGGTGGATGGCTCGCGTTAAAGCGTATAGGGCGCTGCCATCCTTGGGGAGGGCAGGGCCATGATCCGGTTCCGTAAAGGGCTGGGCAATTGCTACTGTCATACCCATATAACACGCTTACCATTCGAACAATCTAGAGCACTTTAGGGCAATATCTTGGACAACCAGCGCAATCTCCTGCTCGCCGTTCTACTCTCCGGCCTGCTTATTCTCGGCTGGGATTTCGGGATGCGGTATTTCTATCCCGCAGCCTCAATCACAGCCCCTGCCGAAGAAGTGGCGGCCACCGTGACGCCTGCTTCTGGTGGCGCGGCCGCGACCGGTGGCGACATTGGCGAGGGAGCAGTGCCGGAAGGTCCGGTTGCTCTTGATACCGCACTGGACGGCCAGACCCGTGTAATCATTGATGCGCCTCGTGTTGCCGGTTCGATCAACCTTGTCGGCGCGCGTGTCGATGACATTGTGCTCAAAGATTACCGTGAGACCGTCGACAAAGACAGCGGGCCGGTTCGGATATTTGCCCCTGAACGCACCAATGGTCAGCATTTCGCTGAATTCGGCTTCGTTGTGGGCGGTGAACGCATGTCGAGCCAAGCCGTCTGGCAGGCCGATGGAGAGCGGCTGACGGCGGACAACCCAGTCACATTGTCACGCACTGATGACGCAGGCATCACTTACAAGATCCGCTTTGCGATCGACGATCAATATATGATCACTGCTGATCAAACGGTCGAAAACACATCCGAGGGCGCGGCAATCATCCAACCCTTCGCCTTTATCAAGCGCACTAGCACCACGGCGAGCCCTGACCAATTTATCGCCCATGCCGGACCAATTGGCGTGTTCGGCGGCACTTTGCGCGATCCGCATGCCTATCATGAGTTGGCTGAGCTTGGCCGCTGGAACCCCGATGGTTCTGCATCATGGCTCGGCTTTGCTGACAATTATTGGCTCTCCGCGCTAGCAAAGGGCGAGGGTGAGGCCGACAGTGCAGGTTTCCGGTCGCTTGATGGCGACTTGTTCCGCGCTGACCTTATCTATGACAGCGCAACGGTTGCCGCCGGTGGCACTCTCACTCAATCCACTCAGCTTTTCGCTGGCGCTAAGGAGAGCGAGATTCTCGACTCCTATGAAGATAGTGGGATCACCTATTTCGGTAAGGCGATCAGCTGGGGCTGGTTCGAATGGTTTGAAAAACCGATCCTATGGCTGCTGCGCACGCTCAACAATTTGGTCGGTAACTTTGGCATTGCGATCATACTGCTCACCGTTGTGGTGCGCGGACTGATGTTCCCGATTGCGCAAAAAGGCTTTGCCTCAATGGCCGCCATGAAAGCGGTCCAGCCTAAGATGAAAGCGATTCAGGAGCGTTATAAGGACGACAAACAGCAACAGCAGCAAGAGATCATGAAGCTGTATAAGGAGGAGAAGGTCAATCCGCTCGCCGGCTGTCTGCCGATGCTGATCCAGATCCCGATCTTCTTTGCTCTATATAAGGTCCTCATTCTTGCGATTGAGATGCGCCACGAACCCTTTATCTCGTTCTGGATCAAGGATCTGTCCGCGCCCGATCCCGCCACAATCCTCAATCTGTTTGGCTTGCTTCCATTCGAAGTGACAGGGTTCCTCGGTATTGGTGTGCTGGCGATTTTGTTGGGTATCACGATGTGGCTGACATTTAAGCTCAACCCATCTGCGATGGATCCTGTGCAGCAACAGGTGTTCAACCTGATGCCTTGGTTCCTGATGTTCGTGATGGCGCCTTTTGCCGCAGGCTTGCTGCTCTACTGGGTTACCTCAAACCTGCTGACGCTGGCGCAACAAAGCTATCTTTATTCCAAGCACCCGCAATTGCGCGCGGCGGTTGAAAAAGAGAAGGCGGAAAAAGCCCTTGAAAAGGCGCGGGAAGAGAAAGCTGAGGGCGCATGACGCCCGAAGAAGAGCGCGAAATTCTGCGTCGTGAACGGAAAGCAACGCGGCTGCTCACGGGCCGGGTCGACTTCCTGCTATCTGCGCCGCAGCTGAAATTTCTGCCTGAACCCACTGTTCCTGAAGTCGCCTTTGCAGGGCGTTCTAATGTCGGCAAATCCTCGCTGCTCAATGCATTGACGGGGCGCAAAGCCATTGCGCGCGCTTCGGTCACGCCGGGCCGCACGCAGGAGTTGAATTTCTTCGAAGTGGGTGAACCGCTCCAGTTCCGCTTGGTCGACATGCCCGGATACGGGTTTGCCAAAGCGCCCGTGAAAGTGGTCGACAAGTGGAAGAAGCTCGTCAAATCCTACCTTCGCGGCCGCCAAGTGCTCGCACGCAATCTGGTGCTGGTCGATAGTCGCCATGGCCTCAAAGATGTCGACCGTGACATGATGAAAATGCTGGATGAGGCAGCCGTAGGCTATCGCGTGGTTCTCACCAAAACTGACAAGATCAAAGCCAGCGATCTGGAACGCGTCGCCAATGCGGTCGCAGAGGAAACCCGCAAACACCCTGCCGCTTTCCCCGAATTGCACCTAACCAGCGCGGAAAAAGGCATGGGGATCGAGACGTTAAGAGCCGCCTTGGTCGCCGATGCTCTGGGCGAGAGTTATTTCGCGAACAGTTGATCCGCGTCAGCAAACGCTTTGAATTCCAACGCATTACCGGCTGGGTCACGCAGGAACATTGTTGCTTGTTCACCCGGCTTCTCTTTGAAGCGCACGGTCGGCTCAATCACGAACTCGGTGCCCGTTGCTTTCAATCTGTCGGCCAGCGCGCGCCACTCTTCCATTCCCAGCACTAACCCGAAATGCGGGACCGGAACGCCGTGTCCATCGACGTGGTTGCTTGCCCGATCACCAGCACCACCGGATGCCAGATGCGCCACGATTTGATGGCCGTGAAAGTCAAAGTCGATCCATTCCTCCGATGACCGCCCCTCATCGCATCCCAGCGTCTCGCCGTAGAAACGCCGCGCAGCTGCTAAATCGTCAACTGGAAAGGCTAGGTGAAAGGGGGGCAGGCTCATTGCGTCACGCTCTCGATACTTATTGATACACGACCGTAACCCGTTCAGCCTCGACAGCGAAACACTGAATATCTAGGACGGTGCATACTTGCAGCGCGTAGCGAAGGTGGAACAGCGCATGAAGCTGATTATTGGCAATAAGAATTACTCCAGCTGGAGCTTGCGCGGGTGGCTCGCGGCAAAGCAATCGGGTCTTTCGTTTGAAGAGATTACGGTGCCGATGCTGGGTGAGCATTGGGAAAACCGCAAACAATCTGACGATTTTCAGCCCTCAAGCGGCAAGGTCCCGATCCTTTGGGATGATGAGAATGTGATCTGGGACAGTCTCGCTATCCTCGAATATCTCGCGGATAAGGTGGGACGCGACCGGTTTTGGCCCAAGGATGACGCCGCGCGCGGGATGGCGCGGTCAATGGTGGCGGAGATGCACTCCTCCTATGCGTCCCTACGCAGCGATATGCCAATGAATGTTCGGCGGCGCATCCAGCTGCAAAATGTTTCTGAACAAACCCGCGCGGATATTGTGCGCATCCTTGGCCTATGGGCAGAGGCGCGTGCACGGCACGGCAGCGCGGGGCCATTTCTGTTCGGCACATTCGGCGCAGCAGACATCTTCTACGCACCCATCGTCTCGCGCTTCATCACCTATGGCATTGGTGTACCCGGCTTTGCGCAAAGCTATATGCAAGCGGTGTGGGAGCATGCTTGGATGGCGGAATGGATCGGAGCCTCTGAAGAAGAGGAATGGGTGATCGAGCAATACGAACAGGTCACGTAAACCTGCATCAAGGAATGCGCTCGGTCGGATAGCGCGTGCCATCTTTGCGCGCGTATCCCTCGGCATCGAACACCATATCGATATCGGGGTAACCGCCGCCGTCGCGTTCCCGGTCGCCCGCGCTGATCGCGATGTAGACGCAAGGTTCGTTACTGCGATTGTGCAAACGGTGCCCGTTCTCAACCCCAGCGGCCCAAGCCAGCACATCGCCCGCCTGAACCCGCGTTTCACCAGCATCCTCGATCAGCACTGCTTCACCGGATAGCATCACAACCATTTCGTCCTGAACGGTGTGCCAATGGCGCTGTGAAGAATAGGCGCCCGGTTTCAAAACCACATGGCTCGCCCCCATCTGCGTCAATCCAGCAGGCGGACCGAGCCGCCTGTACCAGCGCCCCTCCACATCGGCGTCATAGGGCGGGGGATAGCCGGTCGCGTTGGTCTGAACGATGGCATCAAGATCAAGCTTGGGCATTTCGCGTTTCTCCTGCTAGCGATGGCAATATGAGCGACGCCCTTGAATACGCCAAGCGCCTGATTGCTGAGGCCAGCGTAACCCCCGCCACCGGCCCTGTCTTTGATGCGATGGAGGCAATGTTGAAGCCACTGGGTTTCGACATTCACCGCTTTCAACGCGGCGATGGGGACGAAGGGTCAGATGAGGCCCCAGTGGAGAACCTCTTTGCTATTCGCCGAGGGCCAGCAGGCTCAAAACACTTTGCGTTTGCCGGGCATCTCGATGTGGTCCCACCAGGAGAGGGATGGGAGAGTGATCCGTTCGAACCGACCACACGCGGTGATCTGCTCTATGGACGCGGCGCGGTCGATATGAAGGGCGCGATTGCCGCCATGGTTGCCGCGATGCACGACGTGCCGCAGGAGGCGGGTACGGTCAGCTTTATCATCACCGGCGATGAAGAAGGGCCCGCGCTGCACGGCACTCGCGCTCTAATCGACTATATGAACGAGCAGGGATTGCAGCCTGATCTGTGCCTCGTCGGTGAACCCACCAGCGTCAATCAACTGGGTGATATGATGAAGATCGGTCGGCGCGGCTCGGTCAATATTTGGCTGACCGTTGAGGGCACGCAGGGGCATGTCGCCTATCCGCATCTGGCAGACAATCCGATCCCGAAAATGGTCGCGATGTTGGCGGAGCTAGACTCTTTAGTGCTCGATACGGGCACCGATTGGTTCCAGCCATCAAACCTCGAAATCACCGAAATGGAAGTGGGCAACAAAGCGCACAATGTTATCCCGCAACAGGCCAAGGCTCGGATTTCGATCCGCTTTAACGACCTTCATTCAGGCGCGAGCCTATCTGAACGCGTTGCCTCGATTGCAGAAAACCATGGCGGGCGTGCGCTCCCAATCATCTCTGGCGAACCGTTTCTGACGGAGCCGGGCGCGTTCTCGAATATGCTCGCGGATGCGATTGAGGCTGAGACTGGCGTCAAGCCCGAACAATCCACCACGGGCGGCACATCGGACGCGCGCTTCCTGCGCACAGTGTGCCCGGTGATCGAATTTGGCCTGTGCAACGCGACTATGCACAAACGCGACGAGGCCGTGTCCATTCCCGACCTCGATACGCTAACCCGTATCTATACCCGCACGGCGCTGGGGGCGCTGTCGCTTAATCAGACCCAAGAAGAGGCGTAAGCTCACATGAAAACATGGTTCGCAATTCCGCTCTGGCAGCGGGTGATCGGGGCGCTCATTCTAGGTATCGCAATTGGCTATCCTTGGGGGCAAGCCGGTGGAATATCGTTCGGCCCGCTCTTTGGTTACGCCACCTTTGAACCGCAAGATATCAAGATCATCGGCGATGTCTTTATCGCCTTTATCAAGATGCTTGTTGTCCCACTGATTTTCTTCAGCCTAGTTGCTGGGGTCGCTGCAATCGGGGACTTGAGAAAGCTTGGTAGCATTGGTTGGCGGGCGCTTTTGCTGTTTGTGGTGAGCGGCCAGATCGCGGTCTGGTTGGGGCTGGCGCTTGGTACATTTATCCAGCCCGGCTCTGGGGTGGACACGTCCACTATTCAAATGGGAGCACTGCCTGATCCTGAGCCAATGGACTGGCGTGATACCTTGCTTAACGCAATCCCGAGCAGCCCTGTGCAGGTCATGGCTGACGTCAATGTCTTGCCGTTGATCGTGTTCTCTATGTTGATCGGTATCGGCATCCTCATGGCTAAAGAAGAAGGACAGCCGGTTCTCAAAATCTTCGATAGCGGCAGCGTCGTCATGCAAAAAGTGACAATGATCGTAATGGAGCTGACCCCGTTCGGCGTCTTTGCGTTGATGGCATGGGTCGCGGGCACGCTGGGCCTCGATGCGCTGGCGGCTCTGGGTAAGCTGGTGGCGCTCAACTATATTGGATGCTTGCTGATCATATTCGTTATGTATTCTGCGATGATCAAATTCATCGCAAAGCTGCCGGTGATCGACTTCTTTCGCGGAATTATAGACGCTATTGCGGTCAGCTATTCGACGGCGAGCTCTAACGCGACGCTGCCCGTCACTCTGCGCTGCGCTGAGCGCAATCTGGGCATCAGCAAACCGGTTGCGAGCTTCGTGATTTCACTCGGCGCAACGGTGAACATGAATGGTACTGCAATGTATCTCGGCCTTGCAACTTTGTTCGGGGCGCAGATTTTCGGCGTTGATCTAAGCTGGGGAGACTATTTCTTGATTGCGCTGCTCGGCACTGTTGGAGCGATTGGCGCGGCGGGCATTCCAGGCGCTGGCCTTATTATGATGGCGCTGGTCTTCGGCGCTGTTGGTGTACCGCTTGAAACTATCGCGCTGGTTGCAGGCATCGACCGGATCATGGACATGATGCGCACCACCACCAATGTCAGCGGCGACGCGGCCGTGGCAACGACAGTAGCAAGCATGACGGGCGAGATTGATAAGGCCGAGATGATCTCAGCGGACGATGTTTGATTTTGTTACAGCTTGTCGGGGTGCGGTAGGCCGAATACATCGCGCGTGACACCATCAGGGAATGTATCGCGGGCTATTGGGGTTCCTCCAAGCTTTCGCACGAGACCCCTAGCCGCTGTGTTTTCGTCGTTCATGTGGGTCTCGACCAGTTCCCATTCGAGAGTGTCGTAGCCGAATCTGATCGCCGCACGGGACGCTTCGAGCGCATAACCTTTGCGGCGAGCTGCAGGCATGATCCACCAGGTGAGTTCTGAACGAGGATAACCGCCCGGCCACCATAAGCCGCAACTACCAACCATTGTGTCGCTGATGGGATCGATAATTGACCAGCGCCCATAGCCCCTAAGCTGCCAATGGCCCAAGTCTGAGGCAAGCACCCGCCATGCACCGTCTTTTGGTAAGGGACCATTGTAAAACCGCGAGGCTTCTTCGTCGCTAAAGAACGCCGCATAAGTCTCAAAGTCTGTGGCCTGCGGTTGGCGCAGCAAGAGGCGTTCAGTCTGCAGCGTTATCTTGCTTTTCAATGTCAACGCCCCTTAGGCGCCTCCAGCACCTTCTTCCTAAAACTACACAAGTCCACCTGGCCACAGCGCCAGCATTCGGGCGTCCTCGCCTTGCACACATACCGCCCGTGGAGGATCAACCAGTGATGCGCATGCAGGCGGAAGGGCTGGGGGACGCGCTTTTCAAGCTTTGCCTCGACATGATCGGGTGTCTTTCCTTTCGCCAAGCCGGTGCGGTTGCCGACGCGCAGGATGTGGGTGTCGACCGCGAATGTCTCCTGCTTAAACCAGCAATTGAGCACCACATTCGCGGTCTTGCGACCCACTCCGGGTAGGCGCACCAGATCCTCTCGCGTGTCAGGAACCTCGCCGCCATATTCGTCGATCAGCAATTGCGACAGCGCGATCACATTCTTCGCTTTGGAGTTGAACAGGCCGATTGTCTTGATGTGCTCCACCAGACCCTCCAACCCCAGATCGAGCATCTGCTGCGGCGTCTCAACCTTCGCAAACAGCGCCCGCGTTGCCTTGTTCACGCCCACATCTGTTGCCTGCGCAGACAAAGCCACGGCCACGGTGAGCTGATAGGCATTGCCATATTCCAGCTCCGTCTCTGGCTCGGGATTGTCCTCTGCCAATCGGCGGAAAAATTCGAAGATTTGGTCCTTGGTCATAGTTTTGGGGTCATTGCTCCGCATCAGCGGTTGGGTTCGCCGCTTTCCACTCCATCGCTGTGCGCACCCGGTTTTCGACCGTGGGGTGGGTGTAGAACAAAGTCTCTTCAACTGGCCCGGCAAGCGGATAGCGATATTCGGCGGTCTTGATCAGTGCGCCTGACAGTGCATCGGGAAGGTTCACCGTTTCAAGCGAATAGGCGTCCGCCTCGCGCTCCCCAACCCGCACAATCCCATTGAGCATGGGTTGGGCGAGCGTGAAGAACAGCCCGATCAAAAAGGTCAAAACCGCAACACCGCGCACATCGGAAAGCTCAGCCGACGTTCCAAATCGCGCTGCGAACCAGCCATATGTCTTGGCCGTCAGGAAGAAACCAAACAGCGCCATCAAGCTGATCACGCCAATCATCCGCCACACATGGCCCAGCACATAATGGCCGATCTCATGGCCCGTTACCGCTTTAACCTCGTCGAGCGACGCTTGATCCATCGCAACGTCACTGATCGCAATGCGTGCCGATGATCCGATGCCAGATACATTGGCAGTGAAATTGTTCGATTGGCGCGACCCGTCATACATGAAAATTCGCTCTGACGGGATGCCAGCCTCGGCGCCCAAAGCATGGACAGCATCGCGCACTTCACCCTCGGGAATGGGGGTGTATTCGTTAAACAGCGGCTCAATAAAAACGGGCGATAGCAGCAGGCTGATCGCGGCGAATCCCGCGACGAGGCCGCTGGACCAAAGCCACCAGAGTTTGCCTGCGCGCCGGATCAGGAAATAGACGCCGATGAACAGGAAGCTGCCCAGGATTGCGCTAACCACGAGGCCGATCGCCCCTTGCGACAAAAAATCACTCAGCGGCTGGCTGGTGCGTCCATATTCGCTCTCCCGCCACCAATCAGTGTAGATCGAAAAGGGCAGTGTCAGGATCGCGCTAACGACGCTGTAGACCGCCGCGACGACGAATACGCGCGTATTCTGCCATCGGTCACTGAGTAAGGCGAACACGCGGTCCAGCACGCCTGTCTTGACGATCACCCACGTGACCAACGCCGAAACCACCAGCCCGGCAAGGATTAGCCAGTGATTGCCCAATGTGTAAGCGCGCGACAGCTCCAAGGCCTCCGGCCCGAGCGTGTCCATATAGGCCTGTGTCGCGGCCGCGGGGTCGAATGCCAATGTAACCTCCCGAAAATTCTTATGTGCTGGAAAGGCCCAGCACATCATCCATCGTGTAGCGCCCAGGTTCTCGACCGATCAGCCACTCGCATCCACGAACGGCACCGTGGGCAAAAATCATGCGGTTTTCTGCCGAGTGCGACAGGGTTATCCGTTCCTCGGCACCCGCAAGGATCACAGAATGATCGCCTGCAACCGTGCCTCCGCGCAGGCTGGCAAAGCCGATATCGCCTTCGCGCCGCGCGCCGGTATGGCCATCTCGCACAGCATCGCGGTGGTCGGCCAAGTTGATGCCGCGCCCGCTTGCCGCTGCCTCTCCCAGCAATTTCGCAGTGCCCGACGGCGCGTCCACCTTCATCCGGTGATGCATCTCCAGCACCTCTATATCCCAATCCGGTCCCAATCGCGCCGCAGCCTCTCGCACCAAATGCGCCAGCAACGTCACGCCCAGCGACGTGTTGCCCGTTTGCAGGACGGGTATGTGATCTGAGGCTTCTGCGATCGCATCAAACTCGCTTTGCTCAAGGCCGGTCGTCCCGATCAGGATAGGAATGTTCGATCCTCGTGCCGCACGCAGATTATCCGACAACGCGGCTGGGGACGAGAAGTCGACCAATGCATCGCAATTGCCTGCTAGCGCTCCGGCTGGCTCATCTGCATCCACACCGCCCGCTAGCGTGTGATCGCTCTCTTCCAAAGCTACCGCTATTGCCTGACCCATGCGCCCCGCGCTGCCGATAATTCCGAACCGTGCCATTGCTTCTCTTGCGCCTCGTGTGTTTCATGGTCCCCATGGCAGAGTTCAAGCGCATCGTCATCCTTACAGGAGCCGGGATTTCCGCAGAGAGTGGGATCGACACGTTTCGCTCGGCAGGCGGCTTGTGGGAGCAGCACAAGGTCGAAGATGTAGCGACGCCAGAGGGCTTTGCGCGTGATCCCGATCTGGTGCTGGGCTTTTACGATATGCGGCGGGCGGCTTTGGCGAAGGTTGAGCCGAACCCGGCGCATATAGCTTTGGCGCGGTTGGAGGCTGAGTATGCCAAAGAGCAGGGGCGCGAATTGTTACTGGTCACTCAGAACGTCGATGATCTGCATGAGCGGGGCGGGTCAAAGCAGGTGCTGCACATGCACGGCGAGCTAAAGAGCGCTTTGTGCACATCGTGTGAGATGCGCTCTGAGTGGAACGCGACCATGTCTGATCTCCCACCATGCCCCATCTGCAAGGCGTCCACTTTGCGCCCAGACGTCGTGTGGTTTGGCGAGATGCCGTATCAGATGGAGCGGATTTACGCGGGGCTCGCCGAGTGCGATCTGTTTGTGAGCATTGGCACCAGCGGCGCGGTCTATCCGGCGGCGGGCTTTGTGCAGGAGGCGCGCAATGCGGGAGCTGCGACGCTGGAGTTGAATTTGGAACCCAGCGAAGGCAGCCACCACTTTACTGAGGCGCGTCACGGCAAGGCGAGTGAGTTGGTGCCGGATTGGGTGGGCGAGGTTTTGTAACAATAAGTCAGCTGGAGAGCTGATCTATTTCTTCTTCACCGGAGGTTGTTGCCGGGTGAATACCAGTTCTGTCTCGCTGGAAGCAGCCGCATCAAGCCTATACCCTTCGACATCAAAGCCCCGCAGGTCAGCGGCATTCTCAATACGGTTTTCCATGATCCAGCGCGCCATCAATCCGCGCGCGAACTTGACGTGATACATCAACCGCCGCGCTTCACCGTCTTTCACGTTGAGGAAGCTTGCCTCAATAACCTTGCTGGGAAGCACCGAAGTGTCGACCGCTTTGAAATACTCATTGGAGGCAAGGTTCACTATCGTCTGGTCTGCATGACCCGAGAGGTCCTGGTTCAATTGCTCGCCAATCCGGCTGCCCCAAAAGTCGTAGAGCGATTTGCCGCGCGGGTTCGTCATCTTGGTGCCCATTTCCAAACGGTAAGGCTGAATTGCATCCATTGGACGCAGCACCCCATACAGGCCGGAAAGAATGCGCAAGTGATCCTGCGCGTAAGACAAAGCGCTCTCATCCATGCTCTTCGCCTCAAGCCCCCAATAGACATCGCCATCAAAGGTGAGCCCTGCCGGCTTTGCCGAATTGCTGCGGCCTTCAAGGTCAAAGGCTTTGAACCGTTCCGCGTTCAGCTCTGCGAGGTTGTCTGAGATATGCATGAGGCGTTTCAGATCGGCTGCCGATTGCTGCTTGGCGACCTGCGCGATTTCGCGTGTGTCTGCGTCCAGCTGAGGTCGCGTTATGTCCAGCGAGGTCTCAGGCGCGTCAAAGTTGAGCTTCTTAGCAGGAGAAAGGAGAGTGATCATGGCGACGAGTTCCTGAAGGTCTTAGCTATCTGAAAGCCTATTGGTGTTCGAGAGTCATATAAACCGATAGCGGCAGGCATGGCTCCCCCACTCGCCTGCAAATTTCCGATGACATAGAGCGAGAAATTGGGTCACCGAGATGATCCGCACCCTTTGCAGCCCTCATCCTTGGCTATTTTCAGTGTCCGCATCCCCGGCTTCATCCCGTCTAGAATGTGCAGCCTGCCCCACATCGGATCGCCAAACCGGGCTGAACCTGCCAACAACACTCGCACCGCTTGCATCGCGGCAAAGCTCCCGGCCCATCCAGCCATCGCGCCGAGCATGCCGTCTTCGGCGCAAGTATCGCAATCTTCGGCATCAAACGCATCGCCGACAAAACAGCGATAGCAAGCCTCGCTCACCAAGTGCCCCGCAAAGGCGCCCACTTGCCCCTGAAAGCGGCCGACGGCAGCAGAGAGAAGAGGGGTGCGCTCAGCGACACAGGCGTCCGATACGGCGAGGCGGGTCGCGAAATTGTCGGTGCCGTCGAGCACCAGATCGACACCGGCGATCAGGTCGCCGACATTATCCGGGCCAATGCGGGTATCGCTGATTGATACATTCAGAGCATCGTCAAAGTTTGCGAGCCATCGCCGCGCGCTTGTGGCTTTGCCGTGGCCCACATCGCGGGCAGTGAAGATCGTCTGA
Organism: uncultured Erythrobacter sp.; assembly: GCA_947488085.1. Classification (GTDB taxonomy): domain Bacteria; phylum Pseudomonadota; class Alphaproteobacteria; order Sphingomonadales; family Sphingomonadaceae; genus Erythrobacter. Next base: position 103,318 of record CANKYI010000002.1, read on the forward strand.
CGTTGCAGATTGCTCGCATCCACCACATCGTCATCCACCAACGTGAACCGCCCGATGCCGCTGGCTGCGAGATATTGCAAAGCGGGCGAGCCAATCCCGCCAAGTCCGATGATGGCGATGTGCTTTCCTGCCAGCGCGACCTGACCCGCGCCGCCGATTTCGGGCAGCACAATATGGCGGGCAAAACGATCCAGTCTCTCTGGTGATAAGCTCATGGATAAGCTGTTTACAGCCTGCGCACAGCCTGTCGACAGGGCTGTGTATAGCCCTGAAGATGGCGTGTGGATTTGCGGTGGACAGGTCCTGCCCACAACTCTGTGTGCATTATGTGCAAACGGTGTGGGGATTAACTCTCTAGCTGACGCAAAAGGCTGCGCACATCGCCGTCCATATCGGCATCGCGTTGGCGCAGATCTTCGATCAAGCGCACGGCGTGGATAACCGTGGAATGGTCGCGTCCGCCAAATTTCCGCCCGATCTCTGGATAAGAGCGCGGGGTTAGCACTTTGGACAGATACATTGCGACCTGACGTGGACGCACAACGGCGCGCGCGCGGCGCTTGGACGACATTTCGCTGCGGTCGATGCGATAGAACTGGCAAACGGTGCGCTGAATCTCATCAATTGTGATCCGGCGGCGATTGGCTGACAGAATATCGGTCAGTTGTTCCTCAGCCAGTTGCAGCGAGCACTCTTGCCCGGTCAACTGAGCATAAGCGATCAGCTTGTTCAGACCGCCGACCAGCTCACGCACATTGCGTGTGATGGTGCGGGCGAGAAAGTCGATCACGTCCTCTGGAACCGAAAGCGGTGCAAAGCGCGACAGTTTCGATTCAAGGATCTTCTTGCGCAGTTCGATATCGGCGGCCTGAATATCGGCGACCAGACCCATGGAAAGGCGGCTGAGCAAGCGAGGCTCTACGCCGTCCAATGCCTGCGGTGCGCGGTCGGCGGCGAACACCAGACGTTTGCCTTCGGCGAGCAGCGCATCAATCGTGTAGAGCAACTCCTCCTGTGCAGATGCCTTGCCGATGATGAATTGGATATCGTCGACCAACAACAGGTCAAAGCTGCGCAGGCGCGCTTTAAACTCGATCATCTGATTGGCTTTGAGCGCTTGGACGAATTCGACCATGAAGCGTTCAGCGGAACAATAGAAGATGCGCGCGCGTGGATGGGCTTGCAGGAAAGCGTGACCGATAGCGTGGAGCAAATGCGTCTTGCCCTGTCCGGTCGCAGCTTTCAGGTAAAGTGGTGAGAATTGCGGCTGTTCGGTCGCAGCCATACGCTGTGCGGCGTTGCAAGCGAGCACATTGGCTTCACCTGTAACAAACGCAGCGAAAGTGAGTGACGGGTCGAGGCCCACAGACGAAGTAAAGCCCGCTTCACCAATTGTGCCAGCAGCAACCGCAATCGCGCTTGCTCCATCATTGGCGGGGCGGCGGCCATCGTCGAGGCGCAGCTCAGGCAGCTGACGGCGGCCCGGATGCACTTGAATGTTCACATTGCGCACATCGCTGCGCACGATCTTCCATGCGAGTTGCAGCCGCTCATGAAAGCGGTCCTTCACCCAATTTGCGGAAAATTCGGTCGGCAGGAACAGGTCCAGCGTGCCGTTTTCTTTGTTGATGCCGCCAACCTGAATCGGCTTGATCCACTGGCTGTGCAATTGGTGTCCCAAGTCCTTACGAAGGCCTTGGCTGATATCAGCCCAATCGGCCGCCAGATTTACGGATTCTGCGTCTTCCATCAAATCTTCGTCCGAACCACGGCGCGTTGATCGCGCCTTATTGATTTTGTGCACCATTGCTTCCCCACTACTCTCCATACCTTTGGAAACGTTGTTCCAAAGGGATATCTGAACTGCGCGATCGATACAGCTTCCCCTCCCTGTGAAGTCACTTTTCACAGGAGCGTTCAATCGTTTCGACTATCTGACAACCGGGCTGTCCCGCCCCGGGTGAGATGCGAATTAAGAGCCGAATGGCCTTTAGCGCAAGCGCGGAATTGCAATAAATTCGAAATATAATTGTTGACTCGCCGCAACACCGCAGGCGTGCGTTGAAGGTGTTGTTTTAACACAAAATTCACCAAATTGAGGGCGCGAATCGCGGGGATTCCTAATGTTCTCTCATGGTGAATGGGTCACAAGTGTTACAAACAAAAAGGGCCGTGCCAATCGGCACAGCCCTTATCAACAATACCTAGCGCTCGCTAAGTGTAAACAAATGTAAATTCGAGCCTCAAAAGATCCGAATCACCGAATCTCAAGTCACCGAATCAAAGAGCAGAGACGCGCTTTGACAGGCGCGACATTTTGCGCGCGACGGTGTTCTTGTGCATCACGCCGCGTGCAACGCCGCGAGCGAGTTCTGGCTGAGCCGCTTTGAGTGCAGCAGCAGCTGCGTCCTTGTCACCAGCTTCACAGGCCGCTTCGACCTTTTTAACGTGGCTACGGATGCGGCTCATGCGTGCGCCGTTGACTTCGGCACGGGCATCGTTGCGGCGGATGCGTTTGCGGGCTTGCGGCGTATTGGCCATAGGTCTGTGTGTCTCGCGTCTGGTTTGGGCCGCGCCAAGCGACCGAATTCATCTTGGATGTTTTCGAAAAACTAGGGCGCCCAAGGGTTACCTTGAGCGTCCGAAAGCGCGCCACATAAGGCGCAGTGTGCGAATCGTCAAGAATTCCCTCACTTCTGACATTTGGTGCAATACCATGTGCTGCGCCCGCCTTGTGCGATCCGGCGCACTTTCCCGCTATCATCGCGCCGACAGGGCTCACCTGTGCGACCATAGACATCAAAGCGCGTGGCAAAATAGCCCAGCTCACCATCCGGTGCGGCGTAATCGCGCAAAGATGATCCGCCATCCTTGATAGAGGCGCTGAGTACGTCGCGGATTGCAGGGATCAATCTGGTGAGTTGGGGTCGGGTTACTTTCCCGCCTGCTTTGCGCGGATGAATGCCCGCGCGCCACAGCGCCTCGCAGACATATATATTGCCGAGCCCGGCTATGATGCGTTGGTCAAGCAAGCACAGCTTAATTGACTGCACTTTGCCTTTCAGCGCCGCCTTTAGATGTTCGACCGTCAATCCTGGCCCCAACGGTTCTGGTCCGAGCGAGGCAAATTGCGGCCAGCTATCGATTGTTTCGGTCGCTTCCAGATCGACTGAGCCAAATCGGCGCGGGTCACACAGCGCGAATTGGTGGTCTGCGGTGTCAATGACGAGATGATCGTGGCGATCAGGTTCTTCAGGATCGATCCGCCAGCGTCCACTCATGCCGAGATGGAAAATCATGGTCGAACCGCGATCCAAATCGATCAGCCCGTATTTCGCCCGGCGCGACAGCCCGATGACCCTAGCACCCGTCATGATCTGCACCAGTTCAGGAGGGAAGGGCCGGCGAAGGTTGGGACGGTTGAGCACAACCCGCTCAATCCGCTCCCCATCAAGAAAGCGAGCAAGGCCTCGGACAGTGGTTTCGACTTCGGGTAATTCGGGCATGGTTTGGCTCACTAACACTCTAGGCGCGCGGGGCAATTCCCTCTAAGGCCGCGCGCATGACACAAAGCCCAAATGAACCAAGCGCCAACACCGTATCTTTTGGCAATGAGCAAGTTGCGCCTGAGGAAAAAACCCGCCGCGTGGGCGAGGTCTTCACCAGCGTCGCCAAGAAATACGATATTATGAATGATGCGATGTCGATGGGTATGCATCGTGGGTGGAAGGATCGCTTTGTCAAACGGGTGAAGCCGCAGCCGGGCGAGCGCATTCTCGACATGGCTGGCGGCACCGGCGACATTGCGTTTCGCATGGCGGATCGCGGTGCGGATATTACCGTCGCTGACATCAATCAGGACATGTTGGATGTGGGTGCGGAGCGTGCGCTGGATCGGCATGAGACCGACGAGACGGGCAGCCTCGTCTTTACCTGTCAGAACGCTGAGAAAGTGGATTTCGCATCTAACTCCTTTGACGCTTACACAATCGTATTCGGCATCCGCAATGTGACGTTTAAGGATCGGGCGCTGGCAGAGGCTCACCGTGTGCTTCGCCCCGGAGGCCGGTTCTATTGCATGGAGTTTTCGACCACCGAATGGTCTGGGTTCAAAGAGATCTATGACGTCTATTCCGACCAATTGCTGCCGCGCATGGGACAAGCGATTGCGGGCGATGCGGACAGCTATCGATATTTAGTCGAATCGATCCGCAAATTTCCCAAGGTGCCGGAATTTGAAAGCATGATCCGCGCAGCTGGTTTTGTGAACACCAAAGCAGAGACGATCCTTGGCGGCGCGGTTGCGATCCATTCTGGGTGGAAAGTATAAGAGCGTGACTTCATCGGTAGTGCACCTCTCCCGCCTTGCTCGGTGGGGCGTAACGCTGGCGCGACGGCGCGCGCTTGTGGGTATCGAGAACGATCCCAATGCGCCTGCGCCAGTTAGGCGACTGGTTAAGCTGGCACGTTGGGCGACGTTCACGAGCAAAAAAGGCGAGCCCGATTATGCGGGCGCTTTCCGTGCGATTGGCCCCGCCGCGATTAAACTGGGTCAATCGCTTGCCACACGGCCCGATCTTGTGGGTGAGGAAGCGGCGAACAATCTGCTGAGCTTGCAAGACGATCTGCCACCGGTTGGCTTTGACAAGATACAGGCTGCGATTGAGGCAAGCTTTGATCAGCCGCTCGATGCTTTGTTTGATGAGGTTGACCCAAACCCGGTGGGTGCAGCTTCTATTGCGCAGGTTCACAAAGGAGTGACCAAGGATGGCCGCAGCGTAGCTATCAAAGTCCTGCGCCCCGGCATTCGCGAAAAGTTTGAGCGCGATATCAAAACCTATGAATGGGCCGCCGCTCACGTAGAAGCGATGGGCGGAGAAGCAACGCGTTTGCGCCCGCGTTTGACCATCGCCAATTTCAAACGCTGGTCGCATTCCGAACTCGATCTGCGGCGCGAGGCCGCCTCTGCTAGCGAACTGGCAGAAGAAATGTCGGGCGTTAGCGGTTATCGCATCCCTGCGGTTGATTGGGACCGAACCAATGGGCGGGTGCTGACCATCGAATGGGTCAACGGCGTCAAGATTTCCAAGCGTGATGAGCTGATCGCGCGCGGGCATGATCTGTCTGCAATCTCAGATAAGTTAGTGATCAGTTTCCTAACCCAAGCGATCAGCGCCGGTTTCTTCCATGCTGATATGCATCAGGGGAACCTGTTCATCGAAGATGACGGCACCATTGTCGCCATCGATTTTGGAATCATGGGCCGGATTGATCGACGCGCGCGGCAGTGGCTCGCAGAGATTCTCTATGGTCTGACCACGGGCAATTACACCCGCGTCGCAGAGATCCATTTTGAGGCGCAATATGTCCCAAGCTATCATTCGGTCGGCGAATTCGCGACCGCTTTGCGCGCAGTGGGTGAACCGATGCGCGGCAAACCGGTGAAGGAGCTTTCCGTCGGGCAAATGCTCGATGGTTTGTTTGCGATCACCCGTGATTTCGACATGCAAACTCAGCCGCATCTGCTGCTGTTGCAGAAAACCATGGTGATGGTTGAAGGGATCGCGACGCAGCTTAATCCTGAAATCAATATGTGGGACACCGCCGCTCCTTATGTGCGCAGCTGGATCCGTGATGAGCTTGGGCCAGAGGCAGCGGTGGCTGACCGGATTAAGGAAGACACCGAAACTCTGTTCCGCCTGCCCGGCCTGATCCGACGATTGGAAGACAAGTTTCCACCCAAAGGCGGCGCGCCAGAAGCCCCGCCTTTACCTGATGTCAAACTGCTGACCGATCGGCCTGAACGGCCAACGGGATCAGGCGGTGGTGGCTGGCTTGGCTATTTCGTCGCTGGCCTAGTAGGCGCAGGGGCTGTGTGGGGTGCGGGACTGGTCGGGCTTATTTAGCCCAGCCTGTTCAACCCAATCGGTTTAGAGGGTCAGTCTTCACCGGCAGAACACGCGCACCGATCAGACCCAAGGCACCCAATACCAACTCCACCACCATTGGCGCGATATAGCCTTCGAAACTACCATAGGTGCCCAGTGCGACCAGCCGTGTGACCAACGTCACCAACATCAAGGCCGCTCCAATTGTCAGCGGGTCGGCTCGCCGCGCCAATGCACCCCAGATGAAGCACGCGCCGCCAACGCCAAAGAATGCGGTGAAGTCAGAGCGGACCGATGTCAGTCCATGCGCCCCTTCGACCTGCAAGCCAAAACCGGCAGCAGCCTCGACTGGATCAGTCAAAAACCCAAAGGCGAGAAACCACAAAAGCAACCCGCCAAGAACCAGCGCGCCCCGCAAAGCCATGATCATTTTGAAAACCCCTTTTTCTTTGAACCTATGGACCAATCTGTGCTGATGGCAAAGCGACACTTGGCGCGGGTGTAGTGGGACGCTAGGACGGACAAAAGCGCTGGGGGCGGCGCGATGTGAGGAGTTAAGTGACCATGGGCTCAGACGGGCCGAAAGCGGCATCGCCAAAGGTTCTGTTGGTTATTGGCGGCGGGATCGCGGCCTATAAATCATGCGAACTGGTCCGGCTTATCCGCAAAGGCGGGGGCGAAGTGACGTGCGTCGTGACCAAAGGCGGACAGCAATTTGTGACACCTATGTCGCTGGCCGCGCTTAGCGAGAATCAGGTCCACACCAGCCTGTTTGATCTGAAAAACGAAGTTGAGATGGGCCATATCGAGTTGTCGCGGGAGGCTGACCTTGTGGTCGTGTGCCCAGCAACCGCTGATCTGATGGCGAAAATGGCGGCAGGGATCGCCGATGATCTGGCGACCACTTTGATCCTGGCGACCAACAAACCGGTGATGGCAGTCCCGGCGATGAATGTGAAAATGTGGGAGCATGCCTCAACACAGCGCAATGTTGAGCAACTGAAAACCTCTGGCGTGACCGTGATGCACCCGGATGAAGGCGCGATGGCGTGCGGTGAATTTGGCTATGGCCGCTTACCAGAACCGGATGCAATTTGGGCTGCGATTGCGGGGCATTTCGGGATCGAAGTTGCCGAACCTGCGCCCGCTCCAACGCCGGCTCCTGCCGCTGAGCCGGTCGATGGTGAAGAGCTGGAAGAGGCGCTTGAGCCGGATAATGAGGGCGCAGAAGATGGTGGGGCCATTAGCGGCCTTGGCGGATTGCTGTCCCGGATTATCCCGCGCTCAACCGAAAAACGCAGTGCAGACGCGGTAGAGGCGGAGTTCGACGACGAAGAGCTGCCAGAGGATTTCGAAGAAGAGGACATCGAGTTCAACCCCGACCTCGAAGGTTCACCGCTGGCTACCAAGGGCGGCGGTAAAGCTGCGCCGCCAATTGATCCTGATGCGATCAATCACGAAGTTGATGAGCGCCGATTGGCTCCTGACCAAGCGGAAGCCGATCTGGCAGAAACCGCCAAAGTTGAAGAGGAGCCAGAGCCCGAACCCGCCAAAATCGCAGCCAAGAAGGCCGCGCCTGCAAAGGTCGACAGCATTGAGGCGGATGAGGAAGAGATTGCCGGGATCGTTGCGGACAGTGCGAATCAACCATTGCAAGGGCGTCATGTCCTCGTCACCGCCGGGCCTACATGGGAATCAATCGATCCGGTGCGTTACATCGCCAATCGGTCGAGCGGGAAACAAGGCTTTGCCATCGCTGCTGCGGCTGCTGCTTTGGGAGCCGATGTTACACTGGTTGCTGGTCCCGTTGCACTCAAAACGCCAGATGGCGTAAAGCGGATTGATGTCGAAAGTGCCGAGGAAATGTCCAGCGCAGTGAAGCGCGGAATGCCCTGTGATGTGGCAGTCATGGTCGCCGCGGTCGCCGATTGGCGGCCCAAGGAATACCGTGATGAGAAGATCAAGAAACGCGGCTCTGCACCGCCCGCACTGATGCTGACCGAAAATCCCGACATCCTGACCAACGTCGCAGCGGGATCGAACCGTCCCGAACTGGTGGTTGGCTTTGCGGCAGAGACCGACAATGTGCTCGATAACGCCAAGAAGAAACGCAAGCGCAAAGCGTGCGACTGGATTGTCGCCAATGATGTCTCAGGTGATGTGATGGGCGGCGATGCGAACCGGGTGCATATCGTCAGCGCGGACGGGGTCGAAAGCCTTGATGAAATGCCCAAATCGCAAGTGGCGATGGCTCTGATGGAGCGGGTCGCAGCGACACTTGGCGCAGAGGCCGCCGAATGAGCGTTGCGGTCGAATTGAAGCGTCTGCCTCACGGTGAGGGCCTGCCGCTTCCTGCCTATGCGACCGCTGGCGCAGCGGGCATGGATGTGGTGAGCGCAGAGGATACAGTGATTGCTCCGGGTGCGCGCCATGCCGTCGCGACCGGCCTAGCCATGGCAATCCCGCACGGATACGAAGTGCAGGTGCGCCCGCGCTCTGGACTTGCTCTCAAACACGGCATCACTGTGCCCAATACACCGGGCACAATCGACAGCGATTATCGCGGCGAATTGAAAGTGATCTTGATCAATCACGGCACCGAAGACTTCGCAATTACACGCGGTGATCGTGTGGCGCAGTTGGTGCTGGCGCCGGTGGTGCAGGCGGCGTGGGTCGAGGTCGCAGAATTGGATGCGACTGAGCGCGGCGCAGGCGGATTTGGATCGACTGGCGGCGCTGCGGGGCTTTAGTCGGCAGGTCTCGTAGCGGTGATGGTATTTGCGCGCGGATCGAATTCGCGTGCTTCTGCCTCGGTCATAGCCAGCCAAGGGCGATACTCGCCATCATTATCCACCCAGAAATAGACCATCCAGCGATCGCCAGTTTCTGGCAATGGTGGCAGGTTCCATTCACACGCTGACGATCCCCAGCCGCGCTCAAATTCAATGCTCTCTGGCAGTTGAGGTGCATTTGCTGGCTGCACCACTCGCGCGGTGGCTTTCCATGGATGGATGTCAGCGGATGGCTGGTTTGTGTGGGTTGCGCTCTCGATCACCACGATGGCCGCAGCTTTTATGGTGGCTGTGTCATAGCCACGCTCAATCCGGTCCGCAGGCGCTGTAAAGCTGCGACAGGCATAAGCTGGCGTTGAGACTAGGCTCGCAATGACCAATCCAGCGAAGATCTTCCCGATATGCATTCTGGCATATTGAACGGCGTCAGATGAACGCATGGCAAACAAAAAAGGCGGCGCTGATCCCTTGCGCCGCCCTCTTCGTCCCCGTCCAAGGGTGTTGGGTTCGATCCTAGTGCGCTTAATCGATTGCGCGCACTTCTTTGCCGTCTTCGCGGATGGTTATGCGCAGCGTTTCACCGTTGCTTCCGGGGAAGTCGGTGAAGATGGCGTTGACCAGATTGGGCACCAGACTTTGCAGACGGTTTGAGCGCGATGCGGCTTGCGCCTGACCTTCGAACAGACGTTCCCCTGTCGCGGTGTTGTCAATCTTCAGATCGATATCGCTGGTGTAGACAGTGTAGCTGCGCACTTCTGGTCCAGCGAGGAACGGGTCGTAAAAGCCGAATGCATAGGCACGACGATAGCCAAAACCGCCGAACCGGCCAAATGGGCTGAAAAACGGATCGCGGCCAATGCCGGTGCTGCGCACGCGTTCGCGTCCATTATCGACGCCGTAGTCAAATCTCACGAGCAGGTTTGCAGCCTCTGGCGAGGCGCTTTCGACATAGCCAAGCTGCGCCATTTCAGCGGCGACGAGATCGGCATAGAGCGAAAATTCGAGACCACCGGCAAGTGCGGGATCCTCTGCTACAACAGCAAAAGTCTGTCCCTGCGGCGCGGGCAATTGCGCCTGAAACCGCGACACGTCCGCTTTAAAAGAGGGTGCGCAAGCTGACAGGGCAAGAGCAATCGCCCCGGCCAAGCCAATGCGAGTCGCGCGGGTGAAAAGGGTGGTCTGCGAGGTCATCTTGGAAGCATTCATGGCATATCCTTCGTCAAATCGCCAGCTTCAAGCGCGCAAAGGCGCACTGGCGGGGTCCGCCAGTGACTGATTGCTCTACCCCTCGCTGTGCGCCGGACCCCTGCTTGGCGGCGAAAATGCCACCCATCAGGAACACGCCGGTGACCCTAGCATGCGATCTGCCACTGAGATGAGACACAGTAACGCTGTGGGCTGAACCGGGCTTTAACGCCGGTGATTGGAGTTTAACCGCGCACCAGACCCAACGCCTTATACGCGGCATCCAGTGTCGGGAGACCGCGTTCGCGCGCCTGTGCCGCACCGCGCGCAAGGATCGCATCAAGCTCCTCGCGATCGTCCTTCAACGCCACAAAGCGTTCATTGATCGGACGCAGATGCTCGACGAGCGCTTCGCCTAGAACGGGTTTGAAATTGCCAAACCCTTGCCCGCCATGATCACGCAAAACCTGCTCGACGTTGTCGCCGGTCAGAGCGCTGTAGATCGTGACGAGATTGAGCGCTTCGGCCCGGCCTTCCAGACCCGCTTTCTCGGAAGGCAGTGGTTCGGGGTCAGTCTTGGCCTTTTTCACCTTTTTCATCACGGTATCGGCATCGTCGGCAAGGTTGATCCGGCTCATCTCAGACGGGTCGGACTTGCTCATCTTCGCATTGCCATTTCGCAGGGACATGATCCGCGCAGCTTGCGGCGGGATAATTGCATCGGGCAGGGTGAAAACCGGCGCTTCTTCTGAGGCAAAATCGGTGTTGAATTTCTGCGCGATGTCGCGGGCCAACTCCAGATGCTGTTTCTGATCCTCACCCACGGGCACATGGGTCGCTTGATAGAGCAGCACATCGGCGGCTTGCAGCACGGGATAGCTGAACAGGGCAACCGACTGCCCTTCGCGGTTTTTGCCAGCTTTGTCCTTCCATTGCGTCATGCGGTTGAGCCAGCCCATCCGCGCAGTCCCGGCCAGCAACCATTGCAGCTCACCATGGGCAGGGATCTGCGCCTGGTTGAACAGGATCGAGCGTTCTGGGTCGATCCCGCACGCGACCAAAGCGGCTGTCATCTCCAACGTGCCGGCGCGCAATTCAGCCGGATCATGCGGTTGAGAGATCGCATGCAAATCCGCGAGGAAGAACAGGCATTCCGACCCGTCATCCATCGCATCCTGCATCGCCACCCAATTGCGGATCGCGCCCAGATAATTGCCGAGATGCAGATTTCCGGTTGGCTGGATGCCAGAGACGACACGCATGATCTTAGGACGCTTTCTTTGTGAGGGCGGCAATGCGGCTCCGGTCGATTGCTCGAAGCGCGAAGGCAAGGCCGAAATAGACGATGGCCGCCGCGCCGACCAGAACCATAAGGGCACCGAGCCGGGCAAACAGGCCTGCTGAGAACCAGTCGGTTAGCAAATCGCGCGCATAGAACAAGGCTGCTCCCATAGCGGCAGCAGCGATCACTTGGCGCGCGATCCGCAGCAGCAGCATGAAGGGCATACGGTAGTGACCGCGCATGGCGAGGACGATCAGCAGGAACGCGACATTGATCCACGCGCCGATCACGCTGGCATAAGCAACGCCGATCACACCAAATCGATCAAGGAAGGCAAGGTTGAACGCGATGAATACCGTGAGCGAGATAAAGGCCGCAATTACCGGCGTGCGCGTGTCGGCGCGGGCGTAGAAATTGGGCACCAGCACTTTCACCAGCACATAAGCGGGCAGTCCCATGACGAGGGCAGCAAGAACCTCTCCGGTCACCGCAGCATCCGCCAGATCAAAGCGGCCCCCTTGAAAGATCATAGTCACAAATGGCTCAGCGCAAACCGCCAATGCTACGGCGGCTGGAATGGTCAGCAGCATCGCCAGCTCAATTGCATCAGATTGCAGGCTGGCCGCGCGCTCCTCATCCTCTCCGCCGATGAATTTGGAAAGGTTGGGCAGGATCGCAGTGGCGAGCGCAATGCCGATGATCCCAAGCGGCAATTGGTTCAGCCGGTCAGCATAATTCATGTAGCTGACAGAGCCATCCTCCAACTGATTGAGGAAGAAGAACTGAAGCAGAGTGTTGATCTGATAGGCCCCGCCACCAATCGCTGCGGGTAGGGCAATGATCGACAGCCGCTTTACCTCTGGTGTGATGCGCGGCCATATTAATTTGGGCCGAAACCCTTCGACCCGAACCCAGTAATAAAGCCATGCGAGCTGCATAACACCCGCGCCCGTCACAGCCCATGCGATGGCGTAGGCGACCTGTTCCAGGCTCGCGCCGGACGCCATCCAGCGCTCCCCGCCCAGCAATGCCGCGACCAGCACGATATTGAGGATGATCGGAAAACTTGCGCCCGGTGCAAAGCGAGAGACGCTGTTGAGTATCCCTGTAAACAAAGTCACTAGGCTGATAAGGATTATGTAGGGGAACATGATCCGCGCAAAATCCACCGCCAGCGGGTAGACTTCGGGATCGGCAGGTTTCTCAGAAAGCAGCCAGATCACACCCGGCATCGCGATTTCAAACACCGCTACCAGCGCAATCAGCACAGGCAGCAAAACGCTTAGTACATCGGCGCTGAAACTGCGCGCTTCCTCAATCCCTCCATCCCCATGCAAGCGCTTGGAGAACATCGGAACGAAGGCGGCGGAAAACGCGCCTTCTGCAAACAGCCGACGGAATACATTGGGGATCATGAACGCCTGAAACCAGGCATCGGTCACAGCATTTGCACCTAGGACGCGCGCGAAAATCATCTCGCGCGCCATCCCGGCGATCCGGCTCAGCATGGTTAGTGAGCCTATAGTGCCGACATTTTTGAGCAGGCTCATATCGTCAGGCCTGCATCAGTTGGTGCTTAGGCTTGGTCCGTAGGCGCAGCAATGTCACCGCCCCCACTCTCTGCGCCTTGGTCACGCGCACGTTTCGCAGCCAGTTGCTGTGCATACAGGCCATTGAAATCAATCGGATCGACCATCAATGGCGGGAAGCCAGCATCGCGAACCGCATCGGCAACGACGCGGCGAGCAAATGGGAACAGGATGCGCGGAGCCTCTGCGAACAGGAACGCGTGCGCTTGTTCTTCGGGAATGTTGCGCAGGCCAATCAGGCCGCAATAGGACAGCTCGACCAGATAGGCGGTGCCTTTTTCGCCGGTCGACGTGATGTTGATCTTCAACTCAACTTCGGTGACCTGATCACCCTTTGGCTGTGCCCCGATGTTGAATTGCACGTCCACTTTGGGCGCGTCAGTCCATTGAAACACGTCTGGCGCATTCGGGTTCTCAACCGAAAGATCCTTCACATATTGCGTGATGATACCGGCTGCGGGTTGATCATCGGCGCCGTTTGGGCCGGCTGCGGGATTGTCGAGATTGGTGAGGACGTCGCCTTCTTCGGCCATGTTTGCGGTGTCTTTCGTTAAAATTTGCGCGCTACACGTGCGCTGAATGTTCAGGCCCGCGCGCCTAGCAGGGGTGGCCAAGGCAAGCAATGGGGCAGCTTTTGCTGAGACCAAGACACAACTATTTGCGCCAATGTGAAACCGAAACGCCGTTGGCGAATTGAATTTCATGCCTATTTATGGGACGTAACGCATCTTGGCGGCGTGGGCTTCGTAACTTTGGTTGTTTACGAGCGGAATATGCGCAAGAATGCGTCAGCGGGGTTTGCATCATGTAATGCAGGCTCTGCGCCGAAAGGATATCGAAGGTACTATTGTGATTTTAGAAATCGTCATCCTCGCCATGATTGCAGCCTTTTTGGGCCTGCGCCTGTATTCGGTGCTGGGCCGCCGGGCAGAGCATGAAGAGGAATCAGTGCCTCAACGTTTTGACGCTGGCGACAGCGCGCAAACTGGCATTGGCCAACCTGCGCAGAACACGCAAACCGCGCCGCAACGTCCGGTTGAACTCGAAGGGGTGATGCCAGCGGTGGAACGCGGCGTTCGCGACATTGCTTCGGCAGATCGCAATTTTGACCTCTCCGCTTTCATCGAAGGCGCCAAAGGTGCTTACGAAATGGTGCTTGAAGCGTTTTGGGAAGGCGACCGCGACACTCTGCGTGAGCTGTGTGATGACGATGTGTACGAAGGCTTCATCGGAGCAATCGATGCGCGCGAAGAGGCAGGCCACACACTCGACAACAAGTTGATCCGTATCGAAGAGACGCGGGTGCATTCCGCTTCGCTCGACAAACGTCTGGCGCGGGTGGCCGTGCTGTTTGTTGCCGATATCGCAGCGGTAACGCGTGATAAGGATGGCAATGTCGTGGCGGGATCGCTCGACGATGCGATTGAAAGTCGCGATGTTTGGACCTTTAGCCGCAATGTCAGCGCGAGCGATCCGAACTGGGTGCTCGACGAAACCGACGAAGGGTAAGTCGTGGTCCGGCTTCGACGCGATGGCGGCGAGGCCTCTTACGTGCGCCGCAAGCCACGTTCGATTGCGGCGGGCGCTGGCCTGATCGCATCATCGCTCGCATTGCTCACCGGATGCGCGATTATCCCTAAAAGCAGTGCGCCCATCACTACCGCTCCGCCGCCTGCGGTCACCGGGAATAGCGCGGTCGAAGCCGGGCTGATCCGCGGGCCATCGGTTGCGGCATTGGGCATGACGAGCGCGGATGCCAATGGCGCTTTGGCCAGCTTTGTTGAATCTTGCCCGCAGCTTTTGCGCCGTAGCGATGCGAGTGGGATCAACGCGTTCGCTGATTGGCAGCCAGCCTGCCGCGCAGCATCTGAATGGGCCACGCGTGATGGCCAGCAATTCTTCACCCGCTATTTCGAAACCGCGCGGGTGGGCAATGGCAGCGCCTTTGCAACCGGATATTTCGAGCCTGAGATTGCCGGATCACGCACTCGGCGCGCCGGTTATGTGCCGGTCTATGCGCTGCCCGATGATCTGGTGCGCGATTGGCCCGCCGATACGCCCGCCGCAGAGCGCACAGGCCGCGCGCCACTGGGACGTTACAACGCAAACGGCGCGTTCGAACTCTATCCCGACCGCACCGCGATTGAGGAAGGCGCGCTGGATGGCCGCGTTCCGGTTATCGCCTATGCCGCTGACCCGGTGGAGTTTTTCTTCCTGCAAATTCAGGGGTCAGGCCGCCTGCGGACCGAAACCGGCGAAGTCATCCGTATCGGCTATGCCGGGCAAAACGGGCGCGGCTATACCGGCATTGGCGGGGTGATGCGCGAACGCGGGCTGTTGGGTGACGGGCCAGGGCAATATGCCGGGTCTATGCAGGGTATCATGGCCTATATTCGCGAAAACCCGGCTGAGGGGCGCGACCTCATGCGGCTCAACAAAAGCTGGATTTTCTTTCGTGAGTTGACAGGCGATGGTCCGCTTGGTGCGCTTGGCGTGCCGGTTCGGCGTGAATCCTCCGTGGCAGCAGACCCGGCGTTTGTGCCGCTGGGTGCGCCGGTGTGGCTGGAGATGGACCGCAACGAAGCGGACGGTTTGTGGATCGCTCAGGATACGGGCGGCGCGATTAAAGGCGCGAACCGGTTCGACACATTTTGGGGCGCCGGCGCGGATGCGCGAACTATCGCAGGCGGCATGAGCGCGCGCGGCAATGCGCTGCTGTTATTGCCCAAGGGCACTGTCGAGCGTGCTAACGCCGCCCGGTAGGCACGCAGTCATGGCGGTTCCAAGAGGTTTAAGCGCGGAAGAACAGGCCGCATGGGCGCGGCTTGCGCAAAGTGTCACGCCAATCGCAGGCCGCACGGTTCCTGCTCCCAAACCGGCGAGTGTTCCGGGTGCTGTCCAAGCGCCGCAGCGCAAACCTGCGCCTGCTCCCAAGGCTCGGGTGAAAACAGCGCAACCGCGCCGTACCATGCCCGCCACTCCGCCGCTATCGACCGCGCCAAAGCGGGCGTTCAATTCTCAACTGGACTCGCACTGGAACCGTAAGCTGAAAGCGGGTCAGATCGCGCCGGACTATACGCTGGATCTGCATGGTCACACATTGGACGGGGCCTATTCCCGTGTGATGAGCGGGGTGGATCAAGCGCGTGCAATGGGCGCGCGGGTCGTGTTGGTGATTGCGGGAAGAGAGCGGCCTGTTGATCCCGCCGACAGAGGGACAAAACGCGGGGCGATCCGGGCCAAATTGCTCGATTGGTTGGCGGCGAGCCATCATGGCGATGCTATAGCCGCGGTGCGCCGCGCGCATATCCGGCATGGCGGCGATGGCGCGCTCTATCTGGTGCTCAAACGCCGATAAATGCAAAAGCGACGCCGAGGTCTCCCCCGACGTCGCCCCTCTTGGCAAGGATGTCGCAAACCGCCTTGCCGCAAATGGGCTCACCAGAAGAGCCACACATTCATCAAGCGGCCGGGCAAGGCCATGCTGACAATGCCGGGGATCATGAGCGCGCCGAGATACAGGCTCAGGATCTCTTTCTTATGCCCCTTCATATCGCCGCGGCGAGCGGTCGCGATCAGTTTGTAAGAGGCCCACAGCGTCATCGGCACGAACAGGTGGATCGGGCCGATATGGAAATCGAGACCACCGCCCCATTTGATAAAGCAGGCCGAAATCGCGGTCGTTACCATCAACGCGACCCAGACCTTGCCCAATTGCTTGTGCCATTTGGTGCCTTTTGGCGCGAGCAGCAGATAACCACCCAAAGGGATAGCGGGCAGCACCGTCGAGACGTGCAGGACAATCGCCCATTCGCGGGCATTGGGGTGACTGGGCGCGATACCGGTCAGACCGCGAAACAGCGCGAAGAGCACTGCGAGGCTCATTCCAACGGCAGCGGCAGCGACAACGGCCCGTGTCCGGGGGCTGATATCGAAGCTGGGATTGGCTGGACCTTTAAGGAATTGGGGAAGAGTGAAGCTTGGTTTGAGTGTTGCTGTGTTCATGGTTCTGGTCCTTGAAAGGGATTGGTTTGCGTTTGGTGAGACCACAATGCCGCCTGCCCATTCGCCAGCAATCACCTCTGCGCGATCTGGCCGACCCATTCGTGAATAGGCCGGAAAATCCCCGATTTCTGCGGATTTGCCACTTTACGAAGCGCGAATGGGCAGGCATCTATCGCCCTCATGGCAGGCGGGGACAGCGAACAGGCGAGCGGGGCAACGCAATTGAGCGCGCGGGCAAGCTTTGTGCGCAAAGTTCTCACCGACCTTGCGATCATGACTGCGATTGGTGTGTTTCTGGCGGTGATCGGACCGTTCGGTTCGATCGAACAACCGCTAGCCGTACGGCTCGTGACGTGGCTCGCTTTTAGCTATCTTGGCTATGCGATCTATTCGCCGATGGCGTATTTTGTTGAGCGTGCGCACACAGCGCTTGCCCTGCCGATTGCTCCGCTTTGGGTGGCCGCAGTGGTGGTCGCCACATTCCCGATGACGGCGGCAATTTATTTCATCCAGTTCATGCCGCGTCTGCCGCCGGTGCCACCGCTTGAAGAGGCGTTGACGAGCTACTTCTATGTTTTTGTGATCGGCGGCGGGGTGACGCTTTTGTTCAATGTGCTCGGTCTGCGCGGGGACAAACCAGCGTTGGATACTGACCAGCCATTTGAGCCAATAGCTCCCGAGCCAGAGCCCAATCCAGAACCCGCCAACCCTCTCTTGGATCAGCTACCCGCGCAGATTGGCAGCGATATCATCGCTCTTGAGATGGAGGACCACTATGTCCGCGTGCACACTGCGTTGGGGTCCGAGCTGGTCCTTATGCGGCTGCGCGATGCGATGGTGCATGTTGCCGACATAGAAGGATTGCAGGTTCATCGCAGCTGGTGGGTCGCGCGTGGTGCGGTTGAGGATGTCAAGCGCGAGGGACGCAATGTTCGGCTTGTTCTGGCCAGCGGCCTAGAAGCTCCAGTAAGCCGTGCTCAGGTGACCGTGCTCAAAGATGCAGGCTGGGTTTAAATACCCCAGCCGACCTTGTTCTTGATTGCCACCAACCCCGCGCCCAGCAACGGCTGCACCGCAAGCGCGCAAAAGGCGAGCGCGGCGATAATCCCTGCCGGAATGCGGGCTGTTGATGCGAGACGGTTGGCGGTCACTGGCGTGTTCAAAGCAGTGTCTATTCGGAGCCTTTGCGCCAAAAGCCATGCGCAGCACAAACGAAAAAGCCCCCGGCATCCCTTTGATGAGAAGGGCAGCCGGAGGCCTCTTGCGACCCTGGCCTAGCTTGTGCGGGCCAGGGTGGGGGGCTCGTTAGATCAGCCCGACGCGCGGTTACGCGACGTCAAAACGATCTGCATTCATCACTTTAACCCAGGCAGCGGCGAAGTCGGAGACAAATTTCGCCTCAGCGCCGTTTTCTGCATAGACTTCGGCCTGAGCGCGCAATTGCGCGTTTGAACCAAAGATCAGATCGGTGCGGGTTGCGGTGTATTTCTGTGCGCCGGTTGCACGGTCAGTGCCGACATATTCTTCATCGCCGCTGCCATCGACCGGAGTCCACTTGGTCCCCATGTCGAGCAGGTTGGTGAAAAAGTCCGTGGTCAATTGACCGGGACGATCGGTGAACACGCCATGTGCGGTGTTGCCAGCATTTGCGCCCAAAGCGCGCATCCCGCCGACCAGCACGGTCAGTTCTGGGATCGACAGGCCCAGCAAGTGTGCTTTGTCGATCAACATATCTTCGGTGCGCACATTCGCTTTGGTCTTGAGGTAGTTGCGGAAGCCGTCAGCAAACGGCTCCAGCGGCTCAAAGCTTGCAGCATCGGTGTGCTCATCGGCGCAATCGCCGCGACCACCGGTGAATGGCACGTTGATCGCATGACCTGCATCAGCGGCGGCTTGTTCAACCGCTGCTGTACCAGCAAGGACGATAGCGTCAGCCATCGACAGATCGCCACGATGTTCACCAATCGCACCCAAAACCTTTGAGAGTTCTGCTGGATCATTTGCGGCCCAATCCTTTTGCGGAGCCTGCGTGATGCGCGCACCATTAGCGCCGCCACGATGGTCAGACTTGCGATAGGTCGATGCCGAAGCCCAAGCTGTCTTCACAAGCTCGCTGATCGAAAGGCCGCTGCCAAGGATCGCGGCTTTGAAGCGCGAAATCTCCGCATCCGATGGCGTGTTGCCAGCAGGAACAGGGTCCATCCAGATCAGTGTTTCTTCTGGAACTTCTGGACCTTGATAGCGGACCTTTGGACCCATGTCGCGGTGGCACAGTTTGAACCATGCGCGCGAAAATGCGTCATCCAGCTGCTCTGGGTTGTTGAGGAAGCGTTCGGAAATCTTGCGATAATCCGGGTCCATTTTCAGCGCCATATCAGCGGTGGTCATCATGGTCGGGACCTTCTTCGAAGGATCGCGAGCATCCGGTGCCATGTCTTCCTCTGACTGGTTTACCGGCTGCCATTGCTGCGCGCCAGCAGGGCTGTGCACCAGCTCATAGTCATATTTGAAGAGCAAACGGAAATAGTCATGGCTCCACGAAGTCGGGTTGTTCGACCATGCGCCTTCGATGCCGGAGGTTGTGATGTTGCCAGCGGCAATCTCTTCCTCATCGTTCAGCCAGCCGAAGCCCTGGTTTTCCAAAACTTCACTTTCGGGTGATCCGCCGAAGGTGTCCGATGGCGCCGCGCCGTGCGCTTTACCAAAGGCGTGGCCGCCTGCGGTCAGAGCGACGGTTTCCTCGTCATTCATCGCCATGCGAGCGAATGTTTCGCGCATGTCGCGTGCCGATTCCAATGGATCAGGGTTGCCGCCTGGACCTTCTGGATTGACGTAAATCAGGCCCATCTGGATCGCAGCCAGTGGGTTTTCGATCTCTGCGCCATCATCGGGACGGATGCGAGTGGCGACGCCTTCGTTCACCCACTGCTCTTCAGTGCCCCAGTAAACGCTTTCTGGTTCGTACACATCGGCACGGCCGCCGCCAAAGCCGAACACAGGTCCACCCATGCTTTCGATCGCGACATTGCCTGCGAGGATGAAGAGGTCGGCCCAGCTGATGGTCTTGCCGTATTTTTGTTTGATTGGCCAAAGCAGACGGCGCGCTTTGTCGAGGTTGCCATTGTCAGGCCAGCTGTTGAGCGGGGCAAAACGCTGTTGCCCGGTATTTGCACCGCCGCGGCCATCGCCAGTGCGATAGGTGCCAGCAGCATGCCATGCCATGCGGATAAAGAACGGACCATAATGGCCATAATCGGCAGGCCACCAAGGCTGATCATCCGTCATCAATGCGGTCAGGTCAGCCTTTAGCGCCGAATAATCGATTGTGTTGAATGCGGCAGGGTAATCGAAGTCTTCGCCATAGGGATTGGCTGACTTGCCTTCTTCAGTCAGGATATCGAGCTGAGTTGCCTCGGGCCACCAATCCTTATTGGTCCGGCCCAGCAATGTGCGCATATTCGCATCACCGCTAAATGGGCAACCGCCACTCATTTCGCCTGTCTTCGCATCCATCGTAAAATTCTCCTGAGGTTATGTCGGGACTCGGGGATAGCCGAGCGTCATGACAGGAAAATGATGGATTCTGCCTGATCTGTCCAATCGATTAATGCGTGAAGATTGATTGACTGAGTCGATTGAAGGTGCGCTCGGTTTACGAGCGCCTCTTCCGCGTCGCACTTTACCCGATCTGCGTGCCCATTTGACCTCTGTGCAGCAGCTTCTGATCCGCCAAAACCAGCGCCATCATCGCTTCCACCACAGGTGTGCCGCGAATGCCGACGCATGGGTCATGGCGGCCTTTGGTTATGACTTCGGTTGCCTCGCCATCGGACGTGATCGATTTGACCGGTGTCAGGATCGAAGAGGTGGGTTTAAATGCCACGCGGCACAGAACCGGTTGTCCGGTTGAGATGCCGCCTGCGGTGCCGCCTGCATGGTTGCTGGCATAGGCAGGTTTGCCGTCTTTGCCCGGTGACATTTCATCAGCATTCTGCTCGCCCGTCAGGCGCGCCGCTTCGAAGCCGTCCCCGATCTCAACGCCTTTGGTTGCATTAATGGTCATCATGGCAGCGGCGAGTTCGCTGTCGAGTTTGGCATAGAGCGGTGCACCCCATCCGGCGGGCACACCTTCGGCAACGCATTCGACCACTGCGCCAAGCGATGATCCGCCTTTGCGCGCATCATCGACCAGCTTTTCCCAACGGGTCGCGGCCCAGCTGTCGGGGCAGAAAAAAGGGTTGCTGGTGATCGTGTCGAAATTGATCGCGTCCCGTTCAATTCGGTCGCCGCCTAATTCGCAGACATAGGCGGTGATTTTGACCTCTGGAATGATCAATCGTGCGACTGCGCCTGCTGCAACGCGCGCTGCTGTTTCACGCGCGCTGGACCGTCCGCCGCCGCGATAATCGCGGATGCCGTATTTGGCGTCATAGGTGTAGTCGGCATGGCCAGGGCGATAGCTTTGAGCGATGGCCGAGTAATCTTTGGAGCGTTGATCGGTGTTTTCGATCATCAGATGGATCGGTGTTCCAGTCGTTACCTGCTGTCCATCTGCATTGTCGAACACGCCTGACAGGATCCGAACGGCGTCCGGTTCTTTTCGCTGAGTTGTGAACTTGCTGGTGCCGGGTTTGCGCGCATCCATGAATGGCTGAATGTCTTTTTCGCGCAGGGGAATGCCGGGTGGGCACCCGTCGATCACCACGCCAAGGCCTGGCCCGTGGCTTTCGCCCCAAGTGGTAAAGCGCAAAGATCGTCCGAAAGTGTTGAAGCTCATATTGGCGAGCCATAGCGAAAGTGCGCGCGCTGTCGAGATTATGCGCAATTTTCCTACTGCTGGATGCGACGATAAGGTGCGCAGATATGGCGAACGGATTGGTCTTTATGCGGCGGGGTGAATTTGCGGTGCGGCCAGCGGACGGCCCGCAAATCCGGAAGTTGACACTTAAGGTGCAAGGATTGCCCAGTTTCGTGAAGGATAAGAGGGCGTTGGCGGGCAAACGGGTTTTTCGAAAGGGTAGGGTTGTGTGGTCCAAGCGCGTCCAAGAACCGACCCCGGCTATGACCCTTGACGATAACGCGCTTCGCCCTCTGGCAATCCGCGCAAGCATGGGCCAAGAACAAAGCATGCCCAACGGACCACGCACATGATCGCAAAGCTCTCAGGCCGCCTCGATGAAACGGGGGAGGATTGGGCCATCGTCGATGTCCAAGGGGTTGGCTATCTCGTCCACTGCTCTGCCCGCACACTGGCGGCGTTGGGCGAAGTCGGAGAAGGGTGCACAGTGCACACCGACCTGCAAGTGAGTGAGAACGACATGCGCTTGCTCGGCTTTGCGGAAAGTGCAGAGCGTGACTGGTTCCGACTGCTAACACAGGTTCAAGGGGTGGGAAGCAAGGTCGGTCTTGCGATCCTGTCAGCGCTCTCAACCGGTGAGCTGCGCGATGCGTGTGCTGCGGGTGATGCAGCCAGTGTGGCGCGTGCGAATGGTGTGGGGCCAAAGCTGGCCGGGCGGATCGTCAACGAGTTACAGGACAAGGCGGGCGCGCTGCCCGGTGGCGGTATGGCCGGCGCTGGCGTTGCTGGTGCTGCGATCCCGAGAGGCGGTGCGAGCAAGGATGCGGTGAGCGCATTGGAGAATCTGGGCTTCAAGCCTGCCGTCGCCGCGCAGGCTGTCTCTCGTGCAGCTGCGGAGCTGGGCGAGGATGCGGGCGAAGGCGACCTCATCCGTGTGGCGTTGAAACGGGCGGCTGGGTGATGGGCATTCAGGCCAGCGCAAGCGCCGCGATGTAGGCGGCAACGGATAGGAGACTTTGCCATGATTGAGCACAAGACACTGCGCGTTGCTGTCGCTGCCCTAGCCATGACAGCGATCCCATCGACTGCGGCGGCGTGTCAGGGGATCCAGTTCGAAAGCCGGTTGGTGTGGCACAACGGGGCCGCGCTACCGGACATCCCAGAAGATCAAACACAATACCATGTTCGGTTGCATGAGCGGGACCTTAGAGACGCCGGAGCGCGCGATCTCATCCGGCTAACCGTCCTGCCCGGTGAAGGTGGCTATGACGCGCGAGACCGCTCTTCGGTCCGGTCACTGATGCTGGTCAAACCGGTCGGGACCAGTTGCAGCAGCGCGGCGATACCGTCAGCAGGCGACTACTTCGTGGTTGGGCGCATTGTGCGAAACGAAGAGGGTAACCCCATCCTCATCAACGGTGGCGCTCTGTTCTACCCGGCCTTCCGATCAGTCTCGGCGATGCGCGACCTACTGCCGAAGCCGCAATGAGGATTGAACCAACAATGAGCCTGTTTCGACACTGGGGACCGCGAGTGCTGGCGGCAGCGGCCTTCGCAATGGCAGGGCCTGTTGCAGCGCAAGACCTATCCGCCTTCGAAACCGGTCCTGTCTTCACTGACTTCGGCCCTCATGCCTCTGTGGAGGGCGCGTCTGAGCTGCCGAGCTTTTCACGCTTTGCCATTGCCTTCGACGTCGCTGAACAAGCCGAAGATGGTGCCCGCAATCGTGGGTTCGAAAGCGCCGCGCGCTTCATCAATATGCATGTCGCAGCAGGCGTGCCCGCCGGCCGTATAGAGATCGCAGTGGTGGTGCATGGGAAAGCGGTGCGCGACCTTGTGGCAGGGGATGGCAACGGATCGCAAGCCATGCTGCGCGCCATGCTGGATCACGGCGTGCGCTTCATCGTATGCGGACAAAGCGCAGCGGCTTGGGGCGTGAGCAAGGGCGAGTTGATCGATGGCGTCGAAATGGACCTGTCCGCGATGACCGCGCACGCTCTGCTGCAACAAGACGGCTATACGGTCAACCCGTTTTGATGAAACTTTTCAGCAAACGAAGTAAGACCGAGGCCTACGCCGTTGAGCTGTCTGAATGGTTCTTGGATGCCAGACCAAAGATCAGCAGAGGCGAAGAGGGAAGTTGGCGTGTGGCATTCGAACCAAGCTTTATGGTTTCTACTTTGCAATGGCGCCTCATCGGGGCGCGTAGCATCATCGTGACGAGCGAAGACGACGGACATCACTTCGGCCATCCGGAGCCCGTTGACGCGGAAGCGAAGGCCAATGATGCAATCGGAGAATCGAGAGTCTCAGGCGTCAAACTCGATGAGCGTACTGGAGATCTTTCAGTTTCAATCGGTGGGGCAATATCTCTCGAGATCGTGAGTTATTCGTCGGGTTACGAGACTTGGCAACTCTACAGAGATGGCGAGTTTTTCGGCGCAGTTGGGAATGAGGGCCTACGATGACCGAAAACGCCCCGCTTCATACGCCTGACCAGCAACCTGACGATCCCGATACCGCGCTTCGACCAAAGAGGCTAGCGGAGTTCATCGGGCAGGAGGCTGCGCGCGATAACCTGCGTGTCTTTATCGACAGCGCGCGCGCCCGCGAGGAGGCTATGGATCATACGCTGTTCCATGGCCCCCCCGGTTTGGGCAAGACGACGCTGGCACAGATCGTCGCCAATGAGCTTGGCGTGGGCTTTCGCGCAACGTCCGGCCCGGTCATCGCAAAAGCAGGCGACCTTGCCGCATTGCTCACCAACCTAGAGCCGCATGATGTGCTGTTCATTGATGAGATCCACCGTCTGAACCCGGTGGTTGAAGAGGTGCTCTACCCCGCAATGGAGGACCGCGCGCTCGACATCATTATAGGCGAAGGGCCATCGGCGCGCAGCGTGCGGATCGACTTACCGCCTTTCACATTGGTCGGGGCGACAACGCGGCAGGGGCTGTTAACGACGCCCCTGCGTGATCGCTTTGGTATTCCGGTGCGCTTGCAGTTCTACACCCATGATGAGCTGGATCATGTGGTCACCCGCGCCGCCGGGCTGCTGGGGTTGGATATTGACCCCGAAGGCGCGCGCGAGATTGCACGCCGATCACGGGGGACACCGCGCGTAGCGGGACGCTTGCTGCGGCGGGTGCGCGACTTTGCTCAGGTGGCTGGTGAAGGGCGAGTGACCCGCGCGCTCGCAGATGATGCGCTGACTAGGCTGGAGATTGACCGGCTGGGCTTGGACGCGATGGATCGGCGCTATCTCACCATGATCGCAACCACTTACAAAGGCGGCCCGGTGGGTGTCGCGGCGCTGTCGGCTGGTCTGTCAGAGCAACGCGATACGGTTGAGGAAGTGATCGAACCTTACCTCATTCAGCTTGGCTTGCTCGCGCGCACAGAGCGCGGGCGAATGCTCAACGATGCCGGGTGGGAGCATTTGGACCTCCACAAGCCCGCGCAAAGGCCGACTCAGGGACCAGGTGCGGCACAGCACGGCCTGTTTGATGGGTCTGGTGAAGCGAAAGACTGACAAAACGGCTAACCTAGACTGCCGTTTCGGTGTCAAACTGGGACAGCGTCCTTGAAATCCAGCCGTTTTGAGCGCTTTCAGCCGGTTAGCCGCCCTGATTCGTGGTTAACTCCATTGCGGTGCACCCGTCTTCAATCCCAGAACACCCTTGGAATTGGTGAAGTTGCGGGCGGGCCGCATCGAGCCAATCAGGCAAGCAAGGTTAGTAAGTCATGTCGATCAAGATGGTAGCTGCAAAGCTCTCGGCCACGGCCGCAGGCATCGCCCTATTACAGGGTGGTGCGGTG
Source organism: uncultured Erythrobacter sp. (assembly GCA_947488085.1). Lineage (GTDB taxonomy): Bacteria > Pseudomonadota > Alphaproteobacteria > Sphingomonadales > Sphingomonadaceae > Erythrobacter. The sequence continues at coordinate 128,676 of CANKYI010000002.1, forward strand.
CGTGTAGCGGAACCGATGAACACAGAAGATCCGCAATTCACGACTGCATCGGATGGTAAGCTGGTTGAAACGGCACCATTGCCGGTGACACAGCCACGCTATGTGAAGACAGACCAACCACGGACACGTGATCTGCCACCTCTGCCGGTTCCCGAGCAGCGGCGTCGCCGGATTGTGGAGCGCACGATTGAGTGCCAACCGATCCCTGGCCCGTACGGTGCTATCGGAAATCAAGGAACAATTGCCGCATCTGCACCGCTGCCCGCTGGTGCGACGCGCGCCTATATTGATGCAAATGAGTGCCCGCCGATTGCTCAAGTTGCCTATGCACCCGCACCTCTTCCACCCCTCCCGCCGATCCGCGGCGGTGGTGGCGGCGGCCCAGTGGTTGTTGGCGGAGGCCTTGGCGGCTTTGGCGGCGGCTTCGGTGGCGGTGGCTTCTTCGGAGGCTTCTTTGGTGGCGGCGGTTCGTCATCGGGCGATGTCTCTGTTGTCAGCACCACGACAACCGGCGGCGGTGATCCGACGGGTTCGACCACCACATCAACCTCCGGCGGTTCAACTTCGACCTCTGGTGGAACATCGGGTGGCGATGGCATCAACATCGACATCAATATCGATAACTCGACCTCTTCGGGTACGATCTCGTCGACATCAGGTGGTGTGACGTCAACCTCCTCGACGGGCAGCATCAGCTCATCAACCGGCGACGTGTCGTCCAGCACCGGCGGTATTTCGAGCACCACCTCGACTACGTCAGGTAACGTCTCCAGCTCGACCGGCGGCGTAAGCAGCTCAACCGGAGCCGTTTCAAGCTCAACCGGCGCTGTATCGAGCAGCACAGGCGCCGTTTCCAGCTCTTCAGGCAACGTGTCGAGCTCATCTGGCAACGTTTCCAGCTCATCTGGCAACGTCTCGAGTTCTTCGGGTAATGTCTCCAGTTCGTCATCTTCTAGCTCGAGCTCATCCAGCTCCAGTTCGTCGTCTAGTTCGTCTAGTTCGTCTAGCTCTTCGGGTGGAAATACGAGCGGCGGAAACACAAGTGGGGGCAACACGAGCGGCGGTTCATCCTCCTCGTCGAGCTCTAGCTCTTCGTCCTCGTCTTCTTCTAGCTCCAGCTCGGGTGGCACCACGAGCGGTGGAAACACTAGCGGCGGTCACCCAGGCGGAACGACCAGTGGCGGCAACACAAGCGGCGGCTCTTCATCGTCCTCGTCCAGCTCTAGCTCGTCATCGTCATCGAGCAGCTCTAGCGGTGGTAACACTTCGGGCGGAAACACGTCTGGCGGTAACGCCTCCAGCGGTGGCAGCAGCTCTTCGTCTTCGTCGAGCTCGTCATCCTCTTCGAGCTCAACCTCGGGTGGCAACACGTCCTCGGGCGGCGCAACCAGCGGTGGCAGCTCGGGTGATCTAAGCAGCTCAACCAGCTCTTCGTCTTCGTCGTCGAGCTCATCTTCGAGCTCTTCGTCAGGCGGTGCTAGCTCGGGTGGCAACACCAGCTTTGGTGGTTCGTCATCGTCCAGCTCATCCTCAAGCTCCTCTTCGTCGAGCAGCTCAGGCGGTACGACGTCTGGCGGCAACACAAGCGGCGGCGGCACCACCGGTGGCAGCTCTTCATCGAGTTCCTCGTCATCCTCTTCGAGCTCCAGCTCTTCGGGCGGCGCGACTTCGGGTGGCACAACCTCTAGCTTTGGCGGTAGCAGCTCCAGCTCCTCGTCATCGTCCAGCTCTAGCTCATCAAGCTCTTCGGGTGGCACGTCGAGCTTTGGCGGCAGCAGCTCCTCTTCGAGCAGCTCATCGTCTTCAAGCTCATCATCGAGCAGCAGCGGCGGCTCAACCGGAGGCACAGATGTCCCGGCACCGCCTATGATGATCCTGTTCGGTGCGGCCGCAGCAGCGATCCTTGGTCGCAAGAAGTTTGCGGCCAAAGCTGGCGGCGAAAAGGCCGTAGCTTAAACACTCAACGCTTCGGCGTGAGGCAACAAAAAGGGCGGTTTCCCATGCGGGGAGCCGCCCTTTTGCTATGAGAATGATTGGCCTCTGTTCAGGGCGTTTCCGACAACTCGCCAACCCAATCCACATCGGCGATCTGAACGATCTCACCCAACTCCCAAACATTGGCATAGCCATATCCGACAAGGTTGATGAATGTCGGGATGTTAAGCGCCAGCGGTGCGAGCTTAGTCGCGACAGGTGGACGACCATCGCGGAAATTGTTGTTGCAATAGATGTAGATTGGCCGGTTAGTATCCTCGCCAATCAGCGCCTGCAATTTGGCCGTGGTGAAGTCTGAAAACGGCAAGTTCACAGCCCCTTCCAAATGCCCGTTTGCAAATGCTTCAGCGGAGCGCGTGTCGAGCAGCAATGCCCCTTGAGAGCGCGCACCTTCGAAGAACTCGTCGCTGCTGAGCAATCGGCCTTCACGCAGTTCATAAACTTCGGCGGTTAGCTCGACGAAGCCGGGATAGTCGATTTGTTCAGATGTGCTGGCGGCGTCCTGAGCAAGAGCGGGCGCGGCAACAGCAATATGGGCAGCAGCAAGTGCGATAGTCAGCTTATTCATGGCGTTCCTCTCCACAATCGGGAGAGTTCTGCACCGCCAGCACTGACTGCGGGCTTAACGCCTATACGATAGGTTTTCCCGCTGCTTGCCACGCCAAGATACCGCCAGCCAGATGAATCACGGGCTGACCCGTGAATGCCGCAAGCTTCTCCGCAACGAGGCTGGAGCGATGCCCGGATCGGCAATGAAGCACGATCTCCCGCCCATCAGATAAGTCGAGCGTCGCGGGATCGAACTCATCCATCGCAATGTGATCGGCGCCTGGGATCATCCCTTGGGCGACTTCATCATCGCGGCGCACATCGATCAGGCGGATATTGCCTTGTTCGAGCTTTGCGGCGAGTTCCTCCACGCTGATCTCAATGAGATTGCTATTGAGACCGCTACCAGTTTGGCCAAGCGTATCGCGCACTTCCAATTCAGCCGCCGCAGCCAGTTCATAACCGGGCAGTCGATCGGAACTGCCGCCTTGGCCATCTCCCTCCGGCGCGCAGGCGGATATCGCCAACGCGGGTAAGGAGATTGCGGCAAGAAGAGCGCGAGGGGTCATATGGTCCCTTACGCTGCCAGTTTGCGCAGAACGTAATGAAGGATGCCGCCGTTGCGGTAATACTCCATCTCGTTCGCGGTATCGATCCGGCACAATGCGGTGAAGGTGAAGGTCGTGCCATCGGCGCGGGTCGCTTCAATCTCAACATCTTGGCCCGGTGTGAGATCCGCCAGTCCCTTGATGCTGAACGTGTCGTCCGAACCAAGGTTCAAGGTTTCCCGCGTGTCGCCGCCTTTGAATTGCAGGGGCAGAACGCCCATGCCGACGAGGTTTGAACGGTGAATACGCTCAAAGCTCTCAACAATAACCGCGCGCACACCCAGCAGGATCGTGCCCTTTGCCGCCCAGTCACGCGATGAACCGGTTCCGTATTCCTTGCCGCCAACAACGATCAACGGCGTGCCGTCTGCCTTGTGCTTCATTGCGGCGTCGTAAATCGGCATTTGCTCGCCGTTATAAGTGGTCTCGCCGCCTTCGACGCCGGGGACCATCTCATTCTTGATACGGATATTGGCGAAGGTGCCGCGCATCATCACGTCATGGTTGCCGCGCCGCGAACCGTAGGAGTTGAAGTCCTTCTTCGCGACCTGATTGGCGTTGAGGTAAGAGCCTGCTGGGCTGTCTTCCTTAATCGCGCCAGCCGGTGAGATATGGTCGGTTGTCACTGAGTCGCCGAGGATTGCGAGCGGCTTTGCGTCGACAATGTCGGTGACCGGCGCAGGGGTCATTTCCATGCCGTCGAAGTATGGTGGGTTGGCAACATAGGTGCTGCCCGCGCGCCATTGGTATGTGTCGGAAGGCTCGACTGTGATCGCCTGCCAGTGCTCATCACCGTCATAGACGTTGGCATACCGTTTCACGAACATCGAACGGTCGATGTTAGCCGCGCGATTTTCTGCGATCTCAGCATTGGTTGGCCACAGATCGGCGAGCATCACGTCATTGCCGTCCCTGTCCTGGCCGAGAGGCGTGGTGGTGATATCCTCTGTCACTGTGCCTTTCAGCGCGTAGGCGACCACTAGCGGCGGTGATGCCAAGAAGTTGGCACGCACGTCTTGTGAAACGCGCCCTTCAAAGTTGCGGTTGCCGGAAAGGACCGATGCGGCAACGATGTCGTTGCCATTGATTGCCTTGCTGATCGGCGCGGCCAACGGGCCGGAATTGCCGATACAAGTCGTGCAACCATATCCAACAAGGTCGAAACCGATAGCGTCGAGATCATCCTGAAGTCCCGATTTCACGAGGTAGTCGGTCACGACCTGGCTGCCTGGCGCGAGTGATGTTTTGACCCATGGTTTCGGCTTCATGCCGCGCTCATTGGCTTTCTTCGCTACCAGACCCGCTGCGATCAGCACGTCCGGGTTCGATGTATTGGTGCAGCTGGTGATCGCGGCAATGACTACGTCGCCATCGCCAATATCGTGGTCCTTTCCATCAACAGACGTCCGGACCGGAGCGTCTTTCTTGTAGATCGATTTGAGGTCGTCGTTGAATAGCTCATCGACCTCGGGAAGGATAACGCGATCTTGTGGACGCTTGGGTCCAGCAAGGCTTGGCACAACCGATGCAACATCGAGTTCGAGAGTGTTGGTGAAGACCGGTTCATGATCGGGATCAAACCACATGCCCTGTTCCTTGGCATAGGCTTCGACCAAAGCGAGGTTGTCTTCGCTGCGGCCGGTCAGGCGCATATAATCGATAGTCTTGTCATCAATGCCAAAGAAGCCGCAGGTCGCGCCATATTCCGGCGCCATATTGGCGATAGTCGCACGGTCAGCCAGCGTCAGCGTAGCTACGCCTGGCCCGTAAAATTCCACAAAGCGGCCAACAACACCGACTTCGCGCAGCATTTGCACGCAGGTGAGCACGAGGTCGGTCGCGGTCACACCTTCGGCCATTTTGCCGGTCAGTTTGAAGCCGACAACCTCGGGGATCAGCATCGAAATCGGTTGACCAAGCATTGCAGCTTCGGCTTCGATCCCGCCAACACCCCAGCCAAGGACGCCAAGGCCGTTGATCATCGTTGTGTGGCTGTCGGTGCCAACGCATGTGTCAGGATAGGCGACCATTTCGCCGTTTTCGTCTTCACTCGACCAAATCCCTTGGGCAATGTGTTCAAGGTTCACCTGGTGGCAAATGCCCGTGCCCGGAGGGACAGCGGAGAAGTTTTCAAAGCTTTTCGATCCCCATTTCAGGAAATCATAGCGTTCCGCATTGCGCTCATATTCGAGCGCCATGTTCTGTTCCATCGCTTTGGGATGGCCGAACTCGTCCACCATGACCGAGTGGTCAATGACTAGGTTGACGGGAACCTGCGGGTTAATCTTGGCAGTATCGCCGCCCAATTCCTTGATCGCATCGCGCATCGCGGCGAGGTCAACGACGCAAGGCACACCAGTGAAATCTTGCAAGAGAACGCGCGCTGGGCGGTACTGGATTTCGTTGCCAGTTGATGGGTCTTTTTGCCAATCGACGATCGCCTGAATGTGTTCGCGGCCAACGGTGAAACCTTCGTCTTCAAACCGCAGCAGGTTTTCAAGCAGCACCTTCATTGAGTTCGGCAGGCGCGAGATGTCGCCCAATTGCTCGGCCGCTTTGGAAAGCGAGTAATAGGCGTAATTCTTGCCATTTACTGCGAGGTTTGAGCGGGCGTTGAGCGTGTCTTTGCCGGTTGCTGTCATCGGGTGATTGTCCTTATGTGCTGGCCCCTTGGCGCGTTGACGCAATAGGGGGGATCCGGGTGATCCAATCCGGTTGAATATTGTTGCTTGGCCAAGTGCTAGACTGCGCGGGTTTGGTCAAGGGCTGCGGCCCAACTTGCGAGTCGATTGCGACAATGTTTTGGACGCAAAAACCGCGCCTGTTAGCCCTTACAAGTGTTTACTTCACTTTTGCGGCTCTCTCATGGCAGAGATCCTCCTAGTTGAAGAACTCGGGATTGGGACAAGCGCAATGGAAGACGTTCAAAATCTTTCCGCGAAAAAGGCAAGTTTGACCGCTGGCATCATAGGCGCTGTCATGGTCGTGCTGGTTTGTTTCGCAGCGGCTTTCACATTTTCCGATCCAGTCGGCGCAAAGACCGATTCGCAACTGCAAACGGCCTCTGAAGAGGTTGAACAAAAATAGCCGCTTCGGGTTGCAATGGAGACAAAACTGCCCCTTTGTCTCCACTTGAAGTGGAAGGGCCGGAACAGCTGGGCCAGTCCCCGCTGCTCCGGCCTTTTTCTTGCGTAAAAGCGTGTCGATGCATTTGGTTCAGACGCGTGCAATAAATTTCCAGTGATAACAAACCTTTGTGATTTGATCGTCTCATGCTCTTAAGGGGCCTGTGGCAGTGAGTTTTAGAAGGACAGGTGGGTTATGAGGGTTTTGTGCGGTGCTTTGATTGTTTCCACTCTTGCTCTAACAGGTTGCACCACCGTCCTTGACGAGGCGACTGGGTTGATTGGAGGCGCTGTTGGTCCTCGAGCAGACACTCAGGCTGACGGTTCGTACGTTTTACCGGTCTTCAGCATTCCTGATGATGGAACCAAATTCTCTACCAGCTCGCCTGCTGAGGCGCATAACAGCCTCGCTCAAATGGTCTCGGGCATGAACGAAAGTGAACGTCAGTATTTTGCGCGCATTGTTGGTTCGCTCGGTTACTATCACGGCTGTAAAGATCGTGGTCGCCGTAGTTACATCCAGAACACGTTCACCAATCCCAATCAGTATGGGATCTGCAACATGAGCACATTCTACGATGACACAAAATGGATCTCGCTAAACTTGATCTATCGCGGGAGACCCGATTCTGAAGTCGTAAGGACCGTGCAAAGACGCTACCTGCTCGGTGGTGCGCCAATCGGTCAGCCCTATGATGTTGGCTATGGCTCTGCGACGGCTTGGAACCGCTGGATTGAATGGTCTGGTCATAGGCTTAATGGCATGACGCGCACGGAGATGGTTGAGTTCTTCTTGGACAAGACCAATGGGCGTTTTGGTACTCAGCGCCAATTGAACCAAACACCCTATGAGGTTCAGCCGGGCTGATTTTCCGAACGCTGATGGCGTTAGTCGGCGGGGGATTGGGCGGTGTCGGACTTGCGTGTTGCGAGCCAGCACCCCGCTACGATCAACATTGTGCCTGCAATCGTCGGCAGCGTTACGGCCTCGCGGAAAAACGCCCACCCAAACAAGCTCGCCCATAAAAACCCCGAATATTCAATCGGGACTAAGGCCTGTGCCTCGGCACGGGCATAGGCCCAAGCCATAGCCATTGCGCCAGCTACGGTGAGCACGGCTGCGGCTGCTAAAGGCAACAAAGCCTCTGATTGAGGCACAGAGCCCAAAAACGGTGCGAACAACAACAATATCGCGCCGCCAACGCCGCTGTGGAAGGTGGCAATTTCCACGGGTCCTGCCATTTGGCTTTGCCGCCGGATCACTATGAAATTGTAGGCGTACAAAAGCGCCGAGAACATGAGGGCCGCCAACCCCAGCGCAATATCGACGTCAAATTCACCTTTCCCGATGCGGCCTCCAATGATCACGAGTGTCCCGACAAAGCCTAAGATGCTCGCAAACACGGCTTTGGGCTGGATCACTTCGCCCAACAGGACGCGGGCGAAATAGAGAGCGACCAATGGGGCAATGAAACTGATTGCTATCGCCTCGGCCAAAGGCAGTTTGGTGAGCGCGTAGAAGAAGCTCAATGCCATAAAGGCCGAGATGATGCCGCGTTCGAGGTGGATTTTGAGCACGGTTTTGTCTGGCCACCCCTCTTTGCGCCAAAGCCAGAAAGGAGCGATGATCGCGGCGCCCATAAGTGACCTCAAAACCGTTGCGGTATAGGCACCGGTCAACAGGGCGGCGTCCTTCATAAAAGCGTCCATCAGCGACAAAAGCCCAACACCAAGCGCGGCTGCGGCAAAAGGCAGCAAACGGGCGGTGGAGGGAACGGCGGCTTCGGACATTGCGAGTTCCCTAGGTGCAATGCCGCCATAGGTCACGGGTGGTGCGTGCATCATCTGTGCAGGATTCATCGCAGGGTCAGCCTGCATGCTTGATAGAGCTGATGAAACAGGGATATATTCAACTTTGAAAGCGCGAAATGGGTGCCGATTGTCGGCGCGCCGACGCGATACGGGACGAGCAGATATGCGCAAATGGGTCAGCACATTCGCAGCCGGAATTGCCGGAGCGGCACTTATTGCAGGGGGCGCGCTTGCTCAGAATAGTGCGGCGAGTGGCAATGGAACCGGTGTCGATGGCGAAGAGCGTTTTGACGAAGCGTTTCCGCAAATGGTCTCAGAGCCCTTGGTGCAAGGCGACCTTACAGCGCCTGGTCCGATGATTCAGGAGTGGAGCACAGATGACGCTGCTGCATTGATTGGTGTGATCGAGACGATTGGTGAGGAAGGCCTTGATCCGGCAGACTACAACCTTGCCGAATTGCGCATGCTGGCATTGGCCGGACCATCTGATGAACTGAACGCTATTGCGTCGAAGAACTTTGTCTGGCTGGTCGAAGATTTGCGCGATGGCCGCACTCCGGCAGAAGCGCGAGTTCAGTGGTTTGTGATTGACCCGGACCGCAATGTGAACCGCACGCGCGACCTATTGGAGCAGGCCGTACAGACCGGTGATGTTGCAGGCACATTGGCGAGCCTCAACCCCACCCATCCTGATTATGCAAAACTGCGTGAAGAGTTGGCCAAAACACCGGAAAGCGAGGCAGCGAAGCGCAAGTTGATCCGCGCGAATATGGATCGCTGGCGGTGGTTGGCGCAGGATCTGGGTAGCCAGTATTTGATCACGAATGTGCCCGAATATCAGCTGCGCCTGACGGTCAACAATCGCATTATTAGCACCTATCGCACTGTTGTCGGCAAACCGGGCCGGACGGCGACGCCGCAACTGGCGGAGACGGTGTCTGGCGTGGTTTTCAACCCGACTTGGACTGTGCCACAATCGATTGTGCGCGGTGAGGGGTTGGGGCAGCGTGTGCTGAACAATCCGTCATGGGCGCGTCGCAATGGCTATACGGCGACCCGCGGCCGCAACGGTTACATTTCCGTTGTGCAACAGCCGGGACCGGGCAATTCGCTTGGCCGAATGAAGTTGGAAATGCCCAATCGCCATGCGATTTTCTTCCATGACACACCATCGCGACATCTGTTTAACAATGCCAATCGCGCCTTGTCGCATGGTTGCATTCGGACAGAGCGCGCGCTGGAGCTGGCGATCACGATGGCGATCCTTGGTCAGGGTGCGAGCCGTGATGAAGCGGTGGCGATTGCCACATCTGGTGAATACACCAAAGTGCCGATCGAGAAGGAAATGCCCGCCTACATCACCTATTTTACAATGGCGACGGACATTGAGGGCGAGATGCGCACATTTAGCGACATTTATGGCCGCGACGCCGCCGTTTTGGCGAGTCTCGATCAACCACGCGTCCAAAACCGTTCAGGCGAAAGCGATGACGAGGTTATCGTGATTGAGAACAACCCGCTGGCGGGTGACTAAGCCAGGCCGTTAAAACACGCCGGGATTATAGCGCTGCGTCGCATTGGGTGTGCTGGATTGAAGCGGTTGCAATTGCTGCTCGCGCGTCAACATCCTTCCGTCTTCTTGCAAACCAAGACTATCAGCGAACAAGAGCCGCCCGCCGGATAGGTTGAGCAGGGCGATGCGGAACTGTTCTTCGCCCAGCGCAAAGCAACCGTTTGAGCGTCCGAGCCTGCCCCAGCGTTCGATATGTGAAGGCTCCGCATAACGGGCGCGGTGCATAACGATGTAGCGGCGCAGGGCAGCTTCGTTGGTTTGGTCTAGACCACCTAGCCGCACCGAAGTGCCATAGCGCCCCTGATACCACTCCCACGTCACATAGGCGCCGCGCGATGTTGCGTTGGACCCTTCGACATTGGAGTAGGAATTGAGCCATCCATCATGCTCAGGATCAGAGCCAGTGCCATGGCTGACATGGAAGGGGTTCACTTCTTCGCGGTCCAGATTGACGAAATAGAACCGCCGCTGAGCCGAATGCACGCCGAAATCGGCAATGCCGACAATATCGCGCCGCCAGATCGCATCGCCCGCTCTGTCCAATTCACGCTTCGCAATGTCAAACAACACCCGGTCGCGCGCGCTACCTCGGCGTGGTTGCGCAGCAAGCCGTGCAGGCAGAACCGGGAGCGCCAAAGCAGCGCCCGCGGCAATCGTGCCTTTGATAAGATCGCGACGTTTCATGTGTGCACCCTATCTAACCCAAGATGGCCCCGGCGTGAATCCCAAATTGATCTGAATTATTACGTGGCTTCATGGAGTGCTTTGGCGGCCATGCCTAGCTTGATAACGCCGGGCATATGCTCCTGAATTTTTGGTCCCACTTTACCTAGCGCTTCTAGGCGCGGATCATTTTCGGCGATCATTTTCGCCACAGCAGGACCGGTCGGGTGCAGACGGCTCTTGGCGTTAAAGGCGTTGGTTTTGGGATTGCCTGACAGAATCGCGGTGCTCATCAAGTTGGCCATCACGGCGTAGGGATACGTATCGGTCGTATCCGTCAATGGAGCTGGCGGGAGGAGGTTGTTCTTCTCCTGATCGGTTTCAAAATTCGCCTCTACAAAGGCCGCAAGCGCCGCGCTGTACGGGACGAATGGCGATTGCGCCAATTGCAGCGTGATGCGGTCGCCGTTGAAGAAAGGCTGTGTGTTCCCAAGCACTTCGAAGGGGACCGCGCTCGCGGTGCAATCGATGAACAGCGTGCCTTGTGGTAGGCCGACGCGGTCTTTGCCGAACAGCATTGCCGAAGGCTCAAGCGCGGTGACACGCCGACCGCGATGGACCTTTTTGATCTGGCGCAGCAATGCAACTTCTGCCTCGGAAATCACGGCAAAGTGGAACATTTTGGGCGTCACATCAGGATCAATCCGCAGCATCGTGCCGCGCTCATCCAGTTTTGCGAACATCTCATCGCCGGTGTCGGAAGAGCTTGCGCATTCGACCAGATCGACCTGAAACTGGATCAGCTCTTCGATATGATGCTGCGCTGGTTGCAGCAGCTTGCGGTTGAACATCCAGCTGTCGCGCGGTCGCACCCAGTCGATCTGGTCCGCCGGAACGCCAGCTTCCAACAACCAGACCGCAGTATCCATCGCAGTCTTGCCTCCGCCAATCACGACGTAATGCTGTGGTAGATTGTCGGTGTCTTTCCAAAGATGCGGCAAGTCGCCCGGCACCGCAAAACGCGTGTCCTCAGCAACGTCGAAAGCAGGCTTGTGAGTGGACGGGACCGAGGTTTTGAACCAAGTCCCATCGACCAGTTTACGCCGCACGGCAAAGCTGTGTTCCTCACCGGATAGAATGCTGTGCGCCGTGTGACTGCCGCCATCTTCACCGCGATATTCGCACAAGGGAAAGTAGGCGACACGTCCGCTTGGGATCAGCCGCTCTGTCATCACTTTGCTGTAATAGGAAAGGATTTCGGCATGTTTGGCGAGTGGATACATGCCCTTATTGTGCCCCAGAGTGTCCACGCGGTCCGGGCACAGTTCGAGCGAATTGACGCCGTAGGTTGCGCTGGGTTGGTGCAGCGCGACGAAGGAATAGGCATCGTTCCAATGCCCGCCGGGCCGCGCATGTTTATCGATCAAGGTGATGTGACAATCGGGATCTTCGTCCAGCAAGGTGTCCGCAAATGCCAGCCCCACTGCGCCGGCGCCAATGATGAGATAATCGGTTTCGTGGGAGGGCATTGCTGGTCTATCCTCAAGTTATCAGTGGTTCATACCGGCTACCGTAATTCGGGTTGGGGAGAAAGTGTTATGGCAATAGTGTGGCGTGGCGGATTGGCGATTGTGATCGCGGGAGCACTGCATTCGGTTAGCTTGGGGCAGGAGGCGGCGCCTGATCGACAGGCGGAGACATCAACGCAAACCTCGCTCCCCGCACTAAGAGAACTGCAGCTTGTGCGCAGCAATTTGGCTGAGGCGCCTTCAACACTTACTGTTGAAGCTGCCGAGGTGCCTTCGGAGTCGACCCGTATTCTCGATCACGCGGCAGCGGAGCGATTGTTCGGCAATTCCGGCATTTCTTTGCAATGGATCGGTTGGGAGGAGCGCGGGCGCGTTTGGATCGCGGTCGATGAAGATGGGCAATGGCTATTAACGGGCGAACAGCGCGGTGAGGATGGAGCGCGGCTGAGCCTTGAAGGCTTCATAACCGAGATCGGCTCTGACTATTTCACCTATTCTGGCACGGTCAAAATCTCAGGGGCGCCCGATGCAGAGCGGCTTTGCAACACGACCAAGGAATGGCGCTTTGCTGTCAGGCAGAACCGCAAATATTGGCGTTTGCGTGAATTTGAGTGGTGCGACTATCTGACCGACTACATCGATATTTACTTCTAAGCTTGAACCGCAAAACGGGCATTCACTGCCGCCATCGTCAGCATAGACCGGGCGTGGCGCGCGGCGACTTCGTGCGGATTGCCATATCCTCCACCCAGTGCTGAGGCGATGGAAAGGCCGCGACTGCGAACCTGATCCACGACATAGGCATCGCGGCGTTCCAGCCCCATATCGGTCAGCGCGAGCCTGCCAAGTCTGTCATCGCCATGCGGGTCGACGCCTGCCTGATAGAGCACCAGATCGGGCGCGAAGCTATCAATAATCTCCGGCAAGTGCGTGTCTAGCGCCTCCATGTAGCCATCGTCATCCACGCCGTCAGACAGAGGGACATCGCGGCTGGAGCGGGCTTTGCGAACGGGGAAGTTCTTGTCTGCATGCAGCGAAAGCGTGAAGATGTCCTCGCGACCTGCGGTGAGGCTGGCGGTGCCATCGCCCTGATGCACGTCGAGGTCGACTATCAAGATACGCCGCGCGTCCCCCTGTGCGATCAGGCGATTGGATGCCACGGCAAGGTCGTTGAACACGCAATAACCTGCGCCCGTATCGGCGAGTGCATGGTGGCTACCCGCCGCGGAATTTGCCGCATAGCCATGCTCCATCGCCAGCTTTGCCGCGAGCCATGTGCCGCCATTGGTGTGCCGTACGCGGTCGCGGATGCGCTCTGTCACCGGGAAACCGATACGGCGTTCCTTGTCGTGCGGGACATTGGCGGTGAAGACCTCTTCTACATAAGCGGGGTCATGCACCGCCTCCAGCCATTCGCGCGGGCAAGGCTCTGGCGCGTGTTCTTTAATCGCGGCGTCACTGTTGCGCAGCGCCTCCATCACCAATTGGTATTTGTCGAATTTGAACGTCCCGCGTGTCGGTTGCGGGGCCATGTAGTCGGCATGGTGAACGACGTGGAGCAGGGTTAGACGGCCTTGTCAGCTAGCATTGCCAGCTCATCGTAAATCGCGTCTTCTTCGCGGCTCGCTGTGTCGCGCCAAGTGGTTGCGGTGTCAGCGTTCACCAACTCGCCCTCTGCCGTCAGCACCAGCAGATTGGGCGTGCCGGGCAAGTCATCCACGCCGAAGCGCTGAGCTATTGCGATATTATGGCCATCGTCTTGTTGCGGCATGCCGACATTGACGAAAACCAGCTCATATTCCGCATCCACCAGTGCGGCGAACCGCTCTGCCGCGAGCCAGCCGGCCAGCGCGCGGCTGTCGTGGCACCAGTTTGCACCCATCACCAACAGCACCCGTTTGTTGTTCGCAGACGCATTGGCGAGCGCAGCATCGACATCAGCGACCGCGTCTTCGCTCACCGCGTATGAGCGCGCCTCTGGGTAATCGTGGCCACTATGCGTGACGCGGTCGGCAACAGTGGCGCAACCCACCAGAACCAAGGCGGCGGCCAAGCCTGATAGGATCGGCTTGATCATTCGGCAGCCTCGGCGGCGTGTGGGTCAAACGCGACCTCATCACCAGCGTCGATCTTGGCCGCTTTCTCTTCGACAAGGCGAACGATGTGGTCGAGCATGTCTTCGTCCTCAATCGTGTGCGCTTTCACGCCGGAGAGGTAGACCATGTGTTTGCCCGAACCGCCGCCGGTTAAGCCGATATCGGTCTCGCGCGCTTCGCCGGGACCATTGACGACGCAACCGAGAACGCTGAGGCTCATCGGCGTCTTGATATGCTCCAAGCGTTGCTCGAGCGTCTCGACCGTGCGGATCACGTCAAACCCTTGGCGCGAGCAGCTGGGGCAGGAGACGACGCGGACGCCGCGTGTTCGCAGGCCCAGCGATTTCAGCATTTCATAGCCGACTTTCACCTCTTGCTCTGGCTCTGCCGAAAGCGAGACACGGATCGTATCGCCAATGCCCGCCCATAGCAGCGAACCCATGCCGATTGACGATTTGACCGTTCCCCCGATCAAGCCGCCCGCCTCGGTAATGCCAAGGTGAAGCGGACAATCCACCGCTTCTGCCAAGCCATGATAGGCCGCGACGCCTAGGAACACGTCGCTCGACTTAACCGCGACCTTGAACTCATGGAAGTCATGGTCCTGCAACAGCTTGATATGATCCAGCGCGCTTTCGATCAGAGCTTCGGGACAGGGTTCGCCGTACTTCTCCAGCAGGTCCTTCTCCAGCGAGCCTGCGTTCACGCCAATGCGGATGGCGCAGCCATTGGCTTTCGCTGCACGTACGACTTCTGCGACGCGGTCATCGCCGCCTATGTTGCCGGGATTGATGCGCAGGCATGCAGCGCCTGCATCGGCAGCCTCAAGCGCGCGTTTGTAGTGGAAGTGGATGTCGGCGACGATGGGAATGCGCGATGCTTTGGTGATCTTGCCAAAGGCAGCAGTTGCTTCCTCCGTAGGGCAAGAGACACGGATGATGTCACAGCCGACCTCTTCGCAGCGGCGGATCTGGTCTATTGTTGCGACCGCATCCTCTGTAGGCGTGTTCGTCATGGTCTGTACCGTGATCGGCGCATCGCCGCCAACCGGCACATCGCCGACCATGATCTGGCGGCATTCGCGCCGTTCTATCGTGCGCCAAGGGCGGATCGCGTTCATCTAACTCACCAGTTTCCTGTAAGACATGGACCGCATGTTACACGGTCTTGTAGGGAAAAACCCAGAGGGCTTACGCAAAAGGGCCGCGCAACAATAAGCTGCACGGCCCATATGGCGATAAAGCTGCAATTTTGCGACCCTATTCATGTGTCGCGGATTAGCATGGGTAGTCTTCAGTAGGAAACGCTCTATGCGCCTATTTTACCAGCGGATAAGCGGAGGGACGACAAGTCGGCCCACAACTGCGCCAATCGCAACCGGCGCAACATGCCACAATCCGACATGAGCAAATGTGTCGAGCGGGCAGGTGATGCCATAAGCAAGTGTGCCAAGTGATCCAGCGGCAAGACCAGCGAGCCAGCCCGAACGCTCAATCGAAACAGGTGCTCCGCGACGCAGCCACATCACCGCTGCGACAAGGACTAACGCGCCAGCCGATAGCGAGGCCGTGGTGCACATGAATGCAACCGGATCGTTCAATCCTGAGCTGGCGTGGTTGCCGTGTCCTGAAAGCAGGCTGACAATTGCGCCCAATGGCAAAATGCCGAGCATGATCGCGCCCCACATGGGCGCATCAACCCGCGCGCCAACCCGTGGCAACGCGCCGCCAACCAAGGCCAACGTGCTCGCAATGCCTAGAATAAGCAGCAGGCCATGCGTGATGAGGAAGTAGCCAGAGGCCTCACCCGTCAGCAGTCCGTCCCACCATTCATAAACGGCGATAGAGGCAACCGATGCGATCAATGCCGCAAACCCGATCAATACCGCGCCTTCGACGGGTTTAACCCGCTTTACCGGGGCCAAATCCTCGGTCAGCGCCGCAATCAGATCGGCTCGATTTGTGTGCTTTTCCATTTTAATCTGCTCTCTCAACCAACGCGGCCAGCTTTTTCAAACCGCGATGGATATTCACTTTAACCAGGCTTTCGCTTTGCCCGGTTTTGTCGGCGGCTTCGCGGATTGACAATCCGCCAATTTTTACCATCTCAATCGCCTCGGCCTGCTTGTCAGGCAGGTGTTTGAACAGGCGATCCAGACTGACACGGGCAAGGACAACTTCTTCTTCGCTGTCCTCGACCGCATCATCTTCCATCAGTTCCTTGCTGTCATGCTTGTAGACTTTGCGCAGATGATCGACCCAACGATACCGCGCAATCGCCGCCAGCCATGGCAGAAACGGACGCGCAGGATCAAAAGTCGCGCGTTTTGTGTGCAGAGCGATAAGCACCTCTTGAACCAGATCATCGATCTGATGCGGAGGCACGCGCCTGCGAAAATATCTCTCCAACCAAACGCCCGCCTCAGTCAGCAGCACATTCGCGGCGGCTTTATCGCCGGTTTGCGCTGCTGCCATCAGGCGGGCGAAGGTGGGTTCATCGGCTACCATCGTCGGGTGGCTTACGCCGCCTTCGCGCTGGTTACACCGGTGACCCGGCCCAGGATCGCATCAAGGCTGATCAAGCCAGGACCGCGGCTGATGATGATACCTGCCAGAGCAAGCACCGTGATGTCCCAGCCAAAGAAGTGATCCCAACTAGGGAACACGAACAGCTGAATAACCAATGCCATCACCGCCAGTGCAATTGCCGAGAAGCGGCTGAACAGACCAACGACCAACAGGATCGGGAATGCAAATTCGGCATAAACCGTCAGTGGCACCGCAATATCGGGTGACAATGGCAGGCCGGAAAATTCGTTTTCAAAAATGAGTTTTTGAACCTCGTCGATTTGCAGCCAAGTGCCCTCGACGACTTTGGTTTCATACGAACGCCAGAAAATCCCAGCGAGCGCGATACGCGTCATGAACAGCACGATGCTTTCGACAATTGTGCCAGAGAGCATGCTGGTGAGCCGTGCCCACATATTCATAAGTCCACTCATAATTTCCTCCACTTGGTAGAGCGGGCGGCCTGCGTTTTGCCTGACAGGCCGCCCGCCAAATTTCTATCTGTGCTGTATTAGCGACGGATCGGGGTCAGCGAGCCGCGGCCCTTTGGTGTCTGAATGCTGGTGCAAGTGCCTTTGTCGACATAAGTCCATGCATTGCCCTGATAATCGCGGGTCGATGTGCCAGCACAGCTTGTGCCTGGTCCAGCGGCGCAATCATTTTTGCCTGCGAGCGATACGCCGTAGCATTTCTCTTTGGCGCCTTGTGCGGCAACCGGAGTTGTAGCGAGACCAGCTGCGAGAGTGGCGGTAAGGGCGAGACCGGCGATGCCGGCGACTGATTTGGCTTTCATGACATTCATCCTTCAAAACTGTTGTTCTCGGCTTGAATGCCGGAACTGATGGGTGTTTCGCGTCACCAAAGACATTGGTTACAATTTTAGAAAAATAGTTGCTGCGCCCCTCTTTCGCAGATCCCGTCGCTCACAGCCGTGCGGATATGTAACGCGCGGCATTCAACGCGCGAATAGGTTGTATGAACGCGCGTTTGCGAAAGGCTAACGCACAAGCAGTCGCGGCACAAGAACAGCGAGGCGCAGGATCGCAGCGCGCGTCGCAGGCACTCTATTTCTTTGCTAAGAAAGGCATTATGCAGGTCGGATATGTCAGTGATTGAACCCTTTGGCGGCTTTGGCCTTGGTCTGCGCCGCACGCACTATGATGATTTCCTGAGCGCGCCGGACCAGCCGCGCGTGCCGGTCGACTTTGTTGAGGTCATCAGCGAAAATTACATGATCGATGGCGGACGGCAGATGCGCATTTTGGAAGAGGTGCGCGAACAATTTCCCATCATCATCCATGGCGTGTCGATGTCAATTGGATCGGCAGGCGGGCTGGATGCGGACTATCTGACAAAGCTTAAGCGGCTGGAAGAGCGCATCGATCCGCTGTGGGTGTCCGACCACCTCTGCTGGACCCGGAACAGCGCGCACAATTCGCATGACCTATTGCCCATGCCTCTGACGGAAGAGGGGTTGTCTGCTGTGTGCGCCAATATCGACCGAGCGCAGGATGCGCTGGGCCGGGCGATGCTGTTTGAAAACCCATCAAGCTATCTCACCTTTCCCGAAGATGAGCTCTCCGAATGGGAATTTCTGACTGAGATGACGCGGCGCACGGGGTGTTATCTGCTGCTCGATGTAAACAACATCTATGTCTCGGCGGCCAATCACGGGTTTTCCGCGATGGATTATTTAAAGGGCCTGCCGCTCGATCGGGTGCGCCAGATCCATCTGGCAGGCCATGATCCGGCAACACCAAAACGCGACATTATCATCGACACCCATGACCGCGCAGTGGCGGACGGTGTGTGGGACTTATATGCGAAGGCTATTGCGATGCTGCCGCAGCCGGTCGCGACTATGATTGAGCGGGATGATCACATCCCGCCGCTGCCCGAATTGCTGAGTGAGTTGGACCGGGCGCGCGGGATTGCCGATGCAGCATTGGTGCCAGCATGACACTGGCAGAGCGGCAAGAGGCGTTTCTCAACGCGATCCTTGATGATGCGGCGCCTTTGCCAAAAGGTTGGGGCAATTCCCAAGCCGCCGGAATGGCGGTCTATCGCGCCAATTATCGCCATGCCGTGATCAGCGCGCTGGCTGAAACCTACGAACGGACCGCGCTCTATCTGGGCGAGGCAGGCTTTCGCCAAGCGAGCATCAATCAAGCCATCGCGCACCCGCCCAGCGGCTGGACCATTGATGCAGCGGGCGAGGGGTTTGATGGAACATGTGCAAAGCTGTTTGCGAAGAACCCCGAGGTGGCTGAGCTGGCATGGCTGGAATGGTCGATGCTAGAGTTGGCGACGGCTCCTGATACCGCGCCGATGAGTGCGCAGGATTTTGGCGCGGCAGTCGCGGACTTTGGCGATGAGGAATGGGGGGCATTGGGGCTTACGCTGCAGCCGCGAGCGACCGCGCGGCTGGTCGATCACGACCTCACCGCATTGTGGCAGGCGCTTGGCCAAGAGGGCGCTGAACGCCCCGAGCTGCAATTGCCCGAACCCCAGACTTGCCTTGTCTGGCGGGAAGGGGAGCGGCCCACCTTCATCTTAGTCGAAGCTGATCACGCTGCCGCCTTTGCCACAATGCAATCGGGCGCGACTTATACGGATATGATTGGTGCTCTGATCGGCGACAATGCCGAGCCGACGCCAGAGGAGATTCAAAATGCAGCCATGCGCGCGGGCGCAATATTGGGCCGTTGGCTGCAAGAGGGCGTGGTTGTCGGCTTGACTTAACCGCGCGCATCGCCACTCTCCGCCCGTATATGGGAGAGAGCCAATGTTGACCGACACAACAATCGAATTGCGCAGCCCGCGTGCGAGCATAATGCTGCGCACCATCAAGTGGGTGATGTCACGACGCAAACCGGTCTTCCCTCACGACGCCGACGATTATCGCGCTTACATGGCGAGCCGCTCGCTGCCCAAAGATGCGCCGATGCCCGCCAAATTTGCGCAGCAATACCAGGTTGAGGAATGGGAGGCCGCCGGACAAAAGGTCGTAACCCTGCATCCGAAATCAGGCCCGGCTGAATGGCATATGCTATATTTTCATGGCGGTGGGTTTGTGCTTCCAATGTTCAAAGAGCACTGGCCGCTTGCCGCTGCCATGATCGACACTTGCGGAGTGAGTATCACGCTGCCGCTATATGATGTGGTGCCTGAAAGTCCCTACACCGCTCAAGACGCGCTTGCCGATGCGACCTTTGCCGCGCTGGCTGAGCGGCATGATCCGGCGAAGATCGTTCTCAACGGTGATAGTGCGGGCGGGCATATGGCTTTGACACTGGCGCTGCGTTTGGCGCAGGCTGGCGGAATTCAGCCAGCCAAGCTTGCCCTGTTTGCCCCATGGCTTGATGTGACAATGCAGGATCCCGCAATTGCAGCGGTTGAGCCGCATGACATGATGCTGAAAATCGGCACTTTGCGCGTTTGTGGTGAGATGTTTGCAGACGACCGCGATCCCGCAGGTCCCGAATGCAGCCCGCTTTATACATCGCCCGATGCCTTGGCTCTATTGCCGCCCACACGCATCTGGACCGGGCGGCATGATCTCTTCATCATCGACAGCCGCACTTTCGCTGGCAAATTGCGCGATGCCGGGGTCGATGCGAAACTCTATGAATATGAAGCCGCGCCGCACGTCTTTATGGCCGTCGTCCCGACGCGCGAGTCTAAGGATACGCTAGCCCTGCTTAATCAATTTTTGACGGAATAAGCCGGTTTTAGGCGCTGAACGTTTCGCCCGTCATCTGTTCTGACATAGCCCATAGTGTATCGGCGTTCCCGGTATCCACAGCATAACTGCGCACGCCGCTAGTGCGGCTTTCGTCGTCGATTTCGGCGATGTGGCAATCTTCGCAATAAACACCGCCTCGTCCTTCAAGCTCATCTGCCGTCGCCGCCCAAACAGATGTCGCTGCGCCTTGAGGAATTGATTTGAAAGCAAAATTCGGATCGCTTGCCTCGATGCTTTTCATCAAAGCAGCGCTCATTTCCTCGCTCATGTAACGGCCCAGATTGGTGTGGATGCCGCCCGGATGCACCGCGTAAGAATGAATGCCCCTTTCGGCAAAGCGTTGTTCCAGCCCAACCGAGAACAACACATTGGCGGTCTTCGACTGACCATAACTGGCGAAGGGTTCGTAATCGCGGCTTTCGAAGTTTGGGTCCTCAAGGTTCACTGGGCAAATCTGATGCCCGCGGCTCGACAGATTGACGATCCGCTTGGCCTCGCCCTTCTCGATGAGTGGCATCAATCCTTTGGTCAGCGCAAAATGACCCAGATGATTGGTGCCAAACTGGCTTTCAAACCCGTCCGCCGTTGTGCCCTCAGCGGTCGCCATGATCCCAGCATTGTTAATTAGCACGTCGATTTTCTCAAACCGCTCATTGGCCTGCGCGGCACAGGCACGCACGCTGTCCAAAGAGCCGAGGTCACATATTATTGTCTCTACCGCATCACTGCCGGTTTCTGCACGAATTGCGGAGGCTGCTTCATCCAGCTTTGCTTGGTTGCGACCAGCGAGAATGACACGCGCTTTTCGAGCGGCCATGGCGCGCCCGGTTTCCTGACCCAACCCCGAATTGCCGCCTGTGATAAAGACGCAAGCGCCGTTTAAATCCTTGCCCGCCAAAACTTCGTCGGTGGTGCTGGATTTGCCGAATTCGCTCATTGTCACGTCTCCCAAGAATTGTGATCGCCAACGTAACAGGGGCGCGATAGCATTGCCATCGCGCCCCCGAAATTGGTCGAAGAATTCGAAAGAGGTTCAGCTCTTATCGAGGTCTTGCAGCTTTTTCGCAGCCCATTCGCGGCCACCCAGGCCAAAGGCAAGCGAGCCAGCGACAGCAAGGCCTATCACGACCGCGCCAAAGCCCATCTGAACGATGTCTTCGCCGACATTCATCTTGCTCAGACCCATAAAGGTGAAGACCAAGATCGTGGCATAACGAACCAGCATGCCCTGCATCGTGCCTGCGCCAACGAATTTGGCGACGACATTGGCAATCAGGAAGCCAACACCGATCACAACTGCACCGAACAACACGCTGCTACCTTGAGCAAGAATCTCGTTCAGGATGTCGGTGATCTGAGTGAAACCCAGCGTTCCGGTTGCCGCGATTGCGAAGAACAAGATGATGCCGATCTGAGCGATCCGAGCCAGTACATTGGACGCGCTGGTCCCTTCGGGTAGAACGCCCAAAGCGTTGATCGGACCATCAATGCCAAGCCCGGTGAGCAGATCACCAAGGACGTTCACAACGAAACGGCTGATCATATAGCCAAGGCCCAGCAAGAGCCCTGCCACAATGATGTTCGGGATGGTCGCCATGATCATTTCGAGCATGTTGGTTGCTGGAACTGAGATTGCAGCGATGTCGAGCACGCCCAGCGCGCCAATGGCCACTGGGATCGCGATAAAGGCATAGATCACAACGCCCAAAGTCTTGGAAATTGTGGTGTTGCCGGTCACTTCATCAGCGCCCGCCATATTGGCCCATTTGTCGATATTGACGGTTTGCATCGCAGTCACCGCGATGTCGCGGACAATGCCAGCGATCATCAATCCGATAAACAATAGCAAGCCAGCGCCAACCAGCTTCGGGATATAGGCCATAACCGTGCCCAGCAATTCATTGATCGGTTCGGCGACGCCGCCCAGTTCAAGGACACTGAGAATGGCGATCAGGCCAAACAGCCAGATCAGCAGTGAAACAATCTTACTGATTGATGCGCCAACAGTTTCGCCGCCGCTCGTGTTGCGATTGAGAAAGCTAACCCGGTCAACAAGCTTGGCAAAAGCCCATTTGGCGGCATTGGCGAGCAGCCACGTGACCAGCAAAATACCGAGCGCAAACGCGGCCTTTGTGCCAAGATCCATGGCCAACTCAGGATCGAATTGGTAGTTTCCAATTTGCATGATAATCCCCTGTAAGTGTGAAAAACCCAAGTAAAAGAGCTTGTTAAGCGCAAATGTATCTTAGTGCGTTACAAAATATTGCGCCGAAGTATATAGATGTATAATTCTAACGAGGCATTGTATTGCATATGCGAAACAAAATTACAAGAGTGAGCGCTGTGTCAGCTATTGTTGGCTTCTGCCTTAGCGGCCTTTGGGCAGCCCCCGCCTTTGCGCAGGAGGTCGAGTCCGAAGAGAACGAGCAGCGCTGGTCCATTGCGATCCATGGCGGGGCAGGGACGATTAGTCCTGACCGTATCACCCCTGAACGGCGCGCGGCCTATGAAGCGGCACTGCAAGAGGCCTTGGATGCTGGCTCGGCAATTCTGGCCGAAGGTGGCAGCGCGATGGATGCGATCCAAGCAGCGATCCTGCCGATGGAGGACAATCCGCTGTTCAATGCCGGACGCGGCGCGGTGTTCACATGGGAAGGGCGCAACGAACTCGACGCCTCCATCATGGACGGAAGCGATCGCAGCGCGGGTGCGGTGACCGGGGTCACAACAGTGCGCAATCCGATCTTGCTAGCGGACCGAGTGCGCACAGACAGCCCGCATGTCTTCCTAATGGGAGAGGGCGCAGAGGAATTCGCTGGCGAAGAGGGTTTTGAAGTGACCCCGCCAGAATGGTTTGCGACCGAGCGCCGGCGGGAATCTTTGCAGCGAATGCGCGAACGTGAGCTGTCGGCTTTGGATGTGGATCACAAGTTTGGCACCGTGGGCGCAGTCGCTCTCGACCAAGATGGCAATATGGCGGCGGGCACGTCGACCGGCGGCATGACGGGCAAACGCTGGGGCCGGATTGGTGATGCTCCGGTGATTGGCGCGGGCACCTATGCGGACAACCGGTCGTGTGCGGTGTCAGCGACGGGATGGGGTGAATACTTCATCCGTGTCGGTGTGGCTCAGGAGATTTGCACGCGTCTGCGTTACCGTTTTCGCGCCGGAATTGACGCAGCACAGGCCACCGTTCCCCTCGATGAATTCGGAGTGCCGACCTATCTGATCCATGCATCGGAATGGTCGATGGAAGCGACAAGCGCTCAGGAAGAAGCCGACGCGGTAATGGCCGAAGTCGCAGAGCTTGGCGGCGATGGCGGAATCATTCTGGTCACCCCAGAGGGCCATGCACTCTACAGCTTCAACACATCCGGCATGTATCGCGGCCGCGCGACCAGCGAGGGTGTCAACGAGGTCGCGATCTTCGCCGACGAATAACTCGGCTCAAATATCACCCAATCGGCACCCGCGCGCCTCTAGGATCGGCCTCATTTCACGATAGGCCGCAGGCGTGCGGTAGAGCGGGATATAGGGATGCAGATGGTGCACAATGTGAAACTGCATCCCCATCGACCCGATATTGCCAACCGCCGAACGCCAGCTGCGCGTGTTGCGATACCGACCGCTCTCGTTGCCAGGATGATGCGGCGCCCATGACAGGAAGAAAATGATGTATGTGATGGCGATCTGGTAAGGCAGCCACCACAGGAAAAGCGCCTCCAACGCATATCCATTCCATGCCAGCGTCCCGAGTATCCCGATAAAACCCAGCTTGTAGATTAGCGAGAGCAGGATCAAATCCTCGCGCCCGTTGCGGGCGAGTGCTGCTACGTAGTCCGCACTGCGCTTTGCATTGGGTTGGCGCGCTTTGATCGCGGCCCAAATTGCGCTCCACGGACCCGGTGCCATGCTGGTAATATCGACGTCTTTTTCGGGGTCGTTGGTGTGACGATGATGGTCGAGATGAGTGACGCGAAACACTTCGAACGGGGTGATCATCATCCAAGAGGTTGCATGACCCACCAGCTCATTGAGCCATCGCAGCTTTGTGCCAGGCCGGGCGATAATGTCGTGCTGCGCCTCATGCGTGGGTAGATAGACCAAAGCGAGATTGATCGTGGCGATCGGGAATGCGGCCCATAGCGGCAACAGCCCGGTAAACACGAGCGGCCACAGCGACAGCCACACCGCCAGATTGCCAAATGCCCACGCTACTGCACCCCAGGGGAACATGCCCGAATGTTTGCGCGCGATCTTCAGCTCAAGCCGCCTCAACTCAGCATCGGACAGCTGTGAGAGATCATCAGGTAGGATCACAGATTGCGCGTTCACACCCACCGCCCGGTGATTTGTGCAAAGACGCCCCAAGCCCCGCCGATGATCAAAGCCGCGCTAAGGGTTGAGAGGCCGAATGGCGCATTCACGCCCACTGCTTGCATCCCAGCATCGATCACCGGCACCATAAAGGCGAAGGCGAAAATCAGTGGCAGAATGCTAGCGATGAATTTGAGCGCGCGTTCCATGATCCCTCTCGAACTGTAGGATCAGTAGCAGATTGCCACTAAAACGGAAACGGGTTGGGCTCTTCCGTAAAGCTGGCCAACACATCGCCGACTTGCGCCAGCACGGCCTCGGCGGCTGGGTCCATCCCATCGTGTTTTTCGCGAGCGCGGAAATAGGTCGCAAAGGCAAAGGGGCCGCGTTCGGGTGATTGGACAAAGCCGATATCGACATAGAGGCTGCCCATGCCAGGCCAGATCGAAGTGCCGGTCTTGTCACCTGCAACCCATTCCTCTGGTAAGCCAGCACGCACCCGTTTCGCCCCGGTGGGTGTATCGATCATCCATTGCCGCAATTGCGCCTGCTCCACTTCTGGCAAGACATCGCCAAATGTGAGCTTTGCGACCGTGCGCGCCATGGCCAGCGGCGTGGTCGTGTCGCGGACTTCGGTTGGGGGCACATTGTTGAGCGCCGGCTCGATCCGATCAAGACGGCTGACATCATCACCGATGCTCCGCCAGAAAGCAGTCAGCGCCGCCGGTCCGCCGATTTCGCGCAGCAGGATATTGGCCGCCGCATTGTCGGAATATTTCTGTGTGAACTCCGCCAGTTCGCGTAAAGTCGCCCCTTCGCCCAAACGCCGCGTGGTGAAGGGGGAGACGAACATCAGATCATCTTCACTCCACATCACTCGCCGGTCAGCATCGTCCTCGCCCGTAACATGCCGTTGCAGGACCTTTGCAGCGAGCGAAAGTTTAAAGGATGAGCAATGGCCAAATCGCCGTGTGCGGTTAAGACCGATAGAGCGCCCGGTGTTGATCTCCACCAGCTCAGCACCCAAAGTGCCACCCGCATTGGCTTCGATTATGCGCAAAGTTGCGATGAAGCGTCCTGCGGGGCTTTGGTCGGGCGGGATGCATCCTCCAACGCCCAACGCCACACCCGATGCGAGCGTGCCGCTGAGGAACTTGCGCCGGTCAAAACTCATGAGAACTTGTCCGCTTTGCGTTTGCCAAAGCGCATATCGCCCTCCAACCTTGCCCGCAGTTGAGCATAGAATGCTTCCAAGAACGCGCGCTCATCCCCTGCGCCTGGATCCCACCCGATCTTGCGACAGATCGTGGCGTGCACCGCCGACAGCGCCTCTGGCTGGGCGTCACGCAGCATCCGCTCTAGGGTCTGCAATTCATGCTCGCCATAGATCGACAGTTCTTCCTCGCCGAATTCGTAGCGTGCGCCAGTCATTTCGCTGGTGCCTTGGACGGCCGCCCCTTGCGTTGAAAGAGCCTCTGCCAAACGGGTGCGCGGGGCATCGACGACCCATGTGCCCGCGATGACATCACCGGCGCGCATGGCGTCTTTGTTGAAAAACGGGAACGCCATGAAGACCATGAACCAGACCATGCCTGCAAGGCCGAAACTGCCGCTTTCGCCGCTGGGCGCGATCAGCAGGAAGATGAGCGGCATGAACAGCTCAATATCGCGCAGCAAGTTGCGGGCGATAATCGCTTCTGGCGTCAACCGGCCACCGCCGCGCGCAGCCACACGGATGCCGACTATGCGTTTGCCCAATGTCGCCCCGCGCGGGCCCAGTTCCATAGTGAGAAAATAGCCATAACGGGCCATGAATATGAGCAGGATTACCAGGATGAAAAGGAATTCCGCTGCCCCCGACATCGCACCGTCGACCGCGCTGTCGATCTCGTCAAACAGACCCTCTGCCACAAAGGCGAGGAATATAAAGATCGCGATCAGGCCGAATATCAGGATCAGAAAGTCGAGCACCAATGCGCCTATTCGCGAACCGCGCGATGCAATGGTGACAGGGATCGCAATCCCCTCGGGCGTGACCAATGTGCGTTGACGTTTGTCAGTCGGGGCGGGTGCAATTGCGGCGCTCATGCGAGGCGTTCCGCATCATCCAAATCTTCGACCATTCCGCCGCGCGGTGAATAAAGGAAGAAGTAAGTCAACCAGAACACTCCGAATGTCCCGCCGATGATAAAGCGGTTCTGTGCACCTTCGACCAGCTGCCTTGGGAATGCCTCGAGTATGGCAGCCACGACCATCATGATGACCACGCCAACCATCACGACCGCGCTACGGCGGCCACTCGTCGACGCGGCTTCCAAGACTGATCGCTCTCCGGGGAACGCCATAGAGCGTCCGATATGCAAACCTGCTGCGCCTGAAAGCAGAATGCCGAACAATTCAGTGGTGCCATGGACGCTGAGCCAAGCGGAGAATTCAACGATCAATCCAGCTTCGGAAAACAGCCACAGGATTGCACCCAGCATCGCCATATTATGCACCAGCAGCATCAGCGACGGAATGCCAAAAGCAAAGCCAAGCGCAAAGGCAAGGATACACACACCAGCATTGTTGCTGAAAAGCGATGCGGCAAATGTCGACAGCCCGGAGGTGGATTCCTCGGTGCCGAGAGAGGCTAGCAAAGTCTCTCGACTTGCCCCAGGTCCGCGATCTCCGGCCAGTCCAATGGGGATCAGGCGGTAATACCAATCGCTGTTTTGCGCGACCAACAGCCAGCCGACGACCGCGCCTGCGACGCACACGAAAAGCGCGATGCAGATGTCTAGCCATATTTCGCGCACCGCGCGGCTCCACCCACCAAGGAGAAACTCGCTAAACCACGCAAAGAACCCTTTGCGTGGGCCATAGACTTGGAACCATGCGCGCTGGACTAGGCTTTCCAGATAGCCGAGCGTTGCGGCATCAAGGCTGGTCTCACGTGCGACGGACAGGCTGGATGCAGCGGTGCGGTATAGTGTGGGCAACGCCAGCAGGTCCTCATCATCGACCCGGCGCAACCCGCCCTTTTCCATGCGGATAACGATCTGTTCCAGCCGTCGCCAATCGCCTTCACGCTCCAAACGAAAGCGATCTGAGCGCAGAGCTGCGCCCTCGATATCGGCAGGTGCCGCAATTTCGCCGCGAGTGAACCATGATCCAATTGTGGGCGCCTTCATCCGATCGCCTCTGAGTTTTTGATGATGAAATAGCGGTCGATCAACTGATAGCCGATTTGGTTGTAGGGCGCCTCAATCACATCGACCCCCATGCGCCGCAAACGCTGCAACACGACGCTGCGTTGATGCAGCAATGTGTCGGCAGTGACAGAGCGGGCGAGGGTGGCAATGTCGCCGGGCTCTTCATCGATAAAGCTCTCAAGCTCGCTATCGGCGATGGTGACGAACAGGACGAGGTGCTTGTCGACGAGCCTTCCAATGCTCTCAATCATCATCTCCGCAGCGGTCGCATCGGTGAAATCTGAGAACAATACGATCAGCGAGCGGCGCTGCAATTTGGCAGTGAGTGTCGCGAGCGCGAGAGTAAAATTGGGCTCTGCCGCATCATAATCGAGTGCGGCGGCTGCGCTTTGCAAGCGGTAGAATGCTCGGGAATCGTTGACGAAAGGCGTCATCACTTGTGGCCTTTGCGCGAAGCCGAACAGCGAAACTTTGTCGCCCCCTTTAAGCGCCACGTATGAACATGTGAGCGCGGCTGTTACCGCGCGGTCAATTCGGGGCATCCCGTCCACCGGCTCACACATCGCCTGTCCGCAATCAAAGGCAAAGACGATCTGATTGTTGCGCTCGCTTTCGTTTTCGCGGGCATAAAGGTGCATGTGGCGCGCGCTGGCTTTCCAGTCGATTTTGCGGCGGTCCATGCCCGGCTGGTATTCGGCCAAGGCCTCAAACTGAGTGCCTTCTCCGCGAATGCGCCGCGCGATCAGGCCAGCGGCAGCATCGCGCATAAAGGTCTGCAATTCCTTCGATCGCACCGGCGAAAGGTCGGGCCAGATGCGCATCTCTTTGTCCAGCGTCTGCTGCGTCTGGCGCGAACCCAGTCCCAACGGGCCGCTCCATCGCAGCCATGCACGTGAGACCGGCGCAGTGCCGCGCCGTTCGGGATGCACGTCGATTGAACCGCTGCGTTCGCTCGTGTCAGGGTCACGTAAAAGCGGCATATTGGCGCGCCCGGATGGGGCCAAGCGCGGGTCGAACTCCAACGCGACTTCAGGCTCACTCGCGCCGCGTCCGCTAAACCGGGCAAGGGCGTCAATCGCGGTTGGTTGGCCCACTTCGGTGTCGGCGGGCACTAACACATGCCATTCCTCGCATGTTCCCGCCATCAATCCATCGAGAACAATCAGCGCCACCATCGCCAAAGCGGCTACTGGAGCGATCACCCATAGGCCGGGAGAGACGGCAGCGATCACCAACGCAATCGGCGCAAAGCCGGCGATGATCCACGCGGCGCGCTGGGTCGGAACAAGAGGGAGCGATAATGCCATGGACTAGCCGCTGATCAGCGCGGTGCCTCAGTCGCGTCGATCAATTCAGCCACCAGTGCCTCAACATCGCGACCTTCGATTTCGGCAGCCGGGCTGAGTGTCAGACGGTGACGAAGGACGGGCACAGCCAAGGCCTTCACATCATCAGGGATCGCATAAGAGCGCCCCTCTAACGCAGCCCGCGCGCGCGCTGCATTGGCAAGCATCACGGCTGCACGCGGCGAAGCGCCCACGGCAAGCTCTGCATGCTCACGGGTCGCGCGCACCAGTCGCACGACGTATTGGGTGATCTCATCGGCTACAGTCACATGGCCAAGAGCCGCGCTGGCCGCAGCCAAAATTTCCGCATTCGCAACCGCTTTCACGCCGAGTTCTGCCGGACGCTGTGGTCCCTGACGCGAACCATAGCTTGCCACAATCCGTGTCTCTTCGGTCTCATCAGGATAGGGTACGAGCAGCTTGAA
This sequence comes from uncultured Erythrobacter sp., assembly GCA_947488085.1. Taxonomy (GTDB): domain Bacteria; phylum Pseudomonadota; class Alphaproteobacteria; order Sphingomonadales; family Sphingomonadaceae; genus Erythrobacter. The sequence continues at coordinate 158,220 of CANKYI010000002.1, forward strand.
CAGGAACCGGTCAAGCTGCGCTTCGGGCAGTGGATAGACGCCTTGGTTCTCAATCGGATTTTGCGTTGCCACCACCATGAATTGCGGCGGCAATTGGTGCGTTTCGCCATCCAGCGTCACGCGCCGTTCCTGCATCGCCTCCAGCAAAGCGGCCTGCGTTTTGGGCGGCGTGCGGTTGATCTCATCGGCAAGCAGCAACTCGCAGAAAATTGGTCCGCGCGTCAGCGTAAACTCGCTGGTCTGAAAGTTGAACAGGTTCGAGCCGAGAATATCACCCGGCAACAGATCCGGGGTGAACTGAATACGCCCAAAGTCGAGGCCCAGCGCGGTCGAAAACGCCTGAGCCATGAAGGTTTTAGCGGTGCCCGGAGGCCCTTCGAGCAGGACGTGCCCTTGGCTCACCAATGCCACCAGCAATTGGTCGATCATCGCGTCTTGCCCGACGATTGCCTTGGCAACCTCTGCGCGGATTGCATTGGCGAGGTTGCGAACATCGCCCAGCGTCATGCCGATCTCTTGGGAAGCGGGCTCTGATGCTGGCGCTTGCGGTGCAGGAGGATCATTTTCGAGACCAGTGCTCATTTGGTATTTTTCCCTGTTGAAGGTGATGTCAGCTTTTGTGGCAATTCATTAAGTGCGCGTGCAGCCCGTAATATTTCACCGGGCTTTTGCGCATTAAGAAGGCGCGCGGCGCGGTTCGAAAATGGCTCTTCATTCGGCAATCTGCGCGCTAATGCCGCGTCAATCGCCTCGGCATCCGGTTTAACCAGTCCAAGCCTGCGCGCCAAACGTCGCTCAATCAGATTGGCATAAGGCTCACCCAGCAAGCCCAGCCGCCGCGCACGTACAATCAACCCAGCACCATTGGAGACTAGCCGCTTTTTCCCGAATGCAAATTCGGGCGCCGCAACCGCCGATGGGCCAAAGCGCAAGAACGCTCTCCATCCCACAATCATCATCGCCAAAATCAGGCACAATGTGGCGGCCAAAAAGGGTGGTTCAAATGCAAGCGTCAACAGATTGACCGAATTGCCATAGCCATTAAGCGTCATATCAAACGTGACGGAATTCATGTCGCCATACCCGGCCTCTTGAACCAGAGCGAGCGCAGCGGCGGCACGGCGAGCATCGGAAAGACCGTAATTGTTCATCAGGTCTGGCTCGACCACGAACATGGTCCAATGGGCGTTTTCATAATAATCGGTGCCGACATTGCCGACGACATTCATTGCCAGAATATGCCCAGCGGGATCTCTGATTACCGCCTCGTAAGACGCATCATTCTCGACATAGAGGACTGTACCGGTCGGCAAACGGCCAGACTGGGCAAGGCCACTCCAGCTCGCCTGATTGGCTGCCGGTAGGTCTTTTTGCTCATGCGTGAACGTAAACGGCTCCGGCAATTGCTCAGTCCATGATGCCGGACTCGCCCCCAACAGCGTGACCCAGTCTCTGCGCACTTTGTCTTCGTCTTCTTCAACCACATCGCCGGTGATCTCACCAACCGACCACTTCGGCAGAATGACCAAGGTGGGGCCGACATATTGCCGGTTTTCCAGGATTTGGCCGAATTCGTCTGCATCAGTGAATTGCGGCGGGGTTAAGATCAGGAGGCCGTTGGTATCCAATCCGCTGAGGTCGCGCGAGCGTTCTACGTCATAGCCTTCGGCTTCAAGCAATTCGACCAGTCCAGCATATCCGTTAAGGCCATTGGCGGAAGCATGGGCCTCACCCCGCCCCTCGCGCCCACCTGTGTCGCCGATGCCGATGAAGTAGATCATTGCCAGAAACGCGGCAAATCCGACTAGCACGACTGCTAAGACAGCTCCGCGGTTGAATGGGGAGGCGCCGCGCGCTTGCTTGGTGCCTGCGCTCATACGGCTCTGACTCTTGGATCAGTGTTGAGCGGAGCGGTGTTAGGCATGCGCTGTGGCGCTTCGATCTTGGCCAGCGCAAAATTGGCATAGGCGGCGCGCGCTGCCTCCCAATCGTCGCGATTGAGCGATCGTAACGCGAACAGACTTCGTTCAACTCGTTCTGAAATTGTCGCAAATGCCCCGCGTGCGGCCTCTGACAAAGCCGGAATGGCCGCGAGTTCGCGCGCTGTGCTGGATGGCTCAACCCAATCGGGCCGGGTTTCGGCGATTTGACTGACACTGCGTTGAAGCAGGAGACGGGTTGCTTCATCAAAACGGCCCTCTGCCGCGAGTTTATCCGCGTCTTCGAGCAGCGCGATACTCTCTTCTTCCGTTGGTTGCCATTCGGGTTCGCTGTTTGCGGTGCCAGCTTTCGCTTTGCGGACTCGCGCTCTTACGGGGCCGACCATGCGAAAAACAACAACCAGCACAAAGACAACCACCAAAGCCAACAACAGCCATTGTAAGACCGGCCACGAAATCCCCAGAAACTGGCCAATTGGCGACAGGAGATTGCCAAGAAATTCGAAGAATCCGACCAGCGCCTCATCAAACCAGCCGGGTTCGCGGGGTTCGGGGGGCTGAGGCGGTGAGAATTGGACTTCGTCAAATTGAATCGAGGAATTGTCGCGTAGCTCGCGCCAACCCTCAGGCACGCCGCCACTGGGTGGAGCGGGGGTTGCGGCAGGCGCCCCACCTACTGCCGGATTGGTCTGCACCGCGTTCGTCATGCTTGGTCAGTCGTGGCACGGTCCAACGCGCGGTGCAACAGCCTTCGCAGAGCTAAGCCACATTGCTCTTTACTGCCCGCGCGCTCGTGCCTGTTCATAGGTGCCCAAAATGCGCAATTCCTTGGAATGAAAAGCGCATTCCTCCAGCGCGCGATCCACCGCTGGATCGCCTGGCACCCCGATAATATCTGCGTAAAATCGTGTCGCAGAAAAGCTGGTTCCATGCTGATAGCTTTCCAACTTGGTCATGTTGACCCCATTGGTCGCAAACCCGCCCAGCACTTTATAAAGCGCCGCCGGAATATTCTTCACTTCAAACACGAACGTCGTGATCGCTGGCTTTTCCGATCCGGTTTTCACGAAAGTCGGTTTATCCGCGAGGATGACAAAGCGGGTCATATTGTCCTCGCTATCCTCGACATGGGTCTCGACAATCTCAAGGTCGTAGAGTTCGGCTGCGATAGCAGGCGCGATTGCCCCCAGTTTCGGATCGCCGCGCTCGCTCACATGCGCAGCCGCACCCGCAGTATCAGCATAACTCAAAGGGACAATCCCGCGCTCACGCAGGAAAAACCGCGACTGGCCCAACGCTTGCGGGTGGCTGTATGCGGCTTCAAACGGTCCCGGCCCCGGTCCCATCAACGCGTGATGGATCGGCATGAAATACTCACCGACAATCGACAAACCGCTTTCGGGCAACAAAAAATGAATGTCAGCGACCCGACCATGTTGCGAATTTTCGATGGGGATAATCGCGTGTCCTGCGCGTTTGTCTTTGACCGCTTCAAGGGCATCTTCGAAGCTGAAACAGGGCAGGGGCAGGGCATCGGGGCGCGCTTCTAGTGCGGCGCGGTGTGAATTTGCGCCCGGCGATCCTTGAAAGGCAATCGCGCGCGCGGGCGCCACCTGAGCGGCTTTGCGCAATTCGTCGACAATCGCTAAGGCTGGACCGGGAAAACTTCGCATAATCACGAGCCTGCTAGAACTCGCGCGTTGCGGCTGCAAGTGTGGCGTTAAAGAAGCTTGCAAATGATGCATTCATTCGTGATGTGTTTCGCCTTGCGCAGGGGCAAGTGCGGGATTATGGGGCAGCCAACATGACACAAGAAACCAATACGCAAGACACGCCGGACACTGACAACGGTTCAGGCGACATGATCAACACGATTGCAGGCTGGGTGCTGTTCGCAGCCGGGCTCGGCCTTGGTCTGTCGATTGTCTCGGACAAGATTTTCCATGCTTATGATCCGCAGCGCCCAGAGGTTGCTGGCTATCCGGTCGAAGTCGCCGAAGAAGCGGGCGAAGTCGAAATGACCATGACGCAGGCGTTGAACATGGACGGCGTCGACGTGTCTGCTGGTGAGCGTGTTTTTGCCAAGTGTTCGGCATGCCACACTATCGAGGCGGGCGGCGCGAACGGCGTTGGTCCAAACCTTCATGGCATTATGGGCGCACCTGTTGGCGCAGTTGGCGGCTACGAATATTCCGGCGCAATGGCGAGCTTTGGCGGCCAGTGGGGCTGGGATGAGATGAACGATTGGCTCAACAATCCGCGCGGTTATATGGACGGCACGAAGATGGGCTTTGCTGGTTTGTCGAGCATCGAAGACCGCGCCGCTGTCTCCTTGTATATGAACGAGAACGGTTCGAACCTCGCAGTGCCCGAATACGTCGCTGTCGCCGCTGAAGAAGCTGAGGCGACTGCGGGTGAGGAAGCTGAAGCTGAAGCGGAAGCGGATCAGAACGCTGCGGAAGAAACGTCCGAAGAAACCGCAGCTGCTGAAGCGAGCGAGTAGGCTGTCTACTGAAGGGCGCGTTTTATTCGCGCCCTTTGAACCCTTGCGCCACCACGTACCATTCCGATGAACCCTTGCGGCTCGCGGGCGGTTTTGCGTGCTTTACGCTGGTGAAATGCTGTTTGAGCAGTGTGAGTAACTCGGTGTCAGTGCCCCCTGCCAAAACCTTGGCCACGAATGCACCGCCTTTTTCCAGCGTTTCGGTGGCAAACCATGCGCCCGCCTCGACCAAGGCCATTGTACGCAAATGGTCTGTCTGTTTGTGACCGACAGTGTTCGCGGCCATATCTGACAGGACGAGATCGGGTGGTCCGCCCAATGCCTCTTCGAGCGCTGCTGGCGCGGCGTCGTCCATGAAATCCATCTCAAATATGGTGACGCCTTCGATGGGTTCGGTCGGTAACAGGTCAATACCGACTATGTCCGCTTCGGGGGCCTTCGCGCGGACGACCTGCGCCCAACCGCCTGGCGCGATGCCCAAATCAACCACTCGGCGAGAACCGCGGATAAGGCCGAACCGATCATCCAATTCAATCAGCTTATACGCGGCTCGGCTGCGATATCCGTCGGCCTTCGCTTGTTTGACATAGGGGTCATTCAGCTGCCGCTCTAACCACCGCGTCGAAGACGCAGTGCGCTTTTTCGCCGTTTTGACCCGGCGGTCGGGGTTCTTACCAGAACGAGTCATCGGTTCAGTCCCCTGCTTTCTCAACGCGCATTTCGTGCAAGGCGGCAAGGCTGCGCTCGCTTTGACGCTCGGCTGCCATCAAACTGCGCAAAATCCCTTCGCGAATGCCGCGATCTGCGACACCCAGCCGCTCTGCTGGCCACAAATCGAGGATCGATTCGAGAATCGCACAACCCGCAACCACCAGATCTGCGCGATCATGCCCGATACATGGCAGCTCGCTGCGTTCATCGGGCGACATACCTGAAAGCGCCGTGCTGATTTCGCGCATGGCACGCGATGGCACGATCAGGCCGTCCACGGCCTTTCGGTCATAGTGTGGCAGCTCCAAATGCAAGCTGGCCAAGGTCGTTACCGTGCCGCTCGTTCCCAGAAGGCGAATATCGGGACACTTCGAAGCATCCGCAATTCGCTCAGCAAAGGGGGCGAAACTGTCAGAGACAAGCTCGCGCATTTTGGTATAGCGCGCCAGCCGGGCCTCGCGTCCGGTTTTTCCGTCGCATTCATTCCGCCCCACTGTATCCGTCAGTGAAACAACGCCCCACGGAACGCTCTGCCAGTCGATAATGCGCGGTATCTTGCCCCCTGGCTTTAGCAGAACCAGCTCTGTTGAACCGCCGCCGATATCGAAAATGACCGCCGGCCCCTCACCCTGTTCCAAAAGGATATGACAGCCCAGCACGGCCAGCCGGGCCTCTTCCTCTGCGGTGATGATATCGAGGACAATGCCCGTTTCACTTTGCACGCGTTCGATGAAATCGGCGCCATTGGTTGCGCGTCGACACGCCTCTGTTGCAACCGATCGGGCGAGGCGCACATTGCGGCGGCGCAGCTTCTCCGCGCATATTTTTAGAGCGCTCAGCGCACGGTCCATCGCTTCGTCGGAAAGTCGACCGGTGGTTGCCAAATCTTCGCCGAGCTTCACGACCCGGCTGAATGCATCGATGACGGTGAAATCCTTGCCCGATGGGCGCGCAATCAACAGGCGGCAATTGTTAGTGCCAAGGTCCAGCGCGGCGTAGGCCTCTCCTCGGCGCGGAGGAGGAGATGCGGATCTGCGACGCGCAGGTTCGCTGCGTTTGGGGTTGGCGCGAGCCTTGGGTCCATTTGCGGACCTTTTGCCTTGCTGGTTGGAGCGCTTGTAGCGAAAATCGGCTACTTTACCGGACTTACCGCCCCGTTTTTTACCAGCATTTCTGTCTGTGTCCGGCGGAAGGTTATCCGCCATAAATCGTTCTTTCATCTCACTGACGCAAAAATTCTACGTCAGCACCTGAGGCAAAACTAACCGATGCCCACGCGAAGAGCAAGAATATGCGGGTTTACCCGACACATAGGCCGCTGGCAGCCAATCCTGATCTAACGTGTCTTGCCCACACCAAGCCGCGCGCCTAGGTGCATGGACATGACAGAAAAAGACCTCACAGACCGCAAGTTCTATCGCGCCGAACAGGAAAGCCAGTTCGCAGACGAATCTCCTGAACACACACCGCAAACGGATCATCCCGCCTATAAATTGGCGTTTCGCGATGATGATTTCCTACTGCGTGATGAATTGCGCCCGGTGCGGTTCCAGTTGGAATTGCTAAAGCCGGAAATGCTGCTCGACGAGGCACGCGTTGGTTCAACCATGGTTATGTACGGTTCGGCCCGTATCCCTTCTCCAGAGCAAGCGCAGGCCAAGATTGATGCGGCCAAGGATGCCAATGAATACGAGCAGAAGGTCGCAGCGCGGCTGGCGGAGAAGGCGAAGTACTATCACGAGGCGTATAAGCTCGCCCGGCTCGTCTCTGAAAAGGCGATCATTGAGGATGGTAAGCGACAATTCGTCGTCACCACAGGCGGCGGCCCCTCGATTATGGAGGCGGGAAATCGCGGGGCGAGTGATGCGGGGGGCGAGTCGATCGGGCTCAATATTGTGCTGCCGCATGAGCAAGCACCCAATTCCTATGTGACGCCGTATCTATCGCTCAACTTCCACTATTTCGCTTTGCGCAAGATGCACTTTCTCTTGCGCGCGCGGGCAGTGGCCGTGTTCCCGGGCGGCTTTGGCACATTTGATGAATTTTTTGAGCTGCTGACTCTAATCCAGACGGGTAAGATGAAGCCGATCCCGATCATGTTGTTCGGTAAGGACTTCTGGGAGCGCGTGGTCGATTTTGAAGCAATTGCCGAAGAGGGCACGATCTCAAAGAAGGACCTCGACCTATTTCATTGGTGCGAAACCGCCGATGAAGCTTGGGAGCATATCTCCAAGTTTTACGAACTGGACGCTTAGTTTAACGTCCGTACCGCGTGATGGCCCAGCGGGCCGCTACCTGCACCAAAGCCGGGGGCAGATTCGATTGCCCGGACTACGAAATTGCGTCCCAACCGGACTGCATGTTCGAGCGATTGACCGTGGCCCAACAGGGTCGCAATCGCTGACGAGAGCGTGCAGCCAGTCCCGTGCGTATGCGGTGTCTCAATGCGGGCGTGATCAAACTGCACCGCGCGAGCATCGGGCCGGATCAGTATGTCTATGATCCGCGCATCCTGAGTGTGACCGCCTTTGGCCAATATGGCTGCGCCCGTTGCCTTAGATAGTTCCTCCGCTGCCTCGATCATCTGCCTTGTCGAGGTTAGCGAGCGCTCAACCAAATGGCCGAGTTCGGGCAGGTTGGGCGTGATTAAGGTCGCCATCGGGAACAATTGTTCGCGCATCGCAGAAAGGGCATCTGGCGCGATCAGAGCTGCTCCCGTGGTCGAAATCATAACGGGGTCAAGGATGATAGGAACGTCGGCGTCTGACAGCGCTTCGCTAAGAGCTTCATGCATGTGCGCGATGATATCCGTGTCGTGCACCATCCCGATCTTGATCGCATCGACGCCAATATCGCGAACGCAGGAGGTGATTTGCTGGCCAACTGCATCGCCCGAGATCGGCACAACCGCTTGCACACCGACGCTGTTCTGCGCTGTTACTGTGGTGATCGCGCTCATGGCATAGCCGCCAAGCATTGTGATGGTCTTTATGTCCGCCTGAATGCCTGCGCCGCCTGAGGAATCCGACCCGGCAATCGACAGAATGCGCGGCGGTTGCTTCTTCGCAGGCTCTTCTTTGACAGCGTCAGTGCTCATCCCTTAAACTTCCGCTCTGTACTCGGCGGAAACTTTGCGTGCAGCTTTACCGCGCGAGTAGGACGGTCCATCAATTCGCCGCCGCAATTCGGGCAGACATCGTCGAGCGCTTCTGCGCATTCGGTGCAAAATGTGCATTCAAAGCTGCAAATGAATGCGCCGGGTGTTGCGGCCGGCAAATCTCTTCCGCAGCGTTCGCAGTCGGGACGCATCTCTAACATCGACCAGCCCCTAAGTTGCTGCGCGCACGGCGTCGCAGACACGATCGACGACACTCTCGACCTGCGCACTATCGTCACCCTCGGCCATCACGCGGATTAGAGGCTCTGTGCCAGAGGCGCGAATGACGAGGCGGCCATTGCCTTCCAGTTCACTTTCAGCCTGCGCAATGGCTGCCTTTACTGCGTCATTTTCGAGTGGTGCACCGCCTTCATAACGCACATTTTTGAGCAGCTGCGGGACAGGGTCGAAGAGATGCAAAATCTCGCTTGCGGGCTTTTCTGTTCGCACAAGACTGCTGAGCACTCGCAGGGCTGCGACTGTACCGTCTCCGGTTGTACCATGGTCGCTCAGGATCATGTGACCGGACTGCTCACCACCGACATTGAAGCCGCCCTCTTTCATCCGCTCCAACACGTAACGGTCGCCAACTTTGGTCCGCTCCAATGTCAGACCCAGCCCTTCAAGATACCGTTCCAGTCCCAGGTTCGACATCACAGTCGCAACGACACCGCCGCCACTCAAAGCGCCCTTTTCATGCATGCGTGTCGCGATAAGAGCCATGATCTGGTCACCATCAACCTTAGTGCCCTTTTCATCGACCACGATCAGCCGGTCAGCATCTCCATCAAGCGCAATGCCGATATCCGCACCTTCTTCAACCACGCGTGCCTGCAGCGCCTCAATTGCGGTTGAGCCAACGCCGTCATTGATATTGGTGCCATTGGGGTCAACGCCCAAAGTGATGACCTCGGCGCCCAATTCCCAGATTGCCGAGGGAGCCACCTGATAGGCTGCACCGTGTGCGCAATCGACGACGACTTTGAGTCCGTCAAAGCGGACTTCGTTTGACACCGATTGTTTGATCGCGTGAATATAGCGCCCACGCGCATCATCAATTCGCCGCGCACGTCCAATCCGTTCGGGTGCTGCGAGTTTGGGCTCTTGTTCCAACAGAGCCTCAATTTCTAATTCAGCCTGATCCGACAGTTTGTAACCATCTGGGCCGAACAATTTAATGCCGTTGTCGCGAAACAGATTGTGACTTGCAGAGATCATCACGCCTAAATCAGCGCGCATCTCGCGGGTCAAAAGAGCGATCGCTGGTGTTGGCAGAGGCCCCGTCATGGTCACATCCATACCCACACTGGTGAAGCCAGCCACGAGCGCGCTTTCCATCATATAGCCGGACAGGCGGGTGTCTTTGCCGATCACAACTCTGTGCCGGTGTCCGCCCCGCATAAAGTAATTGCCCGCCGCCTGACCCACGCGCATCGCGGTCTCAGCCGTCATCACACCCGCATTGGTGCGCCCTCTGATCCCGTCAGTGCCAAAGAGTTTGCGTCCCATTCCCGTTCGATCCCTTTCGAGGATAATCGTATGTCGATTTGTCAGGCGCTTGTGACGCGGTTATCGCGCGAAGGGAAGGGCGAGGTGCTCTCAAAGGAACCAAATTCTTGAACAAGACCAGCAATGAGACAGGCGCGTCCGCACAGATTGAGAGCGGATTTGAGCTGGTGACGATCCGCTTGCCGGTGATCGCGACCTTTGCGGCGTTGATCATTGGGCTGGGTCTGGGCGTGGCGATGTCGTCGGTAGAGCTGCCGGGCGAGTTGCTGCAATCGATTTCGCTGGTAGGCACATTGTGGCTGCGTGCACTACAAATGACGATCATACCGCTGGTGGCTGCATTGTTAGTGCTGGGCCTTGCGCAGATGGTGCAGGCGGCGCGCGCAGGGGCAGCAGCACGACGGTTTTTGGCGTTGGTATTCGGAGTGCTGATTGCTGGTGGATTGTTCACAGCGACTGTGTTGCCATTGCTGCTGAGCGTGATCCCTATTCCTGAAAGCGCGACCGGGTTTCTGTCAGAGATACCCGATGGCGCACAGGAAGTGCCGGGTATTCTCGACTTCCTCACTTCTTTGATCGCGCCTAACATTATCGCGGCTGCGGCGGAGACAGCGATGCTGCCATTGACCGTTTTCTTTGCCTTGTTCGCAGTGGCAATCACACAATTGCCAGCGGGACAAGGTGAGCGCTTGCTCGGCTTCTTCCATGCGCTTGCCAATGCCATGTTGCTGATCATTGGTTGGGTTTTGTGGCTTGCGCCTTTGGGAGTCGTCGCGCTCGCATTCGGAGTGGGTTTGCGCAGTGGGGGCGGGGCGTTTGCGGCGCTTGCTCACTATATTCTGGTTGTCTCTGCCATGGGTGGTTTCATTCTGTTGCTCGCTTATGTTCTTGCCTTTGCGCTGGGCGGAGTTGGGCCGGTGCGGTTCGCAAAGGCGATGTTGCCCGCCCAAGCGGTGGCGGTGTCGACACAAAGCTCTCTTGCTAGCCTGCCTGCCATGCTCGACAGCGCATCGCGTCTCAAGCTGCGATCCAGCACCAGCGAATTTGTCCTGCCGCTTGCCGTTGCGATTTTTCGCGCGACCAGTCCGGCGATGAATATGGCGGTCGCTCTCTATGTCGCCGCCTTGGCCGGGGTTGAGATCACCCCGGCGCTTGCCATCGCAGGGATACTTGTTGCGCTGATTATCAGTGTTGGCTCGGTTAGCCTGCCCGGTTCGATCAGCTTCGTAGTGTCCATTGGTCCCATAGCGCTGGCCATGGGCGTGCCGATTGAGCCACTGGTGTTGCTCGTGGCGGTTGAGATGCTGCCGGACATCATGCGTACTCTGGCGAATGTCACTATGAATGTCGCCGTGGTGAGTGCGGTTGATCGCAGCGGGACCTAAGTCTGACCGGTTAGCTTTGTCGAGGGTCCCGCTTGTTCATCCTCGACACCGCCGCCCATGCTCTCGCTTGGGAAAAGTGGTTCGCCAAAGAGAAATCCGACCAGATTGGGTCGTCCGATATGGTCGAAGAATGCTGTCAACGTGAGCAAGATCGGTACAGATAACAGCGCACCTGGAACGCCCCATATCCATGTAAAATAGGACAGGGCGATCAGGATCATAACCGGGCTCATAGTGAAACGGGCGCCCAAAATCGAAGGTGTGACTACATTCGCTTCAACAGTGTGGAGCACCACATAGGCCGCCGCCGGAATTAGACCGATCAGCACTGTGTCGGCCGTACCGATCCCAAACAGCGCTAGCAAAGTCGTCATCGCCAGCGGCCCGACATAGGGAATGAAATTTAGGATAGCGGCCAGTCCACCCCACATGATCGGCGCGTCTACGCCCAAAGCCCATGCGCCCAATGCAACCACCACTCCGATGCTCGCATTGATTAGGCCGACGGTCGTAATATAGGCCGCGACCCGATCCTGAATTTCACGCATGACGCGCGCGGCCTTGACACTTGATCCAAAGCTTGCCCGGTCAAACAGCAAATGCCGCCGCATCCGGACGCGCGCTTCGATCATAAAGAACGCCATCAGGAACATGATAAGCACCTCGAGCACGATGCTGGGTGTGGCAAAGGCGATCTCTTCAAGGAGGCTAGGGGTGGCGAGCACCACTTCGCGCGCACCCGTATTGCCCATGATCGCCGCAATCTCTTCATTCGCGACCGCGAGCCAGGCAAATTCGTCCCGCAATTCGGCAAAGCGTTGTCCGACCTGATCGGTGATCGCAGGCAATGTGTCGAACAATGCGAGAGCCGGTTGCAGGATTAGAGCCAAAGCGGCGAAGAGAATGCCCAAAAACACGCTCAATGCACCAAGCGAGGCGAGCACATTTGGTAGACCTAACTTCGCCAGCCGATCCGCAAGCGGCGATAGAAGAATGGTGAGAAGCAGTGCCGTGACCAGTGGCAGGAACACCACAGATCCAATCGAAAGGACAAACGGCAGAGCTAGGAAAAGCCCCAATCCGATAAGCAAAACAAGGGCAGAAGTCAGCCGCGTTTCCTGCTCAGCCAGCACAAGACGCCGTTTGTCGCGCGTCCGTGCCGCCTCGCTCGGCAGCTGACTTTTAGGGATTTGGTCGTTCATGGGCGGGATTACTCTTGCGTGGCGCCCTTATTGCAGTGAGTAAGCGCCGCGCCAAGCGTGCTTTACGGCTTTGCAGCCGCAATTCCTTTGCCCGCAGCGACATCGTCCAACTCTTGCAGGATTGCTCTGTGCGCAGCGGCATCCTCGACCGAGCGTTGGGGGATGTTGCCCTCAGCTAGCATGGCATTGAGCGTCGCACGCGCGCGTCCAACCCGGCTTTTGATCGTGCCAACTGCGCAACCGCAAATGTCGGCTGCTTCTTCGTAAGAAAATCCGCCTGCACCCACCAGCAGCAATGCCTCACGACGTTCTGGTGGAAGGGTCAATAGAGCGCGGTGCATATCGGATAGGTGGATCGGCTCTTCCTGTCCGGCGGGTGCTGTCAGTATTCGCTCTGCCACGCCCTCATCATATTCACCGCGGAACCGGTTGCGGCGCATATCTGTGAGATAGGCGTTGCGCAGGATCACAAATGTCCATGCGCGCATCGATGTGCCGGGCTCAAACCGATCCTGTGCAGCCCACGCTTTCAGCATAGTCTCCTGCACCAGATCATCGGCCATGTCCGGCCGCCCGCACAGACCACGGGCAAATGCGCGCAAATGGGGTACGACCTCAGTCAGTTCGCGCTTGAAGTCGGTTTTTTGGGCGGCTGTCCGCTTTGGAGGAGGCGGCTTTTCGGTCATGAGCCAGCCCCGCCGCGTGTAGCAGCTGGGTCACCATCATCCGTCTCGTCGAGCTGTGCGAGAAGGTCTTTGAATGCATCAGGCAGCGGTTCGTCGACAACATCGTCATAAAGCTGCTTGAGCCCATCAGCCCATGCGGGGCCATCCTTGCCCGCTCCCGATTTCGCGTTGCCCTTGGCCGCGCTCTCGCCGCCATCGGACGCCCATGATTTATCTCTGGATGTCATTTCCAGCCAGACCCCTTATCCCATTTTGCATCTCCGCAGATTTGAAGCTGGCGGTTAGATACGCAATGGGAACGATGCTGCGTCTCTTTTGTTCCGTGCACTATACATCGCCCGAGTTATAGCTCAGGCGAAGACACAAAGGATCAGCCACGGTGCAAAACCTATGAGCGAACATTCTGGCTCTCTGGACGGTCCTGCGACCGGTGCATCTGCTTCTAGCGGGAGGGCGCGCACATGGCTTGCAGCCTATCCGCGAGCTATCCCGGCTGCGTTGTTTGTTGCGGTGGCAGCGATTGCCGCGCTCAGTGCCTTTATCATCGAAAGCAACGCTAAGGAACGCAGCCGCGCCGAAGTGCGAGACTATGCCCAGTCCATCGCTTCCGCGCTTGATCGGCGGGGTAGCGGATTTTCGTCCTATTTGCGCGCAGGCGCTGCATTATTCTCAACAATCGAAGAGGTCAGCCCGCAAACCTTTCGACAATTCGTTGCGGAATTGCGGTTGGCTCAGAATTATCGCGGGGCAGAGGGGATAGGCTGGATTGCCGCCACGCCGCGTGATGATGTTGAAACTTTGTTGGCGCGGGTGAGAAGCAGTCAGCCGGCGTTTCCAGCACTCCGGTTGGGGGCTAATCCCGCGCGCGATATGGTCGCACCCGTGGTCTACTTCTCCCCCGACACTGTGCGCAATCGCCGCGCATTGGGCTTTGATATGTATTCCGAACCGGTTCGCGCAGCGGCTATGGATGAGGCAAAGCGGACTGTCATGCCCACGGCTTCGGGCCGGATTGTGCTCGCTCAGGAAGGAGCGGGCGAAGCGCCAGGCTTCATCATATTCATGCCCGTCTACAAGCCTGTACCTAATTCCCCAACGCAAGCTCGCGAATTGGGTGGGTTCCTTTTCAGCTCATTCAACGCGGGCGATTTTCTTGATGCTGCAATTGACGGCGCACCGCCTACACCCATGGGTGTGCGGCTGTATGATGGAGAGGCGCAAACTAGCAACCTGATGGTGTCGCGCGCTCAGGGGGAAGCTGGCACGGACCGGTTCGAACAAACCGTCACTATTGCAAATCGCGAGCTACTATTGGTGATTGATGCCGCTATTGATCGGCAACTCAACCCATTGTCATTGATCACATTGGTGTTTGGATTGGCATTGGCGAGCCTTTTGATGCTCATCTTGCGACTGCTCGCTAAACAAGCGCTTGAAGACGGCGCACGTCTCGCATTTCTCGAACAGCAAAACTCCATCCGGGATTCCTTGACCAGAGAACTCAATCACAGAGTTAAGAACACACTCGCCAATGTCCTTTCCATGCTCTCGCTCACCCGCCGCCGGGCGAATAATCTTGATGAGTTCGCAGACAGCTTAGAAGGCCGGATCAGAGCCTTGTCAGCGACGCATGATCTCTTGACCGGCACAGATTGGGGTACGACGCCGATTGAATCGGTTATCAAAGCGGAGATGCAACACTTCGTCGAAGCCGATGGTCGGTCCCTGATCGTCGAGGGTCCAGATGTCGAGTTGGCGCCTAATGATGCACTCTCTTTTGGTCTCGCAATCCACGAATTGGGCACCAATGCGGCCAAATATGGCGCGTTAAGCGTAGTCGGTGGCACAGTCACCGTACGCTGGGAGCTGGAGACGGATAAGCTGGCTAGGGTCGAGTGGAGCGAAAACGGCGGACCGCCTGTGACTGCGAGCCGTGAGCGCGGTTTTGGACTACAATTGGTCGAGAAGATCACCGCGCATGAGCTAAAACATCAGGTGCAACTTGAATTCAAACCCGGTGGAGTGCGCTGCGTTTTGGGTGTGCCCGTTCGACGGTTGAGCGAGTTTCAAATCCGCGGGACCCCGATCGCGTCGGGAACGGACTTCAAGTAGCTCGTATCAATCGAGCGGACGGCTGGAGCCAAAGAACAATGCTTGGCTTATAGAGGCGCGTACGGTTGCTTCCTGAAATGGTTTTGTGACCAGATAAGTCGGCTCTGGCCGGTCACCGGTCAATAGCCGCTCAGGATAGGCAGTGATGAAGATCACTGGCACGCTATCGATCGCCAAGATGTCGTCCACCGCATCCAAACCCGATGATCCATCGGCAAGCTGAATGTCAGCGAGGACGAGACCGGGACGCTTCTCTGCGACCACAGCCAAAGCTTGGGTGCGCGTTGCTGCCGTGCCGCAAACTTCGTGGCCAAGCGATGTAACAAGATCTTCAAGCTGCATCGAGATCAAGGGCTCATCTTCAATGATTAGAACCGATGTTGCCTGTTCGCGGTCAATCTCACTCACCGCCTCTGCGACCAAAGATTCGACCTGAGCCGTTTCCAGATCCATGATTTGCCCTGCCTGCGCGGTCGAAAAATCCTCCAGCGTGGTCAACAACAAAGCTTGCCGGTTCAAAGGCGTCGTCGCCCGCAAGCTCGTTTGCGCCCCGCTCTCATGCTCGTTTGCCGTTTCTGGTGCGGCGCCTGCATCGATATATGCGCTCGACCAGACCTTGTTGAACGCTTGGTAAAGCGCAATCCTTCCGCCGCTAAGCGCAGCCTTAGTTTCGGGATCGGCCAATGCCGCCTCAAGCGTGGCGCGCACGAAGGCATCACCAGTGGATTGGGAGCCAGTGAGCGCGCGGGCATACCGGCGCAGAAAAGGCAGATTTGCGGCGACTTGGCTGCTGAGTGACATCAGTTTCTCCCGCGAGATTTATGAAGAGGTATGGCAATGATTCGAGGCCATAGCGCCACTTGTGCGGCGCGTCGCCCCCTTCGGAGCACTATATTGGTACCGTTATTCGCGAGTATTCGGCTTGGCCGATACAATATTTGAAAAAAGATTGCTTGAGCCGGGAACGCCTTTTCGCGCCGAACATTATGCTATTGTCACCGCCGAGACCCCCCTCCCGTCCAAGCGGTTGGTGATACGATCCCGAAAGGCCTTCACTCGATCTGAGTGAAGGCCTTTTTTTCGGCATCTGCGAAGCACAAGCTTAGCTGAGCGCTTTTTCAAAAACCGCATATTCGCGGTTGATCGAACTGTCGATCGTATCGGCGATGGCGATCATCCCCTGATTGTCATCTAGCACCCAGCCAAGCTCACCGCGCGTCGAGCTGTATGTTTCGGCCGCGTTCTGGCGAATATAGGAGATCATCATAAAGGCGAGCTGACTGGCCATGCGTGAGTTTTGATACTCTTTGAGAACGCCCATCAATGGCACGCGCAGGTCCGAACCCGTCGGCTTGCGCAGCCAACGCAGCATGTGGAACCATCCAAATGGGAACAGCTTACCATTGATCTTTTTCAGTGGTTTGTTGATGTCGGGAAAGGTGAGCATGAAAGCCACCGGTTTGCCGTCCACCTCTGCGATCATGTTGATGTTTTCGTGAATGATCGGTTTTAGCTTCACCCCCGTATAGGCGACTTCTTCCGGGGTTAGCGGCACATAGCCCCAATTGTCCGACCAGGCGTCATTGAGAATGCCGAGGATCTTGGCGGCTTCCGCGTCCCAATCCTTCTTACGAACGGGGCGCACATTGATCCGCTTGTTGCGTTCTCCCGACTTTACGATGCGTTGGATAAGGGGAGAGAATTCGCGGCTGATATCGAGATCGTAGGTGTAGAGCGTCTTAGCCCTTGTGTAGCCTGCGCCTTCGATCCAACCTGCATAATGCGCGGGATGGTGCCCCATCATAATGATTGGCGGATGGTCATGTCCGCGCACCAAGAGGCCCGGCTCTTCCCAAATGGACATGGAAATTGGTCCCAGCACTCGGGTCATCCCTTGCCCTTTAAGCCAGTCTTCCGCCGCCATGATCAGATGCGTTGCGGCTTCGGTATCTTCGGCATCGAAGTAACCGAACATCCCTGTGCCCGGCCCAAAACCCTGATCAGCGGGCATTTTGAGCGCTAGTTCGTCGATATGAGCCGATATCCGGCCAACCGGCTGCCCATTGCGATGAGCGATAAACAATTGCGCGCGGGCGTGGCCGAAAAACGGGTTCTCCTTCGGGTTTACCAGCTCCAATTGCTCGCTGCGCAATTGCGGCACGGAATGCGGAACCTTCGCGGCAAATGCGCGCCCCAAATCGACGAAGCGAGCGCGGCCCTTCTTGTCGGCAATCGCTTCAATACTTATCTGCGCATCCATCGTGCTGCGAGCTTTCGTATAGTTTCGTATTAGACGCTGTGTGTCTTGCTGTGCCCTCTCACGCAAGCCAATCGATCACACTTATGGGCACAGTGCGTTTGCTCATACCCGACAATTTGCGGTAAGGGCGCAATGTAGAAACGATTTTCAATGAGCATGCACCAACCCATCCCCTCAACGCCAGCGGGCAACCGCAAAGCGACACGCGCAGACTTCCAGACGGAAGACGATAAAGACATGCTGCGCGCCGCCCGCGAGCTGACCAAGGATTTGGGCGAAGCGCGCGGGCGCATCTATTGGCTCGACATGCTTGGATCGACGGCAGTCGGCTATACAGGGATTGCTACCGCGATCCTGACCAGCAATGTCGCGGTGGCAGTGATTGCGGGCCTGATCGCGTCACTGGCGCTGTATCGGTCATTGATGTTCATCCATGAACTGACCCATATTCACCGCGATGCATTGCCTGGTTTTCGCACCTGCTGGAATCTGTTGGTTGGCATTCCGTTGCTCACGCCCAGCTTTATGTATGAAGGTGTGCATGTGATCCATCATAAACGCACGCAATATGGCACGATTGAGGATCCGGAATATCTCCCATTGGCTCTGATGAAGCCTTGGAGTCTGCCGCTTTTCGTGATCGTTGCGCTGCTTGCGCCGATTGCCTTGATTGTGCGCTTTGGCGTTTTGGTGCCCCTTGGAGTCGTCTTCCCAGCGATCCGCACATTCACGTGGGAGCGTTTCTCCTCGCTATCAATCAATCCCGATTTTCGCCGTAAGCCGCCGACTGGCGAATTGGCGAAGCGCGTGCAATGGCAGGAAGCGGGTGCGTGTCTGTGGGCCATAGCAGTCATTGCCAGCACCTTTGTGATTGGCTGGCGTCCGCTGCTCATCGCCGTGGCCATTGTCTCTCTCACTGCATTACTCAATCAGTTGCGGACGCTGGTGGCGCATTTATGGGAGAATGAGGGCGAACCGATGACGGTGACCGCGCAATTCCTCGACAGCGTTAATGTCCCACCGCCCGGCATAGCGGCAGAAATCTGGGCGCCTGTGGGCCTGCGCTATCACGCTCTCCACCACTTGATGCCGTCCATGCCGTACCACGACCTGCCCGAGGCGCACCGCCGATTGGCACGCGAGATGGGATCGGGCGCGACCTATGAGGGAGCGAACCATCCCGGCATGTTGACGCTGGTGGCCCGTATTGCGCGCAGCACGATGATGCGCGGCTAATCGCTGCTTTTAATCTAAGAAGTGGATCATTGCGCAGCGGCGTGTGGCGGGCAATCCGTCATCCGCTTCATTCGCAAGTTCGCCTGCAAGCCGGGGGTGGGCATCCAGCGCGGTGACTTCTTCAAAACCCAGTCTTTCATAGAACGGTCCGTTCCACGGCAAGTCGCGGAAGGTGGTCAGAGTCAGCGCTTTGAAACCCGAATTGCGCGCATCGATCTGTATGGCTCTGACGAGGCCCGCGCCAATCCCGCGCTTTTGGAAGCTAGGGTGCACATCCATCTCCCAGATGTGCAGCTCTCGGCGGAATGGCTCACAGGCGATAAAACCCGCGATAGCATCCCCGACATGGCTGACAAGGCAGTGCCCTTTGCGGATTAGGCGACGCAATTCGTCTGGTGTCCAGGTATCGTTGGGATCGAAGTCTAGCAGATCAGGATCGCTGAGAAACATCTCTGCGGCTGCCGCTTCGATCGCTGGCAAATGGTCTGCGTCTTCTGCCTGCGCCAGTCGCAGCGACCAGCTTGCGGCGCTATTGTTAGTCACTCTTCAGTGCGAATGAGGACGGTCTCACCCACCAGAAAAAACAGGAAAAACGGTGCCCACGCAGCCAAAAATGGCGGATATCCTCCAAAGCTGCCCATAGCGAGTGCGGCATTATCGACTACGAAATATGCAAACCCCAATGCCATGCCGATGACCGCACGCACCAACAGCTGACCCGAGCGCGCCAATCCAAATGCCGCAATTGACCCCAGCAGTGGCATCAAAAAGGCGGCGAGTGGACCAGAGATGCGGTGCCACCATTTCGCGCGCATTTCAGTGGTGCGTCGTCCGGCTGCGTCCAGCGCTTCGATTGTTCCGGCGAGTTCCCAAAAGCTCTGCCCGTCAACGTCGATTGATTGCAGATCGATCTGATCCGGGGTGAGGTTCTCACCGACAGTGACGGTGTCCTGTTCTGTGATCTCTGCTGCCCCGACATTGAAGCGGCGCGGGTTCTCAAGGACCCATCCGGGCGCTGCATAGGTTGCGCGGGTGGCGCGGATTTGTTCTGTCACAATGCCGCCGGGGCCGCGTGCATCCCATGTCACATTGGTCAGGACGATTTCCTGGCCCGTACCGTTTAGCGACGACGCGGTCAGGATGTTGTCTCCATCAATGAGGTTGATGTTCGCTCGCACACCAGAATCGACGGGGACCGGCCCGTAATCAACCGCCGTCCATGCCTTTAGTGTGGCGTTGGATCGGGTGACGACGCGTTCGTTGAAACCAAAGCTGATGATCGCGATGACACCTGCCGTAAGCAGCAGAGGGGATAGAACCTGATGCGCAGAGAGTCCGGCGGCTTTCATCGCCACAACTTCGCTATTCTGGTTCAGCCCAACGAGTGTGATCAGCGTCGCCAACAGCACCGAATAGGGCAGGAATTGCGAGATAAGCTGAGGCACGCGCAGGCTTGCATATCGCAGAATTTCGGCCTGACCATTGCCCTCCGGCTCAAGAATGTTGCCAGTCGTCCCAAGCAGATCAAGCGCCAAGAGCACCAGCACCAGCATCACCAGCACCGCGAAAATGCGCACGACGAACAGCTTCGCGAGGTAAAGCGTCAAAGTGCGCGAGGGGAAGAAGTCGAGCTGCATCGGGTCTGCCGTCTACGTCGCTATTGCGCCGAAGCCAATTGTTCGCCGGTTTCCGCAGAATTGTCAGAGAGCAGCGATGGCTGTTTGCGCCGTGCAAACAATTTGGCGATCCGTTTGGAGAGTTTGGCGAACAGCGTTTCTAGCGCACCCAAGGCCTGTCCACCGGGCACATAGGCCGTGCGATAATACATCCACAATATGAGCGCTGCGAAGATGAAGAATGGCCCCCACAAAGCGATGATCGGATCAACTCGGCCAAGCGTCGCGATGTCTTCGCCATATTGGTTGATCTTGTGATAGGCCACCACAAGGATGATCGATACGAACACGCCCAGCGCACTGGTTGATCGTTTGGGCGGTATGGCCAATGCCACCGCTAGCAGCGGCATCAGCAGCATCATCACCACCTCCACCATGCGGTAATTAAAGGTTGCCTGACTGGCATCACGCTCCGCCTCGCTGGAATTTTCATCGGACCAGCCGATCCTCAACAATTCGGGTAATATGTATTCCCGGCTGGCCTCACCTCGGGACCGAAATTGTTCGATGGCCGGCAGATCGATTGGCAAATCATGGCGGCTGAATGACAGAACGCGCGGAGTGGCGCTGCCTGTGTCCTGAATGATGGTGCCTTCGGTCAGCCGCAGGATGATTGTGTCGGGATCATCGCTTGTGGCCAAAAATGAGCCTTCGCGCGCGCTGATCGTGAGGACTTGATCTCGGTCATTGGCGACACGGGCATAGATGCCCATGAGCCGCTGACCATCGTCCTGACTTTCCTCAATCCGCAAAGCCATCCGATCAGCAAGCGTCGTAAATTCACCAACCTTGATCGACGCGCCCAATGCGCCCGATCTCAGCTCATATTCCATCTGTTCATAGTAATATCGGCTCATCGGTTGAATGTAGAACACCAGCGCCACATTGACCGCCACAAGCACGAGCGTGATCGCATAGGGCACCCGCAACAACCGCCAATAGGACAGGCCAACCGCGCGCATTGTGTCCAGCTCACTGGAAGTTGCGAGTTTGCGGAATGCGAACAGCACGCCCAATAACAGCCCGAGCGGGATCGCGAGGCTGGCATATTCCGGCACCAGCGCGCCGAGCATCTTAAACACTACGCCAATCGGACCGCCTTCGACTGCGACAAAGTCGAACAGGCGCAGCATTTTCTCAAGCAGAAGCAGCGAAGCCGCGAGCGCAAAAATCCCCAGCATCGGCACGATCACGAGCCGAAAGATATAGCGGTCAACACTGGGCAGAAGTTTGAGCATCGTTTCCGTGACTTTGGGGCTTTATCGCCTGTGCCATCGCCCTAGCGCGAAATGACAGCGGCGTCATGTGCGCAAATGCGGCCGCTCACCGGGCTTTTTTACCAGAACCGACTGTTGGGACCACCCTTGAACGGTCCAGCTTCATACTGGCTGATCCAGCCGCCATAGAATTGACCCGGTTGCGGCGTGATCTGTTCGCCATCGACAAGGCATTGGTCGAGCGGGTCAGGGTAGAAGGCGAGATGGTTGCGAATGGGCGCGAAGCTCGCCGTGGGTTCGGGATATGTCCATGCGCATGCCTCGATCTGCGCGTCGCCCGCAACAATGTTGAAATAGCGGGCCTGTCCCTTCCATTCGCACATCGTTCGGCGCGGATTGGGCGAGAGGTGTTCCATCGCGATATCGGATTGCGGAATGTAATATGTCGGTGGGTGGCTGGTTTCGAGTGTGCGGAATGCAGCGCGGCTGTCGACCAGTTCGATGCCGTTATGGATGATCTGGATGCGTCGAGTGGTTGTTTCGCAGATGGCCGGGCGCGGATAGTCCCACACGCTTTCCTGTCCTGGACCGATTGGATCGGGCTCGGGATGGTGGGCCTGCCTCATGCGTTTTTGAGGTTCACGCCTTTTCGAGGGTGCATTGCAGAGGGTGCTGATTTTGCCGGGCGAAATCCATGACCTGATTCACCTTCGTCTCTGCCACCTCGTATGGGAAGATGCCGCAAACACCGACGCCCTTTTGGTGGACATGCAGCATCACTCGTGTGGCGGCTTCCAAATCCATCCCGAAAAACCGTTTGAGGACCATCACCACAAATTCCATCGGAGTGTAGTCATCGTTCAGCAACAGGACTTTGTACTGGCTGGGCTTTTTCGGTTTTGTACGAGTTTTGGTTGCGATACCAACTTCGCTGTCGCCTTCATCATCGCCTTTATTGCCATCATCGTCGCCTGAACGAATCACGAGGACGCCGCTTGCGGCAAGGTCAGTCAAAGATGGAAGGGTCGCAGCCATGAGCCACCATTATGGGAAACGATTGCAACTTCGCAAGGTGATACAGCACTGTATATCGCGCAAAGCCTTAACGCGGACCTTCCGATCACAGTTGGGCTGAACGTAAAGAGGCCGGACAAACCGCATTGGGTTTGTCCGGCCTCTGCGCATTCGCGCGCTTTCGTGAACCGGGTTTGGGAGAGAGAGGAGAGGCCCGGCTCAGAAACTTTTTATTCGCTTACGCAGCTTTCGAGAAACGCTCGGTAGCAACGCTGACGCGGTTTGAGATTGGTGCGAAAGCTTGGTTGTAAAGCTTGACCCATGCTTCGGTGCGCTGTGAGCCGAAAGAAACTACCGCGTCGAAGTTACGACGTGCGAGTTCGCCTTGAAGCTGCATCAATTCGGTTGGCGACTTAACGGCGGCAACCTTCTTGGCATCTTCTGTAACGGTCTCAACAACGGTCTTGCCGGTTTCGACGTTCTCGCGAACCAGTTCTTGTGCGCCGGTCAGCAGGATCTTGCCGCTTTCAACCACTGCATCGACGTTGGCTTTGTTAAAATCGCCAGCTTCCGAAGCGAATTCGCCAGCTTTCGAGTAAGCAGTCTTGGCGCGCTCTTGCACGTCAGCAGCGATCGTTTTGGCTTGAGCGGTGATGTCGGTTTTTTCAGCAGTTGCCATGATGGTGTCCTTAAGTTTGGTAACAGGATTGGTTGACTTTGCTGCTTTTGGGGCAGCTTTTTTGGCTGCGGTTGTAGGCGTCTTCTTGACGGCTGGCTTTTTCGCAGCGGATTTCTTTGCCAGTGCAGGCTTCTTAGCCGGTGCTTTTTTCGCGGCAGTCTTGCGAGCAGGGGCTGCTTTCTTCGCAGGTGCCTTCTTAGCAGGAGCTTTGCGTGCAGTAGCGGCTTTCTTAGTAGGAGCAGCGACTGCCTTCTTCACAGCGGCGACCTTTGCAGTCGGCTTTGGCGCGTCAGCTTCAACAGCGTCGGCGACTTTCGCGGTGCTTGCAGTGGGCTTGTTCGCAGCTGCATCGGCGTAGGCCTGTTCTGCAGCAGCATCGATTTTCGATTTCGTAGTGGCTTCAGTCATAATAACCTCGCTTCATGTTGCATTGCACAAAATAGCGACTGCAACTGCGAAGTCAAGGTTTTTGTGCGCTGCACAATAATGGTCTTAGGCCATTGATTTAAATGAGCTATATGCCTTTTCCAAGGTTACGGCTCAAATTTTTTTGCACCAGCTAACGCGTCTTCACATAACTACCGGGGGCATCATCCAGCACTTTGTCACCGCGACCACCGGGCTTGCGCTTACCAATCGCAGGCACACGCTTTGCGCTTTGTTGTTCCAGCCAGCCCAACCAATGGGGCCACCAACTGCCGGGATGCTCCTCGGCACCTTCGATGTAGTCCTTTAAGGAAGCGGCTTTGCTGTCACCGACCCAATATTGGTATTTGTTCGAGGCGGGTGGATTGACGACGCCCGCAATATGACCTGATCCGGCCAGCAGAAATTCCAACGGTCCTGCAAAGTGATCGGTGACCCGCCACACACTTTCCGCCGGTGCAATGTGATCCTCGCGCCCGGCCTGCACAAAGGCCGGGGTCTCAACCTTGGTCAAATCGATCGCCGTGCCATCCGCTTCAAGTGCATCGGGAACCACCAATTTGTTATCGCGATAAAGGTCGCGCAGATAATCATCGTGCCATTTGGACGGTAGATTGGTGACGTCGCCATTCCAGTGGAGCAGATCGAACGCCGGGTAATCTTCACCCAACAGGTAATTGTTGACGACATAGTTCCAGATCAGATCCTTGCCGCGCAGTGCGTTGAATGCTGCGGCGAGGTATCGTCCGTCTAGATACCCTCCCGGCGAGAGCTTGCCGATCATCTCCAACTGCCCTTCGTCGATAAAGTTCTTCAGATCGCCACTGCGTTCAAAATCGACCTGGGCCGTGAAGAATGTCGCACTCTTGACCGTGTGAGCCTCATCGCGCTTCGCAAGTATTGCCAATGTCGCTGCTAGCGTCGTTCCGGCCACGCAATAGCCGATGGCGTGAACATCTTTGACTTTAAGCCGCTCGCGGACCTGATCAATCGCATCAATCTGTGAGCGGATATAATCGTCCCACACGATATCGCGCATGCTCTCATCAGCCGACTTCCAACTGACTACAAAGACTGTGAGTCCCTGATCGACCGCCCATTTGATAAAGCTCTTCTTCGGCGTGAGATCGAGGATATAGAACCGGTTGATCCATGGCGGGAAGATAACGAGCGGGACCTCATAAACGTCCTTCGTCGATGGGCTGTATTGCAGCAATTGGAACAGCGGCGTCTCGTAAACGACCTTGCCGGGTGAGGCAGCTAGGTTTTCGCCCAAGGTGAATGCATCGGGGTCGGTATGGGTCAGCTGACCGCGTTTAAGGTCGGTAATCAGGTGGCGCATCCCGCGCACCAGATTTTGCCCGCGTGTTTCAACCGTTCGCTTCATCACAACGGGGTTGGTGAGCAGGAAGTTGCTGGGGCTCATCGCTTCTGACAAAGCGCTGACTGCGAATTGCAGTTGCTTTTTCTTCTCGCTGTCCAGTCCGTCGAGCGATCCAGCTGCTTGTTTGAAATAGTCGGCCAGCATCAAGTAGGTTTGATGCAAAAGCGCAAAGGCAGGGTGCTCGCTCCAAGCGGGATCGGCAAAGCGCCGGTCTTTGCGCGGCAGAGCGTTCGCATCCGAACTCTGCGCTGCACCGCCAATATTGCTGACATACCGACCCAACACGCCCTGCCACAATTGCAGCGATTCCTGCGCCAACTTGGTCTGTGCCTCAATCGGGTTCGAAGGCAATTGTTTGAGCATGCTTTGCGACAGCATCAGCCATTGTGCCGGATCGAGCATATTCTTGCCACTGGTGGCCTTAGCTGCCGCGGACTTCGTTTGATGTGCAACAAATTCGAGCCACATCTGTTGCAACTCACCGCTCGCTTTCGCCCAATCGGCAAGGTCGCCGGCTTTTATTCCCTCTGGCATGATTGAGGCGAAAGACTGCGTCGCCGCGTTCTCATACCCGCCGCCGGGCATCGCCTGCGTTACCAGATCGCGCATCGCCTTGCCCTGCATGTCAAAGAACGACGTGAGCGCGCCCATACCATCAAAACCCGCGTCTTTACCCGCGCCGCTACCGGCGTCTTGGCCATTTTCGGGGTCGTTTTTGCGAGCCATGATAGAGATGTTCCTCGTACGCTAAGAGCGAGGGCTGAAAAGATTCGTCCTCGTCCCCATCATCTAGCGGAAACGGGTTTCCACATCGACTGTTAATGTCCTAGGCTTGCCCACGGACCCGCCTTATATTGCGTGCGGGAATAGGACTTGGGACCGTGATGGACGAACAATTTTACCGGATGAAGCGACTGCCGCCTTATGTCATTGCAGAGGTCAATGCGATGCGGCACGCGGCGCGTCAGTCTGGTGAAGACATCATCGATCTGGGCATGGGCAACCCCGATCAACCGCCTCCACAGCATGTGATCGACAAGCTGTGCGAAGTTGCGGCCAAGCCTGATGCGCACGGCTATTCTCAGTCCAAGGGAATTCCGGGCCTGCGCCGTGCTCAATCGAATTACTATGAGCGCCGTTTTGGCGTTGATCTCGATCCGGAAACAGAAGTCGTCGTGACGATGGGATCAAAGGAGGGGCTGGGGAGCCTCGCTAATGCGATCACAGCGCCCGGTGATGTGGTGTTGGCGCCAAACCCATCCTACCCGATCCACACATTTGGCTTTATCATTGCAGGGGCCACCATCCGCGCGGTCCCAACGACCCCCAACGAGGATTATTGGCGGTCACTCGAAAGCGCGATGAACTTCACCGTCCCCCGGCCCAGCGTGCTGGTGGTGAGTTATCCGTCCAACCCCACTGCAGAAACGGTCGATCTCGCATTTTACGAGCGTCTCGTTGCATGGGCGCGAGAGAATAAGGTGTGGGTGCTGTCCGACCTTGCCTATTCAGAGCTGTATTATGACGGCAACCCAACCCCGTCCATCATGCAGGTAAAGGGCGCCAAGGACGTGGCGGTCGAGTTTACGAGTATGAGCAAGACCTATTCTATGGCCGGCTGGCGAATGGGTTTTGCCGTGGGCAATCAGCATCTAATCGCTGCGCTGACGCGGGTTAAGTCCTATCTCGATTATGGCGCGTTCACACCCATTCAAGCTGCAGCCTGTGCTGCGCTTAATGGTCCACAAGATATTGTTGAAAGCAACCGCCAGCTTTATCAAAAAAGACGAGATGTGATGGTTGAGGCCTTCGGCCGAGCAGGCTGGAACATCCCCTCTCCAGCAGCCTCAATGTTCGCTTGGGCTCCACTCCCACCTGCTTTGGCAGAAATGGGAAGCCTTGAGTTTTCAAAGCAATTGCTAACAGAAGCGCAAGTCGCGGTAGCGCCTGGTGTTGGCTATGGCGAAGAAGGTGAAGGATATGTTCGGATCGCCATGGTGGAGAATGAGCAAAGGCTCCGACAGGCAGCCCGGAATATCAAGCGTTATCTGTCATCTATGGGCGTAAACAGTACTGCAGCTTGAAGTAAGTTTACAATTGAGATTCGGTTTATTGTGCAAAACACGGAGCAAAGTTGCGTTAAGTGCATTAATAAGGGCAACTGACTAGGAGATGGAGGATCCAATGTCTTCCCCAGCTTCACGACCATTAACTGACAGACAGCGCGCTGTGATGGAGCGAATCGATCGCCGCGTCCCGATCAAAGTCATTGCTCAGGAGCTTGGCGTGTCGGAGACGCGCATCAATCAGCATATTCGCGCCCTTAAGGATATCTATGAGGCCGAGAGTCTCGGCGATCTTGTTGAGCACCATCGCGCTCATTTCGGGCTAGAGGAAAGATCAAGTGATGGCGAGAAAGTCGATGAATCAGAAGGGCTTAATGAAGACCTAAAGGGCTTTAGCGAAGCTTCATTCAGTAAAAGTCAGCTGTCTGAAGATGAGATGATCGACGATCAATCGAGCAGCATCGACCCGGGGGAGCTCGTCATGAGTGACGTTCTCCCTTTGGAGGAACAGGCGCCTTGGTTGCGTCCTGGAGAACCCCGGGTGGTGCCCCGAGTGCTCGACGGTGAACACGCTGTCTGGTTTCGTCTCGCGGCTATCATGGGGATCGCGTTCGGCTTTTTAGCCGCCGTGGTCCTAACCGTCACAGCGGCGGTTACGATCAGCGAGGCGCTGGATGGACGCGCAACCATCTCGGTGGATGAAAAGGGTTTCTCTTAAGCGAGCGAGGAGGGCCTTCGGAGAATTAATATGACAGACCGTATGGTAACCGACGCCCAAAACCTGAAAAAACTGATCCGCGAAGCCGAAGCCCTTGCAGACGAATCTATGATCGCATTCGCGCGGCTGAAGCAAGCGATGCTTTCCGCCCGTCAAAATCCAGCGGTTGAAGTCCATACCGGTCAGCGCGCTTTGATGCGGCTCAATCAAGCGGAGGACCAAGCTATCGCAATGTCAACGAACCTCCTGCGAGTGCACGATGAACTCAGCAAGCTCGCCATTGAGAAGATGGGTGCTGACTCTGTCCCGACAGATATTCCTCAAGAGGCGGTTCAAACTCCAACCAATATGCCTTCTATGGTCACGCATGAGGCGTGATCACTCATGACGTGGCTGGAACTGCTCGCCTCGGAGTATCGCATAATCGTGCAAAATATCCTGGCGTTTACGCTGATATTTGCGGCGTTTGTATGGGGTAGCGCTCCCGAGCGAGCAGTTGCGGCCACGTGGTTGGTTTGTTTTGAGTTGGGTGATTGGGCAAGAGATGCCTATCGCGACAATGCAGTTCAGTTACTCCAAGTCGACTATCTTTTGGCTGCGGGTGATTTCGTCGCTGGGTTCTGCTGGGTGATGATCGCACTCTATGCGAACCGCAACTACACTTTATGGATCGCGGGAATGCAGGTGCTGGCTATGTCAGCTCATTTGGCTCGCGGTTTGGTCGAATCCATTTCCCCAATTGGCTATCTGGTTATGGTGGTCGCGCCGGGATGGTTCCAGCTTTTCATTCTGGGTATCGGCTTAACCCGTCACATTCTGCGAAAGCGCAAATATGGTCCGTATCGTGACTGGCGGGCTGTAAAGAACCGGCCTGATCCCAAACCACCATCCGGTGGCCCAAACCCGTTCACATCAGCCCTTGATAGTGTCCGAAACACTTGGCGGGATGAGTTGAAATGAATGCTCCAGCTTTATCGAGTGCCATGAGGCCTACCGGTGGTAAGGTCAGAGATCTGGCAATGGTCGATTTTTTGCGAGAGATGGTTATGCAGCCATGTGCTCGCTCAGAACGGTTTCATGCCGTTTTCCTCGATCAGGAAAGTGCCTTCATTGAGAGCGCGCCTTTGGGCTACGGCGGGGCGGGCAGCCTCTCCGTTAGGATGCGCGAAGTGCTTGGCATGGCGTTGGAACTTGATGCACATGGTTTGCTGCTCGCGCACAATCACCCGTCCGGCCAGTGTCGGCCCAGCCAACGCGATATCGAGGCAACTTGTCGTCTGAAAAGAGTGGCTCAAGCGCTGGATATCGCGCTGCTCGATCATCTAATTTTCACGCATGATGCCGTTTATTCGATGCGCGCAGGGGGCAAGTTATGAACTCAATAGCGGCAAGCAACAATTTTCCGGAAGACGACACGCTGATCCCGCGTTTTCGCGAGGCTGGTGACGTGACGTTGGACTTGTTTCATCGCGATGGCCGGGTTGATGACCGGTGGGTGGGTTTTCACCCGCGTGAATTCGAACTGCTCTGGCGATTGGCAGAGCAACCGGGTGAACGGATGACTCGTAAGCAGTTACTACTGGACGTGTGGCGGATTGATTTTGAGCCCCACACCAACAGTGTGGCCGTCCATGTCGCACGGGTGCGCAGCAAATTGGCGCCATTCGGCCTGTCCGGAATCCTCGCGACTGATCCCGAAGGTGGATACTTCCTTGATGCACCACAGGACCCAAGCGGGTTTTTGATCGATAGCGGAGCCTAGACGCAAATTTGAGTGCCCCTCTTTCTGTCGACTAGGAATGATGGGATAGATACTGGACTCAACGCTTCCCTTCGGCCAGCTTTGGCAAAAGCCAAATACACCTAAGGAAACACCATGCCAGCTATTCAGCCAATGCCAGCTAATGATCGCATCGCCATTGAATTGGGCGAAAACGGCGTCGCACAAGTCCGTCTGACACGCGGCGACAAGATGAATGCGCTTGATCCGGAAATGTTCACGCAGATCATCGAGGCGGGACGGATACTGCATTCGCTTGAGGGGTTGCGGGTCGTCGTACTTTCAGGCGAGGGGCGCTCTTTTTGCGCGGGCCTTGATACGTCTAGCTTTGGTCGTACGCCAAGCGACGATGAGCCTGATCTCACAGAACGCACCTATGGCAATTCGAACAAGTTTCAGCAGGTTGCGATGCTCTGGCGCAAGCTACCCGTACCAGTGATCGCTGCTGTTCATGGCGTGTGCTTTGGGGGCGGGCTGCAAATTGCAAGTGGTGCCGACATTCGGATCGTCCACCCTGAGGCCCGTATGTCGATTATGGAGCTGAAATGGGGACTGGTGCCCGACATGGGTGGCTATGCTCTGTGGCGCGGGCTGGTGCGGGATGATGTGCTGCGCGAGCTTGTTTACACCAATCGTCAATTCTCTGGAGAAGAGGCGCACGGTCTTGGTCTTGCAACCTATGTTGACGCAGATCCGCTTACCCGTGCGACTGCGATTGCTGAGGATATTGCCAACCGTAATCCCCATGCCATCCGCGCAGCGAAACGCCTGCAAGCAGGAATGATGGAGCGTGATACCGATGCGATTCTGCTTGAAGAGAGCATCGAACAGCACGCCATCATGCGCACTCAAAATCAGATGGAAGCGGTAATGGCTGGCATGCAGAAACGAGCGCCGAAATTCGAGGACGTCTGCGAGTAATTAGCCGAAGACTGCAACGCATTGCAGCCCGTCAATCACTTGGTGGCCGTCAATGTCCCACATTCGCAGCCGCTCAGACGAATAGCCGCTATCGGCATGCTGACTGGCATTTTCGGCTAAGTACCAGCCGTCCTTTGACCGTGTCTCGGTGTCGAGCACGTTAAACGACCAGTTAATCGAACTGATTGGGCCCATGCGCTGCATAATGCGCATCGCGCCGGGCGGCATAACATCACCCATCAGAACAAGCTTGCTAACCGGATCCAGATCGTGCTCCTCGGTCAATCGCGCCCAGCGGCGGATCGTAGCGCCGTGATCTTCGTCCTTTGACTGGCCAAAGCGGATCTCGAAATTGTTCTGGATGAAGCTTGGCCCTTGACCCTGCATTGCTGCCGGATTGTCTTGCGGAGTACCGGGCCAGTCTTGCAAGGCGTTCGCTGGCTGGACAGCGTTGGGTTCGCGTTCCGCAGCAAACAGCCAAAACGCGGTGAGCGCGACTTTGCCGTCACTGTGAACTTCGCTTCGGACCTGTGTGACATTGCGCCCCTGGCGCACGATTTCGGCGGACAGTTCGATTTCCTGACCAAGCGGGGCTACGAAGCCAACCTGCGCACCGCGTAGAGGCGGTAAGTCAGGAAAGGCGCGCTGCGCCATCGTAAAGGCAATTAATGCAGACGCGCCGCCATACATCGTACGCCCCTGCATCCAATCGTTGGCGTGGTCGAGGTAGGCGCGACCGGGCTTTCCGGTAATGGGCTCAAGCAAGCTGGCTATTGTCATCACTGGCTTTTGCCTAAGCCTGCGGCCCGGGTCCAGAGTGACGTGACGGAAGGTAGCGTATTGGATAGGATGCAAGTTGCGTCATAGTATCGTGAAAGCTTCATTGCCTTTCTCGTCTCGACTCGTTAGTGCGCCGCTTCCGCTTGTTTTCGAGCGGCTCGGCCCGATGGCGGAGTGGTGACGCAGCGGATTGCAAATCCGTGTAGGCCGGTTCGATTCCGGCTCGGGCCTCCACAACCGATCGCTTGCAAATGCGCGACCGGCAAATGCCGCTTTAGCTCAGGTGGTAGAGCACATCATTCGTAATGATGGGGTCAGAGGTTCGAGTCCTCTAAGCGGCACCATTAAGCATGGTAAATTGTAACTTTTCGATCGATACCCGCCTTGCTCGCGGGTTTTGCGCAAGTGTGCCCCAAGCGCGCTAACACTTGAGATTTTGAATACTCTAAGTGCCACAAATCGGCATATTGTAGTCAGCACGAGACCACCGCATGAGGTATGCGGTGGTCTTCAGTCGGGCAATTGTGATTAGATCAGTGCTTCTTCAACCGGCTTCAATAGCCTGTTCCAGCATTATCAGTGTTTGCCAAAGTTCTCACGGGTGCTTGTGTTGCAGTTCTAATCAGCGCGCGGGCGTCTGCAATTGCGGCAGCTTGCTCCAACTCACCGTTTTGGATCTGAGTTCCCATTTCCAGTAGGCGACCGCTGATCACTGTGCCGGTATTGGCTTCTTCCTGAACGCTTACGCCATTGCCGCTTGCAATGGCCGTATCCCATTCCTCGCGGACAACGGCCCAATAATCAGCCGTTGCTGCCCAATAAGCATCGGCGGCATCGGTCGGGTAACCATCAAACGCGACGTATGTGTTAAGGACGCTTTCCTGCACATAAGGCACAGCTTCACCGTCGACCCATTTCATCTTTGTATTGTCCTGCCAGTGGATCCAACCGCCTGGGAATTGCTGATGACGGTTGATTGATTGGTAGTGATCATAGTCCGGGTTCCGGGTCGCATCGCGGCGTGCCAGCGGGCGAACGGTCCAATTTGATCGCCACCGGCGCACGCCGTTGGTCGTCTGCCATTGGCCCCAACCGGCATAGCGCGGGCTGTCATCGACCTGATAGACGGTTTGTGACCAGCGCCCCGCGCGCATGGCCTCTGGCACATCTTCCAGAACCCATTGACCTACGCTGTTATAGGTGAGGACCTGCTCAGGCTCATATTCCCAGTCCTGACGCCAGTGTTTGATGACGAAGGGGCTTTCGTCTGGCCCAACCACCAACAGGTGCTGGAGCACAATCTTGCGGCCCGTATCCTCGATCACCCGCACGCTTTCATGCCCGCCTGAGATCTTGGCATCAATCGGCTCATAGCCTTCACGCCACGGGGTCGTCTCTTTCATGTCGAAGGTGACGCGGAAATCGCCCGCCATCACCAGAATATCAGCGCGGTCCGCTTGGAAAGACGCCTGTTCCTGAGCTTCGGTGCGTTCACCAACCGGAGCGTCTGCAAGCGCGGGGCTGGTGGCAAGAGCAATAGCGCAAACTGCGCCGCCAATTAGGTTTGCAAGTTTCATAGTGTCATTCTCCTGGGATCAAAAAGTGGCGCTAAGCGAAACGCTGAAATTGCGGCCGGGTTGGGTGAAAGCTTCAGTGATGGTGGACGCGTCGGTCAGGCCGCGAACATCGCTCCAATAGGAATAGGTCCTATCCGTAATGTTGAAGAGGCCCGCGCGCAGCGTGAATGTGTCGTTGAAGCGATAGAAGGCCGTCGCATCAAAGATCGCGAATTCTTCTGGGCGGAAACAGGTGCCGTTGCAGACCCCCACCGTTTCATTCGCTTCCTTGCGCGCATTGTAAGTGACGATCAGCTCGCCGCCGAAGCGTCGATCCGGGTCGCGATAGCCGATGCCGAATACTGCATTGAGTGGGTCGATGGTAGAAAGCGCAGCAACAGGCGCACCGGGCGACTGTACTTCGCCATCAGCATAGGCAATGGCGAACCGGGTGCGGAAACCGTTTTCCGCCTGGTAGCTCGCCCGTGCTTCCACGCCGTTCACTTTCACACTGTCGAGATTGACGAATTGAAAGACCGCTGGATCGAACGGAGTGAATGTGCCGCTGACCTGTTCCTGACTGATGAAATTGTCGTAGTCGGCAACAAAGCCGGTGAGCGACAGATCAATCTCATCCGTTCCGTATCGAATGCCCCCTTCGAGCGTTTCGCTGGTCTCTGGTTCGAGGTCGGGATTGGGGGCGGAGGTGTAGCCGAATGCCAGGTTCTCAAAGAAGTTGTTCACTTGGCTCGGCGTCGGCGCGCGAAACCCTTGTGCGTAATTTGCGAAGAGGCGGACATCGCCATTACCCAGTTTGAGGACCGCACCGACTTTGGGTGAGAGGCGTGAGCCATCTTGGCCTGTCGCGGCGAAGCCCGGCAAAAGGGGATCATCGGTGGGGTCCAGATCATAGAAATCGAACCTGACCGCCGGATAGAGTGTGAACGCCCCGCCTGCGATCTCTATCGCATCACCGACAAATATCCCACCAAGAGTGAAGTCTGTGACGGGAAAGGCGCGGCTGGGAAAGCTCTCTCCGAATGGCGGAACCACGCCGTCCCGCCGACCCTCTTGCCGGGTGAAGCTTATGTCGCCTCCTAAAGAGAGCGTGTGCGATAAGCTGCCTGTGTCAAAGCTCGAACGGAAATCTACGACCGCGCCATAAACGCGGTTGTCAAAGGTGTTGAGCCGTTCGCGATCAGGCCGCGGTGTGACGCCGGTTGGGGATCGGTCTTCGTCGGCGAATTGGCGGTCTTCGCCATCCTGCCAATAGGCCGCGAGGTGCGCGTAGTCGATCAGGCCTGTACCCGGCTCATCCGCACTCCATGTCCAATCGGCCGAGACGCGGGTGCGCTGCGTTGTGTCGAACGCTGTCAGATCATCGACGATCCAGCTGGGAGTCGGGCCAAACAGAAACACCGGACCGCGCCCGGTAAGCACGTCGGAGAACACTTCGCGTTCCAGATATTCTCCAGTTAGCCGGACACGGTGGCTGCCATCGCTCCACACCAGTTTACCGAGTAGCGCGTTAGACTCGCCATCTTGCGGATTGGGCAAAGTCCGAGCGGGCCCTTCACCGCCGACGCTGGCTTGATTGTCTAGTTCTTCAAAATCGCGACGCGAATAGGCCAGCAACGCGGAGAAATTGCCAAAGCTGCCGGCGATGGCTGAGGTGCCTGCAAACTCATTGTCCGCAGACCCGTATTGTGCGCGCATAAAGCCGCCAATGCGATCGCTATCATCAATGAAGTCTTCGGGGTCAGAGGTGGTGAAGCTGATTGCCCCAGCCAATCCATCGCTTCCGTAAAAGGCAGAGGCAGGCCCGCGCAAAATCTCGACCGATTTAATGAGGCCAAGATCGCTAGCACTATCGCGGCCGACGCTCTGTGCGCCGAAAGAGAAACCTTGCGGTGCACGGATACCATCAACCTGGATAAGCACCCGGTTGCCGCCGATCCCGCGAATGTTGAAATCCTCGTTCCCCGCGCGTCCTGTCGTACCCAAAGCCGCACCAAAGCGGGCTGGCGCGCGGCGAACCGTCACTCCTGGTTCAAATCGGATTAGATCACGAATGTCCGTCGCCAGCTCGTCTGCGATCTGCTCCGCATCAATCACTGTGACCGTCGCAGGTGCATCGGCAATGGTTACTGGTGCTCTGGTCGCTGTCACCGTTATCGTGTTCTGATTGGTTTGTTGATCTTCACCGGTTTCATCTGACGCATTTGCTGCAAAAGCGGGCAAGATGGCTATCGCAGCACATGCTGCACGTGCAGCGATAAAGGGGCGGGGGTGTTGCAAAAGATGATCCTCCTAAAGTAATTCGCAAATGCGAGTCACTTGCATTAGCATCTAAGTGTATCGGAGGATTGTCAATGCTCTTGGGAAGTTTTCTCCCCTTTGCGCTCAATCGCGCGCTGTTTGAAAGCCGCTTTCACAGCCCCGACAGCATTCTGCAATTGCTGAGCGTTGCACTGCTGTGCGGTGCAGTCAGAGCAAGATTGGGAAACATCATTGCGGGCTGAGTCAGCGATTGGCAGTTTGCGCGAAATGGTGGCCACGTTTTCCAGCTTTGCCTGAATGTCCCGTTCTTGCCGCTCGGCGCGCTTCTCACTGACAAAGTGCCTCATCATCCTAGCGGTCGCTCGCCGCTGAGATATGGGCGCGGATAGCAGCGTTCACCTCATCAGCTTTGCGCACATGCGGCCAGTGGCCGATCTTTGGAAACAGGATCAGTTCTGGATCATCTGACAAACTCAACATGCGGTCCATTGCCGCTTGGTTGAATATCTGATCATCTTCGCCCCAGATATATAGGGACGGAACCGTCACCCGCGCATCAAGCGATGGCCAAATGTTGGCATCGGTAATCTCATCAGGGTGTGGCAGGTTCGCGCGGTACCAGTTGATATGCGCGTTGATACGCCGCGCATCCTCCGTCGCCTCGCGGAACAACTCGCCTTCTTCTGCGGTCAACAGCCCGTCTTCGACCAGAGGCTGATAGGCACTTTTATAGACTGCTGTGTCACCGCCTAACGCCACTATCAACACGGGATTGGCCCCTTTGAAACGCTCAATATAGGTGGCTGCCTCACGCGCTTTTTCATCCTCACGCAGCACGTAGAGGCTGGCATTGGTCGGAGGGGCGCTAATGCCCGTCACTGTGATAACGCGGTCAGGATGCCGCTGGGCAAATCCGATTGCGAAAGCTGATCCCCAGTCGTGTCCTACCAAGTGCACCCGTTCAGCTCCGAGACGATCGATCAAGGCGATCAGATGATCTGACATTGCCTCAAGTTTGTAGTGCTCGCTTTCGCGCGGTGCGTCAGACTTTCCCGCGCCAAGCCCATCAATCGCGACAACGTGATAATCGGCCTTCAACGCCTCAATCTGGCGAGAGAAGGAATACCAATAGGAGGGGAAACCATGCAGGAAGATGACTGTTTCGCGCTCTTGACCAGCGCCACCCTCAACGTAGTGTAACGTGAGTCCACTATGCTCGAAATGGTCTTCTATCAGTTCAGTGGAGCTGCGACTTACTAAGTTCGCATATGTCACTGCCGGATCGGATTTTGACCGGTCAACGCTTACCGGTATGATCGCCCATATCGCGACGAAAGCTGCGCAAACCAAAACAAGTGCTAACGCAGAAAGAAGGACAATCGTGAACTTCGACATTGGGAGCAGATCTCTTTGCTGAATGCCGAATAGAAGCTTTGGTGAACTAAAAGTCAATTAAGCGGGATGCGCTCGTCCCATGCAAGATTTCCTAGTGGGAATCGCTACCCATCGCGAATGAGGCAAATCGCGTATGCTTGGCAATCGAGGCTGTCGCACATTGGTGAACGGAAAACCGCATAATCATAGGTTTAGTTGAGTTTTACTCTTATCCCTGCACGGCCAACCAGACCTGAAAAATCCCGCGTTGGAATGTTGGAGCCATGGTCGATATAGCCGGCCTCCGCGAAGCCGATGATTGATCCAAAGACCGGTCGCTCGATCCCCGCACTCACGCGCCAAACATTGTCATTGCGGTCGATCGGGAACGCATTGCTGAATGGATCTTCATAATCTCTATTAAGGTAGGATGCCCTTGCAAAGCCTCTAAATCCATTGCCTAGCGGCGCGCGACCAAGGACGCGCAGGCCCAACCCGCGAAAGCTAAATCGGTCATCGTCAGCATCGACATCCAGCACAAAAGCCGCAACACTAACTGAGCTGCTACTGCCTTCCGGGCGATAGGTATGCCGCAATTCGCCGAGCAATTCGGTCTGGTCAAAGCCGGTGAATCGTTCCTCGCTTTGATCGCGATATCCGACCCGAACACGGGCAACGCTGGTATGGCCACCGCCTTGGCGATAGATCAATTGTGCATCGCCCCGGACACGGTCAAATACGCGGCCATCATCGCCTTCGACATGGTCGTACGTTCCGCCCAGACGCAGTCGGACGCGGCCGCTTTGATTGAGGCGCACATCCTGACTTCCGCCCACTCCAATGGCGTAGCGATTGAGGCGGCTATCAACCGGGAACACTTCAGCCCCAGCGCGTGCGAAAAGCCGCGTGTCATCGATCCTATAACTCGCCAGCACCGCACCGCCGATGACGCCTTCTAGCCGGGCTTGATCGATGTCGTTCTCAATAATATCGGCAGGGACCACCGCTCGACCACCATAGGCTTCCAATTCGACTTCAAACGGATCGTCTTGGTTTTGTGCAAGGAGTGGTGCCGCTGTTGCGCAGACAGGCAGTGCGGATGCCAGCATTGTGAGGCGAAAAAGCGAGGTCATGTGGCTTTCTCCGAGCCGTTGATTTTGGAAGTTTGCGTGACCGGATCGACAGACCGACGAATACGTATCGAGAGGACAGATTCGAGCGTGTACCATGCTCGCATGGCGCGAAAGATCAGATATTCGGGCATACCCAGCAGAGCTATCCATTCTCGGTTGATCAGAATAGCGGCCACCGCGACCAAAGCGGGAGCCCCGACCAGCACTGCGATAATTGACTGCCAGACCAGGACATTGTCAGTGCCCGTATCCGTCAGCAATTGGAAAACGCCGAATATCAGGATGGGCACCATCATTGCGCGTCGTGCAGAATTGAGCAGCATGTAGGGCAGAACCAGCTTGCCTCTAACGCTTAGGTCGCGGTAAGTAAGCGCATCCTTTGCCCGGGCAGTGATGTGGTAGACGGATCGGAACCAGCGCATGCGTTGTTCGCGCATATGCGCAACGGTGGCAGGCACTTCAGAAATATAGCGCACCCGCTGATCGACGATGGCGTGATATCCGAGTTCGCCGATCCGGAACGACATATCGGTGTCCTCCCCGTTCATTCCGGTAGCGAACGTCCCCGCTTTGCGCAGGGCATCTGCGCGATAGAGAGCAAACATGCCAGGCACTCCGATCAGGCCCCAGAATGCACTCAATGCAGGCGCGTAATACCCATGTTTTAAGAGCACCTCGACCAAGCGCGCGCGATCGAACAATCCGCCACCAGGTGGGATTGGAATTCCTCCGACCACGCCGACATGCGGATCGTGAAAGTTCTGAATTGCCAACTCGATGTTGTTCTCGCCAATCTGGGTATCAGCATCGATGCGTAGAATGAAATCGTGCCGTGCTTCTTGGACCCCTTGATTAAGCGCATAAGACTTTCCCGCCCGCGCCACATGGATGACCCGACCGTCAATAGATGTGGCCGCTTCGATCGCATTGTGAGCGACCTGCACCGTGTCATCGTTAGAATTGTTGTCTAGGATCAGCAACTCAATCGGTTCGCCGTAATAACGAGCAGCTTCGTCGATATGACGGATTGTCTCAGCGATTATGTGCTCTTCGTTAAAGGCGGGAACGATCACACTAATTGGAGCCGAGAAGTCCTTTGCGGCAGATATCGCCCGCTCAATCACGCCTAGAATGTAGAGCTGCAAAAACAGCAGTGGCAGAAACAGGAAAACACCAGGACCAATACCGCCAAGCAAGGTCAGTTCACGCATTTCCTGAACAATGGGACTGTTGAGCGATCCAACGAAAGCGGACAGCATGCCAGCGATGGTCACGGTAGCAAAAAAGCGCAGCAGCATTCTGAGATTTTGCTGCTCTCCGGTCTTCACCAACTTTGCCTCAGGCATTGCGCCGCGCTCTATCAGCATCAGTGAAAACAACCCGAAACCGATCATCCCTGCAACAATCTGCACAACCGTGAGAGGGTAGGGTGCCCCAACCACCGATAAGAATGCGGAATTGATCAGATCCAACACTGCACAAATTGCGAGAAACCTAAGGATGATGTCAGTGGCAAATTGTACCCGAGCAATCCAACTGCCTGACGCGTAGATCGAGTACGAAATGTAAAAGGAGATCACATAGGTCCGGATCGCAATGGAATGTTCGCCAGTGTAAGGTGCAAAGACATAGTCGCGCTGTGGAAAGAGCCAGTCGTAAAAGCCCGTTTGAAACAGCCAGAGCTGAATGACGGAAAGAATGCCGAACGTCAGAAGCAAAGCGGGCGCGCGCAATGGCGAAACCCTGACCGACAAGCCTTCAGGTTGACTGTCGACCGAGCGAAAATTGATCCCTTTGCGGATCGCGCTTTGTTGCGCTGGGCTCATTGCTCCACTTCGGTGGTTGGTGCCGTAGAGGGAGCGCCCGCGACGCTAACTAAGAGAGCGACCCCGGGTATATCCGCGACAGTTCGGGATGGCAGGCGCTGGGCTTCGATCGGTGCACCCGCTCCCCCGCCGAGATAGACGATCCAGCTTGTTGTTCCTGCCTCGCCTCTTGCATCGGCGGCTGCTGTACCAGTGCTTAGAACACGCAAGGTAGCACCGCTCGCATTCCCGCTCGTTTCCCACGCAGCTGGATTTAGACCCGACATGAGGTAAGCCGCTTTCGTTGCATCTGGTGCTGAGAGGTTATCGGCGCTCAAGGCCACACTGCCCGCACGGGTTAGTGCTTCGTACAGCAATGCCAGCTCACCGCTTGCCGCCACTTGCCCGTCGCGAAGAACTGTCTCCGGCAGCAATTCGGCCACCGACTGCGCAATATCGCCGCAGCGAAGGTCGTCTGAGTCGTAGGCTGAGATGGTGATATCAAGCGAGTTGGATTGCGATTGCGCGTCGGCAGGGATTGCGATCGACTGGTTCAGCCGCTCAACATCACTGCCAATCCGACGTGTGAACAACAGGCGGTCATTCAAAGTAACGCTGATATCACGATTGAGCTGCGTAGTGGCTGGACCTACCTGCATTCTAAGGTCGAGGGCAGATGGCAGACGTTCACCGGGCAGATCCGCTGCATTGTAAGCGTAGCTCCAATTCACGCGCCGCGTGAATTTGCGCAGACCTTGATTGGTCGGGTCGCTCGACAGCGAGATTGGATAGCTCGCAGGAACGGAGAACGCATCGCGTCTGGTCGCTTGTCCTGCCAAATTGATAAGCGCTTCGTCTGCGACGCCATCGCCGGCAAAGATCGGGCTGTAGCCTTTATCAAACAGCAGTGCGGAGCGGTGGAGCGCGGTGGCAGCTGCATCGCCAGAGATGTTCGCTGACCAACTCACCGGAACCCGGTCACCCCAAAGAGCAAGGCGGTCACGAGTGCTTTCTGGTGCGCCCGACAGGTTGAGCTGCAAGCCACTAGACCCATTGATCGTTACAACAGCGGCAATCGCGTCATCACTCGTGCATTCCGCAATCGGACCGCGTCCTTGCAGGCTCAATCCAACTGATAGCACACCAGACGTCAGTTCCGCCGGCGTCAATTGCACTTCGAGGTCGTCGACCCGTTCGCCCGCGCTCAGGAGGTAATCCGCTCGTTTTACACCATTGATGGTGACGCGTAAAACCCCTTCCACGTCTTCGGCAACAAGGCTGGTGAAGTTGAGTTTGAGATCGCCAGATGTTGGGCGCGCATCCACCGGAAGGCGAAATTCCAGACCGGCATAGGATGGCATGCCTGAAAGGATCAGAGGCGTTTCCTGAACGACCGGCGCTCCGAAAACGGACGAGCCATCCGTGTCGAAATTCGTCAGCACAACAGAATCGCGATCCTCGAAACGAGCGGTTTCGGGGCTTCCTCCGCGCTCCCACACATTGTCGAAACTTCCGCTCTGGCCAAGGAATATGAGCACCCCGACCAGAACCAATGCCAGCGCGGCTAACCCTACAAGACGCATGGAACTTCCCTCTGTTTGTTTTCTATTTTGCGCTTAGCTGCACACTTAGGCAGCTTCGCGATCGCTTTCGGACAATTCCATTTCACGCTCGGCATTCCAGGTCGAGCGCGCAGGGATCATAGCAAAATCCACCCTGTCGCTATGCGCTTTTGACAATGCGATTGTCCCTTCGAGACGATCACTGTCGAGCAAGATCGGATCGAGCCCAAGCGAGCGGAACGTCGCATTGCTTACGACAAGCTCATTCTCTGCGGCCTCAGCCCGCGGATTGGGCACATGAGTGATTTCTGCACCCGTGCGATCCGCGACCAGTTTCGCCAAATCGATGACGGTTAGCGTTTCCGCGATCTGATTGAGGATTTTGACCTTCTCGCCATTCTTGGGCGGAGCGTTGATAGCCAGCTCAATACATCGCACAGTATCGCGAATATTGATAAATGCCCGAGTTTGCCCTCCAGTCCCATGCACCGTCAGCGGGTGGCCGACTGCGGCTTCGACCAGAAAGCGGTTCAGAACCGTTCCATACTCGCCGTCATAGTCGAACCGATTGACCAGACGCGGGTCCATCTTGGTCTCCTCAGTTTGAGTGCCCCACACAATGCCCTGATGCAGATCGGTGATTTTGAGGCTGTCGTTCTGTGCATAGAATTGGAAAAGCAACTGATCGAGCGACTTGGTCAGGTGATAGACGCTGCCCGGCTTTGTTGGGAACAAGACCTCGCGGCTATGCGGCTGCCCATGATCGTCGCGCACCTCCACATCGAGATAGCCCTCAGGGATCGAAAAGCCGTTCCCGCTGTAGCCATAGACGCCCATAGTACCGAGGTGGACCAGATGCGTGTCCGGTGAGTGGTGTGCGAGTGCTACCAACAGGTTATGCGTACCGCTGACATTGTTATCGACGGTGTAACGTTTTTCCGAAGGGCCACGCATCGAATAGGGTGCCGCGCGCTGTTCTGCGAAATGGACAACGGCATCAGGCTTGTAACCGACGATCAGTTCATTGAGCCGGTCGGCTTCCCGCGCAATGTCGAGCAGAACAAAACGAATTGATCGACCGCTGACATCTTGCCACGCTTCTATCCGGTCCTGAATATTAGCGATGGGCGTGAGACTCTGCACTCCAAGCTCGGTATCAATAGTTCGGCGCGAAAGATTGTCGACAATGATTACATTGTGACCCTGAGATGAAAGGTGCAGTGCAGTTGGCCAGCCGCAGAACCCATCGCCTCCGAAAACGAGTATTTTCATGGTGCGAATCCTTTAAAAATAGCCCGAGCCCGAGTTTTTGGAGCTATCAGGCAACGACAATCTTTGTAGTGGCGTTTACCTGTATTTGAGTTGAATTCATCCTCTATTGAGACGAGTTGATGTTAATTAGCCTGTTAACTTACAATTTTTTACTCTTGGTCGACCTGTACTGTTCGGGTGCGCGCTTATCTCGGCACCCCGAGTGGGGTGCCTGATGATAAAGCCTTGCTAGGGGCTAAACGTCCTCCATAGTCTAAGCGTTCAATCTCTTGCCGCCGCGAGCCGCAAAAATAGGATGATCTGACGATGGATGTGCGCTTAATTTCCGGCTTGGTTTGCTTGGCTCTCATATCAGCAAACGCTCCCGCCTCAGCGCAGGAGACCAACATTCTAGTCAATCCAAGCCTCGAAGAGCTCAACGAGGAGGGGATGCCGACAGGCTGGTTCAGCAATGCCAATACGGGGACTGGATACGAAGCCGAGATTGATCGGAATACGCAAACCGAAGGTGCACAAAGCATCCATCTGTTTTCGGTCGATGACGCTGAGGCGGCCTTTGGCAATATCGCTCAATCCCTCGACGCCACTGCCTATCGTGGACACCGGTTGAGGCTGACTGCCAGTGCAAAAGCCGGCGCGTCCGCCTCGCAGCATACGGGTCTATGGTTCCGTGTCGACAAAGCTGATGGTTCGATTGGCTTTTTCGACAATATGCGTGACCGCCCGATCAGTGAGAATGAATGGCAGACTTACACAGTCGAAGGCACTGTGGACCCCTCCGCCACCCGGATCACAATCGGAATTTTGGTGCTCGGCGAGGGTGAGGTGTGGCTGGACAATGTAGAGCTCATCGATTTGGGTCCCGACCTGACCATAGTGGCTGATGAGCAATCGCAGAACGTACCACGGCTTGAACCGATGGAGGGCGATGTTGCTGCAATGCCCTTGGGTGATAGGGGTGTGCAAAATCTGGCTGCATTTGCCCGGCTTTACGGCTTGGTGCGTTGGTTCCATCCGTCCGATGCAGCGGTGAATGCGAATTGGGACCAGCTGGCTATATCGTCGATTCCAGATATTGAGCGGTCGTCCGATCCGGCTGAGCTTGCGGAGGCTCTACGGCAGGTGTTTATGCCGCTGGCTCCGACGCTAGAGATTGTTGTCGGCTCAACCGATAAACTGACTGATATGGCGACTCCGCAAGACCCCGCTTTGGAGTGGCAGCACCTTGGCTTGGGAGGAACAGGGCCTGCCTATTCGTCGCAGCGTGTAAGTGTCGAGAGGGTGGATGAAAGCAAGATACTGACGGAGGAATTGCCCGGTGGTCTGTCGTTCAGATTGCCGCTTTACGCGCTGCTCAATACTCGGGCTCAGGACGCTCCCGCGGTTGCAGGAGCTGACGGTTTTGTTGGCAAGCCCGAGGCTTGGACCCCGTCCGGACACGATCGGACAACTCGGCTTGCTTCGGTCGTCACAGCTTGGTCGCTGCTGTCCCATTTCTATCCCTATTGGGACGTTGTTGACGCAGATTGGGATGCTTCACTCCAGCGTGCTCTGGTTCAGGCTGCGGAAGCGGTAGATGACGAGGAATTTCATGGCGTCTTAAAGCACTTGATCGCACCTATCGATGATGGGCACGGTGTCATCGTCTATCCATCCGACACCAATGCTTGGCTCCCAATCGATTGGGCGATGATCGAGGGTGAATTGGTTGTGATGGCGGTCGCCGATGAGATCGCTGACATTGAACCAGGCATGATTGTCACGGCGATCAACGGCACACCCGCTTCTCAGGTGATCTCTGACCAAATGGCCCAAATTTCGGGAAGTGAGCACTACAGCCTCTTCGTTGCAGAACGCCTTTCCAGGTATGGTATGGCTGGTGAAAAGGTCGAACTTACGGTTAGCGGTATGGAGGGGCGGTCCAGCACAGTGACGCTCACCATGGGGGACTATGACCGAAGCGCGCAGTTCGCCAAGTTGCGTCCTGAAACCTTCGAAGAGATTGAACCTGGGATTTTCTACTTCGACCTCCATCGTATCAGCCAGCCCGAATTGGATGAGGCGCTGTTGCAGCTGGCCGACGCAGACGGAATTGTGATTGATATGCGGGGTTATCTGCGTGTGCGCATCGATTGGATCAGCCAGCTTACTGATCAAACTATCCGTTCAGCAAAGTTCCTGCGCCCGCAATTTACTGGCCCGGATGGCGAGGCGATTTATGACTTAGATGGGAGTTGGACGATTGCCCCAACGACCCCGCAGTTTACCGAAAATATCGTGTTCCTGACCAATGCAAGCGCGATCAGTTTTGCTGAATCCGTGCTGGGTACGGTGAAGGAGAACAACCTTGGGACAATCGTTGGCGCCCCAACCGCTGGCGCAAACGGAAATGCTTCTGCCTATGCGCTGCCGGGTGGGTATGGGCTGCGTTATACCGGGATGCTCGTCCTCAATCGCGACGACAGCCAGCATCATCTGATCGGCGTTGTGCCTGATGTTCTCGCTTCGCCAACGCGTCAAGGTGTT
Source organism: uncultured Erythrobacter sp. (assembly GCA_947488085.1). GTDB lineage: Bacteria > Pseudomonadota > Alphaproteobacteria > Sphingomonadales > Sphingomonadaceae > Erythrobacter. The sequence continues at coordinate 203,090 of CANKYI010000002.1, forward strand.
GCCGCTGGCCGCGATGAGGTGTTTGAGGTGGGTCTGCGGATCGTTACTGAACAAGCGTCCGAGTTGGCACGCTGATCAGCAGCATGAATTGACGGCCTGCACCCTGCTGCTACGCTTAGTTCGTGAGCGGGAACAACAGCGCAATTGAGAGCAAAACAATCGCGGTCGCAGGGGCTAGCGGGACGATTGGCGGTGCGGTCGTTCAAGCACTGATAGCCGATGGTCACCGAGTTCTGGCATTGGTTCGCTCGAATGGTGGACAGGCTGAGCAGATTTCCGGAGCGACAGTCTGCGAAGTCGACTTGTCTGATGCGGCAGCGTTGGCCGGATTGTTGAGCGCTAACGGCGCCGCCACTGTGATCTCATGCATCGCATCGCGCAGTGGCTCACCCAAAGATGCAGAAGCGGTCGATTTTGAATGCAATCGGGTTCTCTTGAAAGCTGCCGAAAGGGCCGCAGTGGACCATTTCCTATTGCTATCGGCAATTTGTGTTCAGCGCCCACAACTCGCATTTCAGCGCGCGAAATTGCGGTTTGAAACCCTGCTCAAGGCTTCAGTGATCGACCACACAATCATCCGTCCCACTGCATTTTTCAAATCGCTGTCTGGGCAGGTCGATCGGGTTCTATCGGGCAAGCCGTTTCTCTTGTTTGGCGATGGCGAACTGACGCAGTGTAAGCCAATTAGCGATGCCGACCTTGCGCAGTATATCGCTGATTGCGTGATAAATGGTGAGCGACGTGGTGAAACTCTCGCAATAGGCGGACCGGGGCCCGCGATCACGCCGCGCATGCAAGGGGACTTGCTGTTTGAGGCAGCGGGTATGGAACCGCATTTCCGTTCTGTCCCGGTCGCCATGTTTGCGGTTGCGGCGGGCGTATTGTCGTTAGGTGCGCGATTTTCAGACTGGTTTGCCGCAAAGGCCGAATATGCGCGGATTGCGCGCTATTATGCGACGCAAAGCATGTTGGTGCTTAATCCAAAGACGGGTTTATACGACGCGGACGCGACCCTCGAGTTTGGCGAGGACCAGTTGATCGATCACTACCGCACCTTGATCGCGAGCCGTGTCAAATGAACGATACGAACCTGTTCTTCACACTTGCGAGCTGTGTGTTCTTTATGGGGCTGGTGGGCTGGATCAGCTGGGCGAAAACGCGCGGGACTGCTGACACCAAAGATGGGTATTTTCTTGCCGGGCGAGGGCTGGGCGCAACCTTTATCGCTGGATCTTTGCTGCTGACGAACCTGTCTGCTGAACAGCTGACCGGGCTTAACGGTTCGGCCTATGCCTTCAACATGTCGAGCATGGGTTGGGAGGTGACAGCGGCAGTTGCGACGATTGCCATGGCTTTGGTCTTCCTGCCCAAATATCTCGCAGGCGCTTTCACGACGCTACCGCAATTCTTGAATGATCGGTTCGACGCTGATGTGCGCAGGCTGTCGGTGCTGTTGTTCATGCTTGGCTATGGTCTCGTGACGATCCCCGGCGTGCTTTATGCAGGTGCTCTGGCAGTCACAGCGTTCTTTGACATCCCCAAGCTTGCCGGGCTCGACAGTTTCAGTGCGCTGGTTTTGACCATTGTCCTGATAGGTGTGACTGGGTCGATCTATGCGGTGTTTGGCGGGCTGCGCGCGGTTGCGGTGTCGGATACGTTGAACGGCGTGGGACTGCTCATTATTGGCATTTTAGTGCCGGTTTTGGGACTAATCGCGCTGGGGGAGGGGAGCTTTGGGGCGGGGCTTCAAGAGTTGACCACCGAGCATCCTGAAAAGCTCAATGCGATTGGTGCCGCAGATGATCCCACGCCCTTTGGTACATTGTTCACCGGTATGATTTTCGCCAATCTGTTTTATTGGTGCACCAATCAATATGTGATCCAGCGAACCTTGGGCGCGAGCAGCCTTGCCGAGGGGCAAAAGGGGGTTTTGTTCTCCGGCTTCTTCAAGATCATGGTCCCGTTTATGATGATGATCCCCGGCGTGATTGCGTTCCACCTCTATGGCTCTGGAATGGAGCCGATTGATCAAGCTTACCCTAGGCTGATCCGCGATGTGTTGCCGGTCTATTTCTCCGGTTTCTTCTTGGCCGTATTGTTGGGCGCAGTGTTCTCCTCCTTCAACTCGCTGTTGAACAGTGCAGCGACCCTGTTCAGCCTCGACATCTATGCGCCCGCTCGCGGAGAAAAGGCGAGCGATGCAGAGCTGGTGCGGGTGGCGAAGATCGCGAGCGTGGTTATCGCGCTGTTCTCTTTCGTGGTCGCGCCACTGCTGTCATTTGCGCCCGAGGGATTGTGGCAGATCATCCGCATCTTCACCGGTTTCTATAACATTCCGACCATCGTGATCGTGATTGTTGGCCTGTTCACGGCGCGGGTTCCGGCGCTGGGTGCGAAGATCGTGATTGTCTTTCACGTCATCGCCTATGGCCTCATCCGCTTTGTCTTTGACGATGTGATCACCTTGCACTTCATCCACCTTTACGCGGTGCTGTTCGTGATTGAGGTCGGGATAATGCTGATCTGTGGCTGGTTGAAGCCGCGTGAGCAGGCGTGGGAATTCACCCGGAATGAACAGGTCGATATGACCCCGTGGCGCTTTGCAAAGCCACTGGCGGTGACATTGTTCAGCTGTGTGGTGGCGACTTATCTGCTTTTCTCACCCATCGGCCTTGCCTCTGGTGCAGGGCTGGGCGCGATGTTTGCCGCTTCGATCGCGCTGCTTGTGATCGGCAATATTGCGGTCTGGGCCTTTGCTGCCCGCCGTCCTGTCCTAAGCTACGAGTGATGCAAGCACCCGGCGTTTGCCTGAGAACGGTCGGCGGCCATGCATCACCAGAAAATTGTCGACCAACGCCATGTCGCCTGGCTGCCATGCGAGGTCGTAGGTCAGCTGGTCCGCAATCGCTATTGCTGGGGCCATCTCTTCGGTAGTGATCGCAGTGCCATCGCCAAAGGTGATCGCACGGTTGGGATCATTGCGGCTATCGGCCCATCCGCGAAAGGCGGCGATCAACTGGTTGAAGAATGTGCGCCTGCCATCGGGCAGTACTCGCACTGCATCCAGAACCGGCGTCGTCGCCTGCAACGTACCATTCTCGCGCCATTCCCAGCTATAACCAAGATGCTGCAACCGCGCCTCTGCTTCACTTTTATCAGCGGCACTCAAGGTGCTACGCCAAGACCGTCCTTGCCCTGAACCCGCATCATCGTCGCCCGGCATGACATTGGTGTAGCGCACGCCTTGTTCCTCGATCCGAGCAACAAACTGGGGCGCTTCTTCGCTTAATCGATCCAGCACCCAATCAGAGCGGCATAACGGCGTCGCTCCGCCTTCTTCCGCCGCGATCTCGCAATAGAAGAACAGCTTGGAAGGGTAGAGCGGCGTTTGCGCCATTTCGTGATGGAGGAATATCTCGGTTGTTGGCGGCGCTTCATTGGCTGTGAAAACACGCGGGGTAACATTGGTGCGCACCGCGTTCGACAGCGAGTCCTCGTAAGTAAAGCCAGCCTCGCCAAACCCTTCAACCGCCGCATCAAAGGCGTGCGGGTCAGGCACATCGAACCCGCGAAACAACAATGCCCCAGCATCGGCCAATGCAGCATCAACCGCACCCTTATTCGCGCCAAGGAACGCAGCCAGATCGCCGCCGCCCGCAATGATGCCGGGAAATTCGCTGTCTGTCATATCAGTCATAGATCGGGTGGAACGCGCCAAAGGCGGCCTCTGCGAACACGCCGGGATCGTTAAACCGCCGGTTCTGGTTCAGTGCGCTGATCGCGGCCATTTCAACAGCACTCAATGAGAAATCATCAATGTCGAGGTTCTCGCGCATCCGTTCTGGCTTGGTCGTCTTGGGTATGATCGCCGTCCCGCGTTGCACACCCCATCGCAGCAAGACCTGAGCGGGCGTCTTGCCGTGCGCCTGCGCTGCTACCATCACCGGAGCCGTGCCCAGTAGGCTTTCGCCCTCGGCGGCCATATCGAGCTCAAAATAGCTTTGCGCCCCCAGGGGTGAGAACGCGGTTACGTCCATCCCGTAATCGCCGGCAAGCCGGATCAGCTTTTCCTGTGTCAGATAAGGGTGCGCCTCGATCTGGAGCATTGCCGGTTTGATCCGCGCATAGCTCATCAAATCATGCAGCAAGCCTGAGTTGTAGTTGCAAACTCCAATCCGCTTCACGAGGCCCTTGTCCGCCAAAGCCTCCATCGCCGCCCACGTCTCATGCAACGGCACTCGGGCGCGCTTCATCTCTGGCTGGCCGCTTTCTGGGTTGTTCAACCATTCGGGCGGATAGCGGGTCGCGATGGGCACATATTCCAGCGCGATGGGAAAGTGGATCAGGTAAAGATCAAGGCAACCGACCTGCAAGTCCTCAAGTGTCTTGCGGCAGGCTTCCTCTACATGTTCGGGCGCATGAAATGTGTTCCAAAGCTTAGACGTGATCCACAATTCTTCGCGGGTTACCGAGCCTTCTGCGATAGCCTGCGCCAGACCCTCGCCTGTCTCAGCTTCGTTGGCGTAATCAGCGGCGCTGTCAAAATGGCGATAGCCTGCGCGAATGGCCTCGATGACATTCGCTGCGGTGTCTTCACGCGGGATTTTCCATAGGCCAAAGCCAATGCGGGGCATGGTTTCCAGCATGTCAGTCCTTATCCAAGAATTCTATCGGCACCGGCAATCCGGTTGCGATACTCTGTTGCGCAGCAGCGCCAATAGCGACCGAACGATAACCGTCGCTCGCATTGATAAGCGGCGGGGTGCCATCGATCAAAGCTTGGTGAAAATCGCACTGTTGAAAGTAGGTCGCGCCGTGGTGATCACCCGCCGCCATCGCAGCGGCAGGGGTCGCAATATGTGTCGATACCGGGCCTGATTTGTCGCGCGGGGACCATGTCACTTCACCCAAAGGCAGCTTCACCTCCATTTTGCCAATCGGACCCACGGCGCAGATTTCCTCCTGCTGCTCTGACCCCTCGGCAAACATGCACAGATCCAGCACCGCGCGCGTTCCGCCTTCGAAATCGACCATGACATAGGCGTTGTCGATAATGTCAGGCACTTCGCCGTCATATCGCTCATCAAGGTGGTTCACATCCTGTGCGCCGCTGGCAAACACTCGCACCGGTTCACCACGCAATATGTGACGCATCAAATCAAAGAAGTGACAGCACTTCTCTACCAAAGTCCCGCCAGTGTTGCGGTTGAAGCGGTTCCAGTCGCCGACTTTCTCAAGGAATGGGAAGCGATGTTCGCGAATGCTGAGCATTTTTACATCGCCGATTTCGCCCGCATGCAGCCGCTCAATAAAGCGGGTGACGGGCGGCATGTATCGGTATTCCAACCCAACCCAGAACAGGCTGTCATACCCACTGGCCGCGCGCGCCAGAACGGCGGCGTCCTCCACGCCGGTGCACATCGGTTTTTCGAGCAGGATCGCAGCGCCAGACAGCATGACAGGCTGAACAATGTCGAAGTGGGTGAAATTGGGCGCAGCGATAATGACGGCGTCGGGTTTGACCTTCACCATCATCTCAGTGGAGTCTTCAAACAGTTGGACCGATTGACCCAGTTCGTGCGCAAGGATGCGAGCGGCTGAGCGTGATCCTTCGTCTGGATCGGCGATGGCTACCAAGTCTGCACCGGGAACGAGCGCAAGATTTGCCATATGCTCACGGCCCATCATGCCGCAGCCGATTATCGCATATCTTCTAGAGTCAGTCATGGGCGCGTATCTGTGTGCGTACGTGGGTATATTGGCAAGCCAAGATCAGCCATTTCGCCACACCGTCACGCCAGCGGGTTGCATCACAGTTTCGCCGATCACCGGACTGCCCAATTGGAGCGCGGCCGTATCAACCGGTTTGCTTGAGTAATTCATCGCAAAAACATGCGAGGCGGTGCGGCGTAGGCGCAGGCCTTCCGGGACGTCGACCAAAGCGATGTCAGCCTCGTCCGCTGTCCGCTTAACTAAGAGGTCGAGCAAAGTGCGATCCGGCCACGCCGCACAATAGCGCAGATTGTCTTTTTGAAAAACAATCCCGCGTCCATCGTTGAGTGCGAATTCGGTATCACAGTCGGTCGAGACGTCTTCCCGCCACCGTGAAATCGTCCAGCCATCTCCTTTCTCGGTCTCACCATCACGCAGGCTCTCAACCCGGGTGATGGCGAGGGGGAGCAGCTTACGAAGATCACCCGGCGCCAGGTCTGAGGGGATGCAGAAACTTTCAGTCTTACTACCACTGCGCGGCCCGATCAGGACTGGGCATGTCAGGTTTGAAAGCCTCTCGGTGAAGCCTGCGCTTATGATGGGGAGGGTCGGCACCAGCACCGCCTGATACCCATCAAGCTCGGCATCTGCCCGCACAATATCAACATTCAGACCCCGCCGTCGGAGCGCTGAATACCATTCATAGACAAGCTCAAGATAGTGGAAGCTCTCTCCTTGCGGCTGAATTCCGCACACCCATGCCGCCTCGTAGGAGAAGACCAGCGCAACGGGGGCCTTGGTCGTCTCTTGATTACCCAATTGCGCAATCACATCGGCTGCCGCATGCGCTTCGGTCGCCCCTTCTGCAATTGAATTGTCTGAGCGCAGCAGACCAGCATGCATTTGCTCTTGTGCAAAGGGCGCCTGTCGCCAGCGGAAGTAGCTAGTGAACTCTGCGCCATGCGCCATCGCTTCCAGTGTCCAAAGCGTCACCATGCCGGGCAAAGGCGCAGGGTTATAGCGCGCCCAGTTCACCGGCCCCGGCTGTTGCTCCATAACGCCCCAGCGACCATTGGAGCACCCGCGATAAAGGTCATGATGAAATGCAGCGATGTCGGGGTGCCCTTGGCGCAGATACTCGCTCTTTTCCTCGCGCGAAAACCAGAATTGTTCGAGAAAGCCCAGCGGGTAACTGTCCCATGTCGCCACGTCGAGATCGCGCCCGACATCGTGGTGGTCGAACTCGGTGAAGAACCCCATGAAGTTGTGCGTGATGTCGCGGCCCGGAGAGTGCGCGCGCAGGATTTCGACCTGTTCACGGTTAAACTGCACAACCTCGTCCGAGGCAAACCGGCGATAGTCGAGCCAGTGGGCTGGATTCGCCTCAGTAACGGTCAGATTGGGCGGATCGATTTCGTCAAACAAGCGATATTCCATGCTCCAAAACACATTGCCCCATTGTGTGTTGAGGGCTTCAATCGTCTGATAGCGGCGCTCTAGCCAAAGGCGGAAAGCGGTTGCTGCGGCGTCAGAAAAACTGAGCACAGTATCGTGGCAGCCATACTCATTGTCGGTCTGCCAAGCGGTGATGGCCGAATGCTCGCCATACCGTTCTGCGAGAGCGCGCGTGATACGGCGCGATTGTTCGCGGTATCCGAGATGGGAGAAGCAATAATGCCGCCGCGAGCCAAACCCGCGCGGGTGGCCATGGGCATCAATCGCAACCATTTCGGGCATAGAATCGACCAACCATTTGGGCGGCGTTGCAGTTGGCGTGCACAGAATGACTTTGAGGCCTGCTGCACCCAATGTCTCGATTGCTCGGTCCAACCAGCCCCAATCAAACCGACCGGGTTCCGGCTCAATCCGGCTCCATGCAAATTCGCCCACACGCACCAGCGATAGGCCCATGGCAGCCATGCGGCTCGCATCTTCGGCCCATATCTCCTCGGGCCAATGTTCGGGAAAGTAACAGCAGCCAAGTTTCAATGCGAGCGCCTTTGCGATTGTTTCCCGTCGCCCTATACCTGCTTTGTTTGGAGCGCTAGTCGACCTGAGTTTGATAGATCATTTACACATATAAAAATATCTTTATATGTTTTGGCAAATGTCTATCGACGCCATCTTCAAGGCTCTTGCCGATCCCACGCGACTGCGCACCATGCGGCTGTTGTCGGCGATGGAATTGTCTGTCGGCGAATTGGCGCAGGTCCTGGGCCAGAGCCAGCCGCGCGTATCGCGCCATGTTGGCATCCTGTGCGATGCCAATCTGGCAGAGCGCCGCCGCGAAGGCAGTTGGGTTTTCCTAAGAGCGACCAATAGCGGCCAAGCGGGCGCGCCTGTGCTCGCGGCGTTGGACCGACTGCTGGCCACATGGGAGCGCGAAAACGCCGATTTCGCACAAATCTGCACCGATGACCGGCGCAAACTCACCGCCATCCGCGCCGCGCGCGATGCCAATGCGGAGGATTACTTCGCCCGCCATGCCAGCGAATGGGATGAGCTGCGCGCACTCCATATCAGCGATGTTCAGGTCGAAGAGCAGCTGAGCACAGCCTTGCGCGACGCCCCGCTGGGTGCGGTTCTGGATATCGGCACCGGCACCGGGCGCATGACGGAATTGTTCGCGAGCGATGCAGAACGGATCGTCGCGCTCGACAAGAACCTCGAAATGTTGCGTGTCGCGCGGGCAAAGCTGCAACACCTGCCCGCTGCGCAAATCGAATTGGTGCAAGGTGACTTTACCGACCTGCCCTTTGCTGCGGCCAGCTTTGATACGGTCTTGCTCCACCAGGTGCTGCACTTTGCCCACGATCCCGCAATCCCTTTGTCAGAAGCGGCGCGGGTCACCCGGCCCGGTGGTCGTATCGCCATCGTGGATTTTGCATCGCATGATCACGAAGAGCTGCGCGACCGCCATCAGCATGCCCGGCTGGGCTACACCGATAGCCAGATGCACGACCTGATGCGCGACGCTGGTTTCGCCCCCAGTGAACCGATTGCGCTCGAAGGCGTTGAGCTCATTGTGAAGATCTGGATTGGCGAACGCCGGCCCCTTCCTGAAAGCCACACTTCTAAAAATGCCCCTAGAGCCGCAATTCCTGCCAAGAAAGCAAACCTATGACCCCGACCCTCAATCAGCTCCACGAAGAACGCAGCACCGCGCTCGACGCGCCGCTGTTTTCGGATCTGCCCGGCGATATTGCGATCAGCTTTGAATTCTTTCCGCCCAAATCGGAAAAGATGGCCCAAACGTTGTGGGACAGTGTGGCGACGCTGTCGCCTCTCGGCCCGCGCTTTGTCTCTGTCACATATGGCGCAGGTGGCACCACCCGCGAACGCACACATGAGCAGGTGGTGCGTATTCAAAATGATGCGAAGATCCCCGCTGCCGCGCACCTCACCTGTGTTGATGCGACAAAGGAAGAAGTTGACGAGGTCGCACGCCATTACTGGGCAGAGGGTATCCGCCATATCGTTGCCTTGCGCGGCGATGCACCCGATGGTGGCACCTACACCCCGCATCCCGGCGGATATGCCAACGCGATTGAGCTGATCGCAGGCCTAAAAAAAGTCGCTGACTTTGAAATCTCGGTTGCTGCTTACCCCGAGGTCCACCCGGATTCTCCCGATGCGCAATCCGATATCGACAATTTGAAAGCGAAATTTGATGCGGGCGCAGACCGTGCAATTACGCAATTCTTCTTCGATCCCGAATGCTTTTTCCGGTTCCGTGATGAGGCCGCCGCGGCTGGTATTGATGCAGAGCTCGTTCCGGGCATTATGCCAGTGATGAGCTTTGCTGCGGTTCAACGCATGTCCGGCATGTGCGGCACCGCGATCCCTGCTTGGATGGAGGGGCTGTTTGATGGTCTCGATGAACGCCCTGCGGCGCGCCAATTGGTGTCCGCCACGATCGCTGCGGAATTGTGCCGCAAGCTTTACGCAGGCGGCGTGCGCAATTTCCATTTCTACACCCTTAACCGGGCAGAGCTGAGCTATGCGATTTGTCATATGCTGGGCAAACGCCCGCAAGGAGCAGCAGCATGAGCGTCGCAGCGACACCGCGCGAACGTCTTCAGGCGGCAGCAAAAGAACGCGTCCTGATTTTTGACGGGGCGTTCGGGACACAGATTCAGGAACGCAAGCTGACCGAAGAGGATTATGCGGGCGATCTGGGTCTGAATGCCGATCAAAAGGGCAATAACGACATTCTAGCGCTGACCCAGCCTGATGTGATCAGCGACATTACGCGCGCTTATCTCGATGCGGGTTCGGATGTGATTTCGACTAACACATTCTCCGCCAACCGCATTTCGCAAGCCGACTATGCCGCCGAGGATCAGGTCGCCGCGATCAACATCGCATCCGGCAAAATCGCGCGCGAATTGGCCACTGAATATGAAGCGAAAGACGGACGCCCCCGCTTTATTGCAGGCGCCATCGGGCCGACCAACAAGACATTGTCGCTAAGCCCCGATGTCGAAGACCCCGGTTTTCGCGAGATTGATTTTGATGAGCTGACCGCCGTTTATAAAGAGCAAGCTGCGGCGTTAGTCGAGGGCGGGGTGGACTTCATCCTGATTGAAACCGTGTTCGATACGCTCAATGCGAAAGCTGGCGTGATGGCGGTGAAACAGTTGGAAACAGAACTTGGCCGCGAAGTGCCGGTGATGATCTCAATGACGCTAACCGACCTTTCAGGCCGCAATCTGTCCGGTCACACGGTCGAGGCGTTCTGGTATGCGGTGCGCCATGCGAACCCGGTCACAATCGGTCTCAATTGCAGCTTTGGCGCGGATCAGCTTCGCCCGCATGTTCAGGTTCTGTCGGGTATCGCAGACACTTTGTTGATGGCCTATCCCAATGCGGGTCTGCCCAATGAATTGGGCGAATATGACGAGATGCCCGACACGACGGCTGGCTTGGTCAAGGAGTGGGTTGACAAAGGCCAAGTGAACATTCTGGGCGGCTGCTGCGGGTCATCGCCTGCACATATCGAGGCAATGGCCAAAGCGGTCGCCGGGATCGACCCGCGCGGCGTTCCCAGCCCTGAACCGGCAATGCGATTGTCGGGACTGGAAGCGTTCACCGTCTCCACATGAGCGCCAAGCAGCCAGAGAAAAATGCAGAAGCAATCACAATCCGCGAAGCCAGTGCGGAGGATGCCGCGCGTCTATCTTTGATTAGCGATGCGACCTTTTTGGAGACTTTTGCAGGCGAAATCGACGGCGATGCTTTGATGGCGCATTGCCGTGAAAAACATGCTCCTGATTATCTTGCAAACCTGTTCCATCAGGGCGCAAAAGCTTGGCTGGCAGAGCTGGACGGTTCGCCGATAGGCTACGCACTGCTGACGGCGCCCGAGCTGGAAGCGGCGCGCGATGATGATATTGAGCTCAAGAAGATATATGTGCTCTCGCGCTTTCACGGTTCCGGGATTGCCGCGCGACTGTTCGACGCGGTGCTCGCCAATTGCTCTGCCTATCCAAGGCTGCTTTTGGGTGTGAAGGCTGACAATGATCGCGCCATCGCCTTTTACACCAAAAATGGGTTCAACCCGATTGGGACTCGCCAGTTTAATGTTGGCGGTAAACTCTATGATGACGTCGTGCTTGCGCGCCACCTCCACGCAGAAATGAAATTATGACCGAACAATCCACTGCCCGTTTCATCAATGTTGGTGAGCGCACCAATGTCACCGGCTCTGCGCGCTTTAAAAAGCTTATTATGGCGGATGATTACACCGCCGCAGTCGAGGTTGCTCGCCAGCAGGTCGAAAACGGCGCGCAGATCATTGATGTGAACATGGATGAAGGTCTGCTCGACGCCGAAGCCGCGATGACGACTTTCCTCAAATTGATCGCTGCCGAACCTGATATCGCCCGCGTGCCGGTGATGGTCGACAGTTCAAAATGGGATGTGATCGAAGCTGGGCTTAAATGCGTGTCCGGCAAACCCATCGTGAATTCGATCAGTATGAAGGAAGGCGAAGAGGCTTTCCTTGAACAGGCTCGCAAATGCATGGCCTATGGCGCAGCCGTGGTCGTTATGGCTTTCGATACCGAAGGTCAGGCGGACACGAAAGAGCGCAAGGTCGAGATCTGCAAACGCGCCTATGACTTGCTGGTCGGAATCGGTTTTCCGCCCGAAGACATCATCTTTGACGCCAATGTGTTCGCGGTCGCGACCGGCATCGAAGAGCATGATCGCTATGGCCTCGACTTCATCGAAGCGGTGCGTGAGATCAAGGCTCAATGCCCGCACGCCAAGACATCGGGTGGGTTGTCGAACCTTTCATTCTCGTTTCGCGGGAATGAGACGGTGCGCCGCGCGATGCACTCTGTCTTCCTCTATCATGCGATCCCTGCCGGGCTGGATATGGCTATCGTCAATGCGGGTCAGCTGGATGTCTATGACACGATTGACCCGGTGCTGCGCGATGCGTGCGAAGATGTGATCCTGATGCGTCCGGTAGAGGGCGAGGATACTGCGACCGAGCGGCTGATTGCCCTGGCGGAGAGCTTTAAGGGCAAGAGCAAGGAAGACGAAAAGCAAGAGGCGGAATGGCGCGGCTGGGAAGTGACCCGGCGGCTGGAGCATGCTTTGGTCAAAGGTATCGACGCGCATGTCGTGTCCGACACCGAAGAAGCGCGCGCAGCCCTCGCAGCCTCTGGCGGTCGCCCGATTGAGGTGATCGAAGGCCCGTTGATGGACGGCATGAATGTCGTTGGTGACCTGTTTGGATCAGGCAAAATGTTCCTGCCGCAGGTGGTGAAATCCGCGCGGGTGATGAAGAAAGCGGTGGCCCACCTCATCCCCTACATCGAAGAGGAGAAAGCACTGCTTGGCGGCGAGGATGCGAAAGCCAAAGGCACCATCATCATGGCCACGGTAAAGGGCGATGTGCACGATATCGGCAAGAACATCGTGGGCGTAGTGCTTCAGTGCAACGGATATGAAGTCGTCGATATGGGCGTCATGGTTCCGTGGCAGGACATCCTCAAAACGGCCAATGACAACAATGCCGATATGATCGGTCTGTCGGGTCTGATCACGCCCTCGCTCGATGAGATGGTGACCGTTGCCGAGGAGATGCAACGTGCCGAGATGACCATGCCGCTGTTGATCGGCGGCGCGACCACTTCGAAGGTGCACACCGCGCTTAAGATCGACACCAATTACGATGGCCCTGTGATCCACGTGCTTGATGCGAGCCGTGCGGTGGGTGTGGCCTCCAAGCTGTTATCCGATACGCAGCGCGATCCATTTGTTGGCGAAGTGGCCGATGAATACACCCATGTTCGCGATGCGCGCGCGGGCAAGGCAGAAAAGCAGCTGATGAGTATCGAGGAAGCGCGCGCGAATTATTACGACGCCTATCTGTCAGATAAGCCAGCTCCGCCAGCCAAGCCGGGCGTGCATGTGTTCGACGATTGGTCGCTGGAGGATTTGCGCGAGTTTATCGATTGGACGCCGTTCTTCCGCGCGTGGGAATTGCACGGCACCTACCCCAAGATTCTCGACGATGAAGTGGTGGGCGAAAGCGCGCGCAGTCTCAAGGCTGATGCTGATGCGATGCTCGACAAGATTATCAGCGAGAAGTGGCTGACCGCGCGCGGTGTGGCGGGCTTTTGGCCGTGCGCCCGCGATGGCGATGATATCACCGTACACAGGGTCCGGCGCGAAGAGCATGTTCGCCTTCCCATGCTGCGCCAACAGATCAAGAAATCGCGCGACCGGGCCAATATGTGCTTGGCTGACTTTATCGATCCCGATGGCGATTGGATTGGAGGCTTTGCGGTCGGCATCCATGGGATCGAAGAGCATTCCGCGCGCTTCCAAGAGGATAAAGACGATTATTCCGATATCTTGTTGAAAGCGTTGGCGGATCGGTTCGCAGAGGCGTTTGCCGAGGCTCTTCACCAACACACTCGCAAGGATCTGTGGGGCTATGCTCCGGGTGAGCAGCTGACCAATCAGGCGATGATCAAGGAAGAATATCGCGGCATCCGTCCCGCTCCAGGCTATCCCGCCTGCCCGGACCATTCGCTAAAGCCGATCCTGTTCGAACTGCTCGAAGCCGAAGCGAATGTCGGATTGAGCCTGACAGAGAGCTTTGCGATGTGGCCCACGGCTGCGGTTAGCGGGTTCTATTTCGGCCATCCGGAATCGCAATATTTCGGTGTTGCCAAAATTGGCCGCGATCAGTTGGAAGATTACGCCACCCGGCGCGGTGTCGACTTGGCAACCGCAGAACGCTGGCTTCGGCCTAACCTGTAACGTTCGAAAAAGGGCGAAATCCGGCTCTCTGGCGACGCCGCTCTGCCTACTGCGGCGTTAACCATAAGTGTATCCTCGTGTATCTTCGCGGGTGTTGCTGGTGCGTTGTATGCATCCGCCAAACTCCCGCGAAGTCCCCGGATTTGCTAGCCAAAGCGCCTGAAACTGTTATGTCTTCTGTCGACTCGCGGTCAAAAGGTGGCGTGGTGCTACGCTTTGAATGGTTAACACTGGTAAGGGCTGTCCCCAGGGGCAGAAGGGATTAACATGATGCGCTTCACAGCGGTCGCTTTGGCAACAACATGCCTTGCATTCGCAAGCCCAGCTATGGCTCAAGATCTGGTCCATCAACCGATCAGCCCCACTTTTGGCGGCAACCCGTTCAACTCAAATCACATTTTGGGCATCGCAAATGCGCAAAATGATACGAGCGATCCCGATGCGGTTGATCGCAATAACCAATCCAGCATCTTTGCTCGTCAGTTGGAATCGCGCCTCTTATCCGCGCTTTCATCGCAGATCGTCGACGCTATCTTTGGCGACAATCCGCAAGAGCAAGGCACGATCAGCTTTGGCGGCCAGACGATTGAGTTCTTCCGCTCGCTTGATGATGTCACGCTGATCATCCGCAACGATGATAGCGGCGAAGAAACACGCATCGTGATCCCGCTCTTCATTGAGGTGAATTGATGCGAGTGCTTTCAAAACTGGGCGTGCTTGCCGCGCTGTCTCTCGGCCTGAGCGGGTGTATGAGCGTCGGGCAAAGTGGCCGTGATCTGCTGCCTGAACAGACCAGCCTCGCTTATTTCCCAAAGAAGACGCAGACGCAAAACCTGCTTCAGGACCTGCCCGGTCCACAGCGGCAGGTCGCGATTGCGGTCTATGGCTTTACCGATCAAACGGGGCAATTCCGCCCCACCAATACCGGCCAGACTCTGTCTCGCGCTGTAACGCAAGGGGCAGGATCGATCCTGGTCAAAGCGTTGCAGGATGCAGGCAACCGGCAATGGTTCACCGTTGTTGAGCGGGAGCGCCTCGATAACCTCCTAAAAGAGCGTCAGATCATCGGCGAAATGCGCCGTCGGTATCTGGGTGAGGAAGAGGTTGATCCCAACGCTTTGCCAGCTTTGCTGTTTGCAGGCGTGCTGCTTGAAGGCGGCATTGTCGGGTACGACACCAACACTGTCACCGGCGGCGCGGGTGCAGCATTCCTCGGGATTGGTGCGCGGACCGAATATCGTCAGGACACAGTGACTGTCTATCTGCGTGCGGTTTCTGTGCGGACTGGCGAAGTTCTCACCAACGTCCAAGCCTCCAAAACCATCGCCAGTCAGGCGATTGGCGCAAGTGCTTATCGCTTTGTCGCATTCCGTGAATTGCTAGAAGCGGAATGGGGTATCACTTCGAACGAGCCGGATCAGGTCGCCCTGCAACAGGCGATTGAAAAGGCTGTCTATGGATTGGTCCTCGAAGGGGTTGATCTGGGTCTGTGGCGATTTGCTGACATGGACCAAACCGAAGCGTTGATGACGACTTATCGCGCAGAGCGCGACGGCATCTACGAGGCGAGAGATGTGCAAGAAGCGGTTGAACGGGCTGGTTCTTTGACCGCGTTGACCGTAGTCGAGACAGAAGACGAGGATGAAGGGTCTTAGTCACGAATAGTTTTCCGATTGAGGGTGCCCGAGCAAAATGCCTGGCACACAGTCGGGGTCGCAAAAATGCACGCAAAGGAGCTGCAACTCCAATGCGTGCAGGAATTTGAAGGCGATAACCTGATAGCCCGGCATCTGAATGCGCCGTGGTGTTTTGTTGTCATCGCCTTGTTGGGGAGATGAAGCAATATGAAGAACTACGTATACGTAGCGGCATCTACACTGGCTTTGACGGTAAGCGCACCTGCTCTTGCACAAAGCAATGACAGCACGATCAATCAAACCGGCAACAACAGCGATGTAACGGTCACGCAAGGTGGTCCCGATGGTGGCAACCTGTCGACGGTTGAGCAAAGTGCAGACGATAGCTCGGTCGTAGTGGATCAAAATGGGTTCGATCTGGGTGCTCCTGCGCTGGTGACTAACGCCAGTGACGTCACGCAAGCCGGGGCCAATCAATCGGTCGACTCCACCCAATTTGGCGATGCCAACCTTTCGAATGTGACGCAAAGCGGCACTGAGATGGAGGTTGCTTTGGTTCAAGGTGGACTGAACAACAGTTCGACCGTCAACCAGTCTAATGTCGATAACGCCGCGGACATCTTTCAGGATGGCGACGACAACATTTCGACCATCCTGCAAAACAATATTGATGGCACGATTGACCTTGATCAATTCGGTGACCGCGGCACCAGCACCATCACGCAAACGAATGATAACAATCAGAACGCAGAGGTTTCGCAGGGCGGTGAAGATAACATTTCGACCGTCAACCAACGCGCCTCAAACAGCGATGCGATTGTAACGCAATTAGGCCTGCGCAACACGCAGACTTTGGTGCAGGGTGATATCTCCGACAATCAAGAAGCCACCATCACCCAGACTGGCAATGACAACGTGTCTGACGTTCAGCAGGGCATCGATGGCACAGGTCCACTGGATGATGACAACGAGGTTTTCGTCACTCAGGGCGGTAACAATAATGAGGTGGTCATCCGCCAAATCAGCGAACTCAATCTTGCCTCAGTAAATCAATCAGGCGATCGCAACGAGGCGCGCATTGTAAGTCAAGGCGACGGCGCCAGCTCAACGAGCAATCAGAATAACTCTGCAACCTTCATGCAAGGCGGGAATGACAACTTTGCATCGGTTAATCAGCCGGGCCAAGACGCAGTGAATAACGTCAACCAATCGGGCAATATGAACAGCTCGATCACTGACCAGATTGATACAGGTGCCATGGCGTTTGTGACGCAAATTGGCTCTGAGAACACATCGAACATTGATCAGAATGCTGGCACGGGCAACACAGCAACGGTTATGCAAAGCGGCGATCTGGGCGCATCGACGATTACGCAGACCGGTGATGGCAACGGTGCATCACTGACAACAGTTCTCGGCGCATCGATGACCACATCGACCATCCTGCAAGACGGCAATATGAACAGCGCGACAGTGTCGCAAGGCGGCACGGGTGACGTCTCCGGAGTTACGCAGACGGGCAACAGCAATGCCGTGGCCGTCAGCCAGAATGTCGTCGCTCCATCGTAAATCCAACAGCAGAATTTTTTGAACAACGATCCAGACTACTGAAGAGGAAACAGTACTTATGAAAAAGACTATTCTGACAGGAGCGTCCATCTTGACGCTGGTAGTGGCCGGACCGGCTTTCGCGCAAAGCACGTCCACTGTGAATCAGACCGGCAACGGCAACAGCGCTGGTGTAACGCAGACCGGTGACAACCTTTCTGAAATTGATCAGGTCGGCGATGGCAACTCCGCAACTGCTGATCAGTCAGGTTCGAGCAACGAATCTGATATCGATCAGACCGCGACAGGGTCCAACATCGCAAGCGTTTCGCAGGCGGGTGAGGACTCTTTTGCTGACGTCATTCAAGACGGTGCGTCCAATGGAAGCAACGCGTCGATCTCGCAAGGTGCTGGTACCAGTGCTGCGACCACCGGTGAAGTTACGCAAACCAGCGCGGTCAACAGCACCGGGATCATCAATCAGGACAACGGTGCCGCCAGTTTCGCTGCGATCCAGCAAGGTGACACCCCTCAATTTGGTGGGACTGTTGCAACGGCAGAAAATGCAAGTTCAACGATCACGCAATCAGGCTCAGCCAATATAGCGCTTACCGTCCAAGGGGGTGTTGGGCAGACGTCGTTTATTGAACAAACCGGCCTTGACGGCATGAATGACGCGACTGTGTTCCAGGGCACGTCTAACGGCGATGGAAACAATACCTTCATTCAGCAACTGGGCACGAGCGACAGCATCAGCGTGTTGCAGAACAGCGATGGCAACACTGCATTCGTCGTTCAGATTGGCACCGGCATGGGCAATGTGGGCAGCATTGAGCAAGGCACGTTTGTTGGAGGCGGCGGAAATTCTGCCGCGATCCTGCAAGAAGGTGCTGGCAATGAAAGCACGATCACGCAAAATGTGTTGGCTGCAGGCGGCGGCAACACTGCCGAAAACGAACAAATCGGCGATGGTGCAACCAGCATCATTTCTCAGGAAGGCATGGGCAACATGGCTGATGTGAACCAGTTTGGCGCTCACACTTCGACGGTGACGCAAACTGGCGATGGCAACACCGCCAATGTGACTCAAGGCACAGCGCCAATTCCGGTTATGATCGTAAACTAAGCGGCGATTTGAATACGCGATGCCGGGCGAGCGTTGGCTCGTCCGGTATCGCGCTAATGCATCAAGATGGCCGGGGGGTTCGTCTTGAGGCTAAAAAATGGGGGCAATTTGTCCTCATCGGATGAGCAGGCCGCAGGGCGGTTCATTCATAAGGGGGCACTTTTGATGAACAAATTTGTATTGGCCGGAACGTCAATCATTGCTTTGGCAGCAGGGGCGCCAGCCTTTGCGCAAAGTTCATCAGCCGTGCTTCAAAACGGCGACGATTTGACAGCGACGGTCAATCAACAAGGCGCGGGCAACTCATCTGGCATTGGGCAGACGAGGACAGGCATCGCAGCCGATGTCACGCAAGATGGCTCTTCCAACTTTTCTTCGGCCCTGCAGGACGACGATAACGTTGATCTTCGCGATCCACGTGCGGTCGTGCTCCAAAAAGGGGCCGGAAACCAATCCAGCGTTGCACAAGCATCAACCGGCGCTGGGCTCCGTCAGGTCGTAACCGACGGTGCCGTGAGATGAAACTGGCAGCTTTGAACCTGTGGGATGCCACGGGCGTTATAGCTGTGATTGGAGATTGAATTCGGGGGAGTTTCGGTTTCCCCAAATAACAGCAACGCGGCGAAAGAACCGCGGATGAAAAGGTCATAACGTTGGCTACGCAATCGTCTCATAATCAGACAGTTGCGCAGTTCGACTGCATGAACGGTACGCTGTCGGTTATCCGACGGCGTGAGGGTCGAAAAACGAGCTAGGCGAGCGCTGTTTCGGCAGAGCACGCGCTAGTTATGTAAAACCGAGGGGCGAAAACGCCCCCAGGTCGCATTGTGTAAGTAAGGCTCAATAGGGGTAAATTATGAATAAAGTGATACTGACAGGCGCGTCGGTTTTGGCTCTGGCCATTTCCGGTCCAGCATTCGCGCAAAGCACTTCGACGGTTAATCAGAATGGCAATGGCAACGGTGCCAACGTCACACAAACCGGTTCGAACACTTCGACAGTCGATCAAAACAGCGATCTCAACACTGCAACGGTTATTCAGTCGAGCACTGGCAACAATTCTGACATCAATCAGGATGCGGATAGCGGCGATACTGCAGCCACCAATCAAGCTGGTACAGATGGCGTTGCCGCCATCACGCAAACCGGCAATGGCGGTTTTGGGTCAGCCACCATCACTCAACTTGAGGATGCTGATACCAACACTGCGACTATCGATCAGGAAAACTCGTTCACTGCGAGCGCAACGGTCACTCAAGATGGCGGCATTTCCAACAATGTTGACATCGACCAAGGCAACACCGACTTCGTTGGTGGTACCATCAACGGCTCACAAAACGCGATCGCTAACGTGATCCAAGACGGCTTCTCCAACGACACTCTTGTCGTGCAAGCCGGCCTTGGAAATGAGGCTTTCGTTTCGCAGATCGGTGACACCAATCAAGCGTCTGTGTCCCAGGGTACCATCGGCGGCACCAACAACTTTGCTCAGGTAAACCAGTCTGGCTTTGGTGGTTTGTCTCAGGCCTTTGTTGCTCAGGACAGCGATGGCAACCAATCCTTCGTTGATCAGGGCGGAGGTTCTGGCAACCTTGTAGCGATTGATCAGGGCTTTGTTGGCGGTGCCGGTCTTGGCGGTGATAACAACATCGCAGGCGCCTTCCAGGATGGCTCTGGCAACCAATCCTTCATCGATCAGAATGCTGAAGATGGCGGCGAAGGCAACACTGCTGGTTCGGCTCAACTGGGTGACGGCAGCGTCAGCGGCATCTCGCAAGAGGGTTCATTCAACCTTGCTGGTGCGATCCAAGGTGACGGCAACACTTCCGATATCGTCCAAACCGGAAGCGAGAACATTGCCGCTGCTGGTCAGTTCAACGACAGCACCTCATCCATCGAGCAAGACGGCACTGGCAACATTGCCGGCGCTCTTCAAGAAGGTGGCAGCATGTCCGACATCCTGCAGCTTGGCGATAACAACATTGCTGGTGTCGCACAGGACGATGCAAGCCAGTCTGACCTTGACCAAGATGGTCTGGGCAACATTGCGCTTGTCGGTCAGCTCGAAGGCAGCATTTCCACAGTCAGCCAGATCGGCATTGGAAACACTGCTGTTGTTGGTCAGTTTGACGGCAGCACATCGACTGTGAACCAAAACGGTAACGGAAACTCCGCAACCGTCGTTCAGGGCGAAGTCCCACAGTTCGTGACTGACGCGATTGATTTCCTCAACTCGCAGGGCATTTCTCTGCCAGGTAGCTGAGAAATCCACTAAGTGAATTGCCGGGCGGGCTGATGCTCGCCCGGCATTTTTACACTCTGTGCCAAGGCTCGCTCAAGTTTTGAGCAACCTTTTGGCAATCTTTCGGCAGCTATGCGTTCAAATGGGCGTGGTGTAAGGCGCTTATATCTCGCAATGCGAGCCAATTAAGAGTATTGAAGACCGATGGAATCGACCAAATCTGTGACTTTGCGCAACGCCCTTCGCCTCCCGATTATGGGCGCGATGCTGGGCGTAATGGCGGCTCCGCTGGCTGCGCAATCGGAAGGTGAGACAATCACCGTGCCTGTAACCGGGCCAGACAATGTGTTCGTCGATCAAATCGGCAGCGGCAATTTGGTCGACATCGATCAAGAAGGCACCGGCCAAACCGCCGAACTGCGCCAGAACGGCAATGACAATGTGGCTGATCTCGATCAGCGTGACGGCGGCGAACATATCGCGCTTGTGACGCAAACCGGTGATCGCAATGCGACGACCCTTGCTCAAGAGGGCGATGGTCAGGCGATTGCTGTCATCACGCAAAACGGCAGCGACAACGCAGCTTTGGTATTTCAACGCGACAACGGTTCAATCGGAACCGCAGCGGAAATTGCACAAACCGGATCAGACAACACTTTGGTTCTGTCACAAGACGGCTCTGACAATCTCGCGCGCCTCACTCAGAATGGTGACGGCAATGCGATGACTGCGACGCAGTTGAACAATGGCAACCAACTGGATTGGGTGCAGGATGGCAGCGGTCTGTCCGACCTCAACATCACACAAACCGGCGGTCAGGAAATGCTGATCGTGCAAACCAATGGCGGTATCGTCACATCGGGTGGATCAAACTGATCAGCCCAAACCGCCTTTTCTCGCGCTGCGCGGTCTTGGCAGGTGTGCTGATTGTCTCACCGACGGTTACTTTCGCACAAGAGGCGAGGGAAGAAGTTCCCCGCGACGAATCCGCTTTTGTAGTTCAGGCGCCCGTCACTGACGCTCAGCCCAAACCTGCCGCACCTCAAGCCGACACCGCCACTTCCAAAGTTTATTTCCCCGACGCTATCACGCCAGAGGCGGTTGCCAATGCGCGCAGCACGCGGGCTGCGCAGCTGGAGCAGGAAAATTCAGGCGGCGGCGATGACAATGTCGCGCAAGTGTCCGCCGATGGCGAAGGCAGGCGCGATGTCATTCAGTTGTCTGATGGCGATTCCGCCCGTGCATTGGCGCAATTGAGCAACGCAGAACGTCAGGTGCTGCTGCAAGCGGTCGAAGGCACTGATATTTGCGAACGCAGCACTGATATCCCCGCGATCCAGGCGCTTTGCGATGCGCGCATTGAAACGCGCTCTGCCGAATTCACGCCGGTCGACACAAGCGTCTCTGCCGAGGACCGCTTGCTTGGCGGTGAGCTGGACAGTGATCGGATCGCGACTTTGGAAAGTGCGATTGCACGGCTGGCCCGCAATACCGGTGAGCCGGACGATTTCTCCAATCAGGTGATCGCGTCAGTGGCGCTTAACAATGGGGCGCTTAGTCCTCCTGATACGGGCGCTGCAGAGGGCGATCCGACAGGTGAACTGTCCGCTGAGACACAGGCGGTGGTCAATGCCATCGTGCAACAGCTTAGCGGAAACTAGGAGGCGTCCAATATGCCAGATATGGTCAAAGCCCTTGGGATGATCGTGCCCGCGCTCGCGCTTGCCGCAGGTGGTTCAGCCGCTGCGAGCGGCGGAGCAGAACCTGCGCGCGCTTTGGCGCTGAATGTGCTGGAAGATGGTGACCGGGTTGAGATACAGCTGATCGCACAATCGCGAGTGACACAGCAGGTTCAATATGAGGTTGAGTTGGTCGGCGCATCGCGTTCGCGGCACAGCGGTAACACCAGCATCCCCGGCGGTGACCGTCAGGTTCTCTCACGTCTTGCCACGAATGTGTCTGACACATGGTGCGCACGGGTAGATGTGACCGAAGCCAATGGCGAACGTTACACTCTGACGGCGGGCGATTGCTCTTAGCATCCTCCGGACACCGCATTTATTCGGCCAAACGGCGCAGTTTCGCACAAATATTTTGTATCGGCACCCGCGCGCGATTGACGCGCTATTTCGCATCCGCAACATAGGACCTGCCTGCTAGAAGTGATTCTGGCGTCTTTCGCGGGAGAGACTGGCTTGGCACAAACCAAGCATGGCGCCGAAGGAGCAACCGCCTCGGAAACTCTCAGGCAAATGGACCGCGCAAGGGACAGGCACTCTGGAAAGCGTGACCGCACACGATTGTGTGGTCGCCACCGAAGGGGAGACTGAGCCGGTCTTGTGTCGCTCAGCTAAGCTCTCAGGTTCACCCGACAGAGGAGGCAGGAACAACGCTCTGTTTTGGAGCGTTGCAGCTCTATTGCTGGGACCTGTTCGGGGATTGAGAATTTGAGCGATAACGAAACGCCAGACGACGACATCCCATTGGGCAAGCTGCCGCTGGATCAGTGGCACCGGGCGAATGGTGCGCGCATGGTTCCGTTTGCAGGCTATGAAATGCCGATCCAATATGCCGGAGAGCATGGGGGCATCGTCGCAGAGCACACTTGGACGCGGGAGAACGCCGGCTTGTTTGATGTCTCTCACATGGGGCAGCTGCTGCTCTCAGGTGAAGGGTTGGACGCGGCGGTTGAAGCGATTTTGCCGATTGACCTGTCGACCCTGAAACTGGGCCGACAGCGCTATTCTCTTTTGCTCGACGAGGATGGCGGAGTGCTGGATGACCTAATGGTCTCGCGCTGGCCGGGGCATTTGCATTTTGTCGTGAATGGCGCGGTGAAATATGACGATATTGGCTATTTGCGAGAGCATCTGCCTGATGAGATCACGCTGCATCACATGGATGACCACGCTCTGTTGGCATTGCAGGGCCCAAAGGCAGTGGATGCGCTCGCACGCCATACTACTGGTGAGTATGCGCTGACTGACCTTACCTTTATGCACTTTGGCAGATTTGAGATTGCGGGCCACAACGCAACGATTGCGCGTGCCGGTTATACCGGAGAAGACGGGTTCGAAATCTCTATTGCTGCCGATGCCGCAACTGAAATCGCTGACCTGCTTTGCGCAGAACCGGAAGTTAACCCCATCGGATTGGGCGCGCGTGACAGCTTGCGGCTAGAGGCCGGCTTGCCGCTCTATGGCCATGATTTGTCGTCTGAGATCAGCCCGATCGAAGCGGGCCTTATCTTTGGCATCAATAAACGCCGCCGGACCGAAGGCGGATTTATGGGCGCGACGCGGATCTGCCGCGAAATCGCGGAGGGAACGGCGCGCAAATGCGTTGGTCTCACCTTGGGTGGTCGCATGCCCGCCCGCGAAGGCGCCGATGTTTATGCCGGCGATAGTAGAGTTGGCACTGTCACCAGCGGTGGCTTCTCACCCACTTTGGGCGCGCCCATCGCCATGGCGTATGTCGATAGCGAACATGCCGCTAATGGCACCGCGCTCGAATGCGAGGTTCGCAAGAAACGCCTGCCTGCAACAGTCTCACCCATGCCGTTTGTCCCACACAATTATTTCAGGGGGAATTGATCAATGCCGCGTTACTTTACCGATGAACATGAATGGATCGACGTAGAAGGCGATAGCGCCACCGTCGGCATCACTGACTATGCCCAAGAGCAATTGGGTGACATCGTCTTTGTCGAACTGCCCGATGTCGGCGCGATGCTGGATAAGGGCGGCGATGCGGCCGTGGTCGAGAGCGTGAAAGCGGCAAGTGACGTCTATTCGCCCATCACCGGCGAAGTGACAGAGGCCAATGGCTCGCTCGAAGATGAACCCGCGCTCGTCAATTCCTCACCCGAAGAAGACGGCTGGTTCTTCCGCATGACTGTGGGCGACAAAGCCGAGTTCGAAGGCCTGATGGATGACAAAGCGTACAAGGCGTTTGTCGACAACCTCTAAGCCTGAACCAAACCCTGCCGAATGGCGGGATCACGAAAGATGTGACTGATGCGATATCTCCCCCTCACTGACACTGATCGCGCCGATATGCTGGCGAAAGTCGGCGCTTCGAACATTGACGATCTTTTCGTCGATGTGCCCGAAGTTGCACGGCTAGATGGCCCTATTCGCGACTTGCCGATGCATGCCAGTGAGATGGCGGTTGAGCGGCATATGAAGCGGCTGGCGGCGAAGAATCTGGCGGCAGAGAATACGCCGTTCTTTCTGGGCGCAGGGGCGTATCGCCATCATGTTCCCGCCAGTGTCGATACGGTGATC
This sequence comes from uncultured Erythrobacter sp., assembly GCA_947488085.1. Taxonomy (GTDB): domain Bacteria; phylum Pseudomonadota; class Alphaproteobacteria; order Sphingomonadales; family Sphingomonadaceae; genus Erythrobacter. The sequence goes on from CANKYI010000002.1 coordinate 227,924, forward strand.
CAGCGTGGGGAATTCCTGACCGCTTACACCCCGTATCAGCCCGAAATCGCTCAGGGCACGCTGCAAATGCTGTTCGAGTTTCAAACACAGGTTGCGCGGCTTTATGGCTGCACGGTGGCGAATGCTTCGCTTTATGATGGCTCGACCGCATGCTGGGAGGCCGTCGCGATGGCGACCCGTGTGACCAAGCGGAAACGCGCGGTTCTCTCAGGCGCGCTGCACCCGCATTACGCGCAAGTGGTCAAGACGATGGCGCAGTTCACGGGTGATGAAATTGCCGACAGTGCCCCTGCGATCCAGACAGAGCCGGACCTCGAAGGGCTGACCGCCCGCATTGACGATCAAACCGCCTGCGTCGTGGTGCAATATCCCGACATCCTTGGCCGGATCAGTGATCTATCCAAAGTCGCCGAAGCTGCTCACGCAAAGGGCGCATTGCTGGTTGTGGTGAACACTGAACCGGTGGCTTTGGGTGCAGTGAAATCACCGGGCGAAATGGGCGCGGATATCGTTGTTGGCGAGGGCCAAGCGATTGGCGTTGGCTTGCAATTTGGTGGTCCGTATCTGGGCCTGTTCGCTGTGCGTGATCCGAAACATGTGCGCCAAATGCCGGGCCGCCTTTGCGGTGAAACCACCGATGCAGAGGGCAAACGCGGCTTCGTCCTGACGCTCTCCACGCGCGAGCAACATATTCGCCGGGAAAAGGCGACGTCGAACATTTGCACCAATTCTGGTCTGTGTGCGCTCGCCTTTAGTGTCCATATGACACTGCTCGGCGAACAGGGTCTGCGCGAGCTCGCGGCAGAGAACCATCGGCTTGCCTGTCATGCGGCGGACCGCTTGGAAAAAGTGCCGGGAGTGCGCTTGTTGAACCGTGCGTTTTTCAATGAATTCACGTTGATGCTGGACGGCAAACCCGCGCGCGAGATTGTACGCAATTTGGCTGATCGCGGTATCCTCGGCGGCGTATCGCTCGGACGGCTTTATCCCGGTGTAAAGGCGCTGGAGCACGCGTTGCTGGTTGCTGTGACAGAGACGACGACTGAGGATGATATCGAGACACTCGCAACCGAGCTGGAAGCTTTGGTGAAGGAGCCAGCCCAATGAACGCGCCCAATAAATCCGGCTGGAAACCAGCGATGGAAGCCGCCGAAGAAGGCGGTGTAAGAGGCCCCGTAACCACCACTGGCAACCGTGCGCTGATGCTAGAAGAACCCTTGTTGTTCGAAATTGGCCATGCGGAGACAACCGGTGTTGATTTGCCTCCCATTGGTGAGGGGACATCACCCCGTCTCGGTGGGTTCGAACGCTCCGATCCTATTGGCTTAGTCGGTCTGACAGAACCGGAAACGGTGCGGCATTACACCCGCCTCAGCCGTCAGAACTACGGGATTGATCTGGGCTTCTTTCCTCTTGGCAGCTGCACCATGAAACACAATCCGCGCCTCAATGAGAAACTCGCGCGATTGCCCGGATTTGCCGATATTCACCCGCTTGCACCGCAATCCAGCGTTCAGGGCGCGCTTGAAGTCATCGACGAACTCGCCACTTGGCTTAAGACATTAACTGGTATGCCAGCTGTCGCCATGAGCCCCAAGGCAGGTGCGCACGGCGAATTGTGCGGTATTCTCGCGATCCGTGCGGCTCACACTGCTGCTGGCAACCCGCGCGAAGTCGTGCTGGTTCCCGAAAGCGCGCACGGCACCAATCCGGCAACGGCCGCGTTCGCGGGTTATAAGGTCGATAACATCCCCGCGACGCCAGAAGGACGCGTTGACGTCGAAGCGCTCAAGGCCCGCCTGGGTCCTGATGTCGCGGCGGTGATGATTACCAACCCCAACACGTGCGGCCTGTTCGAAACAGACTTCCGCACAATCGCCGATGCGGTTCATGAAGTGGGCGGATACGTCTATTGCGATGGCGCGAATTTCAACGCCATTGTGGGCCGGGTTCGCCCAGGCGACCTTGGCGTGGATGCGATGCACATCAATCTGCACAAGACATTCTCAACCCCGCATGGCGGTGGTGGTCCGGGGTCAGGCCCCGTGGTCTTTTCCGAAGCGCTCGCGCCGTTTGCGCCGCTTCCCTATGTTGAAAAGGATGCGACCGGCGAACTTCATATCGTCGAGGAAGAGAACACCGACGAGGAGCATCAAACGTTTGGCCGAATGACTGTGTTTCATGGCCAAATGGGTATGTTCACCCGTGCGCTGACTTATATGCTCAGCCACGGCGCCGATGGCTTGAAACAGGTGGCCGAAGACGCCGTACTGAACGCCAATTACATCCTGCGAAGTCTGGAGGATATCCTCCATGCACCCTTTGCAGATAGTGGCCCGTGCATGCATGAGGCTTTGTTTGGCGATAAGGATTTTGGTGGCGGATTGTCGACGCTTGATCTGGCCAAGGGACTGATCGATGAGGGCTATCATCCAATGACGGTGTATTTCCCATTGGTGGTGCATGGCGCGATGCTGGTGGAACCGACAGAGACCGAAAGCAAAGCGAGCATCGACCAGTTCATAACCGCATTCCGATCGGTGACTGAGCGGGCATTGGCTGGTGATGAAAGCCTGAAGCAAGCGCCGTATTATGCGCCGCGCCGCAGGTTGGATGAAACAGCAGCGGCGCGCAAACCGCGCCTGACATGGGAAACGCCAGAGGGCTGACTACGCTATGCGTCGTTTGACGGATTTGGGTTTGCTGGATTGAGGTTTGCAGGGTTGGGGGATGGTTTTCCATCTCCCTCCTCGCTCACCGTGATCCGGATCTCTTGCATGTTCAAGATCGCCACATAGAACCCGATCACCGCCAGCGAGCTTGACCCCAATACAGCGAAAGCGGCACCTTTCGCGCCGTTCCATTCGATTGCGGTGTCGAGCAGGACCAGCGCCAGAATGGTCGGCACTGCGCGCACGATAAAGGCAGTGTGAGCACGCCCAGCGGATACCAGCAGCGATTCCAAACTTGCGCCCACCAGTTCCACCGCGCCCGCAATCGCCAGGATCACCATCGCCCAATAGAACACGCGGAATTCTGCGCCCGCAATCGCTTCCAGTCCCCAACGGCCCGCAAACAGCGCGACCAGCACGGCAAGGACACCGCCGACCAAAGCGATATTGGCCATGCGCCGCGCCATGACCATCGCGTCATCCTTTGCATGGACAAGCTCAGGCAAGATGGCTTTGGATACGGTCTGCGCGAGTGAAACCAATGCCATGCCAAGCTGGCTTGCAACCCGGAAACCGCCGGCCAAGGCCGCCCCGCCAAAGGTTCCGACCAACAGGATCATCACCTGCTTGCCTGCGATAGTCAGGCTGCCCGACATATTGGTCGACCACACAAACTTCCATGCATCGGGGTGCTTTGCAGGAATGCGCTTCAGGCTGAGCGCGGAGAGGTCGATCCGTTCCTCTCGTGCAGCGGCAAACCACAATGCGGCTGCGACTGCGATTTCGGATGCGGCAAATGCTAGGATGAAACCCGCGACACTTGGCATGTAAAACCAGGCGATAATCGCGCCTGTCGCCCGGACGATAGGTTGCGCCGTTTCGGCAGCGGTGGCGGTTGCATATTTGAACCGCAGCCGCAGCAAACCGATCGGCGTCGTGCGGATCGACAGCAGCGATACGATGCAATAACCTAATGTCAGCCACAACAAGTCCTGTGGCAAAGGCAGCCAGAACGGCGCGCTCCAGACCAGCAAACAGGCGAGCCCTGCACCGATCACCATCGACATCAGGTCAAGCGCGATGGCAAATCCCGTTGCTTCCGCCGCGCCCGCGCCATTGGCACCCCAGCGCACGATGAACTGCCATGTCTGAAAATTGGCAAGCCCCGTGATGGCCTGGCCCAAAGCGACAATGATCGCGAACTGTCCGAACTTTTCAGGGCCCAAAACCTGCGCGGCCAGCGCCAGATAGACCAGGCTGAGCACTGCGTTGACACCGCGCCCACCCAGCAGCCAGCCCATATTGGTGAATAGGCGCTTCATGGGCCGCCCTCGTATTACCCTTCGCGCCGGGCCAGAATACGGGTCGTCACATCGTAAGTGCGCTGATTATCGACATCAATCGCGTAATGCCCATCGGAAAGCTCAATCGGGACCAGCTTGAACCCGAACCGTTTCGACACCTGTTCGAACAGCTTTTCCTTCGAACCATTGCCGATGCGGAACCGGATGAGGTTCATCAGGCCGAACGCTTTAATAATGCGGCTGGGGAACTTCACGAATTGCCCGCCTTCGCGCATGATTTCAGCCGCGCTCAATGCCTTTTCGCTGCCCAGCCAATACATATTGCAATTGGAAAAACCGCCGTCCTTGAATTGGTAGAATTTCTTCTGACCCTCAGGGTCGGCGGCTTGCACGTCTTCCTTGCGCGCGAGACCAGCTGCACCGCCTGCTTCTTCAGCAAGGCATTTGGTGATGAATTCGCTGTAACCCTCAGGCGTGACGAGGCAATTGTCAGCAGTGGTGATCATCAACGGGTAATCCGCGGCTTCTGCGCCTGAAAACACACTGTCGACGATGTTGTATTTGCCTTCGGTGAAGATCAAGCGGCCTTCTTCGAGCAAGGCTGCGATGGTAGGCAAGGCTGCGATTTCATCGGATTCATGCGCGACAATCCGGATCGCGCCTACTTTATCACAAGCGGCGACCTGTTTAACCACGCGCTCAATCATCGGCACGCCAAGCACGGGGACCACAGCTTTTTGCGAGACGCCAGCATTGGCCGCAAGCGGGTCGAGCCGACCGGAACGTTTGCCTGCCATGATAAGCGCGGTGACTTTTTGATCTTGTGTCATAGCCTGCGCCTGTAGCGTTAATTGCAACGCTGCGCAAAGCGGGCGTTGGTGCATCTTGTGCAACTTTTTGTTGCAGGCCAGAAGGGTGAGCCATGAAAATCATCTTTTCTAGAAAGGGCTTTGATAGCAGCGCAGGCGGCGGACCGTCTCCGATTGTGGAGGGGAAGCCGATAAGTCTGCCCATCCCTGCCGGCACCGCGAGTGAGACCCGCTATGGTGACCTTGGCCTTGGTGAACATGCCGCAAAAGCCAGTCGCGGTCGGTTAAGCGCCGATGATCTTTGCCACCACGATCCGATGTTTCTGGAGGATAAGACCTGCGTATTTGGCCAATGCGGCGCGGCGCAAACCCATCTGGAGCGGCAGGGGGTTGGCATTGGCGATGTGTTTGTATTTTTCGGATTGTTCGCTGATGAAGTAACCGCCGCGCCGCATCACCGTATCTTTGGCTATCTGCGCGTTGACACCATGACGCCGCTTGCGGATGGTGCGCCGGATGAACTGATCACGCTCAAACACCCCCATGCGCTTGCGATGCATCACCGCAATGATGTGATTTGGCTTGGGGAAGGGCAGCAAGCGAACTGTGCGAGCAACGCGTTACGGCTTACGGTGCCGGAGGGGCCACCAAGCCTGTGGAACCGGCCCGATTGGCTAAAGCGCGGCGGGCTATCCTATCACGACCGCGCGGATCGCTGGATCAGAGGAGGTCGCCTTCGGTCGGTTGCGCGTGGTCAGGAATTTGTCGCCGATATCGGTCGGCGTCAGGCCCCGCGTGATTGGCTCGATCAAGTCATCGAGGACATTAAAGCGTCTTGATTATACCTGAGAAATCGAGCGCGCCATTGTCCTGCACAAAGGCCTCATAAATTTCCTGAGCGTGTTTACCCAAAGGCGTGTTCGCGCCCGCGCTGCCTGCGGCTTCCATCGCCAGCTTCAAATCTTTCAGCATCAGCGCACTGGCAAATCCGCCCTGATAGTCATTGTCCGACGGGCTTTGCGGGCCAACGCCGGGGACCGGGCAATAGCTCGTCATTGACCAACACTGGCCCGATGATACGCTAGAAATGTCATAGAATGTCTGAGGATCAAGGCCGAGCTTATCCGCCATGGAAAACGCCTCTGCCGTGCCGATCATTTGCACTGCGAGCAGCATGTTGTTGCAAATCTTGGCCGCCTGACCATTGCCGGCATCGCCTGCATGGATCACCGCTTTTCCCATGGCGGACAAGATCGGTTCGGCGCGTTTGAACGCTGCATCCGTCCCGCCAACCATAAAGGTCAGCGTCCCGCCATTGGCAGCCGCGATCCCGCCTGAAACGGGAGCATCGACCATATCATAGCCTGCACCCTGAGCCGCGCCGATAACATCGCGCGCGGTCGCAACATCGATGGTTGAACAATCGAGCAGCACCGCACCCGCAGGCGCACGGCCGATCACTTCGTTTTCATAGACGCCTTTGACGATGGCACCATTGGGCAGCATCGAGACAACCGCATCGACACCTTCGCAAGCTTCCTTCGCTGTGTCGAAGGTCGTACAACCCGCATCACGCGCAGCGGTCAATGCGGGCGCAGCGAGATCAAAAGCGCGCACATCATGGCCCGCTTTCGCGAGATTAGCGGCCATCCCGCCGCCCATATTGCCCAATCCGATAAAGGCGATTTTCATATCAACGACCTTTCCAGTTGCCCTCACGCTTCTCTATAAACGCCGCCATCCCCTCGGCTTTGTCTTCACTTGCGGTGAGGATTTGGAAGATGCGGCGCTCCACAATCAGGCCCTGATCCAGCGTCATTTCAAACGCGGAGTTCACCATTTCCTTGTTCGCGATGGTCGCCATCGGCGGCATCGCCGCAATGGTTGCAGCGGTCTTGAGCACTTCGGCGATCAAGTCCGCTTGCGGCACAGAGCGGGCTATCAAGTTCGCGCGTTCTGCCTCTTCTGCGCCCATCATCCGACCCGTCAGGCACATTTCCATTGATTTAGATTTGCCAATCGCGCGGGTCAGTCGCTGCGATCCGCCCATGCCTGGGGCGACGCCCAGCTTAATCTCAGGCTGGCCAAATTTCGCATTGTCCGATGCAATGATGAAATCGGCCATCATCGCCAATTCGCACCCGCCGCCCAGCGCAAAGCCGTTGACGGCTGCGATCCAAGGCTTGCGCGTTTTCTTCACGATCTCGGAAGTCCATGGCGAAAAGAAATCGTCGAGATAGAAATCGGCGGCTGCCTTTTCGCTCATCTCTTTAATGTCTGCGCCCGCAGCGAAGGCTTTCTCACCTGAACCGGTCAAGATCGCGCAAAGCTGGCTATCATCGGCCTGATAGGCGGCGAAGGCGTTGATCAGCTCCTCCAGCACTTTGGAATTGAGCGCATTCAACGCCTTGGGCCGGTTGAGCGTGATCAGAGTCACAGCGTTCGTCCCCTGAGCATTGGTTTCAACGGTGATCGTTTCATAACTCATAGCGGCTTCCATTCCTCGTCTACTGGTAGGGGGGCAAAGATGCTGTCGATCAGCTCTTCGCTTACCTCTGGCGGGGTCGCTGGGTTCCATCTGGGATCATGCGTTTTGTCTGTGATGACCGCGCGCACACCTTCGGCAAAGTCCGGGCGGGTCAGGACGCGGGATGCGATGCGGTATTCCATGACCATATTGTCGGCAAAGGTCGGCAAATCGGTGCTGGTGGACAGTTGGCGAAGCGCAACTTTGCAGGTTTGCGGGCTTTTCGTGCCCAGCGTATCACGCTCTTTTTCAGCCCATTCATCACCGCCCTCAATCGCAACTTCCAAGCTGGCCAGAATTTCTTCGAAACTGTCGCTGGCGAAGTGTTTGGCGATCTTTAGCGCATTGGCCTCAATCCGCGCGTCCGGGGGTGTGCCGACAGGTTCAGACAGGATGCCTGCGATCCGTCCAGGCCGTTCAATGATCCGCGCTTTGATGTCTTCAAGCTGTTCACTGGGCACATAATGCGTGGCCAAGCCGGTCCACAAAGCCTCTGACCCATCCAACCGCGCGCCAGTAAGCGCGAGGAATTGCCCCAGCCTCCCGCCAAGGCGCGAAAGATACCATCCGCCGCCAACATCGGGGAACAGGCCAATGCCCGTTTCTGGCATGGCAAAACGGGTATTCTCCGTCGCCACCCGGAATTTGGCAGGCTGCGAAATACCAACGCCGCCGCCCATCGTGACCCCGTCCATAAACGCGACCACAGGCTTGGCATAGGTGAACAGTTGGTGGTTGAGTTGATATTCGTCATGGAAGAATTTGCGTCCAGACGCGCCGCCATCATTCAGAGCAGAATCGCGCAGGAACGCAATATCGCCGCCCGCGCAAAAGCCGCGGCTGCCCTCTGCATGGTCGATCATGATTGCTTCGATGCTGTCATCGGAGGCCCATTCGGTCAACGCCGCGCTCATCGCGTGGCACATATCGAGGGTCAGGGCGTGGAGCGCCTTTGGCCGGTTCAACGTAATGTGCCCGATCAGGCCATTCTTGCGGGTGAGTACGTCTTGGAATTCAGTATCGGTCATGATTGCTCCAATGACACTCGATTGCTCTGATGAGCAGGTGGCAGCAACCGCCACGCAACAAACCAGTAAGTCAGCGCTCCCAGTGTCACGGCGACGGCAGTCGCGCTAGTGGCTTTAAACATTCGGAAGCTGAATACGGGCTCTTCAATAAACATAAATGCAAGCGCACACCCTAGAACCAAACCTACGCCCGCTATCAGCTTGGGACTGTCCCATGTGCAATATTCAGTAATGGCAATAACCGGGATCGCAACCGGGGCGGCCAAAACCACACCCAATAGCGCGAGGGTTGGTGAACCCAGAAAATCGAACAGAAACTCGCCTAGGTCTTCCACAAAGCTATGGAAGATGATGACCATCCCATAAGATCCCACAAACGCGCCAGCCATATAGGCTGCGACAATGGCCAGCAGGCGTTTCACTGACGCAGCAGATCCCGGCCCACGACCATGCGCATAATCTGGTTCGTCCCCTCTAGGATCGAGTGGACGCGCAAATCGCGCCAGAACCGCTCAATCGGATAATCTTGCAGATAGCCATATCCGCCATGCAGTTGCAGCGCGCGGTCGACGATTGCTGAGCCGTTATCGGTCGCCAGTCGTTTTGCCATGGCGGAAAAGCGCGATTTGTCAGGTGCGTTCTCGGTAACTTTGCACGCCGCGAGATAGAGCAATGCGCGCGCAGCCTCCAAATCGGTGGCCATATCAGCGAGGGTGAATTGGGTGTTTTGAAATTCGGCGATAGCCTTGCCAAACTGGCTACGCTCTTTGGTGTATTTGATCGCTTCATCAAGACAGCGTTGCGCGCCGCCCAGTGAACACGCACCAATGTTTAAGCGTCCACCATCAAGGCCCATCATGGCCAAGCGGAACCCTTCACCTTCACCGCCGACCACGTTTTCGACCGGCACACGCACATCCTCAAGGATCAATTGCGCGGTGGGTTGTGAATGCCAGCCAAGCTTGCGCTCATTCGCGCCAAAGCTAACGCCGGGCATGTCTTTCTCGATCACCATGCAGGTGATGCCTTTGGGTCCGTCCTCGCCCGTGCGCACCATGGCGACATAGATCTCGTTCGATCCTGCGCCAGAGATGAACTGCTTTGATCCGTTGAGCACATAGTGATCGCCATCGCGCCGAGCCGTGGTTTTCAGCGCCGCCGCATCCGATCCGCTTGATGGCTCTGTCAGGCAGTAGCTGGCGATGTTCTCCATCGTCACAAGCGAAGGCAGATACTTGTCTTTGACCGTCTGCGACCCGAACCGGTCGATCATCCATGCAGCCATATTGTGGATTGAGATAAAGGCGGATGTGGACGGGCAACCATAGGCCATTGCCTCCATAATCAGCGCAGCCTCCAACCGGCCAAGCCCGATCCCGCCCGATTCCTCCGATACATAGATCGCGCCAAAACCCAATTCAGCGGTCTGTTTGATCGTATCGATGGGGAAGATGTGTTTCTCATCCCATTCGCCGGCGTGCGGCGTGATCGCGTCTGCGGTGAATCGCTGGGCCATATCCTGAATGGCGAGCTGATCGTCGGTGAGAGAGAATTGTCCTTGCATGGCAGCCAATCTAGGCGTTGATTGTGCCTGAGAAAAGGGTGCGTGGCCTGCTATGTTTGTTAGGTGGCTTGCACGGCATTTTGCACCGGTTATCGTGTTTTTTTGAGAAATATTGTAACCAATCAGAGGTCAGCCACGTAGTAAAACGTATGAGCACGCACGCACCAATTCAGCCGAACCGCCTGTTGATCGTCTACAATGCCGATAGCGGGCTGATTAATGCGTTGATGCATGCGGTGCACAAACAGCTCTATCCCGAAACATATCCCTGCTCGCTTTGCGCGATAACCTATGGCGCGGTGTCGATGCATGGCGAATGGAAGCGGTTTTTGGAACGCCTACCATTGGAAGTGGTGTTCCATCACAAGGATGATTTCGCCCAAAGCTATCCCGAATGTGGGGAAGGCGGGGCGAATGAGATCGCTCTGCCTGCGATCCTTGTCGGTGAACGCGGTGCTCAGCCCAAAGTGTTGTTATCAGCGCGCGAGCTTGATGCGACGGCGGACACAATTGAACTGATGGAGCGCGTTGAAGAGCGGCTGGCGGCTCAATTTATGTCCGACAACTTGGACCGGGTCGGGGCTTAGCCCGCTTTCCACTCACAACTGTCATTCACTGACGCTTCTTTGGCCGCATCGAATAACTCCTGTGTCGGGGCAAGCCGCCGGATCAGGACAACGCCGCGTGATGTGGGTGAGAGTATCTTGTGGCTGTCTTCGCCAACCGGATGTCGCTTTGTAATTAGATAGGCATTCTTTGCCTCACCCGTCCCGCGAATGGTGGCGAAATTGTTCGTGTCCGCATCAAAGAAGGACAGCGATTGATAGCCCGGCCATTCTGCCATCGTGATGCTAAGTTCGCTGCCTTCTTCGCTCAAATCATAGCGGCACAGCGAATAGAACAGATCGGGCGACGTGCGGACGACGGCCTGTGTCTGAGGCGTAATCCTGAGCGGCGTGGTGAAAGCGTGTTCGGCAATTCCGCGATCTTTTAGCGCCGAAAGCGTACGATCCATGATCAAGCCGGGCGTAAAATGAAGCACTGCGAAATGCGCGGCTATGCCGCACACCACCATCGCCACGAGAGGGCCTATCCAGCGTTTCATGGCGCTTCCCCTTCGCAGGAAAGACGCTCGACCACCGGGGGCTTTAGAGTGTCCTCTGGTGCATCGAGAAGCGCGCGGATGGGAACATAAAGCCGCAATGTAAGATCGAAGGTTCCGGCATTGCGGCTTGAAATCCAATAGGTCTCCTGCTGCGGGCGTTTGGGGGAGATCAGCGCGCTCCAATCCTCGGAGTTGCCGCTTACCCCGGTTGCATCAACGCTCAGCGCAGCGTCTTCATTCATGGGCAGCTTGCTATCAGCGTCATAGAGTGTGATCGACCACCATTCGGCGGGCATGGCTCCACCAGACAGCCGATATTCGCAAGCCTCACGCAATGGCTCGCCTGAGCTGTCGGTTGTGCGGGTGAAATAGACCGCTTCGCTTTTGGCCAATCCCAAAAGCCCGTGTCGCGCGACGCGGGTGCGGGTGTAGGGATCAGCGGCCTCGGAACCGATATTGAAATCGCTGCGCCATCCATCCACTTCGATATTCCCGAAATCGAGGGGTTCTGTGCCGGGCCAAAGCCCCGCGAGATAAAGCGCGCTTGCGCCGCCCACCAGTATGCCGAGCACCGCGCCAAACCCGTATCGGAGCAAACGTTTAAGCATCACCGATCACTGCCTCAGCCTCAATCTCCACTTTCCATTCGGGACGGCATAGCCACGCAACACCCGCCATCGTCGCCGCTGGTTTTGCCGCGCCAAAATACCGCGCATGGACTGTGCCCACGGCGTCTTGATCATCCGGGTCAGTCAGTAGCATTCGCGTGCGCACGACATCCTTGGCAGAGCCGCCCAGTTCCTCAATCGCGGCAACGATAATCGCAAGACAACGGTCCGCCTGTTCAGCAACACCGCCCGGAGTGGTCGAGCCATCAAGTTCAACGGGACCGGTCCCTGCGACGATAATACGATTGCCCTCGCGTACCGCACGGCAAAAGCCGAACTGGTTCTCAAAAGGTGAACCCGATGTGGTCCGCTGGCGTGTCGTCATTGGGTGCATTTCTTGCGCATAAGAGGCTCGCTCGTTTGCCCCTCATAGAAGGATTGCGGCGTGAGAAATTCGCCATCATCGGACAGGCTCAACCGGTATTCTTCCGTCCAATTCTCCCCTTCGCCCTCCATTGCCATGGTGAGTTGCACCGCATCGCCATCAGATGTGGCTGCTGTCACTTTGCCGATGCTTTCGTAGAACAGGATCTCGTCCGCGCTGATTTCCATGCGAAGGTCGCTCTCAGGCAGACATGTGCCTTCGACATAATCCCACACGCCTTGGAAGCGGGTAGGGATTTGGTTGTTCGCAATGGCCTGCGCTTCATCCAGGGGAATAGCGCCATCGCCAATGCCACTATCCGGCTCGACCGGAATGGGCGTTTCCTCTGGTGTCTGCGCAGCCGATGTCTCTTCGCTCAAAGGAGCCTGATCGGGAATTTCGCCGCATGCGCAAAGCGATGCAATCACGCCGATTGTCAGCAATATTCGCACTTACTCTTCCCCTTCTAACCCAAGCACTTGTTCGTTGTATTGCGCTTCTAACAGTCGCGTATCATTGCCAGGATACCAGCGCGGGGCGGGAAGGCCTTTCTCCCACGCCACCTGCTCGGTCAGAGTGCCTTGGGCAGAGGGTGTTTCATAGGTCGCGGCATAGGCACCAAACGGATCGGCATAGGCTTCATCCGCGGTGATGATTGCCCATCCCTTCGCCTCCAGCGCTTCGACCAAATTGACGACATACAGCGCGGCCAGATCGGTTTCGTGAAGCAACAGGATATGCGCGGGCGAATAGCCGACAGTCTCGATCGCGAGGTTGTAATTGAACTCGGCGGCTTCCACATGGTTTTCGACATAAAGGTCGCGCAGCGCGATCATGTCGATCTCCTTGCCTTCTTGCACCGCAATGATCGTCTGCTGTTCGAGAAACCAGTCGCTCGCATCAACAGTAACATAGCCGTTGGTGAGGCCACGCTCTGCTAAAGCCGCGCGAGCTGCATCACGCTTGGTGACATCGCTCCGCCCTTCATTGAGATATGGGAAACGGAACCACGGCCGGGCGTTTGGCACTTCTTCGAGAAAGCGCGCCGCGTTGTCGAGATCGGCGAGAAAATCAGCCAAAGTGCTCTGCGTCAGGTTGGAATGCAGAGCGGTGTGGTTGGCGATGACATGACCATCACCGGCATAGGCGAGGATATGGTCGAGGCCATGGGGACGCTCTTCGATGAAGCCCGGATTGACGAAAAAAGCCGCCTGATTGACCCCCGCATTCTGCAGCGCCGTGCGCAGCATCGACGCGCGCTCTTGTTGCTCGAGAAAGGCTCCTGCGCCGCGCGGTGTATCGTCAAACGTGATTGCGATACGCTTGTCAGTAGGTTCGTGCGGATGCGCTGCGGCGGTACTCGCCACCAACAGCGCGATCAGGCTCAGGACTACTCTAACAAAGTGCATCTCAGCGGCTTATCCCATAGTCGGAATGATAAAGGCGTTCCCGTCATCGGCAGAGCCATCGGGCCAGCGCTGAGTGATCTTCTTCTTCTTGGTCCAAAACGCCAGACCTTCGGTTCCATATTGGTCGATATCGCCAAAGCCGGAACGCTTCCATCCACCAAAACTGTGATAGCTGACCGGCACAGGGATCGGCACGTTGACGCCGACCATTCCGACATTGACGCGTGCGGCAAATTCGCGAGCGGCGTGGCCGTTGCGGGTGAAGATCGCGACGCCATTGCCATATTGATGCTCACTCGGAAGGCGCACGGCCTCCTCAAAATCCTTGGCGCGCACGATTTGGAGCACGGGGCCGAAGATTTCCTCCTGATAGCTGGTCATTTTGGGTGTCACATGGTCGATAAGTGTTGGCCCGACAAAGAAGCCTTTTTCATGGCCCTGCAATGTGTATCCACGGCCATCGACAACGATCTCGCCGCCCTCTTCCTCTGCTGTGGCGATCCATTGTTCGATCCGCGCCTTGTGCTCAGGCGTGACGACCGGGCCATAATGCGCATCGGGATCGGTTGAGACACCAATGCGCAAAGCGGCGATGGCGGGGAGCAGTTTCTCGCGCAGTCGCTCTGCCGTGTCCTCACCGACTGGTACCACCACCGGCAACGCCATGCAGCGTTCGCCCGCTGAGCCAAAGGCTGCGCCCGCCAGATCGTTTACGACTTGGTCAAGGTCAGCGTCAGGCATGACGATCCCGTGGTTCTTCGCCCCGCCAAAGGCTTGCACACGTTTGTGATGCTCCGCCCCGCGGTGATAGATGTAATGCGCAATGTCGGAGCTGCCGACAAAGCTGATCGCGGGGATATCGGGATGCTCGATAATCGCGTCCACCATCTCTTTGTCGCCATGGACGACTTGCAAGAGCCCTTCCGGTGCGCCTGCCTCGAGGAACAATTCCGCGAGCCGAACTGGCACACTGGGATCGCGCTCTGACGGTTTGAGGATAAAAGCGTTACCCGCCGCGCACGCCATGCCGAACATCCACATCGGGATCATCGCGGGAAAGTTGAACGGCGTAATGCCCGCACCAATGCCGAGAGGCTGACGGATTGACAGCACGTCAATGCCGGGCCCTGCGCCTTGGGTGTATTCGCCTTTGAGCGCTTGCGGTATACCGCAAGCATATTCGATCACTTCCAACCCGCGCTGCACATCGCCTTTGGCATCATCGACGGTCTTGCCATGCTCGCTGGAAAGCACCTCAGCAAGGCTTTGCATGTTCGCTTCAATCAATTCCTTAAACTTGAACATCACACGGGCGCGTTTTTGCGGATTGGTCGCCGCCCATGCCGGCTGAACTTGTTTCGCAGTGGCAACAGCGCGGTCGAGCAAGGCTGCATCGCCCAAGGGAACTTCGGCCTGCACTTCGCCTGTCGATGGGTTCCACACCTGATGCTTGCGGGTTGGGGTGGGGCTATCGCCGACGAGGAAGTGATCGATCTGACGCATGGGAGGCTCTCCTGAAAGTTTGACCTGCAAATGCGCGCAGGTTGGCCTCGGCGCAAGAGGGAAGGCGCTGGCAAATTTGGGGATGCAGATGAGAGAGCCGCATAAACGAAAAGCGCCCCATCCGAAGATGGAGCGCCTTCCTGTGTGCCACACTCATGTTTAAGAGGGGCACGTGGTGGTTCGTTTACCTAGAAGCGGAACGTTGCTCCAAAGGTGATCCGACGATCTGGCAGGCCCTGGAAGCAGAGCAATGCGCCATCGTTGACACAGAACTGACTGATGTCGGACTTCGTCAGGTTCACACCTTCGAGGCCAACCGCCAGGAAGTCTGTCACATCATAAACGACACTGGCGTTCAACTGCCCGCGCGATTCGGTCACAACCGGGAAGCCGAGCGTCGAGTTGAGCGATGCACCAGCAGCCGTATCCAGAGTGCGGAACGCATCACGCCATGTGTAACGTGCCCGCGCCGACAGGCCGTACTTCTCATAATACAGCGTCAAGTTGTACGCGTTTTCAGAGAAATCGAGCAGCCCTTGGACGGCTTCAACCGGATCAGGAACGCCCGGAGCGGATGCTTCGAAGATGTCCTGACCGCGCCCAGATGCTGTTTGCGTCGCCTGACCACCGCCAAAATCCTGATAGGTGTAGTTGGCGATCAGGCCAAAGCCCGACAGGAAGCCCAGCTGGTCTTCAAACTGCGAGAGATCGTATTGGAATGCGATCTCAATACCCGTTTGTGTTGTGTTGGCCGAATCATTGACCATGGTTTGCAGTGGGACACACAGGCCATTTCCAGGCTGATCTGACAGGACGTTACGATCAGGCACTGGGTTAAAGATACCGCCGCCTTCACACGGATCAGTGATGTCGCGGAAGCCATTGGCATCCTCAACAGCGTCTTCGACTTGGGTCACGAACAGGTTCGTACGATCCTTGTGGAAGAAGCCGATGCTGAGCAGCGATGACGGTGCGAAATACCACTCAAGTGAAGCATCGAACGACTGCACTGTCTCTGGTGCAAGGTTCGGATTACCCAAAACCACCGCATTGTTCGGTCCGGTTGGGAACGAGACGGACAATGACAGGTCATTAAAATCTGGACGGTTGATGTCCTCGGTATAGCTCGCACGGAAGATCAGATCATCCATAAGGTCTGCGATCACGTTCACACGCGGCAGGAACTCACTGTATCCGCCACCTGATGTGACAGGCGATGCAACACCGCCAGCAATCGCGTTACCGAAAGAATCGATGCTCGTATCAACCCAGCGGAAACCGATATTGCCGCGAACTGGACCCGTTTCGAAGTTGGCTTGCGCATACAGGGCATGCGTTTGTTCTTCGATACGGAATGATGCAGCAAGATCGCCGGTTGAGTTTGGATCAAGGTCGTTGAGCAAACGCCCGCCGCCCGCGATCGCAGCCTGACCACCAGGCGTCGCATCAAGAGCGGCCTGCAACTGTGCAAATACGTTGTCACGGTCAGAGAATGAACGGTTTGGATCGATCACTACGAAGTTGCGGAATGCAAGTTCGCGCCCATCAAATGCGCCAAAGTTGCTTGGACCCGGAACGATAAGATCACCAAAGACCGAACCGTTTGGGCTATTCGCGATCGCACCTGTACCAAATGTCGAACGCAAACGATTGAACTCGCTTGAGCTGTCATTGTAACGGTAGCCTGCATCAATCGACGTGATGAAACCAAAGGCGTCATCCAGATCAAGGGTCGTGTCGATGCGGAAGGCATCTTCCTTGTTCTCGGTCGTATTGTTGCTGTTCGTCACTGCGTCCAGCACGGTGTTGGCTGGGTTCAGCAGATCTTGCACGGTCGGCGCAAACGGCGAGGCAAAATCAACGCCAAACGTCAAAGCTCCACCGCGCAAATCATAGATGAACGGTACCGAGTTATCATTGCTGGAGCCGTCAAGCGGTGTCAGCGGGTTCGGGTTGATGAAGTTTAGCGTGGTGCTGAGGTTTGGGTTTGCCGAATCTGATGTCGAACGTGACAGCTCAACCCGCGTGGTCAACCGGCCCGTCTCAAACTCGGTGCCAAGACGATAAAGTTCGCTCGTAGTGACGCGCGCGCCTGTATCGCTTGAGAAACGCAAGTTTGGATCATCGTCATCGCGCGCGAGGTTCGGCTGGATTGTGCCAAACAAAGCGGCCTCAATACTACCGAGGTTTTGCCCGTCGAGCGAACCGAAATTCACTGTTTCAAAGCCATCAGGCACGTTGACCGTGTCAACTGCACTGACGCCTGAACCTTGAATACGTGAACTGTCCTGACGGCGTTCTTGATCGTTGTAGATCACGTCGAGGAAGAACATCAGACCCGGGTTAGGCGCATATTCGAGCGAACCAGCGATGTTGATCGTCTCGTACTCAAAATTCTCGCGTTCCTGATTGAGGAACTGGATGTTCAAGAATGGATTGGATGGTCCCGGTGCGCCAGCAGCCGTTACGGCTTGGTCCGCAAGGATCAGGTTATCGCGGTCGACGCGAGGGCGGAACGAGGTGGCCTCCTGCTCGGTGTAGCTGGCGCTCACGACCAGACCAATTTCACCATCGCCCGCTGACCAGACATCACCAAAGCTGCCGGAGATGCGTGGCGTGATGCTATCGGACAGTTCGCTGTACTCACCTTGCGCGCGCAACGAGATGATCGTGTCCGTGATGTCGAGTGGGCGAATTGTCCGCAGATTGACCGTACCGCCAACAGAGCCCTCAATCGTATCGGCCGTAGGCGCCTTAATCACTTCAACCGCGCCGATGATGGCAGGGTTGATATCCTCAAAACTGATCCCGCCGCGACCCGTGCCAGCTGAAACGGTTTTCACGCCGTTGATCAGAACCTGGTTGTCATTCGTACCGCGAATTTGGACGCCGGTACCGACACCTGCTGTACGCGTAATTTGAACGCCAGTGACGTTTTCCAGAACTTCTGCAAGGTTTTGGTCAGGCAATTTACCAATGTCTTCCGCCTGGATCACTTCGATCAAGCTGTCGGCATTGCGTTTTTCGTTGAGCGCGCTTTGCAGCGAGCTGCGAATGCCAGTGACGACGATTGTGTTTTCTTCACCCTCTGCCACACTATCTGCGTTGTCTGCGTCCTGCGCGAAAGCGACCGAAGGCATGAACGCCAATGCTGAACCTGTAAGAAGACCGGCGAGAAGACGCGACCGGTTTGCGGGCAGGCTTACGCCGCCGTTCGAATAACTCATTTCTCTCTCCCATCACCAATTTTGGTTGATCGGTCGGTAAGCTACGCGGGGAGGGATAAGAGTCAACCAGATAACCAGACCTTTATCCAACAAGTGTCATACCAATTTGTAACCCGAATTTTATTACCATTAGATTTCAGAGGTTTGTGTGTTTATCGGATATTGGAAAAATTCAGAAGAACAGTCAATTTCCTCGCAAAAGTTACATCTTTGCATCACCTCGAATTGCGACGATTTTGGCATGTGATACTATCTCAGAGTGACTCAAAATAGCCTTAAGATTATGAATTGAAGAGAGAAAATAGAACACCGCATTTTTCGAGTTTCTGTGAGTGATCTTTTTTGTCCAACAGGTAAAAATTGGTAAGGCAAAAACTGGCAAAGTGGTATGTTAAAAAGGTTGACACCGGTTGGCGCAGCCTTATCCATCACCGTATAAATATACCTTGAGGAGGGGATCAATGGCACTTCGCGCAACCCGTTGCGGCGCCCATTCGCGTATTTCACTTTCTGCTGTTTTGCTTGCTGGCACGGCTTTTACAGCCGCTCCGGCTCTGGCTCAGGAAGAGCCCGTCGAAGTTGCTGAGGATGCGGATGCACCACAGGAAGGTGACATTCTCGTCACCGGGATTCGCAACACGATCCAAAACTCGATTGAAGAAAAACGCAACTCAACCGAGGTTTTCGACGCGATTTCCGCTGATGAAATTGGCGATTTGCCTGCGCTTTCGATTGGTGAGGCGCTCGAAACACTGACCGGTGCGGGTTCGCACCGTGAACAAGGCGGCGCAACAGAGATATCTATTCGCGGCCTTGGTCCATTCCTCGGTTCAACCGTAATCAACGGCCGTGTCGCTTCCAACGGCAGTGGCGACCGTTCGGTCAATTTTAGCCAGTTCCCATCCGAACTGTTCAGCAAGGTCGGCATCTACAAGACGCAAGCCGCCAGCTATATCGAAGGCGGTGTCGCTGGTCAGATCGTCCTTGAAACCATTCGCCCGATTGATCTGGGTCGTGAGCGTATTCAGGGCGAGATCAAGGTCAACGTCAATCCGGACAACCTCGATATCGATTCTGATCAACGGTTCCAGGATATCGGTTATCGCGGCACGCTGAGCTATGTTGACGCGTGGAATGTGGGGGATGGTGAGCTTGGCATTTCGCTGGGTTTTCAGCGCAACGAAAGCACGAATCCGGAGCAAGAGGCGAACGTCTCAAACACGATCCGTGCGTGCGTGATCGATCCAAGCATTACCAATGATGGCGTGTTTGATGATGGCAACTGCGACACCAGCAGTGGCACAATCGATGGACTGCGCGATGGCAGTGTTGCTTTGCCGTTTGTGATTGCGCGCAACAGCTATGCTTTCCGGTCCAATATCACCGACGATACACGCGATGCGGTGTTCGCAGCGATCCAGTATAAACCCAGCCCTGATGTTGATATCAACTTCGACTTCCAATATTCAAACCGCCTGTTCCGTGAGCAGCGCTCTGACCTGAACTTCGCCGAAGGTCGCCGGATTGATGAGCAAGATGCGCCGAACTCAATTGATGGTTTCGACCTCATTTTTACTGAATCAGGTGCGCTTCGCCAGTTCACGAGTGAGCAGCGGATCGAAGCGGTGAGCGAATATCTTGAGCGTGACGAAGAATATTACGGCGGCGGTCTGTCGATTGATTTCAGCCCAGCTGATCGTCTGACAATTTCGCTTGATGCATCCTATTCGGAAACGCAGCGCATCGAAGAAGCGGTGCAGGTCCGTTTCCGCACTGAAGATGATGAAGACATCTTTGGTAATACCGGCGCGTTTACGCCGAGCATCGAAAACGACGGCAGCACTCAGGATGACCGCGTTGAGAACGTGATCCAGATCCGCCAGAACGGCTCGCAGGGTTTGAACTTCATCGTTCAAGACTTCGATGTGAACAATTTCGATCTGTTCGCCAATGACCCGCGCGTGCGCGCCGATTTGGAGCAGGATCGGTTCAACAGTATCTGGGCCGTTCGCGGCGATGTGGCCTACGAACTGGACGGCTTTTTCAGCCTGTTCCAAGCGGGCACGCGTTATCAGGAGCTAATCTATCGCGATGTTCCCGGTGCATCGAACGGGACCAGCCGCCTTCAGATCAACTATGATGACACGCCGACCACGGGTGCCTTGGCGGCTGCTAACCAAGAGTGTCGCACGTCGTTCCCTGAAACGGGTTTTCTGTCCTCAATCTCAGGCGGCAATCCTCTGATCACTCAGATTGATGCGGATGGTAATGTGGTCAACACGACCAACACATTTGCGACTTTCGATGCGCGCTGCATTGTTCAAGTTCTGGAGCGTGAAGATCCATCGGGCCTGTCGTTTGATGCAGACGGCAATGTGATTTTTCCAACCGGCGATTTTGACTCGATTCAGAACACTGATGTGCTTGAGCGGTCATGGGCTGGATACATTCAAGGCGACTTTGACAGCGAAATTGGCAGCACGCCGATCCGCGGCAATGTCGGTCTGAGGGTTGTGAATACATCGGTGCGTTCACGCGCATTTCGGACCGCGCTCGATATAATTATCGATGATGTTGATGATGATGGCGTTGCGGGCTTCGTTTTGGTCGAAGATCCCAATGAGTTGAACATCAACCTGACTGAGGCGTCCTACACTGAGTTTCTGCCGAGCTTTAATCTCGTGGCCGAGCTTCAGCCGGATTTGCTTGGTCGATTTGCGGTTTATCGCTCTTTGTCGCGCCCTGACCCATCTGAACTGGGTGATGGCCGGATTTTGAATATCAACGACGATGATGACTTCGCAACACCGCAAGAGGCGCTGATCGGCGGGGTCAACAATGTTTCGGCAACCGGTAATCCGGCGACTGATCCATTGTTGTCATGGAATGTTGATGCTGGCCTTGAATGGTATCCGAATGACGACACGATCCTTGCTTTTAATGCTTATTATAAGAGCTTTAACGGCGGATTCGAAACGGTCGGCGTGTTCGAGCCATTCACCATTGGCGGCGCGAGCGCAGACCTATTGGTCACTTCGATCGACACTAACAATGACACCAGCACCATTTATGGCCTGGAGATCACTGCGGCGCACCGGTTCAGCTATCTGCCAGCACCGCTTGACGGCCTTGGGTTCAAGTTGAGTTACAACTACGCCGATTCAGACTTTGAGTTTGAAGACGATACGTTGGGCGCGATCACCACGTTGAATGACGATGGCACAACCAGCGTCAGCAATGGCTTGATCCCGCCATCCAACCTGTTCGGTTTCTCCGAGCATGTGTTGTCAGCGCAGGCCTACTACGAGATCGGCGATTTCGATTTCCAAGGCGTCTACAAATATCGCAGCGAGTACTTCCAGCAATTCGTCGCTACACCGGGGCGCGTCCGGTATGTTGATGATGTTGGTGTGTTCGAGGCACGGATCTCCTGGACGTTGAACCGTAACATTCGTTTCACCGTTGAAGGTATCAACCTGTTCAACGAGCCACGGACCAATTTCCGCGGCGCGCCAGACGATTTTGGTGCGATCCAAGTGTTCGGTCCACGCTATTTTGCTGGTGTTCGGGCACGGTTCTGATCAGTTAGGACCGCCATCGTTTGAGGGGTCGATGGCGGTCCGTCCTATTTCTGGCCACATTTTTACGATTTTGTGCGTGGTCACATCTCTATAAAGGGGTAACCTCAAGGCGACTGAAGAGGTATGATATGAGCGGTAAGCGACTTTTCCAATCTGTGGCTGAGCAAATTGCTGGGCTTATTGATGCAGGTGCGTTCCCTCCGGGTACGCGGTTGCCGGGGGAGCGTGAGCTTGCAGAACGCCTTGGAGTTAGCCGGGTTACAATCCGCGAAGCTGAGATTGCCTTGCAGGCCGTTGGCCGGTTGGAGATCAAAACTGGGTCGGGCGTCTATGTCAGTGAGAGTCAGCCAAGCGAAGTGACGTCTTTGCCAAGCGCCAGCGCTTTCGAAGTGACAGAGGCGCGCCTGTTGGTGGAATCCGAAGCAGCCGCTTTGGCAGCCCACAACATAACAGATGAAACGGTCGAGCAGATGTCCGGTCTGATTGAGCAAATGCGCACCGGTGACGAGGATGCCGCGAATGAGGCGGATGAGCATTTTCATCGCATGATCGCAGAGGCTTCCAACAATGCCGCCATGGTGCACACGGTCAAATCCTTGTGGCGCATGCGTGAGGAGCTTCCAGCGGTCAAAGCAACCTATGAAGCGGTGTGTGTTCACGACGCCGATTCTCGCACCGCTGAACACGAGGCGATTTTCTTCGCGTTGCGTGATCGCGATCCGGCCGCTGCACGCAGCGCAATGCGCGAACACTTTCATCGCTTGATCGAAGCGATGTTGGATGCGACCGAGCGTATGGCGCTTGAAGAGGTGCAACAAGAGGCATCTAAGAGCCGCGAACGCTTCGCTGCCGCTACTAAAATTGCCTGACCAGATTGGTCCTACAAATACCCCCTCAATGATATGCCAGATTGATTGACACTAAGTGCGGTGCGCTTATAGTCGGTCGGATAAGAATGAGACGAGGGAGAGTTTGGGATGCTTGCAAGGCTGTGCCTTGTGCTGATGGCTGGCTGGCTTGCTGCTACGTCTGCATTGGCTGAGACCTTTCTCGTCCGTGATCAGGATGAATATGCGCAGGCGCGCCGCGCGGTTGAGGCGGGCGATACGATCGTGCTTGCCAACGGTGAATGGCGCGATTTTGAAATTGTCATCACTGGGCAGGGCACTGCTTCTGCTCCAATCACACTGACCAGCGAAGAGGCCGGCCAGGTCATTCTCACCGGGCAATCGAGCCTGCGTATCGGCGGCGAACACATTGTGGTTCGCGGCCTTGTTTTTCGCGATGGACACAGCCCGCGCGGTGAAGTGGTCTCTTTCCGCCGGACCAAGGATGATCTGGCGAACAACTCCCGCGTTACCGAAGTGGTGATCGACAATTTCAGCAAGCCTGATCGCTACGAATCCGATTATTGGGTTGGCATTTATGGTCGCAACAATCGCTTCGATCACAACCACATGGTGGGCAAGACCAACAAAGGTGTGACGCTAGCTGTGCGGCTCGACAGTCCGGGCAGCCGCGACAATGGCCACATGATCGACCACAACTACTTTGGTCCGCGTCCAGTTCTGGGTTCCAATGGCGGTGAGACCTTGCGGATCGGCACGAGCCGCTATTCGATGCATCGATCTGGCACTACGGTGGAAAACAACATCTTTGACCGGACGGATGGCGAGGTTGAAATCATCTCGTCCAAGTCCGCTGGTAATGTCTTCCGCGGCAATGTCTTTTTGCGATCAAGCGGTACGCTGACCTTGCGTCACGGTGATAACAACGTCGTCGAACGCAACGTCTTTATGGGTGGCGGTGAAGACTACACGGGCGGCATCCGCGTCATCAATCGTGGCCAAACCGTGCGCGACAATTATATGGAGGGGCTTCGTGGAGAGGCTTTCTCCAGCGCACTCGCCATCATGAACGGCGTCCCCAATTCCCCGGTCAATCGCTATGTCGAGGTTGAGGGCGCGCGGATCGAAGGCAATACGATCGTCGATAGCCGCCGGATTGGGTTTAACGTGGGTGCGGATGAAGAGCGCTCTGCTCCGCCAAGCAACACCACCTTTACCGGCAATTTATTAAGCGGGATCGAAGGCGAATCTTTCCTTGAAGTCTATGACGACATCTCCGGCATCACCTTTGGCAGGAACCGGGTGGCTGCAGGCGGCGTGGCGAGCGAGCTTTCCGCATTTGAACAAGCTCCGGTTGAAATGGAGCGCGCGGAAAACGGATTGCTCTATCCGGTTGATCCCGCGTTAGCTGAGACCGGTGCACCGCGCGATTTGCAGCCGGTAACGCTGGAGCAGGTCGGGGCGCAATGGTATCCTAAGCCGGGCAACGATCCGGTGTTTGGCTCATCGGGGAGCGTGATCCAAGTTGCTCCGGGTACGGGCGCTTTGGCGGATGCAGTTGCGGCGGCACAGGATGGCGATGTGTTGGAGCTTGCGCCCGGTCAGTATGTTGCCGAGCGCACGATTCCTTTGAATGTGGCGGTGACCATTCGCAGCGCTCCCAGCGAAAGCGGAGAGCACGCGCGGATATTCTTTGAGCGGCCATCTCTGTTTGAGCTGCGCGAAGGTGGCAATCTTCAACTCTTCAGTCTTACGATTGACGGTGCCCTTGCTCCGGATTCAGTTGGCAATTCGGTGATGCGTACAACGACATATCCGATCAAATCGAACCTTGTCGTCGAAATGGACGGGGTCACCGTGCGCGGGTTGATTGTGAACAAATCATTCAATGTGCTGAGCCTTGGAAAAAGCTCGCTGGCTGACCGCGTCTCGATCCGAAGCAGCAGCTTTATCGATATCACTGGTGCAATTGTTTCTGCTGCCGCCGAGACCGAGGATTACGGCCAATACAATGTCGAATATCTCGATATTGTCGACAATAGGTTCACCAATATCGGTGGACCTATCGCCAACATCTATCGCGGTGGGCGTGATGAAAGCACCTTTGGGCCCAATGTGACCTTTGCCGGCAACCGCATCAGTGCAAGCGGGATGGCCGCCACGAACGGTTCCGGGGCATCGCTAAACCTGCACGGCGTACAAATCGCTGCGGTGACGGGCAATCTGCTTGAGCGATCCGCGCCGATCCGCGTGGTCCATACGGTTGGTACGCCAACCACAACGTTGACGGGCAACCAGTTCGTCGGAACGCCAATTTTCGTGCTTGAAGAGTTGAATTACGACGGTGTCCATCGCGCAGTGCAGTCGGACAATATCGTCTTCGCACAAGGGACCGGCGAATGATGCGCTCCATTCTTCTCGTAGGCGCGCTGGCGCTTGGTACTTTGCCGCAGGCTGCATTGGCAGATGCGCACGCAGAGACTGCTACAGTCGCTGGTGAGGCCATTCCGACCCTATTTGCAGACGAGATGGAGCGCTCGAAAACCTTCGTTCATGGAATGATGGAAGAGGGGTTGGTCGTGCCTCAGCCGGTCGATCCCGGCGGCGGCTATTCACATGAACAGCACAAGCGCAATTTCCGCGCGATCTATCTGGCTGGGCAGCTTTATCGCATCAGCGGTGATCAGGCCTATGCCGATTACATCCGCGATATGTTGCTTGAATATGCTGACCTTTATCCAACGCTGGGTGATCATCCGGCGCGGCGCAATCAGTACACTGGCCGGATTTTCTGGCAGGTCTTGAATGACGCAATGTGGCTGGTTCACGCGGTTCAGGGTTATGGCGATATCCGCGATACTCTAAGTAAAGAACACCGCCAGAAAATCGACGATGACGTGTTCCGCCGCGCTGTGAATTTCCTGTCAGTGGACTCGCAAGCAACCTTTGACCGCATCCATAATCACGCCACTTGGGCGACCGCTGGCGTCGGCATGACGGGATACCTTTTGGGCGATCGGGACATGGTCGATCGCGCGCTTCTCGGCTCTGACAAATCAGGTGAGACGGGCTTTCTGCGTCAGACGGAGATGCTGTTTTCGCCTGATGGATATTACACTGAAGGGCCGTACTATCAGCGTTTTGCTCTCCTCCCCTTTATGGTCTTTGCAAACTCGATTGAGGCCAATGAGCCCGAGCGCAAGATTTTCGAACATCGCGATGGCATCCTGCTGAAGGCGTTGCGCGCCACGATCCAACAGAGCTATCGTGGGTACTTCTTCCCCTTTAACGACGCGATCCGCGACAAGAGCCTGCGCACAGCCGAGTTGTATGAGGGTGTGGCGGTTGCCTACGGTCTGACTCGCGATCCGGCCCTGCTGTCCATCGCTCAGTTCCAAGGGCGCACTGTTTTGTCAGAGAACGGGATGATGGTTGCGCGGGATTTGGATGCGGGGCTGGCTCAGCCATTTCCGTTTGGATCGATGTTGTTGCGTGATGGGCCCGATGGCGAATGGGGCGCGGTGGCGGTCCTGCGCCAGGGTGAAGCGAATGAAGTGGGTGAGCCGTCCACCGTTTTGATCGCCAAGAGCACATCGCAAGGTTTCGGCCACGGACATTTCGATAAGCTCGCATGGCAGCTTTACGATAATGGCAATGAGATTGTCCGCGATTATGGCGCGGCGCGCTTCCTGAATATCGAGGCAAAAGAGGGCGGGCGTTACCTGCCTGAAAACACAACCTGGGCGAAATCGAGCATCGCGCACAACACGTTGGTGGTGGACGAGACAAGCCATTTTGGCGGCGATGTTCGGGTGGCCGATCAATATTGGCCAACGCAGCTCTATTTCTCCGATGCCGAGGGGCTCCAGGCCACCAGCGCAGAGATCGACAGCGCCTATTCAGGCGTAAACATGCGCCGGACCATGGTGATGCCTGACATTCCTGGTCTCGAAGCGCCCATCGTTATCGACCTGATGAGCGCCGCGAGTGAAGAGACGCACCGCTACGACCTGCCGCTGCATTATTCCGGCCATATCATGGAGTTCGACTTTGATGTGACTAGCCATGTCGGCGGACGCCCTGTTTTGGGCAGTGACAATGGCTATCAGCACATCTGGTCCGATGCGCAAGGGACCATTGATAGTGGCAGCGGCATGCTGACATGGATCAATGATGGGCGGTTTTATTCCTACCGCTTCGCCAGCGATGGTCCGATGGATGTGGTTCTTGGTGAAAGCGGGGCGAGCGATCCCAGTTTCAACCTGCGCCGTGAGCCGCTGATCATGCTGCGCGCTCAACGTGAGGGCGGGGTGCATTTCGCCAGCGTGCTTGAAGCGCATGGCCTATATGATGGCGCTGCCGAGCAAACTGTCGCCAGTCGCAGCCTTATTGCGGATCTCGATCACACTCACATCGATGCAACAGATATCGTGCGTCTGACCCTGAAATCAGGGCAGCGTTACGCGATTGCGGTGTCACACAACCCTGATCCAGTGGCTACGCACAGCGTCTCGCTGGATGGCGAGGAAATCGCTTGGACAGGGTTTGTCTCCGTTATCGCACTTGCGGAAGAGGAAAACTGACAATGGCAACGGTTATGGATGCGCAAAGCTCGCCCTTTGTGGTCGCAAAGGAAACGCACAAGGAGGATCTAGGTGGCGGGATAAGCCGCCAGATTCTCGGCTATGGTCCAGAGATCATGATAGTGCGCGTCTGGTTTGAGAAAGGCGCAGTCGGCGATGTCCACAGCCACCGTCACAGCCAAGCGAGCTATGTCGAGAGCGGCAAGTTCGAAGTGTTTATTGACGGCGAAAAACGCGTGCTTGAGGCAGGTGACAGTTTCTGCATCAAACCGCACCTCGATCATGGCGCCGTCTGTCTTGAAGCGGGCGTGCTGCTCGACACATTTAGCCCGCTGCGTGAAGACTTTTTGGGTGAGGGGAGCTAAGCCATGAAACTGAACGGACTTCGTTGGTGGGTTGTCATCCTCGTCGCTATTGCGACCATCATCAATTACATCGACCGGCAGACGATCAACGTCCTATGGCCCGAGCAAATCGCGCCTGATCTGTTCCCTGAAATGGATGCGGACGGGCACAAGTACATCCTGGGCATTATCAGCACAGTTTTCATCTTCGCCTATGCGGCGGGGCAGGCGATCTTTGGCAAGATTTTTGACTGGATCGGGACCCGACTGGGCTTTGTTCTGTCCATTGGTGTCTGGTCGTTGGCAACGGCTGCGCACGCATTCGCGCAAGGCGTGATGAGCTTCAGCTTCTTCCGCGCAATTCTGGGTGTCGCAGAGGCAGGTAACTGGCCTGGTGCAACGAAAGCGAACGCAGAGTGGTTTCCAACCAAAGAGCGCGCTCTTGCTCAAGGTATCTTTAATTCAGGCGCAGCAATCGGCGGCATCATCTCAATCCCGCTGATCGGCTACATGGCCATTATCTTTGACTGGAAACTGATCTTTGTCCTCGTGGGCTTGGTCGGGTTGATCTGGTTGGTGCCTTGGTGGTTCATTGTGAAAGCGCCGCCAGAAAGCCACGATTGGCTGACCGATGAGGAACGCGAATACATCCTCACCGGGCAAAAGATCGAAGTCGCAGATGGCGAAGACGACGAAGGCTACAATCCACCAACTGGCGAATTGTTGGCCCGCAAAGAAAGCTGGGGTGTCATTATTGCCTCAGCTGCGATTGACCCGATCTGGTGGCTCTTCATCGTCTGGATCCCAACCTACTTGGTCGAGGTGCACAATTTCAACGTCAAGGACATCGCCGCATCGGGCTGGTTGCCCTATGTTGGCGCTATGGTCGGTGCGTGGTTCGGCGGGCTGCTTGCGCAGAACCGTTTGAAGGCGGGGTGGAGCGTCAATGCGACGCGCAAACTCACCATCACGCTGGGCTGTCTGATCATGTTGCCTGCACTGCTGGCATTGTCTGCAGCATCTGCGCCATGGACGGCATTGTGGCTTATGTTCACCATCCTCTTCGGCTTCCAGACGGCGATCGGCAATGTGCAAACTTTGCCAAGTGACCTTTATGGGAAACGGACTGTGGGAACCCTGTCAGGTCTCGCAGGGATGGCTGCCAAACTCAGCGCGGCCTTGCTCACTTATCTGGTGCCGATCATGACAGCAGGCGCGAATTACTATTCGGTTTTCGTCCTTGGTGCTTTCCTTGCTCTCGCCGCAATCGCCAGTGTCTGGCTGCTGTGTGGTGAGATCAAACCACTAAAACCCAAATCACAACCAAAAACGGCCTAGAGCCATCCATCTTCCTAAAAGGGGAAAACGAAATGAAATTTGCTGGCAAAGTGGCCGTTGTAACCGGCGGTAGCCGCGATATTGGCCGCGCAGTTTGTGTGAAACTGGCAAGCGAAGGCGCATCTGTTGTCGTTAATTACAACAGCAACGAAGCCGATGCCGATGCCGCTCTTGCAGCGGTCGAAGCTGCTGGTGGCAAAGGGATTAAGGTCAAAGCGGACGTCACCAAAGCGGCCGATGTTGATGCCTTGATTGCGGCAACGCGTGAGGCCTTTGGCGATGAAATCCACATTCTGGTCAACAATGCAGGCGGTCTGGTCGCGCGTAAGAAGCTGAGCGAGATGGATGAGGAATTCTTCAACCACGTCATGCAGTTGAACGCGACTTCCACGTTCCTCACTTGCAAGGCGGCTGTGCCGCATATGAGCGAAGGCGCGTCGATCGTGAACCTTGCAAGCCTTGCAGGCCGCGACGGCGGCGGAGGCGGCGCGATTGCCTATGCCACGTCCAAAGGCGCGGTGATGACTATGACACGTGGATTGGCCAAAGAGCTTGGCCCTGATGGCATTCGTGTCAACGCGTTGTGCCCCGGCATGATCGCCACTTCATTCCACGACACTTTCACACCTGATGCCGCGCGTGAAAATGTCGCCAATTCTACGCCGCTCCGCCGACAAGGCCGCGCGGAAGAAACCGCCGATCTGGTCGCCTATCTGGCGTCGGACGAAGCATCGTTCATCACGGGCGCAAATATCGATATCAACGGTGGCCTTGCATACTCGTAAGACACCAAAACTGAGCAAAGACAATGAGCAACACACTCTCTGAAAGGTTAGAGGCCGCACCTGTCGTTCCGCTTATTGGTGAGAACGATGCGGGGCGGGCGGTCAGAACCGCTGAGGCGCTGGCGGCTGGTGGGCTGACCGTCATCGAAGTTGTCATGCGCAGCGATGATGCACAGCGTGGCATGGAGGCGATCCTTGCCGAAACCGAAGGGTTGATCGTAGGAGCAGGCACAGTCTTGACCCTTGATCAGGCGAAATCGGTGCGGGCCAGCGGGGCAGAATTCATTGTCTCGCCCGGATTGGTGGATGAAATAGCTCTGTATTGCTTGGACGAAGGAATCCCCTTCTATCCCGGCACGATGACCGCAGGCGAGGTTCAACGCGCCTATACATTGGGCCTGCGCGAAGTGAAGTTCTTCCCGGCCAGTCTCGCGGGCGGAGTGCCGATGCTCAAAGCGTTTGGCTCTGTCTTCCGCGAAATCCGTTTCATGCCCACTGGCGGCGTGTCGGCGGGCAATCTGCACGAATTTCTGGCGCTGCCGCATGTACTTGCATGCGGGGGCAGCTGGCTCACACCAAAGGACGCAGTTGCCAGCGGTGACTATGCCCAAATCACTCAACTCGCGAGCGAGGCGGTCGCAATCGCCAAAGCCGCTCGCTAATTTTCGAAGGCTCCTCCCCATGGCTGAATTTCTCTCTTTCGGTGAAATCATGCTTCGGCTCAAAACGCCGGGCAATGAACGGTTTTTTCAATCTCCCAGTTTCGAAGCCACTTTTGGCGGCGGTGAGGCGAATGTCGCGGTTGCGCTCAGCAATTACGGCCTAAACTCCGGTTTTGTCAGCGCATTGCCTGACAACGATGTTGGTGAAAATGCGATCATGGAATTGCGCAAATTCGGCGTCGATACTGCTCATGTCAGCCGCTCTGGCGACCGGGTCGGGATATACTTCCTCGAGACCGGATCGAACCAGCGCCCCTCCAAAGTCATTTACGACCGCGCCAACTCCTCAATTTGCAATGCTGGTGAGGATGAGTTCGATTGGCCGACGATTTTTGCCGGCGCCAAATGGCTGCACATCACCGGTATCACGCCTGCGCTCAGCCAATCGGCAGCGGATCTGTCTATGGCATGCGTCAAAGCGGCCAAGGAAGCCGGCCTTACGGTATCTTGCGATTTCAACTTCCGCGGCAAGCTATGGAAATACGGCAAGAGCGCGCCCGAAGTCATGCGTGAGCTGGTCAAATATGTCGATGTTGGCATTGCCAACGAAGAAGACTGCCAAAAGTCGCTCGACATCACCGTCGATGTGGATGTCGAAAGCGGTGAACTGGACACGGCGAAATACGAGGCACTGGGCCAGAAGGTGCTCGACATCTATCCGAACATGCACACCATCGCGATCACCTTGCGCGAAAGCCTGAGCGCGGATCGCAACAATTGGTCGGCCTGCCTGCGCACGCGTGAAGGTGGATTCAAGCTGTCGAAGAAGTACGAACTTACCGATATTGTCGATCGCGTCGGCGGCGGAGACAGCTTTGCCTCCGCGCTGATCTACGGCCTCAACGCTTACGACGACCGCCAGCAAAGTCTCGAATTCGCCGTCGCAGCAAGCGCGCTCAAACACTCGATCCTCGGCGACTTTAACCGCGTCAGCGTGCCCGAAGTTGAAAAGCTGATGAGCGGCGATGGCTCTGGCCGGGTGCAACGCTAAGCGGCATTATAAGGCAGGCCTGCAAAGTCCCTGGTGATTTGCAGGCCAACCCGCCAGAGGCTCCCAAGCATCGCGCAAGCGGGTGTAGCTCAATGGTAGAGCAGCAGCTTCCCAAGCTGACGACGAGGGTTCGATTCCCTTCACCCGCTCCAGTGATCGAGGCACAGTCGCCTATTTAGGCGGCATTCTGATCGCTCCGTCGAGCCGAAACTGGTGGCCGTTGATGTAAGAATTGCTTGCGATCTCGCAGATCAGTGATGCAAACTCTTCGGGTTCGCCGAGCCGCTTAGGGAACGGAACGCTGGCGTTGAGCTGGTCCCACATTTGGGGATTGCGGTCCTTCATGCCCAGCATCAGCGGGGTCGCAAATATCCCAGGCATCACCGAATTGACCCGAATGCCCAGATCCATCAAATCGCGCGCCATCGGTAGGACGAGACCATTCACGCCGGACTTGCACGAACCATATGTGACTTGCCCAATTTGCCCATCTTGCGCCGCGACACTCGCGGTGAGAATGATCGAGCCTCGCTCTCCATCTGCGTTGAGCGGTTCGGAATTCGCCATGCCTAGGGCCGAGATGCTGGCGATGCGGTAACTGGCGACGAGTATACCCTCTGCGCCGAACGCGTAATCCTCGGTCGAGAGGCGTTTGTAGCCGCCGGTTGCCTTATCATAGCCAACGGTCTTGCCTCTCTTGGATGCCATCGCACAATGCACTGTCACGCGCTCTTGCCCGTTGGCCGCGCGTGCGGCTTCGAAACCCGCCATGGCAGAGGCTTCGTCCATGATGTTCACATGGTGAAATGTGCCACCAATCGCGGCTGCATGCTCCTCGCCTGCCTCGTCATTGATGTCGAAGATCGCGACTTTCATCCCGGCTTCCGCCAGCGCAGCAGCACTCGCTCTGCCCAATCCCGATGCTCCGCCTGTGACGACTGCCGCCATTCCTTGTTCGAGTTTCATTGCCTCTCCTGTGTGTATTGGTTTCCGGTTAAGCTAGGACGATTCACAAAGCTGCGCCACCTGTCCAATTGCCGCACAACTTGCCTACGTGACTGGCAAGGTGAAAGCCGCGTGCTAGGGGCGGGATATGGACTCGTTTTTGCTGTGCATGGTTTTGACCTTCGCGATTGCCTTTGGCGGGCGCGACCAGCTTATCATTGCCAAATTCACCGAAGCTGTGGGCCGGACCACGGCGTTGCTCGCCATGGGCATGTTGTGCGCAGTGGTCAGCGCGAGTGTGATGGCCTATTTCGGTGCAAGCATCGCATCCATTCTGCCGCAACGCGCCGCTGATATGCTTGTTGCATTTGCACTGGCAGCGGCGGCGGTCGAATTGGCTTGGCCGGTCAAGATGAAGCCGATGAAGGAACCCACCCGCTCTATCGTCGCCATCGGAGTGGTTGTGTTGTTCAGACAGATCGGAGACGCGGCGCGCTTTGTGATTTTCGCGCTGGCAGCAGAGGCGACCTATCCCACGACTGCGATGATTGGCGGTGCCATTGGCGGTGTTGCGGCAGTGGCGCTCGGATGGTCGGCTGGCTGTGCGCAATTGCAAAGGTTCCCGCTGCGCTGGATCCGCACCGGCTTTGCTGTTTGTTTGTTTCTTGCGGCATTAGTGATCGGTTTGAATGCTCGTTACACATTCCTGTGATCGCTTTGTACGATCACTGCGAATTGAACTTTCTCGAAACAAAAGGCGCACCTCAGGCGTAGTATTACCGAACGCATCGACGGCGCACGTTCCCTGGTTCGCCCGGGCTTTTGGCGCTGTAAAGCATTGATAAAGGAGGACAAGAATGCTTGACCCCAACAACAATTCGACCACTCAGATGGTAGCTGAAATCAACGCGTTGCTGGCCGATCACTTCGCGCTCTATGTGAAGGCAAAGAACTTTCACTGGCACGTAAAGGGCCCGCGTTTCCGCGATCTGCACCTGCTGTTTGACGAGCAGGCGATTGAGATCCGCGACCAGATTGACGCAATTGGTGAGCGCGCCCGCAAATTGGGCGGCGATACTATCACATCGGTCGGTATGGTTGCTCAGCATACGCAGGTGAAGGACCAAGATAGTGCTTCGCTCACTGCCGAAGACATGATCCGCGAGCTGCGCGATGATAACTCAGCGATGGTCGCACGCCTGAAGGCGATGAAGGAAACAGCCGATGCCGCAGGTGACAACGCCACCGACGGTCTAATCGATGACTGGACCGACATGGCCGAGGAACGCGTGTGGTTCCTTAATTCGCTTATGGGTTAAACCTCGTCGCAACAGATCACAAAAAGGGCCGTTTCCGGGTAGCCGGAAGCGGCCCTTTTGCTATGCGTTGAGCATGGACAATATTGAGATCATCGAAGGTGCTGGTGTCGCCGAGATTGCCGAGTGGATGGACCGCCGGTTTACAAATGCAGAGTCCGATGGCGGGCAACGCTATGCTGTGACCATGCCGGGTGGCTCGACCCCGTTTCCGATCCTGAAACGCTGGATCACGTATGGGACGGCACCATGGGCGCGTATCGAAATCTGGCCTAATGATGATCGCATTGTTCCAGAGGATCATGAAGCCTCTAACACGGGAAAGATGCGCAGCTTGCTTGAACCTGCGGGTGCGGCGGTGATGGGGTTGCAAGAGGATAGTGCCCTGCCAACCTTTGCTTTGACGTGGCTTGGCATGGGTGAGGATGGTCACATTGCATCGCTTTTCCCAAACACTGACCCCGCAATCGATGATGCGCAAAATGTCCGGCGCCTTACCCCGGACCCGTTGCCACCTCATGCGCCATTTGACCGCATCACAATGACACTGCCTGCATTGCTCAACACTCAAGGGATCGTCTTCACATTGGGCGGATCACAGCTCAAGAAGGATGTGTTTTTCGCTGCGATGCGGGGTGAGAATGATCTGCCCATCGCGCGATTGCTGAGGTCTGCGCGGCAGTCTGTCACATGCTTCACCTGATAGAGCGCCTGCTGCCCGCCCCCATGCACAGGGCGATATTGCCTGTGGCGCATAAGTTGCGGCATCGCTGGCGCAAATGGCGCGGTGTGCCGATTGCAGGGGTTAGCGTGGTGTTGACCAATCTTAACGGCGACGTGCTGTTGCTGCGTCATTCATACGGTCCGGCGGTTTGGGCGTTGCCGGGTGGAGGTCTGAAACCGGGTGAGGACCCCGCGGATTGTGCGCGGCGCGAAGTTGTGGAGGAGCTGGGCATCACCTTGGACAGCGTCACATCTTTGGGCACATTGGAGGAGGAGCTTTCAGGCTCTCCCCACACCGCACATCTGTTTACAGCCATTTGCAATGCGCAGCCAGAACCCGACAATCGCGAAGTGAATGAGGCCCGCTTTTTTCCCTCGCATTCTCTGCCAGAGCCGCTGGGCGAGACAACGCGCCGCCGTATCAAAGTGTGGCGCGCGCGCGGGCCAAGCCTTTAAAGCTCCGTTCTGGCAGTCTCTTCGCAGTCGCTAGCCATTTGCCTCATCGCGGCAACGGGCTGTTCGCTAGCCTGCAGGCTCTCGACAATGCCGCTCCCCAACGCACCCATATCATCAATGACCTTGCGTTCGTCATGGCCGCTGAGCTGACGCGCATGAAGTAGGAACCGCTCTATCAGCTCGATCAGTGTGGTCGCGCGCTCTTTGACAGTTTCATCCTCGCTATCATTGAGCCTTAGGCCATACGCCATTGTAACAAAGCTACAGTGCAGCGCTTCGTCATAGGTCATGGCCCGGGCTTCTACTGCTTCGCTTGAAGCGGGCAATGGAGTGGCAGTGAACATGAGGGCGGAAATCAAATTTCTGAACATCGCAGGAGAGCTAACGGGTGAGCCGCCGCGCGGCAAGGAGTCAAAGTAGCGATAGTTGAGCGCTGTCTTTCGGTGCGTCTTCCTCGTTGCCGTGATCAAGGTTCGATAGAGTCAGCCCCATCAACCGGATCGGCATTGGCAATGGCAATGTTTCTTCGAGCAGCGCGCGGCTGAGCTGCGCGAATTCATTTCTTGTTTCAATCCAATGCGGGACGGACTTTGAACGGGTCATATTCTGAAAGTCGGTGAACTTCATTTTTAGCGTCACAGTGCGTCCACGCGATTTGGTGCGCTCAATGCTCTCCCAGACATAGCCGATTGTATTCTCCAACGTCTCTCGCAATTGTGCGCCGCTGGAGAGGTCTTCGCTAAAGGTCCGCTCTCCGCCCACCGATTTACGCACCCGATGTGCACGGACCGGGCGCAGGTCAATGCCGCGAGCGGCGCGATAGAGATAGTCTGCAAAGCTGCCAAAATTTGCGCGTAGAAAGTCGATATCTTTGGCGGCGAGATCAGCGCCGGTTGCGATACCGTGTCGTTTCATCTTCTCCTCTGCCTTTGGCCCCACGCCATGGAACCGTCGGATTGGCAGAGCGGCTACAAAGTCTGCCCCTTGGCCCGGACGGATAATGCACATCCCATCGGGCTTGTTCTGGTCGCTTGCAATTTTTGCGAGGAATTTGTTGTAGCTTACGCCGGCACTTGCGGTCAGCTTGGTCTTTGCCCGGATTTCCTGTCGGATCAATTCGGCAATCCGCGTGGCCGATCCAATGCCAAGCTTATCCTCAGTCACGTCGAGATAGGCCTCATCTAAGCTCAGCGGTTCGACATGTTCGGTGTGATGTTCAAAGATCGCGCGAATTTGTCGGCTGGCTTCCTTGTATGCGTCAAATCGGTGGCGGACAAAGATCAGATCGGGGCAAAGTCGCTTTGCTGTGACAGAGGGCATGGCACTTTTGACGCCGAATTTGCGCGCTTCATAACTCGCGGCAGCGACCACCCCGCGCCCACCAGAGCCGCCTACCGCGACCGGCTTTCCACGTAATTCCGGGTCATCGCGCTGTTCCACGCTGGCGAAAAATGCGTCCATATCGACATGGATGATTTTGCGCAGACCAGCGGCTTCATCTTCAATATCGGACGGGGGCGGGGCAGCGGACATGTCGCATGAAATAGAGGCTTTGCGCCTGTGAAGAAAGCGCTGCGAACAAGGCGTGGAACAATCACAGTACCAAACCATTTTGTGCACATGCGAAAAGAAGAGTGGTTTTCAGACGAAGGGCTTGGCAAAGGCTCAGACATGGCAACCACTGTGCCCCCTTCCACCACCTCCAAACGGCTTGGTGAGACCGAGCTGATCTGGATGATGGCTATGCTGATGGCGCTTCAGGCGTTCGGCATAGATGCCATGTTGCCAGCATTGGACGAGATGGCGGCGGACTTGTCCGTTGGAGGTAACGATCGGCAGTTCGTGATCGGGGTCTACCTGCTTACCGCTGGTATCGGCGCGTTGGTGCCCGGCGCATTGGCAGATAGGTTTGGGCGCAGGCCCATTCTGTTGGGATCGATTGCGGTACATATCGCGCTCTCACTCGCTTGCGCATTGGTCACTTCCTACGAGATGCTGATTGCAATCCGCGCGACACAGGGCTTTTTCGGCGCGGGCATTGTCGCACTTCCCCCTGCGATTATTCGTGACCGGGTGGGAGGCGACAAAATGGCGCGGATGATGAGCCTGATCTTCGTCATCTTCCTAATGGTGCCCGCGATCGCCCCCAGCATTGGTGAGCTGATCTTGCTCGTTGCGGATTGGCGCGCAATCTTTGCGGCCATGTCGTTGATGGGCATTGCGGTTGGAGCTTGGGTGTATTTCCGCCTTCCTGAAAGTTTAACCGAGGATAATCGCCAAGAGATCCGTCCGCGCGTTATCGCAGGCAATATGGGTCGTGCGCTCAGCTTGCCGAGCGTCATTGGCTATGTCTTGGGCAGCTCGCTGGTGTTTGGCGCGTTGTTCGGCTTTATCAATTCATCGCAGCAATTGATCAGCGAAACGTTCGGTGCAGCGGGCATTTTCCCCATCGTCTTTGGTATTTGCGCAGGATCAATGGCGGTTGCCAGCTGGTCCAATTCGCGCATTGTTGAGCGGTTTGGCGCGCGGCGTGTGAGCCATACGGCCCTCTTCGTCTTTATTGCGGTTGCCGGATTGCAGGTCTGGTTCGCGTTCCAGCCGGACGAGCAATTGTGGCATTTCGTGCCGTTGATGGCGATCAACATGATGCTGCTTGGCTTTATCGGCAGCAATTTTGGCGCGATTGCCATGAACCCGTTTTTCTCCATCGCAGGAGCGGCCAGCTCGATGCACGGATTTGTACGCATGACGACAGCAGCTCTGTTGGGCGGGCTGATCGGCTATTCGTTTGACGGCACCGCGCGGCCTTTGGCCTTAGCTTTGCTCGCGAGCGGGATCGCATGTCTTTTGCTGGTCTTGTTCAGCGAAAAGGGCAAGTTGTTCGGACCACCCGATGCGGTTGCCGGACCCACTAAGATGCGCAATATTTGAGCGCGCTTGTTACTCGCTTTCCAGTTTCCGCCACGCCAATTCAGCAAACTCGCACAGCAAAGGCCGCGTGTCGCGCGGGTCGATAATATCCTCTACGTTAAAGCGTTCGGCGCTGCGGAATGGTGATGTAACCTTAGCGAGCCGAACCTTGATCGCCTCCAATTCAGCCGCCGGGTCATCTGCCGCTTCCAATTCGGATTTGTATGCCACTTCCAAACCGCCAGCGATTGGTAGACTGCCCCAATCGCCTGAGGGCCAGCAGAAACGGTATTGGTAGCGTTCCGCATTGCTCATCGCGCTGCCCGCAATGCCGTATGCGCGGCGCAGGACGATGCTGGCGAGCGGCACGGTTGCTTTGTAGATCGCGTTCATCGCCTGCACGCCATATCGGATCGTGCCTGCCATCTCTGCTTCGCGCCCGATCATAAAACCGGGATTGTCGACAAGGTGCACAATCGGCAGGCGGAATTGATCGGCGAGCTTGACGAAACGTTCGACTTTCTCGGATGTCTTCGCTTCCCACGATCCGCCCAGATAGGACGGGTCGCTCGCCACCACCGCAACCGGATATCCATCGAGCCGGGCGAGCGCCGTGATCGCTGCGCGGCCCCAGTTTCTGCCGATCTCAAACACCGTGCCATTGTCGAGAATCAAGTCCATCGCGCGGCGCATGGAATAAACCTGTTTGGGGTCATGCGGGACCAGACTGAGCAGCGCTTCCTCCCGTCGGTCGATGCGGTCTGTCGGTTCAGCGCGGCGGGCGTGTTGGCCCACATGTTCGGGCATGAAGGAAAGGAAATGGCGCGCTCTGGCAAAGGCCTCTGCCTCGCTCGCAACCTCATCATCGACGACGCCATTGCGGGTGTGAATGTCGACCCCGCCTAGCTCCTCTTTGGCTGCCGCGTGATCCTTGTTCTGCTCATAATTGGAGCCCATCGCATCGACCACCGCTGGCCCTGCGGCGAACAATTGCGAAAGCCCGCGCACCATGATCGAATAATGGCTGGCCACCGTTCGCGCCGCGCCAAGCCCCGCTGTCGGACCCAAGGCCAGCGCCACGACGGGAACAGTCTCAAGGTTCTCCACCACCGTGCCCCAGCCGGGAACTGCGGGAATATATGTCGCACCGATCTGTTCGAGCGTTTTGACGCTGCCGCCGCCGCCGGTCCCATCAATCATGCGGATGATGGGCAGCTTTAGCTCATTCGCCATAGTTTCTGCTTGGACCATCTTGCGCGAAATACCCGCATCCGCCGCGCCGCCTCTGATTGTGAAGTCATCGGCTGTGGCAACAACGGGGCGGCCATTGACTGTGGCTTTGCCGAAGAGGAACGGGGCTGGGGTGACGCCGGCGAGATCGCCGTTTTCGTCGTAATGCCCCTTACCCGCAATCTTGCCGATCTCTCGGAATGAGCCGGGGTCGCACATTGCAGCCAGCCGCGCGCGCGCATCCATCTTGCCGCGCCCATGCTGCCGCGCGACCTTGTCCTCGCCGCCCATCTGTTCGGCGAGTACCTCGCGCGCTCGCAATTCTTCGAGTTCTTTCGCCCAGGTCATTTTTGTCTTTCGCACGCCATCCGGCGCGCGATATCCGCGCGCCTATCGGTGCTGCGGGCGCCCGGTCGGGCTTGCGGTTGCTGCGCAACCGATTGGCGCCAAGTAACAACCGTCACTCTTTAGTCTCCACCACACAAAGCACCGCTTCGACCTGAACTTGCCCGCCTTCGCTGGCGGCGAGTTCGGTCACTGTCCCGTCAAAGGGTGCGGTGAGCGCATGCTCCATCTTCATCGCTTCAAGCACCATCAGGCGGTCGCCCGCTTTGACTGTTTGGCCCTCGCTTGCATCCACCGCGATAACCTTGCCCGGCATGGGGGCGAGGATCGCTCCATCTGCGGCGGAGGCGGCGCCGGTGCCGTCATCCCGCCAAGGCTTGATTGCGATCAACTCGCCATCGACATTCAAGAACTGAATGGCGGGGTCTTCACTCTCTCGAAAGCCGTGGTCGAACAATTGGCCTGCTGGCGTTGGATCATAGCGGAATTCGCGCGCTTCTCCTTCAACCGAGAGGACATAGTCTTTAACAACATCAGCATTAATTCGAAAACCAAGCAGCGCACTCGATCTCTGGTCAAAGTTGGGTTGGTTCCGGACAAACCAGTTGAGTGTGTCGCTCAACGCTCGGTCAGAAACAGTCGGACGAGCTGTCAAGTTTTCTTGATCACGTTCAATCAGGCCTGTGTCTAAACTAGCGGCACGAACATCTGCGTGTCGCAAAAGAGCGATCAAGAATGCCTTGTTGGTCCGAAGAGGCCAAACATAAGAGAACTTAAGCTCCCCTTGCAGCAAGTCGATTGCAGCCTCGCGGTCAGGCGCATGAGTGATCACTTTAGCGATCATAGGATCGTAAAATGGCGACACTTCTGAATCGGTCTCTACTCCTGTCTCGATCCGCGCATCTCCGCAGAAGTCGAGAACATCCAGCCGCCCCGTACTCGGTAAAAACCCCTTCGCGGGGTCTTCTGCATAAAGCCTCGCCTCAATTGCATGGCCGTTTATGCTCAGCTCTTCCTGCGCCAGCGGGATTGGCTCACCTGACGCAACGCGCAATTGCCACTCCACCAAGTCCACCCCGGTGATCTCTTCGGTTACTGGATGTTCGACCTGCAGGCGGGTGTTCATCTCCATAAAGAAGATGCGATCGGCGCGCAGGCCTTCGCTGGCGTCAGCGATAAATTCGATGGTGCCCGCGCCCTCGTAATCGACCGCTTTGGCAGCGCGGACTGCGGCTTGGCAGATTTCCTCGCGGGTCGACTCGTCCATGCCGGGAGCGGGGGCTTCCTCGATCACCTTTTGGTGACGGCGTTGGAGCGAGCAGTCGCGTTCGAACAGGTGGACGACATTGCCGTGACTGTCTCCGAAGACCTGCACTTCGATATGGCGCGGGGAGGTGATCCACTTTTCCAGCAACACCTCATCATTGCCGAAACTTGCCTTGGCCTCGCGCTGGCAGCTTTCGAGATCAGCAGCGAAATTCTCTGCTGCGTCGACCTTGCGCATCCCCTTGCCGCCACCGCCCGCGACCGCTTTGATTAGTACCGGATAGCCAATTGCGTCGGCCTCTTTCGAAAGGCGTTCAAGCGACTGGTCTGCGCCCAAATAGCCCGGCGTCACCGGCACACCTGCTGCGATCATCCGCTCCTTCGCAGCGTCCTTGAGGCCCATCGCCTCAATGCTCTCAGGCTTAGGGCCGACCCAGATCAAGCCTGCCTCAATCACGGCGCGCGCGAAGTCGGCATTCTCCGAGAGGAAGCCATAGCCCGGATGGATAGCCTCAGCGCCGGTTTCCTTAGCCGCCGCGATGATCTTTTCGCCCATCAGATAGCTCTCAGCCGCGGGGGAGGGGCCGATATGAACCGCCTCGTCAGCCGAGCGAGCGTGCAGCGCCTTCGCATCCGCGTCCGAGTAGACCGCCACGGTGGCAATCCCCATGTCGCGCGCGGTGCGCATGATCCGGCAAGCGATCTCGCCGCGATTGGCGATCAGGAGTTTTTTGATCATTCTTCAAGCCAATGCAGTCCATACTGATAACAATCGGATGGCGGCACCATTGTGAAACTCGTGTTGGCGACTTTCCACCCGTCTTCGGTTTTCACCATGCTCAGCGAATTGACGCCGCAATGCGACAATTCTCCGTCAACTTCAAAACTGTATGGGCCCCACACTTGCGCCATATCGCCATCAACACTGATCCGGCGGAAATCCATGCGCTCAGTCGTTTTGCGCGTGCTCTGGCTCCAGCGTTCAAGATGATCGGCGACTGTCACGCTATCCACGCGGGGATTTTCTGGGTCCATGCGGTCGTGAACGAAGATCATTCCTTCGGGGATCATATACTTGGCAAGCGCAGATTTATCGTCACTGCTGATGGCATCAATGAATTCACCCGCGGCGATCATCACTCTGCCGCTTTCGGTTGGCGTCAGTGTGAGCTGAGCAAACGCCGCCCCGGACGTGACGGTCAGCGCGGCGCCTGCGAGCACGGTTGCTAGGATCGAATTTTTCATGACCCATTCGCTACGCCAGCGCTCGCTTCGCTTCAAGCCGATTGGGGGCGGAAATCCTTTATGCCCCATGTTATCTCACCATCGGGGTGTTTCTCGCGATTGATCACAGCGGAGAGAAATGCGCGTGCACCGTAAAGTGCCTTTTCCCAACGCGGCACGAAAGTGCGCGAGTTCCATGCCTCGATTCCGCGCGCTCGCACTTTGCGCCCGATGGCGCCGTATATGCGTGCGGCTGATAGCACCGCCCAACGGCTGCGGAAGGGGAGGCGTTCGGCTCCCACACGCGCGGCTGCTTCATGCTTTTCAACTAAAGCGACCAGGCGCGCAGCCATTTCAGCTAACTCTTCGCGGTGATGCGGTTTCGTGTGTTGGCCGGGCTCAATATCTTGTTCGACTAACCATTCGACTGGCAGGTAACAGCGCCCGGCCGCATCATCCTCAACGATGTCGCGCGCGATGTTTGAAAGCTGAAATGCAAGGCCTAAATCATTTGCGCGATCGAGAGTGTCACGGTCATTCGGGTCAACGCCCATGACCACCGCCATCATGACGCCAACCGCGCCAGCGACATGAAAGCAATAACGCATCATGTCCGCCTCTGTGCGGGGTCGCCAGTCCTCTGCATCCAGGGCGAACCCTGCGATAACATCCTCAGCCATGGCAGGGGTCAGTCCGCATTCGGCGGCCACCACGCCCAATGCGTCAAAGGCCGGATCGCCCGTCGGCTTGTCTTCGAATGCAAGCGCGGTAAGTTTGCGGATCAGAGCGAGCCGCGCATCTAGATCGGACTGATCCCCTAACTCTCCACCCAGCACTTGATTGTCGGCAATGTCATCACACCGGCGGCACCATGCATAGAGCAGCCATGCGCGCTCACGCGTTTCGGATTCGAACAATTGCGAGGCGGCAGAGAAACTCTGCGAGCCGAATTTGATCGCCTGATGCGCGTGATTGACCAGCGCCGCGCGTGTTTCGAGATCGAAGTTAGAGGTCATCTGCCTTCATCCGAAAGATCGGCGTATGCGGCTCATAGGCGGCCATCTTGTCCAGAAGATCGGGCAAATTTTCGGCGTGGATGAGGATATTCTGATGCGCTGGACGGACAAAGCCCACTTCGGCCATTTTCGCGTTGAATCGGATGAGATCGTCATAAAATCCAAAGGCATTGAGCAAGCCCACCGGGTCAGAATGATAACCAAGCTGTGCCCAGCTCATCGCTTCCCACAACTCGTCCATCGTGCCAACGCCGCCGGGGATCGTGACAAAGCCATTGGAGAGGTCGGTGAAGCGCTGTTTGCGCTCATGCATCCCTTTGACGGTGATGAGCTCATCGCAATTATGATTGGCCACTTCGGAATTCACCAGAGCCTCTGGGATTACACCGATCACTTCGCCGCCCGCATCCTTCGCGCCATTCGCAACCGCGCCCATCAAACCCAGCCTTCCGCCGCCATAGACGACGCCGATACCTCGTTCCGCAAGGCCAGCACCGACTTCACGAGCAAGTTCGATATAGCGCGTGTCTTCGGGGGTGGCCGATCCGCAATAGACTGCGAGACGTTTCATGGGGTCCAATCCTCACCGCAAACGGTTTGCATCATGATCTTCATCTGATCCGTGTTCTGGTACCGCAGTGGCCGAAATTCGGGACCCGGTCGAACGTCGGCCCATGGGTCATCCACGCGCTGGCCATTCATGACTTCATCGACTTCGGCGATCTGACCGTTCTCGCAATCAATCGCGGCCACAACATCCTGATAAACATAAAGTTCTGCCAGCCAATGATCATCATTCACAATCATCCGCATCAAGATGGTGGGGTAATCTAGGTTCTCGATTGATGCTTTGCCAATTGCGTTTCGATCCCACCATGCCTTGCCCGCGTCCTCTTCGCCCAAAGCTTCCCAAGCCGGTGCATGAGGCGTTTCTGCCAGTATCGAGGCTCCGTATTGCGCCGGACCGGATGCAGCTAGGATGAAAGCGAAAATCACGCGCTAGCCTTGGTCTTCAAATCTTCCAGCACAATGCCCGCGGTTGCTTTCGCGCTGCCGACGACACCAGGGATGCCTGCGCCCGGATGGGTGCCTGCGCCGACGAGATAGAAGTTTTCAATCTCATCATCGCGGTTGTGGCCGCGCAGGTACGCGCTTTGCCACAGCAGCGGTTCAAGGCTGAAAGCGCTGCCCATGTGAGCGGACAGATCTTGCTGGAAATCCTTCGGCGCGTAGCTGAATTTTGTGACGATCCTATCGTGGATATCGGGGATCAGGCGGCGGCCAATCTCGTCTAGGATCATCTTTTCGAACTTCGGCCCAACCTCATCCCAATCGACCGGCATTTTGCCCATATGAGCGACAGGAACGAGCGCATAGAATGTACTCTTACCGGGAGGTGCCATGCTCG
The DNA here is from genome assembly GCA_947488085.1 of uncultured Erythrobacter sp. Lineage (GTDB taxonomy): Bacteria > Pseudomonadota > Alphaproteobacteria > Sphingomonadales > Sphingomonadaceae > Erythrobacter. The sequence continues at coordinate 272,135 of CANKYI010000002.1, forward strand.
GATCGGTGACGGTCGGATGGTGCAGGTAGATCGCGAAATCTTCGGGCAGAACGCCGTTGTTAAAGATGTCCTCGAGCAGCCCCTTATACCGGTTCGCAAACAGGATCATGTGATGCGCAATGCCCGGCCATGTCCCTTCCAAGCCAAAGTGCACGACAAACAGCGAAGGCGAAAAGCTCTTCTTCTTCAGCGACTTCGCCATTTTCGGACCGCGCTGCGAGTCTGACAACAGGTCTTTGTACGAGTGCATAATGTCACCGTTTGAGGCAACCGCATCAAAGCGTTGTTTCCAGCCAGATTTGGTCTCCACCTCATCCGCGCGGTTGCCCAAGGTGTGGATTTGTACCACCGGATCGCCCACGCGCATCGTGCCGCCAAGCCGCTCAAAATGGCGCACCATGCCAGCGATCAAGCGGTTGGTGCCGCCTCGCGCCCACCATACGCCACCATCCTTTTCAAGCTTATGGATCAGCGCGTAAATGCTGCTTGTTTTCATGGGGTTGCCACCGACCAGCAGCGAGTGGAAGCTGAAGGCCTCGCGCAGCTTGGGATGCTCGATATAGCTCGACACCATCGAATAGACGCTGCGCCATGCTTGCTCTTTGATAAGAGCGGGGGCAGCCTTCAGCATCGTTTTGAAGTCGAGGAATGGGACGGTGCCAAGCTTCAAATAGCCTTCCTCATAAACACGCGCCGAATACTCTAGGAACTGGCTGTATCCGACCACGTCATCCGGATTCAGCTTGGCAATTTCTGCATTCAGCTCCGCTTCGTCATTCGAGTAATCGAAATTGGTGCCATCGGGCCAATTTAGCCGGTAGAAGGGCATCACCTTCATCAGCTCAACATCCTCGGCGATGTCGTGCCCCGTCAGCTGCCATAGCTCTTCAAGGCAGGGTGGGTCGGTAATAACTGTGGGGCCAGCATCAAAGGTAAAGCCGTCCTTTTCCCAGAAATACGCCCTGCCACCCGGCTTATCGCGCGCTTCGACCACGGTGGTGGCGATGCCGTGCGATTGCAGACGCAGTGCCAGCGCCATGCCGCCGAAACCTGCACCGATCACACAGGCGGATTTGCCTGAATATCGTTCTGCCATGGCCGGGTTGATGCCGCGCTGGCCTTTGAATGTGGGATGCAGGTCGAGCTTCGCGGTATCGTCTGTGGTGGCATTCATGCCTTTTTCTCCGTCGGCGTTTCGGATTTGAGCGGGGCACCGCGCTTAAACATCGCGATCATGGCGGCTGGTATAGGTACGGGAGGCTCCCCCCACAGGACGCGCAGTTTATCAAATGGGCGCGAGCGGGCGGCATAGAAGCGTTCAATCAAGCCCTCACGCAATTTGTAAAAGCGCTGGAACACCTTCACCCGCCGCTCCGGTTTCGCAGCAAAGAACAGGAACCTAGCGAGGAGGCGATAATAGCCTGTGCGGCTCCAATGCCGCCGCGCTCGCACTTCGAACATTGCAGCAAGCTGGACCCCGGTCAGGTCTGCTTCCTCAGCGATTACGAGCGCGTTTTCGACCGCGATGCACATGGTGTAGCTGGTGAGCGGATGGGTGAACCCGCCACGTGCGCCTGCTGCTGCCACGCCAGGGATGCGGATCTCGTCTTGATATGCGGAGAAGTTTCCGCCTGTCAGCACAGGCAGAACGCCTGCCTCATGGCCGATAATCGCGCTGTCCTTCCACCCTTTGGCATGGACATACTGATCAATTCGCGAAGACAAGGCGCCGCGATCCAGCTTGGGATCATCGGCGTAGTAAGTGTCTTCGACAAACACGTCATGCGCGCCCAAAGGCAATGTGTAGACGAAGCGGTAGGCCCCACCATTGCCGTAGGGGGCAAGCTGCTCGATATTGGCGTCCATGATGACGGGTCGATCGAGGCCGTGCGGTTCTTCCAACTTCATATGGCGGCCCAGGAAGACCTGCCATCCGCCGTTCAGATGCTCGCTGGGTTGAAAACTGCGGCAATCGATTACGGTGCGCGCATCGAGACGGTTGCCGTTGTCCAGATCGACCCCACGCGCATCAAGCGATGTGGCTTTGCGGCCCAGTATCACTGCGCCTTCGGGCAATTCGCGCACCAGACCTTCGTGAAAGTCGCCAGAGGCCATGGAGCGATAGGCGGTTTTTAATCGCCTGCGATATTTTGGAAATTCGACGTCATAGCCTGCATCCCACCCTGTCTGACGAAACCCGGCGAGTAAGGCGCGACCGGCATCGTCAAGATCGCTGTCAAACCAGCTCCAACGGTGATTGCCGCCGATTGTCCGGCCTGCTTCGACCACAGCAATGCGAAATTCGGGGCGCGCACGGTGGAGCGCAAGGGCGATCAACCCGCCCGCAAGGCCGCCGCCAACAATAACGCAATCGAGTTGAATATCGCTCATTCCCGGATGCCGTAGGGCAGCATGCGCAAAGGGGCAATATTGCAGCAAAAGCAAGGGTGCCACCGAAGGTCCTGATAGGGTCCAGCTTTGCGAAAGGTGGAAACGATTATCGCCGCCGATAGTAAATGACGCAAAGGATAGCCTTGCATGACAAAAGCCACCCCCACCGTATCGCTGTTTGTTTTCCTCGCAGCCACGATCGCCGCGCCCGCTATGGCGTCTGATGAGAATGATGAGCGTGCAGAAGAGACCGCAGAGGCGGAGACGCTGCAGGAGCGCCCAAGCGGACCGCCTGCCGGTGTTGGGCAGGGCGGGCAAGGTGGACCTCCATTCAAACCTGTCTTTGACGAAACATGGGCGACAATCGGCATCGGTGCTGGATTGGTGCCCAGCTATTCAGGATCGGACGATTACCGCGTCTTCCCGCTGCCGCTGATTGTCGGCCGCGTGGGCGGGGTTGGGATCAGCCCGAATGGCCCCGGATTCAACCTCGACCTTTTATCGCAAGGGCCCACACGCGGCCCGGCAAAGACCACATTCTCGCTCGGCCCATCCTTCCGGTTTCGCAATGACCGCGCGGATCAGATTGAAGACGAGGTGGTGGAGCTAGCAGGTGAACTCGAAACAGCCATTGAGGTCGGTATCAATGGCGGGGTCAGCATCCCCGGCGTCTTTTCGCCGCGTGACCGGGTTAGTATTTCGACACAGGTGCGCTGGGATATCCTGAGCGCGCATGATGGCATGTTGATTGAACCGAGCGTGGGATACTTCACCCCCATCGGTAGGGGTGCAGCCTTGCAGCTGAGCGCCAATGCCAGCTTTGTCGATGATGATTTTGCGGACTATTATTACTCCGTGTCACCAGAACAAAGCGCGGCGACAGGCCTCGCGCAATTCACCGCCGATGGCGGGCTGAACTCGGTTGGTACCATCGCGATCCTAACAGTGGACCTTGATGGCAACGCATTGAATGGTGGGCTGAATATCTACGGGATCGCAGGCTACTCGCGGCTGGTCGGCGATGCGGCGGACACTCCGTTTACGAGCGAACGCGGCAGTGCGAACCAGTTTATCGGTGGGCTAGGCGTGGGCTACACTTTTTAACGGCCCAGCCGCCGTTCAAAGACACCCTCCACCGCGGCCACAATACGTGCCTCTTCTGTTGGAGTGAGCGGCGTCTGTTCCATCTCAGCCCTTAGGGCGACGATACCGGGATTGACCTGAGCCAATTTAAGCAAGCCGGGATTTGCGATGGCACGGCGACCCATCTCAGCTATGTCGTCTTGCGACAGTTCGGCGATTGTTGCGGCTGAGGCATTACCCAGATCGCTGGCTACGTTTTTCTCAGCCTCGCCTTGACTGATGCTATCGTAATTCTCGATGTCGGAGAGTGTCGAATCAGGGCTGTAATTTCGCGATACGCCTCTCAAAATGCGTTTGCCCAGATCGGATCGATAGAATTGTGCGATGTCTCGCGCTTCGTCAGGGCTCAAATATTGCGCGAAGAGAGCTATCATCTGCGGGCGGTACCCGTTGCGAACGCGTTCCTGATAGGCTCGGAATGTAGGGCGCATTTCGCTTATCAAGTCATCCAGCAGTCCGGGGCTTTCCTCCTCCATTTTGCTGAACATCGGGATCGCGGCGTATTCGCGCCGGACCACCTGCATAGTGTTGTCCAGCGCGATTTCATGATCGACGCCTTCGTTCATTGCATCGAACATATCCTCAAACGCGAGATCTGAGGTCTGAGCAGCGGCAGGGGCTGCCACAACGGCAACCCCTGGCACCATGGCAATCGCTGCAAATGCGGCAAGTGCGTTTCGCAAAGTCACTGGCACTTAATTGTCCTCTTCTTCCTCTTCAGCACCCTTAGCCCCTTCGGCCAATTGCGGGCGTGGACCGGGCATTTCGGCGGTGCGATCACCCGTCATCAAATATGTGTCGAACCACTCCATCATGCGCAGATTATAGTCATAACGGCTGGCCGCTTGACGGTTGCCGTGACCTTCGCCGGGATAGAAGACCAGACGCACGGGTGTGTCAGGCTGACGCACGCGTAGGAAGCGATACAGCTCCATCGACTGGCTGGGATCGACACGGGTGTCATCTTCGCCATGCATGATCAGGATCGGCGTGGTCGCGCGGTCGGTGTAATAGATCGGCGAGACTTCGAGCATTTTTTGCCAATCATCCCAAGGCCATGCTCGGCTGTGCACATTGTACATCTCATACGGGATGTCGGTGGTGCCAAACTTGCTGGTCTGGTCCGAGATGCCGACGAACATCACCGATGCGGCATATTCCGCAGAGTGATAGGTTGCACCCCAAGCGCTGGCATAGCCGCCATAGGAGCCGCCGGTGATCCCGGTGCGATCCGCGTCAGTGATCCCCTCTGCTGCGAGCGCGTTCTTCGCATCGACAATATCGCGGAATTCAGGGTCGGTGTAATTGCCCTGATGCTGTTTTGAGAAGTCCACGCCGTAGCCGGTCGATCCGCGATAGTTTGGCAGGAACACAGCGTATCCTTGGCCCGCGGCGACATGGCCTGGTTTTGAATAAGCAGTTTGCCAGCCGTTGCTGTCATGCGCCTCCGGCCCTCCATGGACGTTCATGATCGTCGGTGCGCCGCCCTCTGGAACGCCGCCTGTTGGCAGGATCAAAACGCCTTCGACCTCTTGGCCGTCAGTCGCGGTGAAGGAATAGGCGCGCTGCTCCCCGAATGTAATGTCTGACAGCCAATCATTGTGGTTGGTCCAGCGGTCGAATGTACCGTTATTCCATACGAACAATTCGGTGGGGTGCTGCGGCGCATTGGCTGCAAAGGCGATGCGATTGCCAGCTGCTTCGACGCGAGTCAGGATTAGTTCGCCGGGGTCTTGCTCCTCGGCGACCGAGCCGTCTGCATTGTAAATACGCAGCACGGACTGGACGCCGACATGGATTACGCTCGCGAGCCGACCGTCCGCCAGCCATTCCGCGTCCACAGCCGCTTCAGCAGCACCAGCATTCAGCGCGCGGTAGCTGCCCGAGGCCGTGTCGACGAGGTGTAATGTGGTCGCCGCCGGATCGTTCATATCAACGCCCGCAATGAGCGAGAGCTGCGATCCGTCAGGCGAGATTTCTACATCGCCAATCTTACCCGGAGTTTCGACCACAGCAGTGAGGTTGCCTGTGGTGAGGTCAATCACATTCACGCGCTTTGAGGTGTAGCTGTCATCGACCAGCGGCGTTGGCGTGGTCTCGATGATGCCCATGCGACCGTCGGAGGAGACGTCAAACGCGCTCACAAAACCGGGCAGAGCAATCTCGCGCGGTTCCTCGTCCAATTCAACGCCGACAGTGGCAGCGAATAGCCGCGCGGGGCGGAATTCTTCCTCATAAACCCGCGCGTTAAAGCCGCCCTTGCGTTGGGTTGTGCGCTGTTCGTCTTCCCCGGGGCCGGTGAGCATATAGATCATGCTGCCATCGGGGCTAAAGCGGTAGGATCGCACGCCAGTGTCTTCGACGCCTGCCAGCTTCACATAGGTGCCGCCATCAACAGGCACGCCCCATACGGAACGTTCGTCATCTTCGTTTTTCCAAAGGAAGGTAACCATCCGACCATCAGGGGAGAATGCGACGCCACCTGGGCTGATATCATCGGGTAGAAATTGGCGCGCCACATCAGGCGTGGTGGCGACGGACAATTCGGAAGTGAAGCTGCCATTGTCCTCACCCTCGGTCACATCGGGCAAAGCGCTGGTCGTGTAAGCGATCCGCGTGCCGTCTGGTGAGACTGCTATCGTGCCGACGCTTTCCAGTTTGGCAACGTCTTCGGGTGTCATCGGGCGAGCCTGCGCGGTAGCAGTCAACGAGACGGATGCGAGCAGGGCGGCGGAAGTGCCGATGATTTGAGGGGTAAGGCGGTTCATGTCGTCGAAGAATCCTCTCTGAACAGGGACAGTGCGTGCATGCATAACGACAGGGGCACGAATCGCAAAGCCTCACGCAAGAATTGCGAACTGGGCTTGTCAGGGCAGGGCCTTGCGGTCATCACTTGTTGCAAGAGCCAGATCGGGAGAGACTCATGGCACTATTCAAGAAATTCGTAGGCGCGCTTGTGATCGCCACCGCATTCATCGCGTCGCCGGTTTGGGCACAGCAAACAATTATCTCTGCTGGCAGCGTCATCCTCGATGCGGATAGCGAACCGACAGGCCCGGTTACCCTGATCGTTCGCGATGGAGTGATCGAACGAATTGTCCCGCTGGGAGAGATGATCGCCGCTGCTGAGGGTGACATCGTAATCGACCTGTCCGACAAAACGATCCTGCCCGGTCTGATCGATCTGCACACGCACCTCTCTGGCGATCCAAGCGGTGAATTCTGGCGCGGCGCGACCACGCCGCCGGAATACTTCACACTGATCGGGGCAAAGAATGCGCGGGTGACAGCGTTGGCAGGCTTTACCACAGTGCGCGATCTTGGTTCCCGCACGGACCAAGTCACACAGATGCTGCGCCGCGCAACCGCCGAAGGGTTGGTTCAAGGCCCGCGCATCATCACCAGCGCGCGCACGATCTCGATTATTGGCGGGCATGGCGACACCAATGGCTTTGTCGAACATGTAAACGATGCGCTCGACAGCGGGTTCACCTGCACCGGCCCAGTTGAATGCGCCTCCAAAGTACGTCTTGCCTCACAATATGGCGCAGACCTTATCAAAATCACCGCGACCGGTGGCGTGCTTTCGCAACAGGGGCGCGGCCTTGAAGCGCATTTCTCCGATGCGGAAATGAGCGCGATTGTCGATACGGCAGAGTCGCTGGGCCTGAAAGTTGCCGCCCATGCGCACGGCGCCCGCGGTATCGAAGCCGCGGCGCGAGCAGGTGTCCACACGATTGAGCACGGCACCTATATTGACGATGCCGCAGCGCGGGCAATGAATGAGGCGGGCACGACCCTTGTGCCGACTTTGATGGCATTCGAAGGCATCCGCCAAAACCTTGGCACCGGATTTTACACCCCGGTTGTGGAGGAGAAAATCCGCGCTGTATCTGAGGTGGCAGGCACCATCGTCGAACGCGCCCGCGCTAATGGCGTGCGCGTCGCGTTCGGCACTGATGCGGGCGTGTTCCCGCACGGTCAGAATGCAGGCGAATTTCGTTTGATGGTACGCGGCGGCATGACCAACCGCGAAGCTCTCGCCAGTGCCACAACGGTTGCAGCGGAAATTGTCGGGATGGAAGACAGCATTGGCCGCATCGCCCCCGGGTTTTCCGCTGACATTATAGCGGTCGATGGCAATCCTCTGGACGATGTGACTGTGTTGGAACAGGTCGATTGGGTAATGGTTCGTGGCCGCGTGATTGAATGACGCTAAAGCTGCCGTCGCTAACGTTTGCTATGGGCGCGGTGCTTGCCGGCAACGCGCCCATGGAAGAACCGTCAAGCTGCTCGATTGAGCTGGTCGTGTTGGGCGCGGGTCAGGATGCAGGTGCACCTCAGGTTGGTAATTCAGGGGATACTGGCCCGAGACTACTGCCGTCTTCGCTGGGCCTGATCGACCGCGAACATGGCAAGCGCTATCTGCTTGATGCAACGCCTGCCATCACTGAACAACTCGCCATGCTGGACGCGATTGAAGCGCCGCAAGAGGGCTTGGGCATTGACGGCGTCATCCTTACACACGCGCATATCGGGCACTATCTGGGGCTGGCTTATTTTGGGCGAGAGGCGGCTGGCGCGCGTGACATACCAGTCTACACGATGCCGCGAATGGCGGAGTTTTTGCGGCAAAATGGCCCATGGAGTCAGTTGGTCGAACTCGGCAATATCAACATCAATCAGCTCCGCTATTTGGAACAGGACTTTCCAATTGAGCGGGATGACTGGAAGCCATCAGAACCCATATTCTTGCACGGCGGGCTCGCGGCGGGAACAATGCCAGTCCCGCACCGCGATGAATATTCTGAGACGGTCGGCTGGGTGCTGTTCGATCCCGGTAAATTCTCCGTTCTCTATTTGCCAGACATAGACAATTGGGATGAGTGGGAGGCCCGCTTTGAAGGCTATTCGCTTGAAACCGTTCTAAGCAAAACCGAGGCCGTTTTTATCGACGCGACGTTTTGGGATGACGATGAATTACCGGGCCGTGACATGTCGGAAATCCCGCATCCGCGTGTGACCGCGACGATGGATCGGCTACAGCATCTTCCCGATGAAGAGCGCGCCAAGGTGCATTTCATCCATTACAACCACACCAACCCAATCCGCGATCCCAATAGCGCGCAAAGCCGTGAAGTGGCCGAGCGCGGTTTCAATGTCGCGCGCCGGGGGGATCGGCATTGCCTGTATCAGGGTAGTTAGGGACAGCATAATGCTGTCCCCACTCGTCGACCTAAAACCCGAAGGCCACGCCGACGCGTCCGCCAGTGCTATCTTCCGCGCTCGATCCGGCGACGCTGGCTGAGATGTAGACCTTTTCCGCCACACGCGCGGCGAGCGATCCGGAAAAGCCCTGTTCGCCCTGATAGGTGGAGACATTCGCGCTGACCGAGAATGTGCTGCCGGGCACGACCATTGTGCCACCCATCGCCATGGCCGCCGCGATGCCGCCGCGTGACCGCTGGTCTAGATCCTCTAACTGAAAAGCCAGACCGGTAATCCTGCCGTCTAGCGAGGAGATGCTGCTGGAAAGGCTTTGAACCTGAGCATCGGTTATTGCTTGCAGGGAAGAAACGGAAGCACGCACATTCTGCACTGATGCAGACGTTGCGACTTGCTGTCGGCCAAGGGTCCCATTGGCGTCAATCGTCAGCACGTCGACCGGTCCTTGCTGTGCCAAAGTGCTCGCCTCGATGTCACCGATCCTTACCGCTGTGCCGGTCCCACCAATCGCGACCTGATCGGTTTCGGTAGTCTGTGCGTTCACGCCAATGGCGGTTGAACGCGCATGGCTGGCAACTGCATTGTTGCCGAATGCGGACGAGAAAGAGGCATTTGCCTGCGATTGATATCCAAACGCACTGGACTGCGTTCCTGTCGCCTGGGCAAACGGTGAAAATGCCGATGACGCATTGCCTGTGGCAACCGCCTCGCGCCCTATCGCAGTGGAGCTGGTCCCGGCGACTGTATCATTGCCGATAGCGGTGGCATTGTTACCGGTGGCGCTGCTCGAGAGGCCAATCGCGGTCGAGTTGGAGCCGGACGCGCTGGCAAATCGGCCAATGGCTATGCCGCTTGCGCCTGCTGATGTCGCATCAGGGCCAATTGCGACCCCGAAAATGTTCTGCGCGTCTGCGTTCAACCCGATAGCGACGGCTGATGTGCCTGCTGCATTGGCGCTGCGTCCCAGAGCGGTTGCACCTGTCGCGCTTGCTTGCGCACTATAACCGAGAGCAGTTGCGTTATTCTCGTCGGCCACGGCGTCATCGCCTACCGCGGTCGTGTTATTGGCAGAAGCTACCGCGTTAGTCCCAGCGATGGTTGAGTTCACGCCTGAGCCGTCCAGATTGACGGTGCCTGCACTTACCCCGGCAATAGCGGAGTTGAGCTGACCCAGATTGACGGCGTCGGTTATGTCAGTGCCACTTGCAACATTTGTGATCCGGCGCTCGTTACCTGCAGCGCCGACAGACACTGTGTTCGCCTGATCTGCGACAGAGTTCGCACCAAGCGCGACGCTATTATCAGCATCTGCCGAAGAAGCGCCGCCAATAGCGACCGCGTCTGTTCCGGCGGCAACGGCATTGGCACCGGCTGAATTGACGACCACGAACGGACTTCCGCCGCCGGATACACCCGCGATTGCGCTGTTCAACTGATTGAGATTGACCGCGTCAGTGCCAGAAGTCCCTGTCGCGACATTGACGATGCGGCGCTCGTTCCCGACACTGCCAATCGAGATTGTATTCGCGACACCGGCTACCGAATTCGTGCCCAGTGCCACAGAATTCAAAGCGGTCGCGGTCGCATCAGCGCCGATTGCGATTGCACCTGCCGTTGTTGTGCGAGCGCCGGTCCCACTGTTATCGCCATCCACCCCGATTGCGATGCTGTTCTGGGCAAGAGCTCGGGCTTCCACTCCGATAGCAATCGCTTGAAACCCAGAGGCGGTCGTTCCTTCTGAACCCCTATCGCCAAAAGTGGTGTCTCCGCCAATCGCGATGGCACCAAGCCCAGATGCTAAGGTGCGCTCGCCAATTGCCGTGCCGTTTTCCCCGGTCACATCAGCGGAATCCCCAATAGCGATGCCGTCGTCCTCAGTGACCGAAGAAAATCGTCCAATAGCAACACTATCGGACGCGCCAGCGACGATCTGCGTGTTCTGGCCAAGCGCAACACCTGCAAATCCGGTCGCGTCACTATTGCGCCCCACGGCAACGCTATTTCCTCCTGTCGCGTTGGAAAAATCACCGACCGCAACGCCGCTGGTCGCGTTGGCTTCCTGACCAATCGCAACGCTTCGTGTGCCTGCGGTGGTGAGCTCGCCTATGGCCACACCGCTTTCACCGCTAGCAATTGCACCGTTACCAACCGCGATTGAGTCTTCACCGCTTGCAAGCGCGGACGCTCCGAAGGCAGATGAACCCTGGCCAGTTGCCTGGGAAAGTCTGCCCACCGCTGTTGCTCTCAAATTGTTCGCAAGAGCGTTAGCGCCAACGGCAGTAGACTGTTGACCAGTTGCATCAGAGCCAGCTCCTATTGCGGTTGCGGAAGAAGCAGTTGCTTGAGCGGAACGGCCAAAGGCGCTGGCGTTGGAGTCAGTGGATGCGTCGCCTGCTTGCGCGAATTGACCTACGGCCGTGCCATTAGTCGCGACTGCGCTGGCACTGTCACCCACCGCAACGGACCGATCTCCGCTAGCATCAGCGTCATTCCCTACCGCGGTTGCGTTGGCGCCACTAGCGGTCGAATTCTCGCCGCACTCCAAACCGTCGTCCACGGTGAGCGCGATTCCATCCAAGCCAACGCTCGCGTTGCAATCGGCCAGTAGGTCCGCCTGTGCAGGTGCCGGAACGGTGATCGCGATAGCCGTGGAAGTGAGTATGGCGGCGCCAAGAAGCTGCAGGCGCGAATTGGTGCGAGTGTTCATATTGGTAAGCCCCTCATAATAGGACCGGCAATCCGAACAGGCGCTCCCATAGCGCCATTGTTGATCCAGCCCTGCTAAACGTGGTTGCGATGTAAAAGTAATAATACTCGGCGAACAGGTTGTTTTCAGGTGACTAGGGATTTCACACAATTGCTTCGCGAGTGGACAGGTAGGGTGCATTCGACTTACCGTGTGGATTGTTCGAACACGGAGACATTAATGCCTCAAATAACGTTGCCACTGTCTTTGCTGGCAGGTGTATTGTGTGTGTTAAGCGGGTGCGCAGAGGCTCCAGTGCAAACCGCACCGCAGACATCGGGAACAGGAGCAGCAGAGGAAACCGGGTCCGCGAGGTTCGGAGCCGCGACAGCCATTCTAAATGCTGGGGTGATGGCTAATCTTGGGACCAGTGGTGATGGCAGCGTAAAGCTTCTCTTTGATCCGCTTTATGACAATCACTTTGGTTCGCTCCAAGAGCTTCCGCCGGAATTGGCTGAGGCAATCATAACTGGCGCACCGCCTTACGATGGGGTGGATCTGGTCTTTGTCAGCCATGCGCATGGCGATCATTTTTCTGCGAGTATGCTGGTTGAGATGCTGTTGAATGACACCGACTTATGGCTGGTTGCACCGGGCCAGGCATATGACCGATTGAAGGAGCAGGAAAATTGGCATCACGGTTTGGCGACGCAAGTCCGCACAATCACACTAAGAAATGGGGAGACCACGCAGACTTTCGATCTATCAGGCGCAACGATTAAGGCGTTCCGATCCCCGCACAATGGCTGGCCAGAGCGGCATTCTGAAACGCACAATATCAGCTATCGGGTATCGGTTCCATCGGGTGATGGAGAGGTGATGCGAGTCATGCATTTGGGCGACGCCGACCCATCGGCGGAGCACTTTGCCCCGTTCGCAGAATTCCTTGCTGCAAAACGGACCGGCCTCGTGATGGTGCCGTTCTGGTTTTACCAAAGCGATGATCTTGATGCGATCCTCGAAGAGACATTGAACGCGGACACATCCGTCGCGGTGCATGTGCCGGTCAATGTTCCAGCCTATTTGAGCGAGGGGACGCGCCCCTATTTCACCCAGGTTGGCGAAGTCGTCGAAATCCCCCTTACCGCGCAGTAAGCTTGCCTTTTTGTCCGTGTGCTGCTCCGTTAAAGCGGGGCCGAAAGGTGCAATGGGTCAAAAGTATGAGTGAGAATGAGGGGGGTGCCGCAAGCGCCGCTGGCTTTGGTCAGATCGAGGCGTTTGCGCAGTTGGATGAGGAAGCGCTCGCAGCTTTGCGAGAGGCCGCCGAAGTGCAATCCGTTGAAGGTGGCAGGCGGCTGGTGCGTTACGGCGAGGTCGCCGACAACCTCTATCTCGTCGCAACGGGGCGTTTCCTTGTGCGCTTACAAGATGGCCGAATTGTCGCCGAAATCGAAGCGGGTGAACCCATTGGCGAGCTTGCATTCTTTGCTGGCGGTCCGCGCACAGCCGACATTATCGCCGCGCGTGACAGCACGGTTTTTGCACTAAGCCGCGCGGCCTACGAGGAAGTCTCAAGCAAACACCGCACCATCACCGACAGCATCCTCGCAGAGATCGCTCGGCGGCTGGCACGCACCACGGCATCCTCTGCCGCGATGGAAAGCAGGCCGGGACGCGTGGTCGCGTTGCTTCCTGCTGGTGGTAGTGTCCTCCCCGCACAATTGACGCGCATGATGGAAGAAGCGCTGAGCCGTTACTCCGAGCTGATCTTCGTGAGTGAGGAAGACATGCCCGATGGCCTTGATCCGGAAAGTGGCGCATTCGGCCAGTGGATCGCTGAGCTGGAGAGGCAGCATGAGCGGATCGTTCTGTGTGCTGGTGACAGCGAAGCGTGGAACCGTGCGATTGCTCGCAACGCCGATGATCTGGTGCTCACCGCGCCTCTTTCGGATGGCGATGCAGGCGGGGATGGGACCGTCTCGGACTTCGAAAAAGAAGCCTCCGAACTGTTTCTCCCCAAAAGCCGCACGCTGCTGGTCTGGCGCGAAAACACGGCACAGGAAATCATCGGCACCGGACGTTGGATTGACCGGCGCGAGCTGCATTTGCACCACCATATCGCCTTTGATGACCCGTCCAGTTTCTCCCGCGTTGCGCGCTTCATGAATGGTCGCGCCAATGGCGTTGTGCTGGCCGGCGGCGGCGCGCTAGGCTGCGCGCATTTGGGCGTGCTTCAAGCGATGCTGGACAGCGGCATTCCGGTTGATTTCTTTGGCGGCACCAGTTCGGGAGGAGCGGTTGCAGGCGCGGTGGCACGCGGCACCGGTATTCAGGACACGCTTGAACAGATGCAGGACATGTTCATCACTCAAAAGGCGATGAAGAAGCTGACCATTCCGGTGCACTCCCTGCTCGATCCGCGCGTTTTCGATGAGAATTTGCGGATGCGCTATGGCGAGAAAGACATTTGCGATCTGCCGTTCAACTACTTTGCGGTCTCAACCAACTTATCGACCAATGCGATCCATGTGCACAGGCGCGGGCCCTTGTGGGAGGCGGTGCGCGCTTCGGGTTCACTGCCCGCAATCCTGCCCCCGATTATCACCGCCGATGGCGAAGTGTTGGTCGATGGCGGCGTTCTCGACAACATCCCCGTCAACGTCATGCGCGATGTGAAGGCGGGGCCGAATGTGGTGGTGGCTTTGCGACCTGATGCGGGCGCGGCGTGGCGCATTAAGGCGACCTATGACGATGTGCGCAGCCCCGGTCAGCTCGCCCGCGACATCATCATGCGGCGCAAACATGATGTGCAAATCCCCAGCCTTGTTGAGACGATGTCCCGCTCGATGGTAGTTGGCAGCCAAGCCTCTGTTGAGCGCTCCTTGGCGAAGGCGGATGTGCTGCTGACACCGCCAATCCCTCAGGATATGCAGCTGCTGGATTGGCATCTTGGCCAAGAGGTCGCGGAGGTTGCGCGGCAGTTTACGCTCAAGGAAATCGAGACCCGCGACGATTTGCGCGCCATGAAAGCCGATTGAGCGCCATTTTTTCTTGAACAACTGTAACCTTTGGCTGGCCTGATGCGAACAGCGTCGTCATCACAAATTTCCGATAGGGGCTTTCAAAGTGGAATTCACATTCAAACGCACGGCGCAAATCGTTGGCATCCTGCTGCTAATCTTGGCGGTCACTCAAGCGGCCTACACCGGGCTCTACATCGCCGAAGTCGATGTCCCACGTCAGCTGTTGTGGGGCAGCGAGGGCTTTCTCTTTGTGGTCTTGGCCGCATTCGCAGGGTCGGCCGCATTGCAAACAAAGCGCCACCATCTCGCATGGGCTGCAATCGCTTTTGCAGCCGTGCTCAATGTGGTTCAAGTCGGCGTGGGCCTCACAATGTTTGGCCCCTTTGGCGAAGCGGCTGGAGCGAATGAAGAGCTGGCGCCTCTGATTGGCGGCGTCGTCGCATTCTCCTTCATGGTCTACAACGCGGCAAAGGTGCTTTTGGCGCTGGCTGCAATCACTCTGGGTCTGGCGAAACTGTCTGCTGGATCAAAGGTCCTTGGCGGTCTCACCGCGTTGATCGGCGCGATTGCGTTCATCACCAACGCGCTGTCGATGGGGATGGGCCGCGACTTTTCCGGCGAGCTGCCGCTTGCAGGCGGGTCAGGCGTGTTGGCGACATTGTTGCTCGCAATTGTCTTGCTCACATTGCCCAGCGACGAGGCATAAACCGCTCTCAAACCAAGCACCTCGCTCCATGCCATGAATCTGGCTGGACGCGGGGCTGGTGAGCGCCTAACACAAGGCCATCCCCGGGGAGCGCGCGTGCGCTGAGAGGGAGGCCTCGCGACCTCCGACCCGTTGAACCTGAACCGACTAACATCGGCGGAGGGAGGGCGGCTTTACAGGCAAAGTCCGCGCTCCGCCTTTATGGAGAGATACGCGCACATGGCCGACATCAACTCACCTGTAGAAATTGGCGTAACCACTGGACCAATCCGCGGCAGCCGCAAGGTCCATGTCGGCGCGCGCACTGGCAGCGGCGTGCGCATTGCCATGCGTGAGATCGACTTGGAAGGCGGTGAGGAACCTGTCCGCGTCTATGACACGTCCGGGCCGTATACCGACCCAGAAGTCGCCATCGACATCAATGCAGGCCTTGCCGCGAAACGCGCAGACTGGATCATGGCGCGCGGCGACGTCGAAGACTACGAAGCGCGCGAAGTTAAACCCGAAGATAACGGCCAGCTCGGCCCGGATCGCAGCGGCGGCGTGCCCCAGTTCCCGAACGCGATCAAACGCCCGCTTCGCGCAAAGGCGGGCCAGAACGTCAGCCAGATGCACTATGCCCGCAAAGGCATCATCACGCCTGAGATGGAATATGTCGCCGAGCGTGAGAATTTGGGCCGCGAACTGGCTAAGGATTTTGTGCGTGACGGCGAAAGCTGGGGCGCAGAAATCCCTGATGTGATTACTCCGGAGTTCGTGCGCGATGAGGTCGCCCGTGGCCGCGCGATCATTCCCAACAATATCAACCACCCCGAAACAGAACCGATGGCAATCGGGCGCAATTTCTTGGTCAAGATCAACGCGAATATCGGCAACAGCGCCGTCGCATCAGACGTCGCCACCGAAGTCGATAAGATGGTCTGGGCCACTCGCTGGGGCGCGGATACGATCATGGATCTGTCAACTGGTCGCAACATTCACGACACCCGCGAATGGATCATCCGCAACTCCGCCGTGCCCGTGGGCACCGTGCCGATTTACCAAGCGCTGGAGAAGGTCGGCGGCGTTGCCGAGGGTCTCACTTGGGAGGTCTTCCGCGACACTTTGATAGAGCAAGCCGAACAGGGCGTCGACTACTTTACCATCCACGCAGGCGTTCGTCTCGCATACGTGCCGATGGCGGCCAAACGCGTCACCGGCATCGTGTCACGCGGCGGGTCAATCATGGCGAAATGGTGCCTTGCCCATCACAAGGAAAGCTTCCTCTACGAACATTTTGACGACATTACCGAGATCATGAAGGCATACGACATCGCCTATTCACTCGGCGATGGCCTGCGCCCCGGCTCCATCGCGGACGCCAATGACGAAGCGCAATTCTCCGAACTCTACACCCTTGGCGAGCTAACCCACCGCGCGTGGGAGCACGACGTTCAGGTTATGATCGAGGGGCCGGGCCATGTGCCCATGCACAAGATCAAAGAGAATATGGAAAAGCAGCTGCAGGTTTGCGGCGAGGCGCCTTTCTACACACTTGGGCCGCTCGTGACCGACATCGCGCCCGGCTACGACCATATCACCAGCGGCATCGGAGCAGCGCAAATCGGTTGGTACGGCACCGCTATGCTTTGCTACGTGACGCCGAAAGAGCACCTTGGCCTGCCCGACCGTGATGACGTAAAAGTGGGCGTAGTAACCTACAAATTGGCCGCCCACGCTGCCGATATCGCCAAGGGGCATCCGGCCGCAAAGGTCCGCGATGACGCTTTGTCAAAGGCACGCTTCGAATTTCGCTGGAGGGACCAGTTTAACCTGTCGCTCGACCCAGAAACCGCCGAGGAATTCCACGACCAAACGCTGCCCGCAGAGGGCGCGAAAACCGCCCACTTCTGCTCCATGTGCGGGCCCAAGTTCTGCTCCATGCAAATCAGTCAAGAAGTGCGCGATTTTGCAGCGAAACAGAATGAAAGCCCCGAGACGTTCTTGGCCGCTGAAAAACTAGGCGCGGAGACAGCGGAGGCGAGCAAGCAAGCCGCGCTGAAGGGCATGGAAGAGATGAGCCGGGTGTATAAGGAAAAGGGCGAGAAGCTTTACTTGCCTGAGGGGGAGACAGAGTAGTGAACAAGTTTGCCCCCATAGCCGCCGCCCTGATGCTGTGCGCCGCCCCGGCATTGGCAGATGGCCACGCCGAGACGCAGGCCGAAGCGGCCGAGAAGCAAACGCTCATGCCCGAAGCAGAAGGCCCGCGCGCCTTTATGGAGCAATTCGGTTTTTCCGAAGCGGTGATCCATGGCGACACCGTCTATCTGTCCGGCGTGATAGTCGGTGCGGGACAGGACGGCACATTGAGCGAAGAGGGGCTTGAGAGCACGTTCCAATATCTCGGTAGTGTGCTGGAGCGCGCGGGATCAAGCTGGGATGACGTGATCGACCTCACTACCTACCACACCGATATCGAAGCCTCGATGCCGGCATTCAGCGCCGTAAAGAACCGCTATATCAAAGCGCCGTTTCCCGCATGGACCGCAATTGATGTGGACCGGTTGTACTCGCCCGGCGGCGTGATCGAGATCAAGATCACTGCGCGGGTTTCGCCGGAGTAGAGGGTGGAAGAGATGATCCGGGTTTGTAAGCTGGAGGGCGAAAAGCTGTATTTGCCTTACGAAGGGGATAGGGCAGTGTATGCCTGAACCCGCTGATCCAGGTTTCTCCGTTCCCTTCGTCAACCGCACTGAAATGCGGTATCTTGCGAAGGAGCGCGGCTATGCCCGTGCGGTTATGCCTCTGGCCCCGAACGCCAATCACGTTGATGTGATGTATATGGGGGCCTACACCGTCCTAGCAGAGGCGACCGCAGCAACACCCGGTATCTCTATCATCGATCCCAAAGAGCATTTCCCAATTGTCAAAGACATCGCGGTCGATTTCCACCGCATGGCGGCAAGCGATGTGACGGCGGAATTCCGGCTGAGCGAAGAACAAATCGCGGAGATTCACGCGGATTTGGAGCGTAAGGGCAGCGCGGGATATTTAGCCGAGATACCTATGCTGGACGCCAATGGGAACCTCGCTGCAACGGGCAAGGTGACGATTAAACTGCTATCTCACAATTGGAACGGGTGATTGCTAAGAGCGGCAAAAGCGGGGATGCGGTATAGCCAAGCGGACAAGGAGTCTCAGGGATCGAGAACCGCAATGAAACGCGCGCTTTTAATCATCGATGTTCAGAAGGGTATGTTCAACCACATGCAGCCCTATCAAGGTGCGGCTGTGGTGCAAAGGCTCGCTAACACCTTGTCCAAGGCGCGTGCGTCTATGACGCCTATCTTCTTCATCCAACATGACGGTGGCGCGACAAGTCCATTAGCCCGTGGCACTGAGAACTTTGAAATAGTTGACGATCTGACACCAAGTTTTGATGAGACTGTGATCGTCAAACAGCATTGTAGCGCATTTCAGGGCACGGACCTGATTGACCAATTACGAGCCGCTCAGGTCGATGAGATCATCATTGGCGGCATGCAATCAGAATATTGTGTCGACACGGCTGTTCGCGGCGCGTTTGAGCGAGGTTTTGCTGTCACTCTTTTAGCTGATGGGCATACAACCTTTGACACCCCAGCATTGCCCGCAGAGCAGATTATTGCGCATCACAACCACACACTGGAAAGTGGAAACTTTGCGAAAGTCACTAACTCACGCGATGTTTTGACAATCTAAGCCCATAGAGGCGTAGCTTTAAGGCTGTTTCACCCCTGCTCAGTAATCCGCACCAGTTCCCAATCATAACCCAGCTCGCGCACTCGGCGCTCCAGCAGTCCTTGCAGCTCCGCATCAGGTTTTGCCTCGCGTGTCAGCATCCACAGATACCGCCCTGATGGCTCACCGACGATGGACCAATCATACAGCCCGTCTGCGCTAACCTCACTGCGGTCCAGCACCCAGTAATCGCCGAAGAAGGGGCCGAAAAAGCTCACGCGCAGCTTTGCGCCATCTGATCCTTCGACCACTTTGGCTCGCCCTGTGGCCTCGCTGAATTCGCCGTCCAAGGCGCCTTTATAGCAGGAATTGACCACCCGGATATTGGACGCGCCGGATGTTTCTCGCAGGGAATACTCTGCGGTGACGCCTTCGCAGCCTTCCTGAAATGGGGCTTCGTAGCGGCCATATTCGTACCATGTGCCAAGATACGCGGCGAGTTCGACCGGCTTGGCTGGCTCGGGCACAGCAATATTGCCGACCGGGCCGGGCGAGCCTACACAAGCGCCCAACGCCAGAAACAACGGCGCGACCAGAGCAAGTAGAAATGCGCCGGTCGGCTTTGGTGTCTTACAGGCCGCTGTAATAGCCATATTTGTTGCGAAGCTTACCGTCTCTGAATGTGATCCGGACGAGAATTCTGGAGCCGTTTTTGAAGTGATAGCTTTCGATATCGCCGGTCCTCAACTCAACCGTTTGGTGGTAGCTTCCATGGCATCCCAAGAGCTGCTCAACTGCGTCCAGTGACATGCCCTCGCGCACTTGACCCCAAGTCCACGCATCTATCGTTTCGCACTCATTTGGGGCTTTGACCCCATTATCGGGGTGCGCGTGAAGTGTGGATGCGCCCAAAGTTGCCACACAGGCGACTGCTGATGCTGTCAGTATCTTTTTCATTTCGGTTGCCCTCCCTACGAGCCTTTAGCGCTCGGTCACTCTCTACCGCATCTGACTGACATAATTATGGCGTACCGGCTGTATTGCACATGAACGTTCATCCTAAGGTGCACAAAGCTGAACCCTAGGCCCTAGACAGCTGAGTCATCACCCTATCAAGCGATTGCAGGAATTTCGAACGGTCCGCTTTGCTGAAGGGCGGGGGTCCGCCTCCCACTCCGTCCATGCCAGCGCGCAGGTCTTCCATAATAGCACGAGTGGCGATCGCTCCGCCGATGCTGGCAGTGTCGAATTCCTGACCGTTGTGTTTTAGAACCTTTGCACCCGATTTAAGGCACCGTTCGGCGAGCAAGATGTCGCCTGTTACCACGATGGCGCGCGCATCGGCACGGTCCGCGATCCAATCATCTGCCGCATCGAAGCTATCATCGACGACAATACGCTTTACGCGTGGGTTATCCGGAATGCGAAAAGGTGAATTGCTGACCACGCGCACTTCGGCCTTAAACCGGGTGGCTACGCGGTAGATTTCGTCCTTTACCGGACAGGCGTCTGCGTCGATCAGGATGGTGATGGGTGCGCTCATCGCACCGTGTTAGCATGGCAAGTCGATGGTGCATCCTTTATCGCGCATTCGACTTCTTACGCGTTGATCCTGACGGCTTGCGCAGCTGCCCATTACTCACCACATCGGAATGGAGAGATGCAACCAAGGAGATCCTCATCATGCAATTTCAGTTCAACTCAGACAGTTCAGTCATGGGCACTCAGAATGTTGCAGAACGGATCGAGGAAATGGTGCGCGACAAGCTCGCACGGTTTGAGGATCGGCTAACGCGGATTGAGGTCCATGTCTCAGATGAGAACGGGCCAAAGCATGGTGCGGATGACAAGACCTGCATGATCGAAGCGCGTCCGCGCGGGGGCAAACCGATCGGCGTTACCGAGCATGCACCCAAAGTTGATGCAGCAGCGCGCAAGGCTGCAACGACGATGGCACAGCGGTTGGAGCGGCTATTCGGTAAGGAAGACAAGCACAAGCATGATGCGCGGCCTGACAAGGCGATGTGAGTGCCTCTGGGATTTGATGCGGCTTTAACCCCGCGTAAATGCCCGGTTCAGGAGCGTAGAGTGAGGCTGTCTTTATGTCAGAAACAACCATCACGCATCGCCCGCTTCTCAAACCCCTTGCTGCGATTGCAGCGCTCGCTCTTGTGCCAGCTTTGGCTGCATGCGGGGTCGCAGAGGCGCGGACCGTTGCGTTAGTGCAGAGCGAGACAGCGAGTGCTGCGGATGCGACCGAAGAGACCTCTTCCGATCGTGCAACTCGCCAATGTTTCTTTGCCCGCCAGGTCAACGGGTTTCGCAGTGTTGAGGACGTCGATGGACAGCGGGTCGACGAAAAGGTCCTTATCGACGTCGGCGCGGCTGACACCTACGAGTTCGAGTTGCTGCGCCGCTGTCCGGCTTTGCGTTTTGCCCGCAGCATCGTTCTGGATCGTGTCGGACCGGGTCGGATCTGTGACGGGCTCGACGTTGACTTGATCGTGCAAGACACGCTCGGTCCGGAGAGATGCCCGGTCACTATGGTCCGCAAGCTCGCTCCCGAAGAGGCGAATGCACGGCCGGGCGCTAAGTGACGGATTACGTGTTGTCTCGGTGATCATGCGGGTACTCCCAGGAATGCAGCGATCTCGTCCCAGCGATCTCGCACGGTCTGGCGCCCACGCTCGATATTCTCAGCGATGAGGGCGGGGTCAAATTCGAGGCGCTCATAAAGTTCCGTCTCAGGTTGAAGCACTAGGGTTGGCGCGAAATGGTGGGCTTCGATCTGCTCAATCATCGGGCGCATGGCGCGATCTATGTCGGCGGCTGAGAGGCCCATCGCTGAAAGCTCGTTGCGTTGGTTGGCGGTGGCGGCGAGCATGTCATTCATAAGCTCGACGGTTTGTAGGTCGCTATTGCCGACCTCGCGCATCAGCAGCTCGACCGATTGGAGGCCGATCTCAAGTATGTTGTCAAAGTCCTCTTTGGACGGTGGCAGCGGAGCCTCGGCGCGCACCGCCAGTACTGCACGCGGGCGCTCTGCCAATGCGGCGGCGAGGGGTGTGATGTCGCGCACACCGCCATCGATCCACTTTGTAACTTTGCCCGTGGCGGAGACGGTTTCGAAGGGAAGAAAGAAAGGCGGTTGGGCAGAGCTGGCATAGACCCAATTGGCGATGCCATCGGCGTTCTCGCCAACGATCCGTAACTCTCCGGTTGCAAGATTGGCCATGGCAAGGCGCAGGGCTTTTCCGGTGGCGCGGATTGTCGCATCGTCGAACATCTCATCCAACAGCGCTTCGAGCGGAGCGGAATTGTAGAGCGAGTCCTTGCCCGTGAGCAGCGCCCAAATCGCACCGCCGCGCTCGGTAAAGATTGAGGAATTGCCGGTAAGGCCGGTCCAGAAATCGACAAGCCGCGCAACGTCATCCTGCGCCACTGCCGCGGCTTGGATCGCGCCGGTAGAGGTGCCAGCGGCGGTCTCAAACTCGACGCCGCGCACACGGATCAACTCGTCGATCACACCGACTTGAAATGCGCCGCGCGCACCCCCGCCGCTTAAAGCCAAAGCCAGTCCGCCAGCCATTAGTTATCCCCCTTTGAGGAGACAATCACTACCGCCCTTTCGCGCGGTGTGATTGGATCGGAGCGGCAATGTGAGAGCTTTGCGCTTTCCTACTTAGCCATGATCAGATGAGAGCTGCCGGCGATGCCCAATTCATCGAGAATGCCATGCATCTTCTTTTTCACTCCAAAGAAGCCGGCTTTGGCAAAAGGCCATGTGGCACGGCTGAGGTCGGGGAGAAGTTCGGCAGAGGCCGGGGGCAGTTCTGCTTCCAGAGCATCGCGGGTCCAGCCGGTCGGAATATGGGGGAGGGCGATGCGATCCACCCCAGCCTTTGCGAGAATTTCAGCGAGTGCATCACCGTCTTCCCAAGCCACCGCCGGACATCCAAACGCCTCGGATGCCGCTTTCACTCCGCCCGCGACCGCACCAGTCGCAAAGTCCTGCGCCATATCGCCAATCGCGCCGGGAGATCGCGCTTGTGGACGGGCCGCACCAATCACCAGAGCAGGCGGGTGGGGCAGGGTAAGCGGCACATGGCTGGCGCCCTCATCATGCAACAACAATGCATAGGGTTCCTTGCCGAAATCAACTTCATTGGGCAGTTGCAGGGGCGCACGGCCATAGTCCTGCGCCTCCTCCAAAGCATGCGCCTCTTCCGCTAAGCCATCCGCAGACAGCGGGCCGCCCGGTTGATTGGCGGTGTAGCGCGCAATGTTGTCGGGCCGCGCAAGATAGGTTTTACCCTTTGTATGAAGCCCTCCGACCCAGCGCCAAGAAAGAGTGTTCGAGGCCGCATCCCCATCGATCAGATGCCGCAAAAAGAAGTCTGCACCAAGCCGCCAATCGAGCTTCAAAGTGAAGATCCAGATGCTCGCAAACCACATGCGCGCATGGTTGTGGAGATAGCCGGTGGACACAAGCTCACGCGCCCAATGATCGAACGCCTCAATCCCGGTGCGTCCCTCGATCGCCTCGGTGTAAGCAATGCGCAAACCGGCATTGGTATCGAGCGTGGCGAGCGCAGCATCGCGGGCCTTGCAATAGTCAGCCCAGATCGTGGGACACTGTTCCAGATAGCCTTTGAAATAGATCCGCCAAAACACCTCAGCGATGAATTTATCCGCTGCCTCAAGGCTGTGCTGGCTCAACACGGTGTCGATGACTTCGGTCTCACTAAACAGCCCGGCATGCAGCCACGGGGACAATTGCGACACGTTCTGGCGCGGGCCAACCTCTGGTGCGCCATTGTCGTAATTGCGATTGTTCGCATAAGCGCGCCCGGCGCTCTCGGCAAAGTCGGTTAGCCGCTGAATACCGGCGGCGCGGGTCGGTTCGAATTGCATAATGGTCCAACTCCGGACAGCGCGGATGGGTTCCTCGCATTCAAGGAACGCATCCAGCCTGCGGGTTCTTGCGTATATTGCCCAAGGTCGGCACAGAGCCGCTCGGCCCCTCGGGAGTAAAACCTCCCGCAAACCCCGAATAAGAATTTACAAGGACAGACCCCATGAACATGCTCAAAATCACACTTGCATCGACCATCGCCCTTTCGCTCGCCGCTTGCGCACCAGAAGCTGGCGAAGATGATGCGATGATGGCGGATGATGCTGCGATGGCTGAAGAAGCGACGCCAGCTGGTACCATCGTCGAAGTCGCGCAGGGCGATGAAGGTTTCTCCACATTGGTCGCTGCCGTAACCGCTGCTGGTTTGGGTGAGACACTGTCAGGCGAGGGACCCTTCACCGTGTTCGCGCCGACCAATGACGCCTTCGCCAAAATCGACGCAGCCGTATTGACCGAGCTGACCACCAACGACACCGAAACGCTCGGCGCGATCCTGACCTATCACGTGGTCGAGGGCGCAGTTGATGCCGAGACATTGCTCGGCGCAATCGGCGAAGCGGGCGACGAAGGCTACACCATCACTACGGTTGCAGGCGGCACGCTGAACGCATCTGTGGTGGACGGTGCAGTGGTCCTGACTGACGCAGCCGGTGGCACAGCGACAGTCACCGCCACCGATGTCGCCGCATCGAACGGTCTGGTCCATGTCATCGACACGGTGCTGATGCCGCAATAATCGCGCATTCTGCACAACTCCCAGATTGAAGGGGCGGGTCCGCTGGAAAGCGCGACCCGCCCTTTTGCGTTTCGGCCTGCGGTCTTCTAACGAGGGGTAAGGAGTTAGGGAGAGAACATGCAAACTGCGCCTCACACACTGATTGCCCTTGGCGCGGTCGCTGTCTTGAGCGCGTGTTCTCAGCCCACCGGCGATATCAGCCGCGATGCTCAACCATTCGATGGGATCGCCGAAAGTGTGAGCATCACCACCCTTGGCACAGAGCCGTTTTGGGGGGTCGATATTGAACCTGACGGCGATGGCTATACCGCACGCTATTCATCACCGGAGGACCTGGAAGGGACAACCTTCCCCGTCACGCGCTTTGCCGGGAACAACGGCATCAGCTTTAGCGGAGAGCGGGATGGTGAAGCTGTACTGATCGCGCTGACACCGGGAGAATGCAGCGACGCCATGAGCGACCGCACCTATCCCTACACAGCCACGGTCTCAATTGGTGATAGAACCTTGCGGGGCTGTGGCTACACCAGCGATGAACCATTTATCGGAGAAGAAATGCCATGAGCGATGGCTTGCAAAAAGGCCGCGTGGGTGCCGCTGTTGGCGGCCAACAAGTGGGAGGTGGATGGAGAGCCCTGTTCAGGGTCGCCGCCGCGTTCAATTTTGTTGTTGGCGCACTAGGAATGCTGTCGCCTGAGGCAACTATCGATGCGCGGATCATTGGTGTGCTCGTATTCTGTTTTGGCATTGTCTATTGGCAGGTCGCGCGCGAGCCGTTGCGTTATGCCCCTATCCTTTGGGCGGGGGTGATCGGCAAACTCGGTGTAGTCGGTTTGCTGGGGCCAACGGTGATTGGATCTGAGGGCGATACGGTGATCGTCGCCATTCTCGCTTTGGATGCCCTGTTTGCAATCGCATTCCTCGCGTTCTTGCTGACCAAGGGCGATACGACAGACTGAAGATACCCAATCAATCGAAGGAGCGTTCCATGGCACAAACCGGTGGCTGTCTTTGTGGGCAGGTTCAATACACTCTCAATGCCGAACCGCAGATCTGCGTCGCGTGCCATTGCAAGAATTGCCAGCGTCAGGCGGGCAGTGTCCTTTCGATCATTATCGGCGTGGCAGAGGATGCGGTGGAGTACACCGGTGAGGTTAAGACCTACAACGATACCGGCGATAGCGGTGCGACTGTGCGTCGCCAGTTTTGCCCGGAATGCGGATCGCCTGTTTTTACGCGGTTAGAGCAACCCGGGCTGATGTTCATCAAAGCGGGCACTTTGGATGACACGTCGCAGCTGAAGCCCGCCTTCCATTGCTACACCAAAAGCAAGCAAGAATGGGTCGAATTGGGCGATTTACCGGGTTTTGAAACTGTTCCAGAGGGGTTGTAGACTCTTCGAAAAACGTGCTTAAATTCAAAGTCTTGGTGCGGGTTGGATCACATTTCGTGAACTTTCGCGGAACACCTAGGGGTTTTTGCCGTTTCAAGGGCAACTAATAATTTCATCCGCGACCCGGCCCTTCTCCCCATATGCGATGAGGGCTCCCCCCGCGGGAAAGCAGGAAACGTGAATACCGACGACGAAGCTGACCGTCCGCGGCCCGACCAGGCCGCGTTGCGGTTCGATGATGCACCCGAACGGTTTCGGGCAGGAAATGCGAGCGACCAATTCTCTGGCGCATCTGGTGTGCTGTTTGAGCAGGCTATGGCGCAAACCCGTATGGCAATCTGCCTGGTCGATCCGCATGCCAAAGATCTCCCGATAGTCTTTGCCAACCGCGCCTTTCGTCGCCTGACTGGATATTCTGAGGAAGAGGTTATCGGCCGCAATTGCCGTTTCCTCCAGGGACCAAAGACCGATCCAGAACCCATCGCGCGAATTCGCAAAGCGATTGAAAACGAAGATGTGGTGGTGGTTGAACTTCTCAATTACCGCAAGAATGGGACAACGTTTTGGAACGCGCTGCACCTCGGGCCAATCTACAATAAAGACAACGAACTGGTTTATTTCTTCGGCAGCCAATGGGATGTTTCGGATGTTCGTGCGGCACGAGCAGACGAACAGCATGCGCGCGAGATGGCGCGTGAACTTTCTCATCGCATGAAGAATATGTTCGCGGTCATATCTGGCATCGTCAATGTGACGGGTAGGGTGCGCGGTATTCAAAGCGAGGCCGCTGAGATCAACTCGCGCATTCAGGCTCTGGGTCGCGCTTACGAAACGACGCTGGATGATGCATCAAGTGGTAGCATCGATATCGGCGAAGCAATCCGGGCCGTAATGTTGCCATATGACCATGATCATGACCGCCTTTCCTTGAGCGGCGAAGCGGTGCGCATGCCATTCACCGTCATTTCGGTGATCGGTTTGGTTCTGCATGAACTGGCTGCCAACGCGACCAAGCATGGAGCGTGGTTGGTCGATGGGGGCAAGGTGTCTCTATCCTGGTCGCTTGATGCACATGATCGCGAGCTCATTATCCGCTGGGTTGAAAAGGGCGGTCCGGCTGTCGATGAAGGTACTATGCAGGATGGTACAGGGACGGCGATTGTGGATCGCTTGCTCGCTACATCTCGTGGATCGATCAAGCGCGAATGGAGTGACGAAGGCCTGACAGCAACAATCTCAGTGCCTGCGCGTAGGGCGGCATGACCAAAGCTTGTTCCGTCTTAGTCCTTGATGATGAACCACTGATCCTCATGGACCTTGAATATGCTGGCGAGGACAAGGGCTGCATGATGATACCCGCCACCACTTGTGCCGAAGCTGATCGGGCGATGAATGCTCACGGCGCAATCGATGTTGCGATCCTTGATGTGTCACTGGCAGAGGATCAGACTTGCGTGCCAATTGCCCGCGAATTGGAGCTTCGTGGCATTCCCTATCTGCTCCATTCCGGCAATCTTGACCGCCATAATGAGCATGTGCGCATGCTGGATGCACCTCTGATCGCCAAACCTGCGAGCGCGGAAAAAGTCATTGCAGCTGCCATCGCCCTGTTTGAGGGACGATGGCGCAAAGACGATCCGATCGCGGCTGACTAAGCAGCGATCAACCGATCTCAGAACACGCCAGGATTTTCATATTGGGTCGCGTTGGGGCGGTCTGGCTGCAGCATTTGCATAGCTGATGGCGCTGACTGCGCTGTTCTTTGACCGTTGCTGCCTGCGGTGATGGCAGTGCAAATGCCGCCTCGCAAGAAATCAAGCGAGGTCGCAATCGATGCCTCGTTGGCATCGCCAAGCGGCGTAAAGAGATCATCCGTGGCCCGGCAACTATTGGGAATGACGCTGGCCAGCCCTGTGAAATAATCGCCATTACCATCGGCATTCAATGTCTGGAACGTCACGGCGCGGATGCGAAGGTCGCAAGCCTCGAAATCGAAACCGAACTGGCCAACGGGTTTGCCTGACGTGTTGCTGCCCACTATCGCGATACTATCCGCATTGAGATAGGGGATCATGGAATTGATCACCAACTCGCTGGCAGATGCGCTGCTGCCGGTGGTGATGAATGCAATCTTGGACGCTTGGAGTGCTTGCACCTCACTCTCAAAGAACTCGGTTGAATTCTCCGAAGACTTTGATGGGCGCAAGACGGTCTCGCTCCATAATTGGCCGACACGGTTTTCGCCCAACAGGTCACCAAACGTCTCTGCTACGCTAACCAAACCGCCACCATTGTAACGGAAATCAATGATCAGCTCGTCCACGCCGTTTGTGTTGAACAATTGAAATGCGTCTCGCAGCTGGTTAGCCGCGTCGCCCACGATGAAAGTGCGTAGGTTCAAATAGCCGACATTCTTGCCGCCATCATTGAGGATCAACGCGCCATAGCGGTCCGAAATCGGATCGAGTGAGAAATCGGTCTTTGCAATCGTCGCTTCAATCACATTGCCGCCCAACTGAGTGAAGCGGATCACGCGAGTAACGCCTGGATCGGATGGCCCAAGTGCATCCACAACCGCTTGCGGTCCGCCTGCTGCCATAATCGAATTGACAGTTTGCAAATTGGTCGAGCTTGTGCCGATTGCATTCAATTCAGTGCCGCGATCCATACCCGCAGCAAACCCTGGGGCGTTTTCGAATGTCTCAAGCAAGAATACGCGGTTGTTTGTCTGGTCAAAAGCGAGACGGATGCCGAAACCTGCGCTGGACCCGGAACTGATCAGCGCGTTTTCTTCCGCGATCGAGGTCGCAAAGGTAAACCCTTTATCTCGCGCTTGTGCGCGGGCGGGCGCGACGCGCGCATTCAGGTAACTTTGAACATCATTAAATGCGCTGGCGTCTACCGTGTTGTCGAGCAGGTCAGGAAACAGATACCATTCATTGAGCACATCATTGGCAAAGTCGATCTGGTTTGAGATCGAGCAGGTTCCGCTCGTCGGGGGTGTTGTCGGCGTTCCGCCAGTCGGAGCAGGCGTATTTGATCCGCCTCCACCGCCACACGAGGCCAGTGAAATTGCAAGAGTTCCCACGAGTGCCGCGCGACCGGGTGTGTTGGCATGAAATTTCATAATTAGGGAGCAGCTCCGCTTAAAAATACCTAGTAATTGACCTCCGCTTCGGCATGTGCAGACTGCCCCCTGCGCGTGCCGACGGGCAGCTTGTGCGGCTTGTCCACTGGCGTCAAGCTGAACGTGGGACTGAAATTCCTCGTATTTTCGCAGGTTTTCCCCAGTTGCCGGGGTAAATCGTCCATCTCTCTCTCGTTTTGGCCCCTTTATCCGACTAGCTAAGAAGACATGGAAAGACAGAATCATGACTGATCTGCCTGATTGGGTCGCAGCTCAATTGCCGAAAGCAGCGCGCCATCCCGGACTTGCGATTGCAAGCCTTGGGGATGCCAAGACGTTTGGGAAGGGTGGTTTTAAACTGTCCAGCCCCGCTTTTGATGCAGGTGAAGAGCTCGACCCTTGCTTTACGGCAAAGGAAGAGGACGCGGTTGCTCCGCCTTTGGAGTGGACTGCGCCGCCTCCGGGTTCGCAAGAGCTGATCGTGATTGTTGAAGATGCAACCAATCCGGCTGCTGCACCCACTGCTCAATGGGTCGTGTGGGGCCTTGCCGGTCAACGCGGCAAATTGCTCGAAGGTGAAATGCCACCGCGCGCTGGTAAGAATGCTGCGGGCAATTCCGAATGGTTGCTGCCAGATCCCCCAGAAGGCGAGACGCGCCACTATGTCTTCCAAATTTTTGCAACTGACCTGCCACTGACATTGATGCCAGGGGCAAGCCGCGATGACGTGATCCAAGCGATCAAAGGATTCGTAACCGGTTGCGCCGTCCTCCACGCTCCTTTCACCGGCATCCCTGCAGATGACGGTGATTGGGACGATGAAGAAGCCGATTGAACTACCAGAACCACAAGGGAGAATAACCATGGCTGGAAAAACCAACGCACTGCAGAAACCGGTGCAACTTTCGGGCGATCTCGAAGCAGTAATCGGCAAAGGTCCGATGACTCGCGCTCAGGTGACCTCAAAGGTTTGGGAATACATCAAGGCAAACAGCCTTCAGGATTCCAAAGACAAGCGTCAGATCAATCCTGATGGCAAGCTTGGCGCGGTGATCGGCAAAGACCAGATCTCCATGTTCAAGATGACGGCTGCGGTGTCTAAGCACCTCACCTAAGGCTTTTGCCTCAATATGTTGACCAACAGCGCGTTTTGCGGAAACGCGGCGCGCTGTTGGATCAACGCTTCTTATATGATCGCCTCGTGCGAGGGTGATCCGCTGGCTTTAGACAGGCGATCTGAGCGCTGCCCTACGGCTTGCGTCTTCCAATTGGCACTTCACCCACCCACAGCGCCCACCAAATGATCAGCGGCTGCGCGATCATGCGCGGGATGTGATAGCCAAGTCCAAGACCCCCATCATCGCGGGCCATATCCATGGCAAAGTGATTGATATTGGCGGGCCACACACACAAAGCATACAGCGCAAGCCCAATTCCAGCTGCCCTTCGCAGCCGGATATCGAACGGCTGTAGCAGTCCGATTGCGCCCAGTATTTCGGCAATACCGGTCCAAAACACGACTTCGCTTGGGAAGGGCACTGCATCCGGTGTGATCGTGAGAAATGGGTCAGGCGCGACCAGATGCATATATCCGGCGAATGCGTAAATCGCCGCAAGCACTACGCGCAAGACAGTGCGGATCATGCGTGTTTTCCTTTGCCGGGTGCCCAGCCCGGAGGGGCCAGCTCAAAGCCTGCAAAATCGAAACCCGGCACGACGATGCAGGATACCAGTGAATAGCCAGCAGTCCCCGAAGCAGAGCGAGCGGCCTGCCATGCGTTGGTCGGGACGAGACCCTGCAATGCCTGTCCGCGCGCGACGTCGTTGCCCAGGGTAATCACCCGGTCAGGGCCATCATCCGTGTCCGCAATTGCAAGTTCAAGAGGATCACCCGCCTGCCAGATCCACATCTCGTCCGCATCAACCCGGTGCCAATGCGAGGCTTCACCGGATTTGAGCAGGAACACAATCGCTGTTCCGCGAGCGCGACCCGTCGTATCTGGCGCAGCGCGCCATGTTTCTTTGTACCACCCGCCTTCGGGATGGGCGCTCATCTCTAATTGTTCGATGATGCTATCCGCGCTATTCACTGTCGTCACAAATCTGATCCTCTCAGCGCCGCTCTATCGGGAGAACCTTGGGCCATGCAACACGTCACCGCTTCGCTTGCCGCAATCGCCGTCTGTTTGGCCGCGCCGCTCTCTGCCCAAGACGATGTGGTCGCAGAGGAAGCTTCCGCGGAGATTGTAGAGGATGTAGCGGAGGTTGAGGCTCCAATTGATCCCGCGCTGCAAGCCGCCGAAGCCGCTCTAGCAATTGCGCCGGTTTTTGATGGGCACAACGATGTCCCGATCCAGCTGCGCTCGCGGTTCGACAATCAGATCAACGATCTCGATTTTGCTGACACAACCGGCACGGGCTCGACCCACCCTCAGGGGCGTGCGATGCACACCGATATTGCCCGACTGGCCGAGGGGCGAGTGGGCGCCCAATATTGGTCTGTCTATGTCCCTGTCAGCCTGTCCGAACCCGAGGCGGTGCAGATGACTATGGAGCAGATCGACGTGATGAAGCGTTTGATTGGCCGCTACCCGCAAGCGCTACGCTATGCGGAGACGGCTGATGACGTGGAAGCAGCGATTGCCGATGGCCGTGTCGCGTCGTTGCTCGGCATGGAGGGTGGGCACTCTATCGGTTCGAGCCTTGCTGTGCTGCGCCAAATGTATGCGCTGGGCGCCCGCTATATGACGATCACGCATAGTCGCAACACGCCATGGGCGGATAGCGCTACGGACACGCCCGAGCATGGCGGTCTGTCCGATTTTGGCAAGGATGTCATCCGCGAGATGAACCGGATCGGGATGCTTGTTGACCTTAGCCATGTGAGCGAGGATGCAATGATGGACGCGCTTGATGTGGCGCGCGCTCCGGTGATTTTCAGCCATTCCGGCGTGCGCGCGATCAACGGTCACGCTCGCAATGTGCCTAATAGCGTGCTCGCGCGACTACCTGATAATGGCGGGATTGTGATGGTCGTGGCGCTGCCCGGCTTTCTCAACAATGAAAGCCGTGAATGGTTTGCCGCACGTCAGGCAGAGACAGCGCGGTTGGAATCGCTCTTCCAAGGTCAACCGACTGTGGTCGAGGCGGCGATGGCAGAATGGGATGAAGCCAATCCGACGCCTGAGACTATGATCACGCACATGGCCGATCACATCGATCATATCCGCGATACGATTGGCGTCGAATATATTGGCATCGGGGCTGACTTTGACGGCATGCCAACAGGTCCGATCGGCTTTGAGGATACGAGTGGGTACCCCCAGCTCTTCGCAGAGCTGGCCCGGCGCGGTTACTCGCAG
The DNA here is from genome assembly GCA_947488085.1 of uncultured Erythrobacter sp. Taxonomy (GTDB): domain Bacteria; phylum Pseudomonadota; class Alphaproteobacteria; order Sphingomonadales; family Sphingomonadaceae; genus Erythrobacter. The sequence continues at coordinate 304,542 of CANKYI010000002.1, forward strand.
GTCGAAATGGAGCTAATCGCCAGCCGCAACGCGATGCGTGTCCTGCGCGAAGCAGAGCGATATGCCGCACGCGCAGCATCACAGCCGCCGATTGAGACGTTATTGTCGGTTGAAGAGTGAGCCTTGGAGCTTAGCCGTAAAGCGCCGGAATAATCCAGATCAGGCTCATGGCAATCACCGCAATGCCAAGGCCAATGCCCAGCACATAACGCATATGTCCGGTTGTGTGCGCACCGCGCGCGTCATCATCTTCGATGTGAATGGCGTCGTCTTGGTCGGTCATAAAACCTCCGCTCTTTTTATAGACCCAACAAAGCAACGGATCGGGCTAGGTATTGTTCCTGAGTGGTTCTTACGCCACCTACACAATCAATCCCGCAGCAATTCGTTGATCCCGGTTTTGGAGCGTGTTTGTGCATCGACGGTTTTGACGATCACGGCGCAATAAAGCGATGGCCCCGGCGTGCCATCAGGCAGCGGCTTTCCAGGCAGGTTACCAGGCACGACCACAGCATAGGGAGGCACTTCGCCCATGTGAATTTCACCCGTTGCGCGGTCGATAATCTTGGTTGATGCGCCAAGATACACGCCCATGGAAAGCACCGCACCTTCGCCCACGCGCACCCCTTCTGCGACTTCGCTGCGCGCACCGATAAAGGCACCATCACCGATGATCACGGGTTCTGCCTGAAGCGGCTCGAGCACGCCGCCAATTCCTGCACCACCCGAAATGTGCACATTGGCACCGATTTGCGCGCATGATCCAACGGTCGCCCATGTATCGACCATGGTTCCCTCGCCCACATAGGCACCGATGTTCACGAAGCTCGGCATCAAAACCGCGCCTTTGCCGATAAAGCTGCCACGCCGAACGACGGCACCAGGGACAACCCGAAAACCTGCATCACGAAAGCGATTGTCGCCCCATCCAGCGAATTTGATCGGCACTTTGTCAAAGGCTGGATCGCCGGCGGCGGCATCGTCCATCACGCGATTGTCGTTCAGGCGAAAGGACAGGAGGACCGCTTTTTTCAGCCATTGGTTAACGGTCCACTCGCCGTTGACGCCCGGCTGCGCGACGCGCGCCTCACCGCTGTCCAGCATAGCCAGAGCCTCACTCACAGCATGGCGAACCTCGCTGCCCGGGGTCACTTCAACTCGGTTTTCCCAAGCTTGTTCGATTTCAGCGATCAGGGTGTCAGTCATAAGTACTCCGCCGTAAGGCCCATAATGAGACGCGATTGCGCGTTGTTCTCGTGTGTTTCCTTCGCGCTGCTAGCGTTATGGACGAAGGGCGGCAAGACCGAGCCTCTGCAAGGGGACTAAGGAATGTCGCTGAGGCACCTGTAAGTCGTTTGACGATCCCCGTTTGGCAATGGTTCAGGGAGTTCGCTGTTAAGGATAATGCGCATGGCTGACACTACTGATTCTCGCACCGATTCGAACTCAGCAGCCATGAAGGAGTCGCGCTCTTCATCCAACCACGACCCGGCCGCGCCTGTTCGATGGAAAGTGGTTGCCGCGGCCGTTGTTTGCGCCACTCTTAGCGCGTGCGGCGGCGGTGGTGGGAGTGATGCTGTGCGATCAGTGTCCGCGCTACCTCCGCCACCGCCTCCTCCGCCACCGCCTCCACCTCCACCGCCTCCCCCGACCAATTTTGACACTGCCGAATTCCGCCGGTCCGATGGCCCCGCCTTCCACGGCGCGGATACCGCCTGGCGCGATGGCGCAACCGGCGTAGGGCAAATCATCGCGGTTATTGACAGCGGAATTGATAGTGACAGCCCAGAATTTGCGGGTCGCCTTCACCCAAATTCGCGCGATGTTGCTGGCAATCGCGGAGTTGATCCAGAGGATGATCATGGCACTAATGTTGCTCTGGTTGCAGCAGGGGCACGCAATGATGATGGTGTGCTTGGCACCGCGTTTGACGCTCAAGTGCTGGCAATCCGAGCAGACATGCCGGGTTCTTGTGGGAACGATACGCCTCAGGATTCGAGTTTAGGGTGCCTGTTCACGGATATCGCTATCGCGGACGGGGTGGACTTGGCGATCCAAACTGGCGTCAGCGTCATCAATCTGAGCTTAGGCGGAAGTGATGCGGCACCGCGTTTGCGCAACGCTATCGCTCGTGCGGCAAATGCCGGTATCGTAGTGGTCGTGGCCGCCGGCAATAGCGGTGCCGGTGATGACCCCGATATCGATCCAAACCAACCTGACCCATTCGCCACAAGCCTTCTGGCGGCCGGAAATGGCAATGTGATAATCGTCGGATCGGTCGATGACGGTGGCGGATTTTCAAACTTCAGCAACCGGGCTGGCAACTCTGCAGCCTCTTTCATTTCCGCACGCGGTCAACGGATTTGCTGCGTCTACGAAGAAGGCGAGGTGTTTGTTGAAACAATCAATGGCGAACAGTTTGTAACGCTGTTTTCAGGGACCAGCTTCGCTGCACCTCAAGTTTCGGGCGCGGTGGCGCTTTTGGCGCAGGCTTTCCCTAATTTGACCGGGCAACAGATCGTCGAAATTCTGCTGGATACTGCGCGTGATGCAGGCGCGACCGGTACAGATGCGATGTTTGGAACGGGCATTCTCGACATCGCTGCGGCCTTTGCGCCGCAGGGCACAACGTCAATTGCCGGGACATCGAATGCTTTGGCATTGGCGGATGATTTTGCCGTGGGTTCTGCTGCGATGGGCGATGCTCTTTCAAGCGTCTCACTCAGCACCATTGTGACGGACCGCTATGACCGCGCCTACACGCTGGACCTAGGAGCGCGTTCACGCAGCGCTGCACAAACGCCGCGTCTGCGCGGTGCGGTTGAGCAGGTTGGCTATACGAGCAGCGGCGGCAATGATGCCTTGGCGTTTTCTGTGACCATGGGCGAGGGGCAACGCGCAGCCGGCCTCGGATGGTCACGCCAGTTGCAACTCTCAGCCCAAGATGCGCAGGGCGCGCGGGTTTTGGCAGCACGTGTGGCAGCGCGGATTGCGCCGGACACACAAGTTGGTTTCGCCATTTCACAAAGCGCCAGTGGCTTGGTCGCGCAATTGCAAGGCGCGGATCGCCCAGCATTCCTGATCGCACCAGAGGCCGGGTTTGATGCCGGGTTTTTGGAGAGCAGCGATATTGCCGCCGCCTCCCGATATCAGATCGGCGAATGGGGCCTGACGGTCTCGGCAGAACGCGGCAATGCTTGGCTTGGCGATAATCGGCAGGCGAGCGACGTTCTGTTTGGCGTGCGCGAACGGCGTCCAACGTCCACCATCAGTATCGCAGCAGACCGCAAATGGCGCGGGCTGGATGCGAGCGTGGCAGTGTCGTACCTCTCTGAGCAAAACACCCTATTGGGCGCACACTTTAATCCCACGTTTGGTTTGAGCGGCGCGGACACTGCATTTATTGATGGGCGTGTCGCACACCAATTGGGCGCAGATTGGCGCGTTGGGGCGGCCTTCCGTGCCGGACTTTCGCGCCCACGCGGTGGATCGTTGCTCGGATCTGGATCGCAGATCAACACGCAAAGTTGGTCTTTCGATGTCACGCGTCGCGGCACCATCATGCGCGGTGACAGTATCGGCCTTCGTGTCAGTCAGCCTTTGCGAGTAAGCGGCGGCACAGTGAATTTCGATCTGCCTGTCGCCTATGACTATGCCAGCGAAAGCGCCATTCTGGGCCGGCAGAGCCTCTCTCTGACACCGCAAGGGCGCGAGATCATGAGCGAGTTCAATTGGAGCGGGCAACTGCCAATCGGCACACTTGGCGTAAGCGCATATTACCGCACCGATCCGGGCCATTTTGAGGCCGCTCGCAATGATGTGGGCGCGCTTATCTCGCTCAGCTCTTCGTTCTAAGCGGGCATTCCCGCAGACAGAGCGAACTCGTATGCGCGGGCAACCAGCGGCGCGACACGGTCGCTCATGCCCTTTGCATGGGCAGAGGATGCGGTGCCATCGATCACGCGTTTCTTGATCCCCTGCATAATCCCCGCAAGGCGGAACAGATTATAGGCGAAATACCAATCCATCGGTGGAACCGGATAACCGGTGCGCGCGACATAACGCTCCACGGCCTCTTCAACCGTCGGAATGCCCAGCGCGGGGAGATCAAGCCCCATCAACCCGGCCCGTCCATCGGCGGGCTGGAACCAGTTGAGCATCAGATAGCTGAAATCAGCAATAGGATCGCCCAGCGTCGACAATTCCCAATCGAGCACGGCAATGATGCGGTTCTCGGTCTTGTGAAAAATCACATTGTCGAGCCGGTAATCGCCATGCACCACGCTGCTTTCATGCTGCGGCGGAATGGTTTGCGGCAACCATTCAATCAACCGCTCCATTTGCGGCATATGCTCGGTTTCGGACAGCTTATATTGCTTTGACCAGCGCGCAATTTGCCGAGCACAATAATCGGTCGGCTTGCCATAATCGCCCAAGCCGATTTCGTCTGGCTTGTTGAGGTGCATGTCTGCGATTGTGTCGATCAGTGCATTGTACAATTCGCGCCGCTCTTCGGGTGAAGAACCGGGCAGTTGGCCATTCCAAAGACTGCGTCCATCGGCCATGCTCATGACGAAGAACATGGAACCCAAAACGTCCGGATCTTCGCACAGGCCATACGTCTTTGGCACGGGAAAGCCGGTGGGGTGCAGCCCTGTCATCGCCTTATATTCGCGGTCAACCGCATGGGCGGACGGCAGCAATTTGCCGAAAGGCTGACGGCGTAGGACATAGTTCGCGCCGGGTGTCTCGATTTTGTAGGTCGGGTTGGATTGCCCGCCCTTAAACTTCGTGTAGCTGATCGGGCCAGTGAACCCTTCGACGTTGGATTCAAACCATGCGGTCAGTTTAGCGAGATCAAGCTTGTCCGCCTCTGGCACTTCGACAGTGCCGACCATTTCCTTGTCGAAATCGATATCCATCAGTCAAACATTACCACGCTGCGTGCGTGGCTCCCTTCGCGCATTTTGTCGAAACCGGCATTCACATCGTCAAGGCTGATCCGTTCAGCGATGATCGTGTCGAGATCGAGCAGACCGCGCATGTAGAAATCAACAAGCCGAGGTAGATCGACGGGGAAGTGGTTCATCCCCATAATCGCCCCCATCAGCTTTTTTCCGCCCAGCAAGTCCATCGCGCCAAGCCCGACTTTGCAATCAAGCGGCATCATGCCGAGAATGACGGCAGTGCCACCGCGGCGCAATGATGCGACTGCGAGGTCAGCCGAAGCCTGACGGCCGACAGCCTCAATACCCCAATCAACGCCGCCGCCAGAGATGTCCATGATCTGTTTGGCTGCATCATCGGCCAATGCATCAACCGTATGGGTCGCGCCCAAGGTTTCGGCCAAGGCCCGCTTTTCAGGCAGAGGATCGGCAGCAATGACTTTGCCAGCCCCTGCGATTTTGGCTGCGTTGATGGTCGCCAGACCAACTCCGCCACATCCGACCACCAGAACCGTCTCACCCGGTGTCACATTGCAGGCATTGAAAATCGTGCCCGCGCCCGTCGTGACCGCGCAGCCAATGACGGCAGCCCGGTCGAGCGGCATATCTTTGTCGATGGCGACACACGCATTTTCGTGGATCAGCATCTGTTCGGACAACGCCGACAGGTTCAGCATCTGATTGACCGGATCGCCGTTCGCCATCGTCATGCGCGGCGCATCCGTTTTGCCGCGCCGGGTCGCCCCGCCAAGGCAAAGAGCCATGCGGCCTGTCACACAAAATTCGCAAGTGCCGCAGAATGCGCTGAGGCAGGACACGACGTGATCGCCGGGTTTCACGGTGGTCACTTCGCTGCCGACGGCGCGAACTACGCCGGCTGCTTCGTGCCCCGGAACGGCGGGGAGAGGATGCGGATAGTGCCCGTCGATAAAGTGCAAATCCGAATGGCACAGGCCGCACGCCTTAGTGTCGATCAGTACTTCGTGCGGCATGGGATCGGCGACGTTGATGTCGCCGATCACAAGACCTTCACCCGGTGTTCCCAGGATCGCTGCTTTTGCCATTATTCCCTCTCCCAAATCCGCCGGTTTTTAGCGGGTCGCGCCCATATCGCCTGAGCTAAAGCCGCCAGCATCATTGGCCGGTTCACCTTTGCGCAGAGCGTTGGCCGTGGGGCCTTCTTCGGGAACGTGCTTGCCAAACTCCATGCGAGCGATGGAGCGTGCGTGCACTTCATCGGGACCATCGGCGAGACGCAATGTCCGCTGATGCGCATAGGCACTGGCCAAGCCGTAATCGTTCGATACGCCGCCGCCACCATGTGCCTGGATCGCATCGTCGATGATTTTCAGAGCCATGTTTGGCGCCTGAACCTTGATCATCGCAATCTCTTGCTTGGCTGATTTGTTGCCGACCTTGTCCATCATATCGGCCGCTTTCAGGCACAGCAGACGGGTCATGTCGATATCGATGCGGGCACGCGCAACGCGCTCTTCCCATACTGAATGCTTGTAAATCGGCTTGCCGAAAGCTTCGCGTTCCTGAAGCCGCTTGCACATCTTCGCCAGCGCTTCTTCTGCAACGCCGATTGTGCGCATGCAGTGGTGGATACGGCCAGGGCCGAGGCGACCTTGCGCGATCTCGAACCCGCGCCCTTCGCCCAGCAACATGTTGGTCACAGGGACGCGAACGTCCTTCATCTCGACTTCCATATGGCCATGCGGCGCATCGTCATATCCAAAGACGGGAAGGTGGCGGATGATATTCACGCCTGGCGCATCGTTCGGCATCAACAGCATCGATTGCTGTGCGTGGCGTCCGGCGTTTGGATCGGTCTTGCCCATTACGATGGAAACTTTGCAGCGCGGATCACCCAGACCCGACGACCACCATTTGCGGCCATTGATCACATAGTGATCGCCATCGCGTTCCATCCGGGTTTCGATGTTGGTCGCATCGGATGAGGCGGTGAATGGCTCTGTCATTAAGAAGGCAGAACGAATCTCGCCGTTCATGATCGGGCGAAGCCACTGTTCCTTTTGCTCCAGCGTACCGTAGCGGTGAAACACTTCCATGTTGCCGGTGTCAGGCGCTGAGCAGTTGAACACTTCAGATGCCCAGCCAATGCGGCCCATTTCTTCGGCGCAAAGGGCGTATTCGAGGTTGGTTAGGCCGGGACCTTCGAACTCAAAGCTCTCTTCGACGTGATGGTGCCCGTCATTGCGCGGCGGCATGAACAAGTTCCAGATGCCCGCTTCTTTCGCGAGCTTCTTTTTGTCTTCGATGATCTGGATCACTTTCCAGCGGTCACCTTCAGCGTCTTGCTCAGCATAGGTGCCCATTTCCGGGCGAACATGCGTTTCGATGAAATCGCGCACGCGATCGCGCCAATAAACTTGGCGCTCGGTCGGTTGGAAATCCATGGGGGTGTTCCTCTCTAGTCTCTAATTGAAATCGAATCTGTTGCGGGCGACCGTGGCAGAGCGTGCCAGTGAGGCCAAGCTCTCTTTTGAGGGTTATTCAAAGACCCTCGCTTCGGGATCGGTCGTTTCGCTTTTGCTCAATGCGGCAACGCGCGTCTCATGATCTTCGCGGCTGATTGGGAACCGGCCAAGCCAATATCCCGCGATCAACATTAATACAGCGGTGGTGCCTGCATAAAGGATGATCAAATTGTCGATCACGCCGGGCGCGACGGTATCCGGCGTCGCATCAGATGACAATGCGGCGAAAGCCAAGAACTGTCCGCTGAGGAAAATGCCAAAGCCGGTCGCGCATTTCTGAACCAGCCAATTGCCGGAATAAAACGCGCCCTCTGCGCGAACGCCGGTGCGCTCAAGATACGCCTCAACGATCTCTGCGATCATCGATGATGCGGAGACCATGACCACAATATTCAAGGCATTGCCGATGGTCAGCAGCGCGAAAACCATCACCAATGATGTGAGCGATCCCAGCTCCGGCCAAAACCCGAACAACAGCGCGGAATAAGGGATGATGGTCAGGATAGTGCCGCCAATCGCTCCAATCGCTGCGCTTTTGGGCTTGCCAAAGCGATCATGCATCGGCCCCACAATGTTGAACATCAAGACGACCGACAGGAACAGAATAAGCGGGTAAATGCTTAGCCCCGTCACGCTTTCGGGAAGGCCGGGCAGGCTGGTCGCATCCAACCTCCACACAAACACGTTGAGATAATTGGAGAGCGAGAAATTCAATCCCTGTCCGATGTAGGCTGCGAGCCCGCCAGCGGCGAAAAACAGAAAGGCGCGCTCGCTAAACGCTTCGGTGATCTCCGAAAAACACGCTTTGAGTGAGAACGGCGCGGGCTTCGTGATGGGCAGCTGCGCGACCAATTTGTGCTGACCCAATGCCGATCCGACCACCGATATCACCATCAGCACCGCCCCGATAACTCCGAACGTGAAGTAGGCGTCCCGGTTCAACAGGCCGCTCTCCCCGGTGAAGAGAAAGCCGTAAGCGATGATCATCATAAGGATGCCGCCCAGCCATCCGGAAAGATAGCGGAACCGGAAGAGGGTCGTTCGCTCGACATAGTCCGATGTGATTTCGGGCAAGAGCGAGATTGATGGCACTTCGCATGCTGACAGCAGCAGGCGGACAACCACACAGATGCCGAACAGACCCAAGAATGTCGGTGCCTCTGCCCCCGGCTGCGTCCACAAAAACACCCAGGCAAATGCGAGTGGGATAGGCGCTGCATAAAGCCAAGGCAGCCGCCTGCCCCAACGCGAATAGGTGCGATCAGAGAGGTTGCCGATAATCGGATCAACAACCGCATCAACCAACAATGCAAGCAACAACGCAAGGCTTACCAGCCCTGCATCCATGCCGAGCACTTGGCTGTAATAAAACAGCAAAAAGAACGAAAAACCGGTGTCTTTGACCCCAAATGCCACTGCCCCAAAGCCGTGAATGAGTTTTAGGCGCAGCGGAACCTTACCATTGATAAAGCTCACTTGGTGCGACCTTTGTCAGCCCTAGCGTCAGCTTTGATCTCAACGAATCCCGTCATTCTGGTTCTCCCAAACCTTGTCCCAAAGGTAACCGCGATCCGCGTCCCGTCAACGCAAACTCGCTGACGCTACGGCATGCGTGGCATCGTGAGATAAGCTTGCGGATGGACTGCAAATGACGATAACGTAAGCGTCAACAAGGGATCATGAATTGAGAGGAAACGGCACCATGTCCGATCTGGAAAACTTCCGTCTAGAAACGCGAGAATGGCTGGAGGCGAATTGCCCCGCTGAAATGCGCAAGCCTGTGCGCGATGATGATGATGTCTATTGGGGTGGTCGCCGCGCAACGTTCAAAAATGACGCGCAAAAGGCTTGGTTTGAGGCATGCCGCGATAAAGGCTACACCGTGCCTGCATGGCCCAAAGCCTATGGCGGCGCTGGCCTTTCCGCTCCTGAAGCCAAAATCCTGCGTCAGGAAATGGCCGCCATCGGTGCGCGCCCGCCTTTGTCGAGCTTTGGCATCTGGATGCTTGGCCCAGCATTGCTGAAATTCGGCACTGAGGGACAGAAACAGCGCTTCCTCAACGAAATCGCTCGCGGTGAAATCCGCTGGTGCCAGGGATATTCTGAGCCCGGCAGCGGCTCTGACCTTGTCTCCATGCAAACCTTTGGCGAGGACAAAGGCGATCATTGGCAGGTCAACGGCCAGAAAATCTGGACCTCTTATGCTGATCACGCCGACTGGATTTTCTGTCTCGTCCGCACGGACAAGGACAACAAATACAAAGGCATCACCTTCATGTTGTTCGACATGGCAGGTGCTGGCGTTTCGACTAAGCCGATCTTGCTCATCAGCGGGAACAGCCCGTTTTGCGAAACCTTCTTTGATGATGTGAAAGTCCCCAAAAGCTATGGCGAGGATTGCCCCGGCTTTGTCGGAGAGATCAATCGCGGTTGGGATGTGGCGAAATATCTGCTCGGCCACGAACGTGAGATGATCTCTGGCATGGGCGGCGGCGAACGTACCGCAGCGATTGGCACCGCGATGAAGCGGCATTCGGCCAAAACCGGCGATGACCTTGACCCGATGCTGCGTACCGAGTTGGCGATGTTCGATGTCGACGCTTTGGCCTTCACGGCCATGGCTGAGAAATTCATGGACGAGATGAAATCGGGCAAAGGCCATCCAGCACAGCCCAATATGATGAAATATGTGGGCACCGAGCTGAACAAGCGTCGTCATGAGCTGATGATGAGCGTTGGTGGCTCGCGCAGCCTCGAATGGGAAAGTGAAGAAACACGCGGCGGCGCACCATCGCGCGATTGGTTGCGAACGAAAGCAAACTCTATCGAAGGCGGCACGTCGGAGGTTATGCTCAACGTGATCTCCAAACGCATCCTCGAATTGCCGGGAGCCTGATCCATGCCACTTTATCACTCAGAAGATCAGGCGATGTTGGCTGATAGCGCCAGCGGTTTCATGGCCGACGAAGGCAACATTGCGAAACAATTGCGCCACTACCGCGATGGCGGTTGCCCGGATGGCTTTGGTCACAAATTGTGGCACCAAATGGCCGAAATGGGCTTTACCGGCATGCTTGTCGACGAAGCGGATGGCGGACTTGGTATGGGCCACGTCGAAGCGGGCATTGTGCTCGAAGAGATAGGTCGCAATTTGACGCCGTCGCCGTTTTTGACATCCTCTGTACTGGCTGCAACCGCGCTGAAACACGGGTCAAACGATCTGAAGGGCCGCTATTTGCCGGGCTTGGTGTCTGGCGAAAGCGTGTTCGCTGTTGCCGTGGACGAAACCGCCAAGCACCGGCCAAGCCGCATTACCACGCGTGCGGAAAAATCAGGCAATGGGTTCAAACTGACCGGCGCAAAGAGCTTCGTTGTTCAAGGCGCGAGTGCAGATATGCTTGTCGTTGCAGCACGCACCAGCGGCGCAGATGATGACGAAGACGGCATAACGCTGTTCGCTGTGCCTAAAGATGCGGCAAATATGAGCCACGACGCCGTGCGCCTCGTCGATAGTTCCGTCGCCAGTCACACCAAATTTGACGGTGTTGAGCTCGATGGCGGCGCGGTCATTGGCGACGTTGATGGCGGACGCGAAGTTCTCAACGCCATGCTCGCTGCGGGCCGGATTGGCACCGCTGCCGAAGGCGTGGGCGTTGCTCGGGGGGCGATGGATATGACCATCGATTACATCAAACAACGCAAGCAATTCGGTCAGGTGATCGGTGAGTTTCAGGCTCTCCAACACCGCGCATCGCACCTTTATTCTGAGGTCGAAATCGCCCGCGCTGTGACGATCAAGGCTCAGCAATTGCTCGATGAAGGTGCTGAAAGCGCCGACCTGATGACGTCTGTTGCAAAGGCGAAAGTCGCCAAAGCAGCGGGCCTTGCCGTCAAAGAAGGCGTGCAAATGCATGGCGGCATCGGCATGACCGACGAATACGATATCGGCCTATACATGAAGCGTGACCGAGCTTTGCAGGAATTCCTAGGCGATGCCTATTTCCATGCGAACCGCGTTGCCGACATGAGCGGCTATTAAAAGGGACAAGACAATGAATATTCAGGAACTTTTTAGCCTTGATGGCCGTGTTGCGCTTGTCACTGGGGGATCACGCGGGATCGGCAAGATGTTTGTCGAGGGGCTGCTCGCGGCTGGCTGTGCGCGGGTTTACATTTCTGCGCGTAAGATCGAGCAGATGCAGGAAACCATCGCTGAACTGGGCGAAGATAAAGTGATCGGCATACCCGCTGACCTTAGCCAAATGGACGGGATGGTTGCACTCGCAGAAGAAATGAAAAACCGCGAAGACAAGCTCGACATCCTCATCAACAACGCTGGTGCTGCTTGGGGCCAACCTTATCTCGAGTTCAACGAGGCAGGCTGGCACCGGACTATGGATTTGAACGTCAAAACACCGTTCTTCCTGACACAGAAACTGCATGACTTGCTGGTCGCAGGCGGCGCTGGTGATCATCCGGCAAAGGTGATCCATGTGTCATCCATTGATGGCCAGCGGATCAATCCATGGGAAACCTACGCCTATCAGGCCTCCAAAGCGGGAGTGATCCAATTGACCCGCCGCATGGCTGCGCGCCTGATTCAGGATAACATCATCGTCAGCTCCATCGCGCCGGGCGCATTCCCGAGCGAGATGAACAAAGCGGCCAAAAACGCGCCGGATGCGAGCGCTTCGATGATCCCCTCAAAACGCGTTGGCACCGCAGAGGATATGGCAGCAGCCGCGATTTACCTGTGCAGCCGCGCCGGTGATTATGTGGTGGGCGAAACGCTGACCGTGGATGGCGGCGTGGTGAATGCATCACTTCCATCGATGTTCAACGACCCGGCTGGTTAAATCCGCTCGCTTGCAAATCCCGCAAGTTGATAAAATACATACTGATCGCGCCTTGTTGAATGGTTTTGCAGAGGCGCGCTTTAGAAATGCGAAAAGCCCCGCTGTCTGGCGGGGCTTTTTCGTGGGAACAATGCGATCGACAATTTCAAAGAGCGACGCGCGCCATAGCCGGTTTGAGCCTTGTAGGAAAATGATCGCAGCGCTTGGGTGTAACCACTGAAGGACATTGCGCGAATGGAGAGTAAGCCACCGCAACAGGAAACCTCCGCCCATGTCCCCGCAACTCACGCACCGCATCATCATCTTTCTGGGGGTGTTCAGCCTGACCGGGTCGGCATTTAGTATCCTGTCAGCACAAGAAACGCTGCCTCCGCCCCAAGTGGATGAGACACCGGAAGCGAGCCCTGAAGCAGGACCAAGCACAGTCTCGCCGGAGAACGAGGCGGTTCTTGAGCAGATGGCCCAGGTTATCGCCGCGCTTGATGAAGACGCGATGCGCACTGGCAACAATTGGCAGCTAACCGTCGAAGAGACGATGATGCTGGTCGTCACCGACGCGAATGCCGGACGCATGCGGATCATCACCCCGATTGCTCCAGCAGAAGAACTCCCCGAAGGCGCGATGGAACGGCTGCTTCAGGCGAATTTCGACACCGCTCTGGATGCTCGATATGCCGTTGCACAAGGCCTTGTCTGGAGCACCTTTATCCATCCGCTCGACACCCTAACTCAGCGCGATTTTGCCAGCGGGCTGCTTCAGACCAAGACGCTCTCAGACACCTTTGGCACAACCTTCTCCAGCGGCGCGCTGAATTACGGCGGCGGCGATAGCGGCGCGATTATAGAGGATCAGTTGGAGCGCCTGCTGGAAGAACTGCAGAAGCGCGAAGAGGTTTGAGCTAGAGGCCGAAACTGGGGGCGTCGTTGCGATCCGATCGATCTGATCGCAAAGGCAGATTTTGGGCCGTTTGCGGAATGTCCTGTTTCGGCATGTAATTGGCCAAAGCCGACACACCAGTATCAGCTCCAAACGAGCGAGCGGAGTGCCTCCAATCGTTTAAAGAAGCTTCTTTTGTCGTCGCCTTTGGGCGCGATATGCTCGAACACGGCTGCGAAGTTGGTCCTTCCATCCAGCCCTATGCTCTATCCGGTCGTAACTATCTCGATCACCGGCTAGTAGTTCGATCCTGCTCTTTTGACTCAATGTCTCCCAACCATCGTACATGATATAAAGCGCATTGCCGTAGCGAACGTTCTCGAATGCGACAAAGTCGTCACCAAACTTAGCCCCAAAATAACGCAAGAATCCATCAGTGCCCGTTATGTAGGCTTCGGGCTTTAGGCGCTCCATAACCGCGATGCGCTCTTTCATGATCGTTTCCTGCGCGGCGGATACTGGACGCTTTCCATTAAGCATTCGAGCCACCACTTGATCAACCGATCCCGGTGGCAACAATTGCCAGTCAACTTTCACGCTGAGCGCATAGTCGGCAAGAGATGTTCCGCTCTGGAATATGTCTGCAGCGCCCACATTCTCCTGTAGCAAATTTAGGTTGTAGAGTAGTTCTTGCTCAAAATATTGCGTCCTCCTGTTGAGCACCTGATCAATGGCGAATTTCAGGAGGAAACCATCTCCGCGGGTCTCCACAAGCTGCACCGAAAGATCAACTTGCTTTGGTGGGTAGACGTCACGGACGTAGACCTCTCGGTCATGCGAAACGTAGTGATAGCTTCCTGACCGCCAAGACGGCGCCCAAAAACCGAATGTTTTCGAAACCTTCGGAAGGTCTTTCCTGACCTTCTCCATCCCAAATAGGTTTGCATTTGAATAGCGACCCGCCGACGCATCTGGTGGCTGTGGTGAGGGGAGATTGAGTTCACCGTCATCGAAACTAATCCCTAGGTGGACGTAGTGCTCGAGATTCTCTGGCGGAACCAATTTCACGGTGGCAGCAACAACGTCGTCCTGATCGAACGTCGCTAGCCTTTGCAAAAGTTGTCTTGGAATTTTGAGCAGGTTCTTTGGCACGAAAAGCTAAGTCCTTCTCTTCAGGAACAAGTCCACTTCTTGCATCAGTGTTGAAATGAGCGACGACAAGTGCGCTCGGTGAGTTGGAACTAACGTGGAATCCAACGGTAAACCATTCAACTTCCATTCGACCGGAGGCGCGTCATCAGTTCCGATCCCCACATAAACTCGACGGCCTGGTGCCGCCCTGTGGGTAAGTACGTTTCTCATATCGCGCCAAAGCAAATAGGCCTCGTCAGAGATCAGCGTCTCTATCGCGATTACCAGTGCATCTTGCGGAAATGCCTTCTTGAATGCAACTTGCGCGGTAGTTGGCGAGACTCGCCGTTCATCCTTCGGCGTCTCTAGTGGGAATAGATCCTTCACTAAGAAAGAGCCAACCGCGAACATCCCGTAGAAAAGCGCCTCAAACGCGGCAAAGCCGTTGCTGAAGAAACCGAAAAGGGCTTCCTCTTGATTATACCGTTGAAGAGGCGCTGGATTAGCACCAGAGGTCACAAGTGATTTTTGAAACCTTAGTCCTGCATCCACTGAACCTTGAAATCTGTAAGCGACCGCGTTCCAAGCCCCTGAAAATTGGTAGTATGATGGGTGCCCCGACCAGCGTGAATTGACCCCAACGTGAATCGCTTCGTAGCTTCGGCTAGGAAAGTCGGAATGCGGAATAAGTCCGTTGGGAGAAAGAGCGTCCATGCCTAGAGTGTATCGTTCTCCTGATTACTTTCAAAGACAGTGCTGAGTTTTTCAGACCGGGCTAACCAAGGATTATCGACGACAAGTATTCGCGCTCAATTCATATGATCAAATGTCCGAAACTGGGGCCCAATGTGGGCACAGTATCCAACCTCAAGGAATATCGAAAATTGGGTCGCACACAGCCGTCAGGTTTCGCCCTTCGGAGGGATTACGCTGCTTGGTTCGCCAAATCGCGCCTGGTTTCATCTGGCGAAATGAGCTCGCCTGACGCAGCGATAACTTGGTTGCGCCCGTTCTCTTTGGCCCGATAGAGCGCTGCGTCTGTACGGCCAAAGTGTGAGCGATAACTCTCTCCCGGGACCAATTCACTCACCCCAAAGCTGGCAGAGATGCGTATATCGAGCGCGGTATCACCATCCAACTTGATCTCGGCAGTCCTTTTGCGCAGCCGCTCGGCGAGACCCACAGCACCCAGCTCATTGCAGTTCCACACGAGGATGCAGAACTCCTCACCGCCGATACGTCCAGCAATGTCGCCATCTCGGATGGTTCGCGCGATCAGCCTGCCAAACTCAGCGATTGCCGCGTCGCCTGCTTGATGCCCCCAAATATCATTCACTTTCTTGAAGTGATCGATGTCACCCACGACCATCGACAGCGGCACGCCTTCGTCTTCCGCACGGAGCATGGTTGCTTCGACCTGTTCCTCAAACGCACGCCGCGCTGGCAAACCAGTGAGGGGATCGCTTTGGATTGCGCGCTTCTCCCGTCCGACATGGTCGGCAACACAAGCTGCGATCAAAACCATAGCGAGCCCCACAGAAATAAGGGCAACGGTGGCGTTCAACATCGAATAATAGGTCGAGTCGCGATAGGTTTCGTGAACCAAGGCACCATCAATCATGAAAGTGAGCGAAGGCCTCACAAAGAATTGCAGCGACGTCAGCGCTAGCATCCAGAAAATCATCGCGTTTGGTAGGCTGTGATGCCGCGTCGACGCAGTGGCTTGTGCTCCCATCATGAACACCAGCGCATGTAAGGTGTTCGAGAGGTAAAGATCAGAAGTGGTGAAATCGCCAAAGAACAGCCCGAGGACGAGCATAACTCCCGCGATCGCACCAAATACGGCAAGCGCTCGCACTGGCGCGGGACGGTTCACACGTGTCGCGACAGCCCAAGTCATGAGAGAACCGCCAATGTAGTAAGGTACAGTGGAGAGATGGACTGAAGCCCTGCCGAACGAAACGGGTAGGAGCTGTGAAATCAAAAAACCCAGTCCAACTGATGCATAGGCCAGTGAAAAGCCAAGCACATGGCGGCGATCTTTGTCTTTGGACCAGATGACAAAGAACACTCCAGCAATGAGCAAAGCTATCAGTGGATTGGTAAGTCCGAGAATGGAATCCCGCATCAAAGTTCCTCGAAGGTGATGCGGGACAGTAACTAAAGCTGATTAAATCAGGGTAAACTAGAGGTCCTGCGCTCGAGTGTTTGCGCTGCGGCTTGCTCCCGACTTGCTGCGCTCTCAACACGAGAGCCGGTTGGCTCCAAGAAGGGCTTGCTGTCAAAATGGATCAGGGCTGGTGACCAATAGCAATACTCTTCGCCCGAAATCGGCTCAAAAGCAGGCGCATGCTATGGGAGATCACCCCATCAGTTCGCGCACAAACGGGATCATCCCGGTCTGCCGTTTTCGCAGCATCCGTTCGGCGTGCAGGATCTCGCGCACTTTGCCAAAACACTCTTCGATATCGTCATTGATGACGACATATTTGTATTCGGCCCAGTGGCTGATTTCGGCACGCGCGCGTTCCATGCGGCCATCGATCACTTCGGCTGAATCCTGGCCTCTGCCTTCAAGGCGGCTGCGCAGTTCATCAAGGCTGGGGGGGAGGACGAACACGGTGACGACGTCCTGATCGTCTTTCTGTTTGAGCTGCTGCGTGCCCTGCCAATCAATGTCGAACAGGTAATCCTGACCCTCTTTCAATCCTTCGCGGATTGCGCCTTTGGGCGTGCCATAACGGTGGTCAAAGACATGCGCCCATTCGTAAAAATCATCTTCCTCCACCATCCGGTCAAAATCGGCATCAGAGACGAATTGATAGTCCACGCCGTCAACCTCTCCGGGACGCGGTGGGCGCGTTGTGGCGGATACCGAAAGTTTGATCTCTTCATCTGCCGCGAGCAATTTGTGCGACAGGGTCGTCTTGCCCGCGCCCGAGGGGGAGGACAGGATAAACAGCAGGCCCCGCCGGTGGAGCTGATCGGAATTGGTGGTTGGTTCGCCCATATGCCCCGATGCCGCAGGTGCGGGTGCGAAATCAAGGGGAGGTTGCGGTTTGCTCGCTATGAATTGTCGGCGGGCTCTTGCCGGGAAAGTCGCTTCTGACGCGTTTTGCCGCGATCATAGAGTGTTTTCAGCACTAATCCGCCAGCGACAACAGCCAGTCCGGGGACGGAGCGGGTTGCCAGCTTGCTCGCGCCGTACAGCGCCAGAGTGGTGAGCATTGTGCGGCCATCCAGCACTTCGCGCGCTTCTTCGTCGGTATCAGCGCTCGCTTTGACCACGCGTTCCTCAACTCCGCGCCGCAGCAATGTCGAAGCGCCGCGCACGACAATATCTGCGATCAACAGGTTGGTTCCGGGATTGGTGCTTGGGAAAGAGAGCGAAGAGCGCGATGCATCATCGGTGGCGTCATCAGCATGTTCGGGGGCAGGATCGTCGGTCATAATCGAGCAGACCTTACGCGCCTATTTCTTGCGGCCAAAATCAATCGTTACGACGTTTGAGCCATCGCCGGCATCTTCACCCTCTGTAGCTGGTTGGTCCTCAGCTTCGCCGTCATTTTCGGCATTGTCGTGCTCTTCAGGTTCAAGCTCAGTTGCAGACGCCTGGAATTGGAGGCCGAAATCGACCGCCGGATCAACGAAAGCGGTGATCGCGGCAAAGGGTATCTCCAGCTCAGCCGGGATTTGGTTGAAGGACAGTCCAACGGTAAATCCGTCTTCGCGAACTTCTAGGCCCCAGAACTTATTCTGAAGCACAATGGTCATCTCATCTGGAAAGCGTTCGCGCAGATGATCGGGGATCGACACCCCTTGCGCTGCTGTTTTGAAGGTGATGTAGAAATGGTGATTGCCGGGCAACTCACTGCCCCCAGCCACAATTTCACCCAGCACGCGGCCAACCACGGCGCGCAAAGCTTCCTGAACAATCTCGTCATACGGGATCAGGCTATCGGGCGTGTCTTCTGTCATCACTCGCGAATTCGTGAAGCGTGGCGCAGCGCGGGTCAAGCGTTTCGTGAGCGCAACGCACAATTGTCTTGCCAGTTGTTGTGACAGCTAAGCGATTGTTGTGGCTCGCAGACGCTTGCGCCCACCGCCTGTGCGCCTATAGCCTGCGAGCATGACTGAGCTTGCAAACACTGGCGCCAGAACGGGGTCGATAGAGCGGAAAACCGCCGAAACCGCGATTGCGATTGCGGTCAATCTTGATGGAACCGGGACCTATGACGTGTCCACCGGCATCGGGTTTCTCGATCATATGGTCGAACAATTCTCCAAACATTCGCTAATCGATGTGACGATGAAGGTCAGCGGCGACCTGCATGTGGATCAGCACCACACGACCGAGGATTCCGCGATTGCTCTGGGTCAGGCGCTCTCTGATGCCTTGGGTGACAAGGCCGGGATTGGTCGATATGGCCATGCCTATTCGCCGATGGATGAGACATTGAGCCGGGTTGCGCTCGATATTTCAGGCCGCCCATACGTGGTGTGGAAAGCGGGCTTCACTCAGGAAAAACTGGGCGAATGGGACACGGAGCTGATCGAGCACTGGTTCCATTCGGTCGCGCAAACCGCCGGACTGACGCTCCATATTGAACTGCTTTATGGCAGCAACAACCACCACATTTGCGAGAGCATCTATAAAGGTTTTGCGCGCGCCATGCGGATCGCGGTTGAACGTGACCCACGCAAAGGCGACGCCGTGCCCAGCACAAAGGGGCAGCTTGGTGGTTAAGAAGGGTCGTGGTCTGGCGCTGATCGGTTGCAGAGCAACCGCGAGGGCGACTGCCCGCCCGCAGCGTGCGCGGCTTTGCCGCGCGTCTAGCGAGGATCGCACGCCCGGATGGGCGTGCGAAACACCAGAATGACCGAGGTCGTTGCCTTGGTCGATTATGGCGCAGGCAATCTCCATTCCGTTCACAATGCGTTGAAAGCAGTGGGCGCGAGCGTGACCGTTACTGCCGATGCGAACGTTGTGCGCGCCGCGGACCGTATTGTTTTGCCCGGCGTAGGTTCGTTCAAAGCCTGTGCCGAAGGGCTGCGCGCAATCCCCGGCATGGTTGAGGCTATGACTGAGCGGGTGCAGGTTGGCGGCGCGCCTTTCCTTGGCATTTGCGTGGGCATGCAATTGCTTAGCCAGCGCGGGCTGGAACATGGCGAGACGCCGGGGCTGGGATGGATCGCGGGCGAAGTGCGTCTTATCGAGCCGAGCGATACGGCCATCAAAGTGCCGCATATGGGCTGGAACGATGTGGCGCTGCTTCCCCATGCCAAAGATCATGCGGTGATTGAGGACGGGGAGGCCTATTTCCTCCACTCATACCACTTCGCTGCGCAAGACCCTGCCGATATCGCCGCGCTGACCGATCACGGCGAAGGGCTGGTCGCAGCGGTCGCTCGCGATAATGTGCTGGGCGTGCAATATCACCCTGAGAAAAGCCAAGCCTATGGGCTGGCAACCCTGACCCGTTTTCTGGAGTGGAAACCTTGATCGTATTTCCAGCTATCGACCTCAAAGGTGGCGAAGTCGTGCGCTTGGCCGAGGGCGATATGGACCGCGCCACCGTCTATGGCGATGATCCCGCAGCCCAAGCGATGCTGTTTGCCGAGGCAGGCGCAGAGCATCTGCATGTCGTCGACCTTGACGGCAGTTTCGCAGGGGCGGGGCGCAATGTCGAGGCGGTGAAATCAATCATCGAGAGCTTCCCCGGCTATGTGCAATTGGGCGGCGGCATCCGTGATGCAGCGGCGGTAGAGGGCTGGTTCAACCTTGGCGTTGCACGGGTTGTGATGGGATCGGCGGCGCTCAAAGACCCGGAATTTGTGAAAGAGATGGCGCGCGAATGGGAAGGCGGCATTGTCGTCGCTGTCGATGCCAAAGATGGCATGGTCGCGACCGAGGGCTGGGCTGAGGTTTCCGATGTTCCGGTCCATGATCTTGCGCGCCGGTTTGAAGATGCGGGCGTCGCCTCGCTGCTCTTCACCGATATTGGCCGCGACGGCTTGCTCAAAGGCGTGAACATCGATGCGACCGTGGAGCTAGCACAGCGCGTCGACATCCCCGTAATCGCCAGCGGCGGAGTAAAGGGGCTGGACGATATCCACGTCCTCTCAATCCAAGCGCATTTGGGCATCGAAGGCGTAATCACAGGCCGCGCTTTGTATGAAGGCAAGCTGGACTTGGCTGCAGCGATTGCGATGGGGGCGCGGGCGTGAGCGAAGGGCGGCAGTTGATCCTAGACCCACCGCGATGGTCAGTTTTAGTGAAGGGTGTCGTCCTGGCGGTACTCGTTGCCGCTTGGGCTTACACTTACCCTAATGCTCAAGGGTTCACGTTTCTACTCCTCGCATTTGTTGCCCTTCAATGTCTTGAGAGCATCTGGAGAGCGCGAGCATTTTTCGTCTTTAGGAAAGATACCGATCCGTTGATCTTTTGGCTCGCAATTGCGGGTTGCGTCGTCTTGCTCGGGTTTTCAGCCTTCATGTTTTACGTTTTGCAGGCGGCCCGATGACCGTCCGTATCCGCGTCATACCATGTCTCGACGTCGCCGAGGGCCGTGTCGTTAAGGGCGTCAATTTCGTCGATCTCAAAGACGCTGGCGATCCGGTTGAACAGGCGCGCGCTTATGATGCGGCGGGTGCAGATGAGCTTTGCTTTCTCGATATCTCCGCCAGTCATGAAGGGCGGGGCACTTTGCTGGATATTGTCCGGCGGACGGCTGAGGTTTGCTTTATGCCGCTGACCGTGGGCGGCGGGGTTCGCAGTGTCGAGGACGCACGCGCGCTCTTGCTCGCAGGTGCAGACAAGGTTGCGATCAATTCTGCCGCGGTGGCTCGGCCTGAATTGGTGGCGGAAATCGCCGCGAAGTTTGGCAGTCAATGCGTCGTCGCCAGTGTCGATGCGCGCCGCGTTACACCCGAAGTGCCCATTCAGGGTGAAGCACCGCAAATGGGTCCAAAGTGGGAGATTTTCACCCATGGCGGGCGCAAGCCAACCGGGATCGATGCGCTCGAATATGCCCAGAAGGTCGCCGAATTGGGCGCCGGCGAATTGCTGGTCACCAGCATGGATGGCGACGGGACGCAGGCCGGGTATGACCTCGACCTGACCCGCGTAATCGCAGATAGCGTCAGCATCCCGGTTGTCGCCAGCGGCGGGGTGGGCAACCTCAATCACCTTGTCGAAGGGGTGCGTGAGGGCCATGCCAGCGCCGTCCTTGCCGCCTCCATTTTCCACTTCGGCACGCATTCCATTCACGAAGCGCATGAGGCCTTACGCGCGGCGGGCTTGCCTGCGCGCGGGGTTTGAGGGCACAGGGACGCAATGAGCACGTTAGAACGCCTTGAAGCCACCATCGCCGCGCGCGCCAGCGCTTCGCCTGAGACAAGCTATGTCGCCAAACTCAACGCCAAAGGCCTGCACACCATCGCGCAGAAAGTGGGCGAAGAGGCGGTTGAAACCGTGATCGCCAGCCTCGATGGCAGCGATGCAGACTTGGTCAGCGAGAGCGCTGATTTGCTGTTCCACCTTGTGGTCTTGCTTCAGGCAAAGGGAGTGGCGTTTGACCAAGTGCTCACTGAATTGGACCGCCGCGAAGGACTCTCGGGTCTCGCGGAGAAAGCCAGCAGGACGGAGTAAACCATGCCCATCGACCCGACGCTGCCCTATGATGACAACAACATCTTCGCGAAGATTCTGAGCGGGGAAATCCCCTCTGCGAAAGTCTATGAGGATGATTGGGCCTATGCATTAGAGGACATCAACCCTCAGGCTGAAATCCACACTCTGGTGATCCCAAAGGGCCGCTATGTCAGCTGGGATGACTTTTCCGCCAAGGCATCGGCAGAGGAAATTACAGGCTTTGTTCGTGCCGTGGGCGAGGTTGCTCGTGCAAAAGGATTGGTGGAGCCGGGATACCGGTTGATGGCCAATATTGGCCATCATGGCGGGCAAGAGGTTCCGCATCTGCACGTCCATATCTTTGGCGGACAGCCGCTTGGCCCGATGATTTGGCGACAGAAATAGGCTCCGGTCGCACGTCAGAGTCGTTCCACCGTCATTCAGGAAAACTGGGCAAATGCGGCTGGTATGCCGGATTCCGCTGCGCTAACCCGTTCTCCGATGGTTAACCCAACTCCGATACCCACTCCTCCGGGCGGCGTCTTTAATGGCGCGCGGCACCTGTATGCGGTGCGCGTTTATTATGAGGACACCGACCTGTCCGGCATCACCTATCACGCCAATTATCTGCGCTGGTTTGAGCGCGCGCGTTCGGACCTCTTGCGCATGCTGGAGATTGATCAGCGCGCCGCGATTGAAAGCGAAGATGGCGCCTATGCGGTATCCGAGATCAATCTCAAATATCTCCGCCCGGCAAAGCTCGATGATGATGTGGTGATCGAGACGACCTGTACGGAACTCGGCGCGGCAAGCTGCCGGATGCATCAGATTGCGCGTCGCGGTGACGAAGCCTTGTGTGAGGCATCCTTGCGCGTGGGGTTCATCTCACTCGAAGGGCGTCCGCGCCGACAACCGGCCCCTTGGCGCGCAGCGTTTCACGAATTTATGACCAAGAAGGATACATAAGAGTGCCCAGTCTTTTGATGAGCGCTGTCACAGCTCAAACCGCATTGCCAGCGGGTCCGACGCGGCTTGATCCGATTGAGCTGTTTTTGGACGCCGACATTGTCGTGCAAGCGGTGATTGTTGGTCTGGTCCTCGCCAGTATCTGGACGTGGATGATCATCGTGTCATTTTCGCTGAGATCCGACATGTTGAACAGCAAATCGCGCGCCTATGAGGCCGATTTTTGGGATACCAATGATCGCGAAGCTGCTCTTTCAAAACGTCAACGCGCAGAGGTGCCGTCAGCGCGCGTGGCCGGCGCTGGGCTGGATGAATGGCGACGCTCGACCAAGTCCGGGACGGTGGATCGCGACGCGGCGCGCCAGCGGATCAGCGCGGCGATGGAAGGTCAGGTGGCGCATGAGGCAGACGAGCTGGCTGGACGGTTGAACTTTTTGGCAACCACCGGTTCGGTTGCGCCGTTTGTGGGTTTGTTCGGCACGGTTTGGGGCATCATGAACAGCTTCTTCCAAATCGGTGCGCAGCAAAGCGCCTCTCTCGCCGTGGTCGCTCCCGGTATTGCTGAGGCTTTGTTCGCCACCGGTATCGGGCTGTTCGCTGCGATCCCAGCGGTTATCGCTTACAACCGGTTCAGCAACACGGTGAACCATTATGAGGCGCAGCTTCAACGGTTTGCGGACAAGGTCCATGCTGGCCTTAGCCGTGAG
Organism: uncultured Erythrobacter sp.; assembly: GCA_947488085.1. Classification (GTDB taxonomy): domain Bacteria; phylum Pseudomonadota; class Alphaproteobacteria; order Sphingomonadales; family Sphingomonadaceae; genus Erythrobacter. Next base: position 328,162 of record CANKYI010000002.1, read on the forward strand.
TTGGACAAAGCATAATGGCGATGGGCTTGGTATCGTCGGGACGCAATCGTGGCCGCCGGTTTCGGCGCGCGGCGATGGCGGAGATTAACGTCACGCCGCTCGTCGATGTGATGCTGGTGTTGCTTATCATCTTTATGGTGACCGTCACTTTGCCCGCAGTCGGCGTGCCTATTGAATTGCCTGAAAGTCGTGCTTCGGCGGTGGAGCAAACCGCGGAACAGGTCACGATCAGCATCGACAGCGATGGCCGGGTCTATATCGAGAACACTCCTATCGTGCCGGGCGAATTGCCCAATGCACTGTTGGAATTGGACCGTGCGAGCTCTGGCGATCAACCGACCATTGTGCTGCGCGGTGACAGGAGCCTCGATTACGGCAGAGTGATGGCGGTTATGGGTGAGTTGGGCCGCGCAGGCTTCACCTCCATATCGCTGGTCACCGACGGTTCAGTTTCGCCGCCATAGCGAGAGGGGATCATGGCACAAACCGCCTTTCGCACAGAAGACAGCGTCGGCCTGCTCGTCGCGATAGTGCTGCACGCATTGCTGGCAGCGGTGTTGGCGCTGCAATTCCTGTTTACGCCTGCTGCTTTGCCGACGCCGGATCGGATGACGGTGAGCCTTGCGACAGAGGTTAGCTTGGAATCGACGGCACCGGACCCTGTGCCAGAAAGCCGCGCTGCGATTGCACCGACGCTTTCTGATCAGCCTGCGCCGGAGCTTGAGACTACGCCGCTGGATGCAGCTCCCGTGACTGCGCCCACACAGGCACCGCCGCCTCCAACTGCGCGGAACACGCGAACTCCACCGACGCGCACGCCGCCGCGCGAACGCGATCGCAGCCGCCCGGATCGGACACCGGCTCCCGCACCAACGCAGCGAGCAACCCGGTCAGGTGGAAGCCAGATCGGTGACAATTTTCTGGAAGGGCAGGGTGGTTCCACGCAAACGCAGGAAACCCGCATTCCCGCATCGCAAATTGGGCGCAGTGCGCGTGCATCTTTGCAGCAAGAGATTAATCGGCAGCTCAGACCGCATTGGAGCGCGCCTTCGGGACTGGAGGCGGACAGGCTGGTGACGGTTGTTTCTTTCCGCTTAAACGAAGATGGCTCATTGGCAGGGACCCCGCGGGTCGTTAGCCAAAGCGGGGTAACCGATTCCAACCGACCGCAAGCCCCGCTCCACGCTGAACGCGCGGTAAGGGCAGTTCGACGGGCATCCCCTTTCGATTTGCCCGATGAGTATTACGAAGCTTGGAAGAATATCTCCTCATGGAGGTTCGACAGAAGGCTGTGACTATGAAATTTTCCATCGCCGCACTCGTGTTGGCATGTGCCCTTGCAACCTCGCTCGCTGCGCCTGCCGCTGCACAGAGCACCGATTTGGGTGACCCGATTGGCGAAGGCGGCAATGTTGAAACCGTGTTTGAGGATGCGGCTGCCGCTGAAGAAGCTGGCGGCCTGACCGGATCGACCACTGATACCAGCGATTGGCAGGACCTTGGCATTGCCATCCCGGCCTTCGCAACGGACCGCGATCAGCCCACCCCTGCCAATGCCGGTGGCACTGCTGCGCTTGGCCGCGAAATCGCGCAGGTGATCACAGGCAACCTTCGCAATAATGGCCTGTTTAAGCCAACCGGGCCTGACAGTCTGCCCAGCCCCAGCTTTCCTCAGGTCACGGCCCCTGCATGGAGCAGTTGGAATGGCCGCGGTGCAGAGATGCTGGTGCATGGCTATGTCCGAGCGCGAGACGATGATCGCTTGGTCGTTGGCTGCTATCTGTATGATGTCGTGTTGCAGAATGAGTTGATCCGCGAAGGTTGGGTTGTGCGCCCTGCCGATTGGCGGCGTGCGGCGCATAAATGCTCTGATCTGATCTATGCGCGGTTGACCGGCGAAGACCCGTTCTTTGACAGCCGCATCGCCTATATCGCCGAAACTGGCCCCAAGGATAACCGGGTCAAACGCCTCGCTGTGATGGACAGCGATGGAGCCAATCATCGCTTCCTGACATTGGGCAGCGCGACTGCGCTCACTCCGCGCTATTCCCCGGACTATTCGAAGATCCTCTATCTCTCTTATGTCGATGGAAACCCGCGCATCTATGTCTATGACATTGGCAGCGGACAGCAGACTTTGGTGACAGAGAACCGCAATCCGACGATTGCGCCGCGTTGGTCGCCCGATGGTCGCTCGATCCTGTATTCGATGGCGGTGAACGGCAACACTGATATCTATCGCGTGCCAGTTACTGGCGGGAACTCGACCCGGCTGACCGATACGCCGGGGATCGATATTGGCGGGTCCTATTCGCCCGATGGCCGTCAGATCGTTTTTGAAAGCGACCGTTCGGGCACTCAGCAATGCTATGTGATGGATGCGGACGGCACGAACCAACGGCGCATCACCTTTTTCGGCGGACGCTGTGCGACCCCGGAATGGAGCCCGCGCGGTGACCAGATCGCCTTCACGCGGATTGCCGGTGACTTTAATGTTGCGGTTATGACGCCTGCTGGGCGTAACCTTCGGGTGCTGACCAACGGATGGCAAGATGAGGCTCCAACCTGGGCGCCCAATGGAAGGATCATTCAGTTTTTCCGCACCACTCGCAATGCAGGCAATTCTTCGCTGTGGCAGGTCGATTTGACCGGCAGCAACGAACGGCGCTTGCCAACCCCGGTTGATGCCTCTGACCCTGCTTGGGGGCCTATTCGCCCGTAAGCTTCGACCCTAATTTAACCTGCCGCAGCAGATTTGCCCGGCACAATAAGGAGAGCAATAATGATGACTTTCTCCACTTCAAAGGCCGCTACCGCAGCCCTTCTGACCTCCGCACTCGCGCTCAGCGCCTGTTCGAAGTCCGCGCCAGAGGAACTGCCGCCAGCGCCGATCACAACACCGGGACCAGCGGCTGCTCCGACACCAGCGCCCACGTCCAGTGCACCAGGCGTTGGTTCGCAGGCGCATTTTGAGGGCGCTGTGGGTCAGTCTGCGGTCGTATATTTCGACACAGATCGGTATAATATCGATAGCTCTGATGCGGCATCGTTGCAGGCTCAGGCGCAATATTTCGCCCAATTCCCGCAGCTGACCTTCACTATCGAAGGCCACACTGATGAACGCGGCACACGCGAATACAACCTTGCTTTGGGTGAGCGGCGCGCGAATGCGGCGAAGAACTACCTGACCAGTCTGGGCGTTGCAGCGAACCGTATTCGCACCGTCAGCTATGGTAAGGAGCGCCCTGTCGCACTTGCCTCGAACTCTGGTGCATGGGCGCAGAACCGGCGCGCCGCGAGCATCATTATTAACTGATTGCTTTGATGTCGATGCGCTCGTTCCTGTGATCAGGGGCGGGCGTGCCGAGGCTTAGCCAGCCCAGTCGGCGGACGCTTCGACCTGCACCAAAGCGGCCGGGTTGACCGGTTCACCAATCACATCACCAGCACGCGCAAACAGCGCGAGCAGCACCAGTGCGAACACTGAAAACAGGCTGGATATGGTCAATTGTTGGCTCATTGGATCCCTAGATTTTGGCGGCGCCTAACACCCTAAAGGTGAACAACCTATTGCGATGCAACATTTCAGATCGCAACTTGTTCCCAGATGCCTGTAACGCCTTTCCAATTGGCACCATCATCCCTAGGTTGGTGGCCCAATGTTCTCGACCAACGACCTCTCCAACGCTTTATGAGCAAGGCGCGCCGATCCAATGACTGGGGCTTTCCCCGGTGGCGCTCCTATGACGCATCACGCGAAACCGTGGCTCAGCGCGAGTGCGACCGCCATGGTTGCGGCGAACCCGGCCTGTGCCCTGCGCCCAAATCGCCCAACAGCCCGGATCGCTGGTATTTCTGTCAGGCCCATGCCGCAGAATACAACAAAGGCTGGGACTATTTCGAAGGGCTAGACAAAGAGCAAAAAGCCGAACGCGCCAAAGCCGAGCGGCAAGAGAGCGAAGGCTATGCTGAGGCCTCTCACTATGGCTGGACCGGATCAGGCGATGGCTCACGCAGTGCCGATGAGATGCGCGCGTTGGAGCTGCTTGAGCTGGATGCAGATGCCGATTTCGCGGCGATCAAAAAAGCGTATCGCGCCAAGGCCAAACTGGTGCATCCCGATGTGAAGCCGGGTGACGAAGAGGCTGCAACAGAATTTCAGAAACTTCAGCTCGCCTACGAAGTTCTAAGAATGGGCGAAGAGCGCCGCACGTGGCGCGGCTGACCCCTAATCTGGAGATTACTAAGACCAATGCGCATTCTAGCATTTGCCGCGAGCAATTCCTCGACCTCGATCAACCGCAATCTGGTTGAATATGCCGCCAGCCTTGCAGAGGGGCACGAGATCGAGACGCTCGACATTCACGATTTTGAGATGCCGATCTTTAGTGAGGATCGTGAGCGGGAAATGGGCGGTGTGCCGCAATTGGCGCATGACTTCCTCGCGCGGATTAAGGGTGTTGACGCGCTGATGATCTCACATGCTGAGCATAACGGTGCGTTTCCCGCCAGCTTTAAGAACCTGTTCGATTGGTGCAGCCGATTGGGCGCCGAAGTGTGGCAAGGCAAGAAAATGGCGTTGATGGCGACATCTGACGGTCAGGGTGGTGCAGGCCGCGTGCTCGACTTTGCCGTTAAAGCTGCGCCCAATTTTGGCGGTGAAGTGGTCGGGCATCTGTCCGTCCCGCATTACTCCGACGTGTTCGATGAAGAAGCGGGCAAGCTGACTGACGCGGAACTTGATGCTGCGCTTAGCACGTTGGTCGGAAAGCTTGTATCTTGATCCCATTTCTCAAGACACGCGCCATAGCAATGGTGTCGATCTCAGCCGCTTTGTCAGTCGGCTGTTCGCAAACAAGTGCGGCGGAACAAGCTGAAGCATCCAGCATCGCTGACGAAGCATCGGTTGACCATTCGGAGCATGAGGCAGTGCTGGTCAGCGCGGAAATTCTGCGACGGATTGGTGATGGGGATTTTTCAGGTGCCGCTGCTCTAACGGACGAAGCTGATCGCATGATGCGCCAGATACAGCAGCAAATATCCCGGTACGGATTGGAACAGACGAAGCAGCGAGGCAGGGAGGCTTTGGCCGAACAGCAAATCCGGCTGGTCTCTGAATCCGGCGATTATGCGATGGTCTTGGTCGAGAACCCCAATTCTGACTATTCGCCCGTTTCGTCTGAGATTTACAAACGAGGGGAGGACGGCACCTACAAGGCCGTGTTGCTGCCTGGCCCACATATCCCGTGCGATTTGGTTAGAGAGTTCTTCGAGGAAAAAGGAAGCCCCGAAGAAGAGGCCCCTTGCACGGTCTATGATGCCGACGGTTCTATTGATCCCGTGGACCCGCAAACCCCTTCCCTACAGAATTGATTTCGGGCGCGGGATTGTCGTTCCACCATGCGACGTCTGTCCAGGGGCGGATGTCGATCTCGTGGGTCCAGCAATTGCGCGGCTGTTGTGACAAGTGCCAATAGGTTTCTGCAATGTTGGCAGGGTCGGTCACTCCGTCTTCGCCCTTAGCCGCCTTAAATGCGTCGAACTTGTCGCCGAGCAGCTTGCCCAAAGTGTCCGGCGCATCGACCGACCCATCGACCACGATATGCGCGACATGGATGCCTTGCGGTCCAAATTCCGCATTCAGCGTTTGGCACAGCATCCGCCGTCCACCCATTGCGGCCGCATGGCTGTGCTGACCGGCATTCCCACGCACCGCCGATGTGGCTGAGGTAACGAGCAGCGTTCCATGCTTGCCGGTCTTCGCCCGCTCTACCATCGCCGGGAACACCGCATGGGCAAGACGGAAGACTCCATAACAGCCCAGCCTCCAGCCCAGCTCAAAGGTGCGGTGCGGCGTATCGAGCAGGTCGCGGTTCCCGATCTGCGCGCCAAGGTTATAGAGCGCGCATTCAATCGGGCCGATATCGCGCTCGACCCGCTCTACCAGCTCCTCAATCGCGCCATCCTCGCTCGCATTGACCAGAGTGCCCGACGCGGTCCCGCCAGCCGCTTCGATCTCACCGATCATTCGCTGCAATCCCGCTTCGTCAGAGCGCCTTGCGAGCACAGCATGATACCCGCCAGCCGCAAACCGCGCAGCCGTACTGCCTCCGATCCCCGCGCCTGCTCCAATGACGAGAAAGACGGGTTTTCTGGTGTCAGTCATGTTGTGCTCCCAAGGCCCCGAAGGGCGATGGGGCCATGGTTACACGTGCTCTAGCGCCTGCGCAAAGTCGGCGATCAGATCGTCCGCATCCTCAATCCCCACGCTGATCCGCACGAGGCTGTCCGTGATGCCCAATGCGGCCTTGCGCTCATCCGGGACCGATAGATGGGTCATGGATGCAGGGTGGCTGGCCAGCGTCTCAGTGCCGCCGAGGCTGACAGCGAGTTTGGCGATCTGAAGGTGATCCAGGAACCGGAAGCACTCCGCTTCGCCGCCATCGATGAACACGCTGAACGTGCTGCCCGCGCCAAGGCAGTGCCGGTCATAGATGTCCTGTTGCCGCGCATCCTCGATCATGCCGAGATAGCCGAGGCCGGTGACCTTGGGATGCTCTTTCAAGAACGCGCAAACCTTTTGAGCATTCTCGCCCGCGCGTTGCATGCGCAGTTCCACCGTCTCCAGTGACCGCAACAGCATCCACGCCGTGTTCGGATCAACGATCCCGCCCATCGTGTTGCGCAGCGCGCGCACCGGGTCCATCCACTTCTTCGCGCCCGCAATGCTGCCTGCGACAAGGTCGGAATGCCCTCCCACATATTTGGTGAGTGAGTAGGCAACGATGTCTGCGCCGTGTTCCAGGGGGCGTTGCCAAAGGGGGCCCAGGAAGGTGTTGTCGATGGCGATGGGGCAAGGCCATTTGAGGTTCGCATCGCGAGCCTCGCGCACCGCCTCAATATCGACCAAAGCGTTGGTCGGGTTGCCGGGGCTTTCGAGGTAGATCATCGCGACTTTGCCGCCATTCTCTCCCGCTTGGCATTTGGCGCGTTTGATGACTGCGTCCAGTTCCTCAGGCGATGCACCCGCTGGAAAATCGATATAGGTGACGCCGAATTTGGCGAGTACTTTGGCAACAAACCCCTCGGTGGCAGCGTAAAGCGGGCCGGAATGCACGATCACATCGCCGTGCCCAACATAGGCCATCATCAACACGCAGATCGCGGTCATTCCGCTGCTAAAGGTTAGCGCGTCTTCGGCGGCATCCCATACGGCCAGCCGGTCTTCGAGAATTTCCTGATTGGGTCCGTTGAAACGGGAGTAGACGAGGCCCTCTGCTCCGCCCTCGCGTTTACCGGTGATCCCTTCAAAGTGGCGTTTGCCTGCCGCCGCGCTTTCAAATGCGAAAGTGGAGGTTAGGAAGATCGGGGCCTTCAACGACCCTTCGGACAGGCCGGGGTCATAGCCATGCCCCATCATCAACGTCGATGGCTTTAGCGGGCGTCCGCCAATCTCAGTGCGCTCTGGCTTTGGCTTACGGCGCGGAGTGGGGGTGTTGGTTGGATCGATTGCGTCGGTCATGGCGGCGTATCCCTGTCTATCAACGCTCCCAGGAAGGCAGGAGCCGATTGATCGACGATAGGGGCACCCGCTTCTAACCTCCGCAGAAGCGCCTCTCCCCGCAAGGCATCGCCGTGGCTCTTGGATAGGGCGAAGTGGTTACATGTGCAACCACATTCAGAGCCGTTTTGAACCGCTGAGTTGGGAAGGTTTCGGAAGCGGGTAAGCCTGTGATAGATAACCCAAATGCGAAATATAATCCTTCTCTCAGCATTGGCTGTCACTACGACCAGCTGCCAGCTTCCGGGCATCGATATCACTGTCTGCAACCAGAACGGCCTCGTGGCCTTTGCGCTCGCAGACATTGAGGACGTGCTCTCCACCAACGCACCGCGTCCCGAACGCATTTGGGTCGCAAAGGATAACGGAGAGGACGCTGAGGGCACGAGGTTGGAAGCGGTGTGGACGGCCTCTTTACCCAATGCTTCCGACAACCGGCCAGAGATGACAGTGGTGACCTATGGCCAAGAGATTGCGGGTTGGGAGACCGAATTGCCTGCTGCGCCATTGGAGCAAGGCGTTCAATATGACGTGCTGATTGAAGATGGCGGTCATAGCGGCGGAGTGCTTTTCCGCTATGGCGATCCGCTCCCAGCGTGCGAGCCGAACTGATCGCCTAACCAGCGAGCGCCGCGACGCCCCAGACCAATCCGACGATCATTACGATACCCAATAGATCGAGCACAATCCCGGCGCGCACCAGCCGCCCGATCTTCAACCGGCCAGTGCTCCACGCAATCGCATTGGGACCGGTGCCTGCGGGTAAGATAAAGCCCCAACTTGCTGCAAGTGCGGCGGGCATGGCGATCAGGATCGCGTTCTCGCCAAGGCCCAGTGCTGCTGCCAAACTGGCGACCACGGGGATGATCGCGCTGGCTGTGGCGACGTTGGAGGCGAACTCCGTGATCAGAACCACCATTGCCACAATCGCCAGCGCCATCAGGAACAGCGGCACTGCATCGAGCGGCAACAGCGCATTGCCCAGCCACTCTGCCAAGCCGCTTGCTTGCATACCCGCCGCCAGCGCCAATCCGCCGCCAAACATCAGGATCACGCCCCAGGGCGCGCGGTCGGCCTCGTGCCATTTGAGCAGCGGGCGAGACTTTCCGTTCTCACGCGAACCATCGGGCAGTAAAAACAGAGCAAGCGCCGCGACCACTGCGATGGTTCCATCGGTCCAGCTGTTCTCCGGCAAATAGGGCGCAACCCAGCGCCGCGTCATCCATAGGAAAAACGTGATTGCGATAATCGGCACCAGCCGCTTTTCTGCCGCGGACCAAGGCGACATATCATCAATCGCCTTACGCGCCGCCGCCACATCAAAGGGGTGCGAGGCGACCTTTTGCACCTTGGCAATGATAAAGGCTGCCAAGGGTACTCCGATCAACACAACCGGCAGGCCGTAAGCCATCCAAGTCGCAAAGCTGATCTCCAACCCGATCATATCGTCGAGCAATTGCACCGCGATCCCGTTGGTGGGTGAGCCAACAATGGTGCCAAGCCCGCCTATGGTCGCCGCGAACGCGATGCCCATGGGCAGGGCGCCAAACAGACCCTCTGTGTTGATCGTATCCCCAGCATCAGTATTCAGCGCCGACCCGCCAGCGAGCACAGCCAGCGCCATCGGCATCATAATCAGCGCGGTCGATGTGTTCGAAATCAGCATGGAGAGGATCGCCGCCGACACCATAAAGGCGAGCAGTAGCCGCACCTGCCCTCCATCCGACCCAATTGCTTTCAGGATCGCAAGGCTCAACCGTCGGTGCAGACCCGTCCGCTCAATCGCCAGCGCAATGAACGCGCCGCCTAAGAGCAGAAACAGGATCGGCGCGTAGTAGGCGCTCGCCGTTTCTCTGGCTGTCATCACTCCGCCCAGTGGCAGCCAGATGAAGGGCAGCAGAGCGGTTACGGGCAGTGGTACGGCTTCTGTCATCCACCACGCCGCCATCCAGATGACGAGACCTGCAACCATCCACGCTTCGCTGCTCATGCCCGCAGGCGCAGCGGTCAGCGCGGTTATGGCAAAAGCGAGGGGGCCAAGGGCAAGGCCGATTGCACGCGCGGTCATGGCTCTCGTCTTATCCCTCATCCTGTCGCTGGTCTGGTGCAAATCGCACCGCTCAGCTTCCCACCCACACCCTGCCAACTTCTTTCACGAGCGCAAGGTGCGGCAGAGGATACAGTTTTGCTTTCCGCTGAAACATGGGCCGCGTAGCTATTGCCCGCGCGGCAAAGTAGGGGCTGGGCGTGTTGCTAGAGACAGCCACGCCCAGCAATGTCGCAATCTACGCGCAGCTTGACTTTGATATCGCCGAGGAATGGCAGACTAGCTATCACTCCACTTCTGGTGCGTCGGCGGCCGAATATGCACCATCACCATAAATCACCATGCCCGAACGGATGCCTGCACGGCGCGCTCGATCCAGCTTGGTCGCGCGTTCTATCATCAATCGCTGGATTGCAGCGTTTGGACGGGTGACTTCGGCAGTGCATTGCAGCGGGCTGACGGTAAGTGCATTGCCTCCCGCTGGGCTTCCGCTTGACCCACATAGAGTTGCAAGAGAGGGATCGCGCTCACCCCGCTGCAGATCGGCGATATCTGTCTCAAGCGCTTTGTAAGCGACATCCGCCGTGCCATTCACCAGCTCGCGCACATCATCGCGTCCATACTGGATCAGGTGCGCGCGCAAAGCATCGTTATTGGCAAAGTAGAAGCTCGCCGCCTCTTCATAGATCGGACTGACGCGCAGGGCTCCTCCCCAACGCTCAACCCCGCGCAGCGAGTTCACAAACTCTTCCGCTGATAACGACAGCAATGCGTCCACATTGCCACCAGTATAGGCGAGCCGCTGGATTGAAGGGCCGCCAATTACGCCGCGCCAAAAACCATACATGACTTTCGGATCGCGCCAGTTGGGATACACGATCTTTTCCCGAATATCGCGCGGTGACAATTCTACGCCTGCCACAGTGACAAGCTTCGCGTCGTCGATTTCGCCTTCGGCTTCGGTCAGTGGATATTGGCCCGCGAGCGCATCAATCATCGCGACATTGTGCAGATTGATCCAATAGGCGAGCTGTTCATTGCGCGGGATTGTGGTGAGATCGAGCGTGTCTCCGACTCGCTCCAGATCTTCACGATAGTCTTGGATCGCGCTACGGATATCATCTGTGAGATAGGAAAACGCAACACGGTTGCCTTCCAGCCTGTAACGCGATTCATGTCCATATATCCGCCGCGTTCCAGTGCGCGGATCGACGCGGCCCGCACCCTGGCGAATGGATGGCCCCATCGGCACGACAAACCAGCCCAGCGCTTCATCCCAATGGGCATAATCGATGCGATGTTCGCGCCGTTCGGAAGCGGGCGTAAATTGCGCAAGGCCGGAATTGGCGGCACCATTTTGTGCGGTTTGCGTCTGCGATTGGGTTGGCACTGCAATGGCCGTGCTTTCGGCGGCCAAAGGTGCGGCAAGAGCAACGGTTGCGACCAAAGCCGCAGACAGGCGTATATTGGAACGAAGTACCATAAATTGTCTCCCACAAGACAGTAAAAGATCCCTCCAATCCGATGAAGTATCATTATTGACCACAACCCTAGATGAACGTGAGTCCGTTTTTGATTGCGTTTGTCCGTCCCAATAACTGAATCATTTAATCACTGGCGTATTGCGAGACATGCATGCGGGTCCTGCCAACAAAAAGCCCGCCAGACCGGATGGGTTTGGCGGGCTTTTCTAATTCGTAAAGGTGGGTTTATTCGATCTCACCCTTGTCATCGGGGTCACCTGGCAATTCGATATTGCTAAAGGTGACCGTGCCTGTGCGGCCCTGACGGATGATCCGCTGGAACTTCTGCTCACGCTGGGCGAGCAATTGAGCCATGCTGCGCGGCAAGCGGAAGCTGTATGAGGTGCCATCCGAACTGGTGATGTTCGAATAGGTTGGCTCACGCACACCGCCTGCAAGATCAGCAATGTCATATTCGTTGACATTGGCGTTGATCTGCGTGGTTCCATCAAGGATCGCGCGGGTATCATCATTGGCAAATTGAGCGATATGGGCGCGCACGTCACCTTCGAAGTTCGAGAAGTAGAACGGTGCAACCTCTTCGAACAATTCCGAGACTTCGAGCGTATCACCGCGTTTCTGTGTTCCACGCAGCGAGTTTACGAAATCACGCGCGCCGCGGTCTAACAAACGACCAACATTGTCGGCATTGAATGCCTCACGTTGGATAGATGGACCGCCGATCTCACCGCGCCAGAAGCCATAGATAACGCGCGGATCGCGCCAATTGGCAAAAACGATCTTTTCGCGGATATCGCGCGGCGACAGGGAAATCCCTTCGACCGTGATGAACCGTGCATCGTCAAGCGGCACACCGTTCACTTCCATCCTGCGCGGTTGGCGCACAGGCCAAGCCATGGCGATCTGTTCGATCATCGCAACATTGTGCAGATTGATCCAATAAGCGAGCTGTTCATTGCGGCTGAGCGCCTGAATATCGACGATATCGGCGGTTCGTTCCAGGTCCTGGCGATATTCGGTAAAGCTTGCGATCACATCGCTATCGAGGAAGGTGAACATAATGCGCGTACCTTCAAGGCGGTAACGCGAGACGTGACCATATTGACGCCGCGTTCCAAATCCCTGCGAAGGCGGTCCTGCGGTCTCACGCAATGATGGGCCCATGGAAATTACGATGTTGCTCATCGCTTCATTCCAGATCGTATAATCAATCCCGTCATTGTTGGGAGTGTCTGAGGGCGTGAAAGTCGCAAATTGCGGATCAGCAGCCGGACGCGTGTCTTGTGCAAAGGCGGGGGTGGCGCTGAGCGCGAGAGCGGAGCTGGCAAGAATAAGAGCCTGAATGCGTGGCATGGAAAGCAGTCCTTTTTTCAAATGCCGGCCCTTCTGTTGGAGCCTTGCAGGGGTGCCCATTTGGGTGTGGGCGGTTAAAGTTTCGTTGTGAGGCAAGAACCAACCCATTTTGCGGGGATGTTCCAGCGGGTCAGGAACGCGAGCCGATAAGCTTGCCTCACGAGGTAGTCTATAGATCACTGAAATGATGTTTTGTTCCCGGTTATCGGGTGAGGTGTGTTATTCGTCGAATACACTCGCCGCTCGCCGGGCCAGCTCAGCCTGCATCAGCAGTGAGACAGGTTTGCCGGGTCTCGCGGTCATGTTCGGCGTCCCACTCGCGATCAGGGTCTTCATGATTGTCCCAGATATCGCCGTTGGGGTCATGAAAGCACACTCGCTTTTCTATGTGACTACGGCTGATTAAGTGCCACTTGCCGTCGACGTCGCGTTGAACGGCGGCTACCAATGTCGAACCAGGAAGATAGGCGGCATGTTGCGAGATGCGATAAGTCTGGCGGCCGACTTCTTGATCGCTGCCCAACATATCCACCGGGTCGAGCACAATATCCCAAATCGCATTCCAGCAAATGACTTCTGGCGGGCAGGGCGGGAAACCCACATGGGTCATTTCAACCACCCGCGCTAGATAGACGGCGGTGAAGTCTTCATCGAGTTGCGGGGGCGTTTGTGTTTCGGTTTGTAGGATAATGGTCTGCTGAGCTGTGACTGGTTGGCCGACAGTACACAACAAAAGAGCGAAAGCGCCAAACGCTCTCGCTCCATTGTGTTTGTTCCAAAATGCCATGAAAGCGACGGCTACTTCGGCGCGAGTACCATCAGCATTTGGCGGCCTTCGAGCCTTGGAAACGCCTCGACCTTGGCCGTTTCTTCGACATCGGTCTGAACCCGCTTAAGCAGGTCCATGCCCAGATGTTGGTGCGCCATTTCACGGCCACGAAAGCGAAGTGTTACCTTCACTTTGTCGCCTTGGTCGATGAATTTGTTCACGTTGCGCATCTTCACGTCATAATCATGCGTGTCGATATTGGGACGCATTTTGACTTCTTTGATGTCCTGCGTCTTTTGCGTCTTGCGCGCGGCATTGGCTTTTTTCTGAGCCTCATACCGATATTTGCCGACATCGAGATATTTGCACACGGGCGGGTCCGCATTGGGGGACACTTCGACGAGGTTGAGACCTTTCTCATTGGCCTCCTCCATCGCTTCGCGCGTGAACATTACGCCACGGTTCTCACCTTCCTCGTCAATTACGCGGACTTTGGGAACCTGGATTAAATTATCGTAGCGAGGGCCGCTTTTAACGGGCGGGGCCATCGAACGCCTAGGTGGACGGGCTATGTGTTATCTCCTGAAGTAGCCTGATTCTGAAAGCGCGATATAGGGTGATTTGGCCGGGAGCGCTAGGTGCCAGCGCGATAAAGCGGAAACCTTACCAGTTTGCCCTTTGCCGCCAACACCGCATCGATCGCATGGGCAGGGCTGAGCGCCTCCAATATCTCTGGCGCGCCTGCATCCATGCCGCCTGTGTAAGCGCCAAAAGCGGGCAGGATCATGCGCTCCGTCTCAGGCGTGCGGCTGACCACGGCGCAGGGTCGCGCAATGTGCCGGTTGCGCACTTTGACCCGCATTTTGGGGTGGTAATGCCCGGACATCTCCGCTCGCGTCTCACCCGGCTGCGCCTCATGCCTAAGGACGATGCCGGAAAGCTCCATCTCATCGGTCATATCCGCACCGAAACCGCGCTCCATCTGCTCATCATGATTGCCGGTGATCCACACCCAATCCAGCGCCCGGATCAACGCCTCCAGCATGCCAGAAGCATAAGGATCGAGCCGCCGCGCGCCTGCATCATCATGGAAGTTATCGCCCAAAGTGATCACCCGGCGTGCGCCTGTTGCTTTGACGGCGTCGGCAATCCGCTCCAGCGTCTCCCGGCTGTCATAGGGGGGCAGCATCGTCCCGTGCTGCGCGTACCAACTGCCCTTTTCTAGATGCAGATCGGTGACCAGCAACGCGCGTTCTTTGGGCCAATAGAGCGCGTTGGATTTGGTCAGCACCATCTCATGACCCGAAAACTCAAAAGGGGCGAACTCAAACGCCGCAGCAGAATCAGAAGGGAACGAAACGGGAACCATGCGCCATGCTTTGCCCGCCATCACGGCATTTGGCAAGAGCGAGTGGGCAGAGTTGATTTGTGTCAAATCCCGTTGACACCAAAGATGTAGTGTTCATGGTTGAACACAACTTGGACAGGGACCACAAGCATGAGTGAATGGGCAGGCCACACAGCAAAAGCACGGCAATGGTTTGAAAGCCTGCGTGACCAAATCTGCGCTGCTTTCGAAGAGATTGAGCGTGAAGCGGGTTCAGATGCGGCATTCCAATACACGCCGTGGAGCCGGTCTGAAGAGGGCAACGAAGATCCCGGCGGCGGTGTTCAGGGCCTGATGAAGGGTAAGGTGTTCGAAAAAGTCGGCGTCAACGTCTCAACCGTGCGCGGCAGTTTTCCCAAAGAATTCGCCGGATCTGTGAACGGCGCGGATGAAGACAATCCGGGCTTTACCGCCACCGGCATCAGTCTGGTTGCGCATATGGCCAATCCGCATGCGCCTGCCGTGCATATGAACACGCGGTTTTTGACTACGGGCAAGGCATGGTTCGGCGGTGGCGCTGATTTAAACCCTCCGATCCCCTATGATGAGGATACTGAGCAATTTCACGCGACCATGCGCGCGGCATGCGCGGCGCACAATCCGACCTATTATGAGCGGTACAAACAGTGGGCGGATGACTATTTCTACATTCCCCACCGCGAGGTTCATCGCGGGGTTGGCGGGATTTTCTATGATCATCTTGAATGTGACGATGACCCCAGCTTTGATCGCAATTTCGCCTTCACTCAGGATGTCGGCAAAGCGTTTCTCGACATCTATCCAGCACTTATCCGCAAGCGAATGAATGCGGATTTCACGCCTGAAGACGAAGCGCGCCAGCTGGAATATCGCGGGCGCTATGCCGAGTTTAACCTCGTCTATGATCGCGGCACGATCTTTGGCCTCAAAACTGGCGGCAATATTGACGCGATCCTGATGAGCCTGCCCCCGCGCGCCACTTGGAGTTAGGCGGCGTTCGCGTTCGGTTTGGGCAGCCCGCCCGGCAACCATTGATCGAGGGTCTGCGTCAATTGATTCATTGATAATGGCTTAGCGAGATGCGCCTGCATCCCTACGGCAAAGCAGTTTTCGATATCATCCTGGAATGCATTGGCGGTGACCGCGATGATCGGTAGGTCATCTTCGGTCAGACCCGCCGCCCGCAGACGCTTGGTCGCTCCAAAGCCGTCCAGCCGCGGCATTTGCAGGTCCATCAGTACCAGATGATATGGGCGTCCGATTGCGCGGGCCTGATGCACCATGCTGACCGCTTCCAAGCCATCTTCGGCACATTCAATGGTGATCCCCAGTCGTGCGAGCATCTGTGTGACCAATTCGCGATTGATATCGAAATCTTCGGCCACCAGAACGCGCAATTGGTCCGGCGAACCGGATTTGGGCGTGGCATCAGGCCGCACTTCAGCTTTTGGCGGCAAAGCGGGCGTGGAAATTTCCTCTTTGGCTGAGATCGGCGGAGCGTTTGCGCGCACTAGAGGGATAGTGAGTGTAAAGGTGGACCCTTCATCGACCACGCTGCTGACTTCGAGCGAGCCGCCCAGCACCTGCGCCAGATTGCGACTGATTGCGAGGCCAAGGCCGGTGCCGCCGCGCTCGGTCTTGGAATGATCGCCCTCTTGCATAAAGGGGTCAAAGATCCGCTCCAGCATTTTGGGCGATATGCCGGTACCGGTGTCGCTGACTTCGAAAATCAAAGCGCCATCCGCCCTTCGCAAAGACAGCGAAACCATACCCTGATCGGTGTAGCGCACCGCGTTGGAGAGCAAATTGACGAGGATTTGGCGCAACCTCAGCGTGTCTGCCGTGAAATAGGCAGGGGCATCGGCGGCGATATTCTCTGACAGACGGATACGTTTTCGCTGCGCCTCGGGTTGGACGGATTGCAACGCATTGGCGATCAGGTCCGCGGAGCTGGTTCGTACTGGCTTGACTTCGACTTTGCCTGCCTCGACCTTCGTGAAATCGAGGATTTCTTTGAGCAAAGCCTGCAAGGAATGGCCCGATTCCACGATATAATTGGCGTGCTGTTGCTGTTGTGGGTTCAATTCGGATTGCGCCAGCATTTCGGCAAAGCCCAACAGACCATTCATTGGCGTGCGGATTTCGTGGCTCATGCGCGCCAGAAAAAGCCCCTTTGCCCGGGCCAAAGCATGGGCATCGGCGCTGGCTTCGCGCAATTCGTGCTGCATCTCTTCTTCGGCGGTGCGATCTTTGAATATTCCTAGCAAAGCGACCGGCGTGCCATCCACTGCAAACTCAACGCTCGCGCCAGCTTCGACGTTACGCATGTTTCCTTGTGCGTTGATCAACCGCACTTTGAAGGATTCAAACTCTCCAGACAGGCGCGCTCGATCGATGGAGGTGACCACGATATCGCGGTCTTCCTCGTGATAGTAATCCAATGCCTGATCGAGGCTGGGCGGAGTGCCCGGCTCCAATCCATGGATCGCATAGGTTGTGTCGGACCAGAAGACGTCATCGCTGTTGAGGTCGAGCCGCCAGTGGCCAATTTTTGCATAGGCCTCTGTCGTTTTGAGCCAGTGCATTTTTTCTTCCAGCTCACGCCGGGCGGCGGCGTTGCCACGCGCTTGCGCCCCAAACTGTTCACGAACCGACATTTCCCGCAGGCCTAAAGCGAGCGCTCCCATGCCCACGGCGATCAAAGAGGGGGCAACGGCCAGCTGTTGCAACGCCGGTGATGTCGCATCCACCAAAGCCACAACAATCGCGACAACGCCGCAACCAAGCGCGGCATAGCCGGCAATGCCAGGCTTGGAGCTGTTATCTGAAAGCGTGAGTTCGGACATATCACAGGCGTAACTCAGCGGCGCTTTCTGCTCCTTTGAACCGCAGATAGGGACAATAACGGGTGGTAATCTAACTGAGGAATTTGGTGTGCCGGTAGCGCCTGATTTGCCACCGCCACAACTATTCTCGTGCATGGGCAACAACGCGCTTGCTCCGGTGGGCAGGTCGGCACATATTCACACACGACATGATGCGCCAATATGAACTTGTGGAACGGGTCAAAGCCTATGATCCGGAGGCTGACGAGGCCTTGCTGAACCGCGCCTATGTCTACACCGTTCAAAAACACGGCAGCCAGAAACGCGCCAGCGGTGACCCGTATTTCTCGCATCCGATCGAAGTCGCGGGCCTGATGACGGACCTGCAGCTGGATCAAGAAACGATCATCACCGCCTTGCTGCATGATACGGTTGAGGACACGCTGGTCACAATCGATGATATCGAGGCGAATTTCGGCCTAGAGGTCGCGCGGCTGGTCGATGGTGTGACTAAGCTGTCAAAGATCGAAGCGATGCCAGAAGACGAGCGGGCGGCGGAGAATTTGCGCAAATTCCTGCTCGCTATGTCTGAGGATATCCGCGTGCTGCTCGTCAAGCTGGCGGACCGGCTGCACAATATGCGCACGCTCCACTTCATCAAAAAGCCGGAAAAGCGTCAGCGGATTGCGCGTGAGACGATGGAAATCTACGCGCCCCTTGCCGAGCGTGTGGGCATGTATGAATATATGCGCGAGATGCAGGCACTGGCATTCAAGGAGCTGGAGCCAGAGGCCTACACCACAATCACCGACCGGCTGGATGAGCTGCGCGGGCAAGATGGCGGGCAGGTTGATGCGATTGCGCTTTCGATCAAACAGGCGCTGGCCGAGGCGGGCCTGAACGTCGAAGTGATGGGCCGCGAAAAGCATCCATTTTCGATCTGGCAAAAGATGTCAGAGCGGCATGTCAGCTTTGAGCAGGTCACTGATATCATGGCGTTTCGTGTGCTGACCGAAGATGACGCCGATTGTTACCGCGCGATGGGGGTTCTGCATACGACGTGGCAATTCCTGCCGGGGAGATTCAAGGACTATATCTCTACACCGAAAAACAACGGTTATCGCTCGCTTCACACATCCTTGATGTACGAAAATTCGATGCGGGTGGAGGTGCAGATACGCACACGCGAAATGCACCGCCGCAATGAATTCGGGCTAGCTGCGCATTGGGCTTACAAGCAATCGGACAAGGCCGATGGCGAAGTCGGATGGCTGCGTGATCTGATCGAAATTGTCGATGCCAGCCACGATGCGGAGGAACTGCTCGAACACACGCGTATGGCGATTTACCAGGATCGCATCTTTGCGTTCACACCCAAGGGCGCTTTGTTCCAACTGCCCAAAGGCTCGACCGCCGTTGATTTCGCCTTTGCGGTCCACACCGATCTGGGCCTTGCTTGTGTTGGGGCCAAGATCAACGGGCGTCACATGCCGCTGCGCACACAATTGGCCAATGGCGATGTGGTGGAGATTATCAAAGGCAAAGCCGCCGATGCGCAGATGTCTTGGCTGGGCTTTGTGGTGACTGGCAAAGCGCGTGCCTCGATCCGGCGTGCAGTCCGATTGAAAGAACGCGGTGAGGTTGCCGAAATCGGCGCAAAGTTATTCGACGAGATCACCACCCGCGTCCCCGCCCGGATCGGGAAAAAGGCTATTCGTGCAGCGGTGGAACGCTTGGGGCTGGAGGAGCCCGATGACCTGATGTTCGCCATTGGCTCTGCCAAATTGACTGACCGCGAAGTGATGGAAGCGCTTGTCCCCGGTTGCACTGCGGAATTTGAAGAGGACGAGGAATGGTCGCGCCATGAACGCGAAATCTCGATCCGCGGTCTGACGCCTGGTGTCGCGTTCGAACTGGCGGAATGCTGCCACCCCGTCCCCGGCGACCGGATCGTGGGCCTGCGCCGTAAAGGCCAGCGGGTGAGCGTGCACACTATCGATTGCCTTGAACTGGCAGATGGCGTCGACACCGACTGGCTTGACCTCAATTGGGGCCGCCGTTCGCATGGGGCCACTGGACGATTGGCGGTAACGATCTATGACCGCCCGGGCACTTTGGCAGAGATGGCGGGCATTTTTGCGCAGAACAAGATTAACGTGACAAGCCTGATCCAAACGCAGCTCGACCACCCGTTTACGACCTACAATATCGATGCCGAAGTGCAGGATTTGGCGCACCTTACCCGCATATTGAGCGCCTTGCGCGCCAGCGATGCTGTGGCGCAGGCAGATCGCCTCTGAGCACACCCCAATGAGGGGTGATCGCTAGATATCACTTAACCATGGTTTAAACGCGCTTGCACCATCCAAGACGCACGCGTTTGATCCCATGCAAAACCTTGTGTGTTCGGGCGCGACAACTGGAGTTGTGGCCCCGAACATGAGCATTCTCAATCACAACTTTAAGGCTCCTGGCGCGGATGCTGTCAGTTTCCATGACGAGGTGTTGTCCGGTAAACGTTCGGCGCTCGTGCAATCGTTCAAGGACTGGTCGCTGAGCGCCAAGTTGCGTTCCGTGGTGCTTGGCGCGGGGCTGCTTCCGTTTCTGGTAGTGGGCATTCTGCTCGGCCAATTCGCGTATTTTGGCATGGCCGGTGTCAATCATTCAGAACGCGTCGCAGCCGAAGTCCGCGTTGGCCAAGCGGCGCTTTCCATGTCGCAAGTGGCCCGCGAATTGTCAGACGCCAAAGAGCAAGGGAACGAAGCCTATCTGGCCTCTGCAATCACCAGCGTGGCGCGAGCGCAGGATAAAATGAACGAAGCAATAGAACTGGGTAGGGGGCGATATCCCGAGGAAACCATCGCAGAGATGATAAAAGAGCGCGATATCATCGCGGTCAAAGCAAGGGAGGTGGAACAACTTACCCTTGATGCATCGCCTCAAACCTTTGCCAGATTGCAATCACAGGCGCGGCAATGCGCCCGCAACCTTGATGCGACATTCAAACTAGTGACCCGCCATGCGGTGAAGTCTATTGATGACCTTATAAACGGGATCGTGCTGAGTTTTGTCGTTTGTGTCGCTCTCACACTGGCCGCAATCATCATCTCTGCCATCGGCGTTCGTGCGATGATTGCGCATATTGTTGGCCAGATCACGGATATTACTGGCGCAATGAAGAAGCTGGCTGAGGGCGATGTTAAGTCGCCCATTCCCGGCGGTGATCGCCGGGATGAGATTGGCGATATGGCGCGCTCGCTCGCAGTGTTTCGAAACAGCTCTTTTGAGCTGCGAGAATTGAACGATGCGCGCGCGCGCGATGCTGAAGTTCAACTTGCCCAGCAGCAATTGGTGGCTCAACAAATGCGCGATTTGCGCAATGAGAAAAGTCAGTTGCTTGAGGGGCTGGCCGACGCATTCGAAGTTTCAGTGGGTGATCTGATCACGGCTGTTTCAGCCGCCTCAAACCAGTTGAAGTCAACGTCGCACGAAATGGTCAGTTTGGCAGCCGGGTCCAGCGAGCAGGCAGGCAGCGCGAGCGAGGCAATGCAAAGCTCTGCCGATAATGTCCAAGCCGCCGCCGCCGCGACCGACGAATTTGCGCTTTCGATTGGGGAGATCAGCCGTCAGGCTGCTGCTTCTGCACAATTGGCGCGCGGGGCGAGCGACCTGGTGGATGAAGCCAACACAAAGATGACTGACCTGTCGCAAGCCGCAGTTGAAGTCGGCGCGATTGTTGAGCTGATCCAAACGATCGCACAGCGCACCAATTTGCTCGCGTTAAACGCTTCGATAGAGGCTGCGCGCGGAGGTGAGGCGGGACGCGGCTTTGCGGTCGTGGCGAGCGAGGTCAAAGAGCTGGCCATGCAAACCAGCAACGCGGCCAATTCGGTCACGTATAAGATTTCGGCGATGCAGAACTCAACGCAATCAAGCGCGGATGATCTGGCTTCCATCGTAAAACGCATTGGCGAACTGGAACAGACAGCCGTGATGATCGCTAGCGCGGTTGATGAGCAATCCGTCTCTGCCACCGATCTTGCCCGCAATATTGACAAACTTGCGGGCGATTCCTCGCAGGTTAGCTCGCGCCTGGGGCTGTTGCGGACATCGAGCGAAGAAACCGGCACAGCGGCAAATGATGTGGTCAGCGGGGCTCAGGCTCTGGGCTCTCATGCCGATGAATTGCGCATCAAGGCCACCGATTTCATCCATGACGTGCGCCGTTCCGCGCGCGATTTGGAAACGCGCGAGACAGGGCCAGATGTGGGGCTGACGGTTGGATGATTAGACCGGAGTGACTTCGACCTTGATCGGGTCACCGGGTACAATGCCCTCTTTCCGCATGACCTTTTTGCTCACGAGCAGCATCCAGTGTTTGCCGTTCTTCGCGTCACCATCGATGTTCTGGGGAAAGACCGAGCTTTTCCAAGAGGTCTCGCCAATCCGCGCCATGACTTTGACTGAGCCAAACCCGCGCTGCCGCCCAAATTCGAGCCGGTGCAAGGTCGCATGCATAGACAACGCCTCGGCGGCGTCATCGGTGAATGTGACCAGATGATAGGTCGCGCCATCACCCACCCACCGCTTCAGCGGCAGCGTGGCCGAGACGGTATCTTCGTGCGTGTCGCTCACTCGTCGCCTGTCTGCTCAATTGCGCGCACCGGGACCGGGATATTGCAGATATCCGCGCCGCCTGCGGGCACAATAAAGAACGGATCACGGCGATTGGCGCGCGCTTCGGCATAGCGGGCAAAGGTAGCGCCTTCGGTGGAGAGATATTCGAATTGTGGACGTGCGGTTTCGGGCAGGTCACTGGCAACGCGGATGGATTGGATGGGTGTGCGCTGGTCCGCTTCCTCCTCGGTGTAAAAGCCCAAAGCGCCCGATCCGCGCGGCAAAGAGGATAGGTGCTCCATCCCGCTGATAATGCGGCCCACCAACGCAATGTTGCGATCCAGATGGCGCGGCGCATGGCCGATTACAGTGTAAAGCTCTGCGCCAGAGCCAGTGTCGGGTGAGTAGGAACGGCCTACGCCGACCATTCCGTAGCAGTGGACGGACGATGCTGATGAAGCAAAATGCTGATGCAATTGCAAAGAGATCGGGAACCCGCGCTCGAAAACGCCAATAAACCCGTAGTTGCTGTCAACTGCTCGGACGTTCCCAGGCTCAAAGAATGAAAGTCTGTTCGACTCTCCCGGTTCCCTATTCTCGATCCAGTCAAACAGCGCAGTAAGCTGATGTCGCAAACTCTCATTGAGCTCGCGAACTTCATAGTCCGCCTCTTCCATCACCCTAAGCCCCTCGGGCAGCGGCTTCGTCTCCACCTCACCACTCTCAGGATTGTCATGCCCGGGATCGCCCCATTGGACGACGTAATTGTCCTGCACGCGGTTCACGCTGATTCCGTCATACCATTCGGCGCGAGCGAGGGTGCGGATGTTCTCCACCCAACCTTGGCTGAACGGGGCAGGCATCAATTGCAGAATGACGGTGCGAGCCTTGCCATCGCGGTCTGGTGCCAATGTCATCACCAGCAAATCTTCCGCCTGGATCGCGATCCACTCTTCCGGTGTGGCTGAGCTGACAATCTCGTTGGGCGAGGGCGCGCCTGCAGGCTCCTCGGGTGCTTCGGTCTGGGCATGAGCGGGCAGGGTGAGCGCAAAGGCGCAGGCGGCGGTCAGAAGCAGTTTTTTCATATTGCCATATCTGCCACCCTCAAGCCGCTTGCGAAAGGGGGAGCATGCGTCTATCCGCCCGGGTCTGCCCGAAAAGGGCATGCGGAGACGTGGCCGAGTGGTCGAAGGCGCACGCCTGGAAAGTGTGTAAAGGGGCAACTCTTTCGTGGGTTCGAATCCCACCGTCTCCGCCACCTATACCATCCCAAGATGTCCAAAGAAGTCCCTGAAAGTCCCGGAATTCTGGGCTTTTTAGGTCTTGCTTTGGAATCTTTTGTTCTTATTATGTTTCTATGAATCCCACTGTTTCTTTGATTCATTGTGGGAGCAATTGTGGGAGCGGACTGATTATGGATGGTCATGGGAAAGCTCACCGCACTGCAAATTCGTAATCTGAAGACACCCGGTAGATATGGCGATGGTGATGGACTCACGCTAGTTTTGAAAGGTCCAGGCAAAGGCTATTGGGTTCTAAGGGCGACAATCAAGGGCCGAAGACGCGATATCGGGCTTGGTTCCTTGTCACTCATCTCCCTCAAAGAAGCGCGTGATACGGCGATTGATCTGCGCCGAGATATCCAGCGCGGACTTGATCCGATTGCCGAGCGGGAGAAGGCAGAGAGGGTTGTGCCGACCTTTGCCGAGGCTGCGCGAAAGGTTCATGCCGAACAAAAAGCAGGCTGGAAGAACGGCAAGCATCAGGATCAATGGATCACGACCCTCGAGAAATACGCTTTCCCCAAGCTGGGCAAAAGATTGGTGGACGACATTGAAGGCCCGCTCATCCGAGAGTGCCTGCTTCCCATCTGGCTTGAGAAGCCTGAAACTGCGCGCCGGGTGAAGCAACGCATTGGAGTCGTTCTAGACTGGGCCTATGCCAATGGAATGCGCGCAACCGAGGCTCCAATGCGTTCAGTAGGACGAGCGCTCCCGCGTCAACCCAAGCGCGACAATCACTTTGCAGCTATGCCCTATGAAGAGGTGCCCGCGTTCATGCGGCACCTTTGGAAGCGGGAGAGCGTCGCACGACTGGCGCTGGAGTTCCTAATTCTATGCGGCTCTCGTTCTGGCGAAGTTCGCGGTGCCAAGTGGGCCGAGATTGATCTTGAAAACAGGCTCTGGACCATTCCCTCTGATCGAATGAAAGTTGGCAAGGAGCATGTCGTACCTTTGAGCGATGCAGCTCTAGGCGTGTTGGAACGCGCGAAACCATACTATGCCTCGTGCAGCGATCTGATCTTCCCAGGACGTAATGTGATGCGGCCAATGTCCGATATGACGCTCCTCAAGATCCTCCGCTATGCCAAGCTGCCATACACAGTGCATGGCTTTCGATCTTCATTCCGGGACTGGGCAGCGGAGCAAACCAGCTACCCGGGCGAGGTTGCTGAGGCGGCGCTAGCACACACTGTAGGCAACAGAGTTGAGGCCGCCTATCGGCGCACCAACTACCTCGAAAAAAGGCGCGGGCTGATGCGTGAATGGGCAAACTTTTGCACGAATGAAGGGCCTAGAAAGGGAACAATATAAGCCCTGCAAGCGTGCTATCATCGATAACAGTCCCTACGATCTGGACAAGGCGCAACGAGGCCCAAACGCTCCAAGCGGCGTTGGTATGCAGCCACGACTTCATCGCGCAAACCGGGCACGGCATGGTGTGTGAGCAGCGCATCCAGAGCGACGGTGATGAAGACATTCTGGCGCACGGGATCGGCACCCAGTCTGTCATGGTGACTTTCCACATCGCGGTGCCAAGCATCGAAAATACAATCGCCAATCACGATGCTTGAGCTAACCCGGCGTTCTCCTGCCTGAGCCTTAATCCACTAGGCTACGAGCGGCGTGACGTAGGTCACCAAACGATGTTCTCTTTGCATGAATCCAGATTCTTTCTGTTTTCAAAGAACCTAGCCCACCCTGCGGAAGGCGAGTGCCACTCTGGCACAGCAAAATGGGTGTAGGAAACATCGAAGTTCCCAATGCAATCAATGCTATAAGAATTTCTGGACCACTTTACCACAGTCGAAATACTCACTGGCACGTGACTGGCACAGAAGGTCCACTTTTGGAAAAGGGCGTTCAAACAACTGTTTTATAGTTACTTTTCGGTCCTTCCTCTGCAGAGTTCGCTGCGTACGGTGTGCTGTCAAGTTCCAATGTGCGGGAAAGGTTTCAGTCACTTGGGAGTATCGTTCAATGCATTGAATTTTCTGCTCTATTTATGGAGCGGGAGCCTATGGGAATTCTTAGGATGTATTGGGATTCTTCGGAAGATCGGCTCTGGGCTACTAACTGGCCTTGGTTTTGCGTGAGGCGACAATGAAAATCGGGACATTGGAGAGCTCAAATACTGCAAAAAAGCGAAAAGAGTTGCGGCCCTTGACCGGCGACGAAAAACGCCGCCGCTATCCCCTTAGCTTCGTCCCAAGTGGTTTCTCGCCGAACTTAGCTCGCCGCTTTTCCGGAGACCAAATAGTCGGCAAAAGGGAGTTTCGTTCTGTCCATACCGCGCAGAGAATTGCCAGGTAAAAGGCACTTACCCTGCATCTACTTAGACTTTGTTCCGCGCCCCGATAGCTCAGATAAAGGGGCTGATGTATGGGTAGCCTCGCACGCACATCGGGTCTGGAATGCGCCCTAATCCAAGACATAACCATTCGAATATTCAGTTCCTGAAAGCGGACATTCTCTGAGGCCATTCCGGCCAAGGAGAATGACAATGACGTATTCACACTTTGACCCTGCCGCTCAAAATCGGGTGCCATGGAACTTCGGTGCGAAGATCGGTCCTAAGCGCCCATTCAATCAGAAGCAGATCTGGGCGATCCGGTTCTTTCTTGATCGCGAAGAACTCATCAGAGACCGGGCGCTTTTTGATTTGGCGATCGATAGCAAGCTGCGAGGCTGTGATCTTGTAGAGTTGAAGATCGGCGATTTGGTAAGTGGTCCAGAAATCAGGACGCGAGCGACAATCACACAACGAAAGACAGGGCGGCCAGTCCAGTTCGAGATTGCATCCGATGCGCGTGCAAGTCTGTTCGCCTGGCTGGAGCGCAGAGGAGGTGACATTGAGCACTTCGTCTTCCCGAGCAGAGTTGATCAAACCCGTCACCTGAGCACACGACAATACGCTCGACTTGTCGATGATTGGGTTGAAGCGATTGGCCTACGACCCGAAGAATACGGGACACATTCGCTTCGCCGCACCAAGGCTTCAATCATCTACAAAGCTACGGGCAACATCCGGGCAATTCAGATTCTGCTTGGTCATTCCAAGATCGAGAACACAGTCCGTTACCTAGGCGTCGACATTGAAGACGCTCTCACCCTTGCAGAGAAGACCGAGATCTGACTGGAGTTGGGCGCTGGCCTAAACCTAGCCAGCGTCCGCTTCTGAGGGTGAGAGCAGTCGACATTGAAATAGAAGTACCTTGAGCGCCCGAATTGCGGCAAGCAGCCTTACTTGAACGCTCGCGTCTTTCGCCGTCTGAACATCAAGATGCAGCCTATTATGCTTCCGATTAGCCCAAGAGCAGCAAACGCGATCAAGATTGGATGACTGGTCTCCTCACGTGTGCGGAGATCCATGATGTGGAGGCCCCACGCAAAGTCGAATACACGCCACCAGCGCGTTCTTACGGCCTCTATTTCGCCTGTGTCGAGGCCTACATAGACATGCGTTCCACCGTCGAGGACAACTTGCCAGACCGGCATGTGTCGGCGGAAGTCAAAGGGGGTGGCATCGGCATCAAAGAATTGAGCCGATACGACCTTCTCGCCGCCTTCGATCCGTTTTTCGACGATCTGCTGAGCCCTTTCTGACGTTACAGAGCTTATCGGGCTTCCTGTTTCGAGATCAATACGCGTAACATCTCCATTGAGGCCAGTTAGTATCGCAATCGCTCGCCCATCTTGCATTACAGCGCGCACTTCCTTGATAGATTGCTCGGTTTGCGGCCAAGCGCCTTGAGGAAGGATCAGCTCTTCTTGCTCGACGGGGAGCCGCAGATGCGTGCCGCGAACCTCGTCGACGGGGCGAGCTGCCATGAAAAGGCCTGTCGCCATCCACATGACAACGGGAACGCCAACTAGCCAACCCAGCCAGATATGCCACTTCGATAGGCGCAGCATAGTTGATTGCTTCAAACCAAATCCCCCCAAAAATCTTCGCGCGAAATACTCATTTAGGTTTCAACTCCGCCCCATCCGATTCCCATAGATGCTTTGCATCTTGTTGGAAAAGCGATTGTCACCTATGTCTACAGGATGCGTGTTTTTGGGAACATCATTGCAGTTCTAATGTGCCTCGGCCTGATTTTTCAGGTTTCGGCCCAGGCTGCATCGTTATCCCAGGCGGAAACGATGACCATGGCGGACTGTGCTAAGTTGAAGCATCACGCTTCGCTCAGTGCAGAGCATTCCGATCACGCGAGTCATGATCGCGATGCACCTTGTGATGACATGTCATTGAAATGCATGCTTTCGATGAATGCGGTTGCTCCCGCCTTGATGGGAAACAAGCTGCCAGAATTTGCGCAGAGCACGCTGCCGGATAGGACACAGTTCTCTAAAGCTGTGACTGATCAATTGGCTGGTCGAGCGCTCTCGCCTGACTACCCGCCTCCACGCTTCTAACTCGAATGTAGAAATTGGGCTTTTGGCCCATTTGAGACGCATTGTCTGCGCATCACTGCTCATCAATGAGTTGAGGTGATCCGCATCGGGCATGCGAATATCCTTCGAGTGAGAATTCTATGAAACGGATTATGAGTGCCTGCCTTCTGGCGGCTTTGACAGCTGTGCAGCCAGCTCTGGCGCAGCCCGTCAGTTACGATGAGGCGCTGCAGGCAGGACGTGAGGATCAGCCTCTTTTGCAGGCTGGTGAGCAACGGGTCGATGGTGCGCGTGAAGCTTCGCAAGCTGCCGGTCAGTTGCCTGATCCCATCCTTCGTGGGGGTGTTGCAAATCTCCCGATCACAGGTCCAGTTGCTTTCCAATTGGATGAACAACTCCCAACGCAAGTAAGTATTGGAGTCGAGCAAGCCATTCCAAACTTGGCGCGTCGTAGAGCGCGTCGAGGTGTTGCCGCGTCTTACATTGAAGTTGCGACGATGAGGCTTGAAGTCGCGCAGCAGTCAATCGACATCGCAACTTCAGCCGCTTGGATTGATCTCCACTACGCAGAGCAAAGGTTGGCGCTCGCACACGCTGCCCTGACTGATTTGCACAGATTGCTATCCGTGGCCAACAGCGCCGTTGCATCGGGCTCCGCGAGGCCTGCTGAAGCACTTTCAATCCGGCGCGAACTTCTGCTGATTGAAGATGCAGTGACAAGAATTGAAGCCCAACGAGACGCGGCACGCGCCGCCCTCTCCAGCTATGTAGGCACCGACGATCCAACACCTGCGGGCGAAGTTCCAGACTTTGACATAGACCGCCGTGCCTTTGAGCAATCACTCGGATCAAACCCCGAAATTCTACTCGCCGACGCCGCGAGTGGACGGGCCTCTGCGCAAGCTGATCTCGCGCGGGCGGACTTGCGCCCCGATTTTGGAGTCAGTGTGAACTACGGGCGGCGCGATTCCGGTTTTGGAGATGCGGTCTCTGTGATGGGTTCGGTCACTCTCCCGATTTTCACTGATCGGCGACAAAGACCTCGAATTCGGGCTGCTGAGGCTGAAGCGGCGGCCTCGCAAGCGGAACGCGATGATCGCCTACGCGCCCTAAGAGTTCAGCTAGAAGCAGACTTGGCTGCCTATCGAAGTGCCGAGCGCCAATGGAAGCGCGCGCGGGATGAACTTTCACCTCTCGCTAGCCAAAGGGTCGACTTGGAAACCGCAAGTTTTGCAGCAGGCAACGCCGATCTGATCGATGTGATCGCAGCAAAAGTGGCGCTAGCGCTGCTCGACCTTGAAATTCTGGAACGCGAAGCAGCTGCAGTTGGGCTCGCCGCGAAACTTTACCTCACATACGGGGAGACTCGGCCATGAGCGATACAAGCAAGAACTCTGAATTCTCAAAACGAAATTACGCCATCCTTGCAGGCGTCGCGTTGCTCAGCCTCGGTGCGGGGTATGGGCTTTCCATGATTGGCGGCGGCGATCATACCATGTCTGATAATGGTGGGGCCGAATGCGATGAGGTTCTCTACTGGCATGACCCGATGGTGCCAGGACAAAGGTTTGACGAGCCGGGGCCATCGCCATTCATGGACATGATGCTCGTCCCCAAATGCGCTGGGGACGCCGAAGGGGCCGGTGTTCAGATTAGCTCTGACATTGTCCAAAATTTTGGGATTCGCACCACTGCCGCTGAATTCGGAGTGCTTGAACCTGAAATCACTGCCACTGGTGTGCTCGCTTACAATGGCCGGGATGTGGCGATGGTACAGCCCAGAGCGGGCGGCTTTGTACAGCGCACCTATGACTTGGCGCAAGATGATGTGGTCGCCAGAGGCGCGCCCCTAGTTGATATTCTGGTCCCTGACTGGGGCGGCGCTCAGCGCGAATATCTGGCCGTGCTTGACACTGGAGACGCGCCGCTTGCCGATGCCATGCGCCAACGCATGCGTTTGCTTGGTATGACGGATGCGATGATCGCGTCGGTTGAACGCACACGCAGAGCGCAAAACACGATCACTGTCACGGCTCCGGTAGGCGGCGCTGTCACCATGCTCGGTGTGCGGCCAGGCATGACCGTTATGGAAGGTCAGACACTGGCCGAGATTACAGGCTTCTCGCCGATATGGCTCGAAGCCTCAGTGCCCGAGGCACAGGCCGCAAATGTACGGCAGGGCCAGTCCATCAGTGCGACCCTGACAGCGTTTCCCGATGAACGATTTGCAGGACGTATCACGACCATTTTGCCCAACGCCGATGCAGCAAGCCGGACGATCACCGTCCGGGCTGAGCTGCCGAACCCACGCAGCAGGTTGAAGCCAGGGATGTTCGCGCAGGTGTCGCTTTCACCCGACACACGGCGAGCCTTGCTGGTGCCGTCGGAGGCGGTCATTCGAACGGGACGCCGAAATCTCGTGATGCTCAAGCAGGATGAAGGCGCGTTCCTGCCTGCCGAGGTCGAAATCGGACGCGAGGCGAATGGCAGGACCGAGATCCTGGCAGGCCTTGCCGAGGGCGAACAGGTCGTCACTTCCGGGCAGTTCCTGATCGACTCCGAGGCGAGTTTGGCCGGGATCGACGTCAGGTCGATCGACGGAAGCATGAATATGGCATCCGACGGCCCCGCAAAGATGAAAACCTACACCGCCACGGGAAGCATAACGAAGATTGCCGGAGCTTCGATCATTCTCAATCACGCGCCGGTTCCCGCCCTCGAATGGCCGAGCATGGTCATGCCCTTCGCTCTCGCCGACGCCGCCCTAGTTGAGGATCTGGAACCGGGCGATACTGTCGAGTTCACCTTCTCGCAGCACGACACTGGTCCGCGCATCGAATCCATTCGGAAGACCGACCGATGATCGCGCGCATAATCGATGCCTCGATCGCCAATCGGTTTTTCATCGTTCTGGCAGCCATCGCGGTCACGCTCGCCGGCTTCTGGGCCGTGCGCGCAACGCCTGTTGATGCGATCCCCGATCTGTCTGATGTTCAGGTCGTGGTGCGCTCGAATTATCCTGGGCAAGCTCCACGCATCGTCGAAGATCAGGTCACCTATCCGCTTGCGACGACGATGCTCTC
>CANKYI010000003.1 GCA_947488085.1 uncultured Erythrobacter sp.
CGCTCGAATTATCCTGGGCAAGCTCCACGCATCGTCGAAGATCAGGTCACCTATCCGCTTGCGACGACGATGCTCTCGGTGCCGGGCGCGGAAACTGTGCGCGGCTATTCGATGTTCGGCGACAGCTTCGTTTATGTGATCTTCGAGGACGGGACGGACCTATACTGGGCGCGTTCGCGCGTGCTCGAGTATCTCAATCAGGTGCAAAACGAATTGCCCGACGGAGTGACCAGCTCGCTCGGGCCGGACGCGACGGGCGTGGGCTGGATTTACGAATATGCGCTGGTTGACCGAACTGGGAACAGCGACCTTGCTGGCCTTCGGAGCCTTCAGGACTGGTTCCTGCGCTATGAGCTCCAGACCATTCCGGGCATTGCCGAGGTCGCCAGCGTTGGCGGAATGGTCAAGCAGTACCAAGTCGTGCTGGAGCCCTACCGGATGGCTTCGTTTGGCGTCACTTACAGCGATGTCGTGCGCGCCATACAAGCTTCCAATCAGGAGGCTGGCGGATCGGTGGTCGAAATGGGCGAGGCCGAGTTTATGGTCCGCGCTTCAGGCTATCTCTCGTCTCTCGACGACTTCCGGCAGATCCCGCTCAAATCAGTCGGGAACGGTATACCGGTTACTCTATCCGATATCGCCACGATCCAGCTTGGCCCCGAGATGCGGCGAGGAATTGCTGAACTCAATGGCGAAGGCGAGGTCGCAGGCGGCATTGTCGTGCTCAGGCAAGGCGAGGATGCGCGGGCAACCATCGCGGCTGTCGAAGAGAAGCTCAGCGTGCTCCAGGCCAGTCTTCCTGACGGGGTCGAGATTGTCACGACCTATGATCGCTCGAAGCTGATCGATGCCTCGATCGAAAACCTGACCGGCAAACTCATCGCCGAGTTTATCATCGTCGCGATCGTTTGCGCGTTGTTCCTTTGGCACGTGCGATCGGCATTGGTGGCGATCGTCACGCTTCCATTGGGGGTGCTGGCGGCCTTCATCGTGATGCGTTTTCAAGGGGTCGATGCGAACATCATGTCCTTGGGCGGCATCGCCATCGCAATCGGCGCGATGGTGGACGCTGCCATCGTCATGATCGAGAACGCGCACAAACACATCGAGCATTGGGAAGAGGATCATCCGGGCGAACAGATGTCCAACGATGAGCGCTGGAAGCTGATTGCGGACGCATCGAAAGAAGTGGGGCCAGCGCTGTTCTTCAGCCTTCTCATCATCACGCTCTCGTTCCTTCCGGTGTTTACTTTGCAGGCGCAGGAGGGCCGCCTGTTTTCACCGCTGGCCTTTACAAAGACCTATGCCATGGCGGCGGCCGCCATTCTGTCGGTGACACTGGTCCCTGTGTTGATGGGCTGGCTGATCCGCGGGAAGATACCCAAGGAGGACACCAACGTCCTCAATCGCGTGCTTACCAAGGCCTATCGGCCGGGTCTTGATTGGGTAATGCGCCGACCGAAAACCACTTTGGTTGTGGCAGGCCTCGTATTCCTTACAGCGCTGGTCCCGTTCACCCGTCTGGGAGGAGAATTTCTTCCCCCGCTCGACGAAGGCGATCTCCTCTACATGCCGAGCGCTCTGCCTGGCCTCTCTCCTGGTGAAGCGTCCGCATTGCTTCAGCGGACGGACCGACTGATCAAATCTGTGCCGGAAGTCGACACCGTTTTCGGAAAAGCCGGACGTGCGGATACTGCGACCGACCCTGCACCGCTAACGATGTTCGAGACAACGGTCCGCTTCAAACCGCGCGAAGAGTGGCGGCCGGGAATGACGCCGGAGAAGCTCGTGGAAGAACTCGACAGCGCGGTGCAGGTGCCGGGGCTCGCCAATGTCTGGGTGCCCCCGATCCGCAACCGCATCGATATGCTCGCGACCGGTATCAAGAGCCCGATCGGTGTGAAAGTGTCTGGCGAGGACCTTGCCGAGATCGAGCGCGTGGCTTTGCAGGTCGAGAATGTCGCAAACCAGGTTCCCGGCGTCAGCTCCGCTTTGGCAGAGCGTCTATCGGGAGGCCGCTATGTCGATGTGGACATCGACCGGGTCGCTGCGGCGCGTTTCGGGCTGAACATCGCCGATGTTCAGCAGATTGTGTCAGGCGCGATCGGCGGCACAAATATCGGCAGAACGGTCGAAGGACTGGCGCGATATCCCATCAATGTCCGCTATCCGCGCGAGATCCGCGACAGCCTCGGAGAACTGCGCGCGCTGCCTTTGTTAACCCCGTCAGGCCAGCAAATCACGCTCGGAACGGTCGCACAGGTGAGCGTCAGCGATGGCCCTCCTATGCTCAAGAATGAGCAGGGCCGTCTCATCAGCGTGGTCTATGTCGACACGCGCGGGCGCGATTTGACTTCGGTCGTAAGCGATCTTCAGGCGGCGGTGTCAGAGGGCGTCGATCTGCCTGCCGGTGTGAGCATTTCCTATGCGGGCCAATTTGAATATCTCACTCGCGCGAATGAGCGGTTGCAGGTCGTCATTCCCGCAACGCTCGGCATCATCTTCATCCTGCTCTATCTGATCTTCCGCCGGTTCGACGAAGCGCTTCTGGTTATGGGCACGCTGCCCTTTGCACTCACCGGCGGCTTCTGGCTGCTCTATCTGATGGGCTACAACCAGTCTGTTGCAACATCGGTGGGTTTCATCGCCCTTGCCGGGGTATCAGCGGAATTCGGCGTCATCATGCTGATCTACCTCAAGTCTGCACTGGCCCGGCGCAGCGGTGCCCTCGATGCGGACGGCGTGGGCGAAGCGATCAGGGAGGGCGCTCTTTTGCGCGTGCGTCCCAAGGCAATGACCGTGGCCGTCATTCTTGCCGGTCTCTTCCCGATCCTCATTGGAACCGGCGCAGGATCGGAGGTCATGAGCCGCATCGCCGCACCGATGGTTGGCGGCATGATCACCGCGCCGCTGCTTTCCATGTTCGTTATCCCCGCCGCATATCTCTTGATGCGGCGCCCCCGGCCAGAGCGGCCAACACAATCCGAAGGAGAAACTGAATGCGTACCTCAAACCTA
>CANKYI010000004.1 GCA_947488085.1 uncultured Erythrobacter sp.
GTTGCCGTCTTCGGTTGCCTCGACTGTAAACTCGATTGCATCACCCACAGCCACATCGCCGCGCACGTCTTCGCTGGCATCGAAAGCCATCACCATCTGAGGCCAGCCAAGCTCTGCAACGGGTTCGTGATCGACAGTGAGAGTGCCTGCCTCGGGATCAATGGCGGTTACGGTACCGATGGCGCTGGCGGTTTTTGTTCCCTCGCTCTCATCCATCGCTGACATGTCGTGTCCTTCCATCGACATCTCGTCCGTGCTCATTTCGTCTATGGGCTCGGCCTTCTGACCGCTGTCGCAAGCAGCGAGGGCCAAAGGCGCGGCCAGC
Organism: uncultured Erythrobacter sp.; assembly: GCA_947488085.1. GTDB lineage: Bacteria > Pseudomonadota > Alphaproteobacteria > Sphingomonadales > Sphingomonadaceae > Erythrobacter. Next base: position 326 of record CANKYI010000004.1, read on the forward strand.
AACATGACTAGGTTTGAGGTACGCATTCAGTTTCTCCTTCGGATTGTGTTGGCCGCTCTGGCCGGGGGCGCCGCATCAAGAGATA
>CANKYI010000005.1 GCA_947488085.1 uncultured Erythrobacter sp.
TATCTCTTGATGCGGCGCCCCCGGCCAGAGCGGCCAACACAATCCGAAGGAGAAACTGAATGCGTACCTCAAACCTAATCATCTTGCTGGCCGCGCCCTTGGCCCTCGCCGCTTGCGACAGCGGGCAGGAAATAGAGTCCATGGACTAAATGGGCACGGACGAGATGTCGATGGAAGGACACGACATGTCAGCGATGGAAGAGAGCGCGGGAACAAGATCGGCCAGCGCTGTCGGCACCGTCACCGCCATTGATGCCGAGGCAGGCACGCTCACCGTCGATCACGAACCCGTCGCCGAACTGGGTTGGCCTCAGATGGTGATGGCTTTCGATGCCAGCGAAGACGTGCGCGGCGATGTGGCTGTGGGTGATGCAATCGAGTT
>CANKYI010000006.1 GCA_947488085.1 uncultured Erythrobacter sp.
CGATCGATTTGAGCCTTCTTTATATAACGAGTGAAAAGGACGAAACACCATTCACCATGCTTTCGTTGTTTTAGAGCTAGAAATAGCAAGTTAAAATAAGGCTAGTCCGTTATCAACTTGAAAAAGTGGCACCGAGTCGGTGCTTTTTTAAGCTTGGCGTAACTAGATCTTGAGACAAATGGCAGTATTCATCCACAATTTTAAAAGAAAAGGGGGGATTGGGGGGTACAGTGCAGGGGAAAGAATAGTAGA